>NZ_CP020384.1:0-2400000 GCF_002073975.1 Rhodovulum sp. MB263 | reverse complement strand
CCGAGGCTGCGGTTATTTCCGATATCGGGCGGTGCGATCCAATGCGGCGTGGCCGGACGGCAGAGACCCTCTGCAACCGGCGTCGCGGACGCCCGGCGCTCGACAGTCTTTATGGCGGCAAGATGGCCGACGAGGGGCCCGGCCCGGGCGCTCTCACCCGGCTCGCGACCGATGCCGGCAGCCCGCGTCCGAACGACATTGGCAGTGCCAGAGCAGAGGGCGCTGTCCCGGCAAGGCCGCCGCATGGGCGGATCGAAGGCTTCGGGGCGGGGTCCTGCGCGCAGCCGGGGCCGTGCTGTGCCGGCACCCCCTTGCTTCGGCTCGTCCGGTCAGGGGCCAATGGCATGCAGGCCTGTGCTGACGACAAGCGGGCGGTCGCGTGGTTCCATCAGGCCGTCCTTGCGCATGGCGCCGGCATCGGCAGGCCGCGGCCCGCGACCGGCACCCGCTTGTCGTCGATGGTCCGCCCGTCCGGCACTGCCAGGCATGGAGCATCCGGCAAGGGTCGTGAGTGCGGTCCTCCCGAGGACATCGCCCATGAAGAGGAACATCATCGGGAGCGGAAACCCTCTCGTCAGGCACAGCCTCGCCGCGAACGGCTCGTATCTGGCCTTCAGGATCATGAGCAAGGGCCCGTTTCATGACGGCTCTTGACCGGCCATGGAGCCGGGCCTCAGGCGGGCAGGGCGTGCCTGCCCTATCTCAGCGAACGGATCGGCTGTCGGGCACAGCATGAGGCAGAAAGCCCGAAAGAAGATCGGGACCAGACCGGGAAATTTCCCGGCACGGCCCGCGTGCCGACCGGTCAGCGGCCTCAAGACAGGTCGATCCGCAGGGTCGAGTGCCGCCGGATCGAACGGGGGCGGCCCATGATGCAAAAGGCCACCATCGCGAAGCGGGCCATTTCCGGCCGTTGGAGCGCCGGCGGGTAAAGCTCTTCGACCGCGAAGGCCGGAAGAGCATTCCCATCATCCCGAGGATCCCGCCTGGCATCTTCCTTCCGGTCCGGGCATTCGGTCCCGCGATCAGGCGCATGAAAGCGCTCATGCGCCTTCCGGATGGGCCGCATGGCGTCGTCCGGGCATCCTCTCGCCGCCGCCGCCCGCCGCCCCGATCCGTCGCCGGTTGATCCTTGCGTCCTTTTTGCGGTCCTTTTTATTTTGGGTGCTCTCACGGGGTCCGGGTCGGAGAATGCCGCGTGGCGTGCAACATTCGGACCGTCCTGCCGGGGCCGGTGGCAGTGTTCCGGCCGGTGGCCGGTTGGGGGGCTTGGGGGCATTCCGGCCGGATGGCCTGTCCGCTTGGGGCTTTCCGCGCCTCCGGAACGGGGACGCGCCCCGCATTCCCGCCCGGGGCGCGTCCCTGCGATGCCGGGTGAGGTCTGCCATGCCGTCGACTGCGGTGGTCGTCTCGCGCATCGCGGGCGCAGAAATCCCCGGACGCGGAGCTCCTGGGGCCGGCAGCCCTTTCGGATCGCGGATGATCCTCGTCTCGGGGGGCGGAACCGGCCTTCACACCGGCGCGGCCGATCTCCGCGCCGGTGCCGGTCAGGCCCGGCCCCGCCTGGGCCGGGGCATCGGCGCGCGGGCGAGCGTCGCGGGTATCCCCGACCTGTCGCAGAGCCCGGCGCCGGCCCGCCATCGAGGCGACCCTCCGGGCCGAGCTTCTCGGTCCCACCATGGATGCCACCGCCGTCAGGGCCGCAGAGCGGGCGGGGGGGGCTCACCTGCGATCTCCGGAGGCGGACGCGAGGGCTTTCCCGTTCGGGGGCTGGCCCCGCTTCCGGCAAGCCCCTGCGATCCGGATCCGCGCCCCTGGCGATACCGAGGCTGCGGGCCGGCCCCTGTCCGGCTGCGGCGGGACGGGGCCGGGCGGTGTTCGGCCCGCCGTCAGAGCTTTCTGAGGTGATAGGATTTCGGACGGGTCAGATTCTGATAGCCGATCACCGACAGCCCGCCGCCGCGACCGGTATCCTTGCAGCCGGTCCAGCACAGCGCCGGGTCGAGATAGTCGGCGCGGTTCAGGAAGACGGTGCCGGTCTCGATCCTCTGGCCGATCCGCTCGGCCCGCGTGACGTCATTGGTCCAGATCGAGCAGGTCAGCCCGTAATCGCTGTCATTCATCAGCCGGATCGCCTCTTCGTCATCCCTGACCGGCAGGATGCCGACCACGGGGCCGAAGCTTTCCTCGCGCATCACCCGCATCTCATGCGTCACCCCGGTCAGGATCTGCGGCATCAGATAGGTGCCGCCATCCTGCGGGAAGAGCGCGGGGTCGATCATCGCCTGCGCCCCCGAGGCCACCGCCTCGGCGGTCTGGGCGCGGACGTGATCGGCAAAGCGCGCCTGCGCCATCGGCCCGATGGTGGTCTCGGGATCGAGCGGGTCGCCCAGCCGGTAGCCCTCGACCAGTTTCACCGCCTTCTCGAGGAAGCGGTCATACAGGCTTTCGGCGACATAGATCCGCTCGATCCCGCAGCAGCACTGGCCCGAATTGAACATCGCCCCGTCGATCAGCACCTCGACGGCCATGTCGAGATTGGCATCCTCGAGCACATAGCCCGGATCCTTGCCGCCGAGTTCCAGCCCCAGCGGCGTGAAGGTGCCGGCGGCCGCCCGCTCGATGGCCCGCCCGCCCGCGACCGAGCCGGTGAAGTTGACGAAGTCGAAGGCGCGTTCCGAAATCAGGGCCGAGGCGGTGCCATGATCGAGAAAGACGTTCTGGAACACGTCCTCGGGCACGCCCGCGGCATGGAAGGCGCGCGCCATCCGCTCGCCCACCAGCAGCGTCTGGGTCGCATGTTTCAGCATCACCACATTGCCCGCGATCAGGGCCGGCGCGATGGTGTTGATCGCGGTCATGTAGGGGTAGTTCCAGGGCGCGATCACCAGCACCACGCCATGCGGGTCGCGCGAGATGTAGCGCTTGAAGCTGCCGCTGTCCTCGGCCGCGATCGGCGCCAGCGCGGTCTCGGCGATCCCGGCCATGTATGTCGCGCGCTCCTCGAAGCCGCGGAACTCGCCGCCATAGCGGATCGGGCGTCCCATCTGCCGGGCAAGCTCGGGGACGATCTCGTCATTCATGGCGCCGATATTGGCGACGGCGTCGAGCACCAGCGCGATCCGCTCGGAAAGCGGGCGCGCGGCCCATCCGGCCTGCGCTGCGCGGGCGCGCGCCACCGCTTCGCGCGCCGCCTCTGGCGTAAGCGTGACGCGTTCGGCCAGGACCGATCCGTCAATCGGGGAGATGCAGGTCAATATGGTCATCGGGGGGGTCTTCCGTTGTCAAAGGAGCAGCCCCCCGCAACGTTTCCGCGTGCCGGGGGCCGGTCTTCGGAGAAAACGGTCCGGGCGTATAGGGGGCGCCCGTGGCCGCAGGTTAGGTCCCGGCCGGTTTCCGCCGGGGCAAAGCTCTTTCCTTCGGTCCCGGCGGCGCGGGTGCCATGGCCGAGGAGGATATCGGCCATCGCGTCGCGTGGCGGAGAGGAGATGCACAGCGGCTCTGCCGCGGCGCACGACCTGCGCGGAATGTCCCGCATGCAGGCAATGTCATGGATATGCCGCGCGGAAGCGGGGCCGGAACGTGGCGGCATCGCGATGCCTTCAGTCACGGCCTTGCGCAGGGGAGGCCGCGCCGGAAAGGGAGGAATGTCCGCTCCGGCGATCCGGTATGCGATCCGCTGCGAGAGGCCCTGGCTGCGGCCGGAGCTGATCCCGATGCCTGGAGTTGCGGCAGGGGCGCTCTGGCTTGTGGTGGCGGGGCGCGCCGGCGCAGAGGGGCGATGGCGCCTGCTGTCCGCGCAGAAGGCATTGCCGCTATTTTCTCGCGACGACGGCCGGCGCCCGACGGTACTGCCGGGGCGGTCTCCGGGGCATTTCCTGTGCCAGTCCGGCGGGAAGGTTGCGGCACAGGCGCTGGACCGGACGCTGGACTGGGCCTTGGGTCGGGCGATCTTGCTGACTGCGGGCCGGGCGAGGCTAAGACACCCGGCCGCCGGTCTTGTCGGGCGGCAAGGGGTGTCCCGGCCCTCCGGCCCGGCCGCGGCCCTCGAAGGCAGGACTTGCGGACCCGGCGCGTCGGCCCGCAGGGCCTGCGCTTTCGGCATCTCGCGCAGCGCAGGCGACCGAAGCGGGCGGTCGACATGGTCGCAGGGATCGCATCGCAGCGCCGGGCGCCGTCCGGGCAGAGGGCGGATCGGTTCGCGGCCGGGCCGGAGCCTGTCGGCGCCCTTGCCATCGCCCCGTTCCTGGGCTCGGGAGCCGAGCGCATATCCGTCGCGCGGCGGCCTGTCCGGATCGCTGCCCGCCAAAAGGGGGCGGCAGGGGGGATCGGCACGGCCACCATCGGCGAAATGCCGGGCCGCGCCGCCTTGGCCCATCGGCTCTCTCCGCGTGTCGATCAGACGGATAAGCTCTGTCCCGATCCCGTCTCCGGTCCCTGTGACCGTCAACTCATCGAAACTTGTCGGGCCGGGCATCGGACGGAATTCCTCTCAGGGGGGGGCGGCCCAAGCCGTCGCTCCCGGGCGGCCGCGCCGCCCGGTTCTTGTTTGCTGCATCGGTGAAGATCAGAATGCGCCGAAGTTCAAGCGCGTCTTCGGGGCAGGGGGGCAGGCGCGGCGGCTCACCGCAGGGCTGCGAGCACAAATTGCAACTTTTCCGTGATTTCAGAGACATGGCTATCGTCTATGATGAAGGGCGGGGCCAGAAGAATGTGGTCTCCCCGCCGCCCGTCAAGGGTGCCGCCCATCGGATAGCAGATCAGCCCGGCCTCGAAGGCGGCGGCCTTCAGCTGGTCATGCAGCTTGCGCCCGGGGTCGAAGGGACGCCGGGTGGCGCGGTCCTCGACCAGTTCTATGCCGCGGAACAGGCCGCGACCGCGGATATCGCCGACATGGGGATGATCGCCAAGGGTCGCGCGCAGGGCCGCGTCGAGCTTGTCGCCCATGACCCGTGCCCGGTCGACCAGCCCGTCCGCGGTCAGCCGGGTGACGACCGCCAGCGCGGCGGCAGCGGCGGTGGGATGGCCCATATAGGTATGGCCGTGCTGGAAGAAGCCGCTGCCCGCCGCGATGGTGTCATGGATGCGGGCGGTGCAGAGCATCGCGCCCACCGGCTGATAGCCCGCGCCCAGCCCCTTGGCGATGGCGGTGATGTCAGGGGCGACGCCATCCGCCTCGCAGGCGAACAGCGTGCCGGTCCGGCCCATGCCGCACATCACCTCGTCAAGGATCAGCAGCACACCGTGGCGGTCGCAGATCTCGCGGATGCGGCGGAAATAGCCCGGCACCGCAGGCACCGCGCCCAGCGTCGCGCCGACCACCGGTTCGGCGACGAAGGCCATCACCGTCTCGGGGCCGAGCCGCTCGATCTCGGTCTCCAGCTCGTCGGCCACGCGCCGGCCATAGGCCGCCTCGCTCTCGCCCTCGGCCCGCCCGCGATAGGCATAGCAGGGCGCGATATGCGAGGTCTCGATCAGGAGCGGCGCGAAGGGGGTGCGGCGCCACATGTTGCCGCCGGTCGCCAGCGCCCCCAGCGTGTTGCCATGATAGCTCTGGCGCCGCGCGATCACCCGGTGCCGCCCGGGCTGGCCGCTTTCCAGCATGTATTGCCGGGCGAGCTTCAGCGCCGCCTCCATCGCCTCGGACCCGCCCGAGACCAGCCAGACCCGCGCGATGCCCTCGGGTGCATGGGCCACCAGCAGATCGGCCAGCCGCTCGGCGGGCTCGGAAGTGAAAAAGCCGGTATGGGCGAAGGCGACCCGGTCGAGCTGGGCCTTGATCGCCTCTGTCACCGCCCGGTCGGAATGCCCGAGGCAGGAGACTGCGGCACCGCCCGAGGCGTCGAGATAGCGCTTGCCGGTCGTGTCGAAGAGATAGACGCCCTCGCCGCGGTCGATCACGGGAAGTGCGGCGCGGGAGTTGCGGGGAAAGATATGAGACATGGGACAGCCCTGGCAGACGAGTCGCAACGGGCGACAGACGAAGCGGAACTGCAACAGACGTTTCAGGAATTGACAATCTGTAAAACGGCTGAGACCCTTATGTCTCATCGAATCCGGGAGGCGTCCGGTGCCGGGCCCGGATCAGGGTCTGATCAGGACCCGATCATGACCGGGGCAGGGGACGGGACGCCAGGATCAAGGGGGGCAATGTCGGACCAGCCATCGATCGAGGACAGGATCGCGTCGGGTTATGACGCGCTCAGCGCCAGGCTGCGCGATGCGGCCGACTATGTCGCGGCGCATCCGGTCGATGTGGCCAGCCGCTCGTTGCGCTCGGTCTCGGCCTCTTCGGGCCTCTCGCCCGCGACCTTCTCGCGGCTGGCCCGGGCGCTGGGATTTGCCAGTTACGAGGAGATGCGCGAGCTGTCGCGACGCGCGGTCGGCCAGCGCTATGTCAGCCTGTCGGAAAAGGTCCGACGCTTGCAGGCAGAGGCCGGGCAGGGAGAACAACCGCCTTTCCTGCTGCGCCATTCAGGCGCCTGCATGGCCAATCTCGAGGCCGCGACCCGGCTGGTCGATCCGGACCGGCTGGAAGCGGCGGTCGAGCGGCTGCACCGGGCGCGGCATGTGACGCTGTTCGGGGCGCTGGGCTCGACCGGCATCGTCGAATACATGGCCTATCTCGGCAGTTACTTCGCCCCCAACTGGTCGATCGCGGCGGGGATGGGGACCTCGCTGGCCTCGTCGCTGGCCGATCTCGGCCCAAAGGATGCGCTGGTTGTCCTGACCAAGCCGCCGCATGCCCGCCGCGCCGTCCTTGCCGCCGAGATGGGGCAGGAGCGCGGCGCCTTCGTCATGGTGGTGACCGACACCCATGCCTGCCCGGCGCTGAAATCGGCCGATGCGGGCTTCATCCTACCCTCCGACAGTCCGCAATTCTTCTCGTCCTATGCCGCAAGCCTTGTCTTTCTGGAAACCGTCATCGGCATGCTCGCGGCGCGGGCAGGGCCTGCGGCCAAGGCCCGGATCGAGAAGATCGAAACCCGCAACCACCGGCTCGGGGAGTTCTGGGTCGGCTGAGCCCGGCCCCAGCCCGTGCCGACAATCATCGTGCCGGCAATCATAACAAGACCGAACAACAACCGAGGAGTGTTCAATGACCTTTCCATTCAAACCCCTAGCCGCCGCGGCGGTGCTGACGGCCATGGCCGCCCCTGCGGCCCATGCCGAGGACTTCATCACCATCGGCACCGGCGGCGTGACCGGCGTCTATTACCCGACCGGGGGCGCGATCTGCCGCCTGGTCAACAAGGGCCGGAAGGATCACGGCATCCGCTGCTCGGTCGAATCCACCGGCGGCTCGGTCTATAACCTCAAGACCATCCGCGCGGGCGAGCTGGAATTCGGCGTCGTCCAGTCGGACTTTCAGTATCACTCCTATCATGGCAGCTCGCCCAGCTTCGAGGGCGACGGCCCGTTCGAGGGGCTGCGCGCGGTATTCTCGCTGCATCCCGAGCCCTTCACCGTCGTCGCCCGTGCCGATTCCGGCATCCGCGAGCTTGACGATCTCAAGGGCAAGCGGGTGAATATCGGCAATCCCGGTTCGGGCCAGCGCGGCAACATGGAAGTGGTGATGGCCGCCAAGGGCTGGACCATGGACGATTTCGCCCTCGCCTCCGAGCTCAAGCCCGCCGAGCAGTCGGCCGCGCTCTGCGACAACCAGATCGATGCGATGATCTATACCGTGGGCCATCCCTCGGGCGCGATCCAGGAGGCGACCACCGCCTGCGACTCGGTCCTCGTCAACATCCGGGGCCCCGAGATCGACAAGCTGGTCGAGGAAAACTCCTATTACCGCAAGGCGATCATTCCGGGCGGCATGTATCGCGGCAATGACGAGGATACCGAGACCTTCGGCGTCGGCGCCACGCTGGTCAGCTCTGACGCGGTCTCGGAAGAGGCGGTCTATCAGCTGGTGAAGGCGGTCTTCGACAATCTGGACGACTTCAAGGCGCTTCACCCGGCATTTGCCAATCTCAAGGCCGAAGAAATGATCAAGGACGGCCTGTCGGTGCCGCTGCATGACGGTGCGGCGCGCTATTATCGCGAAAAAGGCTGGATCGACTAAGCCCAGCGTACATTATGGCAAAAGAAGGACGGGCGCCGCTGTGGCGCCCGTCCGCTCCAGGGGCGCGGCGACAGCGTCCGGATAATGACGGCCGCGTCACGCGCGCGGTCCAGCCGGGAGACAGAGCGATGGCCGACAAGGCAGCCGGGGGGCGCGCCCTCAGCGAGGAAGAACTGCAGGATCTCGTGGCCGCCTCGGATGCGGGCGCGCGCAGCCCGGCGGGTGCGGTGGGGCTGTTCCTGGCCGGGGTCGCTCTGTTGTGGTCGGTGTTTCAGGTGGTGCTGGCCTCGCCGCTTTCCAATCTCATCCTGCCCGGCGACATCGTGAACAATTCGCGCCAGATCCATTTGGCCTTCGCGATCTTCCTGGCCTTCTGCGCCTATCCCGCCTTCCGCACGAGCCCGCGCCGCAAGGTCCCGTTGCAGGACTGGGCCTTCGCGGTGCTGGGCGCGCTGATCGCGCTTTACGGCTACATCGTCTATGACAAGATCGTGCAGTCGGGCGGCCTGGCCGACGATACCGACAAATGGGTGGCGCTGGTCGGGCTTCTGCTTCTGTTCGAGGCGGCGCGCCGGGCGCTGGGCCCGGCCATGGCGATCATCGCCTCTATCTTTCTGGTCTATGTCTTCTTCGGCGCGGCGCCCTGGGTGCCCGAGGTGATCCGCTGGAAGGGCGCGAGCCTGCAAAAGGCCATGAGCCATATGTGGACCACCTCCGAAGGCGTCTTCGGCATCGCGCTGGGCGTGTCGACCAAGTTCGTCTTCCTCTTCGTGCTGTTCGGCGCGCTGCTCGAGAAGGCGGGGGCAGGCAACTACTTCATCAAGATGGCCTTCGGCGCGCTCGGGCATCTTCGGGGCGGCCCGGCCAAGGCCGCGGTGGTGGGCTCGGCCGCGACCGGGCTGATCTCGGGCTCGTCGATCGCCAATGTGGTGACCACGGGCACCTTCACCATCCCGCTGATGAAACGGGTCGGCTTCACCTCGGAACAGGCGGGCTCGGTCGAGGTCGCAAGCTCGGTCAACGGTCAGATCATGCCGCCCGTGATGGGGGCCGCGGCCTTCCTGATGGTCGAATATGTGGGGATTTCCTATGTCGAGGTCATCACCCATGCCTTCCTGCCGGCGCTGATCTCCTACATCGCGCTGGTCTATATCGTCCATCTCGAGGCGGTGAAGCGCAACATGCCGACCCTCGGCCATGGCGTGACCTCGCTCGGGCGCACCGTCGGCGGCATGTTCGCCTTCTTCGCGGGCTTCGCGCTCCTGTGCTATGGCGTGCAATATCCGGTCGGCTGGATCGTCGCGGCCCTGCCCGAGGGCGCGGGCTGGGTGCTGGCGGTGCTGGTCTTCGCGGCCTATCTGGCGCTGCTGGCGCTGGCTGCGACCGTACCCGATCTCGAACCCGACGATCCCAATGCGGCGCAGGTGAAACTGCCCGTCATTTCCGAGATCTACAAGTCGGGCCTCTACTTCCTGCTGCCCATCGTCGTGCTCGTCTATTTCCTGATGATCGAGCAGAAATCGCCGGGCCTCTCGGCCTTCTGGGCGACCGCGCTGCTGTTCGTCATCCTGATCACCCAGCGCCCGCTCAAGGCGCTGTTCCGGGGGGGCAGCGGGCTTCTGGCCTCGACCCGCGAGGGCGGGCTCGATCTCGTCTCGGGGCTGATCGCGGGCGCGCGCAACATGATCGGCATCGGGCTTGCCACCGCCACCGCAGGCGTCATCGTCGGCACCGTCACCCTGACCGGCATCGGGCAGGTTATGGCCGATCTCGTCGAATTCGTCTCGGGCGGCAACCTCGTCCTGATGCTGATCTTCGTCGGCATCCTGTCGCTGATCCTGGGCATGGGCCTGCCCACCACCGCCAATTACATCGTCGTCAGCTCGCTGATGGCGGGGGTCGTGGTCCATCTCGGCGCCCAGTCGGGCCTGATCGTGCCGCTGATCGCGGTGCATCTCTTCGTCTTCTATTTCGGCATCATGGCCGATGTGACGCCCCCCGTGGGGCTGGCCTCCTTTGCGGCCGCCGCAGTGTCGGGAGGCGACGCGATCCGGACCGGCTTCATCGCCTTCTTCTATTCGCTGCGCACCGTGGCGCTGCCCTTCGTCTTCATCTTCAACACCGACCTGCTGCTGATCGACGTGACCTGGGCCCAGGGCATCCTCGTCTTCATCGTCTCGACCGTGGCGATCCTCGTCTTCACCGCGGGCACCATGGGCTGGTTCGTCACCCGCAGCCGGATCTATGAAAGCGTCGCGCTGATCGCGATCTCCTTCCTGCTGTTCCGGCCCGATTTCGTGATGGACCGGCTGCAGCCGCCCTTCGCCGATCTGCCGCCCGCCCGCTTCGAACAGGCACTCGCCGCGGCCGAGCCGGGCGATACGCTCCGGCTGCGGGTCGCGGGCCCCGACTTCGTCACGCTCGAGCCCAAGGAGACCACGCTCGTCGTCACCGTCGGCGACGAGCAGGGCGGCCCGGCCCGGATGGCCGCGACAGGGCTTCTGCCCGACGAGATCGACGGGCAGGTCGTGCTGGAGGAGCCGATGTTCGGCACCCCCTTCGCCGAGACATTGCAGGGCTTCGATTTCTACGGTGATATCCCGGTGACGCTGACCGCGCTGCGGGTGCCGCAGCATCAATGGCCGCAGGAGCTTGTCTTCCTGCCCGCGCTCGCGCTACTGGGCGGCGTGTTCTGGTTGCAACGGTCCCGCGCCCGACGGGAAGGAGTGCCCGCATGATCCGTGCCATTCTCTGTGCCATCGATGTCAGCCAGCCCGAACATGACCGCGAGGTCCTGACCGTCGCCGCCCGGCTGGCGGCGATGGATGGCGCCCGGCTCGACGTCATCACCGTGCTGCCCGATTTCGGCATGAGCGTCGTCGGACAGTTCTTCGACAGCAGCTACCATGACAAGGCGCTGTCCCGCGCCCGGCGCCTGCTGAACGATTTCGTCAGCGAGGTGATCGGGGCCGAGGCCAATGCCGCCGTCCGCCATATCGTCCTGACCGGCAAGGCCTATGAAGAGATCCTGCATGCTGCCCGCGAGGCGGGCAGCGATCTGATCGTGGTCGGCGCCCACAAGCCCGAGCTGAGCGACTATCTGCTCGGCCCCAACGCCGCTCGCGTGGTCCGCCATTCGGACTGCTCGGTCTACGTGGTCCGGCCCTCGTCCTGACACCTGCCCTCGTCCTGACTCCTTCCGGCGACCGGACATGAAAAGGGGGCCCGTGCGGCCCCTTCTTCTTCTTGGCTCAAATACCCGTCTTGCGACGGCTGCCACAGGCGGCCGGCCGGGCTCAGCTCCGCTGCCCGGCAAAGCGCGCCTGCCAGTCCTCGCGCTCCTCGTCCAGGATCTTGCGAAACAGCATCTCGGGCGTGGTGAAGGCCTGGCCCGGCGCCAGCCGCTCCATCGCATGGGTCATCTGCGTGGGCCAGGTATCGTCCTCGGTGCCCATCGCCTCCATCATCGCCTTCGCGGCATCGGGAATGAAGGGCGCCGACAGCACCGCGTAAAGCCGGATCAGGTTCAGCGAGAAGCGGATGATCGCGGCGGCCTTGTCCGGGTCTTCCTTGTAGACCGACCAGGGCGCCGCCTCCTGCAGATATTCATTGCCCGCGACCCAGATCGCGCGCAGCTCGGCCGCGGCCTTGCGGATCTCCATCGCCTCCATATGCGCGTCATAGGCGCGGATGCGGATATAGAGATCGTCGTTCAGCTCCTGCTCGCGGTCGCCATAAGCGCCGCCCTCGGGCACCGCCTCGCCGAATTTCGAGCGGCAGAACTTGGTCACGCGGCTGACGAAATTGCCCAGCACGTCGGCCAGGTCCTTGTTCACAGAAGCCTGGAAATTCTCCCAGGTGAACTCGCTGTCCGAATTCTCGGGGGCGTGCGACAAGAGCCACCAGCGCCAGTAATCGGCGGGAAGGATCGACAGCGCCTGATCCATGAACACGCCCCGGCCCTGGCTGGTCGAGAACTGGCCGCCATCGTAATTCAGGTAGTTGAAGGACTTGATGTAATCCACCAGTTTCCAGGGATCGCCCGAGCCCATGATCGTCGCCGGGAAGCTCAGCGTATGGAAGGGCACGTTGTCCTTGCCCATGAACTGGACATAGCGCACGTCTTCCGCGCCCTCGTCGAGCCGCCACCAGCGCCGCCAGTCGGCCTCGGGGCGGCCGTTCTTCTCGGCCCATTCGGCCGAGGCCGCGATATATTCGATCGGCGCGTCGAACCAGACATAGAAGACCTTGCCCTCCATGCCGGGCCAGTCCGCCTCGCCCTTCTTCACCGGAATGCCCCAGTTCAGATCGCGGGTGATGCCCCGGTCCTGCAGCCCGTCGCCATCGTTCAGCCATTTCTTGGCGATCGAGGTGGTCAGCACCGGCCAGTCGGTCTTGTCGTCGATCCAGGCCTCGAGCTTGTCGCGCATCTGCGACTGGCGCAGATACAGGTGCTTGGTCTCGCGCACTTCCAGATCGGTCGAGCCCGAGATCGCCGAGCGCGGCGCGATCAGGTCGGTCGGGTCGAGCTGCTTGGTGCAGTTCTCGCACTGATCGCCGCGCGCCTTCTCGTAGCCGCAATTGGGGCAGGTGCCCTCGATATAGCGGTCGGGCAGGAAGCGGCCATCGGCATTGGAATAGACCTGACGCTCGCTGACTTCCTCGATCAGGCCGTTCTCGGCCAGCCGGCCCGCGAAATACTGCGTCAGCCGGTGGTTCTGCGGGCTCGACGAGCGGCCGAAATGGTCGAAGGACAGCCGGAAGCCGCGGGCCAGCTCGGCCTGCACCTCATGCATCTCGGCGCAATACTCCGCTACCGGCTTGCCGGCCTTGGCCGCGGCCAGCTCGGCGGGGGTGCCATGCTCGTCGGTGGCGCAGAGGAACATGACCTCATGGCCGCGGGCGCGGCAGTAGCGGGCATAGAGGTCGGCCGGAAGCTGGCTTCCGACGAGGTTGCCCAGATGCTTGATCCCGTTGATATAGGGGATCGCCGAGGTGATCAGGATGCGTGCCATCTGCCGTTGCCTTCTTGCCGGATCTTGAGGCCCGTTTATCCTGCCATGCGCCCGAGGGCCAGAGCCTCGTGGGGCTCTGGCGCGGCCTTTGGGGCGCTATTGCGCGGTATATCCGCCATCGGCGAGATGATAGCTGCCGGTGATGAAGCTTGCGCGGTCCGACAGAAGGAAGGCCACCAGCCCCGAGATCTCGTCCGACCGGCCCATCCGCCCGACCGGATGGAGCGCCGTCACCCGCGCCTGGGTTTCGGCGTCGAGCCCGGTCTCGATCATCGGTGTCCTGACGAAGGCGGGGCCGACGGCATTGATGCGGATGCCGCGCTCGGCATAAGCCAGGGCCGCCGATTTCGTCAGCCCCAGCAGCGCGTGCTTGGCCGCCACATAGGCGGGTGCCGTGGCCATGCCGACGCTGCCGAGGATCGAACTCATGTTCACCACCGCCCCGCCGCCCGAGGCCTCGATCGCGGGCAGGCCGAAGCGCAGGCCGTAGAAGACGCCGTTGAGGTTGATGTCGATGACATCGCGCCAGCCGTCCAGCGGATAGGCACCGGCATCGGCCGAAGGCCCCGAGATCCCGGCATTGTTGACCAGCAGATGCAGCCCGCCGGTGGTTTCGACCGTGCGCGCGACCAGCGCCTCGACGGCGCCCGGATCGGACACGTCGCAGGGCATGGCATAGGCCTTGCCGCCCGCCGCGGCGATATCCTCGACCACGGGGGTCAGCTTCGAGGCCGTGCGCGCGGCCAGGCAGACCGTGGCCCCCGAGGCGGCGAGTTCATGCGCGATGGCAGCTCCGATCCCGGTGCTTGCACCGGTGATCAGCGCGGTTTGGCCGTCGAAGCGGATATCCATTTGTTTTTCTCCGGTTGTGGCTCGGTCCTCACCTCAGATCGGGGGCGGTGAGGGGCCTTGCAAGCGGGGGTGCCTTTGGGTCGCAGCCGCGGCTTTGCCCGGGCCGGACAGGGCCGCCGGGCCGTGCCGGGACGGCCATGATCGGGTGTCTCGACATTACGTCTTGTTGTTTAGATGTTCTCTATATGTTTTTCCCGCCTCCCCGGGTGGACGATCTGCTAAACTTCGCCCGTGCAAGGAGGCCGGTATCCGGAAGGGGACCGGCCTCGCGTTTCCGGGCCCCGCGTTTTCTGGCCCAGCGTTTTCTGGCTTCGCGTTTCCGGTCAGGGCGGTTGGTTGTCGAGGTCGCCGTCGCGTTTTGTCGTCCCGCGCCGTCGCCTCGTTTCGGCGCACCGACTGGTGCTCCGACTGGCGCCCCGACTGGGGATCCGCATGCCGGGGCCGACATGCGGGGCGAGCAGATGGGCGAACCGGAATGGGCGAGAACAAATCCGCCTTGCACCGGCCCATCCTCGGGATACCTTTTCGTGCGGACTGCAATGAGGGATAGAACATGAGGAAAGTTTCGCTGGGTCGTACCGGGCTGGAAGTGTCCTGCCTGTGTCTGGGGACGATGACCTGGGGCAGCCAGAACGACCAGGATGAGGCACATGCCCAGATCGACCTTGCCTGTGAACGGGGCGTGCAGTTCATGGACACGGCCGAGATGTATCCGGTGGCGCCGGTCCTCGCGGAAACCGTCGGCCGCACTGAACGGATCATCGGCAACTGGTTCCGGGATACCGGCCGCCGCAAGGACTGGATCGTCGCCACCAAGATGACCGGCGAGGGCATGAAGACGGTGCGCGAGGGCGAGCCGGTCTGCCGCGACTCCCTGCTCAGGGCGGTCGAGGGCTCGCTCCGGCGGTTGCGTACCGATTATATCGACCTCTACCAGCTGCACTGGCCGAACCGCGGATCCTACCATTTCCGCAAGAACTGGCGCTACGACCCCTCGCATCAGGACCGCGCCGCGACGCTGGCCAATATGGAAGAGGTGCTCGAAACGCTCGACGAACTGGTCAAGGCGGGCAAGATCCGCCATTTCGGGCTGTCGAACGAAACCGCCTGGGGCATGGCGCAATGGCTGCGCCTGGCCGACGAAAAGGGTCTGCCGCGGGCCCGGACGCTTCAGAACGAATATTCGCTGCTCTGCCGGCTTTATGACACCGACCTGGCCGAGCTCGGCGTGAACGAGAACCTGCCGCTGTTGGCCTACAGCCCGCTTGCCACCGGCCTTCTCAGCGGAAAATATGCGGGCGATGTCACGCCCGACGGCTCGCGCCGGTCGCGCAGCCCCGATCTTGGCGGACGGATCACGCCCCGGGTCTGGGAGGCGGTGTCGGGCTATCTGGCGATCGCCAAGGCGCATGGGCTCGACCCGGTGCAGATGGCGATTGCCTTCGTCGCCAGCCGTCCCTTTCCTGTGATCCCGATCATCGGCGCGACCTCGACCGCGCAGCTCGAGACCGCCCTGGGCGCGGCCGATCTGACCCTGTCGCCCGAAATCCAGGCCGAGATCGCGGCGATGCACAAGGCCTATCCGATGCCGTTCTGAGGGCTGCCGCGGCCGGATCGGCCGGGACGGCGGGGACGGCGGGGCCAATTCGTTGCATCTCTGGCACGCCCGGCATCCATCGCGCGAACGATCCGGCCCGGCCCTTGCCCCGATGGGGACGGAGGACATTATGGGCGCTGTGACTTGGGGGAGAGCATGTGCCTTCGGACGAATAGCGGGACAGGTCGCGGCCGGGTATCGGCCGCCGGGGCGGCGTGACCGGCACGGTTGCCATTCTCGGCGCCGGGGTTGCCGGTGCGGGCTGGGCTGCGCGCTTTGCCCTGATGGGCTGGTCTGTGCGCGTGTTCGACCCCGATCCGGCGGCCGTCGCGCGCGTGGCGACGGTGCTCGGCAATGCCCGCCGCGCGCTGCCCGGCCTGTCGGAGCGGCCCCTGCCCGCCGAGGGCGAGGTGGTCCATGTCGCCACCATCTCGCAGGCGGTATCGGGCGCGGGCTGGATCCAGGAAAGCGTGCCCGAACGGCTGGATCTCAAGCGCACGCTTTACCAGAAGGTGCAGGAACATGCCGCCGATGAGGCGATCATCGCCTCCTCGACGGCGGGCTTCACCCCGACCGCGCTTTACGGGCAGGGTGCGCGGCGCTGCCAGATCGTCGTGGCGCATCCGTTCAACCCGGTCTATCTGCTGCCGCTGGTCGAGCTGGTCCTGGCCGAGGACGCGCCCGGCTGGGCGCGCGAGCGGGCCGATCTGGTGCTGCGCGGCATCGGCATGATGCCGCTGCCGGTCCGGCGCGAGATCGACGGCCATATCGCCGACCGGCTGATGGAGGCGGTCTGGCGCGAGGCGCTCTGGCTCGTGCATGACGGGGTTGCCACCACCGCCGAGATCGACGAGGCGGTGCGGATGGGGGTCGGGCTCAACTGGGCGCAGATGGGGCCGTTCGAATCCGCACTGCTGGCCGGAGGTGTCGCCGGGGTCGACAAGGTGGTGTCGCGGATCGGGCCGGGTCTCGATCTGCCGCGCACCCATCTGACCGAGATGCCCGAGGCGACCGAGGCGCTGGCGCGGACCGTGGCCGAACAGGCCGGGGCGCAGGCCGGCGGGCGGCCGCTCGAAGAGCTGGAGCAGGTCCGCGACAGGAACCTCGTCGCGGTGCTCCGGGCGCTGAAATGGGCGGGCTGGGGGGCGGGCGCGCATCTGCGCGGCTTTGACGCCCGGCTCGGGGAGGGCGAGGCGGACATCGCCGGGCCGATCCGCAGCGTGGCCCGAACCGTGCCGCTGGACTGGATCGACCATAACGGCCACATGACCGAGGCGCGCTATATGCAGGTCTTCTCGGATGCGACCGACCGGGTGGTCGAGCTGATGGGCTGCGACGCGGCCTATGTGGCGGGCGGGGCGGGGTTCTTTACCGTCGAGTCGCATATCCGCCATCTCGCCGAGGCAAAGCCCGGCGCGGCGCTCAGGGTCGAGAGCCTGTGCCTGGGCGCGGAAGGCCGCAAGCTCCATCTGTTCCACCGGCTGTTCGCCGAGGGGCGCGAGATCGCGACCGCAGAGGCATTGCTGGTACATGTGAGCCTCGAGACCCGTCAGGCCTCCGAGCCCGGGCCGGAGGTTGCCCGCCGGATGGCCGAGATTGCGCGCGCCCATGCCGCGCTGCCCCGTCCCGCCGGGATCGGCCGCTCGGTCGGTCAGGCACCGCTCTGATCCCCGGCCCGGCCCGCCCGATTCGCGCGCGGTCCGGGCCTCGGGGCGACAGGCTTGCAGGGCGTTTGGTCAGGCGAGACGCTGGAATTTCGAGATCTGGTCGCGATTGTCGAAAAACGGCACGCTTGCGGGGGGCAGCCCGCCCCGGATCAGCTGCGTGACCTCGGCCAGGACCACTTCGGTGATGAAGGGCAGATCGAACCGGCGCACCTCGGCCAGCGGGATCCACTGAAGCTGGCTCAGCTCGTCCTCGGCGCCCGAGAAATCGTCGGGGTCACTGGCCAGTGCCTCGGCCTCGACCAGGAAGAAGCGTGCATCGAAGCGGCGCGGCCGCCCCGGCGGGGTGATGGCGCGAAAGATGAAGTGAAAGCCCTCGGGCGAGGGCAGATGCCCGGTGGCGGCAAAGCCGCGCCAGCCCTTCGGGGCGGGGCCGGGCCATGTGCCGGGACGCCCGAGGATCTGCCCGGTTTCCTCCCAGAGCTCGCGGACCGCCGCGGCGGCCAGCGCGCCGGCCATGGCCGGCGCGGCCTCGGCCTGAAGCCGCGCGGCGCAGGCGGCGGCCAGTGGACAGGCCAGGGGCACCGTGGCATCGACCGGATCGACGGCGCCGCCCGGAAAGACCATCTTGTTGGGCATGAAGGCTGCGCTTGCCCCGCGCTGCCCCATCAGCACGCGCGGGCCCGTGGCGGCATCGCGCAGCACGATCACCGTTGCCGCATCGCGGATCGGTGGGGTCTCTATTCCGCCGGTTGGCCGAAGCCGTGCATCCGTTTGGCCCATTGCAATGCCACCATCACCCCTTTCAGTCTCGGCAGAAGGTAGAGCGCCAGGGCGACGCAGCCAATCGAAAAGACCGAGGTCAGCACCAGAGGGTCGGGGCGGAAGGCGGCGATGCTGCCTGCGACCAGCGGCGCGCTCAGCAAGCCGACGATCAGCACCGTCAGATAGGCCGGGCCGTCATCGGAATGGTGGTGGTGGAGCTCTTCCATGCAGACGGGGCAGTGTTCGCGTACCGCGAGATAGCCCGACAGCATCGGGCCGGCTCCGCAATTCGGGCAACGTTTGCACCAGCCGCGCAACACGGCCGCGCCAACGGGTCTGGCGTGAGATCCGATCATGTCACCTGTCCGTGTGTCCCATCGCATGCCGCGTCCTCGGCCTGCCAGATCAAGCTAGTCACGCGCTGAACGGTTAAGAATGGGACCGTCTGTCCTTGCGGCGGGATGTCGCGGCCCCGGGCCGGCTTGGCACTGGCGCGCAGAGCCGTGCCGCCAGGGGCAAGGTCGCCCCGAAGAAAGCCCGGGGAAAGCCCGGGAAAATAGCGTCGCGCGACAGCCCCGGGGGCCAAGCTGAAGCGGGCCGCGCGAGAGAAAATCGCGCGGAATGGGCCGAGGGCGACGGAAACCCGCAGGGGTTCCGTAACAGCTTCTGAAGGCGGACGACGCGGGGTCGTCCGGCAGAGAGAACCGAAGGAGACCGAGATGGCACGGAATGCAACGAAGATGTCGCGCGCGGCACTTGCGATCGGGGCGGCGGCGATTCTGTCGCTGACGGCGCCGGCAATGGCCCAGCAGGGGCCCGGGGCGGCCGCAGGGCCGGGGACGGGGCCGGTTGCCGGGCCGGGCGGTGCCCGTCAGGGCATGCTTTTCGGCCGGATGGACGCCGATGGCGACGGCGCGATCTCGCCCGAGGAATTCACCGCCCGGGCCCGGGCCCGTTTCGCCGATCTCGATACCGATGGTGACGGCCTGCTCTCGCCCGAGGAGGCAGAGAAACTCGGCCCGGCCGGCCGGGGCCGCGGCAAGGGGGACTGGAGGCAAAGAGGGCAGGGCTGCGGCATGCAGCCGGGCATGCAGCGCGGTGGCGGCATGCCGGGCGGCTGCGGCATGGGCCAGGGCATGATGGGCCACGGCATGATGGGACAGGGTAGGGGCGGCGCCTGCGGTCATCCCGGCGGCATGGGGCCGCGGGGCGCGATGGGCGGCGGATACGGGATGTTCGGCGGGCTCGATGGGTCCGGACCGATGGGCTATGGCGGCTTCGGCGATCCCTCGCTCAGCCCCGAGGACCGCGCCGAGCGCGCCCGGAGGCTGGTCGAGATGATGGATGCCGATGGCGACGGCAAGCTCAGCGCCGAGGAGCTGGCCCAGCGGCCGGGGCCCGCGATGATGTTCAACCGCATCGATGCCGATGGCGATGGCAGCCTGTCGAAGGAGGAATTCGAGGCCGGAATCCGGGCCTTCCGCGGCATGATGCGACAGCAGGATCCGACCGCGCAGCCTTGAGGCGCGGGATGGCGGGCGTCGTCCTGACGGGGCGCTGCCCGCTTGCCGGGCCCGGGGCGACGGGGTAGGCCGAAAAGCAGGATGGACATGCCTTTCGATGCCGGAGACGGAGAGACCGACGAGGCGCTGCTTCTGGCCTGTGGCCAGGGCGATGCGCGTGCCGTGCGGCTGCTCACGCTCAGGATGACGCCCCGGATCCTGTCCTATGCCCGCCGCCTCCTGCGCGACGGGGCCGAGGCCGAGGACGTGGCCCAGGAGGCGATGCTGCGGCTCTGGCGTATCGCGCCCGACTGGCGCCCGGGCGAGGCACGGGTGACGACCTGGCTCTACCGCGTCGTCACCAACCTTTGTACCGACCGGCTGCGTCGCCGGCGGGCCAGGGCGCTCGACGAGGTGCCCGAGCCGCCCGATGACAGCCCGGGCGCCGAGGCGCGGCTGCAGCAGGCGGCGCGGGTCGCGGCGCTTGAGGCGGCACTGGCGCTTCTGCCCGAGCGGCAGCGGCAGGCGGTGATCCTGCGGCATATCGAGGGGCTCTCGAACCCCGAGATCGCCGCGATTCTCGAGATCGGCGTCGAGGCGGTCGAAAGTCTGACCGCCCGGGGCAAGCGGGCGCTGGGCCGGATACTGGCAGGGCAGCGCGAGGCATTGGGGTTCGACGATGACTGAACCGAGGATGAAAGACGAGACGCTTGAGGCTCTGTTCGAGGCGGCGCGGCAGGACCGGGCCGAGCCCTCGGCGGCGCTGATGGCCCGGATCATGGAAGACGCGATGGTGACGGCCGCCGCCGCGAGGACGGCACCGCGGCGACAGCCCACGCGGCGACGGAGCATTCTGGCGCTTCTGGTGACGGCCATCGGCGGCTGGCCGGCCCTTGCCGGGGTTGCGACAGCGGGCGTCTTCGGGCTCTGGATCGGGTATGCCGGGCCTGGCGATGTCGGCAGGCTCAGCACCGAGATTCTCGGATCGGCCTATGGGCCGGGCGATCTGATGCCCAGCCTCGACACCTTTCTGACGGAGGGATAAGCATGTCCGACCCCGAAGCGACCGCCCCGCCCCGGCGAGGCCGCAACCGGCTCTCTCTGGCCCTGGGGCTCAGCCTTGCGGTCAATGTGCTGCTGCTGGGCCTGATCGGCGGCGCGTTTCTAAGCCACAGGCCCGGTGGCGGTCTGTCCGATGCCGTAACGATGAGGGCGCTCGGCCCCTATGGGCGTGCGCTTTCCGATAGCGACCGGGCGGAGATCCGCAAGGCGCTGCGGGCCGAGGCGCCGCGGGTCCGCGAAGAGCGGCGCGAGGTGCGGCAGGGCTTTCGCGACATGCTGACCGCGCTGCGGGGCGACACTTTCGATGCCGAGCGGATCGCGATGGTTCTCGACCGTCAGGGGGCCCGGGTGCAGACCCATGCGGGGATGGTACGGCAACTCATGCTCGACCGCCTGTCGGCGATGTCGCCCGAGGAGCGTTCGGCCTTTGCCGACCGGCTCGAACGGGTGCTGCGCCACGGCCCGCCCGGCCGCGACCGTTGCCCGGTTCCGCCCCAAGGCCGCTGATCTCATCCCGCGATCCGCGCGCGCGGCCTGAACAGCCTGAACAGGTGCGGGCGGGTTTTCCCGGTCCCGGCCGTCCGCGATGTCTTTCACGGTCTTTCGCGCAGGTGCGCAGGTGCTCTCAAGCCGCGCTGCGCGACATCTCGACGGTGTTTCGGCCCGAGGCCTTGGCGCCGTAAAGCGCGCGGTCGGCATGCTCCATAATCTCGCGCACCTCTGTCTCGAGATCGCCCTGGCCGGTGACGAAGGCGCAGCCATCGCCGATCGTCACGCCCACGCTGATCGTCACCGGGATCTCGCCGGCGCCGCCGGGCAGGGCCATCGGCAGGCGCTCGATCGCCTGGCGCAGACGCTCGGCGGTGCTGCGGGCGCGCTCGGCATCGGTTTCGGGCAGCGCCACCATGAATTCCTCGCCGCCGATCCGTGCGATCAGATCGACCGCGCGCAGATTTTCCTTGAGCCGCCGCGCCACCTCGACCAGAACGGCGTCGCCCGAGGCATGGCCGTAATGGTCGTTGACCAGCTTGAAGCGGTCTATGTCGAGGATCATCAGCGCGAAGCTTCGCCCGGTCTCGGCCGCGCGTTCGGCGATCCTGGCGACATGGGGCAGGGCGTAGCGGCGGTTGAAGAGCCCCGTCAGCGGATCGGTCACCGCGAGGCGCAGGCCGTCCTCCAGCGTTGCCCGCAGCCGGTCCGACTGCGCCTTGCGCCGGATCTGCATCTTAATCCGGAGCGCCAGTTCCTGCGCATCCATGGGGTCGGCGATCAGGTCATTGGCGCCCAGATCGAGCGCCATCGCCGCCGTTTCGCGCGCCGCCTCGGGCACCACGATCAGGATCGCGGCATCGCGCGAGCCGGGATGGGCGCGCAGCTCGCTGACCATCCGCAGGCCTGCCCCGTCGGGCGTCAGGTCGGCGTCGATCACATAGGCATCGGGCGGCACCGTGCCCGGTTGCGGATTCAGGGCCTCGGCCCGGCTCAGCACCGTCAGGCTGTCCGAGAGCAGCGGCACCAGCGCGGCGCGCCAGGCGCGCGCCCGGCGCGGATCGCTGGCGATCAGCGCGATCAGACCGGGCGGGGCGAAATCCGGGGCCGCCTCGGCGAAGCCCAGCACCTGATGGGTGCCGTTGCGAAGCGCGAGTTCCTCGGCGGTTTCCCGCGCCCGCAGCAGGCTGCGCACCCGCGCCAGCAGGATCGTCTCATCGAGCGGTTTCGACAGGAACTCGTCGGCCCCGGCCTCCAGCGCGCGCATCTTGGTTTCGGGCGCGCGGCCCGCCGTGACAACGATCAGCGGGATCGAGGAGGTCTCGCGATCGGCCTTGAGCCGCCGGCATAGGTCGGTTCCCTCGATGTCGGGCAGGCACATGTCCAGCAGGATCAGGTCCGGGTGTTCGGCGCGCGCAACTTCGAGAGCCGTCCGGCCGTCGCTGGCCTGGAGGACCTGGTAATGGGCGTTGCGAAGACGAACCTTCATCACGATCCGGTTTGTCGCAACGTCATCCACGATCAATATTCGGCGAGACATCGGCTCTCCACAGGAAATGCGTTTGGGAACCATTTACCCTGTTTTTCGGGTTCATTTTTGAGACGTATTCGTTAACAAACCCTTTAACGTTTTGTCGGGGTGTCAATGGATGCAGGATTTCGCCGAAACTGTGGCGCTTGAGGCGCTGGCCTGGCTGGTCGGCGATGACGAGCTGTTGCCGGTTTTCCTGGGCGCGACGGGGGCCAGTGCGACAGATTTGCGCGAGCGGGCGTCGGAACCGGACTTTCTTGCGTCGGTTCTGGACTTCCTGCTGCTTGACGATGCCTGGGTGCTGCGATTCTGCGCGGCCGTCGGTCGGCCCGGCGAGGCGGTGCTGGCGGCGCGGGCGGGATTGCCCGGAGGCGCCGATCCGCACTGGACCTGATTGCCGGGTATTTTCGTTGCTTTTCGATCCGCGGGGGCTTGCAGCCGAGTGCCGCGCACCCCAGAACGGGCCGGGACAGACAGGAACCGGCATGACCAGGATCTCGGCAATCCTTTTCGACAAGGATGGAACGCTTTTCGACTTTCAGCGGAGCTGGGCCGGCTGGGCGCTCGAGTTGCTGAACGAGCTCGCACAGGGCAGCCCGGCCCGCCGTGCGGCGCTGGCGCGTGCGCTGGGCTTCGATCTTTGCGCCGGGCGCTTCCGTCCGGACAGCCCGGTGGTCGCGGGCACCACCGATGATGTCGTGCGGCGGCTGCTGCCGCATCTGCCGGGATGGCAGCCCGAAGAACTGGCGCGGCATCTGACCGAGGCCTCCCTCGCCGCGCGCATGGTCCCCGCCGTCGCGCTCGGGCCGCTTCTCGAGCGGCTTGCCGCGCGGGGGCTCGCGCTCGGGGTCGCGACCAATGACGCCGAGGCGCCCGCGCTTGCCCAGCTCGAGGCGGCAGGTGTGCGCGGCGCCTTCGATTTCGTCGCGGGCTTCGACAGCGGCCATGGCGCCAAGCCGGAACCGGGGCAGGTGTTGGCCTTCGCCGCCGCGACCGGCCGCAGCCCGGACGAGGTGCTGATGGTGGGCGACAGCCGGTTCGATCTGGCCGCGGGCCGGGCCGCGGGGGCGGCGACCGCGGCCGTTCTGACCGGCACCGCCCGGGCCGAGGATCTGTCCGACCTCGCGGGAGTCGTGCTGCCCGATGTCGGCGCGCTGCCGGAGTATCTCGACGGGATCGGGGCCGAACGCGGCTGACCGCCGAGAGGCGCCCCGGCGCTCTGGTCCGCGTGTCCGCCCGGCGCTATGGTCGCGCGGCGAGGATCTAGGAGACAACGATGGCAGAGGCAGCGGACGGCCAGCCGGGGCGGTGGAGCTTCGGAATTCTGGGCGGCGTCGCCGGGCTTGCGGCCTGGCTTATGTTCGGGCTCTTGCCCGGGCCGATGGCCGGGCTGGCGCGGCTTCACCTGTTCCTCTCGGTTTTCGGAACCGCCTTCTTCGTCGCCGCGCTTGCCATGGCGGGCGCGCTCCGGCTTGGCCGGGCGCTGGCGGCGGCGGCCCTGATGGCCCTGCCGATGGCCGGGCTCGTGACCTGGGCCAGCCTGCGTTTCGACACGGTTTCGGGCGCGCTCGACGATATCGTCGCGCCTGCCGCCTTTGCCGCATTGCTGGTCCTGGCGCCGCCCTTCCTGATCTCGGGTTTCTCTCCCGGCGGGCGCTGGCTCGATTATCGCGCGCTGTTCACCCGGTCCTGGGAGATCATGGTGCGGCTTGCCGCGGCCTGGCTTTTCGTCGGGCTGGTCTGGGGGATCCTGTTTCTGTCGAACGCGCTGTTCGGTCTGGTCGGATTGCAGGCGATCGACTGGCTGCTGGATCTCAGGCCGGTGCCCTATCTGCTGAGCGGGGTCACGCTGGGGCTTGCGCTGGCGGTCGTCGGCGAGCGGTCCGAATATCTCTCGCCCGAACTGGTGCTGGGGCTGTTCCGGTTGCTGCTGCCGGTCGTGCTGGCCGTGGTCGCGGTGTTTCTGCTGGCCTTGCCGCTGCGCGGGATCGGGCATCTCTTCGGCGGTCTGTCGGCGGCCTCGATCCTGCTGGCAACGGCCTTCGGTTCGGTCACGCTGATTTCCTCGGTCGCCGATGCCGGGGAGGAGTGCCGGCCCCGGGGCGGGCTGGCCGAGGGAAGCGCGCGACTTCTGGCGCTTCTGCTGCCGGTTCTGGCGGCGCTGGCCGGAACCGCCGTGGCGATGCGGTTGGGGCAGTATGGCGCGACGCCCGAGCGGGTGCTGGCCGCGATTCTGGCCTTGCTGGCACTGGGCTACGGGCTTGGCTATGCCGCCTCGGCGCTTCGGCCGCGGCATTGGGCGGTCGGGGTGCGGCGGGTCAATGTGGCGATGGCGCTGACGGCGATGGTGCTGGCGGCGGGGCTGTTGACGCCGCTGCTCGATCCGCAGCGGATCTCGGCCTCCGATCAGGTGGCGCGCTACGCCGCCGGGCGCGTTCCGGCCGAGCAGCTCGATCTCTGGACCCTCGGCCATGACTGGGGCCGGGCGGGGCAGGCCGCGCTCGCGCGG
This sequence comes from Rhodovulum sp. MB263, assembly GCF_002073975.1. NCBI lineage: Bacteria > Pseudomonadati > Pseudomonadota > Alphaproteobacteria > Rhodobacterales > Paracoccaceae > Rhodovulum > Rhodovulum sp. MB263. The sequence goes on along the minus strand of NZ_CP020384.1, from coordinate 2,374,943 downwards.
CTGGCCGCGATGCCGGACGGATCCGGCGACGAGGGCATGGACAGGCAGCTTGCCACGCTGAAGCTTGCAGCGAGCCGCTCCGATTTCGAGATGGCGCGGCGTGGCCGCACGCTTGTCGAGGATCGAAACCGGCTGGTCGGGACGCTTCCGGTCCGGCCCGAGGGCGCGGTGCTGCCCGAGGGGTTCATCGCCGGTCTGCGGCCCTGGGAAGTCCGGCAGTTCTCCGAAGCCTGCGCCCTGCGCACGGCCGGGGGCAACCCCTCCTGCGTTGCGGTCCTGGCCGATCTCTCCGGCGACCGGCCCGGCGACGAGATCCTGATTCTGGCCCAGCGCCCGGGGGAGGGCCCGCTGCTGCGCGCCTATTTCCCCGAAGCGAGCGGCTATTCGATGCGCAGTCCCGACTATCTCGGTGGGGCCAATCCCTATCGAGACGCGGGCGCCGCCATCGATGCCCTGATCGCGGGCCGTTACGAGCTGCGGCCGATGCGGCTCAATGCGGTCGAGGTCGAGGGCCGGACGCTGTTCTTCGGGCGCTGAGCCGCAAGGCTGATCCGGCGCGCCGGGCCCCGACGCCGATCGGGGCAGCGGATGCCGGCCGGGGCGGGCGCATCTTTGCCATTTCTTAAGCCGACGCGGAGAGGATCGCCTCTGCCAGATCGTTCAGGGAGTGGGCCGGTTCGTATGCACGGGCTGATCAATCGCGCCATCCATTTCTTTCTTGCCGACACCTATGGTCAACAGGTGTGGGCCGAGATCGTGCGCGATGCCGGGCTGGAACGTCACGCCTTCGAGGCCATGCTGAACTACGATGATGATACCACCGAGGCGCTGCTTGGCGCCGCCGGCGCCCGGCTCGGTCTGCCGCAGACCATGCTGCTGGAGGATCTGGGAACCTATCTGGTGTCGCATAGCGCGCTCGAACCGGTCCGGCGCCTGCTGCGCTTCGGCGGCGAGACATTCCTCGATTTCCTGTTCTCGCTCGAGGATCTGCCCGACCGCACGCGGCTTGCCGTGCCCGATCTGGTCCTGCCCGAGCTGCGCCTCGCCGAAGATGCGGCCGACGGGTACCGGCTCGACTGTCGCGGCGACTGGCCCGAGGCCTTCCATATCCTGCAGGGGCTGCTTCGGGCGATGGCCGACGATTACGGGGCGCTGGTTCTGCTCGAACCGCTTGAAGAGCGGCCCGATGGTGGCCTTCTCGGGGTCCGCCTGCTCGACAGCTCCTTCTCGACCGGCCGCAGTTTCTCGCTGAAGGGGCCGCTGCCATGACGCACCTGTCCGACAGGCCGGGCGGCGACGAGGGCGTGGGCTGCGACGCGGGGCCGGGACTGTCCGGTGCCGCGCTCGACCGGCTGATGCCGATGCATGTCTGGATTGGCGCCGGCGGTGAGGTGCTCCGGGCCGGGCCGACCCTGCAGCGTCTGGCCGGGGCACCGCTGCTGCCATGCGCCTGGACCGAGATCGTCACCTTGCGCCGGCCCCGCGCGGCGCGTCGGCTGGACGATCTGTTGCAGATGCAGGGCGTTGCGCTCAAGTTCACGCTGAATGCCCGGCCCGAGATCGCGCTCAAGGGGCTGGTGGTTCCCTTGTCCGGGGGGGCGGCGCTGCTGAACCTGTCGCTCGGGATCTCGCTGGTCGACGCCGTCGGTCGTTTCGACCTCACCTCGTCGGATTTCGCGCCGACCGACCTCGCGATCGAGCTTCTCTATCTCAACGAGGCCAAGACCGCGGTCGTGGGAGAACTCAGGCGGCTGGCGCTTCGGCTGAACGGGGCCCGTGTCTCTGCCGAGGTCGAGGCCGCGACCGACACGCTGACCGGGCTTGCCAATCGCCGGGCCTTCGACGATGCGCTGAGCCGGCTGGTTGCAAGCGACCTGCCTTTCGCGCTGATGCAGGTCGATCTCGACCTGTTCAAGGCGGTCAATGACAGCCATGGTCATGGGGTGGGCGATGGCGTCCTGCGCATCGTCGCGGCGGTCCTGCGCAGCCATTTCCGGAGCCGCGATGTCGTCGCCCGGATCGGCGGCGATGAATTCGTGGTGCTGATGGTCGATTTTGGCGACCGCGATCATCTGCTTGCCCATGCCTCGCGGCTGATTGAACGGATCGAGCAGCCGATGAGCCTGCAAGGGGTGGAATGCCGGATTTCGGCCAGCATCGGCATCGCGCTTGCGACCGTCTCCCGGCGGCCCTCTTCCGACGTGCTGCTGCAGGAGGCCGATATCGCGCTCTACGACTCCAAGCGGCGGGGGCGCGGCCGGGTCACGTTCTACGACCAGTGGCAGCAACGCCGCCGCGCTCCGGGCGACGACGCGTTCTGAGCCTGTCCCGCCTTGCCAGGGCGGGCCGTGCATGCCGGCCGGAATATCCCCCGTGAGATGCTTCCCCAAGCGGAAACGCCCGGCCGTTTCCGGCCGGGCGTCCTGGGGCGATGCGCAGCTTTCCGGCGCCGTGTCACTTGGCCATGCGGCCGCCCGCGACCTTGCGGATCGTGGTATAGAACAGCGGCACGAACAGCACGCCGAGGATGGTGGCGCTGAGCGTGCCGCCCAGAACGCCAGAGCCGATGGCGTTGCGCCCGCCCGAGCCCGCGCCCGAGCTCAGCACCAGCGGCAGCACGCCGAGGCTGAAGGCCATCGAGGTCATGATGATCGGCCGGAACCGCTGCTGGGCAGCATGGATGACGGCCTCGAACAGGCCCTCGCCCGCCTCTTGCCGGTCGCGGGCGAACTCGACGATCAGGATCGCGTTCTTGCCGGTCAGGCCGATCACCGTCAGCAGCGCCACCTGGAAGAACACGCCGTTCTCGAAATTGCCGAGCCAGGCCGCCAGAAGCGCGCCAAGAACCCCGATCGGCATGGCCAGCATCACCGCGAAGGGGATCGCCCAGCTTTCGTAAAGCGCGGCGAGGCAGAGGAACACCGCCGCCAGCGACAACGCATACAGAAGCGGCGCCTGGCTGCCGGATTCGCGCTCTTCCAGCGACAGGCCGGTCCAGGCGATGGCAAAGCCGGGCGGCAGCTGGCCGGCCAGCCGCTCCATCTCGGCCATGGCCTCGCCGGTGGTCACGCCATCGGCCGGCGAACCCTGAAGCTGCATCGAGGGCATGCCGTTATAGCGGGTCAGGCCCTGGGCGCCGAATTCCCAGCTTGCGGTCGAGATGTTCGAGAAGGGCACGAGCCCGCCCGAGTCGTTCCGGATCCGCCACAGCTCGATATCCTGGGGGGTCGCCCGTGCCTCGGCATCGCCCTGGACATAGACCCGCTTGATCCGTCCGCGATCGACGAAGTCGTTCACGTATTTGCCCGCCCAGGCAACCGAGAGCAGATTGCCCACATCGGTCGCCGACAGCCCCATCGCACCGGCTGCGCGCCAATCTATGTCCAGATTGAACTGGGCCGCATCCTCCAGCCCGTTGGGCCGGATCGATCCGATCTTCGGGCTTTGCGCGGCCATTCCCAGAAGCTGGTTGCGCGCGGCCAGAAGTTCCTGGTGGCTCTGGCCGCCGCGGGCCTGCAGGTAGAAGTCGAAGCCCGAGACGTTGCCAAGCTCGATGACCGAAGGCGGCACGATCGGGAACACCAGCGCGTCCTGGATCTGGCTGAACGAGCCGAAGGCGCGTCCGGCGATGGCCTGCACGCTTTGCGACGGGTCCTCGCGCTCGTCCCAGTCCTTCAGCTGGACGAAGCCGATCCCCATGTTTTGCCCCTGTCCGGCGAAGGAGAAGCCGGTGACGGTGAAGACAGAATTGACGTTCTCGGCCTCGTTGGCCAGGTAGTAGTTCTGGATCTCGTCGGCCACCGCCTGGGTGCGTTCTGCGGTCGCGCCGGTCGGGCCCTGGATCAGCGTGAACAGGATGCCCTGATCCTCCTCGGGCAGGAAGCCCGTGGGGGTCCGGATGAAGAGCAGCGCCATCACCCCGGCCAGCGCGATATAGATCACGCCGACCCGAAGCGGCCGCCGCACGATCCAGCCCACGGTCGAACCGTAGCCTCCGGCGATCTTCTCGAACAGGATGTTGAACCAGCCGAACGGGCCGCGATGGGTATGGACCGCATCCTTCGAGCGCAGGAGCGAGGCGCAGAGCGCGGGCGTCAGGGTCAGCGCGACCAGCACCGACAGCGCCATCGCCGAGACGATGGTGACCGAGAACTGCTGGTAGATGACGCCGGTCGAGCCGCCGAAGAAGGCCATCGGGATGAACACCGCCGACAGCACCAGCGCGATGCCGATCAGTGCGCCCGTGATCTGGCCCATCGACTTGCGCGTGGCCTCGCGCGGCGACAGACCCTCTTCCTCGATGATCCGCTCGACATTCTCGACGACGACGATGGCGTCGTCGACCAGAAGGCCGATCGCCAGCACCATGGCCAGCATGGTCAGCGTGTTGATCGAATAGCCGAAGATCGCGAGCACCCCGAAGGTGCCCAGCAGCACCACGGGCACTGCCAGCGTCGGGATCAGCGTGGCGCGGATGTTCTGCAGGAACAGCAACATCACCAGGAAGACCAGGATGATCGCCTCGAACAGGGTCTTGACCACCTCCTCGATCGAGATCTTGACGAAGGGGGTGGTGTCGTAGGGGATCACGTAGTCGACGTTATCGGGAAAGAACTCGGAGAATTCGTCAATCTTCGCCTTGACCCGGTTTGCGGTTTCGAGCGCGTTGGCGCCGGGCGCGAGCCGGAGTGCCATGCCGGCGGCGGGCTGGCCGTTCCGGCGGGCGATGGTGGAGTAGCTCTCGGCACCGATCTCGACCCTGGCGACATCCTTCAGTAAAACAAGTCCCCCGTCGGTTTCGGCGCGCAGCACGATCTGCTCGAAATCCTCGGGCGTCGACAAGAGCGATTGCGCGGTGATCGTCGCGTTCAGCTGCTGACCGTCCGGGGCGGGCAGGGAGCCGAAGGAACCGGCCGAAATCTGTGCGTTCTCGGCCGAGACCGCCGCGACCACGTCCGAGGGGGTCATCTCATAGGCGGCAAGCTTGGAGGGATCGAGCCAGATCCGCATCGCATATTGCGAGCCGAAGACCTGCACCTCGCCGATGCCCTCGATCCGGGCGAATTCGTCAACGAGGTTCGCTTCCAGATAGTCCGACAGGTCGACCTGATCGAGTGTACCGTCCTTCGAGATCAGCGCGATCACCATCAGGAAGCTGGCCGAGGACTTGCGCACGGTCACGCCCTGGCGCTGCACCGTCTCGGGCAACAGCGCGGTCGCCTGTGCCAGCTTGTTCTGCACCTGCACCTGGGCAATGTCGGGATTGGTGCCGGTCTCGAAGGTCAGCTCGATCGAGGCGCCGCCTTCCGAGGTCGAGGAGGACGAGATGTAGCGCAGCCCGTCGAGGCCGGTCATCTGCTGTTCGATGACCTGGGTCACGGTATTGGCGACCGTGTCGGCCGATGCGCCGGGATAGGTTGCACTCACCGTCACGTTGGGCGGGGCGATCTGCGGGTATTGCGCGACCGGCAGCGACGAGATCGACAGCAGCCCGATCCCCATGATGAGGATCGAGATGACCCAGGCGAAGACCGGGCGGTCGATGAAGAAACGGGCCATTTACAGGGGCTCCTTGCCGTTCAGTTGCCTTGGGCAGGCTGGCCTTCGCCGCCGCCGTCCGAACCGTCTGCCGCCGCGGCGCCGCGTTCCTGCGGAGCGACCTTGGCGCCGGGCTGGACCTTCTGCAGACCGGCCACGATCACGCGGTCGCCGTCGCTGACGCCGTCCGTCACGATCCACTCGTTGCCGCTGTCGCGCAGCACCGTCAGCACGCGGGACTCGACCACGTCCTCGGCATTGACGACCAACGCCGTCGGTCGGCCGCGGCTGTCGCGGCCCACCGCTTCCTGCGGCACGAGGATCGCGCCCTCGATCACGCCCTGGGGCATGTCGGCCTGCACATACATGCCCGGCAGAAGCAGTCGTTCGGTGTTGGGGAAGTTCATCCGCAGAACGATCACGCCGGTCTGCTCGTCGACATGGGGCTCGGCCGCCGTCAGAGTGCCCTTGTGTTCGTAGCCGCTGCCGTCGGGCAGGTTCAGCTCGACCGAGACATCGGCATTGGCCAGCCTGCGCTCGGTATGGCCGCGGCGCCAGTGCACCAGCTCGGCCGCCGACATGGTGACGTCGACATAGACCGGATCGAGCGTCCGGATCGTTGCCAGCGGCTCGGCCTGTCCGGCCGTCACCAGCGCGCCGCGCGTGGTCAGCGAACGCCCGACCGTGCCCGAAAGCTGCGCCTTTATCGTGGTCCTCTCGAGGTCGATCTCGGCGCTCAGAAGCTGTGCCTCGGCAACCTGCAGCGCGGCGCTCGCGGCATCGCGCGCGGCAATGGCGTCATCGACCTTCTGCTCGCTCGCCACATTGCGGTCAAGCAGCGTCTGCACCCGGGTTGCCTCTTTCTCGGCGGCTTTCAGGTTGGCCTCTGCCTGCGCGACCGAGGCCCTGGCCGCAGCCACCTGGGCCTCGTAGCTGGCCGGGTCGATCTTGTAGAGCGCGTCGCCGATCTCGACATCGGCGCCTTCCTCGAACAGACGGTCGGTGATGATGCCCGCCACCTGCGGCCGCACCTCGGCCATGCCCGAGGCGATCACGCGCCCGGGCAGTCTGGTCTTCAGCGTCACATCCTCGGCCTTGAGGGTGACGACGGTCACTGCCGTCGGCGGTTGTCCGCCGCCCTGGGCCTGCGCGAAGGCGGCGGCCGCGGTCAGCGTAAGTGCCGCAACTAGAACAGGAAGAACGGCCCGGGAAGGGCGCGGACGGGATCGCGTCATGTAAAAGCTCCTCTCGGGGCGGTCATTCGGTCGCACGGATTTACAAAACCTTCGGGTTTCGGTATTTGCTTCCGCGCCTCTGTGCAACATCAAACTGCACGGCGGATATGACAGTCACCTTAACTGCGGAAGAGTTGCCTTGAACCGATGCGCAACCGCACCAAGGCGCGGCAGGCCGCTGCAGATGACGGCTTCCGAGCGCGAGGCTGTGATTCTGGACGCGACCGAGAAGGTGCTGCTGGCAAGCGGCCTTTCGGGCACCACCATGGCAGCGGTCGCCTGCGAGGCGGGCATGTCCAAGCGCACCCTCTATGCCGTCTTCGACGGGCGCACGGAGCTGTTCGCCGGCGTGCTGAGGCGGCTCGGGGCACGGGTGGTGCGGCCGCTGACACCGGCCGAGCGCGACCTGCCGTTGCCGGCCCGGCTGAAGCGGCTGCTGGGGCCCGATCTCGCCCCCGGCATCTGTGCCGCGCCGCTCGAGCTGTTGCGTGCGGTCATGGCCGAGGCCCCGCGCTATCCCAACCTGGTCGAATTGCTGATCGAGGAGGGGCCGCGCAGCTTCAGCCGGGCGATCCGCGACGAGCTCGACCGCGCCGTCGCCCGCCGCGAGATCCGGCTGTCCGATACGGCGCGTGCCGCCGATCTTCTGCTCGACATGGCCTTGCCCTGCACGATCGAGGACCTGCTGCGCGGCGTCGAGGACGATGTCGCGCGCATCCGCGAGCGGATCGAGCTGGCGGTCGATGTCTTCCTGTCGGGGGCCGACGGCCGGGTCTGAACCCGCCGCCCGCGCCGTCTCTTCCGGCCCCGGTCATTTCCCTGTAGAAAATTGTCAACGAAACCGGGGAAAACGGGAGGCACTTGCCATGCAGCATATTCTCGCCATCGACCAGGGGACCACGTCGAGCCGGGCGATCCTGTTCGACAAGGACCTTGGCGTGGCTGCGACCGCGCAGGAGGAATTCGAACAGCACTACCCGGCCAGCGGCTGGGTCGAGCATGATGCCGACGATCTCTGGACCTCGACCGCCGGGACCAGCCGCGAGGTGATCGAGCGCGCCGGACTGGCCTCGGAGGATATCGCCGCCATCGGCATCACCAATCAGCGCGAGACGACGCTGGTCTGGGATCGTGCCACCGGCCGTCCGCTGCATAATGCCATCGTCTGGCAGGATCGCCGCACCGCCGATCTGTGCCGGGACCTGCGCGAGCAGGGCTGCGAAGCGCAGGTGACCGAGATCACCGGGCTGCTGCTCGACCCTTACTTTTCGGCCACCAAGCTCAAGTGGATCCTCGACAATGTCGACGGCGCGCGGGCGCGGGCCGAGGCGGGCGAACTGGCCTTCGGCACCGTCGACAGCTGGCTGGTCTGGCGGCTGACCGGGGGCAAGGTGCATGTCACCGACGCCACCAATGCCGCGCGGACGATGCTGTTCGACATCCGCAAGGGCGTCTGGTCCGAGGACATGTGCCGGATGCTCGACATCCCGATGTCGATGCTGCCCGAGGTGCGCGACTGCGCCAGCGATTTCGGCATGACCCGGCCCGACCTCTTCGGCCGCGAGATCCCGATCATGGGCATCGCGGGCGACCAGCAGGCGGCGACCATCGGTCAGGCCTGCTTCCGGCCCGGCATGCTGAAATCGACCTATGGCACGGGCTGTTTCGCGCTCCTGAACACGGGCGACGCCCCGGTCGCCTCGAAGAACCGGCTGCTGACCACGATCGCCTATCAGATGGACGGCAAGCGGACCTATGCACTGGAAGGCTCGATCTTCATCGCGGGCGCGGTGGTGCAATGGCTGCGCGACGGGCTCGAGATCATCCGCTCGGCGGCCGAGACCCAGGGACTCGCGGAACGCGCCGATCCCGGTCAGGATCTGGTGCTGGTGCCGGCCTTCACGGGGCTTGGCGCACCCTACTGGAACGCCGACTGCCGGGGCGGGGTCTTCGGGCTGACCCGCAATTCTGGGCCTGCCGAATTCGCCCGTGCCGCGCTGGAATCGGTGGGCTATCAGACCCGCGATCTGCTCGAGGCGATGCGGGCCGACTGGTCGGCCGAGGGCGATACCGCGCTGCGCGTCGATGGCGGCATGAGCGCGTCGGACTGGGCGATGCAGTTCCTGGCCGACATCCTGGGGGCCCAGGTCGACCGGCCGAAGGTGCTGGAGACGACGGCGATGGGTGCGGCCTGGCTCGCGGGCCAGCGCGCGGGGCTTTACCCGGCGATGGCGGAATTCGGCGAGACCTGGGCGCTGGAACGGAGTTTCACCCCCGCGATGGAAGCCGACGAGCGCGAGGCGCGCTATGGGCGCTGGAAACGCGCGGTCGCGGCGGTTCAGGCAGTCTGAGCGTGACAGCCTTCGACTTTGCCGGGCCGGGTCGCATCGTCTTCGGCCGGGGCCGGGCGGCCGAGGCGGTGCCCGCGCTTCTGGGCTGGGGCCGGCGCATCCTTCTGGTGCGGGGCGGGTCGGTGGCCTTTGCCGACCGGCTCGCGGCCGATCTTGCCGGGGCGGGTGCCGAGGTCTGCCAGATCCGCGGCCGGGGCGAGCCCGATCTGCCGGGGCTCGAGGCGGCGCTTGCCGAGGCGCGGGCCTTCGCGCCCGAGGCGGTTGTGGCCGTTGGGGGCGGCGCGGTGATCGATCTGGGCAAGGCGCTGGCCGCGCTTGTGCCTTCGAACCGGCCGGTGATCGATCATCTCGAGGTGGTGGGCGCGGGTCTGCCGCTGCCGCGCGCGCCCTTGCCCTTTGCCGCCCTGTCCAGCACGGCGGGAACCGGGTCCGAGGCCACGCGCAATGCCGTGATCGGCGTGCCCGCGGCGGGGCGCAAGGTCAGCCTGCGCGATATCCGCATGCTTCCCCGTCTGGCGCTGGTCGATCCGGCCCTCACAGACGGCTGTCCGCGCGCAGTGACGCTGGCCTCGGGGCTCGATGCCATCGTGCAGGTGATCGAGCCCTATCTGTCCTGCCGCGCGACGCCCCTGACCGATGCGCTGTGCGCCGCGGCGATCCCCGAGGGGCTGGCGGCGCTGCCGCGCCTGATGGCGGCCGAGGACCCGGCGGCGCGGGACGCGATGGCGCGGGTCAGCCTCACCGGCGGGCTCGCCCTGGCCAATGCCGGGCTCGGCGCGGTGCATGGGCTCGCTGGCGTGATCGGCGGCCGGATCGGGGCGGCCCATGGCGCGATCTGCGGCCGCTTGCTGGTGCCGGTCCTGCGGGCCAATCGCGCGGCGCTGGCCGGGGCAGGGAAGGACCTGGCCCGGATCGAACGGGTTCTGGACTGGATCGGCGCGGCTTTCGGCGGACAGGGCGTGGAGGCTCTGGACCGGTTCGGAGACTGGATCGCGGCGGCGGGCCTGCCGCCGCTGCCCGCTATGGACCGCGCTGAGGTCGCGTCCGAGGCGATGGGCTCGTCCTCGATAAAGGGCAATCCGGTGCCGCTGTCGGCCGCGACGCTGACCGAGGTGCTGGCCGAGGCCTGAGCCCGCCTGCAGGTCAGCCCGTCAGGCGGTCTGCCCGGGCCGGTCGGGCGGTGTCGGCCTCGCGCAGCGGGCGGGCGGACAGATTGTCCTGCCTCAGGTCGGGCCGATGCCGCGTTTGGGAGCGTCGCGATGGATGCGGGGGGCGTATCCGGGCGGACCCGAAGTCGAAAGCGCCGGGCTCGAAGCCCTGCCTCCGCTCATGAGGATCCGCGGCCCAAATCCCCTGTCGAATGTCACGCAAATCTGACTCACTGGCGCCATTTTTCTGAATCAAATAGGCATGCAGCGCTAGGCAAAAGCAACCCAAACGTCAGGCATTTCCGACCCAAGTCAGCCCCTCGCAACGCCTTCACAAAGGGCGGGAAGCCGACTGTGTCTGCATCCGCAAAATTGGCAAGTTCTCTGGAAGCCGACTCCAAAAGTTCGGTTGATTGAGCTACTCCCCATCGGTTGGACAGTATCTGGCGTAATTTAAGCTACTCTTTGCACCTGCTGATCGGGTTTGTTGATATCATTTCTCTGCCAATAAACCAGCGCCGGTGGCTTGCCGCCGAGGGCTGAGTGAGGACGCTGGTGGTTGTAGAAGGTCATCCATTTCCGGATAGCCCCTTTCGTCTCTGATCCGGTCTCCCAGGCATGCAGGTAGACGCATTCGTATTTCAGGGTTCGCCACAGCCGCTCGATGAAGATGTTGTCGAGGAATCGGCCTTTCCCATCCATCGAGATGCGCACACCGGATCGGCGGAGCCGGTCGGTCCAGGCGCAGGACGTGAACTGGCTGCCCTGATCCGTGTTCATGATCTCGGGCGGGCCGAACTTGTGGATGGCCTCGCTCAGTGCTTCGACGCAGAAGTCGGCCTCCAGGGTGTTCGAGATCCGCCAGGATAGAACCTTGCGCGTGTGCCAGTCCATGATCGCTATGAGGTATAGGAACCCGCGGCGCATGGGCAGGTAGGTGATGTCCGAGCACCAGACCTGGTTCGGACGATCCACGTGCAGCCCTTTCAGAAGGTAAGGATAGGTCTTGTGTCCTTTCGCCGGCCTGCTCGTGTTGGGCTTCTGGTAAATCGGCATCAGCCCCATGAGGCGCATTAGCCGGCGTATTCGCTTCTCGTTCACGAGATGCCCGTCATTGCGCAGGTGCCAGGTCATCTGGCGGACACCGAAGAACGGCGTCTACAGGAACTGCTCGTCGATCTGCCGCATCAGGCCGAGGTTCTGTGCGGTCTCTCCCTTCGGCTCGTAGTAATAGGACGAGCGCGCAATCGACAGCAGCCTGCACTGCTGACCGATGGACAGCTGAGGATGGTCAGGCTCGATCATACCGCGCCTCACTTCCCGCCCCAGGGCTTCAGCTTTCGTTCCAAAAAGAGTTGGCCACCGCCAGCTCCCCGATCTTGGCGTGGAGCTCCTTCACCTGCTCCTCGTCGATCTCGGGTCTCTTGCGGCCACCGCGCTCGAACACGCCGGACGCGCCTTCGAGCAGGGCGCGCTTCCATTGATGGATCATCGTCGGATGCACTCCGAACCGGCTCGCCAGCTCGGCCGCCGTCTCTTCACCCTTCAGGGCTTCCAGCGCGACCTTCGCCTTGAACTCAGGCGCGTGCTGCTTGCGTTTCGACATCTCTGATCTCCTTCTCGTCGAAGATCAGCAGACTGCAAATCGTAGCTTACGTCACTGTCCGAATTTCGGGGGGTAGCTCAGATACACCGCGTGAATGTTCAGCAGGCCGCCTTCGCGGCCCGCCGTCAATCTTACCAGGCGTTGTAGCCGAGGTACTTCCCGGACATCTCGATCTTCACACGATCGCCTTTCGGATTAGCGACACGCTCTACCGTCATGTCGAAGTCGATCGCGGACATGATGCCGTCTCCGAACTTCTCATGGATCAGCGCCTTGATGGTGGGGCCGTAGACGCCGACGATCTCGTAGAGGCGGTAGATGCAGGGATCAGTCGGAACGGTTTGTTGCCAAACCTTTGTCGGGCTCTCGACCATGGCGTCGGTGGCCTCTTCGGGGAGGTCAAGCAGGGCGACGAGGGCCTTGGCCTTCTCCTCGGTAAAGGCGTTCGTGCCCATGGCGGCGGAATGCGTCCAAACGGCCGACATGCCGATCTTTTCCGCGATGGCTTCCCAGGTCAGGCCGGCCTTCTTCTTGGCGCGGATGATCAGGACGGTGACGTCTTCCTTGGTAATGTCTTCGCTCATTGTCAGATCTTTCATCGTGGTCCTCCGGGTTGGGTCAGGGTGTGGAACCCTACGCTAAGCCGACAGTGGTCGTCCGAACAGCATGCGGCGAACGGCTGGAAGGAGCCCATACTTCGTGCTGCTGCGGGATGAGCTAATGTCTGACAACTCACCACGATAGGTAAAAACTTAGCTACGTAATCTTTGGTGACGCGCGATGAACACAAGAGCCATAGGAGCGCTCGCACACAGCCAAACTAAAAATATCGCGAAATCAGACTCCATGAAGCTGCCAGCACCTATGCCAACAAAAAACGCAATCGACGAAACAACGAAACAAGCAAGCGTTCGCACGTCTATATGCGACTTGCTGAGATGTTTCTCACCGAAGACGAGCCGGTCAGTTGCACACACACACCAACTTAACGCGTTCCATATAGTGTACATCGTTCATTGCTCACGCAAACTGTTTCATGCCGTCGAAAATGGCACGAGTGTTTGCTTGAGCGCAACCGAGGCAAGCAAGGCCAAGATCTCAAAGCAGTCACTGGCGCAGCTACGGCGAAAACTCACTAAGTCGCTCTCTGGACGTTGGCGGCTACAGGGCGTGCTGCAACCGCGATGAACGGCCGCTTCCGCGATCCGCGGGCGGCGCAGGCTTGAGTTGTCGAACGGCGGCTATCGGCAGGTTCCTGTCATTTGCGCAGGCGCGAGGGAAGCCTGGAAATTCATTCAACACAGCGCGCCGACTGTGGTATTAATGCGGACGCATTTCAAGACCTGCCGTGTCAGACGGCAGGATGCCCCGGAGCGTGACGGTTTTCGGCCAATCTTGACAAGTTTTTCCGGAGACATCCCGCAGGCGCGGCCGGACAGCGACCATTGATATCCATCGGGAGCATGTCAGATGACCGGAACGATTTCCACGAACCGTCGCACCGTCCTGAAAGGCGGAGCAGCTCTTCTTGCCGTGCCATTCCTTGCCCGAAGCGCCGCCGGACAGGCCAGCCACCTGCGCGTCAGCATGACCAGCGAAGAGGGCATCGCCCACCTCCGGACCTACCGCAAGGCCGTTGCCGCGATGTGGGCGCTGGAGCCCTCGGATCCGCATAATTGGTTCCGCTATGCGATGATCCACCTGATGGACTGCCCGCATGGCAACTGGTGGTTCTTCGTCTGGCACCGCCCCTATGTCGCCCACCTGGAACGGATCGTCCGGATCTACGGCGAGGACGAGAACTTTGCCATGCCCTACTGGGACTGGACCGCCGATCCCTTCGTCGCCGACACTTTCTTTGCCAGCGGCACCTATCCCGACAACGCCCTCGATCCCACCAGCAGCCATTACCCCGACTGGGACAGCTTCGAGAGCGCCTATCACGACCCGATCGAGGCTTTCTGGAGCGGCCTCAGCGACGCCCAGAAGCAACAGGAGACCCTGCGGGACTTCCCCGATTTCGATAGCTTCTGGACCACGGGCGTGCAGCCCAATTTCACCGCCGACCGCGCCAACGGGCGCTCGAAGACGCTCGCCGCCCCGGATCTGACTCCGCCCGCCTCGGATGCGGTCACGCTGCCGATCATCGAGGCCGGGCTCGCGCCAGAGATCTTCACCACCGTCGTCGCCACAAGCGACGCCCGCACCGGTTTCAACAGTCCCGAAAGCCAGAACCACAACCAGGGTGTGGGGGCCGCCATCATCGAGGGTCAGCCGCATAACAAGGTGCATAACGACCTGGGAAGCGTCGCGGGCGGCTGGATGCCCTCGCTTCTGTCCTCGGTCGATCCGATCTTCTTCATGCATCACTGCAATGTCGACCGGCTCTGGGACGTCTGGACCACGAAGGAACGGAATGCGGGCCGGACCGCACTGCCCACAGCAGAGGAGGCGCCGCGCTTCGATCCCGAGGCCTTCCTCTTCTATATCGACGATGCCGGGCAGCCCGCCCCCAGCACCGCCGGCGCCTCCATGGCTATCGAGCCCTGGGGCTATGCCTATACGCCGGGGTCGGGGTCCGCTTCCGCCGCTGGACTGCAGTCCAGGCGCGGCATCGCTCCCAATGCAATCGCCCTGGCAAACAAGGATTTCGGTCTGAACGAGGGGGCCACGGCCAGTCTCTCCCTGCCCGAGGGCTTTGCGGCCGCCGGGAAGGAAGAGACAAGGCAGTTTGCCCAGGTCACCTTCAAACCCCCGAGGGAGCTTAAGGGGCTGAGCTTCGATGTCTTCGTGTCTCCCGGCGGCGAGATGCCAGAGCTGTCAGAGGACAGCCCCGGTTTTGCCGGCTCGTTCGAGTTCTTCGGCATGTTGCAAGGCCATGACCACGACTTCACCGCGGTCATCGACGTGACCGATGCCATGACGCGCCTGCGTGAGGCTGGAACGCTGCGTGAAAGTGGCGCGATCGACGTGACGCTGGCGGCTTCGGGAACGGCGATCAAAGGTCAGATGCTCGAATCCGCGCCATTGGAGGGGGTTCTCAAATCGGTCGTCTTCGAAAGCTTCTGACCCGAAACCTCCGCATCCCGGCCGGACCGACAGCCATGGTCCTTTTCTGGGCCGCCGCCACGACCGTTCAGGCGGCGGGCGGCGGTACCGGGATGGGCCCGTCGGCGATCGAGGTCGCCCCGGGCGCGGGCGCTCTGGTCCTGGCCGTGCGCACGGGTCCCCTGCCGGCCGGCGCCGAACTGGTGCTCGAAACGAGCGGGGGACGCCGCATCGGCTCGGTATCGCCCTTCGGAGCGACCGCTGCCACGTCTTCCGCCGTGCAGACCCATCTCGTTCCGGTCCCCGCGGGAACCCTTCCGGAAGGCCGGATCGAGATCCGCGCGAAGCTGGTCCTGCACGGCTCTGAACGGGCCGCGACCGCCCGCGAGTTCCTCGGCGCGGCGATCATCGGACATTAGCCGTGCGGTCTTGGTATTCGGCAATCGGATTTCCGGCAGAGAGCGCCCGAGCGGGTTGCCCCGGAGCCCGTATCGGCCGCTCCGCTGCGCGAGAGCCAGGGTTGCAGTTCCAACTACCCACGCTCTGCCAAGCATTCCCGACCCAAATGCCAAGCATTTCTGACCCAAGACATGCCATTGTCCGGGGGATATGCCCGTAGAGCGCCATCAATCGGTTCCAGGTGTCGACGGGTGTCGCGTATTCCAAGCCACGATGCGCGCGATGGTGGTAGGCATCGACGGCGATCCGCAGCCCCAGCACCTCGCATGCGCGCGACACCACATTGAGCTCGAGACGGTCGATCCATCGATCGCCCCGCCCTTTCAGGATGCGGTCGGTGAGATACTGCTCTAACGGGCTGTGGCCTGCGTGGATCATCGGCTGATCCACGACCCAGCCGTAGTGCTTCCGAAGCTGCGCCGAAAAATCCCTGGCATCTTTGCTAAACTTCTCTGGCGGGAGGGTCACGAGCATACAGCCATGCTCGGGGCAGCCTCTGATCGACGAGAATTTCCACTGCAGGCGGCGCGGAACACGCCACGATTCAGCTGCAGACGGTGCCTCTGCCCTTACACATTCGGGGCAGACACGGACGCGCAAGCGTTGAAAGCTCTGGAGGGAGGCAAATTCGTCTCGCAGTCGGAAATGCCCTTTTCCGAGGTGGCGGACTGACACCCATTCCAACGCAGCTGCATCGCACCCGGCCAGCTGCGCCAATTGCCCTATCGCGACCTTCTCCCCACGGAACAAGGGATCGATTGGAAAGGCAATGTCGCCGCAGAATCTTTGCATGGAGCTTGCGCCGCCCCTCGCCGCGAGTCGGGACAACAAGGACGATGCCGGCTCGAACGCCGCATGCGGCACAGTCAGCGGCAACTGAGGAAAGGTATTTCCGGGGATGGCAGGGAGGCTCTTGGCCAAACGAGACTTCCGAGATCAGACAAAGGCAGGATTGTCCTGACCCTACGATCGCGAGCTCAACCGGGCAACGCCACTCCGCATTCCGGAAGTTCCGCCTGCGGGGTCAGGCATCTGACATGAAAGTCAGTTTTGCCTGACACCCCACATCCCCCGTCCTTCCAGATCGAAGGGAAATGCCTGCCCCCGGCGGTTTCGGCGGCGACATGGAAGTAGGCGGGCCTGTTTCTCGACGCGCCAGCCCCGAGCCGGTCGCGGGACCGCGGCGTGATGTGCCGCCGCGCGAGGGTTTCGCGACGAGGCCCGTCGCGAGTTGCCGTGGCCCGGGGGATGTCAGCCTGCGGGCCGGGCGGGGTCATCCGGGATGACGGCGAGCCTCAGGCCAAGGCCAAGCATGGCGAGCATACCGCTCAGCGACAGCGTGGCCAGCGCCGCGATCCAGGACTGCGTGATGAACAGCGCGATCGCGGCACAGGGATAACCGACCGCCATTCCGACCAGAACCAGTCCCAGCATTTATCGCAATCCTCGTGTCACAGCTTTGTGAGCCAGAAGCGCTGCAATCGAGGAGGAAATAAGGCAGGACCGGGGCGTTTCCGGCGCAGAGCGTCCTCGTTTCAGACCGAGACGGCGCGGATCAGGCGGTCTTTCGGCAGCTCGGCCTTGGTCCCCGACAGGGTGATGCGGCCGCGCTCCATCACGTAGAAGCGGTCGGCGAGGTCATGGGCGAAGTCGAAATACTGCTCGACCAGCAGGATCGCCATCCGGCCCTGATCGCGCAGATGGGCGATCACCCGGCCGATCTGCCGGATGATGCTGGGCTGGATGCCTTCGGTCGGCTCGTCGAGCAGCAGGAGCTTGGGCCGGGCGATCATCGCCCGGGCGATGGCCAGTTGCTGCTGCTGGCCGCCCGACAGATCGCCGCCGCGCCGCTGCGCCATCTCCTTCAGCACCGGGAACAGCTCGTGGATCTCGTCGGGCACGAATCGTTCGGAGCGGGGCAGGCAGGCGAAACCGGTTTCCAGATTCTCGCGCACGCTCAGCAGCGGAAAGATCATCCGCCCCTGCGGCACGTAGCCCACGCCGCGACGGGCCATGGCCTGGGCCGAAAGCCGCCCCAGCGCGGCACCGTCCAGCTCGATCCCCCCGCCCGAGCGCGGATGGCTGCCCGAGATCGCCTTCAGCAGGCTGGTCTTGCCGACGCCGTTGGTGCCCATGAGGCAGGTCACCTCGCCCGTGCGGGCCTCGATATCGACGCCATGCAGGATCTGCGAGCCGCCGTAATGCAGCGTCAGGCCATTGGTTTTCAGCATGGTTTCCCGCATCTCTCAGCGCCCCAGATAGACATCGATCACCTGCCGGTTCCTCGTGACATGGTCGAGACTGCCCTCGGCCAGAACCGATCCCTCATGGAGCACCGTCACCCGGCAGCCGAGCCGCCGCACGAAGTCCATGTCATGTTCGACGACCACCACGGCGCGGGTCTTCGCGGCCTCTTTCAGAAGCCCGGCCGTGTGCGCGCGCTCGGCAAGCGTCATGCCCGCGGCGGGCTCGTCGACCAGTAAAAGGCGCGGCTCCTGTGCCAGCAACATGCCGATTTCCAGCCATTGCTTCTGGCCGTGGCTGAGGTTGCCCGCCTTCCGCCCAAGCTGGTTTCCCAGCCCGATTTCCCCGGCCAGTTCGGCCACCCGGTCGCGGTCGCGCGCGCTCTGGCGATAGAACAGCACGGCGAGGGGGCTGCGGTCCTTTCTCAGCGCCATCAGCAGGTTGTCGAAGACCGACTGGTCCTCGAACACGGTCGGGCGCTGGAACTTGCGGCCCACGCCCTCGCGCGCGATGCGCGCTTCGCTCATCTTCAGAAGCGAGACCGAGCGCTCGCCCCAGAGCACCCGGCCCGTATCGGGGCGGGTCTTGCCGGTGACGATGTCCATGAAGGTGGTCTTGCCCGCGCCATTGGGGCCGATGATGGCACGCAGCTCGCGCGGGCCGATCTCGAAGGAGAGGTTGTCGATGGCGCGGAAGCCGTCGAAACTGACGGAAACGCCCGAGACCTCGAGCAGGGCTGTCATTCGCTGGCCTCCTCTTCGCGGAACGGGCCGGTATCCGGACCGGGATCGGCGCCTTGGCGGGCGGGGCCTCTCCGGCGCGGGATCAGATCGACGAGCCCGCCGATGCCCTTCGGTGCGAACAGGGTGACGAGGACGAAACCGAGGCCCAGAAGTACCTGCCACCAGTCGACCCATTTGACGGTGTAGAGGCCAAGCGGCAGGTCGGGCGCCTGACCGCCGGTGAACCAGCTCGACAGAAGCGAGACGAGGCCCGCGCCGATCACTGCGCCGTAAAGCCGGCCCCGGCCGCCGATGGCGACCCAGACCGCGAGATAGATCGAGGCGATGGGCGCCATCTCGGCCGGGTTGATGATGCCCGCCTGTGGATAGTAAAGCGCACCCGCAATGCCCGCGATCACCGCCGTCAGGGTGAAGACGAAGAGCTTGTAGGCCTCGACCGGATAGCCGAGGAAGCGCACCCGCGCCTCGTCATCCCGGATGCCCCGGATCACCGAGCCGAACTTGCCCGAGACGACGAAGGCCGCCAGCAGGTAGCCCAGCCCCAGTGCCAGGGCCGAGGCCCAGAAGAACCAGATCGACAGCAGCGATTGCGGCACATCCGCGGCGCCGGGGATGTTCTGCAGCCCCGAAAGCCCGTTATTGCCCCGTAGCCCGCTGTCGTTCTGGAAAAGATACAGCGACAGCGCCAGCGTCATCGCCTGGGTCAGGATCGACAGATAGACGCCGGTCACGCGCGAGCGGAAGGCGAGCCAGCCGAAGATCAGTGCCAGCAGCCCCGGCACCAGCACCACAAGGGCCAGTTGCAAGGGCAGCGAATGGGCGAAGGCCCAGATCGCGGGAAAGTCCGAGCCGCCGACCACGCCGAAGATCTGGCTGCCGATGGCGTCGCGGATCTCCTGCGGTGTGGGCGGGATCGGCGATTGCGCCAGCGAGGCCGCGACGATGGTCTCGGTCCGGGCATACATCAGCCACATGCCGATCATGTAGCCGCCGAGCCCGAAAAAGGCGAAATGGCCTAAGGACAGGATGCCGGTATAGCCCCACACGAGATCCATCGCGA
This sequence comes from Rhodovulum sp. MB263, assembly GCF_002073975.1. NCBI lineage: Bacteria > Pseudomonadati > Pseudomonadota > Alphaproteobacteria > Rhodobacterales > Paracoccaceae > Rhodovulum > Rhodovulum sp. MB263. The sequence continues at coordinate 2,355,511 of NZ_CP020384.1, read as the reverse complement.
TGGCGATCAGGCACAGGCAGAGCGTCTTGCCCAGCGTCTTGACGAAGCTCGTCGAGACGAGGCCCATGCCGATGCCCTCGCCAAGGACCGTGACCGCGGCCACGAACACCGCAAGCAGACCGAGGAAGATCAGCACCGACGGGTTTCGGGCAAAGAGGCTTTGTTTCAAAGGCCTGCCTCCTGCCGCGCGAGGCGCTTGGTGTAATAGGCGCTGTGCGGGTCGATCCGGTAGGTGCCGAACGGGCCGCAGGGCTCGAACCCCTGGCCTTCGTAAAGCGCGCGGGCCGCCGCGAAGGCGGCTGCGGTTCCGGTTTCGAGCCAGAGCGCGCGATAGTCGCGTTTCAGGGCCTCGGTCTGGATCGCGGCCAGCAGGGCTGCGCCGACCCCTTGCCCCCGGCAGGCGGCGGCGGTGTGCATCGACTTGATTTCGCCGGCCTCGGGCGAGAGCGCCTTCAGCGCGCCGATACCCGCGATCTCGGCGCCGTCCCAGGCGGCCCAGACCGTGACCTCGGGCATGTCGAGCCCTTCGAGGGGCAGGAAATGGCGGCTTTCGGGCGGGCTCGTAGCCTCGCAGAACGCGGCATGGCTGGCCAGAAGGCGGCGGATCGCCGGATCGGACAGGTCGGCAAGGGGGATGCAAAGCGCCATGATCTCAGTCTCCTGCGGCGCGGCCCCGGAGCGCGACGATGCCCCGCGGCCGGATCTGGATGAAGAGGATGATGAAGAGGATCATGTAGGTCTGGGCCGCGAGCGTATTGCCGGGGTTCAGCCACTCGATGCCCTTCTGGAGGAAACCGATCATGGTGGCGCCCATGAGCGTGCCCCAGATATTGCCGACGCCGCCCACGACCACGGTCATGAAGCTTTGCACGATATAGTCCTGGCCGAGCTCCGAGGTGACCTTGGCATAAAGCCCGATAGCCACGCCCGCGACCCCCGCGATGCCCGAGCCGAGCCCGAAGGTCAGCATGTTGATGCGGTCGGGGTCGATCCCCATTGAAGCGGCCATGCGCGGGTTCTGGGTCACCGCACGGATCTCGAGCCCGAGCCGCGTCCGGCGCATGATGAAGAGGAAAAGCGCAAGGAACAGAAGCGCCAGCACGAATATCGCGATCCGGATATAGCTGATCGAGACCACGTCGTTGAGATGCAGCGCGCCGTCGAGCCAGGCGGGCGAGGTCAGCGGCCGGGCCTGGGTGCCGAAGATGTTCCTGGCCAGCTGCTGCAGCGCGACCGAGATGCCGAAGGTCGCCAGCAGCGTCTCCAGCGGCCGGTTGTAAAGCCAGCGGATCACCAGCCGCTCCATCGCAACGCCGGCCGCGAAGGTCACGGCGAAGGCCAGCGGCAGCGCGATCAGGATCGAGAGGGTGTAATCCGGCACGATCTGCTGGACCACATAGCCGGTATAGGCGCCCATCATGATGAACTCGCCATGGGCCATGTTGATGACCCCCATCACGCCGAAGGTGATGGCCAGCCCGATGGCGGCGAGAAAGTAGATCGACGCAAGCGACAGCGCGTCGAGCGAGAGATTGACGGCCTGGTTCAGCCCCACCTTGAAGGCGATGGCGTCGAGCGCGGCCTCGGCGGCGGCGGTGACCGAGGGGTCGGGTTCGGCGTAGCGGTCATAGAAGACATGGGCATCGAGCGCCGCCTGCACCTCCGCTTCGGTCGCTGTGGGCGGCACGAGGCCCTGATCCTCCAGCGCCGCATAGGCACGGTCGCGGGCCTCGTCGCTGTCGAGGCCGGCCACGGGCAGGCCCGCGACGGTGCCGTTCTCGATATGGGCCGCCAGCGCGTTCCGTTTGTCGGCGGCGCTGATGCGGGGCCGGGCCAGACCGGCCTCGACCAGAAGACGGTAGGCCTCTGCCGCGGGCAGGGCGTCGCTGCCCGGGCTCAGGCGGCGCGCGATGTTCTCGTCTCCGGGCGGCGCGCCGGGGGCGACCGCGCGGGTGGTGGCGACCAGAGGGTTCAGCGCGGCGCGCACATCGACGCCCAGATCGCCCGCGAAACTCTCGATGGCGGCGATCCGGTCGGCCGGATCGGGGGCGTAGGCGATGGTCAGCAGCCGTTCCAGCCGCTCTTTGCGGGCCCTGAGCCCCGGATCGGTCTCGGTCGCGATGGCGCCGCGCAGCGCCTCCAGATGACCGGGCGCGGCATCCCGCGCGATGGCATCGAGCGCGCCCGAGCGGACCGCCGGATCGGGATCCGTCAACTGGAAGGGGACCAGCGCCGCGCCGATCAGCGCGCGCACGCCGCTATTTGGCCGGAGCTGCTCCAGCTCCTGCCGGGTCGCGGGGCCGGTATCGGCGCCGGTGGCGATGTCGATCAGGCGCTCGCCGCCGGCCCCGCTTGCCTCGGCGAAGAAGAAGCGGCCGTCGGATTTGCGCAGGTAGAGCGCCCGGTCCTGCCATCTCTCCAGCACGCTCCGGGCCTGGGGCAGGCCGCTGGTCGCGACCGCGGCGATGGCCGGGCCGATGGTCCTGCGTGAGCTTTTCTCGATAAGCCAACGGTTTTCCTGAAGAATGATCTGGATCGGACTGGTCTGGTCCGAAGATGACCCGGCCGTGGCCGACTGCGCCAGCGCGGGCCCCGCGACCGGACCTGCGAAAACCACCGCGACCAGCACAAGGCAGGCGAAGAGAACGGAGTAAAGGCGCATCTGGGACCCTGCTCGGAAAAGGCGGGGGCAAGGCGCGCCGCCCCCGGTCCGGATCAGTAGTTCGACTTGATCTGCACGCAGGTTTCGGTCTCGGTATTGTACATGCCGCAGCCGAGATCCTTCCAGTCCGAGGTCAGGACGGCCGAGCCGGGCAGGTAGTCGGTCCAGGCATCGCCCGGCACCGGATCGGTCTCGCTGATGATGTCGAACTGGCCGTCGGCGCGGATCTCGCCGATCAGCACGGGCTTGGTCAGATGGTGGTTCGGCAGCATCTCGGCGGTCGAGCCGGTGAGGTTGGCATAGGTCTGCCCGATCATCGCCTTCGTGACCGCGTCGACATCGGTGGTGCCGGCCTCTTCGACCGCGTTCACCCACATGTTGAAGCCGATATAGGTCGCCTCCATCGGGTCGTTGGTGACCCGGTCCTGGCCCATCCGTTCCTTCCACTTGGCCACGAAGGCCTCGTTCTCGGGCGAGGTGGCGGATTCGAAGTAGTTCCAGGCCGCGAGATGGCCGACGAGGTTCGAGGTGTCGAGGCCCGAGAGTTCCTCCTCGCCGACCGAGAAGGCCACCACGGGGATGTCCTCGGCCGAGATGCCCTGCGCCGCCAGCTCCTTGTAGAAGCCGATATTGGCATCGCCATTGATGGTCGAGATCACGCCGACCTTCTTGCCATCGGCGCCCAGCGCCCTGACATCCGACACGATCTTCGACCAGTCGGACTGGCCGAAGGGGGTGTAGTTGACGAAGATGTCGGCGTCGGGGATGCCCTTCGATTTCAGATAGGCCTGAAGGATGTTGTTGGTGGTGCGCGGATAGACATAGTCGGTGCCCAGAAGCGCGAATTTCTCGACGCCCAGCTCGTCCAGAAGATAGTCGGTCGCGGGGATCGCCTGCTGGTTCGGGGCGGCGCCGGTATAGAAGACGTTCTTCGAGCTTTCCTCGCCCTCATACTGCACCGGATAGAACAACAGCCCGTTCAGCTCCTCGACCACCGGCAGCACCGATTTGCGGCTGACCGAGGTCCAGCAGCCGAAGATGACGTCGACATCCTGCACCGTCAGCAATTCGCGCGCCTTCTCGGCGAAAAGTGGCCAGTCCGAGGCCGGGTCGACCACCACCGCCTCGATCTGCTCGCCCAACAGGCCGCCCTTGGCGTTCTGCTCGTCGATCAGCATCAGCACGGTATCCTTCAGCGTCATCTCCGAAATCGCCATCGTGCCCGAAAGCGAGTGCAGCACGCCCACTTTGATATGTTCGGCCCGGGCGGGCATCGAGATCGCCCCACAGGCCACCGCGCCAAGCAGGATCTTCTTCATGGATGTCATGGTCTACCTCCGGGCGTATGGACCCCGCACCGGCCCTTGCGCATCCCGCGCGGGCGGCGGCGGCCCGGCTGCCAGATCTTGTTGCGTCCCGCGCGGCCCCCTCGGTCCGTCCCCGGGGCTGCCGCACACCCGACAGGACCGATCCCGGTCGCCGCTGCGGGTGAGCGAAGGGTTTCCCCGTGCCGGAAGACTCGCAATCGCAACTCCGTGAAACAGGGGGCGTAATTCCGGCGCGCCCCGAGAAACCGCCTTGAAACCGGTCAATTCCGGGCATTCCGCCCAATAAATGGGCGGCTTGCGCGTGGAGGGGGCGGGGCTGCACCGAAAATCCGTGCAGCCCGGTTCGCGATGCGGAAGAACGGGGGCGCAAGATATCGAAAGGGGGCGGGCACATCGCCTTTGAGGGAAAATCCGCCATGGACCTCGCGCCGGTCTCGCCGCCGCGCGCCATCGGCGAGGTGCGGCTCTCGGTCAGGAACGGCCCGCGCGGAACGGCGATCGCCGGGCTGCGCCAGAGCGGTGCCTTCAAGGCGGTGTTCCCGCGCGTGACCGGGGCCGGAGCGACGCCGCCGCTCGAGGCGGTGCTGGTCAATACCGCAGGCGGCATCACCGGCGGCGACCGCTTTTCCTGCACGCTTCAGGCCGGGGCGGGCAGCCATCTGCGGCTGACGACGCAGGCGGCCGAGCGCGCCTATCGCGCCCGGCCAGGCGAGACCGGCCGGGTCGCGAACCGGCTGAGTGTGGCGGCGGGCGCGCGGCTCGACTGGCTGCCGCAGGAAACGATCCTGTTCGAGGGCTGCTGCCTCGAACGCAGCCTCATCGCCGATCTCGCCCCCGGCGCCCGGCTGCTTTTGGTCGAGCCGCTGGTCTTCGGGCGCGCGCTGATGGGCGAGCGCCTGCATGCCGCGCGGTTCCGCGACCGGATCGAGATCCGCCGCGACGGGGCGCCGCTTTATCTCGACGCGCTGCGCTTCGAGGGCGATGTGGCCGCGCAACTGGCCCGGCCGGCCGTGGCGGGCGGGGCCGGGGCGCTGGCGAGCCTCGTGCTGGTCGCGCCCGATGCGGCGGCGCATCTGGCGCCGATCCGCGCGCTGCTGCCCGCGGCCCTGCCTGCGATCGGCGGCGCCAGCCTGCTGGCCGGGGACGTGCTGGCATTGCGTCTGCTGGCCGCCGACAGTTACCACCTGCGCAAGGTGCTGATCCCTGTGTTGACGCGCCTGACCGAAGCCTTGCCAAGATCATGGATGAGCTGACATGCAACTGACCCCCCGCGAAAAAGACAAGCTTCTGATCGCCATGGCCGCCGAGGTCGCCCGCAGGCGGCTGGCCCGTGGCGTCAGGCTCAACCACCCCGAAGCGATCGCGCTGATCACCGATGCGGTGGTCGAGGGCGCGCGCGACGGCCGCTCGGTCGCCGACATGATGGAGGCGGGGGCGCAGGTCGTGGCGCGCGAGCAATGCATGGAGGGCGTGGCCGAGATGATCCACGAGGTTCAGGTCGAGGCGACCTTCCCCGACGGCACCAAGCTCGTCACCGTTCACAACCCGATCCGCTGAGGTGCGCCGATGATTCCCCCGATGATCCCCGGAGAGCTTTTTCCCGCAGATGGCAACCTGACCTTGAATGCAGGGCGCGAGTCACTCACCTTTATGGTGGCGAATACCGGAGACCGGCCGGTTCAGGTCGGCAGTCATTTCCATTTCGCCGAAGCCAACCCCGCGCTCGATTTCGACCGGGATGCCGCGCGGGGCCTGCGGCTCGATATCGCCGCGGGCACTGCGGTCCGCTTTGAGCCGGGCCAGCGCCGGGAGGTGCGGCTGATCCCGATTTCCGGGCAGCGGCGAATCTTCGGCTTCAACCAGAAGGTGATGGGCGCGCTTTGAAGTGCCCGCATCGAGCGTTATACCGCAAGGAGGACCTGCGATGACTTTCACGTCCCCGGCCTTTTTCGCTGCCAATCCGTATCTGGCGGCGACTGTGATGTTCGATCAGCAAATGCGCCTGTTTCAGGCGGGTACCGATTTCATGCTGCGGGCCAATCCCTGGGCCCTGATGATGCGGGCGGGCGGGTTCGACCCGCTGACCGCCGATTCCGGGCTCAGCCGCGCCGATTGTGACGACGACATCCCGCTCGATGCCGGCATCGCCATGGGCGTGGGGGCTGAGGCCGAAAGCCGGAAACGGTCGGCGCGTTCGCCGGCCCCGCCCGATTCCGTCGCCGGGCCCGCTGCCAGTGCTTCCACCAGTGCTGCCGCCGGTCCTGCTGTCAAAGCTGTTGGCAATGCTGCCGCCAGTCCCGCCGCCAGTTCCGCCGACCCGACCGCCAGGGAGCCCGTTGCCGGGCGGCGCGCCGACGCGCCCGCTTCGACGCCCGCCCAGGCCTCTGTCCGGGCGCCTGCCGCCGCCGCGGAGCCGGGCCGCCATGTCCCGCACGGTTCCCTGCCTGTTGTCCCATCCGGGCCGACAGCCGAGGTGACATCCGGACCCGGGGCCAACCCCGAACCCGAGCCTGCCATGGCCGAGGCCGCGCCCGCCGCTGCGACGGCATCGGGCAGCAAGTCAGGGACGCGGGGGACGGCGGCGGCGCGCAAGGGATCCGCGTCGCGCCCGGCCCGTTCCGGGACGTCGGGCCGGGCGCGGCGCAAGCCCGCCTCGCCGCCGACCCTGCCGCGCGGCGGGAACGAGCCCGAGGGCGATAGGTGAGGCCTCTCACGGTGGCACTCGCGGCGCTTTCGGTCTTCGGACTGCCGGGACAGGCGCTGGCCGCCTGTCCCGGCGAGACGCAGGCCGAGATGAACCGTTGCGCCGATCAGGCCTATCGCGAGGCCGATGCCCGGCTCAACGCGGCCTGGCCCGCAGCGCGGGCCTCTGCCGCCGCTGCGGGGGCGGGTGAGCTGCTTCTCGATGCGCAGCGCAAGTGGCTTCTGTTCCGCGATGCCGCCTGCGCGGCGGAAGCTGCCCCCTATGAAGGGGGCAGCCTGCAACCGGTGGTGCGGCTGGACTGCCTGCGTCGGCTGACAGACCGGCGCAGCGCCGATCTGCGCGCCCTGTCGCAATGAGACCGAGGCCGCATCGGACCGCTGCGCGTCCCGTCGCGTGTCCCGGCCGTCGCCGCCTTGCAGCCTTTCCCCGACCGGCGCCTGCCGCGACCGGTGCCGTCGTTCTTTCTTCCCCCGCATGAGGTTCCAGATGCCCGTCACGATTTCCCGCGCGGATTATGCCGCGATGTTCGGCCCCACCACCGGCGACCGGCTGCGGCTGGCCGATACCGACCTGATCATCGAGGTCGAGCGCGACCTGACTGCCGAACGCGCCGGGGGCGACGGCAATGCGCCGGTCTATGGCGAGGAGGTCAAGTTCGGCGGCGGCAAGGTCATTCGCGACGGCATGGGCCAGAGTCAGGCGACCCGCGCCGAGGGCGCGGTCGATACCGTCATCACCAATGCGCTGATCCTCGACTGGACCGGGATCTACAAGGCCGATGTCGGTCTGAGGGACGGCCGGATCGCCAGAATCGGCAAGGCCGGCAATCCCGACACCCAGCCCGGCGTCGACATAATTGTCGGCCCCGGCACCGAGGTCATCGCGGGCGAGGGCAGGATCCTGACCGCGGGCGGCTTCGACAGCCATATCCATTACATCTGCCCGCAGCAGATCGAGGATGCGCTGCATTCCGGTCTCACCACCATGCTGGGCGGCGGCACCGGGCCTGCGCATGGCACGCTCGCCACCACCTGCACGCCGGGGCCCTGGCATCTGGGCCGGATGCTGCAGGCGGCCGATGCCTTCCCGATGAACCTCGCCTTCGCGGGCAAGGGCAATGCCTCGCTGCCCGGCGCGCTGGAGGAACAGGTCAAGGCCGGGGCCTGCGCGCTGAAGCTGCACGAGGACTGGGGCACCACGCCCGCCGCCATCGATTGCTGCCTGTCGGTGGCCGATGCGATGGACGTGCAGGTGATGATCCATACCGACACGCTGAACGAGTCGGGCTTCGTCGAACATACCGTGGCGGCGATGAAGGGCCGCACCATCCATGCCTTCCATACCGAGGGCGCGGGCGGTGGCCATGCGCCCGACATCATCAAGATCTGCGGCGAGGAATTCGTGCTGCCGTCCTCGACCAACCCGACGCGGCCCTTCACTGTGAACACGCTCGAGGAACATCTCGACATGCTGATGGTCTGCCACCATCTCGACAAGTCGATCCCCGAGGATGTGGCCTTCGCCGAAAGCCGGATCCGGCGCGAGACCATCGCCGCCGAGGACATCCTGCATGACATGGGCGCCTTCTCGATCATCGCCTCGGACAGCCAGGCCATGGGCCGGGTCGGCGAGGTCATCATCCGCACCTGGCAGACCGCCCACAAGATGAAGGTCCAGCGCGGCCGTCTGTCCGGGGAGACGGGAGCGAACGACAACCTGCGGGTCCGCCGCTATGTCGCGAAATACACCATCAACCCCGCCATCGCCCATGGGATCAGCCACGAGATCGGCTCGGTCGAGGAGGGCAAGCGCGCAGATCTGGTGCTTTGGAACCCTGCCTTCTTCGGGGTGAAGCCCGAGATGGTGCTGATCGGCGGCACCATCGTCTGTGCCCAGATGGGCGACCCTAATGCCTCGATCCCGACGCCGCAACCGGTCTATACGCGGCCGATGTGGGGCGCCTATGGCCGCTCTGTCGAGAATTCGGCTGTCACCTTCGTCTCGGCTGCGGCCGAGGCCGAGGGCATCCGCGCCCGGCTGGGGCTGGCCAAGCAGACCGTCGCGGTCCGCCATACCCGCGGCATCGGCAAGCGCGATCTCAGGCTGAATGACGCGATGCCGAAGGTCGAGGTGAATCCCGAGACCTACGAGGTCCGCGCCGATGGCGAGCTGCTGACCTGCGCGCCGGCCGAGGTTCTGCCGATGGCGCAACGCTATTTCATGTTCTGAGGTCATGATGATCACGGTGACGATCTGCGCCGCAATGCAGCACAAAAATGTCCCCCTTGCAGCGAATGCGCTGGGCCGGGCGGTATGTAAGCCCTATTTTAAGGGGAAAGGGGGGAAACCATGCCTGTGGATACAGACGGAGGTTTCCGATGGCGACTCCATTCATGACGGTCAAGTCCGTGCCCGGGGGCATGGCGGAACGGCTCGACCTGTTCTTCGCGGGGCTCGGTCTCGGAGTGAATCCCTATGGTTTGCGACGTGCGCGGATGCGGGAGATCCAGAACCTGAACGCCTGTTCCGACGCGCAGCTGGCCAAGCTGGGCATCACCCGGGACGATATCCCGGGCTATGTCTTCCGCGACCTCTTCAACTAGGCGCGCAGGCGCCGGGGCGGGCGGCATGAGCGGGCTTCCGGTGGCGCTCGATGTCCGGCCCGGCGCGGGGGCGGACGAAGACAGCGTGACGCTTGACTATGACGCGCGGTTTCTGCGCCGCAAGCGGCTTGTCAGCGATGGCGGGCAGGCCTTCCTGCTGGATCTGGCGCATACGACCTCGCTGGCCGAGGGCGATCTGATCGTGCTGGAGGACGGGCGCGGCATCGTCGTCAGGGCCGCGGCCGAGCCGCTTCTGGAAGTGACGGGCACCGATCTTGCCCGGCTCGCCTGGCATATCGGCAACCGCCACACGCCCTGCCAGGTCGAGGAGACTCGGCTGTTGATCCAGCGCGATCACGTGCTTCTGGACATGCTGGGCCGGATCGGCGCGACCGTGCGCGAGGTGGTCGAGCCCTTCACCCCCGAAGGTGGCGCCTATGGCCATGGCCGCACCCATGGCCATTCCCATGGCGACGCCCATGGTCATTCGCACGATCATGGCCATGACCACGATCATGACCACGGGCACCACCATCACCACGACCATGGCCACAGCCACAGCCACGGCGCGGCGGACCATCTGCACGAGCACGAGGCCGAAGGCTGCTGCGGCGGATCGGGGCAGGGCGGCTGCGGCTGCGGCGGTCACGACCATGGCGGCCATGGTCCCGCGTCCGGACGCAAGACCGGCGGCTGCGGAGGCGGGGGCTGCTGCGGGCATGGTCACTGACGGCCAGATCCTGAGGCTGGCGCAATGGCTCTCGCCCGCCTATCCGGTGGGGGCCTTCGCCTATAGCCACGGGCTGGAATCGGCGGTCGCAACCGGCGCAGTCGCGGACGGACCTGCCTTGCAGGACTGGCTGACCGATATCCTGCGCTTCGGCGCCGGACGTTCCGACACGATCTTCCTCAAGGCCGCCTATGAGGCTCCGCCCGGGGATCTGCCCGAAATCGACGCGTTGGCCCGCGCTTTTCAGCCCTCGGCCGAGCGGCGGACCGAGACCACGGCCCAGGGCGCGGCCTTCGCCCAGGTCACCGCCGCGGTCTGGCCGGACGATCTGCCCGCCTTCGCCTATCCGGTGGCGCTTGGCCGTGCCGCGCGGCTCCATGACCTGCCGCTCGGGCTGACCGCGCGGATGTATCTGCAGGCCTTCCTGTCGAACCTCGTCTCGGCGGGGATCCGGCTCATTCCCATCGGCCAGACCGAGGGCCAGCAGGTGCTGACCGCGCTGCAACCGCTCTGCGAGGAGGTGGCAGAGGCCGCTCTGGGCGAGACGCCCGACGATCTTGCCGGGACGACCTTCCTCGCCGATATCGCGTCGATGACGCATGAAACCCAGTATTCGAGGCTTTTCCGCACATGACTTCCCCGCATGGCCCCCTCCGCATCGGCATCGGCGGTCCCGTCGGCGTCGGCAAGACCACGCTGACTGCCGCACTGGCCCGCGCCTTCTCGAGCACCCATTCGATCGCGGTCGTCACCAATGATATCTACACCCAGGAGGATGCCGAGGCGCTGATGCGGATGCAGGTGCTGCCCTCCGAGCGCATCAGGGGCGTCGAGACCGGCGGTTGTCCGCATACCGCGATCCGCGAGGATGCCTCGATCAACCTCGCGGCCATTGCCGAGCTGAGCGCGCGCTTTCCCGATCTCGAGATCGTGCTGATCGAGTCGGGCGGCGACAATCTCTCGGCCACCTTCAGCCCCGAGCTGGCGGATGTGACGGTCTATGTGATCGACGTGGCGGCGGGCGAGGAGATCCCGCGCAAGGGCGGCCCCGCGATCACCCGCTCGGACCTGCTGGTCATCAACAAGACCGACCTTGCGCCCTATGTCGGTGCCGATCTGGGCGTGATGGAGCGGGACGCCAAGCGCATGCGCGGGGCGCAGCCCACGGTCTTTGCATCGTTGAAACAGGGCGAGGGCGTCGGGCCCATCGTCCGGCTTCTGTGCGAGATCGGCGGGCTGACCGAACCGGTTTAACCCGGCTCGGGCATCCGGAACGGCCCGGCGCCTCGGCCGGGGCCCGGGCCGCTACGCTGTCCGTGGCCGCCGCAACCGCCACCATGCCCGCCGCATCCGCAGCCCTGGCCGTGACCATGACGATGACCGTGGCCGTGGCCTCCGACATTGAAGACCGGGTTGATGACCGGGCCGCGCAGGCTGGGCAGATAGCCGCTCAGGAACAGGGCCCAGCCGGTGCAGAAGGCGGCCGCGGTGGCATCGAGAAGCGGCTCGTAAAGCGACGGCACCACGGGCGCCGCGAGCCGCAGCCAGACCGCGCCCCAGAGCAGCGCGAAGCCGGCCTTGTGCACCGGGCCGATGCGCAAGAAACCGTCCGCGCGCCGGGCCGCTGCCCGCGCCGCAATCGAGAAGGCAAGTCCCGACATCGCGCCCATCATCAGCACATGGATCGCGTCGGCCTCGCGCCAGGGCAGGGGGACCAGCGCCGCAAGCCCGGTCAGGGCAAGCCCCATGGGCGCCCAGGCGAAGGCCAGCACCAGCATCAGCGCGGGGGCATAGCCAAAGCCCGAAAGGCTGCGCCAGTGCCGCATCCGCCAGAGCTGGGCCGCGCCTGCCGGGATCAACAGCGCCGATCCGGCGGTGACCGCGCCGCCCAGCGTCAGCGCCATCGCGGCCAGCATCAGGCCAAGTCCCGCGCGGCTGGCCAGCGGGTCGATCTCGGGCAGGCGGCCGCCCCTGCGCCCGACCCAGCCCGCGATCAGGGCGGGCGCCATGGTTCCCGCGATGATCGAGACCTTGATCGCGAAGAACAGCACCAGCACGCGGGTCATCGCGGCATCGCCCGGAGCGCTCAGATAGCCCAGCGCGGTGGCGAGGAAGGCCGCATCGGCAAGCCCCAGAAAGGCGATGGCCGCCGGAATGACCCAGCGGTCCCAGCGCCGTCCCGAGACCACGGCGCGCAGATAGGCGGCCGTGAACAGCGCGTAGAAGGCCAGCCCCGGCGCCAGCACCACGGCCAGCGGCAGCATCTGCCCCAGGGCAGCCGCCAGCCGCGCCAGCGCCCAGAGTCCCGCCAGTACCATCAACCCGCGCCCCGTCACCCGCCGCGCCCCGGTCCAGTTCGGCATCGCGGTCAGGAAATAGGCTGCCATCGCCGCGCCGCCGACGCCCACGGTCATCTCATGCGCATGCCAGAGCGTCGTCGTGCCGAGCGCGGGGACCGGCAGCCCGATCCTGTCGCCGAAGCGCCACCACGCGACCGCCAGCACCGCCCAGAGCGCCGACAGCGCGAAGAACGGCCGGTGCGGCGACAGCCAGATATCGCGAAGGAGCCGCCCGGTGGCGATGGCGGTCAACGGAGCGCTCCTGCCGCGGCCGCGGGGCCGGATCTCGGGAGCGGCGTCGGTCATGGCAGGAGTCCTCGGTTGAATAAAGGTGAGTCTCGTACTCGGGTTTACGCCGTGCCTAGGGCGCGGGGCAAGTGCCGCGGCTCAGGCCGGGGCGAGCGTTACCGAAACATCGGCAGGTCTGGCGCAATAGGGCGAGGATGTGACCAGCACCTGCATGCCGGTCGCGGCATAGGCGGCAGCATTCTCCGGCGTGATGCCCCCGGCCGCGGCCAGGCAGCCGGTCCAGCCCGCCAGCGCGCGGGCGGCGGCGGCGGCCGCGTCGGGAGAGAATTTCTCGAGCTGCAGCACGTCGGCCCCGGCCTCGGCGGCAGCCTCGGCTTCGGGCAGGGTCTTGACCTCGACCACCACGCGGCGCTCGGGGCAGGCAAGGCGAAGCGCGCCGATCTGGGCTGCAAGCGCCGCCGCACCGCCGAAGGCGCGATGCTCGGGAAACAGCAGAACCGTGTCGGAAAGCCCGGTGCGGTGGATCTCGGCGCCGCCCGCCACGACGGCCTTCAGCGACAGCGCGCGGGTGCCGGGCACGGCCTTGCGGGTACAGGCGATGCCGATGCCGGGGGTCACGGCGCGGGCCGCGTCGACGAGGGCGGCGGTGGCCGATGCCACGCCCGAGGCCCATTCGGTCAGGGTCTGCGCGACCTTCCAGCCCAGAAACAGCGCCTCGGCCGGGCCGGTGGCTTCGGCAAGCAGCGAGCCCGCCGCGACCGGCGTGCCGCTTGGGGCCGCGATCTCGGCCCGGGCGCCCAGAAGGGCGAAGATCCGCGCGGCCTCCTCGGTGCCGCAGACGGTCATCGGCCCGCGCGCCCGCATCGTCAGCCGGCCCGCTGCCGCGCCGAAGCCGAGGCTCCGGGTGGTCAGGTCGCCATAGGGGGCATCCTCCTTCAGGAGGCCAAGGAGGGTGGCGTCGTCGAGGGGCAGCATGGCAATGGGGTCCTTTCGCTGAGACGACCCGCCTCGATCGTGACCGAGCGGTCGGCAAGGGCGCGGGCCTCGGACGGGTCATGGGTGACGATGAGCGCGGTCATGCCCAGCCGGCGGCGCAGCGCGTCGAGCTCGGCCCAGAGCCCGGCCCGGGTATCGCGGTCGAGATTGGCGAAGGGCTCGTCGAGCAGCAGCAGCCGGGGTCGCAGCGACAGCGCACGGGCCAGGGCGGCGCGTTGCCGCTCGCCACCCGAAAGCCGGGCAGGGCGGCGATGCGCGCGGTGGGCGATGGCGCAAAGCGCCAGCGTTTCGGCCACCCGCCGGGCGCGGGCCCGGCGGCCGAGACCGGCGAAGACCAGCGGCAGCGCCAGGTTCCCGGCGACGCTGAGATGGGGGAAGAGGTGCAGATCCTGGCTCATGTAGCCGAAGCCGCGCCGGTGCGGCGGCAGGCCGGTCATGTCCCGGCCCTCGTAGATCACCCGGCCGCGATGGGGCAGAAGCCCGGCCACGATCTTCAGAAGCGTGCTCTTGCCTGCGCCCGAGGGGCCGAGCAGGGCCACCGCCTCGCCCGTGCCGATCTCGAGATCGAGCGGCCCCAGCACCGCGTTTCCGATCCGTTCAAGCCTGAGGGCGGGCATGCCGGGCCTCCGTCATCGGGTCGGGGCGGTCGGCGGTCAGCAGCCGGATCGCCAGGAGAAGCGCGAAGGCCAGCGCCAGAAGGATCAGGGCGCAGGCGATGGCGATGTCGGTGCGGCCGCTGGCGATGTTGAGATAGACCGCCATCGGCAGGGTTTCGGTCCGCATCCTCGTGGCGCCCGCCAGCATCAGCGTGGCGCCGAATTCGCCCAGCGCCCGGGCCCAGCCCAGCACCGCCGCCGCCATCAGTCCGCGCCCGGCCATCGGCAGCTCGACCAGAAGCGTGGCCCAGAAGGGCGGCAGGCCCAGCGTCGCGGCATTGGCGGCATAGTCCGGATCGACGGCGCCGATGGCCGCGCGGGCGCTGCGGATCACGACCGAGCTGGCGATATAGGTCTGGGCGAGGATCACGCCCGCGGGCGAGAACAGGATCTCGATCCCGAGCCCGGCCAGCGCCCCGCCCACCGGCGCCTCGCGTCCCAGCAGGAACAGCAGCCCGATGCCCGCCACCAGCGGCGGCGTCACCATCGGCAGATCGAGCACGGTCTCGACCACCGCCTTGCCGAAAAAGCGCCGCCGCGCCAGGAGCCAGGCGGTGGGCAGGCCCAGAAGCAAGGCCAGCGCCAGCGCGATCAGCGAAGAGCGCAGCGACAGGGCGATGGCAAAGCGGGTCTCTTCCGCGGCCAGCGCCTCGGCGAGGCCACTCAGCGGCAACTGGCTGGCAAGGGAGACGAGCGCGCCGAGGATCGTCGCCACGATCAGCACGAGCGGCGCCCAGAGCAGGATCGCCAGCCCGCGCATCGGCCTATTCCGCGCCGAAGCCCGCCGCCTCGAAGGCGGCGCGGCCTTCGGGCGAGGCGAGGAGCGCGATGAAGGCGGCGGCCAGGTCGGGCGCGTCGGCGCTTTTCAGCAGGCCCGCGGTGATCTCCTCGGCGCTGTAGCATTCGGCCGGGACCGGCACGAGCGCGATGCGCGCGCCATGGGGCAGCGCGGCCGAGCGCGCGAGGATCGCGGCATCGACATCGCCGCTCGCGACATACATCGCCAGCTGTTGCAGCGTGGTGGCGCGAACGACGGTATTGGTACGGATCGCTTCGGGATCGCCGCAGCGTGCCATGATCTCGTCGGCGGTGCGGCCGAGCGCCATCGCCTGCGGATCGCCCAGGGCGAGCCGAAGCCCGGGGCGGCCCAGATCGGCGATCCCGGTGACCCTGTCCGCCGCCGCCTGCGAGACCCCGATCGCCGCGCCATGGATGCCGAGCGCGACCACGCCCGAGAGCCGGCCCTCGGCCTCGAGCTGGTCCGAGAAGAAGCGCGTGCCGGCGATGAAGACATCGCCCCTGCCGGTGGTCCGGGCCCGGGCGAGGATCTGGCCGGTCCCGGCATATTCGATGGCAAGCTTTGCCCCGGTCCGGGCCTCGAAGGCGTCTGCCAGCGGCTCGATTGCGGGGCGAAGCCCGGCGCCGGAATAGACATGAAGGGTTTCGGCAGGCGCAGCGGCGGCCAGACCGAGGCTCAGGACGGGTCCGAAAACGAGGGAGAGGCGCATCATGGCGGGACTCCTTTCAGCGGCTGCGGGCGATGGCGGGCGGGACCTGTGCGGGCGATTGTGCGGGTTCGGCCAGCGCCACGGCCTTGAGCCGCGCCACCACCAGCTCGCCCGGTTTCAGCATCAGCCGATCCCAGGATTTCAGCGAGACCCGTGCCAGAAGCGCTGCGCCGCGCCCGTCCGGGCCAAGGCGCAGCCGCACGGTGATCTGATGCGCGCCCGCGGGCTCGGCGCCCTCGATCCGGGCGGGCAGGGCATTGAGGATCGTGGTGTCGAGCGGCGCATGCCGCCCGAGGCTGACATCGCTGGCGGGAATGCGCAGCCGCCTGCGCTGCCCGTTCGGGCCCAGATCACCGGGCACGACGACCACGCCGCCCGGCACCCGCACCTCGGACAGCCCGTAGCGCGGGTCGCGGCCCACGACCTCGCCATCGATCACGGCCGCGGGCTCGGGCATGTGGATCAGGGGCAGCGCCGGATCGGCCAGCATCCCGGCCAGGGGCCCGGCGGCGCGGACCCGGCCCGCCTCCATCAGGACCAGCGTATCGGCCAGCCGCTCGACCTCGGCGATGTCATGGCTGACATAGAGCACGGGGATCGACAGCGCGGCATGCAGCCGTTCGAGATAGGGCAGGATCTCGTCCTTGGAAAACCGGTCGAGCGCCGAGAGCGGCTCGTCCATCAGCAGCAATTCGGGCTGCGAGAGCAGCGCCCGGCCGATGGCGACGCGCTGGCGTTCGCCGCCCGACAGCATCCGGGTCGGCCGGTCGAAGAGGGGTGCGATGCCCAGAAGCTCGGCCACCTCGTCTTCGCCGATCCGGATCGGTCCCTTCACCCGGCGCAGTCCGAAGGTCAGGTTGGCGCGGACCGAGAGATGCGGAAAAAGGCTTGCCTCCTGAAAGACATAGCCGACGGCGCGGCGATGGGGCGGACGGAAGCGGAGGCCCTCCTGCCAGACCTCGCCATTGACCGAAAGCCGGCTGTTCCGCAGCCGCAACAGCCCCGCGATGGCCCGCAGCACCGTGGTCTTGCCGCAGCCCGAGGGCCCGAACAGCGCGGTGATGCCCTCGCCGGGGGCGGTGAAGCCCGCATCCAGCTCGAAGCCGCCGAGGCGGCCCATGAAATCCGCCTCGATCATTTCCGGCCTCCGTTCAGCCGCCGCTCGATCAGCATCATCGCCAGGATCACGATGAAGGACATTGCCAGCATGCCACCCGCCAGCACATGCGCCTTGGGCCATTGCAGCGTCTCGACATAGTCGAAGATCGTCACCGACAGCACCTTGGTCCGGCCCGGGATGCCGCCGCCGATCATCAGCACCACGCCGAATTCGCCGACGGTATGGGCAAAGCCCAGGATCGCGCCGGTCATGATGCCGGGGCTGGCCAAGGGCAGCGCCACCGAGAAGAAGGCATCCAGCGGCGCCGCGCGCAGCGTCGCCGCCGCCTCGAGCGGGCGCGGGCCCATCGCCTCGAAGGCGTTGCGGATCGGGTTCACGACGAAGGGCAGGGAATAGACGACCGAGCCCAGCACGAGCCCGGTGAAGGTGAAGGAGAGCTGCCGCCCCAGAAGGCCGGTCAGCGGGCTGTGCGGCCCCATTGCGATCAGCAGGTAAAAGCCCAGCACCGTCGGCGGCAGCACGATCGGCAGCGCGACGACGGTGGCGACGACCTCTTTCCAGAGTCCGCCGCCCTGCGCCAGCCACCAGGCCAGCGGCGTCCCCACCAGCAGCAACACGACCGTTGTGATGCCTGCCAGCTTCAGGGTCAGCAGGATCGTCTCGATCATCGCCGCGTCGAAGAGGGGGGACGCCGTCATCGCTCAGTCCTCGGTGCCGTAGCCGTATTTCCCGATGATCGCGAGCGCCTCGGGGCTTTTGAGGAAGTCGAGATAGGCCCGGGCGGTCTCGCTGTCGGCGCCCCTGGTCAGCAGCACAGCATCCTGACGGATCGGGGTATAGATCTCCTGCGGGACGATCCATCGCGATCCGCCTTCCTCGGCGATGACCTGCGACAGCGCGACGAAGCCCAGCTCGGCATTGCCGGTGGCCACGAATTGATGGGTCTGGCTGATGCTCTTGCCCTGCACGATCTTCGGCTCCAGCGTCTCGTAGAGGCCGAGCGCCTTCATCGCCTCGACGGCCGCGGCGCCATAGGGGGCGGTCACCGGGTTGGCGATGGCGATATGGGCGATGCCGGGCCGGGCGAGTGCGTCCGAGCCATCGTCGAGGGCCCCGGCCTCGCTGCTGTAAAGCACGAGCTTGCCGACCGCATAGGTGAAGCGGCTGCCATCCACGGCATGGCCCTCGGCCTCGGCCTTTTCGGGGCGGGCCTGATCGGCGGCGAGGAACACCTCGAAGGGGGCGTCCTGGGTGATCTGGGTGTAAAGCTGTCCGGTCGAGCCGAAGCTGTAGGTGACGCGATCGCCGGTGGCTTTCTCGAAGGCCGCGCCGATTTCGGTCGCGGCATCGGTGAAGTTCGCGGCGACGGCGACCACGGTTTCGGCGGCCCGGGCCGGAGCGCTCAGCGCCAGCGTGGCAAGGAGGGCGGCAATGCCGCTGCGCAGCGCGGTCGGACGGAATGTCATGGAGGATCCTTTCCCCTTCAGGTCGGTGAGGTGGTGAGACGATGGGACCGGGGGCGCGCGCTCAGGGCATCGCCACGATGACGTGGCTGGCCTTGAACAGCGCGGTCGCGGTGCTGCCGGTCTTCAGGCCGAGCGCCTCGGCGCTTTTGCGGGTGACGATGGCGGTGATGGTCTTGCCCTCGCCCAGATCGAGCGTCACCTCGCTGTTGACCGGGCCGTCCTCGCGGGCCGAGACGGTGCCGGTCAACCGGTTGCAGGCCGAGATCGCCACGGGCGCCTCGCCGGCGGCCAGCATCACGAAGGTCGCCTTGATCAGCGCGAAGACCTCGGCGCCTTCGGCAAGCCCCATATCCGTAGCGCTGCGTTCGGTGATGATGGCGGACAGGCGATGGCCGTCGGTCAGCGCCATGTCGATCTCGGTGCTGACCGCGCCCGGGGTGACGCGGGTCACGGTGCAACGGAACGTGTTGCGGGTACTCGTTTGCATCATGAGGCTCCAAAGCGTGTTCACCGCGCCGGCCGGCGCGGTCTTCAATCCGGTGTCGATGGCGGCAAAGGTCTTTCCGAGTGCGCTTTCCAGCATCGAGAAACACTCGATCACGGCATGTCCGGTGCGCGTCACCCGGGCGCCGCCGCCCGCCCGACCGCCCGGCGCCGCTTCGACCAGCGGATGGGCGAAGAGGTTGTTCATCGAGCCGACCGCATCCCAGGCGGCCTTGTAGGACAGCCCGATCTCGCGCGCGGCGCCGGCAATCGAGCCCTGTGCCTCGATGGCCTGCAGCAGCCGGATGCGGTCTCCGCCGACCCGCGGGGCGCCCTCGCGCTGAAGGGTGAGGGCGGCTTTGAGCGATGGGGTCGACATCGGGCGGGGTCCTGTGAACATATTCAGCGCTATATATTTTTACGACATAACGAGCCGCGCCGGATTGGCGCAAGCCTGAACATTAAGAAGGCCGACTTTATAGCGGTTTTGAAGAAGCTGTCCTCGCGCTGGCGCGATCCGTCGCAGGGCGGGGATAAAGCGGGTGGCGAAACTCTGGGCAACCGGCGCGAATATGCCTTCAAACAAGGCAATTTCACAAGAAATCCGACATGGGATCACTCGACTCGACAGGTTTCAGCCCGAAGCGGGCCGTGCCCCGCGCCCCGGCCTCTGGCGGCGCAAAGACGTGCTGCATGCCCAATTCCCGGGCATGGCGTGCCTTGCGGCGGAGACGGGACGGCGCGCGGGATGGTTGAGGCAGGGATTTCGATATATAGTCTACCTTTATAGTGATGGATTGGCGTTGATCGACCGACCCCGCCCGGAGGCCCCAATGATCCCGACCAGATGCCTGCTTGACGATGCCGATGGCGATGTCGCGGCCCTGACCTTTGCGGCGGGCGAGGCCCCCGGCCCGCTGATCGCGGCCTTTCTGGCGCGGCTTCGCAGGCAAGGCCGCCGGGTGCTGAGGCTGCCGCAGAGCCGTGGAGCCTGCCCGACGGCCGGGGCGGAGGTGCCGGATCTGCTGGCGATCACCCTTTGCGGCGGGGCTTTGGCCGAACGGCACTGGCGACCGGCGCTGATCCTGGCCGCTGCGGCCCGGCGGCCGGTTCTGGTGCCGGTGCCCGCGGCGCGGTTCGGGGCCTGGCTCGATCTGACCGGCGGCTGTGCCGTACGGCTGGCCTGCCATCCGGCCGCGCTCGATGATTGGTGGCGAACGCTCTATCCCCCGCTTCCGCCTGAACGGGGCCTGACCGGCGGGGCCTGCGCGCTCTGGAAATGACCGCAGGCCTGACCGGTGGATCAGAGCCGGACGACGCAATCCCTCCCGACCGGATCGGCGGCGTTCCCCTTGGGAGGGCGCCCTCCGGGACAGGGGCCGCCCGGTCGGTCCCGGTCATGCCCGTCGCGGCCTGACGGCTGTGCGCCGAGGCCGCCTTGGCAAGTGGGCGACCGCAGCGCGACGCCCGGCCGCGATCCCTGACAAGGCGGCGCGATCATCGCCAAGTTCCCGTCGCGCGGGGGGGGGGCGCCTCTGCGGTCTCCGCCCGCTCGGGCTTTCGGCGGTGCCCGGCAGATCCTTCATCGCAAGGCCGTCACGATGGGGCGGCGGGTGTCGAGACCTGTGGGGCGGTGGTCCGTCCGGCCAGGCGCGGCCTCGTTCCGCCCTGGTCCGGGGCGCGTGGCAGGCAGAACGGAGGCCCGGTGAAATGCCGGTGGCGGCCGCGGCAAGGTGGGCTGATGGGGGAATGCGGGCCGCGGCCTTGTATCCCGGCAGGTGCGGGCCGCGATGCCTTCCGGTATCGACGGAGGCGGTTTCATTTCTCATCAATTCCGAAATCCGCGCGCAAGCCGGATCTTGCGGGCCTGCGCATGCGGGCTAGAACCGGAGCATGGACAGTTCCTCTTCCTCCGCTCTCTGGACCGCCCGCGCCCAACGTCTGCGCGCCGACGAGCCCGTGCCCGTTGTCATGGCCGAACCGGGTATCGCACCGCGCGGCACCGTGCTTCTGGTTCATGGCCGGAACGGTGCGCCCGATCAGGTACAGATCGCGGTCATCGCCGAGGCCTATCTCGCGCGCGGCTGGCGCGTCGTGGCGCCGGAACTCCCCAATTCCATCGCGCTGCCCGCTTCCGGGCCGGCCGACCGGCTGACCATGGACGGGCTGCGCCGGGCCGCGGCCGAGGTCATGGTCTGGACCCGCGCGCGCTGGCCCGAGGCTCCGCTGGCGCTGGCGGGCCACAGTCTGGGTGGCTTTGCCATCGGCCATCTGGGGGCCGATTTGGGCGACCCGCATCATGTGCTGGGCGCCTCGCCGGTGCTGTCGGGCGCGCGACTTCTGGCGGCGCGCGTGGCCATGGGGCCGCCTGCCGTCGCCGCGCTGGAGCGCGAGGTGCCTCTGATGCGCGCGGGCATGGAGGCCGAGGATGCCGCGCCCGCGCTGGCCCGGATCGCGGCGCCGCTGGGCGTGATCACCGGGGCCGAGGACGGGATCGTGCCGCTGGCCGATGCGCGCGCCTATTTCAACGCGGCGCCGAACGGGCGGTTCTTCGGGGCGCTGCCGGGGCAGAACCATTGCCCGGCAGGGCCCGGCGTGGCGGCGATGCTGGGCGTCGCGCTGGCCGCGCTGGGCGCGTGAGCGCGGGGCCGGACCGGGGTTGGGTCGCGGCCCGGCGCGAGGGCGCGGCGCGGGCGCTGCGCCGCGCGGTGTCGGCCACCGGGCTGTCCCGCCACCGCGCGGGCTTCGGCTGGACGGTGGTGCCTGCGCCGGGGTCGGTCCTGGCCTCGACGCGGGTGGCCTCATGGGACCCCGAGCCCGATTATTTCCACCACTGGACCCGCGATGCGGCCATTGCGCTTGCCGCCATTCCCGAGGCGATGGCGGCCGAGCCCGGGGCGGCGGGGTTCTGGCGGCAGGCGGTCAGCGATCATGTCCGCTTTTCGCTGGCGATTTCGGACCCCGACCGGCGCGGGTCTTGCGTCAACCCTCTGAAAGACAGCGCGACCGAGGCCTTCCGGCCCTATCTGCGCCCCGATGCCGAACTTTCCGCCCTGACCGGCGCCGCCTGGCTGGCCGAGCCGCGTTGTGCCGCCGATGGCGGCCCCGATCTCGAACGCTGGGGGCGGCCGCAATTCGACGGGCCTGCGCTGCGGGCCGCGGCGCTGATGCGGCTGGGCGCGGCGATGCCCGAGGCGCGAGGCGCGGAGCCCGACCGGCTGATCGCACGCGATCTCGACTTCACGCTGGCCATGGCCGGGGCGCCCTGCCTCGGCCCCTGGGAGGAAGAGCCCGCCCGGCGCAGCAGCTTCACGCTGATCGCGCAGTGGGATGCGCTCGATCTCGGGGCGCGGCGTCTCGGGCGGGCGGATCTGGCCGAGGCGGCCGGGAAGATCGCCGATCTGATCGCAGGCGCCGCCGATCCGGTCTCGGGCGGCTGGCGCGAAAGCCTCGAGGCGGCGCCGGGCGCGCTCGATGCCGCGACGGTGCTGGCGCTGGTGCAGGCCGGGCGCAGGGATGGCCCCTTCGCGCTGACCGCGCCCCGGACCCGGGCCACCATGGCGGCGCTCGAGGCGCTGTTTGCCGGGCTCTATCCCGTGAACCAGGGCCGCACCGCGCCCGCGCTGGGGCGCCGGGCGGGGGATGTCTTCTTCGGCGGCAATCCGTGGTTTCCGGTCACGCTGGGCTTTGCCGAGGCCTATTACCGGATCGCAGCGGCAACCGGCGCTGCGGCCGAGTTCGAGCGGGCCGAGGCGCTGATGGCGGTGGTGGAAGACCTCGCGCCCGAGGGCGACGACCTGCCCGAACAGGCCGACCGCGAGACCGGCGCGCCTGCCTCCTGCCTTGGGCTGACCTGGTCATCTGCCGCCTTCCTCATGGCCGCGGCCGCCCGCGATCAGGCGCTGGCCGCCAGATAGGGCGCGGAAAAGCCCAGCCGCAAAAGCCCCCGCCGGATCTCGGGCCGGTTTGAGACCAGCCGCCAGATCAGCCCCGAGCGGTGGTTCTCGAGCCCCACCACGATCGGCCCCTGATCGATGGCCAGGCGGCTTTTCGCGACCCAGTCCCCATTCGGGCAGAAGGCATCGACAAAGCCCGCCTCGCCCCAGATCCGCTCGCCCAGATCGTCATGCAGATGGCGCAGCACCGGCATCGCCTCGGCGGGTGCGTAGGGAAAGGACGAGAGCGCCGCCGTGGGCGTGATGACGCCGGTATCATGGGTGGGCGAATGGGCGGCATAGCCCTTCGGGTCGTCGCTGGCCGTGAGGCCCCAGCAGTCGGGGCCGTAGCCTGCATGGCCCTTCGGGTTCGCCAGGCAATGGGCGCGGTTGACCAGCGCATGGGCGCGGGCCTGGGCGCCGTAATCGGCATAGGCATCCTTAAGTCCGCGCGGGTCGATCCCGAGGAAGGGATATTGCGAGAGGAACAGCGGCCCGCCCCAGTCGGGCCCGAGCGGCAGGACCGTGCCGGCATAGCTGCGGCCGTTCACGAAGCTCGGCGTCTTGACCCAGCTTTCGTGATAGCTGGCGGGCGGGATGGGAAAGGTCTCGGACCCGGCGCCCAGGACGAAGACCGGCATCGCCTCGTTCCAGCCTCGGATCGGCAGCGCGGTCGCCCCCCAGGGCCGCTTGGGATGGCGGTGCCACATCACCGCGCCATCCGCGCGCAGATGCGCAGCCCAGTTCACCGCGTCGTAAAGCGCCTCGATCCTGGCGCCGATCCCGGGGGCCTCGGTGAAGAAGGCGGCGGCACCCAGAAGGCCCGTCATCAGGAAGGCGGTCTCGACCAGATCGCCGCCATCGTCGCCCGCCATGAAGGGCAGGACGCGCCCGGTCGCGCCATGCAGGAAATGCGGAAAGACGCCCTCGAAGCGGTCGGCGCTTTCCAGAAACCCCACCAGCCGTTCCACCCGGTCGAGGATCTCGCGCCGGGGCCGCCAGCCGCGCTCGGCCGCGACGATCTGGGCCAGAAGCCCGAAGCCGGTGCCGCCGGTGCAGACCGTGTCCTCGATGTCATAGCCGAAGGCCCCGGCGCTGCGCTCGCGCGCCATGCCGCTGACCGGATGGCTCCAGTCGAGGAAATACCCCGCCGTCGCCTGGGCGATGCGGTCGCGCAGCAGGGCATCGTCAAGGCCCCGGATCACGCCAGCCATGTCAGTGTCTCCGATTGGGTGTCGCGGCTGTTCGGGCCGACATGCAGCAGGATCCGGCCCGGATCGCGGACCCATTCCGCCGCGTCCAGCGCGGGCGCCAGCGGGTATTGCGCCATCTCGGCGCTGATCTCGAAGGCGACCTCGCGTTCCTCGCCGGACGCCAGCTCGACCTGGCGGAACGCCACCAGCCGGCGCGCGGGCCGGGTGATGCGGGCCTCGGGGTCAGAGAGGTAAAGCTGCACCGTCTCGATCGCGGGCCGTGTGCCGGTATTGGTCAGCGTGACGCTCAGGCTGACGCGGTCGCCCGGCCGGGCCTCGCGGGCCGAAAGCCGGGGCGGGCCGTAACCGACCTCGGTATAGGACAGCCCGAAGCCGAAAGGGTAGGGCCGGCTGTCATCCGCGAGGTCGAGCCAGCCGGTGCGGAACTTGGCGAAATGCCCGGTCCAGGGACGGCCGGTCGGGTCCTCGGCATGGCTGAGCGGGGTCTGTCCGGGCCCGGCGGGCAGGGTGACGGGCAGCCGCCCCGAGGGCTCGGCCCGGCCGAAGACCAGATCGGCCACGCCCTCGGGCCCGGCAATGCCGCCATGCCAGGCGTAGAGCAGCGCGCCGCATTGCCGTTCGATGCCGCCGAGCGCCAGAGCGCGGCCCGCGAAGACCGCGACGATAAGGGGCGTGCCGGTCGCGGCCAGCGCATCCAGCAGGCGGCGCTGCGGCGCGGGCAGGTCGGGACAGAGCCGCGACGAGGATTCGCCCGCATGTTCCTTGGCCTCGCCCAGCGCGACCAGCACCACATCGGCCGCCTTTGCCGCCGCGACCGCCTCGGCCAGCATGTTGGCCTCGCTTCTGGGATCGCGGGTGACGGTCGTGCCATGGACGTTCAACCGCTCGATCAGCCAGTCTTCCTCGACCAGATTGCAGCCCGGGGCATGGTCGGGCGGATGCCCGGCCAGCGCCGTGATCGCGGCCAGAAGCGGCGTCACATCCTCGGCCCGGCCCGAGACCGACCAGGTGCCCAGCATGTTGGCGCTGTCATCGGCCAGCGGCCCGATCAGGGCCAGCCTCGTGCCCGGCGAAAGCGGCAGGAGGTCGTCATTTTTCAGCAGGACGGCGGATTGCGCGGCGGCCTTGCGGGCCAGCCTGCGGCCCTCGGCCCGGTTGGGGGCGGCGGGCGTGCCGGTCAGCCCGCGCCAGGGATCGTCGAGCAGCCCGAGCCGCGCCTTGAAGCCCAGCACCCGGGCACAGGCCCGCTCGATCAGCGCGCGCACCTGCTTTGCGGACAGGTTCAGCCCCGCCTCGGGCGCCTCGAGCCCGGTTTCGGCCAGTGCGGGCAGATGGGTCAGGTAATCCTCGCCCACCATGTCCATGTCGATGCCTGCGGCCAGCGCGCGCAGCACGACCGTGGCCGGGCTGCCCAGCCCATGCGCGACCAGTTCGCGGATGCCGGTATAGTCCGAGACCACAAGCCCGTCGAAGCTCGCCCGACCGCGCAGCCAGCCCTCGATCAGCGGGCCATGGGCATGCATCGGCAGCTTGTTGACGGCGTTGAAGGCGGCCATGACCGAGGCTGCGCCCGCCGCCACACCTTCGGCGAAGGGCGGCAGGTAGATCTCCAGCAGATCCTCCCAGGCCAGCGAGGCATTGTCGTAGTCGCGCCCCGAAAGCGGCGCGCCATAAGCCACGAAATGCTTGAGGCAGGCCGCGACCCGGCCGGGGGTGGCCGGGTCCGGGCCCTGAAGGCCCCGGGTCATGGCGGCGGCGATGGCGCCCGCGAGATGCGGATCCTCGCCGGGGCTCTCGGCCATCCGGCCCCAGCGCGCATCGCGGCAGACGTCGATCATCGGCGCATAGACCTGATGCAGCCCTTCGGCCGAGGCCTCGGCGGCGGCGAAAGCGGCGGTTGCCTCGATCAGCGCCATGTCCCAGCTCGCGGCCAGCGCGATCGGCAGCGGAAAGACGGTGCGATGGCCGTGGATCACGTCCTCGGCAAAGAACAGCGGGATCCCGAGGCGCGAGCCCGCCAGCGCGCGCTCCTGCAGCGCCCGGGCCGAGGCCAGCGACTTGGTGCCGAAGATCGCGCCGACCGCGCCCGCATCGAGCCGTTTGGCCAAAGGCGTTTCGGTCGCTTCGCCGGTGGTCAGCCCTTCGCCCGCAGCCAGCAGGTTCAGCTGGCCGATCTTCTCGGCCAGCGTCATCTCGGTCATCAGCCGGGCGACGGTTTCTTCGGTGCCTGTGCTGGCCATGCGGGCCTCCCTTCGCCGCGCCTGCCGGACCGTCGCGCGCCTATTCCGCGGCGTGGCGGGCGGCGGCAAGGCTCGGCGGCATCACCGGTCGGACCCGGCCCACGCCCTGCGCAATGTCGAGCATCGCGGTATAGAAGGGGCGCCCGTCGGGGTCGTAGGGCAGGGTTTCGCCATGCAGAACCGCGATCACCGCGGCCTTCGGCAATTCCTCGCATAATGCGTCATGGAAATCTACCGAGGCGTTCACGTCAAGCGCCGAGGTGGCCTCGTCCAGCAGCAGGATGTCGGGCCGCATCAGCAGGATGCGCGCCAGCACCAGGCGCTGTTTCTGACCGCCCGAGAACACCGTGCGCCAGGTCTTGCCGTGATAGAGATCGCTGTGCATCTCGGTGACGAAGTCCTGAAGTCCGGCGCGGAACAGCACCCGCGCGACCACCAGATCGGCATGCTTCTCGGCCGGGTCCGGGTAGCAGACCAGCGATTTGAGGCTCATCCGCTCGGGCAGGTCGGGTTCCTGTCCGGCAAAGAACAGCCGCGCGCCCCCGGCCAGGGCGACGCGCCCCTCGCCGTAGGGCCAGAGCCCGGCCACGGCCTTGAGGATGCTGCTTTTGCCCGAGCCATTGGCGCCGCGCAGGTAGATCCGGTCGCCGCGCCCGAGCCGCAGGCGCGGCAGCTCGACGAAGGGCGTGGCATCGTGACCGCGATGGCAGAGCGCAAGCCCGGAGATCTCGACCAGCGCGCCTTTCGCGTCGCGGCTGCGCTCGAAGCGGCTGATCCCGGTCTCGGCATAGAACTCCTGCCGCGCCCGGACCCGCTCGATCGCGGCGGCAAGCTCGGTCAGCCGCCCGGCATTGGCGCGCAGCGTCGCGATCTCGGGCATCACGTTGATGAACCAGGACAGATCGCCGATCAGCCCGGCGGTCAGCTCGCTGCTGGCGGCGAAGGTCTTGAAGCTCATGTGCCCGGCCATGAAGGCGGGCAGGGCGGGCAGATAGGCCAGCATCCTGTGCGACAGGAAGTTGTAGAGATCGGTGAACAGCATCATCCCGGCGCCAAGCCCGTTCTGCCGGCCCCAGGTGCGGTCGAGTGCGGCGTAAAGCCGGGTGTTGATCCGGCGCTGGGCGCGTTCCCCGCGCGAGGCGGCGATCTGGCCGACCCGGTGCAGAAGCCCGCCCAGCTCGCCCCGCCAGGCGCCGTCGCGGCGCTGGCGCTGCAGCTTGAGCCGTTCGATGATGCGCCCGAGCCGCCAGGCGACCCAGGTGATGGCCGGTACGTAAAGCAGGATCAGCCCCGCCACCAGCAGCGCCGTGCCGTATTCGCCCGGCACCAGATCGACGCGCGCGGCGAGGCCGGGGCCGAATTCGGCCTCGATCCAGGCATTGGCCGCAGCGCCCCAATGGTCGAGCTGCGGCACCGGCTGGCTGCGTTCGAGGATCGCGGCCGAGACGAACCAGACCGAGGTCACTGCGCCCCAGAGCCCCATGGTCAGCCCGATCAGCCCGCCGTAAAGCCCGATCGAGCATTCGTCGATGCGTTGATCGATGGCGTCGGGCATGCGCGCGCCGCGCGCGGTCTCGCTGCGGTCGCTCATCAGATCGAGGGCGATGCGTTCATCGGCGAGCATCGCGGCATCGAAGCGGCCGATCAGCCAGGCCCGGGCGCGCCGGTGCAGGGTCGAGGACAGGAAATGGCGCAGCGCCACGCCGCAGGCGCGGGCGGCATAGATCCCGACCAGGGCGGCGGCGGCCATCAGCAGCAGCTCGGCCGGATCGACGCCCGCTTCGGGGCGGTGGAAATTGGCCAGTGCCGCGAGGAAATCGGCGCTCGAGGTCGCGACCCAGACGCTGGCCTTGCTCAGAAGCGTGGTCAGTCCGAAGACCACGATCGTCAATGTCCAGGCCTCCGCCCAGCGGGGGGAGACCCAGTAGGCTGTCACCAGCCCCCAAAATCCCGACAATTTACGCACAACCGCTCTCGCCTCGTTCGCGCGCACCTGTCCTGTGACGTGCCAGCCGTTTCCGGCGGCCGCCCGGGCAAGGCGCCTCTTATGGTTTGTGTCGCGCCCCGCGAGCCGGAGACCCGGCTCTCTTTGTAGCGCTGCATCAATTATCGGCGAAAAATGGCCGAAAGTCCAAAAAAATCCTCCCCTGAAAACCTTCACAAAAGGCTATCGGAGCGGTTGGAGGGGGCGGAGGGGCCCGATGCTGGGCCTTTCTGCCAGAGCGGATGGAGCGGGATTTGCAGAGAAAAATATAATTTGTCAGAGATTTGCAGAGGTCTTTCCTTCCGTCGCCGGAACGATTCTGAAATCCTGTGGATGTTGCGGAATTATCGCTCTCAGGTTGTCAATACCGATCGGTGCCGCGTCTTTGTTCTTGACTGCGCTCGGTCAAGGCCCCCCTCCGCCAGGACAAGATCCGCATTCGGCGGGCCGCGCGGGCGGAAATGACGGCGCCGCCGGGGGCATCCCGGCGGCGTGTCGGAAGGCAGAGGCCGCGGCCCGAGCGGTCGGGCAACTCAGATCGACTTGAGGTATTCGAGCAGGGCGCGCTTGTCCTCCGCGCTCAGCGTGGTGCCGTAATCATGGCCGCAGCGGCTGTTGCCGGAACTGAGATCGTCGCAGCCGGTGGTCTCGATCACATGGTCGAAGGCGGTCTGCTCGACCGCCATGCCGACCGCCTCGAGGTCATAGGCCGGGCCCGGCGTGAAGGCGGCGATGCGTTCGGCGGGCGGGGTCAGGAGCTCGCGCAGGGTCGGGACCGAGCCGTTATGCAGATAGGGCGCCGCGGCCCAGATCCCGTCAAGCACCCGGGCCTCATAGGCACAGGGCGCGGCCGCGCTTTCCAGCATGCCGTCATCGCCGCTTTGCGGGAAGGCGCCGCGCAGATCGTCGAATTCGGCCATGAATTTCTCATCGTTCTGGAGCGCGGAGACGGCGGCGCTGGCCTCGAGCCCGCCCGAGAGGCGAAAGCCGACGGCATGCTGGATGATGGCGCCTGTCACCGAGGCGCTGAGCAGGTCGAAGGCGGGCGCCTCGGCGCCGATCGGCTTGCTCGACAGCGGGACTTTGGCGCCTTCCAGCACGCCGGTCCTGGCGGTCCGGGTCAGGATCTCGCATTCGCGTTCGTCGGTGCCTGCGGGCAGGATCGGCGTGGCCCAGGTCGAGTGGAAGATCGAGCGGAACGCGCCCTGGCGCTTGCCGTGGCACTCGACGCAGCCGCCCTGATCGGTCGGGCGGGCGAAGACCGCGCCGCCCTGTTCGACCAGACCGGCATCGAGCTCCCAGGGCCAGCGCGGTGCGCCGATATCCCAGATCCATTCCTCCAGCGCCTTCAGCCCCTCCCAGTTTGCCGAGTTGTTGGTGACATAGTCGCGGTTGAAAAGAAGCCCCTGCTTCTCGATCGGATGGAATTCGCCGAAGACGCCGTAGACCTCGCCCAGATTGCGCGCGAGCCCCAGCAGGTCGTTGCCGTTCGCGGCAAAGCCCGGCCATTGCGTCATGTCCTGGCGCGCCGCGTTCCACAGGAACGGATAGCGCGTCGGCGCATCGGCCAGCATGACATTCTCGGGGATCAGGTAGGCGTCTTCCGGCGCGCCGAGATCGAGCCCGGTCAGCCGGTTGAAGATCATCGAGACCGCGTCGAGCCGGACCGGCCCCCAGCCCGGATCGGGCAGCGAGCGGCTGATGAGGGTATGGAAGCGCAGGCTCCAGGTCTCGAGCTCGTCGCGCAGCCCGGCGCGGTCGTCCTGATCTTCGGCCACCTTGTCGGCGAAGGCCTCGAATGCGGCCTCATCCTCCAGCATGGCCCGCACCGCGGCGTCGAGATCTGCGAGGAAGCTCTGGAAATCGACGATGGCCGGGCCACCATCGATCCGGTAGGCGGTGCCGCTCACCTCGATCTGGCGGGTGTGGCAGGCGGCGCAGGTCATCCCGATGGCGGTGTCGCCCATGCCCTCATTGGTGGTGAAGCCGACCGGCAGGGCCGTGCCGTCGTCGCGGTCGGGCATCGGCAGATAGCCATAGCGCGCCAGCCCGTCGGCCAGAAACGGCGTCCCGTCGGGCTGCATCAGCGCCTCCATCCAGGCCAGCGGCATGATCCGCGAGCCCTGATCCTGGGTGTAGAAGGCGGCGCGGAGCGAGGGGCTCCAGCTGTCGCCCTGATCGACAAAGACGGTCTGTGCGGCGGCGGGGGCGGCAAGGCCGGACAGGAAAAACACGTAAGAAAGCGATTTCGTAAACATTGATTCCTCCCAGAATTGAATGTTTAGAACTCTCTCATTCCTTGCGTGTATTTTCCACGATTTTCCGTAGCGTCAACCTTGACGGCCCTGGCGTGCCCCCAGACGTGCCCCTGGCCGGGCCGCCCTTTCAGCGTGCCGGCGCCCCGGTCTGGCCGCTGCCCGGTTCGGCCACGATCCTCACGATCCGGCCGAAGACCGGCGAGGGTGCTGTGCCGTCGCCGATGCCCAGGACCCCGATCCGGGCCATCCGCCCCTGCAGCAGGGCCTCGATCCGGTTCCGCGCCTCGGGGTCGAGCTGGTCCAGAACGTCGTCCATAACCAGCCAGTCGGGACCGCGCAGCAGCGCTCTTGCAAAGACCAGGCATTGCTTGTCGCTCTCGCTCAGCAACTGGTCCCAGCGCCCCTCTTCGGCCAGCGCCCCGGTCAGATGCCCGAGCCCGGTCGCGCTCAGCGCCGCAGCCATCTCGTCGCGGCCGTGACGGCGGGCCGGTTCGGGATAGCAAAGCGCCAGATCGAGCCGTCCCGGCGGCACATAGGCCCTGCTCGGCATGTACATCACCCGGTCGGAGGCGGGCATCGAAAGGCGGCCCTCGGCCCGGGTCCAGAGCCCGGCCAGCGTCTCGAAGAGAAGCGTCTTGCCCGAGCCCGATCCGCCCTGCAGCAGAACCCTTTCGCCCGGGGCGAGGGATATCTCGGGCGGGTCGAGCCTGACGCCCACATGCGGGGTGACGACATGCAGCCCGGAAATCTCGATCCGCGGGGCGCCCTCGTGCCGGTCGATCCGCGGGGCGGCGTCATCGGCTTCGGCCCGGTCGACCGCCCGGACCGCGCGATGAAAGCTCGCGACCCGGAACAGCGTCGCGCGCCAGGTCGCGATCACCGCGAAATTGCTGACGAACCAGCGCAGCGAGCCCTGAACCTGGGTGAAGGCGCCGGCCACCAGCATCAGCTCGCCGATGCTCATGTCCGAGGTGAAATAGAAGGGCGCGGCCACCAGGATCGGCGCGACCAGCGTGAACCAGCCATAGCCCGCCGTCACCCAGGTCAGGTTCGCGGTGGCCAGGATCACCGCCTCGACGATGCCCACGACCCCGGCGAAGCTGGTCTCGATCCGGGCGGTCTCGGCGCGTTCGCCGCGTTCGAGCGCGATCCGTCCCGCAGCCTCGCTGACCCGGACCAGATCGAAGCGCAGCGTGGCCTCGCGCGCGGATTCCTCGGCCCTAAGCGCGACCAGCGGGCGGCCGACGCGCCAGCTGAGCCAGGAGGCGGCAGAGGCATAGAACAGCGCGCACCAGACCATGAAGCCCGGGATCTCGTGGCTCTGCCCGGCGAAGGTCAGGCTGAAGCCCTCGGATTTGTGCCACAGCACGCCGATGAAGGACCCCAGTAGCAACGTCGCCTGGAACAGCCCGATCCCCAGCGCCGCGCTCAGATCCGCGAGCTGGTCGATATCGGCCTGCAGCCGCTGGTCGGGATTCTCGCCGATCTTGCCCGCCCGCGACAGCCGGAGCGCACGCCCCGGCGCCATCCAGTCGCGCACCAGCGCCCGGAACAGCCCGCGCCTGAGCGTCAGCTTCATGGTCTGGTCGAGCCAGAGCTGGCTGACATTCAGGACCAGCAGGATGCCCGCCAGCACCGCGAAGACGCCAAGCTGGGTCACGAAGGCCGCCATGTCTTTGCGGGTGAGGGCGTCGTAGAAGGGCTCGTTCCAGGCGTTCAGCCGGATCTGCATATAGGCGGTCAGCCCGATCACCGCGACCAGGGCCGCCACCAGCAGCGCCGCCCGGCGCCCGAAGCCCGAGCTGCGGAAAAGGCCCAGCGTGTCGCGGATCTGGCTTCCGAGCCGGTTTTCCGCCGCGATGTCCCCGCTTCTAGCCAAGGCGCGCCGATCCCTGTTGCGCGGTTCCGCTCACATTCGATCTCCTCCGGCCCGGACCGTGTCCTCGCCTGTCTCCGATAGCGGGGCCGGGGACCGGTTCGCAAGCGCAGGACGGCCGGTCCGGGCAGGACCTTGCGTCCCGACCGGCGAGATCCCGCCTCAGCGCGCCAGCGTCAGCAGCGTATCGAGATCGAGATCGGCCTCGATCTCGTCGGCCAGACGGTCGAGCGCGGCCTCGACCGGGTCCTCCGCCGCCCGGCCGGGGGCGGCATGGCCGCCGATCGAGGCAAGCCAGTGATGGCGGAACGCCCCGGTCCCGAACAGCCCGTGCACATGGCTGCCCATCACCCTTCCATCCTCCGAGACCGCGCCCTCGGGCGTGCCGTCGAGATCGAGCCAGGGCCGTGCGGTCGCCGGACCCGCGACCCGGCCCATATGGATCTCATAGCCCGAGACGGGCTGGCCGCTGATCCGGTCCGTGGCCGCGATCCGGACCAGCCGCTTGTCGCCGGTCATCACCGTCTCGATATCGAGCAGCCCGAGCCCCGGCGTCTCGCCCGGGGGCCCCTCGATGCCCTTGGGGTCGCGCACGACGCGGCCCAGCATCTGATAGCCCGCGCAAAGTCCGATCACCCGGCCGCCCCGGCGCAGAAGGGCGCGCAGGTCGATATCCCAGCCCTCGGCGCGGATCGCGTCAAGCGCGGCGCGGGTGGTCTTCGAGCCCAGCAGGATCGCCGCATCGGCATCTCCCGGCACCGGCTGGCCGGGCTTCAGCCAGCGCAGATCGATGCCCGGTTCGGCCGCCAGCGGATCGAGATCGTCGAAATTGGCGATCCGGGGCAGTTCGGGCACCGCGATCACCAGCTGCCCGCCCGCGCCCTTGCGCCGCCCGAGCCCCAGCGTATCCTCCTCGGGCAGGGCGCGCGCGGCCTCGGACCAGCGCAAGAGCCCCAGAACCGGCCAGCCGGTCTCGGCCCGGATCTCGGCGGCGGCGGGGGCGAAGACGGCCGGGTCGCCACGGAACTTGGTCACGATGACGCCGCCCACGCGGGCCCGCTCGGCCCCGGTCCAGAGCCGGTGATGGCCGATGGCGGCCGCGGTCACGCCGCCGCGCGACTCGTCGCCCAGCAGGACCACCGGCAGGTCGGCGGCCTCGGCCAGCCCCATGTTCGAGATGTCCTGCGGGCGCAGATAGCGCTCGGCGCCGCTGCCCGCGCCCTCGATCAGCACCAGGTCATGGTCCGCCGACAACCGGTCGAGGCTTTCCACGACCCCGGCCCGCAGCCCGGGCTTGAGCGCCTGATAGGCCGAGGCCGAATAGCGGCCCAGCACGCGGCCCCGCAGCACGACCTGACAGTCGATATCGGTCTCGGGCTTCAGCAGCACCGGGTTCATGTCGACCGTCAGGGCCGCGCCCGCGGCGCGCGCCTGCAGCGCCTGGGCCCGGCCGATCTCGCCGCCATCGGCGGTGACGGCGGCATTGTTCGACATGTTCTGCGCCTTGAAGGGCGCCACTTTCAGCCCCCGGCGGGCATAGGCACGCGCGAGCCCCGCGACCAGCAGGCTCTTGCCCACATCCGAGCCGGTGCCCAGCACCATCAGCCGCCGCGCGCTCATCGCGCCAGCGCCAGCAGCGCGTCGAGATCGAGATCGCGTTCCAGCTGGTCGGCCAGCGCATCCAGCGCCGCCTCGACCCGGGCGGCATGGTCGAGCCCCGAGGCCCGCCCGCCCATCGCCCTCAGCCAGTGCCGGCGGAAGCCGTCGGCGGCAAAGAGCCCGTGCAGATAGCCGCCCATCACAAGGCCATCGGCCGAGACCGCGCCCTCGGGGCGGCCGTCGAGCCGCAGCCAGGGCCGCTCGAGCCCCGGCCCCCGGGTCACGCCCATATGCATCTCGTAGCCGGTGACGCTTGTGCCGCTGATCGCATCCTCGGCCGCGATCTCGACCAGCCGCTTCTCGCCGCCGATCTCGGTCTCGATATCCAGAAGCCCCAGCCCCTCGGTCTCGCCCGGCGGGCCCTCGATGCCGTCGGGGTCGCGCACCTTCCGGCCCAGCATCTGGAACCCGGCGCAGATGCCCACGACCCGCCCGCCCCGGCGCAGATGGCCGAGGATGTCGATGTCCCAGCCATTGGCGCGGATCGAGTCGAGCGCGGGCCGGGTGGTCTTCGAGCCCGGCAGCAGTACCAGATCGGCCTCGGCGGGGATCGGCTCGCCCGGGCGGACCCAGCGGAGATCGACGCCCGGCTCGGCCGACAGCGGATCGAGATCGTCGAAATTGGCCATCCGCGCGATATGGGGCACCGCGATCACCAGTCCGGTACCGCCGCCCGAGGCCGGCCGCTCGAGCGCCAGCGCATCCTCGGCCGGAAGCCGCGCGGCGCCCTCGAACCAGTGGGCGACGCCCAGGAAGGGCCAGCCGGTGCGTTCGGTGATCGTCGCGCAGGCCGGTTCGTAAAGCGAGAAATAGCCGCGGAACTTGTTGACCAGATAGCCCGCGATGCGGGCGCGTTCGGCCGCCGTATGCAGGCACCACGAGCCCACCACGGCCGCCATCGCGCCGCCCCGGTCATTGTCGGTGACGAGGATCACCGGCAGATCGGCGGCCTCGGCAAAGCGCATGTTGGCGATGTCGCTCTTGCGCAGATAGGTCTCGGTGCCCGCGCCCGCGCCCTCGACCAGCACCAGATCGGCCCCGGCCGCGACGCGGTTGAAACTGTCCATGACCGCGGGCAGGAGCTTGGGCTTGAGCTTGTGGTAATGCCGCGCGGGCCAGTTGCCCAGCGGACGGCCCCGCAGCACCACCTGCGAGCCGACCATGGCCTGCGGCTTCAGCAGCACCGGGTTCATGTGGATCGAGGGGGGCAGCCCCGCGGCCTGCGCCTGAAGCGCCTGGGCGCGGCCGATCTCGCCCCTGGGGGCGGTGCCGTCGGGGCCGGGAGGCAGGTCGCTGTCGGCGGCGACGGCGGCATTGTTCGACATGTTCTGCGCCTTGAAGGGCGCGACCTTCAGGCCGCGCCGCGCATAGGCGCGGGCGAGCCCTGCGACCAGGAGGCTCTTGCCGACATCCGAACTCGTGCCCTGCAGCATCAGGGCCTTCGCGCGGCGCGGCGGCACCGGGTCGAGCATCGGTACCGAGATTTCGGGCATCGGCGGGGCCGCATCGCCGGGGGGCAGGTCGGGATAGCGGCTCCGGGTCCGGTCAAGGGTCATGGCGGCTCCTGCGACTTTCGGCAGGGGGTGTCGGACGGGGCCCTGCGGATGTCAAGCGCGGCTCAGAACTCGACGCCCGGCTGGCCCTTTATGCCCGAGCGGAACGGGTGCTTGACCAGCGTCATCTCGGTCACCAGATCGGCCGCCTCGATCACCTCTTCGGGGGCGTTGCGCCCGGTCAGGACGACATGCGACAGCGGCGGCTTCTCGGCCTGCAGGAAGGCCACCACCTCGGCCGGGTCGAGATAGCCGTAGCGCAGCGCGATGTTGATCTCGTCGAGCAGTACCATGCGGATTTCGGGGTCGCGGATCAGCTCCCTGGCCTTTTCCCAGCCCTTTTCGGCCGCGGCGATGTCGCGGGCGCGGTCCTGGGTTTCCCAGGTGAAGCCCTCGCCCATGGCATGGAACTGGCAGAGATCGCCGAAATGCGAGGTCAGAAGCCGCCGCTCGCCGGTATCCCAGGCGCCCTTGACGAACTGGACCACGGCACAGGGCATCTGATGGGCGATGCAGCGCAGGATCATCCCGAAGCCCGAGGAGGACTTGCCCTTGCCGGTGCCGGTATGCACCAGGATCAGCCCCTTCTCGCCGGATTTCCCGGCCATGATCTTGTCGCGCGCGGCCTTCTTCTTGGCCATCTTGCTGGCATGGCGGGCGTCGTCGGCTGCGGTATTGGTGGGGGCGGTATCGGTGGCGGCGGCGGTCTCGTCGGTCATGGGGGCTCCTTGCGCGTGTCGGGGACAGCTTAGCGGGCGGGGCCGCCGCGTCAAACCCGGGCCGCGCGGCGGTTGTGCCGATTGACAAGTCCCGAGCTGCTTGCAATGACGGATGCGTGACCGGTTCGCCCGGGCCCGAGGGTCCGGACGTGAAAAGGGAACGCGGTGCGCCCGTCCGAAGGGACGGGCAATTCCGCGGCTGCCCCCGCAACTGTAAGCGGCGAGCACGGCTGAGAACGCCACTGGGGAGGCCCCCGGGAAGGCCAGCCAAGCTGAGACCCGCAAGCCAGGAGACCTGCCGGCCGCCCGTTTCCCCGCAAGGGAGGCGGTTTCCACCGGACGCCGGGGTGCGCGTCTGGCCCGGTTCGGCCGCAGCCCGGCCGCTCCGAGCCTCTCATCCCGTTCGTCCTTTCTCCCGCGGCCTGTCCGGCCGCTCATGTTGAAAGGCAACGACCTTGATCTTCCACGGCAATCTCGTAACCGCCGCGCTGGCACTGACCCTCGTTCCCGGGGTCGCGGCGGCGCATTTCCAGCTGGCCTATACCGAGCAAAGCCTCATCGACGCGCCCGGCGACGTGCCGGTCAAGCTGATCTTCTGGCATCCGCAGGAAAGCGGGCCGGTCATGGATATGGGCGAGCCGCTGGAATTCTACGCCATCCATCGCGGCGAGCGGATCGACCTCAAGCCGACGCTCAGCCAGACCGTCTTTCGCGGTCCGCTGAACGAGGCTGTGGCATGGGATGGCAGCCTGCCGGTCAAGCGGATGGGCGATTACGTCCTGGTGACGGTGCCCGCGCCCTATTACGAGGACTCCGAGGATATCTACATCCAGCAGATCACCAAGACCTACGTCAACCGCGGCCAGATGCCCACCGACTGGGACGGCCCGCAGGGGCTCAAGGCCGAGATCCTGCCGCTGGTCAAACCCTATAACGTGATCGCGGGCTCGACCTTCACCGGGCGGGTGCTGTCCGAGGGCGCTCCGGTCGCGGGTGCCGAGATCGAGATCGAATACATGGCGGCCGAGCCCGACATGGCGACGGGCGCGCCCAAGCCCGCGACGGCGGGGCCGTTGCCGGGCGGCGCGGTTGTCGCGGTGACGGACGAGAACGGCTATTTCACCTTCGGCGTGCCGAAGGCGGGCTATTGGGGCTTTGCCGCGCTGGGGGTCGGGCCCGATACCGAACATGAGGGCAAGGAACTCAGCCAGGATGCGGTCCTCTGGATCCGCGCCTTCGATCTGAAATAGGGGCGGGGCCATGCATATCGTGGACGGGGCGCTGGCGGCGCCCGTGGTGATCGGCGGTGCGGTGCTGGCGGCCGGAGGCGTCGCCCGCGGGTTGCGCGATCTGACGCTCGAGAAGATCCCCGCCGCCGGGATGCTCTCGGCCAGCTTCTTCGTGGCCTCGCTGATCCATGTGCCGATCGGCCCGTCCTCGGTGCACCTGATCCTGAACGGTCTGGCCGGGCTGGTGCTCGGCTGGGCCGCCTTTCCCGCGCTGTTCGTGGGGCTTCTGCTCCAGGCGGTCTTCTTCGGTTTCGGCGGGCTGACGGTGCTGGGGGTCAATACCCTGAACATCGCGCTGCCCGCGGTGATCGTGCATTACCTCTGCCGGCGCGGGATCGCGTCCGGCAGTCCGCGGACCGCCGCGATCTGGGGCGGTATCGGCGGCGCGCTGGCCATCGCGCTGACCGCCGCGCTTGTCGGTGTCGCCCTCGCGCTCAGCGGTGCGGCCTTTCTTCCGGCGGCCAAGCTGGTCTTTCTCGCCCATGTTCCGGTGATGGCGATCGAGGGCCTGCTGAGTGCCGCAGCCGTCTATCTGGCCATCCAGGTCAAGCCCGATCTCTTTCTCAGCCTGCAAGGACCCGCCCGATGATCCGCCCGATTTTCCTGACCCTGGCGCTTGTTCTGGCGCCCATGCCCGCGCTCGCGCACAAGGTGATCGCCGCCGCCTATCCCAGCGGGGCCCTGATCGAGGGCGAGGTCGGCTTTTCCAATGGCGACATGGCCGTCGATGCCCCGGTCGGGGTGTTCGATCCCGAGGGCAACCGCCTCGGCGAGACGATGACCGATGCCGACGGTCTGTTCACCTTCCGCCCGACGCGCGCCGTGGCCCATGTCTTCCGCGCCGATCTGGGTGCGGGCCATGTCGCCGAATTCACCATGAGCGCCGAGGAGGTCGCGGCGATCCTCGACAGCCCCGCCGCTCGGGCTGCCGCCGAAGCTGCCGCTGAAACCGCCCCTGAAGCCGGGGCAGGGGACGCGGCCCCGGTTTCGGACGGGGGCAACCCCTCGACCTTCCCGCTGGAGGCGGCCCCCGCCCGGGCGCCCGCCGGGTCTTCGGCGGCCGCGCTGATCGCCGCGCCGGGGCTGAGCGAGGCCGACAAGGCCGAGATCGCGAAGATGCTGCGCGACGAGCTGCGGCCGCTGCGCCGCGAGATCGCCGCCTATCGCGAGAAGAACGACCTTCAGTCGATCCTCGGCGGCATCGGCTATATCATGGGCATCTTCGGGCTCGGCTTCTATGTCGCCGCGCGGCGCCGGATGAAGGGCTGACCCCCGGTGTCCGACATCCTCACCGCCGACCGGGCGGCGCCCGGTGCCGTCTCGCGTCTTGACGGGCTCGATCCGCGCACGCGGCTGATCGGGGCGGGGGCTTTCGCCTGCGTCACGGTCGGCGCCTCCTTCCTGCCGGTGCTGCTGGCGGCGCTTCTTCTGGCGCTGGGGCTGATGGCGCTGTCGGGCCGGGCGGCGGGCCGGACGCTGCGGCGGATGGCGGCGATGGACGGCTTCATCTTCCTGCTGGTGGCGATGCTGCCCTTCACCACGCCCGGCACGCCGGTCATGGCGCTCTGGGGGTTCGAGGCCTCGCGCGAGGGGCTCCTGCATGCCGCCCGCATCCTGCTGACCGCCAATGCGGTGGTGCTGGCGCTCCTGTCGCTGGTCGGCACGCTCGAGCCGGTGACGATGGGTCAGGCGCTTCACCGTCTCGGCACGCCCGAGCGGCTGGTGCATCTGCTTCTGTTCACCATCCGCTATATCGAGGTGCTGCGCGCCGAATACCTGCGGCTGCGCCGGGCGATGAAGGTCCGGGGCTTCCGGCCCGGCACCTCCTGGCATACCTATCGCAGCCTCGGCTATCTGGTCGGCATGATGCTGGTCCGCGCGGTCGAGCGCTCGGAACGGGTGCTGGCGGCGATGAAATGCCGGGGCTTCTCGGGCCGGCTCCCGATGCTCTCCGGCTTCGCCTACGGCCCGCGCGACGCGGCCTTCGGTGCGGGGCTCGGGGCGCTGTTGCTGGCGATGATCCTGGCGGAGCTTGTCCATGGCGTTGTTTGAGATCGACGGGCTCGTCTTCGGCTATCCCGGCCGGCCGGCGATCCTGCAGGGCGCGGGGCTGAGGCTCGAGGCGGGCCAGAGGCTGTCGGTCGCGGGGGCGAACGGCTCGGGCAAGTCGACGCTGTTGCAACTGATGGTCGGGCTTCTCGTTCCGCAGGCGGGGCGGATCCGTGCCTTCGGGCAGGTGCGCCGGGCCGAGCCCGATTTCCACGAGGTGCGCCGCCGGGCGGGGCTGGTCTTCCAGGACCCCGACGATCAGCTGTTCTGCCCGACCGTGGCCGAGGACGTGGCCTTCGGGCCGCTCAATCTGGGGCTCGGCCGCGAGGCGGCGATAGCCAGGGTCGAGGCGGTGCTGACCCGGCTCGATCTCATGCATCTGAAGGATCGTGTCACCCACCGGCTGTCGGGCGGCGAGAAGCGGCTGGTCAGCCTTGCCGCGGTGCTGGCGATGGAGCCCGAGGTGCTGCTGCTCGACGAGCCGACCAATGCGCTCGACGAGGAGAATGCCGGGCGGCTGGTCGCGATCCTGCAAGGTCTGCCGCAGGCGATCCTGCTGGTGACCCATGATGCCGAGATGCGCGCGCGGATCGCGCCCGAGGGGCTGCGGCTGCAGGCCGGGCGGCTGGTGCCCGCCTGAGCCGTCAGCCCCGCTTTCAACCTCGCCGCATCAGGTAGATGTCCATCAGCCAGCCATGCCGGGCGCGGGCCGCGTCGCGGGTCTTCAGGATCTCGGGCCCGGCCTCGGCCAGCGGCCCGGCGATGGCGATTTCCTCCGCCATGCCCAGATAGGCGCCCCACCAGATCCGGATGCCCTCGGGCGCGAGGGTCTGGAAGGCGCAGCCGCCATCCAGCATCGCGACCACGGTGTCCGCCCCTTCGGGCCAGCCATGATCGCGGATCTGCCGTCCGGTGGTGATGACGACCGGCGCGCCGATCTCGTTCAGCGGGATGCGATGGGCGGCGCAGAGCGCCTGGATCGCGGTGATGCCCGGGATGACGGTGATCTTGGGCGCGGGCGACAGCCGTGCCGCGATCCGGAGCGAGCTGTCATAAAGCGAGGGATCGCCCCAGATCAGCAGTGCCACCTTCCGGGGCGCGGGGTGCGTCGCCGCGACGGTCTCGGTCCAGACCCCGGCAATGGCGTCGTGCCAGTCCAGCACGCCCGCGCGATAGTCGCCCGAGGCGTCGCGGACGGGCAGGTCGAACTCGGCGATCCGGCCGCTTGCGTCCTCGCCCAGGACGCGTGCACAGATCTGGCGGCGCAGATCGGCAAGATCGGCCTTGTCCGCCCCCTTGCGCGGGATCAGGATCAGATCGGCGTCCCGGATCGCCTCGGCGGCCTGGAAGGTGACATGGTCGGGATTGCCGGTGCCGATGCCGATCAGGACAAGCTCATGCATCGCGGGCCTCCTCGACCAGCGGCCCGAACAGGATCAGCCCCGGCGCGGCCGAGCCATGGCTTTCGGCCAGGAGCGCCGCCAGCCCCGCGACCGTGGTCCGGGTCAGCGCCTGATCCGGCGTGCCCACGCCCTCGGCCAGCAGCGCCGGCGTGGTTTCCGGCAGGCCTCGCGCGATCAGCGTCGCGGCCAGATCCGGGAAGGTGCGCTTGCCCATGTAGACGACCGTCGTCGCATGTTCGTCGGCCAGTGCGGCGATGTCGATGTCGCGCGGCAGGTGGCCGGTCACGTCATGGCCGGTCACGAACTGCACCCGCCGGGCGGTCAGCCGCCGGGTCAGCGGAATGCCCGCCGCCGCCGCCGCCGCGCAGGCCGAGGTGACGCCGGGGATGACCTCGTAACCGATGCCCGCCGCCCGCAGCGCGGTGATTTCCTCTTCGAGCCGTCCGAACAGCCCCGAATCGCCCGATTTGAGCCGCACCACGCGCTGCCCCGAGGCGGCGTAATCGACCAGCAGGCGGCTGACATGGTCCTGCTTGGGCGAGGCCCGGCCCGCGCGCTTGCCGACGCCGACCAGATCGGCGCCCGGCCGCACGTGGCCCAGGATCGGCCCCGAGGACAGATCGTCGAACAGGACCGCATCGGCCTTTGCCAGCCGGTCGACCGCCTTCAGGGTCAGAAGCTCGGGATCGCCGGGGCCGGAACTCACGAAGCTCACGAAACCGCTCATCTTGGGTCCTCCGCGATCAGGTGAAAGAAGCTGCCCGTGACCGGGCCGCGCCGCGATCCTGTCTCGGCCACATCCGCGCCACTGGCATCGGTGACGCAGGCGAGTGCTGCGTCGGGCTGGGAAAGGATTGTCGAATAATGGAATTCATGGCCCCGCAGCCTTGTGCCGGGGGCGTGGCCGGGCATCGCCGCCAGCAGCTCGGCCCGGCGATAGCCCAGATGCAGGCGGCGCGTCTCGAAGCTGGTGACAAGGCCCAGAAGCCCGGCCATTGCGTGCCGGGTACCGTCCTTGTCGATCAGCGCCTCGCCCAGCACCATGTAGCCGCCGCATTCGCCATGGACGGGGCGGGTTCTGGCATGGGCGCGGAGGCCCTTCAGAAACCGCGCGGCCCCGGCGATCCGGCCGGCATGCAGTTCGGGATAGCCGCCGGGCAGCCAGACCAGATCGGCGTCCTCGTCAGGCGCCTCGTCGGCCAGCGGCGAGAAGGGCAGGATCTCGGCCCCCGCGCGGTGCCAGCCTTCCAGCAGATGCGGATAGGCGAAGGAAAACGCCGCATCCCGCGCAAGCGCGATGCGCTGGGCCGGGGGGACGGGCCAGTTGCCCATGGCGCCCGAGACCCCGGGCCGGGCGGCGGCGCGGAGCGCGTCTAGCTCGACATGCTCGGCGACGAACTGGCCGATGGCGTCGATCCGCGCCTCCAGATCGGCCTGCTCGCCCGCCTGCACGAGGCCCAGATGGCGCTCGGGCAGGGTCAGGTCGGGGCGGCGGGGCAGGGCGCCCAGGACCGCGATGCCGAGCCGGGCCATTTCGGGGCGGATCATCGCCTCGTGCCGCGCGCCCGCGACGCGGTTCAGGATCACGCCCGCGACGGGCGGCGCGTCGGGATGGCAGGCAAAGCCATGGGCGACCGCCGCCGCCGATTGCGCCTGCCCCGAGACGTCGATCACCAGCACCACCGGCCAGCCGAAACGCCGCGCCAGTTCGGCGCTGGTGCCATGACCCGAGATGCCGGGCGCGAGGGTGCCGTCGTAAAGCCCCATCGCGCCCTCGGCGATCACCAGATCGGCGCCCCGGGCCTCGGCCGCCAGCGTCGCCAGCAGGTCCTCGCCCATCGCCCAGGGGTCGAGATTGTAGGAGGCCCGTCCCGAGGCGCGGGCATGGAAGGCCGGGTCGATGTAATCGGGGCCGTTCTTGAAGGGCTGCACGGCAATACCCGCCGCGCGGAAGGCCCGAAGAAGCCCCAGCGTGACGGTGGTCTTGCCGCTGCCCGAGGCGGGCGCCGCGATCACCAGACCCGGCGGCCTTTCAGCCATCGCTGCCCGCCCGGGCCGAGCGCGGCCGGAACCGGCGATCGTATCCGGCGTCATAGAGGCAGCTTTCATCGAAGCCCTCGGCGCCGAGGCTGCGGCCGACAAGGATCAGCGCGGTGCGCTCGATGTCCTCGGGCAGCGCCGCTTCCAGCGTGCCGAGCGTGCCGCGCAGGATCTGCTGGTCGGGCCAGCTGGCGCGGTAGACGATCGCCGCCGGGCAGTCGGTGCCGTAATGGGGCACGAGATCCGCGACCACCTTCGCGAGATTGTGGATCGAGAGATGGATTGCGAGCGTTGCGCCGGTCGCGGCGAAATTGGCAAGGCTCTCGCCCTCGGGCATCGACGAGGCGCGGCCGGGCGTCCGGGTCAGCACTACCGACTGGGCAAGGCCGGGCAGGGTCAGCTCGGTGCCGAGGGCCGCGGCCGCTGCGGCAAAGGAGGGCACGCCGGGGGTCACGCTGACCGGAATGCCCAGGGCCTTCAGCCGCCGGATCTGCTCGCCCATGGCCGACCAGACCGAAAGATCGCCCGAATGCAGCCGCGCCACGTCCTGCCCG
Source organism: Rhodovulum sp. MB263 (assembly GCF_002073975.1). Classification (NCBI taxonomy): domain Bacteria; kingdom Pseudomonadati; phylum Pseudomonadota; class Alphaproteobacteria; order Rhodobacterales; family Paracoccaceae; genus Rhodovulum; species Rhodovulum sp. MB263. The sequence goes on along the minus strand of NZ_CP020384.1, from coordinate 2,311,894 downwards.
GCCTCATGGGTGCGCTTGCACTCGGCGATGATGGCATCGAGATCCATCGGCGCGGTGTTCACGATCCGCGCGCCCTCGGGGCAATGGCCGAGGATCTCTTCGGGGACCAGCGATCCGGCATAGAGACAGACCGGGCAGGCGGCGATCAGGTCGCGGCCGCGCAGGGTCAGAAGATCGGGGGCGCCGGGCCCGGCGCCGATGAAATGGACGGTCATGGCAGGTCTTTCATTGCGATGGCGCAGGTGGACATCCGGTCGTTCGATACCCTGCGCGGGGTCAGAAGGCGAGCCCCCTCGCCACAGGCCGCAAGGGCCGCGGCCTCGGCGACCGATCCGGTGCCGCGATGGGCGAGGCTCTGCGCCGATCGGGTCGGCGTGGCGGGGCGGTGCAGCGCGTCCGCGGTGACCGGGCAGACCGGCAGGGCCAGCCGCGCGGCCAGTGCCGCAAGGCCGGGGGCGGCGGCCTTGTCGGTGGGGGCGGCCAGCGCCGTCAGCCCGTCGGGCCCGCCCGCGCGCGCGAGCGCATCGGCAAGGCTTGCCTCGGTCGCGGCGGCGCGAAAGCCGAAGCCCGCGACCCTCACCGCCGGACGCTCCATTGCACCACCGGGAAGGCGGCGCGCCAGCCGCGCCTGCGGCCCAGCGGGCGGGCCTCGGCCAGCTCGATCCTCAAAAGCTCGCCGCCATGGGCGGCCTGCCACAGGGCCAGCAGCGTTTCCGATTCGAGCGTGACTGCATTGGCGACGATCCGGGAGCCGGGGGCAACGCGCGCCCAGAGCGTTTCCAGCAGCTCTTGCGATAGCCCGCCGCCGACAAAGACCGCATCGGGGGGGGCAAGCCCGTCCAGCGCCTCCGGCGCGTGGCCGGCGACGATGCGGAGACGCTCGACGCCAAGCGCCGCCGCATTGGCCGCGATCCGTTCGGCGCGGACGGGATCGGCCTCGATCACGCTGGCCTGCATTCCCGGATGACGTGCCAGCCATTCGATCGAGATCGAGCCCGAGCCGCCGCCGATATCCCACAGATGCTCGCCCGGCAGCGGCGCCAGGGCCGAAAGCGTCAGCGCGCGGACGGGGCGCTTGGTGATCTGCCCGTCATTCTCGAAGAGGCTGTCGGGCCAGCCCGAGGCGGCGGGGATCGCGGGGCCCTCGCCTGCGGCCTCCAGCGCCACGGCGACGGGATGGGCGATGCCCTCCAGATCCATCGCGCGGGCGGTTGTGACGCGGATGCGCTCGCGCGGCCCGCCAAGGGCCTCGAGCACGTGCAGGCGGCTCTCGCCGAAGCCTGCCCCGGTCAGGAAGGTCGCGAAATCCGCGACCGCCGCGCCGTCCCGCAGGGTGACGAGGGCGGTGAAGCCCGGCGCCAGCAGGGGGCGCAGCCGGGCGAAGGGTGCGGCATGAAGCCCCGCGCAATGGGTGGCCTCCAGCGGCCAGCCAAGCCGCGCGGCCGCCAGCGAAAAGACCGAAGGGCCGGGCAGGGCGCGCCATTCATGGGGCGCGAAGCGCCGCGCGATCACGCTGCCCGCGCCGAACCAGAACGGATCGCCAGAGGCCAGCACCGCGACCCGGCGTCCGCGCAAGCCCTGCAGGATCGGCAGCCCGTCGGCGAAGGGCACCGGCCAGTCGAGGCGCTCGGCCGCGAGACCCGGCAGAAGCGCCAGATGCCGCGCCGGGCCCATGACGATTTCGGCCCGTTCAAGGGCATCGCGGCTTGCAGGCGGCAGCCCCTCCGGGCCATCTTCGCCCAGGCCCACGATGGTCAGCCACGGAGTCTCAGCCATGCGTCCCACCCTTCTGATCCTTGGCGGCACCACCGAGGCGACCGCGCTGGCCGCCCGGCTGGCGGAAACCGGCCTCACCGCGACCCTGTCGCTGGCAGGCCGGGTCGAGACGCCGAAGGCCCAGCCCATTCCGATGCGGGTGGGCGGCTTTGGCGGCGTGCCGGGCCTGATCGCCTATCTGCGCGCCGAGGGCGTGACCCATGTGATCGACGCCACCCATCCCTTTGCCGCCCAGATGAGCCGGAACGCGGCCGAGGCCTGCACGGCCCTCGGCCTGCCGCTGGTCGCGCTGACCCGTCCGGCCTGGGCACCGCAGCCCGGCGACACCTGGCGCCATGTGCCCGATATTGCAGGCGCGGTCGCGGCGCTGTCCGGGCCGCCCCGGCGGGTGTTCCTGGCCGTGGGGCGGATGCATCTTGAGGCCTTCGCGGCCCGGCCCCAGCACCGCTACCTGCTGCGTCTGGTCGATGCGCCCAGGGGACCGCTGCCCCTGCCGCAGGCCGATGTCATCGTCTCGCGCGGGCCGTTCACCGAAGCGGACGACCGGGCGCTGATGGAGGGGCATGGCACCGAGCTCGTGGTGTCGAAGAACGCGGGCGGCACTGGGGCCTGCGCCAAGATCCTCGCGGCCCGGGCGCTGGAGCTGCCGGTTCTGATGATCGACCGGCCCGTCCTGCCCGCGCGGCGGGAACTGGCGCATCCCGACGAGGTTCTGGACTGGCTCGCTCATTCCGGGGCGGATCTGGGGGTGTAGACCAGCGGCCGGTCGCCCGCGCGCAGCACCCGGGTCAGCGAGGAGCCGACCAGCACGACGGTGCGCATGTCTGCCATCTCGGGCCGGGCCTTTGTCAGCGGCACCACGCTCAGCTTTTCCCCGGGGGTCGAGACCGCACGGGCGAAGATCACCGGGCGGTCGTCGCCGCAGACCTCGCGCAGCAGCTCGAGCACCCGGGCAAAGCCCTCGGGGCGCGCCTTCGAGCGCGGGTTGTAGAAGGCCATGGCGAAATCGGCCTCGGCCGCCAGCCTGAGACGCTTCTCGATCAGGGCCCAGGGCTTGAGATTGTCCGACAGGTTGATCGCACAGAAATCATGGCCCAGGGGCGCACCCGCGCGCGCGGCGGCGGCCAGCATCGCGGTGATCCCGGGCAGCACCCGGATGTCGAGATCGCGCCATTCGGGCGCGCCCGCCTCGAGCGCCTCGAAAACGGCGGCCGCCATGGCGAAGACGCCCGGATCGCCCGAGGAGACCACGACGACACGGCGGCCCTCGGCGGCCATCTGCAATGCATGGCGGGCGCGGTCCACCTCGACCCGGTTATCCGAGGCATGCAGCGTCAGCCCCGGACGCTCCGCGATCCGGGCGACATAGGGAATGTAGCCCACGACATCGGTGGCCTCGGCGAGGCTGGCCGAGACCTCGGGCGTGACCAGAGCCTCGGCGCCCGGGCCAAGGCCTGCAATGGCAAGCCAGCCGCTCATGGCCGCCGTCCCTGGCCATGAACGAGGACGATCGAGAAATAGGGGGCGGTCCGGCCGGGATAATCGGCAAGCCGGGTCACGGTCTGGCCCGGCATCGCGGCATATTCGACGATCCAGGCCTCCTCGGCCCGGCCCGCCAGCAAGAGCGCGCGCCTGAGCTTGCCGAGATGACGGCCCATCTTCATCACCACCACCGCATCGGCTGCCTTGATGCCCCGCACCAGCGTTTCCTCGGGCAGGGTGCCGGGCAGCACCGACATCACGTCATCGCCCCAGGTGATCGGCGCGCCGGTGGCGGTCCAGGCCGCCGACATGCCGGTGATTCCGGGCACGACCTCGACCGGGACATCGTCCTTGAGGCGGGTATAGAGATGCATGAACGAGCCGTAGAAGAACGGGTCGCCCTCGCACAGCACGACCACGTCCTCGCCCGCCTCGGCCAGCGCCCTCAGCCGCGCGGTGCTGTCGGCATAGAACTCGGCGAGGATCGTGTTATAGCGCGGATCGTCGAAGGGGATCTCGGTCGTGACCGGGTATTCCATCGCGTGCTCGATCGCGCCCGGGGGGATCAGCTCGGCCACGATCGAGCGGGCCTTCCCTTCGCAGCCGGCCTTGCGGAAGAAGGCCACGTGGCGCGCGCCCCGCAACAGCCGGTCGGCGCGGACGGTCATCAGATCGGGGTCGCCGGGGCCGAGCCCCAGGCCGTAGACGGTGCCCATGGTCACTCCTTGCGGCTTGCGATGGCGTTGATGGCGGCGACGGTGATGGCGCTGCCGCCCAGGCGCCCCTCGACGATGCAGCAGGGCACCGGCTGTTCGGCCCAGAGCGCCTCCTTCGACTCGGCCGCGCCGACAAAGCCCACCGGGCAGCCGATGATGGCGGCGGGCCGCGGGCAGGTGGGGTCCTCGAGCATGTTCAGCAGATGGAAAAGCGCGGTCGGCGCATTGCCGATGGCCACCAGAGCGCCTGCGAGATGCGGCCGCCAGAGTTCCAGCGCGGCGGCCGAGCGGGTATTGCGCATGGCGGCGGCGCGCTCGGCGATGCCCTCGGCCTGCAGGGTGCACAGGACCTCGTTCCCGGCGGGCAGGCGCTTGCGGGTGATCCCTTCGGACACCATCCGCGCATCGCAGAGGATCGGCGCGCCGGCCTCGAGGGCCGCGCGGGCGGTGGCGACCATGCCGGGCGAGAACCGGATATGGGGCGCCAGCTCGACCATGCCCGCGGCGTGGATCATCCTGACGGCCACCTGCTCCTCATCGGCGTCGAACCCCGCCAGATCGGCCTCGGCCCGGATCGTGGCGAAGGATTGCAGGTAGATCGCCGCGCCGTCCTTTTCGTAGTCATGGGGCATTCGGGGTCTCCAGATCTGTCAGCGCGGCCGCGATCGAGTTCCGGCGGGTCTGCCAGAGCCCGTCCCGCGCCAGCGCCGCGAATTCGGCCCGCATCGCCGCGAGCGCCTGCGGGTTGGCCTCTTCGAGGAAGGCCGTCAAGCCCGGATCGGCCAGCGTGGCCTCGAAATAGAGATCGAAAAGGTGGTCGGGCACGACCCCCGCCAGACGGGCGAAGGCCGCCATGTGGTCGAGCGTCGCAGCGATCTCGGCCGCGCCGCGAAAGCCGTGACGCTGCATGCCGGCAAGCCAGGCCGGGTGGGTGGCCCGGGCGCGGACGACGCGGGCGATCTCTTCGCTCAGGGTCCGGGTGCGGGGCCGTGCGGGATCGGTATTGTCCAGATGGTAGAGCGCGGCGCGGCCCCCGGTGACACCCTGCGCCGCGGCAAAGCCCGCCTCGTGCCGGGCATAATCGGCCGCCAGCAGAAGGTCGGTCTCGGGCAGGTCCTGGGCATGGACGAAGGCCTCGGCCCCGGCGACCCGGTCGCGGATGCCCTCGGCGTCGCGTCGCGCCTCGGCCCCGTCCAGCGCCCAGGCACTGGCGGCGAGCCAGGCGGCCCCCGCCGCCTGCCGCCCGGCCTCGGTGGGTTCTGGCGTCTCCATGCCGAGCCCGTAGATCCCCGGCGCGGGGCCGTAGACGCGCGGGGTCTCGGGGCGGCCTGCATATGGGTTCCAGTCGGGGGCCTCGTCGCGCCGGGACAGCGCGCGGATGGCCTGCTGGTACAGGGCCGAGAGCGCGGGGAAGACATCGCGGAACAGCCCCGAGACACGCAAGGTCACGTCGAGCCGCGGCCGCTCGAGCATGGCGACGGGCAGCACCTCGATGCCCGAGACGCGCTCGGTGCCCTCGTCCCAGACCGGCTTCACGCCCAGCAGGTGCAGCGCCATGGCGAAATCCTCGCCCGCCGTGCGCATGGTGGCCGAGCCCCAGAGATCGACGACCAGCTGCCGGGGCCAGTCGCCATGATCCTGCAGGTGGCGGCGCACCAGATCCTCGGCGAGCCGCACGCCCTGGGCATGGGCCGAGCGCGTCGGCACCGCGCGCGGATCGGTGGTGAAGAGGTTGCGCCCCGTCGGCAGCACGTCGCGCCGCCCCCGCCAGGGCGAGCCCGAGGGGCCGGGGGCGACCGGGGCGCCCTGCAGCGCGCCGAGAAGGGCGGCGCTCTCGGCCGCGACAGAGGCGCCGGTGTCGAAGCCGGAGGCGGCCTCGGGCTGTGTTTCCGGCTGTATTTCCGGCGGGCGGCCGAAGACATGCAGCCCGTCGCCGAACTGGCTTTCCTTGACGTCGCAGACGAAGCGGTCGATGCGGGTGATGGCCTCGGCGGGTGAGAGCCCCGGTTCCAGTCCCAGATCGGCCTCGACGCCGAGGGCCTGTGCCTCGGCGCGGATATCGGCCATCAGCCGGTCGCGGCGGCGCGGGTCGAGCCCGTCGGCATTGGAGAACTCGTCGAGCAGCGTCTCGAGCCGGGCCAGCCGTTCGGAACTGCCGGCCTGGCGCTGCGGCGGCGGCAGATGGCCCAGCGTCACCGCGCCGATCCGGCGCTTGGCCTGCGCCGCCTCGCCGGGATCGTTGACGATGAAGGGATAGATCACCGGCAGATCGCCGATCAGCGCCTCGGGCCAGCAGGCCTCGGACAGCGCGACCGCCTTGCCGGGCAGCCATTCCAGCGTGCCATGCGCGCCGATATGGATCAGCGCGTCGCAGCCCATGGCCCGGCGCAGCCAGAGATAGAAGGCGACATAGCCATGGCGGGGTACCCGCGACAGGTCGTGATAATCGCCCTCGCGGCTCTCGGGCGTGCCGCGCTCGGGCTGGAGCGCGACCAGCGCCGCGCCGCGCCGGGTGGCCGCGAAATGAAAGGCGCCGTCGCGGCAGGCCGGATCGGCCCCGGGCGCGCCCCAGGCGTCCGACAGGGCGTCGCGCAAGGCGGCGGGCAGGGCGGCCAACGCGGTCTGGTAATCTGCAAGCGGCCAGCTCAGGGTCTCGCGGCCGAGGGCCCCCGCCAGGTTTTCAGCCAGATCTTTCGCCGGATCGCCCGCAAGATCCCCGGCCGGGGCGCCCGGCAGACCGGCGCGGGTCAGATCCTCCAGCACCGCCTCGGCCGAGGCCAGCGCATCGAGCCCGACGGCATGGGCCATCTGCCAGGGCCGTCCGGGATAGGTCGAGAGAACCAGCGCCGGGCGGCGGTTCGCCAGCGATGTGCGGGCAAGGCCGGTCCAGGCCAAGACGCGGTCGGCGATGGCCGCGATCCGGCCCGGATGGGCGCGGTGGGCGATGCGGGCGAACTGCAGGCCGGGGTCGCGCGTGCCCGCCTCCTTGAAGGACGCAACGCCCGCGAAAATCCGGCCATCGACCTCGGGCAGGACCACATGCATGGCAAGATCGGCCGGAGACAGCCCGCGCTCGGCCTCGGCCCAGGCGGTTTCGGGGGCGGAAGACAGCGCCACCTGAAAGACCGGCACGCCCGGGGCATCGAGCGGCGAGGTCCCGTCCTCGCCCTTGCCGGAAAAGGCGGTGGCATTGACGATGGCGGCGGGGTTCAGCGCGCGCAGATGGTCCGCCAGCCAGCGCGCCGCCTCGGGCGCCTTCAGGGACGGCACGAAGAGGCCGGTGACGGCGCAGCCGCGCGCCCGGAACGCATCGAAAAGCGCCTCGACGGGACCGAGATCGGCGGCGGTGACATAGGCGCGGTAGAAGGTCAGGACGATCCGGGGGGCATCCACCGGCGACAGGTCGGGCGCGGGCACGGCGCCGCCCTCGGGGCTCCAGGCGCCCATTTCGGGCACGGTCTTGGTGCCGATCACGGGCGCGGCGTAAAGCCCCGCGGCCAGAGCCAGTTGCGCCAGCGCCGCCTGCGCCGCGACCGCACCGCCCTCGTCGCAGAGCTCGGACAGGCGCCTGAGTGTCGAGACCGGCAGGGTCGAGGCCGCGTCGAGCCGCGGATCGGGGCGCCCGTCGGCGGGCAGCACGGCCAGCGCGATGCCATGCGCGCGGGCCAGCGCGCCGATCTGGGTCAGCCCGTACTCCCAATAGGCGCGCCCGCCGATCAGCCGGATCAGGATGCCCTTCGCCCCCGAAAGCGTGCGCTCGGCATAGGTATCGACCGAGAGCGGATGGATCAGGGCCGCGAGATTGGCCAGCCTGAGGGTGGGCATCCGGCCTTCGGGGCCGCCGCCGCGATGCCAGCCCGCCGCGAAGGCCCCGAGATCGCTGTCGGAAAAGGACAGCACCGCCAGATCGGCCGGGTCCTGACCCAGATCCGTCGGAACGGCGGTTTCCTCGAGCCCGTGGCTTTCGCGGAAAACGACATGCATGGGGGCGGCCTCAGGCGCTCAGAGCCGCGCGGATCGCGCCTTCGTCGATATCGTCATGCTCGGCGATCACGACAAGCCGGGTGGCGCGGGTCTCGTCCGGCCCCCAGGGCCGGTCGAACTGATGGCGCACCCGCGCGCCCACCGCCTGCACCAGAAGCCGCATCGGCTTGCCCGCGACCGCGACATGGCCCTTGACCCGCAGGATGTTCTGCGTGCGCGCCAGCGCCTCGATCCGGGCCGAGAGCGCCTCGGGGTCGTCCTGTTCGGGCAGATCGATCACCACGCTTTCGAATTCGTCATGGTCATGCTCGGCGCCGCTGTCATGATGGCTGGGCCGGGCGTCGAGATCGTCCTCGGCGGCCGCGCCAAGTCCCAGGATCACGCGCGGATCGACCGCGCCCTCGGTCACCTCGACCACGGGCAGCTTGCGCGGCGCCTCGGCCTCGATCACGGCGCGGGCGGCGGCCAGCCCCTCGGGGCCGGCGAGATCGGGCTTGGTCAGCAGCACGATATCGGCGCAGGCGATCTGGTCCTCGAAGACCTCGGACAGCGGCGTCTCGTGATCGAGGCTGTCATCGGCGGCGCGCTGGGCATCGACGGCGGCGACATTCGGCGCGAAGCGGCCCGCGGCCACGGCCTCGGCATCGGCCACCGCGATCACCCCGTCGACGGTGATGCGCGAGCGGATCGCGGGCCAGTCGAACGCCTTCAGCAGAGGTTTCGGCAGGGCCAGCCCCGAGGTCTCGATCAGGATATGGTCGGGGCGCGGCTCGAGCTGCAAAAGCGCCTCCATCGTCGGGATGAACTCGTCGGCGACGGTGCAGCAGATGCAGCCATTGGCAAGCTCGACCACGTTCTCGGCCGGGCAGTCGGGCAGGGCGCAGCCCTTCAGGATCTCGCCATCGACGCCGACATCGCCGAATTCATTGACCAGGACGGCCAGGCGGCGGCCGCCCGCATTCTGCATCAGGTGGCGGATCAGCGTGGTCTTGCCCGAGCCGAGAAAGCCGGTGACGACGGTGACGGGAAGTTTGGCGAGATCGGTCATTTCAGGGCCTCCATGGGCGGGATACGGGCAATGCAGTTCTTGCGGAAATGCTCGGGGCGCTCGCGCCAGGGCACGAGCCCGTCGGCGGCGTCGCGATAGGCGCGGGCGCCCTCGGCGATGATGGGCGCGCCGGTCGTCTCGTCGAAATTGCCATAGACATATGTCCAGCGGCCCGGTCCCCGCAGCGCGACGGTGCAACCCGAGGCACAGGCCGAGAGGCATTCGACGGGCACAAGGCGCACGCCTTCGGGCAGGCCATGAGCCCGGACGGCCTCGTGAAGCAGGCTGCCCGGGCGGGGGGCATCGGGATCGGCGGGCTGGCGGCGCTTGCAGGTGGTGCAGACCAGAAGCTCGACCGCAGGGGCCTCGGGCGCGCTCATGCCGGGCGGCTCCGGTCGCGGAAGGAGCGGCGGAAGGAAACGGAAACACTCATCGTCGGGCCCCACGGGTCGGAGGACAAGGGCGGGAGCGGGCAGAGCCGAAGCCGGACCCGACACCGGAACACCCCGTCCGGTTCACGTCGTCTGCGCTGGCAGGTCTCCCGGCTTGCGGATCTCGAAGGCAGGGGCCTTCGGCGGCGGCCCTGCCTTCCCGGCCCGTTCGGGTCAGTGGCATGCGGGCGGCCTCTCCGGTCACGGTCGCGGGGGCGGCTGCGCTTGAAGGCCCGATGCATCGAACCCGGCCTCTGGCGCATTCCCTTTTCACCCGTCCGATGACGGGCACCAGCGCGGCGGTTCATGCCCTTCCGGGAGCGCGCTTGTCAAGCGCGATGCTTGGGGACGATGCCTGGGGGGCAGGGTTCGGTAACGGGTCTCAGCGACGGGGCCTTGGCCGGGCCGCGCGTTCGGCGTCATGGCGGATCAGGGCGAGGCCGCGATAGGCCCCGTGCGAGAGCTTGCCGAAGGGCAGCGCCAGCGCGAGCCCCAGGACCGACCCGAGATGGAGCGCCAGCATCAGCCCCATCGCCGGCCCGTCGCGCAGGGCCAGCAGCGCGAGGCCCGAGCCCGCGACAATGCCCAGGGCGCGTCTCAGGTCGCGGTCGGCGGTCTCCATCCGGGCCGAGGCAGGGCGGCGGTCGGCCCGGATGCGCCGATGCGACAGTCCCGCAAGCCCGGCAAGCCCGGCAAGCATGGCGAGACCGCCCAGCGTGCCCAGCCCGACCGGGGCCGAGGCCAGCGGATAGGGCGCGATCTCGCCCCGGGCGTGAAGCAGGGCCCCGGCCAGCGTCGCCAGCCCGGTCAGCACGAAGCCGCCCGCCAGCAGGTGATGGAAGATCCGCCGCGCCGGGCCGGTCGGGCCCCGCGGCCCGTCGCAGCCGCGATCCGCGCCGAGATTGGTAAGCCGCAGCGCCGCGCCAAGCCCCCGGGCCAAAGGGCGGATGCCCGGCCGCGCGGCGGGGCCTCTGGTCTGATGCCAGAACCGTCCGAGCCGGATCGCCAGCACCAGCGCCGCGCCGCCGAAAGCCAGCCCCGCGCCTCCGGCCATGAGCCAATGCGGGATCACCTCGTAAAAGGCGCCGGGCGCGGTGCCGGTGGCAAAGAGCCTCTCGGGCGGGATCGCCAGAAGGGCCAGCAGCGGCAGGCCGAGAAGGCAGAGCAGGAAGATCGCCCCGGGCAGGCGCGCGGGCAGGCCGGCGGCGTAATCGGCTGCGCGCGCCTCGGCCAGGGCCGCGGGCAGGTTCACCGCCAGCGCATGGGGCGGGGCATATTGGCAGTCGTAATGGCAGGAGCGGCAGTCATGGCAAAGATGCGCCAGGTGGCGCAGATCGCCTGCCGCGAGGGCCGGACGGAGCTGGGCCGCCGGAAAGACCGCGCAAAGCCCGGTGCAGAAACCGCAGCTATTGCAGATGTTCAGCGCGCGGGCGGCCTCCTGCCAGGGCCCGGAGGCCGCGGAGGCAGGCTGTGAGAGGGGGGGGGCGGGGTCCGCCGCCGGGAGGGACGGGACGGCGCCGGGCCCGGCCTGGCGGGCGTCGGGGCCCGCGATGCTGGCCGCGCCCGCCCCGGCGATCCGGCCGAAGACCCCGCCAATTGCCAGCGCACTGCCCGAGAGATAGCCCTGGCCCAGCAGCCCGCCCGCCATCGCGGCGCCCGCGGCAAAGACCCGATGCGCGCTGCCGCCGTCCTCGAGCCGCACCCGGGCGGTGCCGTCGACAGCGACCCCGTGGCGGGTGAAGGCAAGCCCCGGCAGCAGCGGGATCGCCGCGAGGGGCGGGCGGAGGGGCGCCGGGAAGGGCAGGCCTTCGGGGCGGCTCCGGGGCGGTTCGAGCGGGGCGCCGCGGTCGAGATGCGCGGCGAGCGCCTCCAGCGTCGCGGCAAGCCCCGTGGGGTCGATGCCGCAAAGCCTTGCCAGATCGGCCGGGTTTCCGGCGCTGAGCGGCGGGTAAGGCAGGGGCGGCAGCCTGGCCGCGCCGTCGGCATCGAGGATCAGCCAGGCGCGCGGATCGGCGCGCCCGGCCAGCGCCCGGCCCCAGACCGAATAGCGGGCCGATCCGACATCCGAGCCCTCGTCGCGGAACCGCTGTCCCCTCGCATCGACGACGAGGCCGAGATGCATGCCGTCGGCGCGGCTGACGATGCCTGCATCCTCACCGGGGGCGCGCGCATCGACAGCGACGAGATGGCCGTCGCCCGGCTTCCCGACCGTGGCCGCACCATGGGCCATCAGCCACAGAAGCGGCGCGCCCTCCTGATACGGGGTGCCGCGATTGGCGAAGGCGGCCGCGCCCGGGCCGAGATGGCGGACAAGCGCGGCCCGGTTGGCGCCATACCCGCCCGTGGCCAGGATCAGAGCCCCGGCCTCGATATGGCAGGTCCCGGTGTCTGTCTCACGGGGGCCTGTCTGCACGCTCAGCCGAAGCGGCCGGTCCTCGGCCCAGTCGGGTGGCAGCGCCTCGATCCGGCCTTCGAGGATGCGGATGCCCAGCCGCTCGGCCGCGCGCCAGAGGGCATTCGTCAGCGCCTGACCGCCGCCCAGAAAGAAGGCGGTGCGGCGCGAGAAGGGCAGGTTGCCCTCGTCCCAGGGCTCGAAGGCGACGCCGCGTGCCGCCAGCCAGGGCCCGAGCTCGGCCGAGCCCCGCGCCAGAACGCCCGCAAGCCCGGTATCGGAAGGCACGAGCCTCGCGATATCGGCCTCGAATTCGGAGGCGGTGTAGCTACCGCGCTGCCAGCGGGTCTCGCCGTCATGGGCAAGGCGGATATTGCGGGAATGGCGGGTATTCCCGCCCAGAAGCGGCCTCGGGGCCGGATCGATCAGCGTCACCTCGGCGCCGCGAAGCCGTGCCTCGATGGCCGCTGTCAGCCCGGCAAAGCCCGCGCCCGCGACCAGCACGCCGGTCGTCCCGGAAGGTGCGGCCGGGTCCGGGTCGGGCAGGGCGGAACGGGGATCGGGCATCGCGGCTCTCCGGCGGACGGGCTCGGCCCGTTGAACCCGTCACGCAGCGCAAGTTCAACCCGGAAGATCGCAAGGCCCCCGGCGCGGAGAGGGACTGGCCAGTAGCCAGCCAGTACCCGCCGGTGCTCTGCCGGTATCCGGAGGGGGCGCGGAAAGGTGCTGAACCGGGGCTGGGGTGCGACCACCGGACCGCGATCCGGCCGGGACCGGTCTCGGGCCCGGGTCCGGGGGCAAAAGGCTCAGTCGGTGGCGATGCGGCCGTCGGTCCCGGGCGCATAGGGCGCGTTACGGGCCAGGTACTCGGCCGTGACATCGGCCAGGTCGGGGCCGAAATCATAGACCTCGCGGGCGTCGAGAAACATGGTGTAGCCGTCGCCGCCGTTCCGGACATAGTTGTTCGACACGAGGCCATAGCTCTTCTCGGGGTCAAGGGGTTCCCACTCTGTGCCCTCCTTCACCTCGATCTTGCGCAGCCGGTGGCCGGGCGCCGCCGCGGGATCCCAGCTGAAGCGCAGGCCTGCGACCTGCGGGAAGCGTCCCGCGCCCTCCTCGGCCTGGCTCAGCCCGTGCTCGAGCGCCGCGCGCACCGTCGCGCCGCTGACATGGAAGGTCGCAAGCGTGTTCCGGAACGGCAGGACCGTCAGCACCTCGCCCATGGTCACCGGCCCCTCGTCGATCGAGGCACGCAGGCCGCCGCCATTCTGGATCGCAATCGAGATGCCCTGGCTGCGCACCCGGTCGAGCATCGCCTCGGCCACCAGATTGCCCATCGCGCATTCGCCCGCGCGGCAGGCGCCGCGATCGCCATCGATCGGGGCCGACGTCTCGGCCACGACCTTCCGGCGGATCTCGTCGAGCGGCCGGGCGAGCTCGGCGATGCGGGCCTTGACGGCTTCGTCCTCGGCGACCGAGGCGTCGAGCAGGATCGGCTCGCCCTCGGCCGACACCAGCTTGCCAGTGTCGTCGAAGACCACGTCCAGGCGGCCGAGATACCGGCCATAGGCATAGGCCTGCACGATGGCGGTATCGCCCACCATGGTCGGGTAGGGGCCCGCGGCGGTCTCGTCGGTGTTCGACAGCAAGCTGTGGCTGTGGCCGCCGACGATGACGTCGAGGCCGGTGGTTTCGGCCGCGATCCGCTTGTCGGTCTCATGGCCGGAATGGCTGAGCAGGACGATCTTGTCGATGCCCTGGGCGGTCAGGCGGTCGATCTCGGCCTGCGCCGCCTCAACCGGATCGGTGAAGACGATATCGGGGCCGGGGCTTGCCAGCTCGGGATTGCTGCGCGGCGTCAGGCCGATCACGCCGATCCGCTCGCCCGCCGCCTCGATCACCACCGATTTCCGGATCGCATCCTTCAGCCGTGGCTCGGCAGAGAGATCGGCATTGGCCATCAAGAGCGGCATCCTCAGCCGGGCGGCGAACTCGGCCAGCCCGCCCGGACCGTCGTCGAATTCGTGATTGCCGACGGCCATCGCATCATAGCCCAGCCGGTTGAGCATCTCTGCCGCGGCCTTGCCCTTGTAGTAGCTGTAGAACAGCGTGCCCTGGAACTGATCGCCGGCATCGAACAGCAGGGTCGGCCGGCCTTCGGCCCGCGCCGCGGCGATGGCGGTGGCCAGCCGCGCGGTGCCGCCGAAACAGGCGCCGGCCAGATTGTCCTCTTCGGAGCAACCCGAATCGTATTCCGAGATCGGCTCGAGTCGGGCATGCACATCATTGGTATGCAGCAGGGTCAGCGCGATATCGGCCTGCGCGGTGCCGGCCAGCAGCGCCAGTGCCGCGGTCGCAGGGAAGATGCGCATGATCATCGGTCCGGGTCTCCATCTGGTCGATTCGCGCAGATTGGCGCGGTTCGCAGAGCCTGTCAAAGCCCGCCGCGCTTGACCCGGGCCGCGGCAGCGGGCATGTCGGGCGCATGCTGATTTACAAGATTTTCCGACGCGCCGAATGGGACGCGCTCCGTGAACGGGGCGCCAGCCGCGGCGCGCCGGTCGATCTGGCCGATGGCTTCATCCATCTCTCGACCGCCGGGCAGGTGGCCGCCACCGCCGAGAAGCATTTCGCCGGGGAAAGCGACCTGGTTCTGGTCGCGGTCGCGGCCGAGCGTCTGGGGGCCGACCTGAAATGGGAGGCCTCGCGCGGCGGCGCGCTCTTTCCGCATCTCTACCGCGAACTCCGGCTTGCGGATCTGGTCTGGGACAAGTCGCTGCCGCTGGGTGCGACGGGGCATATCTTTCCCGAGGGCATGATATGACGCCGTTCGAACGGGTGGGGTTGGCGGTGTTTCACCGGATCGAGCCGGAACGGGCCCATGCGCTGTCGCTGATGGCACTGCGCGGTGGCCTCGTGCCGCTGCCGGGGCAGTTGACCAGCCCGCGGCTCGCCACCGATCTGGCCGGGCTTTCGCTGCCCAACCCGGTCGGGCTCGCCGCCGGCTATGACAAGAACGCGGTGGCGCTGGGCCCGCTGATGCGCGCGGGCTTCGGCTTTCTCGAGGTGGGCGCCGCGACGCCCCGCCCGCAGCCCGGCAATCCGCGCCCGCGGCTCTTTCGTCTGATCGAGGACCGGGCCGCGATCAACCGCTTCGGCTTCAACAACGAGGGCATGGCGGTGATCGGCGCCCGGCTGGCGGCGCGGCCTGCGGGCGTGCCGGTGGGGCTGAACCTCGGGGCCAACAAGGACAGTCCCGACCGGGCGGCCGATTTCGCCACGGTGCTGAGGGCCTGTGGGCCGCATGTCGATTTCGCCACGGTCAATGTCTCCTCGCCCAATACCGAGAAGCTGCGCGATCTGCAGGGCCGCGACGCACTGGCGGCGCTTCTGGCGGGCGTGATGGCGGCGCGGGCGGAACTTTCCCGCCCGGTCCCGGTTTTCCTCAAGATCGCGCCGGATCTGAGCGATGCCGAGATCGACGATATCGCCGCCGTGGCGCTGGAGGCCGGGGTTTCGGGCATCGTCGCCACCAATACCACGCTGGCCCGGAGCGGGCTGAAAAGCGCGGATGCGGGGCAGGCAGGCGGGTTGTCGGGAGCGCCGCTTTTCGCGCGCTCGACCCGGGTTCTGGCGCGGTTGTCGCTCGCGACCGGCGGGCGTCTGCCGCTGATCGGGGTGGGCGGTGTCGGCTCGGCCGAGGAGGCCTATGCCAAGATCCGCGCGGGCGCCTCGGCGCTGCAGCTTTACACCGCGCTCGTCTATGGCGGCATGAGTCTCGTGCGCGACATCGTCGAGGGGCTCGACGGGCTGCTGGCGCGGGACGGGTTCGCCCATGTCTCCGAGGCCGTGGGCACGGGGCGAGAGGACTGGCAATAGGAGGCAGGACATGACGGCGATCGTGATCTGGCACAACCCGCGCTGTTCAAAGTCGCGCGCGGCTCTGGCGCTTCTGCAGGAGCGGGGCGTCGAGCCCCGGGTGCGGCGCTATCTCGAGGTGCCGCCGAACGAGAAGGAGTTGCGCGAGGTTCTCGACATGCTGGGCGGTCCCGCCATCGGCATGATGCGGACCGGCGAGCCGCTCTTTGCCGAGCTGGAACTTACGAAGGAGGCCCCCGACGAGGTGCTGATCGCGGCCATGGCCGCGCATCCGAAGCTGATCGAGCGGCCGCTGGCGATGGCCGATGGCCGCGCCGTCCTGGGCCGCCCGCCCGAACGGGTGCTGGAGCTTCTGGAAGACTGAGCGCCGGCGCGCGGAAGGTTCAGGGGGCAGGGGCCGTAGCCCCCGCCCGTCAGGCCTGCTTGCGGTCTGCCATCGCGGTCACGAAGCGTTCGAACAGATAGTAGCTGTCCTGCGGGCCCGGGCTCGCCTCGGGGTGATACTGCACCGAGAAGACCGGCCGGTCGGTCATGCGGATGCCGCAATTCGACCCGTCGAACAGCGAGACATGGGTTTCCTTGACGCCCTCGGGCAGGGTCTGGCTGTCGACGGTGAAGCCGTGATTCATCGAGGTGATCTCGACCTTGCCGGTTTCGAGATCCTTCACCGGGTGGTTGGCGCCGTGATGGCCGTGATTCATCTTGACGGTCTTCGCGCCAAGGGCGAGGGCCAGCATCTGGTGGCCAAGGCAGATCCCGAACAGCGGCACGTCCTTGTCCAGGATCTTGCGGATCATCGGCACCGCGTATTCACCGGTCGCAGCCGGATCGCCGGGGCCGTTCGACAGGAACACGCCTTCGGGCTCGAGCGCCAGCACATCCTCGGCGCTGGCGCTGGCGGGCAGCACGGTCACGTCGCAGCCGGCCGAGGCCAGGCAGCGCAGGATGTTGCGCTTGGCGCCATAGTCGATGGCCACGACCCGGTGGCCGGGCTCGGTGCGTTTCGCGTGGCCCTCGGGCCAGGCCCAGCGCATCTCGTCCCAGCGATAGCTCTGGGCGCAGGTGACATCCTTGGCCAGGTCGAGCCCGACCAGGCCGGACCAGGCGCGCGCCTTTGCCACCAGCTTCTCGATGTCGAACCGACCCTCGGGATCATGGGCCAGCGCCACATGCGGCGCGCCCTGCTGGCGGATCGCCCGGGTCAGTCGCCGCGTGTCGATGCCGCCGATCCCGATCCGGCCGCGCCGGGCCAGCCAGTCCTTCAGCGCATCGGTGGCGCGCCAGTTCGAGGGCTCGGTGGGGTCCCATTTGACCACCATGCCTGCGGCGACCGGATCGGCGGTTTCGTCATCGTCGCCATTGACGCCGACATTGCCGACATGGGGGAAGGTGAAGGTCACCACCTGACCCGCATAGGAGGGGTCGGTCATGATCTCCTGATAGCCGGTCATGGCGGTGTTGAAACAGAGCTCGGCCACCGTCTCGCCCACGGCGCCGAAGCCCTGGCCATAGAAGACGGTTCCGTCAGCGAGGGTCAGGCAGGCGGTCGGGTGAGGCGTTGCGGCTGGCATCGGGAACTCCTGGGCGCTGGTCGGCCGGACACTAGGTCGAGGCAAAAGAAGAATCAAGGGCCAGCGGCAAAATGTAGAATCGTTTAAATTCAGTATCTTAGCGTCATCTTGCCAGGGTTGTCATGCCTGGGCCCCACCCTTATCTTGCTCAACTTGACCTTGGCAAACGACAAGAGGCAGCCGATGGACCTACGCACCCGCATTTCTGCGGCGCTCAAGGCGGCGATGAAGGACAGGGAGGCGGACCGGCTCGGAACGCTGAGGCTGATCAATGCCGCGATCAAGGACCGCGACATCGCGGCCCGCACCGGGGATGGCGAGGAGGGCGTGAGCGAGGCCGAGGTGCTGGCGATCCTCGCCCGCATGGTCAAGCAGCGACAGGAAAGCGCCCGTGCCTATGAAGAGGGCGGGCGCCTCGATCTGGCCGAACGCGAACGCGCCGAGATCGCGGTGATCGAGGAATATCTGCCGCGCCAGCTGACCGCGGACGAGGTCGACGAGGCCATCGGCACGGCAATCGTCGAGACCGAGGCCAATTCGATCCGCGACATGGGAAAGGTGATGGCGCAGCTGAAGGCCAGATATGCCGGGCGGATGGATTTCGCCGCCGTCGGTCCGATGGTCCGTCAACGGCTGACCTGAGCGCAGGCGGGGCGCCCGCCAGGCGGGCTTTGTGCCCCTTGCGTCGCGGGCGCGCATGGCCATCTGCAAAGCAGCGTCGTAAGGGGTCGGGGAAGGGGGCTTCGTGCCCTTCCGCCCGGGGTTCAGGGCAGATAACGTGATGGCTTACACGGAGGCGGGGATCGGTCCATGCTGAGATATCTGAAGAATGTCAAACCCGAAGACTGGCCGGCGCTGCTTTTGCGCGCCGGTGCGCTGGCGTTGATCACGGTGCATCTGGTCACGTTTCTCTTCATCTACCAGCACCCGCTCTTCATCCTGTCGGCGATCGGGATGGGGCTGTTGCTGGCGCGCGAGATGTATGAAGATCTGTCGCAGCGCTTCTTCCGGCTGAAGGCCGAGGAATTCGAACGCGAATTGCAGGATCTGAAGGGCACTGCCGCGGCCCCGGCCGAGAGCGGCCGCCGCGCGCTCCTGATCGAGGAAACGGCGTCCCTGAAGGATATCTCGGCGCGCGCGTTCAAGTCCTGACGAGGACTGCCAGGGGGCCTCGCTCGCGGCCCTGACCGGCGCCTGTGCCGCGCTGTCCGCGTCCCTCTGGTCCGGCCCGTTCCGCCGGGGGGCGTTTCAGGCGTCGTTCTCGGGCGGAAGCGGCCCGAAGACCCGTGAGAAGCTCTGCCGCAACGCGGTATCGACATCGCCCATCGTCACCGGCAGCCCCAGATCGACCAGGCTGGTGACGCCATGGCCGCGGATGCCGCAGGGCACGATCCCGTCGAAATGCCCGAGATCCGGTTCGACATTGATCGAGAGCCCGTGGAAGCTGACCCAGCGCCGCAGACGCACGCCGATGGCGGCGATCTTGTCCTCGCGCGGCGCGCCCGACGGCCCGGGCGGCAGATCGGGGCGGACCACCCAGACCCCGACCCGGCCCGGACGCCGCTCGCCCCGGACATTGAATTCGGCGAGGGTCTCGATCACCCATTGCTCCAGTTGCCAGACGAAGCGGCGCACGTCATGGCCGCGGCGTCCCACATCGAGCATGACATAGACCACCCTCTGGCCCGGCCCGTGATAGGTGAACTGGCCGCCGCGCCGGGTCTCGTAGACCGGAAACCGGCCCGGATCGGTCAGGTCTTCGGCCCGTGCCGAGGTGCCTGCGGTATAAAGCGGTGGATGTTCGACCAGCCAGATCGCCTCGCGGGCCTGTCCGGCTGCGATCTCTGTCGCTCTGGTCTCCATTGCGGCAACCGTCTCCTCGTAAGGAGAAAGGTCTTTCAGTTCAAGCCATTCCGGCTCCATGCTCAGGTCTTCCTTCTGTCGCGGCCAGCCCCGCCGGGGCAGGCGGTCCTGCCTTCGGGCGGAGGCCGGCGCGTTCGTGGCCGTCAGCACAGACATGTCGGCATGACGGCGAAAGTTGCAATGGGCTGCCTTGCGCTGATGCCCCCGCCCTCCGATCCCTTGTCTCGGGCGATGGCGGCGATGTCGCGGCCAAGGCCGGTCCCGGCGCAGCGGGCAAACCCTGCGCCAGAGGACTTTCGGGGCGGGCCCGGGCGCGAAGGCTGCGCCGGATTTCGGGGGCTTGTGGCGCCCTGTCGCTGCGCCGCACCCGGCGGCGCAAAAAACGCAAAAATGCCCCTTCACATCCCCGATCCGACTCGTTATGAACCGCCGCACTAGCCGACACGTGCGGTCGTGGCGGAATTGGTAGACGCGCAGCGTTGAGGTCGCTGTGGGGTAACTCCCGTGGAAGTTCGAGTCTTCTCGACCGCACCATACTCCAAAGAAAATCAGCTGGTTGGCTGGTTTTCTTTTGTCTGGAACACAACCCGGTTCCTCGTGTGTTCTCCTGATGCGTTGGCCTGTGTAGCAACGATCCCGACATGCGGATTTCATGTTTCGTGCCTTTCTGGCCGGCCTTGAATATCCTCGGATCTCGCGGCCTTACCTTGCCGCGTTTGATGGGGCGCCACTCGTCTCCGGCACGGTTGATCCATCGGTGAAACCTGGATGTGCTGACCCCGAGCAAAGCGGGGGCCTCCTTCGGGCGAAGGTCGATCGGCACTGGTCGAGATGGATGCTCCGGCATCGTTCTCTCCTCCCTTCATGGCGCGGTCGAGCAGCTCGGTGATGGCGGCGCTGAACGCCTTGTCGGCGGGGCTTTGACGAGTTCCGCAAAGGCGCTGGCCGCGTAGCAGATGCCGCCGGCGCATCTGAGGGCGTCGGTTCCGAGATCGCGGCGGGCGGGGCAGATCCGGGGCTCGGCCGGTAGGGGGCTCGATCTCGAAGCTGAGGGGATCCGCGCCATCATCGCCAAGGGGGCCCGGCCGAGCTTGTCCCGGATCTCGTGCGGCGCGAGTCGTTCAGCCTCGGGCGTTTTCGCCCTGCAAGTCCGGCATTCCCTGAGCCGATTGAGCCTGGTGCCGCATGTCCCGCAGGCAGGCCGTTCTCCGGCATGAAATGGCGAGGGCGCGACCTGTCGCTGCCCGAAGGCACCGGCGGCCTGCCCGGTCCGCTGACGCTCCGGGCCCGCTATTCCGTAGATGGCGAGGGCGCGCTCGAGATCCTGCTCGAGGCCGAAAGCGGCGCGCCCACCTTCTGCAATCCCGCCCCGCACAGCGACTGCGGAATATCATCGGGTGAGGTCATCGGGTAACGAGATGCTACGCTTCGCGCGGAGGGGAAATCTGGGCCAGCTCTTTCGGGCCGGGATGGAGCCTGCGGCCTGGGCGCAGAAAAAAGCGACGCCCCATCCGGGGGGGCGCCGCGCGTTCGTGTCGCGGGCGTCGGCCGCGAGGGGGCTCAGAAGCCCGCCTTGATCTTCTCGAAGGCGGCCGCCTGCTTCTCGCGCAGCTCGCCCGGCATCGGCAACTGGGCCAGAACCGGCACGTCGATCGGCCCGAGCCCGACCTCGGTCAGCGCCTCGTCGCCGATCGCCGCCATCGCCCTGGCATTGGCCTGGCCGTAGCCCGCGTCGAGCAGCGCCTGGGTCGAGGAGGGCGCAAGCATGGAATTGAGGAAGTCATAGGCCTTCTGCTCGGAGCCGGGGCCGTCCTTGAGATCGACATAGCCGCAGACCCAGAGCGAGGAGCCTTCCCGGGGCTCGCGCTGGAAGCCGACCGGGAAGCCCTGCTCGACCATGGTCGGCAGCGTCTCGTTCCAGGCCCAGGAGACCAGCACCTCGCCCGAGGCCAGCAACTGGGCCAGTTCGGCCGGGTCGGTCCAGTAGGTGCGCAGATTCGGATGGACCTCGCGCAGCCAGTCGACGGCGGCGTCGAACTGGGCATCGGTGACACTGGTCCAGTCGGTGGTGCCGGTCGCCAGATAGGCCAGGGCGAAGGTGTCGTCGACATTGTCGGGCAACGTCACCCGACCCTCGTATTTGGGATCCTTGAACACGTCGAGCGAGGCCACGTCCCCGGCCGGGACGTCCTCGGTGTTGTAGGCGATGCCGGTCGAGCCGAAATCGGTCGGCACGAAATAGACCTCGGCCCCGGTATCGGCCACGTCGGTGCCCTTGAGATCGGCGTTGATATCGTCCCAGGCGGCGATCTTCGCGGTGTCCCAGGGCTCGAGAATGCCGGATTCGATCCATTTGGTGACAGAGCCCGCGCAGATATGGCTGACATCGGTCCGGAAGCCCGAGCGCAGTTTCTGGAGCGCTTCCTCCTCGTCACCGAAGAAGGTGAAGCTGGGCTCCTGTCCGTATTTTTCGGCATAATCGACATGGAAGGCCGGGTCCTCGAAGCCGGAATAGTCGAAGACCAGCAGATCGGGATCGGCGGCCCAGGCGGCGGACCCGGCGATCAGGGCCGCGGTGCTGACGAGAATCGGGCGGACGGTCATGGGCTTCCCTCGCTTTGGGGTTGGATCGGCTTCACGCTAGCCGTGCGCCGGGCTTCGCTCAAGGGCATTGGCGGGACTCGCCTCTGCCGCGCCGGTCTGCCACAAGGGGGCCAAGACAAGAGGACGGACAGATGGGACAGGCAATGGTCACGGCCGGGTGGTGCCGACTGATGGCGCGGTACAATCGCTGGCAGAACCGCGCGATGATGGAGGCGGTCGCCGGGCTCGACGCGGCCGAGCGCATGGCCGCGCGGGGGGCGCATTGGGGGTCGATCCAGGGCACGATGGCACATCTGCTCTGGGCCGATCACGTCTGGATGTCGCGGCTCGACGGCTGGGAGGCGCCGCATGTCCGTCTCGAGGACAGCGCGGGCTTCGTCGCCGACTGGTCGGAATACCGCTCGAAGCGCCAGATCACCGATGCCCGGATCAGCCGCTGGGCGCAGGGCCTGTCCGAGCCCGGTCTCGCGGGCGATCTGGCCTGGTATTCGGGCGCGGCGGGGCGCGAGATGGTGGTGCCGCGCGCGATCTGCATCGTTCACATGTTCAACCACCAGACTCATCACCGCGGCCAGATCCATGCGATGCTGACGGCGGCCGGGGTGCTGACGGCACCGACCGATCTGTTTCTGATGCCGGATCTCGTCGGTTAGGGAAAACCGGAAAAGAGGGAACACGCATGTTCAAGGCGCTGGTCGTCGAGAAGGACGAAGAGGGAAAAACCCATGCCGCGGTGCAGGATCTTGACGAGGACCGTCTGCCCGAGGGCGATGTCACGGTCGCGGTCGAGTATTCGACGCTGAACTACAAGGACGGCCTGTGCTTGGGGTCGGGCGGCGGGCTGGTGCGGCACTGGCCGCATGTGCCGGGGATCGATTTCGCGGGCGTTGTCCAGCAAAGCGCCGATCCGCGCTACAGGCCCGGCGACCGGGTGGTGCTGACCGGCTGGCGCGTGGGCGAGGTGCATTGGGGCGGCTATGCCCAGCGGGCGCGGGTCAGGGCCGACTGGCTGGTGCCGCTGCCCGACGGGCTGTCGACACATTCGGCGATGGCGGTCGGCACGGCCGGCATGGCCGCGATGCTGGCGGTCCTGGCGCTGGAGGATCACGGGCTGAAGCCCGGCGACGGCCCGGTTCTGGTCACCGGCGCCTCGGGGGGCGTGGGCTCGGTGGCGACGGCGGTTCTGTCGAAGCTGGGCCATGAGGTGGCGGCGGTGACCGGCCGCCCCGGGTCCGAGGATTATCTGCGCTCCCTCGGGGCCAGCCGGATCGTGCCGCGCGAGGAACTGTCCGATGTGACGCGCAAGCCGCTCGAGAGCGAGCTCTGGGCCGGCTGCGTCGATCCGGTGGCGGGCGCAATGCTGGGCCGGGTCCTGAAGCAGATGAAATACGGCGCCTCGGTCGCGGCCGTGGGGCTTGCGGGCGGCGCCGCAATCGAGGGCGCACTGATCACGCCCTTCATCCTCAGGGCGGTCAACCTTCTGGGCATCGACAGCGTGATGCAGCCCTACGAGGCCCGGCTGCGCGCCTGGAAGCGGATCGCGACGGACCTGCCGCTGGACCGGCTCAGGGGCATGATCCGCAACGCGACGCTGGAGGATTTGCCCGGGCTCGGCGAAGACATCCTGAAGGGACAGGTGCAGGGCCGGGTCGTCGTCGACGTGAACGCCTGACCCTTCCGGAACGGGCCGGAAAAGAGGCGCGCCGCGAGGTTGCGCCTCTTTTCGACTCTGGCGATCTGTTGGAATGAAGACGATCTGCTTATCCAGGCTAAGCGTCTCTTGAAAATATTTATCATCTTAAATCAATTAAATAGCGCTAATCCGTTGTGGATTTCGTGGGCGGAACGGGCCGTTCTCGGGCGAAAGCTTGGTCTTTCGAACAAAAACTTCTAATCTGTGTTCCGATACGGAGGCGGGCGGGGCAGGGCTCTGCCCTTCAGGCCGCCGGGGAAGACGGGTCCATGAAGGAGGGTCCATGTTCAAGCAGATACTGGTGCCGGTCGATCTGGCCCATGCCGAAGCGCTCAAGCGCTCCTGCGACGTCGCGGGCGATCTCGCGCGGCATTACGGCATCGGCGTCACCTATGTTGCGGTGACCGCGCCGCAACCGGGCCGGCTGGCGCGCTCGCCCGGGGAATACCGCGAGAAGCTCGAGGCCTTTGCCCGGGCCGAGGCCGAAGCCCATGGTCACCGCGCCACCGCGCGGGTGATCGTCTGTCCGGACCCCGCGGCCGAGCTCGACACGGCGCTGATGCGGGCGCTGGAGGAAGAGGGCGCCGATCTGGTGGTGATGGCAAGTCATCTGCCGGGCGCGGCCGAGCGGATCTGGCCCTCGCATGGCGGTCGGCTGGCCGGGCATGCGCGCGTCTCGGTGCTTCTGGTGCGGCCCGATGACGGGGCCTCGGACAAGCGCCCCTGAGAAATCAAGCAGAAGGAACGAGTATGAGTGACCAGACAACGGAACAGCTCTCGGATCAGGGCATTCCCGCGCCGGAAGGCGATGCGGACCTGATCGAGACGGATTACGAGATCGGTCAGGACAATATCGAAGGCAGTGTGGGACCCTTCGGTTTCGACATCCACAACCCGGTCTTTCTGGTGTCCGGGCTCTGCATCATGGCCTTCGTGTTCTACGCGCTCGCGCTGCCTGCGCAGGCCGGTGCGGTGTTCGGCTGGCTCAGGCCGTTCCTGACCTCGACCTTCGACTGGTTCTTCCTGAGCGCGGCCAATGTTTTCGTGCTGTTCTGTCTGGCGCTGATCGTGCTGCCGGTGGGGCGGGTCAGGCTGGGCGGCGCCGATGCGACGCCCGATTACAGCTATACGGGCTGGTTCGCGATGCTGTTCGCCGCCGGAATGGGCATCGGGCTGATGTTCTTCGGCGTGCTCGAGCCGGTCTATCACATGGCGATCTCGCAGCCGCTGGGCACGCCCTCGCCCTTTGCCGCCGATGGCAGCCTGATCCCCGGCAATGTCGATGCGGCGCGCGAGATGGGGCTGGCCGCCACGATCTATCACTGGGGCCTGCATCCCTGGGCGATCTATGCCATCGTGGCGCTGGCTTTGGCGCTTTTCACCTATAACAAGGGGCTGCCGCTGACGATCCGCTCGGCCTTCTACCCGATCTTCGGCGACAGGATCTGGGGCTGGACCGGCCATGTCATCGACATTCTCGCGGTCTTCGCCACGCTGTTCGGCCTGGCCACCTCGCTGGGCTTCGGGGCGCAGCAGGCCAATGCCGGGCTGAGCCATGTCTTCGGCGTACCCGAGGGTCTGACGGTGCAGATCCTGCTGATCACCGGCATCACCGCGATCGCCCTGATCTCGGTGCTGCGCGGGCTCGATGGCGGCGTCAAGGTGCTGTCGGAAATCAACATGGTCGTGGCGGCGCTGCTGCTGCTCTTCGTGCTGCTGGCCGGGCCGACCGGGACCATCCTGGCCGATTTCGGCGAGGGCATGATGGCCTATGTCAAGGATCTGCCGTCGCTGTCGAACCCGTTCGGTCGCGAAGATACCGATTACCTGCAGGGCTGGACCGCCTTCTACTGGGCCTGGTGGATCTCCTGGTCGCCCTTCGTCGGCATGTTCATCGCCCGTGTAAGCCGGGGCCGGACGGTGCGCGAATTCGTGGTCTGCGTTCTGCTGATCCCCAGCCTCGTCTGCGTGCTGTGGATGGCGGTCTTCGGCGGTGCGGCCATCGACCAGGTGCTGTCCGATCCGGTGAACAGTGCGGTCAAGGCGCAGGTGATCGACACCTACAACCCGCCGATGTCGCTCTTCGCGATGCTCGAGGCGCTGCCCTGGGCCTCGGTCACCTCGGTGATCGGTATCGTGCTGGTGATCGTGTTCTTCGTCACCTCGTCGGATTCGGGATCGCTGGTCATCGACACGATCACCGCGGGCGGCAAGATCGACGCGCCTCTGCCCCAGCGGGTGTTCTGGTGCACCTTCGAGGGCGCGGTGGCCATCGTTCTGCTGGTCGGGGGCGGGCTCTCGGCGCTGCAGGCTATGGTGATCTCGACCGGGCTGCCCTTCACGCTGGTGCTGCTGGTCATGTGCTTCTCGATCTTCCGGGGGCTGCAGACCGAGAGCCGCTAGCCGCGAGTCGTCCGGGTCCTAGTGCGTAGGACCCGGATTTCAAGGCGTTGCGTGGCCGCACTTGGCCTATTAGACAGGTCGGAACGGCCAGGCAGCATCCGGGTGGGGAATGGTTGCGCTCGATACCGAATTTGTTCGTAATCAGTTCCCCGCCTTCGGGTGCAAGGATCTGCGCGACAAGGTGTTCTGCGAGAATGCGGGCGGCTCCTATGCCTGCCGCTACGTGATCTGGCGGCTGCACCGCTTCTACCAGGAACGCAAGGTCCAGCCCCATGGCGCCTTCGGCGTCTCGCGCCTTGCGGGCGAAGAGATGGACGAGGCCCGCACCCGCCTTGCCGCGCATCTGGGCATAGCCAGGGACGAGCTGCATTTCGGCCCCTCGACCAGCGCCAATACCTATGTGCTTTCCCAGGCCTTCGGCGACTGGATGGCGCCCGGCCAGGCCATTGTCGTCACCGATCAGGATCACGAGGCCAATTCCGGCGTCTGGCGGCGTCTGGCGGCGCGCGGCATCGAGGTCCGGGAATGGAAGGTCGATCCCGGGACCGGGCATCTCGACCCCGAGCGGCTCGAGCCGCTGCTGGACGAGACCGTGCGGCTGGTCTGCTTTCCGCATGCCTCCAACATTCTCGGCGAGGTCAACGATGTCGCCCGCATCACCGCCATGGTGCGCCGGGCCGGAGCCTTCACCTGCGTCGACGGGGTCAGCTTCGCGCCGCACGGGCTGCCCGATCTGCCCGCGCTCGGGGCCGATATCTACCTGTTCTCGACCTACAAGACCTTCGGGCCGCATCAGGGGGCGATGCTGGTCCGGCGCGAACTGGCCTATCAGCTTCCCAACCAGGGCCACTGGTTCAACGGCGAGGATGCGGTGCGCCGGTTCGACACGGCCGGGCCGGATCATGCGCAGGTGGCGGCCACGGCCGGGATCTCGGATTATATCGACGCGCTTTACGATCATCATGTCCGGGGCGGGCGCGATGCCCATGCCCGGGCCGGGATCGTGGCCGGTATGATCCGGGCACAGGAGACCCTGTTGCTGGCGCCGCTTCTCGACTATCTCGCGACCCGGCCGGATGTGCGGGTGCTCGGCCCGGGCAGGGCCGGGCCGGCGCGTCTGCCGACGGTGTCGATCGCGCTCGACCGGCCGGCTGCCGAGCTCGCCGGGCGTCTGGCGGCGCGCGGCGTGCTGGCTGCGGGCGGGCATTTCTACGCGCGGCGGCTGCTTGATGCGATGGGGATCGACCCTAAGCTGGGCGTGCTGCGCCTGAGCCTGCTGCACTACACCCTCCCCGAAGAGGTTGACCGGCTGATCGCCGCGCTAGATTCGGAACTCTAGGACTCGCGTCAGGGCGGTCCTTCAAGGGGATATGGCACTACCCGATGTCAGACCAAGCGCCCGTGATCTGGTGGGTCCGTCGCGACCTGCGCCTCGGCGACAACGCCGCGCTTGCCGCGGCAGCGGGCTCTGGCCGGCCCGTGGTGCCGCTCTTCATCCATGACGAGACGGTCGAGACGCTGGGCGCGGCGGCGAAATGGCGGCTGGGCGAAGGCGTTTCCGCGCTTGGCCGGGCGCTGGGCGAGCGTGGCTCGCGGCTGATCCTGCGCCGTGGCGATGCGCTCGGGGTGTTGCGCAGAGTGGTGTCCGAAACGGGTGCCGCCGAGATCATCCGGAGCCGTGCCTACGACCCCGCCGGGCTTGCCCGCGACAAGGCTGTCGAGGCCGGGCTTGACGGGATTGGGATCGAGCTTCGCGCTGTTGCCGGGCATCTGCTGTTCGAGCCCTCGACGGTCGAGACCGGGCAGGGCGGGTTCTACAAGGTCTACACGCCCTACTGGAAGGCGGTGCGCGGCCGTGACGTCCCCGAGCCCGCGCCCGCGCCCGGGCTGATCCCGCGCCCCGATTTCTGGCCCGCCAGCGACGAGATCGAGAGCTGGCGGATGGGGGCCGCGCTTGGCCGGGGGGCCGAGGTGCTGGCGCGGCATGCCTCGGTCGGCGAGGCGGCGGCGCAGGGACGGCTGGGCGCCTTCGTGGCGCACAGGATCGCCGATTACGCCGAGCGGCGCGATTTTCCGGCGGCGGAGGCCACCTCGGGCCTATCCGAGCATCTGAGCTGGGGCGAGATTTCCCCGCGCAGCTGCTGGCATGCGGGGCTGAGGGCGATGGAGGACGGCAAGGCCGGGGCCGAGACCTTTCTCAGGGAACTGGTCTGGCGCGAATTCGCCTGGCATCTCCTGTGGCACAGCCCGCATATCGCCGAGCGGAACTGGCGCGAGGGCTGGGACAATTTTCCCTGGTCGACGGATGGCGACAGCCCCGAGGCAACCGCCTGGAAGCGCGGCCGCACCGGCATTCCCTTCGTCGATGCCGCGATGCGCGAGATGTATGTCACCGGCACCATGCATAACCGCGCCCGGATGGTCGCGGCCTCCTGGCTGACCAAGAACCTGATGACCCATTGGCGGGTGGGCATGGACTGGTTCGCCGATCACCTGACCGACTGGGACCCGGCCTCGAATGCGATGGGCTGGCAATGGGTGGCCGGATCGGGCCCCGATGCCGCGCCCTATTTCCGGATCTTCAATCCCGAGACGCAAGCCGCGAAATTCGATCCCGACGGCGCCTATCGCGACGCCTGGATCGCCGAGGGGCGCGACACCCCCGCCCCCGGCGCGCTGGATTATTTCGACGCGATCCCGCGCGCCTGGGCCCTGTCGCCCGAGGCTGCCTATCCGGAACCGGCGGTCACGCCCGGGGCCGGGCGCCGCCGCGCGCTGGCGGCCTATCAGGCACGGGAGGGCTAGGACGTTGCACGGCCGCGCGCGATCTGCACAATCGCAGCACGCATAATGACAAGAACCATAAGGGAACGAGGGAGCCAGGATGACTGTCCTGACGAGTACGAGAGGGCAGGTCGACCTGCCGCGCTATTTCACACAGGTCTTCGATATTGCCGGGCGCATGGCCCATGGGCGGCTTGATTTCGTGCTGCCGGACGGGCGGCGCTTTCGCGCCGAGGGCTGCGGCCCCGGCCCGGTGGCCCAGCTCGACATCCATGACGGCGACGTCTTCGCCCGGCTGATCCGCGAGGGCGATCTGGGCTTTTGCGAGGCCTATGTCGAGGGCGGCTGGTCGACCCCCGACCTGATGGCCTTCATGGACCTCGTCCATGCCGATAACGACGATCTCTTCGACGGGTTCCCCGGGCTCGGGCTGATCCGCGCCTATGAGCGGCTGCGCTTCTGGCTGCAAAGCAATTCGAAGACCCAGGCGCGCAAGAACATCTCGCATCATTACGACCTCGGCAACGCCTTCTACGGGCTCTGGCTCGACGAGACGATGACCTATTCCTCGGCGCTGTTCCGCACCGGGCAGGAAAGCCTCGAGGCCGCGCAGGAGCTGAAATATGCCGCCATGGTCGACCAGATGGGTGTCGCGCCGGGCGATCACGTGCTCGAGATCGGCTGCGGCTGGGGCGGTTTTGCCGAATATGCCGCCGGACAGCGGGGCCTCAAGGTCACCGGGCTGACCATCAGCCGCGAGCAGCATGACTATGCCGTGGCGCGGATCGCCAAGGCGGGGCTTGCCGACCGGGTCGAGATCAAGCTGCAGGATTACCGCGACGAGACCGGGCGCTATGACGGCATCGCCTCGATCGAGATGTTCGAGGCGGTGGGCGAGAAATACTGGCCGACCTATTTCCGCCAGGTGACGGACTGTCTCAAGCCCGGCGGGCAGGCCACGCTGCAGGTCATCACCGTGCAGGAGCGTCGCTTCGAGATCTATCGCAAGGGCGTCGATTTCATCCAGAAATACATCTTCCCCGGCGGCATGCTGCCCAGCCCCGGCGTGCTGCGCGCCCAGGCCAGCGCGGCCGGGCTCGAGATCCGGCGCTCGATGGAATTCGGCGACAGCTATGCGCTGACGCTCCGGCGCTGGCACGAGACCTTCAACGAGCACTGGGACGAGATCGCGCGGCTGGGCTTCGATACCCGGTTCCGGCGGATGTGGAACCTCTATCTCGCGTCTTGCGCAGCCACCTTTCAGAGCGGAAACTGCGACGTGACCCAGCTGACTGTCGCACGGCCCGCCTGATCCATGCCCTTTGCCGCCAAGCCTGTCGCATGCCCTCATTGCCGGGGGCCGGCGCGGCGCGCGCGTTCCGGTCATGACGGCGGACAAGGCCCTGCGCGCAGGGCGCGGGAGCGCATGACCGCGTTGCGGGCCCTCCCCAGGCTCTCGAGCCCTGCCGGGGACGGGGCGGGGGCTTGTGCGCCTGTCGGGGCGCTTAAGGGCCCGGGCGGGTTTGCGGGCGGCCTGCCCGCAGGCCTCGGGACCCTGCCGGTCGGCGGCGGGCTGGCCGGGCTGACGGCCGGGCCCATCTCACATTTCTGGACCTGAAGGACACCGACATGGAACGCATGTTCCTTTACGGCACGCTGTGCCATCTTCCGCTCTTGGCGCGGGTCCTGGACCGCCCTGCCGAGACGCTCGAAACCTGTCCGGCGCGGCTGCCGGATCATGCCCTGCTTCTGGCCCGGGGCGAGGGCTTTCCGCTGATCCTGCCCGCGCCCGGCGCGCAGGCCTCCGGGCTGCTGCTTTCGGAGCTGACGGCCGGGGATCTTGCCCGGCTCGATTATTATGAGGGGGGCCACGGCTTTCGCCGCGACGAGGTGACGGTCGAGACGGGCCAGGGGCCGGTCGCGGCCGGGATCTATGTCCATGACCGCTCGGGGGCGGCGGAGCTCGGCGCGCCCTGGGAGTTCGGGCTCTGGCGCGCGCGCTGGGCCGATCTGGTGACCGAGGCCGCGGGCGAGGTGATGCTGGGCTATCCTGACCGCCCGCCCGAGCTGAATGCCCGGCGTTACCGGATGATGCTGGCCCGCGCCGGCTCGACGCTGCGCGCGCGCGCGCCGGGGCCCGCAAGCCTGAGAAAACCGACCCGACCGGGCGATATCGTCGAGACCGGCCGCGCCCAGCCCTATGCGAATTTCTTCGCCGTCGAGGAATACACCTTCCGCCATGCCCGTTTCGACGGGGGCATGAGCGACGAGATGGTGCGGGCGGCCTTCCTGACCGGGGATGCCGCGACCGTGCTGCCCTACGATCCGGCCCGCGACGCCGTGCTGCTGATCGAGCAGTTCCGTGCCGGGCCCTATGCGCGCGGCGACAGCCAGCTCTGGTCGGTGGAGGCCATTGCCGGGCTGATCGATCCGGGCGAGAGCCCCGAAGAGACGGTGCGCCGCGAGGCGCTCGAGGAGGCGGGGATCGCGCTTGGCGCGCTGCATCGCTGCTATGGCTATTATCCCTCGCCCGGGGCCAAGGCCGAATACATATATTCCTTTGTCGGCGAGGCCGATCTCGGCGCCGAGGCGGGCGGGCTTGGCGGGCTTGCGACCGAGGGCGAGGATATCCGTGCCCATGTCGTGCCCTTCGCCCGGGCGATGGAGCTGGTCGAGACCGGCGAGATCGGCAATGCCCCGCTCATCCTGTCGCTGCTCTGGCTTGCACGTCACCGTGAGACGACGCTGTGCCCGGCTTGAGTTCGCGGCGGGGCGCCAGTAGCAATGGGGCGATCCGAAGCGAGAGGGAGAGCGACATGGCGGCGATACGGAGCGATCTGGCCGATCTGATCGGCAACACGCCGCTGGTGCGCCTGAAGGGGCCGTCCGAGGCGACCGGCTGCGAGATCCTCGGCAAGGCCGAATTCATGAATCCGGGCCAGTCGGTCAAGGATCGCGCCGCCTTGTCGATCATCCGCGATGCGGTGGCGCGCGGCGTGCTGGCCCCCGGCGGCACCATCGTCGAGGGCACCGCGGGCAATACCGGCATTGGGCTGGCGCTGGTCGGGGCGTCGATGGGCTTTCGTACCGTCATCGTGATCCCCGAGACCCAGAGCCGCGAGAAGAAGGACATGCTGCGCCTCGCCGGGGCCGAACTGGTCGAGGTGCCCGCGAAACCCTATCGCGATCCCGACAATTACGTCCGCTATTCCGGTCGTCTGGCCGAGGCGCTGGCGAAGACCGAGCCCAATGGCGCGATCTGGGCCAACCAGTTCGACAACACCGCCAACCGGCAGGCCCATGCCGAGGGCACCGGCCCCGAGATCTGGGAGCAGACCGGCGGCCGGGTCGACGGATTCATCTGCGCGGTCGGTTCGGGCGGCACGCTGGCGGGCACGGCGATGGCGCTGCAGCCCAGGGGCGTGAAGATCGGGCTGGCCGATCCGCATGGTGCAGCACTTTATAGCCATTACACCAGCGGCGAGATGAAATCCGAGGGCTCCTCGATCACCGAGGGCATCGGGCAGGGCCGGATCACCGCCAATCTCGAGGGGCTGGTGCCCGATTTCTGCTACCGGATCGGCGATGACGAGGCGCTGCCGGTGCTGTTCGACCTGCTGGCGCGCGAGGGGCTTTGCCTCGGCGGCTCGTCGGGGGTGAATGTGGCGGGGGCGATGCGGATGGCGCGCGAGATGGGCCCCGGCCATACCATCGTCACGGTGCTTTGCGATTATGGCACGCGGTACCAGTCGAAGCTGTTCGACCCGGACTTCCTGCGCGGCAAGGACCTGCCGGTCCCGCCCTGGATGGACCGCTCCGGGGGCACGGGACGCAAGGGCGCGCTGCCGGAGGTGTTTGCCGGATGAAAACCCGTTTCCTGGCCGTTCTGCTGCTGGCCATCGCCGCAGCGCTCTTTTCGCATGGCGGCACGGTCCCCGCCTTCGCCGAGACCCAGAGCCAGCAGGAGGAGCTGAACTACGCCCAGTGGGACAAGGCTGCCTCGCGGGCCGAGAAGGTGCTGGCCGAGGGCAAGGCCTCGACCGCCGCCTTCGACACGCTGCGCGGCGAGCTGGTCGACTGGCGGACCCGCTTCCTCGATGCCCAGAACACGAACTCGGCCCGGATCAAGACCCTGCGCGACCAGATCTCGGCCCTGGGCGAGCCGCCCGCCGAGGGCGAGACCGAACCGAGGGAGATCGCCCAGCGCCGGGCCGAGCTGACCAAGCAGCTCAACGAGGCGCAGGCGCCGAGCCTCAAGGCGGTCGAGGCTTACAGCCGGGCCGACGGGCTGATCCGCGAGATCGACCAGATCATTCGCGAGCGTCAGGCCGATCAGCTGCTGCAACTGGGACCCTCGCCGGTGAACCCGGTCAACTGGGGCGAGGGGATTGCCGCGATCCGCGGCACGCTGGTCGAGGTCGGCAACGAGATCGCGGCGAACTGGGACAACCCGAATGCACGCGCCTCCCTGCGCAGTGGCCTTCCGGTCACGCTGCTGTTTCTGACACTGGCCGGGCTTCTGACGGTCCGCGGTCGCCGCTGGATGGAGATGCTGTCGGAGTTCCTGGCCCAGCGCGGCCGGGGCAGGGGGCGGACGCTGTTCTCGGGCATCGCCTCTCTCGGGCAGATCGTGGTGCCGACGCTCGGCGTGGTGCTGCTGGCGGGGGCGCTGAAATCCTCGGCGATGCTGGGCCTGCGCAGCGAGCGGCTGGTGCAGATCCTGCCGATCCTCGGCCTGACGGTCTTCACGGCGGGCTGGCTTGGCGGCCGGGTCTTCGCCCAGATCGGCGTGAGCCGCGAGATCCTGACCCTGCCGCCCGAGCGTCGCTCCGAGGGGCGGCTCAATTCCTGGATCCTCGGGGTGATCCTGGCCCTGGCGATGCTGGCGCGCGAGGTGAGCAAGCTCGACGACTACCCCGCCGAGGCGGTGGCGGTGCTGAGCTTCCCGATCCTGCTTCTGGCCGGGCTGATGCTGTCGCGGATGGGGCAGCTTCTGCTGGTCCATGTCCAGGCGGATGCGGCCGACAGCTCTGAAGAGCGGCCCTATCGCAACCGTGTCGCCGGTTTCTTCGGTCGCGCGGCAATCGTCGCGGGGCTGGTCGGACCCCTGCTGGGGGCGGTGGGCTATGCCGAGGCGGGCGATTTCTGCGTCTATCCCTCGATCATGACGCTTGCGCTGGTCGGCTTCCTGCTGATGCTGCAGCGCTTCGTGACGGATATTTACGCGATCCTGATGGGCCGCGATGTCGAGGATCCCGAGAATGGCGGCGACCTGATCCCGGTGCTGATCGGGATGATGCTGGCACTGCTGGCGATCCCGGTGCTGGCGCTGATATGGGGCGCGCGGGTGGCCGACCTGACCGAGCTCTGGGCACGCTTCACCACCGGTTTCGCGGTTGGCGGCACCCGGATCTCGCCCGCCAGCTTCCTGACCTTCGCCATCGTCTTCGCGCTGGGCTATGCGGGCACCCGGCTGTTGCAGGGCATGCTGCGCTCGACCGTGCTGCCCAAGACCAAGATCGATCCGGGCGGCCAGACTGCGCTGATCTCGGGCCTGGGCTATATCGGGATCTTCCTCGCCGGCGTGGTCTCGGTAACGGCCGCCGGGATCGATCTCAGCTCGCTGGCCATCGTCGCGGGGGCGCTGTCGGTCGGCATCGGCTTCGGGCTGCAGACCATCGTGCAGAACTTCGTCTCGGGCATCATCCTGCTGATCGAACGCCCGGTCAGTCAGGGCGACTGGATCGAGGTCGGCGGCGTGATGGGGACCGTCAAGGACATCTCGGTCCGCTCGACCCGGATCCAGACCTTCGACCGCACCGACGTGATCGTGCCCAATGCCGATCTCATCTCCGGGCAGGTCACCAACTGGACGCGGCAGAACCTGACCGGGCGGGTGATCCTCAAGGTCGGCGTGGCCTATGGCAGCGACACCCGCAAGGTCGAGAAGATCCTGATGGAAATCGGGGAAAGCCACCCGCTGGTCATGGTCAATCCCGCCCCTTCGGTGGTGTTCCAGGGCTTCGGCGCCGATGCGCTGGAATTCGAGCTGAGGGTGATCCTGCGCGACATCAATTACGGGCTGTCGGTGCGCACCGAGCTCAACCACGAGATCGCCCGGCGCTTCGCCGAGGAGGGGCTCGAGATCCCCTTCGCACAGCGCGACATCTGGCTCCGGAACCCCGAAAGCCTGCGCGACCGGCCCGCAGCAGCGCAGGCGCAGGCGCCAGCGCCGTTCCTGCCGCGCCAGAAGGACGATCCCCAGCCCGAACCGCTGGCCGATCTCGATGGCGATGTCGATGGCGCCGACGGCCCCCGATGACCGCCCCGCGCTGCCGCCGCCATCCCTGTCCGGGTGCGTGCGGCTGTCATGGGCACCCATGAGCGGGGCGGCGTGATGCTGTCGCCGCCGCCTGTCTTTCCGCGCGGCGGCGGCCAGCCCGGCCGATAGCGGGCGACTGGTCTGGCTGGGCGGCCGTGACTGATACATCAAAGACGGGGGCAGGGGGGACCTGGGGCCGAGGGCGCGGTGCTGCCGTCGGTCGATACCGGGCTTGTCCAGCAACTCGGCCGGAACCGCCGCTGCGGGCCCTATATCGCGCTGCTTCTTTCGGTGATCGTTCCGCGTCCGGTCTCCGGCGGTGCCATCTGCGCCGAGATCGGCCGGCTCTATTTCTGCAGGCCCGAGGCGCGCGAAGACAAGGACGCAGCCGAGGCGGCGCCGAATGCGTTGATCGCGCGCGATCTTCCGGTGATTGGGCCCCGAGGCCGAGCGCGACGCCGGAAAGGGGCTCGTCAAGACGACCTCGGTGGCGCCCCCGCGCAGCGCGGGACCATCTCCGCCTTGTCCGTATCCGGGCTGGCGCAGCCCTGGTCCAGCTGCACCCTCCCGGCGGCATCTATTTCGCATGCAGCCGATGGCCAAGGTCGCATGACGCGTTGAACGAAATGCCCTCCGGGCAAGTCGGCGCGGTTCATGTTCTCGGTCGCCGTCCGGTTCCAACCGCTGATCATGGTGGGGGAGATCTTACTTCCTGGCCAACCCGGCCGTCATGAGATCCTCGCGGACCGCCTCGTGGGCCAGCTTCGCCTTGAACTCCGCAGAAAGCGCGTTTCCGTATCGTCATCTCCGGGCAGTCTTCGTCAGGCGTTCAAGCTTGCCACTTGGCCCCAAATCCCGCGACGACCTTTCCGACCGAAGTCCTTCTCCGGCACGGTTCCGGCCTCGCTCTGAGCTCTGGTCTGGCCCGGATTCGTGCCCTATCGGAACGTCACGGGCGAGGTTGCGGGGAACGATCAAACTCCTCTTGCATCGCGCCCCCGCCCGAGGGTAGACAACCGATCACGGAGAGGTGGCCGAGTGGTCGAAGGCGCACGCCTGGAACGCGTGTAGGCGGGTAACCGTCTCCAGGGTTCGAATCCCTGTCTCTCCGCCACTTAACCCTATAAGGTATTGGTTTTCTTGACTTTTAGGGGCACTGCAAGGCTGCGCCCTACGTTGCACCCATCATCTCCAAAATGCACTCCCGCGCGGCTCGTCACTGGGGATTTCCCCAGTGAGCCTCGCACCGCGCCTCATGGATCTCGTCGCGGCGCAGGCCGAGGTCGGCGGATGTTGCGGGGGGCATGTTGTCGTCCCCAACATGCCCCATAGAGCCGGGGTTGTTCTCGCGTGTCGCCACCTCGCCCCGCTCCTGTGCCGCGTCGGCGTCTATCTGGCAACCGTTGCCAGATGCGTCACCGTGCCCCTACGCGTGCGGGTCAGCGTCGGCGTCCATCTGCAAACCGTTAGCAGATGCTCAGCACCCCCACGCGCGCGACACCCACCGTCACAAAAAACCGGGTCCAAAACGAACCCGGTTTCGTGCCCCCCACGCGCGCGGGTCAGCCCTTCCGGCGGGCCTCTCGGGCATCCTCACGGAACCGCGCAAGCTGCCGTCCAAGGGAAGCGCGCTCGAAGGGGCTGAGGTCCAGCTCCTCGATCAGGGCATCGGCAAGCGCGGTCGGCTCCAAGTAGGGATCCATTCCGTGCCGGTTCCAGGCGATCATGTCGTGGGGCGCAAGCGCGATGACCTGTGCCTCGATGCCGACGATATCCGCATGATCCGGCAGCGGTACCCAGACGGCCGCACAATGGCGCGCGATGAAAGCGTTGCGCAGGGCCTTGCCCCATCGTGCCGGAAGGAGACGCGTACTACGCAACCGATGTCATCGTCGCGCTCGCTCGGACAATGGCAGGTTCTGGATGATGCCCTTTGATGCGATCGTCTCGGTCACCGGGAAGGTCCGGTTCGGGGAAGGCCACGCGATGCACGGCGGCGGCCTGGAAGGTCCGCTGCCCGCCGATATTGTTGAAAAACACCCGCTGCGCCCGAGAAGCCATCTTGGGTTGGAACGTTGTTCTGCACTCGGGCTGCAAATGACTTTTTACAAGTCAGGGGCACGCACAAGCAGAACCGTTTCCCATGAAATGGCACTCCTTGGATGCTCCAGTGAGTTTTTCAACGGTATCCGCCCAGAGCACCCAGGTGCGCTCGCTGTCGATACTGTTGAAAAACGCGTTTTCGTGGCTGCAGAGTACCGGCTCATTGGAAATCATTCCGATTTTCGGCGATATCGCCTCTTAAGCGGACCTCTTTTTACCCTGTGAAGGATGACGTTCCAAATTCAGGCTGCCTCTTAACCGCTGCCGGAGTTTTTCAACACAATGTGTCTTTAGCGGTCATTGGGCACCCCGGCCCCTGCCGATTGCAAAATCACGAAAGCGGCCGTTCATCCCCGTTGCAGCATGCACTCTGGCCGCCAAGGTCAGGAGGGCGGACGAAGCGGGCATGCGGGCGCTCAACACGCTGCTCCTGGTGTCACGGATCTCGATCCTGTCTCGTCTTGTGAGTATAGACAGAGAACGGAGACAGCGATGACCCCTCGTATGAATTACTACAAGGCCGCGCCCGACACGATGAAGGCGATGATGGCGGCCGAAGAGACGATAAAGGGCCTATCCCTGCCTGAAGCCCTGCGTGAGCTGGTCAAGATGCGCGTGTCGCAGATCAACGGCTGCGCTTTCTGCCTTGACCTGCATGCCCCTGCCGCGCGGCAGGCCGGTGTGTCGCAGCAGAAGCTGGATGTCCTTGCGGCATGGCGAGAAAGCCCGGTCTTCGATGATCGCGAGCGTGCTGCGCTGGCATGGGCCGAGTCCTTGACGCGCATCGAACAGACTGGCGCACCGGATTCCGACTACAGGCTTCTGGCCGCATCCTTCGATGAGCGTGAACGGGTCGAACTGACCTTCGTGATCACGATGATCAACGCATGGAACCGCTTTGCCGTCGGCTTTCGTCAAGTCCACACGCGGCGCGAGGCCCGAGATGCGGCAGGCTGACCGGCATAGTCAGATCTTCGAGGGCGAGCGCCGACGTCTGGCGGGGCTCGCCTACCGCATGACCGGATCGGTGGCCGAGACGGATGATATCCTCCAGGACGCCGCGCTGAAATTCCGTGACGTCGATTTGTCCGGCATCGACCGCCCGGCCCAGTGGCTGTCCACCGTGGTCATGCGACTGTGCCTCGACCATCTGCGCTCGGCACGGGTGCGCAGGGAAACCTATGTCGGGGCATGGCTGCCCGATCCGTTGATCGCCGATCATGCCCCCGGCGCGGAAGAGGAGTGGATCCTGACCGAGGATGTCGGCATCGCGCTGATCCTGACCCTCGACAGCCTGACACCCGAGATGCGGGCCGCGTTCATTCTCCGCGATGCCTTCGACTACAGTTTCGAGGAAATAGGCCTGCTCGTTGACAAGACCCCCACGGCGTGTCGGCAACTCGTCTCCCGGGCGCGGCGCAGGCTGGCCGGGGCCGAACCTGCCGATCCACCGTCGAGCGAAACGGATCATCCGCTCGTCACCGCCTTCTGGGAGGCAAGCCGGCAGGGCGATATGGATCGTCTGCTTGCCCTGTTTGCCGAGGATATCGAGGTTCACACCGATGGTGGCGGCAGGGTGAAAGCGGCCATCAACGTGCTGAACGGGTCTCGCGACGCTGCCCGCCTGTTCGCCGGCCTTGCCAGAAAGCGGACACTTCCGCCCGGACCCTGCCCTCCGCTTCGGTGGATCAACGGCTCGCCCGGCTTTGTGTCCGTTGAAGGGGACGTCCTGCAGACCACCGCCCTCTCGATCCGGCGCGGCCGGATCGAAGCGATCTGGATCATGAGGAATCCCGACAAGCTCAAACATGTGCGCCTGCACATGTAGGCGCAGAGGTTCCGACCAACAGGCGTCGCAGCGTTGGCCGATGCGTTCCTAACCAAAGACATTATATGAGCCGGCTTGAGACAGAAACCTATTGGTATGGAATGTGGTCGTGAAGCTCGAAGCCGACCTGGGGCAACCCGACGCGACGCAAGAGCGCCTTTTCGGAGCAATCTGGCGCGGTGTCGGGTGCTGACATGTATCCGGCCTCGTGATACGGCCATCGTCATGCTGCGGGCCCGCATGGTGTTCGTGGGGCGGACCCAAATCAGAGCCGCGTGTTCGAAGGCACTCTGTTGCGCTCTGGTTTTCCGACCCTGTCTCGCGACCGTTGCGCCAAGCTGCTCTCAGCCCTCCTCCGCTCCGACGACCTCGCGACTGCTGACCGACGTTACGCCGCCATGGCCGGAGCTCGGTAACTCTCTCCGCTCTTCATCAACGCCCATGCCTTTCCGCTCATTTACTTAGATTTGCGATGTAGGACGTTTTCTAAACCTTTTGCGCTATGAAGCGTCGCCATGATCAATTGGAGATAGCTCAAATGCCCGCTTTCCTGTACCGGATCCCGTTTCGGATCTACTCCATTGTCGTTGTGGCACTTGCGCTCTCTGCGCTTCTCTCTGTTCTCTTGCTGTCGCGGGCTGTCGAGAACGCCTATGAGATGCGCGAGACAGAGCTTAAGGGCATGACCGATGCGGCGATTTCGCTCCTGTCGGGGCTGCAGGACAGGGTCGCAGCGGGAGAGATCGACAGGGCCACGGCCGAGGCGAGGGGGCGTGAGCTGCTGGAGGCGCTTCGTTTCGGAGCCTCGGGCTATGTCTTTGCGCTGACAAAGGATCTGGTCGTCACCGCGCATCCGACGATGCCCGACTGGGTCGGGACCGACAAGACCGACTATGCCGATGTCAATGGGCTGAAGCTCTTTCAGGAAATGCACGATGTCGCGCAGCGCGATGGCTCGGGATCGGTCGAATACTGGTTCAAGAAGCCTGGCGAGTCCGATCCCGAGATGAAACTGGGCTATGTGCAGGCATTCAAGCCCTGGGGCTGGATCGTCGGAACCGGGGCCTATGTCTCCGATATCAAAGCCGAACTGGCCAGCATGCGGCGGGCCTCGGCGATCACGCTGATCGCGGGCATGCTGATCCTCGTTGCGGTCTCCTATGTTCTGGTGCGCAGCGTGACCCGGCCGATGTCGAGCTTTGTCGGCTCCATGAGCGATGTTGCCGATGGGCGGTATGAAACCGCCATTCCCGAGGCGCGTCGCCGCGACGAGATCGGCGATCTGGGGCGCAATCTGGCCGCCTTCCGCGACAAGCTTGCCGATGCCGAACGCCAGGCTGCGGCGCGCGATGAGGACCGCCGCGAACAGGAGCGGGTGGTCGCCGATCTGGCCTCGGGGCTGCGGTCCTTGTCGGAGGGCGATCTGACCAGCACCATCGATACCAGGTTTGCCGAGGAATACGAACAGCTCCGCCAGGATTTCAACGCGACGGTCGAGACGCTGAACGCGCTGATGGGCGAGATCGTCGAGAACGCGACAGAGATCACCACCCGCGCCGAGGAAATCTCGGGCGCCTCGGACGACTTGTCGCGCCGCACCGAGAACCAGGCCGCGACGCTGGAGCAGACCGCGGCCGCGATGGACGAGATGACGGCCAGCGTCCGCGCGGCGGCCGATGGCGCGGCGAAGGTCGAGGATGTCGTGCGCGAGGCGCGCGGCAATGCCGAGCAGTCTGGCCTCGTGGTCAAGGAGGCCATCGGGGCGATGGCCGAGATCAAGAAATCCTCGGACGGGATCAACCAGATCATCGGCGTGATCGACGATATCGCGTTCCAGACCAACCTGCTGGCGTTGAATGCGGGCGTCGAGGCGGCCCGCGCCGGCGAGGCCGGGCGCGGCTTTGCCGTCGTGGCCTCCGAGGTCCGGGCCCTCGCCCAGCGCTCCTCCGAGGCCGCCAAGGAGATCAAGACCCTGATCTCGACCAGTTCCGATCAGGTCGAGACCGGCGTCGGGCTGGTCAACCGCACCGGCGAGGCACTGACCGACATCGTCGAACGGGTGGGCAATATCGCCGCGCTGATCGCCGACATCGCGACCGGCGCGCAGGAGCAA
This sequence comes from Rhodovulum sp. MB263, assembly GCF_002073975.1. NCBI lineage: Bacteria > Pseudomonadati > Pseudomonadota > Alphaproteobacteria > Rhodobacterales > Paracoccaceae > Rhodovulum > Rhodovulum sp. MB263. Next base: position 2,270,902 of record NZ_CP020384.1, on the reverse strand, counting down.
TCGGTCGGGTTGGGCGAGATCAATGTCGGGGTGAACGAGCTCGACAAGGTGACCCAGCAGAACGCGGCCATGGTCGAGGAGGCGAATGCCGCCGCGGTGACCATGAAGCAGGAGGCGGGCAATCTGCAGACCCTGGTCGCCCGGTTCCGCCTGAAAGGGCCCGCTTCCGCCGTCTCCGTCCGTCCCCGCACGGCAACCGCCATCCCGGCGGCAGCACCGCCCGCCGCCGCAGAGTTCGAGCCGCCGAAACGCGCCGTCAACGACGCGGGATGGCAGGATTTCTAGGCCTCCTGTCCCGGGAAATGGGCGCACGGCGCGGAGATGAGCCGCTCGGGAGCTGGCCTTATCATCGGGCAGATGCCGTGACCGGGCCTGCGCGCATCCCGCGTCCGCCCATGGCACGACAGGCCCCGTGTTCACCACCGCTATCTGCGGTATCGGGGCCTTATCCCCTTTCGGACATGCCCGGACCAGAGATCGCCTGACCTCCCGGCCCGGCTTTGGACAGAGAGCGTCGGGATGGTGGGGCTGGGTGCTTTCGACCAGGGTTGGCTTGACCGAGGCAGCTGTCATGCGCGCTGCCCGCCCTCGCTTTCGGCGACGGGTGTCACTTCTTTGCGGCGGCGGGCCTGCGCCGCCATGTCGCGCCATGCCATTCAGTCAGGCAAGGCGGCACCGGCCATCAGATCGAAGGCTATAGACCAAATCGGATAAAACGGTTCTTGAGGTAGTCTGGAGCGGGTAGCGGGAATCGAACCCGCACTTCAGGCTTGGGAAGCCGGCGCGCTACCACTACACCATACCCGCCACGCCGCCCTCTTAGTCAGCTCGGGCACGGGGCGCAATAGGAATTGTCGAAACCTGCCTTCGGATTTTTGTCCCGGATGCCGGCTGTCAGACCAGGGGTCGAGGCCTCGGATGCGACTGGGGGGTACCTCCGTTCCGGATGCCCCGGAAGCCTAGGAACAGGGCATGCGCTGGATGCGGCCGCGCTTGCCGACCAGATGGGGACAGGTCGGGCGGGGACAAGCGTGGCGGAGGGGCTCGAACGGGACCGGATTGCGTCCCCAAGACAGGCCCTGGGAAATGGAGCGCAGCGGCTTGCAGCCGACGCTCTGGCAAGGGCAGTCTGGGACCGGCAGAGGAGGGCAGGGCATGCTGGACGGGCTCATGCGACGGCTGATCGACCCGCCGCTCGACAGGCTGGGGATCCGGCTTGCGGCGCGCGGGGTGACGGCGGATGCCGTCACGCTGGTGGGGCTGGGGGCCGGGCTTCTGGCGGCGGCGATGGTTGCGCTCGGCGCGCCCGGGCTTGCGCTGGTGCCGCTGCTGACGGGGCGGCTGGCCGACGGGCTTGACGGGGCGGTGGCGCGGGCCGGGCGCAAGACCGATTTCGGTGGCTATCTCGACATCGTGGCCGATTTTCTCGTCTATGGCGCGGTGCCGCTGGGGTTCGTGCTGATGGATCCGGCGGCGAACGGGGCGGCCGGGGCGTTTCTGCTGACGAGCTTTTATGTCAATGGCGCGACGTTTCTCGGCTTCGCGATCCTGGCCGAACGCCGCAGCATGGAAACCCGCGCGCGCGGCACGAAGTCGCTTTATTTCTCCGGCGGGTTGCTGGAAGGGACCGAGACCATCGCGTTTTTCGTGGCGATCTGTCTGTTCCCGTCCTGGTTCGCGCCGCTGGCCTGGGGCTTCGGCGCGCTTTGTTTCGTGACCGCGCTGTCGCGGGTGCTTCTGGCCCGGCGGGTGTTTCCCGGTGGCTGAGGCTCAGGGCGCTTAGGATCAGGGCGCCCAGCCGAGGAAATTGGCGATCAGCCGGAGCCCGGTCGCCTGGCTTTTCTCGGGGTGGAACTGTGTGCCGATGGTGGTGCCGCGCCCGACGATGGCAGTGACCGGCCCGCCATAGTCGCAATGGGCGATCCGGTGGGCGGGGTCGGCGACGCGGAAATGGTAGGAATGGACGAAATAGGCGTGATCGCCGGTCGAGATGCCCGTGAGCACCGGATGCGGGCTGTCGATCACCAGATCGTTCCAGCCCATATGCGGCACTTTCAGATGCGGGTCTTCGGGCGCGATCCGGACCACCTCGCCGCCGATCCAGTCGAAGCCGGGGGTCTCTTCATATTCGAGCCCGCGGCTGGCCATCATCTGCATGCCGATGCAGATGCCCAGAAACGGACGCCCGCCCGAGATCACCGCCTCTTCGATGGCCTCGAACACGCCGCGATGATCGAACAGCGCGCGGTGGCAGGCCGGATAGGCGCCGTCGCCGGGCAGCACGATGCGGTCGGCCCGGCGGATGGTCTCGGGGTCCGAGGTGATCGCGACCTCGCCCGCTCCGGTCTCGCGGGCGACGCGTTCGAAGGCCTTGCGGGCGGAATGCAGGTTGCCCGACTCGTAATCGACAATCGCCGTCAGCATCGGTCTAGAGCGCTCCCTTGGTCGAGGGGATGGCATCGGCCTTGCGCGGATCGGTCTCGACCGCGTCGCGGAGTGCGCGGGCCACGGCCTTGAAGGCGGCCTCTGCGATATGGTGGCTGTTGAGCCCGTGCAGGGCGTCGACATGAAGCGTGATCCCGCCATGGGTGGCGAGCGCCTGGAAGAATTCGCGCACCAACTCGGTATCGAAGCTGCCGATCTTCTGGGTCGGAAAATCGACATTCCAGACCAGATAGGGTCGTCCCGACAGATCGAGCGCCGCGCGCAGCAGCGCATCGTCCATCGGCAACAGGCAGGACCCGTAGCGGCGGATGCCGCGCTTGTCGCCCAAGGCCTCTGCCAGAGCCTGGCCGAGCGCGATGCCCACATCCTCGACGCTGTGATGGTCGTCGATATGGGTATCGCCCTGACAGCGCACGCTCATGTCGATCAGCGAATGGCGCGCGAGCTGGTCGAGCATGTGATCGAAGAAGCCGACCCCGGTGGCCATATCGTAGCGGCCGGTGCCGTCGAGCCCGAGCTCGACCGAGATTTCGGTCTCGGCCGTCTTGCGCGTGATTTTCGCTGTCCGCATGGACGTCTCCGCCAGTTTGTTCCTGCCGCTTATAGGCGCGCCCGGGCGCGGGGCCAAGAGCCAGGCCACGGCTGGGCCCGGGTTGCGGCGGGGCAATTGCGGCTTGAAGGCGGCGGGGGCTCTGGTAGGTTTGGCCCGGATCAGCCGAGAAGGAGCCCCCCATGACCGCCTGCGTCTTCGTGCAACTGCGCTGCCGCCCGGGCAAGACCTATGAGGTGGCCGAGGAAATCTTGCTGCGCGAGTTTCATTCCGAGCTCTATTCCACCAGCGGCGATTTCGACCTGCTGATGAAGCTCTACATTCCGAAGGACCAGGATGTCGGCAAGTTCATCAATGACAATCTGCTCGACATTCCCGGCATCGACCGCTCGCTGACGACGCTGACTTTCAAAGCGTTCTGAACTGGCAAGGCCTTCTGAGCGGGCGTCGCTGCGCCCGCCGCCCGGGGCTCAGCCGGCCTGGATCGGATCGGGCAGGGGACGCGAGTGGCCGTTCTCGTCGATCGCGACGAAGGTGAAGGTGGCCTGAGTCACCTGCTCGCTCCATTCCTGACAGCGGGGGCGGTGCCAGGCGCGGACCTCGATGGTCATCGAGCTGCGCCCGCGCCGGACCAGATCGGCGTAAAGCGTGACCTCGTCGCCGACCTTCACCGGCTTGAGGAACTGCATCCCCTCGACAGCGATGGTGGCCGCCCGCCCGCGCGAGACACGCGCGGCCACGCTGCCCGCGGCAAGGTCCATCTGCGACATCAGCCAGCCGCCGAAGATGTCGCCCGCGGGGTTGGTATCGGCGGGCATGGCGATGGTGCGGATCACGGGCTCGCCGCGTTCGGGGAATAGCTCGGGCATGGCTGGCGGTCTCCTTGTGCCGGGCGGCTATAACGGGTCGTTGCGGGGCTGAGAAGCATTCACTGCGTACGCTTTGCCGCAGGTCTGTCGGTCGCGGCCCGGGCCAAGCAAAACCGACTTTTGTGTCAGGTGACTGACCCTGAAGTCGGTTCAGAGCGGCCGTTCGCGCCTTATGCCGCGAACTACCGGAAAGAGCCCAACGCATGCATCGCCGGGTCACCATCTTAGGTGTTTGATCCCAAGGTTTGATGCTGTGATCCTTTCTCAGGAATGGAAGGAAGGATTATGGGCCAGGTTCGTCACGGGAGCGCCACGACCACGCACGCTGTCAGAGCTGCGAGGCCGTCGCATACGCGACGTTGGAATGGGTCGATTGGTTCAACAACCTCCGCCTGCTCGAACCTATCGGGAACATCCCGCCAGCCGAGGTAGAGGCCAACTTTTACGCGGCTCTGGAAACTGAGAACATGGCCGCGTAACTAACGACAATCAGCCTCCGGCAAACCCGGCGCGATTCATCCACCAAATGCCGGGACTGACCACCTAGAGCGCCCTTGCCAGCGACGAACGGGCAGGAGGATTGCGCGAGTTCGGATCGTATTTCTGCCGTTTCGGGGGCAGCTCGGCGGCCTCGGCCATCGTTGCGGGCTTCGTCTCGCTCGGCCGCTCGCTGGGCGAGATCCCGGATTGCGCCGATGGCCCGGCGGCGCGGAACTGGTTGCTGTCGCGCTGTGTGCGGATCGACACCGACGAGGGCAGTTTTCTGTATCTTTCCTGGAGCGGCAAGGTCAGCTTTCCCGACCTCTATGGGCTCTGAGCCCGCCCGGGGGCCGGGTCTGGGCCCGGGCCTGCGCATGCGCTTGCGCAAGGCCGCTTCGCGCCGTCGAGCCCCTTGCCCCACGGCAGATGCTCGCGTAGAAGGCGCCGGAAGCGTTTCCGGGGGACGAAGCCTGCCGTGCCGAGGCTCGTGGACGCGGAGAAAGCAAGTGGTTGTTTCCGAACGACCGGCGTCGAATTTTGGGGGCTGGCGCCGCAAGGCCCGAGGGGCTTGCCCCGCCGGTTCCAGCTGAAATGGATGAAAAGGACGATACGCAGATGCAGGTCACCGAGACCCTGAAAGACGGCCTGAAGCGGGGCTACACGATCACCGTGACCGCCGCCGAACTGGAGGCGAAGGTCAACGAGAAGCTCGCCGAGGCCCAGCCCCAGATCGAGATGAAGGGCTTCCGCAAGGGCAAGGTGCCGATGCCGCTTCTCAAGAAGCAGTTCGGCGAGCGCCTGATGGGCGAGGCCATGCAGGAAACCATCGACGGCGCCATGAGCAGCCATTTCGAGGAAACCGGTGACCGCCCGGCGATGCAGCCCGAGGTCAAGATGACCAATGAGGACTGGAAGCCCGGCGAGGACGTCACCGTCGAGATGAAGTACGAGGCGCTGCCCGAGATCCCCGAGGCCGATCTCAAGTCGATCAAGCTCGAGAAGCTGGTGGTGGAACCGGCCGAGGCCGAGATCACCGAGGCGCTGGAGAAACTGGCCGGCACCGCCCAGACCTATGCCGATCGCCGCAAGGGCTCGAAGGCCAAGGATGGCGATCAGGTCATCATCGACTTCGTCGGCAAGCTGGGCGACGAGCCCTTCGAGGGCGGCTCGGCCGAGGATTACCCGCTGGTGCTGGGCTCGGAGAGCTTCATTCCCGGTTTCGAGGCGCAGCTGGTCGGGGCCAAGGCCGAGGATGAGGTTACCGTCACCGTCACCTTCCCCGAGAACTACGGCGCCGAGAACCTGAAGGGCAAGGAAGCCACCTTCGACGTCACCGTGAAGGCCGTGAAGGCGCCCAAGCCTGCCGAGATCGACGATGATCTGGCCAAGCAGTTCGGCGCCGAGGATCTCGACGGTCTGAAAGCCCAGGTCGCCGAGCGTCTGAAGACCGAATTCGGCGGGGCCGCCCGCGCGGTGATGAAACGCGCCCTTCTGGATGCGCTCGATACCGCGGTGAGCTTCGAGGTGCCCCCGAGCCTGCTCGAGGCCGAGGCCGGGCAGATCGCCCACCAGCTCTACCATGAAGAGCATCCCGACGATCACGGCCACGACCATGGCGAGATCGAGCCGACCGAAGAGCATCTGAAACTGGCCGAGCGCCGCGTGCGTCTGGGCCTTCTGCTGGCCGAGATCGGCCGCAAGGCCGAGGTGTCGGTCTCGGATAACGAGATGACCCAGGCGGTTCTGGCCCAGGCGCGCCAGTTCCCCGGACAGGAACGTCAGTTCTTCGAATATGTCCGTCAGAACCAGGCGCTGCAGCAGCAGATCCGCGCGCCGCTCTTCGAGGACAAGGTCGTCGACTATGTCTTCGAGCTGGCCGAGGTGACCGAGAAGCCGGTCAGCAAGGACGAGCTGCAGGCGGCGGTCGAGAAGCTCGAGGAAGAATGAGGCACCTCTCCGGCCCCGCGGCCGGAGGCAGGTTCCGGGATGAAGAAGGGCCGCCCCCCGGGGCGGCCTTTTGCATGACTTCGGACGCGTTCTAGCTTTCCTCCGCTGGCCGGGGTCCGGGCGTGCCATGGCGGTGAAGGACGACGTCTTGGGGGCCGTGCCGGGGGCAGTGGCCTTCGGCTTTTTGCGACAAGAGATACCGCATGGACCTTGGCTCGCTCTCGCGACCGTCATGCGCGGCAGAGGCTGCAAAACGGCCGGGCAGGGGCGGCGGAATCCGGTCTGCGAAGGGCCACAGCGAGTTTCGGAGAGGGGCGGGGATGGTCCCCGGTCCCGGCCTGGAAGAGTGACCTTGTGCTGCCGGGCGGGCGCGGGCGTCGCCGTCCCGCAAAGGCGCTTTCGGAGATCGGGAAACCTGTCGGGGAAGTGTCGCTTCGGATCGGGGGATCGAGCCGTCCGCAGATGCATCAGGGCGCGCCAGGGCCGGAGCCGTCCGCCGAAACGGAAAGCGCCGCCCCCGGAGGCGGGGACGGCGCGATGTCTGTGCCGAATGGCGTCGAGCGGGTGATCAGCGCTGCTCGTCGTCCTCGTCGTCGGAGGCTGCCGATCCGATATCGTCGAACAGTTCCTGGATCTCGAATTCGGCCGCGGCTTCTTCCTCGGCGGCGAGGTCCTGGATCGACTTGCCCGAGGCCTGAAGTTCGGCCTCTTCGGTCGAGCGGGCAACATTGACCGACACGGTCACGTCGACCTCGGGGTGCAGCAGCACATGCACGTCGTGCAGGCCCAGATCCTTGATCGGACCGGCCAGCACGACCTGCTTGCGGTCGACCGAGAAGCCGGCCTCGGTCGCGACATCCGCGATGTCGCGGGGCGTGACCGAGCCATAGAGCGCGCCGCCATCCGAGGCGGAACGAATCACGACGAATTGCTGACCGTCGAGTTTCCCGGCGAGCGCTTCGGCTTCTTTCTTGGTCTCGAGGTTGCGCGCCTCGAGCTGGGCCTTGTCGGCCTCGAAGCGGGCGATGTTGGTGTCGTTGGCGCGCAGCGCCTTGCCCTGCGGCAGCAGGAAGTTGCGGGCATAGCCGTCCTTGACGTTGACGACCTCGCCCATCTGGCCGAGCTTGGCCACGCGTTCCAGAAGGATCACTTGCATGGGGTCGTTCCTTACTTCACGGCGTAGGGCAGCAGGGCGAGGAAGCGGGCGCGCTTGATCGCGCGGGCCAGTTCACGCTGCTTCTTGGACGAGACGGCGGTGATCCGCGAGGGCACGATCTTGCCGCGCTCGGAGATGTAGCGCTGCAGCAGGCGGGTGTCCTTGTAGTCGATCTTCGGCGAGTTGTCGCCGGAGAAGGGGCAGACCTTGCGGCGGCGGAAAAACGGTTTTGCGGCCATGTGTTAGGCTCCTTTGCTCAGGCGACGGGTCAACGGCGATCGCGACGATTGTCGCGTTCTTCGCGCTTTTGCATCTGCACCGAAGGGCCTTCTTCATGCGCGTCGACCTTGATGGTCAGAACCCGCATCACGTCATCGTGCAGCCGCATCAGGCGTTCCATTTCCTGCACTGCCGGCGCGGGCGCATCGGTGCGCAGGTAGGCGTAATGGCCCTTGCGGTTCTTGTTGATCTTGTAGGACATCGTCTTGACGCCCCAGTACTCGCTGTCGACGACCTTGCCGCCGTTATCCGCGAGGACGGTGGAGAAATGTTCGACAAGGCCCTCGGCCTGCGCGTTGGACAGGTCCTGGCGCGCGATGAAGACATGCTCGTAAAGCGGCATGCATACTCCAGTTCTGTTGCGGGTGCACTTCATAGGGCGAGGTCTTTCGACACCTTCCGCCCGCCCACGAGAGGTCGCACCGGATACCATTCGGTTGGAAGGACCCGCGCCTTATACAGGGATTGCCATGCGATGCAAGGCGCGCGCGCCGGCAGGGCGGGGCAGAGGGCGGGGCGGGTCTTTGCCGATGCTCTGTTCGGTGCCGAACAGGGCCTGTGATCCCCTTGGCAATTGCGCACAGGCCGGTTGCAGCCGACCTGTTGACCTGTCCGGTCCACTGACGACCAAAGAAACGGAGTATCCGATGAACCTGATCCCCGCCGCGACCGCTGCCGCCCTCATGGCCGCAACCGTGCTGCCCGCTGCCGCCGAGCCGGTCGATTACAGCCTCGATTCCAGCCATAGCCAGGTGCTGTTCTCCTATGAGCATCTCGGCTTCTCGACCACCTGGAACCTGTTCTCGGGCTGGGAAGGCACAGTGTCCTTCGATGCCGAGGATCCGGCGGCCTCGCGGGTGTCGGTCTCGATCCCGACCGAGGCGCTGTTCACCGGCTGGGAAGCGCGGTTCGAGCATTTCATGTCCGACACCTTCTTCAATGCGGCCGAGAACGATCTGGTGACCTTCACCTCGACCGATATCGACGTGACCGGCGAGGACACCGCGAAGATCACCGGCGAGCTGACCCTGAACGGCATCACCAAGCCGGTGGTCCTGGACGCCCGGCTGACCCAGCATGCCGAGCATCCGATGGAAAAGCGCGACTGGCTGGGGTTCTACGCCACGACCACGCTGAGCCGGTCCGAGTTCGGCATGGACGAATACGTCCCCTATGTCAGCGACGAGGTCGAGGTCCAGATCTCGATCGAGGCGGGCAAGGACGCGGACTGACCTGACGGATGGGCGGGCGGCTGGCATCCCGGCCGCCCGGGCGCTAGTGTCGCGCCGTCCAGCCAGACGGAGCGAGCATGCGCGGGCTTTTCAACCGGCCTATCACCAAACTGTCCTTCGCGCCGCCCGCGCCCCGCCCGGGCCGTCGCGGACTTGCCATCGTGCTGATCGTGAAGAACGAGGCACGCCATATCGGCGAATGGGCCCAGTTTCACCGGGCTGCCGGAGTGGCCCATGTCTATGCCTATGACAATGGCTCGACCGACGGCACCGCGGCCGAGCTGGCGGCGGCACTTGGCGACAGGCTGACGCTGCTGCCCTGGGACCAGAAGCTTCACGACGGCCGCTCGGGGCGCGAGATCCACAATCAGGTGCTGGCCTATGCCCATGCGCTTCGGAATTTCGGCGGCGCCCATCGCTGGATGGCCTGCATCGATGCCGATGAATTCCTGGTGCCGAAACAGGCCGACAGCCTCGATGCGGCGCTGGCCCATCTGGGCGACATCCCGTCCGTCACGCTGCCCTGGCATAATTTCGGCCGCAACGGCCATGACGCGCCGCCCGAGGGCGGGATCGTGGCCAATTACACCCGCCGCGCCGCCGAGCCGCTGAGTGGGGCGCGCGGGGTGACCAATTTCAAGACCGTGGTCGACGCGACCCGGGTCACCGCGCTCAAGGTGCACAGCGTCTGGATCGACGGGCAGGCCGTGACCTGGAACGACCGGGGCGAGCAGGGCGATCACAAGGGTCGCAGCGATCCGGCCTTCTATTCGGCCGATCACCTGCAGCTGAACCACTACTACACCCGCTCGGAGCAGGAGCTTGCCGCCAAGATCGCGCGCGGCTCGAACCAGTCGGTCGAGGCCCGCCGCCATGCCGCGCGGGTACGCCGGAACGTGGCCAATATCGAGGCCCGTGAAGTCGAGGACCGCTCGGCGCCCGACTTCCTCGCCCGCCACGGTTGATCGGCGCGGTTGAGCGGCGCGGCCGATCGGCGCGCGGGCGGTCCCGCGGCCCGGCGCGCTTGTGAAGCCGGGACCAAGCCGTTAGATCGACGCCAGACAAGACAGGGCAAGGGGCACTCGATGCGTGCATTCGTATTTCCGGGCCAGGGGGCCCAGACCATCGGCATGGGCAAGGCGCTGGCCGAGGCCTATCCGCAGGCTCGCGCGGTCTTCGAAGAGGTCGACGACGCGCTGGGCGAAAGCCTGTCGGGGCTGATCTGGGCCGGCGACCAGGCCGAGCTGACGCTGACCCGCAATGCGCAACCGGCGCTGATGGCGACCTCGATGGCGGCGATGGCGGCCCTGGGCGCCGAGGGCGTGTCGGTGACGGCGGCGTCCTTCGTGGCGGGCCATTCGCTGGGCGAATATTCCGCGCTGTGCGCGGCTGGCGCGATCAGCCTCGCGGATACCGCGCGGCTTCTGCGGCTGCGCGGCGAGGCGATGCAGGCGGCGGTGCCGGTTGGCGAGGGCGCGATGGCGGCGCTGCTGGGGCTCGATCTGGCTGCGGTGCGCGAGATCGCGGCCGAGGCGGCCTCGGGGCAGGTGGTTCAGGCCGCCAATGACAACGACCCGGCGCAGGTGGTGATTTCGGGCCATGCCGCGGCGGTCGAACGTGCGGTCGAGCTGGCAAAGGCGCGGGGCGCGAAGCGCGCGGTGATGCTGCCCGTCTCGGCGCCCTTCCATTGCGCGCTGATGGCGCCGGCGGCGCGGGCGATGGCCGAGGCGCTTGACGATGTCGAGATCGAGACCCCGCTGGTGCCGGTCGTGGCCAATGTGCGCGCCTGCGGCGAGACCGATCCGGGCATGATCCGGGCGCTGCTGGTCGAGCAGGTGACCGGCGCCGTGCGCTGGCGCGAATCCGTCGCCTGGATGGCCGGTGAGGGTGTCTCGGAGATCTGGGAAATCGGCGCGGGCAAGGCGCTGTCGGGCATGGTCAGGCGCATCGCGCGCGAGGTCGCGACCCGACAGGTCGGCACGCCCGAAGAGGTGACCGCAGCCGTCGACGGCATGAACGCGGCGGCATGAATGGAGGAATGACCACATGTTCGATCTGAGCGGAAAGACCGCGCTGGTGACCGGCGCCTCGGGCGGCATCGGCGGCGCCATCGCGCGCGGGCTGCATGCGCAGGGCGCGACCGTCGGCCTGTCGGGGACCCGCGAGGCGCCGCTGGCCGAACTGGCGGCCGAGCTGGGCGAACGCGCCCATGTGCTGCCCTGCAACCTCTCGGACCCCGAGGCGGTCGAGGCGCTGCCCAGGGCCGCGACCGAGGCCATGGGCGGGCTCGACATCCTCGTGAACAATGCCGGGATCACCCGCGACATGCTGTTCATGCGCCTGAAGGACGAGGACTGGCAGTCGGTTCTGGACGTCAACCTGACGGCGGCGATGCGGCTTTGCCGCGGCGCGATGCGCGGCATGATGAAGGCGCGCTGGGGCCGGATCGTCAACATCACCTCGGTCGTCGGCACCACCGGCAATCCGGGGCAGGCGAATTACTGCGCGGCCAAGGCCGGCCTTGTCGGCCTGTCGAAATCGCTGGCCCATGAGCTCGCCTCGCGCGGGGTCACGGTCAACTGCGTCGCACCGGGCTTCATTGCCACCGCGATGACCGACAAGCTGACAGACGACCAGAAGGGTGGCATCCTCGGCGCCGTGCCGATGGGACGCATGGGCACCCCCGAGGAGATCGCCTCTGCCGTGGTCTATCTGGCCAGTCCCGAGGCGGGTTACGTCACCGGGGCGACGCTCCATGTCAATGGCGGGATGGCGATGGTCTGAGCCTGCCGCCGCCTGCGACGCGAAAGCGTTTGCGTCGTGTAAACGATGTGTTATAGGCGGCGCAGTTTTTGCCCGGGGGGGACCCCGCGCTTTGCATCTCCCGCGCCCGCGCGGGGAAAAGTGGCCTCTCTCGGCCAACAGCATGAAGACGGGCTCGCTGCCTGAGCAAATGTGAGGAATTGAAATGAGCGACATCGCGGATCGCGTGAAAAAGATCGTCGTCGAGCATCTGGGCGTCGAGGAAGACAAGGTGACCGAGAATGCCTCGTTCATCGATGATCTGGGCGCGGACAGCCTCGATACCGTCGAGCTGGTCATGGCTTTCGAAGAGGAATTCGGGATCGAGATCCCGGACGACGCCGCCGAGACCATCCAGACCTTCGGCGATGCGGTGAAGTTCATTCAGGAAGCTGTCTGAGCGACGGCCTTCCTGCTGGAATTGAAGGGCGGTGTCTCTCCGGAGGCGCCGCCTTTTTCTTTGCCGGTTCGGGCGCTGCTGTCGGACCGGCTCTGCCTGTCGGCCTTGCCCCGGGGCCGCGAAAAGAGGGCCATCCGGAGTGTACGGCCACCGCGTGGCGATCCCTCGACAAGGCCAGGGCCCGTATCATCGTCGCGGATGATGCCATGCCGGTGAAGGAGGCGCAGGCCGGGGTTCGGTTCACGCTCGGGGACCCGGATGGCGATCGGCCCCCTTCGCCGAGGCTGTCTGAGCCGAAAGCCACCGGGGGCAGGGCGCCCGTTCCGGAGGTCCTGCTGTTGTCCCGGCTGCCTTCGTGGCCGCTCTGGTCCCGGCACGCCTCGGGGCCGCACCGCAGGTTGCGGACCCATCGCTCTCGCCTCGCGATCCACGAGTGAGGCGGCCTCGCCGTCATTCCCATCCGCAAGACGTCACGCCGTTGGCAGGAGGTTCCCCCGTCGCGAGCGCCCGCGATGACCGATATCGGCGCGCCGACGTTTCGGGGCGGCGAAGGCCGATGCTGCCGATAAGCTGTCCTCATGGACCGCATTCCGCAGGGCCATGCCGGTGTGGCGGCAAGATGCCCAACAATCAGGCAGACCCATTGGCCCCCGACCGTGAGGCCACCGGTCGACGCGGAAGTGCCCTTGACCCTGCTGCTTTGCGCATCGCTATATATGCTGGCAATATAGCGAATGCCGGACCGCGCCGTCGAAAAGACGCTCCCGCCCGGACCGGCAGAAAAGATGGCAGGAGAGCGAAGGACGATGACGCCGAAAGAACGTGACGGAACGGGGTGGGGCGTCTCGCATCCTGCAGGGCCTTCAGACCGCCGGGTCCACGGGACGCGCCCACTGGCACAAGCGGGGCGACGCTCATGACCCTGGCCGCCCCCGATAGCCTGCGTCCGCATGAGGAATGCGTGGCCGTACCCGACGCCTTCGACGCCGGTCTGTGGTTCATCGGCCGGATCCGCACGCCCTGGACTCAGCGTGCCGACTGCCCGAGGCGCGGCGATCCGGTGGGCGGCCCCGATTGCCGGATCGAACTGGACGCCCGCTGGCATTCGGTGCTCGAGGGCGTCGCGGGCAAGGACCGGATGCAGGTCCTGTACTGGATGCATCTGTCGCGGCGCGATATCGTGCGGCAGAACCCCTCCTTCGGCGACGGCTCGCGGGGAACCTTCGCCCTGCGCTCGCCGCTTCGCCCGAACCCCATTGCCTCGTCGCTTGTCCGGCTGTTGCATGTCGAGGGAAATGTCCTGACGGTGCGCGGGCTCGACTGCATCGACGGCACGCCGCTGGTCGATCTCAAGCCCGAATTCGGCATCCTGCCATGATGCGCCTTCGCCTGGCCGCGCTGATGGCCGGGGCGCTTGCCCTGGGGGTGGCGGCGGCGTTGGCCGCCGAAACCCGCACGATCACCGACGCCACCGGCCGCCAGATCGAGGTGCCGGCCGACCCAAGGCGGGTCTTCGCGGCGGGTCCGCCGGCGGCCACGCTGCTTTACACGCTGAAACCCGATGCCATGGTCGGCTGGCTGCTATGGGTGTAGTCGTCATAGGCCGACAGCACATTGTCGAACTGATGGTGGAAGAGCTTGGTCTTCAGCCAGGCGCCGCCCCCCAGATCGGTGGTCGAATAGAAGGTCAGCCCCTCGAGATCCCATTCCGGCCATTCCCAGTCGCGCTGATAGCTGGCGCCGGTGGGCAGCGGCGCGGGCGTGATACCCCGCACCGGCTGATCGACATTATAGGGCGCCTTCTTCGACCACTCCTGCCGGGTATAGCTCAGGACGTATTCGTCGGTCGCGTTGGGGGTGAAGCCGAATTTCAGGTTCAGGCGGCTGTCCTCGCTGTCGGAATAGTCGCGGCGTCCCGCCCCCCTGAACCTCGGTCGGCGTGTAGTCGTGCGACAGGTAATACCCGTCATTGTCGCGCGTGAGGTAGCTGCCCTGGACAAAGAACCGCTCCATCCGGCTGCCCAGCGACAAATAGCCGGTGCGCGTCGTCAGGCCGCCGCGGTTACCCGCCTCCAGTCCGAGCCGTGCCTCGCCCTCGAAAGCTTCGGTCGGCTGCCGGGTCACCAGGTTGATCGCGCCTCCCATGCCACCCGGCCCGTTCAGCACCGAGACATAGCCCTTCTGGATCTGGGTTTCCGAAAGGTCCGGCGTCAGGAAGCGCCCGAAGTCGAGCCGGTTGTCCGCGGGCAGGTAGACGCGGATCCCGTCCACGTAGAGCGGCACCTGATAGCGGTCGAACCCGCGCACGAAGATCAGGCGCTCGTTCCGCGAGCCGCCGGTATTGCCGACCGAGATACCGGGCAGGCTGCGCAGCGCGTCATCCAGTGTGGCGCGGTTGGTGCGCCTGATCTCTTCGGCGCCGATCGTGCTGCTGGTGCCGCCCTGCGCGGCCTCGTCGGACGACCGGACGACGATCTCGCCAAGCGCGAAGACCTCGTCCGGCCCGTCCGGGGACTGCTGGGCAAGGGCCGGAAGGCCGAAGCCGCACGACACGAGACAGCCGGTTCGCACCAGCCGTAGAAGCACTGACATGTCTGTCCCCCATTCTTGCAGACGCCGTCGCGCGGCGGCGGCGATTCGTTATATTGTCAAGCTATATAGCGTTAATGATTGTGGCAGCCCGGAACCGCATGCGGAGGAACGAAACGGGTAGGATGACCGATGCCAGGGCAGATGCGCCCCGCATTGCCCATCCGCAGGGCGCCTTGCTCACGACCCCTTCACCATCACCGGGGCGCTGCTGGCCCAGATCGCCGTCTCAGAGCATTCCGAGTACATGTCGCTGAACCGGCAGGCCGTGGTGATGGCGCGGCATGGGGTGTCGATCGACCGCTCGGTGCTGGCCGACTGGATGGGTCGGACCGGGGCGGATCGCCGCCATGGTCGACCATATGGCCAGGCGGCTGATGGCGGACAGCTCCCGACCCTACGTTGACGAAACCATCGCCCCGAGGCTGGATCCGGGCAAAGGAAAGACGAAGACCGGCTATCTCCGGGCCGCGCGGCGCGAGCAGGGAGCCAATGGCCACCGGAGCGACGCGGGCAGCCTTCGCCAGCGGATCGGCGCTTCCGGCTTCCGCAGCGGCCCATGCGGCAATGAAATCCGGGTGTGTTTCCGGCTGGCGGGAAGGCGACTTCCTGTCGCGCGATGATATTTCACGACGCGATCATCACGTTTTTGGCGCCTGCCCCCCTTCAACTGGACGCCCCAAACAGGCTGTCGCATTCCGCATCTCCTGAAAGGTCACCTTCAGTTGAGAGCCCGGAGCCAAATGCGTCAAGGACAAGGCTGTCATATAGGCGCTTCGCACCAAGCTGGTGGCGCGGGATGTTCAGGCTGCGCAGTGTGCTGGTGCTGACCCCGTCGGGACCATCGCGCCAGCCGAAGCAGAGGCCAACTTCTTTACGGCGCTGGAAACTGAAGACATGGTCGCGCGATTAACCGCAACCAGCCTCCGCCAAACCCCTGGGGTGGTGCAATCGCCTCACAGCTTCCGTTCGGTAGTCGGGTCATTCAGATCGGCCAGAGAAGACCTGTGGCGGGTAATGGAATTGATGTTGAATTCCGGGACGGCGCATTGATGGGGTTTGTGTGAGCCGCTGCTGCCATGCTCCAAAGGCAGGCTCACGATCATGCTCAGCCCTCCGCCAGGCCGATTGGTCGCCGTGATCTGGCCGCCATGCAGGGCAACGGCCCGGTAAGCTATGGCGAGGCCGAGCCCGACGCCCGCGGTCTCGTTCTGCAGTCCGACGCGAACGAATGGCGTGAACAGGTGGGGAAGATCTTCGTGGGCCACGCCGTGCCCCTCATCCTCGACCCTGATCGTGGCAATGCAGGTCGTGCGGGCCGCCCGGACAACGACACGACTGTCCCTGGGCGAATACTTGATCGCATTCCGGATGATGTTCTCGAATGTCCTGTGGAGGAGCTCTGCGTCGCCTCTGAGGGGAAGCGTCTCGGGAGCCTCGAATTCGACGCGCACGTTTCGATCCTGGCCCTCGAAGGCGGCATCGGCAATGATCGGCTCGATCAGCTCCACAAGATCGAGCGCCTCGATCCGCAGCGGAACCTCGGTTCTCTCGTATCGGGCGAGGATCAGTATCTCCTCTATGAGCTGGTCGAGCCGCCGGATGTCGGTTTCCATCTGTCCAAGCATGGAGGAATAGCGGCGCGGATCCGATTCCATGAGCTCCACGGCGGCACGGAGCCGGGCGAGCGGCGAACGTATCTCGTGCGAGATGTCGTGGAACAGCCGCTGCCGTCCGACCGACAGCTCCTGTAGCTGTTCGGCGGCGTGATCGAAGGCGGCCCCGAGTTCGAGAAGTTCCCTGTTGGAAGTTTGCAGGTCCTGACCGAGCCGCGCGCCCAGATCCCCACCGGCGAGCGTCTTGAGGCCACGGCTCACGATGCGGATCGGACGAGCCAGCCATTGCGACAGCAGGATGGCTGCGATGGAGGAGATCACCGCTCCAAGGACGAGCGGGGTCAGCATCGGTTCGAACTTTGCCAGGCCCGTGAAGGTGCGGGAGGCACGTTCGTCGCGGATGAAGAGACAGTCGCCCGCCTCGTCCCGGATGTCCCCGCTGACCAGACAGGACGGATCGGCTGCGACCTTGAAATCCTCGTGCGCCGGTGCCAGCATGGCCCAGATGGCGAGTGCGTTTTCGACCCCGCCGATCTCTGCCAGGTGGGTCATCTGTTGCGAGAGGATGCGCTGTTCGAATTCACGCTGCGCTTCCTCGGGGGGCTGCCAGTCGAGCGTGGCGATGACCAGCCCGAAGAGCACGAGGGTCAGCAGCAGCACCCCCCAGATCGCGGCAAAGAAGCGAAGCGTCACGGGCCTATTCCTCCACGAAAAGGTAGCCGACGCCCCTGACGTTCATGATCGGGGAGCGGCCGTCTTCGAAAGTGCCGAGCTTCTGGCGGATCGAAGAGATATGCACGTCGATGGACCTGTCGTAGCGTGCCAGCGGTCTGCCAAGCCCGCGAAGCGACAGATCTGCGCGCGAGACCGGGCGCCCGTGTTCTCCGGCCAGCACCTCGAGAAGGGTGAACTCGATCCCTGTAAGCTTCAGTTCCTCGCCGCGCCAGGACGCGGTACGGCGCGTCCCGTCCATCTGGAGCGGGCCCCGCGACACCCCGGCTTCAACCTTCGAGCGCGTTCCCCGGGCCCGGCGAAGGATCGCGCGAAGCCGTGCCGCGAGCTCTCGGGGAGAGCAGGGCTTGGCGAGGTAATCATCGGCGCCCAGATCAAGCCCCGAAACCCGGTCGACCTCGTCGCCGCGCGCGGTGAGCATCAGGACCGGGATCGCGCTTTCCTTGCGGATGCGGCGCAGCACCTCGAGGCCGTCGATCTTCGGCATCATGATGTCGAGCACGACGATCTCGGCCCGCGCCCCCACGATGCGCCCGAGCGCCCGCTCGCCGTCATGGGCCACGGAGACCTCGAAGCCCTCCTGCTCCAGATATTGCGCCAGCAGGGCGGTCAGCTCCACGTCGTCATCAATCAAAAGGACCGAAGTCATCTGGGCCTCCAGTGTCTCACTGCTGGAGCCATACCGCCTCCTGCGCCTCATGTGGCGGATTTTACCCTTCTTATCCAAATCTTAACACAACTTTACAAAGCGAAGGCGCAGAAGGGGGCAGCAGCTACCGAGAATTTTCATGCGTTTCACCCTACTCATTCCGACTGTCACGCTCGCGGCCTGCAGCGTGGCGACAATCGAGCCGGATGCGCGGGTTGCGCTGGCCGAGCGCTATGGCACGGCTGCGCCGGAGGCCTCCGAGACGCTCGACCTGGAATGGTGGTCGCAGGTGGGCGATCCGCAATTGACCCGCCTTCTGGCGAAGGCCCGCGACTCGAGCCCCGATCTCAGAACGGCGGCGGCCAACGTGCTGGCGGCGCGGGCGACGGTCGCCCAGACCGGCGCCGACCTCTATCCCGGCGTGACCGGCGAGGTTTCGACGACCGTGAGCGACGGCCAGGGGACGGCGCGCAGCACATCGAACGCCGGTCTCGTCGATGCAAGCTGGGAGCTCGATCTGTTCGGCAGGACCCGCGCCGCAACCGGCGCCGACGCCCTGCGCGCCCGGTCCGAGGAAGTGTCCTTCGCGGGGGCCTATGTCTCGCTCGCGGCAGAGATCGCGGACGGCTATGTCCGGTATCGTGCCTGCCGGATGGTCGAGGCGGTGTATCGCGATGCGGTCTCGTCCCAGGCCCAGACGCTCAGGTCGACGGAAGACCTTGTCGCGGCGGGCATCAGCGCCGCAGCGGACCTGTCGCTCGCGCGGGCGAATGTCGCCAGTTCGCGGATCTCGCTCGAGACGCAGAAGGCCGACTGCAACGTCATCGCGCAGACCATTGCGACGGCGGCTGGCATGCCGCAATCCGAGGTGCGGTCAATCCTGAGCTCGGGGGGCGGCCTGCCGACGGCACGGGCGTTTAAAGTGTCATCGGTGCCCGCCGACCTGCTGCGGCAGCGTCCGGATGTGGTGGCGGCCGAGCTCGACTTCTCGGCGACGCTTCTCGATGTAGATGTCGCCAAGGCAGATCTTTATCCCTCGCTGACCCTGGGCGGGACGGTGACGGCAACGGACCCCTCGAGCTGGAGCTTCGGGCCAGCCTTGTCGCTGCCGATCTTCGATGGCGGCCGGCGCCGCGCCGCGGTACGAACGGCGAACGAACAGGCACTGGCTTCGGCGGAAAGCTATCGCTCCACGGTATTCACCGCCGTTGGCGAGGTGGAAGAGGCTCTGACCCGGCTCTCCACCGCCTCGAAAAATCTCTCGAATGCCGCCACACTCGTGTCCGAATACCAGGCCTATTTCGACGCGATCGACGACGACTGGGAGGCTGGCGGCGCATCGCTGCTCGACCGGGAGGAGGCGCGGCGGCAAGTGCAATCCGCGATGATTACCCGCATCACCCAGCGCGAAAGCCTGCTTCGGCAGCGGATCGCTCTCTACAAGGCCGTCGGGGGCGGCTGGTCCCGCCGCACACAGACAACGAATGGAGCCTGAGATGCCGAAACCCAGAAAATTCCTTGTCTTCGGCCTCCTCCTTGTCGCCCTGCTGGTGATCGGCGCGGCACTGGCGCTCACGGGCAAGCCGAATGCTGCGTCGTCGGATGGCGATGGCGGTGCGATCGCCTCGCCGGAAAGCGCTGGCACCACCGCCCTGACGGTGGAGATCGTGTCCCCCGAACAGGCCACCTGGCCGGTGGAAGTCCAGGCCAGCGGCTGGCTTGCAGCCTGGCGCGAGGCCCTGATCTCGGCCGAGGTCGGTGGCCAGAGGATCGAGGAGGTGACGGTCGATGTCGGCGATACCGTCAGGAAGGGCGATCTGCTGGTCTCGCTGTCCCGCAAGACGCTGGAGAACGACATCGAGCAGCTTGCTGCCTCGCTCGACAGCGCCAAGGCGCAGCTCGAGCAGGCCTCTGCGGATGCCGATCGGGCGCGGCGACTGGAAGGCGGTGGATCGATCTCGCAGCAACAGATCTCGGAATACCTGATCACCGAGCGAAAGGCGAAGGCCGACGTCGCCTCGGCCGAGGCGGCGCTGTCGTCAGCGAGGCTGGACCTCGAACGGACACGGATCGTCGCGGTGAGCGACGGTGTGATATCGCAGGCCGATGCGGCAATCGGCGATGTGGTGTCCGCCGGGCAGGAATTGTTCCGGATGATCCGGGACGGTCGGGTCGAATGGCAGGCCGAGGTTCCGGTAACAAAATTGCGCAACATTGAGATCGGCGGTCAGGTCCGCATTCCGGCCCCGATCGGCAACATTCACGGCACGGTTCGCCAGATTGCGCCCTCGGCCTCGGAAACCAACGGCCGCGTCATCGTCTATGTGGCCCTGGACACGCCCGAAGGTGGCCCCGAACCTAAGACCGGGATCATGGTCAGCGGCATCTTCGAGACAGGGAAGCGCGAGGCGTTGAGCGTCCCGTCCTCATCCGTCGTGCTGCAGGACGGCTTTTCTTACGTCTTCATCCTCAACGAGGGCGATCCGGCGACCGTGTCGCGGCGGCGGGTCGAGACCGGCCGTCGGCAGGAGGATCGCGTCGAGATCATCGGTCAGTTCCCCACCGACGCCAAGGTCGTCCGCTCGGGGGGCGCCTTCCTGTCCGACGGATCGAAGGTCCGCGTGGTGACGCGGGAAGCGAATAACATCTCAGGCAATTCAGAGGCCGCACAATGAACTTCTCGGCCTGGGCGATCCGAAACCCGGTTCCGCCGATCCTGGCGTTCCTCCTTCTGACCGTGACCGGGCTGATGGCCTTCCAGCGTCTCGATGTGCAGAACTTTCCCGACATGGACCTGCCGACGATTTCGGTCTCGGCGTCCCTCGAAGGGGCAGCGGCGGCGCAGCTCGAGACCGAGGTCGCCCGCAAGATCGAGGATCAACTCACGGGGCTCGACAGGCTCGACTCGGTGACGACCACCATCACCGACGGCTCCGTGGATATCTCGGTCAGTTTCCAGGTCGGCAAGGACGTGCAGGTGGCCCTTGATGAGGTCCAGAACGCGGTCGATCAGGCCGAGAGCGATTTGCCGACCGAAATGGACGCGCCCACCGTGTCCAAGAGCAACATCGGCAGTTCGCCACTTGTCACCTACGTCGTGAGTTCAGACCGGCTCGACGATGCGGAACTATCGTGGTTCATCGACAACGATTTCGAGCGTGCGTTGATGGCGGTCGAGGGCGTCGGCGAAGTCGGCCGGCTCGGCGGCATCGACCGCGAGATCCGGGTCGAACTGAACCCCGATCTGCTGAACGGCCTCGGCCTCAGCGCCTCCGACGTAAACGCGCGCCTGCAAGAGGTCCAGCGCGACCTCTCGGGCGGTCAGGCCGATGTGGGCGCGTCCTCGCAATCCGTCCGCCTGCTCGCCGCCGCTGCCGATGTGGAGGAGCTGCGTGCGATGCCGATCCCCTTGCCGACCGGAAGCTGGGTCCGGCTGGACGAACTCGGCACCGTGACGGACACGCATTCAGACCTGTCCTCGCTTGCCTATCAGAACGGCAAGTCTGTCATCGCGGCGCAAATCAAGCGTCTGAAGGGATATTCCGATCTGGCAGTAACCGAGAACGTGGCCGAAGCGGTCGAAGCGTTCGCCGCCGACAATCCTCAGGTCAAGATCGAACAGGCGTATACCACCATCCTGCCGACCGAGCAGAACTACCACGCGTCAATGGACATGCTTTACGAGGGCGCGGCCATCGCGGTTCTGGTGGTCTTCCTTTTCCTGCTCGACTGGCGTGCGACACTTCTCGCCGCGGTCGCGTTGCCGCTGTCGGTGATCCCGACATTTCTTGTCATGGATCTGGTCGGATATTCGCTGAATACCGTCACGCTGCTCGCCATGTCGCTGGTGGTCGGCATCCTCGTCGATGACGCAATCGTCGAGGTCGAGAACATCGAGCGTCACATGCACATGGGCAAACCGGCCTATCAGGCATCGATGGAGGCCGCCGACGAAATCGGCCTCGCGGTTATCGCAACAACCTTCACCCTGATTGCGGTGTTCCTGCCGACGGCGTTCATGGGCGGGGTCGTGGGCATCATCTTCAAGCAGTTCGGTATCACCGCTTCGGTCGCGGTGTTCTGCTCGCTGCTCGTGGCGCGTTTCGTAACGCCGATGATGGCGGCCTACATGATGAAGACCAAGGCACGGGCGAAGCGGAAGGACGGCTGGATCATGCGTCGTTATCTGGGCGTGATCCGGGGGGCCTTGAAACGACGGTGGGTTCCGGTCCTCGGCGTGATCGCGTTCTTTGCCGTTACCATCCTGCTGCTTGGCCAGTTGTCCACCGGTTTCTTCCCGGCCTCGGACGACAGCCAGACGCAAGTCAGCATCACCATGCCACCGGGGACCAAGATCCATGAAACCGACGCCCTCGCTCGTCAGGTCGCGGCAATGGTCTCAGGGATCGATCACGTTACCGGTGTGTTCCAGGTGACGGGAACCGCATCCACCGAAAACGACCCGGGCGGCGGGGGAAACACGAGTTCCGTCACCTCTGCAACCATCGTCGTGAATCTCACGAACATCGATGATCGCGATGTCGGCCAGACCGAAATCGAGGCCCGACTTCGCGAGGCGGCCGCGGGCATACCGGGTGCAAGGATCGAGGTCGGTTCGGGAGGCAACGGCACAGAACTTCAACTGACGCTGGCAGGCGAGAACTCCGAACGCCTGCAAGAGGCCGCGTCCGCACTCGAGGAAGACATCCGCGCCAACATCAAGGGCATTGGCAACGTCATCTCCTCGGCCGCGCTTCAGGCGCCCGAGATCGTCATCACGCCAGATCTGACGCGCGCCGCATCCTACGGCGTGACATCGACGGCGATCTCCGACGCGATCCGCGTCGCCACGGCGGGCGCCTACGATTCCGCCTTGTCAAAGCTGAACCTGCCCGAGCGCCAGGTCCCGATCCGGATACTGCTTGACCGGTCCGTCCGCCAGTCGATCGAGGACATTGAAATGATCCCTGTTGCGGGAACGGCTGGCAATGTCACGCTGGGCGCCATCGCCGACGTCTCGATCGGATCATCTCCGTCGGAGATCAATCGCCTCGACCGATCGCGGAACGTCACCGTGACGCTGGAACTGAATGGGAGGAGCCTTTCGGAGGTCATGGCCGAAGCGGGCCAGCTTGATGCGTACCGGAGCCTGCCCGACGGCGTAAGGTTCATCGAACAAGGCGACCTGAAGCGGCAATCCGAACTCTTCGCCAGCTTCGGGACGGCGATGGCGATCGGGATCTTTTGCGTCTACGCGGTACTCGTACTGCTGTTCCATGACTTTCTGCAGCCGGTCACCATTCTCATGGCCTTGCCGTTGGCCCTTGGCGGCGCGCTCTTCCCGCTCGTCGTGACCGGCACCAGCTTCTCGATGCCGGCCGTCATCGGCCTGCTCCTTCTGATGGGCATCGTGTCGAAGAATTCGATCCTGCTGGTCGAATATGCCATCGAGATCAGGCGCAGCGGCATGAGCCGGTTCGAGGCGCTGGTGGATGCGTGCCATAAGCGCGCGCGCCCCATCATCATGACCACGGTCGCAATGTCGGCCGGCATGCTGCCCGCGGCACTCAGTCTTGTCGAAGGGGACCCGAGTTTCCGACAGCCCATGGCCACGGTCGTGATAGGCGGCCTCGTTACCTCCACGTTGCTCAGCCTGCTCGTGATCCCGGTAATGTACACCTTCGTGGATGACGTGGAAGACGCGATACTCCGCCTGGTCGGCGGCAGGTCCCGCCATGACGTTTCCCGGAAAGCGCCAGCGGAGTGACTTCGAACGACGCAGGCATCCGGAGATCGAAGTCCTCGCGCGGAACGTCACCGCCGGCACCGCGCCCAGCCGGTTCATTACAGCGGAAGCCGTGTGAGTATGGCGTAAGGTCCGGTCTCGGTGACGCGGTAACCCTCCCCATGGTTAAGGGGATGCGAAGGTAGAATTTTCTCGGCAAGATGAACGAGGAGATTCCGATGAAGAAGAGGCGGTACGTTTCACCCTTGACACCCCTTGCGCAGACTTATGCTTCCGTTTGCGCATTCATTTGCTTTCTCTGACTCCTCGCCAAAGCGATCGGCCTCTCAGTTCAGTGGCGTCAACAAGCGCAGGTTGCGTGCGGTCTAAGCGGACCCATCCGAGATTTTATGGCCGGTCCGAGCGCCTCACTGGACCTGCTGACTGGAGAAATGACTAAAAAGCCGAGTGAAGGTGGGATGCATCCCAGCCCTTCGAAACAGACCGTGGCTGCCGCATGTGGTCTCGTCATCCGAAATTTGGCCCGATCGATACGAGAGGGTGCAAAATCAACATATGGAGAAAGCGCCCAGCGGGCGCCCTACATCTTGCTCGAAGCTTGGCTTCGCGGAATCCTTGCCCCGAATTCGAGACAACTTTGCCCCGATTTACAAATTCAGTGAGTCCAGGCGCCGCGGCGGGTGACGGAGAAATTCTCGGCATAGCCCATCGGGCGGATGTTCGGGGCGCGTTTCTTCGGGCGCAACACCACCGCGTCGATGCCGTGGCGGCGGGCGTAATCCTCGGCTGCTTCGCGGGTCTCGAACCGCAGCCGCACCTGCGACTGGGTGTCGTCCGAACTGGTCCAGCCCATCAGCGGATCAAGCTCGCGCGCACTTTGCGGGCCGAAATCCAGCACCCAGTGATGGGTCTTGGCCTGTCCCGACTGCATCGCGGTCCTGGCGGGCTGATAGATACGGGCGCGCATGGCTTGTCTCCGTTCCGGGGTCTGGCGTTGGTGATGTTATGGGGGCTTGCGACGCCGCGCGCAAGGGCCGCATACCGCAGGATACCGCCGCGCCCCCTTGAACGCGGCCTGTGGCGGGACAAGTCTGGGGCAGGAAAGCCTTCCGGGAATCGCCACCATGCCCCATACGACCGAGCCCCATGCGCCAGATGCCGCTGGCGCCCTCCGCCCGCGCGAGAAGCTGGAAGGCGGCAAGCGCTTCGTGATGCATTCGGATTTCGCCCCTGCGGGCGATCAGCCGACCGCCATCGCCGAGCTGTCCGCCGGGGTCCGGCAGGGCGACCGCGACCAGGTGCTTCTGGGCGCGACCGGCACCGGCAAGACCTTCACCATGGCCAAGGTGATCGAGGAAACCCAGCGCCCGGCGATCATCCTCGCCCCCAACAAGACGCTGGCGGCGCAGCTTTACGGCGAGTTCAAGGGCTTCTTCCCCGAGAATGCCGTCGAGTATTTCGTCAGCTATTACGACTACTACCAGCCCGAAGCTTATGTGCCGCGCTCGGATACCTATATCGAGAAGGAAAGCCAGATCAACGAGCAGATCGACCGGATGCGCCACTCGGCCACCCGGGCGCTGCTGGAACGCGACGACGTCATCATCGTGGCCTCGGTCTCCTGCATCTACGGTCTCGGCTCGCCCGAGCTCTACATGGCCATGACCCTCGATCTGGAGGCGGGCAAGAGCTATGACCAGCGCCGGATCATGGCCGATCTGGTGCAGCAGCAATATCGCCGCAACGATGCCGCCTTCGACCGCGGGTCGTTCCGGGTGCGGGGCGACAGCCTTGAAATCTGGCCCGCCCACCTTGAGGATCGCGCCTGGAAGCTGTCGTTTTTCGGCGAGGAGCTGGAAAGCATCACCGAATTCGACCCGCTGACCGGCAAGAAGACGGACAGCTTCGACAAGGTCCGGGTCTACGCCAATTCCCACTATGTCACGCCCAAGCCGACGATCCGGCAGGCCATCACCGGGATCAGGAAAGAGCTGAAGCAGCGGCTGGCCCAGCTGACCGACGAGGGCAAGCTGCTCGAGGCGCAGCGGCTGGAACAGCGCACGCAGTTCGATCTCGAGATGCTGGAGGCCTCGGGCTTCTGCAACGGGATCGAGAACTATTCGCGTTACCTCACGGGGCGCGCGCCGGGCGAGCCGCCGCCGACGCTGTTCGAGTTCATTCCCGACAATGCCATCGTCTTCGCCGATGAATCCCACGTCTCGGTGCCGCAGATCGGCGGCATGTACCGGGGCGACTACCGGCGCAAGTTCACACTGGCGGAACATGGCTTCCGGCTGCCTTCCTGCATGGACAACCGCCCGCTGAAATTCGAGGAATGGGACGCGATGCGGCCGCAATCGGTCTTCGTCTCGGCCACGCCCAGCGCCTGGGAGCTGGAACAGACCGGTGGCGTTTTCACCGAACAGGTGATCCGGCCGACCGGGCTTCTGGACCCCGTGGTCGAGATCCGGCCCGTCGAGATGCAGGTCGACGATCTGCTGGACGAGGTCAGGCGGGTCGCGGCCAAGGGCTTCCGCACGCTCTGCACCACGCTGACCAAGCGGATGGCCGAGGATCTGACCGAATACCTGCACGAACAGGGCATCCGGGTGCGCTACATGCATTCCGACATCGACACCATCGAGCGGATCGAGATCCTGCGCGACCTGCGCCTTGGCGCCTTCGACGTGCTGGTCGGCATCAACCTTCTGCGCGAGGGGCTCGATATTCCCGAATGCGGCCTCGTCGCGATCCTCGATGCCGACAAGGAAGGGTTCCTGCGCTCCGAGACCTCGCTGATCCAGACCATCGGCCGGGCGGCGCGGAATGCCGAGGGCCGTGTTATCATGTATGCCGACCGCATCACCGGCTCGATGGAACGGGCGCTGCGCGAGACCGAGCGGCGGCGCGAGAAGCAGATCGCCTATAACGAGGAACACGGCATCACGCCCGAGACGGTGAAGAAGAATGTCGAGGACATTCTGGCCGGGCTCTATCAGGGCGATACCGACATGTCCCGCGTCACCGCGACGGTCGAGAAGCCGATGCATGGCGGCAATCTCGAGGCCCATCTGGACGGGCTTCGGGCCAGCATGCGCAAGGCGGCCGAGAACCTTGAATTCGAGGAGGCGGCGCGGCTGCGCGACGAGATCAAGCGGCTCGAGGCGGTCGATCTGGCGATTGCCGACGACCCGCTGGCGCGGCAATCGGCCGTCGAAGAGGCGGTCGAGGCCTCGGCCCGGTCCAAGGGCCGCTCGACCGCGGGGCGCCCGGGGCAGCGGGGCGGAACGCGTCGCCGCCATTCGTGAGGTCCGACATGCCGGAGCGGCAGGCTCCGGAGGGCACCTGATGATCATGTACCAGGTCGATGCCTTCGCCGACGAGGTCTTGTCCGGAAAACCCGGCGGCCGTGCTGCTCTTGCCGGACTGGTTGGACGAGGCGCTGATGCGGGTGATCGCGCGCGAGAACAATCTGGCCGAGACCGCCTTTGCGGTCGGCCGCGCCGAAGGCGGCTGGGAGCTGAGATGGTTCACGCCTACGCAGGGAGGTCGATTTCTGCGGCCATGCCACGCTTGCGGCCGCGCATGTGCTGATCGCCCATGAGGGCCAGGCGCCGCCCCCGAGCTTTCACACCCGGACCGGCGTTCTGCATGTAGGCGCGGACCCGTCCGGCTATCGCCTCGATCTGCTCCGTCTCGATCCGGAGTCGCTGGAGGCATTGTCCGCAGAGATCGCGCCACAGCTCGCCGACGGGGCGATTGCGATCTTCCGGACTTTCGAGAACATCTTCGTGGAGCTGGAGGGGGCGGACCGGGTTCGCGACTTCGTTCCCGATCTGGCGGCGATTGCCGGGCTCGGGCCGGTCGGTCTGGTGATCACCGCGCGCGAAAGGCCGGGAGGCCGCGCCGATTTCGTGTCGCGCTGTTTCGTTCCGGGGGCCGGTATTCCCGAAGATCCGGTTACCGGCTCCATTCATGCCACCCTAATGCCCTATTGGGCGGACCGGCTGGACCGCACCAGACTGACGGCCTGTCAGGCCTCGGCGCGTGGCGGATGGCTGGGTTGCGAACTGGCCGGTAGCCGCGTGATGGCAGGCGGGGCCTGCCGTCACCTTCATGAAGGCCAAGATCTCCCTTCCCGGGGCCGAGCGCTTCGGCGCGTGACCGGGGCGGGCAGGGCGGGCGTCCTACAACCGGGGGTGTTCACTTGTGGCAAGGCGCAAACACGTTCCGTTCGCCCGGCGAGGGTCGGATCGCAGGCTCCTGACGCGCACGATCACCCCGCCCGGCCTGTAGAGGTTGGTCGGGCCGGGCCCGGACCGGTCCGCGCCTCTACAGCCGAACCGCCGGAGCCGGTCGTCCGCGCCCCGTCCGCGCCTTCCCCGCCCGGCGGAACGCCTGAAGGCCGCGTCAGACGACAGGGGGCCGGTGATCGGACCAGAGCGCGTGGAAGTGATGCACCGGCCCGTGGCCATGGCCGACATCGAGGGCCTCGCTCGCTGCCAGCGCGTCGTGAAGATATGTCTTGGCCGTGCCCACGGCCTCGACCATGTCGCGGCCGGGCAAGAGCGCGGCAATCGCCGAGGACAGCGTGCAGCCGGTGCCATGGTCATTCGTCGTGACCAGGCGTGGGGCGGCGAAGCGGGTGATGCCCTCGGGGCCCGCCAGCAGGTCAGTGCTTTCGGCGCTGTCTGCGAGATGGCCGCCCTTGAGCAGCACCCATTCCGGCCCCATGGCCAACAGGTCGGGCAGGGCGGCCTGCATGGCCTCTGCCGTCCAGTCGTCTTCGCGTCCGAGCAGCACCGCCGCCTCGGGCAGGTTCGGGGTCATGATCCTTGCCAGCGGCAGGAGCCGCTCGCGCACCGCCGCGACCGCCTCGGGCGCAAGCAGCGCGTGACCGCTCTTGGCCACCATGACCGGGTCGAGCACGATATTCCCGACCGCGTGATGGCTCAGCCGGTCCGCCACGGCTTCGGCGATCGCGGCATTCGCGATCATGCCGATCTTGACCGCGTCGATGCGCACATCGTCGAGCACGGCGTCGATCTGCTCGGCCACGAAGCCCGGATCGAGCGCGACGAAGGATCTCACGCCCTGGGTGTTCTGCGCGACGACGGCGGTGATGGCAGAGCAGGAATAGGCGCCAAGTGCCGAGAAAGTCTTGATGTCTGCCTGGATGCCGGCGCCTCCGGACGGATCGGTGCCGGCGATTGTTAGGATGTTGGCGATCATGATTGCATCTCCTGCATCAACATGGCGGCCTGCGCCGCGACCTCGGCGACATCGAGGCTCAGCGCAAGCTCGGTATCGGCAAATGTGTCCAGGTCGACCCAGCGCGCCTCGAGCGCATCGTCGCCCGCGACAGGCTCGCCGGCCGTCCAGCGGCACAAGAGGGCGATCAGGATGAAATGGCTGCGCAGGGCGCCCGAGGCGTCGCGATCGAAGGCATCCAGCGCGGTGAGGACGCGCAGCGGTTCGGCACGAATGCCGGTCTCTTCGGCCAGCTCCCGCAGGGCCGCCTCCGTCACGGTCTCGCCGCGGTCGATTTTTCCGCCGGGAAAGCCCCAGCGGCCGGCATCGGGCGGATTGGCCCGGCGGACCAGAAGGACCTGCCTGGCGCGGATCACCACCGCGATGGCCGCGGGGATGGGGCGTTCGGGGATGCTGGGGAAGGGCAAGGCCGCCTCATATGCTGCGGCCGGCAAGGGCAAGAGAGCGTTCCTGTCCTGTCCCTTCGCCGGCATGATCCGGATCAGGTTCGAAGGGTCACTGCGCTGCGCCGGGCCATGGCCGTGCCTGCAGACTCTCAGCCCCATGCCGGGGCTCCCCTAGGTGTCGGCGAGACTATCAGGATAAGCGGCGAGTTCAACGCGTCTGTTGCGATGCGCGCGCCGTTCCCGGGCCTTTTCTCTCGGCGGGGCCTTCGCCGACAGAGGGCTGCGCAACTGGCCCGCTTGCTCAGGTACGGATCGCGTTCAGTGAATTATAAATATTAAATATCAGGCTAATATAGTCCAATATTAATGTTTTGGGTTAACATGATGCCGGTCGGTGTGTCCGGGCGGGATGGAACCGTTTTTGCCGGCACTGCCGACCGATGGGGCTGTCCTGTGACTGGCCGGCGAGCCTCCGTGCAATTCGTTTCGCCGCCATGCGATCAGGCGGTCCATGGCGGCGTAAGTCGAGCCTCTGGTTCCGCTCAAGACGGAAATCTCATCGGTCCTGTCGACCGTGAGGCCGCAGGCGGGCGTCGGCTCGGTATCGTCGATCAGGCTGCTGAGCGTTCTTTTCCAGCCGAGCGCGCGGCGTGCCGACGATCCTGCAGCGCGGTCTCGACGCGCTGTTGCCGGTGATCGCCCTGCCTTTTCTGGCAGGGGGCTCCATGTGCTCGTCGCGGTCATTCCCCGGTGCCACCGCCGGGATGGATGGGGGCCGATCTCCAGGACGTTGAGCCTCGCCCTCGTGCGCGTCCGGGCAGAAGGAGCGCATCCGGCGGTGCCTCCTTGGCTGGGGCGGGGTGGGGCCGGGATGTCTGATGTCGGTCCGGCCGGGGTTGGACGCGCGCGGCAGGGCCCTGCTGACGGGGCTGTTCGACAAAGATACCGTGTCTTCGCCCTGGTCACATGCGTCTCGGTGCCGGGCGTGCCGCCCGATCTCGTTGACCTTCCGGGCCTCGTCCCACATGGCTGCGGCGCGCTTTCCCGTCGCGACGACCGCCCGGTTCTGCCGGTGATGCGCGGGCGCCGCGCCGCGCCGCGCTCTGCCCCGGCGCCTTTGCAGGCCAGAGGTGTCTGAAAGGCATGGGAGGAAAGGGCGGGGGCGGTCTGCGGGTCGGCCTGCCTGTCATGACCGCCGGGGGCGGGAGCGGCGGTGTCGCGGCAAGGGGCGCGGTCAGTTCCGGCGCCGCTCGGCAATCGCCATGCCCGCCGCCCGGCCCGAGGACCAGGCCCATTGGAAATTGTAGCCGCCAAGCCAGCCGGTGACATCGACGGCCTCGCCGATCACATGCAGGCCGGGCACGGCCTTCGCTTCCATCGTGCGCGAGGACAGCGCTTCGGTCGAGATCCCACCCGCCGTGACCTCTGCCTTGGCATAGCCCTCGGTGCCGGTGGGGTGGAATGTCAGCCGGGTAAGCGGGGCTGCCGCGCGCTCCAGATCGGCGTCCGAACAGTTCGCAAGCTGTTTCTCCAGGCCGATCTGAGTGGCCAGAAGCTCGGCCAGACGGTTCGGAAGCTGCTCGCTCAGGGCGGCGCGCAGCCGGGCACGCGGCATCTGCCGCCGTGCCTCGCGCAGCATGTCGAGGGCGTTCTCGATCAGCGTCAGTTCGACCGCTGCGCCGGGGGTCCAGTAGGACGAGACCTGCAGGATCGCGGGACCCGACAGCCCGCGATGGGTGAACAGCGCGGCTTCTCGGAAGCTGGCCGACCCGACCCGCGCGATCACCGGGCAGGACAGGCCGGCAATGGCCCGGAAGGCCGCGTCGTGCGGGCCCAGCGTCAGCGGAACCAGCGCGGGGCGCGGCGGCACGACGGCAAGCCCGAAGCGCTCGGCGATCTGGTAGGCAAGGCCGGTCGCGCCCATCTTCGGGATCGAGGGGCCGCCGGTCGCGATGACGAGGTTCGCGGCGCTGGCGCCAGCCACCCGGTAGCGTCCGTCGCCATGGCCGATCTCGCCGATCTTCGTCCCGAGCCGGATATCGACCCCGCCCCGGGCGCATTCGTCGAGCAACATGGCCAGGATCTGCCGGGAGGAGCCGTCGCAGAACAGCTGTCCCAGCGTCTTTTCATGCCAGGCGATGCCATGGCGTTCGACCAAAGCGAGGAAATCCCACTGGGTATAGCGGGCGAGGGCGGATTTCGGGAAATGCGGGTTCCCGGACAGAAAGCACGCCGCCTCGGCACCGGTATTGGTGAAGTTGCAGCGGCCGCCGCCGGAAATCAGGATCTTCTTCCCGGCCTTGTCGGCATGGTCGAGTACAAGCACCCGCGCTCCGGCCTGTCCGGCCGTTGCCGCGGCCATCAGCCCGGCTGCTCCGGCGCCCAGCACGATCGCATCATAATCCATGCACGCCCTCTACGCCGACGGACATCCCGGCAAAAGGGGCCATCGCATCTGCCGAAGGTTTCGGGAGAGCTCGGAGCTTGGCGGTTCCTCACCGGGGAGCGGCCGTCTGCCAGAGCCTGCGCCTTTCGGCGGTTCTGGCGGGAAACGGGGCGCGGCCTGAGCAGGCCAGGTCGCGCCCGCGCGCGTTCAGGGTTTCTTGCGGACGGTTTTCCGGCCGGTGATCATGGGCTTGACGAGGTTCTCGCCCTTCCACTTGCTGTAGAAGAGGATGGCCGCGACATGCAGCCCGACCAGCCCCAGCACCACCCAGCCAAGCTGGACATGGAAGCTGAGCGCCGCGCGGGTGGTCTCGGAGCCCACATATTTCGCCAGCGGCCCGACATTGATGTAATCGTCGGGGTCGACGAACAGGCCCGATCCTGCCTGAAGCAGCAGCACCGCCAGCAGCACGAAGACGAAAAGCCCGCCAAGTGGGTTATGCCCGGGCCAGTAGGACGGCTTCCTGCTGAACATCCCGAAGACGTATTTCAGGATCGCGACCGGGCCATAGGCGAAGTTTGCGAACCGGGCATGCTCGGGGCCCCAGAGGCCCCAGAGCAGCCGGAAGGCCAGAAGGCCGAGCACCGTGTAACCGAACCAGAAATGCAGGGTCATGACATCGGGCCCGAACATGCCCAGCCCCCAGGCCGCCACGACCGAAATCGTCAGCGCCCATTTGAACAGGCGCAGGAACGGGTCCCAGATCGGAACGGTCTGCAGCGTCTCGGCACCCGGACGGGCGCCGCCGGCCTCCTCGATGCGCGTATCCTTCATCGCTCCATCCTCGCTTTTGCTCAGTGCTTGGCGCGGTAGTTGTCGTGGCAGCCCTTGCACGAGCCGCCGACCTGCTGGATGCCCTTGGCCAGCTCGCCCTTGTCGAGCCCGGCGACCTCCTGCAGGTTTTCGACCGCCTTCACGAAGGCCATGCCTTTTTCCTGCACGCCGCCCATGTCGCTCCAGATCTTGGGCAGGGCAGCGGTCTTGCCGGGCATGTCCTCGGACGAGGTTCCGGGCATGTAAAGATGGCCGATATTGTATTTGGTGAGGGTCAGAAGGTTGTCGGCCGCGGTTTGCGCCTTGGCCCCGTCATACTCGGTTTCGCCTTTGACCATCGACACGAGGGTGCCCATGTTGGCGCCGAGCAGGGAATAGTAGCCTTGGCGGGCCTCGACGACGTCATCCTTCACGTCGGCAGCCGAAGCCGCCAGCGGCAGCGCGGCGAGAGCGGCGGTCAGAAGAACTTTACGCATTACAGGTCTCCGTCCTGGGTTTGCAGGTTTTGGCTCAGGTTCGCGCGTGTTTCCGTAACGTGGGGGTCGCGGTTTTCCGTCGCCAAGTCCATGGCATTTTTCACAGAGGACCTGTGCCCCGATCGGGGGTTGCGCTGCGTTCTTCTGAACATATCTTAAAGAGTCGTCTTTTCCAGCATGGCGTCGATGGCGCGCAGCTGTCCATGCGCGCGCCGCCCGGCGGCTGCGGCGGCGACCAGCGCGGCGAAGATCGCGCGCTGGCGCCGGGCATAGAACAGATGCTCGGGATGCCATTGCACCCCCAGCGCAAAGGGATCGCGGCGACGCTCGACCGCCTGCACCATACCGCCCCGGTCGCGGGCGGCAACCTCGAGATCGGAACCGAGCCGGGCCACCGCCTGGGAATGCAGCGCATTGACCCGCATCGGATCCGGACCGGCGATCTCGGCCAGCCGGGTGCCGGGGCAGACCGTCACCGCCTTGCGCGGCAGGATGGTCCAGACCCGTTTCGAGGCGGTATAGGTGCCATAGGCGTCCTGATCGAGCGTGCCGCCAAGCGCCACGTTCAGCATCTGCGCACCGCGGCAGATGCCCAGCACCGGCTTGCCGCGGGCGATGGCGGCCTCGACGAGGCGGCGCTCCAGCGCGTCGCGCGCGGGATCGAGCCGGGCCGAGGTCACCAGCTGCATGCCGTAGAGATCGGGCGAGATGTCGTCGCCGCCGCCGATGATCAGCCCGTCGACCCCGTCGATATCGGCGCTGCGCCCGGTGCCCCAGCGCACGCCGCGCCCGCCCGCAAGCCAGAGGCTGAACGCCACCAGCGGAAAGACCCGCCAGCCCGAGCGGGCCGAGGTCGTCACCGCGATCAGGGGCCGGTCTTGCCGTCTTTGCCACATGAGCCGTCCCAGAGTTCCAGTTTGCACAGAACCCGGTCGAGATGCGCGAACCAGTCCGACCGGGTGGTGGTCAGCGCGGCGCGGTACTCGAGCCAGTCCGCGGCCAGCTCTTCCAGCGCGGCGGTATCGGCGGCCAGCCGCTCGACCATGACCCAGCGGTTCCATTCATAGGCCAGCCGCCAGCCCGGTTCGTCGATGCGGCAGTCGGGCAGGCGGTAATGGAAGGTGGGCCTGGCGCCGATCGCGGCCGCGCCCGGCCCGAGCGCCTGCGCCACCCGGTCCTGCGCCAGATGCGCGAGGCAGGGCAGCATGTCGAGCCCGCGATTGCGGGTCGGGGTCTCGCCCAGATAGGCGTCGAGCAAGGCCTCCAGCGTCCAGTCTCCCCCGGCGGCGGCCAGCCGGTCGACGAAGCTGCGCGGATAGGGATCGACGAAGGGCAGGACCCGCCGCGACGGATCGATGGGATCGGCCTTCCGGAGCCAGTCCTCGATCAGCGCGAAGGCGCGGATCACGGGCAGCAGATCGGCCGCGTCCTGCCCCGGGATCTCGGGGTTGAGATGCAGCCCGAAGCCCAGAAAGACGCCTTCGCGGCTGCCCCGGGCCCCGGCGGCGCGCAGCGCCCCGCGCAGGCGCTCGGCCTCGGGCAGCTGATCGGGACGCAGCGGCGGGGTCACCACCTCGACCGGCACCACGGCGCGGCCGAGCTGCAGTCCCAGATCGGTCAGGGCGCTGCCGGCCTTGTCGCGGAAGGAGGTGTCGAGGCAGATCGAGACCCGGCCGAGACCGGGCGTCTCGACCTCGAAATCATGGGCGGCGATCTCGCGGGGCGTACCGCCCAGCGTCCGGGCCACGACATCGGCGGCCTCTGCCTCCGTCAGCTCGCCGAATTCGATCTCTATCCCCGCGCGGCGCCTCTCGCCCGCGCGGGTTTCGCATGGGCAGAGCGGCAGGAACCGGTCGCGCGGCACGAGCTGGGTGATGCCGTCCATATCCGCCTTTCGGGGCCTCCGGCGCGGCCGGAGGTCAGATCGAGAACGAGGTGCCGCAGCCGCAGGAGCTGGTGGCGTTCGGATTGTCTATAACGAATTTGGCGCCGATCAGTTCCTTGCTGAAGTCGATGGTCGCGTTTTGCAGGAAGGGCAGCGAGACCGAATCGACCACCACCTTCTCGCCCGCGCCTTCCAGCACGAGATCGTCCTCGGCGGGGTCGTCCAGCGTGATCGCGTACTGAAATCCCGAACAGCCGCCCCCCTCGACGGCGACCCTGAGCGCCTTGCCCTGTTTCGCGGCGCCGATTTCGGACAGGCGCGCATAGGCGCGCTCGGTGACTCTGGGCGGAAGCGTCAGGTCCATCTTAAGTGAAATCCCTCATGTCAATTCCGGTCCCCCTTGAATATATGGGCAGATGTGACGGGAACAAGCGACGGAGCGGCAATGCTGGCGCCTTATGCATGCAAACCTTCGGAAAGCCGCGGGCGGCTCTACCCCGAGCAGGAAAGCGCCTTCCGGTCCTGTTTCCAGCGCGACCGCGACCGGATCATCCATTGTTCCGCCTTCCGGCGGCTGATGCACAAGACCCAGGTCTTCGTCGTCCATGAGGGCGACAGCTTCCGCACCCGGCTGACCCATACGATCGAGGTCGGGCAGGTGGCGCGGACCATGGCCAATGCGCTGGGGCTGAACGTGGAACTGGCCGAGGCGGTGGCGCTCGCGCATGATCTGGGCCATACGCCTTTCGGCCATACCGGCGAGGATGCGCTGGCCGAGCTGATGGCGCCTTTCGGCGGCTTCGATCACAATGCCCAGGCGATCCGGATCGTCACCCGGCTGGAGCGGCATTACGCCGATTTCGACGGGCTGAACCTGACCTGGGAGACGCTGGAGGGCATCGCCAAGCATAACGGCCCGGTGCCGCGCCCGCTGCCCTATGCGCTGGCCGAGTACGATGCCCGCCACGATCTGGAACTGCACACCCATGCCGGCGCCGAGGCCCAGGTCGCGGCCATTGCCGACGATGTCGCCTACAACAATCACGACCTGCATGACGGGCTTCGGGCCGGGCTCTTCACCGAGTCCGAGCTGGCCGAACTGCCGCTGCTGGGCGCCTGCTTTGCCGAGGTCGATGCGGTCGCGCCCGGGATCGACGCCAAGCGCCGCCGCCACGAGGCGCTCCGGCGTTTCTTCGGGGTGATGGTCAGCGATGTCATCGACGGTGCCCGCGTCGCGCTGGCCGAGGCGGCCCCGTCGAGCGCGGCCGGGGTCCGGGCGCTGGGCCGCCCGGTGATCGGTTTCTCGCCCGCGCTTTACGACGGCCTGCGCGAGATCCGCTCGTTCCTGTTCCATCGCATGTATCGCGCGCCCTCGGTGGTGAAGATGCGCACCGAGGTGACGGAAATCGTGCGCGAGCTCTTCCCGCTCTATCTGGCCCATCCCGAATACCTGCCCGCGAAGTGGCGCGAGGATGTCGCCGCGGCAAAGGGCGAGACCGCGCTGGCCAGGATCGTGGCCGATTACATCGCGGGCATGACCGACCGCTTCGCGATGGAGGAACATGCCCGGCTGACCGGTGCCGCCCTGCCTGCACGCCGGGTCTGATCGCGGGCGGCCCCACGCCCGTTGACCCCGCGCGCCGCCATGATAAACCGCAGGCCAGCCGAAAGGGACCGACCATGAACCTCTTCAACGATCTGCGCGCGCTGGTGATCGACTGTCTCGACGCGATGGTGGCCGATGGCGCGCTGCCTGCGGGCCTCGATCTCTCGAATGTCGCCGTCGAGCCGCCGCGCGATGCCGCCCATGGCGACATGGCCACCAATGCCGCGATGGTGCTGGCCAGGCCCGCCGGGCGGAAGCCGCGCGACATCGCCGAGGCGCTGGCCGCCCGGCTGGCCGCCGATTCGCGCATCGCCAGTGCCGAAGTGGCTGGCCCCGGTTTCCTGAACCTGCGGCTTGCTCCCGGGGTCTGGCAGGGACTGGTGGCGAAGGTGCTGGGGCAGGGGGGCGATTTCGGCCGCTCGGCCCTCGGTGCCGGGCAGAAGGTCAATATCGAATTCGTCTCGGCCAACCCGACGGGGCCGATGCATGTGGGCCATGTCCGCGGTGCGGTGGTGGGCGATGCGCTGGCCAGCCTGCTGGATTTTGCCGGCTGGGACGTGACGCGCGAATATTACATCAACGATGGGGGCGCGCAGGTCGATGTGCTGGCGCGCTCGGCCTATGAGCGCTACCGCGAGGCCAACGGGCTCGAGCCCGAGATCCGCGAGGGGCTTTACCCGGGCGATTACCTGATCCCCGTCGGCGCGGCGCTGAAGGAGAAATACGGCGACAGCCTTCTGGACAAGGGCGAAGAGGACTGGCTGGCCGATATCCGCGTTTTTGCCACCGAGATGATGATGCAGATGATCCGCGAGGATCTGGCGGCGCTTGGCGTCACGATGGACGTCTTCTCGTCGGAAAAGGCGCTTTACGGCACCGGCAAGATCGAGGCGGCGCTGGACCGGCTGAAAGGCATGGGGCTGATCTACGAGGGCGTGCTCGAACCGCCGAAGGGCAAGACCCCGGACGACTGGGAACCGCGCGAGCAGACCCTGTTCCGCTCGACCGCGCATGGCGACGACGTCGACCGGCCGGTGATGAAGTCGGACGGGTCCTGGACCTATTTCGCCCCCGACATCGCCTATCACTATGACAAGGTGGGGCGCGGCTTCGACCAGCTGATCGATATTCTCGGCGCCGATCATGGCGGCTATGTCAAGCGGATGAAGGCCGCCGTCGCGGCGCTGTCCGAGGGCCGGGTGCCGCTCGACATCAAGCTGATCCAGCTGGTGAAGCTCTGGAAGAACGGCGAGCCCTTCAAGATGTCGAAACGCGCGGGCACCTATGTGACGCTGCGCGACGTGGTCGAGCAGGTCGGCCGCGACGTGACCCGTTTCGTCATGCTGACCCGCAAGAATGACGCGCCTCTGGATTTCGATTTCGACAAGGTGCTGGAGCAGTCGAAGGACAACCCGGTCTTCTATGTGCAATATGCCCATGCCCGCGTCTGTTCGGTGCTGCGCAAGGCCGCCGAGGCGGGCATTGCCGCCGATGATGCGACGCTGGCTGCGGCCGATCTGACGAAGCTCGACCACGAGGCCGAGATCGCGGTGGCGAAGAAGCTCGCTGAATGGCCGCGCCTGATCGAGATCGCGGCCCGCACCAACGAGCCGCACCGGGTCGCCTTCTATCTTTACGAACTGGCCTCCGAGCTGCACGCGCTCTGGAACCGCGGCAACGAATTGCCCGAATTGCGCTTCCTGCAGGAGGGCGACACGGCCACAAGTCAGGCCAAAATCGCCCTGGCCCGGTCCGTGGCCGTTGTCATTTCCGCCGGTCTTGGTATTCTCGGCGTCACTCCGGTCGATGAAATGCGCTGAAAAACAAGGCGCAATCAGGCCAGAGCGGCACAGGCAAGAACCATACCGGGCGATTTCGCACGCCCGGAAACGAGGCGGCAATGGCAGAAATCGATTTCGACGCGATGCGCGGGGCGGGCGGGCATGACCCCGCACCTTCCCTCAGGACGATGGTGAACTGGGCCGGTGGCCTGGTCTCGCTGACCCTCGTGGCCGGGCTGTTCGTCTGGGGCTATCAGATCGTGGTCCGCGATGTCAGCGGTGTGCCGGTGATCCGCGCGCTTGAAGGGCCGATGCGGATCGCGCCCGACGATCCCGGCGGGCGTCAGGCCGAGCATCAGGGGCTTGCGGTCAACCGCGTGGCCGCCGAGGGCGAGGCCGCGCCGCCGCCCGACATGCTGCGCCTCGCGCCCGCGCCGGTCGATCTGGCCGGGGATGACCGGCCGGTGATCGTGCCGCAGCCCGCTGCCGCCCTGTCCTCGGATCTGGCCGCAGATCCGGGTGCGGATGCGTCCGAGCCGGTTCTGGCCGCGCTCAACCTTTCCGATATGCCCGCATCCGATGCCGCTGGCGGGGCGGTGTTCGATGCCGCCGATGCCGATCTGGCCGCTGGCGCGGCAGAGGCAGAGGCGGAACCGGGCACGGCCGAAGCCGAAACCGAGGCCCTGCCGCTGCCTCAGGGTGCGCTGCGCCAGTCGCCGCGCCCGGCGGCCCGGCCGCAGGAAGACCTGGCGACCCGCGCCGCCATTGCCTCGGCCCGAGCCGCGATGGATGCCCCCGCACCCACCGAGGTCGCGGCCGCCAGCATCCCGCCCGGGACCGCGCTTGTGCAGCTTGGCGCCTTCGACAGCGGCGACGAGGCCCGCGGGGTCTGGGACAGCCTGTCGGGTCAGCGCAGCTTTGCCGGTTTCTTCTCTGACAAGACCCGTGTGATCCAGACCGTCGACCGCGGCGGCAGGACCTTCTTCCGGCTGCGTGCCTCGGGCTTTGCCGACATGGCGGCGGCGCGGCGGTTCTGCGCGGCGGTCTCGGCCGAGGGTGCGGACTGCATTCCGGTGGTGGCGCGGTGAGCGACGGTCTCGGGGCTTTCATCGCCGGTTGTTCCGGTCTGGCCCTGACACCGGCCGAACAGGCCTTCTTCGCCGAGACCCGACCCTTCGGCTTCATCCTCTTCGCCCGCAATGTCGCCGATCCCGACCAGCTTCGCCGCCTGACCCGGGATCTGCGGCAGACCGTGGGCCGCGACGCGCCGATCCTGATCGATCAGGAGGGCGGCCGCGTCCAGCGCCTGCGCCCGCCGCATTGGCGCAGCTGGGCGCCTGCGTTCGACCAGATCGCGGCCGCGGGGCCGGAGGGCGCCGCGCGCTCGATGTATCTGCGCGCCCGGCTGATCGCCTGCGAACTGTCTGTGCTCGGCATCGATGTCGATTGCGCGCCTGTGGCCGATATCGCGCGCCCCGAGACCCATGAGATCCTGAAGAACCGCTGTTACGGGACCGATCCCTCCCTGGTGATCGCCTGTGCCCGGGCCACGGCCGAGGGGCTGCTTGCGGGCGGCGTTCTGCCGGTGATCAAGCATATCCCGGGCCATGGCCGGGCCAGCGCCGACAGCCATCTGCATCTGCCCCGGGTCAAGACCGGAGCGCAGGAGCTGCAGGCCACCGATTTCTCGGTCTTCCGCGCGCTCTCGGACCAGCCGATGGCGATGACGGCCCATGTCGTCTATGACGCGCTCGATCCCGACCGCCCTGCCACCGTCTCGCCTGCGGCCATCGCGGCGATCCGCGACGAGATCGGGTTCGGCGGCTTCCTGATGTCGGATGATGTCTCGATGCAGGCGCTGAGCGGCGGCATCGCCGAACGCAGCCGGGCTTCGATAGCGGCGGGCTGCGACGCGGTTCTGCATTGCAATGGCGATATGGATGAGATGGCCGAGGTTGCCGGGGCCTGCGGCACGCTGACCGGGCCGGCCGCAGAGCGCGCCGCCCGGGCGCTGGCCTGCCGTCGTCCGCCAGAGCCGTTCGATCCGGCCGTTGCCCTGGCCGAGCTTCACGGGCTGCTGGGGACGGCCGCCCATGGCTGAGCCTCCCGTCTGTCCGACGGATGGTGCCGCCGAGGCCGAGGATGTCGCCGCGCGGCAGGCGGCCGAGGCGCTGATTGTCGATGTCGACGGTTTCGAGGGGCCGCTCGACATGCTGCTGACGCTGGCCCGGACCCAGAAGGTCGATCTGCGCAGGATCTCGGTTCTGCATCTGGCCGAGCAGTATCTGGCCTTCGTCGAGACCGCCAAGAGCCTCCGGATCGAGCTGGCCGCTGATTACCTGGTGATGGCGGCCTGGCTGGCCTTCCTGAAATCGCGGCTGCTGCTGCCGCCCGACCCGACCGAGGACGGCCCCTCGGCCGAGGATCTGGCCGCGCATCTGGCCTTCCAGCTGGAACGGCTCGAGGCGATGCGGGGCGTCGCGGCACGGTTGATGGGGCGCGATCAGAAGGGCCGCGACTTCTTCGTGCGCGGCCTGCCCGAAGGCGTCGAGCGGGTGCGCCGGGTACAATATACCGCGACGTTGCTCGATCTGATGCAGGCTTATGCCCGGATCCGCACCCGCGACGATTTCCGGCCCTATGCGCTGGATCGCGAGGCGGTCTATACCATGGAAGAGGCTTTGGAGCGGATGCGCGGGCTGATCGGCTATGCCGGGGACTGGATCGACCTTTCGAGCTGGCTGCCCGAGGGCTGGCAGGCCGATCCCGTCCGTCGCCGCTCGGCCACCGCCGCGCATTTCGCGGCCTCGCTCGAGCTCGTCAAGCAGGGCCAGCTCGAACTGCGCCAGTCCGAGACCTTCGCCCCGATCCAGATCCGCCGGAAGCCGCATTGATGAGCCGCCCGCCCGAGACCGAAGAGGACGCCGAGGCCAGCCTGTTCGAGGCGCCGCCCGCGGCCGAGCAGGAGCGCATGGTCGAGGCCATTCTCTTTGCCTCGGCCGAGCCGGTGCGGGTGGCCGAGATGAACGCCCGCATGCCGCATGGCTGCGATGCCGCGCGTGCGCTCGAGACGCTTGCACGCCGCTATGAGGGGCGGGGAGTGCATCTGGTGCGGGTGGGCGAGGCCTGGGCCTTCCGCACCGCCCCCGATCTGGGCTTCCTGATGCAGAAGGAAACCGTCGAGATGCGCAAGCTCTCGCGGGCCGCGATCGAGACGCTGGCGATCATCGCCTATCACCAGCCGGTGACGCGGGCCGAGATCGAGGAGATCCGCGGCGTCTCGGTCAGCCGCGGCACCGTCGATCAGCTGCTGGATCTGGAATGGATCCGTTTCGGCCGGCGCCGGATGACCCCCGGCCGGCCCGTGACCTATGTCGTGACCGAGGCCTTTCTCGATCATTTCGGGCTGGAAAGCGCCCGCGATCTGCCGGGCCTGCGCGAATTGCGCGCTGCGGGTCTGCTCGACAGCCGCCCGATGCCCGGTTCGGAAGACGAGGACGGAACCGACAGCCAGGGCGACATGTTCGAGGACGAAAGCTGAGGCTCAGCCTCTCCGGCGCGCCGCCCGCCGCCGCCAGGCCTGCCACAGCGCCAGCACCAGAAGCCCCGCCGTCGCCAGCACGAAACCGGCCGCGATGGGGCGTTCGAGAAAGATCATCGGATCGCCCCGGCCGATCAGCATCGCGCGCCGCAGATTGGTCTCGATCAGCGGGCCGAGCACGAAGCCCAGCAGCAGAAGCGCCGGGCTGAACCGCGCCAGAGCCAGCAGATAGCCTGCCAGGCCGATGGCCGCGACCGCGAGGATGTCGAATGTCAGCCCGCGGACCGAATAGACCCCAAGGCAGAGGAAGACGAGGATCGCCGGGTAGAGCCAGCGGAACGGGATGCGCAGCATCGAGACCCAGATCCCGATCAGCGGCAGGTTCAGGATCAGAAGCAGCAGGTTGCCGATCCCGAAACTGGCCACCAGCCCCCAGAACATCTCGGGCCGGGCCTCGAGCATCAGGGGCCCCGGCTGGATCCCGTGAATGACCAGCGCGCCCAGCATCAGCGCCATGATCGGATCGCCCGGAATGCCAAGCGTCAGCGTCGGCACGAAGGCCGAGATCGCGGCGGCATTGTTGGCGGCCTCGGGTGCCGAGACACCCTCGATCGCGCCCTTGCCGAACCGCTCGGGGCGGCGCGAGACGCGGCGTTCCAGCGCATAGGCCAGGAAGGAGGACAGCGTCGAGCCGGTGCCCGGCAGCGCGCCGAAGAAGCTGCCAAGCGCGCCGCCACGCAGGATCGGGCCGGGCAGGCGCCGCAGATCGTCGCGCCGGGGCATCAGCCCGCGCAGCCCGATCCTTTCGGTCACGCCCTGCCGGTCGGGGTCGCGGACATTGGCGATCAGCTCGGCCACGCCGAACAGCCCCATCGCCAGCGCCACGAGGTTGATGCCGTCCAGCAGCTCGGTCCGGCCGAAGGTGAAGCGCTGGACGCCGGAATTGACATCGGTGCCGACACAGCCCAGCAAAAGCCCCAGCACGACCATGGCGAAGCTCTTGACCGGGCTTGTCGAGCCGATGGTCGAGGCGGCGACCAGCCCGAGGATCATCATCGCGGCGTAATCGGCCGCCCCGAAGGCCGTGGCCGCGCGCGACAGCCAGCCCGCCAGCGTCACCAGCACCGCGATGCCGATCAGCGAGCCCGCGAAGGACGAGGCCATGGCGGTGAAGAGGGCCACGCCCGCGCGGCCCTCGCGCGCCAGCGGATAGCCGTCGAGCGAGGTCACCGCCGATTGCGGCGTGCCTGGCAGGCGCATCAGGATCGAGGCGACCGAGCCGCCGTACTGTGCGCCGTAATAGACGCCCGCCAGCATGATAAGC
Organism: Rhodovulum sp. MB263; assembly: GCF_002073975.1. Classification (NCBI taxonomy): domain Bacteria; kingdom Pseudomonadati; phylum Pseudomonadota; class Alphaproteobacteria; order Rhodobacterales; family Paracoccaceae; genus Rhodovulum; species Rhodovulum sp. MB263. The sequence goes on along the minus strand of NZ_CP020384.1, from coordinate 2,227,920 downwards.
GCGGCTTCGGGGGTGATGTAATATGTGATCGGCAGCAGAAGCGAGATCGCCGCCATCGCGCCGATGCCGGGCAGCACGCCGACAAAGGTGCCCAGCACCACGCCGAGGACGCAATAGACCAGCACCCCGGGCTGAAGCGCAAAGCCGATGCCGTGCATAAGGCCCTCCCAGGTGGTCATGAGAGGCGCGGCCAGAGCGGGATGTTCATCCGAAGCCCGAGGCCGAAGACAAGCACGGTCAGGGCCGAGATCGCCAGGGCCAGCACCAGGCGCCAGACACGGCCGGGATGGGGGGCGGGCAGCGTGGCGATCAGAACCGCCGCCGCGGTCGCGCCGACAAGGCCGATCCGGAACAGCCCGAGGCCGAAGACGAGGATCGCGGCCAGCACCGCCAGCACCGCGCAGGGCTCGAAGCCGGGCCGGGGGCCTGCCTGCCGTCCGAGCGCGGGCAGGGCGATGGCCAGCCCGAGCCCGGTCAGAAGCGTGCCGAGCGCCACCGGGAAGAAGCCCGGCCCCATCCGGCGCAGGCTGCCGATATCGTAATGCGCAAGGGCCCAGCCCGCCGCCGCCGCGCCAAGCGCGGCCAGCGTGAGGCCGCCGAGGATGTCGGGCCAGTCCTTCTGCATCGGGGCGGCCTCAGGGCTGGGCTTCGACCCGGTCGATCACCGCGCCCCACATCGCGGTATCGGCCGAGATCCGCTCGGCCAGATCCGCGGGCGTGCCCGGCGCGGCCTGCCAGCCGATGGCCAGGAGTTTCTGCTGCACCTCGGGATCGGCGAGGATCTCCCCGATCTCGGTATTCAGCCGCGCGATCACCGCCGGGTCGGTCCCGGCAGGCGCGATGAAGGCGTTCCAGAGCTCGGCCCGGAAATCGGCGGGCAGCCCGGCCCGCCCGGCCAGGACGGGCACGTCGGGCGCTTGCGGGAAGGGTTCGGCCGAGGTGATGCCCAGCAGGCGCATCCGGCCCGCCTCGACCTGCGGCAGCGCGGCCGAAGGCGCCATGAAGCCTGCATCGATCTCGCCGCCGACGATCGAGGTGGTGATCTCGGCATAGCTGGCGAAGGGGATGTGCAGCAGGCTGACGCCCGCGGCATCGGCAAAGAGCTCGGCGGTCAGATGCGCGCCCGATCCCTGGCCGACCGAGCCGTAGCTGAGAAACTCGGGCTCGGTTCCGGCCGCGGCGACGAAGCTTTCGAGATCGGTGAAATCCGAGCTGGCCGAAACCGCCAGGACCAGCGGCGAGGTCGCGATCAGCGTCACCGGCGCGATATCGGTGGTTGCGTCATAGCCCGTCGATGGCATCAGCCGGGCGGCGGTGGTCAGCGGGCCGTTGATGGTGGTGGCAAAGCTGAGGCCATCGCCGGCATTGGCCAGCATCTGCTGCACCCCGATCACGCCGCCCGCGCCGGGCTTGTTCTCTACCACGACCGGCTGGCCGAGCCGCTCTGCCAGCGGCTCGGTGATGATCCGGGTCAGCGTGTCGGGCGAGGACCCGGCCGGGAAACCGACATAGACATGAATCGGCGCGGTGGGCCAGGCCTCCTGGGCCGCGGCGGGCAGGGCGGTGAGGGCAAGGGCCCCGGCAAGTGCGGCGCGGCGCGTCATCGGGATGGTCACGTCTGGTCTCCTTTTCGCTCGGCGCCAAAGGACACGATCGCGGCGGCCTTTTCAACCGGCTTCCTGCGGGCCCGATCCGGGGCGGAAGACGGCGCGGACGGAACGCCGGCCGGGTGGGCGCGAAGGCCGCGGAACGCGCCGCGCGGCGGGGGTGGGGCACGCGGAACGATCACTCGGCCGGTCACCGCGGAACGGGACGGGGTTTTTAATTGGCCGCTATCGGCTCTGCGGGGTTGCACCCGGCCCGGCTTTGGGGCACCCGACGGCCGATGAAAAGACAGTGAAACGGAACGCCATGACCGGGGCGACGATCAGTTTTGAGAATGTCGGCAAGTTCTTTGCCGGCGGGGCCAAGGGCCGGGTGACGGCGTTGCAGGATGTGTCCCTGACGGTGGCCCCGGGCGAGATCTGCGGCATCATCGGTCGCTCGGGCGCGGGCAAGTCGACGCTTCTGCGCATGGTCAACGGGCTTGAGCGGCCAAGCGAGGGCGTGGTCAGCGTGGGCGGCAAGGATGTCGGCCGGGCGCGCGGCTCCGCGCTGCGGGCGATCCGCCGCGATGTCGGGATGATCTTCCAGCATTTCAACCTGCTGGCCTCGCGCACGGTCCATGGCAATATCGCGATGCCGCTGGAAATCGCGGGCGTGGCCTCGGCCGAGATCCGGAGCCGGGTCGGGGATCTGATCGCCCGGGTCGGGCTCGAGGCGCAGGCCGACCGCTATCCGGCCGAGCTGTCGGGCGGGCAGAAACAGCGGGTGGGCATCGCCCGGGCGCTGGCCACCCGGCCCAAGGTGCTGCTCTCGGACGAGGCGACCTCGGCGCTCGATCCCGAGACCACGCAGACTGTGCTTGCGCTGCTGCGCGACATCAACCGCGATCTGGGCCTGACGATCCTGCTGATCACCCATGAAATGGCCGTGGTGCGCGACATCGCCAGCCATGTGGCGGTGATCGATCAGGGCCGGATCGTCGAGGCAGGCCCGACCTATGACGTCTTCGTCGCGCCGCAGCATCCGACGACGCGCTCCTTCCTGTCGGGGGTGACCGGCATCACGCTGCCGCGCTTCGTCTCGGGCCGTCTGCTCGGGACCCGGCCGGGCGGCGAGGCCGAAGAGGTTCTGCGGGTGACCTTCGCGGGCGCCCATGCGACCGATCCGATGCTGGCCCGGATGACGGCCGAGCGCGGGATCTCGGTCAATATCCTCGCCGGCGCCATCGAGGAGATCGGCCCGCATCCCTTCGGCAACCTGCTGATCTCGGTCGATGCCGCGCGCGGGGCCGAGGCGCGCGACTATCTCAACCGCCACGGCCTGTCGACGGAGGTGCTTGGCTATGTCCGCTAACCTGATCGCGCTTCTGATCGAGGCCACGCTGCAGACGCTTTACATGGTCTCGGCCGCAGCCGTTCTGGGCACGCTGTTCGGGCTGCCGCTGGGGGTGTTCCTGGCCACGTCGCAACGTGGCGAGCTGTTGTCCGCACCCTTGGTGAACAAGGTGCTGGGGCTTGTCGTCAATGCCGCGCGCTCGGTGCCCTTCATCATCCTCGTGGTCGCGATCATCCCCTTCACCCGGGCGCTGGTCGGCACCTCGATCGGCACCGATGCCGCCATCGTGCCCCTGACCATCGCCGCCACGCCCTTCATCGCGCGGCTTGTCGAGAATGCCATCCGCGAGGTCGATGCCGGGCTGATCGAGGCTGCGCGCGCGATGGGGGCGACGCCGTTGCAGATCATCCGCAAGGTGCTGCTGCGCGAGTCGCTGCCGGGCATCGTCCTGGGTCTCACGCTCGCCGTTGTCAGCCTGATCGGCTATTCCGCCATGGTCGGTGCGGTCGGCGGCGAGGGCTTGGGCGATCTGGGCATCCGCTACGGCTATCAGCGCTTCATGCCCGACGTTATGCTGGCCGTCGTCGTGATCCTGATCGTGATGGTCCAGCTCGTGCAATCTTTCGGCGAATGGATCGCCGCGCGGGTCGATCGCCGCGCGCCGCGCAATCGCGGCCACTGATTTTCCGAAGAGCTCCCGCAGACAAGAAAGGACCCTTCCGATGCTGCGTCTGATCCCACTCGTTTCCGCCCTCGCGCTGTCCGCCGGTACAGCCTTTGCCGATGACATCCGTGTCGGCGTCTCGCCCGGCGAGCATGCCGAGATCATGGAAGAGGTCGCCAAGGTCGCCGCGACTGCCGGCCTGACCGTCGATATCGTCGAATTCTCGGACTATGTGGTGCCGAACCAGGCGCTGGCCGATGGCGATCTCGACGCCAACAGCTTCCAGCACCGTCCCTATCTCGAGAACCAGATCAAGGATCGCGGTTTCGATCTGGTCGAGATCGCGACCACCATCACCACGCCGATGGGGATCTATTCCGACAAGATCGAGGATCTGGCCGATCTGCCCGAAAAGGCCCGGGTCGCGATCCCGAACGACCCGACCAATGGCGGACGGGCGCTGTTGCTCCTGCAGGAGCTCGGGCTGGTCAAGCTGGCCGAGGGCACGGGGCTCGTGCCGAGCCCGCTCGACATCGAGGACAACCCCAAGGGACTGAAATTCCTCGAACTCGACGCGGCGCAACTGCCGCGCGCGCTTGCCGATGCCGAGATCGCGGTGATCAACACCAATTACGCCATCGCGGCCGGGCTCAGCCCGAAAACCGACGCCATCGCGATGGAATCCGCCGACAACCCCTATGTGAACATCATCGTGGTGCGCGACGGCGATCAGGACAAGCCCTGGGTCGAGGCTCTGGTGGAGGCCTATCACAGCCCCGAGGTGAAGGCTTTCATCGACGAGAAATACGACGGCGCCGTGCTGACCAGCTGGTAAGCCTTTCCGGGCAGGCCGCTTGCGTCGCGGCCTGCCCATCCCCTGGCCGTCCGGACAAACCCGGGGGCCGGCGCTGACCGACGATGCGACTGCTTGCCTGTTTTTTGGGCGCAGATCTTTCCGGCGGCCAAAACGATCGTCACAACGACGTTACGAAGCCGCTGTAGTCAGCCGCCATCGGGCCACCGCATCTGCGGGGCTTGTCAGGTGGCGAACGCCATATATAGTCAAAAGCATGGCAAGGGACGGGCTCGTCCCGTCCCGTGGCCGGGCAGGCGGACGGGGCAGAGGCTGACGATCAGGATGGACGGCGATTTCAGGACTTCATTCGTACGGGAGCCGGGCTCCCTCAGGCAGCATCCGGCGCTTGTTCTGAACGCCGATTACCGGCCACTCTCCTACTATCCGCTGTCGCTCTGGCCCTGGCAGGAGGCGGTCAAGGCGGCCTTCCTTCACCGGGTCGATATCGTGGCCGAATATGACCAGGTGGTCCGAAGTCCGACCAGGACGATCCGAATACCCTCCGTTGTCGTTCTCAAAGACTATGTCAAACCGCAGAGGCGCGTGGCTTTCACGCGCTTCAATCTTTTTCTGAGGGACGAATTCACCTGCCAGTATTGCGGCTCGCGGGGCGATCTGACCTTCGACCATGTGGTGCCGCGCGCGCGCGGCGGCATCACCAGCTGGGAGAATGTGGTCGCGGCCTGTTCGCGCTGCAATCTGCGCAAGGGCTCGAAAAGCCTGCGTCAGGCGGGCATGACGCTGCGCCGCGCGCCCCGGCGTCCGGGGGCGGGCGACCTGCGCGATATCGGCCGCAAGTTCCCGCCGAACTATCTTCATGCGAGCTGGCTCGATTTCCTCTACTGGGATGCCGAGCTGGAAGCCTGAGCGCGCCTTCCCCGTGCCGTCGGCTGGGCGGTTCCTCCGGACGGGGCGGCTAGATGTCGACCTCCTGCACGAAGCGGGCATTCTCCTGGATATACTGGAAGCGCAGCTCGGGTTTCTTGCCCATCAACCGCTCGACCAGATCGGCGGTCTCTCCGGGCTCGTCCTCGTCGATCGAGACCCGGATCAGCTTGCGCGAGGCCGGATCCATGGTGGTTTCCTTCAGGTCCTTGGCATCCATCTCGCCAAGCCCCTTGAACCGGCTGACGTCGATCTTGCCCTTGCCGCCCAGACCCTTGGCCAGCCACATCTCCTTTTCGGCCTCGTCAAGCGCATAGATCCGTTTCGGCCCCTGTGTCAGGCGGAACAGCGGTGGGCAGGCGAGGTAAAGGTGGCCCTGGTCGATCAGCGGGCGCATCTGGGTGAAGAAGAAGGTCATCAGGAGCGACGCGATATGGGCGCCGTCGACATCGGCATCGGTCATGATGATGACCTTGTCATAGCGCAGATCGTCGATGTTGAAGCGCGTGCCGAGCCCGGTCCCCAGCGCCTGGGTCAGATCGTTGATCTCGGCATTCGAGCCGAGCTTGGACGAGGCCGCGCCCAGCACGTTCAGGATCTTGCCCCTGAGCGGCAACAACGCCTGGGTCTTGCGGTCGCGCGCCATCTTGGCCGAGCCGCCGGCCGAGTCGCCCTCGACGATGAAGAGTTCCGTGCCGCTGCGATTGGTGGCCGAACAGTCGACCAGCTTTCCCGGCAGCCTGAGCCGCTTGGTGGCTGATTTGCGCTGGGTTTCCTTTTCGGCGCGGCGGCGCAGCCGCTCCTCGGCGCGCAGCACGAGGAAATCGAGGATCGCGCCCGCGGCCTTGGTATCCGAGGCCAGCCAGTTGTCGAAATGGTCGCGCACCGCGCCCTCGACCATGCGCTGGGCCTCGGTGGTGGCGAGGCGGTCCTTGGTCTGGCCGACGAATTCGGGTTCGCGGATGAAGGTTGAGACGATGGCGCAGCCGCCGGTCATCAGGTCGTCGCGGGTGATCTGGGCGGCCTTGCGGTTGTTGGTGAGCTCGCCATAGGCCCGCAGCCCCTTCAGGATCGCCGACCAGAAGCCCGCCTCATGGGTGCCGCCCTCGGGGGTGGGGATGGTGTTGCAATAGGACTGGATGAAGCCGTCGCGCGAGGGCGTCCAGTTCACCGCCCATTCGACCGAGCCGGGCTGGCCGAACTTCTCCTGAAAGCCGACCTTGCCCGAGAACGGGCGCTCGGCATAGGTCGAGGCCCCTTCGAGGGTCTCGCTGAGGTAGTCGGCCAGCCCGCCGGGGAAGTGGAACACCGCTTCCATCGGCGTGTCGCCATCGGCAATGGCGGTCTTCCAGCGGATCTCGACGCCCGAGAACAGATAGGCCTTCGAGCGGACCATCTTCAGAAGCCGCCCCGGCCGGAAGCGGTGATGGCCGAAGATCTGTTCGTCGGCATGGAAGGTGACGGTGGTGCCCCGGCGGTTCGGCGCGGCGCCGAGCTTCTCGACCGGACCCTGCGGCACCCCGCGCGAGAAATCCTGGGCGAACAGCTCGCGGTTGCGCGCCACCTCGACCCGAAGCCGGTCCGAGAGCGCGTTCACCACCGAGACGCCGACGCCATGCAGACCGCCCGAGGTCTCATAGGCCTTGCCCGAGAACTTGCCGCCCGCATGCAGCGTGCAGAGGATCACCTCGAGCGCGGACTTGTCGGGAAATTTCGGATGCGGATCGACCGGGATGCCGCGGCCATTGTCGCGGATCGTCACCGAATGATCGCCATGCAGCTCGACCTCGATCCGGGTGGCATGGCCCGCGACCGCCTCGTCCATGGCATTGTCGAGAACCTCGGCCACCAGATGGTGCAACGCCCGCTCATCGGTGCCGCCGATATACATGCCGGGGCGCTTGCGGACGGGCTCGAGCCCCTCCAGCACCTCGATCGAGGAGGCGTCATAGGTGTCACGGCTGGCGCCGGAGAGCAGATCGTCGGCCATTCTTCGCTCTATCTTGTGGATGCTCGCGGGCATCTTCGCAGGTTTGGGGGGCGGGGGAAAGGCCCGCCTGCCGTCTTGCGGCAGGTTCTCGGTTCCCGACGGGCCCCGGCGGCCGCCGGCGGGTGCCAGCGTCCCGGGCCGGGGCGCGCATCGCGAAACCGGGCAGGGGCCGGGCAGGGCGCTCAATCGGGCGGCAACCGCGGAGGCATTGGGGAAGGCATTGCGGTCGTCGTAACCGATTCCCGAGTTTCTCCGGGGCCGACTCGCCCGCGTCGGGGTAGACTTGACCCCGTTCTCGCCGGGAAGGAGATATGCATGGATCCGCTCACCCCGCCATCCGGGGCGCAGAAATCTGCGACCTCGCCCGACACGGAGCAAACCGAGACGGAGCAAACCGAGACGGAGCAGACCGAGACAGACGAGACCGAGACAGCGTCGGCGGCGCGGCCGGGCGCCGCTGCGCCTGCCGCCCCGGTGCCGGGCCCTCGGGCATCCGCTCCGAAGACGGAGGCGCCGCCTGTCTCCGCCGCCGATATCGTCCATGGCTTCGAAACCGGCGAATATCCCTATCGCTCGAAGATGTCGCGCCGCAGCTACGAGGCGCAGAAGGCCAGGCTGCAGGCCGAATTGCTGAAGGTCCAGATCTGGGCGCAGGAGAGCGGCCAGAAATTCGTGATCCTGTTCGAGGGCCGCGATGCCGCCGGCAAGGGCGGCACGATCAAGCGCTTCATGGAGCATCTCAACCCGCGCAGTGCCCGGGTCGTGGCGCTGAACAAGCCCAGCGAGGACGAGCGCGGCCAGTGGTTCTTTCAGCGCTATGTGCGCGAGCTGCCGACAGCGGGCGAAATGGTGTTCTACGACCGCTCCTGGTACAACCGGGCGGGGGTCGAGCGGGTGATGGGGTTCTGCACCCCGAACGAGTATCTCGAATTCATGCGCCAGACGCCCGATCTTGAACGCATGCTGGTGCGCTCGGGGCTGCGGTTGTTCAAGTACTGGTTCTCGGTGACCCGGGAAGAACAGCGCCGGCGGTTTCTTGCACGCGAGACAGACCCGCTGAAACGCTGGAAACTGTCTCCCATCGACAAGGCCAGCCTCGACAAGTGGGACGACTATACCGACGCCAAGGAGGCGATGTTCTTCTATACCGACACCGCCGACGCGCCCTGGACGATCATCAAGTCGAATGACAAGAAGCGCGCGCGGCTGAACTGCATGCGCCATTTCCTGCACGGGCTCGACTACCCCGGCAAGGATCCCAAGCTGGCCCATGCGCCCGACCCGCTGATCGTCGGAAGGGCCGAACATGTGATCCACAAGGCCGAGCATATCCTCGGCACCTCTCTGCCTCCCGACCTGCGCCGGGGCCGCGAGGACTGAGCGCGCCCGCCCGGCTTGCACCGGCCGTTTCGAAGGCCATATCGGCGGGCAGGAGGATCTGCCGATGTGGAATGAGCGTTACGCCGGAGACGACTATCTGTTCGGGACCGAGCCTTCGGCCTTTCTGACGCGCGAGGCGGCGCGGCTGCCGCCCGGCGCGCAGGTGCTGTCGGTCGCCGAGGGCGAGGGACGGAACGCGGTCTGGCTGGCGGGGCAGGGGCACAAGGTGACCGCGGTCGAGGCCGCGCCCAATGCGCTTGCCAAGGCGCGACGGCTGGCCGGGGCGCGTGGCGTGAGCGTCACGTTTTGCGAGGCCGATATCGAGCGCTGGGACTGGGCGCCCGGCGCCTATGATGCGGTTCTGGGCATCTTCATCCAGTTCGGCGACCGCGCCGCGCAGGACCGGATCTTCGCGGGGATGCGGCGGACGCTCAGGCCGGGCGGGCTGGTCCTGTTGCAGGGCTATGCGCCGCGGCAGGTCGAATACGGCACCGGCGGGCCGGGCGATCCGGCGAAGATGTATACCGAGCCGCTCCTGCGCGAGCGCTTCGCCGGGTTCGAGATCCTGATGCTGCGCGATTACGACACCGAGCTGGCCGACGGGCCGGGCCATTCCGGCCGTTCGGCGCTGGTCGAGATGGTGGCCCGAAAGCCGCGTCCCGAGGCATGACGCACCCCCGCAAGGCGGGGCTCTTGCCGCCGCCCCGGGGCGGGGCTATGCCCCGGGCATGACGTCCGCACAATCCCCTTCATTGTCCGCGCATCTGCGCGCGACACTCGCCCTCGGGCTGCCGCTTGTCGGCAGCCACCTGGCGCAATTCGGCATTTCGCTGACCGATGCGATCATGCTCGGCTGGTACGATGTCGGCGCGCTGGCGGCCGAGGTGCTGGCGACGTCGCTGTTCTTCGTGCTGTTCGTGGTGATTTCGGGCTTTGCCTGGGCGGTGATGCCGATGATCGCGACCGCCGCGGCAGCGGGCGACGAGACCCAGGTCCGGCGCGTGACCCGGATGGCGCTGTGGATCTGCCTCGGCTTCGGGCTGCTGACCGTGCCCGTCTTCTTCATGTCCGAGCGCTTCTTCCTCGCATTGGGCCAGACCGCCGGTCTGTCGGCCATGGCGCAGGACTATCTGGTCGTCGGCGGTCCGGGCCTGTTGCCGGCGCTGGTGGTGATGGTGCTGAAAAGCTATCTCGCGGCGCTGGAACGCGCCCGGGTGGTGCTGTGGATCACGCTTGGCGCGGTCGCGGTCAACGCCTTTGGCAACTACATGCTGATCTTCGGCAAGTTCGGCCTGCCCGAGCTGGGTCTGCAGGGTGCGGCGCTGTCCTCGCTGATCGTGAACCTGGTGTCGATGGTTGCGGTCATGGTCTACGTCCTCTGGGCCACGCCCGAGCACGCGCTGTTCCGCAGGATCTGGCGTCCGGACTGGGAGGCGTTCTGGCGGGTGTTCCGGCTGGGCTGGCCGATCGGGCTGACAAACCTCGCCGAGGTCGGGCTTTTCGCGGCCTCGTCGGTGATGATGGGCTGGATCGGCGAGGTCACGCTGGCCGCGCATGGCATTGCGCTGCAGATCACCTCGGCGATCTTCATGGTTCATCTGGGGCTGTCGAACGCTGCGACGATCCGGGCGGGTGCGGCGCTTGGCCGGCGCGACCGGACCGGACTTTATCGGGGCGCGGTGGCGGCCTTCGGGGTGTCGGGGGTTGCGGTGGCGGTTTCGGTCGTGGCCTTCCTGGTCTGGCCCGAGCCGCTGATCGGGCTGTTCCTCGACCCCGGCTCGTCCGACCGGGCGGCGGTCATGGCCGTCGGCACCGGGCTTCTGGCGGCGGCAGCTCTGTTCCAGCTGGTCGATGCGGCGCAGGTGATGGCGCTGGGCCTTCTGCGCGGGGTTCAGGATACCCGGGTGCCGATGGTGATGGCGGGGATCAGCTACTGGCTGGTGGGAATGCCGGTCGGATACGCGCTGGGATTCGGGCTCGGCTGGGGCGGCGTCGGGATCTGGCTGGGGCTCGCCTCGGGGCTGGCGCTGGCGGGCGTTCTGATGATGAGCCGGTTCTGGTCGCGCGACTGGGTGCCCGCCGTCTGATGGCGGGCCTCCTGTCTGGAGTGCGCCCGATATGGCTTGATGGCCGTGAGGCTGGCGCCCGCGCTTGCCCCTGAGGGGGGCCGGCGGGCGCCGCGATTTCAGCTCAGGCCGGCACAGAAGTCCTGGATGCGGGTGCAGGCCTCTTTCAGCGCCTCATCCGAGGTCGCGTAGCTGACCCGGAAGTTGGGCGACAGCCCGAAGGCCGCGCCGAAGACCACGGCCACGCCCTTTTCCTCCAGCAGCGCGGTCGCGAAGACCTCGTCATTCTCGATCTTCACCCCGGCGGGCGTCGTCTTGCCGATGCAGCCCGCGATCGAGGGATAGACGTAGAAGGCGCCCTCGGGCACCGGGCAGTCGATGCCCTCGGCCTGGTTCAGCATCTCGACCACCATGTCGCGGCGGCGCTGGAACACCGCGTTGTTCGACGCGATGAAATCCTGCGGGCCGGTCAGCGCCTCGAGTGCGGCCCATTGCGAGATCGAGCAGGGGTTCGAGGTCGATTGCGACTGGATCTTGCCCATCGCCTTGATCAGGGCGGCGGGGCCCGCGGCATAGCCGATCCGCCAGCCGGTCATGGCATAGGCCTTCGAGACGCCGTTGCAGGTCAGGGTGCGGTCGTAAAGCCCGGGCTCGACTTCGGCGGGAGTGCAGAATTCGAAATCGCCATAGGTCAGCTTTTCATACATGTCATCGGACATGATATGCACATGCGGATGGCGCATCAGAACCTCGGTCAGCGCCTTCAGCTGATCGCGCGTATAGCCTGCGCCGGTCGGGTTCGAGGGCGAGTTGAAGATGAACCACTTGGTCTTCGGCGTGATCGCCGCTTCCAGAGCCTCGGGCGTGATCCGGAAACCGGTCTCCATCTTGCCTTCGACGATGACCGGCTCGCCGCCCGCCAGCAGCACCATGTCGGGATAGCTGACCCAGTAGGGCGCGGGGATGATCACCTCGTCGCCGGGGTTGAGCGTCGCCATCAGCGCGTTGTAGAGGATCTGCTTGCCGCCGGTCCCGACGCTGACCTGGGCCGGTTCGTAATCGAGATTGTTGTCGGCCTTGAACTTGGCGCAGATCGCCTTTTTCAGCTCGGGCAGGCCATCGACGGCGGTGTATTTCGTCTCGCCCCGGTCGATGGCGGCCTTGGCCGCGTCCTTGACGTTCTGGGGCGTGTCGAAATCGGGCTCGCCCGCGCCAAGACCGATCACGTCCTTGCCCGCGGCCTTGAGTTCCCGAGCCTTGGTGCTTACCGCGATGGTCGGCGAGGGTTTCACACGCGCGAGTGTCGCAGACAGGAAGGACATGGTCGTCTCCGGTTTGAAGTTGGGGTCACTTTCTCATAGGGTGCCTTAGGAAACCGTTCAAGCGGCTTTGCCGAAAGGAGCTTGCACCGATGGGCACTTCCGAACCCGACGCAGCCGACTGGTATTCCGAGGATGCGGCCACTTTCGGCGACCGGGTGATCGCCGCGCGCGAGGCGCTGAGCATGACCCAGACCGAACTGGCCAAGCGGCTGGGCGTCCGGCTCGATACCGTGAAGGACTGGGAAGACGATCTGAGCGAGCCGCGCTCGAACAAGCTGCAGACGCTGGCGGGCGTTCTCAACGTGTCCATCATGTGGCTTCTGAACGGGCATGGCGACGGGCTCGAGGGGCCGGCCGACGAGGCGGTCATTCCCGGCGATGTGCGCAGCATCCTGGGCGAGATCCGCGCGGTGCGGGCCGACATGACGCGGCTTGCCAACCGGCTTGGGGTGCTGGAAAAGCGGCTTCGTCAGGCGTTGAAGGAGCATGGCTGAGATGACCGAGTCGACCGAGTCCCGCCGCAAGCGGATGCATATCCGGGCCTGGCGGCGCGGCACCAAGGAAATGGACCTGATCCTCGGCGGCTATGCCGATGCCCGACTGGCGGCCATGGACGAGACCGAGCTTGAGGCTTTCGACGCTTTGCTCGCCCAGGACGACCACGCCCTCTATCAATGGGTTACGGGGCAGGCGGCGGCGCCCGAAGCCTTCGCGCCTCTGGTCGCCGAACTGGCTGCGCGACCGGCCCAGGGCTAGGAGTTTCCCGCCTTTTCCGCGTTTTAACCGAATATTCGCGACTCATTTCATATTCCTGTCCCGGCACTGCGAACAGCGGAGACTGAAATGAGCATCCATTCCCCCATCCCGGAGGGCGATCATCGGGAAGTCATGACCGACTATCTCGAGGCGCTTTCCCTGGTCGAGCGGCTGCACCGCCTGCTGCTGGACGTGATCAAGGACGAGTTCGAGCGCCTCGGCGTGCTGGAACTGAACTCGGTCCAGGCCCTTCTGCTGTTCAATATCGGCGAGAACGAGGTGACCGCGGGCGAACTGAAATCCCGGGGCTACTATCAGGGTTCGAACGTGTCCTACAATCTCAAGAAACTCGTCGAGAAAGGCTATATGCACCATCAGCGCTGCGAGATCGACCGCCGTGCCGTGCGTGTGCGTCTGACGCCCAAGGGCCGCGAGATCCGCGAAATCGTGGGTCGGCTGTTCTCGCGCCATGCCGAGGGGCTGGTGGCGCGCGATGTCATCGACGATGACGGCCTGCGCGACATCACCGCGGCGCTGAAGCGCATGGAGCGCTACTGGTCGGATCAGATCCGCTACATCTACTGAGGCCTGCGGGGCAGGGGCGGGGTCTGTCCGGCGGTCATGCTCGGCAGCTCGCGTAGAAGCTTGCGCGCCACCGCCGCTGCGAGGTGGGAAAAGCCGCTGGCGATCCCGGCGCAGGCAGCGGGGCCGCCGGGCCCGGAATGATCGACCCGCTCGTCGCAATCGGCCCTGGCAGGATCGACCGCGTATCGCGGCGCCGATACCCATCGCCTGCGCATCGGCTCTGACCTCGCTGATCGCAACCTGCCACGGCCGTTCGTTGAGGGACTGTCGCCGGTCAGACCGAGCGTCTCCAGCCAGAGGTCGCTGCGTTCTGTCGGCAGCATGCCGCCCCGGCCAAGTGCCGCCTTCATGGCCATGATCCGCTCCGGCGAGGGTCTGCCGGTCCGGCGCAGCCTCTCGGCCGCCCGTGCCAATGTCGCCGGGCTGGCGATTTCCGTCTCGGACAGGACCAGCCTCTGATCGGGCAGGCCGCTCCCTTCGAAGATTGTCAGCGCGACCGGTGCCGGGGGATCTGCCGGAACGCGGCCTGCATCTCGGGCCGCAGCAGCGCCGGGGCCAGCCCGTCGCGCTGGAGCAGATCGTTCCCGGCATCGACGCAGCCCGAGACATCCAGCCCGGTGGCCGGCGGCAGCCGGCGGCCCTGGGGCGGGCAGCATACGGGGCGGGTCAGAAGAGCTGTTCCTGCGCGCGCGACCCCGGCCCCCGGCCGCATCGGCTCAGCCACCGCCCGGCGGCAGGGCGAGGCGCCCGCCATAGACCCGCGCCGAGACCTCGCGCATCAGCTTGCGCCGGATCGCGCGCTCGAAATCGGCAAAGTCGCGCGCGGTCTCGACGAAGGCGCCGGGCCCCCGGATCACCCGGTCGCGGTAGAAGGCGAAGACCTCGGAATCGCTGGGGCTGCCGCCGCCGATTGCCAGACCGTTGACCGTGATGCCCTGGAAGGGAAAGCTGCGATAGGCCAGCTCGGGGCCGAAGCCGTCATTGTTGATGCCGTCGCCCGAGATGTCGAGGGTCCGCGCCGCGCAATCGGGCGCGCTGTCGAACAGCCGCGCCCCGAAGCCGAGCCCGAAGCCCATCGCGGTGGGGAAGGCTGCATAGGAGCGGCGCGATCCGGCAATCGTCTCGGCCGCGCCGAGCATCGCCTCGGGGCTGTCCATCATCCTCCAGCCCAGCACCACGCGCTGCTGATAGCGTCCGCTCCATTCATAGACGGCCAGGGCCACCGGCAGTTCGGGCACCGACAGGAACTCGGCCTGGATCTCGGGCGCGGCCAGCGCCGCGGCCAGTCCGGCCCGCTGCAGCGCGTCCTCGCCCGGATCGACCGAGGACGAGATGTCGAGAGCAAGAAGCAGGGCCAGCCGACAGCCGGCCTCTGCCTTGAAGGGCGCAAGCGCCAGGAAGGCGGCGAACCTTACCAATGCCCCGTATTGGGCATGCTGGCCCAGGGTTCGGCCGGGGCCAGCGCCTCGCCGATCTGCAACAGCTCGATCGAGATATTGTCGGGGCTGCGCACGAAGGCCATATGCCCGTCGCGCGGCGGACGGTTGATGGTCACGCCGGCCTCCTGCAGGCGCGCGCAGATGTCGTAGATATTCTCGACCCCGTAGGCGAGATGGCCGAAATGACGGCTGTCCGAGGGCAGCCCCTCGTCGCCGTCCCAGTTATAGGTCAGCTCGACCGGGCAGTCTTCCTGTCCGGGAGGGGCGAGGAAGATCAGGGTGAAGCGGCCCTTGTCATTCTCGACCCGCCGGGTCTCGGTCAGTCCGAGCAGGCGGTAGAACGCCAGGGATGCCTCGAGGTCCTTCACCCGGACCATGGTGTGCAGGTAACGAATTTTCATGCATGCCTCCGTCTTCTGCGCTGCCATCTAGGACGGATCGGCAGCTCGGCGAGGGGGCAGAGGACCACGCCCTGATGGATGCGGGCGTCGGCGCAGGCACCAAGAGGGGCAGGCACGACGGGGCTGTGCCCGGCGCCCGTTCCGTTCGAAGCCTGCTGGCCGCGGCATCTGCCTGTTTTCATCAAAGCGCAGGTTCCTCGTCCGGGCGCGTGTCGCAGAGCGCGGGCCGTTGCAGGAAAACATCGCCGGGCCTTGCTGCACGAGCCACAGGATGTCGCCGTTTTTCTTGGCGTCCGGCATATATATAGTCCGCCGCGACTCACATGCTTGCCGGAAAGGACGCCCGATGCCCGTGACTGAGGATCAGCTAGCCGAGATCGAGGCCCAGCGCGCCGAGACCGCGCCGACCCGTCGGGTGGTGGCCGAGGGCATGGAGGCCCGGCTTTACACCCTCCATCCGGTGCTCGACCACGGTTTCGTGCGGGTGGTCGACTACATGGGCGACGATGCCGCGATCTGTCAGGCGGCACGGGTCAGCTACGGGCGCGGCACCAAGGCGGTCTCGAATGACGAGGGGCTGATCCGCTACCTGATGCGGCACTGGCATTCGACGCCCTTCGAGATGTGCGAGGTCAAGTTCCACGTCAAGCTGCCGGTTTTCGTCGCCCGGCAATGGATCCGTCACCGCACGGCGAATGTGAACGAATATTCGGCGCGTTATTCGATCCTCGACCGTGAATTCTACATTCCCGCCCCCGACGCGCTGGCCGCGCAATCGACGGTGAACAACCAGGGCCGCGGCGAGCTTCTGGAAGGCGAGGAAGCGGCGCGGGTGCTGGAGATCCTCAAAGCCGATGCCGGACGCTGCTATGACAATTACGAGGCGATGCTGGGACAGGACGGCCAGAAGGGGCTGGCGCGCGAATTGGCGCGGATGAACCTGCCCGCGAATATCTACACGCAATGGTACTGGAAATGCGATCTGCACAATCTGTTCCATTTCCTGCGCCTGCGCGCCGACAGCCATGCGCAATACGAGATCCGGGTCTATGCGCAGACCATCTGCGAAATCGTGGCCGATTGGGTGCCGGTGGCCTACAAGGCCTTCGAGGATTACCGCATCGGCGGGGTCAACCTCTCGGGACCGGCGATGGACTGCATCCGTCGCATGCTGAAGGGCGAGGCCGTGACGCAGGAAACCTCGGGCATGTCGAAGGGGGAATGGCGTGAATTCGAGGGCGTCCTGAAGCGGGACTGAGCGGCGGCCATGTCGGATGCTGCGGCCATGGTCGCCAGTTGCCGGTTGCGCTGAGAAGGCTGGCCGAGGGGAAGTCGTTGATCCGACATCCCCGGGGGGCGCGGCTTTCGTCGGGCCAGCGGTCTTGCAAGGCATTGGCAGGACAAAGTGCAAGGACGGGAGTCCCGAAACGCCATCGTGCCGCGGAATTGAAACCCGCCTTGCCCCGACCATGCGGGGCAAGCGGTTCTCTGCGGTAAGCTAGCCTCCTCTCGGCTGGGGACCGGACGGGGGATGGCCGGTCGGAACAGGGCGGCCAGCCCGCCGACAAGGCGCAGAGCGCAACCGGCGCGCCCAGCCGCACCTTGTCAGGCCCCATGGCCCGGTTTCCGATCTCGGCGGTCGTGCCTGCCTCACGGCTTCGGGCAAGGTCCGGGGAACCTGCACCGCACTCCGGACGTTGGCCGCCCGTAAGGGAAAAGCCATGAAGGAGCGGCAATGTCCGTCATCATCGCCATCATTCTATATCTGGTCACGGTGCTGGTATTTCTGGCGCTCGATGCCTTGATGCTGCGCCATGTCATGCAGCCGCTTTTCGCGCGCTATCTCGGCGACTGGATGCGCGACCGGCCACGCATGGGGGCGGCGGCGGTGTTCTACATGGCCTATGTTCTTGGGCTTGTCTGGCTGGTGTCCTGGCCCGCGCTGGTGCGAGGCAATCCGGGACAGGCGCTGATCGAGGGCATGGTGGTCGGCGCAATGGCCTATGGGACCTATGAATTCACCAATTTCGCGACGCTGAAACGCTGGTCGCCGCTGCAGGTGGCGCTCGATACCTGCTGGGGGACCATTCTGACCGGGGTCTCGGCCTGTATCGGGGTCTTCGTCGCGCGGATCTTCGTCTGACGCGCGACATCCGGTGAACAGTGGCAGCAGGCGCTGCCACCGTCCGCGTCTGCGTCTGCGATCAGATAGCCCGGAGATCCCCGGCCGACTTGCGACCGTCGCGGCCCTCGATCATTTCATAGGCGACCTTCTGATTATCGCTCAACCCGGTCATGCCAGCGCGCTCGACGGCGGAAATGTGCACGAACACGTCCTTGCCGCCATCGTCGGGGGCGATGAAGCCGTAGCCCTTGGTGGTGTTGAACCATTTCACGGTGCCGGTGGGCATCGTCTGTCTCTCCTCGGTCTTTTCCGCGCCCGCGGGATTGCGGCGCGGTAGGTCACAGCCAGGTCTTCCAGTCTTCCGGCTGCCCCTGAAGGAGGAGCGGTCGTCCAGGTCGTCTGCCGTCACATGAGAAACAATGCAGTAAGATTCGTGAAAAAATCAAGACCCCTGTAGATTGTACCGTAAACTCGGCTAGGTTGTGCTGGGAAACAATCGAGGTTTGGAATGGTTATTTACGGTTTAAAAACATGCGATTCCTGTCGAAAGGCAAAGTCGGCGCTGTTGGGCATGGGCAAGGAGGTCCAATTGCACGACCTGCGCGACGATCCGCTGAGCCGGGATGAGCTGGCCCGATTCCTCGCGGCGCTGGGGCCGGATCTGGTGAATCGGCGGTCGACCACATGGCGCGGGCTCGACGAGGCGGCGCGGGCGGGCGATCCGCTCGATCTGCTCGAGGCCCATCCGACGCTGATGAAACGCCCGGTCATCGAGGCCGGGGGGCAGCTTTACCTGGGCTGGAACACCAGGACCGAAGCCGCGCTGAACGGCTGAGCCACCGGGGGCTTGCAGGCCTGCAGACAGATCGAAGGCGCCGGATCACCCGGCGCCTTTTCGTTTCGTGCAGCTCTTCGGCTCAGGCCAGATCGGGGGCCTTTGCATCCGCCGTCAGCGTGGCGACGATGGCATCGAGCGCCAGGGTCTCGGTGCGGTTTTCGCCCAGACGGCGGACAGAGACCGTACGCTCCTCGACTTCGCGCGGACCGATGGCGAGGATTACCGGCACCTTGGACAGCGAATGTTCGCGGACCTTGTAGTTGATCTTCTCGTTGCGAATATCGGCCTCGGCGCGGACGCCCGCAGCCTTCAGCGTCGCGACGATCTCGGCCACGTAATCGTCGGCCTCCGACACGATCGACGCCACCACGACCTGGCGCGGCGCCAGCCAGAACGGCAGCTTGCCTGCGTAATTCTCGATCAATATGCCGATGAACCGTTCGAACGAGCCCACGACCGCACGGTGCAGCATGATCGGGCGGTGCTTGTCGCCATCGGCGCCGATATAGGTCGCGTCCAGCCGTTCGGGCAGGTTCGGGTCGACCTGCAGCGTACCGCATTGCCAGTCGCGCCCGATGGCATCGCGCAGCACGAATTCGAGCTTGGGCCCGTAGAACGCGCCTTCGCCCTCGTTGATCTCGTACTCGTAGCCGGCGGCACGGCAGGCCGCTCCCAGCGCCTCTTCGGTGCGGTCCCAGCTTTCCTCGCTGCCGATGCGTTTCTCGGGGCGGGTCGAGAGCTTGACCGACCAGTCCGTGAAGCCGAGATCGGCATAGATCTTCGCCAGGAAGTCGATGAATTTCTTGGCTTCGGCCTCGATCTGATCCTCGGTGCAGAAGATATGCGCGTCATCCTGGGTAAAGCCGCGCACCCGCATGATGCCATGCAGCGCGCCCGAGGGTTCATAGCGGTTGCAGGACCCGAATTCGGCCATTCGCAAGGGCAGGTCGCGATAGGATTTGAGGCCCTGATTGAAGATCTGCACATGGCAGGGGCAGTTCATCGGCTTGAGCGCGTTGACGGCTTTCTGGCGGGCATGCTCCTCGTCGACTTCGACGATGAACATGTTTTCCTGGTAATTGTCCCAGTGGCCCGATTTCTCCCAGAGCTTGCGCTCGACGACCTGCGGGGTGTTCACCTCGACATAGCCGTCGCGCTCCTGCTGGCGGCGCATGTAATCCTGCAGCGTGGTGTAGATCTTCCAGCCATTCGGGTGCCAGAAGATCTGGCCCGGGGCCTCTTCCTGCAGGTGGAACAGATCCATCTCGCGGCCCAGCTTGCGATGGTCGCGCTTCTCGGCCTCTTCGAGGAAGGTCAGGTAATCCTTCAGCTCCTGCCGGCTGCGGAAGCCCACGCCATAGATCCGCTGCAGCATCGGCCGGTCCGAGTCGCCGCGCCAATAGGCGCCCGCGACCTTCATCAGCTTGAAGGCGTCGGCGGGCACCTGGCCGGTATGCTGAAGATGCGGACCGCGGCAGAGATCCTGCCAGTCGCCATGCCAGTACATCCGGATCTGCTGATCCTCGGGGATCATGCCGACGAGTTCCACCTTGTAGGGCTCGTCATTGTCCTCGTAATGCTTCACGGCGCGGGCACGGTCCCAGATCTCGGTGCGGACCGGGTCGCGGGCATTGATGATCTCTTTCATCTTCGCCTCGATCTGGCCCAGATCCTCGGGGGTGAAGGGCTCGGCACGGTCGAAATCGTAATACCAGCCGTTTTCGATGACCGGGCCGATGGTGACCTTCACATCGGGCCAGAGCGCCTGCACCGCCCGCGCCATGATATGCGCGAGGTCATGCCGGATCAGTTCCAGCGCCGGGGCGTCGTCCTTCATGGTGTTGATGGCGATCGAGGCATCTTCCGTGATCGGCCATTGCAGGTCGAAATGGCGGCCATTGACCTGGGCCGAAATCGCCTTCTTGGCCAGCGAGTTGGAGATGCCGGCCGCGATCTCGGCGGGGGTGATCCCGGCCTCGAAATCGCGCTGATTGCCATCGGGGAAGGTGAGAGTGATCTGGCCCATATCTGGCCTCCTCGTCGGTTTGGCGCCCACGGAACGCCCGGTTGCGGGTTATGTCGGTTGGTCTAGTGAACCCGCCGGAACAGCGAGTCAAGACGCCCGGGCTGCGGCAAGGCTGCCCGGGCGGTCCTGAAGGCGGCCTTCCGGCTCAGCCGAGTTCGGCCAGTCTTTCGAGCGCGATGCGCAGCTTCGTGGCCTCGCCGGTCTTGGCCTCGACCAGCTCCCTGGTTTCCTCGACCACGTCCTCGGGGGCGCTTTCGACGAATTTCGGGTTCTTCAGGCGGCCTTCGAGCCCCTTGAGATCCTTCTCGAGCTTCGAGAGCGTCTTTTCCAGCCGCGCCCGTTCGGCCGCGACATCGATGATGCCTTCAAGCGGCAGCGCGAAATTGCCGCCCTCGACCGCGATGGTGACGCAGCCCTTGGGCAGGGTCCCGGCCGCGATCAGGCTGTCGATCCGGGCCATGCGCCGGATCAGCGCCTCGTTGCGTTCCCAGGCGGCTTTGCCCGCGTCGTCGAGCTCGGTGTACAGCATCGGGATCCTGGCGCCTGCGGGCACGTTCATCTGGGCGCGGGCCGAGCGGATCTCCTCGATCAGCGCGATCACCCAGTTCATCTCGCTGTCGGCCTCTGCGTCGATCAGATCGGCGCCATAGGCGGGCCAGTCGGCATGGACCAGCATCTTCGCCCGTTCGGCGGTCGTGCCCCAGAGTTCCTCGGTGATATAGGGCATGATCGGGTGCAGCAGGATCAGGCACTGGTCGATCACCCAGGCCATGGTGGCGCGGGTCTCGGCCTTCTGGGCCTCGGTGCCATCCATGAGCAGGGGCTTCGAGAACTCGACATACCAGTCGCAGACCTTGCCCCAGACGAAGGCGTAAAGCGCATTGGCCGCGTCGTTGAAACGGTAATGGCTCAGCGCCTCGTCGACCGCTTCGCGCACGCGGGCGGTCTCGCCGACGATCCATGTGTTCACGGTTTCCGCAGGGGCGGGGATCTCGCCGGTGGGCGCGTAGCCCTCGAAGACGCCGTTCATCTCGGCAAAGCGGGTGGCGTTCCAGAGCTTGGTGCCGAAATTGCGGTAGCCCGCGATCCGGCTGGTCGAGAGCTTCAGATCGCGCCCCATGGCGGCCATGGCGGTCAGGGTGAAGCGCACCGCATCGGCGCCGTATTCGTCGATCAGCTCCAGCGGGTCGAGCACGTTGCCCAGGGACTTCGACATCTTCTTGCCCTTCTCGTCGCGGACGAGGGCATGGACATAGACGGTGTGGAACGGGATCTGCTCGACCACGGCCAGCTGCATCATCATCATCCGGGCGACCCAGAAGAAGATGATGTCGAAGCCGGTGATCAGCACATCGGTCGGGAAGTATTTCGCCAGTTCCGGCGTGGCCTCGGGCCAGCCCAGCGTGCCGATGGGCCAGAGCCCCGACGAGAACCAGGTGTCGAGGACGTCGGGGTCGCGCCAGATCGGATAGATCAGCCTGGTCGGGTCCTGGCTGAGATTGTAATCCGCAAGGCTCTCTGCCAGCGCCTCCTCGGCGGCGGCGCGGCCCGAGACCTCGATCACCCGCATCGCGTGCAGCGGCGCCGGCAGACCGGCGAGCACGTCCTGGAACTGCGCCGTGACCGTCTCGAAATCGGCGGCACAGTGATGGCGCGCGCCGCGCTGGACGAAGCCCTCGTTGAGCAGGCGGTAGAGCTCCACATCGTCAAGCGCGTTGTCGCCCTCATCGTCGGTGAAATGGGACCCGTCGAGGTTGAGCCCGTACCAGACCGGGATCTGATGGCCCCACCAGAGCTGGCGGCTGATGCACCAGGGCTCGATATTCTCCAGCCAGTGGAAATAGGTCTTGGCGTCGCGTTCGGGCAGGATACGGGTATAACCGGCCTTCTCGTCGAATGCGCCCGCCTCCTGTGCCGCCATGCCCTTGCGGACGGCGTCGAGCGCGGGGTCCACGATCTTGCGGGTGTCGACGAACCACTGGTCGGTCAGATAGGGCTCGATGGCGGTTTTCGAGCGGTCGCCATGGGGCACCATGTGCCGGTCGCTGTCGATGCCGTCGAGCCAGCCCTGCGCCTCGGCCTCGGCGACGATGGCCTTGCGCGCCTCGTAGCGGTCGAGCCCGTCGAACCGCGCGATGCAATCGTCAACCAGCGCCTCGTCGCAGCCTTCGGCGAAATCGGCATTGTCCTTCAGGAACATCGCGGCGCGGGTCGACATGATGTTGATGGCCCGAAGCCCGGTGCGCTGACCGACGCCCCAGTCGTTGAAATCATGCGCGGGCGTGATCTTGACGGCCCCGGTGCCCTTGGTCGGGTCGGCATAGTCATCGGCCACGATCGGGATCGACCGGCCGCAAAGCGGCAGCCGCACGGTCTTGCCGATCAGGTGCCGGTAGCGCGCGTCCTCGGGATGGACGGCAACGCCGGTATCGCCCAGCATGGTCTCGGGGCGGGTGGTCGCGACGACCAGATAATCGCGGGTCTCGAAGGCGGTGGGATTGCCCTCTTCGTCGAACTCGACCGGGTGCTCGTAGCTCGCGCCGGCCTCCAGCGGATAGCGCAGGCGCCACATGTTGCCGTCAAGCTCGACCTGCTCGACCTCGAGATCGGAAATCGCGGTCTCGAAATGCGGGTCCCAGTTCACCAGTCGCTTGCCGCGATAGATGAGGCCCTTGTTGTACATCTCGACGAAGACCTTGATGACGGCATCGTGGAAATTGCCGTCCTCGCCCTCTGGCGCGCCCGGGGCGCCCGACATGGTGAAGGCGTTGCGCGACCAGTCGCAGGAGGCGCCCAGGCGCTTGAGCTGGTTGATGATGGTGCCGCCCGAGCGGCCCTTCCAGTCCCAGACCTTTTCGAGGAATTTCTCGCGCCCCATTTCGCGGCGGCCGGGATTGCCCTCTTTCGCCAGTTGCCGTTCCACGACCATCTGGGTGGCGATGCCCGCATGGTCCTGGCCCGGCTGCCAGAGCGTGTCGAAGCCGCGCATCCGGTGCCAGCGCACAAGGATGTCCTGCAGCGTGTTGTTGAAGGCATGCCCCATATGCAGGCTGCCGGTCACGTTCGGCGGCGGGATCATGATGCAGAAGGTCTCGGGGCGCGAGGCATTCGCCCCGGCGGTGAAGCAGCCGGCTTTTTCCCAGGCCTCGTAGAGGCGCTGTTCGGCTTCGGCGGCATCGAAAGTCTTTTCCATCGGCATCGGAGGATCTCTTGCATCGAAAAGGGGCTGCGGCGTGATTACCGAAAGGCGCGGCCAAGGCCAACCCCTCCGGAAAGCCTTGTGGCGCGGGGGTTGCTCAAGGAGACAGCCAGAAGAGCCGTGGTGGAGAGGGGGCGGCCGGAACCGGCGCGGAGCACGGGTCGACGACCGGCGGTTTCTGACCGGGCAGGGGCTCCATGGTGACGATATCGCACCGGCCTCGGTGCTGCATGCCGTGTTCCGGCCCGCCCGGTCGCCCATGCCGAGATCCGGGCGCCTGAGCGGGTGTCGGCGCGGGCGGTGCACGGGGGGCGGTGATGGGGGCGACGGCCGCGCGGATGCCGCGCCCGCCCGCCGCGGGCCCCGGACCGGGTGCGTTTCGAGGGCGAGGCGATGGCGGTGGTGATTGCCGGGACCCCGCCGACCGCGAAGGATGCCGCCGAGCGGATCGCTTTCGACCTGGAGGATCTCGAGCCGCATCCGGAACTGACCAGCGGCAGGCCGCCGATAGATCCATGACGCCGTTTACCCTCGCCTGTGACTGGACGATGGACGACGATGCGGCGGTGCAGAAGGCATTCCGAACGACCGCGCGGAAGCTGCGGCTCAAGGTGGCCGACATCCGGGGGATCGTCACTTCGATGGAGCCCCGCAGCGCCTGGGCTGAGGGATCGGATGGGCGCCTGCAATTCCGAAAAGGCGCGGACGGTCCTTCCTGAGCTGTTCGCGAAGGTGCTGATCGGCCCCATGCCATTCCGTGGCCGTTTTTCGCGGTGAAGGGCGCCTATCCCAACACCATCCGGGCCAGTACGTCCCTGGCCGTGATCGAGGTCATGATATCGGGGTCATGATTGCGGGTGTCACGTCCTTGCTTGCCGCCGGGATGGGGATGCAGGCGCCAGAACTGGGCTTCGACGAGGACCGGTTCCGCGCACCCGGATCGAAGCTGGCGCCCGGGGCGATCGAACTGGCGGCGATGGCCCGCCGGGCGGGGCAGACGGATCTGTTGCGCCGCCGTGCCGACGGCACCCCGCCGGGGCCGCTCCTCTCCGAACAGCGTTCATGTTGCCGAGATCGGGATCGACCCCGAGCCGATGCGACGCGGGGTCTGCGTTATGCGGTGGCGGGTGATTTCGGCACGCCGATCAATCCGCGTCCGGCCGAGAAAAGGTGCATGGCGGGCTGAGGCGGTGCAGGGGCTTGGTCGGGCTCTGTGCGAGGGGGGGGCAGGACGATCATGGCCAGATTCTGACCGCGAGCTTCATGGTTCGCGCGATCCCGCGTGCGACCGATCTGCCTTTCGTGCGGCTCACGACCGAGCAGGTTTCATCGCCCGCCAATCCTCCGGTCATGTCGGGCTGCGGCGAGGCGGGAAGGGGGGCGATGGCGGCGGCCGACGATGCGATGCTGGATCCACTCTGTGGCAGGGGCATGTGGTGACATGCCCTTTACTTCCGAGCGGGTCTGGCGGCTGTTGCAGGCGATTGTCTGAGGCCGAACCGCGCCACAGGGGCGCGAATTTTCGACGAAAATTCGAACCGGGCGTCCTGCCTGAGGCCCGTAGGCGGGGCTCAGGCGACCTTTTCGAGATGCGCGTCGGGAACAACCCCCAGCGCATGGCAGATATCGCGGGTCAGATGCGGCTTGTTCAGCGTGTAGAAATGGAAGTCCCGCACGCCGCCTTCCATCAGCCCGGTGCAGAGCTCGGTCGCCATCGCCTTGCCCAGCAGCCCTTCCCGACCGTCGCGGATCGCGGTCTCGAAGGCCGCGTCGACATGGGGGGGCACATGCGCGCCGCAACGCTGGGCAAAGCGGCGAACGCCGGCCCATTTCTCGATCGGCAGGATGCCGGGGATGATCTTCGCGCCATCGATCCCCTGCTTCTCGCAGGCATCGCGGAAACGGAAGAAGGTCTCGGCCTCGAAGAAGAACTGGGTGATGGCCGTGTCCGCACCCGCCTCGAATTTCCGCTTGAGCCAAAGAACATCGGCATCGGGCGCGCCCGCCTCGGGATGCGGGTCGGGATAGGCGCCGACCCGGAGCCGGAATTTGCCGGTCGCGGCCAGCGCCTCGATCAACTGGCAGGAATTGGCAAATCCCTCGGGATGCGGTCGGAACGCGCCCTGGTCCTTCGGCGGGTCGCCCCGCAGCGCCACGATCTCGGTCACGCCCGCCGCCGCATAGGCCTCGGCGATCTCCAGCGTCTCGGCCCGTGTCGCGTCGACGCAGGTCAGATGGGCGGCGACGTTCAACCCGTAATGGTTGTGGATGGTCTCGACCGCCTCATGGGTCAGCTTGCGCGTGGTCCCGCCCGCGCCATAGGTCACCGACACGAAGGTCGGTTTCAGCGGCGCAAGCGCCTGCGCGGCTTCCCAGAGCCGGAAGCTTGCCTCCAGCGTCTGGGGCGGAAAGAACTCGAAGGACACGCGGGGGGCGGTCATGGCGGACACTCCCAAGGGGTTCGAAGATTTTCGATCTTGTCGCATAACAGGGACTGTGAAACAAACTCATAGTTTTCAAGATCAATATGAGCCTGGGAACAGGATGCATCTGGAACTGCGCCATCTGAGGACGATCAAGGCCATTCATGACGCGGGCGGTCTGGCCCGGGCTGCCGACCGGCTGAACATCACCCAATCCGCGCTCAGCCATCAGGTGAAGGGCCTCGAGGACCAGGTGGGGATGGAGCTTTTCGTCCGCCGTACCAAGCCGTTGCGGCTGTCCTCGGCAGGGCTCAGGCTGTTGCGAACGGCCGAGCGCGTGCTGCCCGAGATCGCCGCGCTGCAGGCCGAATTCGAGGGCATGACCTCGGGTCGGGCAGGGCGGCTGCATATCGCGCTCGAATGCCATGCCTGCTATGACTGGCTGCTGCCGGTGCTCGACTCCTTCCGCAAGGCCTGGCCCGAGATCGATGTCGACATCCGCCCCGGCCTGTCCTTCGAGGCGCTGCCCGCGCTTGCCCGCGAGGAGGTCGATCTGGTGCTCTCCTCCGATCCCGAGACGCGTGGGGGCATCGACTTTGCGCCGCTTTTCGATTACGAGCCGGTCTTTCTCTGTGCCGCCTCGCATCCGCTGGCCGGGCGCCCCTTCATCCGGGCCGAGGATTTCCGCGGCGAGACGCTGATCACCTATCCTGTCGAACGCTCGCGGCTCGATGTCTTCACCGGGCTTCTGGGTCCGGCCCGGGTCGAGCCGCTGGCGCAGCGCCAGGTCGAGCTCACCGCGGTGATCCTGATGCTGGTCGCTTCGGGGCGCGGGGTGACGGTGCTGCCCGACTGGGTGGTGCGCGAGGCCCGGAGCAATGCCGATTTCGCGGTGCGGCCCCTGACCGAGACCGGACTGACCAGACGGATGTACGCGGCCACCAGATCCGAGGATACCGCAAGGCCCTTCATGGCGCATTTCGTGCGGCTGGCGCGAAGCGAGCCGGTCAAGCTGCAACGCGGGGCCGCCGGGTAGCCGGGCCGGGCTGTCCCATTTCCCTTGGCACCGGGCGCGCCCCCGTGTATGGCCCGCGGCAAGACCGAAGGAGGCTCCCATGCAAGGCAGTGCAAACCTCAACATCATGATCAAGGCCGCCCGCAAGGCCGGCCGCAGCCTGGTCAAGGACTTCCGCGAGGTCGAGAACCTTCAGGTCTCGATGAAGGGTGCGGGCGATTTCGTCAGCCGCGCGGATACCGCCGCCGAGGAGATCCTGCGCCAGGAGCTGCGCGGCGCGCGGCCGACCTATGGCTGGCTCGGCGAGGAGACCGGCAGCGAGGATGGCGACGACCCGACCCGGCGCTGGATCGTCGATCCGCTCGACGGCACCACCAACTTCCTGCACGGCCTGCCGCATTGGGCCGTGTCGATCGCGCTCGAGCACAAGGGCGAAATCGTCTCGGGCGTTGTCTACGACGCCGCCAAGGACGAGCTTTTCTTCGCCGAGAAGGGCGCGGGCGCCTGGATGAACGACCGCCGCCTGCGGGTGTCGTCGCGGTCGCGCATGATCGAGGCGATCTTCGCCACCGGGGTGCCCTTTGCCGCCAAGCGCACGCTGCCTGCCACGCTTCAGGATCTGGCCCGGCTGATGCCGCATTGCGCGGGCGTCAGGCGCTGGGGCGCGGCCGCGCTCGATCTGGCCTATGTCGCCGCCGGCCGTTATGACGGCTACTGGGAACGCGAGCTGAACGCCTGGGACGTGGCCGCGGGCCTGCTTCTGGTGCGCGAGGCGGGCGGCTTTGTCGGCACCATCCATGAGGGCCGCGACCCGCTCGAGCATGGCGAGGTGCTGGTCGCGAACGAGGCGATCTACGACCACTTCGCCAAGGCCATCAGAAACACCTGATCTTCGGCCGAACGCCTGTCCTGCGCCGGCGTTCCGACCGTCCTGTGTGGATGGCTCCTGCATGGCAAGCGGGAAGCGAGTTTATTGCACGCTTGCAGAAGCGGTGGTGTGTCCGGCCCGTTTGCGTGGCGTTTCGGCCGCTGGCCCTGATGGCTTCCGCATCCCGGGTCCCTGTCAGCTTATCGGGCTGTTGCACCCCGGACGTTCGGCGGGATCCCCAGGGGGAGCGGCTGTGGGTGTCGCCATCATCTCGTCGGTCTTGCTATTCTCTGCCCGGGCTTGCGGCATCAGGCAGGTCGCGGCGACCAGGGTTACCTCCCGTGTCAGGACGGTCCGGATGATCCTGGCCGTCTTGTTGGCCATGGCTATCGTTGCCAGCCAGAACGGCTTTCTCTCCGGCAGTTTCCTCAGCCACGGGTCGCCCTTGTCCGGCCGGACCGTCACCTGGATTGCGCGGGAGGTCATGCCGACCACGAGGAACTTCCGGAGGTCCTGAACCCCCATCTTCGTGATCCTGCCCAGCCTTTCCTTGCCGCCGCTGGACTTGTTCCCTGGTGTCCGCCCCAGCCACGCCGCAAACTCATGACCATTGCGGAACTGACGGTCGCTGCCGATGGGCGCCACGATTGCCGAGGCCGTAACCGGTCCGACACCCGGAATAGTCGGCAGCAGTTTCATCCGACGATCCGTCCGCGCCACGGCCTGCAGCTGCGGGTCATGCCAGTGCAGGAGGTAATCGGTCGACAGAAGCTGTCTGCAAAGGACGCGAATGACGTCCTGTCCGATTTCGGGAATATCCGACGCAGCCCCTTCCACGACATCCCGCGCGAAACCCGTCGCCTTCTCCAGGCCTTGAGGCAGGAGGATCTCGAACTCCGCCAGCAGCCCGCGGAGCATGTTCACCAGCTGCGTTCCCTGCCGCACGGAGGACTCACGCGTCCGGTCAAGGCTCAGCAGGACCTGCTGCTCTTCCGATTTGACCTGCTCGACGCGCATGGTCGGATGGGTGAATGCTTCGCGAGACTCGCTTCCGCATCGTTCGCGGGCTTAGGCGGCCCCATTGGGGCCACGTTCCGGCTCACCGTCCGACTTGCCCCGCTTCACGTAGGGGTGAGGTAGATCGGCAGGATCAGCCGTACCTCTTGACCGATCTCGGACAGCTCTCGCGCCCAGTGGTGTCTCGCCGCACAGGCTTCCATGCCGGTCAGACAGGGGGCCAGGCACTCGAAGAACGCAAGCAGTTGAGCCCGGCGCCGTGGCTTGTTGAAGATGACATGGCCTTCATCGGTGATCCCGTGAACCTGAAAGACAGTCTTGGCCAGATCCAGGCCGACTATTGTAACCTTCATGCGGATGGCTCCTCGCGCGGCAGATGATCACATCGGCACTATGGCGCATTGCGACGCCGATGGAGCAGGAGCCATCCACGCCATCAGCTTTGGCGGGGCGGGAAGGATCGTGCGATGACCGGGGAGGCGAGCTGCGCCGGTGGGTGGCCTCCGCCTCCGTTGCGGCGTTTCTTCCATGACACCTACGGGGCGGTCGCTGTCGACCGGACCCTGTTGATGGCCGCGATCATCGACGCCTGCATCGCGATGTTTGCGTCGATCCCGTCGGGCGAGGTCCGGCTTGGCGACAGAATGAGCGCGGCGCTTGGCTGGCTCGGTGTCTGCGAACCGGGTGGGCTTGGCCAGCGGTGAGGCCCGCGGTGAGGCCAGTGGTGAGGCCCGAGATGTCGCGGCCGTCTGCCGGGCGCAGGAGGGCGTCCGCGCAGGTCATGCGATACCGCTTGCCGGAGGCCAGGGGGGCAACCGGAAACCGCGTTGTGACGTCTCTGCCGACCCTGCAGCTTTTCCGACCCTGCAGTTTTTCGACCCGGTGGCTTTTCCGACGCTGCGGCGTGTGCCGCTCAGCGGTGTCGCCGGACCCGCGGCACCTTGGTCGCACGGTAGACCCCGACGGGATGCGGCGGGCTGCCCTGGGTGCGGTTCCAGAAGGCGGGCCCGCCGAGCCTGAGCCAGAGCGGAAGTGTCAGCGCAAGTCCGGCGATGAAGCCGCCCGAATGCGCCCAGTAGGCGACGCCGCCTTCATCCGCCGCGGCGGAGGCGCCGGAATAAAGCTGCAGGCCGAACCAGAGCCCCAGCATCAGCCAGGCCGGTACCGGGATCACCCGGAAGATCACGATCAGGATGATCAGGAGATCGACCCGCGCCTTCGGGAAAAGCAGAAGATACCCGCCCATCACCGCCGCGATGGCACCGGAGGCGCCCACGACCGGGACCGTCGATCCCGGCGCCACCGCATATTGCAGAAGCGCCGCCGCCACGCCCCCCGCCAGATAGAACAGCAAAAAGCCGACATGTCCGAACCGGTCTTCCATGTTGTCGCCGAAGATCCAGAGGAAAAGCATGTTTCCGGCAAGATGCAGCAGCCCGCCATGCAGGAACATCGAGCTCAGCACGCCCGACCAGTCGCCGGTGCGGGTGATGAGCGCGGGGACCATGCCCCAGTCCATGAACAGGGCCTGCAGCGCCCCCGGATCGGCGAAGAGCGGCAGGCAAAACAGAAACACCGCCACATTCGCCGCAATCAGGGCAAGGGTGACGAAGGGAAAGCGGGAGGAGGGATTGTGGTCGCGCAGCGGGAACATGGCGGGAAGCTAGCCGCTGCGCGAGGGCCGTCAAGCGGAACCGGCCGCGGCCAGCAGCGCCGCATTGCCGCCGGCGGCCGTCGTGTCGATGCAGAGATGCCGCTCGAGCCTCACATGCGCCGGATCGGGCATCCCCGCGATCAGGGGCAGGATCGGCCCCTCGCGTTCGGCCAGCGCCAGCGCATAGGCGCGGCCGATCTCGGGATCGCCCCACCAGAGCGCGCCCGAGATGCCCTTGAGATCGGTCAGCGCCGCGGGCTCCAGCAGCCCCTCGACCGCAACCGCTGCGCCGCCCTGCGCGCGCACCGCCTCGGCCTGTGCGGCCGAGGCGCCCGGACCCGGCCCGAGGCAAAGCAGGGGCGCGCGCGCCAGCGTCGTCAGCCGGTTGGTCTCGCCGGTCGGCCCGGGCAGATCGAGCGTCTCGGGTCCGCGCGCGGGGGGCGCCGCGCGAACCGCTGCCGCGACCGCGTCGGGCGCGGCCGGGGCGCCCTTCGCAGCTTCGGTCGAGACATGCGCCTCGGGCGCCGGACGGTCGGTGAAGCGGGGCAGGTAATGCGGGCCGCCGGCCTTGGGGCCGGTGCCCGAGAGCCCCTCGCCGCCGAAGGGCTGGCTGCCCACCACCGCACCGATCTGGTTGCGGTTGACATAGACATTGCCGACGGCCAGCCGCGCGGCGATGCGCTTGATCCGGTCGTCGATCCGGCTGTGCAGCCCGAAGGTCAGGCCATAGCCCGATGCGTTCACCGCCTCGACGACGCTGTCGAGATCGCCGCCCGCGAAGCTGGCGACATGCAGCACCGGGCCGAAGATCTCGCGCTCGATGGCATCGATGCCCGGCACCCGGATCGCGACCGGCGCCTGGAAATGGCCCTCGGGCGGGGCGCTGCCCTCCCAGATCACCCGGCCCTCGGCGCGGGCGGCGGCGACATAGGTGGCGATGGCGGCATGGGCCTCGGCGTCGATCAGCGGCCCCAGATCGGAACACAGCTCCCATGGCGCGCCAGGGTTCAGCTCGGCCATCGCGCCCTGCAGCATCGCCAGGAAGCCCGGGGCGATGTCCTCCTGCACATAGAGGCAGCGCAGGGCCGAACAGCGTTGCCCGGCCGACTGGAAGGCCGAGGCGATCACGTCGCGGACGGCCTGCTCGGGCAGGGCGGTGCTGTCGACAATCATCGCGTTCAGCCCGCCGGTCTCGGCGATCAGCGGCGTGCCGGGGGCCATATGCGAGGCCATCGCGCGCCGGATCATGCGCGCGGTCTCGGTCGAGCCGGTGAAGGCCACGCCGGTGACGCGGCTGTCCGAGGTCAGTGCCGCGCCGATCCTGCCATCGCCGGGCAGCAGTTGCAGGCATTCCGGCGGAACGCCCGCCTCGTGCAGCAATCCGGTGGCGAGATGGGCGATCAGCGGCGTCTGTTCGGCGGGTTTCGCGATCACCGCATTGCCTGCGGCCAGTGCCGCCGCGATCTGGCCGGTGAAGATCGCCAGCGGGAAGTTCCAGGGCGAGATGCAGACGAAGAGCCCGCGCGCGGGCGCGTCGAGGCCGTCGATCCGGGCGGCGTAATAGCGCAGGAAATCCACCGCCTCGCGCAGTTCGCCCACCGCGTCGGGCAGCGTCTTGCCGGCCTCGCGTGCGAGCAGCGCGAAGATCGCGCCCGCATGGGCCTCGTAGAGGTCGGCCGCCTGGCGCAGCACCTCGGCGCAGCGGTGTTCGGGGATGTTCCAGGGCCTTGCATGGGCCAGCGCGGTGCCGACATCGCGGGGCGAGGCGTCCTGCACCCAGCCGACCAGATCGGTCGGGTCGGAGGGGCTGTGGCGCGGGGTTGCCGCTTCGGCGCGGACCGGTCCTGCAAGGCGCGGGGCGGCGTTGAAATGCGCTGTCCTGTAGGGCCCCCGGGCGATCTCGATCTCTGCCAGATGCGGGCCATGGGCCAGGTCCCAGCCGCGCGAATTGCGCCGGTCGGGCTCGAACAGGGCCGGGCCGGGCCGGAGGCCGGCGGGCGCCTCGGCATCGATCAGCGTCTCGAGTTCGGAAACCGGATCGGCAGCCACCGCCTCGGGCGGCACGGTCTCGTCGACGATCCGGTTGACGAAGGAGGAATTCGCGCCGTTCTCCAGGAGCCGCCGCACGAGATAGGCCAGCAGCTCGCGATGCGCGCCGACCGGGGCATAGATGCGGCAGCGGGTGCCAAGCCCCATTTCCATCACGATCCGGTGCAGCGCCTCGCCCATCCCGTGCAGGCGCTGGAACTCGAACCGGTCCGGGTCGGGCGCCATGTCGAGGATCGCGGCCACGGTATGGGCGTTATGGGTGGCGAATTGCGGGTAGATCCGGTCGGTCATGCGCAGGAGCTTGCGGGCATTGGCGATATAGCTGACATCGGTCGCCGCCTTGCGGGTGAAGACCGGAAAGCCATCGACCCCGACCTCCTGGGCGCGCTTGATCTCGCTGTCCCAGTAGGCGCCCTTGACCAGACGGACCATCAGCCGACGGTCATGCCGCCCGGCCAGCTCGTAAAGCGCGTCGATCACCAGCCCCGCGCGGGGGCTGTAGGCCTGCACCACAACGCCGAACCCGTCCCAGCCCGCCAGCCGCGGATCGGCCAGAACCGCGGAGATCACGTCGAGCGACAGCACCAGCCGGTCGGCCTCTTCGGCATCGACATTGAGCCCCATGCCCATGCGTCGTGCCTGGAGCGCAAGCTCGAGCAGGCGCGGGGCAAGCTCGGTCATCACCCGGTAGCGCTGGGCCAGCTCATAGCGCGGATGCAGCGCCGAGAGCTTGATCGAGATGCCGGGATTGGCCCGCACGTCATCTTGTGTCGCGGCCAGCCCGATCCGGGCGATGGCGTCGGAATAGGCCCGGTAATAGCGCTCTGCATCGGCCGCACAGCGGGCGGCCTCGCCCAGCATGTCATAGGAATAGGTGTAGCCCTCGGCCTCGAGCTCCTGCGCCCGTTCGAGTGCTGCCTCGATGGTCTCGCCCAGCACGAATTGCCGGCCCATCTCGCGCATCGCCCGCGCCACCGCGGTCCGGATCACCGGTTCGCCCAGCCGCTTGACCGCGCCCTTGAGCGTGGCGATCAGCCCGGGATCGCGCCGTTCCAGCACGCGTCCGGTCACAAGCAGCGCCCAGGTCGAGGCATTGACCATGGGCGAGGGCGAGCGCCCGAGATGGTGCCCCCAGTCCGAGGGCGCGATCTTGTCCTCGATCAGCGCGTCCATGGTCATGATATCGGGCACCCGGAGCAGCGCCTCGGCCAGGCTCATCAGCGCGATGCCTTCATTGGTCGACAGCCCGTATTCGGCCAGGAATACCTCCATCAGGCCCGGCCGCGCGTCCGTCCTGATCGTCCGGACGAGCCGAACCGCCGCCGCCTCGATGCGCTTGCGGTCCTCGTCGCCGAGGCCGGTCGCCTCCAGCAGTTCTTCGAGGACCTGCGCCTGGGGGGCATAGGTGGCCGCTTCGATCCGGTCGCGCAGCGGCAAGGTATCGTCCTGCATGGAAGTCTCCCTGTTTTTCGGCCATCATAGCGCCAAATGCGCAGGTCGTTCGCCTGCTTTTATTTAAAATCATAGGCGCTACGCCTGAAAATGAGAGGGGCTGCATGTCTGAAGCGACTTTCCTGCCCGACCGTTACGATCGCGCGATTCTGCGGATAATCTCGGCCGAGGGGCGGATCCCTGTTGCAGAGCTCGGCCGCCGGATCGGCCTGTCCAAGACGCCCACCCAGGCCCGGCTGCGGCGGCTCGAGGCCGAGGGCATCGTCACCGGCTACCGCGCGATGCTGAGCCCGATCCGTCTGGGGCTTGCCCATGTCGCCTTTGTCCAGCTGCGGCTGTCGGATACCCGCGAGGCGGCGCTTCGCGCCTTCAATGCCGCGGTCCGGACGATCCCGGAGATCGAGGAATGCCACATGATCGCGGGCGGTTTCGACTATCTGCTGAAGGTGCGCACCGCCGACATGGCCGCCTATCGCGAGGTCATGGCCGAACGGATCTCGGCCCTGCCGCATGTGGCCAACAGCTCGACCTTCGTCGCGATGGAGGCCGTGAAGGAAGTCGCCTTCGCGACCGTCCCCTGAGCCCCGTCGATGACGTCCCGGAGGAGCGCTCCCCTGCCGGGGCTGCAAGCACCGAATGCAAGGGGGACGCCGGGAAGAACGGGTTGCGCCGGCCCGTGCGGTCCTGCGGCGTTGGGATTGCGCGGCGCACCGCTTGGGCGGCTTTGCCGGTGCAGACCCTGTAGTCCGTAGCTGTTCTTCGCCCCTGCATCGGGCAGGCATGGGCCGGGCAGCGGCGATACGTCCGGTCCGGCCGCCGTCTTTGAGATTGTCGCATCTGCCCAGGAACGTTAGGAAAGGTCGGACCCTCCGGTGGTCGTATCGCCCGGAGCTGCCCTTGGCCGGGGCGGGCGTGGTGGAATGGTAGACACATGGCACTTAAAATGCCTGGGCCGAAAGGCCGTGCCGGTTCGAGTCCGGCCGCCCGTACCAGATCCTGTCGCAGAACGGAGGCCCGTCCGTTGGGGCTTGCGGCAATGCGCATCACCGGCTAGACCGCGCGATGCGTCAGTCGATCGGCGCGCCCGGGGCGTCTTTCAGAGCGTGTTTCCGGGCGATCCACGCCTCGTTTGCGCCTGTCCCGAGATCGCGCGCAGCCTTGCGGCGCCGGATCCGGGGGCCGATAGCTCAGGGGTAGAGCGGATGGTTTACACCCATCGACAGCGGGGGTTCGATTCCCTCTCGGCCCACCAGTCCAAAATTAATCATCTGAATTTTAATGATAAATCCAGAAAGTGCCCCACGACGGAACGAGCGTGGGGCACCTTGCAAATTTCCGGTGGCGATTCCGGTCGGAGAATGCCGCCCCATGTCTGATAACCTCACCTCCACCCGATGCCACTGGCTGGGCGCCGAGGATGGCGATGTGATCCTGATATACCGTGGTGGGGCCGTTTGCGGCCCGGGCGACTGTACCTGCGATGTGCCGGAAAGCCGGATCGGGGCAGCTGAACGCGACCGAGCGCAAGGTGAGCGTCAATTGCTCAGGCTGCGGGAGGCGCGTGATCGCCCTTCAAGGAGCGCGCGGCGACTCGTCCACTTAACCTTCTTTCCATGCTATTTTGGGAAAGGAGGACCCCGCCATGGATGGAACACCGAAAGGGCAGGGCGTGAAGCTCCCGTGCTTCTTGCATCGTCCAGTCGGTCCGGATCATTGTGTGCGCCCCTTCAGGCGGGTGATCGCCGCGTTCAGGCCGCTGGCCAGCACCCGGGCGCGCGGCCAATCCTGCGGCGATTGCAGAAAGCTGGCGACCACGAGGTCGTGGCTGCCGTCCGGGAAGGTTTCGGCCAGATCGTGTTCTTCGAAGCGGAGGCTCCCGGCCAGTCCGGCGCGGGCGGATCTTTCAGAGGCGCAAGCGAGCGCCACGGCGGACACGTCTACCGCCGTCACCTGCCAGCCCTGCCGGGCCAGCCAGAGCGCGTCGTCGCCCCGGCCGCAGCCCAGTTCCAGCGCCGTCCCCGGCTGCAGCGGGCCGGCGAACTGGGACAGGACGAGGCCGGGTTTGCCGGAGGTCTCGCCGGTCTTTTCGCGGTAGCGGTCGTTCCAGAAGTCTCGGGTGGTTTGTTGCATGGCGATGTTCCTTCAGGGCGTTGCGGTCAGATCGGGGTCGAAGACCAGCGAGCGGTGCGCGGCGCTGCCCGCCATCACGCCCGAGGCCGCGGCGATGGTGGCGTTGGGCATGGGGCTGGCAAGGTCGCCGGCGGCGAAGACGCCGGGCTGGCTGGTGGTCTGCATCGGGTCGACGGCCACATAGGGGCCGGTGGGGCCGTCCGTCAGTGCACAGCCAAGATCGCTTGCCAGGTCGCAGGAGGGCGCGGTGTCGGGCGCCAGGAACAGCCCCGCCAGCGCAATCTCTCGCCCGTCGTCCAGGCGCACCCCGTCGAGCGCCGGCGCGGTGCCGAGCAGGTCCACGACAGGCGTTTCCTCGACCGTGACTCTCCGGTCGGCCAGGCCTTGCCGCTGATCTGCGGAGAGGGCGAGCAGGCCTTGCGTAAAGAGCGTGGTCGGCCCCCAATCCGGCAGCAGCATCGCCTGATGCAGCGCCGCTTCGCCGCGCGCCAGAACGCCGACCGGCCTGCCGTTCAGTTCATAGCCATGGCAATTGGGACAATGAAGCAAGGTGTTTCCCCAGCGTTCGGTCGCCCCTGGCAGGTCGGGCAGGCTGTCGCGGACACCGAAGGCCAGCACCAGCCGCCGCGCGGTGATGTCGCCGCCCTTTGCCAATGTCACCCGAAATCCGTCTCCGTCGCGCACAGCCGAAACCGCCGTGCCGTCCCGGAAGGACAGGGTAGGGTAGGCCGAGAGTTCGTGTCTGAGGGTCGCGCGGATGGCCTGCGGGGCGCGCCCATCCTGCCCGGGGAAGCCGTGCGAGTCGGCGGCAAAGCGGTTTCGGGGGGCGCCGGTGTCGAGCACGCAGACGCGTCTGCGGGCGCGGGCGAGCTGCATTGCGGCGGCGAGCCCGGCAAAACTCCCGCCAATGACGATGACATCATGATCCATGGTGTTCCCCTAAATGTATCATTAAGAGTTACGTGATTCGTCGCGCGCCTTTCAAGACACGAAACTTTCATTGTTACTTGAGTGCTGCTAAGGAGGCTGGACAGGCAAGGAGGTGAAACCCGATGGCGCGCGATCTTCGCATGTCCCGCATGTTGCACGTGTTGATCCACATGGACCGGCACGTCGGGCGTGCCACCTCGGAACAGATCGCGCAGATGATTTCGACCAATGCCGTGGTGGTGCGCCGGATGATGGCGGGGCTGCGCGAGCGGGGGATAGTGTCGTCAGAAAAGGGCCACGGCGGTGGCTGGCAACTCGCTTGCCCGCTGGCCAAGATCAGCCTGCGCGACGTCTACGAGGCGGTCGGCCACCCGCCGCTGTTCAACATCGGGCCACAGGCGGACCCGTCGCCCTGTCTGGTCGAGCAGGCGGTCGACGCGCGGCTCGACGCGACGCTGGCGGAGGCCGAGGCATGGCTTCTGGCACAATTCGCTGCGGTAACGGTGGAGGAGGTCGCGCAGGGTTTCGAGCGCCATTTCGTCGAAAGCGGTCACACGGTGCCATCCCAATGGCATGGTGTGCCGGACGAATGATTTGGGGAGCTGTTGTTTCGAAGTCGACCGAAGGCCAAGGTCGCTTGGACATAAAGCGCCAGACCAGCTCACCAGAAGCGTTCGTAGGTTGATCGTATCTTCCAGTTCAGGGCGGACAGGCGAATTTCAAAACGCGGGCTTTTCAGGGAATCCGGTCAATGGGAGTATGTCACTTTCTGCGGGCTCGGTGTCTCGCCTACCAAGATTTGATTTCCTCATAGATGCGGAAATTGTCTTCTCCGGTCCACATGCTCCATTATCTTCGTGGGTAAAGCATCTTCGTGGGTAAAGCGAAAGCGGTCGCGCGAAGGTCAAGCTGGGGTCGCCGTATCACGTGTTGCCGATTGCGAGCTGCAGTCCAGGCCAGCTCGCATATTTGTCGCCTGTTTCCCGGATGTGCGTGTAGCGCTTCAGGCTGACCCAAGACCTGTGCCCACTGACGGCTGCGACATGGGGAATGTTCCAACCCATCTCGAATAGCCGAGAAATGCCTTCGTGGCGCAGATCGTGGAAGTGCAAATCTTCGATTCCGAGCAGCTTGCAAGCGCGGGTGAAGTTGGCCGTGATCGCGTCCGGAGAGTAAGGGAAGATCTCAGCCTTGCTCTTGCGCATGCTGTCGATGATCCGAATGGCCTCCTCAGGTAAATCGACACAGGTATCGTTTCCGAGCTTCTCGCCGGGGTGCTTCATGTCGCGGACCAGAATACGCTTGTGCTCCTTCTGAAAGTCATCCCAGGTGAGGCGGGTGATCTCTGCCTGTCGGCGCGTCGAGAAGAGAGCGAACACGATCACCTTGTGCATGGGCATGGCCTGAGGTGTTCTTTGGCGCCGATCAATGAAATGGGCCAGCAGCCGGTCGAGTTCATCGAGAGTGGGTCTGCGGTTCCGCTGGGCTGAGCGGGAGATGATCCCCATACGGCGCGCGACAGTGATCGCGTCTCTCATCTCCCGGTCATCCAGTCGGAAGTCCCACATCGGCCGTGCTATGGCGAATACGGAGGCGAGATGGCTCGCGTAGTTCCCGACTGTTTGCGGTTGTCCGGTTAGTGACTGAAGAAACGCGATGATATCCTTCGACTTGATGGTGGAACAGGGTAGATCGGCGATCGGGTAGGTGGCGATGGTCCTGAGGACCTGCGCCTTGGTACGACCGATGTCCTTCACCGTTTCTTCGGTGTAGCGCTCAATCGCTTTGGACAGCGGAGGGTCGGATACGTTCAACTCCTCCAAGGCACCAGGTTTTGCTAGCTCTTTCTCGCGCTTCCTTATCCAGGCGGTTGCGGCAGGGCGTCTGTCAAAGGTCTTCGTCTCATGATAGGAGGTTCCTTCTCGCATCACTCGCACGCGTGCCCTGTAACTGTGACTTCCATCCTTGCGCTTGCGTGTGGTGATCGAGCCCATGATGGCCTCCTCATTTGGTCCACGGAATTGTGTTTGGTCCACGGGATCAAATCCAGTGCCAAAATCGACGGATTTGGTCCATAATGAGCGGAAACGAGACGAACTATAGGTGCCTATAAGTGGCTGATAAAAATAAAAAACAAGAGATTTCAACGGCCGCCCGCCTGTCCATTGCACCCATGATGGACTGGACAGACCGCCATTGTCGCTACTTCCACCGGCTGATGAGCCGCTCGGCGCTGCTTTATACCGAGATGGTCACGGCGCCTGCACTCGTTCGGGGCGGCGCGCTGCATCTGCTCGATCACGATCCCGAGGAACATCCGGTGGCGGTGCAGCTCGGGGGCTCGGACCCGCGCGAGCTGGCCGAGGCCACGCGGCTGTGTTGCGAGGCCGGCTATGACGAGGTCAATCTCAATGTCGGCTGCCCCTCCGACAAGGTGCAGTCGGGCGCTTTCGGTGCGGTGCTGATGAAAAGCCCGGATCTCGTGGCCGATTGCCTGGCGGCGATGCGGGCGGTCGCAAGCGTCGAGGTCACGGTGAAATGCCGGATCGGGGTCGACGA
Organism: Rhodovulum sp. MB263; assembly: GCF_002073975.1. Lineage (NCBI taxonomy): Bacteria > Pseudomonadati > Pseudomonadota > Alphaproteobacteria > Rhodobacterales > Paracoccaceae > Rhodovulum > Rhodovulum sp. MB263. The sequence goes on along the minus strand of NZ_CP020384.1, from coordinate 2,188,351 downwards.
TCAGGAACCGCGCGAGGTGCTGCCCGCCTTTCTGGAAACGGTCGCAGGGACGGGGGTGACGCGGGTCACCATCCATGCCCGCAAGGCCTGGCTGCAGGGGCTGAGCCCGAAGCAGAACCGCGATGTGCCGCCGCTCGATTACGGACTGGTGACCGAGATGAAGCGGGCTTTCCCGGCGATGCATGTCTCGGTCAATGGCGGCGTCGCCTCGCTGGCCGAGGCGCAGGCCCTGCTGGCCGAGGGGCTCGACGGGGTGATGATCGGGCGTGCGGCCTATCACGACCCGGCCGCGATCCTGCTGGGTGCCGACGAGGAGATCTTCGGGCAGCCCGGCCGCAAGAGCGCGCGGCAGGTGGCCCTGGAGATGCGCCCCTATATCGCCCGGCACCTGGCGGCGGGGGGGCGGCTGCACAATGTCACCCGGCACATGCTGGGGCTGTTTGCGGGGGCGCCCGGGGCACGCGCCTGGCGCCGGGTGCTGTCGGAGGGCGCGGCCGGGCAGGGGGCCGGGCTCGAGGTGCTGGACGCCGCGCTCGACGCGCTGCCGCGGGCGGCCTGACATCTGCCTGAAGATCGACCGGGAGGGTGGGCGGCCGCGGCGCGCGGGGGCACTGGTCCTCGCGACCGGGCTCGGCTAAGGGTCTTCGGGCCCCGAGGATCGGCCGAGGGGGCCGCGGACCCGAGGAGAGTTTCCGATGCCCGATACTGTGACGCTTCTGTGGATGCTGGCGCTTTTGCTGAGCATCGGCGCGATCGCGGGAGTGCTGGCGGGGCTTTTGGGCGTGGGCGGCGGCATCGTTCTGGTCACGGCCTTCTTCTATGCCTTCCAGGCGCTCGGTTATGACAGCGCCTATCTGATGCAGATCTGTCTTGCGACCTCGCTGGCCACGATCATCGTCACCTCGACCCGCTCGGTGTTGTCGCATGCCAAGAAGGACGCGGTCGACTGGCAGGTGCTGAAGGGCTGGGCGCCCGGCATCGCGCTTGGCGCGGTGATCGGGGTGCTGGTCGCGGCGGCGCTGCGCTCGGTCGTGCTGCAGGGCATCTTCGGCGGGCTGGCGATGGCGGTCGGGCTTTACATGGCCTTCGGTCGCCATGACTGGCGGCTGGGCGACAGCATGCCCCGCGGTCTCAGGCGGGCGGTCCTGTCGCCGGTCGTGGGTTTCCTGTCGGTGCTGATGGGCATTGGCGGCGGCAGCTTCGGGGTGCCGCTGATGACGCTTCATGGCGCGCCGATCCACCGCGCGGTGGCGACCGCGTCGGGCTTTGGCGTTCTCATCGCCGTGCCCTCGGTTCTGGGCTTCTTCTTCGTGCAGATCCCCGATGGCGCGCGCCCGCCCTTCACCCTGGGCGCGGTCAACATCCCGGCCTTCCTGGTCATCATCGCGATGACGCTGATCACCACCCCGCTGGGCGTCCGGCTGGCCCATGCGATGGATCCCAAGCCGCTCAAGCGGGTCTTCGCGGTCTTCCTGATCCTCGTCGCGGGCAACATGCTGCGCAAGGCCGCCGGGTTCTGAGCCCGGCGCCGCGGGCGTGACATCGGTCCGTGCCCTGACTTATGCTGGCGCAAAACCGGATCGGGCGGGCAGGCATGCAGGCAGTTTCAGTCCTTCTTCGCGCGGCGGCCGCGTTCTGGGTGGCGCTCTGGGTCGGGCTTGGGTCCGGCTTTGTCGGAGCGCTTGGTGCCGAGCCGCTGACGGCGCTGGCCAGGCCCGATCTCTCGGCCTCGTCGCTTGAGGATCTGCGGGGCGGCGGCGTCGCGCTTTCGCTGGGTCTCAGCCAGCCCGTGCCCTACCGCGTCTTCACGCTCGAGGCGCCGCCCCGGCTGGTGGTGGATTTCCGCGAGGTCGACTGGCGTGGCAGCGATCCGGGCGCGCTGACCGGCAGCAAGCGGGTGCGGGCCGCGCGGGCGGGTGCGATCCGTCCGGGCTGGTCGCGGCTGGTGCTGGAGCTGTCGGCGCCGATGGAACTGGTCTCGGCCGAGATGCCGCGCGATCCGGCAACCGGCCGCGCGCGGCTTGCGCTGCAACTGGCCCCGGCCGCGGCCGGGACCGAGGGCACGGCGCGCCCGCCTGCGCAGACCGCGCTCTGGGGGTTGCCCGAGCCCGAGAAGCTGGCGCCGCCGCCGCGCCGCCATGATGGCAGCCGGGCGCTTCGGGTCGTGATCGATCCGGGCCATGGCGGTATCGATCCGGGCGCCGAGAGTGCGGGGATCCGCGAGGCCGATCTGATGCTGACCTTCGGCCGGGAACTGGCCGAGGCGCTGGCCCGTGCCGGGATCGAGCCGATCCTGACCCGCAATGCCGATATCTTCGTGCCGCTGGAAACCCGGATCGACATCGCCCGCGCCGCCCGGGCCGATGTGTTCCTGTCGCTGCATGCCGATGCGCTGGCCGATGGCTATGCCTCGGGCGCCACCGTCTACACCCTGTCCGAGACCGCGAGCGACAGTGCCTCGGCAAGGCTGGCCGAGCGCCATGACCGCGACGCGCTGCTGGCCGGGGTCGATCTCAGCGACAAGGATGACGTGATCGCGGGGGTGCTGATGGATCTGGCCCGCACCGATACCCAGCCCCGCTCGGAACGGCTGGCCGAGGCCATCGTCGCCGGGCTGCGCGGCCATGTCGGACAGCTCTACAAGACCCCGCATATGTCGGCGGCCTTCTCGGTGCTGAAATCCCCCGACATTCCCTCGGTGCTGATCGAGACGGGCTTCCTGTCCTCGCCCGACGACCGGGCGCGGCTGATCTCGCCCGAATGGCGTGCGCGGGCGGCGGCGGGAATTGTCGAGGCCTTGCGCGGCTGGGCCGAGGCCGATGCCGCCGCCGCGGCGCTCCTGCGCCGCTGAGCAGCCTGCCGGGACCTTGCGCCCGGTGCCGCTGATACCGCTGCCGACAGATCCAGGCACAGGACAGAAAGGAGCCCCGATGTCCGTCCGCCGCCGCCTTGCCGTCCTTCTTCTGCTGCTGCTGGTGATCTGCGCCGGCCTGCCGCCTTCGCCCGCGATGGCTCAACCGGTCGACCGGGCGGCGATCGAGGCGCAGTTCCGCGACTGGCTCGGTGGCACGGTCTGGCCGAGGGCCAGGGCTGTGGGCGTCTCGCGCCCGACCTTCGATGCCGCGCTCGGGGGGCTCCGGCCCGATTGGGATCTGCCGGGGCTGGTGCCGCCCGGCACGCGCCCGAGGCCGCAGCATCAGGCCGAATTCGGCGCGCCGGGCGCCTATTTCGCCGAGGCGGGACTGCGGGCCGCCGCTGCGGAGGGTCGGCTTATGGCGGCGCGCGAGGCCTCTGCTCTTGCCGCGGCCGAGCGGGCCACGGGCGTGCCCGCGCGGATCGTGCTGGCGGTCTGGAGTCGCGAAAGCGCCTATGGCCGGGCGCCGATCCGGCACGATCTGTTCCGCGTGCTGGCCACGCGTGGCTTCATGAGCCCGCGTGCCGATTATTTCACCGACGAGCTGGTCGCGGCGCTGCGGATCGCCGAGGCCGCTCCGGTGCCGCGCGATCTTATGAAAAGCAGCTGGGCCGGGGCGATGGGGCAGCCGCAATTCATGCCCTCCTCCTATCTCGCCCATGCCGTGGACGGCGATGGCGACGGGCGGGCCGATATCTGGCGTTCGCGCCCCGACACCATTGCCTCGATCGCCAGTTATCTGGGGCGGCATGGCTGGGTCGCGGGGCGCGACTGGGGCTTCGAGGTACGGCTGCCCGCGCGGGTGTCCTGCACGCTGGAAGGTCCAGACCGGGGCCGCAGCATCGCCGAATGGGAGGCGCTGGGTGTGACCCGGGTCTCGGGCCGCGCCTTTCCCGACCATGAGCGCCGGGGCGAGGGCTTTCTGATGATGCCTGCCGGGCGGCATGGCCCGGCCTTTCTGGTCACGCCCAATTTCTACGTGCTCAAGGCCTATAACATGAGCGATCTCTACGCGCTTCATGTCGGCCATCTGGGCGACCGGATCGCCTTCGGCTCGGGCGCCTTCGTCCGGGGCTGGGCCCCGCTCAAGGGGATCGAGCGTTCCGGGATCGTCGCGATCCAGCGCCGGCTGGAGGCCCGCGGCCGCGATGTCGGCGGGGTCGACGGGCTGCCGGGCTACAAGACCCGGCGCGAGATCGGCCGCTGGCAGGAGGCCTCGGGCCGTGCCGCAACCTGCTTTCCCGAACCGGGGGTGGCGGCGGCGATGGCGCGCTGAGCCGGGTCTGCCCGACCGGGGGCGCCCTCGGGGCCGGCCGCTCCCGCCGATGTGACCGCACCGAAGCGTCCGGACCCGCCGATCCGGGGTTCTTCGTTTTGACCCGCCCGGCCCGAAGTCTTATAGAGGGCGGACAACGGCACAGAGGCACGCGCGGGTGATCCGGTTCTTTCTGTCCCTTCTCGGGGCGCTCTTTTCCTTCGCAACACTGGGCGTCGCGGCGGCCGTGCTGATGATAGGCGCGGTGTTCTGGATGTATGCCCGCGATCTTCCCGACCACGAGGATCTGGCCAGCTACCAGCCCAAGACCATCAGCCGGATCTATTCCGGCGAGGGGCGGCTGATCGACGAATTCGCCGAGGAGCGGCGACTGTTCGTGCCCGCCGCCGAGATCCCCGATCTGGTCAAGCAGGCCTTCATCTCGGCCGAGGACAAGAATTTCTATACCCATCACGGCTTTGACGCGCGCGGCATGGCCGCCGCGCTGTTCGATGCCGTGAAAAGCCGCGGCCGCAACCTCAGGGGCGCCTCGACCATCACCCAGCAGGTGATGAAGAACTTCCTGCTGGGCGGCGAGCGCACCGGCGAGCGCAAGATCAAGGAACTGATCCTTGCCACCCGGATCGAGGAGACGCTGTCGAAGGACCAGATCCTCGAGCTTTATCTCAACGAGATCTTCCTCGGGCAGAATTCCTATGGCGTGGCCGCTGCCGCCCAGACCTATTTCGACAAGACGCTGAGCGAGCTTGCGCCCGAAGAGGCGGCCTATCTGGCGGCGCTGCCCAAGGCGCCCTCGAATTATCATCCGGTGCGCAACCACGATGCCGCGGTCGGGCGGCGCAACTACGTGCTGCACGAGATGCATGATAACGGCTATCTCGACGATGCGGTCTATCAGGCGGCGCTGGCCGCGCCCCTCAGGACTGTGCAGAACGGCGATTATCCGCCCTTCAGTGCCAGCCTGCCGCCGCGCGACTATTTCACCGACGAGATCCGCCGCCAGCTGAGCCTGAACTTCGGTCAGGAGGAATTCTTCGGCGGCGGCCTGACGATCCGGGCGACGCTCGATCCCGAGCTGCAGGAAGAGGCCGCCGAGGCGCTGCGCCGGGGCCTCGAGAAATACGACCGCAGCCGCGGCGTCTGGCGCGGCACCGGCAAGGAAATCGACCCGGCCGAGCTCGATACCGAAGAGCACTGGCGCGCCGCGCTGGCGGCGTCCGATGTGCCGCGCGACATCCGGCTTGACGGGCAATGGCTGCCGGCGGTGGTGCTGACGGTCGAGGACCAGCAGATGCGGCTGGGGATCGAGGGCGTCGAGGACGGCGAGGACGCGCCCGCGCTGGTGCCGCGCAAGGATATCGACTGGCTGCGCGGCGATTTCCACGATAATTTCAAGGTCGGCGACGTTGTGCTGGTGCGCCGCGTGACCGGCGAGGATGGCGGCTTCATCCGCTGGAGCCTGCGCCAGGTGCCCGAGATCCAGGGCGGGTTCGTGGCGATGGACGTCAATACCGGCCGGGTGCTGGCGATGCAGGGCGGGTTCTCCTACCAGGCTTCGGTGTTCAACCGCGCGACCCAGGCGACGCGCCAGCCCGGCTCGTCCTTCAAGCCCTTCGTCTATGCCGCCGCGCTGGACAGCGGCTTCACCCCGGCGACGATCGTGATCGATGCGCCGATCGAGGTCGATACCGGCGGCGGTGCGATCTGGCGGCCCAAGAACTCCTCGAACAGGTATTACGGTCCGACCCCGCTCCGGACCGGGATCGAGCGCTCGCGCAACCTGATGACGGTGCGCCTCGCCCGCGAGGTCGGCATGGACATCGTCGCCCGCTATGCCGAGAAATTCGGCGTCTATGACCGGCTCGAACCCTATCTGGCCAATTCGCTCGGAAGCCAGGAGACCACGCTTTACCGGATGGTGGCGGCCTATGCGATGTTCGCCAATGGCGGCGAGCGGGTCGAGCCGACGCTGGTCGACCGGGTGCAGGACCGGCAGGGCCGCACCATCTACCGCCATGACAGCCGCATCTGCACCGATTGCGGCGCGGTCTCGATCCCCGAAGGGCAGGGGCCGACCATCGTCTCGGATCGCGAGCGGGTGATGAATGCCATCACCGCCTATCAGCTGACCTCGATGATGCGGGGCGTCGTCGAGCGCGGCACCGCGGCGGGGCGCGTCAATCTGGGCGTGCCGACCGCGGGCAAGACCGGCACCACCAATGACTCGCGCGATGTCTGGTTCGTGGGCTTCACCTCGAACATCGTGGCGGGCTGCTACATGGGCTTCGACCGGCCGCGCGGGCTGGGACGCGGCGGTTATGGCGGCACCATGTGCGCGCCGGTCTTCAACGAGTTCATGAAGGTCGCGACCGCCAAATATGGCGGCGGGCCGTTCAAGGTGCCGCCGGGCGGGCGCTTCATCAAGATCGACCGCTATACTGGCGAACGGCTGGCCGACGATGCCAGCGGCGAGAATGTGGTGGCGGAATATTTCCGCGCGGGCGAAGAGCCGGTCTTCGGCATCGGCGCGATGATCGATGGCGGCTTCGCCATGGGCTCGAACCTGCCGCTCTTCGGGCGCGGCGAAGAGGAAAGCTACGAGGATGCGCCTTCGGAAGAGGTCACCACCTCGACCGGGCGCAAGGCAGTGGTGGGGCCGAAGGCGAATTTCGGCACGCTGTCCTCGGGCGGGCTTTACTGACCGGGCGACGGGGGCGCCGGGGACGCTTTCCGGTCTCGCCCGCTTGCCCGTCCCGGCCCCTCGGGATATGACCCCGACCTGACAGTTTATCAGCGAGGCTTCGCCCGATGCGTGCAGAGGCGCAGAATACCGTCGAGGACATCCGCAAGTCGCTGGGGCTTCTGGCCCAGCGACTGGACTGGGAGACCGCCCAGCACCGGCTGGAAGAATTCAATGCCATGGCCGAGGATCCCGAGCTGTGGAACGATCCCGAACGCGCGCAGAAGCTGATGCGCGAGCGTCAGGCGCTGGTCGATGCGATCGAGACCTACAAGGGCATCCGGCAGGATCTCGAGGACAATATCGAGCTGATCGAGCTCGGCGAGGCCGAGGATGACCATGAGGTGGTCAGGGAGGCCGAGACCGCGCTGAAGGCGCTGCGCGAGACCGCCGCGGCGAAGGAGCTCGAGGCGCTGCTCGACGGCGAGGCCGATGCCAATGACACCTTCCTCGAGATCAATTCGGGCGCGGGCGGCACCGAGAGCTGCGACTGGGCCTCTATGCTGGCGCGGATGTATGTCCGCTGGGCCGAGAAGCAGGGCTACGATGTCGAGCTGCAATCGGAAAGCGCGGGCGAGGAGGCGGGGATCAAGTCCGCCACCTACAAGATCACCGGCCGCAATGCCTATGGCTGGCTGAAATCGGAATCGGGCGTGCACCGGCTGGTGCGGATCTCGCCCTATGATTCGGCGGCACGGCGGCATACCTCCTTCTCGTCGGTCTGGGTCTATCCGGTGGTCGACGACAATATCGAGATCGAGGTGAACCCTTCTGACATCCGGATCGACACCTACCGGTCCTCGGGCGCGGGCGGGCAGCACGTCAACACCACCGACTCGGCGGTGCGGATCACACACATGCCGACCGGCATCGTCGTGACCAGCTCCGAGAAATCCCAGCACCAGAACCGCGACATCGCCATGAAGGCGCTGAAATCGCGCCTGTATCAGCTGGAGCTCGACAAGCGCAATGCCGAGATCAACGCCCAGCACGAGGCCAAGGGCGATGCCGGCTGGGGCAACCAGATCCGCTCCTACGTGCTGCAGCCCTATCAGATGGTGAAGGACCTGCGCACCGGGGTCGAGACCTCGGACACGCAAGGGGTGCTGGACGGCGATCTCGGCCAGTTCATGGCCGCCACGCTGGCGTTGAAAGTGTCGGGCAAAAGCCGGGCCGAGGCCCAGGCTGAGGACTGAGGCGGAAGGCGTCCCGGGCGCAGCGTCGGCGGCGGTTCGCAGCCTCCGCCCGCCTTTCTGAAATCGCCTTGGTTAAAGCCGACCTGGCGGATGCCGCCTTGCTGCCCCCGCCTTTCCGTTCCCGCCTTTTCGGGCAGGGTGTGCCGGGATCCGGCGCCTCAGACGCGCTTGCGGCGCGAGACGCCGCCATTCGCGGCCTCGGGGCTGATGCGGTCGCGGCGCGCGGGCAGTTCGGCCATGATCCGGCGACGTTCGGACGGGCTCATGCTGCCCCAGAGGCCGATCTCCTCCATGCTGCGCAGGCAGCCCACGCAGAGGCGGCTTTCCCAGTCAACACGGCAGGTGCGGACGCAGGGCGTCTCGATCGGAGCGGTATCGTCGTCAGTCATGGCGTCGCGGTCAGGTTCCGTAATCTGTCGATCAGACCCTGAAGGATATATCCCGCCGCCACATGGTCAATGACCTCGGCCCGGCGTCGGCGGGATGTATCCGCTTCAAGCAGCGCGCGCTCGGCCGCGACCGTCGAGAGCCGCTCGTCCCAGAAGCCGATCGGCAGCTCGGTCAGCCGCGACAGGTTGCGGGCGAAGGCGCGGGTCGACTGGCAGCGCGGACCCTCGGTCCCGTCCATGTTGCGCGGCAGGCCCAGCACGATGCCGCCCGCGTTGCGGCCGGCCGCGATCTCCAGCACCCGGCCGGCATCCAGCGTGAATTTCTTGCGGCGGACGGTCTCGAGCGGGGTGGCAATCGACCAGAACGGGTCCGAGACCGCGACGCCGATGGTCTTCTCGCCGAAATCGAGCCCGATCAGCGCGGTGGGCGCCCGCAGCGCGGCGGCGAATTCCTCGAGGCTGTCGTGAACGCTCACTCGGCGACACCCGCCTGCTGCGCGGCGGCCCGGATCGTGGCCAGCGCCTCGGGATCGGCGGCGAAGGTCTGGCGCGCCTCGGCCCAGATCGCTCCGGCCTGCTCGCTGTCGCCCAGCACCCCAAGCGCCCCGATCAGCCGGGCCCAGTCCTCGGGGCTGCCGCCCTGATCGGCCATCCGGGCCGAGAGCCGCGCGACCATGCCCCGGATCATCTCGTCCCGGGCCTCGGGCGTCATCTCGGCGGCGGCTTCGATATCCTCGGCGCTGGGACCGGAGGCAGACCCGGGGGCGCCGGGCTCGGCCGGCATCGGCGGCAGCTGGTAGCGCTCGTCGCCCGCATACCAGGCGAGGTTCGACATCTGCTCGCGCACGATGGGCAGCCAGGGATCGCCCGCATGCGACACGTTCAGAAGCTCGCGCCAGACCCGGAAGGCGATGTCGGGCCGCCCGGTCTGGATATGCATGAGGCCCCAGTAGTACAGCGCGGTGCCGTTCTGCGGGTTGCGGTTCAGCGCCTGTTCCAGCGCGGTCTCGGCTGCGGGCGAGACATAGCCCGAGGCGGCCAGCACCATCATGTCGGCCTCGGTTGCGTAATCGGCGGCGGTGGCGGCCTTGCCCTTGAGCGCGATGACCCGGGCCTGAGCCTCGTAGGCCGCCCTGAAATTGCCCAGCGCGGCTTCGTTATGGGCCAGCAGCACCAGCCCCTGCAGATCGTCGCCGCGTTGGGCGACGACCTCGCGGAGCTTCTTCACAAGCTCCAGATGCTCGGCATCGGGGGTGGGCAGGCCGGGCATCGGCGGCGCCTGCTCCTCGGCCTCGGCCTGGCTCATGCGGCTCGCCCGGTAATCGGCCGCTTCGGCCTTGCGCAGTGTCAGCGGCTGATCGGCATAGCCCGGGGCGCCATTGGCGCTGTAGGTGATCCAGGTCCCGCCCAGCAGCACCGCCAGAACCGCGATGCCCGCGGCCAGGCTCAGCGCCTTCGGCGCCTGGCCCGAGCCGGATTGCCGGGCCAGCTTGCGGTCGGCCTCCAGCACCCGGCGCGACACCTCGGTGCGGATGCGCGCGGCCTCGTCCTCGGTGATGACGCCGCGGCCAAGATCGCGCTCGACCTCGCCGAGCTGGTCGCGATAGACGCGCAGATCGTAGGCGGCGGCCGGTTCGTCGCCGCGGCGGCCCCGGATCAGCGTCAGCGTCAGAACCGCGGCGATCACGGCGGCCATGCCGATGGCGACGACGATAAAGGTCATGGGAGTGCTGCCCTCTCTCTGCCTGCCCGCCCGATCTAGTATGCCTTGCCCGGTTTCGAAAGGCCAAAGCGTTCCGGCCCCTTGCGCCCGGCCCGGTGTCGCGTTCTTTTGATGGCATGCCGCTGGCGGGCAGGGGGACACCTGAGCAGGGTGCTTAAACGGGTCTGAGCCGCCCGCCAAACCAAGGGGAGTCGCCCGTGGCCATGAAACGCTATTCCGCCTTCGCCATCGCCCGTGAGGCCGCCAGCTACCACGCGGGCTGGGAACGGGCCTGGACCTCGCCCGAGCCGAAGGCCCGCTATGACGTGATCGTGGTGGGCGCCGGCGGGCACGGGCTCGCCACCGCCTATTACCTGGGCAGGAACCACGGCGTGCGAAATGTCGCGGTGATCGAAAAGGGCTGGCTGGGCGGCGGCAATACCGGCCGCAACACCACCATCATCCGCTCGAATTACCTGCAGGACCCCTCGGCCGCGATCTTCGAGAAGGCGCGCGGGCTTTATGAGGGGCTCAGCCAGGATCTGAACTACAACGTCATGTTCAGCCCGCGCGGCGTCCTGATGCTGGCCCAGTCCGAGCACGAGGCCCGGGGCTGGAAGCGCACCGCGGCGGCCAATGTGCTGCAGGGCATCGCGACCGAATATGTCGATGCCAGGCGCGTGAAGGAGATCGTGCCGATCATCAATATCGACGGACCGCGCTATCCGGTGCTGGGCGGGCTCTGGCAGAAGCGCGGCGGCACCGCGCGCCACGATGCCGTCGCCTGGGGCTATGCGCGGGCCTGTTCGGCGATGGGGATGGATATCCTGCAACAATGCGAGGTGACGGCGATCCGGCAAAAGGCGGGCAAGGTCACGGGCGTCGCCACCACGAAGGGCGAGATCGGCTGCGGCAAGCTTGCGATCGTCGTGGCGGGGCATTCGGGGGTGCTGGCCGAGATGGCGGGCTTCCGGCTGCCGATCGAGTCGGTGGCGCTGCAGGCGCTGGTCTCGGAGCCGATCAAGCCGGTGATCGACACCGTCGTCATGGCCAATACCGTGCATGGCTACATGAGCCAGTCCGACAAGGGCGAACTGGTGATCGGGGGCGGCGCCGACGGGTTCAACAATTACACTCAGCGCGGCAGCTTCCAGCATGTCGAGGACACGATCCGCGCCCTGATCGAGACCTTCCCGATCATCTCGCGGCTGAAGATGCTGCGGCAATGGGGCGGCATCGTCGACATGACCGGCGACCGTTCGCCGATCCTCTCGACCACGCCCCTGGGCAACTGCTTCATCAATTGCGGCTGGGGCACGGGCGGGTTCAAGGCGATCCCCGGCTCGGGCTGGGCGATGGCCGAGCTGGTGGCGAAAGGCGCGCCGGGGCCGCTTTCGGCCGAATTCGGGCTCGACCGCTTCGCCAGGGGCCGTTTCGTCGATGAAAGCGTCGCCGCCGGGGTGGCGCATTGACTCCGGGTTCGCGCAGCGACGGCGCCGCGACCGCGACGGTGTCCGGCCGCAGCCGGGCCGCCGCAGGCCGCCCGGCGCCGCCTTTGCGCCCCGTCGGCGGGCGTGCGCGGGGCCTTTCGGACCTGAGCCGCGGTGTCGCAGAAAGGCGCTCCGGGCCTTTGGTCGTCTTGACCCGTGGCGTGGTTTGCATAAGTTGCGCCAAACGCAAATCGGAGAGCCGCGCATGTCTGACCATACCTCGAACGACGACGTCCTGGTGCCCGCATCCGCCGTCAAGTGGATCGCTCTGGTGGGCGGGGTTCTGTTCCCGCTGTTCCTCGCCGTCGTGGGCGCCCATGTCTACTATGCCGGAAGCGGCAGCCAGCACGCTCAGGTCTTCCCGCTTCCCGACGAATAAGCCGGGGGCCGTCCACCGCGCCCCCGTCCGTCATCTCATGAACCGGACCGAGGGGGCGCGATGCTTGTCCTGACTTGTCCCTGCTGCGGCGCGACCGCAGAGGAAACCGAACTTGCCCCGGGCGGCGAAGCGCATATCGCGCGCGTCGGCCCCGGTGCGGATGAGGCGGCCTTCGAGGCCTATCTGTTCCACCGCAGGAACCCCAGGGGCGTTCACTTCGAGCGCTGGCGCCATGCCCATGGCTGCGGCAAGTGGTTCCATGCCGCGCGCAACACGGTGACGCTGGAGGTCTACGGCACCTATCCCGCCCAGACCCCCGAACCGCCGCGCGAGCTTCTCGACAGGATTGCCGTCCGGGTGCCGGGCTTTGTCTGGGAGGGCCGGGCATGAGCTTTCGTCTTCCTTCGGGCGGCCGCCTGATCGACCGCCGTACGCGGCTTGGCTTCACCTTCGACGGGGCCGGGTGCGAGGGCTTTGCGGGCGATACGCTGGCCTCGGCGCTTCTGGCCAATGACAGGATGCTGGTCGGCCGGTCCTTCAAGTATCACCGCCCGCGCGGCATCGTCGCCTCGGGCGCCGAGGAGCCGAACGCCCTGGTGGGCCTGGGCAGCGGCGGCCGGTTCGAGCCGAACCAGCGCGCGACCACGACCGAGCTGTTCGACGGGCTCGAGGCCGAAAGCCAGAACCGCTTTCCCACGCTCGCCTTCGATATCGGCGCGATCAACAGCCGGCTTGCGCGCTTCCTGCCCGCGGGCTTCTACTACAAGACCTTCCTGAGGCCCGCGGCCTTCTGGGAACATGTCTACGAGCCGCTGATCCGCCGCTCGGCCGGGCTGGGCCGGGCGCCTTCCGAGCCCGATCCCGACAGCTACGAGCATTTCCACGTCCATACCGATGTGCTGATCGTGGGCGGCGGTGTCGCCGGGTTGCAGGCGGCGCTGGTCGCGGGACGGGCGCGCGCGCGGGTGCTGCTGGTCGAGCAGAGCCCGCATTGGGGCGGGCGCGCGGCCGTGGACGGGGTCGAGATCGAGGGCCATCCGGCCGAGAACTGGGTCTCCGACACCGTCGCGGCGCTTGAGCGGCTGCCCAATGTCACGCTCCGGCTGCGCTGTCAGGGCGCCGGGATCTACGATCACGGCTTCGCGCTGGCCCATGAGCGGCTGAGCGACCACGCCCCCGGCGGCGCAGGCCCGCGGCATCGGCTCTGGAAGATCCGCACCAGGCAGGTGATCGTTGCCGCAGGCGCCATCGAACGGCCTCTGGCCTTCCCCGGCAATGATCTGCCCGGGGTGATGCTGGCCTCGGCCATGCGCGACTATGTCGAGAACTGGGCGGTGGCGGCCGGACGGCGGACCGTGGTGCTGACCAATAATGACGATGCCTATCGCACCGCGCTGTGTCTGCTCGAGGCGGGGCTCGAGGTGCCCGCGATCCTCGACACCCGCGCCGAGGCGACGGGTCCGCTGCCCGAGATCGCCCGCAAGGCCGGGATCCAGTTGCGGACCGGCATGACCGTGGTCGATGTGGCTGGCGGCAAGCGGGTGCGCTCGGTCGGTATCGGCCCGGTCGATGGCAAGGGCTATCCGACCGACCGCATCGCCTGCGACGCGGTGGCGATGTCGGGCGGCTGGTCGCCTGCGGTGCATCTGTGGTCGCAGGCGGGGGGCAAGCTGTTCTGGGACCCCAAGCAGGCCAGTTTCCGCCCCGATGCGGACCGCGCGCCGAAATCCCATGACGGCAAGACCTTCGTTCATGCCGCGGGCACCGCCAATGGCGCGCTTCTGGCCAAGCGCTGTCAGCTTGACGCGGGCCGGGCCGGGGCGGCGGCGGCCTTGGCCGCAGGCTTCGACGCCGAGCCGGTCGACGCGGTCGCCACCGCCCCCGAGCAGCAGCCGGTCGAGCCCGCCTGGATGCTGCCGCGCCGGGCCGGGCCCGAGCTGCGGATGAAGATGTTCCTCGATTACCAGAACGACGTGAAGGTCTCGGATGTGCAATTGGCCGCGCACGAGGGCTATGAAAGCGTCGAGCATACCAAGCGCTATACCACGCTCGGGATGGCGACGGATCAGGGTAAAATGAGTAATGTCAACGGTCTGGCGGTTCTTGCTGAGGCATTGGGTGAGGATATACCGGCCGTCGGCACCACCACTTTCCGCCCGCCCTATACACCCCTGACCTTCGGCGCCATTGCCGGGCCCGGGATCGGCGCCACCTTCCAGCCCGAACGGCGCACGCCGCTGCAGGGCTGGCACGAGGAGAAGGGCGCGCATTTCGAACCTGTCGGCCTGTGGCGCCGCCCCTATTGCTACCCGGCGAAAGGTGAGAGCCATGACAAGGCGGTACGGCGCGAAATTCGCGCGGTGCGCGAGGCGGTGGGGCTGCTCGATGCCTCGACGCTGGGCAAGATCCTCGTCAAGGGCCCCGATGCCGGGCGCTTCCTCGACCGGGTCTACACGAACATGATGTCGAGCCTGAAGGTCGGGCGCTGCCGCTACGGGCTGATGTGCTCGGAAAACGGCTTTCTGATGGATGACGGCGTGGTGGTGCGGCTGTCCGAGGACAGCTTCCTCTGTCACACCACCTCGGGCGGGGCCGAGCATGTGCATCAGCACATGGAGGAATGGCTGCAGACCGAATGGTGGGACCTCAAGGTCCATGTGGTCAACCAGACCGAGCAATTCGCCCAGATCGGCATTGCCGGCCCGAAGGCGCGCGAGGTGCTGGAGCGTCTCGGCGGGATGGATCTGTCGAAGGAGGCGCTGCCCTTCATGGCCTGGGCCGAGGGCGAGCTTGGCGGTTTCCCGGTGCGGGTCTATCGGATTTCCTTCTCGGGCGAGCTGAGCTTCGAGGTCGCGATCCGGGCCGGGCAGGGGCGGGCCTTCTGGGATGCCTGTCTGAAGGCGGGGGCCGATCTGGGCATCGCGCCCTATGGCACCGAGGCGCTGCATGTGCTGCGGGCCGAGAAGGGCTTCATCATGATCGGCGACGAAAGCGACGGCACGGTCATTCCGCAGGATCTGGGGCTCGACTGGGCGGTGTCGAAGAAGAAGGACGACTTCATCGGCAAGCGCGCGCAGGAGCGCAGCCACATGACCGACCCCGAGCGCTGGAAGCTCGTGGGGCTCGAGACGCTTGACGACTCGGTCCTGCCCGACGGGGTCTATGCCGCGGCCTCCGGGCGCACGGCCAATGGCCAGCGCAACACCCAGGGCCGGGTCACGTCGAGCTATTATTCGCCGACCTTGAAGCGGGGCATTGCGCTGGGGCTGGTCCTGCACGGGCCCGAGCGCATGGACGAGGTGATCGACTTCACCTGCGCCGATGGCAGCACGGTCCGGGCGCGGATCGTCAGCCCGGTCTTCTACGACCCGGAAGGGGAGAAACAGAATGTCTGAACCCGTGACCGCACTGGGTGGCGCCTGCATCGAGGGGCTGGTCCGCATCGTCGAACAGCCGCTGCAGGGCATGATCGCGCTCAAGGGCGATCTGGCCGATGCCAAGATCCGCAATGCCGCGACCGGCGTCACCGGCATCGACCTGCCCGGACCGCTCGAGGGCCGTGTCGAGGGCGAGCGGGGGCTGGCCTGGATGGCGCCGGACGAGCTTTTGCTGTTCGTGCCCTATGCCGAGGTCGCGCGCACCATGGACACCATCGGCCGGGCGTTGAAGGGCCGTCACGCGACGCTGGCCGACATGTCGGATGCGCGCGCCGTCTTCCGGCTTGACGGCGCCGCCGGGCGCGAGGTTCTGGCCCGCCTCACCCCGGCCGACATGGCGCCCGAGGCCTTCGGGCCGGGCCGGTTCCGCCGCAGCCGTCTGGGCCAGGTGCCGGCCGCGATCTGGTGCGAAAGCCCCGATCGCTTCGGACTGATCTGTTTCCGTTCGGTGGCCGTATATGTTCGTGACCTTCTGACTGCGGCCGCGGCTGCGCCGCCTGTCGGGTATTTCCCGGCGGGGGGTTGACGTTCGCGCTTTGCGACCTCCATCTAGGGCCAAAGTGACGCAGTTTGTTAACCAAGAAGGAGGTCTTCAATGGCTTTCGAACTCCCGGCCCTTCCCTATGCTCACGACGCCCTTGCCGATAGCGGCATGTCGAAGGAAACGCTGGAATACCATCACGATATTCACCACAAGGCCTATGTCGATAACGGCAACAAGCTGATCGAGGGCACCGAATGGGCCTCGAAATCGGTCGAGGAGATCGTGAAGGGCACCTATCAGAGCGGCGCGGTCGCCCAGTCGGGGGTCTTCAACAACGCCTCGCAGCACTGGAACCACAGCCAGTTCTGGGAAATGATGACGCCGAAGCCGGTGGCGATGCCCTCCGAGCTTGAAGCCCGCATCAAGGATGCCTTCGGCACGGTCGAGAAGTTCAAGGAAGACTTCGCTGCCGCCGGTGCCGGCCAGTTCGGGTCCGGCTGGGCTTGGCTGGTGGTCGATACCGACGGCACGCTGAAGGTCACCAAGACCGAGAATGGCGTGAACCCGCTCTGCTTCGGCCAGACCGCGCTTCTGGGCTGCGACGTGTGGGAGCATTCCTACTATATCGACTTCCGCAACAAGCGCCCGGCCTACCTGACCAACTTCCTCGAAAAGCTGGTCAACTGGGAAAACGTGGCCGAGCGCCTGTCCAAGGCCTGATCGGCCCCGGGCCCTCGGGCCCGACCGCCATTGCCCCCGCCCGGCGCGCAGCCGCGGCGGGGGTTTTCGTTGCGGGAAAGGCGATGGCGGGGGCGTTCGGCGTCTGCTAGGAGGCGGGCATGGAAAATTTGCGCCCCTCGACACCCAAGGACATGCCCCGCGTCATCGACATCTGGCGCCGCGCCGTCGATGCCACCCATGAGTTCCTGACCACGGAGGACCGCGCCGCCATCGAGCGCGAGCTTGCCGTCTTCCTTCCGACGGTGCCGCTCTGTCTGGCGGTCGACGACGCGGATGTCCCGCAGGGCTTCATGCTTCTGCATGAGGGGCATATGGAGGCGCTTTTCGTCGATCCGGCCTGCCATGGCCGGGGCATCGGCTCGGCCCTGATCCGCTTTGCTCTGAAGGCGCATCCCGGGCTCACCACCGATGTGAACGAAGCCAACCGGCGCGCGCTGGCCTTCTACGAGGCGAGAGGGTTCGAGAAGACCGGCCGTTCGGCCCCGGACGGGCAGGGGCGGCCCTATCCGCTTCTTCATCTGCGACATCGAAGCGCCGCATCGGCCGCCTCGGACACCTGAAGCCAGAGATAGTGAAGGCTTGAGACAGAGAAGGCCGCCTCTGAGGGCGGCCTTCGCGTATTTCCGTTACCAGCGCTTCGGGGATCCGTGATCAAGGCCCCGCCCATCCCGTTCAAGGGGCGGCACGGGGCCTTGAAACCTCCTCCCCGGAGCTCGTCTTTCCTCAGGCCTTCGGCGCGCCCTCTGCGGGTTTGGCGGAGCCGGTCGCCGCCGCACCGCCCTGCTGCGGCCGTGCCTGCTGCGGTTGAGCGGCGGCCGGGGCCTGCTGGGCCCGCTTGCCGCTGTTCAGCGGATCGTCCTGGCGCTGCACCGAGCCTTCGAAATGCGCGCCGCTTTCGATCGCGATGGTCTTGTGGATGATGTCGCCCTCGACCCGGGCGGTCGAGGTCAGGCGCACCTTCAGCCCGCGCACCCGACCGATCACGCGGCCGTTGATCACGACGTCATCGGCCACCACCTCGCCACGGACGGTTGCATTCTCGCCCACGGTCAGCAGATGGGCCGAGATGTCGCCATCGATCGTGCCCTCGATCTGGATGTCTCCGGTGGTCTTGAGGTTGCCGGTGACGACGAGATCGGAAGACAGCATGGAGGCCGGCGGCTTGGCCCGCGGCGCAGAGGGGATGGGCGCGTCGCCGGACCGGGGGACCGAGGTCGTCTCGAATGCCTTTGCCTTCTCGGCCTCGCCGGCCTTGGGCCCGGGCTCGTTGATCCTGCTCTTAGAAAACATTTCTGGCTGCCTTGATATAGGTCATCGGGTTCACGGGTTTCCCGTCGACGCGCACCTCGTAATGCAGATGGGTGCCGGTCGACCGTCCGGAACTTCCCATATCACCGATCCGGTCCCCGCGCGAGACCCTTTGACCGGCCTGGACCCTGATCTTCGACATGTGACCGTAGCGGGTGACGATGCCGAATTCGTGCCGGATCTCGACCATGCGGCCATAGCCCGACACCCATTGCGCCTTGACCACGACACCATCCGCGGTGGAATAGATCGGCGTGCCATAGGCCGAGGCCATGTCGGTGCCCTCATGCATGCGACTGCCGCCGAGGGTGGGATGGGTGCGCCGGCCGAACGGGCTGGTCAGCCGGTAGCCCGATTTCAGGGGTTGCGCGAAAGGCAGCTTCTCGGCGGCAATGCGATACATGTTGATCTCGTCGAGCCGGCCCATGATCGCGCGGGCGCGGATCTCGTCGGGCGACAGCTCGGTGGCGTTGCCCTTGCTCGAGACCGACAGGGGCGTCAGCGGGCCGCCGATGCCGGAATAGCCCTGACGCACGCGGTTGAGGATGCTCTTGGTGTTCAGCCCGGCCGCCTTGAACATCTTGTCGAGCGGCGTCATCGAGACCGTCAGCGCCTCTTCGAGCGAGGTGAAGATCTGGTCGTTGCGCTCGGCATCGAGCTCGCGCTCATAGGCGATGGCCTGGACCATCTCATAGGCCGAGGCGGCGTCCTCGGCGACCTTGTCGCGTTCGGCCGAGGTCTGGTCGAGCGCGGCGGTGAGAAAGCCCAGCGTTTGCTGGATATCGGCCGGGCTCGGTCCGTCGGCGGGGGCGGTCTCGCCCGCCAGCTGTGCCGCAAGTTCGACGCTGCGGTTTTCAGCGGCATCGCGTTCGGTCAGGGTCCGGCGCAGCGTCGCCTGCAGGACCGTCATCCCGGTTTCAAGCTCGCGGCGCCGCTCTTCCGAGGCCAGCAGCGCGGACTGCATCTTCGAGACCTCGTCGAGCGCGAGGTTGAAGCGGTCCTGCGCCTGGCGGACGGCCTCGGCGCGGCGGTCGCGCTCGGCTGCGATGGCGTTCAGGCGGCTGTCGTAAAGCGCCTGCTCGCGGCGCGCCTGGTCGCGGATGTTTCCCGAACCGACCTGGTCGATCAGAAGGATCGAGCTAGCTACCATTGTCCAGGCGACAAGCGCCGTGGTGCCCGACAGCGCCGCGGCCTGGGTCAGCGGAGAAAGCCGGACGAAGCGCGTGCTTTGGTCCGACCGCAGGAAGAGTCTTTTTTCAGGAAGGTAGCGCCCGAGCGCCACATCGATGCGGTGAAGGAAACGCGCCGTCAATGTCTGCCTCATCTGCCCGTTTTGGGTCCGGTTCAGACGCTCCGCAGAGGGGACGCCTCGGCCCGTTCCTACCCAGAGCCCCGCTCTGCCGCAAGGATTTTAAGACTTTTTCAGTGTTTTGGGCGAAAAGCAGGCGTCAATCGGCGAAATTTCGCCGATTGACGCAAGCAAATTGCATCTATGGCATCTCTGCCACAGGGCCGTTTCCGGGCGAACGATCCGGGAACGCGACCGGCCCGGTGGGGCCGGAATTTGCCCGCTCCGGACCTGTTTTGACGGCCCCGTTCGGAGGGCCCTGTTCAGCCGGGCCTGCTCAGAGGGCGCGGACCGCCTCGAGGACCTCCTCGGCATGGCCCGGCACCTTCACCTTGCGCCAGATCCGCGCGATCCGGCCGGTGCCGTCGATCAGGACCGTGGCGCGTTCGATCCCCATGTAGCGCTTGCCGTACATGGATTTCTCGACCCAGACGCCGTAGCGCTCGCAGACATCGCCCTCGGCGTCCGACAGGAGCGGCACGCTCAGCTCGTGCTTGCTGCGGAACTTGCCGTGCTTGGCGAGGCTGTCCTTCGAAATGCCGAAGACGCGCGCCCCTGCGGCCTCGAACTCGGCCAGCAATCCCGAGAAGGCGATGGCTTCCTTCGTGCAGCCCGACGTGTCATCCTTCGGGTAGAAATAAAGAACGACCGGTGCCGGGCGCTGCGCCGAAAGCGTGACGGGGTCGCCCTCGTCCCGGGGCAGGGTGAAATCGGGGGCGGTCTGGCCGGTCTCTGTCATGGTGTCGGGCATGGTCGGGTCTTTCCTCCTTGGTCGACGGCTTTTGACGGGTTGGCAGAACCGCGCCATGGGTCCATAGGTGCAATGCGACGGGGCAGAGAATAGGCCCCGCGCAGGGGCAGGCAAGACGGGAGCGGACCGGCCGCGAGAGGCGGCCTCGGGTCCGGAGGCATGAGCGAGAGAGAGTCACCTTCCGATCGATCCGGACGGCCCCCGCATCAGCGCCTCGGGATCGGCCTGCTGCTCGGCCTGGCCATGATGGTCGGGGCGCTTGGGCTTGTCGGGCTGGTCCTGACCGAACGCATGGTGACCTTGCCGGGCTGGGCCGTCGCGCGGGTCGAGGCCCGGGTCAATGCCGAGATTTCGCCGCTGATGCTGAGGCTCGACAGCGTGGGCCTGCGGCTGTCGCGCAGCGAGGCGCCGCTGGTGCGGCTGGGCGGCGTGACGCTGACCGACGCGGCCGGGCGCGAGGTCCTGCGCCTGCCGCGGGCCGAGGCGCAGCTCGATGCGCGCGCGCTTCTGGGGCGGCGGCTCGAGGTCGATCATCTGGCGCTGACCGGCGCCGAGGTCACGCTGCGCCGCGGTGCCGACGGCCGGATCGACCTTGCCCTCGGCGGCACCGGCGCGCCGCTCGGGGTCGGCGGCAGCCTGGCCGAGATCCTGGACCAGATCGACCGCAGCTTCGACGCGCCCGCGCTGGCGCCGCTGCGCGCGGTCAGTGTCGAGGGGCTGGCGCTGACCTATATCGACGCCCGGGCGGACCGGACCTGGCGGGTCGAGAACGGGCTGATGACGCTTGACCAGACGCCCGAGACGGTGGTGGCGCAGGCCTTCTTCTCGCTGCGCGGCGCGGCCCCGGTCGCCTCGGAATTCGCCTTCGGCTTCACCTCGTTCCGGGGCAGCCCGGCGGCGCGGCTTTCGGCGGGGTTCTCGGATGTGCCCTCGGCCGATATTGCCACCCAGTCGCCCGCGCTGGCGCCGCTGGCGCTGATCGAGGCACCGATCTCGGGTGCGATGCGCAGCGAGATCGACGAAAGCGGCCGGATCGGCGATCTGACCGCGACGCTCGAGATCGGGCAGGGCGCGCTGACCCCGCCGGGCGGGGCCGCGCCGATCCGCTTCGACTCTGCCCAGAGCCAGTTCACCTATGACGCCGGCGCGGGCCGGATCGAGCTGTCGCGGATCTCGCTCGATACGGCCGCGCTGCGGCTGACGGGCAAGGGCCATGCCGATCTGGTCGCCACCGGCGGCGGCTGGCCCGAGGCGCTTGTCGCGCAGCTGCGCTTCGGCGAGGTCGGGCTCGATCCAGACGGCCTGTTCGAAAGCCCGGCCTCGTTCGCCGGCGGGGCGCTCGACCTCCGGGTCGCGTTCGATCCCTTCGAGGCGCAGATCGGGCAACTGGTGCTGAGCGGCGACGAGGGCAGCTATCGCGCCTCGGGCCGGGTACGGGCGCTGCCCGAGGGCTGGGATCTGACCATGAGCGCCGATCTCGACAGGATCGACCACCGGCGCCTGCTGGCGCTCTGGCCGGTGAACCTGGCGCAGGGTGCCCGCAGCTGGCTGGCCGAAAACCTGCAGGGGGGCAGTCTCTACGACGCCCATCTCGGGCTTCGGCGCCCGCCCGGCGGCCCGGTCCGGCTGGCGCTCGGCGCGCGCATCCGCGATGCCATCGTCCGTTTCCTGCCGGAATTTCCGCCGCTTCGCGATGGCCGGGGCTATCTGGCGATCGAGGATCGCAGCCTGACGGTGTCGGTCGAGGGCGGCAGCGTCGAGGCGCCCGAGGGAGGGGCGGTGGCCGTGGCGGGCTCGACGATGCAAATTCCCGACCTCGCGGCCGATCCGGTGCCGGCGGTCTTTGAACTGAAGACCGAGGGGGCGGTCCCGGCGGCCTTGTCGCTGATCGATCTGCCGCCCCTGACCCTCGCGCGCCGGGCCGAGCTGCCCACGGATACGGCCGAGGGCCGGGCGCGGCTGTCGGTCGGCTTGCGGCTGCCGCTGATCCGCGATCTGCCGCTCGAGGCTGTGGGCTACAGGGTCGAGGGCGTGCTGGAGGATGTCGTCTCCGACAGTCTTGTGCCCGGCCGTCGCCTGAGCGCCACGCGTCTCGATCTGCGCGCCGACGAGGACGAGGTGTCGGTCTCGGGCACGGCGGCGCTTGACGGGGTGCCGCTCCGCGCGCGCTGGAGCCGTGCCGTGACCGGCAGCGGGATCTCGACGGTCTCGGGCACGGTCGAGCTGTCGCCGCGCATCAACACGACCTTCGGGCTGGGGCTGCCCGCGAACAGCCTCACCGGGGCGGCGCGCGGCGCCTTCGAGCTGACCTTGCCGCCCGATGCGCCGCCCGCGCTTCGTCTCAGCTCGGATCTGACCGGGCTCGGGCTCCGGCTCGACGAGATCGGCTGGTCGAAACCGGAGGCCCGCGCCGGGCGGCTCGAGCTCGAGGCCCGTCTGGGCAGCCCGCCTGCGGTCGAGCGCCTGTCCCTCGAAGCGCCGGGATTGTCGGCCGAGGGGCAGGTTTCGCTCAGGCCGGATGGCGGGCTCGATACGGCGCGGTTCTCGCATGTCCGGCTGGGCGGCTGGCTTGACGCGGCGGTGACGCTGACCGGGCAGGGGGAGGGCCGGGCGCCCTCGCTGACCATCACCGGCGGCAGCGCCGATCTCGCGGCGATGCCGCCGCGGTTCGGGACGGGAGGCGGCGGGGCCGTGGCGGTCGCGCTCGACCGGGTGCGGGTCGGCGACGGCCTGCAGCTGACCCGGGTGCGAGGACGGCTGAACGGTGCCTCGGGCGGGTTCGAGGCGCGGGTGGCGGGCCAGGCGCCGATCTCGGTATCGCTGATGCCGGCCCAGTCGGGAATGGCAGTGCGGGTGCGCTCGGCGGACGCGGGCGCGGTGCTGGGGGCTGCGGGGATCTACGGCCGGGCCAGTGGCGGCACGCTCGATCTGGTGCTGAACCCGACCGGCAAGGCCGGGCATTACGACGGGACCGCCCGGATCGCCAATCTTCGGGTCGGCGGCACGCCGGCCACGGTCGAGTTGCTCAGCGCGATTTCGGTGATCGGCCTGCTCGACTTGCTCGACGGCGAGGGGCTGTCCTTCACCAATGTCGAGACGCAGTTCCGGCTGGTTCCCGGCGCGGTCGAGATCCGCGAGGGAAGCGCGATCGGGCCCTCGCTGGGGGTGTCGCTGCAGGGGGTCTACCTGACCGGCTCGAAGCAGATGAATTTCCGGGGCGTGCTGTCGCCGGTCTACATGTTCAACGGCATCGGCTCGGTGCTGACCCGGAAGGGCGAGGGGGTTCTGGGGTTCGATTTCACGCTGAAAGGGACTCCGGCCGCTCTCGAGGTCGGGGTCAATCCATTGTCGATCCTGACGCCAGGAATGTTCCGAGAGCTCTTCCGCAGCCCCGCGCCGCGGCTTAAGGAGGCGCCATGAAACTCTCCGATTTCGATTTCGATCTGCCCGAGGCGCTGATCGCCACCCGGCCCGTGCGCCCGCGCTCGGCGGCCCGGCTGCTGGTGGCCGAGGGCGACGCGATCCGCGATCGGCATGTGCGCGACCTTGCCGATCTGCTGGGGCCCGGCGACCGGCTGGTGCTGAATGACACCAGGGTGATCCCGGCGCGGCTGTCTGGGTTGCGGCGGCGCGAGACGGGCCAGGGGCCGGCCGAGGCCCGGGTCGAGGTCACGCTGATGGAGCCCGTCGCGGGCGGGGCGTGGCGGGCGATGGCGCGGCCCCTCAAGAAGCTGAGGCCCGGCGACCGGATCCGGTTTTCGGACGCACTCTCGGCCGGGGTCGTGGCGCGCGGGGCCGAGGATGCGACGCTGGCCTTCGACTGTGCGGGCGCGACCTTCGATGCGGCCCTGGCCGAGGCCGGGGCGATGCCGCTGCCGCCCTATATCGCGGCCCGCCGTCCGGCCGATGCGCAGGACCGCGAGGACTACCAGACGGTCTGGGCCGCCCGTCCCGGCGCGGTCGCGGCGCCCACGGCCTCGCTTCATTTCGACGAGCCCCTGCTGGCGGCGCTGGCGGCGAAGGGCGTGGCCTTCACCCATGTGACGCTGCATGTCGGCGCGGGCACCTTCCTGCCGGTCAAGACCGACGATGTGTCCGAGCACCGGATGCATGCCGAATGGGGCGAGGTTTCCGAGACCGCCGCCGCCGAGATCAACGCGACCCGCGATGCCGGCGGACGGATCATTCCGGTCGGAACCACGGCGCTGCGCCTGATCGAGAGCGCGGCCGTGGCGGAGGACCGGATCGCGCCCTGGCGGGGCGAGACCGACATCTTCATCAGGCCCGGTTTCCGGTTCCGGCTGACCGATGCGCTCATCACCAATTTCCATCTGCCGCGTTCGACCCTGCTGATGCTGGTCTCGGCGCTGATGGGCAATGCGCGTATTCGGAAAATTTACCTTCATGCTGTTGAACATGGGTATCGTTTCTTCTCCTATGGCGACGCGTCGCTTCTGATTCCGCCGGGTCGGGACCTGCGGGACAGCGGTCGCCCGAAAGCCCCCCCATCCGGCCCGGCCGCGTAAGATCGCAAGACTGCGAAAGGACTTCTCCCGTGTTCAAGGTGTTGGCAAGCTCCTGGGCCCTGCTTCTGGGTATTCTTCTGCTCATGGTCGGCAATGGGATCCAGGGCACGCTCCTGGGGATCCGTGGCGGGATCGAGGGGTTCTCGACCTACGAGATGTCGATGGTGATGTCGGCCTATTTCCTGGGTTTCCTCGGGGGCTCGCGGCTCGCGCCCGAGATGATCCGCCGGGTCGGGCATATCCGTGTCTTCGCCGCGCTCGGCTCCTTCATCTCGGCGGTGCTGATCCTTTACCCCGCCTGGACCGACCCGCTGGCCTGGACGATCGGGCGGGTGCTGATCGGTTTCTGCTTCTCGGGCGTCTATGTCACCGCCGAAAGCTGGCTGAACAACTCCGCCTCGAACGAGACCCGGGGGCAGGCGCTGTCGCTTTACATGATCACCCAGATGGCGGGGATCGTCGCGGCGCAGGGGCTTTTGCTGACCGCCGATCCGGGCGGCTTCATCCTGTTCATCATCCCCTCGGTGCTGGTGTCGATCTCGTTTGCGCCGATCCTTCTGTCGGTCAGCCCGACGCCGCCCTTCGAGACGACGAAGCCGATGAAGCTGCGCGACCTGATCCGGACCTCGCCCACCGGCACGGTCGGCGTCTTCCTGATCGGGGGGGTGTTCTCGGCACTGTTCGGGATGGCCTCGGTCTTCGGCTCGGAGGCGGGGTTGTCGGTCGCCCAGATCTCGGCCTTCGTCGCCACGATCTATCTGGGCGGCCTGCTGTTCCAGTACCCGATCGGCTGGCTCTCTGACCGGATCGACCGGCGCACCCTGATCCTGGCCGCCGCCGCCATCGGCGCGGCCGCGGCGGGCGCCGCGATCGTGGTGGGAACGAATTATGGCGCGCTCCTGACCGCGGCCTTCGTCATCGGGGGCATGTCGAACCCGCTTTACTCGCTGCTGATCGCCTATACCAACGACTATCTCCAGCCCGAGGACATGGCTGCGGCCTCGGGCGGGATGCTGTTTCTCAACGGGGTCGGCGCGATCCTCGGGCCGCTGGTGACGGGCTGGGCCATGGGCGTGATCGGGCCGGGCGGGTTCTTTCTCTTCATCGCTGTCCTGATGGCCTCGCTGGCGGTCTTCACCGCCTTCCGGATGACCCAGCGCGCGCCGGTTCCGGTCGACGAGACCGGCAGCTATGCGCCGGTGCTGCCTTCGGCCACGCCGGTTGCGGTCGAGCTGGCCCAGGAGGTTGCCATCGAGGCCGCGCAGGACGATCAGGGCGCGGGGCCGCCCGGCCCGGCCTAAAGGCCGGGATGAACCGCTGGACGGCTTGAACCCCCCGGGTAAATCTGAAACCATCCGCGCCAGCACGAACAGGCAGCCTACGGTCGAGGAGGATCAGATGCCGCGACGCGAACAGATCATCAGCTTCTGGATGGAAGAGGTCGGCCCGGCGGGCTGGTACAAGGCCGACCCCGAGGTCGATGCCGCCATCGTCGCGCAGTTCAAGGGCGACTGGGAAGCGGCCCATTCCGGCGAGCTGCACGAATGGGTGACCAACCCCGCGGGGGCCTTCGCCTTCCTGATCCTGACCGACCAGTTTCCGCGCAACATGTTCCGTGGCGACTGGCGCGCCTTTGCCACCGACGCGCTGGCCCGTGCTGCCGCCAAACAGGCGATCGAGCATAATTTCGACATGCGCTACCCCGAGCCTGAGCGTCAGTTCTTCTACATGCCGCTGATGCATTCGGAATGCCTGATGGACCAGGATCGCTGCGTCCGTCTGATGCTGACCCGCATGCCCGAGACCGGGGCCGACAACCTTCTGCACGCCAAGGCCCATCGCGAGCTTATCCGCCGCTTCGGCCGCTTCCCGTTCCGCAATGCCGCCCTGCATCGCGGCTCTTCCGAGGAAGAAATCGCCTTTCTCGAAAGCGGCGGCTACGCTGCCTGCGTCGAAGAATTGCGTGCCTCTGCCTGAGACCGGCCCCGAGAGCCGGATCTGACATCGTCCCCGCGCCGCTTCGGGTTGCGGGGAATTCGGGCGTCGCAGCCGGGAAACTGCGCATGCCTTCGGAACATCAAGGGAACCTAGAAAGGGAGACTGCGCCATGGCCGCGCGTAACTTCGACATGATCGTGATCGGCGCGGGGCCGGGGGGCTATGTGGCGGCAATCCGCGGCGCCCAGCTCGGGCTCAGCGTCGCCGTGGTCGAACGCGAACATCTGGGGGGCATCTGCCTCAACTGGGGCTGCATCCCCACCAAGGCGCTGCTGCGCTCGGCCGAGGTGTTCCACCTGATGCACCGCGCCAAGGAGTTCGGGCTGAAGGCCGAGGGGATCGGCTATGATCTTCCGGCCGTGGTCAAGCGCTCGCGCGGGGTGGCAAAGCAACTGGCCTCGGGCGTGGGGCATCTGCTGAAGAAGAACAAGGTCACGGTGGTGATGGGCGAGGCCACGCTGCCTGGCAAGGGCCGGGTTTCGGTCAAGACAGACAAGGGCAGCGAAGAGCTGACCGCCAGGGCCATCGTCCTGGCCACGGGCGCGCGGGCGCGCAACCTGCCGGGGCTCGAGGCCGACGGCAAGCGGGTCTGGTCCTACAAGCACGCGCTGCAGCCGCCGCATGAGCCGAAGAAGCTCCTGGTCATCGGCTCGGGCGCCATCGGCATCGAATTCGCCAGCTTCTTC
This sequence comes from Rhodovulum sp. MB263, assembly GCF_002073975.1. Taxonomy (NCBI): domain Bacteria; kingdom Pseudomonadati; phylum Pseudomonadota; class Alphaproteobacteria; order Rhodobacterales; family Paracoccaceae; genus Rhodovulum; species Rhodovulum sp. MB263. The sequence continues at coordinate 2,160,987 of NZ_CP020384.1, read as the reverse complement.
AACACGCTGGGGGCCGAGACCACGGTGGTCGAGGTGATGGACCGCATCCTGCCGGTCGAGGATGCCGAGATCTCGGCCTTTGCGAAGAAACAGTTCGAAAAGCAGGGCATGACGATCCGCGAGAAGGCCACGGTCAAGCAACTCGACCGCAGCGCCGACAAGGTTGTCGCCCATGTCGAACAGAACGGCAAGCTCGAGAAGATCGAGGTCGACACCGTGATTTCCGCCGTCGGCATCGTCGGCAATGTCGAGGGGCTGGGCCTTGAAGGGCTGGGCGTCAGGATCGACCGGACCCATGTCGTCACCGACAAGTATTGCCGGACCGGGGTCGAGGGGCTTTATGCCATCGGAGACGTCGCGGGCGCGCCCTGGCTGGCACATAAGGCGTCCCATGAGGGCGTCATGGTGGCCGAGCTGATCGCAGGGCAGAAGCCGCACCCGATCAAGCCGGGCTCGATCGCGGGCTGCACCTATTGCCATCCGCAGGTCGCCAGCGTCGGGCTGACCGAGGCCAGGGCCAAGGAGCAGGGCCATGACATCAAGGTCGGTCGCTTCCCCTTCATCGGCAATGGCAAGGCCATCGCCCTTGGCGAGGCCGAGGGCATGGTCAAGACCGTCTTCGATGCCAAGACCGGCGAGCTGCTGGGGGCGCATATGATCGGCGCCGAGGTGACGGAGTTGATCCAGGGCTATGTGGTCGGCCGTCAGCTGGAGACGACCGAAGCCGATCTGATGGAAACCGTCTTCCCGCACCCGACCCTGTCGGAGATGATGCACGAATCCGTGCTGGACGCCTGGGACCGGGCGATCCATTTCTAGGGACGGGCCGGGACCCGTCTCAAGGCTGCGCCGTCCCTTCCGGGGCGGCGCCTGCATATCCGGGGGGCTACTCGACCGGGAGCTATTCGACGGGGAGCTTGGCGTTCAGCCACTCGCGGAAGGCTCCCATGTTGTAGACATCCTCGTAGCCCATCTTCTTCATCATCCGCGCGGCCTGGATCGCCTTGCTGCCATTCTCGCAGTAAAGCGCGAAGCTCTTGGCCGGGTCGAGCGTCGGGTCGAAATTGGGCCCCTGCCTGTTCGCCTTGTGCCGGATCATCATGAGCGGGATATGGATCGCCCCCTTGGCCTTGCCGCTGCGGGCGACCTCATGCGGTTCGCGGACGTCGATCAGAAGCAGTTCACCCTTTTCGGCATGGACGCTGGCATCCTTCGCGCGAATCTCCTCGATATACGGGTAGACCCTCGCCATGAGCTCGAACCAATTGGCCATCGCGCACTCCTGTTCTGAGATTTCCATCTGAACTATGGGGGGCGAGGGCCCGAATGTTAAGCGCGCACGGGGACGCAGCCCCGGCGGTCTTGAATGTTCCCGTCATGTTCTCATTTTTCGGTTGGAGATCGTGCTCGGGTCAACTATTTCTTCACAAGTATTCCCCGGGGGCAGTGATGGCCGAGCTGAAACGGATCGAGGTGCGCGGCGCGCGCGAGCACAATCTCAAGGATGTCGATGTCGACATTCCGCGCGATGCGCTGGTGGTGATCACCGGGCTGTCCGGCTCGGGCAAGTCCTCGCTTGCCTTCGACACGATCTATGCCGAAGGGCAGCGCCGCTATGTCGAGAGCCTGTCGGCCTATGCGCGCCAGTTCCTCGACATGATGGAAAAGCCCGATGTCGACCATATTGCCGGGCTGAGCCCCGCGATTTCGATCGAGCAGAAGACGACCTCGAAGAACCCGCGCTCGACCGTCGGCACCGTCACCGAGATCTACGACTACATGCGGCTGCTCTTTGCGCGCGCGGGCACGCCCTATAGCCCCGCCACCGGCCTGCCGATCGAGGCGCAGCAGGTGCAGGACATGGTCGACCGGGTCATGGCCATGGAGGAGGGTACGCGCGCCTATCTGTTGGCCCCGATCGTGCGCGACCGCAAGGGCGAGTATCGCAAGGAATTCGTCGAGCTGCGCAAGCAGGGCTTCCAGCGGGTCAAGGTCGACGGCCAGTTCCACGATCTGGACGAACCGCCCGCGCTGGACAAGAAATTCCGCCATGACATCGACGTGGTGGTCGACCGGATCGTGGTGAAGGCGGGGCTCGAGACCCGGCTGGCCGACAGTTTCCGCACCGCGCTGGATCTGGCGGATGGCATTGCCGTGATGGAGACCGCGCCGAAGGAGGGCGATCCCGAGCGCATCGTCTTTTCCGAGAATTTCGCCTGTCCGGTCTCGGGCTTCACCATCCCCGAGATCGAGCCGCGGCTGTTTTCCTTCAACGCGCCGTTCGGGGCCTGCCCCGATTGCGGCGGTCTGGGGGTCGAGCTTTTCTTCGACGAACGCCTGGTGGTGCCCGATGCGGCGCTGACCGTCTATGATGGCGCGCTCGCGCCCTGGCGCAAGGGCAAGTCGCCTTATTTCCGCCAGACCATCGAGGCCATCGCACGGCATTACGGGTTCGACAAGGCGACGCCCTGGAAGGATCTGCCGAAGAAGGTGCAGCAGGTCTTCCTGCGCGGCTCGGGCGAGGAGGAAATCGAGTTCCGCTATGACGAGGGCGGGCGGGTCTATCAGGTGACGCGGGCCTTCGAGGGGGTGATCCCCAACATGGAGCGCCGCTATCGCGAGACCGACAGCGCCTGGGTCCGCGAGGAGTTCGAGAATTACCAGAACAACCGCCCCTGCCAGAGCTGCGGCGGCCACCGGCTGCGCCCCGAGGCGCTGGCGGTGAAGATCGCGGGGCTGCATATCGGTCAGGTGGTCCAGATGTCGATCCGCGAGGCCCATGCCTGGGTGCAGACCGCGCCCGGGCATCTGAGCAAGCAGAAGAACGAGATCGCCCGCGCCATCCTCAAGGAGATCCGCGAGCGGCTGGGCTTCCTGAACAATGTCGGGCTCGATTACCTGACGCTGGCGCGCAATGCGGGCACGCTGTCGGGTGGCGAAAGCCAGCGGATCCGGCTGGCCAGCCAGATCGGCTCGGGCCTGACGGGGGTGCTTTACGTGCTGGACGAACCCTCGATCGGGCTGCATCAGCGCGATAACGGGCGGCTTCTGACGACGCTGAAGAACCTGCGCGACCAGGGCAATTCGGTGCTGGTGGTCGAGCATGACGAGGAGGCGATCCGCGAGGCGGATTACGTGCTGGATATCGGTCCCGGGGCCGGCGTGCATGGCGGCCGGATCGTGGCGAAAGGCACGCCCGAGGAGATCGCGGCCGATCCGGCCTCGGTCACCGGGCAGTATCTGTCGGGCACGCGCGAGATCGCGGTGCCGGCCGAGCGCCGGGCGGGCAACGGCAAGGCGGTGACGGTGGTCAAGGCCACGGGCAACAACCTGCAGGATGTCACCGCGCGGTTTCCGCTGGGCAAGTTCGTCTGCGTGACGGGCGTGTCGGGCGGCGGCAAGTCGACCCTGACCATCGAGACCCTGTTCAAGACGGCGTCCATGCGGTTGAACGGGGCACGCCAGACGCCCGCGCCCTGCGAGACCATCAAGGGGCTCGAGCATCTCGACAAGGTCATCGACATCGACCAGAGGCCCATCGGGCGCACGCCGCGTTCAAACCCCGCCACCTATACCGGCGCCTTCACGCCAATCCGGGACTGGTTCGCCGGGCTGCCCGAGGCCAAGGCGCGCGGCTATAAACCAGGGCGCTTCAGCTTCAACGTCAAGGGCGGGCGCTGCGAGGCCTGCCAGGGCGACGGCGTCATCAAGATCGAGATGCACTTCCTGCCCGACGTCTATGTGACCTGCGAAACCTGTCATGGCGCAAGGTATAACCGGGAAACCCTTGAGATCCGGTTCAAGGACAAGAGCATTGCCGATGTCCTCGACATGACGGTCGAGGATGCGCAGGCCTTCTTCAAGGCGGTGCCCTCGATCCGCGAGAAGATGGACGCGCTGATGCATGTGGGGCTGGGCTATATAAAGGTCGGCCAGCAGGCGACGACGCTCTCGGGCGGCGAGGCGCAGCGGGTCAAGCTGTCGAAGGAGCTGTCCAAGCGCGCGACCGGTCGGACGCTGTACATCCTCGACGAGCCGACCACGGGGCTGCATTTCGAGGATGTGAAGAAGCTTCTGGAGGTGCTGCACGAACTGGTCGACCAGGGCAATACGGTCGTGGTGATCGAGCATAATCTCGACGTCATCAAGACTGCCGACTGGATCATTGATATCGGCCCCGAGGGCGGCGATGGCGGTGGCCGGATCGTGGCCGAGGGCACGCCCGAAGAGGTGGCGGCCTGCGAGGCCAGCCATACCGGGCGCTATCTCAAGGACATGCTGAAGCCGCGCCGGGTCGCGGCCGAATAGCCGGTCTCGGCGCGGCAGGCGGCACGGGGGCGCTCAGTTGACGAGGGCGTCGATCGCGCCGATCAGGTCCAGCACTTTGCGGGTCTCGGGATCGACCCGGACCACCCAGCCGTCGTCGCGCAGGTAATAGCTGCCGCGCGGGTCGAGCCGGTAGCGGCGCGGGTCGTCGAGATGCCGGTAGCGGCCGTCGATCCGGTCTCCTGCCGCGATGCCGTGACCGAACCCGTCGCCCTTGCGGGCCTGACCGGGCGGCATGCAGGCGGGGCTTTTCTTGGCGAGGCCCGGCGGGCAATGGGGCGGCGCGGCAAGGCCAAGGTCAGGAGCAAGGGCGGGCGCAAGGGCGGTCAGGGCCGCCAGAAGGATCGGACGCATCGAGGATCTCCGCTTCAGGTTCGGAGGGAAACGCCCGGGGCGGCCGGAAGGTTCAGGCACCGCAACCGGCCTCGGCGCCGCTCCGCCGATGTCTTGCGAAGCGGCGGCGCGCGGCCGCAGCCGCGCGCGCCCCGCATGGTTCGGGCCTGTCAGTCCTTCTTGCAGGTGTTCACCCCGATCAGCGAGTAGAGCGGGCAGCTCGACATCAGCCCGGTCGCAAGGGGCACGATGCCGATCAGCAGCCAGTTGCTGTAGCCGACCAGGGCGGCGATCACCATCAGCGCGCCGATGATGATGCGCAGGGCACGGTCGAGGCCGCCGACATTTTTCGCAAGCAGGGATTGGGTGGTCATGGATGGGTCCTCCGATGGATGCCGTCCGGCCGTTCCGGACGCTATGGACCCAGTATGCGCGCGCCCGGTCCGCGCGTCTGTGACTGTGTCACCGGATCCTGTCATGGGGCCTTGTCACGGAGCTGCATCACTAGGTTGCATTGCCGGGCTGCAGCCCCGTGCGGTGTCACCTGACCCCGTCGGCCCCGGCGATCCGGGCCAGCCCCGAGGCATCCTCGATCGTCACGCAGCCGCGGTCGAGCCGCACCATCCCCGCCCGGGACAGCGCGTCGAGCCGGCGCGAGACCACCTCTCGGGCGGTGCCGATCCGGGTCGCGATCTCCTGATGGGTGGCATGGACGGCGCCATCGGTCGCGCGGTCCAGAAGATCGGCGGCAAGGCGGCTTTCGACCTTCTGGAAGGCCACCCGTTCCAGCAGCGCCATCACCGATTGCAGCCGCTGCGCGAAGGCGCCGAAGACGAAGCGGCGAAAGACCGGGCTGTCATCCATCAGCGCAAGGAAGGTCTCTTTGGGGACCAGCACCGCCTCGCAATCGGTGGCCGCGACCGCCTCGCCGGTATAGTCCTCGCCGCCCAGCAGCCCCAGTGTCGACTGCACGCAGGACTGTCCGGGTTCGATCGCGTAAAGCAGGATCTCGCGCCCCGTCGGGCCGATCAGGAAGACCTCGACCCGGCCCGTGAGAAGGATGGTGAAGCCGCGCGCCGCCTCGCCGGGACAGAACAGCACCTTGCCTTTCGGCAGCGGGCTGACCGGCAGCGTCCCCAGCCGGGCGGCGATCCCCGGCTCGAGGCCCGCAAGACCCTCGGCGCGCGCAAGCCAGCTCATCCGCGGCCGCGTTTCTCGAAGCGGGGCAGCATCGCCGAGAAGTCGAGACCCGAGCCGTCTTCCTGTTCGACGAATGTGGCGTAAAGCTCGGCCGCGCGCGCGCCCATCGGCGTGTCGGCATCGGCGGTTTCGGCGGCCTGCTGCGACAGGCGCAGGTCCTTCAGCATCAGGTTGGCGGCAAAGCCGGGCTTGTAGCCATTGTCGGCGGGGCTGGCCGGGCCGATGCCGGGGGCGGGGCAATAGGCATTCATGGACCAACTGTAGCCCGATGAGGTCGAGACCACATCGAACATCTTGTCGCGTGCCAGCCCCAGCTTGTCGGCCAGCGCGAAGGCCTCGCAGGTGGCGATCATGGTGACGCCGAGGATCATGTTGTTGCAGATCTTGGCGGCCTGCCCGTTGCCCGAGGGCCCGCAATGGACGGCCTTCTGGCCCATGATGTCGAACAGCGGCCGGACTGTCGCGAAGGCCGCGTCGCTGCCGCCCGCCATGAAGGTCAGGGTGCCCGCCGACGCGCCGCCGACGCCGCCCGAGACCGGCGCGTCCACCGCAAGGATGCCGGCCGCCTGGGCCTCGGCCGCGACGCTGCGGGCGCTGTCGACATCGACGGTCGAGCAGTCGAGAAGCACCGCGCCCTTTGCCATCGCGGGCAGGATCTCGGCCGCGACCGCGCGCAGGATCTCGCCGTTCGGCAGCATGGTGATGACCACCTCGCGGCCCTGGGCGGCGGCGACGCTGCTGTCGGCCATCGTCACGCCGTCGGGGCAGGGGGCGGCCGGGTCGTAGCCGGTCACCTCATGGTCCGCCTGCACGAGGTTCGCCGCCATCGGCGCCCCCATGTTCCCGAGCCCGATGAAGCCGATCTTCATTGCAGTTCCTCCTCCAGTTTCAGCCCGTATTCGCCCAGCGGCATCAGCATCCGCGCCACATCGGCGCCGGGCACCGCATCGAGCCCCTGGTGTTTCCAGCGCGGCTTGCGGTCCTTGTCGATGATGGCCGCGCGGATGCCTTCGAGAAAGTCGGAATGTTCCGGCGCGCGGTAGGTGAAGCGGTATTCCAGCGCCAGCGCCCGGCGGATGTCGTCCGAGCCCTTCAGCCGGTGCTGCATCTCGATGGCGCAGGCCATGGCCAGCGGGCTGTTGCGCTCCATCACCTTCAGGGCCGACAGCGCGAAGGCAGAACCATCGGCGCTCAGCGCGTTGACGATGTCGAGAAGGCGCTCGCCCGCAAAAAGCGCGTCGATCCGGGGCTGCAGCGCGGCCAGCTCGCCCGGCGGCGGGGTCCGGGCCGCGCGGTCGACGGCCTCCCAGTCGCCGGTTGCGATCAGCTCGTCGCGCAGCGCGGGCCAAGTGGTTTCGGGCACGAAATAATCGGCAAAGCCTGCATGTATCGCATCGGCCGGGCCCATCCGGCGGCCGGTCACGCCCAGATATTCGCCCATCCGCCCCGGCGCGCGGGCCAGGATCAGCGAACCGCCGACATCGGGCACGAGCCCGATCCCGCATTCGGGCATCGCCACCTGCGCGCTTTCGCCCACCACCCGGTGCGAGCCGTGACAGCCGATGCCGACGCCCCCGCCCATCACGAAGCCCTGCATCAGGCTGACGACGGGCTTGGGGAATTCGAAGAGCTTGGCATTCATCCGGTATTCGTCGCGCCAGAATTTCTGGCCATAGGCATAATCGCCGCTGGTGCCGGTCTCGTACATCACCGCGATGTCGCCGCCCGCGCAGAAGGCCTTGTTGCCCTCGGCATCGATCAGGATCATCCGGATCTCGGGATCGGGCGCCCAGGCATCGAGCGCGGCCTCGATCGCCAGAGACATCTCGTAGCTCAGCGCGTTCAGCGCCTTGGGACGGGTCAGGGTGATATGGCCGATCCGGCCCTGCTTGCGGATCCGGATATCGCTCATCCGCGTGCCTCCAGAAGCTGGCGGGCCACGATCAGCCGCATGATCTCGTTGGTGCCCTCGAGGATCTGGTGAACGCGGAGGTCGCGCACGATCTTCTCGATGCCGTAATCGGCCAGATAGCCGTAGCCGCCATGAAGCTGCAGACAGGTATCGGCGACCTTCGAGCCGGCCTCGGTCACGAAGGCCTTGGCCATGGCGCAGAAGCTGGTGGCATCGGGCGCGCCCTGGTCGAGCTTCCAGGCTGCCTGGCGCAGGAAGCTGCGTGCGGCCTGCAACGCGATCTCCATGTCGGCCAGGCGGAACTGCAGCGCCTGGAACCGGTCGAGGCTTTGCCCGAAGGCCTGGCGTTCGCCCATATAGGACAGCGTCGCGTCAAGGGCGGCCTGCGCCGCCCCCAGCGAACAGGCCGCGATGTTCAGCCGCCCGCCGTCGAGCCCGGCCATGGCATAGCGAAAACCCTTGCCCTCTTCGCCCAGCAGGTTCCCGGCGGGAATGGCGCAATTGTCGAACTGGACCTGCCGGGTCGGCTGGGCGCGCCAGCCCATCTTGTCCTCGAGCCCGCCGAAGGACAGGCCGGGCCGCCCGTCCTCGACCAGAAAGGCCGAGATGCCCTTCGGCCCGGCCGCGCCGGTGCGGGCCATGACGACATAGGCGTCGGAATAACCGCCGCCCGAGATGAAGGCCTTGGTGCCGCTCAGTGCCCAGCCCTCGGCGCCCCGCACCGCGCGGGTCTTCAGCGCGGCCGCATCAGAGCCCGAGCCCGGCTCGGTCAGGCAGTAGGACAGTACCGTTTGCATCGACAGCGCGTCTGGCAGAACCCGTGCGCGCATCTCGTCCGAGCCGAAGGCGTCGATCATCTTCGCGCACATGTTGTGGATCGACAGGAAGGCCGCGACCGAGGGGCAGGCCATGCTGAGCGCCTCGAAGACCAGCGTCGCGTCAAGCCGCGAGAGGCCCGACCCGCCCGAGCTTTCGCGCACATAGAGCCCGCCGAAGCCCAGCGCGCCCAGCTCGGGCCAGAGCGTTTTCGGGATCGTGCCCTCGGCCTCCCAGCTTCGGGCATGGGGCGCGATATGGTCCCTGGCGAACTCGCGGGCCAGATCGAAGACCGCCGTCTGTTCCTCGCTTAGCGCAAAATCCATGATCGCTGCTCCCCCGTCGCGAAAGAAATGAACGCCCGTTTAGTTAACGGCCGGGGCGGGGGGCATGCAAGCGTCCGCGACAGAGATTTCCTTTGCGTCAAATTCGCGACCAAATTAAAAATAGAATATAGAATCATTTTAAATGGGGTTTCCCTTGAAAAGGCTTTTCCTGATCTCCGCCGCCGCTGCCGGATTGATTGCAGCCGCCTCGGCCGGGTCTGCCGCCACGATCAGCTTCGATCTTGACGATCAGCGCGGCAGCGACCCGATGAAGACCGCCGTCACGCTGGAAGACGTGGCGGGCGGCGTCAAGATGAGCTTTCTGGTGAGCGATGCGGGCAACCAGGGCGACATCGCGGCGGTCTATTTCGATCTCGGCGGTGACGGATCGGTCGACTCGATCGAATGGACCGACCTTGGCCCGACGCTCGGCTTCGCCACTGACACCAAGAATGCCCAGGCCGGCAATATCGGGGCCGAGTTCGATATCGGCATCGCCATCGGCGCGGTCGGGTCCAGCGGGGATTTCTACAACGCCTTCAGCTTCCTCGTCTATGGCGCCGATCTCGACGTGACCGATTTCATCGGCCAGAGCTTCGCGGTGCGCGGCCAGACGGTCGGACCCTGCGCCAATCCGGGTCCGGCGCAGTGCAGCGGCAACGGGTCGTCCAAGATGTTCGGCACCGTGCCCGAACTGCAGCCCGAGCCGGCGCCGGTGCCGCTTCCGGCGGCGGGCGGTCTGTTGCTGGCCGGGCTGGCCGGGTTCGCTGCGCTGCGTCGCAGGACGCGCGGCTGACAGACCAGGAAATGATGGGCTCAGCAGGCGGGCGCCTTCCGGGGCGCCCGTGTTGCATTTCAGGAGCCGCGCTCAGAGATCGGCGCCGAATTCGTCGATCAGAAGCCGCACCACGGCCCGCATCGCCTCTTCGCGGTCGGCGCCCGCCGCCAGCGCCGCGGCATGGGCCTTGCGTTGCCGTTCGGCGCTGGTGCCATGGGCGATGACATCGCGCGCGGCAGTGACCTCGTCGAGACAGCCCAGCACGGCGGCATCGCTCTCGACGAGCTGGATCAGCTCTTCCAGCAGGTCGGCGAAGGGCACCAGTTCCTTGCGGCCGAAATCGACCAGCCCCTCGGAGACGCCATAGCGCTGCGCCCGCCAGCGGTTCTCGCCCACCAGAAAGCGTTCATAGACCCGCCAGCGCAGGTTCTCGCCCGCAAGCCGCCACAGCATCCGGAGCGTGCACTGGATCAGCGCCGCCAGCGACAGCGTGTGATCGAGCCGCGGGCTCATGTCGCAGATCCGGGTCTCGAGCGTCGGGAAGCGGGCCGAGGGCCGCAGATCCCACCAGATCTTGGTGGCATCCTCGATCAGCCCCAGCCGGATCAGCGTGCCGACCGAGCGGTCATATTCGGACCAGCTTTCGAAGCGCGGCGGCAGCCCGGTCCGGGGCAGGTTGTCGAACACGGTCAGCCGGTAGGAGGCCAGCCCGGTATCGACCCCTTTCCAGAACGGCGACGAGGTCGACATCGCCAGCAGATGCGGCAGGAAATAGGAAAACTGCGCCATCAGGTCGATGCGCTGGTCGGGATCGGGGATGCCCACATGCACATGCATGCCGCAGATCAGCATCCGCCGCGCCACCGCCGCCAGCGCCCGGTCGAGATCGTTGTAGCGGTCCTTGTCGGTATGGTGCTGGTCGAGCCAGTCGGCCGAGGGGTGGCAGGAGGCCGCGATCGGCGCCAGTCCGAAGCGCGCGGCATGATGCGCCACCGTCGCGCGCAGGTGCCTGAGCTCCTCCCGCGCTTCGGGGACGCTCCGGCAGACCCGGGTGCCGACCTCGATCTGGCATTGCAGGAATTCCGGCATCACCTGATCGCCGAGATCGGCGGCGCAGGCCTCCATCAGCTCCTTGGGCGCCTGCGCCAGCGCGCAGGTCTCGCGCTCGACCAGCAGGTATTCCTCTTCGATGCCGAGGGTGAAGTCGGGCTCGCTTGCGCACATGGTCCCCTCCCTGGCGCCGATCTGTCCGGGGAATGTCAGCAGGAAACGACCGCGCCCGCAAGATCGCGCGCGGCAGACGGGGGCCGGAAGGCGACGGTCACTGCGTGAAATCGGCCGTGACGGCGCCGGTCAGGGCGGGCAGGGTATGCGGATCCAGAGGGAAGACATGGCGGGGCGTTCCCGCCGCCGCCCAGACCGTGCCGAATTCCAGGAGGCGAGGATCGAGAAAGGTCCGGATCGGGCTCAGATGGCCGACCGGCGCGACGCCGCCGATGGCAAAGCCGGTCTGGACCCGGATCAGCGCGGCATCGGCCTTGCCGAGAGGCTCGCCCGCCAGTGCCGAGGCCTTCTCGTCCGAGACGCGGTTGCCGCCGGCGGTCAGGAACAGGATCGCCATGCCGCTGTCTTCGCCCCGGAAGATGATCGACTTCGCGATCTGGTCGAGTTCGCAGCCCACGGCCTCTGCGGCCTCCCGGGCGGTGCGGGTCTGGCCCAGCTCGCGGATGTCGGGGGTGATCCCGGCGGCCTCCAGAGCCGCACGGACCCGTTTCAGGCTTTTGCTCATCTCTGCCTCCGTTTTGCGGCGTTTCGCGGCGCGGACTATCGGCCCGGGGCGGGGTGGCCGCAAGCCCCGTTGACCGCCGCGCGCGCGCGCGGCATCACTCGGCCATGAGCTTCGCATCCCGCCTGACCCGCGCGCCCCTTGCGCATGAGCCCGACCGCGCCGCCGAGGCGGCCGACCGTTTCGCCGCCCAGCCGCCCGAGATCCGCGCCCTGCTGGAGGGCACGGCGGGCTGCAGTCCCTATCTCTGGGGGCTGATGACGCGCGAGGCCGACTGGCTGGAGGATCTGCTGGCCGGTGCGCCGGAGCCGGTCTTCGCGGCGCTGATGGACGAGGTCCGGGGGCTGTCGCTCGAGGCGCTCAAGCCCGGGCTGCGTCAGGCCAAGCGGCGCGCCGCGCTCCTGATCGCGCTGGCCGATCTGGGCGGGCTTTGGCCGCTCGAGGCGGTGACCGGCGCGCTGACCGATTTCGCCGATCTCTGCGTCGATGTGACGATCCGGCGCCTGGTCGCGGCCGAGATCGCGCGGGGCAGGCTGCCGGGTCTGAGCGAGGCCGATGCCGACACCGCGGGCGGCATGGTGGCGCTGGCCATGGGCAAGCAGGGCGCGCATGAGCTGAACTATTCCTCGGATATCGACCTGATCTGCCTGTTCGACCAGGACCGGTTCGACCCGGCCGATTTCCACGAGGCCCGCAGCGCCTTCGTCAAGATCACCCGGCGGATGACCGCGATCCTGTCCGAGGCCACCGGCGAGGGCTATGTCTTCCGCACCGATCTGAGGCTCAGGCCCGATGCCTCGGTCACGCCGGTCTGCATGTCGATGGAGGCGGCCGAGCGCTATTACGAAAGCCTCGGGCGGACCTGGGAGCGCGCGGCCCATATCAAGGCGCGGCCCTGCGCGGGCGACATCGAGGCGGGCTGGGCCTATCTCGACCGGCTGCGGCCCTTCGTCTGGCGCAAGCATCTCGATTTCGCGGCGATCCAGGACGCCCATGACATGCGGCTGAGAATTCGCAGCCACAAGGGTCTGCATGGCGGGCTGGTGCTGGAAGGCCATGACATGAAACTGGGGCAGGGCGGCATCCGCGAGATCGAGTTCTTCACCCAGACCCGGCAGATCATCGCGGGCGGCCGCGACCCCGAGCTGCGGGTGCGGGGCACGGTCGAGGGGCTGACGCGGCTGGCGGCCAAGGGCTGGGTGCCCGATGAGGTGGCCGAGACCCTGACCGCCGATTACCAGGCCCATCGCGAGGTCGAGCACCGGCTGCAGATGGTCAATGACGCCCAGACCCATCTTCTGCCCAATTCGGCCGAAGGCATCGTCCGGATCGCGCATTTCTGCGGGGCGCCCGAGGCCGGTCCCTGGCGCGACGCGCTGGCCGCGCGGCTGCGCCGGGTGGCGGGGCTGACCGAAGGCTTCTTCGCCCCCGGCAAGCCCGCCGAGGACCTGCCCGAGATCCCGAAGACCGCGGCCGAGATCGTCGAGCGCTGGCCGCGCTATCCCTGCCTGCGCACGACCCGCGCGCAGGAGATCTTCAACCGGCTCAAGCCCGATCTCTTCTCGCGGCTGACCAAGGCGCCGCGCCCCGACGAGGCCTTCGCGGCCTTCGACGGCTTCCTGGCCGGTCTGCCCGCCGGGGTGCAGCTTTTCTCGCTGTTCGAGGCCAATCCGCATCTGATCGACCTGCTGATCGACATCACCAGCGTCTCGCCCGAACTGGCGCAGTATCTCTCGCGCAATGCCCGGGTGCTCGACGCGGTGATCGGCGGCAGCTTCTTCGAGGACTGGCCGGGGCGGGCGGCGCTGACGGATGCGCTGGACGACCGGCTCGGGGCGCTCGGCGATTACGAGGCCCAGCTCGACGCCGCGCGGGCCTGGGCACGCGAATGGCATTTCCGGATCGGGGTGCATTTCCTGCGCGGGCTGATCGATGCCAAGACCGCAGGCGCGGAATATGCCGATCTGGCCGAGGCGGTGCTGGCAGCACTCTGGCCCCGCGTCGTGGCGCAATTCGCGGCCAAGCATGGCGCGCCGCCCGGCAAGGGCGCCGTGGTGCTGGGCATGGGCTCGCTCGGGGCCGGGGCGCTGAGCGCGCGCTCGGATCTCGACCTGATCGTGATCTACGATGCCGACGGGGTCGAGGCCTCGGACGGTCGCCGGCCGCTGGCCTCACGCGCCTATTACGCCAAGCTCACCCAGGCGCTGGTGACGGCGCTGACCGCGCCGATGGCCGAGGGCCGGCTTTACGAGGTCGACATGCGGCTTAGGCCCTCGGGCAATCAGGGGCCGGTCGCGACCTCTCTGCAGAGCTTCCGGAACTATCAGCGCGACGAAGCCTGGACCTGGGAGCATCTGGCGCTGACCCGGGCGCGTCCGGTCGCGGGCGAGGCGGCGCTGGGCGCCGAGGTCGAGGCGTTCCGGCGCGCACTGTTTGCCGACAAGGCGGATGTGGCGCGCACGGTTGCGGGCATTGTCGACATGCGGCGGCGGTTGGCCGGGGCCAAGCCCGCGAAATCGACCTGGGACGGCAAGCAGGGGCCGGGCAGGGGGCAGGATATCGAACTGATCGCGACGGCCGCGGCGCTGATCGCGGCCAGCCCCGCGACCGCGGTTGCCGAGCAGATGGCGGCCGGGGTCGATGCGGGCTGGTTGCGGCAGGACGAGGCTGCGGCGCTGGGCGCGTCCTACCGGCTGCAGCGCCGGATCCAGGGCGCGGCCAAGCTGATCTCGGACTCGCCGCTCGACCCGGCGCGGCTTGGCGAAAGCGGGCAGGCCTTCCTGCTGCGCGGCACCGGTGCGGCGGATGTGGCCTCGCTTCAGGACCTGCTGGAGATTCAGCGGGCGGCGGCGGCCAAGGCCATCGAGGCGGTGATTGCGCGCAGCCCGGCCGAGGAGGAGAAGGCGGATGCGGATTGAGCTGGCGGACCCGCGTGGCGTAATCCGCGAATCCTACCGGATCGAGGGCATCGGTGCGCCCGAATGCCGGTCGATCTTTCTCGACTGGGCGATCGGGTTGCCCGAGGGCGTCGACCCCCAGCGCGCGCTGCGGCGGCTGCTGGCCGAACATGCAGCCGCCGCGCCCGATCACCCGATGACGGCTGTGCTCCGGGCAGGGCTGGAGACGGGGCCGCGGGCGCGGCGGCGCGGCGGGGCGCGCGGCAGACGAAGCTGACCCCCCGGGACGGCGCCTCCCGGCTCTGATCCCCGCAATGTGACCTGCCGGGCCGGGCGGTTCGGGCCGGGAAGGGCGCCGGGCCGCTTTCGGAACATCGGGCCCGCCGCCGGATGTCCCCGACCCGGGCCATCCTGCGGGCAGGGCTGGTCGGCGTTCGTCGATCAGTGCCGCGAAACGCCCCGTCGTCTTCGGTTGCCCGTCTGGCCGGTGACCCGCCCGCGTTGCAGCGGCCATTCCGAAGCCTTTGCGCATGATCCGCGACACACTCCGCCCCGGGGGAGCTGCCTTTCTTGCGGGCTGTTGAACGGGCCAACCCGATGCAGCCCGGTCGGAATGGATTGCGGGCGTCGACTTGCCATGTGCCCGGGGCAAGTCGGGTTCCTGCGCGCTGTTGCGTCGTCGGGACCACGGACCGCGAGAGGAGGGAGGGGGCCGACCGGGTCCACCGCGGCCTGCCGCGGGTTCTTTCTGACCGGCCGGGCGCCCCGATACGCTTCCGGTGCAGGGGGCATGATCCGGGTCGGATTTTTCCTGCACCCGCCCGGGGATGGGCGCGGTCGGGCAACGCCATAGGAATGTGAGGCAGACTCATAACAATGGTGACAAACATGAATTGGACTTGTCTCGCAGAAGGCGCTACCTGCCGCCCATGACCCATACCGTACCCCGCCCCGCCCGCCTCGCCCTCTCGCCCGTCTTCGACACCCTTCGTGCGGCTGCGCGTGACCGGGTTCTGGTCCTTGACGGGGCGATGGGCACGCAGATCCAGAAGCTCGGCCTGAGCGAGGAGGATTTCACCGGCCATGGGGCGGGTTGCGGATGCCATCTGCATGGCGACAAGCCGCAGAAGGGCAATAACGACCTCCTCAATCTCACCAATCCGGATGTGATCGAGGAGATCCATTACCGCTATGCCCTCGCGGGCGCGGATCTGGTCGAGACCAACACCTTTTCCTCGACCACCATCGCCCAGGCCGATTACGGTCTGGAAGACAAGGTCTTCGCGCTGAACGAGGCGGGCGCGCGGCTGGCGCGCAAGGCCATGGACCGGGCCGAGGCCGAGGACGGGCGGCACCGCTTCGTCGCGGGCGCGCTGGGGCCGACCAACCGCACCGCCTCGATCAGCCCCGATGTGAACGACCCCGGATACCGGGCCGTCAGCTTCGACGATCTGCGGATCGCCTATGCCCAGCAGCTGCGCGGGCTGATCGCGGGCGGCACCGATCTGGTGCTGATCGAGACGATCTTCGACACGTTGAACGCCAAGGCCGCGATCTTCGCCTGCGAGGAGGTGTTCACCGAGACCGGCCTGCGCCTGCCGGTGATGATCTCGGGCACCATCACCGACCTGTCGGGGCGCACGCTCTCGGGGCAGACGCCCACGGCCTTCTGGCATTCGGTCCGTCACGCGAACCCGCTGACCATCGGGCTGAACTGCGCGCTGGGGGCCGATGCGATGCGCCCGCATCTGGCCGAGCTTTCGGCCGTGGCCGATACCCTGATCTGTGCCTATCCCAATGCGGGGCTTCCCAACGAGATGGGCGAATACGACCAGACCCCGGACGAGATGGCGGCGCTGGTCGCGGGCTTCGCAGAGGACGGGCTGGTCAACGTGGTCGGCGGCTGCTGCGGCTCGACCTACGATCATATCGCGGCCGTGGCACAGGCGGTGAAGGGGCATGCCCCCCGCAGCCTGCCCAGGCCCGCGCGTCATTTGCGGCTGTCGGGGCTCGAGCCCTTCACCCTGACCGACGATATCCCCTTCGTGAATGTGGGCGAGCGGACGAACGTCACCGGCTCGGCCCGCTTCCGCAAGCTGATCAAGGAGCAGGATTACGCGACCGCCCTGGATGTGGCGCGCGATCAGGTCGAGAACGGCGCCCAGATCATCGACGTGAACATGGATGAGGGGCTGATCGATTCGAAACAGGCGATGATCGATTTCCTGAACCTCGTCGCCGCCGAGCCCGATATCGCCCGCGTTCCGGTGATGATCGACAGCTCGAAATGGGAGGTGATCGAGGCCGGCCTGAAATGCGTGCAGGGCAAGCCCGTGGTCAACTCGATCTCGATGAAGGAGGGCGAGGAGGCCTTCCTGCATCATGCGCGGCTGTGCCGGGCCTATGGCGCGGCGGTGATCGTGATGGCCTTCGACGAGCAGGGCCAGGCCGATACCGAGGACCGCAAGGTCGAGATCTGCCGGCGTGCCTACAAGCTTCTGACCGAGGAGGTCGGCTTCCCGCCCGAGGACATCATCTTCGACCCCAATGTCTTCGCCGTCGCGACCGGCATCGAGGAGCATGACAATTACGGCGTCGATTTCATCGAGGCCACCCGCCGGATCACGGCCGATTGCCCGCATGTCCATGTCTCGGGCGGTGTCTCGAACCTGTCCTTCAGCTTCCGCGGCAACGAGCCGGTGCGCGAGGCGATGCATGCGGTCTTCCTGTACCACGCCATCCAGGCCGGCATGGATATGGGCATCGTCAATGCCGGGCAGCTGGCAGTCTATGACCAGATCGACCCCGAGCTGCGCGAGGCCTGCGAGGATGTGGTTCTGAACCGCAACGCCAATGCCACCGAGCGGATGCTGGAGCTGGCCGAGAAATATCGCGGGCAGGGCGGCGGCAAGACCCGCGAGAAGGACATGTCCTGGCGCGAGCTGCCGGTCGGGAAACGGCTGGAACATGCGCTGGTCAACGGCATCACCGAATTCATCGAGGCCGATACCGAGGAAGCCCGGCTGGCCGCCGAGCGACCACTGCATGTCATCGAGGGCCCGCTGATGGCGGGGATGAACGTGGTCGGAGACCTCTTCGGCGCGGGCAAGATGTTCCTGCCGCAGGTGGTGAAATCGGCGCGCGTGATGAAGCAGGCCGTGGCCGTGCTGCTGCCCCATATGGAGGCCGAGAAGGATGGCCGCCGCGAGGCTGCGGGCAAGGTCCTGATGGCCACCGTCAAGGGCGACGTCCATGACATCGGCAAGAACATCGTCGGCGTCGTTCTGGCCTGCAACAATTACGAGATCGTCGATCTGGGGGTGATGGTCCCGCCCGAGAAGATCATCGCCGCCGCGAAGGAGCACGAGGTCGACATCATCGGCCTGTCGGGGCTGATCACGCCCTCGCTCGACGAGATGGTGCATATGGCCTCGGAGATGGAGCGTCAGGGCTTCGACATTCCGCTGCTGATCGGGGGGGCGACCACCAGCAAGGTGCATACGGCGGTGAAGATCGCGCCGCATTACAGCCGGGGGCAGGCGGTCTATGTCACCGATGCCAGCCGCGCGGTGGGCGTGGTCTCGTCGCTCCTGAGCGACAACCAAAGGGCGGGCTATGTCGAGGGCATCCGCGAGGAATATCGCGAGATCGCCGAAAAGCATGCCCGTGGCGAGGCCGCCAAGAAGCGTCTGCCGCTGGCTGCGGCCCGCGCCAATCCGGTGCCGATCGACTGGACGGCCCATGCCCCGGTCAGGCCCTCCTTCCTCGGCACCAGGGTCTATGACCGCTGGGATCTGTCGGATCTGGCCGCGCATATCGACTGGACGCCGTTCTTTCATGCCTGGGACATGCGGGGGGTGTTTCCGCGCATTCTCGAGGACGAGAAGAAGGGCGAGGCGGCGCGCACGCTTTACGACGATGCGCGGCGGATGCTCGACCGGATCGTGCAGGGCGCGTGGTTCGCGCCGAAGGGCGTGGTGGGCTTCTGGCCTGCCAATGCGGTGGGCGACGATGTCCGGCTTTACACCGGCGAGGACCGGACCGGGACGCTTGCGACTTTCCATACGCTGCGCCAGCAGACCGCCAAGCGGCCGGGCGTGGCCAATGCCGCGCTGTCGGATTTCGTGGCCCCCGAAGGCGTCGCGCCCGACTATCTGGGCGGTTTTGCGGTGACCGCGGGCCCCGAGGAGGTCGCCATCGCCGAGCGCATGGCGGCCGAACATGACGACTATAGTGCGATCATGGTCAAGGCGCTTGCCGACCGCATCGCCGAGGCCTTCGCCGAACGGATGCATTCGGAAGTGCGCCGGACGCTCTGGGGCTATGCGCCCGACGAGGCCTTCAGCCCCGAAGAGCTGATCGCAGAGCCCTACAAGGGCATCCGGCCCGCGCCGGGCTATCCGGCCCAGCCCGACCATACCGAGAAGGTGACGCTGTTCCGGCTGCTCGATGCCGAGCGCGCGGTCGGCATCCGGCTGACCGAGAGCATGGCGATGTGGCCGGGCTCGTCGGTCTCGGGGCTCTATTTCGCCCATCCCGACAGCTATTATTTCGGGATCGGCAAGGTCGAGGCCGACCAGGTCGCCGATTATGCCGCGCGGAAGGGGATTGCGCTCTCCGAGGCCGAACGCCATCTGGCACCGGTGCTGAATTACACCCCCGGCAGGGGCGGCGACGCGGCGGCAGCCTGAAGCCACGCGCTCTACGCGCCCGGCGGATCTCGCCGGGCGCTCAGCCCCGTTTCAGGGCCCGGGCCGTCAGGCTCGACAGCGCCAGCGAGGCCAGCACGCAGAAGGTGAAGAGGTAAAGCCCCCAGGCGGTCTCGACCCGGCCCATGCCGATACCCTTGACCACCACCACATAGATCGCGATCAGGAACACATCGGCCATGGCGAGCTTGCCCATGACATGGATCGCGGGCAGCAGCCGTGGCGAGGCCAGATCGTACTGGATCAGCGCCAGCCCCACGGTCTTGGCATAGGGCGCGACCAGCGCCAGAAGCGTCACCAGCAGCGCCAGCAGGATGTCGGTCTGCCAGAGCGAGGCGAGCCCCGACAGCACCGAGATCTCCGACAGTCCGAACAGTGGCAACAGCCCCGCGCGCAGCAAGGGCGCCGCCCAGGCGATGGGGAACAGGACCAGCAGCGCCAGATTGGCGAGGCGCAGCAGGCGCAGGGTCACGGCCGTTCCGTCACCGCACCGCCTCGATGGGGCCTTCGGCGCGGCCATGGATGAACTGGTCGAGATAGGGATCGCCCGAGTGGTCCATGTCGGCGACGGGGCCCGTCCACTGGATCACGCCGCCATGCAGCATCGCCACATTGTCGGCAATTGCCCGGACGGAGCTCATGTCATGGGTGATAGTCATGGCGGTCGCGCCCATCTCGACCACGATCTCGCGGATCAGCTCGTTGATGACGCCGGCCATGATCGGGTCGAGCCCGGTCGTGGGCTCGTCGAAGAAGATGATCTCGGGCTCGGCCGCGATGGCGCGAGCCAGGCCCACGCGCTTTTGCATGCCGCCCGAGAGCTCGGCCGGGAACAGCTCGGCGACATCGGGCTTCAGCCCGACCCGGCGCAGCTTCTCGATGGCGATCTCGCGGGCCTCGGCCTTGGGCCGCTTGCCGGGGCCGCGCAACAGCCGGAAGGCCACGTTCTGCCAGACCGGCAACGAGTCGAACAGTGCGCCGCCCTGGAACAGCATCCCGAACCGCGCCAGAAACGCCTCGCGCTCGGCCTTCGAGGCGTCTTCGCCCTGGATCAGGATCTGGCCCGCATCGGGCCTGACAAGCCCGAGGATGCATTTCAAAAGCACCGACTTGCCGGTGCCCGAGCCGCCGATGATGACCATGCTCGCGCCTTTCGGAACGGACAGGTTGACGTCGCGCAGCACGCGGTTGCGGCCGAAGGCCTTTTCGATGTGGCGAAGCTCGATCATGCGGAGAAGAACAATGTGGTGAGAAGATAGTTCGAGGCGAGGATCAGGATCGAGGCGGCCACCACGGCGGATTTCGTGGCCGCGCCGACGCCCTGGGCGCCGCGACCCGAATTCATGCCGAAATAGCAGCCCACGAGCGCGATCAGGAAGCCGAAGACCGCGCCCTTGATCAGCCCCGAGGTCACGTCCCAGAACTCGAGGTAATCGGCGGTATTCTTGAGATAGGCGGCGGCGTTCAGCCCGAGGCTCTTGGTGCCGACCAGATAGCCGCCGAGAATGCCGATGGAATCGCCCACCGCCACCAGGATCGGCACGGTCAGCGTCGCTGCCAGCACCCTCGGCACGGTCAGATAGCGCATCGGGTCGGTCGAGAGCGTGGCCAGGGCGTCGATCTGCTCGGTCACCTTCATCGTGCCGATCTCGGCCGCGATCGACGAGGCCACGCGCGCGGCCACCATCAGCCCGCCAAGGACCGGTCCAAGCTCGCGCACCATGCCGATGGCCACGATCGAGGGCACCACCTGCCCGGCATTGAAGCGCGAGCCGCCCTCGTAGATCTGCAGCGCCAGAGCGGCCCCGGTGAAGACGGCGGTAAGCCCGACCACGGGCAGGCTGTTATAGCCGATCACCCAGATCGCATGGCCGAGCTCGCGCAGGTAGAAGGGTGGCCGGACCAGGGCGTAGAGTGTGGCCAGGCCATAGAGCGCAATCCGGCCGATGGCCGCGAGCGCCCCCAGTACGGCGCGTCCGAGCGCGCCGAGCGGCGCCAGCAGGGTCATGCCCCGGCTCCGCTGACGTAACGGCGGGCATAGCGGCGCCCGAGCGCGGTCATGATCTCGTAGCCGATGGTTCCGGCCGCGTCGGCGACCGCATCCACCCCCTGTTCGGGGCAGAGCAGGTCGAGCGCGGGCGGCACCTTGCGAAGATGGGTGATGTCGGCGGTGATGAGGTCCATCGAGACCCTCCCGAGGATCGAGCAGGGCGTGCCCTCGAACCAGAGCTGGCCCCGGTTCGACAGCGCCCGGTGCATGCCGTCGGCATAGCCTGCTGTGACGGTCGCGACCACGCGGCGATCGGGGGCGGTATATGTATAGCCGTAACCGATGCTCTCGCCCGGTTCAACCTCGCGGGTCTGGATCACCGGGAAGGAGAGGCCGACGACCGGCTCGGCCTCGGCGAAGGGCATCCCGCCATAGACGCCCATGCCGGGCCGGGTGACGTCGAAATGATAGTCCGGTCCCAGCAGCACCCCGCCGGTGGCCGAGAGCGAGCGCGGCACGTCGCAGCCTTCGGTCATCTCGCGGAAGGCGGTCAGCTGCTGGAGGTTCGCGGGGTGCTCGGGCTCGTCGGCGCAGGCCAGATGGCTCATGATCAGAACCGGCTTCGCGGCCAGAACGATCTCGCGCAGCGCGGCCCATTCGGCCGGTTCGAGACCCAGCCGGTTCATCCCCGAATCGAGCTGGATGCCGAAGGGCCGGCCGGGCAGGCCCTCCATATGGCGGGTGAGCTGCTCGACCGAGTTCAGCATCGGCACCAGATCGAGATCGCCGATCATGTCGGTATCGCCCGGCATATGGCCCGAGAACACGCAGATCTGCGGCCCCGGTCCCAGCGCGTTGCGGATCTGGGCGCCTTCCTCGGCGGCGGCGACGAAGAAGCGCCGGGCGCCGGCCTGGGCCAGCACGCGGGCGACGCGGTCGCCGCCAAGCCCGTAGCCGTCGGCCTTGACGACGGCCCCCGTTTCCACGCCCGCCCCGCTTGCGCGGTCGAGCGCCTTCCAGTTCCGCGCGAGCGCGTCGAGATCGATCGTGAGTGTTCCGGTAGCCATGGGCGCTGTTGTGCCACGCGCGCGGGCCGCGTCAAGAGCGGAATGCCCCGGGCGCGGGGCCGCGACCCAAGGTCCGATCAAAACCCCTCGACCGCCTGTCCCTGCTGCCAGGGTTGGACGAGGTTGCCGAAGCGGGTGAAGCGGCCCTCGAAGCTGAGTTCGACCGAACCGATGGGCCCGTGCCGCTGCTTGCCGATGATGACCTCGGCCTTGCCGTGCAGGCTTTCCATCGCCTCCTGCCAGCGCGCCATGCCTTCGAGGTCATGATCGCTGGGTTTCTCGCGTTCCTTGTAATATTCCTCGCGGAACACGAACATCACGACGTCGGCATCCTGCTCGATCGAGCCCGATTCCCGCAGGTCGGACAGCTGCGGCCGCTTGTCCTCGCGGCTTTCGACCTGCCGCGACAGCTGCGACAGCGCGACGACGGGAATGTCCAGTTCCTTGGCGATGGCCTTCAGGCCCTGCGTGATCTCGGAGACCTCGTTCACCCGGCTGTCCTTGGCGGTGGCGGGACGCACGAGCTGTAGATAGTCGACGAAGAGCGCATCGAGCCCGTGGGTCCGCTTCAGCCGCCGGGCGCGCGCGGCGAGCTGGCTGATCGGCAGGGCGGGGGTGTCGTCGATGTAAAGCGGGCACGCCTCGAGTTCCTTGGCGGCATTGACGAAGCGGCGGAACTCGGCCTCGGTCATGTCGCCGCGGCGGATCTGTTCGCTGGGCACTTCCGAGGCCTCGGACAGAACCCGGGCGGCGAGCTGCTCGGCGCTCATCTCGAGGCTGTAGAAGCCCACCACGCCGCCATTCACCGCGCCGACCGACCCGTCGGGCATGGTGCCGCGCTTGTAGGCGCGGGCGATGTTGAAGGCGATGTTGGTCGCAAGCGAGGTCTTGCCCATCGAGGGCCGCCCGGCGAGGATCAGAAGGTCCGAGCGGTGCAGCCCGCCGAGCTTCTTGTCGAGATCGGTCAGCCCGGTCGAGACGCCCGCAAGCCCGCCATCCCGCTGATAGGCGGCATTGGCGACCTTCACGGCATCGGTGACGGCGCGCAGGAAGGACTGGAAGCCGGATTCGGACTGGCCCTTCTCGGCCAGCTTGTAGAGCCCCTGCTCGGCCTCGACGATCTGGGCGGCGGGTTCCGAGGCGATGTCGACCTTGGCCGCCTTGTCCGAGATCTCGGCGCCGAGCTTCATCAGCTCGCGGCGGAGCCAGAAATCGTAGATCATCTGGGCATAGTCGCGGGCCGCGAAGGACGAGATCGCCGCCCCCGCAAGCCGCGCCAGATATGCCGGCCCGCCCAGTTCGGCCAGCCCCTCGTCATCCTCGAGGAAGGCCTTCAGCGTGACCGGCGAGGCCAGCTGGTTCTTCTGGATCCGGTTCGCGGCGATTTCGTAGATCCGGGAATGGACCGGGTCGTAGAAATGCTGCGGCTGGACGATGGACGCGATCCGGTCGAAGATCTCGTTATTGGTCAGGATCGCGCCCAGCAATTGCTGTTCGGCCTCGACGTTATGGGGCAGGCCGACGGTCTCTTCGGCTGTCTCGCCCTCGGGCCGGATCGTTCTGACCTTGTTCATGTCGATTAATCTCCCTGCGGCCGGGTTCTAGCCCCCCGCCAATGGCCACGGCAAGCTTTGTAAAGCTGTGGATGGCCTGTGGATGAATTGTGCATGAAGTCCCGCCCCCTTCATCTTGCTGCGAAGGAGGTTCATGCGTCAAGATCTGGGTCGGCCCGGTCCGGGCGGCGGAAAGTCCGGCCAAGCGGCGGGCGGGATTGCGCCTATTGCTGGCGGCGCGCCTCCTGCCAGGCCCGGGGGGCATCGAGAAAGGCCTCGACCTCGGACAGGGTCGTGGCATCGAAGGCGTCCTGGCGCCTGGCCTCGGCCAGAACGTCGCGCCAGGTGCACAGATGGTGCAGCCGGACGCCGTGATCGCCGAGCCTCTTCTCGGTCTCGGGGAAGATCCCGTAATAGAAGATCACCGCCGTATGGCCGCAAACCGCGCCGGTCTCGCGGATCGCATCGACGAAGCTGAGCTTCGAGCCGCCATCCGTGGTCAGGTCCTCGACCAGCAGCACCCGGTCGCCCTCGGCCATCACGCCCTCGATCCGGGCATTGCGGCCATAGCCCTTGGGCTTCTTGCGGACATAGGTCATCGGCAGCGCCATCCGCTCGGCGATCAGGGCGGCGAAGGGAATGCCCGCGGTCTCGCCACCGGCGATGTTGTCGAAGGCCTCGAAGCCCGCCTCGCGCAGGACGGTGACGGTCAGGAAATCCATCAGCGTGGCGCGGATCCGCGGGAAGGAGATCAGCTTGCGGCAGTCGATATAGGTGGGCGAGGGCAGACCCGAGGCCAGCGTGAAGGGGGTCTCGGCATTGAAATGCACGGCCCCGATTTCCAGCAGCATGCGGGCGGACAGGCGGGCGATCTCGGTCTGGTCCGGGAAGGCTGTGGGGATCATGGCGCGGACGTCTCCATTGGCTGCCGGACGGCCCCGCCCGGCGATTTTTCTGCGAAAAATGCGCGGCTCACCGCTCGACCCGCCAGTGCAGATCGAAGCCCGGATCGAACAGCGTGACCGGACCGGCCCCTGTCTCGATCCGCGCCGGATAGGCGACGGGGGCGGCGTCCCGGGTCAGGGTGATGCGGTCCTCGTTGGGCGGCAGGCCATAGAAGGCGGGCCCGTTCAGCGAGGCGAAGGCCTCGAGCCGGTCGAGCGCATCGGCCTGCTCGAAGACCTCGGCAAGGCAGGAAAGCGTGTTGCTGGCCGAAAAGACGCCCGCGCAGCCGCAGGCGCATTCCTTGGCGGGATCGACATGGGGGGCGCTGTCGGTGCCGAGGAAGAAGCGCGCATCTCCGGAGGTGGCTGCTGCGACCAGCGCGTCGCGGTGGCGGGAGCGCTTTGCCACCGGCAGGCAGTAGTAATGCGGCTTGATGCCCCCGACCAGGATATGGTTGCGGGTGATGATCAAGTGGTGGGTCGTGATCGTCGCACCAAGCCCCGCCGGGGCCGCGCGCACGTAATCGACGCCATCCGAGGTCGTGATATGCTCCATCACCACCCTGAGCCCCGGCACGGCCCGGCGGATCGGGTCGAGCACCCGGTCGATGAAGACGGCCTCGCGGTCGAAGATGTCGATCTCGGGGTCGACAACCTCGCCATGGACGCAAAGCGGACAGCCGATCTCGGCCATCTTTTCGAACACCGCCCGAACCTTGCCGAAATCGCTTACGCCCGAGGCCGAATTGGTGGTGGCCCCGGCGGGATAGAGCTTGACCGCCGTCACCAGCCCGGCCGCATGGGCCCGCGCCACATCCTCGGGGTCGGTCTCTTCGGTGAGATAAAGCGTCATCAGCGGCGTGAATTCCGCCCCCTCGGGCAGCGCGGCCAGGATCCGGTCGCGATAGGCGGCGGCTTCGGCTGCGCTCACCACCGGCGGCACGAGATTGGGCATGATGATGGCACGGGCGAAGTCGCGGGCGGATTCGGGCAGAACGCCCGCCAGCATGGCGCCGTCGCGCAGATGAAGATGCCAGTCGTCGGGGCGGCGGATGGTGAGGCTCTGGGTCATGGGGCAGGGCGATACACAATCGTCCGGGCGCTTTCCAGTACCGATCGCGACGCGGGCCGGACCAGGGCCCGGTGAAGCGAAGTCCGGCGGGTTCGCGCCTTTGCCCCGCGGGGGAGGGAAGGGGCGAGCCACCCGCCGGGCGCAAGGCGGGGCTTCCCAGCCGACAATGGAAAAGTCACGGATTCTGTCCTATCTTGGCGGCATGGGAGGAAACGTCTGTACACGAACAGGAGTTTCCATATGGCACTCGCGAATACGCATGTTGCGGGCCCTCGCGGCTCGTTCTTTTCCTCGGTCATTGCGGCCATGGTCCGCATTGTCGAGAACCACCCGCGCACGCGCGCGCTGGACCGGCTGAACGCCATTTCCGATGAGGAACTGGCCGCCCGCGGTCTGACCCGTCAGGACGTGATCCGCCGGATATTCAGCGACCGCTTCTATCTCTGAGTTCCGGCCCGGAGGGGAGGGTTGCGCCCGGATCAGACCGGATCGGCGGGATCGGCTGGGCGGTGACGCCGGAGCTGCCGGTCGAGATCCGTGCGCGGGCCGGTGAATGCGTTGATATGCCCCGAGGCCGTCTCGGTTGCCGCAATGCGGCGGGCATGGCGGCAGACCCTGGCGGCCAGATCCGTCCGGCCCGATTTGTCGAGCCGCTCCATCAATGCGGCCAGATAGGGCGCATGCCGCCGCCGGGCCCGAAACAGCCGGTGATAGACCCCTGACGAAAGCTGCCCTTCGCCTGCCGCGTCGATCAGCTCGGGCAGAACCCCCATCGCCGCGAGATGGGCTTCGAGCGCGTCGCCGCAACAGGGCGCGGCCAGTCGCAGCACGTTGGCGCCGTCGAACAGCGCTGCATGCATCGCATCGAGCGTCTGTGCCGGATCGTAAAGGATCGCGGCGCAGGCGGCCGCCTCGATCATGTCGGGGGCGTAGCCGTACCGCGTGGCGAAATCGCGTCGCCGCGCGATCAGGAAACGCCGGTCCCAGTCAAGCCGCGCCGGGTCGAGCGTGGCCTGCGGCGCCAGCGCCACGACGGCGGCGCCCGGTGCCGCCACCGAATAGGCGCAGGCGGCATAGCCGCACATTCCCGCCCCGTAGAACACGACCCGCTCGAATCCGTCAAAGAACTCCGCATCGATCCGTTCGTCGAAGAAGCCAAAGACCGCCGGGTCGCGGAACCAGGTTGCGCCATGTGCGACCAGCGTCAGCCGCGACCAGCCCGCGGGCTCGGCCAGATGCGCGGCGAGGGTCCGCCCGGCGGTCTCGCCGGTCAGGATCTTGCGCGCCTGCTCGAACGTGACCAGCAGCGTGTCGCCGCCCGGCGCCCAGACCGCCGCATGATCGGGGCCGAGCGCCTTCACCCAGGCGCCGGTTCCTGACCTGTCCAGCAATGTCTGCCAACGGCCTCTGTCGTTCTCGCTCGCCAACCGGTCTTTCATGGCCACCTCTGCAACCCTGAGAAAGCCTAAAGCCAAGTTGCGGCCTTCGAAAGGCGCGTTTCGCCTCGCCGGGCGCGGAACGGCGAGCCCTCGGCAAAAAAATGCGCCGGCGGCTCAGTTGCGTGCGGCGGTGGCGGTCAGTGCCCCCATGCCGATCAACGCGCCGCCGCCCGCCCGGCTCATCCAGCGCAGCACCGCAGCCCGCCGGATCTGCGCCCTCAGCCGGTCGGCCAGCAGCGCATAGGTCAAGGCGTTCAGCGCTGCGAGGCTGATGAAGGTCGCGATCAGCACCGCGAATTGCGGTGCAAGCGGGGATGCCGGGCGCAGGAATTGAGGCACGAAGGCAATGAAGAAGGCGATCGACTTCGGGTTCAGCGCGGTCACCAGGGCCGCATGGCCGAAGACCGCGCAGGCCGGGTGCGGGGCCGGGTCGACCTCGCCGGCCAGCACCGGCGGGCTTCTGAAAAGCCTGATCCCGAGCCAGATGAGATAGGCCGCGCCGATCCATTTCAGGGCTGTGAACAGCGTGGCAGAGGTCAGGATCAGTGCACCGAGCCCGGCAAGCGACGCCGTCATCGCGATCAGATCGCCCAGCGCCACCCCCAGCGCCATGGCCACCGCGACCCGCCGCCCCTGGCTCAGCGCATAGCTCACCACCAGCAGGATCGTCGGCCCCGGCAGCACCAGCAGAACCGCCGAGGCCAGGGCAAAGGCAAGCCAGAGATCCAGGGGCATGAGAGGCACTCCGGAGATGAACGTTCGGTTCGGGATTCTACGCCCTCCCGAAGCCCGCGCAAAGCATGGCGAGATCGCAGATCCCTTCTTCTTGGCCGAAATACCCCGGGGGGAGTCCGAAGGACGGGGGGCAGAGCCCCCCCGGCGCGCAAGATCCCGTCCCCGCGACGGGGCCTCAGAAAGACGGGGCCTCAGAAAAAGGCCTGCAGTCCGGTCTGCGCCCGGCCCAAAATCAGCGCATGAACGTCATGGGTGCCCTCATAGGTGTTCACCGTCTCGAGGTTCACCAGATGGCGCATCACCGGATAGCTTTCGGAAATGCCGTTGCCGCCATGCATGTCGCGTGCGGCCCGGGCGATCTCGAGCGCCTTGCCGCAATTGTTGCGCTTGATCAGGCTGATCGCCTCGGGCGCGGCCTGGGCTTCGTCCATCAGCCGTCCGACCTGCAGGCAGGCCGACAGCCCCAGCGCAATCTCGGTCTGCATGTCGGCAAGCTTCTTCTGGAAAAGCTGTGTCGCGGCCAGCGGGCGGCCGAACTGGCGCCGGTCGAGCCCGTAGCCACGTGCGGCATGCCAGCAAGCCTCGGCCGCGCCCATCACGCCCCAGGCAATGCCGTAGCGCGCCCGGTTCAGACAGCCGAATGGCCCCTTCAGCCCCTCGACCCCGGGCAAAAGTGCCTCTTCGCCGACCTCGACGCCGTCCATCGCGATCTCGCCGGTGGGCGAGGCCCGCAGCGACAGCTTGCCCTCGATCTTCGGGGCCGAAAGCCCGGCCATGCCCTTTTCCAGCACGAAGCCGCGGATCTTGCCGCCATGGGCCTCGGATTTGGCCCAGACCACGAAGATATCGGCCATCGGCGCGTTCGAGATCCAGGTCTTGCGGCCGGTCAGCCGGTAGCCGGTCGCGGTCTTCTCGGCCCGGGTCTTCAGGCTGCCGGGATCCGACCCGGCCTCGGGTTCGGTCAGCCCGAAACAGCCGATCAGCGTGCCCTGTGCCAGCCCCGGCAGATAGCGCTGGCGCTGCGCCTCCGAGCCGTAGGCGTAGATCGGATAGATCACCAGCGAGGACTGCACCGACATCATCGAGCGATACCCCGAATCGACCCGCTCGATCTCGCGCGCGACAAGGCCGTAGGTCACGTAGGAGGCCCCAAGCCCGCCATGGGCCTCGGGCAGGGTCACCCCCAGAAGCCCAGCTTCGCCCATATCGCGGAAAAGCCCGGGCTCGACGGTCTCGTCGCGGAAGGCCTCGGTCGCGCGCGGTTGCAGCCGGTCCCGGGCAAAGGCCCGCGCCGCGTCGCGCAGCATCCGTTCGTCCTCGTCCAGCCTGTCGTCCAGGCGCAGCGGGTCTTCCCAGTCGAACCGCGCCAGCTCGGGCGCCTCCGTCGGTTTCAGCGGGTTCTCCAAGGCCATTCCTCCTCCTTTGGGCTCAGGGACGAGGCATAGCGCGCGCGGCAGGGTGGGGCAATCGCCGCGGCGCGGCGCAGAGCGGCGGGCAAGGGCGAAAGGACAGCGCCGATTGCGGGGGAAATCGGGGCCATAGAAGCGGTGCAGGCGATGCTGGCGGGGCAGGACCATTGCTGCGGCCGCGCCCCTGGTCTCGTGCCGCAGTCGGGCCGACCGGCTCGGGCCGCTGCCGGACTGGTGCGGCACGACGGGTGCCACCCTGCGCGCGGGCGGGGAGATACGCGATTTTTCGACGAAAAATCGGTGCCCGCGCTGGTCCTCTTGGTTTTGCTGTGCGCGATTTCCGGCTTGGTGTCGCCATATTCGCGGACGGTGCTGCATATTCTGCATGCCGTGTCGAATGCGAAGAGCGCGGGCTGGACCAGCGTCGATGCCTTCACCTTCGGCACCCGTCTGACCAATATCACCCGCCATCTCGCCACGCAGGATGGCGACGCGGCGCGTGCCGCCGCCGGGGCCAAGGCGTCCGACTGGGAGGGCCGCCCCCGGATCGTTATATCGCTTCAATTGCGACTGGTCGCTTCGGGTGCTCGGAACCGGCGAGGTGGTGCTTTTGATCACCGACGGGTCGACCGCGACGAGATGGACATCCTGTCGCGGGAGATCGAACGGCTGCGTCTCTTCGCAGATCCGCCGATCTGGATGATCCCGCCTCGGTGCCGGGACGGATTGCCCCCAAGGTATACCTAATAAAGAGGATTTCTTCCCATTTGGACTGTTTCTGGCCGGCCATTCGATCCGCTTGTTTGAGGAACTGTCCGGGGCCGTTTCCGAGACCCCGGACAGCGGCGAGCGCGACCGGTTTCTGGCCGCCATGCGACATTCAGAACCGACTTGATTTAGATCAAAGTCGTGCTTCGGTAAAAGATACATCTGGCAATTACTGTTTGCGGGCGGCGCCGGACCGTTCCCAGCCGACGCCAGCAAACCCGCAGCGAGTCCCCTGTGTCTTTCCCAGCACAGGATTTCGGCATCAAAGGGGCCCTCCCTCCCCGGATGCCGGTCAGTGAAACGCCGTGGGCCCTCCCTCCCACGGCGTTTTTCAGTTCTTCGACGAGCGTTTTTTACGGTGGATCGGGCTAGATCCGAACCATGGCACGCAGTCATTTTATTCCTAAAATGGAATGTAATATGGCGTGAAACCGGTGAAGCCCCTGGCGCTGAACTGGAAGATCGGCGGTCCGCTTCTTGAGATCGCGTTCTTTCTGACTGGGTTTAAGGCGAGGCCGATCAGCGTCTCGACCCGGGGTCGTGCTGTTCGACGCCTTTTCGCGGAACCTTCAGTGTCCTGATGCGGGTATCGCCACCGAGACAGCCGGGGTTTCTTCAACACAAGCAATGCCTTACTGACGAATTCGGATGGCGCATTGGCCGCCGGGCCACATGATTTCGGGCCTGATGCAAAGCCCGGTTTTGGTCCATGTCTTCGCCTTCGGAGAATTCCTGACCGCCATCCCGAGGGCGATGACGCTTCTGAAGAAGGAGGGGTGATCCATGACCATGACCCTTGTCGTGGTCGGGCTTCTGGTCTTGGCCTTCGGTTGGATAATCGACCGGATCGTTGCCTCAAAGCCGAACTGTATCTGTAAGATACTGACGCTGACCGATACCAACCTGCTGAAGACGATCCTCGTGGCGATCGGGACCGCTTCGATCCTTGTTTTCGCCGGACAGATCCACAGGAGTGTCGATGTCGGCCATTTGGCGGTCAATTCGGCCCATGGCCGCGTATTGCCTGGTGGCGGGGGCCTGGGCTTCGGCTGGGCCATCGCGGTTGGTCGGATCGACGCGCTTTGCCTTGCAAGGCTGCGCCTCCTTTTCTGCGGGACGGCTGTCCGGTGGCCCGTTTCGATGTCTGTTGCGGCGCTTGGGCGACGCGTTTGGGCCGGTTGCCGGGAAGTGGGGCGCCATCTCTCCCGGTGATCAGGTTGCAAGAGCCGTTCGTCTTCGGTCTATCGGAAATCCGGCAGCCCCGACGCCCTTCCGCCTTACCTCTCCGACGTATAGACAGCAAATCTGTCCTGTACACCCGGATGAGCCCGGCAATGATGCCCGGGCAGAGCCTCTGAGGCCGTCTTGTTGTCATCGGATGCGGACTTGTCGCGGATGGCGGGGGTGCATGGCGGCTGAGACTGCCGGGCCATCCCGATCCTTCCTGACCCTATCCGGGCGTTCGGGCCCGACCCTCTGCTGACCCCCTTGGTTCTGAAACAGCCAAACAGCGCGCGCATTGTCAGGACGTGGCCCGGCGTCCGGCCGGGTTTGTCCTCTCCGCCGTTTCGTCGGCGAAGGCAACGCGGTCGAAGAGCGATATCCCCACCGGCCCTCTGCCTGGGCAAAGGCATTGCCTGCGCGGTAGGAGCTTCGGTCTATGTCCGGTTGAGTGCAGACCGCTCGGTGTGCCCGCCGCCTTGCCTGTGTCACGGGACCCTGTCTGGCCGGGCATGCGTCTGTTTCGGGAGCGCGCGTCGAGCGCAATGCTGCCGCTTGCTCGACCGGTCTTCGATTTATTCCGGAAACTACATGAAAGGCGTTGCTGGCGAGGCTGGTGACAGAATCTATCCTCGAAATGAGGATGGAGCATCTTCCCGTGCATATCTGCAGCATGGCGGGGGTCGACGTCCTTGACAAACCCTGCAGCGATCCGCGCAGAGCGGGCTCTGCCGGAGCGGAGGGCGGTCCTTCAAAACCAGCGGACGTGCCAGGGATCAGGCCGCGCGGAGCGCGTTCAGGAAGGCGCGTACCCGCTGCGACAGGGTGCCCGTCTCGTCCGAGACCGTGCCGACCGCGTCTTTCAGCGTTCTCGACGTGTCGCCGGAACGCTCCACCCTATGCGAGACGTCGCGGATCATCTGGGCGATTTCGCTGGTGCTGGAAGCCGTCGAATCGGCGTGTTGCGAAATATGCCGGGCGGCCTGGGTCTGTTCGGTCACCGAGACGCGGATGCTGTCCGAGAATGAGCGGACCCGTTCCACGCTGTCGCTGATGCCGGATATGCGGGTGCTCATCATATTGGTTTCGGACTGGATCCGCTTGATCCTGTCGTTGATCGACGTGGTGGCCTGACCGATCCGCTCGGCCAGGGCCTTGATCTCGAAGGCGACCACCGCGAAGCCCTTGCCCGCATCCCCCGCGCGGGTCGCCTCGACCGTGGCGTTGACGGCCAGCAGATTGGTCTGCTTGGCGATCTGCGCAATCATGTTGACGACCTCGTCGATTTCCTTGGCGGCGGATTGCAGGCTTTCGAGCTGTTCGGAAGAGGCCTCGGCCTCTTCCATCGCATTGGCCGAGGCCGTGGCCGCGTTGGTGACGTCCTGGGTGATCGAGGTGATCGATGCCGAGAGCTGCTCGATGGCGGAGGCGACGGACTGGGCGCTGGTTGCGATCCGGGAGGCATTGTCGGACAGCGTGTCGGTGCCCTGGCGCGCGCGGGAAATCTCCGAGTTCATTCCGTCCGCGGCATCGTCGAGCCTGGTCATCGAGCTTGAGAGCACCTCGGTCACGCGGCTGATTTCATCCTCGAAATTGCGGCTGAGCTCGTTCAGGCGGTTTTCGTACTGCTCGGCCTGGGCGGCGAAAAAGGCCGAATTGGCAAGCTCGGTATCGAGCATCAGCACGCGCGAGAGCGTATCCATCAGCGGTGTGGGGTCTTGACGCCGGAAGAAGGATTTCCGGCGCACCTCGTTCATGATGACCCCCTGCAACGCCAGTCCGACACGGGCATAGGCTGCGGTATAGAAGCTTATCGGCAATCCGATCCTGTGATGCACCAGGCCGATCTTCTCGGCGCTGTCGAAATACTGCTGCGAGAAATCCGATGTCAGCATCAGCACCCAGTGCTGCTTTTGCTTCTTGCGGGCGTGATCGCGCAGCGCCTGGCTCGGGAAGAATGCGTCCCAGTCCGGGGTATGGGCGATTTCCTCGTAGAAATCGGCAAGCACCTCGTCGAGATGGGGCAACAGGATCCGGCCCACCTCCTTCACCCGCTCGCGCGTTTCTCCCTGAAGCCCATAGGCCTGAAGCCGGGCCGACGGTTTTCTCTTTTCGGCCATGGTGCTGGGCGGCTCCTTGTTGCGCATGCGGATGCGTCAGCACTGTCGGGCACAAGGGTTGACCTGGCGTTACCTTTCGGGAGTTGCCTACAATACGAATGAAAAAGCCGCCCCGAGGGGCGGCCGTTCACCGGTCATTCCGGAACCTAGCCTACTTGGCCGGGCCGATCATCATCACCATCTGGCGGCCCTCGAGCTTGGGCATGTTCTCGACCTTGCCGATTTCCTTGATCTCTTCGGCAACCCGCTCGAGCAGTTCGCGCCCGAGATTCTGGTGCGCCATCTCGCGGCCGCGGAACCGGAGCGTGATCTTAACCTTGTCGCCATTCTCAAGGAACTTGACCACCGAGCGCATCTTGACCTCGTAGTCGTGGCTGTCGGTGTTGGGCCGGAACTTGATTTCCTTGACCTCGATCACCTTCTGTTTCTTGCGGGCCTCGGATTCGCGCTTCTGCTGTTCATATTTGAACTTGCCGAAATCCATGATCTTGCAGACCGGCGGCGTGGCATTGGGAGAGATCTCGACAAGATCGAGCCCGGCCTGTTCGGCCAGCTCCACACCCCGGGTGGGGGTCACGACTCCGAGGTTTTCGCCCTCTGCACCGATCAGGCGGATTTCAGGACAGCGGATGCGTCCGTTGACGCGAGGGCCGGTATCGCGCGTGGGCGGCGCGTTGTGAGGTCGGCGGGCTATGGTGTTGCTCCTTGGATCGTTTCGATTATTCAGACCCCAAGTTACCGCCGCGCCGGGTTCGCTTCAAGGCGGTTTTCCCTTGCCCGCAACGGATTGCCCCCTGCAGCGACGGGCCGGTTTGCCGCAGGCCGGGGGCTGCGGGGAAAAAACCGCGCCGGAAGCCGGATCCGGACGTTCGGCATCCCGGCAGCTGTCGATCAAGAGAGCCCCCGGTCGCGATCGTCATTCTTGTCGCCCTTGGGTCGGGCGCAACAGGGCGGGAGCTGCTGGCGGCCGGGGCGCCAGGCGAAGCCCAGAAGTTCCCGCATGCGGGCGGCGCGCCATGCCGGCCCCCATGCCAGTCGCGGCCATTGGGGCGGGAGAGGTCAGTGCCAGGGCCAAGGGCCCCGAGGAAGAGTCATCGTCCGCCGCTTATGCGGGCTCTGTTGCACAAATCCGGCGAGGTATTCCTCTTGTGAACCCCGCGTGTCAGCTGCTCTGCATGAGCAGACCGATCTCTCCGAGCGACAAGATCGGGAACTGGCCAGCCCATAACGAAGCGCTCAAACGGCAGGGCTGACTGACGATGAAAGTGCCGTTCGGCATGGCGTTCCGACAGGCGCCCGGGGGCGTCGAAAGCCTGCTGCGGCTGGTCGGCCTCGTCCGGACGGTGCCCGGCTTCAGCGCGCTGTCCCGCCGTCAGAAGACCTTGGCGGTGAACATTCCCTATCGCGCCTCTGAGGGGCCGCGGCATCTGGTGATCGACAGCGCGGGCATCGAGGACGAGGGTTAAGGGGAGTGACATGCACGCTAGCACAATGGTCCGAAATGTCCTGTCTGGCGCAAGATCCGCCTCGGGATCGGCGAGCAGACGCTGGGGGGCCGGGCGTTGAGATCACCGGGCACCGGCTCGGCGAGGCATCGGGGCAGCCCGACCTGCTCAGCCAGATCCCGGAGGATCAGGAGATCGGCAGTGGCGAGCCCGCGAAGGCAGACGGCGCGTATGACACCCGGAAATTCCATGATGCCATTGCCGACCGCGGTGGCCATGCCGTCATCCCAACCGCCGAGACTGCCAGGCCGTGGATGCCCGTCAGCGCTGGTGCCCTTGGCCCGAAACGACCCATGGCGCGCCGCGAAATACCTTAGTCGCGCGCTGTGGCGGCGGTGGAGTGGGGACCATCGCCGCAGCCGCGCCGGAACGAGGATGCACGGCATGAAACTGTCGGGCCAGCGGTCCATGGCCCGGGACTTTGATCGGCAGATCGCCGAGATACAGCTCCGCATCGCCATCCTGAACCGCGACACCACCCTTGGCATGCCCGTCACAGAGGCCGTAGGGGCGGTCTGTCCGCAGATAGAGGAACGCGCCTATCTGCCGATTTCTTCAGCAAAGCCCGTCGAGATCTGCCGTCGGCTGCCTTCTCATGAGCGGCTGTTTCTGGTGTTCACACGCCATCGGGTCCGGCGATCCGGCAGAAATGCCGGCCTCGCCTGACAGCTTATTATACCGCAGCGCAGGGCGCGCTCCGGGACTGTTCGAAAAGCGAAACGCCCGGAGCTTGCGCCGGGCGTTTCGTCGAAGGTCTGGCCGGGATCGCTGCCGGTCAGGCGGCGGGAGCGGCCTCGAGGGCGGCGATGATCGCCGAGAAATCGTCCGCCTTCAGCGAGGCGCCGCCGACCAGCGCGCCGTCGACATTGGAGGTTGCGAAGATCTCGGCGGCATTGCCGGGTTTGACCGACCCGCCATAGAGCAGGCGGATGCCTTCGGCCGCGGCGCCATAGCGTGCGTCCAGCGCGGCGCGCAGGCTGTCATGGACCTCGGCAATCTGCTCGAGCGTCGGCACCCGGCCGGTGCCGATGGCCCAGACCGGCTCATAGGCGACGACCATGCTGTCGCCGGTGACGCCGTCATCGGGCAGCGAGCCGGCAAGCTGTGCACCCACCACGGCCAGGGTCTCGCCCGCGTCGCGCTGGCTCTCGGTCTCGCCGACACAGACCACGGCGGTGAGACCGGCGGCCAGCGCGGCCTCGGTCTTGGCGCGGATCAGCGCGTCGGTCTCGCCGTGATCGGCCCGGCGCTCGGAATGGCCGAGGATCACGTAGCTTGCCCCTGCATCGGCCAGCATCTCGGCCGAGATGTCGCCGGTATGGGCGCCGGAAACAGCCGGGTGGCAATCCTGACCGCCGACCGCAACCTTCGAGCCATGGACCGAATCCGCCATCCGGTCGAGCAGGGTGGTCGGCGGGCAGAGCAGGATGTCGACATCCGGGGCGGCATGGGCGGCAGCCAGAGCCACGGCCTCGCCGAGCGATCCGCTCAGCCCGTTCATCTTCCAGTTCCCAGCCGCCAGCTTCCTGCGCATGCGTTCGCTCCTCGCCAATGATGATGATTCCGGCCTTCCTAGGCGATTTCCCGGCCGGGAGGAACGGCCCTTTTCCACGCAGGGCCGGAACAGGGGCGCGCGCCGTTTCAGGCGGTCGCGGGGCCTTCCTGGGGGTCGTCGGCATCGCGGAACTTGATCGATTCGCCGCAACCGCAGGCATCGACCACATTGGGGTTGCGGAACTTGAAACCCGATTCGAGCAGCGAGACCTCGTAATCGATCTCGGTGCCGAACAGGAACATCTGCGCCATCGGCGCGATCGCCACGCGGGCGCCGTCCTGTTCGACGATCTCGTCCATGGGGTCGATCTCGGCGACGTAATCCATGGTGTATTCCATGCCCGCGCAGCCGCCCTTCTTGACGCCGATGCGCAGTCCCTTGGCCTGCTGCTGCTGCATCAGCCGGGCGACTTCTGCCGCCGCGGCGGGGGTGAGGCTGACTGCCTGCTTTCCGGGAATGGCGAACATTTCGTACCTCGTTTCTGCTGTGCGAAGGGTAGGGCGCGGCGCCCGTCTCGCAAGGGCCGCCGCAGGCGCTTGTGCCGCGCCTTGCCGCCCCCCTTACATGAAGCCGAGTTCGAGCCGCGCCTCGTCGGACATCATGTCCATGCCCCAGGGCGGATCCCAGGTGATGTCGACATCGACCCGCTTGACGCCGGGCAGCGGCTCGACCGCCTCCTGCAGCCAGCCGGGCATGTCGCCAGCCACCGGACAGCCGGGGGCGGTCAGCGTCATGGTGATATGGACGACGGTCTCGGCATCTATCGTGATCGTGTAGATCAGTCCCAGATCGTAGATATTGACCGGAATCTCCGGGTCGTACACGCTGCGGCAGGCCTCGACGACCTGATCGTAAAGCGGGTGATCGGTGGTCGAGGGCTCGATGAGCGGCGTACCTTCAAGCTTTCCCTGCGGCTCGGTCATGGCGGCTCCTGTAATTCCTAGCAATTATATAAGGAATGCGAAATCCGCCGTCCAGAGGCGGAATCGGCTGCAGAAAGCGGCTCTGGTGCCGGGCCGGGCGCCTCGGAAGGGCTTTTGGCAAGGGGGGAACGTCCCCGGAGTGTCGACCCCGGTGTCGCGAAGATGGCTGCCGCGCCCGCCGATCATTATTTCTCGCGTGGCAATGACGGTCCCTTTCAGGTTCTATCCGTGAGAGGGTCATTCGCCAGCCAACTGGCTGTGATATCGGTCTTTTCAACAGGAATCCGGAGATGCGGGGGCGCCGGTGGCCCGCAAGGTGGGACCGCGCTGCTTCGGCCACAAGGGGGCCTTGGCCCGCGCAGCGGCGCGACCTGATTTTTGCAACCTGATTTCCTCCGCTGCCCTGGCCCGGTGGCCTTTCGTTTTTCCGGCAGCCGGTAGAACGGCCGCTGCCTTTCGTCGCGCGCTTTTCATTGCGCGGGCGTTGCGCTAAAGCGCAGCCAATCAGACGGGAGAGCCCCATGAGCGAGCGGAAGAACGGCCTGACCTATGCCGGGGCAGGTGTGGATATCGATGCAGGCAATGCCCTGGTCGAGCGGATCAAGCCTGCCGCCAAGCGGACCGGACGGCCCGGCACGCTTGCCGGGCTGGGCGGCTTCGGCGCGCTGTTCGACCTGAAGGCGGCGGGCTATCTCGACCCGGTGCTGGTGGCCGCGACCGATGGCGTCGGCACCAAGCTCCGGATCGCCATCGATACCGGCCATCTCGACGGGGTCGGCATCGATCTGGTGGCGATGTGCGTCAACGATCTGGTCTGTCAGGGCGCCGAGCCGCTGTTCTTCCTCGACTATTTCGCGACCGGCAAGCTCGAGATCGACGAGGCGGCGCGGGTGATCGAGGGCATCGCCGAGGGCTGCCTGCGCTCTGGCTGCGCGCTGATCGGGGGCGAGACCGCCGAGATGCCGGGCATGTATCATGGCGGCGATTTCGATCTGGCGGGCTTTGCCGTCGGCGCGATGGAACGCGGCCACGATCTGCCCGCCCATGTGGCCGAGGGCGACGTCCTGCTGGGGCTGGCCTCGGACGGGGTGCATTCGAACGGCTATTCGCTGGTCCGCAAGGTGGTCGAGCATGCGGGGCTTGGCTGGGACGCGCCCGCGCCCTTCGCCGAGGGGCCTCTGGGCGCCGCGCTGCTGGCGCCGACGCGGCTTTACGTCAAGCCCGCGCTTGCCGCGATCCGGGCGGGCGGCGTGCACGGGCTTGCGCATATCACCGGCGGCGGTCTGACCGAGAACCTGCCGCGGGTGCTGCCCGAAGGGCTGGGTGCGACGGTCGATCTGTCCTCCTGGGATCTGCCGCCCGTCTTCCGCTGGCTGGCCGAAACCGCCGATCTGTCCGAGGCCGAGCTTTTGAAGACCTTCAATGCCGGGATCGGCATGGTGCTGGTCGTGGCCGAGGACCGGGCCGAGGCGCTGAGCGCACTTCTGGCCGAGGCGGGCGAGAGCGTGGCCCGGATCGGCCGGGTCGGCCCCGGGCAGGGCGTGGCCTATGAGGGACGCCTGCTGTGACCGAACCGACGCGCGTCGCGATCCTGATCTCGGGATCGGGCTCGAACATGGTGGCGCTGGCCGAGAGCATGACCGGCGATCATCCGGCGCGCCCGGTGCTGGTGCTGTCGAACGATCCGGCAGCGACGGGGCTCGGGCGGGCGCGGGCGCTGGGGATTGCGGCCGGGGCCGTCGACCACCGCCCCTTCGGCAAGGACCGCGCGGCCTTCGAGGCGGCGCTGATGGAGCGTCTTGCCGCCGCCGCCCCCGACATCCTCTGCCTGGCCGGGTTCATGCGGGTGCTGACGCCGGGCTTCACCGAGGCCTGGGCCGGGCGGATGCTGAACATCCATCCCTCGCTCTTGCCGAAATATCGCGGGCTCCACACCCATGCGCGGGCGCTCGAGGCAGGCGATGCCGAGGCGGGCTGCACCGTTCATGAGGTCACGGCCGAGCTCGATGGCGGCCCGATTCTCGGGCAGGCGCGGGTGCCGGTGCTGGCTGACGATACCCCCGACAGGCTGGCGGCGCGGGTGCTGGTGCAGGAACACGCGCTTTATCCCGCTGTGTTGCGCCGCTTTGCCGCCGGCGACCGCACCCCACTATATTTGCCCTGAGACGGCCGGGGGCGCGGGGCGATATGATGCGGCCTTTCCATTTTGCGACATTTTCCCTATCAGGAACGGGTCGGGTGTCATGGAGGTGCTATCTGGGTGATGCGGGTTGAGATGAAGACACTGACGACGACCGAGGCGCTGGCCGCCTTCTGCGAGAAGGCCGCGAGCGCCCCTTATATCACCATCGACACCGAGTTCCTGCGCGAGCGGACCTATTACGCCAAGCTCTGCCTCGTGCAGCTTGCGCTGCCCGGCCGCGAGAGCACCGACGCGGGCGAGGCGGTGCTGGTCGATCCGCTGGCGGGCGACATGTCGCTCGAGCCGCTTTACGCGCTGTTCCGCAATGCCGACGTGGTCAAGGTCTTCCACGCCGCGCGGCAGGATCTCGAGATCTTCTTCACCGAGGGCAAGGTCTTCCCCGAGCCGCTCTTCGACACCCAGGTCGCGGCCATGGTCTGCGGCTTCGGCGAGCAGGTCGGCTACGAGACGCTGGTGCGCAAGATCGCGCGGGCGAGCCTCGACAAGACCTCGCGCTTCACCGACTGGTCGCGCCGTCCGCTCTCGGAGGCGCAGAAATCCTATGCGCTGGCCGATGTCACCCATCTGCGGGTGATCTACGAATATCTCGCGGCCGAGCTGGAAAAGACCGGCCGGGCCAAATGGCTTCAGGAAGAGCTGAGCGTCCTGACCGATCCCGAGACCTATATCGTGCGTCCCGAGGAAGCCTGGCACCGGGTCAAGACCCGTACCCATTCGGGCAAGTTCCTCGTCGCGGTCAAGGAGCTGGCGCGGTTCCGCGAGACCTATGCCCAGGCCCGCAACATTCCGCGCAACCGGGTCTACAAGGATGACGCACTGCTGGAGCTGGCCTCGACCAAGCCGCAGAGCCTCGAGGACCTGTCGCGCTCGCGCCTGCTCTTGCGCGAGGCGCGGCGGGGCGACATAGCCGAGGGGATCATCGCCGCGATCAAGGCCGCGGCCGAGACGCCGCAGGCCGATTATCCGAAGATGCCCGATACCGACGACAAGCTGCAGGTGAACCCGGCGCTGGCCGATCTGCTGCGGGTGCTTCTGAAGGCCAAGTCGGAACAGGCCGGGGTGGCGCAGAAGCTGATCGCCACCGCCTCCGAGCTGGATGCCATCGCTGCCGGGCGGCGCGACGGCGCGGCGCTGCGGGGCTGGCGGGCCGAGGTCTTCGGCGATGACGCGCTCAGGCTGTGCGCGGGCAAGATCGCGCTTGCCGCCAAAGGCAGCAACGTGGCGGTGGTTCCGCTCTGATCCGTCCCGCCCTGCGCAAGGCCCGCGCATGATCTGCCGCGGGTCCGGGGCACGCCCTGCCGGTCGGGCGGGGATGATCTTCCCGGGCCCGGCCGTGCCGCGCAATGGTGTCAGGTCAGCCGCGTCGGGGTACGCCCTGTCAGGATGGGCGCCGGCACTCATAGGCGCGGGCGATCAGGGCTTGTTGCGCTCGCGCCAGTAGGTCGCCTCGCTTGACATGTCGCGGGAATTCAGACGGCGCAGCCTTGCATCGCTCCGGCTCAACGCCTGTTCGAGGTCGCGGCAGTGCAGATATTCGGGCGGGGTCACGGCTTCGGTCGCCGTCCCGGTGCCCGGGTCTTGCGCCGCGGTTTCGCGGGCGGTGGGGTGGACTGACAATCCGCGACAAGCGCGGTCGCACACAGGATCGGGAAAACAGGCCTTGTGGCCATGGTGTTCGCCATCATGGCAGTCGTCGGATATCGCGATCCCCCCCCGCCATCCGGCGGACGGTGCCGTCTGGATGTGTCCTGCCGGGCCCCGCAGCCCATGCCGCTAGCGGCGGGCCTGCCTCTGGTTCTGCGCGCCGCGGACCACCAGCGTGCGGATGCCCTGCAGATCGTCTTCGGACAGGAACCGCCCGGCGGTGATCTGGCGCGAGGGCTCGGTGCCGACCGCTGTCGCGGTCCCGGGGCGCGCGATCCTGAAGTCGAAGACCAGCGTATCGGAGGGGGCTTCGTCCTCGGCTGCAGGGACGGGCACCAGCGCGGCATCCCAGAAGCCCTGACGCTCGGGCAGTCCGGTTGCGGTCAGGATGGCGCCGCCCGGCGCGCGATCGACGGTCATGGCGGTCACCTGATCGACCAGCGGTCTGGGATCGGCGGCCTCGGCGCGGCGCAAAGGCTGTTCTGCGGTGGTTTCGGTCTCGGTCGAGCTGCTGAACCAGTTGAACGGGTTCAGCCGTGACTCGCGCACCGTTCCGCAGGATGACACGGCGAGCGCCGCGCACAGGGCGGCCGAAAGCGATGTTTTCATGGGCAGGCCCCCGGTTGCTTCGTCCAATCGGTTAGCCGAAACCGGCGCCGTTGAAAAGCCGGTCTGGTCCCGAAGCTGGACCTTTGGCCGCACCGCCGCTAATCAGGACCGGTCAGGCAAGGAGAGATGACGTGTCGAGTGAAGCCTTCGAGGAGATCGTGGAGACCTTCGAGTTCCTGGAGGACTGGGAGGACCGTTATCGTCATGTGATCGAACTGGGCCGCGCGATGGAGCCGCTGGCCGAGGCGTTCAAGGTCCCCGCGACCAAGGTCGATGGCTGTGCCAGCCAGGTCTGGCTGATGGCCGATGTCGAGGGCGCGGGTCCCGAGGCGGTCTACCGCTTCCAGGGTGACAGCGACGCGATGATCGTGAAGGGGCTGATCGCGGTGCTGCGGGCGCTTTACAACGGGCTGACCGTATCGAAGGTGCTCGACACCGATGCGGGCGCCGAGCTGGCGCGGCTGGGGCTGGACGAACACCTGTCCTCGCAACGCTCGAACGGTCTGCGCGCGATGGTCGAGCGTATCCGGACCCAGGCCGCGGGCGTCGCCGAAGGCGTCTGACGCGCGGCGGCCGGGCCAGACGGGCCTCGACGGGGCTCGGTCGGGCCTAGACGAGGCTCAGTCGGTGAAACGCACCGCGCCGATATAGGGCAGGTTGCGGTTGCGCTGGGCATAATCGATGCCAAGCCCCACCACGAACCGGTCCGGGATCTCGAAGCCGACCCAGCGCGCGCGCACGTCGACCTCGCGCCGCGCCGGCTTGTCGAGCAGCGCGCAGCATTCCAGCCGTGCCGGCTTGCGCCCGCCCAGAAGGTGCAGCACGTGCTTCAGCGTGTGACCGGTATCGACGATATCCTCGACCACCAGCACGTCGCGCCCCTCGATCTCGCCGCGCAGATCCTTCAAGATCCGCACCTCGCGCGAGGAGGAGGTGGAATTTCCGTAGGACGAGGTCTCGATGAAATCGACCTCGACCGGCAGGTCGAGTTCGCGGACCAGATCCGCGATGAAGATGAACGAGCCGCGCAAGAGACCGACGACGACCAGCTTTTCGGTTCCTGCGAAATGCGCGGTAATCTCGCCCGCCAGCGATTCGACTCGGGCGGCAATGGTCTTCGCCGACAGCAATTCGTCTATGACATATGGTCTCTCGGCCATGGGACCCCCTTGATTTTGCCGGGCTTCTAGCAGAAATGGCGTCCCATTGTCAGCAGCGAACGGGATCCCATGCCGCGCCATTCGGAAAACCGCGAGATGCCTTACACCGCCCAGCAGATGTACGATCTGGTGGCCGATGTCGCGTCCTACCCGCAATTCCTGCCCTGGACCGCAGCCGCGCGCATCCGCTCGCGCAAGGATTTCGGCGATCACGAGCTGATGGAGGCCGATCTGGTGATCTCGTTCAAGGTGTTCCGCGAACGCTTCGGCAGCCGGGTGACGCTCTGGCCGGCGGATTTCCGGATCGATACCGAGTATCTCGACGGGCCGTTCCGCTACCTCAAGTCGCACTGGAAGTTCGAGGACCTGCCCGGGGATCGCTGCAAGGTCGAGTTCTTCGTCGATTTCGAGTTTAAGAACCGGGTGCTGCAGGGGGTGATCGGCGCGGTCTTCAACGAGGCGATGCAGCGGATCGTGCGGGCCTTCGAGGACCGGGCGCGGGCGCTTTACGGCGCGCGCCCCTGAGGCCCGCCGAAAGCCGTTCAGCCCGCCGGGCGCTGCGCGCCCAATGCCGCCAGCAAAAGCGCCAGCGCATGGTCGCGGGTCGCGGCGCGGACCCGGTCGCGGCCGAGCGCGCCGAATTCAACGGTCTCGGTCAGGGTCTCGATCC
Source organism: Rhodovulum sp. MB263 (assembly GCF_002073975.1). Lineage (NCBI taxonomy): Bacteria > Pseudomonadati > Pseudomonadota > Alphaproteobacteria > Rhodobacterales > Paracoccaceae > Rhodovulum > Rhodovulum sp. MB263. The sequence continues at coordinate 2,117,317 of NZ_CP020384.1, read as the reverse complement.
CGGAAACGGCATCGGCATCGGCACGGCGCCTGGCGAGGCCGAAACAGACCCGGCCCTCGGGCTTGAACTCGGATCCGCCGGGGCCGGCGATGCCGGTGACGGCGACGGCAAGATCGGCTGCCGAATGCGCCAGCGCGCCCGAGGCCATTTCGGCCGCGACCTGTTCCGAGACCGCGCCATGGGCCTCGAGCGTTTCGCTCAGAACCCCCAGCATCGCCTGCTTGGCGGCATTCGAATAGGTGACGAAGCCCCGGTCGAAGACGGCGGAAGAGCCCGGTACATCGGTGATGGCAGCCGAGATCATCCCGCCGGTACAGCTTTCGGCGGTGGCGATCACCAGGCCCGCGGCGCGGGCCCCGGCGATGAGAGGGGCGGCCTTGTCGCTCACATCAGAAAGATATGCGACAGGGCGGCCAGCGCAAGCACCAGAAGCGCCGTCGCAGCGCCCGCCAGCACGTCGTCGAGCATCACCCCGACCGGAGTCTTCATCCGGTCGGCGAAGCCGATCGGTCCCGGTTTCCAGATGTCGAACAGCCGGAAGCCCAGGAAGGCCGCGATCCAGCCGGGGTAGAGCGCGGTCGCATCGACCCCGGCCGCCGCCGCGCCGAACGAGACCGGCAAGAGCGCGATCCACATCCCCGCGACCTCGTCGATCACATATTCCGAGCGGTCCGGGTCGGACGCGCCCGCCGCCGCCTCGCGCACCGCCCAGATGCCGAGCGGGATCACCGCCAGCGTCGCCAGGGCGGTCAGGAAGACCCCGCCGGTCACGTCGAGCGCCCAGAATGCGGGGATCGCCGCCAGCGAGCCCCAGGTGCCGGGGGCCGGGCGCAGGCGGCCGACCCCGAAGACGGTGGCTATCTGCGTGGCGAGGCTCATGGCGCCACCAGCGTCACCGTGGCGAGTGCCGCGATCCCTTCCTCGCGCCCGGTGAAGCCCAGCCGTTCCGAGGTGGTGGCCTTGACGCTGACGCGGGCCTCTTCCATCCCCATCAGCCGCGCCATCTCGGCCTGCATCGCGCCGGCGACGGGGCCGATCTTGGGCCGCTCGCAGATCAGCGTCAGATCGACATTCGAGATCCGGAAGCCCCGCTCGGCCGCCAGCGCGACCGCATGTTTCAGGAAGATCTCGCTGGCCGCGCCCTTCCATTGCGGATCGGAAGGCGGGAAATGCCGGCCGATATCGCCCTCGGCCAGCGCGCCATAGATCGCGTCGGTGACCGTGTGCATGCCGACATCGGCGTCGGAATGGCCCTTCAGCGCCTTGTCATGCGGCACCTTGATGCCGCAGAGAATGACGCCGTCGCCCTCGCAGAAGGCGTGCACGTCAAAGCCGTTGCCGGTGCGAATGTCCATGTTTCTCTCCCGCAGGACCCGCTCTGCGCGGGCGAAATCCACCTTGTGGGTGATCTTGAGATTGTCTTCGTCGCCCTCGACGATGGCCACGTCAAGGCCTGCCGCCAGCGCCACCTCGACATCGTCGGCGGCGCCGCCCGGATGGGCCTCATGCGCGGCGAGGATGGCGCGCAGGTGAAAGCCCTGCGGCGTCTGGGCGCGGTAGAGCCCGTTGCGCGGATGCGGGGCCTCGACCTTGCCGTCGCGCCCTTGCCAGAGCGCATCGGTCACGGGCAGGGCGGGGGCGGCGCCGGGGCTGTCATCGAGCGCGTCGATCACCCGCCCGATCAGTGCGGCCCCGACCAGCGGCCGGGCGCCGTCGTGAATCAGCACCCGCGTGGTGCCGTCGGGCGCGGCGCGCAGGCCCGCCTGTACCGAGGCATCGCGCGTGGCGCCGCCCGGAACGGTCGTGACCCGGGCCGTGCTGCCCGCGAGGGAGGTTTCGAAAAGTACGCCATCCTCGGGGCGCAGAACCACGACAATGGCCCCGATCCGGGGATGGGCGGCAAAGGCCTCTACCGTGCGCGCCAGCACGGCGCGGCCTGCAAGATTCTGATATTGCTTTGGTTTGTCGCCCCCGACCCGGGTGCCGCGGCCCGCGGCCACGATGATCGCCGTGACAGTCATCTTTCGCCCCCCTGCTGCCCGCCGGGATTTTAGGCAAGCCCGTGCTGCGGGGCAATGGGGCAAACTGGCGGCGATGAGTGCTTGATTTTTGTGCAAATGAATTTTCCGATGGGCCAAAGCCTGTCAGGATGATTGCCATTGCGGGGTGGGAAAGCTAAATCGATCTCAAATGCACAAGGATTAATCAATTGGCCATTCATATGGCAGACATCACGCTCGACCCGCCGGTTCTTCTGGCGCCCATGGCGGGCATCACGGACTTGCCGTTTCGACGGCTGGTTGCCTCCTTCGGGGCCGGTCTGGTGGTGTCCGAGATGGTCGCGAGCCAGGAGATGGTGCAGGCCAAGCCGGGGGTGCGCGAGCGCGCCGCGCTGGGGCTTGGCGAGGAGGCGACGGCTGTGCAGCTGGCCGGACGCGACCCGGACTGGATGGCGCGGGCGGCACGGATGGTGGAAGAGCAGGGGGCCAGGATCATCGATATCAACATGGGCTGTCCGGCCAGGAAGGTGGTCGGAGGGCTGTCGGGCTCGGCGCTGATGCGCGATCCCGACCGGGCCCTGCGGCTGATCGAGGCGGTGGTGACGGCAGTGTCGGTGCCGGTCACGCTGAAGACGCGGCTGGGCTGGGATGACGATCTGCGCAACGCGCCCGATCTTGCACGCCGGGCCGAGGCGGCGGGGGTGCGGATGATCACCATCCATGGCCGCACCCGCTGTCAGTTCTACAGGGGCCGGGCCGACTGGCGCGCGATCCGCGAGGTCAGGGAGGCGGTCTCGGTGCCGGTCGTGGCCAATGGCGATATCGTCTGCGGCGAGACCGCCTCGGCGGCGCTGGCGCAATCGGGTGCCGACGGGGTGATGGTCGGGCGCGGGGCGCAGGGGCGGCCCTGGCTTCTGGCCGAGATCGGCGCCCGGATCGCGGGGCGTCCGGCGCCCGCCGCGCCCCGGGGGGCGGCGCTGACCGAGATGGTCGCGCGCCATTACGAGGACATGCTGGGCTTTTACGGTGCGGCGCTTGGCGGACGCGTCGCGCGCAAGCATCTGGGCTGGTACATGGACCGTGCGGGCACGCCCGGCTCCCTGCGCCGCCGGGTGCTGACGGCGCCGGCCGGGGCGGCGGTGCTGGCGCTTCTGCCCGAGGCGCTGGCCTCGGAGCGGAGGGCCGCGGCATGACGCTCGATCAGGACGCGATCTGGACCGCGCTGCCCATTCCGGCCTTCCTGCTCGATGCGGATGACCGGATCACCAATATCAACCCGGCCTCCGAGCTGTTCGTCAATGCCACGATCAAGACCCTGAGCGGGGTGCCGGTCTTCGACAGGCTGGCGGTCGATGCGCCGCTCGACGAGGCCTTCGCCCGGGTTCGCGCCAACCGCGCGCCGCTTTTCATCAACGATGTCGATGTCAGCGCGGGCAACAGGCCGCCGGTTCTGTGCAATGTGCAGGTGGCGCCGATGAACGACGCCGAGGAGCAGCTGCTGCTTCTGGTCAGCCCGCGCGAGATCGCCGGGCGGCTCGGCCGGGTGCATTCGGTGAAATCGGCCGCCAGGTCGGCCATCGGCATGGCCGAGATGCTGGCGCATGAGATCAAGAACCCGCTTGCGGGCATTACCGGGGCAGCGCAGCTCTTGTCGATGAACCTCTCGAATGGCGATCTCGAGATGACCGATCTGATCGTCGAGGAGAGCCGCCGGATCGTGAAGCTGCTCGAACAGGTCGAGCAATTCGGCAATCTGCGCCCGCCGGCCTGCAAATCGGTCAATATCCACGATGTGCTGGACCGGGTGCGCCGCTCGGCAACGGTCGGCTATGCCGCCAACATGGCCATCCACGAGGAATACGACCCCTCGCTGCCGCCGACCTGGGCCGATCCCGATCAGCTGATGCAGGTCTTCACCAACCTCATCACCAATGCCGCACAGGCGGCCGGTCCGCGCGGCGGCACGATCAGGCTGCGCACCTTCTACGATCTGTCGCTCCGGCTGCGCCATCCCGACGGGTCGGGCGTGCCGGTGCCGCTGCAGGTCGAGATCACCGATGACGGGCCGGGCCTGCCCCCCGAGATTTCCGCCGAGATCTTCGAGCCCTTCGTCTCGGGGCGCGAGAACGGCACCGGGCTGGGGCTTGCGCTGGTCTCGAAGATCATCGGCGATCATGGCGGCTGGATCGCGGTCGACTCGGTGCCCGGGCGCACCGTGTTCCGCGTCTCGCTGCCGGTTGCCCCGAAACCCGAAGAGGATGAGAGCTGATGGACGGAACCGTACTTGTCGCCGATGACGACCGCACGATCCGCACCGTTTTGACCCAGGCCCTGACCCGGGCGGGCTGCAAGGTGCATGCGACCTCGTCCCTGACCACGCTGATGCGCTGGGTCGGCGAGGGCAAGGGCGATCTGGTGATCTCGGACGTGATCATGCCCGATGGCAACGGGCTCGAGATGCTGCCGAAGATCGGGCAGGAGCGTCCCGGCCTGCCGGTGATCGTGATCTCGGCCCAGAACACCATCATGACGGCGATCCAGGCGGCCGAGGCCGAGGCCTATGACTATCTGCCCAAGCCCTTCGATCTGCCCGATCTGATGAAGCGGGCGGCGCGCGCGCTGGAGACCAAGCGCCGGGTCGGCCGTCCGCGCGAGACCGCGCCGCCGACCGGGGGCGATACCCAGGACGACCTGCCGCTGGTCGGGCGCACGCCGCAGATGCAGGCGTTGTACCGGCTGGTGGCGCGGGTGATGAATGCCGATCTGCCGGTGCTGATCACCGGCGAATCCGGCACCGGCAAGTCGCTGATCGCCCGCGCAATCCACGATTTCTCGGACCGCCGCTCGCTGCCCTTCGTGATCGCGACCGCCGCCGACATGGAGGGCATCGACGGTCCCTCGGCGCTGGTGTCGCGGACCCGCGGCGGCTCGATCCTGTTCGACGAGGTGGCCGATCTGAGCGAGGAGGCGCAGGGCCGGATCGTGCGCATGCTCGACAGTTTCGGCGACAACGCCCCAAGGGTGATGGCCACCAGCCAGTCCGACCTGATGGCGCGGATGGAGGCGGGGCAGTTCCGTCATGACCTGTTCTACCGGCTGGGCGGCGTCAGCGTCGCGGTGCCGTCGCTGCGCGAGCGGGTCGATGACATTCCGCTACTGGCCGAGCATTTCCTCGGCCGCACCGAACGCGACGGCACCGCGACGCGGCGGCTGGCCGAGGAGGCGATGGATCTGATCCGCGCCTATAGCTGGCCCGGCAATGTGCGCCAGCTCGAGCACACGATCCGCCGCCTCGTCGTCACCAGCCCCGAAGAGGTGATCACCCGGGCCGAGGTCGAGGCGGTTCTGGGCAATCAGCCCGAAATCGAACCGCTGGTCGGCGGCGGCGACGGCGAGAAGCTGTCGGCCTCGATCGCCAAGCATCTCCGGCGCTATTTCGATCTGCATGGCGGGGTGCTGCCGCCGCCCGGTCTTTATGCCCGTATTCTGCGCGAGGTCGAAATGCCGCTGATCGAGATCGCGCTGGATGCGACCGGCGGCAATCAGGCCAAATGTGCCGATCTTCTGGGGATCAACCGCAATACCTTGCGCAAGAAGATCACCGATCTCGATATTCGCGTGACACGGCGTCGCAAGTTGATGTAAATTGGCAACAACGCGTGGCCGACCGGACATAGGATCGGCGGTCGCGCGATGAGGCTGATGCCGCGTCCTGGCGGCGCAACGACACGAGGCGAGCGGTGACACATGCCAAGGGCCTTCTGGCCCTGGAAAGGCTTTTACGCCTGCGCAGATCGCGCCAGGCGGGCAATGCCGCCACGCTGAGCGTCGTGGTGCTTGGCCCGGTTCTGGCTGTCCTGACCTTCCTGACACTCGGCCCGCTCGATCAGGGGGCCTCCTCGCACGGGCTGCGGATCGTGCTGCTGGCCGATCTGGTCTATGCGCTGGTGGTGGCGACCCTCGTCGTGCAGCGCATCGCGCGGATGGTGGCCGCAAGGCGGCGGCATTCGGCGGGCTCGCGGCTCCATCTGCGGCTGACCGGCGTCTTTGCGCTGATCGCGCTGATCCCGACCGTCTCGGTCGCGATCTTCGCCGGGCTGACCATCAATATCGGGCTCGAGGGCTGGTTCTCGGAGCGGGTGCGCAATGTGGTCGGGGCCTCGCTGGCCGCGGCCGAGGCCTATGAGGAGGAACACCGCCGCGATCTGGTCTCCGATGCCCATACGCTGGTGGGCTATCTGACGGCGGCGCGGCAGGCGACGGTCTTCCTGTCCGACGGCGACATGCGCCAGATCCTGACCCAGGCCCAGGCGCGGGTGCAGCGCGGCCTGAAGGAAGCCTATGTGATCGACGGATCGGGCGAGATCCGGGCCCGGGGCGAGCGGTCTTATCTCTTCAACTACGAACGCCCGGATCCCGAGCAGATCGTCCGCGCCGGTGCCGGCGAGACGGTGGTGATCCAGGACTGGGACAACAACGAGTTCCGCGCGCTGATCAGGCTCGACGGCTATCTCGACCGTTATCTCTACATTTCGCGCACGGTCGATGGCGACATCCTGAACCTGCTGGACGACACCCAGCAATCGGTGCGGCTGTACCAGCAGCTCGAGCAGGAGCGCGGCCGGGTGCTGTTCGAATTCGGGCTGCTCTATCTCGGCTTCGCGATGATCCTGATCCTCGCTGCCGTCTGGCTGGGGCTGTGGTTCGCCGAGCGGCTGTCGCGGCCGGTGGGCCGGCTGGCGGGGGCTGCGCAGCGGGTCGGCGCGGGCGATCTCGATGTGCGGGTGCCCGAGGAGACCAGCGATGACGAGATCGCGATGCTGGGGCGGATGTTCAATCAGATGACAAGGCAGCTCAAGCTGCAGCGCGATGCGCTTCTCGACAATACCCGCCAGATCGAGCGGCGGCGGCGGCTGTTCGATTCCGTGCTGTCCTCGGTGACGGCGGGGGTGATGGGGCTCGATGCCGAAGGCCGGGTCGAGGTGCTGAACCGCTCGGCGCTGGCGCTGTTGCGGCTGGATGCGGCCGAGGCCGAGGGCCAGGAGCTGCGCGTGGCGGTGCCGGAATTCGCCGAATTGCTGGAAAAGCTGAAGGCCAGCCGCCGCGGCACCGCGCAGGAAGAGGTCCGGCTGCTGCGGGGCGGCAACATGGAGCATCTGCTGGTGCGCATGGCGATGCGCCGGCGCGGCGATGGCGGGGCCGAGGGCTATGTCGTGGCCTTCGACGATGTCACCGATCTGGTGACGGCGCAGCGGATGGCGGCCTGGGGCGACGTGGCGCGCCGGATCGCTCATGAGATCAAGAACCCCTTGACCCCGATCCAGCTCTCGGCCGAACGGATCAAGCGCAAGTTCCGCGGCGCGGTCGGCGATCAGGCCGAGGCGCTGGACCAGATGACCGACGTGATCGTGCGTCAGACCAATGACTTGCGCCGGATTGTTGACGAATTTTCCAAATTCGCCCGGATGCCCGAACCCGACCGCAAGCCGGTCGATCTGACGGCGCTTCTGCGCGATGCGGTGATGCTGCAGGAAGCAGGTCAGCCGGGGGTCGCCTTCGCGGCCGACATTCCGCCGGAACCTGTCCCTGCCGAGCTCGACGCGACGATGATCGCCCAGGCCCTGACGAACATCATCAAGAACGCGGGCGAAGCGATTGAAAGTCTTCGGGAAAAGGGAGAGCCAGAGGGATATGCCCCCGAGATCCGGGTGAGCTTCTCGGTCGAGGATGGCAATGCGGTAATCCTGATCGCAGATAATGGCGTCGGCCTTCCGCAGGACCGTTCGCGGCTGTTCGAGCCTTATGTCACCACCCGCGATCACGGTACCGGGCTTGGCCTTCCCATCGTCAAGAAGATCATCGAGGAACATGGCGGACGGCTCGATCTGCGCGATGCAGAGCCCTTCGCCGAAGGCGCCCATTGCGGCGCCCTGGCTGAAATCACGTTGCCGGTCGGTCCTGTGAAGGCCCCGGCGCCGCGCGCGGCGGACCCCGCGCTTACCGACACGACATCCGCAACCGCGGGAACCGGGGAGTAGGACATGGGCGACATCCTCATCGTCGACGACGAGCGCGACATCCGGGAACTGGTCTCGGATATTCTGCAGGACGAAGGCTACACGACGCGGCTGGCGGCCAATTCCGATGCCTGCATGGCCGAGATCAACGCGGCCGCACCAGCGCTGATGGTGCTCGATATCTGGCTCAAGGACAGCACCATGGACGGGATCGACATCCTGTCGAGGGTCAAGCGCGACAATCCCGATATTCCGATCGTCATCATCTCGGGGCATGGAAATATCGAGATCGCGGTCGCGGCGATCAAGCAGGGCGCCTATGATTTCATCGAAAAACCCTTCAATATCGATCAGTTGCTGGTCGTCATTCGCAGAGCGATGGAGGCCTCGCGGCTCCGGCGCGAGAATCAGGAACTGCGCCGCAAGGATGTGACGCAATTCGAGATGATCGGGTCCAGTCCGGCCTTCAAGCTGTTGAAATCCAATCTCGAGAAGGTCACACGCTCGAATGGACGGGTGATGCTGAAAGGCCCGTCGGGCTGCGGCAAGGAGGTCGCCGCGCGTTACATCCATGCCAATTCCGGCCGCGCCTCGGGTCCCTTCGTCGTGGTCAATTCCGCCTCGATCGAGCCCGAGCGCATGGAAGAAGTGCTGTTCGGCCGCGAGAGCCCGACGCGCGGTGTGGAAAAAGGCCTTCTGGAACAGGCGCATGGCGGGGTTCTTTACTTCGATGAAGTGGCCGATATGCCGCTCGGGACCCAGTCGAAGATCCTGCGGGTTCTGGTCGATCAGCAGTTCCAGCGCGCGGGCGGCACGGACAAGGTGCGGGTCGATATCCGCGTGATTTCCTCGACCACCCGCGATCTGACCGAGGAGATCCAGGCCGGCACCTTCCGCGAGGAGCTCTATCACCGGCTGAACGTGGTGCCGATCGACGTGCCGGCGCTCGACGAGCGGCGCGAGGATATTCCCGAGCTGGCGCGCCATTTCATCGCCGGGTTCAACAAGACACAGGGATTGCCGCTTCGGGCGCTTGGCGAGGAGGCCGAGGCGCTGTTGCAGACCATGTCCTGGCCCGGCAATGTGCGCCAGCTCAAGAACGTGATCGAGCGGGTGCTGATCCTTGGCGAGGGCACCGATCCGATCCTTGCGACCGAACTGCCGATGCAGGCCGAGGGCCCGTCCGAGGAGGGGCGGATTGTGCTGGCGGGCGCGCTGGCCACGCTGCCGCTGCGCGAGGCGCGCGAGCTGTTCGAGCGCGAATACCTGCTGACCCAGATCAACCGCTTCGGCGGCAACATCTCGCGGACCGCCAATTTCGTCGGCATGGAGCGCTCGGCGCTGCACCGCAAGCTCAAGTCGCTCGGCGTTGTGACGACGGCGCGGGCGGGCGGTCGGGTCGCCCATGTCGAGGAGGAGGAGGAACAGCGGACCGCCGCCGATTGACCCTCCATGCCGCTTCTGCGAAGGATTGGGGCAGTTTTCCCTGACGGATACGGGGCGCATGAAGGTCATCATCTGCGGTGCAGGCCAGGTCGGCTGGCAGATTGCCCGCCATCTCTCGGGCGAGAAGAACGACGTCACCATCGTCGACATGAACGCCGATCTGATCCGGCGCGCCACCGAGGCGCTGGACGTGCAGGGGATCGCGGGCCATGCCTCCTATCCTGACGTTCTGGAGCGCGCGGGCGCGCGCGATGCCGACATGATCATCGCCGCGACCCAGTCCGACGAGGTCAACATGGTGACCTGCCAGGTGGCGCATTCGATCTTTGCCGTGCCGCGCAAGATCGCGCGTCTTCGGGCGCAATCCTACCTGACGGCGATCTATTCCGACCTCTACCGCCGCGACCACATGCCGATCGACGTGGTGATCAGCCCCGAGCGCGAGGTCGCCGAGGCCGCGCTGCAGCGTCTGGCCGCGCCCGCCGCCTTCGATACCGAGAGCTTCCTGCAGGGGAAGGCGCAGCTTCTGGGGATCACGCTCGAAGAGGATTGCCCGGTGCTGCGCACGCCGCTGCGCCAGCTCACCGACCTGTTCTCGACGCTGCGGGCGCTGGTGGTGGGGGTGCGCCGCGAGGGCACGCTTTTCGCGCCCGAACCGGGCGACCAGCTGTTTCCCGAGGACCAGATCTATGTCTTCGCCCATGTCGAGGACCTGAACCGCACGCTGGAGATCTTCGGCAAGTCGACCAAGAAGCAGGAGCGCGTGGTCATCATCGGCGGCGGCAATGTCGGGCTGGCGGTGGCCAAGGCGCTGGAGGCCCATGCCGACCGGATCCGCGCCAAGGTGATCGAGATGGATCGTCGCCGGGCCGAGGTGGCGGCCGACGCGCTGGAACGCACCATCGTGCTGAACGGCGACGGGCTCGACATCAACCTGCTGGCCGAGGCCAATATCGAGCGCGCCGATGCCGTGCTGGCGGTGACCGATGATGACAAGACCAACCTCCTGGCCGCCGTGCGCGCCAAGATGGCGGGCTGTCCGATGGCGATCTGTCTGGTCAACGATCCCTCGCTCGTGTCGCTGATGGGCGCGCTCGAGGTCGACGCCTATATCAACCCGCGCGCCACCACCGTCAGTTCGATCCTGCGCCATGTCCGCCACGGCCGGGTGCGGGGCGTCTATTCGATCGGCGATGCCGAGGCCGAGGTGTTGGAGGCGCAGGTGCTGTCGACCTCGCCCATGGCCGGCAAGCGGGTTCAGGATATCGATTTTCCGGAGGGCGCGCTGGTCGGCGCGGTGATGAAATCGGGCGAGGTGATCCTGCCGCGCGGCGATACCCGGATCGAGGAAGGCGACATGGTGGTGATCTTCGCCCTCAGCGCCGACGTCCCCGAGGTGGAGCGCCTGCTGCAGGTATCCATCGACTTCTTCTGAGCCATGCGCCGTCTGGCAGATCTTCCCTTCCTGGTGATCCTGATGGGGATCGGGGCGCTGGCGATGTTTCCGCCGGTCGTGCTTGCGCTGGCCGAGCGCGACTGGACGACGGCGCGCGCCTTCTTCAATTCCGGCCTGCTCTTCTTCGTTCTGGCGGTGCTGATCGGGCTGTCGACCATCAACCGGCCGGTGCATAACCAGGCCCGGAGCCACCTGCTGGCGATGCTGGGCGTCTACACCCTGCTGCCCCTGATGCTGGCGGTGCCGGTCTCGGAGGCGGTCGGAGACACGAGCTTTCTCAATGCCTATTTCGAGATGGTCTCCTGTCTGACCACGACCGGCGCCACTCTGTTCGACAGCCCCGAACGGCTTTCTCCGGGGGTGCATCTCTGGCGGGCGACGGTCGGATGGATGGGCGGCTTTTTCGTCTGGGTCACGGCGATCGCGATTCTCGCACCGATGAATCTGGGCGGCTTCGAGGTCACGGCCGGAACCGGCAGCATCGCGGGCCGTATCGGTTCCGAACGCGGCGAGGTCAGTCCCGCCCACGATCCGCGCGAACGGCTCTTGCGCTTCGCCCGTCAGCTTGCCCCGGTCTATATCGGGCTGACCGGCAGCCTCTGGGTGCTGATGGTGGTGGCGGGCGAGGGGCCGCTGGTCGCGGCCTGCCATGCGATGTCGGTGCTTTCGACCTCGGGGATTTCGCCGGTCGGCGGGGTCGCGGGGGGCCAGAGCGGCGTCCCCGGCGAGATCATGCTGTGGGTCTTCATGCTGTTCGCGATCTCGCGGCAGATGTTCATGTTCGATTTCCGCCCCGAAAGCTGGCGCAGGCTGAAGGCCGATCTCGAATTGCGGATGGGCATCGGCATCACCTGGGTGGTGACCGTCTTCCTGTTTGCCCGGCACTGGGTCGGCGCCTATGAGGTCGCGGCCGAGGAAAACGGCCTGGCCGCGCTGCGCGCGCTCTGGGGCGCGCTCTTCACGGTGACCTCCTATCTCACCACGACCGGATTCGCCTCGGTCGAATGGATCGATGCAAGGCAATGGTCGGGGCTGGCGACGCCGGGGCTGATTCTCGTCGGGCTCGCGGTCTTCGGCGGCGGGGTCGCGACCACCGCCGGGGGCGTCAAGCTGCTCCGGATCTACGCGCTCTACAAGCACGGCATCCGCGAGATGGAAAAGCTCGTGCATCCCTCCTCGGTCGGCGGCGCGGGCGCCTTTGCCCGCCGCATCCGCCGTCAGGGCGCGCAGATCGCCTTCGTCTTCTTCATGCTCTTTGCGCTGTCGGTGGCGGTGGTCATGGTGGCGCTGGGGCTTCTGGGGCTCGATTTCGAGGCCTCGATGGTGCTGACCGTCGCCGCGCTGACCACGACCGGACCGCTGGCGGCGGCCGCGACCGACCCGCCGCTCTCGTATGCCGCGCTTGGCGAGGCCTCGAAACTGGTGCTGGCCGCGGCGATGGTGCTGGGCCGTCTCGAGACCCTGGCCATCATCGCGCTCTTCAATCCCGAGTTCTGGCGCAAGTGAGTTTGGAATGTTGCAAATTTCCCCCCTGCGAGACGTTGAACAGGGGTGGAAACTCGGTAAACCTCGCTTCATACTCGCCCTCAGAGGGAGACGGCTGTCCGCCGACGGGCAGATAGACAACAAGGCAAAGAAAAAATGGCTGCCGATAAGCAAAACCTGCAAGACGCGTTTCTTAACCATGTTCGCAAGACGAAGGTCCCGGTCACGATCTTTCTGATCAACGGGGTCAAGCTGCAGGGCGTGATCACCTGGTTCGACAATTTCTGCGTGTTGCTGCGCCGGGACGGACAGTCCCAGCTGGTCTACAAGCATGCGATTTCGACGATCATGCCCTCTCAGCCGATCAGTCTTTACGAAGGTGAGGATTGAGCCCCTCCGAAGCGGACGGCTCCGAGCCTCGCATCACCCGCGCCTGGGTGCTGCATCCCGACATCGCGTCGGACCGCGAGCGCCGGGAGGCCGGGCCCGCGCTTGAAGAGGCCGTGGCACTGGCGGCGGCGCTTCCCGATCTCGAGGTCGTGGGCGCCGAGACCGTGCCGCTGGCCCGCCCCCGGGCGGGCCATCTCTTCGGGTCTGGCAAGATCGACGAGCTGAAGGAGAGGCTGACCGAGGCCGAGATCGAGCTGGTGCTGATCGACGGGCCGGTCAGCCCGGTTCAGCAGCGCAATCTGGAGAAGGCCTGGAAGGTCAAGATCCTCGACCGGACCGGGCTGATCCTCGAGATCTTCGCCGACCGCGCGCGCACCCGCGAGGGTGTGCTTCAGGTCGAACTGGCCGCGCTCAGCTATCAGCGCACGCGGCTGGTGCGGGCCTGGACCCACCTCGAGCGCCAGCGGGGCGGGTTGGGATTCGTCGGCGGCCCCGGCGAGACCCAGATCGAAGCCGACCGCCGCGCCATCGACGAGGCCATCACCCGGATCCGGCGGCAACTGTCGAAGGTCGTCAAGACCCGCGATCTGCACCGCGCCGCCCGGCGCAAGGTGCCGTTCCCGATCGTGGCGCTGGTGGGCTATACCAATGCCGGCAAGTCGACGCTGTTCAACCGGCTGACCGGGGCCGAGGTGCTGGCCAAGGACATGCTCTTTGCCACGCTCGACCCGACGATGCGGGCGGTCGCACTGCCGACCGGGCTCAAGGTGATCCTGTCAGATACGGTCGGCTTCATCTCCGATCTGCCGACCCAGCTGGTCGCGGCCTTCCGCGCCACGCTCGAGGAGGTGCTGGAGGCCGATCTGATCCTGCATGTCCGCGACATCGCCCATTCCGACAGCGAGGCCCAGGCCGGGGATGTGCGCGCGATTCTCGCCGATCTGGGCGTCGCGCGCGAGACGCCTCAGATCGAGGTCTGGAACAAGACCGACCTGCTCGATGACGAGCGCCGCGCCGCGACCGAAGCGGCGGCCGCGCGGCATGACGAGGTCGCGGCGATCTCTGCCTGGACCGGGCAGGGCGTCGGGCCGTTGCTCGAGGCGGTGACCGAGCGTCTCGATGCGGCACGGCAACGCCGCGAGGTGCATTTGGGTCATGACGACGGACGTCGCCGCGCCTGGCTTTACGAGCAGGGCATTGTCGAGGGCGAGGTGCCCGATGATGAGGGATCGACGCTGACGGTCAACTGGACGGCGCGCCAGGAACAGCGCTTCCGCAGCCTCTAAAGCGTTTTGCATTTAATTTGAGGCATATCCGGCGGCTTTCAGGAAGTTGCAGTATTCATCTGGATCGAACAGGCCACAGATATCCCCAAGGGCTTCGAGCATGGCATCAGAGGTTCTGGCGCCGATGCGGCGCAAGTGGGCTTTGAGCTTGGAGAAGGCCATCTCGATCGGGCTGAGATCGGGGCAGTACACGGGCAAGAACAGAACCAGTAGCCTCGCTTTCGCATAGCTTCGGTCGCGCGCGGGCTTCGGTGGGTGGAGAGGTTGGCGAGGATCATGACGGTTCCCGGATCAGACACCGAGGCCAGTTGCGTCTCGACATACGCGTCGAAAGCAGCCCCGTTCATTGCGCCATTGATCACCCATGGTGCGATCAGGGCGTCCTGCGTCAGCCCGGCGACGAAGGTCTGCGTCCCCCATTGGCCAAAGGGTGCCGCACCGCAGAGCCGCTCACCGACGGTTGCCCGCCCCCGCAAACATGTGAGGTCGGTCCTGACCGCCGTCTCGTTGATCAAGACCAGCCTGTGCGGCTCCGCGCGCATGCTGGGCTGACGGCGCATGATCCGGTCTCTGCGTGCCTGGCGCAACGCGGGCCGATCACGTTCCGCTGCGATCAATCCTTTTTTATATGATGGCCCTGAACGTTCCAGGGCGCGGTGCCGCGAGGAAAGCTGGATTTCGACATCATGTGTCTCTGACAAGGCGGCGGCGAGTTCTTTGAGCGTGATGTCCGGTCCAGCTCGCACGATCTCCAGCAGAAAAGCACGGTATGTTCCATATTGGCCAGCGGGGCGGCCCTGCGCCTTGGGAATGGCGGCCCCCTCTTTCGATGCTCTGCTACAAATCGCACCGCCGTCGCAGCGCTTATCCCAAAACACGCCCTGCCGGCCGAGCAGAGTTCCCCTTGGCCACATAGGCGCAGATCCGCTCCAGAAGGTCCAACGAGCAGGGGGGCCATGATCCACCTCCCGGAAGAAGTGGATCAGACAATCGGACCCGTGTGACTCCCCGCTCGTTTCAGATCAAACGCAAAATGCTCTGGCAGGTGTCTGACGCCGCGCAAGCGGGGCCGCGGCAAGGAAATCTGAACGTCTTACAGTCAGGGTATCGGGCAGATCACGCGCTCAGAACGAGGTGCCGATGACCCTGCCGCGAAACCGCGCCCCGGCGCCCGGCCTTGCCTGTGCCTTTGGCTTCGGGCTGGCGCTTGTCTGCTTTCTCCGTGCCGTGGCCGCCGAGCCTGTCTCACTGATCGGGGTGGGCGGTCTTCTGCAGCCCGAGGGGGCCACGGGGCCGCTTCTGACGCAGATGCGCGGGCCGATGCTGGGACGACCGATGCCGGGCTCCGGGTCGGCGCCGGAGGGCAACCGGGACGGCGTTTCCGGGCCGGTCGGCGCCAGCCTGTTTGTCGGGCGCGGCGGGGCGAGCTTCTTCGCCTCCGATCCGGTGGTCGATCCGGTGGTCCGGGCGCGGCGGGAGCCTGAGCCCGCGACCGCCGTGCTGTTCTCGCCGCTTCGCCCCGGCGGCGGAAATGCGGCTCTGGCCGAGGGCATCCGGCTTCTGATCGGCCGGGCCGAGGCAGGGCGGATGGATTATGATGCGGTTCAGCATGGCGCCAGGATCCGGCCTCCGGGGCCGCCGACCCGGCTGAGCATCGCCGAGATCTACAAATGGATCGACGAGACTCCGGGTCAGCCGCATGCGATCGGCCGCTATCAGTTCATTCCCGCCACGCTGCGCCGGCTTGTGGCCGAGCTCGGGCTTGACGAACGGACCCGGTTCTCGGCGCCGGTTCAGGACCGCCTCGCCGATCTTCTGCTCGAAGAGGCCGGGCTCAGCGCCTTCGGGGCCGGAGAGATGAAGCGCAAGGCGTTCATGCATAATCTCTCGCGGATCTGGGCGGGGCTGCCGACGGCCAGCGGCCGGTCCTATTATCATGGCGTCGCGGGGAACCGGGCGACAATGACCTGGGCGCAGTTCGAGGCGGCGATGTCGCGGATCGCGCCGGAAACGGTAAGGTTGCTGAAGGACGGCTGAGCCTCCGCCCGCCCGCCGCTTCTGTCGGGGGGATCGGTGCGGGGTCCAGTCCTGCAGCGGGCGGGCGCATGCTTTGCGGAAAGCGGACACGATGGCGCCCGGGCGGGGGGCGGACCCTTGCCGCGCGCCTTTGGTCCCTCCCGGCCCGGAACGGCCGTCCGGGGCCCACGCGGGCGTTGGTGGGGGATTTCGTTGAAAAACGCGCCTGCGGGGGCACCGCGCACCAAGTCGTGGGACATGGTTCCGGTTGTCATGCCCCTGCCTCATAAGCAGTCCCCTTTTCCTCCTTTGAGAAACGCCATTCCGAACTCAGGCGATCTCTCGGCCGCTGTCGGAGTTTCTCAACGCATCGGCGAGTTGCGCAAACTGGTGTTGAGCGTCCCGGATCTGTTCTGCCGGTGCCGGGCCCGGGCGGACACGTGCCGGGTCCGGATTACCTGTCGACGGGGCGGGGGCATGTTTCACGAGACTGGCCGTCACCGCGGAAGGCGCGCGGTTGGGGCGGCGGCCGGAAGGCGGGTCAGGATCGCGTCCGCCCGTGTTCAAAATGGCCCAAATTCGGCACCCGGCAAGCTGACCTCGAAGGAGCGCAGTCATCGGGTCCGCGCGCCAAGCCGGTGCTCCGGCAGTTCATCGCCTCAGCTCTCGATTGCCCGGGAATGGCGCGAAAATATCCCGGGCCGTCGCAACCCTCCGTCGGGCCGGGCCGAAAGCGCCGGACAGGCTTGCGGTCGGTCCGCCCGCCCGCGCATGACCCGGCAAGCCCGGTTCAGCGCCCCGCAGGCCGCTTGGCCGGGCGGGGCGCCGGATCAGCGGGATTTCGGCACCAGTGTGGTGATGCCGACTGCGGCGGCGCGGGCAAGGGCGGGGTCGAGCGTCATCGGGATATATTCGCCCCGACGCCAGAGCTCGCCCAGATCGTCGTAATGACGGCTCAGCGGATGGCCCGACTGGCCGGTCGAGATGATGAAGACCGAGCTGTCTGGATCGGCGAAATCGTAGACCGCGCGATAGCCCGCGCCATGCAGACTGGCGAAGGGGAAGGGATCGGTGCCCTTGGTCAGGCCCCGGTTGAGCGTGTTGTCCCCGCCCGAGGTCGGCTGGCGGATGTTCACGATCCATTTCAGCAACGGCGTCTCGCCCAGCACCGGATGGTCGTGCCAGGCCTGATGCGCCTGCCCCCAGCGCAGCGATTCGAGCGATCCGCCATAGGTCTCGGAGAGATACAGCAGCGCCTCGTCGAGCGACTTGCGGGCGATCTCGGTGCAGGTCTCGATCGGGGCCGACTGGCGGATATCGCACCAGATCGAGGCGCCGTCGATGTCACGGAACACCCGCTCGATGAACAGGGGGTCGACATGGGCGAAGGCCCGCGCGAGCGGTCCGAGATCGTCCTCGATCAGGTCGCGCTGAAGAAAGCGCATCCAGGCGGCATAGATCAGCGGCTCGGGCAGATGCTCGTTCATCTCGCCGTTCCAGCCGGCCAGCAGTTCCAGCGCGCGCTGGCGCAGCCTTTCGGGGCTGCCTGCGGGCGCGGGCGCGCCGGTGAACCACAGATCCCTGCCGACCAGAGGCAGCAGCGAGCGCGCGGTGAAGGAGACGGTGTCGAGCTGGGCCTCGATGAAGCTCTCGCGGGTATGGACCTTGCGGGTCTCCATCAGCCGCTTCCAGCGCTGGATCCGCTGGCTGTCACCCCAGTCGAAGCTGACATGAAGCGGAAACGGCCGGTCGACCAGCTTGTTGTTGGTATTGCCCAGAATGCCGCTTGCTGGGTCGCGGAAGCTGGGATTGGCGGCATAGTTCAGCCAGCCCTGCCAGCGGTTTTCTTCCTTCCAGCCCGGCTGGGGCAGGCGGCCCTGGCTCTGGTTGTCTGCCATCCGCCGGGGCATGGCCCCGATCATTTGCAATGCGATGCTGTCGGCATCGGCCAGGGTCAGGTTCAGCGAGGGCGCGATGAAGAACCGGCCGGCTT
This sequence comes from Rhodovulum sp. MB263, assembly GCF_002073975.1. Lineage (NCBI taxonomy): Bacteria > Pseudomonadati > Pseudomonadota > Alphaproteobacteria > Rhodobacterales > Paracoccaceae > Rhodovulum > Rhodovulum sp. MB263. The sequence goes on along the minus strand of NZ_CP020384.1, from coordinate 2,099,228 downwards.
CGATCGCCTCGTCGACGCTTTGCGAGCGCATGACCTGCATCGCCGCGCTGATCGAGGTATCGGCGCCGTTCAGCAGCGTCCAGCCCAGCGACGCCACATGGCCGGGCGGGGTGATCGAGGCCAGGTCGTAATGGCTGCCGGGCAGCACCGGCCCGTTCTCGGTCCAGCGCAGCGTGATGGTGACCGGCTCGGCATCGGCGACCTTGATGATGCTGCGCCGGGTCTCGAAGGGCCGGAAGCCGTCGGGCGTCCGGTATTCCTGCGGATTGTCAGGGTTCAGCTGTTCGAGGAACACGTCCTGATCGTCGAGATAGGAGGTGGTGAGCCCCCATCCGAGCTTGGCCGAGCGGCCGGAAAGGATCGTCGGAATGCCGGGGATGGTGCCGCCGATCACGCCTCCGGTCGACAGCTCGAGCCGCGCGAGATACCAGATCGAGGGCGCGGAAAAGCCCAGATGCGGATCGTTGGCCAGAAGCGTGCCGCCCGCGGCCGAGCGTTTCGGGGCGGCGGCCCAGGCATTCGAGGCGCCGGCGAAGTCCGGTCCGGCGAAAGGCGAGAGCGGGCCTTCGGCATAGCGCGCCAGCGGCGCCGAGGAGGGCACGACTCCGGGGGCGAGATCGGCATAATCGGGCAGGGCCGCCAGCCCCGGTCCGGGCGCGTCGGGCAGGATGTCCCTCACCCGCTCGGGCTCCATCAGCAGAGAGACCCGGGCCCGCAGCAGCTCGGCATCGAGATGCGAGGACAGCCGCACGCCCATCAACTTGACCAGCGCGATCGAGTCGGCCGGCTGCCAATAGGCGACTTCCGGCCGGAACAGGAAGAACTCGGGCGCGCCACGGCCGCGGGCCTCGGTATTGACGGTCTCGATCCAGGCATTGACGCCGCGGGAATAGGCTTCGAGCGCGGCCAGGGTCTGCGGGTCCTGGGCCTCGACCGAGTCCTGCGCGAGACGATAGATATCGAGCCGCCGCATCAGCTCGTCGATCTTCAGCGTCCGGGCTCCGAACAGTTCGGACAGGCGGCCCTGTGCCGTCCGGCGCAGCACCGTCATCTGCCAGAGCCGGTCCTGTGCATGGGCATAGCCCAGTCCGAAGAAGACGTCCTCGTCGGTCTTGCCGAAGATATGCGGCACGCTGCTATGGTCGCGCACGATCTCGGCCGGGGCGCTCAGGCCCTCGACCTCATGGGTGCCGTTGTAATCGGGCAGCGAGCGCGAGGCGAGATAATAGACCCCGCCGATGCCCAGACCGGCGAGGATGACGACGGCGGTGAAGATCCGCAACAGCCAGCGGAAGAGATGGGGCATGGCGCACCTGTTGTTGACGCCTCGGATGAGGCCGTTAGGTAAGAGAAAAAGACGTTTCATGCAACGAGGGGAGGAGCCGCATGGCACGGGTTGCATTTCTGGGCCTTGGGGTGATGGGCTTTCCCATGGCGGGGCATCTCGCCGCAGCGGGCCATGAGGTTGCCGTTTACAACCGGACAGCTGCCAAGGCCGAGGACTGGGTCGCGCGTCATGGCGGCCGCGCGGCGCCCACCCCGGCCGAGGCGGCGCTGGGGGCGGAGTTCGTGATGGCCTGCGTCGGCAATGACGACGATCTGCGCGCGGTCTGTACAGGCGAGAGCGGTGCCTTTGCGGGGATGGAGGCGGGGGCGGTTTTCGTCGATCACACCACCGTCTCGGCGATGGTGACCAAGGAAATGGCCGCGCTGGCCGAGACCCGCGATATCGGCTTTGTGGATGCGCCGGTGTCGGGCGGGCAGGCGGGCGCCGAGGGCGGCCAGCTTGTCATCATGTGCGGCGGATCCGAGGCGGCCTATGGCAAGGCCGAGCCGTTGATGGCCGCCTATGCCAAGCTTTCCAGGCTTATGGGCGCCAGCGGTGCCGGGCAGCTGACCAAGATGGTCAACCAGATCTGCATCGCGGGGCTGGTGCAGGGGCTGTCGGAAGGGTTGCATTTCGCCGAGAAGGCGGGGCTTGACGGGCGCGCCGTGGTCGAGGTGATCGGGGGCGGCGCGGCCGGAAGCTGGCAGATGACGAACCGCTGTCAGACCATGCTGGAGGATGAATTCGACCATGGCTTCGCGGTCGACTGGATGCGCAAGGATCTGGCCATCTGCCTGGCCACTGCCGAGCGGACCGGTGCCAGCCTGCCGGTCACGGCGCTGGTCGATCAGTTCTACAAGGACGTCCAGAACCTTGGCGGCGGGCGTTGGGATACGTCGAGCCTGATCAGGCGTTTGCGGACGATGGGCTGAGCGCTCTCAGAGCCTGCCAGACCCGGTCGGCTTTGGCCTGACCCGGACCGACCGTTCGGTCTATCGCGAGGTGTTTTGCCGAAATCCAGGGCAGATGCCCGGGAAACCCTCCGAAGGCGGGCCGGCTGCCCTTGCGCAGGGCCGCGTCTGTTTCCATGATCGCGTCCAAAACGGGGAGTGGCGCGATTCCGATGATCAAGATCAAGGCTTGGCCCCGGCTGGGCCGAAGCGAGGCGGCACAGGGGTATTTCCTGGTGGCGCCGCCCTTCCTTTATGCGCTGCTGCTGCTGGCGGTGCCGCTTGCCGCGATCGTTCTGTTCAGCTTCTGGAGCCAGGATTACCTGACGCTCGATACCACGCTGACGCTCAAGAACTACCGCGAGGCCTTTTCCGACCCGCTTTACAGCCAGCTTCTGCTGCGCTCGCTTCTGATCTCGCTGGCGGTGACCGCGGCAACCGTGCTGGCCGCCTTTCCCATCGCCTATTTCATCTCGTTCAGCGTGCCGCCCTCGCAGAAGTCGATGTGGATCTTCCTGATCACCATCCCGTTCTGGTCGTCCTATCTGATGCGGGTGTTTCTGTGGAAGGTGATCCTTGGCTATAACGGCGTGCTCAACACCACGCTGAGCGGGCTGGGGATCATCGACGAACCGCTGAGCTTCATCCTCTATAACGCCAATGCGGTGGTGATCACCCTGGCCCATGCCTATGCGCCCTTCGCGATCCTGCCGATCTTCGTCGCGCTCGAGAAGATCGACCGCTCGCTTCTCGAGGCCAGCCGCGATCTGGGCGAGAGCCGGGCGATGACCTTCCTGAGGGTGACGCTGCCGCTGGCGATGCCGGGGGTGGTGGCGGCGGTGCTGATCGTCTTCATTCCGACCATCGGCGATTACGTGACGCCCCGGCTGGTGGGCGGGCCGGACGGGCTGATGATCGCCAACATGATCCAGACCCAGTTCCTGAAACTCAACAACGCGCCGATGGGGGCCGCGCTGGCGGTGCTGGCCATGGCGATGGTGACGGCGGTCGCGGTGCTGTTCCTGGTGCTGAACCGTCGCTACCTGAGGGGTCAGAAATGAAGGGGCTCCGGCTTTACGCGATCTTCTATCTGATCTTCCTTTACGCGCCTATCGCGCTGCTGCCGGTCTTTGCCTTCAATGACGGCACGGTGATCGCCTTTCCGCTGAGGGGTTTCACGTTCGAGTGGTTCCGCGAGCTGATGACCATCCCGGCGCTGCATACGGCGGTGCTGAACAGCCTGATCATCGCGGTCTCCTCGGCGGTGATCGCCACCTGCCTCGGGATCTGCGCGGCGCGGGCCGGCACGCGATTTGCCTTTCCGGGCAAGAAGGGCATCCTGGGGTTGATCATGCTGCCGCTGGTGCTGCCCGAGATCATCGTGGCGGTCTCGCTTCTGGTGGTGCTGCTGCAACTGGGCCTGCCGCTCGGATCCTGGACGGTGGTGCTGGGCCATGTGCTCATGTGCACGCCGTTTTCCATCGCGATCCTGAACTCGGCCTTCCAGAGCCTCGACGTCTCGCTCGAAGAGGCCGCGATCGATCTCGGCGAGAGCCGCTGGTCGAGTTTCCGCCTCATCACGCTGCCGCTGGTGATGCCGGGCATCGTCTCGTCTCTGCTGATCGCCTTCACGATCTCTCTGGACGAATTCATCATCGCCTTCTTCCTGACCGGCACCAACCCGACCCTGCCGGTCTATATCTGGGGACAGCTTCGCTTCCCGCAGAAGATTCCCGTGATCATGGCGCTCGGCACGCTGCTTGTGCTGACCTCGGTGATCCTGCTGACCGTTGCCGAATATGTCCGCCGCCGGGGCGCCGCGCGCACCGGGAAGGCCGATGCCGGAGGATTCCTGTGAAAGACACGCTGGGCATCGAACGCCCCATCATCGCGCTTGAGAATGTCGAGAAATATTACGGCGAGTTTCACGCCCTGCGCGGCATCTCGGCAGAGATCCGGCAGGGCGAGTTCTTCTCGTTGCTGGGGCCGTCGGGCTGCGGCAAGACCACGCTTCTGCGCACCATCGCGGGTTTCGAGGAACTGTCTGGCGGGCGGCTGACGATCGACGGCAAGGACATGAGGCGCGTGCCTGCCAATGTGCGGCCCACCAACATGGTGTTCCAGTCCTACGCGATCTTCCCGCATCTGAGCGTGGCCGAGAATGTGGGCTTCGGGCTGCGGCGCGAGCCCCTGAGCAAGGCGCAGAAGGCCGCGAAGGTGGCCGAGGCGCTGGAGATGGTCGGGCTGAGGGGCTTTGGCGCGCGCGCGGCCCATGCGCTTTCGGGCGGGCAGCGTCAGCGGGTGGCGCTGGCGCGGGCGCTGATCCTCGAGCCCAAGGTGCTTTTGCTCGACGAGCCGCTCTCGGCGCTCGACAAGAAGATGCGCGAGCAGATGCAGACCGAACTGCGCCGGTTGCAGCGGCAGGTGGGCATCACCTTCATTCTGGTGACGCATGACCAGGAAGAGGCGCTGATCATGTCCGACCGGATCGCCGTGATGTTCGAGGGCCAGATCGCCCAGCTCGACACGCCGCAACAGCTTTACCGGCGGCCCAACACGCGTCAGGTGGGCGAATTCATCGGCGTGATGAACTTCCTGCCCGCGACCGCCCGGGTCGGCGACGAGGATCATATCGAGGTCGAGGCGGCCGGGCTTGGCCGTGCGGTGATCGGCCCCGATCAGCTGCCCGGCGGCTGGCATCCGGGCCAGACCCAGAGCGTGGGCATCCGCCCCGAGACCATGTCGATCCTGTTTCCCGGCGAGACCACCGACCGCCGCGTCGCGACCGGCACGGTCGAGGATCTGTCCTATTACGGCGACATGACCTATTACGTGGTGCGGCTCGACGGGGTCGACCGGCCGATGACGATCTCGATGAAGAACCTTGTCGGGCGCCCGGTCCTCGAGCGCGGCACCGCGGCCCGGGTGGCCTGGGACGCGCGCTCGCTGGTGCTGTTCGCCTGACCGCGCGGGGCGTTCAGGGCGTCCAGATTTCGGGGCCGCCGCAGATCAGCGGGTCGGGAGCGGTCACGACCTTGTCGGATCTGCCCTTGTAATCGACCAGCGATAGCACGTGGCGGATGGCGGCCAGCCTGGCCCGGCGCTTGTCGTCCGAGCGGATCACCGTCCAGGGCGCATGGCCGTTATGGCTGCGGGCGAAGGTCTCGCGGATCGCGGCGGAATAGGCATCCCAGCGGCTGAGGCCCTCGACATCGATCCGGGACAGCTTCCACTGTTTCAGCGGGTCGCGCTCGCGCTTGAGGAAACGGCGCAGCTGTTCGGCGCGGCCGACATTGAGCCAGAACTTGATCAGCAGGATGCCCTCGTCGACCAGCATCCGCTCGAAATCCGGCAATTGGCCGAAGAAGCGTTCGCGCTCTTCCCTGGTGCAGAAATCGAAGACATGCTCGACCACGGCGCGGTTGTACCAGGACCGGTCGAACAGCACGATCTCGCCGCCAGCGGGCAGATGCTCGACATAGCGCTGGAAATACCATTCGCTTTTCTCGCGGTCCGAGGGCGCGGGCAGGGCCACCTGCCGGGCGATGCGCGGGTTCATATTCTTGCGGAAGCGCCGGATGGTGCCGCCCTTGCCGGCGGCGTCGCGCCCCTCGAACAGCACCGCGATGCGCTTGCCCGTGGCCTTCACATCGGCCTGCAGCTTTGCCAGCTCGATCTGCAGCGCCTTCAGCTCGTCGGAATAGGTGTCGCTGTCGAGTCGCCGGTCATGGGGATAGCTCTGGTCCAGGATGTCGTGCTTGTGGCCATCGGCGATGGCCTCGCGAATGTCATCGGGGGCCCCGTTTCGGTAATAGCGGGTAATGGCGCCGTCGAAGGGAAGATCTGTCATCGCATGCTCCGGTCGCTGCCGGACCAGTATGGCGATCAGGCGCCCGGGTGCAATCCGGCCCGTTCCGCAGCCCGCCGGATCGCGGCGACCGCGGCCTCGGGGTCGGCATGATGCGGCATGTGACCGATGCCGTCCAGTTCGGTCAGATGCACATTGGCCAGCCGCTCGGCCAGCGGCCGGGAATGCACCTCGATCGGCACGATGCGGTCGGCGGTGCCATGCAGGATCTCGATCGGCATCGTCAATTCGTCATAGCGTTCGGCCATGGCGCAGATATGGGGCTTGAGCCCGTTCACCTGGCGCGTATTGGCGCGCAGCGTCTCGGGGCGCAGGCTGAGCGCGATGCCGATATGCGCGCCATAGCCCTCGGGCACCGGATCGGGCTCGAAGATCCGGGCGATGGTCTGCTCGGCGACGAAGCGCGGAACGAAGGCCGAGATCAACGGCACCATGAACATCGAGCCGAAATCCGACGAGACCAGTTCGTAATAGGGGCCGAGCCCGCCCGGCCAGGGCATTGCCGCGCCCGCAAGCGAGACGATGGCCGCGGCCCGCTCGGGATGGTCGAGCGCCCAGGCCAGCGCCACCGCGCCGCCGAAGGAATGGCCGACCAGAACCGCCGGGCCAAGCCCAAGCCTGCGGCTGGCGGCTTCCAGCACCGCGGCCTGTTCGGCCGGGCTTTCGCCATTGGGGTGCAGCGGGTCGGTATGGCCGAGCCCGGGCCGGTCGAAGGCGGTGACGCGGAACGCGCCTGACAGCCGGTCGAGCAGATCGAAGGTGAAATCGCGGGTATTGCCCCCCGCGCCATGCAGCAGGATCACATCGGGCCCGCTGCCCTCCTGATGGGCATGGACCCGGCGCCCCTCGATCTCGATCAGCCGTCCGGTCGGCGCATAATCCTCGGCCATGCTCAGAGCGTCCCGATCCGGTTCAGTTCGAACGGCGTGGTCTGGTACATCAGGTTGATCCAGTTGCCGTAAAGAAGATGCGCATGGCTGCGCCAGCGGTTCTGCGGCGGCCGCGTCGGGTCGTCGGCCGGATAGTAGTTCTGCGGCACGTTGATCGGCGTGCCATTGGCCACGTCGCGGTCGTATTCCTGTTTCAGGGTGTCGCTGTCATATTCGAAATGGTTGAAGATATAGAGCGCGCGATGGCCTGCATCCTCGACCAGGCAGGGGCCGCTTTCGTCGCTGCCAAGCAGTGTCACCAGCCCGGGTGCCGCGTCGATCTCGTTCTGCCGCATCTCGGTCCAGCGGCTGACGGGAATGACGCAATCATCCGAGAAGCCGCGCAGATAGGGCGAGGCCGGCGCCAGGTTACGATGCCGGAAGCAGCCGAAGGCCTTGGCGGGCAGGATATGCTTCTGGACGCCGTGGAAATGGTAGATCATCGCCATTCCGCCCCAGCAGACGCCGAAGGTCGAATGCACATGGCTCTGGGTCCAGTCGAAGACCCGGGTCAGCTCGTCCCAATAGGTGACCTCGGTGAAGGGCAGATGCTCGATCGGGGCGCCGGTGATGAGGAAGCCGTCGAATTTCTCGCCGCTGTCGGCGACGTCGGCGAAGGGGCGATAGAAAGCCTCCATATGCTCGGCGGCGGTGTTCCTGGTCTTGTGCTCGGTCATCCGCACCAGGCTCAGCTCGATCTGAAGGGGCGTCGCGCCGATCAGCCGCGCGAACTGGGTTTCGGTCTGGATCTTTTTCGGCATCAGGTTCAGAAGCGCGATCTTCAGCGGCCTTATGTCCTGACGCGAGGCCTCATCCTCGCCCATCACCATCACCCCCTCGCGCGACAGCACGTCATAGGCGGGAAGGTCGGACGGGATCTTGATGGGCATCGGACATCTCCATTCGAACGGCGCGCGAACATAGGCGAGTTGCGGCTGTCCCTCAAGGGTTGCTTCGGTCGATTGACAGAAGAGACCCTGCGTTGTTCCATATCTCGGAACAATCCGCAAAAGACGGAGGGAATGGGTGCGAGGCTGGACAAGCGCTGCGGGCTGGGGCGTCGCTGCCCTTGCGGCCGGTCTGATCGCGGCGGCGGGCGCGGGACGGGCCCAGCAGGAGGGGCCGGAATGGGAGTTGCAACGCTGCGTCTGGCGCTGCCTGTCGGCATTCGGGCCGGCCGACAGTGCTGCCTATGCCGCCTGCGTCTCGCGCGACTGTTCCGGGCAGACCTCCCCCGCAATCGTGCCGCCGAGGCCGCTCTGGTCGAGCGGGGTGACCTCGGATGGGCGCGGCGCCTTTGCCGGGGGGCCGGCCGAGGGCCGTCAGGACGCGTTTTTCTATCTTTTCTGCGCCCGCGGCGGCGAGCGGCTTCTGCAGATTGACGGGATCGGCGGCGGTGCCGGGCCGCGCATTCTGACCCTGGCCATAGACGGGCAGGGATTTCCGGTCACCTTCGCCGCAAGCCCTGGGGCCGGTATGCTTGCCCGGCTGCCGCCCGGGGCACCGGTGCTGGGTGCACTCCAGCGCGGCCAGACGCTCGAGATCCAGGGCGGCGCGGGCCCGAGGCTGGGCCGCTTTCCGCTGGCGGGTGCCGCGGCTGCGATCAGGGCCGCGCTGGCGCTCTGTCGATAGCCTGAGCGATCAGGTCGGTGAAATCCTCGGGGCTGCGCAGGGCTGCCACGTCTTCGGCCCTGACCCTCACCCCCCAGTTCCGCGCCATCGCCTCGTAACGCGGCTGGCGGTGGGCCAGCGCGCGGGCATAGGTCCAGCGCACGAAGGCGTCGGGATCGACCGCCGCATCGGAAAGCCCGGTCCGGGACAGGTAGTCGGCCCAGGCCTCATGCAGGAAGGCGGGTTGGTAATACATCGGCTTCGGTGCCCGGTCGAAGCGGCGCACCAACTCGGCGGTATGGGCCTCGCTGCCCTCGATCCAGACCAGCAGCAGCCGCGCGGCCAGCGCCGAGAGCACCGGATCGGCCGGATCCTCAGGGTCGACCACCTCGCAGATCGAGCCGCCGGAATCGCAGACGAAATCGCCATAGCCGTACAGCTCGGCCGCGCGGTCGATGAAGCGCGGCGTATCCAGCAGGGCCGATATCTCGGCCTCGCGATGCTGTTCCTGGCGGCGCATGTATTCGTCGAAGGGCAGGCCGCCCTTGTCCCGTGCGCCAGGCTTGCCGAGATAGGTCGAGAGCGGCGCGAGATTGTCGAAGGTGATGTTCGAGGCGATGAACACGCTGTCGGTGCGCAGGAGCTCGCGCAGCAGCGGCACCTTCATCGCCTCGCGCTTGAAATTATCGGCGATGAATTCGCCCATGTAGCGGGTGCCGATGCGGTAATCGACCGAGTAGTGGAACCAGCCGCCCGCAGCGCGCAGCATGTTCGAGACATGGGTCTTGCCCAGGCCCGACATGCCGAACAGCAGCACATGCCGCCTGTCTGCCTGCCGCCAGGCCTTTGCCGTGTCATAGATCATTCGATCATCCCTCGATCCGCGGCCGCGTCCTATCCCGGCGCTGCGGGTCGGTCAAACCCATTCGCTTCTGCCCGAACGCAAACGCCCCGGCAGGGCGGCCGGGGCGTCGCTTGCAGCCATGGTGCCAGGCTCAGAAATAATACCCGACCCGGAGCCCCACACCGATGCCGTCATTGCCCTTGAACCTGGTCGTGCTCGGTCCGAACCGCGTCTTGGCATCGCCGATATCGACATAGCGGATACCGCCCGTCACCTTGACCCTGCCGGTCGAGTAGGTGGCGGCCAGACCGATCGAGCGGAACCCGTCGGTCGGCCCGAGATTTCCGGTATAGCTGCCCTCGTGCTTCTCGTAGCCGAACAGGATAGCTCCTGACCAGTTGTCGTTGAACTTACGCCCGAGACCCAGGTTATAAGTGATCACGTCATGGTCGTAATCGACGAGAGATCCGCCCGGCACCACGCTGCCGGTGTAAAGGTCCGGGGTGATGTCGAAGGCCGTCCAGTCCACCCACCTGACAGAGCCGAAGAGCAACGTATCCGCCGCAACGCCGGTCTGGAATTCCAGCGTCAGCGCTTGCGGAATCGTGACATCCAGATCGTTCGAGATGGAAAACGACCCGGCGCTCTCAACCGTATCGAACTTGTGATCGATCGCCGAGCTGTATGTCAGCACCACGCGTGCCGCGATTTCCGGCTTTTCCCAAGCGATGCCGACGATATAGCCGAAATCGGTCTCGGTCGAGGAGTTCAGCGAATAGGCGCCGACCCCGGGAAGGCTCACGGTGCCCGACGTCCTGATGGCGCGGAGACCACCGATCAGGCTGACATTGGAAGGAAGCTCGTATCGCAGCAGCGCCGTGACGCCGGTCGCGTTGACGTCGGCATTCGCGCCGTCAAGCGTCGATGTCGGCGATCCCACCGGATAGTTGTTTGTGCTTTCATAGGACACATCCGCGCCGACCGGTTCGTCGAGGATCAGTGCGAGGGAAGCGTTGTCTCCTAGGTCCTGCTTGAAGGAGAGAGAGGCGCCGTTGAAGCCCGGCAGCATGTCGCCCGAGCCCAAACCGGTGGCGCTGGACGACCCGCTCACATCGGGACTGAACCGGCTGAAGCCGAGTTCGAGATAGGTGCCTTGCTCGAACAGGATGCTGACGGATTGATTGCTTCGCTCGATCCCGCCCGCGAGGACGGGTCCTGTCGTCACGATGGCCAATGCGGCCGCCCCAACGGCATATTTCATTTTCTCCTCCCACTTTTCATTTTTGACTTTTTCTCTTTTGGGAAAACGCTAGCGGGCGGATGCTTCGGCGGTCAATCGTTTCCGCGACGTGCAGGGGATGCGGCCCCTGTTTTCCGGCTGGCGTGTCTTGAGTGCCGCGTTTCCCCGCGCAGGTTGAGGAAGTTCGCCACCAGGATGATCGCGGCGCCGATCAGGACGTAGGCGTCGAGCGGCTCGTCATAAAGCAGCATCCCGACCACGGCGATGACCGGCAGGCGCAGGAAGTCGAGTGGCATGACGATGCTGGCAGGCGCCACCGAGAGCGCGCTGGTCAGGCAGAAATGCGCGGTCAGCCCGGCCAGGCCGATCACCGTCAGGGGCATCCAGGCGGCGGGAGAGGGCCAGGCGATCTGGCCGTCGATCCCGGCGCAGATGAGCCCCATCGCGGCCTGCATTGCCGTCAGCCAGAACAGGATCGAGACGATCGACTGGCTGCGCGTCAGCCGCCGGGTGAACAGCGCCGATCCGGCAAAGCCGATGGCGGCACCGGCCGCGGCGATGGCGCCGGGCTCAAGCGCGGCCGGATCGGGACGGGCCACGATCAGGATGCCCAGAAAGCCCACGAAGGCCGCGAGTGCGCGCATCCGGGTCAGCCGCTCGCCCAGGATCATCGGCGCCAGCACCGCGACCCAGATCGGCGAGGTGAATTCCAGCGCGAAGACCTGCGCCATCGGGATCAGGCCCAACGCCAGGAACCAGAGGTTCTGGCCGGTGAAATGGCAGAGGTTACGGATGAAATGAAGCCCGAGCTGGCGGTGCGAGATCTCGTCCAGTCGCCCGAAGGCGCCGCCGACGGTCAGCACCAGTGCCAGGCCGATCAGCGAGCGGTAGAGCATCAACTCGAAGGTGTCGAGCTCGACCGATACCATGCGGCCCGCCACCGCCATCGAGGAAAAGGCGGCGATGGCTCCGGTCATCCACAGGGCGGCCCGGAGCACAGGGGTCATGGCCGGGCGCTCATGCGGGCAGGCCCGCGATCTCGATCTCGCGCGGCAGGCCGGCGGCCGCCAGTTCCCAGGCCGTGCCCTCCTTGCGGGCACGATGGGCGGCGAAGGCGGCGGCGTCGGTGAATTCCTCGTCCAGCAGGAAGCGGCCGGGCCGGTCGGGGTCTTCGCGCATCTCGAAGCGCAGACAGCCCGGCTCGGCCCGGGTCAGGCGCACATGCTCGGGCGCCGCCGCCCGAAGCGCCGCAAGACGCTCGGGCGTGGCCTCGATCCAGCCGGTGACGGTCACTCCCATTCGATCGTCCCCGGGGGTTTCGAGGTGATGTCGTAGGTCACCCGGTTGATCCCCTTGACCTCGTTGATGATCCGCGTCGCGGTCTCGCCCAGGAAGTCATGGGTGAAGGGGTAATAATCCGCCGTCATGCCGTCGACCGAGGTCACGGCGCGCAGCGCGCAGGCATAGTCATAGGTGCGCCCGTCGCCCATGACGCCCACGGTGCGGACGGGCAGGATGGCGACGAAGGCCTGCCAGATCTCGTCGTAAAGCCCGTGCTTGCGGATCTGGTCGATATAGACGGCATCGGCCTTGCGCAGGATCTCGAGCTTTTCGCGGGTGATCTCGCCGGGGCAGCGGATCGCGAGCCCCGGGCCGGGGAAGGGATGGCGGCCGATGAAGCTGGCGGGCAGGCCAAGTTCGTGGCCCAGCGCCCGGACCTCGTCCTTGAAGAGCTCGCGCAGCGGCTCGACCAGCTCGAGGCCCATCTTCTCGGGCAGCCCGCCCACATTGTGGTGCGACTTGATGGTGACCGAGGGCCCGCCCGAGAAGCTGACGGATTCGATCACGTCGGGATAAAGCGTGCCCTGGGCCAGGAAGCGGGCACCCTCGATCTGGTCGGCATATTTCTGGAACACGTCGATGAAGAGCCGGCCGATGGTCTTGCGCTTGGTCTCGGGGTCGGAGACGCCCTCGAGTTCGCCAAGGAAGAGGTCCTGTTCCTGGGCATGGATCACATGCAGGTTCATGTGGTCGCGGAACATCGCCACCACCTCGTCGGCCTCGTTCAGCCGCAAGAGCCCGTGATCGACGAAGACGCAGGTCAGCTGATCGCCCACCGCCTCGTGCAGGAGCGCGGCCGCGACCGAGCTGTCGACCCCGCCCGACAGCGCGCAGATCACCCTGGCATCGCCGACCTGCTCGCGGATCTTGCGGATCGCTTCCTCGCGATAGGCGCCCATGGTCCAGTCGCCGGTGAAGCCCGCAAGCCGCACGAAATTCTCGTAAAGCGTCTTGCCGTTCGGGGTGTGATGCACCTCGGGATGGAACTGCACGGCGAAGAAGTTGCGCGACAGGTCCGCGGTGATCGCGAAGGGCGCGTTGGGCGATGTCCCGTACACCTCGAAACCCGGCGCGATTTCAGCCACATGGTCGCCATGGCTCATCCAAACCTGTTCGCGGTTGGTCGTGAACCAGCCGTTCAGCAGGTCGATCCGGTCGTCCGAGGGCGTAACATAGGCGCGGCCGAATTCGGCGGTGCCATCGCCGCGCTCGACCCGGCCGCCCAGCATCTGCATCATCACCTGCTGGCCATAGCAGATCCCGAGGATCGGGACGCCCAGCGTGAAGACGCTTTCCGGCGGACGGGGCGATCCCTCGTTCAGCACCGAGGCGGGCCCGCCCGAGAAGATCACCGCCCTGGGCGCGAAGTCGCGCAGGAAGGCGTCGGTGACGTTCTGGTAGGGATGGATTTCACAATAGACGTTCAGCTCACGCAGGCGGCGCGCGATCAGCTGCGTCACCTGGGAGCCGAAGTCGATGATAAGAAGGCGGTCATGCGTGCTCATGGCGTCTCATTATGCGACCCCATGCGCCGTGGCAATCCGCCGGATGCGGAGGCGGTCAGCGGATTTGCGAAAGCAGCTCCACGGCGGTCACGAGGGGACGCACGCCATGGCTGTGATCTTCCTCGAAGACGTTGCCGAGAGCGGCCCATTCGTAAAGCGAGTTGATGTCGAGCCGGGCGCAGTCGGGGCGGACCGACCAGGTCACCTGCAGCGGCGAACAGATGGTCTGGCTGTAGCGCGGTCCGGTGGTCGAGCCGCCATAGGTGACGGGCGTGCCGGTATCGCCGGGCAGGGCGCGCGGCTGGTGCAGACCCTGCACCTGATGGCCGCGGTAGATATAGTCCTTGAAATCCAGCGCGGTGTGGTCGTTGACCAGAAGGAAGACCTGGGATTCGACGCGCAGTTGCGGGTTCTGGCAGCTGTCCGACATGCAGGCCCCAAGCCCCTTGCCCGGGGCCACGTCGCAGGAGCTGAACACCCAATGCACCTCGATGCTATCGCCGGGTTTCGCGCCGTGAAAGGCGCCGAGCCCGGCGGCGGGGTCTTTCAGCTCCTTCTCCGTCAGCTGCGCGGTCTCGTTGCATTTGTAGCCGCCATGCTCGCCGCCGCCCGCGCTGAGCGCGAAACCCGGACCGGCATGTTCGGCATTGGTATGGGTGTGGATGTTGCAGAGATTCATCTGGGAGGCCGGCGGCGCCAGGGTGAAGAGGCGCGCATTGCGGCCGGCGGGCGCCGAGATGTCGCGCGGGGCCTGGGGACCGAAGCCGCGGCAGATGCCGCCAGCCAGAGCGGCGGCCGGGGTGGCGGGACCGGCTCCATACGCCACGGTACCGTGCGCGGCGGGATCTGCGGCGGCCATCTGGCTGCCGTGACCCCGCCCCGGCCTCGAACTGTCGGCCGGGGCGGGGGTGGCCAGCAGGCCTCCGATGAAGGCGAGGGCGGTCAGGGCCAGGAAGGCGGTCAGGCGACGCGGCATCGGGTCCTCTCTTGTCCAATGCCGGTCCTATGCCGGGCGTGGCGGCACGAACCGCGGGTGGACGGCAACATGACGAAGAATATCTCCGCAGACCGAGACCGTCACGGGGCAGGTTGTCGACCGTATCCGGGCGTTTCCCGGGCCAGACAGGGAAAGGGTGGCCGGAATTCGGACAGATGCGGGGCAGGGCGCGCCGCCGATGTCGCGGAAGACAAAGGAAAGGCCGCAAACCGCGCGGCCCGGCACGGGGGATCGGCCTAGAACTCTGATCAGGCAATGCCAGAACGACGGGAGACGTGCATGAGCGAGGCAGAGGCGACGGGCGCGCGCCGGGGCCGCGGCGGTGGCGGTGCCGCGCGGCGTGCGGCGCGCAGCAATCCGGGCATCGAGACGGCGCGGTTCATCACCCGCAACATCCCCGATTTCGAGATCCTGACCCCCGAGGCGCTGGAACTCATCGAGGCCAATGCCGAGACGGTTCTGGCCGAGATCGGCGTCAATTTCGTCGACAATCCGGCCGCCCTTGCGCGCTGGCGCGAGGCCGGGGCCGAGCTTGAGGGCGAACGCGTGCGCATCCCGCGCGGTCTTGCGCGCAGGCTTTGCGCCACCGCGCCCGCGCGCTTCACCCAGCATGCCCGAAACCCCGCGCGCAATGTCGAGATCGGCGGCCGCAATCTGGTTCTGGCGCCGGTCTATGGTCCGCCCTTCGTGCGCGACATCGAGGGCGGGCGGCGCTATGCGACGATGGAGGATTTCCGCCGCTTCGTGCAGCTGGGGCAGATGTCGAAATGGCTGCACCATTCCGGCGGCACCGTCTGCGAACCCACCGACGTGCCCGTCAACAAGCGCCATCTGGACATGCTGCATGCCCATATGACGCTGTCGGACAAGCCGTTCATGGGCTCGGTCACCGATCCGTCGCGGGCCCGGGATTCGGTGGCTATGTGCGAGCAGCTCTTCGGCGCCGACTTCGTCGCCGAGAACACGGTGATGACCTCGCTCATCAACATCAACTCGCCGCTGACCTTCGATGCGACGATGATGGGCGCGCTCGAGGTCTATGCCGCGGCCAATCAGGCCTGCATCGTCTCGCCCTTCATCGTGGGCGGCGCGATGGCGCCGGTGACGGTGGCAGGCACGCTGACCCAGGTGCTGGCCGAAGTCATGGCGGGCGTGGCCTATTCGCAGATGGTGCGGCCCGGCGCGCCGGTGGTCTTCGGCGCCTTCGTGACCTCGATCGACATGAATTCCGGTGCGCCGACCTTCGGCACGCCCGAGGCGAGCCAGATCCTTTATGGCGCAGGCCAGCTGGCGCGGCGCCTGGGGCTGCCGTTCCGCTCGGGCGGGGCACTTTGCGGCTCGAAGCTGCCCGATGCGCAGGCCGCCTACGAGACCGCGCATACGCTGAACGCGGCGCTTTTGGGAGGCGTCAACTTCATGCTGCACGCGGCGGGCTGGCTGGAAGGCGGGCTGGTCGCAAGCTACGAGAAATTCGTGATGGATGCCGATCAGCTTGGCGCGCTGCACCGGATGGCGGCGGGGATCGAGACCGATGGCGCGGCGCAGGCGATGGACGCACTGCGCGAGGTGGGCCCGGGCGGGCATTTCCTTGGCTGCGCCCATACCCAGGCGCATTTCCGCGAGGCGTTCTGGCGCACGGATCTGCTCGATTACAAGCCGTTCGAGACCTGGGACGAGGAAGGCGCGCGCGACACCGCCACGCTTGCCGCGGAGCGGGTCCGTACGCTGCTGAGCCGCTTCGAGGCGCCACCGCTCGATCCGGCGCGGCGTGAGGCGGTCGAGGATTACATGGCCCGGCGCAAGGCGGAAATGCCTGACGCCTTCGTCTGACTCCGGGCGCCCCCGCTCGGCGGGCGCCCGCGCCTGTGCCCGCCCCTCAGCCGGCCGAACGCTGGCTGTCGATCTCGCAGATCAGCCGGGCCTCGGCTATCAGCGCGATGAGCAACTCGACATGCCGCGCGATCGAATATCCGGCGTCGCCAGACTTCCGGGTTTCCTCCATGCGCTCTTCCTGTTCGATCAGCCAGCTCAGCACGGTGCGGGCGTTGCCCGGCATATGTCCCTGCGTCAGCCGCACCAGATCGCGGTCGCGGCGGTAATCGGCCAGACCGAACCGCGCCGCCCGCACCAGCAGGCGGGGGCGACGCAGCGTGGCAAGCGTGGCGGGCAGCATGTTCATGGCAGGACCTCCTGGTAATGACACCGCGTATCCTTGCACAACCATAGCGGGTGTTGCGTCTCCGAAAGAGGCTGCGCACTCTATCCACAGAAATCTTTAGTGTCTGGAAACAATAATGAATGCGTAGTTAATCGGTTAACTGTAACGTAACTAAATCAACCTTTGATTGTAAAATGCGGCAGGCAAGCACCCATGCTCCGGCCGCATTTCCAGAGAGCCGAAGGAAGGAGTGCCGTGGCCATGCATCGCCAATTGCAATCCGCGCCGGCGTGGCTGCCCCGGGCGGCGCGGCTCTATCTGGCTCATATCGAAGGGGGCGTGTCGCTGCGCGCCCTGGCCCGGATCGAGGGCTGCCATCCCTCGACCGTCATGCGCCAGGTCCGTCGGGTGGAGACCCGGCGGGACGATCCCCTGATCGATGACGCGCTGAGCCGCCTTGGCGCTGAGCCCGTCCCGTCCGATGATCCCCAGAAGGAGACCCCCTACATGTCCTCGACAATGCGTTCGCGTCGTCCGGTTGCGGATGAGGCCACGATCAGTCGCGAAGCGCTGCGCATCCTGCGGCGCCTGAACGAGCCGGGTTCGTTCATGGCCGTTGCCCGTGACATGGAGAAGGCCGCTATCCTGCGCGAGAGTGGCGGAGGTCAGACCACGCGGACCGCGGTCGTCGACCGCTCGGTCGCCGAGGCCTTCGCATTGAAGGACTGGATCGTCTGCCGCAATCGCGGCCGGGTCACGATCTACGATATCAGCACGGCCGGGCGGGCGGCGCTGAAGCGGCTGCAGATGCGCGAGGCCGAGCGGCGCGACGGTCTGGCCGAGCCGGCCTCGCCCTTTGCCGAGCAGCACCGCGACTGGGAAGAGGGCAAGACGGCGCGGGCCGAGCGGATCCGCTTCAACCGGGCCGAGTCGCCGCTGTCGATACTGGCACGGCGCAAGGAAAAGGATGGCAAGCCCTTCCTCAGCCCCGATCTGGTCGCGGCGGGCGAGCGGTTGCGCGAGGATTTCGAGGTGGCCCAGCTCGGCCCCCGGGTGGCGCAGAACTGGGACCGGTTCCTGACCGGCGGCGATCGCGGCGCCTTCTTCAGCAATGACGGTCCGGCCGAGGGGCCGGGCGCGGCCCGGGAGAGGGTGAGCGCCGCGCTGCGCGAGCTGGGGCCCGGGCTTGGCGATGTGGCGCTGCGCTGCTGCTGTTTTCTCGAGGGGCTGGAGCAGGCCGAGAAGCGCATGGGCTGGTCGGCGCGCTCGGGCAAGATCGTGCTCAGGATCGCGCTGCAGCGGCTCAAGCGGCATTACGAGACCCTTGGCGACAAGGGCGGGATGATCGGATAGCCGGGGACGCGCTTTTTGGCCTTTGCTGGTGCCCGGAACCGCGTGATTGCCGGTTCCGGGCGTTCTCATGTGCGGGCCGATGGCAGCAGAGTCCCTGGCCGCGCAAGAGGTTCAGGGCATCAGGCGGCGGACATAGCCCGGAAGCGCGAAGGCGGCCTTGTGGACCTCGGGGGTATAATACTCGGTCGAAATCCCGGCCGCCGCCGCCCGGGCCTCGAGCTCGGCCAGCGACACCGCGCGGCCCGGACCGTCGGTGCCCCAGCCGAAGGCCATCGGGCCGCCGGCATAGGTCGGCACCGTCGCGAGGTAGCATCCCCAGTCGGCAAAGAGCGCCTTGAAGGCACGCATCGAATTGGTCAGCTCGGCGCCCTGGACGAAAGGCACTCCGTTCTGCGTCACCAGGATGCCCCCCTCGGTCAGCGCGCGCTTGGCATGGCCGTAGAAACTGTCGGTGAACAGCACCTCGCCCGGTCCGATCGGATCGGTGGAATCGACCACGATCACGTCGTATTTCTGCTGGGTATTGCGCATGAAGGCGGCGCCGTCATCGATCACGAGCTTCAGTCGCGGATCGTCGAAGGCGCCTTGGCTGATGCCGGGCAGGTAGGTCTTGCAGAACTCGACCACGCCGGCGTCGATCTCGACCATGGTGACCTCCTCGACTGCGGGATGGCGCAACACCTCGCGCGCCATCCCGCCATCGCCGCCGCCGACGATCAGAACCCGCCTGGCCGCACCAT
The DNA here is from genome assembly GCF_002073975.1 of Rhodovulum sp. MB263. NCBI lineage: Bacteria > Pseudomonadati > Pseudomonadota > Alphaproteobacteria > Rhodobacterales > Paracoccaceae > Rhodovulum > Rhodovulum sp. MB263. The sequence continues at coordinate 2,080,365 of NZ_CP020384.1, read as the reverse complement.
GTGCGAGGATCGGCACATGGGTCAGCATCTCGTGATAGATGAAATTGTCGGCCTCGGTCACCTGCACCACGCCGTCCAGCGTCATCACCCGACCGAAGCTCGGATTTTCGAAGACCCTCAGCCGCTGGTGTTCGGTCCGGCTGTCATAGAGCAGCTCGGTCTCTTCCAGCGCCTGGCCATAGCCATTGTGCAGGCGTTCGAGGGTCCAGCCCGGAATCAGGGTGTCTGTCATAGCGTCGCTCCTTGATTTCTGTCTGTTTGAAGGCCCGGCCCCGGGCTCAGGTCGGAAAGGCTTCGGCGAGCGCATGCGCGCCCGCCGGGGTCAGAGGCAGATGGCACGCCCGCTCGGGGCGGCACAGCACGCCCGCGCACCGCGCGCGCGGGCCGGGGCAGGCGCGGCAAATCCGGCGCCGCCCGCGACCGGTCCGGGGCAGGGCGAGGCCGGGCCTCGGGAAGAAGGCCGGCTTGCGGCCGGTCGGGACCGCATCCTGCTGCGGGGCGGTCAGCCCGCCGCGTGCCGCGAGGCTCTTGAGGAGCGCGACCGCGCGGGGGCCCGTGCCAAGGTCATGCCAGACCCGGATCCTGCGCGGCGTGGCATTGCGCGGCCCGGTGCGGCTGCGCAGATGCCCCCTGGCGCGGGCCAACCCGACACGCACCCCGCCTGCGACCATGCTCCCGGCAAGTGCGAAATGGCGGTGGCGGCCCTGCTTGCGCACCCTGATAGGCGCAGCCTCGGTCGGCTGGCGCGGAGCAGCAGAGATCCCGGACCCGAAAGCCGGTTCGCCCAAGCGCGCCATCGGGATCGAGGCACGCATCGGGGTGGCGGTCGGCGCGGTGCTGCGGGAAATATCGGGACCGTCCTTCATGGCGCAAGCCTTCCGGGCCCCGGCGACGGGGTCAAGCCGTAACCCTTCGGTCAGGGGCCGAAATGCCGGGTCCCCCGTCTCTGCGAGAGCGAAAGCCACCGGGGCCGTTCCGCAGACCGCCGCGAAGAGAAGAAGACCGATATGCGTCAATGCCGTATCGCAGGGGCATCGCCCCGCCCGCCGCCAGTCCGAAGGCTCTGCCGGGGCTGCGCGCATCGGTTCGGCAACCGCAGCAGCCGCACCGATCCTGGCTGGCTGCCACCGCAAGTCTTGCAGGATATTGTCATGTCAAGGGGTATGTCGCGCCGCGAGACGGCGCGACCATTCTGGCCTGGTTATGCCTGGCACCGGCCGGTCAGGCGGCGACGCGCGCGGCCACCACATCCTCGCCGCGGAGCAGCTCCTTGACGCGGATATCGCCGGCGTTGAAAGCCGTACGCAGCACGTCGACCGCCCGCCAGGGTTCGGCATCGCCGCACATGAAGACGTCGAAGGCGCCATAGCCGATCTCGGGCCAAGTGTGGACCGAGATATGGCTTTCTGCCAGCACCGCCACGCCGCTCACGCCCTGGGGGCTGAACTTGTGGGTGTGGATGTGCAGAAGCGTCGCGCCGCATTCGTCGACGCAGTCGCGGAACGCCTTCTGAATCCGGTCCTCGTCATCCAGCCCATCGCCATCGACGACCTCGATGATCAGATGGGTCCCGGCAAAGATCCGGCCTTCACGGCGTATGAAATGGTCGTCACGCGCAACGTCAAAGACATCGCGAGTGGCGTCGGCGGCCGGGTGGCCGCGGTGATCTTCCGCATGGGCGCCTGTCTCCAGACCGATCCCCAGTCGGAAGAGGTTGGCGTCAGTCATGGCGCGCCCCTTCTTACCAGCAGATTGAATCCAGTCGGTCCCTTAGCGCCCCCCCGGGAAGATCCGAAGTTGGGATCGGGTCCGATCGTTCGCGTCACCTATGGAAGGTTTGGGATTCGATCAATAGCAAATTCGGGAAAATGACGCGAAAGCGGCACCTGCGGAGCAGAAATCCGCCACGCCGCAGCCACAGCCTAGGCATGGCGTCCCGTTTTTCCCGCTGAGGGGGCGTTGGACAAATGATCCGGAGCGATTAAAGTGACCGATATCGGCAACCGGTCCGGGTGGGGCAGTTGCCGGGAATATTTTCCATGAGTTTCTTTTGGGGACGTCTTGATATGAAAACGGAATTCCTGCTTGGGGCCGCGCTGGCGGTCTCTCTTGGCGGGGCTGCGCCCGCGGCGACGCTGTCGGCATCGGAGATCCTCTCGCAATTCTCGATCGTGACGGCCGGCGATCTCGACACCAACCAGGACAATTACGGACGCGCCTATGTCGGCGGCGATCTGGTCGCCTCCTCGGGCAAGGCCGATTTCGCCAATCGCGACATGCCGGGGTCGGCCTATCCCGATGTGATCGTCGAAGGCGATGCGCGCGGGCCGGGCGCCATTCGCATCGGCTCCGGCGGAACCACCCTGGCTGTCCGGGGTGATGTCTCGGTCGATACCGTGCAGTTCGGTGTCGAGCGGACCGGCGAGGTGCTGGTCGGCGGGACGTTGTCGGAGGGCACGAGACAGAACATCAACAACAAGGAAACGCCGACCTTCGACGGAGTCCGGGTCGAAAGCGGGCTTCAGGGCGATGCCGGTTTCGAGGCGCTGTTCCCGACCGATATGGTTGCCACCCTGAACAAGGCCTCGGAGGATCTTTCGGCGCTTGCCGCAACCGGAACTGCCACCGTCAGCGGTGGCAACACGCTGAAGATCGACGCCACCAGCGGCGGGCTCAATGTCTACAATTTCGACATCTCCGATTTCGGCGGCGCCATCGGTCAGATCGATTTCAGCCTCGGCGCGAGCGATACGCTGATCCTGAATGTGTCGGGGTCTTCGATCCTGTTCGAGGACAACCTTCTGGGCCTGCAGGCCAGCGACGGGCAGCGCATCATCTGGAACTTCTACGAGGCGACCTCGGTCACTCTTGATCGGATGGTGTACGGCACGGTGCTGGCCGGCAATGCCGCGCTGACCAATTCGACCGCCATCGAGGGCAATGTCTTCGCGGCTTCGGCCGTGCTGCGCGGTCAGGTTCATCTGCAGCCCTTCGCGGGCGAGCTGCCTTCGACCGACCCGGCGCCGGTTCCGCTTCCGGCCACGCTGCCGATGCTGGCTGCGGGCCTCGGGCTGATCGGAGCGATGCGCCGCCGCCGGACCTGAGCCGCGCACGACGAGACGACAAGACGACAAATGGCGCGACGCCGGCCGGGAACGGCCGGCGTTCGGCATTCCGGGGCCTCCGGAGGCGTCTGTTCTTGGGGTAATATGATACCTATTTCACAAGTATCTGAAAAACAACAATTAAGTCGGGCTCAACGCTCTTGACCCGCTCGCGGAAATGCTTAGAAAGCGTCCATCCGAGTTCCGGAGCGGTCCGCCGTTTCCGGGCCGATCTTTCAGCCGATACAGGGCAGAGCCAATGAAAACCTTTACCGCTACCCCGGCGGATATCGAGAAGAAATGGATCGTGATCGACGCCGAGGGCGTCGTTCTCGGCCGTCTCGCCTCGATCATCGCCATGCGTCTGCGCGGCAAGCACAAGCCGTCCTTCACGCCTCACATGGACATGGGCGACAACGTGATCGTCATCAACGCCGACAAGGTGCAGATGACGGGCAAGAAGCGCAGCGACAAGAAATACTACTGGCATACCGGCCATCCGGGCGGCATCAAGCACCGCACTGCCGCGCAGATCCTCGAAGGCGCCCATCCCGAGCGCGTCGTGACGGCTGCGGTCAAGCGCATGCTGCCGGGCAATCGCCTGAGCCGCCAGCAGATGACCAATCTGCGCGTCTATGCCGGGGCCGAGCATCCCCACGAGGCCCAGAATCCCGAAGTGCTGGACGTCAAGTCCATGAACTCGAAGAACACCCGGAGCGCGTGATGGCCGAAGAAATCAAATCTCTCGATGAGCTGCAGTCGGTCGTGTCCGGCACGCCTGCCGCTTCGGCTGACGAGAATGCGCCGCGCGAGCCCGTTCGCGATTCGTTTGGCCGCGCCTACGCCACCGGCAAGCGGAAAGACGCGGTTGCCCGTGTCTGGATCAAGCCGGGTTCCGGCAAGGTCACCGTGAACGGCAAGGACATCAACGCCTATTTCGCGCGTCCCGTGCTGCAGATGATCCTGCGCCAGCCCTTCACCGTGGCCGGTGTCGAAGACCAGTTCGACGTGATGGCGACGGTTGCCGGCGGCGGTCTGTCGGGCCAGGCCGGTGCGGTCAAGCATGGCATCTCGAAGGCGCTGCAGCTTTACGATCCGAGCCTGCGCGGCGCGCTCAAGGCGGCCGGCTTCCTGACCCGCGACAGCCGGGTCGTGGAACGGAAGAAATACGGCCGCCGCAAGGCCCGCCGGAGCTTCCAGTTCTCGAAACGCTGATCCGCGTTTCCCCCGATTTCGAAGGGCCGTGCCGAAAGGTGCGGCCCTTTTTCCGTTTCGGGCCGGGCAGTGGTCGTGTCCCCGCGGGATCGCCGGGCCGCTCTCTCGCGCTGCAGATCGCCGGAACGAACGGACAAGGCGGGCTTCGGCCCCCGGTGCGAGGCGCTCGTGGCGGTGGGGTGCTGGAAAGGGCGCGCCTGCGCCACAATCCGGACCTTCTGTCCTGCAGGCGGCAGGCCTGCGCAGGTCTTCCCGGCCCCCGGCAGGTCTTCCGGCGCGCTATTTCGCAACCGGGGGAGCTTGTGGTCGGCGCGTCGCTGGACTGCGCCGGGCGGAAGTCAATCGCCTGGAACCTGACGCCCCTCGCCTGGCCGACGAGGGCGGCTCTCGTCTATTCAGGGGCGGTTCGGAAAACCGGCTCCATCTCGTCAAGCGTCTCGGGCGGAAGGTGGCAGAGGATGGAATGGCCGGCCGCGCGCTCGACCATGGGCGGCAGATTTCTTTTGCAAAGATCGTCCGGGACCCTGTGGGCCCAGCGGCAGCGGGTCTGGAACGGGCAACCGGGCGGCGGGTTCAGCGCCGAGGGCAGCTCTCCCTCCAGCAGGATCCGGGTCTTCTCTATGCGCGTATCGGCGACCGGCACGGCCGAGAGCAGCGCCTCGGTATAAGGATGATAGGGGGGCGCGAAGACCTGCGCGGCGAGGCCGATCTCGACCACATGGCCGAGATACATCACCATCACCCGGTCGGCGAGATAGCGCACGATCGAGAGATCATGCGAGATGAAGATCAGGGTGGTCCGCTGGCTGCGCTGGATTTCCATCAGCAGATCCGCCACCGCTGCCTGCACGCTGACATCGAGCGCCGAGACCGGCTCGTCGGCCACCACGATGCGGGCATTGCCGGCAAAGGCGCGGGCAATGCCCACGCGCTGCTTCTGTCCGCCCGAGAGCTGGCGCGGCAGCCGCTCGGCGAAGTCGCGCGGCAGTCCGACCAGCTCGAGCAGTTCGAACATCCGCGCGCGGCGGGCACGGCGGGTCTTGCCGATGCCGAAGACCTCGAGCGCGCGCAGGATCTGGTGGCCGACCCGCTGGGCGGGGTTGAGCGTGTCGAAGGGGTTCTGGAACACCATCTGCAGATCGGCGACGGTCCGGGCCCCGCGCTTCTGTACGGGGGTGTTCTGCAGGTCCCGACCGTGCAGCCGCACCTGGCCGCCGGTCGCGGTCTCAAGCCCGAGCAGCACCCTGGCGAGGGTGGACTTGCCGCACCCGGATTCGCCGACGATGGCAAGCGTCTCGGCGGTGCGGGCCTCGAAACTGAGCCTCTCGTTGGCACGGATGAGCGCAGGTCGGCGGCGCCCGAACAGGCCTCCGGACGAGATTTCGTAATATTTCCGCAAATCGGTGACGGTCAGAACCGGCGGCCCGATTTCGCCTTGGGGCGGGTTTGCGGGGGCGCTCGCGCGGCTTTGCCAGTCGATCTCCTCGAAACGGAGGCACCGCGCCTCATGGCCGCCCGGGAGGCCCGTGGCGTCGGGCACTGGCCGCATGGAGATTTCGGTCGCGTCGCAGAGCCCGGGGATGGCATGGGCGCAGCGGGGCGCGAAATTGCAGCCGCGGGGGCGGTCCTGCGGCATCAGGAAGCGGCCGGGGATGGTCTCGAGCCGCTCTGAGGTCTTGTCAGTGCCGGGCCGCGGGATCGCGCGGAACAGCGCCTGGGAATAGGGGTGACGCATCCGCTCGAAGACGGACCGCACCGGGCCGTGCTCGACGGCCTCACCCGAATACATGACGCAGATCCGGTCGCAGACCTCGCATATCAGGCCGAGATTGTGCGAGATGAAGAGAAGGGCGGTGCCGTATTTCCGGCCCAGGCCGCGTATCAGATCGATGATGGCGGCCTCGACGGTCACGTCGAGCGCGGTGGTCGGTTCGTCGAGGATCAGAAGGGCCGGGCGCGACATCAGCGCCATCGCGATCACGATCCGCTGTTGCTGGCCGCCCGAAAGCTGATGCGGATAGGCATTCAGGATGCGGGCGGGATCGGGCAGGCCGACATCGGCGACCATCGCCTCGGCCAAAGCCCTGGCCTCGGCGCGCGAGGCGCCGGCATGCACCATCGGCACCTCCATCAGCTGGCGGCCGATCCGCATCGCAGGATTGAGGCTCGCCATCGGCTCCTGGTAGACCATCGCGATTTCGTTGCCGCGGATGCGGCGAAGCTCATTGGCCGGAAGCTGGCCGAGGTCGCGTCCGCGAAAGCGGATCGTGCCGCCGGTGATGCGGCCACTCGGGCCGAGATCGCGCAGGATCCCGAGCGCGACCGTGGATTTGCCGCAGCCGGATTCGCCCACGAGCCCGACCGCCTCGCCAGCGCGGATCGAGAGCGAGAAAGCCTCGACCGCGGGAATGTCGCCCTTGCGCGAGGAAAAGCCGATGGACAACCGGTCGATGACAAGGAGCGGCTCGGTCATCTGCCGATCCGCCCGGTATGGGGCGCGAATTTTCGACGAAAATTCGTCATCGTGTCATTCCTTCAGGCTTTCCTCGCGGAGCCCGTCCGCAAGCAGGTTCAGGCCCAGAACCAGGCTCATGATCGCGATGGCGGGCACCAGGGGTGGAAATGGCACGAATTGCAGAAGACCCCGGCCGGCATTGATCGAGGTGCCCCAGTCGGGGCTCTCGGGGGGCAGGCCGAGACCGAAGAAGCCGAGCGTGCCGAGCAGGATGGTGGTGTAGCCGATCCGGAGGCAGAAATCGACAAGGAGCGGCCCGCGCGCATTGGGCAGGATCTCCCACAGCATGATGTACCACGCCCCCTCGCCACGGGTTTGCGCGGCGGCCACGTAATCGCGGGCGCGCAGATCGAGCGTCAGGCCGCGCATGATCCGGAACACCGACGGCGCATTGACGAAGACCACCGAGACGAAGACGATCAGCGCCCCCGGGGGCAAGGCGAGGATCCCCAGCGGATCGGCGCTCCAGGCGAGTCCGGCATAAAGCCAGCCGCCCAGCGCCAGCGTCGCCGCGATCAGCCCGGCGCAAAGGCGCGGCCGGGTCCGGAAGCGCGCATTCCACAGGATCGTCAGGAAGATCAGCGGGAACAGGAACAGCACCCCCGCCATGTAGCGGGGCACGCCCATCGCCACGATCTCGGGCGTCACCAGCAGGAAGAAGAGCAGGATCACCGGGAAGGCCAGTACCAGATTGGCAAGAAAGGTGAGGCCCGCATCCAGGCGTCCGCCGAGATAGCCGGCTGGTAGCCCGAGCGTGATCCCCACCATGAAGGCGAAGACGGTCGCGGCGGGCGCAATCGCCAGCACCACCCGCGCGCCGCTCACCGCGCGCGAGAAGACATCGCGCGCAAGCGCGTCGCCGCCGAGAAGATAATAGCCATAGGCCGTGCCGTCAGAACCGGGCAGGGGGGTGCCGGGGGGCTTGTTCTTCATGCCCGCGATCACGTCGGTGACCGGGTCGAAGGGCGCGATCTGACCGGCGAAAAGCGCGACGAAGACCCAGAACACCACCAGCCCGAGCCCGACGGCACCGGCGGGATTTGCCAGCAGGTGGCCGAGCAGCCCGAGCCGTCGCCGAAACAGGGCGATCAGCGCGAAGCTCGCCCCCAGCGACAGCCAGACCGGCCAGAGCCGGGTCGCGATCCGCCCCAGGATGCCCTTCGCCTCGGGCGACGCCAGGATCCCTCCGATCAGGAATGCCACGAGCACCGCCGCAACCGCCCGGAGCGACAGCCGCAAGAGCCCGCCCGTCACCCGCACCGCGATGCCCGGCCCGGTTCGCGCGGCCTCCGGCCCGGCGCCGCCGCCTCGGCCCGCGGCCAGCAGCGCCAGCGGATGGGCCAGCGCCGCCAGTGCCAGGGCAATCAGTGCGGCCCCGAGTACGGGAACCAGCCAGGGGCCGAGGCCACCGGTCCAGCTCAGCCGCTCCATCCCGTCCCTCTCATGCCACGCGGATCCGCGGGTTCAGGAGCGCATAGCCGATATCGGACAGAAGCTGGGTTGCCAGCACCACGATCACCGCCACCACCGAGATCGCCAGCAACAGGTCGATATCGTTGTTCTGCGCGCCCTGGACCAGCGCATCGCCGAAGCCCGGATAGACGAACAGCGCCTCGACGATCACCACCCCCGTCAGAAGCCAGGGAAATTGCAGCATGATCACCGTGAAGGGCGCGATCAGAGCGTTCCGCAGCGCGTGGCGCAGCACCACGGCGCGAAAGCTCAGCCCCTTCAGCCAGGCGGTGCGGATATATTGCGCCGTCATCACCTCGGCCATCGAGGCCCGCGTCATCCGGGCGATATAGCCCATGCCGTAAAGCGCCACCGTCACGACCGGCAGGGTGAAGTTCCGGAAGGTCACCCCGTCGACCGCCGACTTCGCTGAGCCCGTGAACCATTTCAGCCCGACCATGGACGAAGCGAAGAGTGCGACGAAAATCACCCCCGAGACATATTCCGGCGTCGAGGTCGTGGCGATCGAGACCGTCGACAGCCCGCGGTCGAGCGCCGAGCCCTCGCGCATGCCCGCCAGCACCCCGATGACCAGCGCAAGCGGAACCATTACCGCGAAGGCCCAGCCCATCAGCACCCCGGTCCGCTTCAGCCGCTCGGCGATCACCCCGGCCACCGGCTGCCGGAACTTGGTCGAATAGCCCCAGTCGCCCTGCAATACGCCGCAAAAGCGCGGGACGGCCGCAGGCGCGAGGCCGGGATGGCCGCGCAGACAGCGCCCGCCCAGGATCTGTCCCGCCGCATCGGTCGCGGTTGCCGCAGGCAGCACGCCCAGCCATTCGCCATAGCGCCTCAGCATCGGTTCGGCATAGCCGTTCTTCTCGAGCCAGCCCGCGACCTCGGCATCGGTGATCCGCGTGCCGGCCTGGGTCTTGGCGAGCTTCTCGAGATTGGGCGCGAGATTGGTCAGCAGAAAGACGAGGAAGCTCATGCAAAGCGCGCTCAGCGCCAGACCGCCCAGACGCCTCAGGATGAAACCGGCCAGTCCGGCCTGTGTGCCTTCCCCGGCCATCGCTCCGGATCAGGCCCAGCCCAGATGATGGATGTTGATCTCGTATTTCGGATGCATCCCGGCATTGAGCACGCCCTCGCGGGCATGGCGGTAGAGCGAGCGGAAATAGGGGATGATCGCGACGCCCTCCTCGACCATCATCCGTTCCAGCTTCGCCATCACCGCGCGCCGCGCGGTATCGTCGGCAATGGCGGTCGCCTCGTCCAGCAGCGCGTCGAATTCGGCATTGCGGAAGCCGGTCTCGTTCCAGGCCGCGGTCGAGCGATAGGCGAGGTTCAGCATCTGGATGCCGGTCTCGCGATGGCTCCAGTTGGTCGAGGAGAACGGATATTTGGTCCAGTCGTTCCAGAAGGTCGAGCCGGGCAGCACCGTCCGCCGCACCTTGAAGCCGGCATCGCGAAGCTGTGCGGCGACGGCATCGGTGGTGTTCTTGCGGTAATCGTCATCGATCGAGATCAGTTCGTGTTCGTAATCCGTCATCCCGGCCTCCTGCATCAGCCGGAGCGCCTCGGGGATGTCCTGCCGGTGGGCCTCGATCTCGGCATAGTCCGGATGCACCCCCGGCGTGACATGGAAGTTGTTGCGCGATTCCCGCCCGCGTCCCGAGATCCCCAGCTCGAGCGGCACCGCATTGTCGACCGCCAGTGCCAGCGCCCGGCGCACGCGCGGATCGGCATAGGGGCGGACGCCTCCGATCTCGGCCTCCTGATTGGTCCGGATCACCACGGTCGAGGAGGTGCCGACCGTGCTCTCGACCCAGCCCAGCGCGGTGAAGATGTCGATGAAATCCGACACCGTCTCGTAGGTCATGTCGAACTCGCCCGCATCGGCGCCCGCAAGCCAGGCGGCCGGGTCGGTGCCGTAGTCGAGAAACTCGACCCGGTCGAGCCAGGCGCCGTCGCCCCAGTAGCTGTGCCCGGGATTGCGGACCAGCACGATGCGCTCGCCGACCTTGAACTCCTCGAACATGTAGGCGCCGGTGCCGATGCCGTGATCGGCGACCGAGGTGCCGATCCAGTCGCGATGCATCACCGCGGCCGGGTAATCGGCCATGCCGAACATCAGCGTGCCGTCGGGGCGCAGCAGGTGCAGCCGGACGGTCAGCGCGTCGACGATCTCGATGGCACCCTCGGCGGCCTGGCCGTTCTCGACCATGGCCGCCATCCGCGAGGGCATGGAATTGCCCTCGACCGAGCTGTCGCACCAGCCCGCGAGGTTTGCTGCCACATCCTCGGCGGTGAAGGCCTCGCCCGTGTTCCAGGTCACGCCGGGGCGAAGCTTCAGCGTGTATTCGGTGGCGTCCTCATTGGCCTGCCAGCTTTCCAAGAGCATCGGGCGCAGCGTGCCGTCGGGGTTCAGCTCGGCCAGGTATTCGACGATGCCGCGTGTCTCGTTGGCCTTTTCCGACCAGTCATAGGTCCGCGGGTCGGAAAGCGCGCGGCAATCCATCTGGATCCGCAGCGTGCCGCCGCGACGGGGCGCGGGCTGGGCGCGGGCGGGCGCGGGCCGGCCGATCAGCCCGTAGGCTGCACCCGCGCTCAGGCCCAGCGCCGTCGCCCGGCCGAGAAACTCGCGCCGGTCCATCAGCCCCGCGCGATATTCGCGCGCATAAAGCTCTGCGGCCGGATGGGCCTGGTCGGGGCGGTCGGACGGCGTGGTCATGGCTCGGATCTCCCTGTCGAATGCGCCGGACCTGGCGCGAGGGGCCGGTCCGGCTTGGCCCGGCCGCGTGCGGGCCGCACGCTGAGGTTCTGATCGCGCGCGGGCCGCGCGCCGGGGCTCTGATCGCGCGCGGCCCGCGCGCGGGGATGGGGCGCCGCGATCGTCCGGACCTTCCCGGCGTCCGGCCATTTCACGGCATATGGCTCAGCAAAGACGACATCCCGCCGCGATGCAAGCCTCGGCTTCGGAGCCGGGAACAGCCGCGCGCGGGGAGGCGGCCGCGCCCTGGCGCGTCCAGCAGCCCCCTGTCGCGGGGGCGATGGGGCCGCTGCATCAGTGCCCCTTGCGGAACCGGCTTGGCGAGGCGCCCGCCCGGGCCTGGAAGGCGCGGGTGAAATAGGCGGGCGAGGCATAGCCGAGCGCCGAGGCGATCTCCTTGATCGGAGCCCGGGTATCGGCCAGAAGCCGCCTTGCCTCGCTGATCTTGCGTTCGGCCAGAAGTTCGGAGGCGCTGCGCCCGCAGGTGCGGTTGCAGACCCGCGTCAGATGGGTGGGCGTCACGCCGAGGGCGGCGGCATAGTCCGAAACGGACTTGGCCGAGCGGAATTCCTTCTCGACCAGCGCGGCGAAGCCCGAGGCCAGCCGGCGCGCCGGATCCGGGCGGCCGGTGGCGGCCTCGTCCAGGGCGATCTGGCGGTCGAGCCAGACCGAGACCAGCCCCGCCAGATGCCGGATCGCGCGCCGGGCCTCGGGCCGTCTGCCCTCGAGCTCGCGCTGCAGGCTCTCGACCAGAAACGTCAGTTCGGCCTGCACCGCGCCGTCGCGGATGCGCAGGTGATGCGGCCCGTCTGGCAGTTCGATAGCGGGCAGATCGGCGAAGACGATGCCGGTGCCGTAGACCTGGCTTGTCATCTCGAAGCCATGCATGGTGTGCGCCGGGATGAACACGGCGTTATGGGCACCATAGCCCCGGGTGACGCCGCCGACGGTGATCCGGCCCTGGCCCTTGGTGATCCAGAGCAGTTGCGGCGCGGAATAGCTCCGCATCGCCTCGACCCGCCACCGGCTGCCATTGGTCAGGCGCGAGAACGGAACCAGGCGAAGTTCGGAGAACAGCGACATAAAGGAAAATCCCGGGTGCAAGGGCGCGCAAGGCGTCTGGCGCGCCGATCTTGGTCCGATTCGGAGGGCCGGTAAAGCGTGCCCGGCCGGGAAGGGCGGTTCAGCCCGCAGGCCAGCGCGGCCAGCCTCCCAGCCGCGAGCGGAACCAACTGCGCTGTCGCTTGGCATATTGGCGCGAGGCGGTCTTGGCGGACGACACGGCCTCGGCAAGCGGGATTTCGCCATGCAGATATGCCACCAGATCGGGCGCGCCGATGGCCTTGGCCGACAGCAGCGCCGGATCCCAGCGGGGCAGGTTGGCGCGGACCTCCTCCAGCGCGCCTTCCGCGATCATCCGCTCGAAGCGCGCATCGATCCGGGCGTTCAGCCAGTCGCGGCCGGCCTCGATCACCAGGGGCTGCGCGGCCGCGAGGGGCAGGAGCGGGGGCGGGGTCTCGTCCTGCCAGGCGGCAAGCCCGCGGCCGGTTGCGCACTGGACCTCCCAGGCGCGCTGGACCCGGACCGGGTTCAGCCGGTCGATCCGCGCCAGCGTGGCGGGGTCGAGCGCGCCCAGCAGCGCCTCAGGCCCCTCCGCGGCCAGACGCCGGTCGGCCTCGGCCCGGATCTCGGGCGGGGTCGGCGGGATCTCGGCCAGACCCTCGGTCAGCGCGGTGAAGTAAAGCCCGGTGCCGCCGACCACGATCGGGCGTTCGGGGCCCCGCAACAGGGGCGCCAGATCGCGCAGCCAGTGACCGACCGAATAGTCCGCCGTGAAGGGGACATGGCCGTAAAGCGCATGCGGCACGCTGGCTTCTTCGTCGGGCGTGGGGCGGGCGGTCAGCACCTGCCAGCCCTCGAACACCTGCAGCGCATCGGCATTGACGATCACGCCGCCCTGCGCCCCGGCGATGGCCAGCGCCAGCGCCGACTTGCCGCTGGCGGTCGGCCCCGCGATCAGGACCGGCCGCGCCGGGTCGAGATCGGGCAGCCCTGCTGCCCCGGTTCCGGCCTGTTGGGCGTTGAACCCGCCCCGCTTTTCCGACATGGTGCCGCCCGACTGACATTCCTGAAAACAGAGGCAGACCATATGAGCGACGGCAGCGCCGATCAACCGAAGCCGGCCTATAACCGCGTGCTTCTGAAAATCTCCGGCGAAGCTCTGATGGGCGATCAGGGCTATGGTCTTCACCCGCCGACGGTCGAGCGCATCGCGCGCGAGGTCAAGGCGGTGCGCGATCTCGGCGTCGAGATCTGCATGGTGATCGGCGGCGGCAACATCTTCCGCGGGCTGCAGGGCTCGGCCCAGGGCATGGAGCGGACCACCGCCGATTACATGGGGATGCTGGCGACCGTGATGAACGCGCTGGCGATGCAGTCGGCGCTGGAGGAGATGGGCGTTTTCTGCCGGGTGGTCTCGGCGATCCGGATGGATGAGGTGGCTGAGCCCTATATCCGCCGCCGCGCCGTCCGCCATCTGGAAAAGAAGCGGGTGATCATCTTCGCCGCGGGCACCGGGAACCCCTATTTCACCACCGATACCGCCGCGACGCTGCGCGCCAACGAGATGGCCTGCGAGGCGATCTTCAAGGGCACCAAGGTCGACGGGGTCTATGACAAGGACCCGGTCAAGCATGACGATGCCGTGCGCTATGACGAGATCAGCTATGACGACTGTCTGGTGAAGAATCTCAAGGTGATGGATGCCTCGGCGATCGCTCTGGCGCGCGACAACGACCTGCCGATCATCGTCTTCAGCCTGGACGAGCCGGGCGGGTTCCGCGGCATCCTAGCCGGGCAAGGCACCTATACAATCGTGCACGGATAGCGGTATAGCAACCAAAACACGCGACACCACGAGGCAACGGGAAGAAAGACCATGGCGGAAGACGAGCTGGATATCGACCTTGACGACCTGACCCGCCGGATGGACGGCGCGATGGCGTCGCTCAAGCACGAGTTTTCCTCGCTCCGGACAGGGCGCGCCTCGGCCAGCATGCTTGACCCCGTCACGGTCGAGGCCTATGGCACGCCGACCCCGATCAACCAGGTGGGCACGGTCAACGTGCCCGAGCCGCGCATGGTCACCATCAATGTCTGGGACAAGTCGATGGTGAACAAGGTCGAGAAGGCGATCATGGAATCGGGGCTCGGGATCAATCCGCAGACCAACGGCACCATCATCATGCTGCCGATCCCCGAGCTGAACGAAGAGCGCCGCCGCGAGCTGACCAAGGTCGCGGCCCAATATGCCGAACAGGCCCGCGTGGCCGTGCGCAACGTGCGCCGCGACGGCATGGAGCAGCTCAAGAAGGCCAAGGCGGCCGGCATGGGCGAGGATGACAACAAGATCTGGCATGACGAGATCCAGTCCCTGACCGACAGGTATATCGCCCAGGTCGACAAGGCGCTCGAGACCAAGCAGCAGGAGATCATGCAGGTCTGACTGCAATCGGTCCCGCAGGGGCGGAAAGGGGGCGGCGTGGCCGCGAAGGACAGCAACCAGAGCGGGCCCGCCCATGTCGCCGTCATCATGGACGGCAATGGCCGCTGGGCCCAGATGCGCGGCCGGCCGCGTCTCTTCGGCCATCAGGCCGGGGCGCGCCGGGTGCGCGAGATCGTCGAGGCCTGCCCCGATCTCGGCATCCGCTACCTGACGATCTTCGCCTTCTCGACCGAGAACTGGCGCCGGACCCAGGTCGAGGTCACGGGCCTGATGACGCTGTTCCGCCGCTACATCCAGAAGGAGGCGACGGCGCTTCTGGAAAAGGGCGTGCGGGTGCGCTTCATCGGCGACCGCGACCGGCTCGATCCCAAGCTGGTCGGCATGATGCATGCGCTGGAAGAGCTCACCGCCGGCAACGATCTGGTGAACCTGACGGTCGCGATCAATTATGGCGGCCGCGACGAGGTTGCGCGTGCCACCAAGCGGCTCGCCCGCGAGGTGGCGGCCGGGCGGCTCGATCCCGAGGATGTCGATGCCGAGACGCTGGCGCATTTCCTCGACACCTGCCTCCTGCCCGACCCCGATCTGGTGATCCGGACCTCTGGCGAGGCGCGGATCTCGAACTTTCTGCTGTGGCAGTCGGCCTATGCGGAATATGAATTCACGCCCGTGCTCTGGCCCGATTTCACGGCGGCGCATTTCGCCGAGATCGTCGGCAATTACGGCACGCGCGAGCGGCGCTATGGAGCGGTATTGAGCTGATGGCTTCGGGTGGGTCCTGGGAAGATCTGCTGCCCCGTCTCGGGTCGGCAGTGGTGATGGCGACCATTGGTATCCTGGCGGTCTGGCTGGGCGGGGTCTGGTTCACCGGGCTGGCGGCGCTGGTCTCGGGCACGATGGTCTGGGAACTGACGCGGATGATGGTGCCCGGCGCGGCCGGACGGCTGCCGATCCAGATGGCGCTGGTCTCGGGTGCCACGGTGATGGTCGCCTGGCTTCTGCCCCCCTATGCGGCCTTCCCGCTTCTGGCCATTCCCTGCGTGATCGGCGCCTGGCAACTGCCACGCGACCGCGGCATCTATCTGGCCTTCGCGATGGCGATGCTGGTCACGGGCTACGGGCTTGCGAGCTTCCGCGCCGATCACGGCATCGTATGGCTGGTCTGGCTGATCCTCGTGGTGATCGCGACCGATGTTGCGGGATATTTCGCGGGCCGTTTCATCGGCGGGCCGAAATTCTGGCCGAAGGTCAGCCCCAAGAAGACCTGGTCGGGGATTCTGGGCGGCTGGTTCGCGGCGATGCTGATCGGTCTGATCTTCCTCAGCTTCACCACGGCGGGTCCCGATCTGCCCTGGATCTCGATGGCATTGTCCTTCGCCAGCCAGATGGGCGATGCCGCCGAAAGCGCGCTAAAACGCCGCGTCGGCGTGAAAGACAGCTCCTCGCTCTTGCCCGGCCATGGCGGATTGTTCGACAGGTTCGACGGTCTGCTGGGCGCCTCCCTGTTCATGCTTCTGGTGGCTCAGCTTGTCTATGTCCCTGAAGTGAGGTTCTGAACGGCATGCAAAGACGGCGGATCACCGTATTCGGTGCGACCGGCTCGATCGGCGAGAACACCATCGACCTTCTGACACGGCAGGGCGGGGCCGGGGCCTATGATATCGTCGCGCTGACCGGCGGTCGGAACGTGAAACGCCTGGCCGAGCAGGCCATTGCGCTGAAGGCCGATCTGGCCGTGACCGCCTTCGTCGACTGTCTGGACGATCTGAGGGCCGCCCTGGCCGGCTCGGGGGTCGAGGCGGCGGCAGGTCCAGCCGCGCTGATCGAGGCGGCTGCCCGCCCCGCCGACTGGTTCATGTCGGCCATCGTGGGCTTTGCCGGGCTGGCACCGGGGCTGCGCGCCCTCGAACATGGCACGACGCTGGCGCTGGCCAACAAGGAAAGCCTGGTCGCGGCCGGGCCCTTGCTGCTTGGGACTGCCAAGGCCCATGGGGCACGGGTGCTGCCGGTCGACAGCGAGCATTCGGCGGTGTTCCAGGCGCTGCTGGGCGAGGATGTGGACGCGGTCGAGCGGGTGATCATCACAGCCTCGGGTGGCGCCTTCCGGGACTGGCCGATCGAGGATCTGGCCAGGGCCACGCCCGAACAGGCCTCGTCGCATCCGAACTGGTCGATGGGACGACGCATCACCATCGATTCCGCCTCCATGTTCAACAAGGGCATGGAGCTGATTGAAACCAAGGAATATTTCGGGATCGCACCTTCGAAGATCGAGGCTCTGGTCCACCCGGAATCCCTGATCCACGCCATGGTGGGCTATCGCGACGGCGCGATCATGGCCCATGTCGGACCGCATGACATGCGCCATGCCATCGGCTATGCGCTGAACTGGCCCGAGCGCCGGGCGCTCCCGGTCGAGCGGCTCGATCTGGCCAGGATCGGCCAGCTCAGCTTCCGTCCGGCCTGCGAGACGCGCTGGCCCGCGCTCAGGATTGCGCGCGAGGTGATGGAGGCCGGTGGCATGACCGGGGCGGTGTTCAATGCGGCCAAGGAAGCCGCGCTCGACGCCTTCCTCGCGCGCGAGATCGGGTTCACCCAGATGTCGGACGTGGTGGCCGCGGTCCTGGACCGGCTTTCCGCCGATACCGCTCTGATGAATTCGGAGCTCGACCTTGAGAACGTGCTGCGGGTGGACCATCTGGCACGGGAAGAGGCCGCGCGGACCGTCCGGTCGATGCCGAACTGAACCAGAACAAGGCTGGAAGTCATTGGATATCGCTTCGCTGTTTCCCTCTTTCGGGAATGCCGCCTTCACCATCGTCGCCTTCATCGTGGCGCTGTCGGTGATCGTCACCGTACATGAGTACGGCCATTACATCGTCGGCCGCTGGACCGGGATCCGGGCCGAGGTGTTCTCGCTCGGGTTCGGGCCGGTTCTGGCCTCGCGGGTCGACCGGCACGGCACCCGCTGGCAGATCGCGGCATTGCCGCTGGGCGGCTATGTGCGCTTCTGGGGCGATTCCGACGGGGCCAGCGGCAAGGATGCCGAGGCCCTCGACGCGATGGATCCGGAGAAGCGGCGCCATACCATGCATGGCGCGCCCCTCTGGGCGCGGGTGCTGACGGTGGCGGCGGGACCGGTCTTCAACTTCGTGCTGTCGATCGCGGTCTTCGCGATGCTGGCCGTTGTCGGCGGGGTCGCGATCGAACCGCCGACGGTGGGCAAGCTGACCCCCTTGCCCGCCGAGCAATCCGCGCTGCGCGAAGGCGACACGATCCTGGCGCTCGACGGCCGCGCGACGCCCGATTTCAATGCCTTCTACGACGCCGTGGCACAGCTGCCGATGGACAGCGAAACCGCCTATCTTCTGCGCCGCGACGGGGTCGAGCAGGAGGTCGCGGGGCCCTATCCCTTCCCGCCGGTAGTCTCGGCGATCCAGCCGAAATCGGCCGCGAAGGAGGTAGGGCTGAAGGTGGGCGACGTCGTGACCGCCATCGATGGCCAGCCGATCCGCGCCTTCAGCCAGTTGCAGGACGTGGTGACCGCCTCGGAGGGCGCGCCGATCGATCTGACCGTCTGGCGCGATGGCGAGACGCTGAGCCTTTCGCTGACGCCAAAGCGGATGGACATGCCCAATGCCGAGGGCGGATTCGAGACGCGCTGGCTGATCGGGATGACCGGCGGGCTGGCCTTCGAGCCCGCGACCCGGATGGCGGGCCCGCTCGAGGCGCTGTCCTATGGCGCCGAGCAGCTTGGCTTCATCGTCCAGTCGAGCCTGTCGGGCCTTTACCACATGATCGCGGGCAAGATCAGCTCGTGCAACCTGTCGGGGCCGCTCGGCATCGCCGAATCCTCGGGAGCGGCGGCCAGTCAGGGCCTGGAGAGCTTCGTCTGGTTCATCGCCATGCTCTCCACCGCGGTCGGGCTTCTGAACCTGTTTCCGATCCCGGTCCTCGATGGCGGGCATCTGGTCTTCTACGCCTATGAGGCCGTGGTCGGCCGCCCGCCCAGCGACAAGGCGCTGAGGGTTCTGATGGCCGCGGGTCTCGCGCTGCTGATCGGGCTGATGGTCTTCGCGCTTACGAACGACATCTTCTGCCCCTGACAGCGCCCCGCCAGACAATGCGGGGGGCTGATCGGCCTCTCTCTCTCTCTCTCTCTCTCTGTGGCGTGAATAAGGCCTGCGGCGCAGGCGCAGGCGATCCGGATGAAACAGGCCCCGCGCCCATGGCGCGGGCCAGCTCCGGGCAGGGGACGAAGCGCGCCGGGGCGGCGGGGCGACAATCGCGCCCCGGGAGCGCGCTGGCTTTAAGGCCCTCTCTTTGCGCAAGGGGCGGCAATCTTCGGTCATTTTCCTGTCCTCGGCCTTTTGACAAAGCCCCGTCCGCGGGCTAGCAAGGCGGAAACAAAGCGTCACCTTGGGACGGGCACATGACCAAAGCTTCGCAGGGATTTCTCGGCACCGGGCCGGGGGCTCGAAACCTCGCCTTCTCGGCCGTCGCGCTGGCCGTCGGGCTCGGCGCGGGGCTGCCGCAGCTTGCCCTTGCGCAGAGCTACAGTTTTTCCAATGTGCGGGTCGAAGGCAATGAGCGGGTCGATGCCTCAACCGTCGCCACCTATGCCGATATCGCCAAGGGCGAGACCATCTCGGCCGCGCGGCTGAACGATGCCTATCAGGCCATTGTCGGCAGCGGTCTCTTCGAATCCGTCGAGCTGGTGCCGCAGGGTGGGACGCTTGTCATCAAGGTGACCGAATACCCGACGGTGAACCGCATCAGCTTCGAGGGCAATGCCCGGATCAAGGACGAGGATCTGCAGAAGATCATCCAGTCCCAGTCGCGCCGGGTCTATTCGCCCGCCACGGCCGAGGCCGATGTCGCCGCCATCATCGCGGCCTATGAGCAGTCCGGTCGTATCGCCGCCACGGTCACGCCCAAGATCATCGAGCGGTCCGAGAACCGCGTCGATCTGGTGTTCGAGATCGTCGAAGGCGACGTGGTCGAGATCGAACGCATCTCCTTCGTCGGCAACCGGGCCTATTCCGAAGGCCGTCTGCGCCGCGCGCTCGGCACCAAGCAGGCCGGCATCCTGCGGCGCGTGATCCGCTCGGACACCTTCATCGCCGACCGGATCGAGTTCGACAAGCAGGTGCTGAGGGATTTCTACATGTCCCGCGGCTATGTCGATTTCCAGGTCCTGTCGGTCACGCCCGAACTGACCCGCAACCGCGACGCCTATCTGCTGACCTACAATATCCGCGAGGGGCAGAAATTCGATTTCGGCAGCGTCACCGCCAGTTCCGACCTGTCCGAGATCGACCCCGACGAGTTTCTGGCCGCGGCCAAGGTCTCGGAGGGTGATACCTATACCCCGATGGCGATCGAGAACACCGTCGTCCGGATGGAGCGGCTTGCGGTCCAGAAGGGGCTGAATTTCATCCGCATCACCCCGCGCATCACCCGCAACGACCGCGATCTGACGCTCGATGTCGATTTCGTGATCGAGAGGGGGCCGCGGGTCTTCGTCGAGCGGATCGATATCGAAGGCAACGCGACCACGCTTGACCGGGTGGTGCGGCGCCAGTTCCGCACCGTCGAAGGCGACCCCTTCAACCCGCGCCAGGTCCGGCAGACTGCGGACCGCATCCGCGCGCTCGGCTTCTTTGCGAATGCCGATGTCTCGGCGCGTGAGGGCACCAGCCCGGATCAGATGATCATCGATGTCAATGTCGAGGAACAGCCGACCGGGTCGCTTTCCTTCGGTCTGAGCTATTCGCAGACCGACGGGGCCGGGGCCGCGCTTTCGTTCAGCGAGAACAACTTCCTCGGCCGCGGTCAGTATCTGAGTTTCCGGATCGACACCGGCACCGACAACTCGACCTCGCGCTTCGTCTTCGCCGAGCCCGCCTTTCTGGGGCGCAATGTCCGGTTCCGCTTCGCGGCCACCTATGCCCAGACCGACAGCGGCAATTATGACAGCAAATACGCCACGCAGAAGATCGAGATCGCGCCGTCGCTCGAATTCCCGGTCTCCGAGAATGGCCGGTTCGAGCTGCGCTATGCTATCGGCGAGAACACCTTCAAGAATTACAAGGGCTCGTCGAGCTACCTTCAGGCCGAGGCAGAGGATCCGGGACAGACCTATTCCAAGATCGGTTACGGATTCACCTATGATACCCGCCGCAGCGGGCTCGACCCGAATTCGGGCATCGTACTGAAGTTCAACCAGGACTATGCCGGTCTTGGCGGCGATCTCGAATTCATCGAGACCACGGCGCTGGTCGGCGCCCAGAAGATGGTCTGGAACGAGGAAGTCACTCTGCGCGCCGAACTGGAAGGCGGCGTGATGTCGATGCTCGGCAACTCGAAAAGCCGGGTGACCGAACGCTATTTCCTCAACGGCAAGATCCGCGGCTTTGACGGCAACGGTCTGGGTCCGCGCGATGGCAAGGAGGCGCTCGGCGGCAACATGTATGCCGTGGCGCGGCTCGAGGCCGAATTCCCGCTGGGCCTGCCGGCCGAATACGGCATCACCGGCGGCGTCTTCGCCGATTTCGGCTCTGTCTGGGGGCTCGACGATGCGGGTGCCATCGATGACAGCTTCAATCTGCGTTCGGCGGTCGGCTTCTCGGTGTTCTGGAAGACCCCGATCGGGCCGCTGCGCTTCAACTTCTCGAATGCGGTGATCAAGGAAGATTACGACAAGGTGCAGAACTTCGACTTCACCGTCTCGACGAAGTTCTGATCCGATGCGCGGCTGTCTCGCGGCGAATGTGCTGGCCGCACTGCTCGGCCTTGCCGCTTCCGGCGCCTTCGCGCAGGAGGATCGCCCGGTCTTCCTCAGCCCGATCCTGACGCTCGATCAGGACCGGGTGTTCGAGGACAGCAAGGCCGGGCAGGCCGTCGAGGAGGAGCTTCAGGCCGCGACCGCAGCGCTTGCCGCCGAGAACCGCCGGATCGAGGCCGAACTCGTCGCCGAGGAACGCGCACTGACCGAGCGGCGCGCCAATCTGCCGCCCGAGCAGTTCCGGCCGCTGGCTGCGGCCTTCGACCAGAAGGTCGAGACCATTCGCGCGACCCAGGACCGCAAGGCCCGCGAGCTGACCCAGCGGCGCGAGGAAGAGCGGCAGGCGTTCTTCCGGAAGGCGCTGCCGGCCCTGGCCGAGATCGTACGCGAGCGCGGCGCGGTCGCCGTACTGGCGCGCGACGCGGTGATCCTGTCGGCCGGTCAGGTCGACATCACCGATGAGGCGATCGAGCTTCTGGACGAGCGTGTCGTTTTCACCCCCGATGAGGGGCATGCGCCGGATGCGGACGGCACCTCGCCATCGGATCCCGCACCGGAGGCTGGCGGAGAGCTGTCGCCAGACGCGCCGGCACCGGCGCCGCAGTCAGGCGCGACAGAAAGCGGGGATTAGCCCGGCTTGTCTCGGGCCGGGGGAGTTGTTACTGCGCTCTCTACCGCGTGATCAGTTTGCAGTCGCTTCCTCGCAAGGAGACATGTCCGATGTCCGACGCCCAGGCCCTTGAGGCTGATATCGACGAAATCCAGAAGATCCTTCCGCACCGTTACCCGTTTCTCATGATCGACCGGGTCACGGATATCATCCCCGGCAAAAGCGCCGTGGGCCTCAAGAACGTCTCGATCAACGAGCCGCATTTCAAGGGACATTTCCCCTCGAAACCGATCATGCCGGGCGTGCTGATCGTCGAGGCCATGGGGCAGACCGGCGGTGTGCTGGTCGGCAAGTCGGTGGATCTGGCCGATGACGACCTGCTGGTCTATTTCATGGGAATGGACAAGTGCAAGTTCCGCCGGATGGTCGTTCCCGGCGATGTGCTCGAGCTGCATGTGACGGTCAAGCGCGGCGGCTCGAAGAAGGTCAAGATCTGGAAATTCGAAGGTGTGGCCAAGGTCGGCGGCGAGATCGCGGCCGAGGCCGAATTCACTGCGATGATGGATATCAACCCGGAGTAATCCGCATGGCGATCGACCCCAGTGCGACGATCCACCCTTCGGCCATCGTCGAGGCGGGGGCCGAGATCGGCCCCGGGGCCGTCATCGGCCCGTTCTCGGTGATCGGGCCCGAGGTGCGTCTCGGCCCCGGCGTGGTGGTGAAAAGCCATGCCATCGTGACCGGACTGACCGAAATCGGCGAGGGGACGGAGATCTTTCCCTTCGCCAATATCGGCGACATCCCGCAAGATCTCAAATTCCGCGGCGAGAAGACCCGGCTGATCGTCGGCAGGCGCAACCGCATCCGCGAGGCGGTGACGATGAATACCGGCACCGAGGGCGGGGGCGGCATCACCCGGGTCGGCGATGACTGCCTGTTCATGACCGGCAGCCATGTCGGTCATGACGTCCAGGTCGGCAATGGCGTCATCATGGCCAATCACGCGGCTTTGGCCGGGCATTGCATCATCGGCGACAATGTCGTGATCGGCGGGCTGTCGGGCATCCACCAATGGGTGCGCGTGGGCGAGGGCGCCATCATCGGCGCGGTGACCATGGTCACCAATGACGTGATCCCCTTCGGTCTGGTCCAGGGACCGCGTGGCGTGCTGGACGGGCTGAACCTGATCGGTCTCAAGCGCCGCGGCGTCTCGCGCGAGGAGATCTCGGCGCTGCGCGCGGCCTTCCAGGAGCTCGCGACCGGCGATGGCACCTTCCATGACCGGGCCGAGCGGCTTGCCGCTGCGACCGACAGCGATCATGTGCGGCAGATGGTCGATTTCGTGCTGGCCGAGACCGACCGCTCTTTCCTGACGCCGAAGCCATGACCGGCATTCCGACTGCCCTGATCGCCGGAAGCGGCGCGCTGCCCGCCCATCTCGCCCGCGCCATGGAAGCCGCGGGCACGCCCTTCCTGATCGCCCAGGTCGAGGGCTACGAGATGGCCGAAGCCGGGCACTGGCCGGTCGAGACCTTCGCGCTGGAGCGACTGGCGCTGCTGTTCGATCTGCTGCACGAGCGCGGCATGCGCCGGGTGGTGCTGGCCGGGACGGTGCACCGGCCCCGGCTCGAGCCCGAACGGATCGATCCGCGCACCGCGCAGATGCTGCCCCGCATCCTGCCGCTGCTGGCCCAGGGCGACGATGGCGCGCTGCGCGCGGTGATCGCTCTGTTCGAGGAGGACGGCTTCGAGGTCGTCGGCGCCGATGAGGTGGCGCCCGGGCTGCTGCCGCCGCCCGGTATCCCGACCGCGGCCCAGCCCTCCGAGGCCGACCGGCGCGATGCTGCGCGCGCGGCCGCTATCGTGGCGGCGCTTGGCGGCTCCGATCTGGGGCAGGGCGCGGTGGTGGCGCAGGGGCTTTGCCTCGCGGTCGAGACCCTGCCCGGCACCGATGCGATGCTGGCCTGGGTCGCGGATGTCGCGGGCGCCTGCCGCCCCGACCCCAAGGGCGCGAAGGGCGTTCTGTGCAAGGCGCCGAAGCCCGGGCAGGAACGTCGCATCGATCTGCCTTCCATCGGCCCCGCCACGCTCGAGGCGGCGCATCGCGCCGGGCTTGCGGGGATCGCGGTCGAGGCCGGGGGCGTGCTTGTGCTCGAGCCGGACGAGACGCTTGCCCGGGCCGATGCGCTGGGGCTGTTCCTCTGGATCCGCGAGCCGTGACCCGGATTTTCCTGATCGCGGGCGAGGCTTCGGGCGATGCGCTCGGGGCGGCGCTGATGGCGGGGCTGCGCCAGCTCGATCCAAAGGTCGCCTTCTTCGGCGTCGGCGGGCCGCAGATGGCGGCCGAGGGGCTGGAAAGCCTGTTTCCGATGGACGAGCTTTCGGTGATGGGCATTGCCGAGGTGCTGCCGCGCTATTCGGCGCTGATGCGCCGGATCAACCAATGCGCGGCCGAGGTGGTGCGGCTCTCGCCCGATGCGCTGATTACCATCGACAGCCCCGATTTCTGCCTGCGCGTGGCGCGCCGGGTGAAGGCGCAAAGCCATCATGTGCGGACCGTGCATTACGTCGCGCCGACGGTTTGGGCCTGGCGTCCGGGGCGCGCCGGGCGCATGGCCGGGGTGATCGACCAGGTGCTGGCGTTGTTCCCGTTCGAGCCGCCTTATATGGAGGCTGCGGGGCTGCGCTGCGATTTCGTCGGCCATCCGGTCGTGGCCGCGCCGCGCGCGACACCCGAAGACGCGCTTGCCTTTCGCGCCCGCCACGGCATTGACCCCGAGGCCCCGCTTTGTCTGGTGCTGCCGGGCTCGCGCCGGGGCGAGGTCGCGCGCCTGGCCCCGGTTTTCGGGCAGGCGCTGCAGACGGTGCTGGCCCAGCATCCCGAGCTGCGGATCGTACTGCCCGCCGCGCCGGGCGTTGCGGAGCTGGTGGCCGGGCAGAGCGCCGGCTGGCCCGGCACGCCGCTGGTGATCGACCCGCGCGCCGATCCGGCGGGCGCGGCCAGGGACAAGCGGGCGGCCTTTGCCGCGGCCGATCTCGCGCTGGCGGCGTCGGGCACGGTCTCGCTGGAGCTGGCGGCCACCGATACGCCCATGGTCATCGCCTATGACATGAACTGGCTCAGCCGCCAGATCATCGGCCGGATGCTGCGGCTGCCGACCGTGACCCTCGTGAATATCGTCAGCGAGACCCTAGCCGTGCCCGAATTCCTCGGTGCCGATTGCCAGCCCGGTCCGATCACCGCCGCACTTTGCCTTCTTCTGGAAGATCCGGCCTACCGGGCGCCCCAGCTCGAGGCGATGCGGCTGACGATGAAGCGTCTGGGTCAGGGCGGCGAGAAGCCGGGGCTGCGGGCGGCGCGCGCGGTCATGGACGGGATCGACAGCGACCGCCGAGAGCCGCGCGGCACCCCCTGACGGCCTCGTCAGGGCTTTTCGATGATTCCCTGCATCTGCGAAAGGACCTCGGGCATCGTGCTTTTCACCAGCTCGATGATCTGCGGCTGCTGCGCGTTCAGGATTTTCGGCAGTTTCTGCATGACCGAACGCCCCTCGGGCGTGGCATAGAAATCGCGCAGGGCCTCGATTTCGTCCAGTGTCATCAGGTCGGCCATCAATTCATCCTGCTCCAGCATCAGCGCACGCAGGCGATCCGTATATATATCGTAATACAGGGTTTCTATCCGGCGGAGCTGCGATGTCGTGAGCCGGTTGCCCGAGGCCTCGATACTGGCGACGGTCGGGCGCCACATCGAGCGCACGATCTCCTCGAGATCCATGTCGGACACGGCGCGATGGACATAGTCATGCGCCGCCTCGAGCCTCTCGTCGCGGCTCGCGTCGGCCCAGAGGGGCGGGGCCAGAAGAGCCCCGACAAGAGCAGGGGCAAGCCAAGAGCGCATCCGTGTATCCTCCATTCTATCTGACCGGGGCAGGATGCATGTCGCGCATGGCGCCTCAACCCCGATTGTGACCGCGCCAGATCCAGCCGCCGCCCAATACCCGACTGTTGCCGGTTTCATACAGAACGCAGGCCTGGCCGGGGCTGACCCCTTCTTCCGGTGTCAGCAGCTCGACCTCGGCCTCGGTGTCCGAAAGCGGGCGCAGGATCGCACTGCGGGGCGGGCGGGTCGAACGGACCTTGACCGACACCTCCCATTCGGGCTCTGCGTTCAGCGGCCGGTCGCCCAGCCAGTTGATCTCTCGCACCGGGACGATCCGGGTGGCAAGCATTTCCTTCGGCCCCACCACCACCTGGCGGGCGTCGACATCGAGCCGCACGACATATAGCGGCTCGTCGAGACCACCGATGCCAAGCCCCCGGCGCTGGCCGATCGTGTAATGGATCACGCCGCGATGGCTGCCCAGCACCCTGCCATCGACATGGACGATGTCGCCCGGCTCGGCCGCGCCCGGGCGCAGCTTCTCGATCACCGAGGCGTAATTGCCCTCGGGCACGAAGCAGATGTCCTGGCTGTCGGGCTTGTCGGCCACCGGAAGGCCGTATTTCGCCGCGAGCGCCCGGGTCGCATCCTTGTTGGGCAGATGCCCCAGCGGGAAGCGCAGATAGTCCAGCTGGTCGGGCGTGGTCGAGAACAGGAAATAGGACTGATCGCGCGCCGGATCGGCCGCGCAATGAAGTTCGGGTCCGTTCGGCCCGATCTTGCGCTGGATGTAATGGCCCGTTGCCATGCAGTCGGCCTCGAGATCCCTGGCCGTCGCCAGAAGGTCGCGGAACTTCACGCGCTCGTTGCAGCGGATGCAGGGCACCGGGGTCGCGCCGGCAAGATAGCTGTCGGCGAATTCCTCGATCACCGCGTCGCGGAACACGTTCTCGTAGTCGAGCACGTAATGCGGGAAGCCCACGCTTTCGGCCACGCGCCGCGCGTCATGGATGTCGCGGCCGGCGCAGCAGGCGCCCTTCTTGGCCAGCGCCGCGCCGTGGTCGTAAAGCTGCAAGGTGATTCCCACGACGTCATAGCCCTGCTCGGCCAGCAGCGCGGCCACGACCGAACTGTCGACCCCGCCTGACATGGCAACGAGGACGCGGGTTTCGGATTCGGGCTTCGCAAAGCCCAGCGAGTTCAGAGGGCGCGCGGCGCCGTCGAGAGGCATCTTGGGAACTCCAGGGAACAAGTCTCGGACAATATAGGAAAATGCGAGATACTCTCAAGTCCCGCCTTCACCCTCCTTTAAGCAGGAAAACGCCACCCTCACGCCGGATTTGCAAGGGATAAGTAGGCATGTTCCTGAAACGCATCGATGGACCGCGCACCGTTAACCTGCCCGACGGCAGCACGATGAGCCGGGCCGATCTTCCTCCGGTTGATACGCGGCGCTGGGTGGCCAGCCGCAAGGCGGCCGTCGTCAAGGCGGTTGCCGCAGGGCTCATTTCCGAGGAGGAAGCGCTTGACCGCTATAAACTTTCTTGTGAAGAATTCGGTAGTTGGAAGAAGGCGGTGCGCGATCACGGCATCGCCGGACTGAAGGTCACATCGCTGAAATCCACACGTCGAACCGAGCCGTGAAGTGGATGAGTCAGATTGCGTATGGACAACCATAAATTGCAAATGCTAGGGTAAATATTAAGGTAACGTGCAATTAACCATTGTTCGTCAGGTTTCGACAAAGTCCACGGTACTTAACGGAGACCTAGCCATGCGCGTTCTGTTGGTGGAAGATGATCCGTCCACAGCGAAGAGCATCGAGCTTATGCTGACCCATGCCAACCTCAACGTCTATACCACGGACCTTGGGGAGGAGGGCATAGATCTCGCAAAGCTCTATGACTACGATTTGATTCTTCTTGACCTCAATCTGCCCGACATGAACGGCCACGAGGTCCTGCGCCAGCTGCGGCTGGCGAGAATCGACACTCCGATCCTCATTCTGTCGGGGGCCGCCGATACCGAGAACAAGATCAAGGGCTTCGGCTTCGGCGCCGATGACTACATGACCAAGCCGTTCCATCGCGAAGAGCTGGTGGCGCGCATCCATGCCATCATCCGCCGCTCGAAGGGCCATTCCCAGTCGGTGATCAGCACCGGCAAGATCGAGGTCAATCTCGACGCCAAGACGGTCGAGGTCGAGGGCAAGCCGGTGCATCTGACCGGCAAGGAATACCAGATGCTCGAACTGCTCTCGCTCCGGAAGGGGACGACCCTCACCAAGGAGATGTTCCTGAACCATCTCTATGGCGGCATGGACGAGCCCGAGCTGAAGATAATCGACGTCTTCATCTGCAAGCTTCGCAAGAAGCTGGCCCAGGCCACCGGCGGCGAAACCTATATCGAGACGGTCTGGGGCCGGGGCTATGTGCTGCGCGACCCCGAGCCGGATCAGGCCATGTCAGGCTCTTTCGCGCTCGGCGCCTGAGGCGGCGAACGCATCCGCTGGAAATCCGGCCGCCGGCCCCCTATCACTCTGCAAGGGGCAATGCGGGGGGTCGGAATGACCGACGAACGTCCAGTCGAAACGCTGTCGGAGAGCGAAGCGCGGGCAGAGCTGGCCCGGCTGGCCGAGGCCATTGTCAGGGCCGATGCCGCCTATCACCAGGAAGACGCGCCCACGCTGTCGGACGCAGCCTATGATGGGCTCAAGCGTCGCAATGCGGCCATCGAGGCCCGATTCCCGGCGCTCAAGCGTCCTGACAGCCCGTCGGACCGGGTCGGGGCCGCCCCCGCAGAGGGCTTCGCCAAGGTCGCGCATGTCCGGCGCATGCTGTCACTGGCCAACGCCTTCGACAGCACGGATGTGGCCGAGTTCGATGCCCGTATCCGCCGCTATCTGGGCCTTGCCGATGACGCGGCACTCCTCTACACGGCCGAGCCCAAGATCGACGGGCTCTCGCTGTCCCTGCGCTATGAAGGCGGTCGGCTGGTTCAGGCGGCGACCCGGGGCGATGGCGAGGTCGGCGAGAATGTCACCGCCAATGCCCGCACCATCGCCGACATCCCGGCGACACTGACGGGCGCTCCCGACATCCTCGAGGTCCGCGGCGAGGTCTATATGGCCCATGCCGATTTCGAGGCGCTGAACGCGCGTCAGACCGGGGCCGGGGCCAGGACCTTCGCCAACCCGCGCAATGCCGCAGCCGGCTCGTTGCGCCAGCTCGACCCCTCCGTCACCGCCTCCCGGCCGCTGAAATTCTTCGCCTATGCCTGGGGCGAGGTCTCGGTGCCCCTGGCCACGACCCAGATGGAGGCGATCGGGCGGCTGAAAACGCTGGGCTTTCAGGTCAATCCGCTGACGGTGCTCTGCGATGGCCCCGAGGCACTGGCCGCACATTACGCCGGGATCGAACAGCGCCGCGCGACGCTGGGCTATGACATCGATGGCGTGGTCTACAAGGTGAACGAGCTTGCCTTGCAGGAGCGGCTGGGCTTCCGCGCGACCACGCCCCGCTGGGCCATCGCCCACAAATTCCCCGCCGAGCTTGCCTGGACCCGGCTCGACCGGATCGAGATCCAGGTCGGCCGCACCGGGGCGCTGTCGCCGGTGGCGCGGCTCCATCCGGTGACGGTGGGCGGCGTCGTGGTCTCGAACGCGACGCTCCATAACGAGGATTACATCGCGGGCCGCGATTCGAAGGGCAACGAGATCCGGGGCGGCAAGGACATCCGCGAGGGCGACTGGGTGCAGGTCTATCGCGCGGGCGACGTGATCCCGAAGGTGGCCGATGTCGATCTCGCGAAACGCCCCGAGGGCACGGCGCCCTACCGCTTTCCCGAAACCTGCCCGCAATGCGGCTCGGAGGCGATCCGCGAAGAGGGCGATGCGGTCCGGCGCTGTTCGGGCGGACTGATCTGTCCGGCCCAGGCGGTCGAGCGGCTCAAGCATTTCGTCAGCCGTGGCGCCTTCGACATCGAGGGGCTGGGCGCGAAACAGGTCGAGGCGCTTTACAAGGATGGCTGGATCAGGGAGCCCGCCGACATCTTCGAGCTTGAGGCGCGTTACGGCGAAGGCCTGCAGCAGTTGAAGAACCGCGAGGGCTGGGGCGAGAAATCAGCCACGAACCTCTTTACGGCAATCGAAACGCGGCGGACGATCCCGCTCGACCGGCTGATCTTCGCGCTCGGCATTCGCCATCTGGGCGAGGCCGCGGCCGACCTTCTGGCCCGCAACTTCCAGACATGGGAGGCCTTCGAGGCGGCGGTCACCCATGCCACCGCCGGCGAGGGCCCGGAATGGGAGGCGCTTTTGTCCATTGACGGGGTCGGCACGGTGATGGCTACCTCGCTGATCACCGCTTTCCATCAGGAGGCCGAGCGTGCCTCGATCGACCGGCTGGTCGCGCATCTGACGGTCGCGCCGGTGGCGCCTAGGGCGGCCGTCGACAGCCCGGTCGCGGGCAAGACCGTGGTCTTTACCGGCACGCTCGAGAAGATGAGCCGGGCCGAGGCCAAGGCGCGGGCCGAGGCGCTGGGGGCCAAGGTCGCGGGCTCGGTCTCGAAGAAGACAGATCTTGTCGTGCTGGGCCCCGGGGCCGGCTCGAAGGCGAAGAAGGCCGGGGAACTGGGGATCGAGACCGTCGACGAGGACGGCTGGCTGGCGCTGATCGAGGGCGCATGAGCGGTCGGCCCGATATCCTGTTCCCGCTGTTCGGGGCGCTCGACACGCTGGACGGGATCGGGCCGAAATCGGTCAGGCTGCTGGCCCAGCTCGGGGTCGAGAAGCCGCGCGACCTGATCTTCACGCTGCCCCATAGCGGCATCGACCGCCGCCCCGTAGAGACCATCGACGGGCTGGCGCCGGGCGAGGTCGCGACGGTCGAGGTTCTGGTCGGCGCCCATATGCTCGCGCCGCGAAAGGGGCGGCCCTATCGCATCCAGGTTCAGGATGCGGCGACGGCCTTCCAGCTTGTCTTCTTCCATGCCCGCGGCGATTATCTGACGAAGATCCTGCCCGAAGGCGCGCGGCGGATCATCTCGGGCAGGCTCGAGATATTCGACGGCATGGCGCAGATCGCCCATCCCGATCATATCCTGCCGCCGGGCGAGGCCGGGGAGATCCCGGAATTCGAGCCGGTCTATCCGCTGACGGCCGGGCTCACGCTGAAGACGATGACGAAGGCGGTGGCCTCGGCGCTGACCCGCGCGCCCGATCTGCCCGAATGGATCGATCCGGCGCTTCTGGTACGCGAAGGCTGGCCGGGCTGGCGCGCGGCTGTGATGGCCGCCCATGCACCGCAATCCGCGCGCGACATCGCGGCCACCGCACCCGCGCGGCAGCGGCTGGCCTATGACGAATTGCTGGCCCATCAGGTCACGCTGGCGCTGGCGCGGGCCGATCAGCGTCGCGGCAAGGGCCGGGCAAGCCAGGGCGACGGGCTGCTGCGGCAGAAGGCGCTGGCGGCGCTGCCCTTCCGTCCGACCGGGGCCCAGAGCCGTGCGATGGCGGAGATTGCCGCGGATATGGCGGCCGAGGCGCGGATGACCCGGCTTTTGCAGGGCGATGTCGGCGCGGGCAAGACGCTGGTCGCGTGGATGGCGCTTCTGGTCGCGGTCGAGGCGGGCGGGCAGGGCGTGATGATGGCCCCGACCGAGATCCTCGCCCGCCAGCATCTGGAAAGCCTGTCGCCGCTGGCCGAAAGCGCGGGCGTGGGGATCGGGATCCTGACCGGCCGCGACAAGGGGCGCGAGCGCGAGACCAAGCTGGCGGCGCTGGCCTCGGGCGAGATCCAGGTGCTGGTGGGCACCCATGCGGTTTTCCAGAAGGATGTGGCCTTCCGCGATCTCAGGCTCGCCATCGTCGACGAACAGCACCGCTTCGGCGTGGCCCAGCGGCTGGAGCTTGGCGCCAAGGGGCGGGGCGTCGACATGCTGGTGATGACCGCGACCCCGATCCCGCGCAGCCTCGCGCTGGCGGGCTACGGCGATCTCGACGTCTCGGTTCTGGACGAGAAGCCGCCGGGCCGGACCCCGGTCAAGACCGCGCTGGTCTCGGTCGAGCGGATGGACGAGGTGGTGGCGCATCTGCAGAAGGCGGTGGCCGAGGGGCGGCAGGCCTATTGGGTCTGTCCGCTGGTCGAGGAATCCGAGGTCTCGGACCTGACCGCCGCCGAGGAACGCTTCAAGCGGTTGCGCGCGGTCTTCGGCGAGAAGGTCGGGCTGGTGCATGGGCAGCTGCCGCCCGCCGAGAAGGACGCCGCGATGCGCGCCTTTCAGCAGGGCGAGACCTCGGTTCTGGTCGCAACCACGGTGATCGAGGTCGGCGTGGACGTGCCCAATGCCTCGATCATGGTGATCGAGCGGGCCGAGGGCTTCGGGCTGGCGCAGTTGCACCAGCTGCGCGGCCGGGTCGGGCGCGGGGCGGCGGCCTCGACTTGCCTTCTGATGTATCAGGCGCCCTTGGGAGAGGCGGGGCGGCGGCGGCTGGAAATCCTGCGCGAGACCGAGGACGGGTTCCGGATCGCCGAGGAAGACCTGGCGATGCGTGGCGCGGGCGATCTGATCGGCACGGCGCAATCGGGCCTGCCGCGCTTTCGCATCGCCGATCTGGAACGGCAGGCGGGGCTGATGGCGGTCGCGCAAAGCGATGCGCGCAGGCTTCTGGCCGAGGATCCGGAACTTGCCGGGCCGCGCGGGCAGGCGGTGCGCGTGCTGCTCTGGCTGATGGAGCGCGACAAGGCGATTCGTCTTATCAAGGTCGGTTAACGAGCTGATTCGGAAGGCAAATCAAAATGTTCCTAAAAAGTTCTTTACAGGCACCCCTGAAAATGAGAACAAAATGGCAACACCGATCAAACGGGAGCCCAAACCCATGCTGACCGAGCTGAGATCCGTTCTGAACCGCTGCCGCGCCACGCTTTGGCAGGACGCCGCGGGAGCTGCTGCACTGATGGTTCTGCTGATCGCGGGGCTGCATCTGCCGGGCCTCGTCTGAGACTGTTCCCTCTGCCTGCTGTCCAGTGCCGGACCCGTCCCCGGGTCGTTTCGAAGTCTGCCTCTTCCGTGCGCCGGACCGCTTCCTGACCGCCGCCTCCTGCCCGGGAGTGCGGCGGTTTTTTTATCTCGCTGCGCGGATCTGTCGCCCCGGATACAGAAACGCCCCGCCCGGGGAGAGATCCGGACAGGGCGCATCTGAAGCTGCCTGATGGCGGGATGTCAGCCGACGAAGGCCTTCTCGACCACATATTCGGCAGGCTCGGAATTGGCGCCCTCATTGAGGCCCCAGCCTTCCATGATCGCCATCACGTCCTTGTTGAAATCGAGCGAGCCGCAGACCATGGCGCGGTCGGTGGCCGGATCCATCTGCGTGCCCGCGAGGCCGAGATCGGCGAAGACCTTGCCCGAGGCGAGGTTGTCGGTGACCCGCCCCATCCATTTCGAGGTCTCACGGGTGGTCGTGGGGTAGTATTTCAGCTTGTTGCCGACGAATTCCCCGATCAGCGGGTCTTCGGGCAGGCTCTCGACCAGCTGGCGCCCGAATTCCAGTTCCGCCACCTCGCGGCAGGTATGCATCATGATGACCTCGTCATACCGCTCATAGGTATCGGGGTCGCGCATCAGGCTGGCGAAGGGGGCGATGCCGGTGCCGGTCGCGAGGAACCACAGCCGCTTGCCGGGCAGGAGCGCGTCCAGGACTAGCGTGCCGACGGGCTTGGGCCGCAGGATGATCTCGTCGCCGGGCTGGATATGCTGCAGCTTCGAGGTCAGCGGGCCGTCCTGGACCTTGATCGAATAGAAGTCGAGCCCGTCATCCCAGGAGGGCGAGGCGATCGAATAGGCGCGCATGATCGGCTTGCCGTTATCGCCGGGCAGCCCGATCATCACGAACTCGCCCGAACGGAACCGCAGCGATTGCGGCCGCGACGTGCGAAAATAGAACAACCGGTCGGTATAGTGGCGGACCTCGGTCACGGTCTGCGCATCGGGCAGGGTTTTCTTGGCGGGCTCTGTCACGGCAGTCTGCTGGTTCATCAGTGTCACGTGACGGGGCAGATGCCCCGTTCCTCCTTCTAGGTGTCCTTCTCGGGCGGGAAAACCCCAATAGCGGCCTCAGGCAGGTCGCAATGCCGTTATCACCCGGCGGGCCAGGTTTTCGCCAATTGCGGTAGCCGCCACCATGACTCAAATCAAGCGGGAATGTCCGGGGCGAAACCATGCCGCATCACCGATAGGGACATCATGTCTTCCGCGCGGCCAGGGCAGAATGTCTTCCCGGCGGCGATACATTCTCCGGTGCAATCGCCTTTAGTTCTTTTGATATTTGGAAGAATATTAAAATCTGGCAAGGAAAAGATCAGACCCGGCAGATTGCAGTGCACGCGGTCTCTCTCGGTGACCTTTGCCGACATGCCTCTGGCCCGTCCGCGGTTGCGGCGCATCTCTGCCAGTGGCCCTCGCATGGCCGCAGGAGTGCGGGCTTCGCTCCGACACATCGATCTCACGGCGCCGGGCGATGGCGGGAGCGGAGGCGATATTGCCTCGAATACCGGTTGCCATTTCGACAATCCCGGTTTCCGATTGCGCCTCGGCCCCGGCAGGATGCCCACGACCGCGCCACCGCAATTCCGGCGCCACGGACAGGGATTGCGGGGCTTTCGCGCAATTCGGCCAACTGCGGGATGCGGCGGCCGGTCGACGAGAAACCGCGTGCAACCGTTTCTGACCGGAGGAATGGCCGCAATCGACCGGCAAGGGCTTTGACAGGCGGGTTCCCAGGGGGGGCGACTTTTGCGCGCAGTTCCCTAGTATGGGCAATTGGTTCCACTTGAGACTAGATGTATCATCGGCAATAAACCGGGCCTGCGTCCTCGAGGGGGAGGGCGTCAGACACCAAAACAGATCTCAAGGGAGGATCGCATGAAAGCTCTGACTACCGTCGCCACGGCCATGGCGCTGACCCTGTCCGCCGGAGCCGCTCTTGCGGACTGCGATCCGGGCGAGACCGTGATCAAGTTCAGCCATGTGACCAGCGCGACCAGCCCCAAGGGGCTTGCCGCCGACCTGCTCGCCTCGCGGGTCAACAAGGAGATGGACGGCAAGGTTTGCATGGAGGTCTATCCCAACACCACGCTTTACGATGACGACAAGGTGCTGGAGGCGATGCTGAACGGCGATGTGCAGATGGCCGCGCCGTCGCTGTCGAAATTCGAGAAATACACCAAGAAGCTGCGGATCTTCGATCTGCCCTTCATGTTCAAGAACATGGACGCCATCGACGCGTTCCAGACCTCCGAGACCGGCGAGGCGATGAAGCAGTCGATGATGCGCCGGGGCCTTCTGGGGCTGGCCTTCTGGCATAACGGGCTCAAGCAGTTCTCGGCCGACAAGCCGCTGCTGCTGCCCGGGGATGCCAAAGGGCTGAAATTCCGGGTGCAGGCCTCGGACGTGCTGGTGGCGCAGATGGAGGCGCTCGATGCCAGCCCGCAGCCGATGGCCTTCTCCGAGGTCTATGGCGCGTTGCAGACCGGCGTCGTCGACGGCCAGGAGAATACCTGGTCGAACATCTACACCCAGAAATTCTTCGAGGTGCAGGACGGCATCACCGAATCCAATCACGGCGTGATCGACTACATGGTCGTGACCTCGGTCGAATGGTGGGAGGGGCTCGATCCCGAGATCCGCGACCAGCTTGCCACGATCCTGCAGGAGGTGACGGTCGAGCGGAACACCGAATCGACCAATGTCAACGAAGCGGCCAAGCAGGCGATCATCGAGGCGGGCACCACGGTGCGCACGCTGACGCCCGAGCAGCGTCAGGCCTGGGTTGACGTCATGAAACCGGTCTGGGCCCAGTTCGAGGCCGATGTCGGTGCCGATGCCATCGCGGTGGCGCAGGAAATCAACGAACAATACTGACGCTTTGTGACCGTGCAGGGCGGCGGCTTCCGTCAGGGGGCCGCCGTTCCCGGCGCGGTTTCGCCATGCCAGAGGGAGGCTTGGGGCGATGAGTGGAGCCTATCGGCCAAGGACCGCGCTGGGGCGCGCGGTTCATGCCGTCGAAGAGACGGTGATCGCCCTTCTTCTGGGGCTCATGGTGCTGGTCACCTTTGTCAACGTGGTGCTGCGTTACGGCTTTAACGCAAGCCTGGTCTGGAGCCTCGAGCTGACGCTGACCCTGTTTGCCTGGCTGGTGCTGTTCGGCATCGCCTATGGCTTCAAGATCACCATGCACCTCGGCGTGGACGCAGTCCTCAACATGGTGTCGTCGCGAAGCCAGCGGCTGTTGTCGCTGGTCGCGGTGGCGATCTGCCTGGTCTATGCGGCGCTGATGATGAAGGGGGCCTGGGATTACTGGGCGCCCTTTGCCAACCTTCCGCCGACCACCGGGCACTGGTTCCCGACCGGCCTCAAGGAACTTAAGCCCTGGGATTATCGCGGCTACGTGCCGACCGAACGGATCCCGCTGCCCGAGATCCTGCGCGCGCCGCTGGAATATCTGTTCCTGCCCGAGGGCGAGGACCCTTACGAGAAACTCCCTATCGCCGTGCCCTATGCGATCATTCCCTTCGGCGTGGCGATGATGCTGTACAGGCTGGTCGAGGCGGCATTCCGGATCGTCACCGGCCGCCAGCAGGGGCTGATCGTCAGCCATGAAGCCGAAGACGCGGTCGAGGAAGCCGCCCGCGAGAAGGACGCCTGAACCATGCATGTCGTGTTGTTGTTTGTCATGGTTGTCGGGTTTCTCCTGATCGGCGTGCCGATCGCGGTCTCGCTGGGCATGGCCTCGATCATCTTCCTGCTGCTGTTTTCCGATACCTCGCTGGCCGCGGTGGCGCAGTCGCTCTATCAGGCGATGGCGGGGCATTACACGCTTCTGGCCATTCCCTTCTTCATCCTGGCCTCGAGCTTCATGTCGACGGGCGGCGTCGCGCGGCGGATCATCCGCTTTGCCATCGCCTGCGTCGGGCATATGCGGGGCGGGCTGGCCATCGCGGGCGTCTTTGCCTGCATGCTGTTCGCAGCCCTCTCGGGTTCGTCGCCCGCGACCGTGGTCGCCATCGGCTCGATCGTGATCGCGGCGATGCGCAAGGTCGGCTACAGCCGCGATTTCGCGGCCGGGGTGATCTGCAACGCGGGCACGCTGGGCATTCTCATCCCGCCCTCCATCGTGATGGTGGTCTATGCCTCGGCGACCGATGTCTCGGTCGGGCGGATGTTCCTCGCGGGCGTCATCCCCGGCACCCTCGCGGGCCTGATGCTGATGACCGCGATCTATGTGATGGCCCATGTCAAGGGCATGCCCAAGGGCGAATGGCAGGGCTGGGGCGAGGTCTGGGAAAGCTTCCGCGAGGCCTTCTGGGGGCTGATGCTGATCGCCATCATCATGGGCGGCATCTACGGCATTCCGGGCGTCGCCTCGGCCATCTTCACGCCGACCGAAGCCGCCGCGGTCGCCTCGGTCTATGCCTTCCTGATCGCGATCTTCGTCTATCGCGACATGGGCCCGCTGAAACCGCGGGACGGGCGCGGGCCCGTGGCGCTCTGGCAGAAGCCGCAGGCGCTTTTGACCGGCTTCATCCACCGCGACACGAGGCGCACGCTCCTCGATGCGGCCAAGCTCACGATCATGCTGATGTTCATCATCGCCAATGCGCTGATCCTCAAGCATGTGCTGACCGACGAGCAGGTCCCGCAGAAGATCGCCGGCGCGATGCTCGAGGCCGGTTTCGGCAAGATCATGTTCCTGATCGTGGTCAACGTGATCCTGCTGATCGGCGGCCAGTTCATGGAGCCCTCGGGGCTGATCGTGATCGTGGCACCGCTGGTCTTCCCGATCGCCGTCGAGCTGGGCGTCGATCCGATCCACCTCGGCATCATCATGGTGGTGAACATGGAGATCGGGATGATCACGCCGCCGGTCGGGCTGAACCTCTTCGTCACCTCGGGTGTGGCGGGCATGCCGATGATGCGGGTGGTGCGCGCGGCGCTGCCCTTCCTCGCGGTGCTTTTCGTGTTCCTGATCCTGGTGACCTATGTGCCCTGGATCTCGACCTGGCTGCCGACATCGCTGATGGGGCCCGAACTCATCACCCGCTGATCCGGTCGAGCGCAGGGACCTCGGTCCCGGCGCTCGGCCTTACGGGCTGCGCCGCGCCCGGGCGCATCGTCCTGCCGGTTCGGGCCATGCGCGAACCCGAGGCTGCAATCTTCTCTTGGGGAACGGAGCCCGTGGCTCAGGCGCAGGAGGCTGCGGCCTCGGCCGCGTCGAAGGCATCGAGCGTGGCTTCGAGCGACAGCATGATCGAGGCATGGCGGTTCTTGTAGTCCCGTGCGGGCAGCAGCACCTCGAGCCCCTCGAAGGGGGCGGCGGGCACCGGGCCCTCCTGCTTCAGCATCGCGTGCAACTGGTCGCGCGCGGTCTCGATCTGGGCGCGGCTGCATCCGATGATGGCCGAGCCCACGACCGAGGCCGCGGCCTGACCGAGCGCACAGGCCTTCACATCCTGCCCGAAGCGTATGATCCGCCCGTCCCTGACATCGAGATCGACCGTGACCGTCGAGCCGCAAAGCGGCGAGCGCTTGCGCGCCGTGCCCATCGGCGCCTCGAGCCGGTCGAGATGCGGGATCTCGGCGGCGAGTGCCAGGATCTTCTGCGAATAGAGCTTGATCAGATCGTTCTGGGCCTGCATGGCGTTTCCTTCCCCGCGCATCTTTCCTAAATAACCCGCGCGCGCCCGAATTCAAAGGAGTTCCCGAATGGCCTTCGACCCAGCGAGCCTCACCTATAATGCGGACGGGCTGATCCCGACCATTGCCCAGGACGAGGCCGGAACGGTGCTGATGATGGCCTGGATGAATGCCGAGGCGGTGGCGCGCACGCTGGAAACCGGGCGCGTCACCTACTGGTCGCGCTCGCGCCAGGCCTTCTGGGTCAAGGGCGAGACCAGCGGCCATGTCCAGCGCCTGATCGAGATGCGCGTCGATTGCGACCGCGACTGCCTGCTGGTGCTGGTCGAGCAGGCGGGCCCGGCCTGCCATACAAACCGCCGGAGCTGTTTCTACACCGCGATCCGCGACGGGGCCGAGGTCGAGATCCTGTCGCCGATGGCGGATTAAAGCCCGACCATGCGGCGGATGTCGGCAGGCGTTGCCCCCTCGGTGCGATAGGCGGCGATGGCGCGGGCGTCGTCGCGCTTGGCCAGCCGCTTGCCGGCCGCGTCCAGGATCAGCCGGTGGTGGTGATAGGCAGGCGTCGGCAGGCCCAGCAGCGCCTGCAGCAGCACATGGATCGGGGTCGCCTCGAACAGATCCTCGCCGCGCGTGACCTCGTCGATCTGCTGGAAGGCGTCATCGACCACCACGGCCAGATGGTAGGAGGTGCCCAGATCGCGCCGGGCGAGAACCACATCGCCCACGGTTTCGATCAGCGCGCGCGCGTCAAGCCGGTGCCGTCCCGGCTGTGCGGGCCCGGTCTCGGTGAAGCCGGGCAGGGCGGGGCCCAGCCGCTCGAGCGCCCGGGCCATGTCGAGCCGGATCGCGTCCCCGGGCCCGGCTTCTGCCAGCCTTCGCCCCCGGCAGGTACCGGGATAGACCAGCCCGTCGGGTCCCAATACCGGCGCGCCCGCCTGCGGTGCCGACAGGGCGGCGCGGATATCGCTGCGGCGGCAGCGGCAGGGATAGGTCAGCCCCATCGCCCCCAGCCGGTCGAGCGCGGCGCGATAGGCCGCGAGCCGCTCGGACTGGCGCAGCACCGGGCGCGGCCAGTCGAGCCCGAGCCAGGTCAGATCGTCATGGATCTGCGCCTCCCATTCGGGGCGTGACCGGGCGGTGTCGATATCCTCGATCCTCAGCAGCATCTCGCCGCGCCCGAACGCGGTCAGGGCCGCGAAGGCATGGCCCAGATGCAGGGGGCCGGTGGGAGAAGGGGCAAAGCGGGTGCGCATGACGCCTTTGCTAGCGCGCGCCGGGGGCAAGGGCCAGAGTGCCTAAAGCCCCGCCCGGCGGTCTGCCCCGCGCTGAAAGATTAGGATCCAGGCCAGGATGATGAACATCGGATGGGTCAGCCCGCCCGAGAAGATGATCGCCGGGATCCAGATCACCAGCGTCACCAGCGCGACGAACCAACGCCCGATCAGCAGGATCGAGAGCGGCGGCAGGAACAGGGCGAGAACGTAGAGCATCGGGCCTCGGCGGATCGGGAGCGGTCGCGTCCTATATGGGGCGCGCGGCGCGAATGTGAAGCGCTCAGCCCGCCGCGCCCAGCCAGGCGGTCCAGTCCGCTTTGGCACGGTCGCTATAGCCCTTGTAGCGGTCGCGCCGTCCGCGCCGTCCGCCCTTCAGCCCGTCGACCGGCGGGAAGAGCCCGAAATTGACGTTCATGGGCTGGAAGGTCTTCGCCTCGGCGCCGCCGGTGATATGGATCACGAGCGCGCCCGTCGCCGTGGTGGCAGGCACCGCGGGCAGGCTGCGGCCCTGGATCGCCGCCGCGGCCAGCCGCCCGGCCAGAAGCCCCATCGCCGAGGATTCGACATAGCCCTCGACCCCGGTGATCTGTCCGGCAAAGCGGATATGGGGCTTCGATTTCAGCCGCAATTCGGCATCGAGCAGGGTCGGCGAATTCAGGAAGGTGTTGCGGTGAATGCCGCCCAGCCGCGCGAAACGGGCATTCTCCAGCCCCGGAATCATCCGGAAAACATCGGTTTGCGCGCCGTACTTCATCTTGGTCTGGAAGCCCACGATATTGTAGAGCGTCCCCAGCGCATTGTCGCGGCGCAGCTGGACGATGGCATGGGCCTTGATGTCGGGCGCATGCGGATTGGTCAGCCCCACCGGCTTCATCGGACCATGGCGCAGCGTCTCGCGGCCGCGCTCGGCCATCACCTCGATCGGCAGGCAGCCGTCGAAATAGCCCGCCGTCTCACCCTCGTGAAATGCGGTCTTCTCGGCCGTCAGCAGGGCGTCGATGAAGGCTTCGTACTGGTCGCGGTCCATCGGGCAGTTCAGATAGGCGGTGCGCTCTTCCTCGGTCTCGCCCTTGTCATAGCGCGACTGGAACCAGGCTTTCGTGAGGTCGATGCTGTCGAAATGAACGATGGGCGCGATGGCGTCGAAAAAGGCCAGCGCCTCGGCGCCTGTCTCGGTGCGGATCGCCTGACCCAGCGCGTCCGAGGTCAGCGGGCCGGTCGCGAAGATCCAGTGGCCGTCCTCTGGAAGGGACGTGATTTCAGCATCTTCACGCCGGATCTTCGGGTGGTCCATAAGCCGGGTCGTGACGCCTTGCGAAAAGGCCTCGCGGTCGACGGCCAGCGCGCCGCCCGCAGGCAGGCGGTGGGTGTCGGCCATGTCCATGATCAGGCTGCCCGCCGCGCGCATCTCCCAATGAAGAAGCCCCACGGCATTCTGTTCGTCGTCGTCCGAGCGGAACGAGTTCGAGCAGACCATTTCGGCGAGATCGCCGGATTTATGCGCGAAGGTGCCGGTCTTCGGGCGCATCTCGTGGATCACCACGTCGATCCCCGCCCGGGCGGCCTGCCAGGCGGCCTCGGCCCCGGCCATGCCGCCGCCGACGATATGAAGTGTCTCTGTCATGGCGCCCGATCTAGCGGGCAGCGGCGGCGAAGGAAAGGGGCTCCGGCTTCGGCTGCATGCGGATGACGATCTTCTGGCGGTGCAAAACCAGAGGATGGGCACACCGGCGCCCGCCGGAACGCTTTCCGGTACCACGGCGCGGATCGTGCGGCAGTCTGCGAAGTCCGCGCCCCCCGTAAACCGTCAGGATCTTGCGCAAGGACGCATCCAGGTGGGCCATAAGGGGCAAATTGCAAAACAGCCCCGTGAGTGTCTTCATCCTGCGGTCGCGATTATGCGTCCTGAACGAAGGGAGGTCAGTCAGGCAGGTCCGCGCCATCGACATGGCGCAAACACGCAGGATGCTTCGGGGGCATGCCGTCCTGAGGCAGCGGGGCGGACGCGATCCGGCCTTATTCGACCGACACGTCCTCTTCGTCCCCGTTTTCGCCCTGATCGGCAATCCGCGCGACCGAGACGACCTCTTCGCCCGTCGCCGCATCCAGCACCCGCACGCCGCCGGCCGAGCGCGAGCGGAAGCTGATCTGATCGACCGGCACCCGGATCGACTGCCCGCGCGAAGTGGCCAGCATTACCTGATCGTCCATCTCGACCGGGAAGGACGCGACCAGCGGGCCGCCGCGCAGCGCCTTGTCGATGGCCTGCACGCCCTGGCCGCCGCGGCCGCGCACCGGGTAGTCGTGGCTGGAACTGATCTTGCCTTGGCCGCGCGCGGTGATGGTCAGGATCAGATCCTCGGCCGCCGACATTTCGGCATAGCGCGCGGGCGAAAGCTGACCGACCTCGACCGCCTCTTCATCCTCGTCGGCTTCGCCATTCTCGTCGGTGACGCCCGCCATCAGCCGGCGCTGTTTCAGATAGGCCGCACGTTCGGCCGGATCGGCCGAGAAGTGGCGGATGACCGACATCGAGACCACGCTGTCACCCTCGGCCAGCCGGATGCCCCGCACCCCGGTCGAGTCGCGGCCCGAGAAGACCCGCACATCCGTGGTCGCGAAGCGGATCGCCCGGCCGGTTGCCGTGACCAGCATCACATCGTCCTGAGCATCGCAGATCGAGACATTCACGAGGCTGACCCCCTCGGGCAGCTTCATCGCGATCTTGCCGTTGCGCTTGATATTGGTGAAGTCCGACAACCGGTTGCGCCGCACATCGCCCGCCGAGGTGGCGAAGACGACCTGCAGGTTCTCCCACTCGTCCTCGGGCTCGTCGATCTTCATCAAGGCGGCAATCGATATGCCCATGTCGATCGGCAGGATATTGACGATGGCCTTGCCGCGGGCTGTGCGTCCCGCCTGCGGCAGGCGCCAGCATTTCAGCTCGTAGACCATCCCGTCGGTGGTGAAGAACAGAAGCTGGGTATGGGTATTGGCGACGAAAAGCGTGGTGACGACATCGTCTTCCTTGGTCGCCATCGAGGCGAGCCCCTTGCCGCCGCGGTTCTGGCTGCGGAATTCGGCGAGCGGCGTGCGCTTGATATAGCCGGACTGGGTGACGGTCACCACCATGTCCTCGCGCTCGATCAGGTCCTCGTCTTCCATGTCGCCCGACCAGTCGGCGATCTCGGTCCGGCGCGGCACCGCGAACTGTTCGCGAACCTCGCGCAGCTCGGTGCCGATGATCGCCATGATCCGTTCGCGCGAGCGCAGGATGTCGAGATAGTCCTTGATCCTGGCGGCCAGTTCTTCGAGCTCGTCGGTGACCTCCTTGACCCCGATCTGGGTCAGGCGCTGAAGCCTGAGATCGAGGATCGCGCGGGCCTGAATCTCGGAGAGGTTGTAGGTGCCGTCCTCGTTCATGGTATGGGTCGGGTCGTCGATCAGCTTGATGTAATCGGCGATCTCCTGGGCGGGCCAGCGCCGCTCCATCAGCTTGACGCGGGCTTCGGCCGCATCGGTCGAGGCGCGGATCGTCGCCACCACCTCGTCGACATTAGAGACCGCGACCGCCAGACCGCAGAGGATATGGCTGCGCTCGCGCGCCTTTCGCAGCTCGAACGCGGTGCGCCGGGCCACGACCTCTTCGCGGAAGGCGATGAAATGGGACAAGAAGTCGCGCAGCGTCAGGGTCTCGGGCCGGCCGCCGTTCAGCGCCAGCATGTTGCAGCCGAAGGAGGTCTGCATCGGGGTGAAGCGGAACAGCTGGTTCAGCACCACATCGGGGGTCGCGTCGCGTTTCAGCTCGATCACGACCCGGACGCCGACCCGGTCGGATTCGTCCTGCACATGGGCGATGCCCTCGATCCGCTTGTCGCGGGCGGCCTCGGCGATCCTCTCGATCATCGTCGACTTGTTCACCTGATAGGGGATCTCGTCGATGACGATCGCGTAGCGGTCCTTGCGGATCTCCTCGACCCGGGTCTTGGCCCGCAGGATGACCGAGCCGCGCCCCTCGAGATAGGCCTTGCGCGCGCCGGACCGGCCGAGGATCAGCCCGCCGGTGGGAAAGTCGGGGGCCGGGATGTACTGCATCAGCTGTTCGCTGGTCAGGTCCGGGTCCTCGATCAGCGCCAGCGTCGCATCGACGACCTCGCCCAGATTATGCGGCGGGATGTTGGTGGCCATGCCGACGGCGATGCCGCCCGCGCCGTTGACCAGCATGTTGGGGAACCGCGCCGGCAGGACCGTCGGTTCCTTGTCCTTGCCGTCATAGTTGTCCTGGAAGTCGACCGTATCCTTTTCGATATCGGTCAGCAGCGCCTGCGCCGCCTTGGCCATCCGGACCTCGGTATAACGCATGGCCGCGGCATTGTCGCCGTCCATCGAGCCAAAGTTGCCCTGACCATCCAGAAGCGGCAGCGACATCGAGAAGGGCTGTGCCATCCGCACCAAGGCGTCGTAAATCGCGGAATCGCCGTGCGGGTGGTATTTCCCCATCGTGTCGCCCACCGGCCGCGCCGACTTGCGGTAGGGCTTGTCATGGGTGTTGCCGGTCTCGTGCATCGCGAACAGGATCCGGCGGTGCACCGGTTTCAGCCCGTCGCGCAGGTCCGGGATCGCCCGGCTCACGATCACGCTCATCGCGTAATCGAGATAGGATTTTTGCATCTCCTTCTCGATCGCGATGACGGGACCGTCATATCCGGGACGCTCGGGCCCCTTACCAGAACCGTTATCGTCTTCGTTTTCGGGGGTGTCCGGCGTGTCGTTCAACTTGGGACCCGGCC
Source organism: Rhodovulum sp. MB263 (assembly GCF_002073975.1). Lineage (NCBI taxonomy): Bacteria > Pseudomonadati > Pseudomonadota > Alphaproteobacteria > Rhodobacterales > Paracoccaceae > Rhodovulum > Rhodovulum sp. MB263. Next base: position 2,035,761 of record NZ_CP020384.1, on the reverse strand, counting down.
TTTCGGGGAAATTCCAGATATTGTTGGAGGAACTTTATCAGAAGCTTCATGTTGGGTGCAACCGCAGACCGACCCAGGATCTGGCAGCCCCCCGGAAAGAGTGCCAACATCCTGTTTTCATTGAAAATCAACCTTGCTCTGGCAAGCTGATCACATCCCGCAGCGACAGGAGGGCTCAGACATGTCGCTTTCCGAGACCGAGCTTATGCTCAGGGGCTACGGCCTCACCACAGCCGAACTGTATTACCGCATGCCGGATTTCAGGAACGTTCTCAACAGCTTCATCTGGCAGGACTACGATCTTGCCCCCGATCATCCGCGGCTCTTCAAGTTCATCGAGTTCTGGCAGGAGACGATCGAGGGGCCGCTGCATTCGGTGCGTTTCACCCACAGAAAGAGGATCTCCTCGGGCGAATGGCGCAATGTCGTGGGGGAATTCCGGCTGAACTGAGCCTGGCAGCGCGGCGGTCAGGCGCGGCCGCGCGCCAGGGCCATCGCCCAGACCACGACCAGGACGGCCGAGAGGAGCACGTTGTAATTGGCCATGGTAAGCCCGAACAGCTCCCAGGCGATCCGGTCGCACAGCACGACGGGCTGGACGAGGCTGGGGTTCAGGATCTGCTCGGGGGTCATCTGAGACAGGCTCGGCCCGCTGCCGGTGCAGGAGGACGGCCCGGTCCACCAGTGCCGCTCGACCCCCGAGTGATAGACCCCAAGCCCGGTCGAGACCGCCATCGTCACCATCCCGCTCAGCGCCAGCATGCGCCCGCCGATCGCCACGGCCAGCAGACCGAGGATCGGCGCCACGGCATGCGGCCAGCGTTGCCAGAGGCAGAGCTTGCAAGGCGCAAGCCCGCCCAGATGCTCGAAGCCGAAAGCCGCCAGAAGGCTGGCTGCGGAGGCGCCCGCCGCCAGCAGGATCAGTTGGTTGCGCGTTGCCGTCACAGGAACCTCACTGCATAGAAGCCGCCAATCAGCAGCAGAACGAAAAGCGTGAAGAGAAGCCCCAGATACTTCTCGATGAACATGCGTATCGGGGCGCCGAACTTCCACAACAGCGCCGCGACCAGGAAGAACCGGATCCCCCGGGCAATCAGGCTTGCGACCAGGAAGATGCCGAGATTGAGGCCGGTCGAGCCCGACAGGATGGTGATAACCTTGTAGGGAAAGGGCGTGACGCCGGCGATCAGCACCGCCCAGGCGCCATAGTCGTTATAGCGCGCGCGGAACTGCTCGAAATAGGCGTCCTTGCCGTAGAATTCGAGCACCGGGCGGCCGATCTGGTCGAAGAAGGCCCCGCCGATGCCATAGCCCGCCAGCCCGCCCAGCACCGAGCCCGCCAGTGCCACGCCGGCAATGGCGAAGGCGCGCGAGGGCCGCGCCAGGATCATCGGCACCATCAGCACATCGGGCGGGATCGGGAAGATCGAGCTTTCGATGAAGGCCACGATGAACAGCGCCCACATCGCGTTCCGGCTGTCGGCCAGCGACAGCGTCCAGTCGTAAAGGCGTCGGATCATTCTGGCCCCCGGCAAGTCTGGCGCCCAGAAGCCATGCAAGGGAGGCGGCGTCAAGCGGGGCCGGCTGCCGCTGACGGACGATTGACCGTTCCGGATGCGCGCGCTAGAGGATCGGACAGGATCTGGCAAGGAACCGGATGATCCGCGGCGGAAGGCCCCGGATTTCCTGCCCGGCAAGGCGAATCGTTTTCACGCCGCTGCGCTCTGTCCGATCCGCGCCCGGGGCAGAACCGGGCCCTTCGCGCCGGACCGAGCCCGACGGCGTGATGGGTTTGACAGGGTTCCGCTCCCCGGGATGACCGGCGGGGCGACAGGTGCGGGTGTGGCGGAATGGTAGACGCGAGGGTCTCAAACACCCTTTCCGCAAGGAGTGTCGGTTCGAGTCCGACCACCCGCACCATTTCTAAGTCGAGATAAAACTCCGGGGCGGTCTTTGCTCGGCCTGCCAAGCGATCAGGCCGGTGTTAGGGGCAGGATTCATAACCAATAGATGACGACCGCCGCGAGAGCGATGGCTGATAGGAACACCTTTGGGCATCGGTCATAGCGGGTCGCGACGCGCCTGCAATCCTTGAGCCTGCCGAACATGATCTCGATCCGGTTGCGCCACTTGTAGCGTCGCTTATCGTATTTGGCGGGCGTCTTCCGTTGTTTCCGGCCGGGGATGCAGGCGCGTATGCCCTTGTCCTGCAACGCTTCTCCGAACCAGTCGGCATCGTAGCCGAGATTCCCGAGCCGCCATTAGACGTTTGGCAGGCCGCTCAGCAGGGCCCGTGCGCCGATGTAATCGCTCACCTGTCCGGCGGTGACGAACAGGTCGATCGGTCGTCACTGACTGTCGCAGATGGCGTGCAGCTTGGCGTTCATGCCGCCTTTGGTTCGGCCGATCAGACGACCACGCCCTCCTTTTTGGCGGCCATGCTGGTCGCCGTTCGATGGGCCTTGAGATATGTCGCGGCGATCATCACGGTCTTCTCTTCGCCGTGCTCAGCGGCCAGACCTGCCATCATCCGGGCGAAGATGCCTTTCTCGCTCCACCGCTTCCACCGGCTGAGCGTCTTATGCGGACCATATTCCCTCGGCGCATCCCGCCAACGTAAGCTATTGCGATTGATGATGATAATCCCACCCAACACGCGCCTGTCGCCCCCCCCCCGGGGGGGGGCTTACCATGAGACTTCGGAAAAAAGGGGCCACACGTGCCATCTGCGCCTCGGTCAGCCAGAAGAGATCGCTCATCTCGCCGCTCCGTTTTCGGAGCCGTGAAGCATGCTGCGCGACCGAAATAAATGCATCCTGACCCCAGAATCGCGAGGCAGGCTCGGGGCCATGCATCGCATTGACTCCATAGAAGACTTCTAAGGCCGTGTACCCCGCTGCGCGGAAGCCTGAACCAGAAGAAAATTGTTCTGGCTTGGCAGCGCCTCGGCGACGATTGCACCACGACGCGACAGGACTGGATGAAGGATCGGCGCGGGTATTGCGACAGATCAACCGCAGGCCCTGATGGCCGCTGATCGGCCGGTGCCACGCAGTCTGCGTAGGAACTGGGCGATCCGGGCCAGGCCGAACGCGCCGAGATGCGGCCTCAGGCAGTCAGCACTCCGGCCAGCCCCTCCAGCATCGTAAGGCATTGGGCCAGCTGGTCGCGGCTGACATATTCGTCGGGTTTGTGGGCCTGGGCGATGGCGCCGGGGCCGCAGACGGCGGCGGCGCAGCCGAGGCTCTGGAACAGCCCGGCCTCGGTCGAGAACGGCACCGTCTCGGCGCGCTCCTGTCCGGTGAGCTCGGCCAGGAGCCTGCGCGCGGCGTTCCCTGCCAGGGGCTCGAGCCCGACCACCTCGCCGATCACATGGGTCAGGATGCGGGCCTCGGGAGCCACCGCCTGCATGTCGGGCAGAAGCTCGGCCACATGGCGCGCCATCGCCTCCTTGACGAAGGCGATATCGTCCGAGCGCACCGGGCGCATTTCCCAGGCGACCTCGGCCTTGCCCGGGATCACGTTATGGGCATGCCCGCCCGAGATCCGCCCGAGATTGACCGTGGTCCAGGGCGGCTCGAACGGACTGTCCTCCGGCGCACGGGCCTTGAGGTCGTCGGCCAGCCGCATCAGGCGGGTGACATAGCGCACGGCGGCTTCGGCCGCGTTCACGCCCGCATCCGGGTTCGAGCCATGGCCTTCGCGGCCGTGGAATTCGACGGTGTATTCGCAGCAGCCCTTGTGGGCTTCGACGATGCGCATCTCGGTCGGCTCGCCGATCAGCGCGATGGCGGGACGCAGTCCGCGGGCCGAAAGCTCGGCCACCAGCGCCTGCCCGCCGAGACAACCGACCTCCTCGTCATGGGTGAAGGCGAAATGGAGCGGGCGGGTGAGCTCGAGCCCGGCATAGAGCGGCGCCATGGCAAGGCAGGCGGCGATGAACCCCTTCATGTCGCAGGTGCCGCGCCCGTAAAGCCGCCCGTCGGCCTCGTGCAGCGTAAACGGGTCGGTCGACCAGTCCTGATCGGCGACCGGTACCACGTCGGTATGGCCCGACAACACGATCCCGCCATCGGTGTTGCGCGGCCCCAGCGTCGCGAAGAGGTTCGCCTTGTGCCCGGTCGCGTCGTGAAACAGATCGACCCGCGCGCCCAGATCGCCCAGAAGCGCGGCGATATGGACGATCATCTCGAGGTTCGACTCGGACGAAACGGTGGGAAAGGCCACCAGATCGGCGAGGATCGCGCAGGTGTCGTCAAGCCGGGTCATCAGGGTTTCACATAGAGCTTGCGGGGGCGGTTGCACAGGGTCTCGGCCGGGCCCTCCTCGCGGATCAGGATCGATTCCGTGATCTCGAGCCCCCAGTTCTCCATCCAGAGGCCGGGCATGAAATGGAAGGTCATGCCCGGCTCCAGCAGGGTGTCGTCCTCTTCGCGCAGCGAGATCGTGCGCTCGCCCCAGTCGGGCGGATAGCTGAGCCCGACCGGATAGCCGCAGCGCGCGCCCCGCCGGATGCCCGCGCGTTCCAGCGGCGCAGCCAGCGCATTGGCGATGTCGCAGGCGCGGTTGCCGGCCTTGGCGGCCCAGAGCCCGGCCTCGATCCCCTCGATCAGCGCGGCTTCGGCGGCGCGCATGTAATCGGGTGGTTCGCCCAGGAAGATCGTCCGGCAGAAGGGCGCGTGATAGCGGCGGTAACAGCCCGAGATCTCGAAGAAGGTGGCCTCGCCGCTCTCGAAGGGCCGCCCGTCCCAGGTCAGATGCGAGGCCGAGGCATCCTTGCCCGAAGGCAGAAGCGGCACGATGGCCGGATAATCGCCCCAGTCGCCATTGCCTGCCAGCGCGTCGCGGTAGAGATCGGCCACCAGCTCGTTCTTGGGCAGGCCCGGCTCGATCCGGTCCAGAACCCCGTCGATCATCCGTTCCGAGATCGAGGCGGCACGGCGCATGAAGTCGAGTTCCTCGTCGGATTTGACCGTGCGCTGCCAGTTCACGAGCGCCGTGGCATCGACCAGATGCGCTTCGGGCAGGGCGTCGCGCAGCGTCACATAGGCCTTGGCCGAGAAATAGTAATTCTCCATCTCGACCCCGATCCGCCGGGCGCCATAGCCCAGATCGTGCAGAAGCCCCGCCAGATGCTGCATCGGGTGGCGCTCGGTCGATTGCACATAGGCGTCGGAATAATGCGTGATATGGGCGCCCGCCATCCAGACCGTGCGCACTGCACCGTTTGCGTCCATCTGGCGGCCCCACCACATCGGGTCGGCATCGTGAAAGACCAGCACGCCTTGATGCACATAGAAGGACCAGCCGTCATAGCCCGTCAGCCAGGCCATGTTCGACGGGTCCTCGACAAAGAGGATGTCGATGCCCTTTTCCTCCATCGCCCGTCGCACCAGTCCAAGCCGCCGTTCGTATTCGGCCAGCGAGAAGGGCGCGCGGCCTTCGGCGGCATAGCCGAACTGGACGATTTCTTCGGTCATGGGCAGAGGGCTCCTTGCGGCAGGCCGCCGCCGGGCGGACCGGGACGGAAAGGGGGTAAAGGGGGCGATGCGGCCGATGAGACAGAAGCCGCCCTGCCACGTCAAGGGGGCGGGCAGGGGCGGGCTGCCGATGGCCCGGCCTTGCCCGCCCGGCTGCCGCCTTTCCGGGCGATGGGGTGGGAAGAACGGGCGTTCCGGGCTAGGTGTGAGGGGCAGGGGGCCCATGCCCCGGACCGAAACGCATCATGTCCCGCCGTCTGGACCGGTCGTCTGGCCCGGTCTTGCGGCCGGGCGCGATGCCGGAAGAAAGGACACGGCGGATGCTGAAGAACGACATGCTGGAACAGTGGGACCGGGAGAGCTTCTTCCACCCCTCGACCCATCTGGCGCAATTCGCCCGCGGCGAGGCGCCCGAGCGGGTGATCTCGGGCGGGCAGGGCGTCTTCATCGAGGATCGCGACGGCACCCGGCTGCTGGATGCCTTTGCCGGGCTTTACTGCGTGAATGTGGGCTACGGGCGGAGCGAGATCGCCGAGGCCATCGCCGAACAGGCGCGCCAGCTGTCCTATTACCATGCCTATGTGGGGCACGGCACCGAAGCCTCGATCACGCTGGCCAAGATGGTCATGGACCGCGCGCCCGATCACATGTCCAAGGTCTATTTCGGTCTTGGCGGCTCGGACGCGAACGAGACCAACATCAAGCTTGTCTGGTATTACAACAACGTGCGCGGGCGGCCAGCGAAGAAGAAGATCATCAGCCGCTGGCGGGGCTATCACGGCTCGGGGCTGATGACGGGCTCGCTGACCGGGCTTGCGGGGTTCCACAACAAGTTCGACCTGCCGCTGGCACCGATCCTTCATACCGAGGCGCCCTATTACTACCGCCGCCCCGATCTCGACATGACCGAGGCCGATTTCGTGGCCCATTGCGCGGCCGAGCTCGAGGCGCTGATCGCGCGCGAAGGGGCCGACACCATCGCGGCCTTCATCGGCGAGCCGGTGCTGGGCACGGGCGGGATCGTGCCGCCGCCCGCGGGCTATTGGGACGCGATCCAGCCGATCCTTGAAAAGCACGATATCCTGCTGATCGTCGATGAGGTCGTCACCGGCTTCGGCCGTCTGGGCGAGATGTTCGGGTCCTCGAAATACGGGCTGAAACCCGATCTCATCACCATCGCCAAGGGGCTGACCTCGGCCTATGCGCCGCTCTCGGGGTCCATCGTGTCGGAGCGGATGTGGAAGGTTCTGGAAGAGGGCACCGACGAATTCGGCCCCATCGGCCATGGCTGGACCTATTCGGCGCATCCCATCGGGGCGGCGGCGGGCATCGCCAATCTCAGGCTCATCGACGATCTGGGGCTGGTGAAGAACGCGGCCGAAACGGGCGGCTATTTCGTCACTGCGATGAAGACCGCGCTGAGCGAGCACGCCCATGTCGGCGACATTCGCGGCGAGGGCATGCTTTGCGCGGTCGAGCTGGTCGAGGACAAGGGCTCGCGGACCTTCTACGACCCGCCGGGCAAGGTCGCGGGCGCGGTGGTGGCTGCGATGCTGAAAGAGGGCGTGATCGCCCGGGCCATGCCGCAGGGCGACATCATCGGCTTCGCGCCGCCGCTCTGCCTGACCCGGGACGAGGCCGACCGGGTGGTCGATGTCACGGCGAGAGCCGTCAGGGCGGTGCTGGGCTGATCCCGGGGGCAGGGGCGCGCCGCCAAGGCGCGCCCGCTCAGGTGATCAGGCGGTAGCCGTCCTCGAATTCGAACTGGCGCGCGTCGGAGCACCAGCGCAGGCCACGGACCTTCTTGCCCTTGCGGAACCGGCTGTCCATGCCGCGCAGCCGGATCCGGCGGGAATAGGTGCGGGCGGTGATGGCATAGCGGTCGCCGAACCCGTCGACCAGAACCCATTGCGGGGCGCCATTGCTGCCGGGCCGGCCGCTGCCGCGATGGCCATAGACGAAATTCGCAGGCCCCATATCGGCGGCGCAGATGCTGATGTCGTAAAGCCGCTCGACAAACCGGTTCAGGCCCTCGCGGTCGGCTTCGGTGAAGGTGCCGGCCTCGATCCGCTGTTGCAGGTTGAGCGCGGTGCCGCCGCTTCCGTCGGTGATATGCTCGGTCAGGCAGCCATAGCCGAGGCTCGTCTTCACGAAGCCGTAAAGATGCGCGACCGGCAGCTCGAAATCCGGATCGAAGAGGTTCTCCATCACCAGACGGCGGTATTCGTCATATTGCTTTGCGGTCGAGCGGTAGCGCGAAGCGGGCAGGAAACGCTGCGACAGATGGCCGAAGGTCCACCAGCGGTCGAACATCTCGGTCTTGCGGGGCTTCAGAACCTTGATCAGGACCTGCGGGTAGTCGGGATGCAGGAAGACCCAGCGCTCACCGCCTTCGGCAATGCTGTCCTTCGGGTCGAGAGCGATGATGTCTTCGTCAGGGGAGCTCGGCGCGGTCTTGGTCATTCGGTCGTAACTTCGGCAAATCGTGAAACGCGCCAAGAACAGTGGCTGCGGTTAAAACGACCCCTGCCTAGGATGTTTCCCGTTTGATTTCCATAGAAATTTCCGAGCCGGCCGCGACCTGCGCTGCACCGTCGCAATAGCCCCGGGGTCAGCCGCCGGTATGGCTCATATGGCGGCTGACCTGACCGTCGGCGCGCTGGCGCGAATAGTCGAAGTCATGGCCCTCGGGCTTGGCCGCGATGGCGGCGCGGATCGCCCCGATCAGCGGCGCGTTGCTGTCGGGATGGTCGCGCAGCGGCGCGCGCAGATCGGCGCGGTCCTCCTGGCCGAGGCACATGTACAGCTCGCCCGTGCAGGTCAGCCGCACCCGGTTGCAGCTTTCGCAGAAATTATGCGACAGCGGGGTGATGAAGCCGATCTTCTGGCCGGTCTCGGCCAGCCGCACATAGCGCGCGGGGCCGCCGGTACGCTCGGCCAGATCGACGGCCGTGAAGCGCTCCTCGAGCTGCGTGCGCACATCGCGCACGGACCAGTACTGGCCGACCCGGTAATCATTGCCCAGATCGCCCATCGGCATGACCTCGATGAAGGTCAGGTCCATGTCGCGCGCGGCGCACCAGTCGACCAGGTCGAACAGCTCGTCCTCGTTGAACCCCTTCAGCGCAACGGTGTTGATCTTGATCCGAAGCCCGGCCGCCTGCGCCGCATCGATTCCGCGCATCACCTGGGCCAGTCGGCCCCAGCGGGTGACGCGGGCGAATTTCTCGTCGTTCAGCGTGTCGAGGCTGATATTCACGCGGCGCACCCCGGCGGCATGCAGCGCGGCGGCGTGTTTTTCGAGCTGCGAGCCGTTGGTGGTCACGGTCAGCTCGTCCAGCGCGCCGCTGTCGAGATGGCGGCCCATGGCGCGGAAGAAGGTGAGGATGTCGCGCCGGACCAGAGGTTCGCCGCCGGTGATGCGAAGCTTCTTCACCCCGAGCCCGATGAAGGCCGAACAGAGCCGGTCCAGCTCTTCCAGCGTCAGCAGCTCGCGCTTTGGCAGGAAGGTCATGTTCTCGGCCATGCAATAGACACAGCGGAAGTCGCAGCGGTCGGTGACCGAGACCCTGAGATAGGTGATCGCGCGGGCGAAGGGGTCGACAAGGGGCGGCTGCAGCATCATGTCGCAGACCCTAAGGCCTGGGGGAAGCTGCGGCAAGCGCCTTTCGGCTCCGGTTCGAAGCCGTTAGGCTGGCAGGCGACATTGCCAACAGGGAGACCGCCCATGCCGCGCGAGATCGTGCGCCCCCGGGCCGGGGGAAGAGCGCCGGGAACAGCCCTCCGGGACGACGGAAGAGCCGGCCTTTTCCGGGGCCGGGGCCAGCGGCCGGGACCCGAGGCCGGGCTTGGTGCCGGAGCCGGGGACAGACCGGGGACGGGTCCGGTCCTGCGCCTTTCGGGGGCGGGCCTTCTCGTCATGCTGGCCGGGTGCAACGGCCTGGGCGGGCTCTCCGGTGGCGCCGCGTCGTCGCAACAGCCGGACGAAGCCGTCGCGGGACCGCCTCTGTCGGTGATCGAAGCGCTTCCGCCCGAGCCGGGCGCGCTTGCCTCTGGTGCCGAAGGTGCGACCGGCGCCACCGCGCCGGCCGGGCTCGAAGAGGCCACGGCCCCGGTGCTGGGCTTCGAGCGCGAGCTCGGCGTGACCACGGCCTCGCTCGGCGATCCGACCGATCCCGGTTTCTGGGCGCTGACCCCGCTCACCGACGAGATCCGCAGGGGCCGGCTGGCCGATCCGGTATCGGGCAAGAGCGTGCAGGTCGAACTGCGCCCGAGCGGCGGCGCGTCCGGAGCGGGAACGCGGGTATCGCTTTCCGCGATGCAGGCGCTGGAGGTTCCGTTGATCTCGCTGACGAATCTCAAGGTCTACGCCTCCGAATGACCTCTAGCGGCGCGAAGGCAGCCGCTCCCGCCAGACCTGTCCGGCACCGGATCGGGACCGGAGCGGCCGGGCCGCAGTCCTTGCCTCATCCCGGTATTGCCGTCCCGAGGCCAGACGCGGGTCCCGTCGCCCCGGCCTTCCGAACGCGATCGGAACCGGCGATGAGCTTCGCCGCGCCTTTGCGCCCGCTGCGCGCTTTGCAGGCAATCGCGCCCCGAGAACGGGCAGGAACCGCTCGTCCGGAGGTGAATGGCCGAAGACCGGGTCTTGCGCCCGGCGCGCAGCTTTTGCATAACGTCGCACCCGCTGGACAGGACCAGCCCCAGGCGGCACGATCCAACGGCGCGCGCGTCTGAAAACAGAGGAAGGAAGATGTCCGACGAGACCGAGGCCTGGCACATGATGCCGGTGGCGATCCTGGCAGTCCTCTGGAACCTTGCCGGATGTGCCGATTACGTGATGACGCAATATGGCGTTGCCCCCTATCTGCAGCTTTTCACCCAGACCCAGGCCGCCTATTTCACCTCGGTTCCGGCCTTTGTCGACGGGGCCTGGGCGGTCGCGGTCTGGGGCGGGCTGCTCGGCGGGGTGCTGCTGTTTCTCAGGGTCGGCGCGGCACCTTGGGTGCTGGGCTTCTCGGCGCTGGGAATGACCGTCGCGGCGGTCTGGCTGATCGTCTTCCAGACACCCGGCCTGACCGAGGTCGCGGGCTATTTCGGCGATGCGATGATCGCGGGCGCAGCGGCGATGGCGATCCTGTTCTATGCCTATGCAAGACAGATGCGGGTGGCCGGAGAGATCTGAAGGCGCGCGCCTGTCCCTGGCGCGCCGGCAGGGCCGTGTGCCCGCTGGCTTTGGCAAAGATCGAGGCTCCGGAAGCACGGGGGCGTAACGGCGGCGTCCCTGCGGTGACCATGATCCTCTTGGGCATCCCCCTGCCGAGATCTCGGCGGCTGAGGCCCGCACGCCCGCAGGGCCCCGGATGATGGGAACAGAGCCGCAAGATCCCTCTGCCGGGGGCGGACAGCTAGAGACCGGTTTGCGCGCACCACACCGCCCAGGCCTCGGGCGTGTCGAGATCGGTGACGGCGCGCGCGCCCTCTAGAACGACGGGGCGGACGGTCTCGGCAGCAAGCAGGTCGTGCCCGCCGGTATCGTCCGCGACCGCGGCCAAGGCCGGAAATAGCCGCGCCGGAAACAGCACCGGATGCCCTGGGCGGCCATCTTCGGTCATGGCGCGCAGGCAGAGATCGGGCGCCTTGGCGAAGGCATCGATCATCCGGAGCAGATCGCCGGTCTCGATCCCGGGCAGATCCGGCAGAAACAGCATCAGCCCGCGCGCCCCCGCAGCCCCGGCCGCTGCAGCACCCGCGCGGAGCGAGGCGGCCATCTCATCGGACGGATCGACATAGGCGACCCTGAGATGGGGCAGGGCGTCAAGCTGTTCGGCCCGGGGCCCCGCCGCATGGCGGGGCAAGGTCACCAGCACCTCTGCGCCGCTCGCGCCCGCCACCCGCACCTGACGGCGCAACAACGCCTCGCCGCCAACGCATTCCAGAAGCTTGTCGCGGCCATGTGTCCGCGACGGGGCCCCTGCGGCAGGAACCAGGATCAGAATGTCGGTCTTCACGGCCGTTCCCCCTTTCGAACGGTCTGTGGCGATCGTCGTGCGCGTTCCGGTCCGCTTGTTGCTTTCTGCGCAAAGCCGTACTTGCGTCACATATTTGCCCGACAGCGGCGAAAAGCATTGAACATGTCTGACAAGGAGGACTGTCGGATGATCAGACAACTAAGGCCGGTGCTTCGCGGTCTTTGCCTTATCCTATGGGCAGGAAGCGCCGTCGCGCAACCCCAGGTACAGGGGCAGGGGCCGATGCTGTCGGCCGCGCCATCGCCTGTCGAGCGGCTGCTTTCGGTCGGAAGGCCGCCTGAGGCAACCATCCATCAGGCCGCCTGCTGCAGGGTCTGCCGCAAGGGCAAGGCTTGCGGCGACAGCTGCATCAGCCGCGACCGGACGTGCCACAAGGGAGCCGGTTGCGCCTGTAACGGCTGATTTTCGGCCTAGCGTTCCGGGATCAGACCACGCGGGCTGAACCGCAGCACCACCAGAAGCACCACGCCCATGGTCAGCAGCCGCATATGCGCCACACTGTCCAGAAGATGGGTCTTCAGCGCAGAGCCATCGGCCATGCCAGAGGTGATCGCGCCCATGAACCAGGCGCTCAGGGGCTCGACCTGGACCCAGAGGAACCAGATCAGGAAGCCGCCCAGCACCGCGCCCCAGTTGTTACCCGAGCCGCCGACGATCACCATCACCCAGATCAGGAAGGTGAAGCGCAGCGGCTGGAACGAGCCCGGGGTCAGCTGGCTGTCATAGGTGATCATCATCGCCCCCGCGAGCCCGCAGATCGCCGAGCCGAGCACGAAGACCTGAAGATGGCGACGGGTGACATCCTTGCCCATGGCGGCGGCGGCGGTCTCGTTGTCGCGGATCGCCCGCATCATCCGGCCCCAGGGCGATTTCAGCGCCTTCTCGCACAGCCAGATCAGCGCGATCAGGACCGCCGCGAAAAGCCCGGCATAAAGCAGCTTGACGAAGATGGTCGAGGCGGTCGTCGGATCGAGCCCCAGCGCTTCGGCCCTCGCGACGAAGGCGGCATTGGCCTGAAGATCGACCTCATAGGGCACCGGGCGCGGAATGCCGTTCACGTTCTTGACGCCGCGGCTCAGCCAGTCCTCGTTCTTCAGGACCGCGATGATGATCTCGGCGATCCCGAGCGTGGCGATGGCCAGATAATCGGCCCGCAGCCCCAGCGCGGTCTTGCCGATCACCCAGGCCGCCCCCGCCGCAAACAGCGCACCGACCGGCCAGGCCAGAAGCACCGGCAATCCGAGCCCGCCGAGATAGCCGGTGGCGGCCGGGTCGATCGCCTCGATCGCCGATACGGCCGGGTCGAAGACGGCGCGGTAGAGGAAGAACCCGGCGACCAGCCAGACCACCATCGCCAGTCCGCGCAGCGTGCCGTGGCCGATCCGCCGCCAGATCTGGATCGCGCCGAGGATCACCCCCAGCCCGACCGCCAGCGCCAGCAGGACGCGGGGGGCGCCGGCCGACCAGGCCTCGCCGACCGGCGCCATGGAGACGATCACCACCGCCAGCCCGCCAAGCGCGCTGAAGCCCATGACGCCGATATTGAAGAGCCCGGCATAGCCCCATTGCATATTCACGCCCAGGGCCATGACCGCCGAGATCAGGCCGTAATTCAGGATGTAGAGAGCCGCGTTCCAGCTTTGCAGCATGCCGGTTCCGGCGATCAGAAGAGCCACCAGGGCGAAAAGCCCGATATCGCGCTTGGTCATGCCGTTTTCCCCCGGAAAAGCCCCGTCGGGCGGAACAGGAGCACGATCACCAGGATCACGAAGCTGACCGCGAACTTGTAATCGGTGCTCAGAAGCTGGACCAGCCCGTCAGGCGCCAGGTCCTCGGGCAGGATATAGGTCAGCACCTTCTTCCAGGCATAGGTCACCGTGACCTCGGAAAAGGCGATGAGAAACCCGCCCGCGATGGCACCGACCGGGCTGCCGAGCCCGCCGACGATGGCCGCCGCGAAGATCGGCAGAAGAAGCTGGAAATAGGTGAAGGGCTTGAACGACTTGTCGAGCCCGTACAGCACGCCCGCGATTGTCGCGAGCGCGGCGACGATGATCCAGGTGATGGCCACCACGCGTTCGGGGTTGATCCCTGACAGCAAGGCCAGGTCCTCATTGTCGGAGAAGGCGCGCATCGACTTGCCGGTGCGGGTGCGGTTCAGGAACCAGAACAGCAGCGCCACCACGATCACCGCGGTCACGATGGTCAGCCCCTGCGTGGTGCGGATCGCCAGCCCCTCGTCAAGCCCGGTCAGGGTCTTGAATTCGCGCGCGGTGACGATGAAGCGCTCGCCATCGGCAAACCGCTGTTCGTCCGGCCCGATCACGATCCGGACCACGCCGTTGAGGATGAACATGACCCCCATCGACACGATCACGAGGATCACGGGCTTTGCACGCTGCGCCCGGTAGAAGCGATAGACCAGCCGGTCCGTTCCCAGCACCAGAAGCGCGGTCGCGGCAATCCCTGCGGGCAGGGCCAGAAGCGCCGTCGGCAGCGGCCCGAAGGAGACGCCCGCGCCCTGCAGCGCCCAGGTTGCGAGAATGGTCATCATCGTCCCGAAGGCCATGGTGTCGCCATGGGCGAAATTCGAGAAGCGAAGGATGCCGTAGATCAGCGTGACCCCGAGCGCGCCCAGCGCCAGCTGCGCCCCGTAGGCCGTGGCCGGAACCAGAACGAAATTTGCGAAGGTCACGAGGGCGTTGAGAAATTCCATCACTGGCAGGTCCCGATATATGTCGCGGCAACCGTCCGCCCGGCCGGACAGACAGGGCGTGTCGCGCCCCGGCCCGCGCGCGCAGACCGGCCCTCCGGGCGGCAAGGATCGGATGCGGGGCACCGCAGCCGGGCGATGCTTGCGTCATCGGTCATCGCGTCTCTCCTTCGAACGGCTCGGCGCAGCCCGGAGCGCGCCCCGACCGGTTTCATTCACTCTCGGCACAGCTGCCATAGATGTCGACCGCGATCGCCCGCACCGTGTCGCCCTCGGGCTCCGGCCGCAGGGCGCTGTGCCGGGTCAGCACGAAATCGAGCGTCTCGAACACGGTCAGCGCGCCCGCGCCCTGACCCGCCTCGAGCGCGCCGCCGCTGGCCTGCAGCAGGATGCCCTCATGCCCGGGCAGGCGGCGGAACTCATAGAACCGTCCGGCCTGATCGCCCTCGGGGGTCATCACCACCTTGGCGCCGGTCTTGCGCCCGACCTCGAGCCCGTAGCGCAATTCGGTCTGCTGACAGCTCGCGCGGCCCGGCTCGATATTGCTGACGCAGACCTGCCGGGCGACGCAGTCGAGCCGCAGATCCCGGGCCTCGGCCATCCCGGCCGACAGGGCCAGAAGACCCGCCAGTATGAAGACATGCCGCATGCTCAACCTCCCAGGAAGGTGCGCCGCACCTCGGGATCGTCGAGCAGGGCGCGCCCGGAATCGGTATAGGCGTTGCGGCCCTGCACCAGCACATAGCCCTTGTCGGCGATCTCCAGCGCCTGGCGCGCGTTCTGTTCCACCATCAGGATCGAGATGCCGGTGCGCGCGACCTCGATGATCCGGTCGAACAGCTCATCCATCACGATCGGGCTGACGCCCGCCGTGGGCTCGTCCAACATCAGGACCGAGGGCCGGGTCATCAGCGCGCGGCCCACCGCGACCTGCTGGCGCTGCCCGCCCGACAGCTCGCCCGCCGCCTGACGGCGCTTTTCGCGCAGGATCGGGAAAAGCTGATAGACTTCCTCGATGGTGGCCGAAATGTCGTCGCGGCGCAGGAAGGCGCCCATCTCGAGATTCTCCTCGACCGTCATCGAGGCGAAGATGTTGTTGGTCTGCGGCACGAAGGCCATGCCCTTGGCGACCCGCGCCTGCGGGCTCAGCCGTGTGATATCCTCGCCATTCAGCCGGACCGCGCCCGAACGAAGGTCCAGCATCCCGAAGACCGCCTTCATCGCGGTGGACTTGCCGGCGCCGTTGGGGCCCACGATCACCGCGATCTCGCCCTTCTCGACCGCCACCGTGCAGCCATGCAGGATATCGGCCCCGCCATAGCCGCCGGTCATCCGGTCTCCGATCAGGAATGGGTCTTCCATCCGCGCGCCTTCTCGTCCTTCTTCCTGGTCCAAATCCCCCTGCCAAGGCCCGCCAGAGGCGCGGACGGCCGGCTTGAGATACTGGTTTCAGATATCACCGCTCTCAGATACCGGCCCCGGAAGCGGGGGCCGCCTTGATCCTGTTCTTCAGCCCGGTGCCCAGATAGGCCTCGATCACCGCCTCGTTCTGCATGATCTCATCCGCCTTGCCCTGGGCCAGCACCTTGCCCTCGGCCATCACGATCACCGGGTCGCAAAGCCGGCCGATGAAATCCATGTCATGTTCGATCACGCAGAAGGTGTAGCCGCGCTCGCGATTGAGCCGCACGATGGCGTCCCCGATGGTGTTCAGCAGCGTCCGGTTCACCCCCGCGCCCACCTCGTCGAGAAACACGATCTTGGCGTCCACCATCATCGTGCGCCCAAGCTCCAGAAGCTTCTTCTGTCCGCCCGAGAGATTGCCCGCCTTCTCGTCGGCGACATGCGAGATGGTCAGGAAGTCCAGCACCTCGTCGGCCTTGCGGGCCAGCGCGCGTTCCTCATCGGAGATGCGGCCGCGGCGGAAGCAGGCCGACCACAAACTTTCGCCCGACTGCCCCGCAGGCACCATCATCAGGTTCTCGCGCACCGTCATCGACGAGAATTCATGCGCGATCTGGAAGGTCCGGAGCAGCCCCTTGTGGAACAACTCATGCGGCTTCAGCCCGGTGATATCCTCGCCATTCATGATCACCCGCCCCGAGGTCGGGGGCAGCACGCCGGCAATGACGTTGAACAATGTCGACTTGCCCGCGCCATTCGGTCCGATGAGCCCGGTGATGGAGCCCGTGGCGATCTCGATCGAGGCGCCGTCCACGGCGTGGAACCCGCCGAAATGCCTGTGAAGATTGTCTACCCGGATCAAGCCCAGCCTCCCGATACGAGCCGCGTGCCTACATCATGGGAGCGGCCCGGAAAACCCCGGGCCGCCTTTTCTTCCGTCAGGCCGACACTTTGCCGCATTTAGGGGCAAAAATGCGCAATTTTATGTCGCTTAGCGATAACCGGTCGCCACGAACTCGCCGTCCTCGACCTTGACAACGCGGTAATTGCCCCGGCTCTCGCCGCCTCCGATGAACTCCAGCGCGGTGGCGCCGACATAGTCGATCTCACCGCCCTCGGCGAGGATCCGAAGCGCCTTGTCCAGCTCGCCCGGGTAGATCTCTTCGCCGGGCGCGTTGGCCACGTCCATGATCTTGTCCTTGTAGACCTGCGGATCGGTCGAGCCCGCCGCCTGCATCGCCAGCAGGAGCAGCGCCGTCGCATCATAGCTTTCGCCCGAGAAGATCGCGGTGGAATCGAAGGCCCCGTCCACGATCTCGGCGTATTTCTCGGCGCCGGGCCTGTCATTGCCAGGCAGCTGACCGGTCGAGCCGTCGATCTCGTCGCCGAATTTCTCGGTGGTGGCGTCCGAGACCATGCCGTCGGGGAAGTGGAAGCGGTCGAAGGCGCCCAGATCGAGGGCCGAGCGCACGATGCCCGCGCCGCCCCGGTCGGCATAGCCCGCCACCAGCAGCAGATCGCCCCCGGCGGCGGCCAGCGCGCCGACTTCGGCGGAATAGTCGCCTTTGTCATCCTCATGCGCGGTCGAGATCGTCACCGTGCCGCCGGCGGCGGTGAAGGCGGTCTCGAAGCTGTTGGCCAGGCCCTTGCCGTAATCGTTGTTGGTATAGGTCAGCGCGACCGAGTCGATCCCGTCATCCTTCAGGATGCTCGCCATGACCTCGCCCTGACGGGCATCGGAGGGCGCGGTGCGGAAGAACAGCCCGTCATCCTCCATGTCGGACAGCGCCGGCGAGGTCGCCGAAGGCGAGATCATCACCATGCCGTTGGGCCGCGCCACGTTCTGAAGCACCGCACCGGTCACGCCCGAACAGGCCGCGCCCATGATCCCCTTGACGCCGTCCGAGGTGATCATGCGTTCGGCCGCGGCCGTCGCTGCAGAGCTGTCGATGCAGGTCGAGTCGCCGCGCACCGCAACCACGGTCTCGCCGTTCAGAAGCCTGCCGCTGTCATTGACCTCCTTGATCGCCAGATCGGCCCCGGCGCCCATGGCGACGGACATGGATTCGATCGGCCCGGTGAAACCCAGCAGAACGCCGATCTTGATATCCTCGGCATTCGCGCCGCCCGCGCAGGCCAATGTGGCCGCGCTGGCCAGAAGCAGCTTCTTCATCCTGTCAACTCCCTTTCGGAATGAAATCCCGCAAAACGTTAATTCGCAATTTTCGCAAAGGAAAGGGTGTCTTCGGGTTCAGGTCATGTCCCGATGCGGAATGCCGCAGCGCCATACAGGCGGCGGGGAAGGGACAACAGGGGCGGGCGCTCAGGCCTCGGCGCGTCCGCTCCGGCTGCCACGCTCGCGATAGGGCGTGGTGTCGTAATGCGCGCGGTAGCATTTCGAGAAATGGCTGGGCGAGGCGAAGCCGCAGGCCAGCGCCACGTTGATGACGCTCATGTCGGTCTGCATCAGAAGGTTGCGCGCCTTCGACAGTCTCAGCTCCATGTAATAGCGCTTGGGGCTGCGGTTCAGATAGCGCCGGAACAGCCGTTCCAGCTGACGCGTCGACATGCCGACATCGCGCGCCAGCGTCGCGGGCGAGATCGGGTCCTCGAGGTTCTTCTCCATCACCTGGATGACCTGGCTGAGCTTGGGGTGGCGCACCCCGATCCGGGTCGGGACCGACAGCCGCTGGGTGTCCTGATCGGTGCGGATCGAGGAATAGATCAGCTGATCGGCCACCGCATTGGCCAGATCCTGGCCATGGGTCCGGGCGATCAGCGTCAGCGCGAGGTCGATCGAGGCGGTTCCGCCCGCCGTCGTCATCCGGTTGCCGTCGATCACGAAGACCGAGCGGGTCAGCTCGATCTCGTGGAAATCCTCGAGAAAGCCGTCCTGGTTCTCCCAGTGGATCGTCGCGCGCCGGCCGTCGAGCAGCCCGGCCCTGGCAAGAGCATGCGCGGCGGTGCAGATCCCGGCCATCGCAAGCCCCTTGCGCGCCTCGCGCCGGAGCCATGAAACCAGCGTCCGCGTGGTCGCCGCCTGGATGTCGAGGCCGCCGCAGACGATCACCATCTCGTCGCGCCCCAGCGGCTCGAGGCCGATATCGGGCCTGACCCGCGTGCCGTTCGAGCAGCTCACCTCTTCGCCGCCCTCTGCGGCCAGGCGCCAGCGGTAGAGCGTCCGGCCTGCCATCCGGTTGGCGATGCGAAAGGGCTCGATGGCACCCGCGAAGCTCATCATCGTGAAGCGGTCGAGCAGGACGAAAACGAGGTCTTGCGTCCGCCCTTCGGCAGCGGCCGCCAAGCTTGGGCCGTATCTCTCGGGAGCTGCTGGCAAAGGTCCCTCCGCGCGTCTTGTCCGATCAGCGATACAGGTTTGCCTGCCGGGATCAAGGCCCGGCGCGGTGTTGCGCAGCGTTGCCGAACCGACCGTCCGGCGCGCGCGGATTGCATGCGGATCGCGGCGTGCCCGGGCACAGGGCGAATTCCGGGTAGCCGGATGCGCCCCGACGACCTATAAGGCCGGAACTGATGACGAGCATGGAACCATGACGATGACGACCTGGCAGAAATCGGATTGGCGTGCGCGCCCGCGGGTGCAGATGCCCGATTACACCGATCCGGCGGCACTGGCCGCCGTCGAGGCGCAGCTTGCCAAGTATCCGCCTCTGGTCTTCGCGGGCGAGGCCCGGAACCTGACGGCGAAACTCGGACAGGCGGCGCAGGGCAAGGCCTTCCTGCTGCAGGGCGGCGACTGTGCCGAGAGCTTTTCTGAATTTTCCGCCGACACCATCCGCGACACCTTCAAGGTGCTTCTGCAGATGGCCATCGTGCTGACCTGGGGCGCCAAGGTGCCGGTGGTCAAGGTCGGCCGGATGGCGGGCCAGTTCGCCAAGCCGCGTTCGGCCGCGACCGAGACCCTGAACGGGACCGAACTGCCCAGCTATCGCGGCGACATCGTCAACGGTTTCGATTTCACCCCCGAGGCGCGCATCCCCGACCCGTCGCGGATGCTGCAGGCCTATACCCAGGCCGCGGCCTCGCTTAATCTGCTGCGCGCCTTCTCGAAGGGCGGCTTTGCCGATATCCACCGGGTGCATGCCTGGACGCTGGGCTTTCTCGAGCGCGACGAGGCCGAGAAATACCGCGACATGGCCAACCGGATCAGCGACACGCTGGCCTTCATGACCGCGGCGGGTGTCAATGGCGAGACCATGAACGGGCTCTCGTCGGTCGACTTCTTCACCTCGCATGAGGCGCTTCTTCTGGAATATGAAGAGGCCCTGACGCGGATCGACTCGACCTCGGGCAACTGGATCGCTGGCTCGGGCCACATGATCTGGATCGGCGACCGCACCCGTCAGATCGACGGCGCGCATGTCGAGTTCTGCCGCGGCGTGATGAACCCGATCGGGCTCAAATGCGGCCCCTCGATGGTCGAGGACGATCTCAAGGTCCTGATCGGGAAGCTGAACCCCGACAATGTGCCGGGACGGCTGACGCTGATATCGCGCTTCGGCGCGGGCAAGGTGGGCGATCACCTGCCGCGGCTCATCCGCGTGGTGCGCGAGATGGGGGCCGAGGTGCTCTGGGTCTGCGACCCGATGCATGGCAACACCATCAAATCGGCGAGCGGGTTCAAGACCCGGCCCTTCGATGCGGTGCTGCGCGAAGTGCAGGAGTTCTTTGCCGTGCACAAGGCCGAGGGCTCGATCCCGGGCGGGGTGCATTTCGAGATGACCGGCAAGGACGTGACCGAATGCACCGGCGGCGTGCGCGCCGTGACCGACGAGGATCTGTCCTCGCGCTATCACACCGCCTGCGACCCGCGGCTCAATGCCAGCCAGGCGCTGGAGCTGGCCTTCCTCGTGGCCGAGGAACTGTCGGCGCGCAATGACGCCGCGGCCGCGGCCGCGGCGATGTGATCGGGCCGGACGGGCAGGAGCGGCCTGGCGCCGCCGCTGCCCCAGTCTTGCCGCATTGCATGAGATAGCGGCTGCATCTGTCGGATTTAAAATAAAAACCCCGCGCACCTTCCTGGCGGGCGGGTGTCTTGATCCGGACGGGCGATCCCCGTCGCCCGGGCCCCGCGCAGGACAGTTCGGAAAATTCAGCAGGCCGGTTCGGGTTCCTCGACGCCGCCTTGGATGACCGTCAGTTTCGGGCGGCCACTCTCGCCCTCGGCAAGGGCAGGGCGCTGGGCGGGATTGGCGGTCTCGCCAAGGATCTGGAAGCGCCGGGGCGTCCAGCCGACGGTGCCGACCGTTGCCAGCGCACCGAGGATCTTGGCGGGGGTGCCGTTCTCGCGCGCCAGGGGCAGCAGCAGCATGCCCGCGAACAGCGCCGCCCGGTTATAGCTGCGCGGCGAGATCAGCGTCAGCCGGAGCGCTGTGCCATCGCCGGTCATGAGCGCCTCGATCTTGTCTTCCAGCTCCGGGCGCGATTCCGGCAGGATCATCGCCGAAAGCGGCATGCCGCGCATGTCCATGCCCATCAGATCGGTCATGTGCTGGCCGGTCAGCCGCAGCCGCAGGTGGCGCGGTGCCATGGCCTCGGCCACGAAACAGTTCGACAGCGCCCGGGAGAATCCGCGCGGGTCAAGCTGGGTCCGGCTGGGCAGACCGCCCTGATCGTCGCGCAGCTGCGTCCAGTAGCGTTCGATGTCGTCCAGGGCGGACAGGGCGCCACCGGTTCGATATCCCGACAATGCGATCACCGCAGCGCGGGGATGGGTCTCGGACTCCGCCATGGCAGTCTCCTTGCATCTCGGTATCGCCGCGGGCAGCGTGACCGCGACATTGTCGCCCCCTGCCATAAGTGCTATCGCGGGACGATCCCCGTTGAAAGGAATTTGCCACAAAATGGCCACGTATTCGCGCCTTTTCTATACCGAAGGTTAACGGCTCCATGTTGCAGTCGATGACCGCCTTTGCCGCCCGGTCCGGGCAGACGGAAACCCATGCCTGGACATGGGAATTGCGCGGCGTGAACGGCAAGGGGCTCGACCTCCGTCTGCGCCTGCCGGACTGGGTGCCCGGGCTCGAACCCGCGGTGCGCGCGGCGGTCCAGAGCCGTGTGACGCGCGGCAGCCTGACCCTGAACCTGCGCATTTCGGCCCGCGATTCGGGGCGGGGCGGGCTGCAGATCGACCCGGCGGTCCTGCGCTCGGTGCTGGCGATGCTGGGTCATGTCGAGGCCGAGGCGGCCCGTCAGGGGCTGTCGCTTGCGCCGTCGAGCGCGGTCGAGATCCTCGCCTTGCGCGGGCTGGCCGAGAGCGCCGAGCCCGAGCCCGAGACCGCCCCGCTCCTGGCCGCGCTGAGCGCCGATCTGACCCCGCTTCTTGACGAATTCATGACAATGCGGGCCAGCGAGGGCGCGGCACTGGAACGGGTGCTTTGCGACCATCTCGCCACAATTTCGTCACTGACCGACCGCGCAGCCGAGGCCGCCGAGGCCCGACGCGACCAGATCGGGGAAACGCTGCGGGCGAGCCTCGCCCGGGTGATGGAGGCGGTCGCGGGGGCCGATCCCGACCGGGTGGCGCAGGAACTGGCGATGATCGCGGTCAAGGCCGATGTCACCGAAGAACTCGACCGGCTCCGCGCCCATGTCGCCGCCGCCAGGGCGCTTCTGGCCTCCGGCGAGCCGGTCGGTCGCAGGCTCGACTTCCTGATGCAGGAATTCAACCGCGAGGCCAACACGCTCTGTTCCAAGGCCCAGTCGGCCGGGCTGACCCGGGTCGGGCTTGACCTCAAGGCGGCCATCGATCAGATGCGCGAACAGGTCCAGAACGTGGAGTAAGAACCGATGGCGGCACGGCGCGGATTGCTGATCATCCTGTCCTCGCCCTCGGGCGCGGGCAAATCGACCCTGGCCCGCAGGCTGCGTGCCTGGGACCCCGAAATCGCGTTCTCGGTCTCGGCCACGACCCGGGCGCCGCGGCCCGGCGAGATCGACGGCAAGGATTACCATTTCCTGACCGAGCCCGCCTTCAAGGCCCAGGTGGCGCGGGGCGCGATGCTGGAACATGCCCATGTCTTCGGCAATTTCTACGGCTCGCCCGAGGCGCCGGTGCGGGCCGCCATCGAGGCCGGGCAGGACGTGCTGTTCGATATCGACTGGCAGGGGGCGCAACAGATCCGCGCCTCGGCGCTCGGCCCGAACACGCTGTCGGTCTTCCTGCTGCCGCCCTCGATCGCTGAGCTGCGCCGGCGTCTGGTCGACCGCGGCCAGGACACAGCCGAGACCATCGCCGGACGGATGCAGAAAAGCTGGGACGAGATCAGCCACTGGGACGGCTACGATTTCGTGCTGGTGAATGACGATCTCGACGCCACCGAAGAGAAGCTCAAGACCATCCTGACCGCCACCCGCCTGAGACGCAGCCAGCAGCCCGGCCTGACCGGGCATGTGCGCGCGCTTCAGGCCGAATTCGAGGCCCTGCCATGACCCTCTACACGCTTGACGGAGTTACGCCGACCCTGCCCGAGGACGGCGATGTCTGGATCGCGCCCGATGCCAATGTGATCGGCAAGGTGATCCTCGGGACGGGCGCCTCGGTCTGGTTCGGCGCCACGCTGCGCGGCGACAACGAGCCGATCACGGTGGGCGAGGGGACCAATATCCAGGAAAACACCGTCTGCCATACCGATATGGGCTATCCGCTGACCATCGGCGCGGGCTGTACCATTGGCCACAAGGCGATGCTGCATGGCTGCACCATTGGCGAGAATACCCTGATCGGGATGGGCGCGACGGTGCTGAACGGGGCCAGGATCGGGCGGAACTGCCTGATCGGCGCGGGGGCGCTGGTGACCGAGGGCAAGGAAATCCCCGATAACAGCCTGGTGATGGGCGCGCCTGCCAAATTCGTGCGCCAGCTCGATGCCGATGCGATCGAAGGGCTGCGCCGGTCCGCGCGTCACTATCGCGAGAATGCCGCGCGCTACCGCACCGGTCTGACGGCCGGGTGAGCGCGGAGGTGCCGCTGGGCGGCAGCGCCGTCTTGCGCCGATCCTGTCGACCGCGGCGGAAGCCCTGCTAATGCCGCGCGCGCGGGATCATATGCACCGTCAGCTTCGGACAATGCGCGGCGATTTCCCGCCGGATGATCTCGGTATCGGGCAGAACCGGGGTCACCACGACGTAAAGCCCGCGATAGCCGCCGAGCTGAAGCTGCTGGGCCAGGTCCATCGCGTCGAACTCGTCGGTCAGCAGCGGCGAGACGATCATGTCGACGCATTGGATCGACGACAGCGCGGCCTGCACCAGGGCATAGGGCAGATGTTCGCAACGCGCTCCGGCGAAAGGCATCCCCAGTTGCGGTTGTTCGAGCTGATCGAACCCGATCAGAAGCACCATTCCGGTGCTGGTGATCGCGGAGGCCATCTGCGCGGATCGGTCTGTGCTGGTGTTTCCCATAGTCGCACTCCCTTTGGCGACTGGCCGTGATGGCCCAATGTCTGAACAAACTCGGTTAACCAAACTGTCAACATGTCTGTTACGCCATGCACACTTGTCAGCCTATAGCGCGAGACCGTCCAATCTGGCAATTGCCTAAAGGTCGGTTCCGTCGCGTTTGGCCGTCACGTCAGGGGCGACCGGGGTCATTGCCGCAATGGGGTGAAAGGTGAACGAATCTCTCGGATTGTCGATCATCGCCGGGGTGCCGGTTCCGGTTCTGCTGATCGGGGCGGACGAGCGGATCAGCGGCATGAACGGCGCCGCCGAGGCGCTGTTCGGGGCGGCCGGCGCCGGGCGGCATTACATCACCGTCCTGCGCCATCCGGCGCTGCTCGACTGCGTCGAGGAGGCCCTGCGGCTGCGTCAGCCCCGCCGGGCGCGCTATCCGCGCAGCGCGCTTGGCCGCGACACGACCTATGACGTCACCGCCAGCCCGCTCGTCGGGGTCGCCGCGGGCGGCGTGGTGCTCAGCTTCACCGACATTTCCGATCTCGAGCAGGCCGGGCAGATCCGTCGCGATTTCGTCGCCAATGTCAGTCACGAACTGAAGACGCCGCTGACCGCGCTGATGGGGTTCATCGAGACGCTGCGCGGGCCTGCGCGCGATGACGAGTCGGCGCGCGAGCGGTTTCTCGGCATCATGGCGCGCGAGGCCGAGCGCATGAACCGGCTGGTAGCCGACCTTCTGTCGCTCAGCCGGGTCGAGGCCGAGGAACGGATGCGGCCCGGTGCGCGGGTCGATGTGGCGGCGCTGTTGCGCAGCGCGGTGCAGACCCTGCGCCCGCTTGCCGAGGAGGCCGGGGTCGCGCTGACGCTGAGCGGGGCCGAGGCGGAGGCGCCTGTGCTGGGCGACGAGGACCAGCTGACCCAGGTGTTTCACAACCTCATCGAGAACGGCATCAAATATGGCGGCTCGGGCGGCGTTCTGCGGCTGGAGATGACCCGCTCGGAACGCGAGTTGGCCTTTCGCGGCCCCGGCCTCAGGGTCGACGTGATCGACGAAGGCGAGGGTTTCGACCCGGTGCATATCCCGCGCCTGACAGAGCGGTTCTACCGTGTCGACAACCACCGCTCGCGCGAGATGGGCGGCACCGGTCTGGGGCTTGCGATCGTCAAGCATATCGTCAACCGGCATCGCGGCCGTTTCCGCATCGACAGCACGCCCGGCAAGGGAAGCACGTTTTCGGTGACGCTTCCAACGATTTAGCAACCTGAGGCGGCATAATTGCGCATCGACACAAGATGTCGCGGCCGGGCCGGGCGCTTGTCATGAAACCGTTACGCATTTGTCACAAAAGATTGGCGACGCAGGATTACGACCCGCCCGAGGC
This sequence comes from Rhodovulum sp. MB263, assembly GCF_002073975.1. NCBI lineage: Bacteria > Pseudomonadati > Pseudomonadota > Alphaproteobacteria > Rhodobacterales > Paracoccaceae > Rhodovulum > Rhodovulum sp. MB263. Next base: position 2,010,338 of record NZ_CP020384.1, on the reverse strand, counting down.
CGCCGGAAACCGGGTGGCCAGAACCAATCAGGAGCTTTCCATGTCCCTTGCGAAACTGACCGCCTCGGCACTGGCCATCGCCGCCGTTTCCGCGACCGCCGCCGCCGCGCGCGACAATGTGCAGGTGGCCGGGTCCTCGACCGTGCTGCCCTATGCCTCGATCGTCGCCGAGGCCTTCGGCGAGAATTTCGACTTTCCGACCCCGGTGGTGGAATCGGGCGGCTCCTCGGCCGGCCTGAAACGCTTCTGCGAAGGCGTCGGCGAAACCTCGATCGACATCGCGAACGCGTCGCGCGCGATCAAGGACAAGGAAGTCGAGGCCTGCAAGGCCAATGGCGTCTCGGACATCATCGAGGTCCGGATCGGCTATGACGGCATCGTCTTCGCGAGCCAGCTGAACGGCCCCGCCTTCACCGCCTTCACGCCCGCCGACATCTATCGCGCGCTGGCCGCCGAGCTGCCGGTCGACGGCAAGATGGTCGCCAATCCGAACGCGACCTGGGCCGATGCCAATCCCGAGCTGCCCGCCGTCGACATCGCCGCCTTCATCCCCGGCACCAAGCATGGCACCCGTGAAGTGTTCGAGGAAAAGGTCCTGATCCAGGGCTGTGAAGAGACCGGCGCGATGGCCGAGATGGAAGCCATGGGGCTGGACGAGAAAGCCGCCGAGAAGGCCTGCAAGACCGTCCGCACCGATGGCCGCTCGGTCGATATCGACGGCGACTATACCGAGACGCTGGCCCGGATCGATTCCAACCCGAACGGCATCGGCGTGTTCGGACTGGCCTTCTACGAGAACAACACCGACACGCTGAAAGTGGCGACCATGTCGGGTGTCGCGCCCTCGACCGAGACCATCGCCTCGGGCGATTACCCGGTGTCGCGCCCGCTCTACTTCTACATCAAGAAGGCCCATATCGGCGTGATCCCCGGCCTGAAGGAATTCGCCGAATTCTTCGTCTCTGACGAGATGGCCGGCCCCGACGGCCCGCTGGCGGCCTATGGCCTCGTGTCCGACCCCGAGCTGGCCGCGACCCAGGCGAAGGTTGCCAACGAAGAAACCATGAGCAACTAAGCCCTCGACTTCGGGGCGGGCGGCGGACCGGCTGCCCGCCCCGGTTCGAGGGATTGTCATTTCAAAGACGGAGCGGTCATGCCTGTTTTCTGGCTCGTCCTCATCCTGCTCGCCCTGGGCGCGCTCGGCTTCGTGCTGGGACGGCGCCGGGCGCTTGGCGGGGCGGGGGGCGACATACGCCTGCTGCATTCGCTGCCGGCCTATTACGGCACCAATGTGGCGCTTGTGACCATGGTTCCGGCCTTCCTGATGCTGGGGGTCTGGCTGCTGGTTCAGCCCGTCGCCATCGATGCGCGGGTTTCGGCGCTGCTGCCCGAGGCGGCCATCACCGGGGGCACGACACGCGGTCTGGTGATGAGCGATGTGCGCCGGGTGGCCGAGGGGCTCGACAAGGCGGTGGCCGAGGGCGAGATGACCCGCCGCGAGGCGCGCGACATCCGCGCCGGCTTTACCGATATCCGTAACCGGCTGGGCGCGGTCGGCGTGGCGCTGGGATCGAATGTCGGCGCGCCCGAGCTTTACGCCGCTCAGCGCTATCGCACGCTGTCGGGCGAGGGCCGGATCGCGATGACAGTGGCGGTGCTGGCGCTGGCGATGGGCGGCTTCGCGCTGTCGCTGATCCGCACCACGCCGACCTTCCGCGCCCGCAATTCGGTCGAGACAGGCATCCGCTATGCCCTGATCTTCGCCGCGACCGTCGCCATACTGACCACCATCGGCATCGTGCTGTCGCTGATCTTCAACACCATCGATTTCTTCCGGCTTTATCCCGCGCGGGAGTTCTTCTTCGGCACCACCTGGAGCCCCAGCTTCGGCGGCGGCTCCGAGCTTGGCATCCTGCCACTTCTGTGGGGCACCTTCTACATCTCGGTCATCGCGCTGGCGGTGTCGGTGCCGATCGGGCTTTTCGCGGCACTTTACCTGTCGGAATACGCCTCCTCCCATGTCCGCGCCGTCGCCAAGCCCATGCTCGAGGTGCTGGCGGGCATTCCCACCATCGTCTACGGGCTGTTCGCGCTCTTGACGGTCGGGCCGCTGCTGCTGAAGGTCTTCGGCCAGGACGGGGTCGGGCTGATGCAGGCCGGAACGGCGGTGATTACGGCGGGGCTGGTGATGGGCATCATGCTGATCCCCTTCGTCAGCTCGCTGTCCGATGACATCATCAACGCGGTGCCGCAATCGATGCGCGACGGCTCGCTCGGGCTGGGCGCGACCCGGTCCGAGACCGTCAAGCAGGTGGTGCTTCCGGCAGCGCTGCCGGGCATCGTGGGCGCGATCCTGCTGGCCGCGAGCCGGGCCATCGGCGAGACCATGATCGTGGTGCTGGGGGCAGGGGCCGCGGCCAAGCTGTCGATGAACCCCTTCGATGCGATGACGACCGTGACCGCCAAGATCGTCAGCCAGCTGACCGGCGATGCCGATTTCGCAAGCCCCGAGGCGCTGGTCGCCTTCGCGCTGGGGATGACGCTTTTCGTCATCACGCTGGGGCTGAACATCTTTGCCCTTTATATCGTGCGCAAGTACCGGGAGCAGTACGAATGACCGACATCCCCGTCTCGGATGTGCGCCCGGTTCCGGCCGCACCCGCCCGCACAGGCTCGCTTTTGACGGCCGATGCCCGCACCCGCCGCCGCAACGCCGCCGAGACCCGGTTCCGGCTTTACGGGATCGTGGCGGTCGGCATCGGGCTCTTCTTCCTCGCGGCGCTGCTTTACGCCATCGTCACCAACGGGATCGGCGCCTTCCAGCAGACCGGCTACACGCTGCAGATCGAATTCCGCGAGGATGTGCTGGACAAGACCGGCACTCGCAATCTGGACGATATCAAGTCGGTCAAGACCTTCGCCTATTCGCCGCTGCTGCGCGAGGCGATGCTGCGCGAGATCGAGGCCCATGGCATCGAGACGCCGCTGGCCGATGCCATGATCAAGGGCTTTTCCTCGCCGCTCGACAAGCTGTTCTCGGACGGGGCACGCTCGACCCTGCGCGACATGGTGCTGGCCGATCCAAGCCTGATCGGCCAGACCGTGACGGTGCGCATCCTCGCCTCGTCGCGGGTCGACGGCTATCTCAAGGGACGCGTCAGCCGCGCCTCGATCGAGCGCGACAAGAACCTCGACGCGGCCCACCTGGATCTGATCGACAAGCTGCGCGAGGCGGGCATCGCGACCAAGGCCTTCAACCTTGCCTTCATCACCGGGCCCGACGCCTCGGACGCGCGCCCCGAACAGGCCGGGATCGGCGTCGCCATGCTGGGGTCGTTCTACATGATGATCGTGGTGCTGGCGTTGGCGCTGCCGATCGGGGTCGGGGCCTCGATCTATCTCGAGGAATTCGCGCCGCAGAACCGCATCACCGACCTGATCGAGGTGAACATTTCCAATCTCGCCGCCGTGCCCTCGATCGTCTTCGGGATCCTCGGGCTCGCGGTCTTCATCCAGTTCGTGCATCTGCCGCAATCCGCGCCGCTGGTCGGCGGGCTGGTGCTGTCGCTGATGACGCTGCCGACCATCATCATCTCGACCCGCGCCGCGCTGAAGGCGGTGCCGCCCTCGATCCGCGATGCGGCCCTGGGGGTAGGGGCCTCGAAGATGCAGGCGGTGTTCCACCATGTGCTGCCGCTGGCGATGCCCGGCATCCTGACCGGCACCATCCTCGGGCTGGCCCAGGCGCTGGGCGAAACCGCGCCGCTTCTGCTGATCGGGATGGTGGGCTTTGTCGCCTCGAACTATCCCGACGGCGTCGCCTCGGGCTTCATGGCGCCGAACTCGGCCATGCCGGCCCAGATCTACGAATGGGCCAAGCGCGCCGATCCGGCCTTCTATGAACGGGCCTGGGGCGGCATCATCCTGCTGCTCGTCTTCCTGATGACAATGAACATCATCGCCATCCTGCTGCGCCGCCGCTTCGAGCGCCGGTGGTGATCGGCTGCGAAAGGACCTCCGACATGTATGACAATTCCGATCTTGCGCGGGCGACGGTGACCGGAGAGACCAAGATCGCGGCCCATGGCTGCCAGGTCTATTACGGCAACAGCCAGGCCATCCGCGATGTCGATATCGATATCGCGGACAAGACCGTGACCGCCTTCATCGGCCCCTCGGGCTGCGGCAAATCCACCTTCCTGCGCTGCCTGAACCGGATGAACGACACCATCGACATCTGCCGGGTCGAGGGCGACATCCGTCTGGACGGCGAGGACATCTACGATCCGCGCGTGGATCCGGTGCAGCTGCGCGCCAAGGTCGGCATGGTGTTCCAGAAGCCGAACCCGTTTCCCAAGTCGATCTATGACAATGTCGCCTACGGGCCGCGCATCCACGGGCTGGCCCGCAGCAAGGCCGATCTGGACGAGATCGTCGAGCGCTCGCTGCGGCGCGCGGCGATCTGGGACGAGGTCAAGGACCGCCTGCAGGCACCCGGCACCGGGCTTTCGGGCGGCCAGCAGCAACGGCTCTGCATCGCCCGCGCCGTCGCGACCGAACCCGAGGTTTTGCTGATGGACGAGCCCTGCTCGGCGCTCGACCCGATCGCCACCGCCCAGGTCGAGGAGCTGATCGACGAGCTGCGCACGCAATATTCGGTGGTGATCGTGACCCATTCGATGCAGCAGGCCGCGCGCGTCAGCCAGCGCACCGCGTTTTTCCATCTCGGCAGTCTGGTCGAATATGGCGAGACGGCGAAGATCTTCACAAATCCGGGCGATCCCCGCACCGAGAGCTACATCACCGGCCGCATCGGCTGAGAAAGGACCTTTCATGTCGGATGTTATGAAAGACCCGCATATCGTCAAATCCTACGACCGCGAGCTCGAATCGATCCAAGCGCTCATCATGAAGATGGGCGGGCTGGTCGAGATCGCGATCCTCGAGGCCGCGACCTCGCTCGAGACGCGCGACGAGGAACTGGCCGAGCGCGTGCGCGACGGCGACAAGGCCATCGACGCGCTCGAGGAACAGGTCAACGAGGAGGCCGCGCGGCTGCTTGCGCTGCGCCAGCCCTCGGCCGGCGATCTGCGCACGGTGCTGTCGGTGATGAAGATCTCGGCCAATCTCGAACGCTGCGGCGATTATGCCAAGAACATGGCCAAGCGCACCGGCGTCCTGGTGCAGATGGCCCCGATGGAGGGCGCGGCCGGGGCGATCCGGCGGATGGCCAAGGCGGTCGAGCTGATGCTGAAGGATGCGCTCGACGCCTATATCCAGCGCGATGCCGAACTGGCCGAGGATGTGCGCCAGCGCGATCTCGAGGTCGACCAGATGTATAATGCCTTGTTCCGCGAATTCCTGACCTTCATGATGGAGGATCCGCGCAACATCACCGCCTGCATGCATCTGCATTTCATCGCCAAGAACATCGAGCGCATGGGCGATCATGTCACCTCCATCGCCGAGCAGGTGATCTACCTGGCCACCGGCCACATGCCCGAGGACGACCGGCCCAAGGCCGACCGCACCTCGGTCGAAACGCTCAGGAGTTGAGCCGATGAGCCCGAGCGAACAGCCGACCATCCTGATCGTCGAGGACGAACCCGCGCAGCGCGAAGTTCTGGCCTACAACCTGCAGGCCGAAGGCTTCCGGGTCTCGAAGGCCGGGAATGGCGAAGAGGCGCTTTTGCTGGTCGAGGAGCACGCGCCCGACATCATCGTGCTGGACTGGATGCTGCCCTCGGTCTCGGGGATCGAGGTCTGCCGTCGTCTGAAGACCCGGCCCGAGACCCGGGGCGTGCCGATCATCATGCTCTCGGCCCGCTCGGAGGAGGTCGACCGGGTCCGCGGGCTGGAAACCGGCGCCGACGACTATGTGGTCAAGCCTTATTCGGTGGTCGAGCTGATGGCGCGGGTCCGCGCCCAGCTGCGGCGCACCCGTCCGGCGACCGTGGGCCAGCGGCTCGAATTCGAGGACATCCTGCTCGATGCCGAAACCCACAAGGTGTTCCGTTCGGAAAAGCCGTTGAAGCTCGGCCCGACCGAATTCCGGCTGCTCTCGACCTTCATGGAAAAGCCCGGCCGGGTCTGGAGCCGCGAACAGCTTCTCGACCGGGTCTGGGGGCGCGACATCTATGTCGATACCCGCACCGTCGATGTCCATATCGGGCGGCTGCGGAAGGCGCTGTGCCAACATGGCGGCCCGGATCCGGTTCGCACGGTCCGCGGGGCAGGCTACGCCCTCGGCTGAGGTCGGCCGGGCATTTCCGGTCGAGTGTTTCCGTTCGATTGTTTCCGGCCCGGCGTTTCCGATTTTTTTTCTCAGGAATTGATCCCGGCGCGGGCGGTCCCTATGCTGCGCGCGGGTTCGGGGCGGCTCAGGACGCAGCCGGCCGCGATGATCTGAGCGAGCAGGGGATCGGAAAGATGAAACGAACCGGTACGGGAGCCGGACTGGCGCTGGTTGCGGCGCTGCTGACAGGCGGCACGCTTGGCGCTGCCGAGCCGGAGGAGGGGGCCTACAGCTCTCCCGAGGCTTTCGGCGAGGCGCTGTTCTTCGACGTCAATCTCTCGAAGTCGCGGAGCCAGGCCTGTGCCACCTGCCACGATCCGGACCATGCCTTCACCGACCCGCGGCCGACGCTGGCCGGGCGGGCGGTCTCGCTCGGTGCGGATGGGCAGTCGCTTGGCGACCGCAACACGCCGACCGCCGCCTATGCCCGGTTCTCACCGCCCTTCGGCCGGCGCGCCGACGGCATCTATATCGGCGGCCAGTTCCATGACGGCCGCGCCGCCGGTCTGGCCGAGCAGGCGGCCGGACCGCCGCTGAATCCGATCGAGATGGGGCTCGACGATGTCGGGGAGGCGGCCGCCCGCATCCTCGAGAATCCGCGCTATGGCGCGACGCTGAGCGCGCTTTACGGCGACGCGACGCCCGACGATCCCGAAGCCGTCTTCCGCGCCGCGACCTCCGCCATTGCCGCGTTCGAGGAGACCGATCGTTTCGCGCCCTTTGATTCCAGATATGACAGATACTTGCGCGGCGAAGTTCAACTGACGGACAAGGAAGAGCTTGGCCGGCTTCTGTTCTTCTCGCAGCAATTCACCAACTGCAATCTGTGCCATCAGCTGCGCAAGTCGCCGATGGCCGCGGATGAGACCTTCACCGATTACAGCTATCACAATATCGGCGTTCCGGCGAATGCGGCAGCGCGCGAGGTCAACGGCGCCGCAGGGCCAGATCTCGGGCTTTTGGCCAATCCGGCGGTCGAGGATCCTGCAGAGGCGGGCAAGTTCAAGGTGCCGACGCTGCGCAACGTGGCCGTGACCGGACCTTACATGCATAATGGCGTGTTCGAGAATCTGCGCACCGTCATCCTGTTCTACAACAAGTACAACAGCAAGGCGGCGGCGCGCCAGATCGACCCCGAGACCGGTGCGCCCTGGGCCGCGCCCGAGGTTCCGGACACGCTCTCGATGGACAAGCTCACCACCGGGCCGGCGCTCGATGACGAACGGATCGACGCACTGGTTGCGTTTCTCGAGACGCTGACCGACAGCCGTTATGAATACCTGCTGGACCGGGACAGCGCTTCGGTCGGGACCGGAGGTGCCGACGAAGACCCGTGACCGCGAACGCCCGAAACCGCTTCGGGGCCGGTCGCGCCATTTCCGCATTCTGCCGCGTGACGGGCGGGTGTTTTATCATGGCGGGGCCGTGGCTTGCGGGACAGAAAGAGGGATTCCCGGCGTCACGTCAGATCTTATGGCCATCCAGAGAGAGCGGCCATTCAGGGGTATTGGCTCCGGCGGGGCTACGGGAGCGAAGAGTGGTGCTGTCCCGCACCGCCAGATCATGATCCGATAATCATGAAATTGTAAAATCGCTGTTCGGGACAGAATATTTAGGGGAGGGGGCAACCTGTAGCGTTTTCGCCACAACTTGACAACAGGATAGGGCGTGAACGGAGGGAGAACAAGAAAACGTCTCTCTAAGTGCCGCCTTTTTGTGCGCTCAACCATAAGGTGTGGATTGCAGCGAGCGTAGAGCGAACGAAACAGCCGATTTACCCACCCCCCCGAAACTTCAATATCTTGAAGTTTCAGTTTCGGGGGCGTGGATAAATCTACCCGCGACGAAGCAAGAACGCAAACGACACCCGGTAAAGTGTAGAGGTCGCATTGGGCGCATGTGGCAGCGCGCGCAGAGCGAACGGAAAGGCCGTGCTAACTGCCCACAGACTGCGCCTGTTGCGACCCCCGGGGGGAGCCTCTCCCCCCTTTTTCAATGGGGGGCACCCCCAAAGGGAGGATTTCGCCCCTGCGTCCGCGATCCAACAAGTTGGCTGGAACGTTCCGCGAAATCAGCGTTTGCGATCACACCAAGGGACAAAGGGGCGGGAGCCGCCGCCCTTGGAGCGGGTATCGGAGGGCCGCGCCTTGCAGGTCCGGCCGTCCTCTGGGCGGTCAAGAACCGGATCGGCCTGCCGATGCCGGGAAGACGCGACGGCGGTCTTCGAGATGGGAGAGACGGCAATGGGGGTTGATACCCTTGCCGGGACGCTTCCACCGAGCTTCGGGAGCTTCGAAGCCGGGTGCGGCGCGGTAGGAGAATTCAACTTCCGTCTCTTGAGGGACGCGGACAACCCCGAGGGCTGCAAGGGTTTCTTCGGAATGGTTGTCGAGGCAGGCCCGACAGGGAAGCTCACGCCCGCATTTTCGGACAATTTCAGCTTCTCTTTGTCGTCCTGCGACCTCCCGCGCCCTTTTCTCGATTTCGTAGTCAATGCTGACCTCCTCTTCCTCAGGGCACCACGGCCCGGTAAGTATCGCTGAGTCCGCCTCTAGGTCCGCCAAAGATGCAATGAGAGAGGACCACTGCGGCGCGGGAGCGCCTCTGGTCCATACTGCGCGCTGGTTCAGCGCGACGAGCGCCCAAAGGGCGTGTTTCCGCCAGCTGCCAGAGGGCACCCAATACCCGGACAAGCCGGGAACGCGGAATTTAAGTTCCGGCATGACCGCGCCCTTGTCGGCGTAGGACGCCAGCTTATCCCAGAACCATCGGGAGCCAATGGCGGGGCGCTTGCTCATCCGGAAGAGACCAGTCGCGAAGTTCTCGGCCGAGGCGTAACGCATCGTCCCTTTGGAATTTTCTTCGGTGAACTGGTCTTTGAGACAGTAACTCAACACATAGTGCATGGCCCCTTCATCGGGGTCTTGCAGGGTAACGAAGCCACGGCCCCAGAGGGACCAGTCGAGACGGATCTTGCGCTTGCCGACGCTCATCATATCGGGACGCTTGGTCACCACGCGCCCGCGATGGCGGTATTCGCCCAGATGGAGCAGATCGACATTGGAATAGATGATGAGGTGCCAGTGGCACCGGCCGTTGCGGTCCCCTTGTTCTCCGGCGCAGAGAAACCGGATAACCGGCGGGGCGTTCAGCCGATGGGCCTCGGCATGGCGACGGGCCGCAGCACGCAGGCGGGCGAAGAAGGCGCGAACGTCTGCATAGCAGAACATACGGGCGGCATCGCGGTTTTCTTCGGTGTCATCGGCATAGGTCAGGGCAATGCACAGGGTGTGGGGCCAGCCGGTTTTTTCGGCCATGGCCCGTGCCACCCATTGGTGGCGACGTGTCGAGATACACTCATCGCAGGTCCGGCAGGCGAAAGTGAAACCGTCTTGTTCGATAGGTCGGGTGCACATGTGTTGAGTTCCTTAAAGTGCATGCTGGAACAAGGGGGATGCAAAGCCCCGGCCCCCACGTTCGTTAGGGGGCCGGGGCAGGGCGCTAAGCGCGGGCAGGTCCGGGGGCCGCTGCGGATACGGTCGAGCCGGTGCATTTCCGGGGTCCACTGGACCCGCAGCGTCGCGACCCACGCGGCTTGCCGGGAGGCTGGCAATTGCGCGACCGGCTTGAGGAAGTCGCGCCGCGCGGCTTCCAGTTCGAGCTGCTGAGCGCGCAGCTCGGGATCGTCCCACGGGGTCAAAGCCAGTCCTCGGACCGAACCTTGAAGCCGGGGCAGAGCTTCGGGGCATAGTCGTTATGCCCCGAGACCGTCTCTAGGCCGGGAAGCTCGGCCAGCTTGGCCGTGAGGGCGCACCGCTGGGCCTCGGTAAAGAAGTCCTCGAACCGGCCCATATCGGTGATCTGGCGGCTTTCGATCAGCAGAAAGCCGAGGGTGCCGGTATTGTGGCCCTTGACGTGGGCGCCGATCATCTCGAACGGGCGCCCGGGGAACCACGACCCGTCCGGCATGAAAAGACCGTGATAGCCGAAGCCGTTGAACCCCCGTTCCAAATGCCACTGATTGACGGTGACGAAGGCTTGGAACGGGGTGAAGTGTGCAAACTGGCCGTCTTTGATCGCGGCGCAGTGAAGCACCGCCTCCCGCACGGGGAGGCGTTCATTTCCTTGATAAATCATGGGGTTACTTCTCTTCTCGGAAGTGTCCTCCGGGCGTCACTCGATAGAGGCGCTTGAGGCTGACGAAATTGGAATGTTGCTCGACCTCGACGCGATAGGTTCGCGCGAGAATGCGGACCGCGATTTCCGCGGCCTCTTGGAAGTCGGGAGGCAACTCATCGCCTCCGTCCACATGGCGGATAAAGAAGCACTGATTAGGCGAGCGGAGTTCAACATCCGCAGGCCAGCCGTGCTTTCGAAGGGACTTCTTGACCAGCGTGGCGAAGCATTCCAGCGCGCCCCGATCCTTCGGGACGCGCCAGGTACGTTTGACGTAGCGCCTACTCGACACTTTGGCCCTCGTCGTCCTCGATCACCTCGACGGGCGGTTCTTCGACCGGCGGCACCTCGGCCGGGGCCTGCGGAACGCGCTCGATCGCGGAAAGGGCGCGCTCGCGGGCCTCGACGCGCTTTGTCGCGGTCTGCATCCGGGCCAGCGTCAGGCGCATTTCGCGCTCGAGCCGGGTGGCCGAGGTCGGCACATAATCCGGGTTGGCGCCGGTCTCGCGCGCGTGCGGATGCGGCTGAATGCCGATCCGGTGACGCGGATTGAGCGCGGCGAGGCCGTCCGCGACTTCGAGGTGACAGCCCTCGGGCACAAGGCCCAGGTACTGCGCCGCCGGGACTGCCCCGGCAGGGACCGCAATCTGACCGAGGATTTCACCGTCATGACTGACGATATCGAGCGTCCCGCCATTGGCCGAGACAAGGCGAGTCTTGCGGGTGATTTCAGCGCTCATTCTTCGAGGTCTCCGAACACGTTTTCATCTTCGAGGATGGCCAGCTCCTCGACGGGAGTCGGGCCGAAAATGGTCGGGGTCTGGACGACTGCGGTCGAGTTGACGACGTAGGTGCAGACCTCGGCCTGCTGGTCCGCGAAGGGGTAATGTTCGAGGTCTTCGGGGTAGATCACGCTTTCAGGCGTAACCGACATAGGCACCTCAAGCTGCCAGACGGCGGTCTTGTTCTCGACCGTTTCGGGGTCGAGCTGACGGCCAAGGCCGTAATGGACATAGGTCCGCTTGAGGCCGTTATGGCCGACATAGAGCGCAACGGTGCTTTCATCGGCTGCGGCGCAATCGCTGTCGAGGTCCCGGACAGTCACCGGAACCGGATCAAGCGCCAATTCATCGGCGACGAAATTATCCAGGCCCCAGACGTCCGACAGATACGGGTGCGGCTGCGACGACAGGGTTTCGTCGGGCTTGATGGTGGCGAAGGTCATGACGATGCCGCCAAGCTCCGTCCTGGGGATCGGAACCGAGAAGGACAGTTGCAGCATCATGTCAGAGCGCATCACGTCGCCCTCAACGCCCGTCGTGTCCGTGGCACCGACGATGGAGCGGCCGAACACGCGCGATTGCTGGGAAATGATGAAAGGCATCTTGCCGGTATCGACCGAGAGCCCATGCGCCCAGCGGAGCGCCATTTCCTCGCCGTATTGCGGATTGGCGTCGACAAACTCGCGCATCGCACGGGTCAGTCGATCCATGGTTTCGGCGTTGTAGAAGTCGGTCAGGCTGATATCCGCCGCGCCCGCGAGATCCGCAAAGATCTGAGGGATATTATCGGCATCCGCTTCAATAGCGACGCCCGCGTTACTGGAAGAACCTCCGTTTGCACGAAGCGGGCCAGACACAGTGTTGGGTTTATCCCCGGTTTGCCTCAGATACCTGCCATCCCCAATGCCATAACCGCTGTCAATGCCGCCATCTTGGCGACCGAGATAACCAATACCGCGCACCGGAATATCACCGGAAAACTGAATTCGGCCGTTGACCCGGTCCTCCGGGTCAAGAACGCCGTTCAGCCGGTCCAGCACGGTCTGCGAGATCAGGGCAGGGGTGATAGCCGTGTTCGAATGCAGAACCTGCTTGGCCTTCACATATTTCCGCTGCCGCAGGAAGTTGACGGCGGCGTTATGTCCAAGGCGGACGATCTCATTGACCTTCTTCACGCCGCCAATGGAGCGGGGATTGACCCCGCAGCGCCGCGAAATCTCGCTCTCCGGTTCCAGATCGAACAGCGGATTGCCGGAAAGCAGCTTCTCGCGAAGGACTTCGGTCATGCCGGCATAGGCCGCATCCGGGTCCTTTATGGCGTCGACCGCCTGCACCGGGACGAAAACCGAGATGAACTCGCCGGTGATGGGCGTGATCATGCGGCCCGCGATGGGGTCGAGTTCCAGCGTGATCTTCTGAGACAGGAACCCGCCTTCATTGCCACGGACGGCCACGGCCATGACGGGGGCGAGCTTGCCACCCCGGAAGCGGCCGACAAGGGTACGGCTTTCGCGGCGCACATTGCGCGCGTTCTGATAGCTCATTTCTTTTTCCTTCTAAGGCGTTGGGAGATTTTCTTGAGAGAGCGGGACAGCGCGACCCTACGAGCGGCGCAGCCCTTGCAGCGCTTCGGACGGCGGCTCATCGTTCCCACCACTTGCGCCAATCGTTGATTCGCTCGAAAGCGGACCGCTGATCCGGCGGGATCGAGGAACGAGGAAAGCGGATAAGGTCGCGCTCTGGCCCGACTTCCGCACCGATTTTGCGCTTAAGCCACGGCTTGCCGACTTCCCAACCCATGATCGCAGCGGGCACGATCAGATCGGGATAATCGTACCAGTGCATTGGCTCATCGCCGTCGAGCGTAGGAACGCGCAACGGTGCCGGGAGAAGCGGATTGTCCACCTGCATAAAGCCCGGCGACGAGTTGACCGGGCGAAGATCAACTCCGCGCCTAAGATCGACGGGGGACGGGGCTTCTAGTGGGCGAGACTGCCCAGAAGGATGCCCAGCGCCAGAAGCGCCAGCGCCAGAAGCGTCCCCACCAGCCACATTCTGAACAGAACGCGCATCGTCACCCCCAACTGCCGCACGAATGGACGGCGTATTGACGTTGTTGGCGTAGATGCCGCCAACACGGGGACGGATGGTAAGCTGCTGAACACGCTCTTTCAACTGCGCGTTTTGTTCACGCGCCTTCTGAAGCTCGCCGGTTTTCTCGGCCTTCTTGGCAAGGCCGTCCGCGAGCAGCAGACCGGCATCGGCAATGGCCTGACCCATGTAATTCTGCCCGGCCGACGCAACAGCGCCCGGAGCAGAGGTCAAGGCGGTCAGGGGATTGAACCCGGCCGCCTCGGCCCGTGCGCGGATTTTTCCATAGTCGGGGACGACATATTTCGCCTTCTTCTTGCTGCCGAAAAGGCCGCCAAGAAGGCTGGCGCCGCCCGAGATAAGGGAGCCAGTGACAACGGGATCCATTAGGCGCAGATCCCGCTATGAGAGCGGCGGGCAGGAGCATCCGCCGAGCACCGGCCAAGGCCGGAGGAGGCCTTGGCAACGTCCTCTAGGACTTTCTTGTCCGCGACCCAGAAGATATCGGCGACGATATCAACGGCCAGGTCGATCTGTGCCGCGTCGAACTTCTCGGAAACGACGGACTGAACGAGCCGCCAGATGGCTTGCTCATAGGTTTGGAGGGGTGCGCGATCTGCCTGCATGTCACAGCAGCCCGCAGAACGCGCGATAGCCCTCGGAGTAGGCCACTGCTGCCAGAGTGCCGAGCGCGCCGAGCAGCGCAGGCAGAACGGACTTCGCCGCCGTGGTCAGCGTGGCACGGAGAACCGTGTTTTTCATAGGAAACCTCTCAGTTACAGGTGACGCAACACAGCGTCACAACCGAGCGGTAGCACAGGTCCGATAATCATGATTATGTAAACAAATGATGCTGTCGCGCTGCGCCGGAAGCTGCGACCAATTCGACATTCCCTGCAACTCAGGGGTTTCCTTCGGTCCCTCCCTCGTGTTCCAATTGACGGAACAATATGCCCTGATAACAAAGGCTAGACGGTGCCTGACCGAATTTGCGCCCGAAAAACCATCCTCCTGCAGTCGTCACGGTTCCAGATATCCGGACGCGCCTGCACTTTGGCCGCATTCAGCGGGTCGCTTTGTCGTGCCGGCATGCACGACAACGCGGCCGTATGGGGTCTTCATGAGCCTCGAATACATGAGCGCATTGATCGCCGCGCGCAGCCTCGAGGAACTCTGGGCGCTTCATACCCGCAAGATGGCCGCTTTCGGCTTCGACCGGCTGATCTATGGCTTCACCCGCTTTCGTGCCGCCAACAGTTTCGGCGACCGAGACGACGTGATCGTGCTGTCGAACCATTCGCCCGAATATGTGCGCAATTTCGTCGACAAGGGCCTCTACAAGAACGCACCCATGGTCCGCTGGGCCGCGAAGCATGAAGGCACCAGCAGCTGGCGACTGGTCTCCGACCGGCTGGCGCGCGGCGAGCTGACGCCGGAGGAACTGGACGTCCTGAAATTCAATCGAGACATGGGCGTGATCGCAGGCTACACGATCAGCTTCTGCGAGATATCGGTCCGTTCCAAGGGCGCGATCGGCCTGACGGCGCGGCCGGGTCTGAGCCAGGACGATGTCGATCGGATCTGGGCCAAGCATGGCGACGTGATCCAGCTGATGAACGATGTGATGCATCTGAAGGTACACAACCTCCCTTATGCCGCGCAGCGCCCGCCCCTGACGCCACGCCAGCGCGAGGTTCTGGAATGGGTCGGCGACGGCAAGACCACGCTCGATATCGCCACCATTCTCGGCGTCACCCAG
The DNA here is from genome assembly GCF_002073975.1 of Rhodovulum sp. MB263. Classification (NCBI taxonomy): domain Bacteria; kingdom Pseudomonadati; phylum Pseudomonadota; class Alphaproteobacteria; order Rhodobacterales; family Paracoccaceae; genus Rhodovulum; species Rhodovulum sp. MB263. The sequence goes on along the minus strand of NZ_CP020384.1, from coordinate 1,995,235 downwards.
GCCACGGTCGAAAAGCATCTCCGGCTCGCCCGCGAGTCGCTGGATGTCGAGACCACCGCGCAGGCCGTGTTGAAGGCCTGGTTTCAGAACCAGATCTTCCGCGCCGAGTCGCCATAAGCAGGTTCTTGCCCGCATCGCTCCGACCGGAAATGACGCAACGTTATATCGGGGCGGTTTTCACACAACAACACCTCGCCTAAAGGTTGAAATCATTTGATTTTTTAACCAATATAAGTACGGATTACCATACTATCTTTTCGGCCGGTAAGTAGGCAATTTTTAGCCGTTCCGTGAGTGGTGGCCTTGGGCCAGGGAACATGATCGGTGCTGAATCGCATCTTTTCGCGGTGAACGCCGGACCGGGAGACCGGAGCAGGATTGGACTGTCTATTGTTCGTCGGTCTGGTTCTGCGCCTTTTCGGTCAGGCTGCCCGATCCAACGGGCGGCTTACGGAAAGGCCAATAGGGGCGGCGGGCTATTTAGGGGGGCCTCGCCGCCCCTCTCATGTGTCAGGAAGGGCCTTTTACGGGCTACCGGTCCTGTAGTGCCCCCTGCCCCGTTTCCGCCAGTTCCGAGCCCCGCACGATGGAGCCGCCACCGCGGCGTTCGGCAACGTAAAGCGCATTCTCGGCACGTCGCAACGCCGCCTCGAGATTTGCTTCGCCGAAGGCCGACATGCTGATCCCGATGGCGGCGACCGGCCGGTCCGGCTCCGGCCTCAGCACCTGTTCCAGGCGTTCGCCGATCCGGGCCAGATCGGACTCGCTCGGCACATGAGCCACAACCATGAGCATGTCCCGCCGCCAGCGCCCGATATTGTCCTCGGCGCGAAGATTGCGGACCGCCCGCCGCAGCGCCGACTGCATCTCGCGCTCATCTGCCTCCGGATCGGCGCCGCGACCGCCAGGCCGGGGAGCGCAGAGGATCACCCCGACCGGCCCCTTGCCGTCGATCAGATCCCGGTCGGGCCGGAACCTGCAGGCCCGCCCGGCCACCGGGTCGAACAGTTCGGCACGCGCATCCGCACGGGCCGTCCGCTCCAGCAGCACCCCGACCGTCAGCACCAGCGCCAGCTGCGTCGCGCCGAACAGCCCCAGCAGAGGGGGCAGCAACAGCCGCGCCGATGCCGCCTGGGGCGCCAGATGCAGGGTCGCAATGCCCACGAACCATGGCCCGATCAGCGCCAGAGCCAGAAGCATGCGCATCCGGCGTCCATGCCCCTCATGCGAGAAGAGCGGGCGCAACAACCGTTCCGAGCGCAGGATATGCGTCATGGCAAGACCGGCGAGAACCATGCAACTCAGCGAAAAGGCGGAAACCGGGCGCCCCCAGATCGTTGCCTCGAACAGATCCGTCATGGTGCTCCACCAGATCCCGGCCCAGGCCGCCGCCAGCACTGTCATTGCCGCTCCGCGATGAAATGGCTGAAGGGCAAGGCAGAGATGCAGCGTCATGAGGGCATAGGTTGTGGACAGATCGAAGGAGACGGGCCCCGGCATCCGCCCGGGCCAGAGCGCGACGGCCTCGCCCAGATAGGGGCCACCCGGCAGCAGCCCTTCGATCAGGCGCAGCCCGGCGAGCACCGCGACGCAGCCTCCGAGCATGCTCCACCAGAGAAGCTTCAGCGCTTTCCAGCCCCGCAACAGCACTGAAAGCGCGAACAGCACGAAGCCGAAAGCCTCGGCCGGATGCAGCACAGGCACATGGCGCGAAGCGGCGTTCAGGATGGAATGCAGCGTGCCGAAGGTCGCGATGGTCAGCAGTGCCAGGCCGAGGAGGCGAAGCGCCTGAGGCGTTGGCAGCTGGGTATGGCTGGTCGTGGTCGAATGGAACAAGATCGGGCACCCCGGTGAGACGGCAGATCGGTCTCGTCAGGGTAACTTTTCGCGCCTAAATCGGGGTTAAGGTTAATAACTCTGCGTCAGAGACACGCAAAGCGCGCTCCGGGTAACCAAATATTAAACCTGTCGCGGCCCTATCCTGAGGCAGTTTTGTGTCGAGCGAGCATCAGGATGGCAAGCGAAGGCCAGAGGCCTCGAAAGACCCTGACGATCCGGCTTCTGGGCCTGGCCATTCTTATCGCGATCGGTCTGGGGCTGCTGCAGAACCTGATCGATCCGCCCGAAGACAGTGCGGCCGCGCTGCATCTTCTTCCGGCGGTCGGATTTTCCCTATTCGGAGGGCTCTTTTTGCTCGGCCGCCGCGCGCCCGGCCTGCGCCGCCCCGGTCGGATTCTGGCTTGCATCGTCGCACTGCTGGCAACCGCACGGCTGTTCGAAGCCGCCAGTCCCGGCTGGGCCCGGATCATCGGGCACCCCTTGCTTGCAGACAGCCTGGAGAGAATCGCACCGCAGGGCCTTCTCTCGGTCGAAACCGCCTTCGTGCTGGCGATGCTCAATATGGCGCTGCTGGCGGAAGCGCATCAACGCCAGACGGCGCTCTTGTTTATTGCAGCGGCCTGGGTCGGCACCACCATGGGCATGCTCAAGCTCGCCTTCAACCTCACGATCTGGCGCGGAGAGATGTCTCCCTATGCGCTGGCGATCATGATCCTGGTCTGTTCGGCCCAGACGCTGAACCTGCGGGATCAGCCCTTGCTGCGGCCGCTCTTCGCCCGCACCAGCTATGGGACCTATACCCGTGCACTTGTAAGCGGGGCGCTGCTCGTGCCCTGGATATCGGGGTTTCTCTACGTCCTCAACGTGCGCCCCGATCCGGCCAGCCATCTTGCGCTGGAGCTGGCCTTCGGCTTCATCGGCTGGATCATGCTGGCGCTGGTGCTGGCGATCGGCCATCTGATGGAGAAATCCAGCCTCGCGCTCGAATACGCCGCCCGGCACGATCCTCTGACCGGGGCGTTGAACCGGCGCGGCCTGTCGGTGGCGCTGAGCGAGCGCACCGAGGTCCGTGGCGTCGTGCTGTTCGATCTCGACCACTTCAAGACGGTCAATGACATGCTGGGTCATGACGCGGGCGACAGGTTGCTCTGCAACATCGCGCAGGTCGTCACCCGCTCGCTCGGCGACAGCGATCTTCTTGTGCGCTGGGGCGGCGAGGAATTTCTTCTGGTGATGACCAGTTCTGCCGAGGTGCTTCTGGTGCAGATGGCGGAACGGCTGCGCCGGACCATTGCCGCCCAGGCGTCGATGCGGATCGGGGCCATGCCCTATCCGGTCAGCGCCTCCTTCGGGGTCAGCATGGTCAGGCCCGGCGACGACGGTATCGGGTCGGCCATCCGCCGCGCCGACAAGGCGCTTTACGCCGCCAAGATCCGCGGCCGCAACCGCGTCGTGTCGGCCGCCTCCCTTGAAGAGGCCGACAGCGATCCCCTCTCCGCCGCCACCCAGAGGAGCGACGAGGCGACGCCGCCGCGTCTGGCCTCGTGAAATCCCCCTGCCCCGCGCCTCGCGGAGCCGGCATGAAAAACGGCGCGGCCCCGTCCGGGTGCCGCGCCGCCTGTTTCTGTCAGCCTCGGGGCTCGATCAGCCCTGGACGACCTTCGCCACTTCGGCCGCGAAATCTTCCTCGGCCTTCTCGATGCCTTCGCCGACCTCAAGCCGGACAAAGCCGGTGATGGTGGCGCCGGCGGCCTGGGCCGCGGCCTCGACGGTCAGGTCGGGGTTCACCACGAAAGCCTGACCCATCAGCGTCGATTCCGAGATGAATTTCTTCATCCGGCCGGGAATGATGTTGTTGGTGATCACCGCCTCGGGTTTCGGCTTGGCGGCGGTGGCATTCTCGTCCAGCGCCTTGGCGGTCTGAACCGCAAGTTCCTTCTCGAGCACGGCCGGATCCATATCGGCCTCGGACAGCGCCGCCGGGTTCACCGCGGCGACATGCATCGCCACCTGACGCCCGAAGGCCTCGTCGCCGCCGCTCATTGCGACCAGGACGCCGATCTTGCCCATGCCCTCGGTCGCCGCGTTATGGACGTAGGCCACGACCTGCTCGCCCTCGATCCGGGCCATCCGGCGCAGGGTCATGTTCTCGCCGACGGTGGCGATCTTGTCGGTCAGCGTGTCGGCCACCGACTTGCCGCCGAGATCGGCCGCTTTCAGCGCCTCGAGATCGTCGACGCCAAGCGCCGCCTTGGCGATATCCGAGACCATCGCCTGGAATTCGGCATTCTTGGCAACGAAGTCGGTTTCCGAGTTGACCTCGACCGCGACCCCCTTGCCGCCCTCGACGACGACGGCTACGAGGCCCTCGGCGGCGGTGCGGCCGGATTTCTTGGCGGCCTTGGCCAGCCCCTTGGTACGCAGCCAGTCGATGGCGGCATCCATGTTGCCGTCATTCTCGGTCAGTGCCTTCTTGGCATCCATCATGCCCGCGCCGGTCTTGTCGCGCAGTTCCTTCACCAGTGCAGCGGTGATCGCCATGGTTCGGCTCTCCTCGTAATCCTTGGGTGACCGGGCGGGCTCTAGCCGCGCCCGGTATCAATTCCGTGACGGGGTGAGGCTCAGGCCTCTCCCTCGGCCCGGGCGTCGGCCAGCAGTTCCTCGACCGGCGCCGCTTCCAGCGCACCGAGATCGACGCCGGCGGCATTCATCTGCGCGCTCATGCCGTCAAGCGCGGCACGGCTGACCAGATCGCAGTAAAGCTGGATCGCACGGGCCGCATCGTCATTGCCAGGGATGATGTAGTCCACGCCCTCGGGCGAGCAGTTGGTGTCGACCACGGCGACCACCGGAATGCCCAGCTTGCGGGCTTCGAGGATCGCCAGATCTTCCTTGCGCACGTCGATCACGAACAGAAGGTCCGGCAGACCGCCCATTTCGCGGATGCCGCCCAGAGACGCCTGCAGCTTGATCTGCTCGCGCTCCATGTGCAGCCGTTCCTTCTTGGTCAGGCCCTCGGCGCCGGCAACCATGCGCTCGTCGATCTCGTTCAGACGCTTGATCGACTGCGAGACGGTCTTCCAGTTGGTCAGCGTGCCGCCGAGCCAGCGGTGGTTCATGTAGTATTGCGCGCATTTCTCGGCCGCCTCTGCCACCGATTTCTGCGCCTGCCGCTTGGTGCCGACGAAGAGGATGCGGCCGCCACGCGCCACGGTATCGCGGATCACGTTCAGCGCCTGGTCCAGCATCGGGACGGTCTGGGTCAGGTCGACGATGTGGATGCCATTGCGGTCGCCATAGATATAGGGCGCCATGCGGGGGTTCCACCGCTGGGTTTGGTGACCGAAGTGAACGCCAGCTTCCAGCAGCTGACGCATGGAGAAATCGGGAAGCGCCATGTCCTTGTCCTTTCCGGTTTGCGCCTGGGCGGGACGTCAAGGGCATATGCCCAACCGGCGGACCGCTGCGGGATGTCTCCCCGCAGGGCCCAGCCCCGCCTGTCGAAGTGAGGCGCCCATACCCTCATTCTTCCCCCTGCACAAGCCCTGCCTCCTGTTCCGGGTGCAAATATACCCCGTTTGTCCGGCGTGCCGGAGCGTCTGCCGGATCCCGGAAAGAAAGAAATGGCGGGCTTTTCCCGATCCTGCACTGATCCTGCCCCGATCCAGCATGATGGTGCCCGCCTCCGGACGTCTCTCCCAGAGGGGCCCGACCTTCCCGCCCCCGACCTTCCCGCACGGACTTCCGTGCAGGATTTCACGCGCAAGGCAAAGCGCCCGGGAAACAGGCAGCTCCGCGCCGCATGCCCGCCATGCCGGGCTCCAGGGTTCCAAATTGGTCCGCAGGCGGACCGGGGCTATTGTCGCGCGGCGGTGCTGCGCCTAGCTAAGGGGCGATAAGGGAGAATCCAGCCAAGCATGTTCGAACCCAAAGATCCCTCCGCCGAACCGGCCGATCCGCAGGACCCGCAACCGCGCAAGTTCTGGCGCGGCGTGCTGGCCAGGCTGCGCAACAACTTTCTGGCCGGTCTGGTGGTGATCGCCCCGGTCGGGCTGACCGTCTGGCTGATCTGGACCGTGACCGGCTGGATCGACGGCTTCGTGCTGCCCTTCGTGCCGCAGAAGTTCCAGCCCGAGCAATATATCGGCATCGATATCCGTGGCCTCGGCGTGATCTTCTTCCTCGTCTTCACGCTTGTCGTCGGCTGGATGGCCAAGGGCATGATCGGACGTTCGTTCATCGGCTGGGGCGAGCGGGTCGTGGGCCAGATGCCGGTGATCCGCTCGGTCTATAACGGGCTCAAGCAGATCGCCGAGACCGTCTTCGCCCAGACCGAGACCAGTTTCGACCGCGTCGTCCTGATTCAGTATCCGCGACCGGGGCTCTGGGCCATCGCCTTCGTCTCGACCAATGCCAAGGGCGAGATCCGGCGGCTGGTCCCGGCCGATGACCCGATCCTGTCGGTGTTCCTGCCGACCACGCCCAACCCGACCTCGGGCTTTCTTCTCTTCGTGCCGCAGAGCGAGGTGATCGAGCTTGAGATGAGCGTCGAGGAAGCCGCCAAGATGGTGATCTCGGCCGGGCTCGTCTCGCCCGAGGACCCGCAGGTTCTGGCCGCCGCAGCAGCTGCTGCTCCGCGCGCGCTGCAGCAGGCGACACGGCGAACGCGCGATCGCGAGAAGATCGGCGCCTGATCCGAGATGGAACGATGACCTTGCTGGCCCCGGCGCTGACCGGTTTCGCGACCTCGCTGTCTCTCATTCTGGCGATCGGCGCGCAGAACGCCTTCGTCCTGCGTCAGGGGTTGCTGCAATCGCATGTCTTCGTGCTGTGCCTGTTCTGCGCGCTGTCGGATGCGCTTCTGATCTCGGCCGGCGTCGCCGGCTTCGGGGCCATCACCGGCGCCCTGCCCTGGCTGCCCGGGGCGCTGACGCTGGGCGGCGCGGCCTTCCTGATCGTCTATGGCTTGCTTCGCGCCCGCGCGGCGCTGAAAGGCGGACACCGGCTCGAGGCCAGCGGCCGCTCGGGCGCGGTCTGGACGGTGCTCGGGACAGCGGCGGCCCTGACCTGGCTCAACCCGCATGTCTATCTCGACACGCTGGGCCTGATCGGCGCGATCTCGACCGAGTTCGGCCCCGGCGGGCCGCGGCTTGCCTTCGGCCTCGGGGCCGTCGCCGCCTCGTTCTGCTTCTTCTTCGCGCTCGGCTATGGTGCGCGGCTTCTGGCTCCCGCCATGGCGCGCCCCCTCGCCTGGCGGCTGCTCGACGGGCTGATCGCGGTGGTGATGTGGGCCATCGCCGCGCGGCTGCTGCTGGGAAGCTGAGCCGGTCCCGGCTCAGCCATCCGCACAGATCCGCCTGAGATCGACGCTGCTGGCCTTCTGCAGGTTGGGCTTGACCTCGCACAGGAAGCGCTCGGCCGCCGCCTGACCGGCCGCCTTGAGTTCGGCCAGAACGATCGGGCTCGGCATCAGCTTGGTGACGATGTTGAGGCTGTTCATCAGCCGGTCATCCGAGATCATGTGAATGCGCGGCAGCTTCAGCGGGCCGGGATCGATCCGGCCTTCGTCGATAAGCTCCTGAAGCTGCGAGATCGACCGCAACTCGCGCAAGAGCGAAGAGTTGAAGCTGATCTCGTTGATGCGGTTCTGGATGTCCTGCGGCGTGGTCGGGACCTCGTCGCGTTCCATCGGGTTGATCGACACCACGACGATATCCTCGGGCAGTTCCGGTGCGAAGAGCGGAAAGAGCGCCGGGTTGCCGGTATAGCCGCCATCCCAATAGGCCTCGGTCCGGCCAGTCGCGGGGTCGTCGATCTCGACCGCCTGGAACAGGGTCGGCAGGCAGGCCGAGGCCAGCAGAACGTCGCTGTTGATCTCGTCGCCCTTGAAGATCCGCACCTTGCCGGTCCGCACATTGGTGGCGCCGACGAACAGAAGCGGCTCGGCCCGGGCGCAGACGCGCCCGAAATCCAGCCGGCGCACGACCCGCTCCAGCGGGTTGCGATAGAACGGCCCCAGCGCATAGGGGCTGACCGAGCGGCTGGCGGCGTCGATCAGCGAGACCGGCATCGCCTGTTCCATGAATTGCGCCACCGCGCCCGCGCCGGGCAGGAAGGCCGCCATCCAGCTGGTCAGCCGCATGTCGCCGACCGCGCCGACCTGTTGCCAGAACCAGTCGAGTGTCTCGCGCGCGGTCTGATGTCCGCCGGAAACGAGCCCGGCCTTGACCGCCGCACCGTTCATCGCGCCGGCCGAGGCGCCCGAGATCGCGGCGATCTCGATCTCGGGGTCCTGCAGCAGCCGGTCGAGGACGCCCCAGGTGAAGGCGCCATGCGCGCCCCCGCCCTGCAGCGCCAGATTGATGCGCCGGGTTGTCATCGCCGGCTCACAGCGCGGTCCAGCCGCCATCGACACTGATCGTCGTGCCGGTGATCTGTTTCGCCGCATCCGAACAGAGGAACACGGCCGTGCCGCCGATCTCTTCGACGGTCGCGAATTCCTTCGAGGGCTGGCGATCCAGCATCACCTCGCGGATCACCGTCTCGCGGTCCATGTCATGCGTCTTCATCTGATCGGGGATCTGCGCCTCGACCAGCGGCGTCAGCACATAGCCCGGACAGATCGCGTTGCAGGTGATGGGCTCTTCGGCGGTCTCGAGCGCGGTGACCTTGGTGAAGCCCACGATGCCGTGCTTGGCCGCGACATAGGCGCTCTTGAAGGGGCTCGCGGTCAGGCCATGGGCCGAGGCGATGTTGACGATCCGTCCCCAGCCCGCCTTGCGCATCATCGGCAGCGCCGCGGCGGTGGTGTGGAAGGCCGAGCTGAGATTGATGGCAAGGATCGCGTCCCATTTCTCGACCGGAAATTCCTCGATCCGGGCGACATGCTGGATGCCCGCATTGTTGACCAGGACATCGCAGGCCCCGGCGCTCTCGATCAGCGCACGGCACTCCTCGCCCTTCGACATGTCGGCCTTGATGTAGCGGACCTTCACCCCGTGCTGTGCGGCCATGTCTTCGGCCAGCTTGTGATCCTCGTCACGGTCGGTGAACGAGTTCAGAACGACATCGGCCCCGGCCCGGGCCAGCTCATGCGCGACACCAAGCCCGATGCCCGAATTCGAGCCGGTGACGATGGCGACTTTTCCGGAAAGCGACATGGAAAACCTCTTTCGTGAATGCAGTTGCAGAAATCCTATATGGCGCATGGCTGCCGCGATAGCAGGAAACACACGGCATCGGGAGCCAACGTGAATTGGGTGTGCCCTGCGCGGGCTGTAGTCATTTCCCGCCCGGCCATCGGGCCGGATGAGTCTCACATTGGAAATGCGACTGCCGCGCAAAGAAAAAAACGCCCGCACGAAGCGGGCGTTAAGTTATTGAGGCAGGTTTCATACAGGCAAGAAACCTATCGAGCAGTGCCCTCTTTATACGCAATCTCGCGCCGAGGTCCAAGCTAAAAGTTTGAAAAGCCAAAGCGCTCCGCGTAGGGTCCGACGCAAAGAAAACAAGGCCCGGAACAAGGCCAGCCGGAAACGAGGCCCGAGCCCCATGACAGCCATCCACCAGCGCGCAGCCCGAGCCGCGGGAATCGCGTTTACTATGATTCTCTCCACGATTCTCTCTGCCGGGCAGACCCCCGCCGGGCCCCCTGCCCATGGCATCGCCATGTATGGCGCACCGGCCCTGCCACCCGATTTTGCGTCCCTGCCCTATGTCAATCCCGACGCCCCCAGGGGCGGCCGGATCGTGCTGGGCGAGACCGGCAGCTTCGACAGCCTCAATCCCTTCATCCTGAAAGGCACCCCGCCCTGGGCGCTGGCGCATGAAAGCTATGAAAGCCTCCTGGGCCGGTCCTGGGACGAACCCTTCACGCTTTACGGCCTGCTTGCCGAAACCGTCGAGACCGGCCCGGATCGGAACTGGGTCGAATTCACCCTGCGCCCCGGGGCGCGGTTCTCGGATGGCAGCCCGGTCACGGTCGAGGATGTGCTCTGGTCGGTCGAGACGCTGGGCCGGATCGGCCATCCGCGGTATCGCAACGGCCATGACAAGATCGCCCGGGCCGAGGCGGTGGGGCCGCGCCGCGTCCGCTTCACCTTCAACGCGCCCGACCGCGAACTGCCCTTGATCCTCGGGCTCAAGCCGATCCTGAAGAAGGCGCAATGGCAGGGCCGCGACTTCGCGCAAAGCGGGCTGGAGCCCCCGATCGGCAGCGGGCCCTATGTGATCGCCTCGGCCGAGCCCGGGCGCCAGGTCACGCTCAGGCGCAACCCCGACTACTGGGGCCGCGATCTGCCCTTCAACCGCGGCCAGCACAATTTCGACGAGATCCGCCACGACTATTACGCCGACGGCGCGGCGCTGTTCTCGGCGCTGAAGGCGGGCGAGGTCGATGTCTTCCGCGAGACCAACGAGGCCAAGTGGCAGACCGCCTACGACTTTCCGGCGATCCGCTCGGGCGCGATCCTGCGTGCCGACATCCCGCATGGACGGCCCTCGGGCATTGCCGGGCTGGCGATGAACACACGCCGCGCGCTTTTCTCCGACTGGCGGGTGCGCGATGCGATGGTGCTGGCCTTCAACTTCGAGTTCATCAACCAGACCATGACCGGCAGCGCCCTGCCCCGGATCACCTCGTATTTCTCGAATTCCGAACTCGGCATGCGGCCCGGCCCGGCCGAGGGCAAGGTGCGCGCGCTGCTCGCCCCCTTTGCCGATACGCTCCTGCCCGGCGCGCTCGAGGGCTATGCCCTGCCGGTCTCGGACGGACGGCCGCAGAACCGGCGGAACCTGCGCGCGGCCCTCGAGCGGCTGGCAGAGGCGGGCTGGAGGGTCGGCCGCGACGGGGTTTTGCGCAATGCCGAGGGCCGGCCCTTCCGCTTCGAGATCCTGCTGCCGCAGGGGGCGACGGACAGCACGCGGATCGTCACGCTCTTTGCCGATGCGTTGCAGCGTCTTGGCGCCGAGGTCCGCGTGACCGAGGTCGATACCGCGCAATATGTCCAGCGCACCACCAGCTATGATTTCGACATGACCTTCTACACCCGGGCGCTGTCGCTCTCGCCGGGCAACGAGCAATGGCTCTACTGGGGCTCGGCCGGGGTAGAGGTCCCCGGCACCGGCAACTGGATGGGGATCGACAGCCCTGCCGCCGAGGCGATGATCCGGACCCTGCTGGGCGCGGAGGAGCGCAGCGATTTCGTGGCGGCCGTGCGGGCGCTCGACCGGGTGCTGACGACGGGGCGCTACGTGATCCCGATCTGGTATGCGCCGCAGTCCCATCTTGCCCATTCCGCAAGGCTGCATTACCCGGCCCGCATTCCGGTTTATGGTGACTGGGTCGGCTTCCTGCCGGATGTCTGGTGGTCAGAGGAGAACTGAGATGACACGACTGCTTTTCATCACGCTTGCGCTGGCGCTGGCGAGCTGTTCCACCGTCGAGGGCGTGGGCAAGGACATCTCGGCCGGGGCCCGCACCGTGCGCAACGCGCTCTGAGGGGATGCGGGGGGTCTTGGGGCCCCCACCGAGGCCCCCTTCATCGCCGCGGCAGGGCGAGAACACCTCCGGACCGCCTTGCCGCGCCGCCTCTCACTCGACCGAGGTCACCCAGAGGATCGTCGCATCCTCCTGGCTGATCGAGACCACGTTATGCCCCATCGCCGCGTCGTAATAGGCGCTGTCGCCACGCCGCATGTCCACGGGGGCATAGAACTCGGTATAGAGGCGCACGACCCCGGTCAGCACATAGAGGAATTCCTCGCCCTCATGCCGCACCCAGCCGTCGAACTCGCCGACATCGCGGGCGCGGATCCGGGTCCGGTAGGGCATCATCCGCTTGCGCGCCAGCGCCCCCGCCATCAGCTCGTGCTCGTAGGTGGCAGTGGCATGGGCCGCGCCCTCGCCGGTGCGCGTCACCGCCATCCGCCCGCCCGCCCGGGCGCCGCGCATCGGCGTGAACAGCTGCGGCACGGACACGCCCAGCCCGGTGGCAAGCTTCTTGAGCGCGTCATAGGTCGGCGACATCTGGTCGTTCTCGATCTTCGACAGGGTCGAGCGCGCAAGCCCGGCATGGCGGGCGGCCTGTTCCAGCGTCCAGCCCTTCTCGGTACGCAATTCACGTACCCGACGCCCCAGATCGAGAGGCTCGGCGGCTTGCGCCTCGCTCTCGGCACGGATGATCCGGATCAGGCTATGTTCGCGCTCATCGGCCATGCTCTCGGCTCTTAGTGCTTACCCCTTGCAACCGCAAGGCCGCGCGGCTAGCACCGGGCCATGCATGCGATCTTCGATGAGGGCGCGTCTGCGCCCTGCCCCGCCCCGTTCAACCTGGCCGCATATGTGCTGGCCCCGGCCGCGCTTTCTCCGGAAAAGGTGGCGCTGGCCATCATCGGCCCGCATGGCGCCGAGCGCTGGTCCTATGCCCGGCTCGAAGCGGCCGTGCGCGGTCTGGCCGCGGGCCTTCTGGAAATGGGCCTGCCCGAGGGCGGGCGCGTCCTGCTGCGGCTCGGCAACGGGGTCGAATTCCCGATCGGCTATCTCGCCGCCATCGCCGCAGGGCTGGTGCCGGTGCCGACCTCGGCGATGCTGACCCGGACCGAGATCGGCAAGCTTGCCGCCGAGATCGAGCCCGTGGCGATCCTTGCCGGGCCGAATGTGGCGCTGCCCGACGACTGCCCGGCGCCGGTGCTCGACATAAAGGCCCAGAGGGGCTTCTACGATCATGCGCCCGCCGATTATGTGCAGGGCGCCCCGGACCGGCCGGCCTATATCGTCTACACCTCGGGCAGCTCGGGCCAGCCACGCGGCGTGATCCATGCCCATCGCGCGATCTGGGCGCGGCGAATGATGTGGGAGGGCTGGTACGGGCTCTGCCCCGAGGACCGGCTGCTCCATGCCGGGGCCTTCAACTGGACCTATACGCTTGGCACCGGTCTTCTCGACCCCTGGACCATCGGCGCGACCGCGCTGATCCCGGCGCCGGGGGTGCTGCCGGGCGAGCTGCCGCTTCTGCTGCGCCGCTTCGATGCGACGCTCTTTGCCGCCGCGCCGGGCGTCTACCGCCAGATGCTGAAAAAGCATCCGCAGATCGTGCTGCCGAAGCTGCGCCACGGGCTGTCCGCGGGCGAGAAGATGCCCGAAGCCACCCGCGCCGCCTGGCGCGAGGCGACCGGCACCTTCGTCTATGAGGCACTCGGCATGTCCGAATGCTCGACCTTCGTCTCGGGCAGCCCCGCGCGGCCCGCCCCGCTTCCCGCCTCGGGCTATCCGCAGGCCGGGCGCCGCATCGCCGTTCTGGGCCCCGACAATACCCCCGTCGCGCGCGGCGAGCCGGGCCAGCTGGCGGTCTCGAACCGCGATCCGGGGCTGATGCTGGGCTATCTCAAGGCCGAGGCCGAGACCCGTGCGCGCTTCGAGGGCGAATGGTTCCTGACCGGCGACATGGTCGAGATGGCCGAGGACGGCGCCATCACCTATCTGGGGCGCGGCGACGACATGCTGAATGCGGGCGGGGTCCGGGTCTCGCCGCTCGAGGTCGAACGCGCGCTGATGGAGCATCCCGAGATCCACGAGGTCGCCGCGACCGAGATCGCGGTCAAGGCCGACACCACCGTCATCGCCGCCTTCTATACCGGCACGCCGCAGGACGAGGCCGGGCTTGCCGCCTTTGCCGCCGAGCGGCTGGCCCGCTACAAGCAGCCCCGGCTATACATCCATCTCGACGCGTTGCCGAAGACCCCGAACGGCAAGCTGAACCGCCGCCTGATCCGGCAGACCCATGAGGCTGCGCTTGGTCCGGCTTGACATCTTCGCCGACCCGATCTGCCCCTGGTGCCTGATCGGCAAGCGGCTTCTGGACGCGGCCCTGGCCGAGCGGCCCGACCATCCCTTCACCATCGCCTGGCAGCCGTTCCAGCTGAACCCCGAGATGCCGCGCGCGGGCATGGACAGGCGCAGCTATCTCGAGGCCAAGTTCGGCGGCCAGACCGGGGCCGTCCGAGCCTATGCCGAGATCGACCGGCACGCCCGCGCCGCCGGGATCGCGCTCGACCTTGGCGCCATCGCCCGCACGCCGAACACGCTCGATGCGCAGCGGCTGATGCACTGGGCCGGGATAGAGCATCGTCAGCCCGCAGTCGTCGAGGCGCTGTTCCAGGCCTATTTCATCGACGGACGCGATATCGGCGATGGGGCGGTGCTGGCCGATCTCGCGGCCTCGGCCGGGCTCGACGGCGCGCTGGTGGCGCGGCTCCTGGACAGCGATGCCGATCTCGACGGGATCCGCGAGCGCGACGCTCATGCCCGTTCCCGCGGCGTGACCGGGGCGCCGACCTTCATCCTCGCCGATACCCATGTGCTGGTCGGGGCGCAGCCGACCGCGCTCTGGCTGCAGGTCATTGCCGAACTGGTCGGCGAGGCCCCGAAGGCAGGTCTTCAATAGCTCCTCCGGAGGCCAGGGCCGCCTTGTGCGGCACCGCACAGCCTGGGTGCCTTGTCCGGACCGACCGGATGGTCTAGGGCACTGCCTTCGGCGTCGCGCTCCCCGGCGCCCGTGCCGATGCCTCCCGTTCTACGAAAGGACCTGCCATGGCCTCAAGGCGTCTCTCGCGTGTAGAATTCGTCGCCATGACGGCCCTGCTCTTCGCCACGGTCGCCTTCTCGATCGACGCGATGCTGCCCGCGCTGCCCGAAATCGGCGCCGAACTGACCCCGGACAACCTGAACAAGGCGCAATTCGTGGTCACGAGCTTCATGCTGGGCATGGGGGCGGGCACGCTGATCATGGGGCCGCTCTCGGACTGTTTCGGACGCAAGCCGGTGATCCTCGGCACCGCCACCGCCTACATGCTGGGCGCGGCCATTGCCGGGCTCGGGCAAAGCCTCGAATGGCTGCTGATCGGCCGCGTGATCCAGGGCTTTGGCGCGGCGGGGGTGCGGGTGGTGGCGCTGGCCGTGGTGCGCGACCTCTATTCGGGCCGCGACATGGCCAAGATCGTCTCCTTCGTGATGACCATCTTCACACTTCTGCCCGCACTCGCCCCCTCGATCGGGGCGGTGGTGATGGCGGGCTTCGGCTGGCGCGGCATCTTCGGCTCGTTCCTCGTCTTCTCGCTGACCTCGATGGGCTGGTTCGCCTTCCGCCAGGCCGAGACCCTGGCGCCGGAAAACCGCCGCCCGATGCGCCCCGGCCCGCTTCTGGCCGCTGCGCGCGAGGTGGTGACCTCGCCGGTCGCGCGGAGCGCGACGCTGGTGCAGACCTTCATCTTCGCCGGGTTCTTCGGCTTCCTGACCTCGACCCAGCAGATCTACGACATCTATTTCGACCGCGCCGACAGCTTCCCTCTCTGGTTCGGGGTGGTCGCGCTCTGCGCCGGATCGGCGAGCTTTCTCAACGGCATGCTGGTCGGACGGCTGGGCATGCGCTTCATGATCCGCACCGCGCTGATGAGCCAATTCCTGCTGTCGGGGCTGATGATGGCCGCATTCTGGCTGCACCTGCTACCGGGCTGGGCCGAGTTTCCGGCCTTTCTGCTGTGGTCGATCACCTTCTTCGGGATGAACGCGCTGACCATCGGCAACCTGAACGCGCTGGCGATGGAGCCGCTCGGCCATGTCGCGGGCATGGCGGCCTCGATCATCGGGGCCTTCGCGACCGTGGTCTCGGCGCTGCTGGCCTCGCCGATCGGGCTGCTCTTCGATGGCACGCCCCAGCCGCTGACCGTCGGCTGCTTTCTCTCGGTCGGCGTGGCGCTGGCGGTGATGCTGACGGTGCCCAAGCGCTAGGCGCGCCGGTCAGGCGGTTTCGCGCAGCTTGTCCGCCAGGTCGCGGGCGATGGCGAAGGCACCCTTGATCTTGTCGCTGTCCTTCTTCCAGTCGCGGCGCAGGATGATCTTGTTGTCCTTGACCCTGGCCAGCCCCTGCTGGTCCTGGATGAAGGCCACAAGCCCTGCCGGATTGGCGAATTTGTCATTGTGAAACTGCACCGTGGCGCCCTTGGGCCCGCCATCGAGCCGGGCGATGCCCGCACGCTTGCACATCGCCTTGATGCGCACGACCAGCAGAAGCGTGTTGACCTCTTTCGGCAGCTTGCCGAAGCGGTCGATCAGCTCGGCCGCGAAACCTTCCAGCTCGACCTTGGTCGAGAGCGTCGAGAGCCGCCGGTACAGCCCCAGCCGCACGTCGAGATCGGGGACGTAATCGTCGGGGATCAGCACCGGCACGCCCAGATTGATCTGGGGCGACCAGTCGCTGTCGGTATCCGTCATGCCCTCCAGCTCGCCCGACCTGATCTTGGCGATCGCCTCTTCCAGCATCGACTGGTAAAGCTCGAAGCCGACCTCGCGGACATGGCCCGACTGTTCCTCGCCGATCAAGTTGCCGGCGCCGCGGATGTCGAGATCCTGTGAGGCCAGCGTGAAGCCCGCCCCCAGCGTGTCGAGCGAGCCCAACACGCGCAGCCGTTTCTGCGCCTGCGCCGTCAGGGGCGCGCGGGGCTTCGTCGTGAGATAGGCATAGGCGCGCGCCTTCGAGCGCCCGACCCGGCCCCGGATCTGGTACAGCTGCGCCAGCCCGAACATGTCGGCGCGGTGCACGATCATCGTGTTCGCGGTCGGGATGTCGAGCCCGGATTCCACGATGGTCGTGGCCAGCAGCACGTCATATTTGCCGTCGTAGAAGGCATTCATCCGCTCGTCGAGATCGCCCGCCGCCAACTGGCCATGGGCGGTGATGAAGCTGACCTCGGGAACCTGCTCGCGCAGGAAATGCTCCATGTCGGGCAGGTCCCTGACGCGGGGCACCACGAAGAAGCTCTGCCCGCCGCGATAATGTTCGCGCAGCAGCGCCTCGCGGATGGTGACGGTATCGAATTCGCTGACATAGGTCCGGATCGACAGCCGGTCGACGGGCGGCGTGCCGATGATCGAGAGATCGCGCACGCCGGTCAGGCTCATCTGCAGGGTGCGCGGGATCGGGGTCGCGGTCAGGGTCAGCACATGCACATCCGAGCGCATCTGCTTCAGCCTCTCCTTGTGGGCGACGCCGAAATGCTGTTCCTCGTCGATGATCAGCAGGCCCAGATTGCGGAACTTCACGCTCTTGGCCAGAAGCGCATGGGTGCCGATGCAGATATCGACCGTGCCCTCGGCCAGCCCCGCGCGTGTCGCGGCGGCCTCCCTGGCGGGCACGAAGCGCGAGAGCTGCCGGACCTCGACCGGGAAGCCCCGGAACCGCTCGGCAAAGCCCTTGGCATGCTGGCGCGCCAGCAGCGTCGTCGGCGCCACCACCGCGACCTGCACGCCCGACATCGCCGCGACGAAGGCCGCGCGCATCGCGACCTCGGTCTTGCCGAAGCCCACATCGCCGCAGATCAGCCGGTCCATCGGCGTGCCCGAGGCCATGTCGGTCAGCACGTCCTCGATCGCGGCCAGCTGGTCGTCGGTCTCCTGATAGGGGAAGCGCGCAGAGAACGCCTCCCACATGTGATGACCGGGCTCCAGGATCGGGGCATGGCGCAGCACACGCTCGGCCGCGACCCGGATCAGCTTGTCGGCCATCTCGCGGATGCGTTCCTTGAGCCTGGCCTTGCGCGCCTGCCAGGCGCCGCCGCCCAGCCGGTCGAGCAGCCCCTCGTCATGGCCATAGCGGCTGAGCAGCTCGATATTCTCGACCGGGACGTAAAGCTTGCCATCCTCGGCATAGACCAGAAGCAGGAATTCATGCGGCGCGCCGGGCTTGCCGGTGGCCGGGTCGGGCACCGCCACGGTCTCGAGCCCCATGTAGCGGCCGACCCCGTGCTCGACATGCACGACCAGATCGCCGGGCGAGAGCGACTGCGTCTCGGTCAGGAAATTCTCGGCCCGGCGGCGCTTTTTCGGACCGCGGATCAGCCGCTCGCCCAGCACGTCCTGTTCCGAGATGACGGTCAGCCCCGGCCCCTCGAAACCATGTTCGAGCGCCCAGACCGCCAGATGCAGCCCGCGTGCCCCGGTCACCTCGCGAATATCCGAGACCAGCGTCGCGTCGGTCAGCTCCTCGTCTTCGAGCAAGCCCTTCAGCCGCTCGCGCGCGCCCTCTGAATAGGAGGCAACCACGACCGCGCCCTCTTCGCGCCGCGCCTGGATATGATCCTTCAAGGCGCTGAAAAGACTGACTTGTTCCAGCTTGCGCTCGGGCGCGAAATTGCGCCCGATACGGCCGCCCGCATCGATCACGCCCGGGCCCAGACCCTGCGGCAGCGGGGCCAGCTGCACCAGCCGGCGATCGGCCAGGGCAGCCTCCCAGGCGGCGTCGTCAAGATACATCAGGCCCGGCGGACAGGGCTTGTAGACCGTGTCGATCCGGCCCTTCTGCGCCATCGCCTCGCGCCGGTTCTGGTACTGGTCCTCGATGGTCTCCCAGCGCGCCAGCCGCGCAGGCGTCACCTGATCGTCGAGATAGACCGCGGCCTCCGGCAGATAGTCGAAAAGCGTCTCGAGCCGGTCATGGAAGAAGGGCAGCCAGTGCTCGACGCCCGCATGCTTGCGCCCCGCGCTCACCGCCTCGTAAAGCGGGTCATCGGTGCCCGCCGCGCCGAATTCGATCCGGTAATTCTGCCGGAAGCGGGTGATCGCGGCCTCGTCCAGAATGACCTCCGAGACCGGCGCCAGTTCGACCGATTTCAGTTTCTCGGTGGTGCGCTGGGTCGCCGGATCGAAGCGGCGCGCGCCGTCGAGCACATCGCCGAAGAGATCGAGCCGCACCGGCCCGGCCTCGCCCGGCGGATAGATATCGACGATGCCGCCCCGGATCGCGTAATCGCCGGGTTCCATCACCGTCGGCGCCTGGGTGAACCCCATCCGGACGAGAAAGGCCCTCAGCGCCGCCTCGTCGATCTGCATGCCGACCCGCGCGGTGAAGGAGGCCCCCTGCAACAGCGCGCGTGCGGGTACCCTCTGGGTCGCGGCATTCAGCGTGGTCAGCAGGATAAAGGGGCCGGACAGCCCCGCGGCCAGCCCCGCCAGCGTTGCCATCCGCGCCGCCTCGACATCGGCATTGGGAGAGACCCGGTCATAGGGCAGGCAGTCCCAGGCCGGAAAGTCGAGCACGACCGCCTCGGGCGCGAAGAAGGCCAGCGCCGCGCGCATCGCCGCCAGCCGCTTGTCGTCGCGGGCGACATGAAGGATGGGCCGGCCGCTCCGGGTCAGCTCGCGGGCAAGAAGCCGGGCATCGTACCCTTCGGGGGCGCCGCCGGCGGTGATATGACGCTGCTCTTCCATGAGGGGGTTCAGATACGGGCGCGGGGGCCGGTGTCAACCGCAACCCGCACGGGCCTGCGATCCCGGCCTACTACAGTCCGGTCACAAGCATGTTGATCCACATGCCCCATGTCACGGTGACGAAGACCGAGACGATGCCAATCGCCTGCACCCCCAGCCGGTGCCAGCGCAGCATCCGGTAAAGCGCCTCGCCCTCGGGGCCGCGCGCCGCATAAAGCCGCGCCGTCCTGACCGACCAGAGCCCGACCAGGGTCATCGGCGCGACAAGCAGGAACACGGCCTGGCAGAATTCGACCCGATAGCCGAAGCCAAGGACCGCCAGCATGGTCAGCGCAAAGCCGGTGAAGCCCGCGATCCAGAGCCCGCCCGCAGCGACGAGAGAGAGATAACGCCGCGCGGTGATACCGGCCAGCGTCGCCACATCCTCGGCCGCCTGCCCGCCCTGACGCCCTGCGCGCTGGATCAGACCGAAGGGCACGCCCAGCACCCAGTGGCTTGCGCCCGACCACAGCACGGCCAGCGCGATCCAGTACCACAGATTCGAAAAGGATCGCATGTCGATCAGGTCGAAGAGTTTGACGTAAAGATCCACCCGCCCGCCTTTCCTGCCTCGCCTCCGGCCCGGCCCGCACCTGGGACGATTCCCGCTCTTTCGGCCGAACCCGGTTGGGTGTAACGCAGTCGCAGCAATTGTTGAAGGAGCCCTTGCCATGCGCCCGACCGTCGCCCCCTTCCCTGCCACGCGGCTGCGCCGCACCCGCCGCAGCGCCGCGCTGCGCGCGCTGACCAGCGAGACCACGCTGTCGGTGGGCGACCTGATCTGGCCGATCTTCGTGCGCGCGGGCGAGAATATCGAGGAACCCGTGCCCTCGATGCCGGGCGTGATGCGTCGTTCGGTCGATCTGTCGGTCGAGGCGGTGAAGGAAGCGGCCGCGCTGGGCATCCCGGCGGTCTGTATCTTCCCCTATACCGACGTCTCGCTGAAAACCGAGCTCTGCGAGGAAGCCTGGAACCCAGACAACCTCTCGAACCGGCTGATCCGCGCGATCAAGGCCGAGGTCCCCGAGATCGCGGTGATGACCGATATCGCGCTCGACCCTTACAATGCCAACGGTCATGACGGCATCGTGCGGGACGGCGAGATCGTCAATGACGAGACCGTCGAGGCGCTGGTAAAGATGGCCCTGGCCCAGGCCGATGCGGGGGCCGACATCCTCGGGCCCTCCGACATGATGGACGGCCGGATCGGCGCGATCCGCACCGCTCTCGAGGAAAACGGCCATCAGGGCGTGACCATCATGTCCTATTCGGCGAAATACGCCTCGGCCTTCTACGGCCCGTTCCGCGACGCGGTCGGCGCCTCGGGCGCGCTGACCGGCGACAAGAAGACCTATCAGATGGACCCGGCCAATTCCGACGAGGCGATGCGCCTGATCGAGCGCGACCTGATGGAAGGCGCCGACATGGTGATGGTGAAGCCCGGCATGCCCTATCTCGACATCTGCCGCCGGGTGAAGACCGAATTCGGCGTGCCGACCTATGCCTATCAGGTCTCGGGCGAATACGCGATGCTGATGGCCGCGATCCAGAACGGCTGGCTCGATCATGACAAGGTGATGATGGAAAGCCTGATGGCCTTCAAGCGCGCGGGCTGCGACGGCATCCTGACCTATTTCGCCCCCGCCGCGGCGAAGATCCTGAACGCGCGCTGAAGCCGCGCGCAGGCGCCGTCCGGCCCCACCTCGGTCCGGGGGTCGGCCGGTCGGCGCCGATATGACCGCCAGGACCGCGGTCGCGGCGTCTCGCGTGGTGACAGCTGCCCGGCTGCTCTCTATAGTTTGCGCAAAAGGCCACCAAGGCCACAACAGCATGGGGCACGAGAGCAATGTTCAACGACAAGACCTCCCACCTGATTTCCCGTCGCGGCTTTGTCGTGGCGGCCGGAGCCGCGACGACGCTGGCCGCCTGCGGCAACGGCGTGGGCAGCAATGGCGCGCGCGATCTTGATGCCCGCGTCGACAAGACCCGCGACTACCTGTTCAAGCGCTATCCGGCCACGCGCGATCTGGCGCAGAAGGCGCAGGGCATCCTCTGGATACCGCTGATGACAAAGGCCGGATTCTGGTTCGGCGGGGCCTACGGGCGCGGCGCGCTCCGGATCGACGACATCTCGGTCGACTACTATTCGGCGACCCAGGCAAGTTTCGGGCTGCAGATCGGCGCCCAGCAATATGCCCATGCCCTGTTCTTCATGACCCCCGAGGCGCTCCGCCAGTTCCGCTCGGGCATGGGCTGGTCCGCGGGGGCCGATCTGGAATATGCGGTCACCAACGATGGTGGCATGGTCTCGGCCGATACCATCACCGCGCTCGACCCGGTGATCGCCGTGGTCTTCGGTCAGGCCGGACTGATCTTCGGCGCGACGCTCGAAGGCACCAAATACACCCGCATCATCCCCTGAGCGAAGCCCGCGCGCCGAAGTCCCGCGCGGCCCGCTCCGGCGGGCCGTTTCCGCGTGGACATTCGCGGGAGCGGCAGGGATAGTCGCCCCGGACAGCCGAACCCGAGAGCCGAAGCGGAGGCCCCATGCAGATCGCGACATTCAACATCAACGGCGTCAAGGCGCGCCTGCAGACGGTGCTCGACTGGCTCGACGCGGCCGCGCCCGACGTCGCGCTTCTGCAGGAGATCAAGTCGGTCGACGAGGCCTTTCCCCGCGCGCCCTTCGAGGAGCGTGGCTACAATCTCGAAACCCATGGCCAGAAGGGTTTCAACGGAGTCGCGATCCTGTCGAAATACCCGCTCGAGGATGTCCGGCGCGGGCTGCCCGGCGATGACGGGGACAGCCAGGCGCGCTGGATCGAGGCCACCGTGGTCGACCGCCGCGCGGTCCGGCTCTGCGGGCTCTACCTGCCCAACGGCAACCCGGCGCCGGGACCGAAATACGACTACAAGCTGGCCTGGATGGCGCGGCTCGAGGCCCGCGCGCGGGACCTTCTGGCCTCCGAGGAAGCGATCGTGATGGCGGGCGATTACAACGTCATCCCGCAGGACGAGGATGCCGCCCGGCCCGAGGCCTGGGCGAAGGACGCGCTGGCTTTGCCCGAGACCCGCGCGGCGTTTCGAAGGCTGCTGAACCTCGGCTTCACCGAAGCCTTCCGCGCCCGGGTCGCGGGCCCGGGGCATTACTCGTTCTGGGATTACCAGGCCGGGGCCTGGAACCGGAATGACGGGATTCGCATCGACCACATGCTGCTCAGCCCGCAGGCGGCCGATCTCATGACCGACTGCCGGATCGAGTCCGAGCTTAGGGCGGGCGAGAAGCCCTCCGATCACGTGCCGGTCTGGCTGAGCCTCGACGCCTGAGCCTGGCCCGTCATCCTGTCGCCGCGCCCGCGCGGTCGGGCCGACGGCGGACGGGTCCGGCCGATGCTCAGCTTGCCGCCGGATAGCTCAGCGTGGCGTCGTAACCGTAAAGCCAGTCGAAGCGGCGCAGCGCGACCCCCGGCGCCATGAGCCCGCCGATCCGCAGCGCGGTCTGGGCCGCAAGCCGGAGCGGCGGAAAGCTCAGATGGTAGTTCCGGGCATTGCGCGACGCCATCTCGACGATCCGCTGCGCGCGCGGGCGCCGTTCGGCCTGATAGGAGGCAAAGGCCGCTTCGGGCTCGGCATGCCGCGACAGGGCCGCCGCCAGAACCCAGGCATCCTCCAGCGCCATGTTCGCGCCCTGCGCCATGAAGGGCAGCGTCGGATGCGCGGCATCCCCCAGGATCACCGCCGAGCCGCGATACCAGTGCTCGGCCACCGGATGCCGGAACAGCCCCCAGAGATTGACGCTTTGTACCTGCTCCAGCAGATACGGCACCTCGCCGCCGAAATCGGCAAAGATCGCGCGCATCCTGTCGGGATCTCCGGGAAGGTTCCAGCCTTCCTCGACCCAGGCCTCGCGCTCTTCCACGGCGACGATGTTGATCAGATCGCCGCCGCGCAGCGGGTAATGCACGAGATGCCGCCGTGGACCCATGTGGATATGAGCCTCGGCCGGCACATGGCCCCGCGCCGGAACCAGCGCGCGCCAAGCCACCTGCCCGGTGAAACGCGGCGCTGCGGTCCCGTTCAGGGCCGCCCGCACCACCGAATGCAGGCCATCGGCACCGATCACGATGTCGCTGCTGGCCCGCGCCCCCTGGGCCGTGATCAGGGCGGCACGCGCGCCGTCGAAATCGAGCGTCGTGACCTCGTGCAACAGCCGGATCTGAACCCCCGCCGCCCGGGCCGCCCCGGCAAGCAGGTCAACCAGATCGGCACGATGGACGAAGAAGTAATCCTTCGCCTGCCGCTCGAGGTCGAGCTTCAGAACCGGCGCGCCGTTGCGGAAGTCACGCAGCACCACCGCCCGGGCCCGCCCAGAGCGCTCGGCCAGCGCCTCGGCCAGTCCGAGCGCGCGCAGCACCGCCACTCCGTTGGGGCTGATCTGAAGCCCGGCGCCGACTTCGCGGATCGCATCGGCGCGTTCCAGCACCACCACATCCGCACCCTGACGCGCCAGGGCCGTCGCCACCGCCAGCCCTGCGATGCCAGCCCCGAGAACCGTCACCTTCCGATTGCCCAGAGACATTCCGGCACCTCTTACCCCAGGGCCATCCGGCCCGCACACGCGCCGTCGTCAGTCGTCGCGATGAACCTTTTCACGCCGCTCGTGCCGCTCCTGCGCCTCGAGGCTGAGCGTCGCGATCGGACGGGCGTCGAGCCGCTTGAGAGAGATCGGCTCGCCGGTCTCCTCGCAATAGCCGTATTCGCCCTCTTCGATCCGCCTGAGCGCCGCGTCGATCTTTGCCACCAGCTTGCGCTGCCGGTCCCGGGTCCGCAATTCCAGCGAGCGGTCGGTCTCTTCGCTGGCACGGTCGGCGATGTCGGGAATGTTCCGGCTCGAATCCTGAAGACCTTCGAGCGTCTCCCGGCTTTCGTTCAGAAGATCATTCTTCCAGGCAATGAGTTTGCGGCGGAAATATTCGAGCTGACGCTCGTTCATGAACGGCTCGTCCTCTGCGGGACGGTAATCGTCGGGCAAGAAAACTTCGGCTTTCATCCCTGCTCCTTCTACCGGGCCGGGCGAAACCTGTTTCATCATCATTCTCCCCCGGCGCATCTGGGCTCGCGTTTAGACCAATCGCCGTATCGTGTCACGAGGTTTGTGGTCCCTTACATGCCGCTTGAAGCTTTGTGAAGGGGCGCTATGGTCGCCCCCGATTTCAATGTATTGAAAGGCGGAATTGCGATGAAATTCGGCTCTACCGACGCCTATGTCGCCGCAGACGACCTCTCTGTCGCCGTGAATGCCGCAGTCACGCTCGAACGTCCGTTGCTGGTGAAAGGAGAGCCGGGCACCGGCAAGACAGAGCTGGCAAGGCAGGTTGCACAATCCCTGAGCATGCCGTTGATCGAGTGGCACATCAAGTCCACGACCCGCGCCCAGCAGGGCCTGTACGAATACGATGCGGTGAGTCGGCTGCGCGACAGCCAGCTTGGCGACGAACGCGTGCATGACGTCGGCAACTACATCCGCCGCGGCAAGCTCTGGCAGGCCTTTGCAGCCTCCGGTCGTGTCGTGCTGCTGATCGACGAAATCGACAAGGCGGACATAGAATTTCCGAACGATCTTTTGCAGGAACTCGACCGGATGGAGTTTCATGTCTACGAGACAGGCGAAACCGTGAAAGCGCTGGAACGTCCGGTTGTCATAATTACGTCGAATAACGAAAAGGAATTGCCCGACGCATTCCTGCGCCGCTGTTTCTTCCACTATATCCGTTTCCCCGATCTCGACACGATGAAGAAGATCGTCGAGGTCCATCACCCGGGGATAAAGCAGGAGCTCCTGCATGTCGCCCTGACCCGCTTCTACGAGATCCGCGAGACCGACGGGCTGAAGAAACGGCCCTCGACCTCTGAGGTGCTCGACTGGCTCAAGCTCTTGCTGGCCGAGGACATGAGGCCCGAGGATCTGCGCAAGGACGGCCGCTCGGCGCTGCCGAAGCTGCATGGCGCGCTGCTGAAGAACGAGCAGGATGTGCAGCTGTTCGAACGGCTCGCCTTCATGGCGCGGCGCGGGGGCTGAACGCCCGCGCCGCGCCCCGGTTCTCAGACGTCGGCGAAGGGCCTCAGCGCCCGCCCCCGAGACCGGCCAGCGCGTCGTCGAGAAGGCCGCGAAGCTCTCCTGCATCGACCTCGGTCGCGACGAAGGCCGCGCCGATCCCGCGGGCCAGGACGAAGCGCAGCTTTCCGTCCAGCACCTTCTTGTCCTGCGCCATCAGCGCGATCAGCCCGTCCGCATCGGGCAGATCGCCCGGAATGTCGGCCAGATCCTTCTTCATCCCCATCGCGTCGAGATGGGCACGCACCCGGCTCGGATCCTCCTGCGAACAAAGCCCCATCCGGGCCGACAGCTCGAAGGCCAGCGCACAGCCGATGGCGACGCCCTCGCCATGCAGAAGCCGGTCGGAATAGCCGGTCGCGGCCTCCAGCGCATGGCCGAAGGTGTGGCCGAGGTTCAGCAGCGCGCGGTCGCCCTGCTCGGTCTCGTCGCGTTCGACGATCCGTGCCTTCGCCTCGCAGGAGCGTTTCACCGCCGCGATCCGGGCCGCGACATCGCCCGCCGCCAGCGCCGGGCCCTGGGCCTCGAGCCAGTCGAAGAATTCCGCATCGCCCAGAAGCCCGTATTTCACCACCTCGCCATAGCCAGCGAGGAAATCGCGCGGCGCCAGCGTGCCCAGAACGCCGGTATCGGCCAGGACCAGCGAGGGCTGGTGAAAGGCGCCGATCAGGTTCTTGCCGCGGGCCGAGTTGATGCCGGTCTTTCCCCCGACCGAGCTGTCGACCTGGGCCAGAAGCGTCGTCGGCACCTGCATGAAACGCACGCCCCGGCGCAGCACGGCGGCGGCAAAGCCCGCCAGATCGCCGATCACCCCGCCGCCAAGCGCAACGACGATATCGCTCCGCTCGACCTTCTCTTCGATCAGCCATTCGACGGCGCGACCGAACTGGGCCCAGCATTTCGTCGCCTCGCCCGCGGGCAGCGCCAGCGCCGGCGCCTCGATAGGCCCGAGCCCGGCGCGGAACGCCTCGAGATGAAGCCCCGCCACGGTCTCGTCGGTCAGGATCGCCACGCGCGGGCGCCGCAGCAAGGGCCCGATCTCGGCCCCGGCCCGGGCCAGAAGCCCCTCGCCGATGCGGATGTCATACTCGCGCCCCGGCAGGGCCACATGCACCGTTTCGATCGTCTCGCTCACGCCGCCTCCAACACATCGGGCCGGGTCTTCAGCGCCTCGATCACGCGCCCGGCCATGTCCTCGACCGAATAGCCCGGATCGGCGCGGACGGCCAGATCGGCCTGCGCATAGACGGGGCGGCGTTCATGGTAAAACTCCGCCAGCGTGCCGTAGGGGTCCGGGGTGCGCAAAAGCGGCCGGGTGTCCTTGTGCCGCACCCGCTGCCACAGCAGATCGAGGCCTGCATCGAGCCAGACCGAGACCCCCAGATCGGAAATGGCCGCGCGGTTCGCAGCCCCCATGAAGGCGCCGCCGCCGGTCGACAACACCCCCGGTGCGGCGCGCAGAAGCCGCGTGATCACCTCGGCCTCGCGGGCCCGGAAGAAGGCCTCGCCATCGCGGGCGAAGATCTCGGGAATCGTCATGTTGGCGGCTTTCACGATCTCGGCGTCGGAATCGAGAAAAGGCACGTCGAGCCGCCGCGCCAGGGCACTGCCGACCGCCGTCTTTCCTGCTCCCATCAGCCCGACCAGAACCACTGTCTTCTTCAGCTTTGTGCCCACCTGGGCAACCTCCCGCCACTGCTGTCGATTTCTGTCCCTGAATGGCGTGAACTCCGGAGAAATGCCAGTTATAATCGGGTCCAAGCGGGAAACGCGCGAGCAGACCGAAAGAGGCAGAGCAGCATGGTGCGACTGATCAAGGCACTGTTTATCATCATTATTCTATTGTTCCTCGGGCTGGTGGGCTTTGCCTATCTGGGCGATCTGGATCCGGCGCAGCAGACGGTGACCGAAAGCCTCACCCTCGATGTCGACTGAGGCGCGCATCGCGGCGCTCGTCGCGGGCGCCCTGACATGGGCCGCGCCCGCGCTGGCCGAGCGGCCGCTCTCGGCGATCGACTGGCTGTCGGATTCGGTCGCGGCCGCAGGCCCGCGCAAGCCCCCGCCCGTCATCACCCCGGTGCCCGGCGCCGAGCCGATCACGGTGGTTCCGCTGGGCACGACGCTGCTCGATGCGGTCGGATTGCTGCCGCCACAGGTCAGCGGCCTGCCGCGCAGCTTCTGGGGGCCGGGCGAGACCCAGGCCATCGCCCGCGCGGTGCGGGCCGAGCGGGTCGATACCCTGCCCGCGGTGCAGGCGCTTCTGGTCACGCTGCTGCTGGCCGAGCTGGACCCGCCGACCGGCGGCGGCCCCGACGGGCAGCTTCTGCTGGCGCGGCTCGACAAGCTGCTCGATCTGGGCGCGCTCGATCAGGCGCAGGCGCTGGTCGAACGCGCAGGCCCGACGGCGCCCTCGCTGTTCCGGCGCTGGTTCGACATCTCGCTGCTGACCGGACAGGAGGACCGCGCCTGTTCGGCGATGCGGGCCAATCCCGGCATCGCCCCGACCTTCCCGGCCCGGATCTTCTGTCTGGCGCGCGGCGGCGACTGGAACGCGGCCGCCCTGACACTGGAAACCGGCCTCGCGCTCGGCTTCGTCAAGCCCGAGGAAGACGTGCTTCTGGCCCGCTTCCTCGACCCGGCTCTGGCCGAGGAGAGCGACGCGCTGCCGCTGCCGACCCGGCCCTCGCCGCTGATCTTCCGGATGCGCGAGGCGATCGGCGAGCCGCTCTCGACCACTACCCTGCCCGTCGCCTTCGCCCGCGCCGACATGCGTAGCTCCGCCGGCTGGAAGCCGCGGATAGAGGCCGCCGAGCGGCTGGCCCGGACCGGGGCGCTGACGCCGAACGAGCTGCTCGGGGTCTGGACCGAACGCAAACCCGCCGCCTCGGGCGGGCTCTGGGACCGGGTCGCGGCCTTGCAGGCCTTCGATCTGGCGATTTTGTCGGGCGATCCCGAGGCGGTGACCGAAACCCTTGCCCCGGCCTGGAAGGCCATGGCCTCGGCAGAGCTCGAAGTGCCCTTCGCCCAGCTTTACGGACCGCGGCTGGCGCGGCTGACCCTGCCCGGCGCGACCGGGGCGCTGGCGTTCCGGATCGGTCTGCTCAGCGACGAATATGAAGCCATCGCCCAGGGCCGCGAGCCGCAGACCAACGAAGAGGCGTTTCTGGTCGGCATCGCCCGGGGCGGCGAATTGCAGGGGGTGCCGCCGCTGGGTTCGCTGGCCGCCGCGCTGCGGGACGGCTTCGACCGGCCCGGGCTGGGGGCAGGCCCGTCGCGGCTGATCGAGGAGGGCCGGCTTGGCGAGGCCGTCCTTGCTGCCATCGATCTGCTGACCGACGGCGCGCAGGGCGACATTCTCGACGTGACCCGCGGGCTGGGGTTGTTGCGCCAGCTCGGGCTCGAGGACGCGGCCCGCAAATCGGCGCTGCAACTGATGCTGCTGGAGCGGCGGGGATGACGCCGGATGCCGCGCGCTGGATCTCGGCCTTTCTCGAGGCCAAGGCCGCCGAACAGGACGCGACCGCCAATACCCAGCTTGCCTATGGCCGCGATCTGAAGGATTTCGCGGGTTTTCTCGAGCGCCGGAAGCGGTGCTTCGAAACTGCCGACGAACCCCTCATCACCGCCTATCTCGTCGCCTGCGAGGCTGAGGGGCTGGCCAGGACGACACGCGCGCGGCGGCTGTCGGCGATCAAGCAGCTCTACCGCTTCGCCTATGAGGAGGGCTGGCGGCCGGACAATCCGGCGCTGCAGATCCGCGGCCCCGGCCGGGCGCGAAGCCTGCCGATGACGCTGAGCCATGACGAGGTCGAGCGCCTGATCGCGGCCGCGGGCCAGAGCCCCCGCGACGCGATCCGCAATACATGCCTGATGCAGGTGCTCTATGCGACGGGCATGCGCGTGAGCGAGCTGGTCACGCTGCCGGTCGCCGCGGCGCGGGGCGATCCGCGCATGCTGCTGGTCCGGGGCAAGGGCGGCAAGGAACGGATGGTGCCGCTGACCCGGGACGCGCGCGACGCGCTGACCGCCTGGCTTGCCGAGCGCGACGCGGCCGAAGAGGCCGCCCAGGCCAGGGGGCAGCCCGCCAGCCGCTATCTCTTTCCGGGCCGCGGCCGGGACGGGCATCTGACCCGGCACCGGTTCTATGTGCTGATCAAGGAATTCGCGCTGGCGGGCGCGGTCGATCCGACCCGGGTCACGCCGCATACGCTGCGTCATGCCTTCGCCACCCATCTTCTGGCCGGGGGCGCCGACCTGCGCGCGATCCAGACCCTTCTGGGCCATGCCGATATCGCCACCACCGAAATCTACACCCATGTGCTGGACGAGCGGCTGCGCGAGCTGGTTCTGACGCATCATCCTCTGGCCCGCGACGCCGATCCGTCTTGAACGGGCGCCCCCCTGCCCCCATAACCAGAGGGACGATCCCGAACAGAGAGATCCATGGACACCCCCACCGCGGTCGCAGATGCGGCCTTATTCATTTCAGCCAGCGCCATCATTGCCCTGCTGCTGATGTCGGCCTTTTTCTCGGGGTCGGAAACCGCGTTGACGGCCGCCTCGCGCGGCAAGCTCCGGGCCCGGGCCGACAAGGGCGAGAGCGGTGCCCAGACCGCGCTCGACATTACCGAGGACAACGAGCGCCTGATCGGCTCGGTTCTGCTGGGAAACAACTTCGTCAACATCCTCGCGACCTCGCTCGCGACCTCGCTTTTCACCAGGATCTTCGGCGATTCGGGCGTGGCGCTGGCGACGCTGGTGATGACGCTCGTGGTGCTGGTCTTCGCCGAGGTGCTGCCCAAGACCTATGCCATCACCAATCCCGAACTCGCTGCCTCGCGGGTCTCGCCCCTGATCCGGCTGATCATCCTGATCCTGTCGCCGATCGTCAGCGCGGTGCGCGTTCTGGTGCGGCAGATCCTGGCCCTGTTCGGCGTCCGGGCCGATCCCGACAGCCAGATCATGGCGGTGCGCGACGAGATCGCCGGAGCGCTGCAGCTCGGGCATTCCGAAGGCGTGGTTGAAAAGGAAGACCGCGACCGCATTCTCGGCGCGCTCGATCTCGGCGACCGGACCGTCGAGGAGATCATGCTGCACCGCTCACAGATCGAGGTGGTCGATGCCGACCTGCCGCCCGAGGCGATCCTGTCGCAATGCCTTGAAAGCTCGCATACGCGGCTGCCGATCTACAAGGGCGACCCCGAGAACATCATCGGTGTGATCCATGCCAAGGATCTTCTGCGCGCGGTCGAGCGGCTGATGCGCGGCCCCGACGGCTCGCCCGAGAAGCTGTCGGAGATGCGCGTGCTCGAACTGGCACGCAAGCCCTATTTCGTGCCCGACACCACCACGCTTGACGACCAGATGCGCGAGTTCCTGCGTCGCCACACCCATTTCGCGCTGGTGGTCGACGAATACGGCTCGTTGCGGGGGCTGATCACGCTGGAGGACATCCTGGAAGAGATCGTCGGCGAGATCACCGACGAGTTCGATGTCGACAGCGAGCGCCCGCTGCGCCGCAGCGAGGACGGGGCGGTGCTGGTCGATGGCGCGATGACGATCCGCGATCTGAACCGGGCGATGGACTGGAACCTGCCCGACGACGAGGCCAATACCATTGCGGGGCTGGTGATTCACGAAGCCCAGTCGATCCCGACCCCGGGCCAGGTGTTCTCGTTCCACGGCTTTCGTTTCGAAGTGCTGCAGCGCCAGGCGAACCGGATCACCCGGCTGAAAATCCGTCCACTCTGACAACCGGGGCGCTCCCGCCCCCGGCCGGCAGGGCGCCTCCGGCGCCCCTTGTCCGGGCTTGGGCCCAGCCGCGCCCGTTCCGGGCGCGGCGCCTGCGGCGCGGGGTATTTCCGCCAGGAAGAAGAGAGGGCTGTCCGCGCGGGCATTCTTAGGGACGCGCGGGTCTCGCCGGGCGAGGCCGCGACAGCGAGGGGCCGCGCTGAACAGACGGTTGATGAAGCGAATATACGCCCGGGGATTTCGGACAGCGGCAGGGCGACTGCAATCTGCGCCTCATCGTCGCAGAAAACCGACCTCCTGCCCCGCCGACTTTGTTTCTTCGAAAACTTTAGGCGGATTGGACAATACTTATTTAACTTTTCGCTGCCAATCTTCTTCCTATCCTGCTTTCCGGGCCTTCGGTTCGGGCGGGTCTTCCTCCCTGATGGACTGGCCGCATCTCCGCGATGCGGCCTTTTTTTGTCGCCCCCAGGTTGCGCGCGCAATAATCTTTGCATGTTGACGCTCCCTGGCAAACTTCGTAGCCTGTCCTTCATCAAAAAAAGGTCGGCCCGTCCGACAGGGAGCAAGCACTAAGGGAAAAGGGTCGCGGCGCGGCCCTTTTTTCACGTCTGGAAAAGCCTTGCCTGCCCTGCAATTGCCCACTGACAGCAGGTCGCAGCTGGTGTAGACCGGCAGCGACGAGCATCCAAGAAAGGCAGGCATGACGATGCGAGAGTTTATCGGACCCCTTGGACTGGCCCTCATGACCGCGATCGCGGCGCCGGCTCTGGCCCAGGAGGCCCCGGCCCAGCCCGAGGGCAACGCGGCTCCGGCCCAGGTCGAAAGCACTCCGGCCGGAGATCTGCAGATGGGCCAGGAAGAGGCGCCACAGGCGCCGAAGGCCTTCGTGAAGGACACCTTCAAGGACTGGCGCGTGATCTGCGTCGAGATCGAAGAGCGCGAATCCTGCAACATGCAGCAACTGATGCGCGACAGTGACGACAATGCCGTGGCGCAGATTTCGGTCGCGCCGATGCCGCCGGCGGCAGCGCCGCGCGTCGCAGCCGTCGAGATTGCGACCCCGCTCGAGACGCTGCTGTCGGAGGATCTGCGGATCCAGATCGATTCCGCTCAGGCGAAGCGCTATCGCTTCTCCTTCTGTACCCCGCAAGCCTGCGTGGTGCGCTTTGCGCTGTCGGCCGAGGATCTCGCGGCCTTCAAGGGCGGCAAGGGAGCCACCGTCTCGATCGTTCCGCTGGCCGCCCCGGACCAGAGAGCCGATATCAAGATGTCGCTTTCGGGCTTCACCGCCGCATTCGACGACGCGCTGTCGACGATGTCGGGCAACTGAGACACGGATCTTCCCGCGTGATCCGGACAGAAAAACGCCGCCCCTCGGGGCGGCGTTTCTTGTCAGGAGACCCTGAAGACCGGCGCGACAGGATCAGACCTTGCGCAGCGCCAGAACCGCGTTGAGCCCGCCGAAGGCGAAGGCATTCGACAGCACAGCGCTGACCTGCGCCTCGCGCGCCACATTCGGGACCACGTCGAGCGCACATTCCGGGTCCGGCTCCTGATAGCTGACCGTCGGCGGGATCACCCCCTCGCGCAGCGCCATGATGCAGGCCAGAAGCTCGACCGCGCCGGTGCCGCCGATCAGATGGCCATGCATCGACTTGGTCGAGGACATCATCAGCCGGTCGGCATCGGCACCGAAGACATCGGCCACCGCCGCGCATTCGGTCTTGTCATTGGCCGCAGTACCTGTGCCATGGGCATTGATATAGCCGACATCCCCGGGCGCGAGCCGGGCATCGCGCAGCGCCCCCGAGATGGCACGGGCCGCGCCCTGACGCGAGGGCATCACGATGTCGGAAGCATCCGAGGTCATGGCGAAACCGATCACCTCGGCCAGGATCTCGGCACCACGGGCCTTGGCATGGTCGTAATCCTCGAAGACGAAGACCGCCGCGCCCTCGCCCTGGACCATGCCGTTGCGATTGGCACTGAACGGGCGGCAGGCATCCTTCGACATCACCCGCAGCCCTTCCCAGGCCTTGATCCCACCGAAGCACAGCATCGATTCCGAGCCGCCGGTGACCATCACCCGGCTCAGCCCCGAACGGATCATCTGGAAGGCCTGCCCCATCGCGTGGTTCGACGAGGCACAGGCCGTCGCCACGGTGAAACTCGGCCCCTTGAGATTATAGGCCATCGAGACATGGCTCGCGGCCGCATTGTTCATCAGCTTCGGCACGACGAAGGGGTGAACGCGGTTCTTGCCCTCCTCGTAGACCGAGCGGTAATTCTCGTCGAGCGTGTTCATGCCGCCGCCCGAGGTCCCGAGCACCACGCCTGCCTCTTCAGACAGCTCGCCGTCGAAGGTCAGCCCGGACTGCCCGACCGCCTGTTGGGCCGCCAGCAGCGTGAACTGGGTGAAACGGTCGTAAAGCGCGATCTGTTGGCGGTTGAAATGGGCCTCGGGGTCATAGCCCCGGACCTGACCGCCGATCCGGATCGACAGCCGCTCGATATCGCGAAGGTCAAGCTCGCCGATCCCGCAGCGCCCCTCGCGGAACGCAGCCAGGGTCTCGGCGACCGAATGGCCGAGCGCGTTGATCGTGCCCTGGCCGGTAATGACGACGCGCTTCATGCCTGTTTTTCGGCAACCAGGCCTTCCACGGCTTTCACGATGGCCTCGACCGAGGAGATGTCGAATTCGCTTTCGGTGGGTTCGTTGGCGTTGAACGGCACCTGGATGTCGAAGGCCTCTTCGATCGCGAAGATCGACTCGACCAGGCCGAGGCTGTCGATCCCGAGATCTTCCAGCGTCGAGTCCATCTTCACGTCCGAGGGCTCCAGCACCGCCTGTTCAGCGATGATCTCGATCACCTTGTCCTTGACGCTATCAGACATGAAAAGCCTCTCTGCCCTTGAATCAGCGTGGGTTTAGTCTCTATCGGCCAGCTTTGAAACCGCTTTTTGCAGCTCGGCCACCTGAGCGAACAGCCGCGGCAGGCGGCGCAGGCCCTTGTAGGATTCGATATGGGTTTCCATCCGCATCGCGGGATAGCCCAGCAGCACCCGGCCGGCCGGCGCATTGGAAAAGATCTTGGTCGCGCCGCCCGCGATCACGTCATCGCCGACGAAGATGTTGTCATTGACCCCGACCTGCCCGGCCAGCACCACACGGTTGCCGATCCGGGCCGAACCGGCGACGCCCACCAGGCCGCACATCAGGCAGTCTTCGCCAACCTGGCAGTTGTGGCCGATCTGCACGAGGTTGTCGATCTTGGTGCCCGAGCCGATGCTCGTGTCGCGGATCGTGCCCCGGTCGATGGTCGAATTGGCACCCAGCTCGACATCGTCGCCGATCGTGACAGAGCCCAGCGAATGGATGCGGGTGTAACGCTGCTGACGCGCGCTGCCGGTGTCGCCCAGGGTCTCGCGCACCGCCTCGACCGCCGATTTCTCGGGGGTAACGAAGGAAAAGCCGTCTCCGCCCACCGTCGCGCCCGGCTGGGCGATGAAGCGGTCGCCGATCGTGACCCGGGCGCAGATCCGGACGCCATACATCAGCAGAACATCATCGCCGATGCGCACATCCTCGGCCACCACCGCATGGGCGGCGATGCGGGCATTGGCACCGATCCGGGCCCGCGCACCGATCACCGCATAGGGGCCGATGGCAGCCCCCGGCCCGATCATGGCCGAGGGATCGACGATGGCGGTCGGGTGGATGCCGGGGCCGATTTCGGGGCCCGGATCCATCATCCGGGTCAGCCCGGCCATGGCCAGACGGGGGCGCGGCGCGAAGATCGCGGCCTTCAGCCCCATCGCCCGCCAGTCGGCGCCCGACCACAAGACCGCGGCCTGCGCCGCGCCTTCGGTCAGACCGTCGGCATATTTCGGGTCCATGGCCAAAGCCAGCTGGTCCGCGCGCGCCGCCATCGGTTCCGCCGCACCGGTCACCTTGAAGTCGAGAGCGCCCTCGGCGGGTGCGCCAAGGGCGGTTGCGATCTCCTGGATCGTGAAGCTCATGCCGTTCTCCTGCCCGATTATCCGGAACGCCCCAGGGCGCCCCGGCTGGTTCTGGCGGGAGATTTAGCCCTGAACCTCGGGCAGCGCCACCCCGGCGGCCTGCAATGCGTCGAAAATGGCACCGTCGCGCCCGTAGACATCGCGACGATACTGCATCCGCCCCTTGGGATTGCCCATCGCGGTGCGGTAGATCAGATGCACCGGCAGCGGCGGGTCAAGATTGACACGGGTCTCGCGACCGCTGCGCAGCTTGGACTCGAACAGTCCCTTCGGGTCGTCGGTCTGCCCGGCGAGCAGTGCATAGGCAAAGTCGAACGGATCGTTGAGCCGGATGCAGCCATGGCTGAAAGCGCGGGTCTCGCGATTGAACAGCGACTTCGACGGCGTGTCGTGCAGGTAGATGTTGTAGCGGTTGGGGAACATGAACTTCACCCGCCCAAGCGCATTGCCGTTTGACGGCGGCTGCTTGAGGTCGAAGGGGAAATTCGACGCGGTATATTTGCTGAAATCGACCGCGGCACGGGTGACCACGCGCCCCGCGCCGTCGACCAGCATCAGATGCCCGGCCGCGTTGGGGTTGTTCTGGAATTGCGGCAGGTATTCGCGCACGGCGATCGAGCGCGGCACGTTCCAGGTCGGATTGACGACCATGTGGTTCATCATGTCCGAGAATTCCGGCGTCCGGTAGTCGCGCGCATTGCGGCCGACGACCGAACGGGTCTCGAAGACGGTCTCGCCGTGATCGACGATACTGGCATGGAAATCGGCGATGTTGACCAGCACATGCCGGTCCCCGCGCGCATTGCCCAGCCAGCGCTCGCGCTCCATCGCCACCAGCACCGAGCGCAGGCGGCGTTCGGGCGGGACGTCGAGCTCTTCGAGGGTGCTGGGGCCGACAATGCCATCGGCATTGAGCCCGTGGTCGAACTGGAAGGCCTGCACCGCCTTCTGCAGCGTGGCATCATAGGTCTGGGTCGCGATGCGCGGCAGGTAGCCCATCGCGATCAGGCGGTTTCTCAGCGCGATGACGCGCGGGCCGGACTGGCCGGGCTCGATCTTGCCGACGGCGCCGATCTCGGGCCCCCAGCCGCCTTCGGCGATCAGTCGTTCAAGCCGGATCTTCTCGCGCATCAGGCGGGCATATTCGGGGCTTTGCGGCGAGAGGCCGCGCAGATAGGCCAGCGGCGAGGGTGCCGCGGCAAGCCTCGCGATCAGCGTCGCGGGCGCGGGCCGATCGAGCTTGCGCTTGATCTCGGACAGCACCGCCCCCGGGGTGAGAACGCCCCGGCTCGCGTCATGCGCATAGTCGAGATACATCCGCATCGCCGCGACCTCGGCCCGGCCGATGCCGCGCTGGGTACGGGCGTCACGGAAGGTCTCGACCAGGCGTTCGACATCGTAGCGGGCGGCCGGAAGCCCCTGTGCCGAGGCGTCCTGCAGGACCGTCACCAGCGCGCGGCGACGCGCCTCGGCCTCGGCCGAGGTCCAGAACGGCGCATAATCGCGGTCGCGATAGAAGGCGGAGATCGCATCGTCCTGCGCGGCGGCGGCAGCGACCGCTTGCTTGAAGGCGGTCATTTCGGTCTCGGCAAGGGCCGGGGCCGCAACCCCAAGGCAAGCGGCTGCAAGGCCCGCAAAAGCGGCCCCGCGGAGGAAGGTCATGGGCATCAATTCTTTCCCGTCAGGCAGTTCCAGTCGCGCGAATGGCACCCACAATCGGGCAATTCCGAAGTTCTGTCCACTTAGATTAGGCGCCACAACCAAAACGCGGGGTTAACCGTGGCCGTTCCGCCTCATCGTGAAAAAAACGTCGCGCGCCCCCGAAATGAGCAAGATCTTGCCAATTTGACCCACCCCGAAGGGGGTGCGGCGATTCCTTCCTTGGCCCGGCCGCCGAGTTATGAGATAGGGTGGCAGGGTTCCGGGGACGGGCCCGACCATAAAAAACACCGCGAAAACGCGGGATTGGAGCGAATTGGGGCAGGCGGAGCAAACATGACGACACCCAGAAACTGTTTCACACGCCGTGGCGTGTTGGCGGCTTTTGCGGCGACTGCCGCGGTGGCTGCACCGACATATTCGAATGCTTTCGGACTGATGCGCGGGGCTGGCGATGTGCGGCGCCTGCGGATGTATTCGGGCCGAACCGGCGAAAGCATCGACACTGTATACTGGATCGACGGCGAGTATGTCGGCGAGGCAGTCAAGGAAATCAACCACTTCATGCGCGACTGGCGTTCGGGCTCGGTGATCCCGATGGACCTTCGCAATCTCGACATCCTGGCGGCCGCGCATGGCCTCATGGATGTGCGCGAACCCTATATGCTGCTTTCGGGCTATCGCACCGCGCAAACCAACGCGATGCTTCGTGCGCACTCTTCGGGTGTCGCCAAGAAATCCCTTCACATGCAGGGTCAGGCGGCGGATGTCCGGCTCAAGAGTCGGTCGGTCGATCAGATCGCGCGCGCAGCAGGCGCCTGCCATTCCGGCGGTGTCGGGCGTTATTCCCGCTCCAACTTCGTGCATATGGATTGCGGGCCGGTACGCAGCTGGGGCCGCTGAGGCGGATCCGGCGACAGTTTGCCATGACGCGAAGCGGCACGATACCGGACTGCGACAGCCGGTCCGGCAGTCGTGTCGTGTCGCCTCATGCCCCGGAATTGCCCCGTCCCGGCGCATCCCGAAGATGTGTTGCGTCCCCGACATCATGCCCTCCCAACGCCGGACATCGCGTTCGGTTCCTCATGTCGGGGCGGTCCCGCGACTCGGGCCGCGTCCGCAGACGGGCCTGCATCCCCATGGATCGCGGCCCCGCGCGGGGATCGAAGGCCCGCACCGGGCTGGAAAAATCCCGGAACCGCATTGATTTCCACATCGGTGGGGCTGACATGAAAGTTTCAAATGACAGTCACCTCGCCGCTCCGGTAACGAACGCCGCATGGGCGGCGCGATGCCGCCGGTTTTAAGACCCCGAAAGGAGATGTCGATGAAGATTGCGGTTCTTGGCGGAGACGGTTTTTGTGGCTGGCCCACATCGCTGCACCTGTCCAACCTCGGCCACGAGATACACATCATCGACAATCTCAGCCGACGCTGGATCGACACCGAGCTGGGCGTGCAGTCGCTGACGCCGATGGACTCGATCCAGGAACGCTGCCGGATCTGGAAGGAAGTCTCGGGCGAGCAGATCCATTTCCACCTGATCGACCTCGCCAAGGAATATTACCGGCTCCGCGACTGGCTGGCCGAGAACCGCCCCGACGCGGTGATCCATTTCGCCGAACAGCGCGCCGCGCCCTATTCGATGATCTCTGACCGCCACAAGATCTACACCGTCGACAACAACATCAACGCCACTCACAACCTGCTGGTGGCGATGGTCGAGACCGGGCTCGACGCGCATCTGGTGCATCTGGGCACGATGGGGGTGTATGGCTATTCGACCGTCGGCGCGCCGATCCCCGAGGGCTATCTCGACGTCTCGATCGACACGCCCGACGGGTCGAAGGAGATGGAGATCCTCTATCCGACCCGGCCGGGCTCGGTCTATCACATGACCAAGTCGCTCGATCAGATCCTGTTCCAGTTCTACGCCCAGAATGACGGCGTGCGCGTGACCGACCTGCATCAGGGCATCGTCTGGGGCACCAATACCGACCAGACCCGGCGCCATCCGCAGCTGGTGAACCGGTTCGATTATGACGGCGATTACGGCACCGTGCTGAACCGCTTCCTGGCCCAGGCCGCCATCGGCTATCCGCTGACCGTGCATGGCACCGGCGGGCAGACCCGCGCCTTCATCCATATCCAGGACACCGTGCGCTGCATCGAACTGGCGCTGAAGGATGCCCCCGCCAAGGGCGACCGGGTGAAGATCTTCAACCAGATGACCGAGACCCACCGGGTTCGCGATCTGGCCGAGCTGGTGTCGAAGATGACCGGTGCCAGGATCGCCTATCTGCCGAATCCGCGCAAGGAAGCCGCCGAGAACGAGCTGATCGTGAAGAACGACAATTTCCTCGGCCTCGGGCTCGATCCGATCACGCTGCAGGAGGGCCTGCTGGAAGAGGTGGTCGAGATCGCGAAGAAATTCGCCCACCGGGTCGACCGCAAGCGCGTGCCCTGCGTCTCGGCCTGGACCCGCGATCTGGCCAGCCGGGTCGAGCGCGATCCGGAAGGCAAGCGGCTGAAGTCGGTCTCGTGACCGAGGGCCTGAGGCCCGCACGGGGCGCAGGGGCACGGCATGCCTATGTGACGCTGGTCACCAACGCGGATTTCGCGTTGGGGGCCAGGGCCCTGATACGCTCGCTGAAACGGACGGACGGACGGGCCTCGGATATCTGCGTGCTGCATACCGGCGGCGTGGCCGAGGCGGATCTCGCGCCCCTTTCCGATCTGGGCGCGCGGCTGGTCGAGACCGACCTGCTGCCGACCTCGGACGCCTTCAACGCCGCCCATGCCCGCGACAAGCTGCATCGCGATGCGCCCTTCACCAAGGGCACCAAGCCCGCCTTCCACACGCCGCTCGACAATTTCTGCAAACTCCGGCTCTGGCAGCTCGATTACGAGCGGGTGATCTTTCTCGATGCCGATACGCTGGTGCTGCAACCGATCGACCGGCTGTTCGACTACCCCGAGCTTTGCGCCGCGCCGAATGTCTATGAAAGCCTGGCCGATTTCCGGCGCATGAATTCGGGCGTCTTCACCGCTCGGCCCGATCCCGCCACCTTCGGGACGATGATGGCCCGGCTCGATGCGCCGGGCGCGTTCTGGCGGCGGACCGACCAGACCTTCCTGCAGGAGTTCTTCCCGGGCTGGCACGGGCTGCCGGTCTTCGACAACATGCTGCAATATGTCTGGTTCAACCTGCCCGAACTCTGGTCCTGGCCCGACATCCGCGTGCTGCATTTCCAGTATGAAAAACCCTGGCAGGACCACGACAAGGCCGACCGCCTCAAACCGCTGATCGATCTCTGGCGGGCCCATGCGGATGGCAGCCAGATCCCCGACACCACCTCCCTGCCCGGACCCGCCGCCTCATGACCCTGGCCGTCACCGGCGCCACCGGCCTTGTCGGGCGTTTCTTCGTCGAGGACGCGCTGGGCGCGGGCGAGCCTGTCACGATCCTCGGCCGCACCCCGCCGCCACCCGGCTTCTTCCCGGCGCCGACCGGGTTCCGCCCCTATGCGCTTGGCGACCGCCCGGACCTGAGCGGCATCGACGCGCTGATCCATTGCGCCTTCTCGCATCTGCCGGGACGCTACCGGGGCGGCGAGGGCAGCGACCCCGAGGGTTTCACCCGCGCCAATCTCGACGGCTCGGTCGCGCTTTTCGAAGCCGCCCGCGCGGCCGGAACCGGCACCGTCCTGTTCCTGTCGAGCCGCGCGGTCTACGGCCGCTACCCGCCCGGGACCGCTCTGACCGAGACGCTCACCCCCTATCCCGACACGCTTTACGGCAAGGTCAAGGCCGAGGCCGAGCGCCGCCTCTTTGCCCTCGCCAGCGACAGCTTCGCCCCGGTCGCCCTGCGTGCCACCGGCATCTACGGCGCCGCAGGCCCCGGCCGGGCCCATAAATGGCAAGCGCTCTTCGATGATTTCCGCCAGGGCCGCCCGATTGCGCCCCGCCGCGGCACCGAGCTGCATGGCGCCGATCTCGCCGCTGCCGCCCGGCTGCTGCGGGACACCGGCGCCCGCGGGATCTTCAACGCCTCCGACATCCTGCTCGACCGCCATGACCTGCTGGCGCTTGTGGCCGAGGCCGAGGGGATCCTCCATCCGCTGCCGCCCCGCTCGGACGCGGCCGTCAGCGTGATGCAATGCGACCGCCTCGCGGCCCTGGGCTGGACGCCCGGCGGGATCGCCCGGCTCAAGGCGAGTCTTCCCGCGCTTTGCCGCCCCCGACCGGCCCTGACCGGCCCGGGCCCGGCCGACTGACCGCCCGCACCCGGCCTGTCTCTTCTTCCTGGCGAAAATACCCATGACACGGACTGCCATCCCTCCCCGCCACCCGGGGATGGAACCTTGGCGGGGCGTCCCTACATATTCCTCAAGACGTCATCAGTGAGGATTTCCGAACCATGATCGACATTACCGAGGAAACGGCCGAAGGCCTGCTCGAAATCCGGGCCACGGGCCGCGTCACCGAACAGGATTACGAAACCGTCCTGATCCCCGCCGTCACCCGCGCCCTCGACTGGGGCATGCCGATCCGGCTGCTCTACCAGATCGGCCCCGATTTCGAGGGCTATTCCGCGGGCGCGCTCTGGGCCGATGCCCGGCTCGGGCTGAAGCGCTGGCGCGGCTTCGGAAAGATCGCCGTCGTCACCGACAGCGACAAGATCGAAGCAGGCGTCCGGATGTTCGGCTTCACCCTGCCCTGCCCGGTCCGCACCTTCGATCTCGACGAGCGCGACGCCGCGCGGCTCTGGCTGCGCGAATCGCTCGGCACGATCCATCTCGAGGAAATCGGCGCCGACGCCCTCGAGGTCCGGCTCATCGGGCGCCTCG
Organism: Rhodovulum sp. MB263; assembly: GCF_002073975.1. Lineage (NCBI taxonomy): Bacteria > Pseudomonadati > Pseudomonadota > Alphaproteobacteria > Rhodobacterales > Paracoccaceae > Rhodovulum > Rhodovulum sp. MB263. Next base: position 1,953,699 of record NZ_CP020384.1, on the reverse strand, counting down.
ACAGCGCCAGCTACAAGACCCGCAGCCCGGATCTCGACGCCTATGCCGCCGCGCATGAGCGGTTCCGGCTGATGGTCGATCTGCGCCGCTTCGAGGGCTGGCAAGGGCCCTCGGCGCTTGGCGAGCATGTCAACCTGATCCGCCATCACCGGCATCAGCCCTGCCGGATCGCCGTCGTTGGCGACAAGTCATGGATGAAGCTTGCGGAAACCCTGCTGCCGATGATGCTGGATGCCAAGGCCAAGTATTTCGACGAGGACGATTATACCGCCGCCCGGGCCTGGCTTCTGACCTGAGCCCGCGCAGCGCCCGGTTGCCGGCCCGTCTCCCCCGGGCCGGCTTCGCCCTGTCCTCGCGGTCCCTGGCGATGACCGCTGCCTGCCAGCCCTGAAACGAGACCCGATGCAAGATTCGACGCGAGACTCGACGGGGCTGCGCTGTTCCCGCATGATCGCTCAGGTGGCAAGAGGAACACGGCATAACGCATGTACGTTGCATTCTTCGGACTGGCGCAACGCCCGTTCGGCCTGGCGCCCTGCGAGGGGGCGGTGCATTGGACCGACCCGCATTGGCATGATTTCGAACGCCTGCGCCTGGCGCTGATCGACGGCGCGCCTCTGGCGCTGGTGCTGGGCGACACCGGCACCGGCAAGACCACCTTTCTGCGCGCGCTCCTGCGGGACGACACCCTGACCGGGATCTTCCGGCCCGCCTTCCATGCCAATCCGATCGGAGACGGTCCCGCGCTCCTGCGCTGGATCCTCTCGGCCTTCGGCGCCGAGGCGGGCGCAGCCGAGCCCGACAGGCTCCTGGCCCGGGTCGAGACCGTGATGGCCGAGATCCGTGCCGCCGGCCGGCTGCCGCTGCTGGCGATCGACGAGGCGCAGGGCCTGTCAACGGCCGGTCTGGAGATGCTCGACCGGGTGGCCCGCCCCGGACAGGGCGCAGGCGCGGCCTTCCGGCTGGTGCTGTCCGGCCTGCCCGAACTCGAACCCCATCTCGAACAGAGCCATCCCTCCTTTCTGGATCTGGCGCAGGACAGCCAGGTCCGGCTGCAGCCGATGACCGCGACCGAGACCGCCGATTATATCCGAAGCCGCATCGTAGCGGCCGGAGGGGAGGCCGACGCGCTTTTCGACCCAGAGGCACTGGCGCTGATCCACCGTCATGCCCATGGCCTGCCGCGATTGGTCAACACGATCTGCGACCGCGGCCTGAACGCCGCTTTCGGCGCCGACCGGACCTGCCTCGACGGCGCTTTCCTCCGCGAGCTGCTGGCCGACTGGCAGGATACCGCCGGCGATGGAATCTGCCTGTTCGAAGGCCCCGCGCCTTCGCTGCCGCCGCGGCCGAAGGCGGCCCCGCCGGGCGCGCGACTGCGCCCCGTTGCGCAATCGCCACCGCCCGAGACGGCCCCCGAGACGGCGGCTGCCGGCTCTGCGCGGCCGGAAGCTGATCGGGTCAACAAGCCTGTCTCGGCGGCGGCTTCCGTCCCCGAGCCCTGCCCCGCGCCGGCCCGCCTCCGCCCGCGCAGGACGCGCCTTCTGGCTGCCACGACCGGCGCCGCGCTCGGCCTTGCGGCGGTCTTCGTCGGCAGCACCCTGATCGTCGGGGGGCCAGACGATCCGGCATCTCCGGGCAATACAGGCGCCCCGCGCCTGGCCACTGCCAGCCCCTTTTCCGAAGGCCGCAGCGAGGCGCCGCTCGCTGATCGGCTGCGCGCAGCGGAAACCGCCAGCGCTGAAACGGGTGCGGCAGCCGAACACCTGACCAGGACCCGGATCGCGGCCGCCGAGGCCCGTCTTGCCGAGACCCGCGCCGAGCTCGACCGTCTTGCGGCGCGGCGTCGCGACGCCATCCAGGAGACCGCCGCCGCCGAGGCCAGACGCGCTGCGGCCCGTGTCGCCGCCGACCGCGCCACGGCAGATTTCGCGCAATTGCAGGACAGGATCGCCGAAGCGGAACTGCGGCTCGACGCGCTGAACGGGCGGCTGAGCGCGGGCGGCGCCGCGCCGCTGACAGGGGTGCAGGCCACCGCCGCGCGTCCCGTTCCAAAGCCCGACCCCGGCTCCGGCCCGCCCCCCGAGCAGCGAACCGAGCAGAGCCCCGAGCCGAAGCTAGATCCGGCCGCCTCTCCGCTCATGCTCGACGCCGCACCGGCCGATGCGCGCGTGGCGCAGCGCCAGTACCGGCATGCGCTGGCCAGCAGCGATCCGCTTGACATCGCCATCGCCTATTCCCGGGCGGCGGTGAACGGTCAGAGCCGTGCCGCCTATTACCTCGGCCAGATCTACGAGGTCGGCGACGGCGTCGAGCGCAATATCGACACCGCGCGGCACTGGTACCGGATCGCCGCGACCGAGGTGGTGGCAGCGCAGGTCCGGCTGGACGACCTGCCCGAAGGGCCCGCCGATCCCGACCGGGCCACCGCCCGGCCGCTGGCCGCGCACCTGGCCGGGGGCGTCATCGAGCTGGTCTGGCAGGGAAGCGGCCCCTTCCTGGTCGAACTGGCTGCCGAGCCCGGCCCGCCACAGGCCCGCTTCGCCACGGCTCTGACGGCGGCCCGCCTGAGCCTGCCTGCGGACCTGGCCCTGAACTGGTGGCGGATACGCGCCGGGCGCAATGCCCCCACCGACTGGCAAAGGATCGAGCCGCGCTAGCGGAGCGGGCGGCGGCCCGGGCGGTTGGCATCGGACATGCGCCCGGGATACGCGCAGAGCGATGGGCGGGCTTCCGGACGGCACCGGATGCCCGTTCAGCAACCGCCGATGGCGGCGCAGACCCGATGACGGTAAAGCGCATTCGCCTCGCTCGCGCCGGGCCCCATGGTCGCGCCCTCGCGGGTGCATGGCAGCGAGAATTCGGGATCTATCCCCATGTTGACGCAGGCGGCCACCTCCCAGCCCGGCGGGATATCGGTCAGATCGACCTGCTTCCATTTCGGATGGCCGGTCTCCTTCAACTCCTCGAACCGCGCCAGCAGCAGGTGCGAGAGGCTGCGCACCGCATCGCAACTGGCGCGGTGATAGCGGTTCTTGCGGATCTGATAGTCATAGGTCATCAGAACCGCCTTGACCGCCACCGCCTCGACCGGCCCGGACTGGAACGGATAGGTGTCCGCAGGGATTGTCGCGGGCGTATAGACCGCCTGCAGAACAGGGTCTGTCAGCGCCAGCAGATGGAAACGCCCGGCCTCGATCCCGGGGGTCTGGAAAAGCTTGGTCGGCGCGCCCGCGACATAGAAGAAGGCATCGATCTCGCCTGCCAGGAGCTGGCGCAGCGCCTCGTCGGGGCCGATCTTCACGCGCTCTGCCGCCACCTCGGCCAGGTCGAGCACCAGCGTTGCGGTGACATAGGTCCCGCTGTTCTCGACACCGACCGCAACGCGCCTGCCCGCCATTTCGGCGAGGCTGCCGATCTCGGAACGAGCCAGCAGATGGACCTCTTCGTTGTAAAGGGGAAAGGCGATCCGTACCCCGGCGATGGTGCGCGCCATCTCCGGATCGTTCGCGGCATAGGTGCGCAGATATTCCAGAACGTCGCTCTGGACGATGCCGAACTGGGTAAAGCTCCGTTGCCGGACACCGACGAAATTCTCGAGCGATCCGGCGCTTTCCAGGACATTGAGCGTGATGCCGCATTCCGCGGCGATACCGGCAATGTCGCGGCCGAACTGGATATAGGTGCCGGTCGGGCCGCCGGTCAGGATGTTCTTCTCGAAGGTCTGGGCCGGGACGGAGGCCGCCGGAACCAGGCCCGCGAGCGCGGTGAAAACCATGATGAGGCCTGCCTTCAGGCCGGAAAAGGGACGACTGAAAAGGGACATTCGGCAACACTCCTCACAGCGCGGACGGACGGCACCAGCTTGCTAGCACCGGCCGAGGCCGCGGATCAGCGAAACGAGAGTCTGACGGTTGATCCCGCCGAAGACGGTGCGCAGCGCATCGGGCGCGCACATGCCCTCGCCGAGCAGCCGTTCAAGCTCGGCGCGTTCGGCCTGACTGGCTTCGGCAAGCCCCGGGGCCTCGGAAACCGCCCGGGCGACCGCCTCGGCCGGGGGCGCCGCCCCGGCCCGAAAGGCCGGCCGCGTGCCCGGCGGGAGGGCGGGAGCATCCGGTTCCGGGGGCGCGGTGTCGGCCGCCTCGGTCATCGGCGCAGCGGTTGCGGGCAGCAGGCGCCGCGCGGCCTCGATATCGGCAGCAAGCTGTGCGGCCCGGGCCTCGAGGGCCACGACCTTCGCCTCGGCCGCCCGCTCGCGCTCCTCGGCCATCACCCGCGCCTCCTCGACCAGCGTCGCCGCGCGGGCGCGGCCGTCTTCCGCCGCAGCCTCGGCCTCCTGCCGTGCCAGCTCGGCCGCGTCGCGCGCCGCAGTTGCCGCCTCGAGCTCCTCACGCAACGATGCCAGCGCGGCTTCGGCCTCTTGTCCATCCGCCAGCAGGCCCTCGTGCCGGGCCTCGGCCGCGGCGATCTTCTGCGCCAGTGCCGCAGCCCCGGCTTCGGCCGCATCCGCCGCCTCCTGCGCGGCCGCCGCGCGTTCCCGTGCCGCGCGCTCGGCCTCGACCGCCCGTTCCTGCGCGTCCCGAAGATCGGCCAGCCGGCTTTCGGCCGCGCTGCGCTCCGAACCGGCCTGTCTCGCCGCGGCCTCGTGCTTTTCCCGAAGCGCCTCGACCGTTTCCAGCGCCGCCCGGGCTTCGGCGGTCTGCGCGCGGACCGTCTCGAAAGCGGCCTCCGCTTCGGCCATCCGGGCGGTCTCGGCCTCGAGCCGGGAACGGATGTCGGCCAGCGCCGCCTCTGCCTCTTGCCGTTCGGCCTGCGCGGCCCCGGCGGCGGCCCTTGCCTGCTTGACAGCTTCGGAAAGTTCCGCCGTCTCCTGTCCCGCCGCATCGCGCGCGGCACGGGCCGCCTCGGCCGCGCCTTCCGCTGCTTCGGCGACATCGGTCGCCGTCTCGATCCGGGCCGTCAGCGCGGCCAGCTCGGCCTCGCGCCCCGTCAGCTCCGCGCGCGCGGCCTCGATCCGGCCGCTCAGGTCCGACAGCTCGGCCTGCCCCGAAGCCTCGGCCTCGGATTGCTGCTGTGAGATCCGGTCAAACCGCGCCTCGGCCTCGGCCAGCGCGTTCAGCGCCAGGCGCAGCCGCTCCTGCGTCTTCTGCAGTACCGCCTCGGCCTGGGTGCTCTCTTCCGAAAGCGCCGCGATGATCCGCCGGTAGGAGGCCGCCTGCTGCGACAACTCGGCGACGCCCTCGGGCGTGCCGTCATCCTGACAGATCCCCACCGTGCCCGATATCGACAGCACGGCCGCCGCCGTGGCCAGCCAAGCGTAACGCATCCGTCCCTCGCCTCGTCAAAGCGGTCCCCCCGGACCGGATACAGAAAATTGTGCCCCCGGGCCGGACTCAAGGCAAGGGCCGAAACCCGGACCCCGCCGCAGCGCCTGCCCTCCGTATCGCCCCCCCCGGCAACGCGCCGTTCCGCGCCCGTCGCGGACCGCTCGAATTGTCCGGGTTTTCTTCGGCTGCGTTAAGACTGCGCCAAATCCGGGGTCGCAGGATGCGCCGGCGAACAAATTGTGAACAGGAATGCCCCGCCACCGCCTGCCCTCCACCGACCGGACCGGCGCGCATCGACCGGCCATGCCGTGCCGATGACCCGGCTCGATGTCGACCGAAGGTTCCTGCTGTTGACTGCGGCGGGGTACCTGACGGCGCTTGCCGCCATCGCCGCGGCGCTGTGGCTCGTGGCCATGCCGGCGCTGCACAAGCTGCACCGGGCCGCGCTCGAGACCCAGGCCCAGACCCGCGCGGCCAGCGTGCAGGATGCGCTGACACTGGTGTTGTCGGATGCAAGGGAACTGGCCGAGGCGCCGGCCACGGCCGCCTATCTCGCCGGGTCAGGCCGGATTCGTCCGGCGCAGATGCGACGCGACCTGGAACGGCTAGTCGACGGGGTGACGGCGCAGGCCTTGCTGTTCGACCGCCAGGGTCATGTCCGGCTGCGAACGCCAGGCCGGGTCCGGCGTCCGGTCTTCGGCCTTGCCGAAACCCGCCAGGGGCTCAGCAGTCTCGAAAACGGGCTCATCGGCAACGCGCCCATCGTGTCCTACCGGCCCGGCAAGACGCCGGTCGAGGCGGCCTTCCTCATTTCGTTGCCCATCCTGTCTGACGGGCCGCCGCGCGGCATGCTGGTGATCGAGAAGCATCTCGACCTCAGCCGGGTTCTGGCGGGCGACGCGGTCTCTGCCGCGACACAGCTCGCCACCGGATTTCAGGTGCAGATGTATCCCGAATGGAGCGGCGACCGCACCGATCCGATCGCCGCACCGGTCGTGGGTACCGATTTCTACGTGAAGATCGCACGCAATACCAAGCTCACCGCGCGGCTCGGCTGGGAAATGGGACGCGAGGTCTTCCTGTTCACCGGCTTCGCATTGCTGCTGCCCTTCATGGCAATGGGGCTGGCCGGGCGCCGCTTCATCGTCGCGCCGCATCGCGCGCTGGAAGACAGCCGCCGGCGCCTGGCATCCCAGCAGGTCGAACTGGCCGAACTGGCGCAGATCGCCAGGATGTCCCATGATTCCATCCTGGTCTCGGATCGCGACCGGCGCATCGTCTGGACCAATCCCGCCTTTCTGACCATGACAGGCTATACGGCAGAGGAAGTGCTGGGCCAGAATGCGGATGCGCTTCTTCAGGGGCCCGGCACCGACCCGGACGTCAGTCGCAGCCTGCGCGAGGCCATCGCCGACACGCGTCCGGTCCGCGCCGAAATCCTGAATTACCGCCGCGACGGAACGCCGTTCTGGGCCTATCTCAGCATCACGCCGATCTTTGACAGCCAGGGACAGGTCGCCCGTTTCGCGACCATTTCCTCCGATATCACCCGCCGCAAGGCCTATGAAGGCCAGCTTGAAAGCGTCCGGCGCAAGCTTGAACAGCAGGCCCTTCAGGACAGCCTGACCGGCCTGCCGAACCGGCGCGCGCTTGAACACCTGTTCGAGGCACTCGGCTCCGAGGCGGATCCGCGCACGATCATCCGCATTGATCTCGACCATTTCAAGAACGTCAACGACACCCTTGGCCACGCAGCGGGTGATCATGTCCTGACCCGGATTGCGGCGATCCTGCGCAACTGCATCGCGCCGGGCGATGTCGCGGCAAGGATCGGCGGTGATGAATTCGTGATCCTGCTCGGGAGCGGGCGCGATGCCATTGAGGCGCAGGCCATGGCCGAACGGCTTCGCGACGAGATCCTGCGCGACATCCCGTTCCAGAACAAGACCTGCCGGGTCGGGGCCAGTTTCGGTATCTGTGCCGCCGATGGCCGGCTGGTCGACAATTCCGCGCTGCTGGTCAGTGCGGATGCCGCGCTTTACGCATCGAAAGACGGCGGACGCAACGCGATCACGCTCTATACGCCCTCGCTGCACCGCGACGTGCAGGAAAAGCGCCGCCTTGCCCTCGAGATCGAACAGGCCGTGCTGCGCGAGGAATTCGTGCCCTATTTCCAGCCCCAGTTCGATGCCGCGACCCATGCGCTGGTCGGCATCGAGACGCTGGCGCGCTGGCGCCATCCGCTGCGCGGCATCCTGCCCCCATCCGCGTTTCTCGGGCTTGCCGGGCAGATGTCGATGCTGCCCGAGATCGACCGCATCATCTATCGCAAGGGGCTCGAAGAGGTCGCCGCGATGAACCGTGCGGGCCTTGCCATCCCGAAAATCTCGTTCAATGCAGGCGTCGCCCAATTGCGCGATTCCGATCTGCCCGGCATCGCCGCGGGGATCGAGATCGGGTCCACGCGGATCGCGCTCGAAGTGCTCGAAAGCGTGCTGGTCGAAGAGCAGAACGAGGAATTCTGCTTTCACATCGATCTGTTGCGCGAACAGGGCTTCGGCATCGAGGTCGACGATTTCGGATCGGGCCATGCCTCGGTGGTGGGCCTGATGCAGCTTGCACCCGACGTGATGAAGATCGACCAGCGTCTGGTCGTGCCGGTCACCCGGACCGAGCGGGCCCGACGGCTGGTGCGCAGTATCGTCGATATCGGCCGGACCTTCGGTATCGGCGTGACGGCCGAAGGCGTCGAGACCTCGGCCCATGCCGAAATCCTCGCTGGGCTCGGTTGCGACACATTGCAGGGGTTTCATTTCGCCCGCCCGCTGTCCGCAGACGATTTCAGCAGACGGCTGGCTGCGGGCCGGTTCGGCGACCGCGGCCCGGGCGCGTCCTCGGTCGCCTGAGCCTTCCCTGGGCAGCCTGTTCCGGCAGTCTTCAAGACTTTCGTAACCCATTGGGCGTACCACCGGGAGTGACTGGATGAGCAGGGAGAACCCCGTGACTGGTTTTGCGAACGAGATGTCCCCGGCGTCGGCAAGCTTCGGCCCGGACAGCGCGGCCGCGACGGCCGATGCCACCGTCGAGCCTCGGCCTACACACCTTCTGACCATGTCGCGCGGCGCGCCCGAGGCGGTTCCGGCCTCGGCAATGCGTGTCCTTCGCGCGATGGGCGTCGAGGCCATCATGATGCCCGGCCAGGGCGTGGGCCTCACCTTCCGGCGCGAGATCCCGAATTTCCTTCGGCTCGACCCGTTCCGGCTCACCGATCTGGCCCCCGTGCCCGCTCCCGAAGAGGAGGCAGAGATCGTCCCCGACGACCCCGGCCTCGTGGCGGGGGTATCGGACGAGGATGACGAAATCGCGCCTGCCGGTGACGCGGTCGAAACTGCCGGGATGGCCGACGAAGTCGTCCCGGATGCGGCCCCGGAAGATGAGCCTTCCGACTCCGGGGACGCAATGCCCGAAGACGCCGCCGACGAGCCCGCTTTCGAGGCGGCCATCACGGAGGATGAGGCCTCGGTTCTGGAAGCGATGGCGGAGGAAGAGTTCCCGGATATTCCGGGCGTCCCCGAGACAGAGCTCCGGACGCCACCCGATACCATGTCCGAAACCGGGGACGAAGCCGTCGCCGACCTGGCCGTGCTGTCCGATGAGGCCGGTCCGGGCCCCGATATCGCGCCTGAAGACGACGCCGCCACCGGGGCAGAGCCCCCTCTCTCCGACAATATCGCGCCGGAGGCAGACGACCTCCTTCCCGACATGTCCGAGGCAGAGACAGAGGCCGGGGAAGACCAGCCCGCGGCCGACGGCTCAGACAGTGCGCCAGAGGACGAATTCCCCGATCACACTGGCGAACCGGACGAGGCCGCGGCCGAGACTTTCGGCGCCGCTCTCGACCGGGTGATGGATCGGCTCGACCTGATCGAATTCATGCTCGGCAATCCGCGCGACGATCAGGCAGATGCGGATCCGGGAGAAAGCCTCGGAACGCGGATCTCGACCATCGAGGCCGCAATGACACGGATCGAGGACCGCCAGCAACGTCTGGCCGAAGGTCTCGAGCGGGTCGAAGCCGCTGTGGAGCGGATCGAAACGGCGCTTTATGCGCTCGCCCAATCGTCGAGCGCCCCGACCGACGATGCCGACAGTTCGGAGGCCGCCATCGAGGCGATCGAGCAGCGGATCGAGGCCATTGCCGAACGTCTGGGCGAGGTTCAATCCTCGCATTCGGGCGAGATCGCCGATCTGCTCGAACGGATCGAGCGACTGGCCGAGGCCCAGCCCGAGGGCAGTGTCAGTGGCGACGACATCGCTGCCCGCGCCATCGAGATCGACGCCTTGTCAAGCCTCGTGACCGCGCTGTCCGAACAGCTGATGGCCGGCCATGGAGCCGAGCGGAAGGACAATCTCGATGCCGTTCTCGACCGGCTGAACGCGACCCAGGAGAGCATCGCTGCGATGGTCAGTCAGTTGCTCGAAGGCCGCCCCGTCGCCGAGCAGCGGTTCGGCGCCTGAAACATCTATCGCAGCTTGGGTCCGGGACCGGCGTCTTCCCCCATGCGCCGCCCGGACAGACAAGGCCCCCGATCCGATCCGCGATCGGGGATCGGATCGGGGGTCTTGTCTGCTACGCAAGACGGCAGGCCGTCCACTCTCCGTTGCGGGATCCGGGCTCGGCAGGCTCCGGCCGCCGCTCGTCCGGCCTGCACCCGAACTAGATGCGCGCGGTGATCGGCGCTCAGCCCCGCCTCCGGATTCGGTCCTGAAATCGCGTCCGGAAACGCGGCCTTGGCCCGCGGGACACGCCCTCTTCCGAAGCGCGAGCGACCGCCACGCGCCCCCATCGTCAGAGCGCGAGGCCGGCTGGGCGAATATGACATAGGCCGCCTGATGGGGAACCGGAAAGCGGATCTCGGTGATAATTTCACTCTCCTCCAAGGCGGTATCGAACATGCCCCTAGATAGCCGTCGAGCATGATCTCGCGGATGTTGGTCCGGGTCGCTGGCCTGAGGCAAGCACCACCTCCGTATCGCCGACATGGGCGACCAGATCGGCCAGTGCCGGTGAGGACGCTGCCGCCTCGTCGCAAATGGCGTTGCTGCGCCGATGCAAGGCGCGCCGTCATCGACAAGGCGGATATCCTTGAGTTCGTCGATGCCTGACAGACTGACCAGCCGGGCGACGCTTGGCAAGCGCTGCTTGAGCGCTGGGATCAGAGCCTGCCCGCCCCGCCTGCTATTCGACCAAGGCAGGAGCCCATCGGCGCCGTGCTTCGAACTTGGTGCCGATGAGCGCGCCAGCCACGCCGTACCAGGCTTAGGCCCGCCCCGGTTCCCGCTCGGCCTTCACCTCCAACCGGCCCAAAGGCAGATACCCTATGAGCGCCGCTCCGATCCGCCCGACCGTCCCCCCGATTTGCCAGTGCGATGGTGATCGACAATCACCCCGGTTTTTTGCGATGCGCTGTCAATGACACTGAAATCGGCGGTCGGCATCGGCAAGCTCTAAACCAGCGGCCATCTCGAAGACGCGCCCCGTCGGCTCGGCACCGCGCGGCGCCCCGATATCTTGCTGCTCGATTTCAACCTGCCGGATGTCAGCAGGCTCGACGGGCTGATCCGCCTCAAGACCACGCTCGGGGCGACACCGGTCGTCGTCCTGTCCTCGATCGCCGGTCCGCGCCTCATCGGCACCGCGATCCGGGCGGGGGCCGTCGGTCGCGTGCCCAAGCGCAGTACGCGCGACGTCTTCCGTTATACAATTGTCTCCATCGCCGAGGGCATCGAGATTGCCGATGATCCGGAGCAGACCGCTGCCAAAGGTCGGGAACATGCGATCCGCTCTTGACGTCGCAGCATCGACGCATCCTGCAGGCAAGCGGCGGGGATAAGTTCGACCAACAGATTACATTCGACCTCTCGATTGTCGAAACCAATGTTAAGGCCCATGTAACCGCGATCATGCCCAAGCTCGGGGTCCAGAGCCGCGCCCAGGCGGGGCTGATCGCCCAGGAGGCCAGCTTCTCCGGGGGGATGTGCGATCCAGGCTAGAGGCATCTTCCGCAGGGAAGGCAGCCATTTCCGGCGAAGGCCGTCTTCGGGAGGGGATGGATGGACCGGAAAGCGAATCCCGCGCGGGTGCTCTCGAACCGCAGATGCTGGCCGCAGCGATGCTGACCGGACTTGACACCGGCACTCCTGATCGGCGGCTCGGCAGGCGGCGGCACCCGGTTAGAACGCATGCAGGACGGCACGGGCGGCCCTTCCCCTCGGCCATGGCGCTCAGCTTCCTCCGCAACGACTGCCCGCTACGGGCCTTCAGCCATGATCATCTGCTGCCCGGCCGGGTGCGGATCGCGTGCGGCGTCGCGCTGCTGACCAAACCTCTCTCGCCCGCGGCACGCCGCGTCGTCTTTGCCGAGATCGCAGAACAACGGGCCTGAGCGCCCGAAATCACGCTCCGTAAAGCCCCGCGACCCGCGCCCTCAGCGCGACCAACGCCAGAACGGTATCGATGGCAGGCGTCGGCGTGCCGGTGATGCGGCCCAGCTCCTGCACCGACCCCACCAGCGCGTCGATTTCCATCGGCCGCCCCAGATCCAGATCCTGCAGCATCGAGGTCCGGTGCGCCCCGACCGCGGCCCCTCCCTCGATCCGGCGCTCGACATCGACCGGGAACTTCACCCCAAGCTTCTCGGCAACCGCCTGCGCCTCGAGCATCATCGCCCGCGCCACGGCCCGCGTGCCCGGATCGGTGCAAAGCACATCCAGCGTGGCATGGGTCAGCGCCGAGATCGGATTGAAGGACAGGTTCCCCCAAAGCTTGACCCAGATCTCGTCCCGCAGCTTCGGGCGCACCGGCGCCTTCAACCCTGCCGAGGCCAGCGCCCTTGACAGCCGGAGCGCGCGTTCCGATTTCGACCCATCGGGCTCGCCCAGCGAAAAGCGGTTGCCCTCGATATGCCGGACGACACCGGGCTCGATCACCTCGGCGGCCGGATAGACGACACAACCCAGAACCCTGTCGGGCCCGAACCCGTTCCATTGCGCATCGCCCGGATCGACCGAGGCGAGCCGCGTGCCCTCGAGCGCGCCGCCGATCCTGTGGAAATACCACCAGGGCACCCCGTTCACGCCGGACACGATGGTCGTCCCCTCGCCGATCAGGGGTTGCATCCTGCGAACCACCGGCGGCACCGAATGCGCCTTCAGCGTCACGACCACATAGTCCTGCCGTCCGAGCTCGGCGGCATCCTCCGCGACCCTGACCGGCACCGTCTCGTCGGTACCGCTCTCCTCCTCGATCAGCCGAAGCCCCCGCGCCTTCATCGCCGCAAGATGCGGGCCGCGCGCGACAAGGCTCACCTCGGCCCCCGCCTGTGCCAGCTTCGCGCCCATATAGCCGCCAATGGCACCCGCCCCGAACACACAGATCTTCATCGAAAAACGCCCCTCGTTCCGCCAGCGGGCCCGAAAGGCCTGCCGCGTTCCTCTTCTTCTTGGGAAAAATACCCGCCGCGCAGCGTCCGGGCAAAGCCCGGAAACCGGCTCAGGCCGGCTCCGACAGGCCCAGCTTTTCGGCCAGGCCGATCCGCTGCAGCTTGCCGGTCGCCCCTTTCGGGATCTCGTCGAGGATCACCACCTTGCGCGGCACCTTGAAATCGGCCATACGCGCGGCCGCGAATTCCCGGATCTCGCGTTCGCTGGCCCCGGCGCCCTCCTTCAGCACCACCGCCGCCGCGACCTCCTCGCCCAGCTTCGGATGCGGCAGCGCGAAGCTCACGCATTGCGCAATCGCCGGATGATCCATCAGCACCCCGTCGACCTCGAGCGGGCTGACCTTCTCGCCGCCCCGGTTGATGATCTCCTTGAGACGCCCCGTCAGATGCAGATAGCCGTCCTCGTCGAAGGCGCCCTGATCGCCGGTGCGGAACCAGCGCCGCCCCTCGGCCTCGAAGAAGCTTTTCGCATTGGCCTCGGGATTGCCCTCATAGCCCGGCGTCACGTTGGGCCCCGAGATCACCACCTCGCCGGTGCCCTCGATCAGCCGGTTCTCGGCCTCATGGGCGATGCGCACCTCGGGGCCGGCCGCCACGCCGACCGATCCGGGCTTCTGGCTCCCGCGCGGCAGCGGGTTGCAGCACATCTGATGCGCGGCCTCGGTCATCCCGTACGCCTCGATCAGCGGCGCGTCGAAGGTCTCGACCAGCGCGGTCATGACCTGCGCGGGCAGCGAGGCCGAGGAAGAGCGCAGGAAACGCAAGGGCACCGCCTCGATCACATCGCGGTTCCGGCCCGCGCGCGACAGGATCGCCTGATGCATGGTCGGCACGGCGCTGTACCAGCTGGGCCGCGCCTCCGACATCCAGCCGAAGAATTTCAGCGCATCGAAGCCCGGCGCGCACCAGATCGAGGCCCCGGCCGACAAAGACGCCGTCACCGCCGCCAGGAGCCCGTGAATATGGAACAGCGGCATCACGTTCAGGCAGCGATCCCCGGGCTTCAGCGCCAGCGAGTCGCGGATATGGACCGCCGAGGCCGCCACATTCGCCTGCGTCAGCGGCACGATCTTCGGCCGCGAGGTGGTGCCCGAGGTATGCAGGATCAGCGCCACATCCCCGGGGCCCGGCGCGGCGGCATCGCAGGCACCGCCCCCGCCCTCGGCACTCAGCGAGAAGCGCCCGGCAGGTTCGTCCGGATCGACCGACAGTCGCAGCACGCAAAGCCCCAGCCGCTCTGCCGCGGCCGCCGCAGGGCCGTCATAGCCCTCGGGCAAGACGACGGCCCGGGCCTTCAGGTCCTCGAGATAGAAGGCGAATTCCTCCTCGCGATAGGCCGGGTTCAGCGGCGCCGTCACCGCCGCCTGCGCCACGGTGACGAAGGCTGCGGCCATTTCGGGCCCGTTCGGCAGTACGATGGCCACCCGGTCGCCCCGGCCGATGCCCGCGCCATGCAGCGCCTCCGCCACCCGCCTCGCCTGATCGCGAAGCCCCGCGAAATCGAGCCAGTCGCGCCCCGGCGCCCCGATGGCCGGCGCGGCATTGTCCTGTCCCTGAAGAAGGTCCGAGATGGTCTGCAAGGTCATGTCCTTTCTGTCTCGTTACATCACTCGGCCGGAGCCGGTCGGGAGCTGCCATTGCGGCCCCGGCGCAGGGCCCGGATCAGCGGCAGCGCGAAAAGCAAGACCGAGATCGCCACGAAGATCGCCGCGATCGGCCGCTCGATGAAGACCGTCAGGTCGCCATGTTCCGCGATCATGGTCTGACGGAAACTCTTTTCCATCAAGGGTCCCAGCACCAGCGCCAGCACCAGCGGCGCCAGCGGGTAATCGGCCTTTCGCAGAAGGTAGCCCGCGACCCCGAAGCCCGCGATCATCCAGACGTCGTGCAGGCGCTGATCGGGCGCGTAGCCGCCGACGATGCACAGGACCAGCACCATGGCGCAGAGCACAGACAAAGGCATCCTCAGCGCCCAGACGAAGACCGGGATCAGCGCGATATTGACCAGCACCGCCGCCAGGTTCGCGGTGTAAAGCGAGCTGATCAGCCCCCAGACGAATTCCTTCTGCTCGACGAACAGCATCGGGCCGGGCGTCAGCCCCCACATCACCATGCCCCCCAGCAGAAGCGCCGTGGTCGGCGAGCCGGGAATGCCCAGCGTCAGCATCGGCAGGAGCGAGCCGGTCGATGCAGCGTTATTGGCGGTCTCGGGCGCGGCCACGCCCTCGGGGTTGCCCCGTCCGAAACTGTCGGGACGTTTCGAGATCGACTTCGCGACGCCATAGCTCATCAGCGCGGCGGGCGTCGCGCCCGCCGCCGGCAGGATGCCGACGAAGAAGCCCAGAACCGAGCCCAGGCTCATGGTCCGCCACATCCCGCGCATCTTCGACAGCCCCGCCCGCAGTTCCCCGAAGGTCAGGCGCGCGGGCGTCACCATGGGCGCATTGCGCGAGGTCTCGATGGTGTAAAGCACCTCGCCCACGCCATAGACCCCGATCGCCAGCACCAGAAACGAGATCCCCGAATAGAAGCCCGGCAGATCGCCGAACACCAGCCGCGGCTCGCCCGAGATGATGTCGAGCCCGACGGTCGAAAGCACGAGCCCGAGGCAGATCATCACGACGGTCTTGAGGATGTCGTCGCCCCCCAGCCCCACGAAGGTGGTGAAGGCCAGCAGCACCAGCGCGAATTCCTCGGCCGGACCGAAGGCCAGCGCCATGTCGGCCAGCGGCACCGCGAAGATGGTGAAGAGCAGGACCGAGATCGTGCCGCCGATGAAGGAGGCGACGGCGGCCACGATCAGCGCCAGCCCCGCCTCGCCCTTCTGCGCCATCGGCCGGCCGTCGAAGGTGGTGGCGACAGCGGTCGAGGCGCCGGGAATGCCCAGCAGGATCGAGCTGATCGCGCCGCCATACATCGCCCCGTAATAGATCGCGGCCAGAAGGATGATGGCCGAGCCCGGCGGCACGATGAAGGTCAGCGGCAGCACGATCGCCACCCCGTTGACCGATCCGAGCCCCGGCATCGCCCCGATGAAGATGCCGACCGTCACCCCGATCAGCACGATCAGGAGGTTCAGCGGCGAGATCGAGCTGGCAAAGCCGTCGGCCAGAAGCGCAAGAACGTCCATCTCCGGGCCTCCTCAGAAGAACATCGCGTAAAGCGGGTAGAACAGCGGCTCGGTCACGCCCTTGGGCAGCAGGATCTTCAGCGTCACCTCGAAGAAGAAGAAAAGGAAGACCGGCGTCGTCAGCGTCAGGATGCCGGTCAGCAGCCAGCCATGCCCGCCCATCAGCCGCAGATAGGCCAGCAGGAACAGCATTAGCGCGATATAGGCCCCCAGAAGCGGGATCAGCGCGATGGCGCCCAGCAACAGCCCGACCACGCCCAGGATCTGCGGGATCGCGTCGGCATCGGGGATGAAGGTCTCGCCCGAATGCGGCCGCGTCACGAAGCTCCGCGCCAGGATCGCGCCCGAGGCGGCCAGCATCCCGAGCCCCAGCCAGAACGGAAAGGCGCCCGCCCCCGGTCCGGTCTCGGCCTCCCAGCCGACCGGCAGGCGCTGGGCATACCACATGACGAAGACGGAAAAGGCCATCAGGGCCAGGGCGATGAGACGGTCGGCGGCAAGCATGGGCGTCGCTCCTCCTTCTGCGGTGATGCTGGACCTGCGGGCACGGGATGCGGGCGTACGCCCGTCGGGCCGGGTCCGGCTCAGCTCGACGAGCTCATGTCGCGCAGGATCTCGGCATGCTTGTCGCGTTCCTCGAGGAAATAGGCCTGCAACGCGTCGCCTGTCAGGAAATCGGCCAGCAGCGCCTGTTCCTCGGTATATTTGCGCCATTGCTCGGTCTCGCTGAGCTGGCGGAACATCTCGGTGTAATAGGCCACCGCGCCTGCGGGCATGTCCTTCGGCCCGACGAAGGAGCGCTGCATGGTATAGACCAGCGGATGGCCAAGCTCGGTGAAGGTCGGCAGATCGGGGAAGCGCGTCAGCCGCTCGGCAGTCAGCACTGCGATGGGGCGCGACTTGCCCGCGCGGTAAAAGCCCATCTGTTCCGACGGGTTGTTGACGGTCGAGGAGACATGCCCGCCGATCAGCGCGGTCGCCACATCGCCGCCACCCTTGTAGGGCACATAGGTGAGCTTGATGCCGAATTCCTTCTCGAGCATCGCGGTCACCAGGCTGTCCTCCTGCCCGGTGCCGGTGCCGCCCATCTTGAAGCTGCCGCCTGCCGCCTTCACCGCGGCGACATAGTCGTCGAGGTTGTGAATGTCGCTGTCGGCCGCGACCCAGAGCACGAAACTGTCCAGCGCCATCCGCGCGATCGGCGTGAATTCGGCGATGTCGACGCCGATATCGGCGCGGAGCGGCGTCGTGTAATAGCTGTTCAGCGTCGCCATGATGGTATGGGCGTTGCCCTCGCGGTCCTTGAGATAGCGCAGCGCCTCGGCGCCCGAGCCGCCCCCCTTGTTGACCGGCAGGACCGGCATCCGCGACAGGCCCTGTTTCTGGATGATCGCCTGGAACAGCCGCGCCAGCTGGTCGGCCCCGCCGCCCTGCCCGGCCATGATCACCATCTCGACGGGCTTGATCGGCTTCCACTCATCGGCGAAGGCCGGAGCGGCCGCGCTCAGCGCCGCGGCGCCCATCAGGGCAAGGCTCGCCCGACGTGTGAATGCATCTGTCATCTTGATCCTCCCGAACTGAGCGCGGAGCGAAACCTGCGGGCATGTTCCCTCCCTTCCCGCAGATCCCGTCCCGTCGCAGGATCGAGAATAGGCATGGGGCCTGATTTTTCACACGAAACCGCGTCGATCTGTTAAGATCGGATCTTACAAGCCGCAGTTGTGTAATGTTGTAAATCATGCGAAAAGCGTTGATAGGATCGAAACTGCGCCAGTTGCGACGCGATCATGGTCAGACCCAGGCCGAAATGGCGCGCCAGCTGAATATCAGCCCGGCCTATGTTAACCTGCTGGAAAACAACCAGAGATCGTTATCGGTCAAGGTGCTGATGGCGCTGGCCGAGGCCTATGGCGTCGAGATCCGCGAGCTGCTGAGCGACCGCAATGCCGGACGGCTGGCCGATCTGCGCGCGGCCGTCGCCGACCCCGCCTTCGGCCGCGACCGGCCCGACCTGCAGGAGCTGCGCGGCGCCATCGACCATGCCCCCCGGCTTGTCGACCTGTTCCTGCAGCTCTATCGCAGCCATCGCACCGCCGTCGACCGGATCACCCGGGTCGGCGGCAACGGCTCCGGCACCGCGTTGCTGGTGACATCGCCCGAAACCGCGGTGCATGACTTCTTCCGCGAGAACCGCAACTATTTCGACGCGCTGGAAACCGCGGCCGAGAATGTGCGCGCCCAGTTCGCGGGCGATCCGGATGACATCTATGCCCAGCTCAAACGCTATCTGCGGCAGAAGCTCGGGATCGAGGTCCGGCTCGCCCCCGCCGCCGACATGCCCGATGCGCTGAGGGTCTTCGACCGGAAGGCGGGCGAGGTGCGCCTGTCGCAGGCGCTCGACCATGCCAACCGGGCCTTCCAGCTGGCCCATGTCCTGGCGCTGGCCGACATTCCCTATCTGCTCGAGTCGATGATCGAGGAAGGCGGCATCGACAGCGATCTGGCCGCCGCGCGCTGCCGGGTCGAGCTGGCCAACTACTTCGCCGCGGCGCTGTTGATGCCCTATGCCCCCTTCCTCGCCCTGGCCGAAGAGACCGCTTACGATGTCGACCGGCTGGGCGCGGCCTTCGGCACCTCCTTCGAGCAGGTCAGCCACCGCCTGACCGCGCTCCAGCGCGACGGCGCGCGCGGCGTGGGTTTCTTCCTGATCCGGGTCGACAAGGCCGGCAACGTGACCAAGCGGGTCAATGCCAGCCCCTTCGCGCTGGCCGAGAAGGGCGGCTCCTGCCCGGTCTGGAATGTGCATAACGCCTTCGCGACGCCCGGCGTGATCCTGCCGCAGCTGGTCGAGATGCCCGATGGCAGCCAGTTCTTCACCCTCAGCCGCACCGTCAAGCGCCCGGTCTTCAGCCCGCATCTGCAGGATAACCGGCTGGCGGTGGCGCTGGGCTGCGAGCGCGGCGAGGCGCATCGGATCGGCTATGCCCAGGCCATCAATCTGGGCGCCGACGGGCCGGTCGCAAGGATCGGGGTCAGTTGCCAGCTTTGCCCGCGCCAGGCCTGTTCGCAACGCGCCCATCAGCCGCTGCACATGGATCTGCCGATGGATGCCGACCGGCGCGGCAAGACCCGCTATGAAAGCTGAGCGTCAGCGGCCGCACCCCGGACCGGGCCGCGAACGGCCCGGCTGGGGCCTGCCCGGCCGCCTTGTGCATCGGTGCCGCAAGGTCGCCGCGATCAACCCCAGGTCGAGCGCGAGGGAGGCGATCCGGCTGTAGCGCAGATCGTCATGGACCCGGTCGCAGAAATGCGCACCCTCCCGCGCCCCTTCCCGGGCATCGGCAAGCCCGGTCAGCCCCGGGCGCATCGCCAGATAGCCGTTTCGCGCCAGACCATAGCGTGCCAGAACGGCAGGCGTGGCCGGGCGCGGTCCGACAAGGCTCATCTCGCCCCGAAGCACCGACCAGAGCAATGGCAAGCCGGACAGGCCGGCACGCCGCACCCAGCCGGCGACCTCCCCGTCGCGACGCCCGAGATGAAAGACGAGACAGCGGATGGGTCTGCCTCCATGCCCGATCCGCCGATGACAGGCGAAGCCCTGCCCGGTCCCGGCCCGCAGGAGCAGCCAGATCGCCAGCATCAGCGGCGCCGTCAGCGTCAGAAGCAGCGCCGCGACCAGCAGATCGAACGCCCGCTTGCCCCGATAACCGCCCAGCCGTTCGGTCGGCATCGCCCCCGCCTCGGCGCGCGGCACCTGCAACAGAGTGATGTTCATTCCGACCCCTCCCGGAGACACGCTGCGTGCCCGCGGCCAGGATCGACGAAAACAGGTAAGCCAGTGGTTAACGATATCAAAGCGAATAAATAAAATTAACAATATTATTCATATTATTACGCGCACGTCCTCATGTGATATATGAGGTTTGGAACAGAGACAGTAGGCCCGGGCGTTGCTCCGTCGATCTGCCCTCTGCCCTCTGCCCTCTGCCCTCTGAGGACGCGCCCGGTCGGGCGCTTGCCCGAAGCTGTTATGCCAAAGGCAAACCAGCGGCAGTCCTTCCGGGACTGCCGCTGGTCTGGGTTTCAGTGCCTTTCAAGGCCTTTCAGCGGGCCACAGGCCCTGCTCCGCCTCACATGACTCGGTAATTCGGGCTTTCGCGGGTGATCGTCACGTCATGGACATGGCTTTCCTTCAGCCCCGCCCCGGTGATCCGGACGAAGCTGCAGTTCCGGCGCATCTCCTCGACGGTGGCGCAGCCGGTATAGCCCATCGCGGCGCGGAGCCCGCCCACCAGCTGATGCACCACGGTTCCGGCCGGCCCCTTGTAGGGCACCTGCCCCTCGATCCCCTCGGGCACCAGCTTGTCGGAGGCCGCGTCCTTCTGGAAATACCGGTCGGCCGAGCCCCGCGCCATCGCGCCAAGCGAGCCCATGCCGCGGTATTCCTTGAAGGACCGGCCCTGATAGAGCACGACCTCGCCCGGGGATTCGTCGGTGCCCGCGATCATCGAACCGACCATGGCGCAGGAGGCGCCGGCCGCGATCGCCTTGGCGAAATCGCCCGAATACTTGATGCCGCCATCCGCGATCACCGGCACATCTCCTGCCGCGGCGGCGCAATCCATGATCGCCGTCAGCTGGGGCACGCCCACCCCGGCCACCATCCGCGTGGTGCAGATCGAGCCCGGGCCGATGCCCACCTTGACCGCATCCGCGCCGGCATCGATCAGGGCCCGGGTGGCCGCGGCGGTGGCGACGTTGCCGGCCATGATCTGCACGTCATTCGAGGCCTTGCGGAGCCGCTCGACCGCCTTCGCGACGCCCTCGGAATGGCCATGCGCGGTATCGATCACGACCATGTCGACGCCGGCATCGACCAGCGCCAGCGAGCGTTCGAAGCCGGCATCGCCGACCGTGGTCGCGGCGGCAACGCGCAGCCGGCCGAGCTCGTCCTTGACCGCCTGCGGGTTCAGCACCGATTTCTCGGTATCCTTCAGCGTCAGAAGCCCCGTCAGCTTGCCCGCCACGTCGGTGATCAGAAGCTTCTCGATCCGGCGCGCCTTCATCAGGTTCAGCGCCTCGGCCCGGTCGACGGGCTCGCGCAGCACGGCAAGGTCGCTGCCGGTCATCATCGCGCCGACCTGGGTCGCGTCGCTGGAGGCAAAGCGCATGTCGCGGTTGGTCAGGATGCCCACCACGTGGCCGCGTTCGTCGACCACCGGGAAGCCGGTGAAGTTATAGCGTTCGATCAGCGCCTTGGCATCGCCCAGCGTCTGGTCGGGCCGCAGCGTGATCGGGTTGTAGACCACGCCGGATTCGAAGCGCTTGACCCGGCTGACCTCGCGCGCCTGTTCCTCGACCGTCAGGTTGCGGTGGATCACCCCGATGCCGCCGGCCTGGGCCATGGCGATCGCCATGCGGCCCTCGGTGACGGTATCCATGGCCGAAGACAGAAGCGGGATGTTCAGCCTGATCTTACGACTGACAAGGGTCGAGGTATCGGCCGTGCTGGGCAGAACCGAGCTTGCGGCGGGAACGAGAAGGACGTCATCGAAGGTGAGGGCCTCGCGAATCTCCATGGGAGTTCTCCTGGGGGAGTTTTCGTTTGGCGCTTCCCTATTTCACGCAAAGGAAGAAAAGAAAAGGGCCAATCGGCCGGAAAGCTCGACGCCCCCGGTCCGCACGGCGCCAATGGCCCCGCTGCCCCGGCCTTCGGCCACCCCTTGCCGCCCCGTTCCGGCGGCCGCAAGGCGCCTCCGGCGGGGGTATTTCGGCCAGGAAGAAGACCGGGTTCAGCAGCAGGTCTGCTCGAGATCGTAGAGCAGCTCTTCGGCCGCGGCGTCGCCCAGTTCCTCGAAGAAGGCGGCGAGACTGTTCACCTGGCTGCCCACGAAATGCAGGTTGTCATTGCCCATGCGGGCCTTCTCGGCAAGCTTCTGCTCGAAATAGCCGACCCAGCGGGACTGGCTTTGGGCCATATGGGCCGTGAGCATGGCGATCAGGCGGTCGGCCTTGCGGTCGCAATCGATGCCGTAGAAGCTCACGTAGCGGTCGGGGGTCTGGTCGGTCATGGCCATGCGCTCCTCTTCCGGCCCGGGCGCGCCCGGGGACCGGATGCTGATAGGCGATGGCGGCGACCGGTTCTGTCAGCCGGGCGACAGATCGACCATCGCCTCGAGCCGGGCAATGTCGAGAAGCCTCAGATGGCGGCGGTCCGGCCGGGACAGGACACCCTCGCGGATCAGCCGGTTGATCAGGGTCGAGAGGGTCTGGCGCGAGGTCCCGAGCGCCGTGGCGAGGGATTCGGTGCTGTCGATCAGCCGGATCAGCGCGCTCTGTTGCAGCGCGCGTTCGTTCAGCAGGAACCGCGCGAAGCGCGACTCGACCGGCCGGAAGGCGAGATCCTCGATCAGGTTCAGCGCGCCATGCAGGAGCTGGCCCACCTCGCGAAAGGCGGCAAGGCCGAGGGCGGGCTGGCGGCTGACCAGGGCCAGCATCTCGCCGACCGGCCAGGAGATCACGGTGCATGGGCTGACCGCCTCGACCCAGGCCCGGGTATGGGTGACATAGGCCCCGCCGGGGCGCAGGTAACCGATGGTCAGCGCCCGCGCCGTGCCGTTGAGGCAGATCCGGGCCAGCCCCTCGTCCAGAACGAAAAGCCGGTCGGGAACGTCTGCCTCGCCGTCACCAATGCCGGGGCGGCTCAGATCGCCCGGCCGCGCGATGGCCGCGCCCGGCTGGAACCGGCGGCGAAGCCCGCCGGGCAGTTCGCCAAGCCAGGCGGAATGGGGAAACGGGGAGGTATCCTGCATGATCCCAGCCTAGCGCGCGTCGGCCGCCCAAGGCCAGAGCCGCTTAGGCCCGGGCGGCATTGGTTTGCGCCGCGAGCCGGTTTTTTGCCCAAAGCTGCATCACGAAAACGAGGATCGGCGGGATTGCCAGCGTCGCCGCAACCAGCGCGCCACCGCCCGCGATGCGGAAAAGATCGCCCGGGGACGAGCCCTCGAGCGCGGTCGCAAGCACGAGCATCAGGCTTGCGAAGGCCGCCATCGGAAAGCTCAGCGCCCCCCAGAGCGGCGAGGC
Organism: Rhodovulum sp. MB263; assembly: GCF_002073975.1. NCBI lineage: Bacteria > Pseudomonadati > Pseudomonadota > Alphaproteobacteria > Rhodobacterales > Paracoccaceae > Rhodovulum > Rhodovulum sp. MB263. The sequence continues at coordinate 1,930,657 of NZ_CP020384.1, read as the reverse complement.
CCCGGCGGCCAGCAGCCAGCGCGCCGAGATCAGCAGCGCCCCCAGCAGCACCGCCGCGACGACAGCCGCGGCCAGCGCGAGCGGCATCAGCCCGAGCGAGACGGCCACGGTGCCGATCAGGCAGGCCGGAGCCAGGTGGATCGCCAGCAGCGGGCGCAGCGGCGCGGGCAGCCTCTGGCGCAGCATCTGGACAAGGCTCGCCGCCCAGATCGCCAGCGCCGCGCCGGTGGTTGCGTAAAGCAGGAGGGTGGCCAGCCCGGTATGACCGAGCGGCACGGCGGACAGGCAGGCGAGGATGAAGCCCACGAAATGCAGGTGCCAGACCGGCGTCACGCGGCGTTGCTCGGCCGGGCCGGTGGCCAGAAGCCACAGCAGCAGCCCAACCAGCCCGGTGTGAAGTGCAAGCCCCGCCCAGAGCAGGAGCGCGGCCAGCGCCGGGACCAGCGGCACCAGGGCCGCCGCCAGCAGATAGACCGACAGCACCGCCGCCGACAGCCCCGCGCGGCCCGGCAGGACCCGGAAATCCTCGATGAGGACCTTCGGGCGTCGCCAGAGCTTCAGCCCATAAGATGCCAGCATAAAAAGGAAAAGCGTGGTGATGGCGCCAAGGATCAGATCGCCCGCACCGGGCGATACCCCGAACGGATCGACCGCGCGCCGCCAGGCAAGCCCGAGCCCGAGAGCGCCGAAGACAGGCGGGAAGATCGCGGGCGGGGTCTGGCTGCCGAAACCTGGGCGCGGGGCGAACATCGGAGCGTCTCTCCTTCTTGACCGGTCCCCTCTGCCATGGCGGACCGCTCCGGGCAAGCGCTGCCAGTTTTTGCTTTACCGACGCGCGCGGCCGGTTACTCTCGACCGAAAAGGGAGATCAGGGAGGATCCACCGATGAAAGCTGCGATCGGCGCCATGGCGCTGGGCGCGTTCGGCTGCTGTCTGGCAGGCGAGGCGCTGGCGGAGACCTGGAATGTCTCGCTCTGGGGCAAGCGGCGCGCCTTCACCGAGAATGTCGAGAAGCTTGCGGAACTGGTCAGCGAGAAGACCGGCGGCGCATTCACGCTGTCTCTCTCCTATGGCGGGCTGTCGAAAAGCACCGAGAATCTCGACGGGATCCAGATCGGCGCCTTCGAGATGGCCCAGATCTGCGCGGGCTATCACCGCGACAAGAACCCGACGCTGACGGTGCTGGAGCTGCCCTTCCTGGGTGTCGACAGCCTGGAACAGGAACGCGACCTGTCGATGGCGCTCTACCGCCATCCGGCGGTCGAGGCCGATCTGGCGCGCTGGAACGCGACGCTCCTGATGCCTACGCCGATGCCGCAATATAATTTCGTGGGCGTCGGCGAGCCGCCCCGGGGCCTTGCCGATTTCAACGGCATGACCGTGCGCGCGACCGGCGGGATCGGCGAGGCGATGGAGATCATCGGCGCGGTGCCGACCTCGATGGATGCGACCGAAGTGCGCCAGGCGCTGGATTCCGGCGTGGTCAAGGCGGTGTCCTTCGCGCCCCATGCGCATATGTCCTTCGGCACCATCGACACCGGCACATGGTGGACGACGAACCTCAACCCTGGCACGGTGAACTGCCCGGTGGTGGTCAACAGCGACGCGCTGGCGGCACTGTCCGAAGAGCATCGCGCAGCGCTGCTGGGCTCGGTCGACGAGGCGCTGGCGCATTACATCGATTATTACAACAGCGAGACCATGGCGCGCTGGGGCCCTGCGCTCGACGAGCGCGGGATCGAACGGATCACCTTCGCGCCCGAGGCCATGGCCGAGTTCCGCGAGGCAGCAGCGGGTCCCGTGGCCGCGGCCTGGATCGAAGAGATGAGCGCCCGCGGCCTGCCCGCGCAGGAGCTTTACGAGACCGTGACCGGGCAAGTCGGGCAGGTCGGGCAGTAGTCCCCCCGACCTTCCGGAAACAGGTCCGGGCCGGGCGCTTCCTGCCCCGGCCCGGCACCGTCGATCCGCCGCCCCGTCCGGAGCGCGACGACAGACCCGACCCTGCGAGGAGAGGACCCATGGCCATCCATGCCCCTGTGCTGGAGGATGACAGCCCACTCTCGCGGCTCGACCGCGGGCTTTACCGGCTCGAGCGGCGGCTTGCGCTGCTGGCGGGGCTGACGGTCTTCGTGCTGATGCTGCTGGCCGTGGTGTCGGTCGGCGGGCGGCATCTCTTCAACCAGCCGCTGCCCGGCTCTGTCGACTGGATCCAGCAGGGCATGCCGCTGATCGCCTTTCTGGGCATCGCCTATACCCAGCGCGATGGGGGCCATATCCGGATGGACATTCTGGTGGCGCGGCTGTCGGGCCGGGCCTTGTGGGCGGCCGAGGCGCTGACGACGCTGGCCATGCTGGTCGTCATGGTGCTGCTGGTCTGGGGCAGTTTCGCCCATTTCCAGCGCAGCTTCGACTGGGGCGCGCCGATGTTCAGCCGGGACAGCTCGATCGACATCAACCTGCCGCTCTGGCCCGCCAAGCTTCTGGCACCGGTCGCCTTCTCGGTTCTGTGCCTGCGGCTGGGGCTTCAGCTCTGGGGCTATGGCCGGGCCTTCGTTCTGGGGCTGGCGGCCCCCGTGGCGGTGCCGCTGGTGGTGTCCGTGGCCGATCAGGCAGCGGCCGAGGCGACCCATGTCTCGGGCGCGGACGATTAGGAGGAAGCCATGGACCCGATCGGGATCGGCCTCGCGGTCACGGCGCTTCTGTTCGTCTCGGTCCTGCTGGGCATGCGGGTGGGCTTTGCCGCCGCGCTGGCAGGGCTTCTGGGGCTGATCTGGATCTTCTGGTCGAAGAAGGGCTATGGCGCGGACGCGTTCGGCTGGGCGCTGACGGTCGCGGTCAAGACCGCGGGCCAGGTGCCGCATTCGAAGGTGGCAAGCCAGGCGCTCAGCCTCATTCCGACCTTCATCCTGATCGGTTATCTGGCCTATTATGCGGGACTGACCCGCGCGCTTTTCGATGCGGCGAAGAAATGGTTCGGCTGGCTGCCGGGCGGGCTTGCGGTCTCGACCGTCTTTGCCACGGCGGGCTTTGCCGCCGTCTCGGGTGCCTCGGTCGCGACCTCGGCGGTCTTTGCCCGGATCGCCATCCCCGAGATGCTGAAGATCGGCTATGACAAGCGCTTTGCCGCGGGCGTCGTGGCGGCGGGCGGCACGCTGGCCAGCCTGATCCCGCCCTCGGCGATCCTGGTGATCTACGCCATCATCGTCGAGCAGGATGTGGGCAAGCTGCTGCTGGCGGGCTTCGTGCCCGGCATGGTCTCGGCCTGCATCTATGCGCTGCTGATCGTGGCGCTGGCGCTGGCCCTGCCCCGCTTCGGCCCGGCTGTCCGGGGCTTCACCTGGGGCGAGAGGGTTCGCGCCCTGCCCAGGGCGCTGCCGATCCTCTTCGTGGTCTGGACCATCGTCTTCTTCGTCTACAACCCCTTCGGCGGCGATGCCTGGGGGACCCCTACCGAGGGCGGGGCCATCGGCGCCTTCGTGGTCTTCCTGATGGCTCTGGCGCACGGGATGCGCTGGGCGCAATTCAAGGACGCGCTGCTCGAGACCGCCAAGCTCTCGGCCATGATCTTCACCATCATCTGGGGCGTGCTGATCTATGTGCGCTTCCTGGGCTTCGCCGATCTGCCGGGCGCCTTCTCGGACTGGATCGCCGGACTAAACCACCCGCCGATGCTGACCTTGGTGATGATCCTGCTGGCCTATGCGGTGCTGGGCATGTTCATGGACGCGATCGGCATGCTGCTGCTGACCCTGCCCGTGGTCTATCCGGCGGTGATGGCGCTGAACGGCGGCGAATATGTCTCGGCCGCGGACAGCGCCTTCGGCATGTCGGGGCCGATGTGCGCGATCTGGTTCGGCATCCTCGTTGTCAAGATGGCCGAACTGTGCCTGATCACGCCGCCCATCGGGCTGAACTGCTTCGTGGTGGCCGGCGTGCGCGACGATCTGAGCGTGCAGGACGTGTTTCGCGGTGTCGCGCCCTTCTTCGTGGCCGATGCGATCACCATCGCCGTGCTGATCGCGGTGCCGGGCATCGTGCTCTGGCTGCCGGGCCTTGCCTGATCGGGGCCGCTACGAGACGCCCGCGTCCCCCTCGGCCAGGGCCTCGGCCCCAAGCTCGCGCAGGAAGGCCGCGATATTCTCGCGCGCCGCGCCCTCATTGGCATAGCGCAGCCGCTCGGTCCCGAGGAAGGCCTCGCCCAGCCGCGCGGTATGGCGGGTGACGATGCGCCGTTCCCAGCGGGTCTTGCCGGCGCGGTCCTGCAACCGGTAGCGCACCGTCAGCCCGACCTGCATGTCGAACCCGAAAAGCGGCTGGGTGATCTCCTCGATCTCGGACCTCAGCACGTAACGCCCCGAGGCGGAATAGGCCCCCGACAGCAGAAGCGCGCAGCGCAGCGCGGCCTTGAAATCGGCATCGGCAATCTGCGAGGCCAGCGCCGGATTGGTATCCTTGCCGCCTGCAGTCCCGATGCCGGAAATCACGCTGCGATGAGGGTTGCCTGCGGGCAGCGGCGCGATGGCGGCGGGGATCATCGCGGTCTCGTCCGCCCCATGGGCGCAGGCCGCCAGAACCGCGCAAAGCGCGAGCGCTCCGAATTGGCGGGGATCGGCATGGTCATCCTCTCACAGACTCCCACAGCGGCCGCGCCGGGCGGCGTCCCGAGAAGCATGCCAGACCTTTGCGGGCCGCAGGGCGACGCGATGCCACAACCGCTCCGGCTAGAACGGCCCGCCGGTCGGCGCGCCCTCGGCGCTTGCGCCAAGCGCGCGCAGCAACAGCGCGATATTGTCCTTGGCGGCGTTTTCGCTGGCGATCCGCAGCCGGTCGACGCCGCGCACCGCCTGCCCCAGCGGCGAGGTGTAAGAGGTCGTCACGGTCTGATCGAAGACCGCCCGGCCGGTCGCGTCCTGGATGGTGTAATGCACCACCATCGCCACCTGCACTTTGGTACCGGTCTGGGGCTGGGTCACGCTCTGGACATCGGCATTCAGCCGGTAGGCTCCGCCGGGGGTCAGGATCCCGGCGCGCGTCAGCGACTGCGCCAGATCGGAGCGGAAACCCGGTTCCGAGAATTCGGCGTTCCAGATCGGGTTCGCGACCAGCCCGTCCGCGCCGGTGACACGGCCGACCGCACCCGCCCAGGTACTGCCCTGTGCCACCGGGCCGATCACGCCGGGCGCCATCGAGCCCATCGGCCCGGTCTGGACACAGGCGCCAAGCATCAGCAGCGGAAGCGCGACAAGCAGGGACCGGCGGGCCATCATACGCGGCATCGGAGGAAATCCTTCCTTCATGGGGCGGCCCGCCCGCGGCACCGGTCGGCGCCCGGACGGGCCTGTCGCGCCTGTTCTCGGCCCTGCCCCGCGCGCCGTCAAGCGCCGCCCGCGCGCCCCGGCGGGCTATCGCCAGAGCAGCGACTGGCCCCCGGCAAAGAGATGCACCCGGCCCGGATCGGCGGTCATCCTGAGGGTCTTGCCGCGCAGCCCGGCATGGACCCCGGACAGCTTGGCGATTACCGGATCGGCCTCGGGGGCCTTGCGCTCGAAATAAAGCTGGGTGACCTCGCCCAGGGCCTCGAGGATCTCGACCCGGCCCTCGAAGGCGTAGTCGTCACCTTCGGTCGGCTCCATGTCCTCGGGGCGGATGCCGACCCGGACCTTGCGGCCCTCGTCGCCGGACCCGGTCGGCACCTGCGAGGCAATCGTGCCGCCGCCCGCCGCCAGCTGCAGATGGGTCGTCTCGCCGGTCCTTGAAATGACGCCCTCGAACAGGTTCATGGCCGGGCTGCCGATGAACTGCGCCACGAATTCCGAGCGCGGCTTCTCGTAAAGCTCGAGCGGCGGTCCGACCTGGGCCACCCCCTTGTCGGCCAGCACCACGATGCGGCTGGCCAGCGTCATCGCCTCGACCTGGTCATGGGTGACATAGATCATCGTGCTGTCGGGCATCGCCTCCTTCAGCTGGGCGATCTCGATCCGGGTGGCCACGCGCAGCGCCGCGTCGAGATTCGAGAGCGGCTCGTCGAAGAGATAGACCTTGGGGTCGCGCACGATGGCGCGCCCGATGGCCACGCGCTGGCGCTGCCCGCCCGACAGCGCCTTTGGCAACCGGTCGAGATAGGGCTCGAGCTGAAGCGTGCGTGCGGCCCGGGTCACGGCGGCCTCGATCTCGTCGCGCGAGCGCCCGGCGATCTTCAGCGCGAAGGCCATGTTGTCGCGCACGCTCATATGCGGGTAGAGCGCGTAGGACTGGAACACCATGGCGATGCCGCGCTGCGCGGGCGGCACGTCGTTCACGCGCAGCCCGTCGATGCTCAGCGTGCCCGCGGTGATCCGTTCGAGCCCCGCGATCATCCGCAGAAGCGTGGACTTGCCGCAGCCCGAGGGCCCGACGAAGACCACCAGCTCGCCGGTCTCGATCTCCAGATCGATCCCCTTCAGCACCTCGACCGCGCCATAGCTCTTGCCCACGCCGCTGAGTGTCAGACCCGCCATCACGCCCCCTCCCGTCGCAGCATCAGCGAGGGCTGCCAGGGCCCCAGATGCACCAGCCCGTCCGCCCCCGGCCGGGCCGCGTTGATCTCGGCGCCCAGAGGCTGCCAGTTGCCCTCGGGCGGGACCAGCGCGGCCGGCATCTCGCCCAGATTGATCGCGACGAACATCTCGGCCGTCGCGTCATAGCGCCGGAAGGACAGCACATGGCCCTCGGCGCGCACCGTGTCCATCGCGCCCCGCGCCAGCACCGGATTGGCATGGCGAAACGCGATGGCGCGGCGGTAATGGTGGATCGGCGCCTCGGGCGCGTGCTCCTGCGCCGCCACGGCCAGCCCGATATGGGTCTCGGGGATCGGCAGCCAGGTACGCGGCGCGGCCGAAAACCCGGCATGAAGTTCCTCGGCCGCCCAGACCATCGGCGTGCGGCAGCCGTCGCGCCCCTTGAATTCGGGCCAGAAGGCGATGCCGTAAGGGTCCTGCAGCGCCTCGAAGGGCACATCGGCCTCGGGCAGGCCAAGCTCCTCGCCCTGATACAGACAGACCGAGCCGCGCAGGCAGATCATCAAGGTCAGAAAGGCGCGTTGTGCGGCGGGCGAGAGGGTCCAGCGGGTCGGGTGGCGGACGACGTCATGGTTCGAGAGCGCCCAGCAGACCCAGCCCTCGGCCGCGACCCGGTCGAGCCGCTCATAGACCTGCGCGATGCGCGCGGCGGTCAGGGGCGCACTGCCGAGGAAATCGAAGGCATAGCACATCTGCACCTTGTCTCCGCCCGAGGTGTATTGGCCGAGGATTTCCAGATCGCTTTGCGCATCGCCCACCTCGCCCAGTGCCACGGCCGAGTAGTCGTCGAGAACGGATCTGAATTTCGTCAGGAATTCAATATTTTCCGGCTGATTCTTGTCATAGATGTGAAGCTGGTGATTATAGGGGTTCACCCGGGGCGCGATATTGTCATTCCGCTCTTCGGGCGGCAGCGCAGGGTTGGAGCGGAACTCCTTGTCACAGAAGTAGAAATTGATGGTGTCGAGGCGAAATCCATCGACGCCGCGGTCGAGCCAGAAACGCGCGGTCTCGAAGATGGCCTGCTGCACCGCCTCGCAATGCAGGTTCAGGTCGGGCTGCGAGGCCAGGAAATTATGCAGGTAATACTGCTCGCGCCCCGCATCCCAGGCCCAGGCGGGCCCGCCGAAGATCGACAGCCAGTTATTGGGCGGCGTGCCATCGGGCCTCGGGTCCGACCAGACATACCACTCGGCCCTCGGATTGTCGCGGCTCGAGCGGCTTTCGATGAACCAGGGATGGCGGTCCGAGGAATGCGACAGCACCAGATCGATCATCACCCTGAGCCCCAACCCATGCGCGGCCGCGACCAGCGCGTCGAAATCGGCAAGGCTGCCGAACATCGGATCGACATCGCAATATTCCGAGATGTCATAGCCGAAATCCTTCATCGGCGAGGGGAAGAAGGGCGAGATCCAGATCGCGTCTACTCCCAGCGAGGCGACATGCGGCAGCCGCCGGATGATGCCCGAAAGGTCGCCCACACCGTCGCCATTCGAATCCTGGAAGCTGCGCGGGTAGATCTGGTAGATCACCGCGCCGCGCCACCAGTCGGGATCGTCGTTCAGGGCCAAGGCTGCCTCCTCATTTCACCGACCCGGCCAGCAGGCCGCGCACAAGATACCGTTGCAGCGCGAAGAACACAGCCAGCGGCACCGCCATCGAGATGAAGGCCGCCGCCGCCAGGATGCCCCAGTCCCCCCCGCGCGAGCCCAGAAGATCGTCGGCGATCTTGACCGTCATCACCTTGGTCTCCGAGGCCGCGGGCAAGAAGACCTTGGCGACCAGAAGGTCGTTCCAGGTCCAGAGGAACTGGAAGATGGCGAAGCTCGCCAGGGCCGGAAAGCTCAGCGGCAGCACGATCCGGGTGAAGACCTGGAAATCGGTGGCGCCGTCGACCTTGGCGCTTTCGATGATGTCGCGCGGCAGCCCGGCCATGTAGTTGCGCAGCAGATAGACGGCCAGCGGCAGGCCGAAACCGGTATGGGCGAACCAGATACCCATGAAGCTCTGGCCGATCCCCACCGTCTCATGCAGCCGCAGAAGCGGCACCAGCGCCAGTTGCAGCGGCACCACCAGAAGCCCTACCACCGCCGCGATCAGCAGGCCCCGCCCCGGGAACTCCATCCAGGCCAGCGCATAGGCCGCGAAGGCCGCGATCAGGATCGGGATGACCGTGGCCGGGATCGTCACCGTCAGCGTGTTGATGAAGGCCCGGTCCATGCCATCGGCGCCCAGAACCATGCGGTAATTGTCGAGCGTCACCTTGGGCGGGGTCTCGGCCTCGAAATAGATCGTGGGGCCGCGCCGACCGAAGGGCGCCTCAGCCTCGGCGGTGAAGCTGCCATCGCGCGCCACCGTCAGCCGGCCGCCGCCGCGCAGGCCGGCGCTCTCGCCCGGGGCGAATTCGGCGGGCGCACGGCCCGTGACGCCGAAGCCCGTGACCCTGCCCGCCCCGGCGCTGTCCTCGCTGTCGAAGACATTGCCGCTCAGGATGACCCGCCCGTCGCGCTCGACCGCCGCGCCGGGATCGGTGCGGACCCGGTAGGTCTGCTCGACCGGCAGCGGCGCCTCCCACCAGCCCGAGGCCGAGATCTGGTCGCGATCGCGGAAGGAGGACACCAGAAGCCCCACCGTCGGCAGCAGCCAGAGCAGGACCAGCGCCGCCACGCTCAGATGCACCGCCCAGACCAGACCCGATTTCCGCCCCGCATGTCCCGGCATCAGCGCATCTCCTTGCGGGCCTGAACGATGTTCCAGACCATCACCGGCAGCACGATCAGCATGATCACGAAGGCCACGGCGGTGGCGCGGCCGTCATCCTTGAACATGTAGCTCATCATGTAGCTGGGCAGGATCTGGGTACCGAAATTGCCCCCCGTCATGGTGTAGACGATGTCGAAGACCTTCAGCACGAGGATGGTGATGGTGGTCCAGACCACGAGGATGGTGCCGGTGATCTGCGGCACCATGATCCGGAAGAAGATCTGCAACGGATTGGCGCCGTCGAGGATCGCGGCCTCGATGGTCTCGTCGGGGATGCCGCGCAGCGCCGCCGACAGGATCACCATGGCAAAGCCGGTCTGGATCCAGATCAGGATCGCCATCAGGAAGAAATTGTTCCAGAACGGGATCTGGATCACGTCGAGCGGATCGTCGAAGCCCAGCGCCGCCCGGATCGCGTTGAGAAGCCCGATATCGGCCTCGTTCGCATAGACGAATTTCCAGATCAGCGAGGCGCCGACGAAAGAGATCGCCATCGGCATGAAGATGATCGACTTGGCGATGTTGCCCCAGCGGATGCGGTCGGTCAGCTGCGCCGCGACAAGCCCGATGAAGGTCGAGGCCGCGGGCACCACCAGCACCCAGAGAAGGTTGTTGAAGACCGCGGTGCGAAAGGCCGGATCGGCCGCCAGATCGGTGTAGTTGCCAGGCCCGATGAAGGTGCCGCCATCCCGGTTGTAAAGCGAACGCCAGAACGAACCAACGACCGGATAGACCAGATAAAGCCCCAGCGCCGCCATCGCGGGCGCCAGGAACAGCCAGGGCCGGACCGCGTTCGCGCGCGAGATGTTGGCCCCCGGATCGCGCCCCCGGGGCGGAAAGATCACCCGGTCGAGCAGCAGATTGGCGCCGTAGAAATAGCCGACGCAGCCTCCGACCCCGATCAGGATCGTCGCGATCCCCTGCAGCAGAGGCGACATCGGCTCTCCTCCTTTCGTACGGCGTGCCGGCATCTCCGGCATGGCTTGCGGGCCGTCCTTCCGGCCCTTCCCCTCAGGCCCCCGAACAGGCGGGGCACGGCGGCCTCAGCGGATCGCGTTCCAGCGTCGCTCGATCTCCTGCGCCACGGTCTCGGCGTCGCTCCGGCCGGTGGTGTAGGCGATCATGCCTTTCCAGAACGCATCCGCCCCGATCTCGCCCGGCATCAGGTCCGAGCCGTCGAAGCGGAAGGTGGTGGCGCTGGTCAGGATCTCGCCCTGCGCGCGCATGCTGTCGGTGGCATAGGCCTCGGGACTGGCGCCGGTGAAGGGTGTCAGGAAGCCCGATTGCGCCATCCATATCTCATGCGCGATCGGGGTCTTCAGGAAATCGATGAAGACATGCGCGGCCTCGCTGTCGCGGGTGATCGCCCAGAGCGTGCCCGCGCCCAGAACCGGCCGGCCGAGATCGCGCCCGGCATAGGCCGGAAAGTAGAAGAAATCGACATCGAGCCCGATCTCGGAGCCTTCGGGAAAATAGGTGTCGATGAAACTGGCCTGACGATGCATGTAGCAGCCCGGCGGAAAGGTGAAGAGCCCGGCCGGGCTTTCGCGGAAATCGGTGGTGGCGGCCGCCTGCGCGCCGCCCTCGACGAAGGCGTCGTTCCGCGCGAACCAGCCGTAATCCTCGATCGCGCCGACCACCGCGGGGTCGTTGAACGGGATCTCGTGGCTGACCCAGGCGTCATAGGTCTCGGGCCTCTCGCGGCGCAGCATCAGGTCCTCGACCCAGTCGGTGGCGGGCCAGCCCGTGGCCGCGCCCGAGCCCAGCCCGATGCACCAGGGCGTACCGCCATCTGCGGCGATGCGTTCGGTCAGCGCCTTGAGATCCTCGAGCGTTCCAGGCACCTCGTAGCCCGCCTCGGCAAAGGCATCCGGCACGTACCAGACCAGCGATTTCACGTCGATCTTGTAGAAGAAGCCGTAAAGCGCCTCGGCGCCGGTCTCGTTCTCGTAGCTGCCCAGATCGACCCAGCTCTCGCCCGCGGCGTAGTTCCGGCGCACCCAGTCGGCCGTGTCCTCGCCCAGCGGCGTGAGAAAGCCGCGCCGCGCCATGTCGGCGGCAAGGCCCGGCTGGGGAAAGACCGCGATATCGGGCGCCGATCCGGCCTGGGCGGCGATGACGATATCCTGCTCGAAGCTCTCCGAGCCGGAATAGCGCACCTGCGCGCCGGTCGCGGCCTCGAAATAGGCCAGCACGCTTTCGACCAGGTCCTTGTCGGGGCCGGTCCAGACCCCCGAGATGTCGAGCGTTTGGCCGCTCAGATCATGGCTGTCGGCGAAGGTCTCGTAGCTTTGCCACGAGAAGCGATCATCCTCGCCGGGGGTGAATTCGAGACCCTGCGCATGGGCCGAACCCGTCGCAAGGGCAAGCGCGGCGGCCACGCGGCCCGCCATCGCGATCAGTTGCATATCGACCTCCCCTCGGACCTGAGCGCATCGGCCAGGCCCCTGTCGTTTTGTCTTGTCGTTCTGTCGTCTTGCTCCCGTCCGGGGGCAGGCACGCCCCGGGGGGAGTCGCCCCGAAACGGTGGCCGATGGTCGCGAAGCTGTCAACTGAGGCGCGAGAGATGACCGGCCCGGCTTCCGAAAAGACGTCCCGCCTGCCCGTTTCGGTCGCGCCCCTGCCGGCATCTGCCCGCATGCGCCCGGCTCTGCGCGGGCGACGCTCCGGCAGGCTTGACGCCTCCCTTGCCGCAGGCAAGCATGCGGGGGAAACAGATCGCAGCACCCCCGCCCGATGCCCCGGCCCACCGCGACCGGCCGACCGAACGGCCCGGTCCCCAGCCCGCCCCGGAGGAGCGCATGATCCCGACCCGCGCCGATTTTCCGCCCGGCTTCCTGTTCGGAACCGCCACCTCGGCCTATCAGATCGAGGGCGCGGCCCTGGGCGGCGCCGGCCCCTGCCACTGGGACAGTTTCGCCGCCACGCCCGGCAATGTCGCGGGCGCGGCAGACGGGGCGCGGGCCTGCGATCACCTCACCCGCTACGAGGCCGATCTGGATCTGGTCGCAGGCGCGGGCTTCGACATCTACCGCTTCTCGACCTCCTGGGCGCGGGTGCTGCCCGGAGGCGCGGGGGCGCCCAATCCCGAGGGGCTCGATTTCTACGACCGGCTCGTCGACGCGACGCTTGCGCGCGGGCTCAGGCCCGCGCTGACGCTCTATCACTGGGAGCTGCCCTCGGCGCTGGCCGATCTGGGCGGCTGGGCCAATCGCGACACCGCGCATCGCTTTGCCGATTTCGCGGCGCTGATGGCAAAGCGGCTGGGCGACCGGGTCTGGTCCTGGGCCACCGTCAACGAGCCCTTCTGCGCGGGCTGGCTCGGGCATTTCGAGGGGATCCATGCGCCGGGTCTGCGCGACATCCGCGCCACCGCCCGGGCGATGCACCATCTGGCGCTCGCGCACGGGCTGGGGCTTGCCGCGCTCCGGGCGGCCGGGGCCTCCGAGATCGGGATCGTGCTGAATTTCGAACCCGCCTTCCCGGCCGACCCAGGCGAAGAATCGCGCGCGGCGACCCTGCGCTATGACGCGGTCTTCAACCGCTTCTTTCTGGGCGGCGTGGCGCGCGGGGCCTATCCGGATCTCGCGCTCGAGGGGCTCGGGCCGCATCTTCCGCCGGGCTGGCAGGCCGACATGGCGGCGATCTCGGCACCGATCGACTGGCTCGGCGTGAATTATTACACCGTCAAGCGCATCGCGCCGGCCCCCGGCCCCTGGCCCGGCTGGGCCGAGCGGCCAGCCCCCGGGCGCAAGACCGACATGGGCTGGGAGATCGCCCCGATGGCCCTGCCCGATCTTCTGCGCTGGATCAGCGGCAGCCACACGGGCGATCTGCCGCTTTACGTGACCGAGAACGGCATGGCCGCCCCCGACACGGTGTTCGCGGGCGCGAACGGCCCCGAGATCCGCGACGAGGACCGCATCGCCTTTCTTGCAGGCCATCTGGCCGCGGCGCGCGAGGCCATCGCCGGCGGCGTGCCGCTGAAGGGCTATATGCTCTGGTCGCTGCTCGACAATTTCGAATGGGCCTTCGGCTACGGCAAGCGCTTCGGCCTTGTCCATGTCGATTTCGAGAGCTTGCAGCGCACCCCCAAGGCATCCTACCACGCGCTCAGACGCATGCTGCAGGAGAGCACGCCGTGACATCGCTTGTCGCCGATATCGGGGGCACCAATACCCGTGTCGCTCTGGCCGAAGGGCCCGGTCTGCTGGCCGGAACGGTCCGGCGCTACCGCAATGCCGACCATGCCGATCTGGGCGATGTGTTGACCGACTATCTGCGGGCGGCGGGCTCGCCCGAGATCGCGGGCGCCTGCGCGGCGCTGGCCGGGCCGGTCCGCCACGGGCGCGGGCGGCTGACCAATCTTGACTGGACGATCGAGGAAGCGGCCATCGCCCGGGTGACGGGCACGCCGCGGGTCAGGCTTCTGAACGATCTGGCCGCCCAGGGCCATGCGCTCGACCATATCGCGCCCGGGACGCTGGTGCCGGTGCTGGATGGCCCCGCCCAGCCCGGCGCGACGCGGCTGGTGATCGGGATCGGCACCGGGTTCAACGCGGCCGCGGTCCATGCCCTGCCCCATGACCCCCTTGTCACCGAGGCCGAGGCCGGGCAGGTTTCCCTGCCGGTCGGCGATGCCGAGACTCTGTCGCTGGCGCACTTCCTCGCGGAACCCGACGGTTTCGCCCCGGTTGAGGAGGCGCTTTCGGGGCGCGGGCTGGGCCGGCTTTACGATTGGGCGACGGCCGGGGCCGGAACGCCGCGCAAGCTGGACGGCCACGGCGTTCTGGCCGCGCTCGGCACCGATCCCGAGGCGCTCCGGGCGACCCGGACCTTCATCGGGCTGCTGGGCACGGTCGCGGGCGATCTGGCGCTGCAGCATCTGCCCTATGGCGGGATCTACCTGATCGGCGGCATGGCCCGCGCGGTCACGCCCCATGCCGGGGCCATGGGCTTTGCCGGGGCGTTCCGGCGCAAGGGACGGTTCTCGGCGCTGATGGCCGAATTCCGGGTCTCGACCGTGATCGACGATTTCGCGGCGCTGACCGGATGCGCGGGCTTTCTGACCCGCGCCGAGTGAGACGACTGACCGCGTTTTCGCAAGGCCACCGGCCGGGCGAAAAGGCAGGTGGGGTGGACAGGGTGAAGGAAAGGACCGAGGGGCCATGAAGATCGACGGGACCCATTATCGTTCCATCTGGCGCGAGGCCGATGGAAGCGTGAAGATCATCGACCAGCGCTGGCTGCCGCATGAGCTACGGATCGTCGCGCTGACCAGCCGTCAGGACTTCGCCGCGGCGATCCGCGACATGTGGGTCCGGGGCGCGCCGCTGATCGGGGCCACGGCCGCCTATGGGGTGGCGGTGCAGATGGCCGATGACGCCTCGGACGCGGCGCTGGCCGAGACCTGGGAGGTGCTGCACGCGACCCGGCCGACCGCGATCAACCTGCGCTGGGCGCTGGACGAGATGACCCGGGAGCTGAAGCCGCTGCCGCCTTCCGAGCGTGCCGCGGCCGCCTTCCGCCGCGCCGCCGAGATCTGCGACGAGGATGTCGAGATCAACCGGCAGATCGGGCTGAACGGGCTCGAGCTCATCCGCGCCATCTCCGAGCGCAAGGGCGGCAAGCGGGTCAACGTGCTGACCCATTGCAATGCGGGCTGGCTGGCGACCGTCGACTGGGGCACCGCGACCTCGCCGATCTATCACGCGCTCGAGGCGGGGATCGACGTCCATGTCTTCGTCGACGAGACCCGGCCGCGCAACCAGGGCGCCCAGCTCACCGCCTGGGAGATGAACCATCACGGCGTCAGTCATGACCTGATCGTCGACAATGCCGGCGGCCATCTGATGCAGCATGGCGAGATCGATCTTTGCATCGTCGGCACCGACCGCACCACCGCACGGGGCGATGTCTGCAACAAGATCGGCACCTACCTGAAGGCTCTGGCCGCGAAGGACAATGGCGTGCCCTTCTATGTCGCCCTGCCCTCGCCCACCATCGACTGGACGGTGCAGGACGGGGTGAAGGAAATTCCGATAGAGGAGCGCGACGGCGGCGAGGTGACCCATGTCCAGGGCCGGATGCCGGGCGGCGTAGTGGGGCTGGTGCAGATCTCGCCCGATGGCACGCCCGCGCGCAACCCCGCCTTCGACGTGACGCCCGCGCGGCTGGTCTCGGGGCTGATCACCGAACGCGGCGTCGCCGAGGCCAGCACCGCGGGCCTGGCGCGCCTGTTTCCCGAACATGCAGCGTTGAAGCTGGGCTGAGCCCCGCCGCAACAGCGATCCCATGAGGGGCGTGCCGGTCTGGCGCGCCCCTTTTCGTTCCGGCGCCGGGTCCGCAACCCGGCCGCACTCCTATCCCGGCATCCCTGTATCCGAGCAAAAAAGTCAGGTTGACTTATCCGAGCATTTTCGTCAGTTTTCAGGGTAACGCGAACACCGACCCGAACCCACCCTGACGGAAGGCCCGGGCATTCTGACCGACCAGGACATGACGGCACAGAGGGGGCGGGGCAGCCCGGCTCCGGCCTGGCCGGATGCTGAGGAGAACCGACAGATGAATGCCGATCCCAACAGACGCGGCGGCGCCGCCGTTGGCTTTCTCGACGATCTCGACCCGGTAGAGGCGGGCGCGGTGCGCTGCCTGCGGCTCTGGGCCGATGGCGATGACGCGCAGGAGCGGCTGCGCAGCGAGTTTTCGGACCGTCTCGGGCCGCGTCAGGGCAGCGATGCAGCCGACAGCCTGCACGAGATCTGCACGCTCTGTGCCATGTATGGACGGCGGCCGCTGATGCGGCACGCCGCCGCCTGTCCCTGCCTTGGCGCGGACGAATCCTGTTTTGCCACATTTGTTGCCGCTGCCGGCGCGGGAGATCGCGAGGATGCGATGCTGCTGGCGGCAATGCTGGTCCGGGCCGACATGGCGCCGGGCCTGGTCGATCCCGCTGCAAGGCTGGCGATTGCGCTCCGGCGCCTCGCGCTTGCCGCGGTCTCGGCCCGCAGGGCGCCCGAGCGCGCCCCGAGCGCCCGGCCCTCACGCCGGGCAACATTGCACTGACGCAAGACCAGAAGACCAAAGGAAGGGAACGCATGACGAAACCGACGCTCGCCACCTGCACGCTGGCCATGGGACTGGCCGGAACGGCAGCCCTGGCCGACGCCCCGGCCCCGGATGCGGTGCTGTCCACCTATGCGGACATTGCCGCCGCCACCTATGGCGACGCGCTGACCGGCGCCGAACGGCTGCAACAGGCGGTGGACGCGCTTGTCGCCAAGCCCTCGCCGCAGGCGCTCGACGCCGCGCGCCGGGCATGGCTCGCGGCCCGCGTGCCCTATCAGCAGAGCGAGGCGTTCCGCTTCGGCAACCCGATCGTCGATGACTGGGAGGGCAAGGTGAATGCCTGGCCGCTCGACGAAGGGCTGATCGACTATGTCGATGCCGGCTATGGCGGCGCGACCGACGAGAACCCGCTGGCCGCAATCAACGTGATCGCCTCGCCGAGCTTCGAGATCGCGGGCGAGACCATCGACGCCTCGGAGATCACCCCCGAGCTGCTGTCCGAGACGCTGCACGAGGCCGACGGGGTCGAAGCCAATGTCGCGACCGGCTATCACGCCATCGAATTCCTGCTCTGGGGGCAGGATCTGAACGGCACCGATCCCGGTGCGGGCGAGCGGCCCTGGACCGATTATGCCCGGGGCGATGACTGCACCAACGACAATTGCGACCGGCGCGGCGCCTATCTCAAGGCCGCGACCGATCTTCTGGTCTCCGATCTCGGCTGGATGGTGGCGCAATGGGAAGAGGGCGGCGAGGCCCGCGCGGCGGTGATGGCCGATAACGCGGCCGGGCTGTCGGCGATCCTGACCGGCATGGGCAGCCTGTCCTATGGCGAGCAGGCCGGCGAGCGGATGCGCCTGGGGCTGATGCTGAACGATCCCGAGGAAGAGCATGACTGCTTCTCGGACAACACCCATAACAGCCATTACTATGACGGGCTGGGCATCCGGAACGTCTATCTGGGCAGCTATACCCGGATCGACGGCACCGAGGTCTCGGGGCCTTCGGTCTCGGATCTGGTCGCGGCTAAGGATGCCGATCTCGACATCGAGATGAAGACCAAGCTCGACGCCACCATGGCGGCGCTGGCCCGGCTGAAGACCGCAGCCGAGGCGGGCTTTGCCTATGACCAGATGCTGGCGCGCGGCAACGAGGCCGGCGAAGCGCTGATCATGGGCGGCGTGAACGCGCTTGTCGACCAGACCGCCAGCATCGAACGCGTGGTCGAGACGCTCGGCGTCAGTGGGGTCTCGGTCGAGGGCTCGGACAGCCTCGACAACCCCTCGGCCGTTTTCCAGTGACGTCCTGACCCGGGGCCCCGCAAGCCGGGGCCCCGCACCTTTCCGAAGGAGCCCCCGGATGATCGTCTGCCACTGCCAGTGCATTTCCGATCAGGATATCAACGCCGCCATCGACTGGATGCGTGCCTCGGATCCGGCAACCATCATCACCCCGGGCAAGGTGTTCCGCTCGCTCGGCAAACGCGCCGACTGCGGCGACTGCATGACGCTCTTCCTAGACACGATGCGTGCAAACGCTAGTCTAGAGGTTCCACCTGGCTTACAGAACCTCAGGCCCAAGCATCGAAAGGAAAAGACCTCATGCAAGGCGACCCAAAGGTCATCGAATACCTGAACAGCGCGCTCCGCAGCGAACTGACCGCCATCAGCCAGTACTGGCTGCATTACCGTCTGCAGGATGACTGGGGGCTCGGCCATATGGCCAAGAAGAGCCGCGAGGAAAGCATCGAGGAGATGAACCACGCCGACAAGCTGATGGCGCGGATCCTGTTCCTCGAAGGCCACCCCAACCTGCAAAAGCTCGACCCGCTCCGGATCGGGCAGAGCCCCAAGGAGACCCTCGAATGCGATCTGGCCGCCGAACAGGATGCCCGCGCGCTTTACAAGGAAGCGCGGGAATACTGCGCCGAGATCGGCGATCACGTCACCAAGGAGCTGTTCGATGAGCTTCTGGCCGACGAGGAAGGCCATATCGACTTCCTCGAGACCCAGCTCGACCTCTACGGCCGTGTCGGCGCCGAGAATTACGCGCTGCTCAACGCCTCGAAGATGGACGAGGCCGAGTAAGGCCGCCCTTCTCGGGCTCTGGATGGGGTCGGCGGCCGCCGCCGGCCCCCTGACCCAGGCCGTCACCGGACCGGGTCTTTCCGCCCTGCCCTTCACCGCAGCCGAACAGGCCCGCATCGCGGAGGCGACCGCCCTGCCGCGCGACTTCACGCGCCCGCAGCCCTTCGAGGCGCTGGCGGGCGGCGCGGGCACGGTGGCGGGGGCCGCCGCCTTCTCGTCGCCGCTGGCCAACCTGCCCCCGGGCGAGGGACTCGATTTTCGCGGCGGGCAGGCGCTTTTCGACCGCGGCTGGGTCTCGGCGCCGTCCTCGACCATCGCCTCGGACGGGCTCGGCCCGCTGTTCAATGCGCGCTCCTGCCTGGCCTGCCATCCGGGCGGCGGCCGGGGCGCGGCGCCCAAGGGGCCGGGCGATCTGCCCGCCGCGCTGATGCTGCAGCTCTCGGTTCCCGACCCCGGCGCATCCGGCATCGAGGGCTATCTCGCCGCAGGGCCCGACCCGGTCTATGGCCGCCAGATCCAGCCGCTGGGCCTGCCCGGGCTGACCGCCGAAGGCCGCCCGAGGGTCGCCTATGACGAGATCGAGATGGCGCTGTCCGGGGGCGAAAGCGCCCTGCTCAGGCGCCCCCGCTACGAACTGGCCGATCCGGGATATGGCCCGCTTGGCGCCGACACTGTCATCAGCCCGCGCATCGCGCCGGGGCTGGCGGGGCTGGGGCTCCTCGAGGCGATCCCCGAAGAGGCGATCCTGGCTCTGGCCGATCCCGAGGATGAAGATGGCGACGGCATTTCCGGACGGGCCAGACTGCTGCCCGGCCCCGACGGGCGCCCGGTGCTGGGCCGCTTCGGCTGGACCGCCGCGCAGCCGACGCTGGAGGCCCAGATCGCCCATGCCTTCGCCCATGACATCGGGCTGAGCTCGCCGCTTTATCCCGAGGGCCACGGCGACTGCACCCCGGCCCAGACCGCCTGCCGCGCCGCGCCCGATGGCGGCGATCCGGAACAGGGCGGTTTCGAGATCTCGGCAACCGCGCTCGATCTGGTGACGCGGCATTCCCGCCATACCGCCGTGCCCGCCCGGCGCGATGCCGCCGCCCCCGGGGTGCTGGCGGGCAAGAAGCTGTTCCACGACAGCGGCTGCGCCGCCTGCCACCGCCCTGCCTTCGTCACCCGCCGTCTGCCCGAGGCCCCGGCGCTCAGCTTTCAGCTGATCTGGCCCTATAGCGACCTTCTGCTGCATGACATGGGCGAGGGTCTGGCCGGAGGCGGCGCCGGGCCCTCGGGGCGCGAATGGCGCACGCCGCCGCTCTGGGGGCTGGGTCTGGCCCGCGCGCTGGAACCGAAGGCGGGCTATCTGCATGACGGCCGCGCCCGGAGCCTGCTCGAAGCCGTGCTCTGGCATGGCGGCGAGGCCGCCCCCGCCCGCGACCGCGTGGCGACGATGCCAGCGGCCGACCGCGCCGCCCTGATCCGTTTCCTGGAGAGCCTATGATCCGAAGAACCGTCCTTTCCCTCGCACTGGCGCTTGCCGCAGCGCCACTTGCCGCAGCGCCACTTGCCGCCGCGCCCGCCGATATCGCCGATGCGGTGATCGAGCGCCATGTGCTGCCCGGGTTTGCCCGGCTCGAAGCCTCGACCGCCGCGCTCGAGGCCGCGGCCGGGACGGATTGCACCCCCGGCTCGGAACCGCTGCGCGCGGCCTGGAACGAGGCCTTCGATGCCTGGCTTGCGGTCAGCCATCTGCGGCTCGGCCCGACCGAGACCGATAACCGCGCCTTCGCGCTCGCCTTCTGGCCCGACCCGCGCGGCATGACGCCCAGGACGCTGTCCGGGCTGATCGCCGATGCCGATCCGGTGGTCGGGAACGAAGCGGAATTCGCCACCGTCTCGGTCGCGGCGCGGGGCTTTTACGCGCTCGAATACCTGCTTTACGATCCGGATTTCGCCGAGCCCACGCCCTATGGCTGCGCCCTGATCCGGGCCGAGGCGCGCGACATCCATGCGCTGGCCGCGGCGATCCTCGCCGACTGGCAGGACGGCTATGCCAAGATGATGCGCAATCCCGGCCCCGGCACGCCCTACAAGGACGAACGCGAGGTGCTAAAGGCCTTCTTCACCGCGCTCCATGAAGGGCTGCAGGTCGATGTCGACCTCAGGCTCGGCCGTCCGCTCGGCACCTTCGAGCGGCCGCGCCCGAACCGGGCCGAAAGCCGGCGCTCGGGACGGTCGCTGCATAACGTGACGGTGACGCTGGACGCGCTGCGCGAGCTGGCGCTGCTGATGGCTGCGGAAGACCCGGCCAGCGCCGCCGCCCTGAAGGCCGATTTCGACCGCGCCGACGGGATCGCGGCCAATCTGGACGATCCGGTCTTTGCCGGGGTCGCAACGCCACAGGGGCGGCTAAGGGTCGAGATCCTGCAACAGGCGATCCACGAGATCGCCGAGGAAAGCCGGGCAAGCCTCGGCCCCGCGCTCGGCGTCGCGGCCGGGTTCAATTCGAGAGACGGAGACTGAGATGGCCGATCGCCGAAGCTTCCTGACCGGGGCGCTTGCCGCCTCGCTCTGCCCCCGGGTGGGCTGGGCCGATGCCGGCAGCCCGGCCTTTCTGAGCGCCGCGCAGGAAAGCGACGGGCGGCAGATGCTGGTCGGGCTAGATGCCGGGGGCGGCGAGAGGTTCCGCCTGCCCCTGCCCCAGCGCGGCCATGCCGCCGCCGCCCATCCGATCCGGCCCGAGGCCACGGCGTTTGCCCGCCGCCCCGGCACCTTCGCGCTGGTGATCGACTGTCGCGAGGGGCGGATCAACGCCGTGCTCGACGCACCCGAGGGGCGGCATTTCTACGGCCATGGCGCCTATTCCGCCGACGGGCGCTACATGTACACGGCCGAAAACGACTATGATGCGGCGCGCGGCGTGATCGGGGTCTGGGACACCGAGGCAGGCTATCTTCGGGTCGGCGAATTCGACAGCCATGGCACCGGTCCGCATGAGATCAGGCTGATGCCCGACGGCCGCAGCCTGGTGATCGCCAATGGCGGGATCGAGACCCATCCTGACAGCGGCCGGACCAAGCTCAACATCCCGTTCATGGCGCCGAACCTCGCCTATGTGAGCCTCGAGGGGACGCTGCTTGAAACCGTCGCGCCGCCCGAGGAGTGGCACATGAATTCGATCCGGCATCTGGCGCTGGGCCCGGGCGGCACCGTCGCCTTCGCCATGCAATGGCAGGGCCCGAGGGAAGAGCGGCCGCCGCTTCTGGGCCTGCACCGGCCGGGAACCGCGCCGGTCTGGCTTGACGCTCCCGGCGAGGAACATGCCGCGATGCAGGGCTATGCGGGCTCGGTCGCGATCTCCGGGGATGGGGCCGAGGTCGCGATCTCGTCGCCGCGCGGCGGCCGGGTACAGGTCTTCGACATCGCGGCAGAGCGGTTTACGGGCGCGATCGAGGCCCACGATGTCTGCGGCCTGGCCCCCGCCGAGGGCGGCGGCTTCGTTGCCACGACCGGGACCGGGACGGTGCTGGGGCTGCAGGGCCTGCGCCCGGTCTGGACGGTCCGGCAGGCCCGTTCCTTCGACAACCACCTGGTGACGGTGGGCGTGGCCTGACAGCCCGCCTAGGGGCGCGCCGAGCCCCCCGAGGACGCAAGGGCGCTCAGCCGAGTTCCAGCGTCGCCACCGCTGCGATTGCGGGGCCCGGCACCGGCGCCGGGCCGCGATACATCCGCGCCGTGCCGAAGACCGGGACCAGCCCCAGCGCCCGGCAATGCCCGGCAAGCCAGGGGCTCGACTGCGGCACGTCGATCATCGCGGGGGCGCCATGGGCGACACGGCCGCAGGTCTCGATCAAGGCCGCCGCGACCGCCCCGTCCGCAGCAACCAGCGGGCCGATCTTCCAGCCCTCGCGGCAGGCCCGGATGGTGGCAAAACCCGCGACCTCGCCTGCCGCACGGCAAACCAGCGTGCGCCGGGTCTCGCAATCGGTTGTCCATGCCGACAGGAAGGCGCGCTTCTCATAGCCCGTGGCCCCGGCCTCCATCGCGATCAGCGGCCCGAGATCGCCTTGCAGCACGGGCCCGATGCCGGAATGGGCGCGTCCGGGCAGCACCCCGGCATAGCGCACCGTCCGTCCGGCCGGTTCGAACCCGCTCTTGCGGTAATTCTCCTGCTGCGCCTCGACCCCGTCGAGCCCCACCGTCCGCGCCCCCGCATGCCCGAGCGCATGGGTCCAGAGCGCATGGCCGATGCCCTGCTTGCGCCAGTCGGGACGGCAAAGGTAAAGCCCCAGAAAGGCGACAGCGTCGGTATGGTTCACGACCGAAATGGCGGCCACGATCCTCCCCCCGGCCTTGGCCCCGGCCTCGGCCACGAAAAAGCCCGCGGGATCGGCGGCATGGAAGGCCGCCGCATCGTCGAGCCCGGGGTTCCAGCCCTCCTCGGCGGCCCAGTCCAGCACCACGGGCAGTTCGTCGGCGGTCATCCTGCGCAGGTTCAGGTTCATTCGCCTGTCAGAGCCTCCCTCAGTGTCAGTGGCACCGGCGCTGGCTCGTGCAGATCGAGAAGCGACAGAAGGTCGAGCAGATGGCCCTTCATGATCTCGGCGGCCCGGTCGCCGTCGCGGTCCTCAAGCGCCCGCATGAGCGCGTGATGGGCATGAGCCTCGCACATCGCCTGCGGTCGCCGCCAGTATAGCGCGATCACCAGCGACGAGCGCGAGATCAGTTGCGTGATGAAGCCCGCGAGGATGGCCTGATCGGCGATCCGCGCGATCTCGATATGGAACTGCCCCGACAGTCGCAGCGCCTGCCCGTTGCGGCCCGCCGCCATGGCCTCGTGCTCCTGCTCGATATGCTGGGCGAGCAACGCGATATCCTGCGCCGTCGCGCGCAGGGCGGCCGAGCGCGCGGTGCGCGGTTCGACAAGGGCGCGCGCCTCGAACACCTCGCGCGCCTCGCGCACGGTCGGATGGGCGACGAAGGCGCCGCGATGGGGTTCGATGACGACCAGGCAGTCATGGGCGAGCTGTTGCAGCGCCGCCCGCACGATGGTGCGGCTGACCCCGAAGATCTCTCCCACCTCGTCCTCGGACAGCTTCATCCCGGGCCCCAGCCGGCGTTCGTGGATCGCGCGGGTCAGATGCCCGGCCACGTCGCGGGCACGGCTGGCCCGCCTGCTCTCCTGGCGCGGTGTCGGGGACAGGTCGGTCACGGCGTTCTCCTCGTCTGCCCCTGTCCTGCCGCGACTCGGGCAGCCGGACAAGACTCCCCAAGGTTGTGAGGGTCAGGCGAGGAGATCGTATACAATCTTCGATCATCCTCCCGACAATATTGTCCGCATCCGCCCAAAATTCCGGCGTGCCGCGAAAGGCCCGGGCATGCCGGGCGCAAGGGCCTTTTCGCGCCCGGCATGCCTCGGAAAGGTAAGGCAATGGCTTCTGGGGAGCGGCATGCGCACTGAACTCGATCTGGAACTCGTGGCCCTGACGAAACGCTATGGCGAGACTGTCGCGGTCGATGGCATCCAACATCTGTTCCGGGGCGGCACCTATGCCTGTCTGCTGGGGCCGTCGGGCTGCGGCAAGTCCTCGACGCTCAGGATGATCGCAGGCCATGAAGAGGTCTCGGACGGCGCCATCGTGCTGGCCGGGCAGGATATCTCGCGCCTGCCGCCCGCGCGTCGCGGCACCGCGATGATGTTCCAGAACTATGCGCTTTTCCCGCATCTGTCGGTCGCCGACAATGTGGCCTTCAGCCTGAAGATGAAGGGGGTCGAGCGCGAGACCCGCCGCCGCCGCGCGATGGAGCTTCTGGAGCTCGTGCACATGACCGCCTATGCCGGACGCCTGCCCGCCCAGCTGTCGGGCGGCCAGCAGCAGCGGGTGGCGCTGGCCAGGGCGCTGATCACCAATCCGCAGGTGCTGCTGCTGGACGAGCCGCTGTCGGCGCTCGACCCGTTCCTGCGCATCCGGATGCGGTCCGAGCTGAAGAAGCTGCAGCGCGAGCTGGGCATCACCTTCGTCCATGTCACCCATGGCCAGGACGAGGCGCTGGCGCTCGCCGACGAGATCGTGGTGATGAACGATGCGGTGATCGAGCAGGCGGGCCCCGCGCGTGAGGTGTTCAACAGCCCGCGCACCGAATTCGTGGCGCGCTTCATGGGCGGGCATAACGTCATCGCCCTGCCGCGCGGCCATTTCGCGATCCGTGCCGACCAGATCGCCGTGACCGAGGCCCAGACCGGCAAGCTCGAGGGTCTTGTCACCGGCATCGAATACCAGGGCACCAGCGTCGCGCTGACGCTGATGACCGCGGGCGATCAGGAGCTGACCGCGATCCTGCCCGAAGACCGCTATTTTGCCCGCCCCATCCAGCCCGGCGACGGCGTCGGACTGAGCTGGGACGACGCCCACCTCCACGCGCTTACCGCGTGATCCGATGAAGTCCAGCATGGAGACAGAGATGACAAAAGCCACCGGGACCGGCCTGAACCGGCGCAGCCTGCTGAAGGGCGCCGCCGCGGGCGTTGCGGCCAGCGCCTTTCCGGCGCCGCTGATCTGGGCCCAGAACATCAGGGACGTGACCCTGCGCCAGTTCGGCACCGGCGTGTCGAACATCAACGAAGTGGCGCAGAAGGTGAAGGAGGATCTGGGCTTCACCCTCGAGATGACCGCGCTTGACAGCGACGCCGTCACCCAGCGCGCCGCGACCCAGCCCAAATCCTTCGACATCGCCGATATCGAATACTGGATCTGCAAGAAGGTCTGGCCGACCGGCAACCTGCAGGGCATGGATGTCGCCAGGATCAGGAACTACGACAAGATCGTCGGCATCTTCAAGGATGGCCGGCTGACGCCCGGCGCGACCATCGCCCAGGGCACCTCGCCCCATAGCGTGGGCTTCACCGACGGCCCCGACGGGACCGGCTTCGCCGATCACGAGACCGGCTGGATGACGCTGATCCCGACGATCTACAATGCCGACACGCTGGGCATCCGCCCCGATCTCATCGACCACCCGGTCGAGAGCTGGGCCGAGCTTCTGAACCCCGCCTTCCGGGGCAAGGCCTCGATCCTCGACATCTCGGCCATCGGCATCATGGATGCGGCCATGGTCTGCGAGGCGATGGGCGAGATCACCTATGGCGACAAGGGCAACATGACCCGCGACGAGATCGACCGGACGCTCGCGATCATGACCGAGGCCAAGAAGGCCGGACAGTTCCGCGCCTTCTGGAAGACCTTCGACGAAAGCGTGAACCTGATGGCCTCGGGCGAGGTGGTGATCCAGTCGATGTGGTCGCCCGCCATCGCCGCGGTCAAGTCGCGCGGCATCCCCTGCGTGTACCAGCCGCTGAAGGAAGGCTACCGCGCCTGGGGCGGCGGCATCGGGCTGTCGAGGAACCTCTCGGGGATCGAGCTCGACGCGGCCTACGACTACATCAACTGGTATCTCGACGGCTGGGTCGGCGGCTTTCTGATGCGGCAGGGCTACTATTCGGCCGTTCCGGAAACCTCGAAGGCCTATATGAGCGAGAACGAATGGGGCTACTGGTTCGAGGGCAAGCCCGCGACCGAGGTCATCACCGATCCTTACGGCAAGCCCATGGCACAGCCCGGCGAGACCCGCGATGGCGGCTCTTTCGACGACCGCATGAGCCATATCGCCTGCTGGAACGCGGTCATGGACGAGAACCAGTACATGATCCGCAAGTGGAACGAGTTCATCGCTGCCTGACGGCCAAGTCTTGAGTCAAGTCTTGGGTCGGGGCGAGGAAGCCAGGACCCCCTGACCGACGGGACCGGCGCGGGTTTCCCATCTTCCGTGGCGCCCGGTCCCCGCCCTTCCCCCGGCCCCCCGGGGGAGGGGCTCCATTCCGGAACAGAAGAGAGCGCGCATGGCCGCCCATCCGAAGACCTTTCCCGCCGCCTCGCGGCTTTTGTCCGGCGCGTCTCTGAAGAACCGCCATGTCTCGGGCTGGTTGCTGGCCTCGCCGCTGGGGCTTGTGCTCGCAGTCTTCCTGCTGCTGCCGATCGCGATGATCGTGATCGTCAGCTTCTGGGGCGCGACCGAATTCTCGATCTACCCGGCCTTCCGCTGGGACAATTACGAATTCCTGCTGACCTCGCCCGTGACCTGGAAGGTGTTCCTGAACACCTTCAAATACGCGGCACTGACCTGGGCCTTCACGCTGACCATAGGCTTCACGGTGGCCTATTTCCTGGCCTTCCATGTCCGCTCGCTGACCTGGCAGATCGCGCTGTTTCTTCTGTGCACCATTCCGTTCTGGACCTCGAACATCATCCGGATGATTTCCTGGATCCCGTTTCTGGGGCGCAACGGCATCGCCAATTCGACGCTGATGTCGCTGGGCGTGACCGACCGGCCGATGGACTGGCTGCTTTATTCCGATTTCTCGGTGATCCTGGCCTTCGTCCATCTCTACACGCTGTTCATGGTGGTGCCGATCTTCAACACCATGATGCGGATCGACCGCTCGCTGATCGAGGCGGCCTATGATTCCGGCGCGACCGGGTTCCAGACCCTGACCAATGTCATCATCCCGCTCTGCAAGCCCGGCATCATGATCGGCTCGATCTTCGTGGTGACGCTGGTGATGGGCGATTTCATCACCGTGCGCTTCATGTCGGGCTCGCAATCCGCGAATGTCGGACGCCTGATCTCGAACGACATCGCGCTTCTGCAATACCCTTCGGCCGCCGCCACCGCCGTCATCCTGCTGATCACGGTCTTGCTGGTCATCGGCATCCTGCTGCGCTTCGTCGACATCCGGAAGGAGCTTTGACATGGACCGCCGCCCGCGTTCCTTCTACCTGCTGGCCGCGTTCTTCACGCTGTTCCTGCTGTTTCTCTACGGCCCGACCCTGACCATCGCCATTCTCAGCTTTCAGGGGCCCGAAGGCGGGCTGACCTTCCCGATGCGAGGGGCCTCGCTGCACTGGTTCCGCGATCTCTTCGAGCAGCAGGCGGTGGGCGATATCTGGGGCAGCTTCGGGCGGTCCTTCACGCTGGGGCTGATGGTGATGGGGACGACGATCGTCGTGTCGGTGATGGGGGGGCTTGCCTTCCGCAAGCGCTTTGCCGGGTCGGGGGTGCTGTTCTATCTGGTGGTGACCTCGCTCGTGATCCCGTCGATCCTGGTCTCGCTGGGGGTCGGGCTGATCTTCAGCCAGTCGGGGCTCGACGTCCATTGGGCGACATCGGGCTTCGGTGCGCAGCTGACCTGGACCCTGCCCTTCGGCCTTCTGATCATGTTCGCGGTCTTCAACCGCTTCGACAAGAGCTATGAGGAGGCCGCGCGCGATCAGGGCGCCAGTGCCTGGCAGACCATCCGCCATGTGGTGCTGCCGATCATCGCGCCCTCGCTGATCGGGGTGGCGCTGTTCGGCTTCACGCTGTCCTACGACGAATTCGCCCGGACCCTGCTGACCGCCGGCAGCCACAATACCCTGCCGCTGGAGATCTACGGCATGACCACCAATGTCACGACGCCCGTGATCTTCGCGCTGGGCACGCTGACCACCGCCTTCTCGCTGGTCGTGATCGGCGCCTTCCTCGCCGCAGTCTGGGCGATGAATCGCAGCCGCGCGCGGCAGGGCTCGGATGCCGGCCGGGGGATGGTCTGAGCCCCGTCCGCATTCCATGCCGAAGCACGGGAAAGAAGCACCGGGCATGGCCTTCGCGCAGGAGCTCCCGGAGTGCGCGGCCGCGACGCGGGCGCGGGGCCGAAGCTGCCCCCTTGCCCGAAGAGAGACCGGGACAGGCAGGTTTTCACCCGGCGGAACCTCGCGTTTTCGGGGCGGCCTTCGGCCCGGTGCCAAGGCGGAACTTGGGGCTGATCTCCGCGCGGAGCGGCTGACAGCCCGTCCCGCGCGGGCCCGGCCGAGAGATCCGCCGCTGGCCGCCTCTTGAGGAGGATACAGCCTCCGGCTCTCGGCCGGGGCGATGGATGGCGACGGACCACCGCGCGCCATGTCTCGAAGCTGTGAGGTCCTGTCAAAAGCCGGGGTCTCAGCGCCCGGCGCGCGCCATGACATGAGCCGCGCGCCGGACCGGCTCGCAGTCTGCCAGATCGGCGGCGGCCGGGCCGATCCGGCGGCGCCAGTTCGGATGGCTGTCAACGGTCCCGGGCAGGTTCGCCTGCTCGGTTGCGCCCAGCATGTCCTCGGTCTGAAGCGCGACCAGCCGGGCCGGAGAGGCCGCGAGCGCGGCATGCAGAGCATCGACCCCGACCCCGCCGAGCCGGACGCTGAGCGCCTGGGCCCGGGCCGCGCGCTCGGCCCCGAGCGCCTCGGCCTGCTCGGGCGCAATATGACCCAGCCGCAGATGCCAGTCGATGTCGCGCCCCGCGCCCCAGGCGGCGAAAGGCGGCAGGTCGTGGCTGCCGAAACTGCCCAGAACCGGCTCGGGCCAGTCCGCCATATCGGGGTCGAACATCGCCAGACGGCAGCCCAGAAGCCCGGAAGCCGCCAGATCCTCGCGCAGCCCCTCGGGCACATTGCCCAGATCCTCGCCCACGATCACGGCCCCCGCCCGCGCCGCCTCGATCCGCGCCACCGCCAGCAATGCAGCGCGCGGCATCTTCACATAGCCGCCCGGCGCGCCGCCTTCGGGCACCCAGAAGGTGCGCTCGAAGCCGAGGATATGATCGATCCGCAAAAGCCCGGCAAAGCGCAGCTGGGCCCGCAGGATCTCGGCCAGCGGGCGGAAGCCGCGCGCGGCCAGCGCCCCGGGCCGCATCGGCGCAAGCCCCCAGCTTTGGCCTTGCGGGGCGAAGGCATCGGGCGGCGCCCCAAGCGAGACTCCCCGCGCGAAAAGCCCCGGATCGCCCCCGGTTTCGGCCCAGGTCTCGGCCCCTGCGGGATGGGTGCCGACGGCAAGATCGAGATAGAGCCCCTGCCGCATTCCCGCCGCCGCCCCCGCCTTGCGGATCGCGGCCAGCTGGGTCCCGGCCAGAAGCTGCAGCCAGGCATGGAACGCCACGGCCTCGCCATTGGCCGCCGCGAAGGCCGAAACCGCCGGGCCGTCGCAGATGCGGTAGTCGGCGGGCCAGTCGGGCCAATAGGGGCCGAAGCGGTCCGAAAGCGCCTGATGGCGTGCGAAACGCTCCAGCTCCGGGCCTTCGGCGGCGCGGAACGCGGCCAGCTCGGACAGCGCATCCGCTTGAAGCCCGGCGAAAGCGGCCTTCAGCGCCGCGAGACGCGCGGCGATGGCGGAGGGATAATCGACCAGATCGCCCCCGGGCCGGGCAGCCTCGCCGGGCACCGCAAGATGCGCGACATTGAAGCGGCGCCGGTGCGAGGGCGAATAGGGGCTGATCGCGCGCGGGTCGGCGGGAAAGCCCGCATGGATCGGATTGACGCCGACAAAGCCCGCGCCAAGCCCGGCGAAGCCCTCCAGCGCCTGCCGCAGATCGGCGTAATCGCCGAGCCCGCCGCGCCCGGCATCGCGCAATCCGTAAAGCGGCAGAACGACCCCCCAGCCGCGCGCGGGCAGCGGCAGCGCAGGCGGTGCGGACAGCAAAGTCGCCTCATCAGAACCGACGCTCAGCCGGTGGATCCCGAGCGGCAGCGCGGGCAGCGGATCCTCCGCGCGGCCCTCCAGCACATCGCCGCCTTCAAGCTCGATCCGCCAGTCGGCCGGAACAGTCAGTTCGGGCGCGCAGCCCTCGGGCACGACCAGCCAGTCGGGAAGATGGCGCGCGGACCGGGCGGCCTCGAGCGCGGCCAGCGACGCCGCCGCCTCGATCTCGGTCGCGGCCGCCAGCCCCATCGCCGCCAGCAGCGCCTGCGCCGTCTCGGGCCCGGTCGGCCGATCGGTGCCGGTCAGGTCGCGATAGCCGGGCAGGATCCCCGCAGCCTGGGCAAGGGCAGCAAGGCTGCTCAAACCGGGGGGTCCTCTTCGAGTACGAAGACCGCGACCGCCTCGGCCGACATCTCGAAGCTGCCCGCGACCGGCTCTGGCGCCAGATCGGGACGCGAGCTGTCCAGATGCAGGGCCCAGTGCTGGCCCTCGGGCGCCTCGGGCACCGTCACCCCGACAGCGCCGCCGGCATTGAACACCGCGAAGATCGCGTATTCGAGCGCGCCATAGCGCGGCGTACCCGAGGCAGTGCGGATCTCGACCGCCAGCAGCCGCAGATCGGGATCTTCCCAGTCGGACCGGCACATCGGCTGGCCATCGGCCCGGCGCCAGAACAGATCCTCGATGCCGTCAAGCGCACGCTCGCGCGAATGCAGGAACAGCTTCTGGCGCAGGATCGGATGGGCCTTGCGGAAGGCGACGCATTTCGCGGTGAAGGCCAGAAAGGCCTCGTCGGCACCCTGCCAGTCGACCCAGGCGGTGGCATTGTCCTGGCAATAGGCGTTGTTGTTGCCATGCTGGCTATGGCCGATCTCGTCGCCCGCGAGGATCATCGGCACGCCCTGGCTGAGCAGGAGCGTCGCCATCATGTTGCGCCGTCGCTGCGCGCGGGCGGCGATGATGGCGGGGTCCTGGCTCGGCCCCTCGGCGCCCATATTGTCAGAGTAGTTCGCCGAATGGCCGTCGCGATTATCCTCGCCATTGGCCTCGTTATGCTTGTCGTTGTAGCTGACCGTATCCAGGAGCGTGAAGCCGTCATGGGCGGTCAGCAGGTTCACGCTCGAGGTCGCGGGCCGCCCGGAATGGTCGAATTGCGGCGAGGAGCCCACCAGTCGCGCCGCCAGATCGGGCACCCGCCCCGGATCGCCCCGCCAGAACCGCCGCACGCCGTCGCGGAACTTGTCGTTCCATTCCGAGAAGGGCGGCGGAAAGGCGCCCAGCTGATAACCGCCCGGGCCGATGTCCCAGGGTTCGGCGATCAGCTTGACCCGCGACAGTACCGGGTCCTGCCGCATCGCCTGGAAGATCGCGGCATCGGGGTCGAACCCATCGGGTCCCCGCCCCAGCGTCGCCGCCAGATCGAAGCGGAAGCCGTCGACATGCATGGTCTCGACCCAGTAGCGCAGGCTGTCCAGCACCATCCGCAGCACCATCGGATGGCCGGTATTGAGGGTATTGCCGCAGCCGGTATCGTTGACGTAATAGCGCCGGTCCCCGGCCAGCCGGTAATAGCTGGCATTGTCGATGCCCCGGAAGGACAACGTCGGCCCCATCTCGTTGCCTTCGCAGGTATGGTTGTAGACCACGTCCAGCAGCACCTCGATGCCCGCGGCATGCAGCCGGGCCACCATGCGCTGGAACTCGGTGATGTCGCCGGTCTCCATGTAGCGCGGATCGGGGGCGAAGAAGGCCAGAGTCTGGTAGCCCCAGTAATTGGTCAGCCCCTTCTCGACCAGGAAGCGGTCATTGAGAAAGGCCTGCACCGGCAGAAGCTCGATCGCGGTCACGCCCAGCCCTTGCAGATGCTCCAGCATCGGGTCCGAGCCGAGCGCCCGGAAATGGCCCGGCGCCTGCAGCCGCGGATGGCGGCAGGTCAGGCCCTTGACATGGGCCTCGTAGATCACGGTCTCGGCCATGGGCGTTGCGGGCGGCGCGTCACCGGCCCAGTCGAAGACGGGCGCGGCCACGATCGAGCGCGGCGCATAGGGCGCGCTGTCGCGTTTGTCGAAGCTGAGATCGGCCTGCGCCGCCCCCACCTCATAGCCCATCAGCGCGTCATGCCAGCGCGGATGACCCGAGATCCGCCGGGCATAGGGATCGAGCAGCAGCTTGTTGGGATTGAAGCGGTGGCCCTGGTCGGGGTGATAGGGGCCCGAGATCCGGTAGCCGTAATGCTGGCCCGGCTCGAGCCCGTCGATCCGGCCGTGCCAGACATGATGCGTGCGCTCGGGCAGATCGATATTGGCAAGCTCTGTCTGGCCGGTCTCGTCGAACAGGCACAGCGAGACCCGGCTGGCATGTTCCGAGAAGATCGCGAAGTTGACGCCCTCGCCATCATATCGGGCCCCGAGCGTATCCGGGCAGCCGGCGGCGATGGAGGTGGGGATCGTGGGGGATGGCGTCATGTGGCGGGGACAATCTCTCGGAAGAGGCGCGCATAGGCGGCGGCAGAGCCCTGCCAGCCGACCGGGGCGCGCATGGCGTTGCGCCGGAGCTTGGTGAAGAGGGCGGTATCGGCGTAGAGATCGCAGAGCCGGTCGAGCGCGACCGACAGCGCCTCGGCGGTGACCGGCGCGAACTGGATGCCGGTGGCCACGCCCGCCGCCAGCGCCGCCGGGTTGGCGTCGATCACGGTATCGGCAAGACCGCCGGTGCGGGCGACGACCGGGATGGTGCCATAGCGCAACCCGTAGAGCTGGGTCAGCCCGCAGGGCTCGAAGCGCGACGGCAAGAGGATCGCATCGCCCCCCGCGATCAGCCGGTGCGCGAGCGCCTCGTCATAGCCGATGCGGACCGCGACGCCCTCATGGCGCCGGGCGGCCGAGCGCCAGGCCTGTTCCAGCGGCGGCTCGCCCGAACCCAGAAGCACCAGCCGCCCGCCCCGCGCCACCAGATCGGGCAGCGCCTGCAAGAGCAGATCGAGCCCCTTCTGCCCGGTCAGCCGCGAGACCACGACGCAAAGCGGCCCGGGCCCGTCGTCCAGACCCATTTCCTCGAGAAGCGCCGTGCGCGCCCTGGCCTTGCCGCGGGGCTGCCTGAAGCGCAGCACATGAGGGTCGGTCGCCGGGTCCCAGTCGGCCTCGTCGATGCCGTTCAGGATGCCCAGTACGTCACCCGCCCGCGCCCGGATCACCCCGTCGAGCCCGCCGCCGAATTCGGGCGTGCGCAGCTCGCGCGCATAGGTCGGGCTGACGGTCGTCACCTTCCAGGCATAGACCAGCCCCGCCTTCAGTGCCGAGACCTGGCCATAGTACTCCATGCCGCCGGGATGGAAGGCCCAGCCCGGCAGGCCGAGCGCCGCCATCCGGCTTGACGGCATCAGCCCGTGGAAGGCGATATTGTGCACCGTCATCACCGTCGGCAGATCGACATTGCGCGCCTTGAGATAGAGCGGCACAAGACCGGCCTGCCAGTCATGGCACTGGATCAGCTCGGGGCGCCAGTCGCCCGCGCCCTCAGCGCCGATCTGCGCCCCCATCCAGGACAGCGCACCGAAGCGGATGTCGTTATCGGGCCAGTCGCTGCCGCCGCCGTCGAGATAGGGGCCGCCGGGCCGGTCGTAAAGATGCGCGGCCTCGAGCACGTAAAGCCGCAGATCGCCATGGGTCGCGAAGGAAAGCCGCGCCGGACCGCCGAAGAAATCCTGGCTTTCCCACAGCGTCTCGCCGGTCTCGACCTTTGCCAGCACCGCCGGATAGCCCGGGATCAGCACACGCATCTCGACCCCTTCGGCCTTCAGGGCGCCCGGCAGGGCCCCGGCCACATCGGCAAGCCCGCCGGTCTTGACCAGCGGCACGCATTCCGAGGCGACGGACAGCACGCGCAGGCTCATGCCCCGGCCCTCCGCTCCAGCATCGACTGGGTGATGAGGGTGATGCCGCCCTCGGTCACGCGGAACCATTTCGCATCCTCTTCCGGATCCTCGCCGACGACCAGCCCCGGCGGGATCACGACGCCGCGGTCGATCACCACATTGCTGAGCCGCGCGCGCCGGCCGACCTCGACATAGGGCAGCACCACCGCATGGTCGAGCACGGCGTAGGAATTGGTCCGGACCATGGTGAAGAGCAGCGAATTGCGCACCTCGGTGCCCGAGATGATGCAGCCGCCCGAAATCATCGAGGATACCGCCGAGCCGCGCCGGTTCTCCTCGTCATGGATGAATTTCGCGGGCGGCACCGATTCCGAATAGGTCCAGATCGGCCAGCTCTTGTCCCAGAGATTGAGATCGGGGGTGAAATCGGTCAGATCGATATTGGCCTTCCAGAAGGCGTCGATGGTGCCGACATCGCGCCAGTAGGCGGGCGAATCCGCGCGATCCTTGACGCAGGAAGAGGTGAAGCGATGCGCCATCGCCTTGCCGCCCTTCACGATCTGCGGGATCAGGTCGGAGCCGAAATCATGGCTGGAGCCGGGGTCCCCGGCATCGCGCAGAAGCAGATCGCGCAGGAATTTCCAGTCGAAGACATAGATCCCCATCGAGACCAGGCATTGCCCGGGATCGCCGGGCATCCCGGGCGGGTCCTTCGGCTTCTCGATGAAGTCGACGATCCGGTCGGTCTCGTCCACCTTCATCACCCCGAAGGCCGAGCCCTCCGTGCGCGGCACGGTCAGGCAGCCCACCGTCACCTCGGCGCCGGTTTCGACATGCTGGCGCAGCATGATCTCGTAATCCATCTTGTAGATGTGGTCGCCCGCGAGGATCAGCACGTAATCGACGCCGTAGCTGTCGACGATGTCGATATTCTGGGTCACCGCATCGGCCGTGCCGAGATACCACTGGTTCTCGGCGACACGCTGGCTGGCGGGCAGGATGTCGAGATATTCGTTGCGCTCGGCGCGGAAGAAATTCCAGCCGCGCTGACAGTGGCGGATCAGCGAATGCGCCTTGTACTGGGTCGCGACCGCCATCTTGCGGATGCCGGAATTCAGCGCATTCGACAGCGCGAAGTCGACGATCCGGGTCTTGCCGCCGAAATAGACCGCGGGCTTGGCCCGCATGTCGGTCAGTTCCTTCAGCCGGCTGCCCCGCCCGCCCGCCAGCACGAAAGCCATGCTTCGGCTCGCGAGCCTGCTGTAGCGCGTCTCCATCATCCTCTCCTCGTCAATCCTCACCCGGCATCAGATACAGCACCGACAGCGGCGGCAGGGTCAGCTCGGCCGAGAATGGCAGCCCCTGATGCTCGCGCTCCCCGGCAAGAACGCCGCCCAGATTGCCCCTGTTGCCGCCGCCATAGATCGCCGCGTCGGTATTCATCACCTCGCGCCAGCGCCCGGGCCGCGGCAGCCCCAGCCGGAAGCCCGTCCGTTCCACCGGGGTGAGGTTCGCGACCACCGCCACCGGCGGATCGCCATCGAGTCCCTGCCGGAGCCAGGCATAGACGGACATGTCGGCCGCATTGGCCTCGACCCAGCGGAAGCCCTCGGGCTCGCAATCCCGCACATGGAGCGCGGGCGTCGCCCGGTAGAGCGTGTTGAGATCGCGCACCAGCCGCTGCATGCCGCCATGCCAGTCTGCGCCCAGCACGCCCCAGTCCAGCTCGCCTGCCCTGTCCCATTCGGCACGCTGGGCGAATTCCTGGCCCATGAACAGAAGCTTCTTGCCGGGATGGCCCCACATGAAACCGTAATAGGCGCGCAGGTTGGCGAATTTCTCCCAATCGTTGCCCGGCATCTTCGCCAGCATCGAGCCCTTGCCATGCACGACCTCGTCATGGCTGATCGGCAGGATGAAATTCTCGGAGAAGGCATAGACCAGCCCGAAGGTCATCTGGTGGTGATGGTATCTCCGGTGCACGGGATCATGGGCGATATAGGACAGGGTGTCATTCATCCAGCCCATGTTCCACTTGTAGCCGAAGCCGAGCCCGCCGGCATCGACCGGCCGCGAGACGCCGGGAAAGGAGGTGCTTTCCTCGGCCGCGGTCAGGATGCCCGGCACCTCGCCATAGCAGAGCGCGTTCATCCGCTGCATCATCGCGATGGCTTCGAGATTCTCGCGCCCGCCATGCACGTTGGGGATCCACTCGCCCTCCTTGCGGGAATAGTCGCGGTAGAGCATCGAGGCCACCGCATCGACCCGAAGCCCGTCGACGTGATATTCCTCGAGCCAGTACAGCGCGTTCGAGTAGAGGAAATTGGCGACCTCGGTCCGGCCGTAATTGTAGATCAGGGTATTCCAGTCGTGATGGAAGCCCTCGCGCGGGTCGGCATGTTCGTAGAGCGCGGTGCCGTCGAAGCGGATCAGCCCGTGGGCATCGCTGGGGAAATGCCCCGGCACCCAGTCGAGGATCACCCCCAGCCCCTTGCGATGCGCCGCATCGACCAGATCGCGGAATTCATGCGGCGGCCCGTGCCGCACGGTGGGCGCGAACAGCCCGACCGGCTGATAGCCCCAGGAGCCGTCGAAGGGATGTTCCGAGAGCGGCAGGAATTCGAGATGGGTGAAGCCCATGTCGGCGGCGTAATCGACCAGTTCCTCGGCGGCCTCCCGGTAGGAGAGCGGCCGGTTGCCCTCGGCGCCCCGCCGCCGCCAGGAGCCCAGATGCACCTCGTAGATCGAAATCGGCGCGGTCCGGGCATTGTTGCCCGCCCGGTAGCTCATCCAGGCATCGTCATGCCAGCCATAGCCCCGGATGTCGCGCACCACGCTTGCGGTCTTCGGCGGATGCTCGGCGCCGAACCCCACCGGATCGGCCTTGAGCGGCTGCATGCTGCCATCCGCCCCGAGGATCTCGTATTTGTAGCACTCGCCCTCGCCGATGCCGGGCAGGAAGATCTCCCACACCCCGGTGGCGCCGCGCCGCCGCATCGGGTGCCGGCGCCCGTCCCAGGCATTGAACGGGCCCACGACCGAGACCCGGCGCGCATTCGGCGCCCAGACCGCGAAATGGGTGCCCGCCACGCCCTCATGGCTCCGGACATGGGCGCCCAGCACCTGCCAGATCCGCTGATGGGTGCCCTCGGCAAGCAGATATTCGTCCAGCTCGCCGATGACGGGGCCGAAGCGGTAGGGGTCGTCGAATTCCCAGGCATGGCCGGCACCATCGGTCGCGCGCAGGCGGTAGACATCCTTGCCGGGAACCGCGCCAGTGAACAGATCGGGCGCTTCGGCCCGCCGGGTCAGCGGATGGGCCTTGTCCCCGACCACCGCCTCGAGCGTCGCGGCCCCGGGAAGGAAGGCCGCCACGATCCGGTCGCGGCCGCTGCCATGCGGGCCGAGCACGGCGAATGGGTCGTCATGCCGGCCGGCCTGCAGCAAAAGCGCATCCTGGCGGGAGGGAAACGGATCCTTCGAGGCGGAGCGAGCGAAATTCATGCCCCGAAGCCTAAGCCCGCCAGATCCAAATGCAACGCCATCCTCACTCTGCCGCCAGCGGCACCGTGCCCCAGATCTCCTCCATGTAGCCCCGGATCGTGCGGTCCGACGAGAACCAGCCCGCGCGCGCGGTGTTGCAGGCCGCCATCCGGTGCCAGACCGCCGGATCGGCAAAGGCCGCCTCGGCCCGGCGCTGGGCGTCCCAATAGGCGGTGAAATCCGAGCAGACCAGGAAATAGTCCTGCCCGGTCAGATTTGCGACCACGCCGCGATAGCGGTGCCTGTCGGTGGGCGAGAAGGCGCCCTGGCTGATCGTCGTCAGCGCGCCGCCCAACCGAGGATCGGCCTGAATCGCCTGGCGGGCGTGATCTTGAACCGCGCGCCGCGCCTCGACCTCCTGGGCGGTCATCCCAAACAGGAAGAAGTTGCGCGCGCCCACCCGGTCGCGGATCTCGACATTGGCGCCGTCGAGCGTGCCGATGGTCGGCGCGCCGTTCAGCGCGAATTTCATGTTGCCGGTGCCCGAGGCCTCCTTGCCCGCGGTCGAGATCTGCTCCGACAGATCCGCGGCCGGGATCAGCCGCTCGGCGAGGCTGACATTGTAATTGGGCAGGAACAGCACCTTGAGATAGGGGCTGGTGACCGGATCGGCATTCAGCACCTCGGCCACGTCGTTGATCAGATGGATGATCTCCTTGGCGAAGACATAGCCGGGCGCGGCCTTGCCCGCGAAGATCTTGACCCGCGGCACCCAGCCCGCGCCCGGATTGGCCCGGATCTCCTGCCAGAGCGCAACCGCTTCGAGGATGTTCAGATGCTGGCGCTTGTATTCGTGGATGCGCTTGATCTGGACGTCGAACAGGGCCGCGGGATCGACCCGCACCCCCTGCTCGGCCGCCAGCCAGTCGGAGAAGTCTTCCTTGTTCCGGCGCTTGGCTCTGGCATAGGCGTCGAGAAAGCCGGGATCGGAGATCGAGGCCTCGAGCTGCCCGAGCTGCCCGAGATCGTCGACCCAGCCCTCGCCGATGGTGTCGGTGATCAGCCGGCTGAGGCGCGGGTTGGCCGACAGCAGCCAGCGCCGCGGCGTGACGCCATTGGTCTCGTTGACGATCCGGTCGGGATGCAGCCGGTGCAGCTCGGCGAAGACGGTTTCCTTCATCAGATCGGTATGGAGCGCCGAGACCCCGTTGACCTTGTGCGCCATGGTGAAGGCGATCTCGCCCATCTTCACCTCGCCATTCTCGCGCAGCGTGACCCGGCGGCCGGGCATCTCGGCGGCATGGGCCTCGTCGATCCGCTCGATCAGCTGCATGTGGCGCGGCAGCAGGTGGGTCATCAGATCCTCGGACCAGCGCTCCAGCGCCTCGGGCATCAGCGTGTGGTTGGTATAGCTGAGGCAGCCCCGCGCGGTGGCGATGGCCTCGTCGAGCGCCATGCCGCGCTCGTCATGCAAAAGCCGCACCAGTTCCGGCCCGGCAATCGCCGGATGGGTGTCGTTGAGCTGGATCGCGGCCTTCTTCGGCAGATCGGCCAGCGCGCCACCCTCTTCCTCGAACCGGCGCAGGATGTCGCGGAGCGACGCGGCGGTGAAGAAATATTCCTGCTTCAGCCGCAATTCCTTGCCCGGCCCGGTGGTGTCATCGGGATAAAGCACCCGGCTGATGGTGCGGGCCAGGGCCTCGGGTTCGGCCGCGGCCGCGTATTCGCCGCGATTGAAGCGCGCCAGATCGAAGCCGTGTAGCGGCTGCGCCGACCAGAGCCTGAGCGTATTGGCCCAGCGCCCCTTCCAGCCGATGATCGGCGTGTCGAAGGCCGCCGCGATCACCGCCTCGGCCCCGGTCCAGACCGCGCGCCCGTCCTTCCGGGTGACCTCTCCGCCGAAGCGGATCTCCTGGGCCACGTCGCGCCGCTCGAATTCCCAGGCATGGAACTGGCTCAGCCAGTCCTCGGGCTCCTCGACCTGGCGGCCGTCCTGGAAGGACTGCCGGAACAGGCCGTTCTCGTAGCGGATGCCATAGCCGAAAGCCGGGCAACCGATGGTCGCGAGCGATTCCATGAAACAGGCAGCCAGCCGCCCGAGCCCGCCATTGCCAAGCGCGGCATCGGGCTCGTTCTGGATCACCGCGTCGAAGTCCAGCCCCAGATCGGCCAGCGCGGTCCCGACCTGCTCTTCGAGGCGCAGGTTGACGATGGCGTCTTCCAGCAGGCGGCCGATCAGGAATTCCATCGACAGGTAATAGACCCGCTTGGGCCGGGCTGCCCGGGTCGCCCGATTGGCTGCGAACCATCGGTCGACCAGCCGGTCGCGTACCGCCAGTGACAACGCGATCCGCCAGTCGTGCAGGGTGGCATGGTCGGGATCGGTGCCAAGCTCGTAGGCGAGATGGCGCAGGATGGAATCGCGCATATCGGCGGCGGTCAAGGAAGAGGCCTCCATCTTTGGAATTGTCGGAATGTGGTGCTGCCGCGATATGGAAGGAAAAGGGCCTCCGCTTCAAGCGAGAGTTCGTTCGGAAGCTTCAAATGCCCTGTTCCGCGCCAGGGCGGTCGGCCTGCGTCCCTTTTCCGGGCACTGTCCGAAACGCCCCAAAGCCCTGCCCGGTGCGGACCCGGCGCCGGATCGGGGCAGGAACGAAGCTGCCGGGAACAAACGCATCGCCCGGTGCCCCCCCTCCGGCTCTGCCGGAGAGGGGATGGCATAGAGGGGGCGATACCGGCGGATCGCGGCCGGACAGGACGGCCTGCCCCGGTTACAGAGTTCCAGAATACACCTATAGCTTGTTTTTTATTGATATTTATTTTAAACTGCATTCCGCTGTTACACAGTCTGAGGCAAGGCGCAGCCGGGATCCGGTCATGTCCAGACCGGTCCTGGGGCGGATCGGACCAAGCCTTTCCGGCCGTCGGCCCGAACTGTGATATGCCGCGTTTCTCAGGTTTCTGGCTCCAGTATCTGGCACCGCGTTTGGTGCCGTGTTTGGTTCTGCCGGCTGGCTCTCCGCCCGCCGGCCCCGACACTGATGTCCGCCGCATCGCTGCGGGCAGGCCGTATCCAGCAACCTCAGGACAGGCAGCATTCCCTTGACGCATTTCCCGAAACGCATCCTCGTCACCGGCGGCGCCGGGTTCATCGGCTCGCATCTCTGCAGGGCGCTGCTGGCCAGGGGCCATGCGGTGACCTGACTCGACAATTTCTCGACCGGGCGCGAGAGCAATATCGCCGCCCTGCTCGGCCAGCCCGGTTTCACGCTCCTGCGCCATGACGCGGCGCGGCCGCTGGAACGCGATGTCGACGAGATCTACAATCTGGCCTGTCCCGCCTCGCCCGCCCAATACGGCCGCGATCCGGTCCAGACCGTCAAGACCTCGGTGATCGGCATATCGAACCTGCTCGAGCTTGCCCGGAAGGGCGGCGCGCGGCTCGTGCAATGCTCGACCTCCGAGGTCTATGGCGATCCGCAGGTCCATCCCCGGACCGAGGAATACCGGGGGCATGTCAACCCGATCGGGCCGCGAGCCTGCTATGACGAGGGCAAGCGCTGCGCCGAGACGCTGATCTTCGATTTCCGGCGGCGCTACGGTGTTTCGGTCAAGGTGGCGCTGCTGTTCAACGTCTACGGACCGGCATGAGCCCGGATGACGGCCGCGTGGTGTCGAAGAATTTCGCGATGCAGGCGCCGACCGGCGCACCGCTCACCGTTTATGGCGACGGCAGCCAGACCCGCTCCTTCTGCTATGTCTCGGACATGGTCGAGGCGCTGATCCAGCTGATGGCGACACCGCCCGAGGTCACCGGGCCGCTCAACCTGGGCAATCCCGCCGAGATGCGGGTGCTCGACCTCGCCCGGACCGCGCAGAGGCTGACCGGCGCGCGCTCGCCGCTGGTGTTTCATCCGCTGCACTGTGACGACCCGTTACAGCGCAGACCCGACATCACCCGGGCCCGCGCGGTGCTGGGCTGGTCGCCCGCAATCGGCCTTGAGGCCGGGCTGCGCGCCACGCTGGCCCGTTTCGCGGCCGAGGGCCTTGCCCCTGCGCCGGATGCCCCCCCCGGTTCCGCCTGCTCTGCCCGCCGCGCCTCTGGAAATCGGTCTGGCCATGGGCTGAGCGCAGTCGCCATGTGACGCCGCCCCAGCCCCTGCCCCGGCGCCCGTCCGGGACGTCCCGGGTGCTTCACGCAGGATACGAAACAACGCCGATCACGGAACGCCGATCGTCCGGCAGACAGAAACGGGGCGGCCGACCGTCGCCCCGGATCGCCAGAGCCCGGGCGGAATTCCTTAAAATTGACGCAAACATGCGATGATCTCGGGAGCAGTGAGGCCGTCTCCTGCGGCCTTGCCGCCCTGCCGAGGACGACCGCATGCCCGCCGACCAGCCGCTCCGCCGCCCCGCCCTTGCCGCCGTCCTGCTGCTGGGACGGCGCCTGCCGCCGCGTTGCGTGTTCGAGACGCTCGCCGCGGCGGCCGCGCTGGCGATTCTGGTGAGTGCCATCGTTGTGCTCGCCTTCGACATCCAGGACCGCGAGGCCCACCTGCACGATATCACGGCCGAGACGGCGCAATCCCAGCTGACCCGTCTCGAGATCGAACATGCCGAGCTGCATACCGCGCTTTATCTGACGGAACGGGGGGGGATGCCGCTCGACCGGCTGCGGCACGATTTCGCCGATTTCAGCGCGCAGGTGAAGGCGGTGACCGAGACCGCCCCCTTCGGAGAGCTTTTGCGCCGTTCGGGGCTCGAAGGGCAGGCTGGCCGCATCACCGATGCGCTGCGCGAGATGGCCAACGCCTTCGCCGGGTCCGACGCGCGCCTGCGGGCGCAGTTGCCCGAGCTGTCGCGGACCGTCGACGCGATCGAACCCGATGTGCGGCGCTATTCGGCCGCGGGCGCGGATCTGATGGTCGAGTCGCATCTGAACGGGCATGCCCATGTCGAGCGGCTCGAAACCCTGCTGGCGCTGATCGGTCTGGCGGTGATCGTGCTGCTGCTGGCGGGGGTGGCGGCGCTGGCCCGGCTGAACCACCGGATGCGAAGCCGCAGCCGCACGCTCCGCGCGACCACCTCGCGGCTGAATGCCGTCGTCACCACAGCGCTCGACGCGGTGATCGTGACCGACGAGGCCGGAACCGTGCTGGAATACAATGCCGCCGCCGAAGCCATCTTCGGCTATGACCGTGACGAGGTGCTCGGCCGCCCGCTTGAAGAGACCCTGGTGCCCGCCGCGCTGCGGGCGGACCATCCGGAGGTCATGGCGCGCTATCGCGACGCGATCCGGCAGGGCAGAGACGCGACCGGCCGCTTCGAACTGCCCGCGCAGCGCAAATCGGGCGCCCGCTTTCCCGCGGAAATCTCGTTCGGCCCCGCCGTGACCGAGGAAGGGACGGTCTTAGTGACCTTCCTGCGCGACATCTCCGAGCGCAAGCGTGTCGAAACCGAGCTGACCGCCGCCCGCGACCGGGCACTGGCCGGCGAGAAGGCCAAGGCACGGCTGCTGGCGGTGATGAGCCACGAGATGCGCACGCCGCTCAACGGGCTGCTCGGCACCATGGAGCTGTTGCAGCGCAGCGGTCTGGACGACGCCCAGCGCCAGTATCTCGACATCATGTCCTGCTCGGGCGAGATCCTGCTGCACCATGTCGAGGACGTGCTGGAAGTCTCGCGCATAGATGCCGGGCGCTCGGAAACCCGGATCACCGATTTCGACCTGCCCGCGAAGCTCAAGCGTCTGGTGGCGCTGCATCAGCCGCTGGCCGCCGAGCGCGACACCCGGCTCGGGCTCGAAATCGGCGCCGGTCTCGGCCCGGCCGGTCTCGGCATTGTAAGGGGCGACTCGCAGCGACTGCGTCAGATCGTGATCAACCTGATCTCGAACGCGGTCAAGTTCACCCAGGGTGGCCGGGTCACGGTCTCGGCGATGCGCCCCGCGCGCGACATGGTCGAGATCCGGGTTGCCGATACCGGCATCGGCATCGCTCCCGAGGACCAGCCGCGGATCTTCGACGAGTTCTTCATCGCCGATGCGACCTACAAGCGCGAGACGGGCGGCACCGGGCTGGGACTGGCCATCGTCGCCCGTCAGGTGAAACTGCTCGGCGGCAGGATCGAGGTCTCCAGCGAACCGGGCCAGGGCAGCACCTTCACCGTGACCCTGCCGCTTCCCAAGGCCGCGGCGACCGCCGAGCCCGGCGCAACGCCCCAGGCCGCCCCTGCCCCGGAGCCGGCCCCGGCCCCGGTCCGATGTCTCGACGTGCTGGTGGTCGAGGACAACCGCGTCAACCGCTTCATCGCGCGGCGCCTGCTCGAAGGGCTCGGTCACCGCGTCACCGAGGCCGTCGACGGGCTCGACGGGGTCGAAGCCGCCGCCGCCCGGGCCTTCGATGTCATCCTGATGGATATCAGCATGCCCCGTCTCGACGGGGTCGAGGCGGCCCGGCGCATCCGCGCGACCAACGACTGCCCGCCCCGGATCGTGGCGATGACCGCCCATGCCCTTCCCGAGGATCTCGCCCGTTTCCGCGCCGCCGGAATGGCGGATGTGGCGTTGAAACCGGTCTCGGGCGCACGGCTGACGGAAATTCTGGTCGACATACCGGGCAAGGCACCAGTCGAGCCGCCGAGTGACGTTCCGGACATTCGGGCGGAGGACGAGACTGGCTCTGCCGCGGCGCTTTCAGGTCAGGGGTGGCACAGCCAGGCCGAGCACCGCCGCAGCGCCGCTGGCTGACAGCGCCGAGCCGGCAGCCAGCGGCGGATCCATATTATATGTGCCCCGGGCCAAACCGGACAGGCCCGGGACCGGCCGGGGGCGTTGAGACCCCGGCAGGAAAGGCCCGCCCGCCTTCACCGGCAGAGCCTGACCGAAGGTCGGAGCCGCCTGAGGGCCGACGCGCGCGCCCCACAGCGCTGTCGCCGGGCCCGCCCGGGCGGGCCGCTCAGCCGCCCCCCGGGCCGGCCTCGTCGAACAGGTCGAGCTGTCTCGCGGCGGCGCCCTCCGTCCTGTGCACAAGCCCCGAAAGCGTGATCCCAAGCAGCCGCACCGGACGCGGAAAGGGATGAAGACCGGCCAGAAGCTGCCGTGCCACCTCCAGCATTTCATGGGTCTCTGTCAGCGGCCGGGACAGCGTGCGCCGCCGGGTGATCTGCTCGAAATCCGTGAACCGGACCTTCAGCGTCACCGTCCGCCCCGCCAGCCCCTTCTCGGCGCAGGGGCCGGACAGCTTGGCCGCCAGCCGCTCCAGCACCTCGGTCGCGGCCTCCAGCGCGCTCAGATCC
The DNA here is from genome assembly GCF_002073975.1 of Rhodovulum sp. MB263. Taxonomy (NCBI): domain Bacteria; kingdom Pseudomonadati; phylum Pseudomonadota; class Alphaproteobacteria; order Rhodobacterales; family Paracoccaceae; genus Rhodovulum; species Rhodovulum sp. MB263. The sequence goes on along the minus strand of NZ_CP020384.1, from coordinate 1,885,994 downwards.
TGCGACAGCGTGGTCTCGGCCCCGATTGACTTGCGCGGCCGGTCGGGCCGGACGGGACGCGGATCGATCCCCCGCGAGATGGCATGGTAATGCGCGGCCGAGGACCCGAAATGCGCCTGCAGGAAGGCGAGGCTCCTTGCCCTCAGATCGGCCCCGCTGCGGATGCCGAGCCGGTGCATCTTCGCCTCGGTCACCGGCCCGACCCCGTGGAACCGTCCGACCGGCAGCCCGGCCACGAAGGCCCCGGCGCGGCGCGGCGGGATCACCGTCAGACCGTCGGGCTTGTTCTGATCCGAGGCGAGCTTGGCGAGAAACTTGTTGTAGCTCACCCCGGCCGAGGCGGTCAGCCCGGTCGTTGCATGGATCCGGGCCCGGATCTCTTCCGCGATCGCGCTGGCCGGCCGGCCGCCGGCGCAGGCAAGGCTGACGTCGAGATAGGCCTCGTCCAGCGACAGCGGCTCGACGAGCTCTGTATAATCCGCGAAAATCGCGTGAATCTCGGCCGAGATCCCGCGATAGACATCGAAACGGGGCGGCACGAAGATCAGCTCGGGACATTTGCGCAGCGCCGTCACCGACGGCATCGCCGAGCGCACCCCGAATTCCCGCGCTTCGTAACTCGCCGCCGCCACGACGCCGCGCGAGCGACCATGCCCGACCGCAACCGGCCGACCGCGAAGCTCGGGCCGGTCGCGCTGTTCGACCGAGGCGAAAAAGGCGTCCATGTCGACATGGAGGATGCGCCGCGGCGGGGCGCTCTCCGAAGCGTCCGGCCCCTGTCCGGCCCCCGCCACGCTCTGCCGGCTGTCGCCGCCACACATCCCGCCAACCTCCCGGAGCCCGCCGCATCGGCGCAGGGAACGAGAGGCGGCATGCCTGCCCGCCCATGCACAGCGCCCCGATCATAGCCCGTCGCAAGGCCGGTCTCAACGCCGCCTCCGGCCCGGACCGGTCGCGGCAACCGGGTCCGCCCAATGGGCAGTTCTCTTAACCGGATTTTGAAGAACTTCTCACTATAGAGGCAAAAGGACGTAAGGTCAGCCTGCTTCCCATTACCCCGGAGAGAAGTCATCGCCATGTTCGGACGGCCCAGGAAATCTGCAGCAGAGAAAGAGGCGCATGCGATCGCGGAAGTCTTCATGTCGGTGATCGACCGGACCCAGGCGACGATTCAATTCGCGCCGGACGGCACCATCCTGACCGCGAATGCCAATTTCCTCGATGTGCTCGGCTACGCCCTGGATGAAGTCGTGGGCAAGCACCATTCGATGTTCGTCGATCCGGCCTATGTCAAGACCGAGGCCTATCGCAATTTCTGGAAGGCTCTGGCCGACGGCAAGTCGTTCACCGACCAGTTTCCACGCCTCCACAAGAATGGGCAGGTTGTCTGGATCCAGGCCACCTATGCGGCCCATGTCGACGAGACCGGCCGGACCACCCGGGTGCTCAAGATCGCCACCGACATCACCGAGCGTCAGCACGGGATCGAGGCCATCGCCAAAGGGCTCGAACATCTGCAGCAACGCGATCTGTCCCATCGCGTCCCGATCTCGAAACTCCCCGATCTCGCCATTCTCGGCAAGGCCTACAACACCGCCGTCGCGCAGCTGTCCTCCGCGATGTCGGCGGTCAAGTCCCTCTCGGGCAAGGTCGAACGCACCGCCAAGGAGGTTGGCGATGCCTCCTCGCATCTGTCCCAGCGCACCGAAACCCAGGCGGCGACGCTGGAACAGACCGCCGCCGCGATCGAGGAACTGACCGCAAGCGCCCGCTCGGCCGCGACATTGGCCAAGGAAGTCGAGGCATCGGCCAGCAACGCCCAGAATACCGCCGAGGCGGGCGGCAAGATCGTCGAGGACGCGGTCGGCGCGATGTCGAATATCGAAGCCTCCTCGCGCAAGATCGGCCAGATCCTGGGCGTCATCGACGATATCGCCTTCCAGACCAATCTGCTGGCCCTGAACGCCGGGGTCGAGGCGGCCCGTGCCGGCGATGCCGGCCGGGGCTTTGCCGTGGTCGCCTCCGAGGTGCGCGCCCTGGCCCAGCGTGCCAGCGACGCGGCCGGTGAAATCAAGGGGCTGGTCCATGAAAGCTCGGCAAGCGTCAAGCAGGGGGTCGGGCTGGTCAGCAGCGCGGGCGATCAGTTGCAGAAGATCATCTCGGCCGTGGCCGGGATTTACAGCCATATCGGCCAGATCGCGACAGGCGTCTCCGATCAGTCCTTCACCCTGAACGAGATCAATACCGGCGTCTCGCAGCTCGATACGGTCACCCAGCAGAACGCGGCCATGGTCGAGCAGTCGACCGCCGCCAGCCAGGTCCTCGCCAGCGACGCCCAAGATCTCGGCCGGCAGGTCGAGCTCTTCCACACCGAAGAGGACGGCTCCTCTCAGGGGCGCTTCGGTGCCTCCGGCCATCGTCAGAACCGGCCCGCCGCCTGAGCCCGGACCGCGTCCCGTCGAACAGTAACACCGTCATCCGCTCCTTCCATCGCACAGTCTCGGGACACGCGCCTTGCGAGCCTCAAGCGAGCGTGGCCTCGCGGACCACGCGACAGGTGGCAGTGGACCTCTCCTTCCGCCCACTCGGTCATGCAGGCCAGGCTCGACCGAACCGGCCAGATTGAGGCGTACATTGTCAATCATGATGACGTCGCGATCCGACCCCGGCTGAGCGAGCTTGGTGAAGCCCCTGGCGAACATGCCCATGCCGGAGCAGCGGCCGCCCCGGTAGCAGAACAATCTGCGGCAGCCCATACATGGCGGGCGGGTCCTGCCGCTGTAACCCGTTTCAGGAAATGGACCCGATCTGACCCCGGCGGTCATACAGACGGGTCTTGCCTTGAAATTGCGGGTGTCTGGAGGATCAGAAGACAGTCCGGGCGACTGTTATTCCGACAAACGGCCGAAGCCGTTCGATATGTGCCTCGCTCAACCAGAAAGGCCCGCTCCTTATGCCCTCGCTGCCCGGGCAGCCTGAAACAGGCAGGCGATGCAGTCTCAAACAGGTTTATCGGTCCTGACCTCCGGCAGCCCTGGCCACTATCGCCCAGGCAAGAAGACCCACTCAGGCGGCACTGCCTTGCCCCCCTGACCGCAAGCCTCGGAAATCTGTCAGAGGGGGCGGTAGCCTCATGGCATGGCCGTTATCCGGGCGTCCGCAGCCCCTCCTCTCCGAGAGCTTCCGCGTCAGACCAGCCGCCCGGCCTCCAAATGCAGGGTCCGGTCCATGCGCGCGGCAAGGTCGAGATTATGCGTGGCGATCAGGGCCGCAAGACCGGTGTCGCGCACCAGTTCCATGAGCGCCGAGAAAACGGTCTCGGAGGTCCCGGGATCGAGGTTGCCGGTCGGCTCGTCGGCCAGCAGGAGCCGCGGCCGGTTGGCCAGTGCCCGGCAGAAGGCCACGCGCTGCTGCTCGCCGCCCGACAGCGCGGCCGGCCGGTGCCCGGCGCGAGGCGCGATACCGACCCGGGTCAGGAGATCCATCGCCCGCGCCTCGGCCGCCGCCCGCGACGTCCCGGCGGCGAGTTGCGGCAACAGGATGTTCTCGAGGGCCGTAAATTCCGGCAGCAGATGGTGAAACTGGTAGACGAAGCCGATATCGGCGCGGCGTGCCGCCGTCCGGCGGCGGTCGCTCTGGCCGGTCATGTCGGCCCCGGCGATCCGTACCGCCCCGCTATCGGGCGTGTCGAGCAGCCCCGCGATATGCAGAAGCGTCGATTTGCCAGCCCCCGACGGCGCGACCAGCGCCACCACCTCGCCGGGCACGACCCTCAGCGAGGCGCCCCGCAACACCATGACCTCTCCGGGCAGGCCCCGGTTGTAGCATTTCTCGACCGCCTCGAGGCTCAGCACGGGATCACTCATAGCGCAGCGCCTCGACCGGGTTCATCCGGGCCGCGCGGCGGGCCGGAAACAGGGTGATGACAAAGGACAAGCCCAGCGACAGGATCACCGCGGACAGCACATCCTTGAGTTCCAGCTTGGCGGGCAGATTGTAGATGCCCCGGATCGAGGGGTCCCAGACGCCCCCGCCCGCCACGTAATTCACGAAGGAGAAGATCGGGTCGATATAGATCGCGAAGAGACAGCCCAGCACCACCCCGAAGGCGGTGCCGATCAGCCCGACCGAAGCGCCGCAGATGAAGAACACCCTGAGAATAGAGCCCTCGGACAGCCCCATGGTGCGCAGGATGCCGATGTCGCGGCCCTTGTTCTTGACCAGCATGATCAGCCCCGAGACGATGTTCATGGTCGCGATCAGAACGAGGATCGAGAGGATGATGAACATCACGTTATCCTCGACATCGAGCGCGCGCAGGAACGAGCCCGAGGCGTCGCGCCAGCTCCAGATCAGCGCCCGCTCGCCCGCCGCGCGCAGAAGCGCAGGCGTCAGGGCGTCGACATGTTCGGGATCCGCGACCATCACCTCGAATTCATCGGCCACGCCCTCGCGGTTGAAATAGCTCTGGGCCTCGGCGAAAGGCATGTAGACCCGGGTGCGGTCGATATCGTAGCGCCCGGCGGTGAAGATATAGGTGACCTTGTAGGCGTTGACCCGAGGCGAGGTACCGAAGGGCGTCTTGACCCCGTCGGGCGAGATCAGCCGGATCCGGTCGCCGATGCCGACCCCCAGCTCGCGCGCCACGCCCGAGCCGATGGCGATGCCCTCGCCGAACCGCTCGAGCGATCCCGCCCGCGCCTCTGGATGGGCGATGCGCGGGATCGTGGCCAGATCGGCGGGCGCGATGCCGAAGACCTCGACGCCCGCGGTGCCACCTGGGGCGGCCGCCATCACCTGGCCCTTGATCAGCGGTGCGACCCGGGTCACGCCGGGCACCGCGCGCAACTTATCGGCGATGGGCTCGTAGTCAGAGATGGTCCGGCTCCGCACACCGGCGGCGTTGACCTCGCTTGCGGCATAGACCGTGACATGGGCATTGGCGCCGAGGATGGTGTCGACGAATTCCTCGCGAAAGCCCGAACGCACGGCCAGCGTCGCGATCAGCGCGAAGACCGCAAGCGTGATGCCCGCGAGGCTGATCCAGGTCATGGTACTGACCCCGCCCTCGGCCTTGCGGGCGCGCAGATAGCGCCAGGCGATCATCCATTCGAAACGGGAGAAGGGGACGGCGGTCATGGGATCTCCGGTCGCTGTGCCGGGCGCAAAGAGCAGGATTTGCGGATCGGGGTCAAGGGCAGGCCGGATCGCCCGCGCTTTCGTGAAGGCGGGACAGGCGGAGACCCTGGCGGGCCCGTTCGGGTCGAAGACGCGTTCTGACCCCGCCAGCAATCAGGCCAGACCGTCCATGCCAATGCGAGCCGGTGCATCCGAAGCGCCGCGCGTGATCCCGAAAATTGCCTCCTGTGATTGCGGCCCCGGTCGGCTGGACGCCATCCCGCAGGAGCCGAGCCCCCTTTCACGGATGGGGCGGCGCTGCGCGGAAGACCGGCGAGATCGGGGGATGAACGGCGAGCCGACAGCGCCCCCTTGCCGGGACGGGCGCTCGAGGCCAACGGCCTTCCCCTGTGCGCCTGTCTGCCAATGAAGGCCATCCCTTGGTACGATGCCCCGGCCAACCGGCCCGCGCGGGTTCTGAAGGAAAGCGCTGTCCATAACCGAAGCCTCGTGATGGACGCGAGCGAGACTCTGGGCCTGCGTCTCGGGCGACAGGTCCCGGCAAAGCGCGCGGTATCTGGACCTGCCGGACCGCGTCGAGATCCGGAAACTGCCTCATCCGGGGCGTGTCCGAGGCACAAAAACGGCTGATCGCAGGCGTCGCGCTGCGCTGATAGGGCCCGTGCGGCCACCACACCGAACCAAAGACAGGAAATTGTATTTATTTTACAATCATTGATTTTGCCCGAACAGGCTTCGCCGCTGACAAGACTGTCGGGTTGCGCCGTCGGCGCAGGGGTGCAGCGGTGGGTCGAGACCGATATCAGCTTCGATCCCGCAAACCATCGCCCGCCTCGCGAAGCGAACAGACCACCAGCGCACCAATCCGCGCGTCCGGGCCCCGGGGGCACATATGAAGGCCGGCGCGCACGGTATCCGCGCCGGCTTTCATCTCGACAATCCGGGCGCTACCCCAGACCCCTGGCCTGCCGTTCAGAGCCAGGTATGGAAGCTCGATTTTGCCATCGGCTCCCAATGCGAGCCGGTGCGGTGGGGCGCGTAGATCTCGGCGACCCGGGCGATGGCTGCCTCGGGGCTCATCTCCTCGCTTTCGCCGGTCCGGCGCGAGGTCAGTTCGACCACGCCGGTCTTCAGCCCGCGCGGGCCGACGGTGATCCGCCAGGGCAGGCCGATCAGATCCATGGTGGCGAATTTGGCGCCGGCGCGTTCCTCGCGGTCATCGTAAAGCGGCTCGAGCCCCTTCTCGGTCAGCGCCTGGTAGAGCCCCTTGCAGGCGGCGTCGGCCTCGGCATCGCCCTGCTTGAGATTGACGATGCCGCAATGGAAGGGCGTCACGCCTTCGGGCCAGATGATGCCCCTGTCATCATGATTGGCCTCGATCAGCGCGCCGACCAGACGCGACACGCCGATGCCGTGGCTGCCCATATGGACCGGCACCCGCTCGCCCTTGTCATTGACGACGGTGGCGCCCATCGGCTCGGAATACTTGGTGCCGAAATAGAAGATCTGGCCGACCTCGATCCCGCGCGAGGTCTTGCGGCGGTCCTCGGGGATGGCGGCGTAAAGCGCCTCGTCATGGGTCTCGTCGGTGCGGGCATAGGGCGCGGTCCATTCCTTCACGATCTGCGCGCATTCGGCGCGGTCGTCGTAATTCACCTGCCGCGCGCCCAGGGTCAGATCGAGAATGGCACTGTCATAGAACACCTCGGATTCGCCGGTATCGGCCAGCACCAGGAATTCATGGGTGTCGTCGCCACCGATCGGCCCGCTATCGGCGCGCATCGGGATCGCCTTCAGCCCCATCCGTTCATAGCTGCGCAGATAGCTGACCATATGCCGGTTATAGGCATGGATCGCGCTGTCGTAGTCGATGTCGAAATTATAGCCGTCCTTCATGTAGAATTCGCGGCCCCGCATCACCCCGAAACGCGGACGGACCTCGTCGCGGAACTTCCACTGGATGTGATAAAGCGTCAGCGGCAGATCCTTGTAGCTGGCCACATGCGCGCGGAAGATGTCGGTGATCATCTCCTCGTTGGTGGGCCCGTACAGCATGTCGCGGCCATGGCGGTCGGTGATCCGCAGCATCTCGGGACCATAGGCGTCGTAGCGCCCGCTCTCGCGCCACAGATCGGCCGATTGCAGGGTCGGCATCAGCATCGGGATATGGCCCGCGCGGATCTGTTCCTCGTGGACGATGGCCTCGATCCTCTTGAGCACCTTGAAGCCCAGCGGCAGCCAGGAATAGATCCCCGCCGCCTGCTGGCGGATCATGCCCGCGCGCAGCATGAAGCGGTGGCTGGCGATCTGGGCTTCGGAAGGGGTCTCCTTCAGGACGGGCAGGAAATAGCGGGACAGGCGCATTTTCGGATCGGGCCTCGTGAATTGACGTCCCTGCCCTCCTATGTCATCGCGAACGACCAGACAAGCGCCGCCCTTGCGCGGAGCCCCGGTCTGGGCCAATACGGAATGCAACCGATACGGGAGAGAACGCATGGGCTTGCCGGTCCGGGCGCAGGCAAAATACTGGGGTATCGCGGCAGCGGTGATCATTCTGATCCTGATGCTGCTGGGCGATGTGATGATGCCCTTCCTGGTGGGGATGGCGGTGGCCTATTTCCTAGATCCGGTCGCCGACCGGCTGGAGCGGGCAGGCCTGTCGCGGGTGGGCGCGACGGTGACGATCACGCTTTGCGCACTGGTGATCTTCGTGCTGGGCGCGCTCCTGGTGCTGCCGACGCTGATCGAGCAGGCGGTGGCGCTGGCCAATACCGCACCCGATATCGCGGGCCATCTCCATGCCTTCCTGACCGAACGCTTCCCGTCCCTGGCCGATAACGGCTCGACCATCCGCAAGACCCTGACCGGCATCGGCGAGGCGATACAGGCCAAGGGCGGCGAGCTTCTGAACGGGGTGTTGACCTCGGTCGTGGGCATCGTCGATCTGGTCGTGCTGATCGTGCTGGTGCCGGTCATCACCTTCTATCTGCTGATGGACTGGGACCGGATGGTGGCCGAGGTCGACAAGCTGTTGCCGCGCGACCATGCGCCGGTGATCCGTCGCCTGGCGGGCGAGGTCGACCGGACGCTGGCGGGCTTCATCCGCGGCCAGGGCACGGTCTGCCTGATCCTGGGCGTGTTCTATGCGGTGGCGCTGGGCCTTCTGGGGCTGAATTACGGGCTGATCGTGGGCTTCGTCGCCGGGATGATCTCGTTCATTCCCTATGTCGGCGCGGTGGTGGGCGGCACGCTGGCGCTGGGGCTGGCGCTGTTCCAGTTCTGGGGCGAGTGGTGGATGATCGCGATTGCGGGCGGCATCTTCCTTGCCGGCCAGCAGATCGAGGGCCATGTGCTGACGCCGAAACTGGTCGGCGGCTCGGTCGGGCTGCATCCGGTCTGGCTGATCTTCGCGCTGTCGGCCTTCGGATCGCTGTTCGGCTTCGTCGGCCTGCTGGCGGCGGTCCCGGTGGCGGCCTCTCTGGGGGTGCTCACCCGCTTCTTCATCGCGCAATACAAGGACAGCCGGCTTTATCGCGGCACCTCGGGCCAGACCGGACCGGAGGCGCCCCCCGCCTTCGAAAGTGACGCCTGCGAAGGTCTCGCCTCCGACGAGGATAGTGCCTGAGATGGCCCGGCAACTCGCATTCGACCTTCCCGTGCGGCCCGCCCGCGGCCGGGCCGCCTTTTTCGTCGCCCCCGCCAATGCGCTTGCGGTGCAGCAGATCGAGGCCTGGCAGGACTGGCCCGCGCGCAAGCTTGTGCTGATCGGTTCCGAGGGCTCGGGCAAGACCCATCTCGTGCATGTCTGGGCCGATCTCGCCGCGGCCGAGGTGATCCATGCCCGCGACCTGCCCCAGGCCGAGCTGCCGGCGCTGGCCGCCCATGGCGCGATCGCCGTCGAGGATGCCGACCGGATCGCGGGCCGGATGCCGGCCGAGGATGCCTTGTTCCATCTGCACAACCTGCTGGCCGCCGAGGGCGGGACGCTGCTGATGACCGCCCGCCGCGCGCCGCTCGAATGGGGGCTGCACCTGCCCGATCTCGCAAGCCGGGTGCAGGCCGCCGCAACCGCCCATCTCACGCCGCCCGACGACGCGCTGCTGGCCGCGGTGCTGGTCAAGCTGTTCTCGGACCGCCAGATCGCCGTCGGCCCCGAACTCATCGACTATCTCGTCGGGCGCATGGAACGCTCTTTCGCCGCAGCGGCCGAAACCGTGGCCGCGATCGACCGCGAGGCCCTGGCCAGCGGCCGCAAGCCCGGTCTTCGCCTCGCCCGCGAAGTGCTGGACAATGGCTCGGGGCCGCGCGATTAGATGTCATCCTTCCTTCACAGTGATCGCCCATAAGCGCCGCCATGACCCAAGCCGATTTCCTGGTTGCCCCGTTTCCGGATGCCGTCGAGATCCCCGAACCCCAACGGCTCGGCCCGAAGCGGTTCCATAATCGCGAGCTGTCCTGGCTCGGCTTCAACTGGCGCGTCCTCGAAGAGGCGTCCAATCCGCGGGTGCCGCTGCTCGAGCGGGTGCGCTTCCTGTCGATCTCGGCGACCAATCTCGATGAATTCTACACCGTGCGGGTGGCCGGTCTGCGCGAGCTGGCCAGGAAGGGCAGCATCGTGCCGGCTGCCGACGGGCTGACACCGGCCGAGCAACTGGTGCTGATCGACCGCGACGCCCGCAAGCTTTTGCAATCGCAACAGACCGCCTGGAACAGGCTCCGGCGCGAGATGGAGGATGCGGGCATCCACATCCTCACCCGCGCGCGGCTGACCGCGGCCGACCGCGCCCATCTCGAGGAATACTTCCTGCAGAAGGTGTTTCCGGTGCTCTCGCCGCTGGCGATCGACCCGGCCCACCCCTTCCCCTTCATTCCTAATACCGGCTTCTGCCTGGCGCTGCAGCTTGAACGCGAGCGGGACGGCCACCCGCTGCAGGCGCTGCTGCCGATCCCGCATCAGATCCAGCGATTCGTGCGGCTGCCGGCCGAGGACGGGCAACAGCGCTTCCTGCCGATGGAAGAGCTGCTGCTGGTGCATCTGGGCTCGCTCTTCCCGGGCTATCGCGAGGTCGGAAGCTGCACCTTCCGGGTGCTGCGCGACAGCGATCTCGAGGTCGAGGACGAGGCCGAGGACCTGGTGCGCGAATTCGAGGTCGCGCTCAAACGCCGCCGCCGCGGCGAGGTGGTGCGCATGAAGCTGTCGGCGGGCGCGCCCGAACGGCTGCGCTCGGTCATCATCCGCGAGCTGCACATCACCGAGGAAGAGGTGATCGAGGTGCGCGGCATCATCGGCGTGGCCGATCTGAAGGAACTGGTGATCGACGAGCGCCCCGACCTCTTGTGGCCGCCCTTCACACCGCGTGTGCCCGAACGCGTCCAGGACCATGACGGCGACATGTTCGCCGCGATCCGGCAGAAGGACATGCTGCTGCATCACCCCTACGAGACCTTCGACATGGTGGTGCGCTTCCTGCAGCAGGCGGCGCGCGACCCGGATGTGGTGGCGATCAAGCAGACGCTCTACCGGACCTCGAAGAATTCGCCCATCGTCGAGGCGCTGTGCGAGGCGGCCGAGGACGGCAAGTCGGTCACCGCGCTGGTCGAGCTGAAGGCCCGCTTCGACGAGGCCGCGAACATCCGCCAGTCGCGCCGGCTGGAGCGCTCGGGCGCGCATGTGATCTACGGCTTCATCAACTACAAGACCCATGCCAAGATCAGCACCGTGGTACGGCGCGAGGGCGATCAGCTGGTGACCTATACCCATTACGGCACCGGCAACTACCACCCGATCACCGCCCGGATCTATACCGACCTGTCGCTGTTCACCTGCGATCCGGCGCTGGGACGCGACGCGACCAAGGTCTTCAACTATGTCGGCGGCTATGCCGAGCCTGCGCATCTGGAGAACCTGTCGATCTCGCCGCTGTCGCTGAAATCGACGCTGATGCAGCGGATCGCCGAAGAGACCGAGCATGCCCGCAACGGCCGGCCCGCCCATATCTGGGCCAAGATGAATTCGCTGATCGAATCCGACGTGATCGACGCGCTTTACGCGGCCTCGAATGCGGGCGTGAAGATCGAGCTGGTGGTGCGCGGCATCTGCGGCATCCGGCCCGGCATCAAGGGCCTGTCCGAGAACATCCGGGTCAAGTCGATCATCGGCCGCTTTCTCGAGCATTCGCGCATCGTCTGCTTCGGCAACGGCTATGGCCTGCCCTCGCCCGATGCCCGCGTCTACATCTCGTCGGCAGACTGGATGGGCCGCAACCTCAACCGCAGGGTCGAGACACTGGTCGAATGCACGAACCCCACGGTGAAGGCGCAGATCACCGACCAGATCATGACCGCCAATCTCGCCGACGAGGCGCAAAGCTGGGTGATGCAGCCCAATGGCAGCTTCCTGCGCGCCGAGGCCGGACCGAACGCCTTCAACTGCCACCGTTTCTTCATGGAGAACGCGTCGCTTTCGGGCCGGGGCTCGGCCGGGGCCGGCGATGTGCGGCAGCTTGCGAAGGTCAAGGATTGACCGCGACTTCGGAAGTTTGGCATTGTCCCCGCGCACGCCGCAGGAAAGGCTCTTCATGGACGGACAGGCCGAGGATCGCCCCAATGCATGGGATCCTTTCGGGCGACCTCTGTTCGGCGGACCGGAAGCGCGCGCGCTTTCGCGCGTCGGCGTGGTCGATATCGGATCGAACTCTGTCAGGATGGTGGTCTTCGACGGCGCGGCGCGCAGTCCGGCCTATTTCTTCAACGAAAAGGTCATGTGCGCGCTCGGCGCGGGCCTGAGCGAAACCAACCGCCTGTCGCCCGAGGGGCGTGTCCGGGCACTGGCCGCGCTGCGCCGCTTTGCCCTTCTGGCCGAGGCGATGGATGCCACCCCGCTCAGCGTGGTCGCCACCGCGGCGATGCGCGATGCCGAGGACGGGCCCGAATTCCGCGCCGAGATCGAGCGCGAGACCGGGCTGAGCCCGCTGGTGATCGACGGCACGGAAGAGGCACGCCTGTCGGCGCAGGGCGTGCTGCTGGGCTGGCCCGGGGCCGAAGGCATCGTCTGCGATATCGGCGGCTCTTCGATGGAGCTGGCCGAACTCAGGAGCGGCACGGTCGGCGCGCGCGGCACCGCGCCGCTGGGACCGCTCAAGCTGCGCGACCTCCCCGGCGACAGGAAGGATCTGGAGCGCTACATCGCCCGGGAAATCGAAGACCTCGCCGCCGCGATGCCGGTCGCGCCGCCCCGGCTCTATCTCGTCGGGGGCTCCTGGCGCGCCATCGCCCGGCTCGACATCGAGCGGCGCGGCTATCCGCTGACCGTGCTTCACGAATATCGCATGACCCAGGCCTCGCTGTCGGACACCATCGACTGGATCGCCGCCTCGGATCCGGACGCGCTGCGCCAGAGGACCGGGACCTCGGCCGACCGCATGGCGCTGGTGCCCTATGCCGGGCAGGTGCTCAGGAAGCTCGTCGCGCATCTGCGCCCCTGCGAGATCGCGGTCTCGAGCTATGGCATTCGCGAAGGGCTTCTTTACGAGCAGATGCCCGAGGATCTACGCGCCCGGGACCCGCTGATCGAGGCCTGCCGCTTCGCCGAGCAAAGCTCGGCCCGCCAGCCCGGTTTCGGCAGCCGGCTTTACAATTTCATCCTGCCGCTCTTCGGCGATGCCGCTCCCGACAAGCGGCGGCTGATCCGCGCGGCCTGCCTGCTGCATGACACCGCCTGGCGCGCGCATCCCGATTACCGCCACGAGATCTGTTTCGATATCGCCACACAGGCCAATCTGGGCGGGCTGGAACACTGGGAACGGGTGTTCCTCGGCGTCTCGCTGCTGCATCGCTACAAGAACAGCCGCGCGGGCAGCCGGTTCGAGCCGCTCTTCTCGCTGCTCGACGCCGCCCGGATGCGCCAGGCCGAAGTGCTGGGCAAGGCAATGCGCTTCGGCGCGATGTTCTCGCTGCATGCCCCTGACAGCCTGGCCGAGCTGCGCCACTACCCCCGGAAAAAGCAACTGGAACTGATCCTTGCCGAGCCGGCAGTGCCGCTGTTCGGCGAGGTCGCTCAGGCGCGCTTCGCCTCGCTTGCCAAGGCGCTCGGGGTCGAGACCAGCATGCGGGTCCGAGACGACTGAAGGGCGCGGGGCGCATCAGGGCCGCCGGATGGCGCAGCCGCCCGGTCCCAGGAAGACCGCCGGCAGGCCAGGGCCGGCCGCCGGATCAGGCCTGCTGCCCCCGGGACGGCCGCTCAGATCTCGATCTCGGCCCCGGGGCGTGCCTCGGGCTCGGACAGCGGCGGCGCATCGGGCTTGCGGCGGATGATGATGTCGCCATTGGGCAGGCGCTCGGGCAGCTCATAGGCATCGAGATCGTCGATCAGTTCCATCAGCCGGGTCAGCGCGGGCTTTGCCGTCTCGGCGAAGTCGCGCAGCCGCGGCTCGAGCTCGTCGCCGAGCCCCTTGAGAAACATCTGCATCCCCTCGCCGAGCAGGCCTAGCCCCTCGCTCATGCCACTCTCGCCGTCGGCCCCTCCCCTGTCCTGGGCAAGGACCGGCGAGGCGCTCAGCAGAAGCGCCAGAAGCGGAACCAAGGCAAGCCTGTGTCTCATGCGCTCAATATAGGCCCGCGATGCGGAAAAATGAAGCGCACGGTTCAGATCGCGATATCGAGGCTGACCGGAAAATGGTCGGAAGCCGTCAGCAGCGCCTCGCGCAGCTCGGGGATGCGGTAGAGATCCGGATCGTCGAAGGGATGCCAGATCCGCCAGCGCGGTCCGTGCGCACGAAGATCCTCCGATATCATGACATAGTCGAGCAGCGCCGACAGGTACCGCCCGGTTGTCGGCACGAAGAACCGCGCCGAGGCGGGCTGTGCCGCCAGAAGCCCCTGCAGCGCCTCGCGCGCATGCGGATCGAACAGCCGCCGCTCGGGCGCCTCGCCCTGCCCCAGAACGATCTCGACGCCCGAACGACCGAAGAGCTTCTCGTATTCGTCGAGCCCCGGACCGTCGTTGAAATCGCCCAGCACGATCAGGGGCACGCTCGCGTCGAGATGGGTCTCGATCCGCTGCCGAAGCCAGATGCATTGCGCCAGCTGCTTGCGCCGGTTCTGGATCGAGATCCGGATCGCCTCATCGGGACTGCGCGCGCCATGCGGTGCCTTCGACTTGGCATGGACCCCGATCATCCGGAACCGGACCCCGGCCGCCGTCTCGACCGCCAGTTCGAGCGGCGGTTTGGAGAAGCGGATCAGATCGGGCGCCGCATCGACATCGACATCCCAGCGAAAGACGCCGTCGAAGCGCGGCGCATCCGCTGCCCCCTTGCGGCCGGTCGGCGCGCCCTGCGGGTCGTGGCGGGCCTTCAGCCGGTCGGGGTCGTAGAGCAGCGCGATTTCCTGCTGGGTGTCGTTGCCGAAGCCGATCAGCGCCCGCCGCGCCCGGAGCCCGAAGACCCGGGCGAAGTTCTCGAGCGCCCGGACGGTGCTGCGCCGCCCGTTCTCGGCGGGCGCCTCGACCACCAGCACCGCATCGGCATCGAGCGCGGAAAAGACGATCCCCAGCGCCGCGATGCGATCCTGCCGCGCGAGACCATGGCGTCCCGACGGGCCCTCGCCCCCGAGAAGCTGGCCCTCGTCGTCGAAGAGCGCATTGAACCATTCGACATTATAGGTGGCGATCCTCACGCCGCGTGGTCCGCGACGATGGTCTCCCAGGCCTGGTTGATCGCGACCAGCCGGCGCTCGGCCAGCTTGATCGCCTCTTCGGGCACGCCCCGCGCCTGCATCCGGTCGGGATGGGTCTCGCGCACCTCGGCCCGCCAGACCTTGCGGATGGTGTCCAGATCATCGGTCGGATCGACGCCGAGAACGGTATAGGGATCGGGCACGGCCTCGGGCACGAAACGGGCGCGGAGCGTGCGGAACTGACGCTCGCTCAGCCCGAAGATCTCGGCCACCCGGGCCAGGAAGGCGTCCTCGCCGGGATGATAGTCGCCATCGGCCAGGGCGATGAAGAACAGCCCCTCCATCAGGTCGCTGAGCGGCCCCCGGGTCTCGCGGAACATGCGGCGGATGCGGCGGGCATAATCCTCGAAGCCGGCCACGTCCTGCCGGGCCAGATCGAAGACCCGGGCCGCGTTGGCCTCTTCGCCCGGCGGGATGGAAAACACCTCGCGGAAGGCCGCGACCTCGTCGCGGGTAACCCGGCCATCGGCCTTGGCCATCTTCGCCCCGAGCGCGATCACCGCGATGGTGAAGGCGACGCTGCGTTCGGGCGGCGTGCGCAGCCGGTCGAAGACGGCCGCAAGACTCTCGCCCTTGGCCAGGGCGGAAACGGCGTCGGCGATGCGGGACCAGAGCGACATGGAACGAGATTAGCCCGCCATCGCGGCAGAGTCAGGTCGGTCATTCGGCCGCCCTGCACGTCCCCCGGCGCCCTTGCGGCAAATATCCGCCGTCATTCGAGAATCCCGGCATGGATGCGGGGCGCGGCCCGTCGCCGGGCTGCCAGAGCGACACCGGAGGCCGCGCCTCCGGCAAGGCATCCGCGAGCCCGGCGAAAGCACAGCGGGCCGCCCTGCGAAGAACGCCCGGGTCCGGGCGATCGGTCGACAGGGCAAGAAAGGGCTCCGGAGGCGACCGCCCGTCCCTGTGCCTGCCCCTGTGCCCGCCCCTGCGCCGTGGCTTTCGTAAGGGCCTTGATACCGGCCGTCGTACGGGCCGTCACGCATGCCTCGACAGCCCCCGGCAAGGCGCCGTTCAGGCCCGGGCCGGCCGCTTCTCGGGCCGGGCCTTTCGATGCAAAGCCCGCTGCGAAACGATCTCCGCGCGAGCGATCCCCAAGATCTGCGCATAGTGCCCCATTCCTGCCGCAGGCTCACACCCGGCGGTCGCATGTTCAGAGTTTCACGGCAGGATCGCCGGGCGCAATTGACATCCACAGGCCAGACCCCATTTCGCAAACGTAGAATCAAATAAAATCGGGAGATTCAATGCTGCTCCGCGCGCTCGACAAGTTTTTCGGCCACGAAGCCTCAGGCGGTATCCTGCTGATGCTTGCGGCCCTCGCCGCCCTGATCGTCGCAAATTCGCCCCTGCAACCCTTTTACGACGACACCCTCGGAGCGACCTTCTCGGTCCTGCTCAATGGCGGGGGGCTGGAGAAACCGCTGATCCTGTGGATCAATGACGGCCTGATGGCCGTTTTCTTCTTCCTCATCGGGCTGGAACTTAAGCGCGAGATGATGGAAGGCAAGCTCAAGAAACCGGCCGATGTGGTCTTGCCGGGCATGGCGGCAGTGGGCGGCATGGCGGTGCCCGCGCTGATCTTCGCGGCCTTCAACTGGGGCAGCCCCGAGACGCTGTCGGGATGGGCCATCCCGGCCGCGACCGACATCGCCTTCGCGCTCGGGGTGCTGGCGCTTCTGGGCGACCGCGTGCCGGCGGCGCTGAAGGTGTTTCTTCTGACCCTGGCGATCCTCGACGATCTCGGGGCCATCGTCATCATCGCGCTGTTCTATACCGCAGATCTGAAGGTCGACTATCTGCTGATGGCGCTGCTGCCGCTGGCCGGGCTGATCTGGCTGAACCTCAAGGGCGCGCACCGGGTGGCGCCGATGGTGCTGCTGGGGACCATCATGTGGTTCTTCGTGCTGAAATCGGGCGTGCATGCGACCATCGCGGGCGTGGCCACCGCCTTCTGCATTCCGCTGCGCGACAAATGGGGAAAATCGCCGCTGCACGC
Organism: Rhodovulum sp. MB263; assembly: GCF_002073975.1. Taxonomy (NCBI): domain Bacteria; kingdom Pseudomonadati; phylum Pseudomonadota; class Alphaproteobacteria; order Rhodobacterales; family Paracoccaceae; genus Rhodovulum; species Rhodovulum sp. MB263. Next base: position 1,869,121 of record NZ_CP020384.1, on the reverse strand, counting down.
GCTCGAGCACGCGCTCTCGCCCTATGTGCTCTATCTGATCCTGCCGATCTTCGCCTTCGGCAATGCAGGCGTGGTGCTGACCGGCATTTCCTTCTCGGACCTGCTGCAACCACTGCCGATGGGGGTGGCGCTGGGTCTTGTGCTCGGCAAGCAGGTCGGGGTCTTCGCGATCACCTTCGCGATGGTCAAATCCGGCCTCGCGCGGCTGCCTGACGGGGTCGGATGGATCCATATCTACGGCTTGTCCTGCCTTGCCGGGATCGGCTTCACAATGTCGCTCTTCATCGGCTCGCTGAGCTATGCCGATCCGGTCCTGATGAACGACGTCCGCCTCGGCGTGCTGAGCGGCTCTGCGATCTCGGCGGTTCTGGGCTATGCCGCGCTCAGGTTGCTCGCAGCACCGACAGGCAGAAAGGGCGCGGCCCCTGCGCAATAGGCCCACAGGACTTTTCGACGAAAAGTCCTGCAAAAGTTTTCGCCGAAAACTTTTGGCCCGGGCCGCCCGAAAGGGCGGCCCGGGCCTTGCTCCCGATCAGCCGCGGGCTTCGCGGATCAGGCGCAGGATATCATTGGCCGCCGCGGGAATGTTCGTTCCGGGCCCGAAGATCGCCTTGACGCCCGCCTGCCGCAGGAAATCGTAATCCTGATGCGGGATCACCCCCCCGCAGATCACGATGATATCCTCGGCCCCCTGCGCCTTCAGCGCCTCGATCAGCTTGGGCGCCAGGGTCTTGTGACCCGCCGCCAGGGACGAGATCCCGACCACGTGCACGTCATTGTCGACCGCGTCCTGCGCCGCTTCCTCGGGGGTCTGGAACAGCGTGCCCACATCGACGTCGAAGCCGATATCGGCAAAGGCCGTCGCGATCACCTTGGCGCCGCGGTCATGCCCGTCCTGCCCCATCTTCACGACCAGCATCCGCGGCCGCCGTCCTTCTTCCTCGGCGAAATCCTCCACCGATTTCTGGATCGCGGCGAATCCCTCATCGCCCTCATAGGCCGCGCCATAGACGCCCGAGAGCGTCCTGACCTCGGCGCGGTGTCTCCCGAACACCTTTTCCATCGCCATGCTGATTTCTCCCACCGTGGCGCGCGTGCGGGCGGCCTCGACCGCCAGCCGCAAGAGGTTCCCTTCGCCGCTTCGCGCGGCCTCTTCCAGAGCCGCCAGCGCGTGATCGCAGGCGGCCTGATCGCGGGTGGCCCGGATCTTCTCGATGCGGGCCACCTGGCTCTGGCGGACTCTGACATTGTCGACATCCAGGATGTCGATCTCGTCTTCCTTCTCGAGCCGGAACTTGTTGACGCCGACGATCACCTCTTCGCCGCGGTCGACCCGGGCCTGCCAGCGGGCGGCGGCCTCCTCGATCCGGAGCTTGGGCATGCCAGAGGCCACCGCCTTGGTCATGCCGCCCATCTCGTCGATCTCGCAGATGATCGCCCAGGCCGCATCGGCCAGGTCCGCGGTCAGCTTCTCGACATAGTAGGACCCCGCCAGCGGATCGACGACCTTCGTGACCTTGGTCTCGTTCTGCAGGATCAGCTGGGTGTTCCGCGCGATCCGGGCCGAGAATTCGGTCGGCAGCGCGATCGCCTCGTCGAAGGCGTTGGTATGGAGCGACTGGGTGCCGCCCAGAACCGCGCTCATCGCCTCATAGGCGGTGCGGACGACGTTGTTATAGGGGTCCTGCTCGGCCAGGCTGACGCCCGAGGTCTGGCAATGGGTGCGCAGCATCAGCGATTTCGGGTTCTTGGGCCCGAACTCGGACATGATCCGGTGCCACAGGAACCGCGCGGCACGGAGCTTCGCGATCTCCATGAAGAAGTTCGTTCCGATGGCGAAGAAGAAGCTGAGCCTGCCGGCGAAGGCATCGACATCGAGCCCGCGCGCAAGCGCCGTCTTCACGTATTCCTTGCCGTCCGCGAGCGTGAAGGCAAGCTCCTGCACCAGGTTCGCGCCCGCCTCCTGCATGTGATAGCCCGAGATCGAGATCGAGTTGAAGCGCGGCATGTCGGTCGAGGTGTACTCGATGATGTCGGCTATGATCCGCATCGAGGGTTCGGGCGGATAGATATAGGTGTTCCGGACCATGAACTCCTTCAGGATGTCGTTCTGGATTGTGCCGGAAAGCTGCCTGCGGTCGACGCCCTGCTCTTCGCCCGCGACGATGAAGCTCGCGAGGATCGGGATCACCGCGCCGTTCATGGTCATCGAGACGGAAATGTCGCCCAGCGGGATGCCGTCGAAGAGGATCTTCATGTCCTCGACGCTGTCGATGGCCACGCCCGCCTTGCCGACATCGCCGACGACGCGCGGATGGTCGCTGTCATAGCCCCGGTGGGTCGCGAGGTCGAAGGCCACCGACACGCCCTGCTGCCCGGCAGCCAGCGCCTTGCGGTAGAAGGCGTTCGATTCCTCGGCCGTCGAGAAGCCCGCATATTGCCGGATCGTCCAGGGCCGGCCGGCATACATCGTGGCCTTGGGTCCGCGCGTGAAGGGCGCCTCGCCGGGGATCGAGCCCATATGGGCCAGCCCTTCGGTATCGGCCTCGGTGTAAAGCGGCTTGACCGGAATGCCCTCGGGCGTCTCCCAGGTCAGGGCGTCGAGCGGCTTGCCGCGCAATTCCTTCTCGGCCAGCGCGGCCCAGCGTGTGGTCTTGTCCGTCATCGGATCCGTCCTTCTTCTGCATGAACCGCGCCGGGCGCGGGTTCAGACTTCGCTTTCCGCCCGCCTGCGCCTATATCTTGGCCGACAGGAGGGCTCATGAAAAAACACCTGACGATCATGGCATGGGTCGCGCTCGTGCCGCTGGCCGGAACCGCCGACGCGGTCAGCGAACCCGACCCGCTGGCGCGCTGGGAAGCCGACCGCAACGAGGTGCTCGCGGCCGAAGGTGTCCGGCTGTCCGACTTCCACTGGATGGCGCGGCCGGTGGTGGTCTTTGCCGACAGCCCGGCCGACCCGCAATACCGGACCCAGATGCAGCTTCTGACCGAGCGCATCGACGAGCTTGCCGAACGTGACGTGGTTGTGATCGTCGATACCGACCCCGACGCCCGCTCCGAGTTGCGCATGAAACTGCGCCCGCGCGGCTTCATGCTGGTGCTGATCGGCAAGGATGGCGAGGTCAAGTTCCGCAAGCCGATGCCCTGGAACGTCCGCGAGATCTCGCGCTCGATCGACAAGATCCCGCTGCGCCAGCAGGAAGTCCGCGACCGGCGCTGAACGAAACCGCCCCCGCTTTGCCCCGACGCCCTAGGCATGAAACACTGCCTCGATCTCGCTGTCGGAGCGTATGAGGTCGCGCTCGCGCCAGAAGGCGACAAGCTCCTTGCGGGCGGTATCGTTGGTGGCCTCGTTGAGGGCGGACAGGAGGCGGCGATGGATGCCGATCAGCTTGCAATCGCCGCGCCGCGCATCGGCGATCAGAGCCTCGATCTGGCCTATTCCGGAAACGGAGAACAGCGAGAAGGAGGCGGGCAGCCCCTCGGCGTGAAGCTCCCACCACCTTCCCCTGCCCTGATCGAGAGCGGCATAGACAAGCATGAACTCGGTCGCCTTCCCCCGGCGCCGGGCAAAGAACAGCTCGATCGGCCCCAGCTTTTCCTCGATCAGGGCCAGGGCGGATCTCAGATGCTCGCGGGCGAAGACCACCGGCGTGATCGTCGGCGGGGCCGTGGCCAGGGAGGCTGGTTCCGGCAAAGCAAGCTTGGCAAAAGACGCCCTGATCCAGCCTTGCTGCTTTTCTGCCGTCTCGACCGCGCGGCTTCGCGGCCGCCCGTCATCGGCCACGAAATCCGAGCCGGTGACGGGCGCGACGAACTGGTTCTTCGCGTCGAGAACAAGAAGATAGGGGGACGACCCCAGCCTTGCAGCCAGCAGCTTGAAGACCTGCTGCATCCCCCAGCCGCCATTTCTGCGCCAGCCTCCGCCCGCGCCGCGCAGTTTTCGTCCCACCCCCCGAAGATGGGTCAGGTAAAACCTCTCAAGCCGCGCCCCGAGGGTCGGGCAGACCGACAGCAACGTGTCGGGCCGGACGACCTTCAGCCTGTCGGCGAACGGGCCGTAATCGGCGCGCATTGCCTCGACCGCCGCCACGCAGGCCGCCTCCTCGTGATCGTTGATGATGACGAAGATCTCGCCCAGAGCGGCGGGGTCGAACTCGCGGGCAATCGAACGCGCCTGCAAGCGCAGCAGCGCAAGCTCACCCGAGAACACGACGGTCACGATGTCCAGCTTCTTCGACGGGGCCTGCGTCATCGGATCATTCGAACTCCATGATCACTTCGTCGACGGCCAGACTTTCGCCGGGGCCGGCATTGATCCTGGCGACGATGCCCTTCTTCTCGGCGCGCAGCGTGTTCTGCATCTTCATCGCCTCGACGACGCAGAGCGCCTGACCTTCCTGGACCTCCTGGCCCTCCTCGACATCGACGGTCACGATCAGGCCGGGCATCGGGCAGAGCAGGAGTTTCGAGGTGTCGGGCGGCAGCTTCTCGGGCATCAGCGCGGCAAGCTCGGCCTGACGCGGCGTGAAGACCTGCACCTTCAACTCGGCGCCGCGATGGCGGATCACGAAACCATGCGAGCTCTGCGCCACCTTGAGAACAAGCGGCTCGCCATCGATATGCAGGACCGCCAGCGGCTGGCCCGGGGTCCAGTCCGAGGTGATGCGGTGATGATCGCCGCCCTGGAACTGGATCGTGGCCCCCTCGCGGTCGGCGCTCACCTTCAGCGGGAAGCTCTCGCCCTGGGCCACCACGACCCAGTCGCCGCCGACGGTGCGTTCGTGATTGTCCATCCGCCCCGAGATGCGCGCGCGCCGGATCTCGACCACGCGGAACATCGCGGCGGCCGCCGCCGCCACCTTGCGCAATTCGGGCTCGGGCAGGCTGACGCCCGCGAAGCCGTCGGGATATTCCTCGGCGATGAAGGCGGTGCTGATCTCGCCCGAGCAGAACTTGGGATGGTCCATCACCGCAGAGAGGAACGGCAGGTTGTGCCCGATCCCCTCGACCTCGAAGGCGTCGAGCGCGGTCCGCATCTCGTCGATGGCCTGCGCCCGGGTCGGCGCCCAGGTGCAGAGCTTGGCGATCATCGGGTCGTAATACATCGAGATCTCGCCGCCCTCGTAGACGCCGGTATCGTTGCGGACGATGGCCGCGTCATGTGCCGATTCCGCTGGCGGGCGATAGCGGGTCAGCCGCCCGATCGAGGGCAGGAAGTTGCGGTAGGGATCCTCGGCATAAAGCCGGCTTTCCATGGCCCAGCCGTTGATCTTCAGATCCTTCTGCGCGAAGGGCAGCGTCTTGCCCGCGGCGATGTTGATCATCTGCTCCACGAGATCGATGCCGGTGATCAGCTCGGTCACCGGGTGTTCGACCTGCAGCCGGGTGTTCATCTCTAGGAAATAGAAATTCCTGTCGCCATCGACGATGAACTCGACCGTGCCCGCGCTGCAATAGCCGACGGCGCGCGCCAGCGCGACCGCCTGCTCGCCCATGGCGCGCCGCGTCGCCTCGTCGAGGAAGGGCGAGGGCGCCTCTTCGATCACCTTCTGGTTCCGGCGCTGGATCGAGCATTCGCGCTCATGCAGATAGACGCAGTTTCCATGGGTGTCGGCCAGCACCTGGATCTCGATATGGCGCGGCTGGGTTACGAATTTCTCGATGAAGATGCGGTCGTCGCCGAAGCTGTTGGCGGCCTCGTTCTTCGAGGCCTGGAAGCCCTCGCGCGCCTCCTGGTCGTTCCAGGCGATCCGCATGCCCTTGCCGCCGCCGCCCGCGGAGGCCTTGATCATCACCGGATAGCCGATCTCGCGGCTGATCTTCACCGCTTCGGCGGCATCCTCGATCAGGCCCATATAGCCCGGCACGGTCGAGACGCCTGCCTCGGCGGCGAGCTTCTTCGAGGTGATCTTGTCGCCCATCGCCTCGATGGCGCTGGCAGGCGGGCCGATGAAGGCGACCTCTGCCTTCTCCAGCGCCTCGGCGAAAAGCCTGTTCTCGGACAGGAACCCATAGCCCGGATGCACCGCCTGGGCGCCGCTTTCCCTGATCGCGTCCATGATCCTGTCGATCACGATATAGGACTGGTTCGCGGGCGGAGGACCGATATGGATCGCCTCGTCGGCCATCTGCACATGCAGCGCATGGCGGTCGGCGTCGGAATAGACGGCCACTGTCTTGATGCCCATCTTGCGGGCGGTCTTGATGACCCGGCAGGCGATCTCCCCCCGGTTCGCGATCAGGATCTTGTCGAACATCTCTGTCCCTTCTAGCGTTCCGCCCGGACGAGCCCGCCCCGGCGCTTACAAAGCAAAGGGCCACCGGGGCGCGCAGCCCCGATGACCCTCACAAATTCTCGTCCGACGGGCCCGGGGCCCAGCGGTTCAGATCAGCGGCAGACGCCCGCGTCGTCACACATGGCGCCGCCGAGCGCGCCAATTGCTGCCCCCGCCGCGACGTTGGTGTCCAGCACATCCGCGATGAGCGCACCGCCGAGCCCCCCCGCGACGGCGCGCTGGCTGTCATTGGACATGTTGCACCCGGCCAGCAGGACAGCTGCGGCCAGAACGGCGAGAAACTTTGGACTGGGCATTCTACTCCGCCTCCACGGATCTTGGTTTTGCGCCCACAAGATACCGGCAAGTGACGGGGCGCGAAACGGAAATACGCAAAGGCCAGCCACCGGCGGGCGACAATCCGCCTTGTGGCTCGGGTCCGGGCGCGGCTTGAGAAGAGGGTCGGCCTGACCCTGAAAAAAGGGTCAGGCCTAGGGGTTGGGGAATGATAAGTATAAAAATGGACAGTCCGGTCTAGGGGTGAACGACCGTTCTGCCGTGTAAGACTGTTGCCGGAACCCGAACAAAAGAAAAGGCCACAACGCAAGGGAGAGCGCATTTGAGCGGAGTCCCGCCGATCGCCGGGAAGGGCCAGCCGTTTCACGCCGGTCCTCCGCCGCCGAAAAGCTCGGGGAAGGCGGCCCGGGCGCAGTCGATATCGACTCGCAGCAGCGCGTCATAACTTTCCGGATCGAACGGCTCTTCGGCCGCCACCACCTCGCGGCCCAGCAGCCAGGACAACCGGCCCGCATCGAGATTTCCGCGCTCGAAGGGCGCGTCGCCGAACTGCTCGATCAGCGCGGCCAGAAAGCCCGCATCGGCGCGGCGATCGGCAGGGCGCCGGTCGGCATAGCGCTCGCGCGCGATCAGACGGGTGGCCCCGTCCTTGTTCGCGCGGCGGATGGTGAACTGGAAATCGGTTCCCGGCAGACGGGAGGGAAAGCCCTTGTGTTTCAGCATGACGCGCCTCCGTAAGGATCGGGGCGCGGCAAAGCTGGGGCGGGACAGGCCCGCCCCGCGCCCAGATCAGTATTTGTTGTAGGTCGGCTCGGGCTGGACCGGCTCGACATAGACCACTTCTTCCTTCTGGGCGCAGGCCGCGACGAAGGCGACGAGCGAGAAGGCGAAAAGGGTTTTGACACTCTTGGACATGGGACACTCCCGTCTGTTTCTGGCGCGGGACCGAACCCGACACCTGCCTGTGGAAAGGCCGCCTTGCCGCGACCTCCCGGGAGGATAGCCCAATCTTTCAGCTTTGCACATGCCACCGCTGCAACACGCGAAGGTTGTGGCAAAACCGGCGCATGGCCGGGCGCGACAGCGGCCGGACGAAGGGAATGCGGCATCGTCTCAGAACCCTTCCCAGATGCAGCGTCCCGCCTCGGGGCGGTAGGCCTCGAAGAACTGCGTGGCCTCGGGATCGGGCTGCCCGAAGGGCACCGGGCGGTCCATGAGCGTGATGACGATCTGCGCCGGTTCGGGGCCGGAGTCGGCCAGCCGCGGCAGCGCGTATTCCGCGCAGAGATAGTCCATGTCGCCCTGCGCCAGCGTGGCCGGCATCCTGGCCAGGTCACGCGCGATACCGGGGACGAGAAAGCGGAACCGCACCGTCAGACCGGCCGGTCCCGGCTCGCCGGTGATGGTGTCGAAATGGGTGGCCGACTGCCCCGAGGGCAGCTCGACGACCTCGCCGGTCGCCCCCAGAGCCAGCACCGCCCCGGCCAGAAGGAGCCCGCGCAGGATCATGCCCCGGGCTCCAGCCGCGCCTGTGCCAGCCAGCGGGCGCGATGGGACGGGCTGGTCAGCAGGGCGGCGATTTTCCGCTCGCAATCGGATCGCGGGAAAGGGGCTGCGGCGCGACCTCCGGCGCTTACCCGCAGCCCCTGCCCCTCCTCCTCAACCGTGACCACGGGCGAAAACCCGCGCAGATCCTGCAGCATCCGCCACAGATCCTGACGGATCTGCAGGGCCAGCCGTCCCTTGCGGGCGCGCGGGAAGGCCGCGCTCGCGCACAGGTCGAAGCGCACGGGAAGCTGCCGCGCCATCGTCAGCGCGCCCTCCTCCCGCAGCATGTGCCAGCCCCTGGAGTCCATGGAAGTCCTCTGCCTCGGCCCTTTCTGCGGGCCCTTGCCTCAAAGCGGAATGTTACCGTGCTTCTTCCACGGCGTCTCGCGGCGCTTGCCGCGGAGCGAGGCGAAGGCGCGGCTGACGCGGCGGCGGGTCGAATGCGGCTGGATCACCTCGTCGATGAAGCCGCGCTCGGCCGCCACGAACGGGTTGGCAAAGCGGTCCTCGTAATCCTTCGTACGGCCCGCGATCTTCTCGGCATCGCCCAGCTCCGAGCGGTACAGGATCTCGGTCGCGCCCTTGGCCCCCATGACCGCGATCTCGGCGGTGGGCCAGGCATAGTTGAAATCACCCCGCAGGTGCTTCGAGGCCATCACGTCATAGGCCCCGCCATAGGCCTTGCGGGTGATCACGGTCACCTTCGGCACCGTCGCCTCGCCATAGGCAAAGAGCAGCTTGGCGCCGTGCTTGATGACCCCGCCATATTCCTGCCCCGTCCCGGGCAGGAAGCCCGGCACGTCGACGAAGGTCAGGATCGGGATCTCGAAACAGTCGCAGAAGCGCACGAAGCGCGCGGCCTTGCGCGAGCTGTCGATATCGAGGCAGCCGGCCAGAACCATCGGCTGGTTGGCCACGACGCCCACGGTCTGGCCTTCGAGCCGGACGAAGCCGGTGATGATGTTCTTGGCGAAATCGGCCTGGATCTCGTAGAAATCGCCCTCATCCGCGACCTTCAGGATCAGCTCCTTCATGTCATAGGGCGTGTTGGCATTATCGGGGATCAGGGTATCGAGGCTTTCATCCACCCGGCCGGGCTTGTCGAAGAAGGGCCGGACCGGCGGTTTCTCGCGGTTGTTCAGCGGCAGGAAATCGACCAGCCGGCGCACCTCGTAAAGCGCCTCGACATCGTTCTCGAAGGCGCCATCGGCCACCGAGGATTTCTTGGTATGGGTCGAGGCCCCGCCCAGCTCCTCGGCGGTGACCACCTCGTTGGTGACGGTCTTCACCACATCGGGGCCGGTGACGAACATGTAGGAGGAATCGCGCACCATGAAGATGAAATCGGTCATCGCCGGGCTGTAGACCGCGCCGCCCGCGCAGGGCCCCATGATGACCGAGATCTGCGGGATCACCCCCGAGGCCTCGATATTGCGCTGGAACACCTCGGCATAGCCCGCCAGCGAGGCCACGCCCTCCTGGATGCGTGCCCCGCCCGAATCGTTCAGCCCGATCACAGGGGCGCCGTTCTGCACCGCCATATCCATGATCTTGCAGATCTTCTGGGCATGCGTTTCCGAAAGCGAACCGCCGAAGACGGTGAAGTCCTGGCTGAAGACATAGACCATGCGGCCATTGATCGTGCCCCAGCCGGTCACCACCCCGTCGCCATAGGGACGGCTTTCCTCCATGCCGAAATCGGTGCAGCGATGGGCGACGAACATGTCGAATTCCTCGAACGAGCCCTCGTCCAGCAGCAGCTCGATCCGCTCGCGCGCCGTCAGTTTGCCCTTGGCGTGCTGGCTGTCGATGCGCCGCTGGCCGCCGCCCAGACGGGCGATGCTGCGGCGGCGCTCGAGTTCGTTGAGGATATCTTTCATCGGCGATGCCCCTTGCGGAAATTTTCGGCAACCTACCCATGCAATGAGCTTCATCAAAGTGTTAAACGGTAAATTTGCAAATCATTTTCCGCCACCCTCCTGCATATTGCAAATTCGCAAAGCAACTGGACGATACCGACCGGCATACCATATCGCGTGAGGCCCGCCCCCCCCTGTTGCCGGAGCCACCCCATGCCCGCCCTGCCAGTACCGGTCGTCACGATCGGCCTTCTCGTCCTGTCCAACCTCTTCATGACCTTTGCCTGGTACGGTCATCTCAGGTTCAAGGCCGCGCCGCTGGTCGCCGTCATCTTCATAAGCTGGGGCATCGCCTTCTTCGAATATCTGCTGCAGGTGCCGGCGAACAGAATCGGCTACGGGCATTTCTCGGCAGCCCAGCTGAAGACCATCCAGGAAGTCATCACCCTGACCGTATTTTGCGGGTTTTCAGTCCTTTACCTCAAGGAGCCGTTGCAGTGGAACCATGCGCTCGGCTTCGGTTTCATCGCGCTCGGCGCGTTTTTCATCTTCCACCGCTGGTAAGTCCCGATGTCGCTGGACAAGCCCCCGGCCAGAGCCTAATCCCAAGACATGTCGACGCACCCCCGGGTCCGTTTCCTGGACCGCACAACCCCCCCTCATGTGATCACCCTGGTTGCGCTGGCAGGCCTGCCCGCGCTGACCATCAACATCTTCCTGCCCTCGCTGTCGAACATGGCCGTGCATTTCGACACCGATTACGCGGTGATGCAGCTGTCGGTCGCGACCTATCTGGCCGCGAACGCGGTGCTGCAGCTGTTCATCGGCCCGATTTCCGACCGCTATGGCCGCCGCCCGGTGCTTCTGATCTCGATCGCGCTGTTCCTGCTGGCGACGCTTGGCTGCATCCTCGCGCCCTCGGCCGAGGCCTTTCTCGGCTTCCGCATGGCACAGGCAGTGGTCGTCACCGCCATGGTCCTCAGCCGCGCCGTGGTGCGCGACATGGTGGCCGACACCCAGGCCGCCTCGATGATCGGCTATGTCACCATGGGCATGGCGCTGGTGCCGATGATCGGCCCGACCATCGGCGGGGTGCTGGACGAGCTCTGGGGCTGGCAGGCCACCTTCCTCGCGCTGCTGCTGGCAGGCGTGGGCGTGCTGGCGCTGACCTGGGCCGATCTGGGCGAGACCGCCACCCCTCGCGACGTGAACCTGATCGACCAGTTCCGCCAGTATCCCGAACTGGTCCGCTCGCGCCGCTTCTGGGGCTATGCGCTGACCGCGGCGCTGTCCTCGGGCGCGTTCTTCGCCTATCTCGGCGGCGCCCCCTTCGTCGGCAGCCATGTCTTTGCCCTGTCGCCCTCGCTGCTCGGGCTCTATTTCGGCATCGTCGCGCTGGGCTACATGACGGGCAATTTCATCTCGGGGCGCTATTCGGTCCGGGTCGGCATAAACGGCATGATCTACTGGGGCGCGCTGATCACGCTGGCAGCCCCCCTGCTGTCGATGACCTTCTTCGCGACGGGGACGACCCAGCCCATCGCCTTCTTCGGCGCGATGGCCCTGCTCGGGATCGGCAATGGCATGGTCCTGCCCAACGCGATCGCGGGCACGCTGTCGGTCAGGCCGCATCTGGCGGGCACGGCAAGCGGGCTTGGCGGCGCGATCATGATCGGCGGCGGCGCGGCCCTCTCGGCGCTGGCGGGCGCTCTTCTGAAACCCGGCACCGGCGCCTGGCCGCTCCTGGTCATCATGGCCACGACCTCGGCGCTGGCGGTGATTACCGTGCTTTACGTCCGCTGGGTAGACCGTCGCGCCGGGCCGATCCTGGCGATGCCGCCCAAGGACACGCCCTGAGCCGCGCTTGCGTGCCGGCTTTGCAAAAGCTAGGAAAGACCTCAGCTAATCGGCAAAGCGAGGGGTCGCGATGGCGACGCGCAAACTCTATGCAGGCGTCAAGCTGCGCGAGACGCGGTCGCGGATGGGGCTGACCCAGAAGGATTTCGCAATCCGGCTGGGGATTTCGCTGCCCTATCTGAACCAGATGGAGAACAACAACCGTCCGCTCTCCTCGACGGTGCTGCTGGCGCTTGTCTCGGAATTCGGCTTCGACGTGACCGAGCTGTCGGAGGGCGATGCCGAGCGGCTGGTCAGCGACATGCGCGAGGCGCTGGCCGATCCGGTCTTCGGCGATCTGGCGCCGCCGCTGGCCGATCTGCGGCTGGCCGCCTCGAACGCGCCGGCGCTGGCGCGCGCCTTTCTGGAGCTGCACCGCGCCTATCGCCAGAGCCATGAGCGGCTGGCCTCGCTCGACGAGGCGCTGGGGCGCGAGGACGCGCCGCTGGGCCCGTCGCCCTGGGAAGACGTGCGCGACTTCTTCCATTATTGCGACAACTATATCGACGCGGTCGACCGTGCGGCCGAGCGCTTCGCGCGCGGATCAGATACCGGCGCCGACCCCGAGCAGCGTGCCATGGCCGCCCTCGAGGCACAGGGTATCTCCTTGTGCCTGAAGGATATTCCCGGGCTCAGGGAGTATGACGAGAACACCCGCACGCTGACCCTGTCCAACCATCTGCGCGGCCCGACACGGCGCTTTCAGCTGCTGCACCAGCTTGCGCTTCTGACCCAGTCGCAACTGCTCGAGGCCACGCTCGATCTTGCCCGGTTCCAGAGCCCCGCCGCCCGTGCCATCGCCCGGATCGGCATGGCGAACTATTTCGCCGGGGCGGCGCTTCTGCCCTATAACCGCTTCCTCGAGGCCGCGCAGGAGACCCGGCACGATCTGGAACTGCTGGCCGACCGTTTCGGCGCCTCGATAGAGCAGGTGGCGCATCGGCTCTCGACCCTGCAGCGCCCGGGTGCCAAGGGGCTGCCCTTCTATTTCGTGCGGGTCGACCAGGCCGGCACCATCACCAAGCGCCATTCCACCACAAGGCTGCAATTCGCGCGTTTCGGCGGGGCCTGCCCGCTCTGGAACGTGCACCGCGCCTTCGAGACCCCGGGCCGGTTCCTGCGCCAGCTGGCCGAGACCCCGGACGGGCTGCGCTATATCTCGCTGGCCCGCGACGTCTCGAAGCCCGGCGGCGCCTGGCGCGCGCCGGTCCGGCGCTATGCCATCGGGTTGGGCTGCGAGGTGCGCCATGCCGATCAGATCGTCTATGCCGACGATCTGGATATCGACAATGCCGCCGCCTACGAGCCGATCGGAATCTCCTGCCGGATCTGCGAGCGCCGCGACTGTCACCAGCGCGCGGTGCCACCGCTGGAAAGACGGCTCACGGTCGATGCGAACCGGCGCGGCCTGCTGCCCTATGAGGTCGCGGACTGAGTGACCGGGCCGGGGCCCGCAAGCCGCCGCTCAGGCCTCCAGCGCCACGCCATGGCGCAGCAGGATCGGCAGGACGATATCCTCCTCGTCGGTCAGGTGGCGGTCGAGACAGGAGCCGAAGCGCGCCAGCCGAAGCTGCAGCCATCCGATACGCCTCTCCAGATCCGCAGGCCCGACCCGGATCAGCTCTGCCACCGCCGCGGCAAGTTCCTTCAGGTGAAGGTCGAGGGCCTGATGATCGGCATCCAGCATGGCGAAAGCCGCCCCGAGGCCGGGCTCGAAGGTCACGAGGCGAGGGAAGTAATGCAGCTCTTCGACCTTCTGATGACCGTGAACCTCGTTCAGCAGGATGGCCGCATCGCGCCGAACCGCCCGGATCCCGGCCTCTGGCGGCGCCCCGGCGCTTGCCAGGTCCCGGGCGCCGTCCTCCATCCGCGCCAGAAGCATGCGGAACATCCTGTGCCGGTCGAGCCAGAAACGGGTGGAGGCGTGGTCGGGGGGCCGGCTGGCCCAGACCGCCCGCGGGCAGGCATCGAGCAGTTCGCGCAACGCCTCCGGCAGATCCTCGCGAGGATCGAGTACGGAAATATCATGCATTTCCATGCATGTTAGCGCCGCACCCGCGCATCGCAAGCCCATGTTACCCTACGTTTCGGGCGCTCCGGCAGGCGGCGTGACGATGCGGCGCTTGCGGACCGCCTCGCGCCAGGTGATGAAGACCACCGATCCGATGATCAGTCCCCCGCCCAGCAGCACCCAGCCGTCGACCGCCTCGCCGAAGGCAAGCCAGCCGACCAGCGTGGCCCAGACCAGCTGCAGGAAGGTGACGGGCTGGGTCACCGTCAGCGGCGCCGCGCGGAAGGCGCGGGTCATGGCGTAATGCCCGGCGGTGGCGAAGAAGGCCACGAAGAACAGCCCCAGCACCTGCTGCCAGCTCGGCGCCACCCAGACCGCAAGCGCCAGCGGCGCCAGCACGATGGTGACCGTGAGCGACATCATCGCCACCACCACCGAGGCCTCGTCGCGCTCGCTCAGCCGCTTGGCGGCAAGATAGGAGATCCCGAACAGAACGGCCGTGAACAGCATCGCGACATGGCCGTCCGAGATCTCGCGAAAGCCCGGGCGCAGGATCACCAGAACCCCGAGGAAAGCAACCGCGATGGCCAGGATGCGGCGCGCGGCCAGCCGCTCGCCGAACAGGAGCGCCGCCCCGATGGTCACATAGATCGGGTTGAGATAGTTCATCGCCGTCACTTCGGCGACCGGGATCCGGGTCATCGCGAAGAACCAGCACATGACCCCCAGCGCATGCGCAAGGCCACGCCCGCCGTAAAGAGCGAGCCGCCCGCGGTCGATCCGCGCATCGGAAAGCCGGCCCAGCATCGGCAGCAGGAAGACGAGCCCCAGCAAATAGCGCAGAAAGGCGGATTGGGCCGCCGGAAGCCCCTGTGCCGAGAGCTTCACCAACGCGGTCACCGCGACGAAACTGATCCCGGTCACCAGCATCCAGAGGATCCCCGCGACCGGATTCCCGCCCTCTCCGGGCACCGACTGCATAGCCATGCCCCGGCTTGCCATGCCGACGCGCCCGGCGCAACTGCCGCGCCTTTCACGCGGTCACGGCCGCGCCTGCGGAGGGCGGATCGGCCAGGTCCGGGCGCAGGCGCTGGACCAGCGTGCCGCCGGTCTCGACGATCAGCTTCATGCGCTCTTCCATCCGCACCATCTCGGCGATGGCGCCCTTCAGCGCCTCGGTGTCGTCGCCCAGCGCTGCGAGCCCCTCGAAAAGCCGCTGGCTCGCCGCGATCTGGGCCTCGGCATTGACGATCACCGCCGAGAGATGCTCGAGCAGACCGGCCGCCTGCGGCGTCTCGCCCGCGCGTTCCAGTGCCGCG
Source organism: Rhodovulum sp. MB263 (assembly GCF_002073975.1). Classification (NCBI taxonomy): domain Bacteria; kingdom Pseudomonadati; phylum Pseudomonadota; class Alphaproteobacteria; order Rhodobacterales; family Paracoccaceae; genus Rhodovulum; species Rhodovulum sp. MB263. The sequence continues at coordinate 1,853,910 of NZ_CP020384.1, read as the reverse complement.
TCGAGATCGGCAACCGCGCCCCGCATCGCCTCGAACCAGGCCCGCGACAGCAGCGGCTCGCACTTGGCGTTCAGCATCGCCTCGCGTTCGAGCCGCCGCATGCCGCAGACCAGCCGGTCGACCTGAGCACGCAGATCGCCCTGCACCGAGACGATGTCGTCATTGACCCGCACCACCTTGCCCAGAACCGCGTTCAACTCGTCGATCAGGCGGTTGATGCGGTCGAGAAACAGGTTGAGGTCATGCGCGAGCGCGCCGAATTCGTCGGCGCTGCGCACCTCGGCCCGCTCGCTCAGCGTCCCGAAGGCGCGGGCAAGCCCCGCCACCGTGCCGCGCAACCGCAGAAGCGGCTCCATCCGTACCCTGAGGATCAGGAACAGCAGAACCGAATGCAGCACGATCTTGCCCAGAGCGAGCCCCGCGCTGAGCGTCACCTCGTCAAGCCAGGCGGCGATGTCGCGCGACAGGTAATCGCGCACCGTCACCCGGCCCAGCACCTGCCCGACCTCGGCCTCGGCATGACAGGTCAGGCAGAAGGTCTCTGCCGCGATCTCGACCTCTGCCTCGCGGAACCGGCCCTCGGGCCAGGTCCCGGCCGGAATGCCCGCGGGCGTGAAGCCGAACAACGCCTCGATCGAGCGCACCGTGACCGGCGCGGGTTCGATCACGATCTTGTAGCCCAGATCGTCCCAGTTGCGCCTGAGGATCGGATACATCGTGCGCGCCGCGACCGGCCCGCCCTCGTTGCGCATGATGGCACGGACGCTCTCGGCCAGATCCTCGGCCACGTTCTGGGCGTCCTCGGCGCCGCGGGTCTCGAAACTGTAATAGACCAATGCCGCCTTCAGCGCGAATTCAAGCACCGTCACCGCCAGGAGGACCAGGAAGAAGTCCTTGATCATGTGGATCAGGAACGATTTGTCGAAACGTCCGATCGCGTGGCTGGTACGCTCGCCCATCGACCCTGTCCCCCCTGCCCGGCCCGGTCACCTCTTTCAGTTTAGGCAGCCGCCACCGCACACGCCAAGCGGGAATTTTGCCCCTTCGCGGCGCGGCCCGGAAACAGGACGGCCTTTGGGATCGCCAGGGCGGTCGCGCCATGCCGGGTCCGTTGCGCCGACGGATATCCTGTCGCCAGGGCAAGGGCTTGAGATCGGGGCGATGTACCCCGGGGGATGATCCATCCTCGGAGGTTTTCGGGCGAGGCATGAGCGCGGCGCTGCCGATCCCGTGCCAGACACTGCCCGCGCCCGGCCGGGCGGTGGGTTGGAAGGCGGGTTGGGACCCGCGCGGTCTGGCCGCGGGCAGATCTGGCCCGATCAGAACCACGGCTTGTCTCCGGCAGGCATGCCCGGCAGTCCGGTGCCGGCCGCGATGGGCAGAGATTACCGCCGACCCCGCCTTCGGGTTCGACGTTGCAGAAGCTGAAATGACAGCCGCGCGGACCCGGTCGGACCCGCGCGGCACGATCTTGCAAAGCCGTCCGGCTCAGAGCTGCTCGAGCACCTCGTCGCTGGCCGAGAAATTGCTGGTGACGTGCTGGACGTCATCGTCATCCTCGAGCGCGTCGATCAGCTTCATAAGCTTCTGCATGCCCTCGAGATCCATCTCGGTCGTGTTCGCGGGCTTCCAGATCAGCTTGGTCGACTCGCTCTCGCCCAGATCGGCCTCGAGCTTGGTGGCGACCTCGTTCAGGTCGGTATCGGCGGTGTAGATCACATGCTCGTCATCCGAGCTTTCGACATCCTGCGCGCCCGCTTCGATCGCAGCCATCATCACCGTGTCGGCATCGCCCGCCGAGCCCGGGTAGACGATCTCGCCCATCCGCTCGAACATGAAGGCGACCGAGCCGGTCTCGCCGAGATTGCCGCCGAACTTGGTGAAGGTCGAGCGCACGTTCGAGGCGGTGCGGTTGCGGTTGTCGGTCATCGCCTCGACGATCACTGCCACCCCGCCGGGGCCGTAACCCTCGTAGCGGATTTCCTCGTAATTGTCGCCCTCGCCGCCCATCGCCTTCTTGATGGCACGCTCGATATTGTCCTTGGGCATGGACTGCGCCTTGGCTTCCTTGATCGCCAGACGCAGGCGCGGGTTCTTGTCAGGGTCCGGGTCGCCCATCTTGGCGGCAACGGTGATCTCCTTGCTGAACTTGGAGAACAGCTTGGAGCGCGCCGCATCCTGCCGCCCCTTGCGGTGCTGGATGTTCGCCCATTTGGAATGGCCTGCCATGGATCCCCACTTGGCTTTCTGAAATTGACGGGGCTCTCTATATGTCAGGCGGACATGGACCTGCAAGCCTGCTCGGGGCGTTGGGAAAGGCGAAACCCTCCGGCGCCCGGGCGCCGGACAGCCGGGAGACCCCTGATTGACCCAGGACCAGTTCATTCTGTTCGCCCTATTCGCCACCGTCTTCGTCGCCCTGATCTGGGGCCGCTGGCGCTATGATCTGGTGGCCTTCGGAGCCTTGATGGCCGCGGTGCTGCTGGGCGTGATCGAACCCGACCGCGCCTTCGAGGGCTTCGGCCATCCCGCGACGCTGGTGGTGGCGCTGGTGCTGGTGGTCTCGGCCGGGCTGGTGCGCTCGGGCGCGGTCTATCTGATCACGCGGACGCTGGTGAACAGCGCCCGCGGGCTCGGGCCCCATATCGCGATCATGGGCGGCATCGGCGGGCTGCTCTCGGCCTTCATGAACAATGTGGCCGCGCTGGCCCTGCTGATGCCGGTCGACATCCAGACCGCGCGCAAGGCCGGCCGCGCGCCGGGGCTGAGCCTGATGCCCCTGTCCTTCGCCACCATCCTGGGCGGCATGGTCACGCTGATCGGGACGCCGCCCAACATCATCATCGCCACCTTCCGCCAGGACGCGACCGGCCAGGCCTTCCGCATGTTCGACTTCGCCCCCGTGGGGGGCGTCGCGGCGCTGGCGGGTATTGCCTTCGTCGCGCTGGTGGGCTGGCGGCTGATCCCCAAAAGCGCCGGGCTCGACGCCTCGGCCGACCCGATGTCGGACTATTCCTCCTATATCGCCGAGCTGACGGTGCCCGAGGGCTCGAAGCTGATCGGCCAGCGGCTTGCCGATCTCGACCCCGAGGCCGAAACCAACGACGTCGCCCTGCTGGGACTGGTCCGGGGCGGCAAGCGGCTTTACGGGCTGCAACGCGGCACCGCGATGGCCGCGGGCGACTCGCTGGTGATCGAGGCCAGTCCCGAGGCGCTGGACGAGTTCCGCGCGGCGCTCTCGCTCGATTTCGCCGAAGGGGCCAATCAGGAACGGCTCAAGGCCGAGGGGGCCGGGCTGAGCGTGATCGAGGTCGTGGTGCCCGAACAGGCGCGGATCGCCGGACGCTCGGCCCAGCTTGTGGGGCTCGCCTGGCGACGACGCACGGTGCTTCTGGGGATCTCGCGCCAGGGCCGCCCTGTCCGCCAGCAGATCCGCAAGACCAAGGTCAGGCCCGGCGACATCCTGCTGCTCCTGACCCCGCAGGACGTGGCCCAGGACGTGGTCGAGTGGCTCGGCTGCCTGACCCTGGCCGATCGCGGGCTGGCGGTGACCGATACCCGCAAGACCTGGATCGCCATCGGGCTGTTCGCGGCGGCGGTGGCGGCGGCCAGCTTCGGGCTGGTCGATCTGACCATCGCCATCGGGCTGGTCGTGCTGGGCTATGTCCTGGCCCGGATCATCCCCATCAACGAGGTCTATTCCCATATCGAATGGCCGGTCGTGGTGCTGCTGGGCTCGATGATCCCGCTTGGGGTGGCGCTCGAGGAGAGCGGCGGCACCCGGCTGATCGCCGAGACCCTGATCGGGCTGACCGGCGACATGCCGCCCTGGGTGATCCTGACCGCGCTGATGGTGGCGACGATGTGCCTGTCGGATGTGCTGAACAATACCGCGACGACGGTGGTCGCGGCCCCCGTCGGCATCCAGATGGCCCAGACGCTGGGGGTCAGCCCCGACCCGTTCCTGATGGCGGTGGCGGTCGCGGCCTCCTGCGCCTTTCTCACCCCGATCGGGCACAAGAACAACACGCTGATCCTCGGGCCCGGCGGCTATCGCTTCGGCGACTACTGGCGGATGGGGCTGCCGCTGGAGCTGATCGTGATCGCGGTCTCGGTGCCGATGATCCTGCTGGTCTGGCCGTTCTGAGCGGCGCCGGCTTGACGAGGGGCCTGCGCTCGGTCAGTGCGGAAGAAGGGGCGGCGGCTGGAGGCGGGCCTTGATCTGGAAGCCTGAGCTATCGGGAGCACTGGCGATGGCGGCGGCGCTTGCGCTGGTCGCGGGCGCCGGGGCGCGGTTCATCCCCGGCAGCAGCGCGGCCGGGCCGCTGGCGCGCATCCTCGACTCGCTTGCGCCCTGGCTCCTGGCCGGCGCCCTGATGCTTGCGCTGGGCGCCACGGCTCTCGGGCTGTGCCGGCTCGGCCCGGGGCTCATGGCGGCCGCTCTGGTCGCGCTGGCCGGGCTCGGAGCGCTCCATCTGCGCCAGAGCCTGCCCGCCCTGCCCGGTCAGACGCCCGACCTGCGCATCCTTTTCTTCAATGCCTGTATCGAGAATGAGCTGCCCGCCGAGACCATCGTCAGGGCCGCGCTGGGGCCGGACCCCGATATCATCATCTTTGCCGAGGCCGAGGCGATCGCCGCGGCGCTGCCGCTGCTGCAGGCGCGCTACGACTTCGTCTCGCCCTGCCAGCCCGGCGCCTGCCAGATCGTGCTGGCCGCGCGCAGCCGGCCCAGGCGGTTCTGGACGATGTCGCTGAATCCGGCCTGGCCCGACCGCTATGCCGTGGCCGAGATCGAGACGGCGGGCGGCAAGCGGGTCTTTCTGGCGGGCCTCCAGCTTCTCAAGCCCTGGATGTCGGGACTGGCGGATACCGAGCTCGAGCGGCTGACCGCCCAGCTTGGCTGGCTGCCCGGCCCCGCCGTCGCCATCGGCGATTTCAACGCCGCGCCCTGGAGCCGGACGCTCTCGCTGATCCATCGCGACACCGGCATGGCCACCGCCCGCCTGCCTAGGGCGACCTGGCCCGTGGCCGCAGGCCGGTTCGGGGTGCCCATCGATCAGGTGCTGGTCGGCGGTGGCGCGCGGCTGGTGCGCCTCAGCCCCTTCGGCGAGGATCTCGGCTCGAATCATCGCGGCCTGCTGGCAGAGATCACCCTGCCCTGACCGGCCCAAGCCCCTGTCAGCGAAAACCGAACCGGGCCGGTTTTCCTCCCGCCGCAGCGGCGACCGGGCGCCACGGAACCGCCAGAACACCGGCCTCCCGGCGGACGCCTTGGCCCTGCGATTAAGCTGCGCTGTCTTTCCCGCCTTGCCGTGGCTCCGGCCCCTGCGACGAGATCTCAGGAGACCCTCGCCCAGAGCGGGCGAGGAATCCCCCGGAAGAGACGCGCGCGAACCCGCACCGGCATGACAAACCGGGCATCGCAAGACGACAGTGGCCGCCTACTGGATACCCCAAGAGGCGGGTCCGAGCCCCGTCGGACGGCCTCCGGGTTTCCCTCGCTTCTGCCCCCGCCCCGGACCGGACCCCGGGCGGGCGGGCGGCCCCTCGCCACCAGTTGCTTGTCAGGGCCATGGTTTCGGGCTATCTCGCGGCCTCGTGCCCCCGAACCGAAGGCCTGCGATGTTCGACCAGCTGAAAACCCGGTTCGCGGCGCTCGAACGTCGGATGACCGAGCGCCACGGCACAGATCTGAGCGTCCCGGGCGCGCGCCGGGCCGCGCTTTGGCATTTCCATCTGATGGATCACGGCTTGCTGCGCATCCTCTGGACCAATCTCGTCGAGATCGCGCCCGGGGTCTGGCGCTCGAACCAGCCCTCGCCCGCGCGGCTGCGGCGCTATCGCGACATGGGCATCCGCACCGTGATCTCGCTGCGCGGCAGCGAGCGACCGCATTCGCACTGGTTGCTGGAAGAAGAGGCCTGCGCCGCGCTGGGGCTCCGGCTCGAGGCGGTGACGCTGAAGGCCCGCCGACTGGTCCCCCGAGAGACGCTGCTGATGCTGCTCGACCTCTTCGACCGGGCCGAACGCCCGATGGTGATGCATTGCAAGTCGGGCTCGGACCGGGCGGGCCTTGCCGCCGCGCTGTATCTCATCCATGCCGGGGGCACACCGGTCGCCGAGGCGCGCCGGATGCTGAGCTGGCGCTTTCTGCACAACCGCCGCTCGAAGGCGGGCGTGCTCGATCTGGTGCTCGACCGCTACGAGGCCGACACCGCCCGCAGCCCGATGACGCTGCGCGACTGGATCTCCACCCGCTACGATCCGGACGCCATCAAGAGCGATTTCAAGGCGGGACGGAGCTAGACATCATGGCGGGCGGCGCCCAAATCTTCGGTTGGCTCTGGCGCGGATATCTGCGCCGCCATTCCCTGACCATCGGCATCGCGCTGACGCTGATGACCATCGAGGGCGCCTCGCTCGGGCTGCTCAGCTACAGCTTCAAGCCGATGTTCGACCGGATCTTCGTCGCGGGCGAGCGGAATGCCATTCCGCTGGTGGCGGGGGCGGTGCTGGCGATCTTCCTGGCCCGCGCGCTCAGCGGCTTCGGCCAGCGCGTGCTGATGGCCCGCGCCGGGCTTTCGATCACCGGCGAATTGCAGAAGGACATGGTCGAGCATCTGCTCGGGCTCGACGGCTCCTATTTCCAGCGCACTCCCCCCGGCGGGCTGATCGAGCGGGTGCGGGGCGACACCACCGCCGCCGCCAATGTCTGGAACACGGTGCTGACGGCCTCGGGACGCGATTTCGTCTCGCTGGTCTCGCTGATGGCGGTGGCGCTCTCGATCGACTGGGCCTGGACCCTGATCGCGATGGCGGGCATCCCGCTTCTGGTCGTGCCGATCATGGTGCTGCAGCGCTGGATCAGGCACACCGCCCGGCTGGCCCGGGTGCAGGCGGCCGAGATCGCGGGCCGGCTCGACGAGATGTTCCACGGCATCGTCACCATCAAGCTGAACCGGATGGAGCGGCGCGAGCAGGGCCGTTTCGGCGCCAGCGTCGCGGGCTTCATCGCCTCGCAGCTGCGCGCCCAGGCGGGCCAGGCCGGCATGCCCGCGCTGGTCGATATCGTCGGCGGGCTCGGTTTTGCCGCGGTGCTGATCTTCGGCGGCCTGCAGATCATCGAGGGCGACAAGACCGTCGGCGACTTCATGGCCTTCTTTACCGCCATCGCGCTGGTCTTCGAACCCTTGCGGCGGCTCGGCAACGTGTCGGGTGCCTGGCAGGCCGCGCTGGCCAGTCTCGAACGCATCCATGCCATCTTTGAGGAACGCGCCACCATTCTGGATCCGGCCCGGCCGAAACCGCTGCCCGCCCCGGCCGAGCGCTGCGATCTGGCGCTGGAGGATGTGCATCTGAGCTATGGCGAGACGCCGGTGCTGCGCGGCCTCGACCTGACCGCGAAGGCGGGCGAGATGACTGCGCTGGTCGGTCCCTCGGGCGCGGGCAAGTCGACCGTCTTCAACCTGCTGACCCGGCTGATCGAGCCGCAATCGGGTCGCGTCGCCATCGGCGGCGTCGCGGTGGGGGATCTGGCGCAGGCCGATCTGCGCGATCTGTTTTCGGTCGTCACCCAGGAGGCGCCGATGTTCGATGACAGCCTGCGCGACAATATCTGCCTCGGCCGCGACGTCTCCGAGGCACGTCTGCGCGAGGTGATCGAGGCGGCCCATATCGACGAATTCCTGTCCGGACTGCCCGCGGGGCTCGACAGCCCTGCCGGGCCGCGCGGCTCGAACCTCTCGGGCGGGCAGCGCCAGCGTGTGGCCATCGCCCGCGCGCTGCTGCGCGACGCCCCGATCCTGCTGATGGACGAGGCCACCTCGGCGCTTGACGCGCAATCCGAACGCGCCGTGCAGGAAGCGCTGAGCCATCTGGCGCAGGGCCGCACCACGCTGGTGATCGCGCACCGGCTGGCCACCGTCCGCGACGCCGACCGGATCGTGGTGATGGAGGCGGGCCGGGTGCGCGAAGAAGGCCGCCATGACGATCTTCTGGCCAGGGGCAGGCTTTATGCCGGGCTCTACCGCTTGCAATTCGCCACCGAGTCCTGACACCTTCGGGCCGAGAACGGCACGGGGAGAAGACAGCCATGACAGGCGAAGAGGCAGCGGACAGGACGGTGCTTGCGATCACCGGCGCGGATCGCGTGAAATTCCTGCAAGGGCTCGTGACCAATGACATCACGGCGCCCGAGGGACGGCTTGTCTATGCCGCGATGCTGACGCCGCAGGGCAAGTATCTTGCCGATTTCCTGCTGAGCGCGCGCGACGACACGATCCTGCTCGACGTCAGGGCCGATATCGCCGAGGCGCTGGCCCGGCGGCTGTCGCTCTACAAGCTCCGGGCCGATGTCCGGATCGCCCCGGCCGGGCTCCATGTCCATCGCGGGCTTGACGAGCCGCCCGAAGGCGCCCTGCCCGATCCGCGCCACGCGTCGCTTGGCTGGCGCGCCTATGCCGGAACACCCGGCACCGCCCCCGCCATCGACTGGGACAGGATCCGGGTGGCCGAGTGCATTCCCGAGACCGGGATCGAGCTGATCCCCGAGGAAAGCTACATCCTCGAAGCCGGGTTCGAGCGGCTGAACGGCGTCGATTTCCGCAAGGGCTGCTATGTCGGCCAGGAGGTCACCGCGCGGATGAAGCACAAGACCGAGCTGCGCAAGGGCCTGGCCACGGTGGGCGTCGAGGGCTCGGCCCCGCCCGGCACACCGATCGAGGCCGGTGGCAAGGAGGCCGGGCGGCTCTTCACCCAGGCCGGCGATCTGGCCATCGCCTATCTGCGCTTCGACCGGGTCGCGCCCCGGATGACGGCGGGGGCGGCGACGGTGCTCTGGCCGGATGGCTGAACGGGCGGCGCTGGAGGCACTGGTCGGCGCCGCCATCGCCCGCAGCCTGCCCCTGCAGGGCGGCGATCTTTCCCGGGTGCTGCGGCTCGATCTTGAAGACGGCCGCCGGATGGTCGCGAAATCGGGCCCCCGGGTCGCGACAGAGGCACGGATGCTTCGGGCCATCGCCCGGGCGGGCGTGCCTACACCCGCGGTCATGGCCGAAGGCGGCGGCTGGCTCCTGCTCGAGCATCTCGACGAAGCGCCGGCCTCGGCCCCGGGCTGGGGCGCGCTCGGCCTGGCGCTTCTGCGACTGCACAGGGCGACGGGAGAGACCTATGGCTGGGACGAGGATCACGGCTTCGGTCCGGCCAAGATCCCGAATGCCGCCTGCGCCGACTGGCCCGGCTTCTGGGCCGAGCGCAGGCTTCTCGCCTGGCCCGAAGCGCTGCCCGCCGACATTGCCCTGAGGGCCGAAACCCTGGCTGCCCGGCTCGACGGGCTGGTCCCGCGCCATCCTCCGGCGGCCCTGCTGCATGGCGATCTGTGGACGGGGAACGTGCTGTTCACACAGCAGGGGGCCGCGCTGATCGACCCTGCCTGCTATTACGGCGATGCCGAGGTCGATCTGGCGATGCTGGACCTCTTCGGCAGCCCCGACCCCGCCTTTCGCGCCGCGTATGGCTCCCCTGCCCCGGGCTGGCCCGAGCGGCGCGCGGTCTATCAGCTCTGGCCCGCGCTCGTTCATCTGCGGCTGTTCGGCGGCGGTTATCGCGGTCTGGTCGAGCGCTGCCTGGAAACGCTCGGGGCCTGAGCCGGGGCCCCGGCAGGATGCGGGGATGCGGCCTCAGGCGCGGGCCGAGTATTCCATGGTCTCGGTATTGACGACGATGTCTTCCCCCGGGCCGATGAAGGGCGGGACCATCACCCGGACGCCGTTTTCCAGCATGGCGGGCTTGAAGCTCTTGGCGGCGGTCTGGCCATTCACCACCGGCTCGGTCTCGGCGATCCGGCAGGTGACCTTGGCCGGCAGCGTCGCATTCAGCGCCTCGGCCTCGTAATATTCGACGACCACGGTCATGCCATCCTGCAGGAAGGCCCGGCGATCCCCCAGAAGATCTGCGGGCAGCTCGGTCTGTTCGTAGCTGTCGGTATCCATCACCACGAGCATGCCATCGGCTTCGTAAAGGAACTGCTGGTCGCGGCGCTCGAGTTCGACCCGGTCGACCTTGTCGGCACTGCGGAACCGCTCGTTCAACTTGCTGCCGCTGCGCAGGTTGCGCAGCTCAACCTGGGCGAAGGCCCCGCCCTTGCCGGGCTTGACGTGATCCACCTTCACCGCGGCCCAGAGCCCGCCGTCATGGTCGAGGATATAGCCCGGACGAATTTCATTACCGTTGATCTTCGCCATACGGAAACCCTTAACAGACGGTTGATAGGAATTGCGCCGGACCTATATCTTGCGGGAGCTGGGCTGGCAAGACGACTAGATCGGGGACTGTCTTTTGCAAGCCATGCACTGAGCGCATGGCCGACCTGCAAAATGAAGAATACCGAATCACGACAAATGCGTCATATTCGGCCGCACGCCCGAAATGCAAGAGCAAGAATAAAAGGACGACGAGATGGTCGATTTCGTTGATGGCACGGCGTTCAATCACGAACAGGGGCATCGTGCCCGAAAATTGTTCGCTGCTGTGGTGCTCGCCGCGTTGGACGACGCGATCGCGGACGACAAGAAATATGGCAACGGCCCTGAACAGATCGCGCGCTGGGCGCGGTCCCGCGATGGCCGCGAAGTCCTGTCCTGCGCCGGTATCGACCCGAACGAACGGGTTGTGCGCGGCCTGATGGAGTTCGTCGCACGCGGCGTCCGGACCTCTGTTGCCCTGTCGCGCGAAGAAAGCGAACGACGCCACAGCCAGGAACAGGCCGAAGCCGCCTGACCCGCCTGCGAGCTTTCCATGCGAATGGCGCGCCCAAAAGGGCGCGCTTTTCGCGTTTCTGACAAGGTTGATCGTCCGGGACGATCCGGGCCCGGCGAGATCAGCGCCAGTCGGACCGGGGATCGGCCACGCGGGCGTGCATCATCCGCGGGCGTCGAGGCGGCTGACCGCAATAATACGTCGGGAAAAGATCAGTCGAGATCGCGTTCGGCAAGCGCGCGGGCGATCTCGCGGCGCACCATCTTGCGCAGGTTGCGACCGATGCCCTCGCCCAGCGTACCGCGCAGCTCCTGCCGCACGACCTCGCGCACGATATCGGACACCATCACGCGAAGCGCGGCCTCGTCGCCGCCTGCCGCTGCCGGACCGGCAGACACAACCTGCGCCTTCCCGACCCAGGGCACCGAGGGCAAACCCTCTTCGCATTCGGGGTCCCAATCGGCATCGACCCCGGCCATGGCGGCCTCGAGCTCGGCGATGCGGCGTTCGAGCGTAACCGCGTCGCGCCGGTTCGCCTCGGCCAGATCGGCCACCGAAACGGTCCGCGGCCCGGGAGGAACCGCCTCCCGGGTGGCCCGCAGGGCCGGCGCGCCGGGATCATGCGGCAGGGGCCCGCGCAGCAGCACCGGCATCGGCCGCGCCGGAGCGGGCTGGTTCTCTGGTTCCGGACGGACACGCAGGTTGGGCGTCAGCACCAGCCGCGCCAGACGCGGCTCGTTGCGCGGCGGCGCAGGCTCCTGCGACGGCTCTGCCGGGCGGACCCCGGCAGTGTCGGCGATGCTGCGCAGTTCAACCATGGCACGGCTCCGGACCGGAAATACGGTTAATCACAGGGCAGAATGCTAGCCCCTCCGCCCTGCGGACACAACCGGGCACGAGGCTCAGTTGCGCCCAATGCTTTGCAGCACACGGTCGAGCTTGCCGCCCTGAAGGCTTTTCGCAGGCGCAGAGCTGACCGCGTTGTAATAGGCATTGGGATCATAGGTCGGAATGCCCAGTCCCAGATGCTCGGCCGTCAGCAGCCCCATCGAAGCCAGCACGCTGTAGATCGCGGTATATTGCGTGGCCTCGGCCTCGACCCGGGCGGTCCGGGCATCGAGCAGGTCCTGTTCGGCATCGAGCACATCAAGCGTGGTACGCGCACCGAGCCTGGCCTCTTCCTTGGTGCCGTCGAAGGCAAGCTGCGCCGCCTGGATCCGCTGGTCGCTGGCCGTGACCTGGGCCCGCGCCACCGCAAGGCTCGACCAGGCATTGCCGACATCGAGCTCGACCAGCCGCACGGTCTGCAGAAGCCCCGCGCGGGAGGCCTGCATGTTGGCCATGGCCTGACGCTCGGCCGCATAGAGGCGCCCGCCGGCATAGATCGTCTGCGACAGTTGCAGCTGGGCCTTCGTGCCCTCGTTTGAATTATCGTCGCGTTCATAACCGAGCGAGGCGGTCAGGCTGGGGCCTTGCGCGGCCTTGGCCCGGGCGAGGTTCAGCTCGGAGACGGTGACATTGTGCTGCGCTTGGAAGATGTCGGGATGGGTCTTCACCGCAACCGAACGCGCCGCCTCGGGCGATCCGGGAATGCTGGGCAGATTGGGAATGCCGCTGAGCCGTTCCGGATAATGCCCGACCGCCAGCTTGTAGGATTCGCGCGCCGTCGCCAGCTTGCCATTGGCCGCGACCAGGTTCGAGCGGGCCGCGGCCAGCGCCGATTGCGCCAGCGACACATCGGTCCGGGTCACCTCGCCAACCTCGAAGCGGTCCTGGGTGGCCCGCAACTCTTCGGCGATCAGCCGGTTGTTGTTCTCGGCCAGGCTCACGGTCTGCAGCGCCGCGAAGACGTCCATATAGGCCTGAACCGCAGAAAGCAGCACATCCTGCTCGATCCCGATCAGCGCGGCCCGGGTCGCGAGCACGGTTTCCTTGGTGGCATCCAGCGCCAGCCGGTTCTGGCCGCTATCGAAGATCGTGAGAGTTGCGGTCAGCTCGGCCGAGGCGCTGGTATGCTTGTTGCCGTTCGCCGCCGAGGCCGGGTCGACATAGTTCCCGTTCATGGCAAAGGCGATCACAGGGCGCAGCGTCGCCAGCGCCTGGGCCACATCCTCGTCGGCCGCGCGCAACAGCGCCCGGTTCTGATCGAGAAGATGCGAGTTCTTGTAGGCCGCGATCAGGGCATCGGTCAGCGTCTCCGCCTGTGCCGCCCCGGCCGCCCAGAGGGCGAGCGTCGCCGACAGAGCCGTACCGGCGAAGTTACGTAGGAAACTACTCATATCCGTGCCTCGTCTGGCTTTTGCCATTATCAGACCGCGTTTCTTCGATGCGGCTCTTGTATGTCTTTCACGTGTCAGAATTCGAACTCTGCCGCGCGCGCGAAGCCCGGCATAACCGGGGCGCTCGCATTGAACAGAAAACGCCAACTCAGCGCGCCCTCGACCTTCCAGCCGATGCGGGCCACACCAAGCGTACCCTCCATGAAGAGCGCGACGATCCGGCCGCCGTCCTTGAGCTGATCGGCGATGGCCTGCGGCAATTCCTCGATGGCGCCCTCGATCACGATCGCGTCATAAGGGCCGTGCCTGGGCGCGCCATCGGTCAGCGCGCCGATCTCGACCGCGACATTGTCGACACCGTGCTCGCCGAACATGGCTTCGGCCTCGCGCGCCATGGTGCCGTCCTCTTCCAGAGCCACCACCGCATCGGCCATCCGCGCCATCACAGCCGCCGAATAGCCCAGCCCGCATCCCAGATCGAGCACCATGTCGCCCGGCCCCAGATCGAGCGCCTCGAGCATCTTGGCGAAGGTGCGCGGCTCGAGCAGGACGCGGTCATGCGCCAGCGGAAGGTTCTCGCCGATATAGGCGGCCTCGCGCAGGCGGGCGGGAACGAAGGCTTCGCGGGGGACGGCAAGCATCGCCTCGATGATCGGCAGACGCGTGACGTCCGAGGGACGGACCTGGGTGTCGACCATCGCTTCGCGGCGGGCAGCGTAATCGGCCATGCGGCTGAACTCTCCAGTTCGATATAATCAGGTTTGGTGATGCCACAGAAGTCCGGGCACGGCAATGGCCTGACACCCCATGTCGGACGAGGTATGGCAAGAGCGAAACAGGACGCAGGCCGTGCCGCCTTGCCAGCCCGGCACCGGGCGCGTAACCCTTTCGGCACAGATCCGGTCTTCCGGCTGTGCCGAGCCCTTGTTCCTGCATCCCGCATTCTTCATCCCACCGCCCCGAATTGCCGTGCTGAGCTACCGGATCCTCCTTTCCCTGGCCGCCCCCGGCCTCGCGCTGCGCCTGCTGCGCGAGCGGCCCTTCGCGCGCGAGCGGCTCGGCCTGAACGGGCCGGACCGGGCGCCCGGCCCTGCGATCTGGCTGCATGGCGCCTCGAATGGCGAGCTGGCCTCGGCACGGCCGCTGATCGAGCGCCTGACCGAGCGTCGCCCCGATCTCGCAATCGTCGCGACCAGCAATTCCCGGACCGGGCGAGCGCTGGTCGAGAGCTGGGCCCTGCCCCGGGTCTCGGCGCGGCTCGCGCCTTATGATTACCGCTGGGCGCTGCGCCTGTTCATCGGGCGCTGGCAGCCCCGGGCGCTGGTGCTGATCGAAAGCGAACTCTGGCCGAACCGGATCTTCGAGGTGGCGCAGCGGGGCCGGCCGGTGCTTTTGCTGGGCGCACGGCTTTCGGCACGAAGCGCGGGGCGCTGGCGGCGGATGCCCGCGCTGGCGCGGCGCCTGACCGGCGCCATCGCCTATCTTTCGGCCCAGGACCCGGCCTCGCAGGAGCGCTTCGCGGCCCTCGGCCTCGCCCCCGAGCGGAGCGGCCCGGTGATCGATCTCAAGGCCTTCGCCCCCGCGGCCCGGCCCGATCCGGACGCGCTGAAGGCCCTCGCCCCCCTCCTGCCCCGCGCCAGCACCCTGCTGGCGGCCTCGACCCATGAGGGCGAAGAGGCGCCGGTCCTGGAAGCCTTCGCCCGGCGCTGGCGCGCCGATCCGGCCGCGCGCCTGATCCTCGCCCCGCGCCACCCCCGGCGCGCCGCCCAGATCGCCGCGCTGATCAAGCGGGCCGGGCTCGGCCATGCCATGCGCTCGAGCGGCGGTCTCCCGGGGCCCGAGCAGCCGGTGCTGCTGGCCGATACCATGGGCGAAATGGCGCTCTGGTATGCTTTGGCCGGGGTCAGTTTCGTCGGCGGCTCGCTGGTGGACAAGGGCGGCCATACCCCGTTCGAACCCGCCGCCGCGGGATCTGCGATCCTGCACGGCCCGCATGTGGCGAATTTCGCCGCCGCCTATGCCGCGCTCGACCGCGCCGGGGCCGCCGAGGCCGTTGCCGGGGCCGACGGGCTTGTCACAGCGCTGGCCGCGCTCGATGGCCCCGAGCAGATCCGCCGGGCGGCCTGCGCCAGCGATGTGCTGGCCGGGCTTCGCGCCCGGGCCCCCGGCCCCGACACGCTGATCGACGCGCTCGAGCGCCTGATCGGCACGCCCCCCGACAAGGCCCCCGACAAGAAGGACCCCGATGATGGCTGAGCCGCAGTTTTCGCTCGACGATCTGGAACAGGCCGCACGGCTCGTCCATGCAAGGATGCCGCCGACGCCGCACTATGCCTGGCCGCTCCTGGCCGAGGCGATCGGCACCGAGGTCTGGGTCAAACACGAGAACCACGGGCCCACCGGCGCCTTCAAGCTGCGCGGCGCCTACACCTTCATCGACTGGCTGACCCGCACCCGCCCCGACTGCACCGGCATCGTCACCGCGACCCGCGGCAATCATGGCCAAGGTCAGGCGCTGGCGGCCCGCGCCGCCGGGCTGACCGCCCGGATCTATGTTCCCGAGGGCAATTCGGCCGAGAAGAACGCCGCGATGCGAGCCTTCGGCGCCGATCTGCGCATCTTCGGGTCCGATTTCGACAGCGCCCGCGAAGAGGCCTTCCGCGTGGCCGAGGCCGAGGGGCTTTACCCGGTGCCGCCCTTCCACCGCGAGCTGGTGCGGGGTGTCGCAAGCTATGCGCTGGAACTGTTCACCGCCCAGCACGACCTGCACAGCGTCTATGTGCCGATCGGTTGCGGCTCGGGCATCTGCGGCACCATCGCGGCGCGCGATGCGCTGGGGCTGTCGACCCGGATCGTCGGTGTTGTCTCGGACCAGGCCGATTGCGTCCTGCGCTCGATGGCGGCCGGAGATCTGGTCGAAACCCCGACGGCGCGAACCTTCGCCGACGGGCTGGCGGTGCGGGTGCCGGTGGCCGAGGCCCTCGCGATCTATTCGGCCGGGGCCGAGCGCATCGTCTCGGTCTCGGATGCCGAGATCGCCGAGGCGATCCGGCTTTACTTCAGCGCCACGCATAATGTGGCCGAAGGCGCCGGCGCGGCCCCCCTGGCCGCCCTGATGCAAGAGCGCGAGATGATGGCGGGCCGCAAGGTCGGCGTCATTCTCTGCGGCGGCAATATCGACAGTCCGCGCCTTGCAACGGTGCTCGGGGGCGGCGTGCCCACCCCCTGAGGGCGCGACTGCCGGACCGCACGGGCTAGAGGAAGCTGACCAGCTCGCGCTCTTCGGCGCAGACCGCGACGCAGGCTCCGGGCAGGCAGACCGTGATGCTGCGCTCGTCGTGATATTCGACCTCCGGACGGATGAAGCACTGGTCATGCGGGTCGAAGAAGCCGCCCAGCAGCAGGCCCGCCGCGGGAAAGCAAAGCTGCTCCTGGCAGAGCCGTGCCGGACCAAGCTGGGCCTCCATCAGCTTGACGACGGCCTGCGGGTCCGCGTCGAACAGCGACGCCCCCTGATAGCGCACCCCCGAGACCTTCCTTCCGGCAATGATGCAATTGAGACCGTTCGGGCCATATTCGCAAATCGGCACCGAAAGGCCACGATATTCCATAACCCGCCCCCGGCTGCCGCGATAGACATGCCCAGGGCGCCCGAGATCGGGATGCGCCTGAACGTCTTCGGGCGTCATCCCAAAGGCCAATGCCCCGAGCCCGCGCCCGGGTTGAACGGTCCAGATCATGTCTCCTCCCCTTTTACGGTATTATGCCCCAGAAGAGGCACCCTGCGAAGAGAATAACGTATATCGCGACATTTCCGTATAATGCGCAGCATTTCTTCCTGTTTCAGAACGGTAAAGTCCGAAAAAGCCGACCTTGAACGGGCCGGCGCGAAAATCGGCCGACTGCGCTACGGCCAATTCCGCGCATTTCCTGGCGCGGCGGTCGTGCCCCAATCTGGCAAGTGTGACATGGGGCGTAAAACGGCGCCGCTCCGGCGCGACCCCGATCCGCCGGGCGGCGGTTTCGAGCCTGGCCTGCAAATGCCGGAGCGCAGCACTTTCGGTCAGGGTCGCATGCAGGTTATGCGGCCTGTCGCCCCCGAACAGGCCAAGGCCGGACAAGGTCAGCTCGAGTTCCGGGGCCCGGATGCCGGCAAATTCCATGTCCAGGTCACCCAGTTGCGGTTCGGGCAGACTGCCCAGGAAAACAAGGGTCAGATGAAGATTTTCGGTCGGGACCGGGCGGATCTCGGGCAGGCCCGCCTGCACCTCTGCCAGGCGGGCGCGGATTTCCGGCGGCAGGGCGATGGCAGAAAAGGCGCGGATCATGCGAACGCTCCGGTGACAGGGCCTCAAGCAATGGCGGCTCGATCTGTCTGGCAGATGGGACCGGAACTGCGCGGTTCAAGGCGCGGCGATATCGCGGGGGAGTTATGCCGCAATGCAGCTGATCCGTGCTGCAAATGCGAGAAACACTTTCGGAATAGGAATTTCACGTCACATGGAATGCAATATGCAGATAATTTTTCAAATTCCAGAAAAGAATTGAAAATTCCGCCCGCCCCGACAAAGCGCAACAGAACGCCCTCCCGAAAGGATCCGGTCAGGTCGTCGCCCGATAACACATGTCGTTATTGCGACAGAAGGGTTTCGATTTTCGAGGTCAGCTTCGCCGATTGCGGCTTGGTGAAAGCGCCGAATGTGGCAACCGGATTCCCGGAACCATCGAGAAGGACCTTGTTGAAATTCCAGCCCGGCTTGAAATCGTGCTCTTCAGCCATCCAGCGATAGAACGGATGCGCCTCGGCCCCCTTCACATGGGTGATCTCGGTCATCGGCAGCGTCAGTCCGAAATTGACCTCGCAGAAATCCTTCACCGCGGCCTCATCGGCCAGTTCCTGATTGAAATCGTCCGAGGGCACGGCCAGCACCACCAGCCCGCGCGGGCCGTAGCTGTCCTGCAACGCCTGCAACCCGTCATATTGCGGGGTGAAACCGCATTGCGAGGCGGTATTGACCACCAGCACCGGCCGGCCGCGGAACGCCGCGAGGTCGATCTCGCCGCCATCGATCGAGGAAAACCGGAAGCTCTCGGCGGCAGAGGCAGAGCCCGCACCGAACAACAGGGCGGCGACAACCGGAAGAATGGCAGGGCGCATGCGCAGACATCCCAATGCTGTATCTATGGAAAAGGACCTATTTCACGATGCGAGAGGGTCAAGCCCGGCAGGGGATGATCTCCCTGAAGGTCGCGTCGCTGGCGGCCCGCCCTTCGCGTCCAGCCGGACCGAACCGGTCGAATACTCCGCGCTCCAGGCTGGCCGATAGCGGTATTACGGCAAACGGGCACGAGCGTCTCCGGCGTCTCTCTGCCACGAGGGCCTCGTTTCCCCGGTCGGCTCCCTCGGAACCGCGCCGATGCGGCGTCGGATTGAAGCCTCGTTCGGCAAGAGCCCGGCACCGTCCTTGCGGCGCTTGCGCGCGCCATTCAGACGCCCGACCGGATTGGGGCCGTGTCCCGCCGCTTTGCCCGGCCGGGCAGGTCATATCGGCCGGGACGTCCCCTGGCGTTCCATGAGCGTTGCGAGATTCGGACGCCTGGCGAGCCTCTCATCCGCCACGAGACGCCACAGGGCCCATCGCCGCCACATGATGGGTCGCGCAAAGGCGCTGGCAATGAGGACGGAGGCCACCTAGGTGTTTGCCCCTAGGGTTTAATGGTGCGGTCCTTTCGAAGGAGTGTAAGGATGCCCTATGGGACAAGTTCGTCACGGCTGCGCCGCGACCTCGCCCGCCGTCGGAGCAGCAATACAGCGATCGCAGGCTTCGCTCGCGCAGCTGAGCCGGGAGCTGGGAGCTGGGAGCTGGGGAGTGAGGAGGATCGGAAAACGATCCAGTGAATCGTTTTCCCGACGACCCCCAAGACCGTTGCGAAGTGGCGCAAACGCCAGACGGTCGATGATCTCAAGACAGGTCAAAAGGAACCACGTTCGACGGTCCTGACGGAGGCCGAGGAGGCGGCCATCGTCGCGTTTCGGCGCCACACGCTGCTGCCGCTTGATGACTGCCACCATGCACTGCGGCCTTCCATCCCGCACTTGACAAGCTCAACACTGCATCGATGCTTGCAACGCCATGGCCTCTCGCGCCTGCCAGAGGTCGAGGACGACAAGCCGAAGCGGTCGAAGTTCAAGCGCGACCCTATCGGCCCTCGCCAGCGGGTCTCGAACCGATGGCGACCACGCAGGCTCGATCCACATCGACATTGCCGAGGTGCAGACTGCTGAAGGAAAGCTCTTCCTGTTCGTCGGAATCGACCGCACGAGCAAGTTTGCCGTGACCCAGCTCGTCGAGAAGGCGGACAGGAAGACGGCCCGGGAGTTCCTGAAACACATGCTCGAAGCGGTGCCATATCAGGTCTACACGGCATTGTTGTAGAAAGGCGGCTTGAGGCGTGACTTGCACTTTCCCCTTCAGGTTCAAGCCACGCGGACGCTCTCGGCGGTGCCGAGAGCATTGAGGCGGTTGATGAATGAGCCATGTCGCGCCATTGGTCCGAGCGACAATGGCGAATGACGCGGATGTGGATTTCGGTGGTTTGGCGGTCTGGGTCTCTCGCGGCGATGCGCTCTCCGAAGGACTTGAGGTCGAGCCGGTTCAGCGCCACCGGTTCGAGCGAACCGGCGAGGGCATCTTTGCCTCGGCGCGACTCCGGCGGTGGTAGCCACTACATCGTCGCCAAATGGACCCACCGAGGTATTTCGATGCGCGCAGTGCCTCGTTTCGCGCGGCCGCGCCAGCGGTGACAGTCTTCCATGGCTTCGGGATGTGGAACGCAAGCAGATGCCTTACGCGACGATGCTGGCGCTGAACGCCACCGGCGAGGCGGTGCTGGAAGAGAACAAGACGCTGATGCGCAAGGTGTTCGACCGGCCGACGCGCTGGACGCTGAACGCATTCTTCCTGCGGCGCGCGACCAAGCGGAAGCAGGAAGCGACGGTCGAGCGCAAGGATGCCCCGCGCGGACGGCATTACCTCGAAGTCGAGGAGCGCGGCGGCGCCCGGCCGAAGACCGGGATCGAGCGGCTGATCATCGGCAATGTCGCCCATGACGACCATATCGAGTCGGTGGTTCCGGCCCGGGGCGCCCGGCTCAACGCCCAAGCGACCCGTCCGGCGCGATCCGGGCGATGGCGGATCCATCGAACAGAACGCTGAGAAAACAGCCTTCGGCATCCCTCGTCAGCCCGTCCGGCTTGCCCTCGGCCGGATCCATGCCGAAGAACAATCGCCGGTTTTCGATTGCGCCCGAGGCGGCGTCGAAATCGTAGGCGTAGATCTCCCCCTTGTGCGAATCCGTAAAGTAGAAGGTCCGGCCGTCGCTGCTCCATTCCAGCCCGTTGGGCAGGTCGAAACCGGTATCGGCAATATGCCACCTGCCATCGGGATCGAACCGGCAGAGACGGCCGCTGCCCTTCTTTCCCTCCCTGTTCATGAGCCCGGTCCACAACCGGCCATGTGTATCGAATTTCCCGTCGTTGAAGCGGAAAGCCGGGTCGGTGTGCGGAGCGCCGGCCACGCGCTCGATCTGACCGCGAGCGCCCAGGCGGGCAAGCCCATCCTCAAGACCCAGGATGATCTCCCCCGACGGGCCTTCCGCCAGAAGCCCGACGGTAGAAGGGGTCGCGACGACCTCGTTCCCCCCCGCAGCAGGATCATGGGCATGGACCTGATGTCCCATGATGTCGATCCACAGCAACCGCGCGCGCTGCGCGCTCCATACCGGGCTTTCTCCAATGCTCGCCTCGGCCATGAACGCGACGGACACGCTTGGAATAGTGCTTTTCATCCTCTTGCCTCCGGTGCGGCGATTGCGATCCTGTTCCACGCCGCCGCCACCGCGCCGGGCGTATCGGCGGCAACCGCGCGCAGGTCGCGGGGGTAATCGACCCCCTCCGCCTCGAGTGCACGGGTGGCGTGGAACTGCCCGTTCGCCGCGCGCAGGATCCAGCCGCCTTCCTTGCAGGCACCGGAGGCCAGGAACGCGACACCGGGCGCGACGGCCGACGGCTTCAGGTCTTCCGGTTTCCCCTCGACGCCCCACATGCGGGTCTTGGCCACCGGCGAGATTGCGTTGACGGCGATGCCATGCCCGATCCCCTCTTCGGCCAGGACGTTGACGATCCCCACAGCAGCCATCTTGGCAGCGGCATAGGAGGCAAGGCCCTTCTGGACATATTGCGGGTAAAGCGCCCGGCAGGAGGTGGTGAGAACGAGCCTGCCATATCCGGCCTTGCGCATGACGGGCCATGCCGCCTGGGCGAGCCAGAGCGGTGCCTTCGCCATGATCGTCATCATGTGGTCGAAGGAGGCCTCCTCGAGGTTCTCGATCCGCTCATAAGCGACCCAGCCGGCATTGTGGATCACCGCATCCAGTCGGCCGCGCATCTCGAGACAGTCGCGGACAAGCGCATGGCAACCGACCGGCCTGTCTATCTCGGTGGCGAAGGGATGGGCGTCGATCCCCTCCGCGCGAAGTGCGGCCGCCGCGGTTTCCGCAACCGTGCCGTCCCGGCCATGGCCATCGGACGTCGCGCCCACATCATGAAGCAGGACCGTCGCCCCGAGACGGCCGATACTGCGGGCATAGGCCAGCCCCAGGCCTCGGCCCGCGCCGGTGATGAGCACGGCCTGTCCTGTGAAATCCGGTTAGATCATCATGGCATCCTCCATTGCGGGCAAGATGGCCATGGCCATATGATACGTCCAATATGACTTATGTGGCCAATTGATATGTCGGATATATCGAAGGGGGACCCTGCCGCCGGGCGCGGAATGATCGATCTTCGCAAGATGGAGCAGTTCGTCGCCCTGGCAGAGGAGCGTCATTTCCACCGGGCCGCCAACCGGCTGGGCATGTCGCAACCGCCCCTGACGGTCGCAATCCGGAAGCTCGAGGAGGATCTCGGCGTCGCGCTGATCGAACGGGGGCAGAACCGTGTCCTGGGCCTGACCGCGGCCGGGCAGAGCTTTCTTCGCGACGCCCGCGAAACGCTGCGCCAGGCCAATCATGCGATCACGACGGCGCGCGAGGTGGCCGCAGGCCGCACCGGGCTCATCCGGCTCGGATATGTCGGAAGCGCGCTCTATGGGCGGCTGCCCGAAACCATCCGGGCGTTCAGACGGGCGCGGCCAGACGTTCGGCTGGAATTGCGTGAGGCCACGACGGCCACTCAGATCGCGGGGCTGCGGGAGGGCTCTCTGGATGCCGGCATCGTCATCCCTCCGATCGCGCAGCTCGCAGGCATCGAGCTCCGGGATTTCGACCGTGACCGGCTCTGCATCGCCCTGCCCTCCGAGCATCCTCTGGCCGGGAAGGCCGAGCTTTGCCTCTCCGACATCGCAGAGGAGGATTTCGTGCTTTGGCCGATGGCCGAGGGCCGTGGGTTTCACCTCCAGGTCATTCGTCTGTGCGCCGATGCGGGATTCGTGCCTCGGGTGACGCAGGAGGCGCATGGAATGCATGCCGTCCTGTCGCTCGTCGCGGTCGGCGCAGGTGTGTCGGTGGTCCCCGAAAGCATGAGGCAATTCCGGCCTGACCAGATCGCCTACCGATCCATTGCCGCAGCCGCCGCGGATTTCCCGCTATGTCTGGCCGTCATCGAGCCAAACCCTGCGGTGGCGGCATGTTTCGGCTTGCGGCGCTGAAGGATCTTCCACGGCCCGTCCTCGCCCGGTTCGCCGCGCGCTGATCTGCGCGATAGCGTCGGGGGAAAGCAGGTGCCGCTTATACCGGTTACCCAGTTTCGGGATACGCCCCAGCCTTTCCCTGCCCCCTGCCCCCTGCCCCCTGCCCCCTGCCCCCTGCCCCCCGCCGGATGGGGTTTCGCGTGAGCCCGATCGAGGCCGGCAGGTCACGACCCGGCCTGAAGGCAGGCGCACCCGGACGGCGGCGTCGCCAATGCGCTGGCCGTGACCGGGACGATGCCGGAAATCTTATGCAAGCGTTGGGCGGCTTCGTTCGCCTTCGCATCGGCCTGGATATCGGCGGTCAGTTGCGCGATCCTCCTGTGCGTGTCGACCCCCTGATCGGCCAGCAGGTTCTGCGCCTTGCACGCCGGAGCCGGCTGGTCGGCCCGGGCGCAGGCTGCAATCAACCTGTCTGCATCATGGAGGCCTTTCGCCACGAAATGCCGAATCCCCCCAAATAAGCCCGGATCGCGCCCACGGTCCGGGTCTGCCGGCGGACAAGGACCTCCCGGGTTTTGGGGGACATCAGGGCCTGCCTCTTCCCGATTTCCACCGGAACGAAGCCCATGGACGGCCGTGACACCGCCTTGCAGATTGCCTCCGCATCCGCCTTGCCGGTCTTTCCGCGCGTCACTTACCCCTTCACGTCGTCGGGCTGCATCAACAGCAGCTCATGCCCGCGCTTCGTCAAATCCCGCGCCCGGGAAGGCGCCCTGGCACACACCTCCCTGCCCCACCGGACAGGCCGGCAGGTTCTGAAAGACCTCCGGCATCTGGCCGCGCCGGAGGTGTCGACGCAGGACCGGTCGCCCCTCCGAGTCCGCAGCGCGCAGATGGAAAACGGTCTTCGCAGGATCGACCCAACATCGTTCGTGTCATCGGGGAAGTCTCACAGCACCCAATCCGGCACATTGCGAGGCCGAGAGCGGGCCCCATCCA
The DNA here is from genome assembly GCF_002073975.1 of Rhodovulum sp. MB263. Lineage (NCBI taxonomy): Bacteria > Pseudomonadati > Pseudomonadota > Alphaproteobacteria > Rhodobacterales > Paracoccaceae > Rhodovulum > Rhodovulum sp. MB263. Next base: position 1,830,188 of record NZ_CP020384.1, on the reverse strand, counting down.
CTTCATCAGTGGCGAGCAATGGCGCCTCATAGCACCTGGCCGTGCTGATCCCGTCGCAGCGGCAGATCTCGTCGTCCTTCGCCTTCCTTCAGCACGCCGATGCTCTCGGATCCATGCGCTTGCGCAGTCCCACCGGGGCCACGGTCCCATTCCGACTCGGTGAACCGCTTCCGTTTCACGGGCCTTCCTCCTTCATCCGGTCAAAGGTGGGAAACTCCAGCGCGCCATGGCCCGGCTTGCGGGGGGAAGGTCAGTGGAACGCGGCATCGGTGGTTTCGATGGCAGTCACTCGCGCTCAGGTCGTCACCCTGACGAGCAGCGCTTCGACGTCGTCGAGAAAGCTCAGCCACTCCCGGTGTTCGTCGATCCCGTTCATGTGCATGAGGAAGATCCCCTCCACCGCGAGGAAGGCGACCCTCGCGGCCTGTGCATCGGCCGAGGTTCCGTCAAGCCGGGCGAAGATATCGCGATACCAATCGCGTGTTTCCTGCCGGTTGTCGGGGTTTTCCAGATAGCTGACGAGAAGCCCCGCCATCTTGGCATCCATGACCTCTCCTGATGCGCGGTTCGCCGCGATGAAACGCCGGACGAAGGTCACCGGATCGGCATCGGGCCCGACCTCCAGCAATGCGTCGAACTGGGCCGTCCATCGCCCGACAAGCGCGCGGACGAGATCGTCCTTGCTGGCGAAGGCATATTGCACGCCGCCTTTCGACACGCCCGCCGCCTGCGCCAGCGCGCCGATGGTCAATGCGCCGGCGCCGCGCCGGCGCACGAGATCTTCGGCAACGTCGAGCAATCCCTCGCGGGTGATCGTCGGTTTTCTGCCCATGAGCCTCCTCGATGCGGCCACCGCAAGATTGCAATCCATACGAACGTATTTATATGGCGGATGCAACGCGATTTCAGGTGATGCATGTCCCTTCCCCGACCCGATCCGAAACGCTGGCTGGTCCTGCTGGCGGTGATGCTGGCCTTTCTGCCGGTGGTGCTGGACATGACGATCCTGCATGTGGCGGTGCCGACGCTCACCCAGGCCTTGGGGGCGAGCAACACCGAGGTTTTGTGGATCATCGACATCTATCCGCTGCTGATGGCGGGGCTGCTGGTGCCGATGGGCACTCTGGCTGATCGCGTGGGCACGAGGCGCATCCTGCTGACGGGGCTGGCCATCTTCGGCCTTGCTTCGGCCCTGGCGAGCGTCTCGCCAACCCCCGGACTGCTCATCGCTGCACGGATGCTGCTGGCGCTTGGTGGAGCGATGATAATGCCTTGCGTGCTCGGCGTCATCCGCCGCACCTTCGACGACCCGGCCGAGCGCGGTCTGGCCCTTGGGCTCTGGGGCACCGTAGGCGCGGCAGGGGCTGCCGTGGGGCCGCTGATCGGCGGCGCGTTGCTGGGGCATTTCTGGTGGGGCTCGGTCTTCCTGATCAACGTGCCGGTCATGCTGCTCGTCCTGCCCGTCTGCTGGTTTCTGCTGCCGCGCCATGAGGTGCTCACCCCCGGCCGTTGGGCCATCGGCCAGGCGGTGCTGCTGATCCTAGGAATGATCGCCACCGTCTATGCGATCAAGGCGGGGTTCGGCGCCAAACAGCCGGTCGCGCTCGTGCTGCCGGTCCTGATCCTCGGCGGGGCGCTTTTGTCGGTCTTTGCCCGCCTGCAGCTGCGCAGCGCGCAGCCGATGCTGGATCTGTCGCTGTTTGCACGCCCGGCGATCCTGGCCGGGATCATCATGGCGATCGTGGCCAGCGGCTCTCTGGCAGGGGTCGAACTGACGCTGGCGCAGGAGCTGCAATATGTCCTGGACAAGACACCGCTGCAGGCCGGGGTTTTCATGATCCCGATCATGGCGGCCGCGGCACTTGGCGGGCCCGTCGCGGGCTGGTTGTCGGAGCGCTTCGGTCTGCGGCCGGTGGCCTGCCTGTCGCTGGCGATCTCGGCCGGAGCGCTTGGCGGCCTTGCCGTCACCGATTTCCACGATCCCGGGCTGATCGTTCCGGTGCTTCTGGTCCTCCTCGGTCTGGCACTGAGCATCGGGCTTACCGCGTCGTCGGTCGCGATCATGGGCGCGGCGGAAGCCCATGAGGCCGGGGCCGCGGGGTCGCTCGAGGCGACGGGATATGAGCTGGGCAGCGGTCTGGGGATCACGCTGTTCGGGGTCTTCATGTCGGTGGTGTTCGGACGCCATCTCGTCCTGCCCGAGGGCGTGCCGGAGGCGCTGGCCGATCAGGCGGCCCGCTCGATCGGCGATGTCTACATCGCCGCCCGGCAGCTGGAAGCCGATCAGGGGGCGGCGGTGATCTCCGCCGGCAAGGCCGCGTTTTCCGCGACCCATTCGGTGCTTCTGACAACTGCGGCCCTGCTGATGGGGCTCTTGGCGGTCCTGGTGTATTTCCTGCTGGCTCAGGGGCGTCGGGCCGTGACCTTCCAGCACTGACCGGGGCGCGCCCGGGGTCACGCGCCGCTCAGAAGCCCGGCATAGACACCGCCTTTCGCCGCCAGCGCCGCATGGGTGCCGGTCTCGACCACCCGCCCGTGCTGCAGGACGACGATCAGGTCCGCCTCGCGGACGGTCGAGAGCCGATGCGCGATGGTGATGGTCGTGCGACCCCTGGACAGCGTATCGAGGGCCTCGGACATCGCGCGTTCGGTCCGGGTATCGAGCGCGCTTGTCGCCTCGTCCAGCAGCAGGACCGGCGGGTCGCGCAGGATGGTGCGGGCCAGCGCCAGGCGCTGTTTCTCGCCGCCCGAGAAGCGGAAACCGCCCTCGCCGACGAGCGTCGCATAGCCCTCGGGCAGGGCCACGATATGGTCATGGATCTGGGCCACCCGCGCGGCCGCGATCATCTCGGCCTCGGTCGCCTCGGGGCGGGCGAAGCGCAGGTTCTCGGCCACCGAGGCATGAAGCAGATAGGGCTCCTGCGACACGACCCCCAGCATCTGCGACAGCGTCGCAAGGCTCAGATCGCGCAGGTCCACCCCGTCGAAGCGGATCGCGCCGCTCTCGACATCGTAAAGCCGCGCCAGAAGGTAACCCAGCGTGGTCTTGCCCGAGCCGGTCGGGCCGACGATGGCGACATGGCTGCCCGCCGGGATGGTCAGGCTCACATCGTTCAGCGCCGGGCCGCGCCCCTCGGCATAGGCAAAGCGGACATGGTCGAGCTGCACCTCGCCGCGCATGGCAGACCGGGGAATGGTCACCGGATCGGCGCGTTCGGTGATCTCGACCGGCTTGTCGAGATACTCGAAGACGCGGGCAAAGAGGGCGCGGGTCTTGCGCGCGTCGCGGCCGACCTCGAGCAGTTGCTCGAAGGGCCACAGAAGCTGTTCCTGAAGCGCGATCATCGCGACCAGCGTGCCGATGCTGGCCGGATTGGCGCCCTCCATCAACAGCCCGCCCGCCAGCAGCGTCAGGGCAGGCAGGGTGGCGAGTGCAAAGCCGATCAGCGACCACTGCCATTCGCCTGCCGTATGCGAGCGGACCTCGAGCTGCGCCAGATCGCGCGAGATGCGGGCAAAGCGCTGCGTCAGCCAGGGACCGCGCCCCATGGTGCGGGCGAGGATGATGCCGGGCGCCGACAGCGTCTCCTCGACCGCGGCCGACATGTCGGCCGCGCGGGCCTGCTGCTGGAAGGTCAGGGCCTCGCGCAGCCGGGCGACCCGGGCGCTGATCAGCACGGTCAGGGGCACGATCACCAGCACGAAGAGGGCCAGCCGCCAGTCCAGAATGACGATCGCCACCGCCGCCATCGCCACCGCGCTGAGCGAGCGGCCAAGCTCGTTCGCGGTCTCGGTCATCAGCGATTGCAGCCCGGCAATGTCGCCCGCGATCCGGGACTGCACCTCGCCGGTGCGGGTGCCGGTGAAGAACCGCAAGGACAGCGTCTGCAGATGCGCGTAAAGCCGGACCCGCAGATCGTGCAAGATCGCCTGTCCGATGCGCGCACTCAGAACGATCTGAAGCGCGCCGATCCCGGCCGAGACCAGCGCCGCCGCGATCATGCCGCCCGCCAACCAGACCAGAAGCGAAAGATCCTGTTGCGGCAGGGCGATGTCGATGATCGCGCGCAGCAGGAACGGCCCGGCCAGCCCAATGGCCGAGGCAAGGATCATCAGCGCGACCACCGCCACGATCCGTGCCCGGTAGGGGGCGAAGAGCCGCAGGATGCGCCGCATCGACACATGCCGCGCGGCCAGATCGTCATAGGTCTCGGGATCGTCAGTCATCGGTCTTTCCGGCGGGTTGGGCACGTTTCGGCAGGCGGAGTTCCACGGTCAGCCCCGGCGGCGGATGCGGAACGATCCGCGCCTCGCCGCCATGGGCGCGGGCAATCGCGCGCAGGATGGGCAGGCCGAGGCCCGAGCCGCCCAGGCTGCGCCCGCGCGAGGCTTCCGCCCGCCAGAACCGCTCGAAAGCACGGGCCTGATCCTCGGCGGACAGGCCCGGCCCGGTATCGGAACAGCGAAAGACCACCTCATCGCCCTCCGTGCGGGTCTCGACATGGACATGGCTCTGCGGCGCATAGCGGCGGCAGTTCTCCAGCACCGTGACGCAGGCCTGGCGCAGCCGGGTCCGGTCGGCCTGGATCCGGGCCGGCGCAAGCGCGCGGGTCAGGGTGATGCCGGCCGCGGCCAGTTCCGCCTCCAGCCCGTTCAGCGCGGCCCCGACCTCCTCGGCCAGATCGAGCGGATCACAGGTCAGCTCCAGCTGTCCCGCGGTGCTGAGCCCCAGCGTGCGCAGCTCCTCGACGATGGCCGAGAGATGATCTACATGCGCGATCAGCCGCGCATAAAGCTCGGGCGTCGGATCGAAGACGCCATCCGACATCCCCTGCAGGCGGCCGCGCAGAATGGTCAGCGGCGTGCGCAGCTCATGCGCGATGGCCGAATTGGAATAGGCAAGCTCGGCCTCGGCGCGTTCCAGACGCTCGGCCATGGTGTTGAAATCCGCCAGCAGGTCCGCCGCTTCGCGGAAGCTGCCGGCCGGCAGCGCGGCCCGTGCCGAGAAATCGCCGGTCGCGATCCGCCGTGCGGCGGCCGCCACCGATTTCAGCGGCTCGACGATCCGCCAGGCCAGCCGCCAGCCGATCCCCGAGGCGGTCAGCAACCCGAAGGCCAGAAGCAGCAGGACCATGACGGTGTCGGCCGTCCGCCAACCGGCAAGCTCGTCGCTTTCGGGATAGATCCAGTCGTAGATGAACAGGAAATAGGCCATCATCCCCAGACAGACGACAAACGCCGCGATCAGCGTCAGCGCGACCATCGTCTTGGTGATCCGTGCGTTCAGATTACCGGACATGGGGCGCGTCCAGACGGTAGCCGACCCCGCGCACGCCCTCGAGCATGCCGTCCGCGCCCGCCGCCGCGAGCTTGCGGCGCAGATTGCTGACATGGCTGTCGACGGTGCGATCGAGCGCGGATCCCTCGGGCAGGCAGGCATCGACCAGATCGGCCCGGCTGAAGGCCCGCCCCGGAAAGCGCGCCATATGGGCGAGGATGCGGTATTCGGTCGGGGTCAGCTCCAGCGCGGCGGGCCCCGCATCATTGTCGAGCACGGCGCGATAGGCCTGCGGATCGACCGTCAGGGGCCCCACGCGCAGCAGGTGATCAGGCCCCCGCCCCATCGTCCGGCGCAACACGGCGCGGGCGCGGGCCACCACTTCAAGCGGGTTGAAGGGCTTGACGACATAGTCGTCGGCCCCGATCCGCAGCGCCTGCAACTTGTCCAGATCCTCAGCCAGGGCCGTGACCATGATGACCGGTGTCTCGCCCCGGCGCCGGATCGCGGCCAGCACCTCGTAGCCGTCCTGCCCCGGCAGCTTGATGTCGAGAACCACCAGATCGGGGCGCAGGCGCTGGTGATGAGCGAGGCCCGTCGCGCCATCGCGCGCACAGATCACGCGAAAGCCCTCGCGCGCGAAGTAGCTCTCGAGGATCTCGGCGATCTCGGGCTCGTCCTCGACGATCAGGATCAGGGCATCGGTCATGGCGCGGCCTTTCGCATCGTGTCCTGTGGCGTCCTCCGCGTCAGGCGGCTGACCGTGACATAAAGCACCGGCACGAAGAAAACCGCCAGCACCGTCGCCGAGACCATGCCGCCGAAGACGCCCGTGCCGATGGCATTCTGGATCTCCGAACCTGCCCCCTGTGCCAGCATCAGCGGCACGACGCCCAGGATGAAGGCCAGCGAGGTCATCAGGATCGGCCGCAGGCGCAGGCGCGCGGCCTGCAGGATCGCGCGATGCAGCCCCATGCCCTGCTGCTCGCGCAGATGGCGGGCATATTCGACCATCAGGATCGCGTTCTTGGCGGACAATCCGATGATGGTGACAAGGCCCACCTTGAAGAACACGTCATTATCCGCGCCCCGCAGCAGCACGGCGGTCACCGCCCCGAGAAGACCCAGCGGCACGACCAGCATCACCGCAAACGGTACCGACCAGCTTTCGTAAAGGGCTGCCAGCACCAGAAACACCACCAGCATCGAGGCCGCGAGCAATATCGAGGCCTGATCGGCCGATTGCCGTTCCTGCAGCGATTGCCCGGTCCATTCCACCGCAAAGCCCTGCGGCAGCGCCTTTGCCAGCCGCTCCATCTCGGCCATGGCCGCGCCGCTCGACACACCGCTTGCCGCCTCGCCCGAGATCCGCGCCGCCGGATAGCCGTTATAGCGATCCAGTTGCAGCGGGGTGTTTTCCCAGACCGGGGTGACCACCTCGGAGAGCGGCACCATGCCGCCGTCGAGATTGCGCATCTCCAGCCGCAACACGTCCTCGACATGCATCCGGGCCGCGGCATCCGCCTGCACGATCACCTGCTGCATGCGCCCCTGATTGGGGAAGTCGTTCACATAGGTCGACCCGATGGCTGTCGAGATCGTCTCGCTGATCGTGTCGAACCGCAACCCGAATGCCTGGGCTTTCTCCCGGTCGATCTTCAGCGCGATGCTCATGCCGTCGGGCAGACCCTCGCTCATCACCCCGGTCAGCAGAGGGCTGGCCTCGGCCAGGGCGATCAGCTGATCTTCTGCCGCTTTCAACGCCGCCGGGCCCGCATTGGCGCGATCCTCGAGCCGCAACGAAAAGCCCGAGGTGGTGCCCAGGGATTCGATCGCCGGGGGCTTCATGATCATGGCCATCCCTTCGGGGATATCGGCCATGGCAGCCTCGGCGGCGGCGATCTCCTCATCCACGCTGGTCTTGCGCAGGCTCCAGTCCTTCATGCTGGTGAAGGCCTGCGCGGCATTCGGGCCCGAGCCCGAGAAGCCGAAGCCGAGGATCACGGTATTCTCGGTGATGTCGGGGCGGGTCGCGGTATGGGCCTCATAGGCAGCGATCACGGCACGGGTGCGCTCGGCCGTGGCGCCTGCGGGAAGCTCGAACATGGCCATGAAGCTGCCCTGATCCTCGTCGGGAACGAACGAGGTCGGAAGTCTCGTGAAGCCCGCCCACATCACTCCGATCAGCACCGCATAGATCACCAGCATCCGCCCGCCGCGCCGCAGGGTCCACCCGACCCAGCCGGTATAGCGCCGGGTCAGCGCGTCGAAGCGGCGGTTGAACCATCCGAAGAAGCCGTGCCCGTTGCCATGCCCTTCCACCGGGCGCAGCAGCGTGGCGCAAAGCGCCGGCGTCAGAGTCAGCGCGAGAAAGGCCGAGAACAGGATCGACACCGCCATCGACAGCGTGAACTGGCGGTAGATCGCGCCGACCGAGCCCCCGGCCAGCCCCATAGGGATGAAGACGGCCGACAGGACCAGCGTGATGCCGACGATCGCGCCCGAGATCTCGCGCATCGCCTGTTGTGTCGCGGCCCGGGGCGAGAGGCCCTGCCGCGCCATGATGCGTTCGACATTCTCGACCACCACGATGGCATCGTCGACGATGATGCCGATGGCGAGAACCATGCCGAACATCGTCAGCACGTTGATCGAATAGCCCGCCAGCCACATCACCGCAAAGGTGCCCAGAAGCGCCACAGGCGCGACGATGGTCGGGATCAGCGTATAGCGGACCTTCTGCAGGAACAGCAGGATCACCAGGAAGACCAGAACCATTGCCTCGATCAGCGTGTGGATCACCTTGGTGATCGAGACCTTCACGAATGGCGCGGTGTTGTAGGAGATCGAAACCTCGATATCCTCGGGCATGGCGAGGCGCAGCTCGGCCAGCCGCTTTTCGATCGCGGCCGAGGTGCGGACGGCATTGGCGCCGGGGGACATCTGGATGGCGGCGGCGGCGGCCCCCTTGCCATTGCTGCTGACGCTGAAGGCCATGGTCTGCGCGCCCAGCTCCAGCCGCGCGACATCGCCCAGAACGAGGCGCGCGCCGTCGGCATTGGCGCGCAGCGTGATCCCGGCAAAGGCCTCGGGCGTGCTCATCTGGCCCTGGATGGTGAGCGGGGTCGAAACCCGGGTGCCCGGCACCGTCGGTTCATCGCCCACCCGGCCGGGCGTGGCCTGCGCGTTTTCGCGCGCGATCGCCTCGGTCACATCGGCCATGCTCAGGCCATGGGCCGAGAGCTTCGCCGGATCGACCCAGACCCGCATCGCGCGTTCCGAGCCGAATTGCTGCACGCGCCCGACACCGGGGACACGTTTCAGCTCTTCGGCCAGGTTGCGGGACAGGTAATCGCCCAGGCTCAGCTCGTCGGTGGCCCCAGTCCGCGACCTCAGCGTGACGACCATCAGAAAGCCCGACTCCGCCGCCTCGACCCCGAGACCGGCGCGGCGCACGGGGTCGGGCAGCAGCGCCTCGGCATTCTTCAGCCGGTTCTGCACCTCCACCTGGGCCATCTCCGGGTTCGTGCCCGGTTTGAAGGTGACCGAGATGCTCGCGCCGCCGGTCGAATCCACGCTCGATTCGTAATACAGCACGTTCTTGACGCTGGAGAGTTCCTTCTCGATCGGGCTGACCACGCTGTTGCTGACGGTCTGGGCGTCGGCCCCGGCATAGGTGGTGAAGATGCTGACGCTGGGCGGCGCGATATCGGGGAACCGCGCGACCGGCAGTTGCGGGATCGCGACGATCCCGGCCAGCGCGATGAAGATCGCGATGACCCAGGCGAAGACCGGGCGGAGGATGAAGAATTGCGGCATTGCGCCCGTCTCTCAGAATTGGGGATGTGAAGATGGAGCCTCGGCGGGGCTGGCGTCGACCGATACCGCGCGGCCCTCGGGCACGCGGTCCTGCCCGCGGATCGCCACGACCTCGCCGGGCATCAGTCCCGATGTGACGATGAAGCGGGTGCCGACCCGGTCCCCAAGCCCCACGTCGCGGCGCATCGCCTCCCCCTCGGGCGAGACGACGACAAGCTGCGTCCTGCCGCCGCCGGTACGCAGAACGGCCTCCTCGGGCACCAGCAGCGCGTCAGGCAGCCTTCCGCGCGGCAGGCGTGCACGCACGAACATCCCGGGCAGCAGGGCGAGGTCGGGATTTGCGGCCCCGATGCGGATGGTGACATAGCCGGTCCCCGGATCGACGATCAGATCCGTGAATTTGACCACCCCCGTCACGGGCTCTGCGCCCTCGCGATCCGCCAGGATCCGGACCGGTCCCAGCCCCTCCCTTGCAGCCCTCAGGATGGCATCCAGTTCCCCGGCCGGCAGGCGCATGTCGACAAAGACCTTCCCGAGATCCTGCACCACCGCCAGCGGCTTGTCGGCCCCGGCCGATGCCAGCGCGCCGGCATCGGCCAGATCCGCCGTCACATGGCCGTCGATGGGCGCCCGCAGCGTCGCGAAATCCAGATCCAGCCTCTTGCGCTCGACCAGGGCGCGCGCCTCGGCGACGCCTGCCACAGCAAGCCGCAGATCGTTATGGGCGGTATCGTTCCTTTCCCGGCTGACGGCCTTCCTCGCAAGCAATGCATCCGAGCGCTCGGCCGCGCGGCGGGCATGGGCCTCGGCCGCTTCGGCGCGCGCGAGGGCGGCCTCTGCCATGACGAGATCGGCCTTCAGCGGCGCCGGATCGATGCGGAACAGGATCTGCCCGGCCGAGACCCGGGCGCCTTCTTCCACCAGCCGTTCCAGGATCAGGCCGCCGACCTGCGGCCGGATCTCGACCCGCCGAAACGCCGCGACCCGGCCGGAATGCTCGGCCTCCAGGACGATCGGCTCGGGCCGGATCGTCCGGGTGGTCAACCGGACCGCGGCCCCCACCGCATTTTCCTCAAGGGCCGCATCGGTGCGGTCTCCGAACTGGAACAGGGTCAGCGTCCCGGCCATCAGCCCGAGAAAGCAGAGGATCAGTAGATTTCGGCGCGTCATGTATCGTCCAGTCGATGTCACACTGCGGGCAAATCGCATCGGACGGTGGACGAACCGCCGAGATTTCGTGGAGATATCGTGAAGATCGCATCGCGTAAGGCTGACCAATCCGGACGGAAGCGTTTGCCTGCCCTTTGGAAATTGACGGACCGGTGGGGCGTTGTTGCGCAGGCCGCGCCTCAGACATGACTGCCCTTCACCCGGCTGACCTCATGTCACGCGAAGGATCTCGGCGGCGCCGAAAGCGTTGACGCGGTTCATGAGTGAGATGCTGATCTGGATTTCGGAGATCTGGCGCTCTGGATCTCTGGCCATGATGGGTGTGCCGAAGGATTTCAGGCCGCGCCTTCTCGTCTCGATCCGGCTGCGGGCGTGGGCTCCGGTCTTGCGCGTCCAGAACGCCCGGCCGTAATGTCGGGTGGCGCTTCGTGTTTCGTTGTGGGCGCGTGCCGCTGGGCCATCGTCTTTCCAAAGGCGGCCGATTTTGCGGATCGGAATGATCGGCGTGGCCTCAGGCGCGGGGATGGCGGTATGGCAGCGGCGCGTGTCATGGCCACCGCCGGCGGTGACCAACTCGAAACCGACCACCATCACCCCCAGGGACTATCGTTAGGAACGAGGGACCACCGGGCCGCAGGTCACGGTTTCTGGCAGCCCATGGCATGGCTGCGGCGCTGCTCGATCTCGATCCGACTGTCGGTGTCCGCGCGCCGAAGAGGCGCAAGACCGCCGGACACCCGCCATGGACGCCCGATGAGATCGACGCCTATCGTGCGCGCTGGCCGGTCGGCACGGTGCCGCGTCCCGCACGCCCGAACAGGCAAGGATCGACATGGCCGCCTTGATGGCCGCATAGTGAACATCACCCCAGTCCGGGATCCGGGGGCAAGCTCACAACTCCCGGGCCGCAGTCGCGCCGCTCTTCGAGACCGAGTAAGTCAGCCGCACCTCCTCGATCCGGAAGGCCCCGAACAGCGCGCGGATCTCGGGTCGGTCGTTGATCGACAGCACGAAGGCGCCCTTGATCCGGTCGAGGCGCTCGGCCAGCTCGGCGAACTGGTCGCGGTCGAAGAGCCCCTCGCCGTAATCGTCCTCGCCGCCTCAATAGGGCGGATCGAGATAGAACAGCGCCTGCGGCCCGTCATAGCGCGCCAGCACGTCCTGCCAGGGCAGGTTCTCGAAGACCACGCCGTCGAGCCGGTCATGGGCGGCGGCATTGAGCAGCAGGCAGATCCCAACCGAGCTGAAGCGCGGGTCACAACCGAGCGAACCCCGCGGACATTGGCCGCCCGGCCGGTAACGCAATTTCACGCGGAACAGCTCGCAGTCATAGGCAACGGGATCTTTGGCGCTATCTAATGGCTCGAACTCACGCCTGGAGCTCGAATGAAACTTTACGCCATCACCGCCGTTCTTTTCCTTTTCATCGATGCCGTCATGTTGACCCTCATGATGAAGCCGCTCTTTACCCGCCATATCGGGGATGCGATGCGCGACAGCCCGATGATGGCCCCGGCAGGCCTGTTCTATCTGGCCTACGTGGCGGGGCTCGTGTTCCTCGTCGCGGCACCTGCATTGCGCGATGCAGTGCCGAAGCGGGCGGCACTGCACGGGGCCGTGCTCGGGGCGATGGCCTATGGCACCTATGAATTCACCTCGATGTCGATCATGAAAGACTGGTCCTGGACGATGGTCGCCACGGACACGATCTGGGGCGCGGTTCTTACGGGCTTTTCCGCTTGGGCTGGCGTGATGATCATGTTGCGCTTGCAGGACTGAGAAACAGGTAGACCGTCGGACAAGCCGTTGCGGCCCTTGAAATGCAAGGAGTTAAGTATGTTGTCCCGCGCCACAAAAGCGATCACCGCCTTTGCCGGCCTCCTGAGCGTCACCGCCTGCTCTATTCTCGGAAGTGCGGCAGCGCCGGAACCCGACTACAGCCTGGCCCTTGCCGAACCACCGTTCGAACTGCGCGATTACGGCGAACTCGTGGTCGTCAGGACAACAGTCAACGACGGCTCCCGCGCCGCCTTCGGTCGTCTATTCGATTACATCTCGGGCGCCAACAGCGGCGCGCGTGAAATCGCCATGACCGCACCCGTCCTGAATACCGACACCGCCAATGGGGCCAAGATTGCCATGACCGTGCCGGTCCTGCAGACTCAGGAAGCTTCGCGCGAGATGGTCTTTATCTTGCCCGACTCGCTGACGCTGGACACTGCGCCCGCGCCGACCGACCCGCGTGTCTCTCTGGCCACGATCCCGCCGCGCAGGGTTGCGGTAGTGCGCTACTCTGGTTCGATGAGCAAAAGAGCTTCTGCCGAAGAAACCCGCCTGCGCAACTGGATTGCGAGCAAGGACCTGACTCCGGCGGGGCCGGCCGAGGTTGCAGGATATAACCCGCCCTGGACGTTGCCCTCCCATCGCCGCAACGAGGTTCTGATCCCTGTAAAAAGGGACTGAGCAAACGTTGGACGAGATCCTAACCTTTAGGTCACATTCTGTTTTTCAACCATTCCCTTTCGCCCAGGAACCGGAAAAGCGGCAGGGCATGATGGTCTGCCCCCGGAGACCTGGTCCTCCCTGGAGTGGGCTTGCGAGCCGGATGGAGGAATGAGGCAAGAGAGGCACAAGCCGGAGCAGATCGTCGCGAAGCTTCGGCGGGTCGACGTGCCGCTATCGCGGGCTCGCCCGGTGGCGGAGGCCCTGTGGTCGATCGGGATGACGCGGGTCACCTGCTCCCTGTGGCGCAAGGCGTTCGGCGGGTGGAAGACCGGCCAGGCGAAGCCTCTGGACGAGCTCGAGAAGAAGGACGAGCGGCTTCGCAACGCCGTCTCCGATCTCACGTCCGGAAAACTGATCCTGAGAGAGGCCGCCTCGGGAAACGTCTGAGCCCCGCCAGCCGCCTGGCCTGCGTCGCGCATGTCCGGCAGAATTTCAGCCTGTCGGGTGCCCGGCCGGCATCGGCCCACTCAGGGCAAAGTGGCGCCAGGCCGGGCTGACGACGACGCACTGACTGCAGATATCATCGCGTTCGCCAGCCGGTATGGGCGATCCGGCGATCGCCGGATCGCGGCCATGCTGCTGGATGCCGGGAGGCCCGTGAACGTGAAGCGCGTTGAGCGGATCTGGCGGTTTGAGGTGCCGCACAAGCAGCCGAAGACGGGGCGGCTCTGGCCGAGCGACGGATCCTGCATCCGTCTGCGGCCCGAGACCGGGCGCGGAATGACGCGGGTCCAGCAGCGCTTCCGAGCGGTCTGCAACGGGCCGATTGGCGGGTTGGCAGACCGGGGCATGACAGGTATCGCCACCGGGAGATCCTGAAAGACATGGAAGATATAGACCTTCATTCCCGGGAGGATGGAGCACCGGAAGGACATGAGAGACGACAAGCGGCGGGACAAATGCCGGGATCTCATCCCGATCATGTCGGGCCGATGGAAGGATTGGCGCCCTGTTGCCAGCAGATACGATTTGCCAGCCCGAGACGATCGCTGCCCGGAAACCTTTTCTGGGCAATCCTCCTCGCAGCGGCGCTCATCTTCTGGCAATGATGGGGAACGACTCCGGAGCTTAGGTATCTCCCGGTCCTGCCACAGGATTTTCGAATGATCCGCTATGCGCTTACCTGTGCCGAAGGGCACCGCTTCGACAGCTGGTTCCAATCGGCCTCTGCCTTCGACACGCTCCTGAAGGGTGGCCATGTCGCCTGCAGCCATTGCGGCAGCCGCAACGTCTCGAAGGCGCTGATGGCCCCGAGCGTCGCGACCGACCGGCCCGCAGGCTCCGGCGCGCCGGCGCCGGAGGACGGCCCCGGACAGAACGCTCCCCCGGCCGAGCGCCCGCTTTCAGCCCCCGCGAGCCCGGCCGAACAGGCGCTGACGGCACTGCGCAAACGGATCGAGGAGACCTCCGAACATGTCGGCCTGCGATTCGCCCAGGAGGCACGCGACATTCATGCCGGGCTCCGCCCCGACCGTCCGATCCATGGCGAAGCCCGCCCCGACGAGGCGATCCGGCTGATCGAGGACGGCATCCCCGTCGCGCCCCTGCCCTTCCTGCCCGGTCGCAAGAGAAACTGACGCAAGAGGACCTGAAGACGCGCCGCCCCTGCGGCCCGGATCGCCGACACCAGAGGGAAACCTGGCCTTCATGGCCGAGGCTTCGGAACGGTCGCGGCCCCGGATCGACATCCCCGCATCGCGGACGGGTCCTGAGCCTCGCAGCGGGCGGCTTCCCCATGGGACCGCGCGTCGAAGGCGACAGCGATCCCGACGCGACCGGGGCCGCCGAGAGGCAAGCGCCTCCCTATTGAACTTGCCCTCTGCCGCGCCATCCCATAAGGCATCCCCGAAACGAAAGCGCGGGGACGAGACGGGCAAAGATGCCGGTTCTGGTAATGAAATTCGGGGGCACCTCGGTGGCCGATCTGGCGCGCATCTCGAATGCCGCCGAGAAGGTCAGGCGCGAGGTCGAGCGGGGCTATGACGTCATCGTCGTGGTCTCGGCGATGTCCGGCAAGACGAACGAGCTGGTGGGCTGGGTCGAACAGACCTCGCCGCTGTTCGATGCACGCGAATATGACGCCGTGGTCAGCTCGGGCGAGAATGTGACCGCCGGGCTTATGGCGCTGACGCTGCAGGAAATGGGCGTGCCCGCGCGCAGCTGGCAGGGCTGGCAGGTGCCGCTGAAAACCAGCTCGGCGCATTCCGCGGCGCGAATCGTCGATATCCCGCGCGCCAATATCGACCAGAAATTCGCCGAAGGCATGCGCGTCGCCGTGGTCGCGGGTTTCCAGGGCATCAGCCCCGAGGGCCGGATCACCACGCTGGGCCGGGGCGGCTCGGACACCACCGCCGTCGCCTTCGCCGCCGCCTTCGGGGCCGAGCGCTGCGACATCTATACCGATGTGGACGGGGTCTATACCACCGACCCGCGGATCGAGGACAAGGCGCGCAAGCTCGACCGCATCGCCTTCGAGGAGATGCTGGAACTTGCCAGTCTCGGCGCCAAGGTGCTGCAGACCCGTTCGGTCGAGCTGGCGATGCGCTACAAGGTGAAATTGCGGGTCCTGTCGAGTTTCGAAGACACTGACGAGACCTCGGGCACGCTCGTCTGCGACGAGGAGGATATTGTGGAACAGAACGTCGTCTCCGGCGTCGCCTATTCGCGCGACGAAGCCAAGGTCACGCTGATTTCGGTGGCCGACCGCCCCGGCATCGCCGCCGCCATCTTCGGGCCGCTGGCCAAGGCCGGGGTCAATGTCGACATGATCGTGCAGAACATCTCGGAAGAGGGTCGCACCGACATGACCTTCTCCTGTCCGGTCAACCAGGTTCCGCGCGCCCGCGAGGCGATGGAAAAGGCCATGGAAGCGGGCGAGGTCAATTTCCGCCAGGTCGTGGCCGATACCGATGTGTCCAAGGTCTCGGTCGTGGGGATCGGCATGCGCAGCCATGCCGGCGTCGCCTCGACCATGTTCGAGGCACTCGCCGCCGAAGGGATCAACATACGCGTCATTACAACTTCCGAGATCAAAATTTCCGTTCTGATCGACCGGAAATATATGGAACTTGCCGTGCAAGCCCTCCATGATGCGTTCGGATTGGAAAACGCAGCCTGATACGGGGGCAAATGCCCGACCCGACTGAGAGTGCAAGCCGCAAGCTGCTTGTCAGCTTGCGCGAGACCCTCGCCGAGCCGGCGGCGGGTCAGGAGCGGCTGGATCGTATCACGACCCTGATCGCCGAGCAGATGGGCACCCATGTCTGCTCGGTCTATCTGTTTCGCGATGCCGATACGCTGGAGCTTTGTGCAACCGAGGGTCTGAACCCGGAATCGGTGCACAAGACCCGGCTGCGGGTCGGCGAGGGGCTGGTCGGTCGCGTCGCCAAGACCGCGCATCCGATCAATTCCGGCAACGCTCCGCAGGAACGCGGCTTCCGCTACATGCCCGAGACCGGCGAAGAGATCTTCTCGGCCTTCCTCGGCGTGCCGATCCAGCGCCTGGGCGAACGGCTGGGCGTGCTGGTCGTGCAGTCCCGGGACGCGCGGCAGTATTCCGATGACGAGCTATACGCGCTCGAGGTCGTGGCCATGGTGCTGGCCGAGATGACCGAGCTTGGCGCCTTTGTCGGCGAAGGCGAGGCGCTGGCCGCGCTGCACCAGCGGCCGGTGATGTTTCAGGGCACTGTCGGCCAGGAAGGGGTGGCAGTCGGCCATGTCTGGCTGCACGAACCGCGCGTGGTCGTGACAAACCCCATCGCCGACGATTACGAGACCGAGATGCAGCGGCTGGCCGAGGCCGTCGACCGGTTGCGCGTCACCGTCGACGAGATGCTGAGCGCAGCGCCGGGTGGCGACAAGGATCAGCTTCAGGTGCTGGAAGCCTACCGGATGTTCGCCAATTCGCGCGGCTGGAAGCGCCGGATGGAAGAGGACATCGCCCGCGGTCTCTCGGCCGAGGCGGCGGTGGAGAAGGAACAATCCGCAGCACGCGCGCGCATGCAGACCGTACCCGACCCCTATCTGCGCGAGCGGCTGCACGATCTCGACGACCTGTCGAACCGGCTGCTGCGCATCCTGACCGGCCAGGGCGAGCATACCGGCGCCGAGCGCCCCTCGGACCCGATCCTGATCGCGCGCAATATCGGCCCCGGAGAGCTTCTGGATTACGGCCGGAGCCTGCGCGGCATCGTGCTCGAGGAAGGCTCGGTCGGCAGCCATGCCGCGGTGGTCGCGCGGGCGCTGGCAATCCCGCTGATCGTCAATGCCCGGCGGATCACGACCGAGGCGCTGAACGGGGACCCGATCCTTGTAGATGCCGAGCAGGGCATCGTGCATCTGCGCCCCGAAGAGACCGTCGCGACCGCCTTCAACGACAAGATCGCGATGCAGGCCAAGGCGCAGCAGCGCTATGCCACGATCCGCAAGGAACCGGCACTGACGCTTTGCGGCCAGCGGATCGCGCTGCACATGAATGCGGGCCTGATGGCCGACCTGCCCTCGCTGGAAAGCTCGGGCGCCGAGGGCGTGGGCCTGTTTCGCACCGAACTGCAGTTCCTCGTCCGCTCCAAGGTGCCGAAACGCAGCGAGGTCGCCGCGCTCTATGCCCGGGTGATGGACGCAGCCGAAGGCCGCCGCGTCGTCTTCCGCACGCTCGATATCGGCTCGGACAAGGTCTTGTCCTACATGAAGCCGCAGGACGAGCCGAACCCCGCCCTCGGCTGGCGCGCGATCCGGGTCGGGCTCGACCGGCCCGGCGTGCTCCGGATGCAGCTTCAGGCGCTGATCCGGGCCGCCAATGGCCGGCCGCTTTCGGTGATGTTCCCCTTCGTGGCGCAGCTCGACGAATTCCGCGCCGCGCGCGACCACCTGCTGCGCGAGATCGACCGCGAGGGACGGCTGGGCCGGCCCCTGCCCGAACGGGTCGAGATCGGCGCGATGCTGGAAACCCCCTCGATGGCGTTCTCGCCCCGGCAATTCTACGAGGAAGCCGATTTCATCTCGATCGGCGGCAATGACCTGAAACAGTTCTTCTTCGCCGCGGATCGCGAAAACGAACGCGTCCGGCGGCGCTATGACACGCTGAATGTCAGCTTTCTGAGCTTCCTCGAGCAGATCGTGAAACGCTGCGAGGATACCGGCACGCCGCTGTCCTTTTGCGGCGAGGATGCAGGCCGCCCGGTCGAGGCGCTGTGTTTCGCGGCCATCGGCCTGCGTTGCCTGTCGATGCGCCCGGCCTCGATCGGCCCGGTCAAGCACATGCTCCGCCGCAGCAATCTCGCCGAGGCCCGCGCCGTGATCGACACCGCCCGGGCCAGCGGCGCCCAGTCGGTGCGCCCGGCCATCATCGACTGGCTGCGGCGGCGCGACTGACCCTCCGGCAGCGCCCGGCGCGCCAAGCGATCCGCGGATCCGGCAGCCAGGCAGAAAAACGGGCAGCCCTCCGGACTGCCCGCCTTGGATGTCCGGCCCCGGCCTCAGTTCGACAGGGTCCCGTTTTCGTTGCTGATTCCGTCGATCGAAATCGACGCCTCCTCGAAGGAGCCGTCGACCTTGCGGCAAGACGCGGTCAGCTCCACACCATCGATGGACGGGTGAAGCATGATGCTGCCGCAGCTTTTCTGAAAGCTCGCGCTGCCGCCCTCCATGACCAGCGATCCGTCCTTGTTCCCGATCCCCGGCATGGCGATCGAGGTCTCTTTCGGCATGCCATCGGCAGTCAGGCAGGTCGCGACGATTTCGGCACCGCCGTCATCGGTATAGTGGAACCAGATATTGGAGCAGGTGTTCTGGAAGCTGCTCGGATCGGCAGCAGATGCGGCCGTCGCGGAAAGAACCAGCGCAGAGGCAACGAGAAAAACCTTCATCAAAACATCCTCCCTGAATTGTGTGACTCAAATCGCCCACAACCCTTGGTTACCACAGAACATGGGCTTTTACCCGGAAAATCTGAATTCGGGCCGTTCTTCAAAGACATGGGAATTCCGGGGGCTGCCCCGGAAAGGCGCCGCCCGCCCGCGATCCGTCCTCTCTCGCCGAATCGCAGGGCTACGATCCCGCCCGGCCTCGCCCAATGCCGCGAGAAAGGACGCTGCGGCGCGCCGGGTGCCAGCATGCCGGAAGAGATGGCCCACTCAATCGGACGGCGGTTCGTCCCCCTGCCCGCCGGTCTGCCCGCCCGTCTGCCCTTCCGTCTGCGCGTCCGTCTGAGCACGGGTCACCGCACCGCAGATGCCCGCCCAGGCGCCGGGTCGCAGCTCTATCCCCAGCACGCGGTCGGGGTTGGTCGGCGGTGGCATCTCGACGCCGGTCAGCCGCGAGAAACCGAAGCGCGCATAATAGGGCGCATCGCCCACCAGCATCACCCGTTCCACGCCCAGCTCCTCGGCCCGGGCCAGCGAATTTCGGATCAGAAGCCCGCCCAGCCCCTCACCCTGCCGCGTGGGGTGGACGGCGACCGGCCCAAGCAGCAGCGCTTCGGCCTCTCCGACCCGGATCGGCCAGTACCGGATTGCGGCAGCCAGAATGCCCTCGGCATCGCGCGCGGTCAGACAGAGCCCGGCAACCGGCGCCACCCCATCCCTGAGACGGTAGGAAGACAGCGCATTGCGGCCCGGCGCAAAGCAGAGATCGTAAAGCGCCTCGACTTCCCACCAATCCCCGGCCGTTTCTTCCGCCACCCGGATCACGCCGCTCTCCCTTCCTGCTGGAACCGCCCCTAGCACGAGGTTATGTCGGGGGAAATGGCAGAAAGGAATGTCATGTTCTATCGTCCCGAAGAGGGCCACGGCCTGCCGCATGACCCGTTCGGCGCCATCGTCGCGCCGCGGCCGATCGGCTGGATCTCGACCCGCGACGGCGAGGGCCGGGACAACCTTGCCCCCTATTCCTTCTTCAATGCCGTGGCCTACGAGCCGCCGCAGGTGATGTTCGCCTCGACCTCGGTCAAGCCCGACCGCGACGGCACCAAGGACAGCGTCGCCAATATCCGTGAAACCGGCGTCTTCTGCGTCAACATCGTCGAGGAGGCCGCGACCGATGCCATGAACGCGACCTCGGTCCCCGCCCCGCGCGGCGAGGACGAATTTACCCTGGCCGGGATCGGCCGCACCCGCTGCGAGACCATCGCCTGTTCGCGGGTCGCCGATGCCCCGGCCGCGCTCGAATGCCGGCTGAGCCAGATCGTCGTGCTGCCGGGTGCGGCCAATCTCGTGGTCTTCGGCGAGGTCACCGGCATCCATCTGCGCGAGGACTGTCTGGTCGACGGGCGCTTCGACGTGACCCGCTTCCGGCCGCTCGCCCGGCTGGGCTATCGCGATTACGCCGCGATCCGCGACATCTTCGCGCTGCAGCGGCCGTAAAACCGGGCCCGGCAGCGGCATTTTTTGCCCCCCTGCGCGCCCAGGCGCCGTTTCCATTCCCCGACGAGGCGCCTAAAAGGAGCGCCGGCATGCCAGAACCAACAAGAGGGACGGATGACATGGAACGAATGATCGCGGTGATCGGCGGCTCGGGCGTCTACGACATTGACGGGCTGGAAGACGCGCGCTGGCAGGCAGTGGAAACGCCCTGGGGCAAGCCCTCGGACGAGATCCTGACCGGCACGCTCGACGGGATGAAGATGGCCTTCCTGCCGCGCCATGGCCGCGGACATGTGCATTCGCCGACCTCCGTGCCCTACCGCGCCAATATCGACGCGCTGAAGCGGATCGGCGCCACCGATGTCGTCTCGGTCTCGGCCTGCGGCTCGTTCCGCGAGGATTTCGCGCCCGGTGAATTCGTGGTGGTCGACCAGTTCATCGACCGCACCTTCGCCCGTGAGAAGAGCTTCTTCGGCGAGGGCTGCGTGGCGCATGTGAGCATGGCGCATCCGACCTGCGCCCGGCTGTCGGCCGCCTGCCTGCAGGCCGCGCGCGACGAGGGCATCACCGTGCATGACGGCGGCACCTATCTGGCGATGGAGGGGCCGCAATTCTCGACGCTCGCCGAGTCGAAGCTCTATCGCGAGAACTGGGGCTGCGACGTGATCGGGATGACCAACATGCCCGAGGCCAAGCTCGCCCGCGAGGCCGAGCTCTGCTATGCCTCGATCGCCATGGTCACCGATTACGACTGCTGGCATCCCGACCACGATGCGGTCGAGGTGGCCGATATCGTCCGGACCCTGATCGGCAATGCCGAAAAGGCGCGCGGCATGGTCAGCCGCCTGCCCCGGCTTCTGGGCGCCCACAAACCCTGCGACAAGGGCTGCGACACCGCGCTGGATCACGCGCTGATCACCGCCCCCGAAAAACGCGACCCGGCCCTGATCGCCCGGCTCGACGCGGTTGCGGGTCGCGTGCTCGGCAGCTGAGCGGACCCTGAAAGCACGGATCCGGCCCGGACGGCCGGGTCCGCCGGTCCGCCCTTGCGGTCGGCTCCGGCGGTCGCGATCCGCCCGACCGGTTTCCGGAGCGTCCGCCCGGCCCGGCAACGGCAGCGCGCAGAGGCCCGGTCGCGCTCTGGGACAGTTCGGGACATCCCCGCCACCCTCTGCCCATAGAATCCGGGCTGGATGACGCCCCGGCGCCAGGCTCGCGTGACCTGGGCGTCGTCCTATTTCTTCTTTCCGCTCCCGGCCTCGCCGCCATGCTGCTTGACGAAGCTCCGGATGAAGGCCCGGATCTCGCGCGCGGCACTGGTATCGAGCGTCTTGCAGAGCGCCACGAACTCGTCGCGCTGCTCCTTGTCGAGCCGAAGCACCAGCTGGCTGTCCTTCTTTCCGCCCTTCTTGCCCATGCCCTGCGCGTCCCACCGTTGCCTTTTGCCTATGCGATGTATATACATATGCATTAACCTCAACCCGGGACGGGTCCACAAGAAGAAAAAGAAAGGGAGTTCGAAAATGAATCTTCACGTCGCACAATGCCTGCTGAGACGGGACCGGATGGACTGGCGCAAGCCGCATCTCTCCTGGATTTCCGAACGGTTCTACCGCGCCTTCATGACCTCGCGCGGCTGAACGCCCCCCCCTTGCGTCAAACCACGCCCTTGCGGGGGGCAAAGCCTTGCGCCAGAAGCGGGCCCCGAAGGATCTGAAGCAGAGGGCCCCCGGGATGATCGCCAGCAGCAGCGTCAAGGACTACATCCGCACCATCGTCGACTTCCCCCATGAGGGGATCATGTTCCGCGACGTGACCACGCTTTTCGCCGATCCGCGCGGTTTCCGGATGGCGATCGACCAGCTGCTGAACCCCTATGCCGGGGCGCAGATCGACAAGGTCGTGGGCCTCGAGGCCCGCGGCTTCATCCTGGGCGGCGCCATCGCCCACCAGCTCTCGAAGGGCTTCGTTCCGATCCGCAAGAAGGGCAAGCTGCCCGCCGCGACCATCGCCGAGGAATACAAGCTCGAATATGGCGAGGCCGTGGTCGAGATCCATGACGATGCGCTCGCCCCGGGCGAGAAGGTGCTGATCGTCGACGACCTTCTGGCCACCGGCGGCACATGCGAGGCGGGCATCAGGCTGTGCGAACGGCTCGGCGCAGAGGTGATCGGCTGCGCCTTCATCGTCGATCTGCCCGAACTCGGCGGCCGCAAGCGGCTGGAAGAGATGGGCATGGACGTGCACACGCTCTGCGAATACGCGGGCGCCTGAAGACAGCGCCGGGGGCTCTGCCCCCGGACCCCCGGGGTATTTCTGCCAGGAAGAAGGGAACAGCGGCGTCTTCCTGGCGGAAATATCCACGACACAACCGCGCCATCCGTGCCCTCGGTCAGGATCAGGCCCGCAGCACCGCGCCGGGATTCATGATGCCGGCGGGATCGAGCGCGGCCTTGATCGCCCGCATCACCGCCAGCCGGGTCGGATCGCCATAATGCGCGAGCTCTGCCACCTTGAGCCGTCCGATCCCGTGCTCGGCACTGATCGAGCCTTCGAACCGGGCCACCAGATCGTGAACGCATCTGGTGATGGCCTCCCGCCGTGCCTCGTGATCGGCACGGGTTTCTCCGGGCAGCGGGAAGACGTTGTAATGCAGGTTGCCATCGCCGAGATGGCCGAAGCAGTTGATCCGGAAGCGCCCGATCCGGGCCAGCGCCGGCCCGGCCGTGGCGATGAAATCGGGGATCGCCGAGAGCGGCAGCGCGATATCATGCGAGGCGATGGCCCCGATCCGCCGATTGGCCAGCGGGATCGCCTCGCGCATTGCCCAGAAATCCTGGCGCTGCGCCTCGGATCGGGCGACCAGCCCGTCCGGGACCAGCCCGGCCTCGAAGGCCGCGGCAAAGAGATCTTCCAGCGCCGCGCCCGGGTCCTGCCCCGCGCCGAGCCCGAGCTCGATCAGCACCATCCACTCGGGCGGATCGGCGAAGGGGCGGCGCAGATCGGGCAGGGTCTCGGCGAGAAAGTCCAGACCCGCACGGTGGATCAGCTCGAAGGCCGAGACCCCCTCGGCGACCCGGTCCCGCGCCATGGCCAGAAGCGTCAGCGCCGCCGCCGGATCGCGCACCGCCAGCAACGCGGCCCCCGTGGCTGCGGGCCGCGGCACGAGCTTCAGGGCCGCCGCGGTGATCAGCCCCAGCGTGCCCTCGGCCCCGATCAGCAGATGCCGCAGGTCATAGCCGGTATTGTCCTTCCGAAGCCGCTTAAGCCCCGTCAGGATCGAACCATCGGGCAGCACCGCCTCGATGCCGAGGCACAGATCGCGCGCATTGCCATGGCGCAACACGTTGAGCCCGCCCGCATTGGTCGACAGAAGCCCGCCGATCCGGGCCGAGCCCTCGGAGGCCAGAGACAGCGGAAACAGCCGCCCCGCCGCCTCGGCCGCCGCCTGCACCTCGGCGAGGATGCAGCCCGCTTCGGCCACCAGCACATTCTCGTCGGCATGGACCGCGCGAATGGCCCGCATCCGTTCCAGCGTCACGATGACCGGGGCAGGCCCCGTTTCCATGATCTGCCCGCCGACCAGCCCGGTGCCGCCGCCATAGGGAACGATCCCGACCCGAGCGGCGGCACAGGCGCGCAGGATCTCGGCCGCCTCCTCGACCCCGCCGGGCGCCAGCAGAAGCCCCCCCTGCCCCCGGAACCGGCCGCGCGGCTCTTCCAGATAGGCGGGCGTCAGCTCGCGAAAGACGGCGGCGGGCAGCCGCGCGCGCAGATCGGCGGCAAAGGCATCGGTGACGGGGTTCAGCATGGGCGCTCCTTTCCTCACCGGTGAAGCATGGCCGGGCGCCCGCTGGCAAGCCAGTCGGACATGTCGCCGGACGGCTCAGTCAGAGAGCTGCTCCAGCACCACGACGGTCGGGCGGGAGGGCAGCGTCCGGAGCGAGACCTCGAGAGAGGATGAGCCCGGCCGGCGCATCTCGAAATCATCCGACATGCCGGCGAGAAAGCGCTCGAGCGTCCGGGGGCCGAACCAGTGCATCGGGATCACGACCGAGCTTTTCAGCCGGGTCAGCACAGCGATCATCGAGGGCAGATCCAGCGTCAGCCGCCCGTCGACCGGAGCCATCACCACGTCGAGCCGCCCGAGGGCCGCGAATTGCGCCTCGTCCGGGATATGGTGCAGATGGCCCAGATGCCCGATGCAGAGCCCCGCCACCTCGAAGACGAAAATCGAATTGCCGTCGGGCCGCACGGCCGCGCTGTCATGACCGCGAATGTCCGTGGGCACATTGCGCACCAGCATCTCGCCCAGATCGAGATGATGATCGGCGGCCTCTCCGCCCCTGGCCCAGCCCTCGAGAACATGTGGGATGGCGGGATCGGGAAAGGCGGTGAAATGGGTCTCGTGGGCATTGTTCATGGTCACCAGATCGGGCGTGACCGGGGTCGGGCCGAGATAGCCGGTATAGTCGGTGGCCGCCACCAGACCGCCCGGGGTCTCGAGCAGAAAGGTCGCGTGAGAAACGAAGGTCAGCCGCACCGTGTTCTCGCCGAGCGGCGTGCCGAAACCGGCAGGGTGCAGGAACCGCAGGCCGGGCGCGGCATCGGCGATGGCGATGCAATGGCTGAGCCGCCGCCCTTCGGCGAGGGCTGGCAAGACGGTCAGGACCGCAAGCAGGATCAGACAGGATCGCAACATGGCTTTGACCTCCCTGTCAGGAATTAGCGTTTCCCGGGTCTTCGTCAGGGCCCGGGGGACAAGTTCTCCCGGCGCGCATAAAAGCTGACGATCCGCAGCAGAGGGTCCGATCCGAGGGCCGGGCGGAGGCAGAGGCCTTTCATGCCCTGCCGCAGCTTCCGCAATCTGCCGATCCGCAGGCGTTCTTCGTTCCGGTCCTCCCGACCGCGCCCGATGCCGAGGATAACAAGGGCGGCGTGCATTTCGCAGGCCGTTTCCTCGGCTTGGGGCGGAACAAGTCGATGTTCGGCGAGCAGCCCTTCTTGGTCGTCCGGCCGAGCGATCGCGCGATAGACCGGGACGCGGTTTGGCGGTGCTATATCCTGCCTTTGCGAGCGCTCGCGCGGTCCCGCGCGATATCGTTTCCACCCAATGCGGCCACGACCCTGCCACTGCGGCCAGGATCGTGGTCAACCATCTGGCGACCGGGTTTTCCCGCGCCTGATCCGGCCCTGCGGTCCTTCCTGCATGCGGATGCCGCGCCCCGTCTCATGCCCTGTGCAGAAATGCCCTGCCCCTGATGCCCGCGTCGCGACGCGGTTCTCGGGCTTTTGAAGGCTGCGGACGCTCTCCGCGGCGCCGCAAAAGGTCCCGCGCGCCGATCTGCCCCCGATCGGCTGGGCGCTGGCCGCGCCTGACCTGTGGTTCGGGCGGTTGCTGCGGCGGAAACGTCACCCGTCTCAAAGATCATCACGGGTCGATAGGCGAGCAGGCCCTGCCCGCTTCCGACCCGTCAGGATCCGGGACCGACGCCCCCCCCCGGGGGCGGACCCGGCTCAGGCCAGCCCGGTCTCGGTCCGACCGCGCCGGTCGCGGCGCAGATTCGCGTAAAGCACGTGATTGCGCCAGCGCCCGTTGATCTGCAGGTAGCTCTGCGCCACGCCCTCGTATTTGAAGCCGCATTTCTCCAGCACCCCGCGCGAGGCGGCATTCTCGGGCAGGCAGGCGGCCTCGATCCGGCTCAGATCCTTTTGGGCAAAGGCGTAATGCACGACGGCCTCGATCGCCTCGCGCATATAGCCCCGGCGGGCATGGCAGGCACCGATCCAGTAGCCGAGCGTGCCCGATTGCGACGGACCGCGGCGGATATTGTCGAGCGTGATCGCGCCCAGCAGCGCGTCATCCGAGCGGCGGAACAGGAACAGCGGCACCGCCGAGCCCGAGCCCAACGCCCGCTGCGCCCAGTAGACCCGGTTGGTGAAGGCCTTGCGCGCCAGATGGTCGGGCGACCAGGTCGGTTCCCAGGGCGTGAGAAAGGCGATGCTTTCGGCCCGGAGCATCGTCCAGGCCTGGAAATCGGCATGTGCCGGCGGGCGCAGGGTCATGCGCTCGGTCTCGATCCGGACCTTGCGCCTGAGGCCCAGCATCAGGCAGCCAGCCTGCCTTGCAGCGCGTCAAGCGCCGGTGCCCCCGAGACGGGGCCGTAAAGCGCCAGCGCCGGACGGCCGTCAAGGGTCAGCCGGGCGGCGAAGTCGCGCACGGCCTCGGTCGTGACCGCGTCGATATTGGCCACCGTCTCCTCGACCCCGGGCACGCGATCCCAGATCGAGACCAGCCGCGCCAGCCGCTCGGCCCTGTTCGAGGGGCTTTCCAGCCCCATCAGCAGGCCCGCCTTCATCTGCACCCGGGCGCGCGCCACCTCTGCGGGCGTCATGTCCTGGGCGGCACGGGCGAGTTCCGCCATGGTCAGCTCGGCCATCGGTCCGAGTTGCTCGGCACTGGTGCCCGCGTAAAGCGTCATCATCCCGGTATCGGCATAGGCGCCGGTCTGGGCGAAGACGGTATAGCACAGGCCACGCTTCTCGCGCAGCTCCTGGAACAGACGCGAGGACATGCCACCGCCCAGCGCGGTCGAGAAGACCTGCGCGGTATAGATCTCGGGGGTGCGATAGCCCGGGCATTCGAAGGCCAGCGCCATATGCGCCTGCTCGAGCGGCTTGACCTCGCGCCGCTCGCCGCTGGCGAAACGGGCCGGTTCGAGCGGGCCGCGCGGGGTTGCCTCGCGCCCCGAGAACAGCCCCTCGGCCAGGCGCACGATCTCGGCATGATCGACGGCGCCCGCGGCCGACAGGATCATCCGGTCGGGCGAGTAA
Organism: Rhodovulum sp. MB263; assembly: GCF_002073975.1. NCBI lineage: Bacteria > Pseudomonadati > Pseudomonadota > Alphaproteobacteria > Rhodobacterales > Paracoccaceae > Rhodovulum > Rhodovulum sp. MB263. The sequence goes on along the minus strand of NZ_CP020384.1, from coordinate 1,803,221 downwards.
TGCGTGCCGATGAAGCGGAACAGGTCCTCGCGGGTAAAGCCGCGCACGCGCTCGGCAGGCCCCAGGATCGAGCGGCCCAGCGCCTGCCCCGGATAGGCAACCTCCTGCAGCCAGTCGAAGATCACATCATCGGGGGTGTCGAGCACCTGCCCGATTTCCTGCAGGATCACCCCGCGCTCGACCTCGATCTCATCCTCGGCAAAGACCGGATTGATCAGGATGTCGGCCAGCACGTCCAGCGCCAGCGGCACATCGGCCTCGAGCACGCGGGCGTAATAGGCCGTCATCTCGCGCGAGGTATAGGCATTGATATAGCCGCCCACATCCTCGATCGCCTCGGCGATCTCGAGCGTGGTGCGCTTCTCGGTGCCCTTGAAGGCCATATGTTCGAGGAAATGGGCGATGCCGTTTTCCTCGGGCCGCTCGTCGCGCCCGCCGGCCATGATCCAGATCCCGATGGCGGCCGATTTCAGACCGGGCATCCGCTCGGTGACGATACGAAATCCGTTCGGCAGCCTGTGCAGCTCGACGCTCAACGCTTGCGCCTTTCATTGATGAGGGCTTCGAGGGCGGCAAGGTCGTTCTCGACCGGGCTCACCCGTTCCGGCCGCTCATACAGATCGGCCATCGATTTTGGAAGGGGGGGCCGCGCGCCGGTGGCGGCCTCGACCGCATCGGGGAATTTCGCCGGATGCGCGGTCGCGAGCGTCACCATCGGCACAGCCGAGGCGGGCTGCTCGGCCGCGACCTTCACGCCGACCGCCGTATGCGGGCAGATCGTCAGACCGGTCGCGGCGAAGGTCGCACGGATCGTCCCGGAGGTCTCGGCCTCGGAGGCACGGCCCGAGGCGAAGCTTTCGCGCAGGAATTCCAGAGCACCCTGACTGATGGAAAAACCGCCCCTGGCCTTCAGATCCTCCATCTGGCCCGCGACGGCGGCGCCGTCGCGGCCATAGGCCTCGAACAGGGCGCGTTCGAAGTTGGACGAGACCTGGATATCCATCGACGGGCTGATCGAGGGCGCAACGCCCTTCGTCTCATAGGCGCCGCCGGTCAGCGCGCGGTGCAGGATGTCGTTCTGGTTGGTGGCGATCACCAGCTTCCCGATCGGCAGGCCCATGCGGCGCGCGATGTAGCCCGCGAAGATGTCGCCGAAATTGCCGGTCGGCACGGTGAAGCTGACCGGCCGGTGCGGGGCGCCCAGCGAGACCGCCGAGGTGAAGTAATAGACGACCTGGGCCAGCACCCGCGCCCAGTTGATCGAGTTAACGCCCGCAAGCCCGACCGCGTCGCGGAACTCGAAATGGTTGAACATGTCCTTCAGCCGCGCCTGGCAATCGTCGAAATCGCCCTTCAGGGCAAGCGCATGGACATTGTCCTCGGCGGGCGTCGTCATCTGGCGCCGCTGCACCTCGGAAACCCGGCCCTCGGGGAAGAGGATGAAGACATCGACATTGGGCAGCCCGCGGAAGGCCTCGATCGCGGCCGAGCCGGTATCGCCCGAGGTGGCCCCGACAATCGTCACCCGCTGTCCCGAGCGTTCGAGCGCGGCCTGGAACAGCTGGCCGATCAGCTGCATCGCGAAATCCTTGAACGCGAGCGTGGGCCCATGGAAGAGTTCAAGCAGGAAGTGGTTCGGGCCGATCTGGACCAGGAGCGCCCGGGCGGCATGGTTGAAGCCCCGATAGGCGCGGGCGATGATCGCCTCGAATTCGGCATCCGTGAAGGTGTCGCCCACGAAGGGCCGCATCACCCGGAACGCGGCCTGCTCATAGGACAGACCGGCCAGTGCCGCGATCTCGTCGGCGGACATCGCCGGAATGGTCTCGGGCACGTAAAGCCCGCCATCGCGGGCCAGCCCGGTCAGCATTGCCTCTTCGAAATTCAGAACCGGGGCCTGCCCCCGGGTCGATACATAGCGCATTGCCTGCTCTTTCCCTCAACCTGCCGCCTGATACGCCACAGATCGGGCCATGTCACCCCGGGGCGAACGGCCGATATGCCATGAAACCGGGTCGATGCCCCACGAAGCTGCCGGCGGCGGCGCGTCGCGGGGGCGTCATGGGACGCGGGACGGCCTGTCCGGGCGATGATCGTGAAACCGGGCGATGTCAAACGGGGCGATGGTCGCGAACCGGAAGAGCTATGCCTGGAAACAAGATATCCGGCACCGCGGGAGCGCGCGGCGCCGGACTCTTGCTGGCTTGGACCCGGCATCCGCCGGAACCCTGTGGCCCATGTGGAGCGACATGAGCCGATCTCCCGGTTCCCTGCTATGGCGCCTTGCGGCATCCTTGCGGTGGATCGCGCCCGGTTCGGGCCCGGTTCGCGTCGCACCGTTGCATCTTGACCCAAGACAAACATATTGAGCGGGGCGGCACAAGCGAAACCTGCGACATTCCGCCGCTTTTCCCCAAGCCCGTCCGCACCATGTCAGGAGGCCTCATGCAACACCCCCCGTTCCGCCCATTCGAGACCGCACTCGACCGCGACCGGGCGCTGCTGCTGTTGCAGGCCGCCACGCTGGGCGCCGAGGATGGCGAGTTGTTTCTCGAGCGGCGCCGCTCGGAAATGCTGAGCTTCGATGACGGCCGGCTCAGGACGGCAAGCTACGATGCCACTGAAGGATTCGGCCTGCGCGCGGTGCGCGGCGAGGCCTCGGGCTATGCCCATTCAAGCGACATCTCGGAAGCGGCGCTGAAACGCGCGGTCGAGACCGCCCGGCTTGCCGTGGCCGAGGGCGGCGGCACGCTTGCGCTGGGACCGCAGCCCACCAACCGGCGGCTCTATAGCGATGCCGACCCGCTGGCCGAGGCGCCCTTCGCGCTCAAGATCGAGACGCTCCGCGAAATCGACGATTTCGCCCGGGCGCTCGACCCCCGCGTGGTGCAGGTGACCGCCACGCTCGCAGCCTCGCTGCAGGAGGTGGTCATCCTGCGCCCTGACGGCACGCTTCTTTCCGACATCCGGCCGATGACCCGGCTCAATGTCTCGGTGATCGTCGAGGAGAACGGGCATCGCGAATCGGGCAGCCATGGCGGCGGCGGCCGCACCGGGCTGGCCGGGCGGATCGACCGGGCCGGCTGGGAGGCCTCGGCGCGCGAGGCGCTGCGCATCGCGCTGGTCAATCTCGAGGCCGAGCCCGCGCCTGCCGGAATGATGGATGTGGTGCTGGGGCCGGGCTGGCCCGGCATCCTGCTGCATGAGGCGGTGGGCCACGGGCTCGAGGGCGATTTCAACCGCAAGGGCAGCTCGGCCTTTGCCGGGCTGATGGGGCAGCAGGTGGCGGCCAGGGGCGTGACCGTGATCGACGACGGCACCATTCCCGACCGGCGCGGCTCGATCAGTTTCGATGACGAGGGCACGCCCTCGAACCGCACCGTGCTGATCGAGGATGGCGTGCTTGTCGGCTACATGCAGGACCGCCAGAACGCACGGCTGATGGGGCTCGCGCCCACCGGCAACGGCCGGCGCGAAAGCCATGCCCATCCGCCGATGCCGCGGATGACCAATACCTGCATGCTGGGCGGCGACACCGATCCTGCCGACATACTGGCCGGGCTGAAGGACGGGATCTATGCGGTAGGCTTCGGCGGCGGGCAGGTCGACATCACCAATGGCAAGTTCGTCTTCAGCTGCACCGAGGCCTACCGGGTGAGGAACGGCAAGGTCGGGGCCCCGGTCAAGGGCGCCACGCTGATCGGCGACGGCCCGGCCGCGATGAAGCAGATACGCGCCATCGGCAATGACATGGCGCTGGATCCCGGGATCGGCAATTGCGGCAAGGCAGGGCAATGGGTTCCGGTGGGCGTGGGCCAGCCGACGCTGCTGATCGGCGGGCTGACGGTGGGGGGCGCCGCGGCCTGAGGCCCGGCCGTTCTCCGACAGTCCGGTGGCTTGCCGGGGCCGGTTGCGGCAAGAAACTCCGGCAGCGGCCGAGAGGTCGCCCGGGTTTGGAATGGCGGTCCTCACAGGGGCAAAGGGGGTCCGCCTGCGAGGTGGGGGCGCGAAAACCGGATCCATTTCCCGGGGCTTGGGCCATGCCGCCCCGCAAGCGCGGTTTCAACAGTATCGCCAATCCCGAATTTTCGCGCATAAGGAGAATTTTTGGAATTCGTTCACCTTCCATTAACCCATTTCACCGCAGATTGGGATCACGGATGAGCGGAGCTGCGAAACGTGGAGATTGCTTCTTCCTACCACCCCCTCGCACCACCCACCCGGGAAGACACCCTGGTTACGTGGCTTCGTCTCATCCGGTCACGCCGTGTCGGCGCAACCACCTTCTTCAGGCTGATCGAAGATCATGGCACCGCCGCAGCGGCGCTGGAGGCCCTGCCCGACATCGCCAGCGCGGCGGGCGTCAAGGATTACACCCCCTTTCCCGAGGATCTGGCCAAGGCCGAGATCGCCCGGGCCCGCAAGCTGGGCGCGGTCGCGCTTTTGCATGACGACCCGTCCTATCCCCTTGCCCTGCGCGACCTTGCAGACGCCCCGCCCGTGCTCTGGGCCCTTGGCCGTACCGATCTCGTACAGCGCCCGATGGTGGCGCTGGTCGGCGCGCGCAACGCCTCTTCGCTGGGGCTGCGCATGGCGCGGCGGCTGGCCGAGGGGCTGGCCGCGTCCGGCTATGTGATCGTCTCGGGGCTCGCCCGCGGCATCGACCGCGCCGCCCATATCGCCGCGATGGAGACCGGGACCGTCGCGGTGCAGGCAGGCGGGATCGACATGCCCTACCCGGTCGAGAATACCGGGCTCGCCGAGGAGATCGGGCAAAAGGGGCTGCGGCTTTCCGAACAGCCGCCCGGGCTTGCCCCGCAGGCCCGCCATTTTCCGCAACGCAACCGCATCGTCTCGGGGCTCGCCCGCGCCGTCATCGTGGTCGAGGCCGCCTCGCGCTCGGGCAGCCTGATCACCGCCCGTGCCGCCCTCGATCAGGGCCGCGAGGTGCTGGCCGTCCCGGGCCATCCTTTCGACGCCCGGGCCTCGGGCTGCAACATGCTGATCCGCGACGGCGCGGTGCTGGTGCGCCATCCAGAGGATGTGCTCGAGGCGCTTGGCCCCGTGCCCCGGCCGGATGCCGACAGCCCGGCCGAGGCGCCGCCGCCGCGGATGACCGCCATCCCCGAGACCCCGCCCGCGGCCCGCCGCGCCGCGCCGCCCGACACGGCCGCACTTCATGCCCGCATCCTAGACCGTCTCGGCCCCTCGCCCCTGGCCGAGGACCAGCTGATCCGCGACCTCGGCCTGCCCGCAGGCACCGTCACCTCCGAACTGCTGACACTGGAACTCGACGGCCGGATCGCACGCGCGCCGGGCGGGCTTCTGTCGCGCCCGGACTGACCGGCCCTGACGGGGACCGGGAGGATTGCGGGCATGAAAGGGGCGCATCTCAACCCTGAGGCGAAAAACCCCATGCACCCTTCCGTGCATTGACATTCGCACTCTCCCCCCCACATCTTGCGCCGCCAAGCCACCCGCCCTCAGAGTCGAGAGAAATCCATGCCCGTCGTCGTTGTCGAGTCCCCGGCCAAAGCCAAGACAATCAACAAGTATCTGGGCTCCGACTACACGGTTCTCGCCTCTTATGGCCATGTGCGCGACCTGCCCCCGAAAGACGGATCGGTCGATCCCGAGCAGGGATTCGAGATGACCTGGGAGGTCGGCTCGGACAGCAAGAAGCATGTGAAGGCCATCGCCGACGCGCTGAAAGAGGACAATGCGCTGATCCTCGCCACCGACCCCGATCGCGAGGGCGAGGCGATTTCCTGGCATCTGGAAGAGACATTGCGCGCCCGCCGCGCGATCAAGAAGGACACCGCCGTCAGCCGGGTCGTCTTCAACGCCATCACCAAATCGGCGGTGACCGAGGCGATGAAGAACCCGCGCACCGTCGACGAGCCCCTCGTCCATGCCTATCTGGCGCGCCGGGCGCTTGACTATCTGGTGGGCTTCAACCTGTCGCCGGTCCTGTGGCGCAAGCTGCCGGGCGCGAAATCGGCGGGCCGGGTGCAGTCGGTCTGCCTGCGGCTTATCGTCGAGCGCGAGATGGAGATCGAGGCCTTCCGCGCCCGCGAATACTGGACGGTCTCGGCCCAGTTCGCGACGCCGCGCGGCCAGATCTACGAGGCGCGGCTGATCACGCTGGGCGGCCAGAAGCTCGACAAGTTCGACCTGGGCACCGCGACCGATGCCGAGCTGGCGGTCAGGGCCGTCGAAAGCCGCGAGTTCACCGTCGCCGCCGTCGAGGCCAAGCCCGGTACCCGCAACCCCGCGCCGCCCTTCATGACCTCGACCCTGCAGCAGGAAGCCAGCCGCAAGTTCGGCTTCGGCGCGCGCCAGACCATGCAGGCGGCACAACGCCTCTATGAGGCGGGCATCATCACCTACATGCGGACCGACGGCATCGACATGGCCCCCGAGGCGGTGATGGCCGCGCGCGACGCGATCAAGGACCGCTACGGCGCGGATTACGTTCCGAAATCGCCGCGGATGTACAAGAACAAGGCCAAGAACGCGCAGGAAGCGCATGAATGTATCCGGCCGACCGAGATGACCCGCGATCCGTCCAAGCTGCGGGTGACCGACGAGGATCAGCGCAAGCTCTATGACCTGATCTGGAAGCGCACCATCGCCAGCCAGATGGAGGCCGCGCGGCTGGAACGCACCACCGTCGATGTCGAAAGCGCGGATCGCGAGGTGGTGCTGCGCGCCACCGGCCAGGTCGTGCTCTTCGATGGGTTTCTCAAGGTCTACGAAGAGGGCCGAGACGATACCGAGGATGGCGACGACAGGCGCCTGCCGCAGATAGCGCAGGGCGAACCCGCCCGGCCCGCATCGGCCGACCGCTTCGCCGCCGATTACGCGACGCTTGCCGGGACCGGCAGCGCCGCCCGCGACCCCGAGCTGATCGAGGCCCCCGCAGAGGACCGGGTGCTTCGCTGCGATCGGGCAATCCTCGATGCAGGCAAGGCGATCCTCGCCCAGCAGCATTTCACCCAGCCGCCGCCGCGCTATACCGAGGCCACGCTGGTCAAGCGTATGGAAGAGCTCGGCATCGGCCGGCCCTCGACCTATGCCTCGATCGTCACCACGATCCAGGATCGCGGCTATGTGCTGAAGGACAAGAACCGGCTGATCCCCGAGGACAAGGGGCGGCTGGTGACGGCCTTCCTGTCGAATTATTTCAGCCGCTATGTGGGCTACGAGTTCACCGCCAATCTGGAGGACGAGCTTGACGACGTCTCGGCGGGCGAGCGCGCCTATCTCGACGTGCTCAGCCGGTTCTGGAAGGATTTCTCGGCCGCCATCGCCGAAACCGCCGATCTGCGGATTTCCGAGGTCCTCGACAAGATCGATGACGTGCTGGCGCCGCATCTCTACCCGCCGCGCGAGGACGGCTCCGACCCGCGCATCTGCCCCAAATGCGGGGCGGGCCGGCTGAACCTCAAGACCGCGCGCTCGGGCGGGGCCTTCATCGGCTGCTCGAACTACCCCGAATGCCGCTATACCCGCTCGCTCTCGGCGGTGAATGGCGATGACGGCTCCGAGCTCGACGGCAAGGTGCTGGGCCATGACGGCGAGGACGAGATCAGCCTGCGCATCGGCCGTTTCGGCCCCTATGTGCAGCGCGGCGAGGCCACCGAAGAGGTGCCGAAACCGCCGCGGGCCAGCCTGCCCAAGGGCTGGAAGCCCGAGGAGATCGACCTCGAGAAGGCGCTGATGCTCCTGAGCCTGCCGCGCGAGATCGGGCCGCATCCCGAGGATGGCGAGACCGTCGAGGCCGGGATCGGGCGCTATGGGCCCTTCGTCAAGCATGGCCGGAAATACGCCAACCTGCCCGATGTCGAGGAGGTCTTCACCATCGGCATGAACCGCGCGGTCGAGGTGCTGGCCCAGAAGAAGACCCGCGGCGGCGCCACGGCCGCGAAACCGCTGCGCCAGCTTGGCGAGCATCCCGAGAAGGGCGGCGCCATCGACGTCATGGCCGGACGCTACGGACCCTATGTGAAATGGGAGAAGGTCAACGCGACCCTGCCCAAGGATGTGGAGCCCGAGGGCGTGACGCTGGAACAGGCGGTCGAGCTGATCGACGCCAAGGCGGCCAAGGGTGGCAAGACCAAGGCCAAGGCAAAGGCGAAACCCGCTGCCGCCAAGACCGCGAAGACGACCGGAAAAACCGCCGCGAAATCGACGGCAAAGACGGCCGGGACCAAGGCAAAGACCACGAAAGCGGCGAAGACGACAAAGGCGAAGACGCCGGACCAGTCAGAATAGAAGCCCTGCCTGCAAGGGCTCGCAGGAATGCGCGTTGGGGTGAGCAGATGTGATTGGTCTGCGCGTCTTCGCTGCCCCAGATTGCGCCCCCGAGGCAAGGGCGCGGGCAATCCCGTGCCGAAGAAGAAGAGGGGGCGGTTTCCATGACGGACCGGAACATGTCGCGCCGCAAGGCACTTTTGGCATTTGGCGCAACCTTTGGAACGGGCCTTGCCGCGCCAGCGCTTCTGCGCGCCGAGCCCGCGCCGATGACCCGCCGCAACATCTCGAGCTTTTCCCAGCAGCACTGGCGCGATCATTTCGATACGCTGGGCACGGCTGCGATCGTGGCCGACACCTCGTCGCGCGCCCTGCATTTCTGGAGCGGCGATGGCGAGGACTACCGGATCTATCCGACCTCGGTGCCGATCAGCGAGGACCTGACCAAGCGCGGCTATACCAAGGTGGTGCGCAAGCGGATCGGGCCCGACTGGACCCCCACCCCCTCGATGGTCGAGCGCAACCCCGATCTGCACTACATGCCGCCAGGCCCCGACAATCCGTTGGGGACCCATGCCATGTACCTGTCCTGGCCCGCCTATCTCATTCACGGCACCCATGACACGCGCAAGATCGGCCGACCGTCCTCGGATGGCTGCATCGGGCTTTACAATGAAATGATCGCCGAACTTTACGCCATCACCCCAGTGGGCACCCAGGTCCGGATCATCTGATCGGGGCCGGGCCGCAGAGCCCCCTCTCGGGTCACATCGGCGCGCAGGTCGGGAAACACGTCTTCCGAAAGCGGGCGCACCGGTGCAGGGCGCGCGCCCGACATGTCCCGCGAAAGCCGGTCAGGCATCCGTCCCGGCAAGAGGGCTCAGGATGCAGGTGGCCATGTCGAGCGTCCCGACGGTCCGCGCCCTGCCCGTCTCGTCGCTTTCGCAGATCTCGACCGTCATTCCGATGTCGCCGCGCCGATAGTCCAGCGTTGCGCAAGCAGATCGGCGCGCAGGCGTTCCAGGGTTTCCTCCGTCAGCTCGGGCAGATCTGTCGGAGCGATCCCCCCGGTCAGGTCGCCGAGGTTTTCGGACGCTGCCATTTAGCAGGGTGTGCGGATGGCGGTCATCGGCCTGTCGACCAACGCGCCGATGGTTTCGGCGACAAGTTCCTCTACGGTCATGTCCAGCCGGTCCCCGTCGACGAGGATACGCCTTGACGGCAAATCGCTTGCCGACGGACTTGCCAGCGCCGTGTCGATCTCGAACAGGGTGCGGGTGGCCATGGCATCCCTGGTGTCGTGCGAGACGCTGGCCTGTTCGGCCCCGGTCAGATCGCTGTCATGGACGATCCCGGCCGGATCCCGACCGGGATCGGTCCCGATCTCGCGGCCCTGGTCGTTTGCATGGCCGCCAGTTCATTGGAGATCAGCGACCGGATGGCCTCCAGCACCTTCCGCGTCGGTTGCGACAGGCCGCCATCCGGCGCAACGCTGCGACGCGGATCGCCATAGAACCCGCCCATGTCCGGGCTCGGCGAGCGGCCGAAGATTTCGGCGCCGCCCGGACCGTCGCCTGAAAGCCCGCCTGGCCGGTTGGCCGATTGGCCACGGCGAGGGCGGTTGAAACAGCGACAATGTCATCTGCGTCAGAGACCGGTTCACGATCATCCTTGCCTCCTCGACCGTCGCCTCCGGTTCAGATGCCCGGAAATTAAGAAGGCCTGAAGGAGGGTCCGTCCCGGCCGGGGCAAGGGCTACGTCCGGCGACCGCTCACGTCCCGGGGCCCCAGTCGATTGACTCCCCCGTGACCGTTCGTCACAACTTTGTCCAGAGGATCAGAGGGAGAGTTTCATGAAGAAAATCTATGGCACTGCCGCCGAGGCCCTGGACGGGCTGCTGGCAGACGGCATGCTCATCGCCGCAGGCGGGTTCGGACTTTGCGGCATACCGGAGCTTCTGATCCAGGCAATCCGCGAGGCCGGCACCAAGGACCTGACCTTCGCCTCGAACAATGCCGGCGTCGACGATTTCGGCATCGGGCTCCTGCTGCAGACCCGCCAGGTCAGGAAGATGATCTCGTCCTATGTCGGCGAGAATGCCGAATTCATGCGGCAATACCTGTCGGGTGAGCTCGAGCTGGAATTCAACCCCCAGGGCACGCTCGCCGAGCGGATGCGGGCGGGCGGCGCGGGCATTCCGGGCTTCTACACCAAGACCGGCGTCGGCACCGTCATCGCCGAGGGCAAGGAACACAAGGAGTTCGACGGCGAGACCTATATTCTCGAACGCGGGATCGTTGCCGATCTGTCCATCGTCAAGGCCTGGAAGGCCGACGAGACCGGCAACCTCGTCTTCCGCAAGACCGCCCGCAACTTCAACCCGCCCGCCGCGATGTGCGGCAAGGTCTGCGTCTGCGAGGTCGAGGAGATCGTGCCGGTGGGCAGTCTCGAGCCCGACCAGATCCACCTGCCGGGGATCTACGTGCATCGCCTGATCCAGGGCGAACACGAGAAGCGGATCGAACAGCGCACCACGCGCGCGGCTTGAGGGAGGGAAAAAGCATGGCCTGGGACCGTAACCGGATGGCGGCGCGCGCCGCAGAGGAACTCAAGGACGGGATGTATGTCAATCTGGGCATCGGCATTCCGACCCTGGTGGCGAATTACATCCCCGAGGGCGTGAACGTCACGCTGCAATCGGAGAACGGGATGCTGGGCATCGGCCCCTTCCCGATCGAGGGCGAGGAAGATCCCGACCTCATCAATGCCGGCAAGCAGACCATCACCGAGCTGCCGCATTCGGCCTATTTCGACAGTGCCACCAGCTTTGGCATGATCCGGGGCGGCAAGATCGCGATGGCGATCCTCGGCGCGATGGAAGTGGCCGAGAACGGAGATCTCGCGAACTGGATGATCCCCGGCAAGCTGGTCAAGGGCATGGGCGGCGCGATGGATCTGGTCGCGGGCGTCGGCCGGGTGGTGGTGGTGATGGACCACACCAACAAGCATGGCGACTCGAAGCTGCTGAAGGAATGCACCCTGCCGCTGACCGGCACCGGGGTCGTCGACCGCATCATCACCAACTTCGGCGTGCTAGACGTGGTCGAGGGCGGGCTGAAGATCGTCGAATGCGCCGAGGGCGTCACCGAGGACGAGATCCGGGCCGCGACCGAGGCCCGCATCGTCGACTGAGCGCCGCTGCCTCGGCACAGGACGACAGAAGAAAGGCCGCGCCGGTTTCCCGGCGCGGCCTTTTCATCCAGCCCTTCCGGCGCGGGGCCGGAAGACCGGATCAGTCGGCATTCGCCGCATTATAGGCCGCGATGGCGGCAACCCGGGGGTAGCTGATGGTCTGCGGTGCCAGCCCGTTATCGCGGTGGCCATGCGCGGCCACGTAGCCGTTATCGCTTTCCGCAGCGAGCGAGGCCACGACCTTGGCCACGCGGGCATCGGCATAGCCCGAGGACGACATCGTGGTCGAGTCGGCCGGGCTGAACCAGACCTGCGCCAGCGGGCCGTCTTTCTCGGCGGCAGCCTTGATCTGGATCAGCTGGCTGGCGCTGTAGACACCAGCTTCGACGCCGAGATCCTGTTCCAGCTGGGACTGGGCGAAGACGGGAGTGGACAGAGCGACAAAAGCGGCCGCGGTCAGGGCAAGGGTTTTCATGGTTTTGTTCCTTTTATGTGCATTTCGGCGGCTCGATGCCGTCGGATGAGGCATAGATGGCACCAGCTTTATCCGAATTCAACGCACAGAAAGGTGATATTGATGCAATTTAGGTTCGTATACGCACATATAGACGTCAGAAATTCGCCACATCCAACCACCAACGGAACAATCGCCGGATTTTGGCGGAAACGGTTCGCATTCCGCAGCACTTCCCGTGCTATCTGGCCGGAGACAGCAAACGGGTGACGCCTCTATGACCGGAACATCGCTCTCCTCCGCCCCGCCCGCCTCGCGCCGACTGCGCGACGCCCTGGTGATGGCGGGCCTTCTGGCGCTGGTGCTGATCGGCCTGGCAGGGCTCGCCACGGCCACCGGATGGGATCACACCATGGCCCAGCTGTCCCGGCTGGGCCCGATCCAGGGCGCCGCACTTCTGGGTCTGTCGCTGATCAACTACCTTTTGCGCGCGCTGCGCTGGCATGCCTTCGGGCGACAGCTCGGCCTGCCGCCGGGGCTCTGGCGCGACATCCGCCATTATCTCGGCGGCTTCCTGATGATCGCGACGCCCGGACGGCTTGGAGAACTGGTGCGGGTGCGCTGGATAAGGCGCGAGACCGGGCTGCCGCTGGAACGCTCGGCGCCGCTCTTCGTGATGGACCGCGCCGCCGATCTGGTGGCGATGGCGCTGATCCTCTGCCTGGCTCTGGCGCTGTCCGCAGGTCACATCGCGGGCGCGATCCCGGTTGCGGTCCTTGCGCTTGCCGCCGCCGCCGTCGCGACCAATGGCCGGTTGATGGCAGCGCTGGTGACGCGCGGCTACCGGATCTTCGGTCGCTGGCCACGGCTGTTCGGGCGGCTTCGCAGAATGGCGCGGACATTGGGCCGCTTCGCCGATGCCCGGCTGCTGGCCGTCTCGATCCTGCTGGGCTCTCTGGGCTGGATGGCCGAGGGCTATGCCTTTCATCAACTGCTGATCTGGCTCGGCGCCGATATCGGGCTCTGGAAGGCCGTCGGCATCTTCGTCTTCGCCACGCTGGCGGGCGGGCTGACAGGTGCGCCGGGGGGGCTGGGCGGCGCCGAGGCTGCGATGATTGCGCTTCTTGCACTCGAGGGCCTGCCGCTGGAAACTTCGGTCGCGGCCACGGCGGTGATCCGGATCACCACCTTGTGGTTCGCGATCGGGATCGGCGCCCTGGTCTTTCCCGTGGCGGAACGAATGTCGAAAAGGACAGTGGATGCAGTGGAAAACCGCTGATTATGCCGGATGGGGCCGGGCGCTTCGGGCCCATGGCCGGATCGCCCGGCCGGAACGGGTTTCGGCCCTGACCGAGGCGCTGGCCGAAGGCGGGCCCGCCATCGGCAATTGCCGCTCTTATGGCGACAGCCCGCTGAATGACGGCGGCGCCGCGATCCGGATGACGCGGATGGACCGGCTTCTGGCCTTCGATCCCGAGACCGGCGTGATCGAGGTCGAGGCCGGCGCCAGCATCGGCGCGCTGCTGAAACTTCTGGCGCCGCGCGGCTGGATGCCCGCGGTGATGCCCGGCACCGGCCTTGCGACGGTCGGCGGCTGCATCGCCAATGACGTGCATGGCAAGAACCATCATGGTGCGGGCAGTTTCGGCCAGCATGTGCTGGCGGTGACGCTGATGACCGCCGCAGGCCCGCGCGAGGTGAGCCCGGCCTCCGATCCGGACCTGTTCCGCGCCACGATGGGCGGTCTCGGCCAGACCGGCGCCATCCTCTCGGCACGGCTGCAGCTCAGGACGATCCCCGGCCAGCGGATGAAGGTGCTGGAAACCGCGATGCCGGATTTCGACAGCTTCATCGCCGCGCTCGACGCCTCGAAGGCCGAATTCGCGGTGGGCTGGATCGACGCGACGGCGAAACGCAAGCGGCTCGGGCGCGGCATTCTCGAGGAGGCCACATTGGTCGAGGGCACCCGCCCCGGCCCCGAGCGCAAACGGAAGCCCGTGCCCTTCGACGCGCCCAACGCGCTGTTGTCCCGACCGGTGGTGAAGATCTTCAACCGCTGGTACGGATCGGGCGTGCCCGATGGCGGCCGCAAGCGGACCCGCGCGCTGGACGATTTCTTCTTCCCGCTCGATGCGCTGAGCGACTGGAACCGGCTATATGGTAAGCGCGGCTTCCACCAGTTCCAATGCGTGCTGCCCGCCGACCGGGCGGCCGCGCTGAAGGAGATCCTGAGCACCATCGCGCGGGGCGGCATCGCCTCGCCGCTCGCGGTCCTGAAACGGATGGGGCCGGGCCGGGCCGGGCATCTGTCCTTCCCGATGGAGGGTTACACGCTGGCGGTCGACATGCCCGCCCGCGCCAGGGTCCCCACGCTCTACGCCAGGCTCGAGGATCAGGTGCTGGCCGCAGGCGGGCGGATCTATCTGGCCAAGGACGCGCTGGCCCGCCCCGAAAGCATGGCCGCGATGTATCCCGAACTGGAGGCCTGGCGCGCCGAGGCGGCCAAGGCCGATCCCGAGGCGCGTCTGGCCACCGATCTGGTGCGGCGCCTGCACCTGAGGAGCCTGTGATGGCAGAGACCTGGATCATTCTCGGGGCCTCGTCCTCGATGGCACGGGCGCTGGTGCGCCGGCTGGCAGCCCGTGGTGACGGGGTGATCCTCGCCGGGCGCGAGCTTGCCGATCTCGAACGCGACGCGGCCGATGCGCGCGTCCGCGGCGCGGCCGTCGCCGAAACCATCCGCTTCGATGCACGCGACCCGGCCTGCCTGGCGCCCATCCTCGCCCGGGCCGAGGCCTGCGAAGGCACGGTCTCGGCAGCGGTCTTCGTGGGCTCGATGCCGCCCCAGGCCGAGATCGACGCCGATCCCGGCCTGATCGGGGGCGTCGTCACCGACAGCTTCACCGGCCCGGCCCGTGTCTTGCAGGGGCTCGCCCCGATCATCGAGGCCCGCGGCGCGGGCACCGTCATCGGCGTGGGCTCGGTCGCGGGCGATCGCGGGCGAATCGGCAACTATGTCTATGGCGCGGCCAAGGCGGCCTTTGCGACCTATCTGTCGGGGCTGCGCAACCGGCTGGGCCGCGCGGGCGGGCATGTGCTGACGGTCAAGCCCGGCTTTACCGACACCGCGATGACCTGGGGCATCGAGGGCATGTTCCTCGTGGCCTCGCCCGACAAGGTCGCCGATGACATCCTGAGCGCGCTCGAAAAACAGCGCAACGTGATCTACACGCCAGTCTTCTGGATGGGGATCATGGGCATCATCCGGCTGATCCCGGAACGGGTGTTCAAGAAACTCTCGGTCTGAGAGTTGTCGCGTCGTCCGGGTCCGGCCCCGGGGCCGGGGCCCCGCGGCTGGCACGCCGGATCCGTCCCTGTTGGCGTCGGCGTGCTTTGCGTTTTCCGGACCGGCCGGTTTCGATCCTGCCCGTCTTCACCCCTGCCCCTCCAGACCCATATCTATCGGGATGAAATCCTGTTTTCGCAACCGTTTCGCAGGAATTGTTAATTCATTCCCGTACGTTTTCCTAAGGCTTCGACAGTGTTCCCGACCTGGTGAAAATTGCCAAAGCCGAGCCCAACTCTCGCCTGATTTTACGGGCCTGATGGACGGGCCGAAGCGGTTGAGAGGACGTCCCCCGGGAGGCCCGGCGCTTCATCCATTGTCACCCGAGCCGAACGACCACCTTCTGGAGGGGCAGCAAACATGAAACTCTTCGACATCCTCAGGACCTTCGCCAAAGCCGAGTCAGGCACCGCAACCGTCGACTGGGTGGTCCTGACCGCAGCCATCATCGGCCTTGGCATCGCCGTTCTGGCCACCTTCGGCCCCGGCGTGAACGATCTGGGCGACAGCTTCTCGGAGTCCCGGTCGGGGGCCTCGGTTGCCGAACGGGGCACGCTCGGCTGGAGCGAATGACCGGCCCGGGCCTGTGTCCGGACATTGCCAGGGCCGCACCCTGCGTGCGGCCTTTCCTGTCTGTCGGGCGCCGTCCGGCAGGCACGGAATTTACAAAATAGTATCGAAGCGCAGGTCTCGGGATCGCACGAATTCCGCCGCCCGGGACCAACCCGGCCGACAAGGCAAGGGACGTTTCGCGGCCTGAAGGGCGGCCCGGGAACGACGGCGACGGGACATCTCATGCGCCGGACCTTTGGACCGGTCCTGTCGATCGGGATCGACCTGGCGGGCGTTGTCGTCTATATCGTGCAAGGGCAATTTAACCTTCACCAGGCGTGCCCCTGCAGCCGCCCAGGCCCGGCAGGTCGCCCTGGAAACCGCGGCGCTACGGCCAGCAGATCGCCCTACCGGAATTGCGGCCGGGCTCTGGCCGAAAAAGGCGATGTTGAAGGGCTATTCCAAAGCGGGGACGCGCTTTTTCACGAGGGTCGGCCGCAATTTCGTACCGTCCAGCGCGCGATGGAGCCGGCGAACCGCCGCCGCGCGTCAAGGCGACCGGGCCAGGCGCCAATGCCGACATCACCTCGCGCCTGACAAGGGGCATGCCCGCCGTCGCGATCCGCGTCGATGTCAGCCCGGGCCTGCCGGGCATCTGGCCGGGCACGGCGGCAGGCGATCCTTATGCCATGGCGCAACCCGGCCGCCGATAGAGAGCGCGGGCCCCGACCGAGAGAACCGGCGCGCGGCAACCGAACTGTCCGGGACCCTCAGGCCGCGTCCGATGGCGATCGAGGGCACATGCATGGGCGCAACTCCTGGCCTGTCCGGACAGCGCCCAGCCAAGACCGTTGCAGGCCCGGAATAGCCCGGCCCGATGCGGCCCCGGCGAGTCCCCCCTGCGATCCCGGCGATGATCTGGCCGCATCTTGCAGGACAATCCTGCCGCCCCGGGCCCATTCCGAAGGTTTTTCCGAACAATTCCGCAGCTCGGGCCGCAATGTTGTCCAAGTTGTTCTTCATCCTGCCCCGATGATGGATATCCGCGTGCGAGATGAGTCGCACGCAAACGCTGCGGGAAAGCGGCTCTGCGGCCGCCCTGCCCGGTCTGCGTGGAAGGACGTGGAAACGATGACGAGCATGCCAGCGCCGATCCCGGATCAGGCTCCGATCCGCGCCTGCACGGTATCGCGGGACATCCAGAATTTCGACCTTCTGATCAAGGACATGGAGGCCGAGCTGGGCGACGGATGGGGCGATATCGCCTTCGCCGACGCGCCCGATTTCCTGGACCGGCCCGAGGCACGCGACCTCGAATTCATCGCGGTCGCGGTCGGCGATGCCGACGAGGCCAATATCGCCGAGATCGGCGAGATCGTGGGCGCCGCGACCCGGCACGATCTCAGGGTCCTGGTCATTGCCGAACGGCTTAGCCCGATCGCGCTGCATCAGCTGATGCGGAAGGGGGCCGACGATTTCGTGCCCTATCCTCTGCCCGAGGGCGCCCTGCATGAGGCGATCGAGCGCTTTGGCCGGCCCCGCACCGCGCCCCCGCTGCCCCCGGCACGACCAGCCCCGGCCGACCCTACCCGCCCAGGGCTTCCACGATCGGGTCGCGACGGGCTGGTGCTGCCGGTGCAGGGACTGGCAGGCGGCGTCGGCGCCTCGACCTTCGCGGTGAACCTCGCCATGGAACTGTCGATCGAGGCGCGCAAATCCGCAGGACGGGTCTGTCTTCTCGATCTCGACCTGCAATTCGGCTCAGCCGCGACCTATCTCGACCTGCCGCGCAAGGACGCGGTCTTCGACCTGCTCTCCGGCATAGCCGCGATGGATGGTGACGGCTTTCTGCAAGCGCTGCAGCGGTACCGAAACGCGTTCCACGTCCTGACCGCTCCCGCCGACATCCTGCCGCTCGGCATCGTCGGCCCCGACGAGATCAATACACTGATCGACATGGCCCGGTCGCAATTCGAATTCGTCGTGATCGACATGCCCAAGACCCTCGTCAACTGGACCGAGGCGGTGCTCAACAAGTCGCATCTCTATTTCGCGCTGCTCGAGCTCGACATGCGCTCGGCAGAGAATGCGCGCCGGGTGATCCGGGTGCTGAAATCCGAAGGGCTGCCGCGAGAAAGGCTGCGCTTTGCGCTGAACCGGGCGCCCGGATTCACCGACCTGTCGGGCCGCGGCCGGATGCGGCGGCTGGCCGACAGTCTCGATATCGACATCGGGCTTCGGTTGCCCGATTGCGGCAAGGCGGTGACAAAGGCCGGCGATCATGGCCAGACCCTGGCCGAAACCGCCGCCCGGGCGCCTCTGCGCAAGGAGATCCGGATGCTGGCCAGGTCGCTGCAGGATTTCGGAACGGCTTCGGTCGCCGCGCCGCAATAAGGCGTTGCGCATGTTTTCACGCGACAGACCCGGCGCCCGGCCGAGCCCGACGACGCATACCGGATGAAACATGCCGACGCGCTGATACGGATCGGCGACCGGGACAAGGCCGAGCCCGGCAGCCCCCCGACCGCCTTCGAGACCTGTCAGCCCCACCGGCTGGAGACGATCTTGGACGATGGCAAGCGCGAATGGGCGATGGCCGACAGCTTCTGCAAAGCCGCGGCCGGGCTGACCACCACCCCCGCAGCTGTCTTCAACACTTGGGAATATTCCAGGCTGACGCGCGGCGATTTCAACGGCGCCGGGCGGCTGTTCGTGAACGCGCCGACCTGCGCCCCCCGGCTTTTCACCGCCAGGAACACTCCGGTCCGGGTCCGCGGCGTGCAGCGGAAATACGAGCTTCCGGTAATCCGGATGACCCTGACCGGGCACGCCCGGCCTTACCACATGCCGGTACTGACCGCGCAGGCGCAAGGCTAGGCCCTTGGCGACGGTGGCAGCACTCTGGTTCCTGCCCTTCGCGGCTCCGATCGCGCTTTGGGCCGCGATCAGCGACCTCCGGACCATGACCATTCCGAACCGGGCGGGACTGGCCCTGATCGCCATCTATGCGCTGGTCGGGCTCGCGGCACTGCCGCTTTCCGCCTGGGCCTGGCGCTGGGTGCATCTGGCGGTGGTGCTGGTGCTGGGGTTCGTGCTGAACATGACCGGCGCGGTCGGCGCGGGAGATGCCAAATTCTCGGCGGCGATGGCCCCCCTGATCGCCCCGCCCGATATCGGCGCCTTCCTGTTCCTGCTGGCCGCGACGATCCCGGCAAGCTTCGCCGCGCATCGCCTGATGCGCCGGATTCCCGCGCTGCGCCGGGCGCTGCCCGACTGGGCCTCCTGGGACACACGCGACTTTCCGATGGGGCTTGCGCTTGGCCCGGCCCTGATCCTCTATCTCGGGCTGGCCGCCATCGGGACGATGCCAAGCGGGATCTAGTCGCGACCGGGTCACCTGCTGGCCATGAAAGCCACGCGACCGCCGGGGCGGAACACAGGGCGATATCCGCTGCCGCGATCCGCACTGACGGCCGAAGAAATCGGCACCGCCCCGACACCACCCGGCCGAAGGAGATCTCGGGATAAAAGTCATACATCAAAATATTATTTATAAACAATAACTTGCTTCGTGAAATTCGCACGAATTCGAGGCGGTCTATCCCCCTCCGTCGCAACCTTGTCCGGCCCCGCCATGACCCTTGCACGCGCGCCATTCGCTGGCCCAGATGCGGCTGCCGATCCTGATGACACGCGACATCCTGCCGAAGACGATGATCCGCAAGGCGACCGGGACGCCGCCTGCCAATTCGGGCCGTGAAACAGGTTGCAGGCTGATCGGGGCGGGCAAGGCCTGCGCACTCGATGCACTGACCGGTCGGACGATTACGGCGCATCGACCAGAGGACCGCGATCTGCGAATTGGGGACCATTCCCTGTCAGATGAGCCCCGAGCTGATCGATCCCGCCCAGGTCAACATGGTCGTCCGCGAAGAAGGCCGCCTTTGCCGTGACAGCCCGCGAGACAGGCAAGCTGACCATCGTTTTTTGACCGAAAGGTCCGAATTCGGGCTTTCGGTCGTCCGAATTTTAGCTAACTTGCCCAGGTAAGTCAGATCTTCTGACCCGCCAATACCGGAGATCTTCGTGGACCCCGAGACCCTTCCGGCCGTGTTCGACGGCCATAATGACGTGCTTCTGAGGCTTTATCGCGCCGGTGGGCCCAAGGCCGCCGAAACCTTCCTGACCGGCGGCGCAGGCCATATCGATCTGCCCAAGGCGCGCGCGGGCGGGCTCGGCGGCGGGTTCTTCGCGGTCTATGTCCCCTCCGGGGAAGGCGATACCGATCACGACGAGATGAGCCGCGACAGTTATGACCTGCCCCTGCCCGAGCCCGTGGCCCAGGACCAGGCGCTGCAGGTCGCGATGGCACAGGTCGCGACGCTCGAGCGGCTGGAAGAGCTGGGCGCGCTGAAGATCTGCCGCAGCGCCGCCGAGATCCATATCACCATGGTCGAACGCAAGCTGGCCGCCGTCCTGCACATGGAGGGCGCCGAGGCCATCGACCCCGAGCTGATCACTCTCGACGTGCTGCATGGCGCCGGGCTGCGTTCGCTCGGTCCGGTCTGGAGCCGACCGACGATCTTCGGCGAGGGCGTGCCCTTCCGTTATCCGTCCGATGGCGATACCGGCGGCGGTCTGACCGATCTGGGCGTGGCGCTGGTCCGGCGCTGCAATGACCTGAAGATCATGCTCGATCTGTCGCATATGACGATGGCGGGGTTCTGGGATGTCGCGAAGCACTCGGACGCGCCGCTGGTCGCCACCCATTCCAACGCCCATGCGATCTGTCCGCATGCCCGCAACCTGACCGATGCCCAGCTCGACGCCATCGCCGCCAGCGACGGTATGGTCGGGCTGAATTACGCCACGGCCTTTCTCAGACCGGATGGTCGCATGATCGATACCGGCCTTGACGACATGCTGCGCCATCTCGACCATCTTCTGGACCGGCTGGGCGAGTCCCGGGTCGGGCTCGGCTCGGATTTCGACGGGGCATTGATCCCATCCGCGATCGGCACGGCGGCAGGCCTTCCGGCGCTGCGACGAGCGATGAAGGCGCATGGCTACGGGCCCGAGCTGATCGCGCGGATCTGTCAGGGCAACTGGCTGCGGGTGCTTGAAAAGACCTGGGGCCACTGACCCGGGGCCTCTGACCCAGAGCCAACGACCGGCGGCCCCGTGCCACGCCATGAGACGCGCAACGACATAAGAACAGACCAACAGAGAGGACGACCAAGATGACCACTTTCGCCAGGCTGCTCTCGGGCGCCGCGCTGAGCGCGACATTCATCGCCACCGCCCCCGCGCTCTGGGCCGAGACCCCCGCCAACATGCTGGTCGTGGCCAACCGGATCGACGACATCACCACGCTCGACCCGGCCGAGAATTTCGAATTCGCCGGCGGCGACGTGCTGCGCAATGTCTATGGCCGGCTGGTGAATTTCGATCCGCTCGATTACGAGGCCGGCTACCAGCCCGATCTGGCCGAAAGCTGGGAGGTCAGCGAGGACGGCCGGTCGATCACCTTCACCATGCGCGAGGGCGTCACCTTCACATCCGGCAACCCGGTGACCGCCGAGGATGCCGAATTCTCGCTGCGCCGGGCGGTTCTGCTGAACCTCACGCCCTCTTTCCTTCTGACCCAGTTCGGTTTCACGCCCGAGAATATCGAAGAGACGATCCGGGCCGAGGGCAACATGCTGACCGTCACCACCGACAAGGCCTATGCCACCTCCTTCGTGCTGAACTGCCTGACCGCCACCATCGGCTCGATCCTCGACAAGAAGACGGTGATGGCGCATGAGGTCGATGGCGACATGGGGCATGACTGGCTCAAGACCCATGCGGCGGGCTCGGCAGCCTACAGCCTGGTGGCCTGGAAACCGAACGAATCCGTCACCCTGCAGGCCAATCCCGATTTCTATCAGGGCGCGCCCGCGATGAAGCGGGTGATCGTGCGCCATATCACCGAAAGCGCGACCCAGCGGCTGCTGCTGGAACGGGGCGATATCGACGTCGCGCGCAACCTCAACCCGCAGGATGTGCAGGGGCTTGACGGCGCCGAGGGCGTCAGGATCCATGAAGAGCTGAAGGGCTACCTTATGTATGCCTCCTTCAACCAGAAGATCCCCGAGCTGCAGGATCCGAAGGTGCTGGAAGCCCTCAAGCACCTCGTCGATTACGAGGGCATGGCCAACAGCTTCCTCAAGGGGCAGTGGACGATCCAGCAGAACTTCCTGCCGCAGACCTATCTGGGCGCGGTCAGGGACAACCCGTTCTCGCTCGATGTCGGGAAGGCCAAGGAGCTGCTGGCCGAGGCGGGCGTTGACGGGCTCGATCTGACCATCGGGGTGCGCGACGTTCAGGAGCGGATGGAAATCGCCCAGTCGATGCAGAACACCTTCGCCCAGGCCGGGATCAAGCTGAATATCGAGGTCGGCACCGGCAAGCAGATCCTGGCCAAGTACCGTGCCCGCGATCTCGATGTCTATCTGGGCACCTGGGGCCCCGATTATCCCGATCCGCAGACCAATGCCTCGACCTTCGCCTACAACCCCGACAATTCGGAAGAGGCGCAGAATGCGGGCATCCTGGCCTGGCGGAACTCCTGGGATGCGGACGATCTGACCGAGATGACCGATGCCGCCGTGACCGAGCGCGACACCGCCAAACGGGTCGAGATGTATCACGAGATCCAGGCCAGGTTCCGTGAGACCTCGCCCTTCGCCATCATGTTCCAGAACATCGAGCAGGACGGCATCCGCGACACTGTCCAGGGCTTCACCACCGGGCAGGCGATCGCCGATGCCAGCTACTGGAAAGTGACGAAGTAGCATGTCGGTCTCCGGCAATGCACAGGACGGGCGCGGCCGCGCGCCCTTCCCTCCCCGCTGGGTGAAACGGACGGGCATGACGCTGGGATCGGTCGCGATCACCATGCTGGGCCTTCTGTTCGTCACCTTCCTGATCGGCCGGGTGATGCCCCTCGACCCGGTCCTGGCCATCGTCGGCGAACGCGCCAGCCCCGAGGTCTATCAACGGGTCTATCAGGAGCTCGGCCTCGACCGGCCGCTGCTGGTGCAGTTCTGGTTTTATCTACAGGATGTTCTGAGGGGAGATTTCGGCACCTCGCTGCTGACCGCGCGCCCCGTCTCGGAAGACATCGCCCGGGTCTTTCCGGCAACGCTGGAACTGGCGACGCTGGGCACGCTGATGGGCGTGCTGCTGGGCGTGCCCTTGGGCGTTCTGGCTGCCGTTCGGCGCGGGTCCTGGATCGACCAGATCGCGCGCGTCGTCGCGCTGGTGGGCTATTCGATGCCGATCTTCTGGCTCGGGCTCATGGGGCTTCTGGTCTTCTACGGCATTCTGGGCTGGGTCGGCGGGCCGGGGCGGCTGTCGATCTTCTATGACGGCATGATCGAGCCCGTGACCGGCATGATCCTGATCGACAGTGCGCTGGCGGGCGACTGGACGGTCTTTCGCGACGCGCTCAGCCATATCGTGCTGCCGGCCTCGCTGCTGGGCTATTACAGCCTCGCCTATATCAGCCGCATGACCCGCTCCTTCATGCTCGAGCAGATGTCGGCCGAATATGTCATCACCGCCCGCGTCAAGGGCCTGAGCGAGCGCGCGGTGATCTGGAACCATGCCTTCCGCAACATCCGGGTGCAGCTGATCACGGTGATCGCGCTCAGCTATGCCGGGCTTCTGGAAGGCTCGGTGCTGACCGAGATCATCTTCGCCTGGCCGGGGATCGGCTCCTACATCACCAACGCCCTGCTTTCGGCCGACATGAGCGCGGTTCTGGGCGGCACCGTTGTGGTGGGTCTGGCCTTCGTGCTGCTCAACGTCTTTTCCGACCTGCTCTACAAGGTCTTCGATCCGAGGGCGAAATGACCGAAACGACCGGACTACGCGCCTGGCTTCTGACCGATGCGCCGCAATCGCGGGGACAGGCGCGGCTGGCGCGCCTCTATCAGGGCTGGCTGGCCTTCCGCCGCAATCCGATGGCGATGTTCGGGCTGGCGATCCTGGTCGCGCTGCTGGCCATTGCCGCGCTTGCGCCCTGGATCGCGCCGCATGATCCCTTCCATCAGGATCTTTCCGCACGGCTTCTGCCCCTGGGAACCCCCGGCCATCCACTGGGCACCGACTCGCTCGGACGCGACATCCTCTCGCGACTGATCTACGGCTCGCGGATCACGCTTTACATCGTCACCCTGGTCGCCCTCATCGCGCCGCTCGCCGGGCTGATCATGGGCACCCTCTCGGGCTATCTCGGCGGCTGGGTCGACATGGTCCTGATGCGGATCACCGACATCTTCCTGGCCTTCCCGCGGCTGGTGCTGGCGCTGGCCTTCGTGGCAGCCCTCGGGGCGGGGATCGAGAATGCGGTGCTGGCGATCGCGCTGACCGCCTGGCCGCCCTATGCAAGGATCGCCCGGGCCGAGACGCTGACCATGCGCAATGCCGATTTCATCAGCGCGGTGCGGCTGCAGGGGGCGGGGCCGGTCCGGATCATCACGCGGCATATCTGGCCGCTCTGCATCTCGTCGCTGATCGTGCGGGTCACGCTCGACATGGCGGGCATCATCCTGGCCGCGGCGGGGCTCGGCTTTCTCGGGCTCGGCGCCCAGCCGCCCAGCCCCGAATGGGGCGCGATGATCTCGGAAGGTCGCCGCTTCATCCTCGATCACTGGTGGGTCGCCACCATGCCGGGGCTGGCCATCTTCACCGTATCGCTCGCCTTCAACCTGCTGGGCGACGGGCTGCGCGACGTGCTGGACCCGAAGGGAGAGAAATGACCCATCTTCTGGATGTCGAGGACCTTCGGGTCCGCTTCCCCACCCGCACCGGCATGTTCGAGGCGGTGCGCGGCGTCTCCTTCAAGCTCGGCCGGGAACGGCTTGGAATCGTGGGCGAAAGCGGTTCCGGCAAGTCGATGACCGGGCGCTCGATCCTCCGGCTGATCCGGCCCCCCGGGCAGGTCACCGCCGGGCATATCCGGCTCGATGGCGAGGATCTGATGCAGAAATCCGAGGCCCAGATGCGCAAGGTGCGCGGCGAGCGGATCTCGATGGTGATGCAGGATCCGAAATTCTCGCTGAACCCGGTGATGAGCGTGGGCGAGCAGCTGATCGAGGCCTGGCGCGTGCACAAGAAGGGCAGCCGGGCCGAAGCCAGGCGCCGGGCGCTCGAGATGCTGGACGCGGTCTCGATCCGCGATCCCGAGCGGGTGATGCGCGCCCATCCGCACGAGCTTTCGGGCGGCATGGGCCAGCGGATCATGATCGCGATGATGCTGATCCCCGATCCCGAGCTGCTGATCGCCGACGAGCCGACCTCGGCGCTCGATGTCTCGGTCCAGGCCCAGGTGCTGCAGATCATGGACAAGCTGGTGCAGGAGCGCGGGATGGGACTGATCTTCATCAGCCATGACCTGAATCTCGTCGCCGATTTCTGCGACCGGGTGCTGATCATGTATGCGGGCCGCGTGGTCGAGACCTGCGCGGCCGACAGGCTGCACGAGGCCAGGCACCCCTATACGCGGGGCCTTCTGAACTCGCTGCCCCGGCTCGATGCGCCGCAGAAACGGCTGGAGGTGCTGCGCCGCGATCCGGCCTGGGCCGAGGCTCCTTCGGTGAGGCCGGCATGAGCGCGCTGTTCTTCGACGATGTGAGCGTCTGGTTCGGCGAGGGCCGCGACCGGGTCGATGCCGTCCGGGGCGCAAGCTTCCGCGTCGGCCATGGCGAAAGCTTCGGGCTGGTCGGCGAAAGCGGGTCGGGCAAGTCGACGATCATGCGCGCGCTGAGCGGGCTTGCGCCCGACTGGTCGGGGCGGATGGCGGTGAACGGCAATCCGGTCCGTTCCGGCCACCGCCGCGACCGCAACTTCTACAAGAGCGTGCAGATGGTCTTTCAGGACCCCTATGCCTCGCTCCATCCGCGCCAGTCGGTCGATCAGGTTCTGTCCGAAACCCTGCATCTGCATGGGTTTCGCGATGTCGAGCCCCGGATCGTGCGGCTGCTCGACGATGTCGGCCTCGGCCCCGCCTTCCGCTTTCGCTATCCGCACCAGCTGTCGGGCGGCCAGCGTCAGCGCGTGGCCATCGCCCGGGCGCTCGCGCCCGAGCCCTCGATCCTGCTGCTCGACGAGCCGACCTCGGCGCTCGATGTCTCTGTCCAGGCCGAGATCCTGAACCTGCTGGCCGACCTCCGGGCCGAGCATGACCTGACCTTCCTGATGGTCTCGCACGATCTCGCGGTGGTGGCCCATATGTGCGACCGCATCGCGGTGATGAAGGCCGGAGAGATCGTCGAGGTGATGGGCGTCGACGAGATGCGGGCGATGACGCCCTCGCATCCCTATACCCGCGCGCTTCTGCAGGCCTCGACCGGCTATAGCCGGGACGGATAAGGCAGCCCCCTGCCCGCGGCCCGGCCCGGCCCGGCCCGGAAATCGCCTGAAGTTCTCTCGAACTTTAAGGGAAACGACGGCGATTTCCGGGGTGCCTGCTCACCTCATCTTAACGCAGGGACAGCTAGAGCTTCGAACCGGACCCGTCCGGTACCGGAGCACGTCATGCGCCTTGTCATTGTCATCGCAGTCCTGGCCAGCCTTTTCGGCCCGCCGATCGCGGCCATCGCCGCCTCCGGAACCGACCGGCCGGCTTTCCGATTTGCCCAGATCGCCGCCCTGGAAGGGCCGGCCGCCGCGCTCGGTCAGGGCATGCGTCTGGGCCTGCTGGCCGCCTTCGAAGAGGCCAACCGTGCCGGCGGCATACATGGCCGCAAGGTCGTGCTCGACAGCGTCGATGACGGTTACGAACCCGCCCGCTCGGCCGCCGCCGTCGACAGGATCCTCTCCGAGGATCGGCATCTCGCACTGATCGGCCAGGTCGGAACCCCCACAGCCAAGGCGACCCAGCCGCTTTCGGCGAAGGCGGGCATGCCGGTGATCGGCCCGCTGACCGGGGCCGGCTTCCTGCGCACGCCCTGGATCGACAACGTGACCAATATCCGCGCCAGCTACGATGCCGAAACCGAAGCCTGGATCGCCTATCTGGTGGACAGGCTCGGCATGGACCGGATCGCGATCCTCTATCAGGATGACGGTTTCGGCCAGGCCGGGCTCGAAGGGGTGCGCAGCGCGATGAAGAAACGCGGCCTCACGCTTGTAGCCGAGGGCAATTACACGCGCAACACGCTGGCGGTGAAGGTGGCCCTTCTGAACATCCGGAAGGCGCGTCCCGATGCGGTGGTGATGGTCGCGGCCTACAAGCCGGTCGCCGAATTCGTCCGCGTCGGCCGCAAGCTCGATTTCAGGCCGACCGTGGTGAATATCTCCTTTGTAGGGTCGCGGGCGCTCAGCGAGGAGCTCGGCCCCGATGGCGAGGGCATCATCGTCAGCCAGGTCGTGCCGTTTCCCGGCGATGCCGCATTGCCGGTCGTGGCCGAATATCAGGCCGCTCTGAAAGAGATCGATGCCGCGGCCCGACCGGATTTCGTTTCGCTCGAAGGCTACCTGGCCGGGCGCGTCGCCCTGCGGGCACTGCAAAAGGCAGGCCCCTTTGCCGATCGCAGCCGGATGCTCGCGGCGCTGGGCCAGCTCGGCACATTCGACCTCGGCGGCCTGCAATTCGCTTACGGCCCCGGCGACAATCAGGGCCTCGACGAGGTCTTTCTCACCAGGATCGGCGCCGATGGCGCATTCGAGCCGCTGCCCGCGTCCGATCCGAAATTCTGACAAGGGCGGGTCCTCGCGGCCCGAGGTCTCTGAACCACCTCCCGGAGGGATCCCATGCTCAAATTCCTGTCGACGGTATTCGGCAGTATCGCGCTGAAATTCTCGTCTGTCCTCTTGCTCATGGGTGCGATGACGGCGGCGGCAATCATCATCGCCACGATGGTGTTCAACACGCTCTCGGCCTCGCTCACCGGGCTCATGACCGACGAGTTGCCGGGCATAGGAACCAGAATCACCGTGATCGAGAATACCGGAGAAATCCGCGATGCCTTGTCGGAGATGCTGATGGCGCACGACCTTCAGGGGGTTGATGACGGCTACAGGGATTTCATCTCCGGAAGCAAGGACATCGTGGCGGCGGTGAACCAGTTGCCCGACGCGGACAAAGCCACCTTCCTGCCCATGCTGACGGCGCTTTCGGACGAGGTCGCGGGGATGCGCACGGCCATCGACCGGCGCTTCGCCGCTCAGAACCGGATGCAGGACCAGCTGACAGATTTCACCACGACGGTGAAAGAAATCCGCGAGGCGCTCGCCGAAATGGCAGCGGATGCGGTCCGCGACATGAATCTAGCAGGCGACCGGACCATCGAAAGCGTGTCGGACACACTCGGAACGCTGGTCGATACCGATTTCAATTCGACCGCGCTGATCCTGCAGGCGCGGGCCGAGATCAATCTTCTGTCCGGCGTCGCGCTGGCCATCGCCGAACAGAAGGATCCGGCCCTGACCACGATCCTGCGCGACATTGCCGTCGCCAGCCTGCGCAAGCTCGACACCGTGCTTGCCGAACTCGAGGCGGCCGGAACGATCCCGCTTTATCTGCCGGTCCTGACCGAGACCAGAGCCGCCTTCGCCAATGTGGCCAATACCGGCTTCCGCGCGCGGGCCGGCTATATCGAAGACGTGATGAAGCTGCGCGACGACAGCAATATCGCCCTCAGTTCGGCGATTGACGATTTGACCTTCAAGCTCATGATCGGCGCCGAGAACACCGCCGCCTTCAACCGTGACACCATCCACAGGCTGCTCGGCAACGAGGTGCAGCAGATCCGCGACACAGCCGATATCGACCTTGCTGTCACAACCTTAGTCGCCCGATCCTATCTCGGGGCCACGGCCAAGGACATCGCCGATGCCGATGCCGCCCAGGCCCAGATCGTCGACGCCCGCGACAGGCTGACCGGGCTGAGCGACCGGGTTTTCCTGGCCGACAAGCTGCGCGGCATGCTCGACCGGCTTGCCGCCTATGCCGACCCGAAAACCGGGATTGTGGCCACGCATCGCGTCGAGATCATGTCCCTTGACGAAGCCGAAGCCGGGTCGCGGTCGGCCTATGAACGGCTGCGCGAGATCGCCGGGGCGGCCAGCACGCAGGGCAGCGCGGCGATGGCGGATGCAAAGGCGGCCGGGGCCGCGATCCTGGCCGAGGCCGAGGCCGCGCGGGATCGTCTGGATCTCGTCACTCTGGGCAGCGTCGCCATCTTCATCCTTGCCCTGCTTCTGACCTGGCTGCTGATCATCTCGCCGATAGGTCGGCTCGCCCGCGTCACCGGGCGCCTGGCCCAGGGCGAGTTGATCGAGGTCAGGGGGTTCGGCCTCTTCGGAGGCGAGATCGCCCGCATGGGCAAGGCGCTTGTCGTGTTCCGCGACGGACTGGCCGAACGCGACCGCATGCAGCGTCTGGAGCGCGAGGCCGAACAGGACCGGCAGGCCCGCGCGAGCGAACAGAACGCGGTCGTGACCGAACTCGCCGCAGCGCTGCAATCGCTGTCGGCAGGTGATCTGTCCGCGCGGCTCGAAAACCGTTTTCCCGAGGATTACGAAGGTTTGCGCGCCGATTTCAATGCAACGATCGACACCCTGAACGAGCTGATCGGCTCTGTGGTCGAGAACGCGACCGAGATATTTTCCCGTGCCGAGGAAATCTCCGGCGCAGCAGGCGATCTGTCGCGCCGCACCGAGAACCAGGCCGCGACGCTGGAACAGACCGCGGCCGCGATGGACGAGATGACGGCCAGCGTCCGCGCGGCGGCCGATGGCGCGGCAAAGGTCGAGGATGTCGTGCGCGAGGCGCGCGGCAATGCCGAGAAATCGGGCCTCGTTGTCAAGGAGGCCATCGGGGCGATGGCCGAAATCGAGAAATCCTCGGATGGCATCAACCAGATCATCGGCGTGATCGACGACATCGCGTTCCAGACCAACCTGCTGGCGCTGAATGCGGGCGTCGAGGCGGCCCGCGCCGGCGAGGCCGGGCGCGGCTTTGCGGTCGTGGCCTCCGAGGTGCGGGCACTGGCCCAGCGCTCCTCCGAGGCCGCCAAGGAGATCAAGACCCTGATTTCGGCCAGTTCCGATCAGGTGGCTTCGGGCGTTTCCCTGGTCAACCGCGCAGGCGCGGCTCTGAGTGAAATCGTCGTGCGGGTCGGCGATATTGCCGAGTTGATCGGCGGCATCGCGACCGGGGCTCAGGAGCAATCGGTCGGTCTGGGCGAGATCAATGTCGGCGTCGCCGAACTTGACAAGGTGACCCAGCAGAACGCGGCCATGGTCGAGGAGGCAACTGCCGCCAGCACCACCCTCAAGCAGGAAGCGTCGAGCCTGCAGCAACTTGTGTCGCGGTTCCGCCTACGCAAGGCGCCGGAATCTGGCCATCCGCGACCGGCCCAGCGCGCAAAGCCCGCCCCCTCCCCCGGCAACACTGGCGTGCCTACCGCTCCTGGAAAGCGCGCGCTCAATGATGGCGGCTGGCAGGATTTCTGATCCCCGTCGCCGGACAAGGAACCGAAACCCGGCGCCCCGGGCCAGGCGACAGACTGCCCCCGGCCGCCGGATGGCCCGCATGAGCACGTGCCTCCCGATGCCCGGGCAAGGGAGCCGCGCAACCGGCGGGAGGAAACAGATGGCCAGGACACAGGTCACGTCGATACCGAAGCGAGCGCCCGCCCAAAGCGCCGCTTCCAAACACCGCGCCGCAAGCACCGGACCACCAGACACAGGGCCATCAGATACTGGGCCACCAGATACTGGGCCAGAAGCGACACACCCGAGGACGGGCGCGCAAGCCCCGACCGCTCAACCGGAGCGGTGGACGGATGCGGCTCCCCCTTCCGCAGATCGCGGGTGAAAACCGGTACGGGGCTACCGCCACCGACGTGCCGATGCGGGCAGGTACCGTGCCGAGGCCTGGCCCGAGGCCAGGATCGCCCTCGGGAAAGCCAGTCGCATCCGGGACAGCGCCCCCAGAATCCGGACTTCAAGCCGGACGGCCCAAAATCTATGCCCGCCTGTACTTGCCTGAAATAGCGCCGCTTTTGACAGAAGATTCCGCGACTGCTTTTCGCTATAATCACGCTTAAACGATTTTGAATGCTGATTACGGGGAAATGCGATGCCTGTCAGGACAATGGTATTGACGACAGCGATTTCGGGCCTTGCGCTGACATTGCCAGCAGAGCGCCTGCACGCCGACGATCTCGGCAAGGTGATCGTAGGCGGCGCCATTCTTTGCGCCGTGACCGGCTGCCTCAAGGGGCGCAGCCAGAGCGGAAACCAGCACAGAACGGCGCGGCCGGCCGGCAATCCCACCGTTCGCGCCGACCAGCAGGCGCTGAACTATTTCGGCTATGACGCGGGCGGCGCCGATGGCGTGACCGGCAAGCGCACCCGTTCGGCGATTTCGCGCTATCAGGGCTATATGGGCTATCCGGTGACCGGTCAGCTAGACACCTATCAGCGCCAGACCCTGGTCGGCGCCTATAACTGGGCACAATCGGGCGGCAACGCGACCTATCCGGGAATCCAGGGCCAGGAATTGCTGCGCGCCTATGCCAGCCATTCCCGCGGCGGCAATTACTGCCAGGAAACCGGCCGCTGCATGGGCGGCGGCTATCCGGCACCGAACAATTACGGCGGGACCCCGGGATATCCGGGTGGCAATGGCCTGCCGCCCCAGACAGGCTATGGCGCGACCGGCAACATGCCCGCGCCCGCCTATCCGCAACCGATGCCACCGCTAAACGCCGCGCCGCTGCCGACCCAGGTGATGACCACAGGCGGCGCGCTGGCCGGCTTCGAATTGCCCGACAGCAGCGGCAACCGTTCGATCACCGATCACTGCCAGACCGTGAAGATGGTCTCTTCGGCCAATGGCGGGCCGGTGCGCAGCCCGGCATCCATCGTCAACCCGACCCAGGCGCTTGACGAGCAGTTCTGCAGCGCCAGCACCTATGCGGTGAGTTCCACCGAACGCATGCTGAGCGGCGCCCAGGTGACCGATGAACAACTGACGCAGAATTGCGGCCAGGTGGTCGACTTCATGGCAGCCGAAACCGACGCGCTCGGCACCCGCCCGGCCGCCGATCTGCTTGCAACGGCGCAGCAGAAGATCCGGCAGGCCGCGCCGGACGGCAATACGCAAGTGCTCGTGCAGACTGGCGAGGTCTGCCTCGGCTATGGCTACCGGACCGACGAAGCCGACGTGGTGCTGGCCGCCTCGATGCTGCTGGTCGGCGCCGGAGCCCGGCCCTATGCCGAGCTTCTGGGCCACCATCTGCGCGACGGGCTCGGCGTGCAGGCAGATGCCGAGCGGGCGCGCAAGTGGTACGAGACCGCCTTTTCGTCGCTCGATGACGGCGCCGCACCGGTTTTTCTGCCAAGCCAGAGCGCCCAGCGCGTGGAGATCATGCGCGCGGCCCTGGCAGGCGGCGCCCCCGCCCCGGTGCTGACGGGAGCCTCGAGCGCCGGGGCCGCACCGGCCCCCTCCGCGCTGCCGAGCTTCAATATCGGAAACTGATCCCGGGCGCGGGCGGAACGCTTCCGAAGCCCTGCCGCCCTGGTTTTCAAAGGGTCCGGCCCGGAACAATGGGCAGTCATCGGCCGACGACAGCTTCTGTCGCCGCCTCCGGCGCAGTTCGGCGGTAGCCCCCCGCCGCCGATACGCTAATATATTCGGCACAAGCACGTTCGGCAGCCGAATGCCAGTTGGAGGACAACGTAATGACAGCCAAGGGTTTCCTGATCGCCGCCACCGCCATGGCGCTGAGCCTGCCGGGGCCGGTGCGGGCAGATACCGGCGATGTGGTCAAGCTCGGGATCGCGGCCGGAGCCTTCTTCTGCATGGCCAATCCCGGCCGCTGCGGGCTGGGCGGCAACAACCGCAACGCCCAGCCGAGCGCCGCGCCTCAGCGCACCGCCTCTCCGCCGGCCCGGCAGCCGCGCGCGGCCGATCCGGCGATCCGGACCGATCAGCAGGCGCTGAACTATTTCGGCTACGAGGCGGGCAGTGCCGATGGCATAATGGGCCGCCGCACCCGCGACGCGATCTCGCGCTATCAGGGCTATATGGGCTATCCCTCGACGGGCCAGCTCGACG
Organism: Rhodovulum sp. MB263; assembly: GCF_002073975.1. Lineage (NCBI taxonomy): Bacteria > Pseudomonadati > Pseudomonadota > Alphaproteobacteria > Rhodobacterales > Paracoccaceae > Rhodovulum > Rhodovulum sp. MB263. Next base: position 1,770,301 of record NZ_CP020384.1, on the reverse strand, counting down.
CCTATCAGCGCCAGACCCTGGTCGGCGCCTATAACTGGGCGCAGGCCGACGGCGGCGCGGCCTATCCCGGGATCTACGGCGAAGAGCTGCTGCGCGCCTATGCCAGCCAGATGCGCGGCGGCAATTACTGCCGCGAGACCGGCCGCTGCCCGGTGCAGTCCGGCAATACCGGACAAAGCCCGGTCCGCAGCCTTCCCGATCTGCCCCAGGCCAATGCCTCGATGGCCAATGCCTGCACCAGCAGCCAGATGGTCACCAATGCCAATGGCCCGGTGCTGAACCCGGCCGACATCACCGATCCCGACCGCGCCCGCCAGGCCCTCGACGAACAGTTCTGCAGCGCCAGCAGCTATGCCTCGAGCCGGTCCGAGAACCTGCTCTCGGGCAGCGGCACAACCGACGCGACGCTTGCCCGGAACTGCCGCTGGGTGGTCGAACGGATGGAGGACCAGATCGACCGGCTCGACAGCCAGTCCGCAGTCGAACTCGCCGGAGCGGCCGACCGGCGGGTGCGGGAAATCGGGGGCGATCCGCGCCAGATCTCCGACGCGGCGACGATCTGCCTGGGCTATGGCTACCGCACCGACGACCCGAAAATGGCGCTGGCCTCGGCGCTGATGCTGGTGGGCACCGGCGCCCGGCCCTATGCCGAGCTGGTCGGCCACCATCTGCGCAGCGGCTTCGGCACCCAGCGCGACCCGGCCCAGGCCCGGGGCTGGTACGACATCGCCTTCGACGCGCTCGACCGGGGCGCCGAACCGGCCGTGCGCCCGAGCCAGAGCGGCGAACGCGTGGCGATCATGCGCACGGCGCTGGGCGGTCAGGGGCCTGCCGGGTCGGTCCCCGGAACCTCGTCCTCGGGATCCGGCGTGCCGAGCTTCAACTTGCGGTGACCCCTTGGCCACAGGACGGCCGCCCCCTGCCCGAACCGGCAGGGGCGGCACCCGGGCAGGCGGTGGGCCGTCTGTGGGCAGGCGGAGGGCGGCGGTTGACCCCATGCCGCAAATGCAATTAACTCAAGGCATAATTTCGCATTGACACTGCGTTTGATGACGGCGGATTGAGATGCTGCGTGCGGCGATATTTGCGATGGCGCTCGGACTTCTGGTGATCGTGGGCGCCTCCGGCTATGCCGCGCTCGCCGCCTGCCGTGTCGAACTTCCCCTGCTTGAGCGCTGGTTCGCGCAAAGCTGCCGCTCCGAGGAAGAAACCGCCGCCCTCGCCCGGCTCGACACGCTGCGCAGCCGTAATCTTGCGCTCCTTCGCGACATCCGCCGGACCGAGAATGAACTGGCCGCGCTGCAATGCGAGGCGGTCCCGCCCGCACCCGCCCAGGACCCGGCCCCTGCCACCGACAGCGCCGGGATCGATCCCGGCATCTGGAACCGCGGCGATATCCGCGTGCTCGACGGCTGCTGGGAGCTCGATTCCGATTTCCGCACCCGCGACATCCAGACCGGACGCATCACCCATTACACCCAGTGGGAAATGTGCTTCGACCGGCAGGGCAACGGCCGCGAGACGATGACCGCCACCAATGGCACCACCTGCCAGGGCGCGGTCTCGGGCCAGTTCCTCGCCCCCGGCACGGCTGGCAACCGCCAGCGGCTCGAGGTGCGTGAACCGGGCAATCTGCGCTGCTCCGACGGCGGCTACATCCATCAGCGCATCATCACCTGCGAGCTGGCGGGCGATGGCAGCGCAAGTTGCGTGAATTTCCAGCCCGAGACCGGCGGCCGCGGCGAGGTCCGTCTGCGCCGCAGAAGCGAGGACCAGTAACCATGGCCGAGCATTTCCTGACCAAGAGCCGGATCGAGCTGAGCCAGTGCCTCGAAACCGGCGGCGGGCTGGCGCTTGAAAGCTACGGGGCGCTGTATCAGGCGCTGCACGAACGGGTCTCGCCCGAGGCGGCCGCGCTCTTTGCCGAGCCGCTGCTGAGCCGCGGCAACGAGACCGCGCCCGCCAGCATCGCCTGGTATACCGGGCACCCCGGCGAGGGCCGCCCGCTGCGCGCTCTGGACGAGGCCGACCGCAGCCGGGCCGAGGCCGTGCTGAGCGAAAGGCTGCGCGCCATCCGCCCCCATCTTGCCGATCCCGAGGACGGACCGCTGATCGGCGCGGCGCTGCATCTGGCCAACCATCCCGAGGGCGATATCTGGGTTGTCGACGGCCAGCCGGTGATCGTGAACTGGGGCATGCTGCCGGTCGGGATGAGCCGCGATCCCGAGACCCGCGGCGCCCATGTCGCCGCCACGCTGGGCCGCTTCCTGCCGCTGGCCGCGGCCCCGCCACTCAGCCCCGCCGAGGCGCAGGCGCGGCGTCCCGATGCCCCCACCGATGAGCCGCCCGGAACCGGCCCCGATGGCAGCGCACCCCCGGCCGTGGGCGCAACCGCGGTGGCGCCCGGCCCGGTCGCGCCCGAGGCGCGCACGCGCGCCTGGCCCGGTCCGATCGCCTGGGTGCCGCTTCTGGTCCTGCTCTTGATCGCGGGCGGCGTGCTGGTCTGGCTGCTTCTGCCCGGCACCCGGATCTTTCCGCCGCGCAGTCCCGACCCGGCCATCGACCGCGCGGCCGCGGCCACGGCCGTGGCCGAGATCAACGCCTCGCTCGAAGAGCGGCTGGCCCGGCTGCAAACCGCACTCGAGGGCGCCCAATGTCGCCCCGACGGCACCCTGACCATGCCTGACGGGCGCACCATCGAGGGGCTGCTGCCGCCCGATCCGGCCAACCCGGCCGATGCCCCCGGCAGCCGCGCCGCCGCCGATCCGCGCCCGATCCTGCCGCCCGACCCGGCCCGGGTGCAGGTGCCCTCGGACGGCGCCTCGGCGATGGATCTGACCTCGTTGCTGGAGCTGATCGAGGCCCGCACGGTGATGGTGGTCCGCTATCTCGCCGATGCCGATGCCCGCCCGGGCCAGCAGGTGCGGGCTGAACGCGGCTCGGGCTTCTTCGTCGGCCCCGACCTCGTCGTGACGAACAGTCACGTGGTCGAGGGCGCGCAGGGCGAGAGGATCTTCGTCATCAACCGGAGCCTCGGAGAGCAATATCAGGCGACGGTGATCAAGACCGTCGGGCCGTTCGGCAGCACCGGGCGCGATTTCGCGCTGCTTCGCGTCGAAGGCGTGAATGCGCCCTATTTCACGCTTCTGAAGCCCGGTCATTCGCTGAAGCTGCAAAGCGTGATCGCGGCGGGCTACCCCGACGACCTGCTGGGCGACTGGCGCGGCGGCACCGATCCGGTGCCCGATCTCGCGGTCACCGACGGCACCGTCAATGCCGAGCAGGCACTGGCACAGGGCAGCCCCGCCCTTGTCCATTCCGCGCCGATCTCGCAGGGCAATTCCGGCGGGCCGCTGGTCGACATGTGCGGCCGGGTGGTAGGCGTGAACACCTTCGTCCGGCAGGGCGCGCTGCGCAATCTGAACTTCGCGCTCTCCTCTGACGACCTGCTCGACTTTCTCGAATCCGCCGCTCTGACGCCTGCCACCGTCACCCGGCCCTGCCAGCCGCAGCTGCTGCGCCCGGTGGCGCCCCCCGCCAGCGCCGGAACCCCGACCGATGCCGCCGCGGGCGTGCCTGATTTCAACCTCCGCCCCTCCTCGGACGATTAGGAGGGACCGGATGTTCGAGGCGCTCATCGTCACCACCTCCTCGGCCGGGCTGACCGCCATCGGCAGCCGCGAGCAGCGGTCCTACGAGCTGATCGCCGACACCCTGCGCGACCGGCTCGGCCCCGACCATGCCGCGCTTTTCGCCGAGCCGGTGGCGACCGAACAGGGCGACCGCTATGACTGGTATGCGCCGATGCCGGGCCCGGTGCACCGGCTCGACGAGCTTGCCCCCGACCGGCGCGCGGAGGTCCTGGCCCGGCTGGCGACGCTGCAGGGCGAGATCGCGGCCCTGGCCGACGAGATCGCGGCCGAGGGCAGCCCCAGCTCGGAACGCCTGTCCGAGGCGCTGCGAAACGCGCTGCAGGTGCCGGGCGATGAGTACATCTATGCCATCGGCGACGGGCCCGCACCCCGGCCCGTGCTGGTCAACTGGGCCTGGACCGGCGACCGCCAGCGCTCGGAACGCGGGCTCCTGACCGGCGCCGCCCGCTCCATGCCCGCCGCCCCGGCCCCGGCCGGGACCGCCCCCGCGACCGGGACGGCGCCCATCCAAACCATGGCCCCCGCAAGCCCGCGCCCCGGCATCGCGCTCTGGCCGCTTCTGCTCTGGCTCGGCTGGCTGATCCTCGCGCTCATGCTGGCGGCGATCCTGGCACTTCTGGTTCCGGCCTGCGGGCTGCGCGGACTGGGTGCGCTGTCCTTCTGCCCGGCGCCGCTGCCCGAGGCCTCGGAAGCCGATGCCAGCACCCTGATCCTGCAGGACCGGATCGACCGGATCGAGCGCCAGATCGCCATTGCCGACCGGGCCTGCCAGCCCGCGCCACCGTCCCCTCCGCCGCCGCCCGCCGCCCCGGTCGAGGAAAGCCGCTATGACCGTGCGCTCGAGGACGCCGGGGCGCGGCGGGGCGATCTGAACTTCTCGCTGTTCTGGAACGGCCCATCGGATATCGACCTGGCCGTGACCTGCCCGACCGGCGGCAAGATCTGGTATCGTGCCAAGAACGTCTGCAACGGCCGGCTCGATGTCGACAGCAATGTCGACCGGATCCGCCCCGACCCGGTCGAGAACATCTATTTCGAAGGTCCGGCCGCGGGCAATTACCGCGCCACCGTCACCCTGTTCAAGGATCGCACCCACGGGCCCGACAGCTTCCGGCTGCTGATCCGCGATGCCGACAGCGAGGTTCTGAAAGAGGGCACCCTGAGCCGTCAGGGCGAAAGCTGGACCACCACCATCAACTATCCCGGATTGCCATGATCTCTGACCGCAAGGAACAGCTCCGGCCGCTCGTGAACTGGCACGAGGACATCACACTGGTGCCGTTCTCGGGCATCCAGATGCTGGATTTCGGCTTTGCCATCGACAAGGTCGCCACCCGCCCCTGGCGGTTCATCGAGCGCACCCTCGACGAGGCGCCCGACGAACGCATGCTGATCCCGCTGACCGGCAATGAGGAAATCGACGCGCCGCTGGAAAGCGCCGCCAGGCCCGATGACGACCCCTATTCCATCCGGCCCATGGCAGCACTGGAACCGTTCCTGTCGAAATGGGTGCCGGTGCCGGTTCTCAGGATGAAATCCGAGCGCGGGCCGGCGGGCGAGGAACGCTTCGATCCCGGCCCCTCGACCTGGGCGCGGATGCGGGTGGTCGAGCTGGCCGCCCCCGACCACGAGACCGGCCATACCCACCGGGTGCAGATCGCGCTCGATACCGCGCTGACCGCGCAGGATCAGTCGGCCCATTACGTCGCCCCCCAGATCGCCGATGCCGAGAACCCGCGCGATTTCCGCTTCGTCTCGGACCCCGCACAGATGGACTGGTTCCTGCGCCGGATCGAGGACGGCGAAGACGGCCAGCCACGCGACCCGCAACTCTGGGTGTCGGACTGGCTGAAGGAGCTGTTCCTGGGCTTCAAGCGGGCCGAACGGCCCGGGCGCAACATTTCCGAGGACACCCTGCCGCATCAGTTCGAGCACTGGGCGCGCTATCTCACCTGTCTGCAAGTCATCGACCAGGCGGTGAAGATCCCGAAGATCCGCTTCGTCAACACCGTCTCGGAACGCGATGCGGTGACGCCGGTCGATGTCGATCTGGTGCTGGATGTGGGCAATTCGCGCACCTGCGGCATCCTGATCGAACGCTTCCCGGGGGAATCCCGGGTCGATCTGGTGCGCTCCTTCCCGCTCGAGATCCGCGATCTGTCGCGGCCAGAGCTTTACTATTCGGGCCTGTTCGAAAGCCGGGTCGAATTCGCCGAGCTGAAATTCGGCGATGACCGCTTCGCCAGCCGCTCGGGGCGCCGGAACGCCTTCATGTGGCCGGGCTTCGTGCGCGTCGGCCCCGAGGCGCTGAGGCTGATCCAGCGCGAGGAAGGCACCGAGACGATGTCGGGGCTTTCGTCCCCGAAACGCTATCTCTGGGATGACGAGGCGCGCCAGCAGGACTGGCGCTTTCACAACCATGTCGACCCGAACAACCTGCCCAAATCGGTGCGCGCCGCGATGCGCCAGCTGAACGAGGCGGGCGACGTGATCGAACAGGTCCGCCATGAGGAAAAGCAACGCCTGCGCCGCCGCGGCCGCACGCCCTCGGACCGCGCGATCCGGCCGCGGTTTTCACGCTCGTCGCTGTTCGGCTTCATGCTGGCCGAGATCTTCAGCCATGCGCTGGTGCAGATCAACGATCCTGCCTCGCGCGCGCGCCGGGCGCAATCGGACCTGCCGCGCAGGCTCAACCGCATCATCCTGACCCTGCCCACCGCGACCTCGGTGCAGGAACAGGCGATAATGCGCAGCCGTGCCGAGGGTGCGCTGAAGATGGTCTGGGCGATGCTGGGCATGGACGAGGCGCTGGACCGCTACAAGACCAAGCCCGCCGTCACCGTCGAATGGGACGAGGCAAGCTGCACCCAGCTGGTCTATCTCTACAGCGAGATCACCCAGAAATTCGACGGCAATATCGAGGCCTTCCTGCGCCTGAAGGGCCGCGACCGCATCCGCCCCGGCGAGACCGCGCCCAGCCCCAGCCTCAGGCTTGCCTGCATCGATATCGGCGGCGGCACCACCGATCTGATGATCTCGACCTACTGGTCCGAGGCCAACCGCGTGCTGCACCCCGTCCAGACCTTCCGCGAGGGTTTCCGGGTCGCGGGCGACGACATGCTGCAGCGGGTGGTGTCTGGCATCGTGCTGCCGCGGCTCCAGACCTCGATCGAGGCCGCGGGCGGGCGCTATGTCGGCGAGAAGCTGCGCGAGCTCTTCGCGGGCGATATCGGCGGGCAGGATCAGCAGGTGGTGCAGAAGCGCCGGCAGTTCGCGCTGCGCGCTCTGATGCCGCTGGCGGTCGCGATCCTGACCCATTCCGAGACCGCCGCCGAATATGACCGCTTCGATCTGTCGGTGGCCGAGACGCTGGGCCTGCCCCGGCCCGCGCCCGAACCCGACGAGGATGGCGTGGCGCCGCCCCGCGCGGGCCCGGCCGAGCCGCTGATCTCGGAGGAGATCCTGGCCTATGTCGAGCAGGCCGCCCGCGATGTCGGCGCGCCCGACTGGCGCTTTGCCGATGTGACGATCACAACCTCGCGCGAGGATGTCGACGCCATCGCCCGCGAGGCCTTCCAGAAGGTGCTGGGCAACATGGCCGAGGTGATCGACCATCTGGGCGTCGATGTCGTGCTGTTGACCGGGCGGCCCTCGCGGCTGCCCGCCGTGCGCTCTATCGTCGAGGAACTGCTGGTGGTGCCGCCCTACCGGCTGGTCTCGATGCACAGCTACAAGACCGGGCGCTGGTATCCGTTCCGCGACCCGATCACCCAGCGCATCGGCGATCCGAAAAGCACCGTCGCGGTCGGCGGCATGCTGATCGCGCTGTCCGAGAACCGGATCCCGAACTTCAAGGTCACGACCGGCGCCTTCCAGATGAAATCGACCGCGCGCTTCGTCGGCGAGATGGACAATAACGGCCAGATCCTAGACGCGCGGCTGATGTTCTCGGATCTCGATCTCGACGCCAGGGGCGGCGCGCAGGAGGCCACGGTCAGCATGTTCTCGCCCGTCCATATCGGCTCGCGGCAATTGCCGATCGAGCGCTGGACGACGACGCCGCTGTTCCGGCTCGACTTCGCCAATCCCAATGCCCAGCGCCGGCCGACACCGATCCGGGTGACCTTCGAGAAGGCCGATTACGACGATGACGAGCGCGAGGATTCCGAGGCCAAGCTGAGGCGCGAGGCGCTGCGCGAGGCCTTCGAGATCACCCTGGTCGAGGATGGCGTGGGCGACGGGATGAAGAATACCGATGTCGTGCTCAAGCTGCATACGCTGGGCTTCGACGACGAATACTGGATCGATACCGGCGTGTTCCGGTACTGAGGGGGCAGGATGACGACGAAGGACCAGCTTGCCGAAAGATGCGCCCGGGTCGAGACGGCGGCCCGCCGGGCGCTCGACTGGGTGTCCGACCCCGAGAACGCCGAGACCGTGGGGCTCGACCGCAAGTCGCTGGCGCAGGCGCTGCGAAAGGGCGCAAGCCGGGCGCAGAAGCTGGGGCGCGCCGCCCGCACCAGGATGTCGGTCAGCGTCTTCGGCCCGTCGCAGGCGGGGAAATCTTTCCTGGTCTCGGTGCTGGCGCGGCCCGAGAACGGGCGGCTGGTGGCCGATTTCCATGGCCCGGGCGGCCAGCTCGACTATATCCGCGAGATCAATCCCGAGGGCGAAGGGGAATCGACCGGGCTTGTCACCCGCTTCACCATGATCAAGGCCCCCTGCCCCGAGGGCTTTCCGATCCGGCTGGTGCTGCTGTCCGAGGCCGATGTCGCGCGCACCATCGTCAATTCCTTCTACATGGATGGCGACCAGTCCGAACCCGTGCCCGAGCCCGAGGCGATCACCGCCCATCTGGACGCCTTCCGCGCGAAGGCGGGCGGCACCCAAGTGCCGGGGCTGAGCCATGACGACGTTCTGGAAATCGCCGATTACGTCAATCGCAGCTTCGGACGGACGGCCTATGCGGCGGGGCTGCGGACCTTCTGGGAGGAGGCCGCCCTGATCGCGCCGACGCTGGCCGTTGCCGACCGGGCCGCCTTCTTCGCCATTCTCTGGGGCGGGCATGAGGCGCTGAGCGATCTCTACATCCGTCTGGGCGAGGCGCTGCAGCAGCTCGGCAATGCCGAGGAGGTGCATGCGCCGCTGGCCGCGCTGACGCCGCGCGAAAGCTCGATCATCGACGTGAAGACGCTGCACGGGCTTTACGGAGAGACGGGCGACAGCCTGCCGCTCTGTCTGCCCTCGGGCGCCCGGGTCGCGCTGCCGCGTGCCCTCGTCTGCGCACTGGCGGCGGAACTCGTGATGCCGATGCAGACCCGGCCCCACGAGCTGTTCGAGGACACCGACCTGCTGGACTTTCCCGGTGCCCGCAACCGCTTCGAACAGCCGCTGTCGAAGACCCTGGCCGAGCCCGGCAAGACCGTGACCCAGCTTCTGCTGCGCGGCAAGGTCGCCTATCTTTTCGACCGCTATGTCGAGAACCAGGACATCACCTCGATGCTGCTCTGCATCCCCGACAGCAACATGGAGACGCTCGACCTGCCCGGCCTCGTCGAGACCTGGATCGCGATGACCCATGGCGCAGGCGCCAGACAGCGCACGGCGAGCCGCTGCATCCTGTTCTTCGTGCTGACCAAGTTCGACAAGCATCTGGGCGAGAGTGCCGCCGCCGGCGGCGCGGAAACCCGCTTCGAGCGCCGGATGCAGGCCTCGCTTCTCGAGAAATTCGGCCGCGGCAAGGACCCCTGGGTCGAGCACTGGACACCGGGGCGGCCCTTCGACAATTGCTACTGGCTGCGCAACCCGAATTTCTATGTCGAGGGTCTGATCGATTATGACGAGGCCAGGCGCGAGATCCGCATCCGTCCCGACAAGGAGGCGCGCCTGGCCGAGCTGCGCGCGGGCTGTCTGGAGGCCGCCAGCGTCCAGCGCCATTTCGCCGATCCGGCCGCCGCCTGGGATGCGGCACTCGGGCTGAACGATGGCGGCGTCAGCTATCTGATCGGGCGGCTTTCCGAGATCTGCACCCCCGACAGCAAGACCAGCCAGATCGCCGCCCAGCTCGACAGGCTGGCGGCCGATCTCGCGGCCGATCTGGCGCCTTTCCATGTCTCGGACGATATCGGCCGCCGGATCGAGGAAAAGCGCGAGGCCGCGGCCGTCCTCATCGACGAGCTGGAAATCGCGCTGCAGCGCCATCGCTTCGGCGCGGTGCTGGCCGCACTGATGGTCGATCAGGATCTGGTGCAGGACCGCATCTCGCGGGTGCCGTCCTCGATCCGGATCTCGCAGGCGGTCTCGAGCGCGGCCACCGCGCGCCCCGCCGCCGAGACCTCGCGCCCGACAGCGCCCGCCCGGCCCGGCCGCCCGCTGCGCCCCGGCCGCCCGGGCCGCCCCGCGCCGGCCGCCGATCTGGCGCTGGCCGAGCCCGCGGCCACCCGGATCGCGACCGGCGAGCCCCGGCCCGACACCGACACCAGCACCCACTCCGGCACCGATATCCGCACCATGACAGCCGAGACCTTCCAGGCCGAAAGCGCGGTCGAGGTCTGGATCGAAGGGCTCAAGCGGTTCCGCGAGGATGTCGCGACGGCCGGGCATTTCGGGCTGAGCCCGGGCTCGGTCACCGTGCTTTCGGCCGAGCTCACCCATGCGCTCCGGCGTATCGGCGTGGTCGAGCGGATCTGCGCCCAGCTCAAGGCGATGGCCTTCGGGCTGACCGTCGACAAGCAGGCCGAACCCGCCGCCATCCTCTGCGCCGAGCATATCAACCGCTTCGTCGCCGTGCTCGGCAGCGACGCCCTGCCCGCCTCGGATCGCGCCCGGGTCGAACTGCCGGAGGGCGGCAGCCGCCCGGTCTTCGCGCCCCGCCCCGGCGCCGACGATGCCGATGGCCTCCCGCCCGAGCCGCGCCCGACCGCCGAGGAGACCTGGACCGACTGGGTCTTCGCGCTGGACGCGATGTTCGTGGCCAATGCCCGCGACAGCGATGCGGGCAACATCAATGTCGCGCAGAATCTGAAGCTTGGCGAGATCCTGGCCGATCTCGGCGCGGGAGGCGCATAGGCGATGGCGCTGAAGATACGCCCCGATCCGCGACGTCCCTCCGGGGGCTATGCCGAGCTGTCGGCCGAGGCCGCCGCCCTGCCCGAGGCCGAGGCCACGGTCTCGGTCTTCGACGCCTTTTCCGAACGCTTCCTCGGGCTCGATGGCTGGCAATCCGACCGGGCCGAGTTCGGCCCCTATGAGGTGGTGCGCGACGGCGACCGCGCGCGGCTGGTGATCGGCCCCGAGATCGTCAACCGGATCGAGGAATATGCCGCGCTGAAGCTCCGGGTGAACCGGATCGAGGCCGAGCTGAGCTGGCCCGACGACGTGGTGCCGATGCCGGGGGCCGCCCGGATCGGCGGGCTTGCCGTGGCGCGCGCGGAACCCTCCGAGGCGGCGGGCCGGCTGACGGGCAAGCTGACGGGCAAGCTGCCGGAGCCCGAGGCACAGGCCGAAGGCAGCGCCGCCGAACCGCCAGCCGAAACGCAGGAAAAGCGCCGCTCGCGCCTGCCCCTGATCGGCGGGCTCGCGGCGCTGGTGCTTCTGATCTGCGGCGGGGCTCTGGCCTGGTTCCTGATGCAGCCGCCCCCCCTGCCGGTGGTCGCCGAGCGCCCCGAGGCCGAGCCGACGCCGCCCGACCCCTGCGGGCCTGACGCGCTGGCCGGTCTTGGCGCCCTGCCCTTCGCCGAGGGCCGGGCGCTGATGTCGCGCTGCGGCGCGCGGGTCACGCCGCAGCAGGCGCTGGCCACGCTCGAGGCCGGGGCCGATGCGGGCGACGCCGATGCGCTGCTGCTGTTCGGCGAGATCTACGACGAGGGCGCCAATGACGACCCGGTCGAGACCGAGATCGGGCTGAGCCTGACGCCAAGCGCCTCGAAGGCCGCCGAATATTATGCCCGGGCCAGCGCCGCGGGCAGTACCGAGGCCACCAGGCGCCTCGACCGTCTCTGCCCCGAATTGCGCGCGGCCCCGGACACGCTGTCGCGAAGCGCCGCCGAGGAGTATTGCCGTCCATGAGACCTGCCCGCCTCCGCCCGGCCCTTTCGGCCCTTGCGATCGCGCTTTTCCTGGCCCAGAGCGGCCCGGGCCTCGCGCATCCGTTGCTGCTCGAGGATACCTCGACGGTCTATCAGCGGGTCCTGACCCGGCCGGGCGCAGCGCTTCATGACGCGCCGGGCGGTCCCGTCGCCAGCCGCTATCCGGCCTTCCAGCCTCTTTACGTCTTCGCCCGGCAGGAGGGCTGGGTCGAGGTCGGGCCCTCGGCAAGCGCCGCGCCCGCGGGCTGGGTCGAGACCGGGACCGTGGTCGAGTGGAAACAGAACATCGTCGCCACCTTCACCAATCCCGCCGACCGGGCCCGCTCGCTGATGTTCCGGACCGAGGACGGCCTGCGCGGCTTCATGGAGGATGAGGCGCTGGTCGCCACCCAGGCCCGGCTGATCGAGAAGGCCGAAACCGGGATGCTTGCGCCCGAGGACGGCGTCGTCGCCATCGAACCCGAGAATTACGTCAATATCCGCGAGCGCTTCTACATCCTGCCGATCCTCGATTTCGTCGAGGACCTGCACCCGATGACCTATGACGCGAACCTGCTTCTGAAAGTGGCCTCGGTGCCGCTTCGCGACGATCTGCCTGCGGCCGAGGCCTCCTCTGCGGCGGGGGATTTCGATGCGGGCGTCGTCTTCGTCTTCGACACCACCAAGTCGATGCAGCCCTATATCGAGCGCACCCGCAAGGCGCTGGCCCGGATCATCTTCGACATCAACGGCACCGATATCGGCGAGCGGATCAATTTCGGCATCGAGGCCTTCCGCGACAATCCCGAGGCCGTGCCGGGGCTGGCCTACCGCACCCGCGAGGTGATCCCGCTCGACAGGCGCCTCAACCAGTTGCCGGTGCTCGAGGCAATCGACAATACCCGCACGGCGACGGTCTCCTCGCCCGGCTTCAACGAGGACAGTCTGGCCGGGGTCGAGGATGCGATCCGCCGGACCGACTGGGACCAGGCGGGCACGGGCGATCCGTTCGATGCGCGCTATGTCATCCTCGTGACCGATGCCGGGCCGAAGGATCCGCGCGACCCCAATGCGCGCTCGGAAATCGGCCCGGTCGAGATCCAGCGCGATGCCGAGGGGCGCAACATCGTCATCATGACGCTGCATCTGAAGACGGCGGCGGGCGCGGCCAATCACGACTATGCCGCCGAGCGCTACCGGCAGCTCTCGCGCTTTGCCGGGCGGCAGTTCTACTATCCCATCGAGGGCGGCTCGGAACAGGCCTTCGAGGATACCGTGACGGCGCTGGTCACGGCGCTGACCGATCACGTGCGGATGGCGCTGGGACAGGCGCAGGTGCAGGCCCCCGAAGACCGCGACGCCAATCTCGAATTCCTGGGCCATGCGCTGCAGCTGGCCTGGCTCGGCGCCCGCGAGGGGACCCGCGCGCCCGATGTCTTCGAAAGCTGGGTGACCGAGAGGGCGGCCGAGAAACCGCAGGCGCTGGCGCTCGAGCCGCGGCTTCTGGTGACCAAGAACGAGATGGCGACCATGGCCGAGCTGCTCGACAATCTGGTCCGGCTGGCCGAGGGCACGCGCGGCGAGGACGAGGCACGCGGCTTCTTCCGGCAGGTGCGCGGCGTCATCGCGCAGATGGCGCAGAACCCCGACCGGCTGGTCGCGACCGATGCCGACAGCCTGGGCGGCGCGCTCGAATATCTCGAACGGCTGCCCTATCGCAGCCAGCTTCTGCAGACCGACGAGGCGCGCTGGATGTCGGGCCCGATGGTGCGGCGCGAGATCATCGACGGCATGCGCCAGAAACTGACCCAGTATCGCAAATGGCTGTACGACCCGTCCGTCTGGACCGCGCTTTACGAGGGCGCGCCCGATGGCGAGCAGGTCTTCGCGATGCCCTTCGACATCCTGCCCTGAGCCGATGGCGGACGCGCTTGTCATCCGCGATCTCGGGGTCTCGCTTGCCGATGGCGACCGGGGCTTCGCGCTGAGGGTGCCCGAACTCCGCATCGTCGCGGGCGAGACCGTGGGGCTGACGGGCCCGAGCGGCACCGGGAAGACCTTGCTGCTGGAGCTTCTGGGCCTCTTGCGCGCGCCCGATCCGGGCGGGGTCTATCGGCTCTGCCCCGCCGATGGGCCGGAGCGCGAGTTGACGGCACTGTGGGCGCGGCGACGCCGGATCGCACGCCTGCGCGGGTGGCTTTTCGGTTTCGTGCCGCAAACGGGCGGGCTTCTGCCCTTCCTGACGCTTTCCGAGAACGTGGCCCTGCCCCAGCGGATCTGCGGCCGCCCCGACCCTGCCCTTGTCGCCGAACTGATCGAGCGCCTCGGGCTCGGCCCGGTCGCGGGGCTGCGGCCCGAACGCCTGTCGATCGGCCAGCGCCAGCGCGCGGCCATCGCCCGGGCGCTGGCGCACCGGCCGCGCTTCGTGATCGCGGATGAACCGACCGCAGCCCTCGACCCCGAAAACGCCGCCGAGGCGATGACGCTTCTGTTCGAGGCCGCGGGGCGCACCGGCAGCGCGGTGATCGTCTCGTCGCATGATCTCGACCTGCTTGGCCGCTTTGCGCTGACCCGCTACCGGCTGGCGCTCGACCCCGACCATGCACCGGGCCACCCGGTCAGCCGCCTGAGCGCCGCAGAAGACGGGCGGGAGGCGGCATGAGGCTGCTGGTCGCACTCGCACTTCGGGCGCTCTTCCGCGACTGGATCTTCGTCTTTTGCAATGTCGCGGTGCTGGCGGGCGTGATCGTGCCGCTGCTGGTGCTGTTCGGGGTGCGGAACGGGGTCTATGACGCGCTGATCGGCGATCTGATGGCAAACCCCGCGACGCTCCAGATCGACACCGCGGGCAATCAGAGCTTCACGCCCGCAGATCTGGCCGAGGTGCAGGGCTGGGAAGATGTCCGCTTCGCCACGCTCAAGACCCGCAGCCTTTTCGACTATGTGAATATCCGTGCGACGGGCGGGCGCGAAAGGCAGGAGGCCCTGATCGCGCCCTCTGGCACGGGCGATCCGATGATCGCACCGCTGCCGGGGCTCGGACCGGACGAGGTCGCGGTCTCGCCCGCGCTGGCCGCCCAGCTCGGGCTGGCCGCGGGCGATGGGGTCGAGATCTTCACCCAGGCCGAGAACCGGCCGCGCCAGTTGGTGCTGGAGGCGCGGGTCGCGGGTGTCCTGCCCGAGGGGCGGCTCGACGGGCGGGTGGTGCTGGCCGATATCACCCTGCTCGACCTGATCGAGGCCTTCTATGACGGCTACGCCCTGCCCGGGCATGGCATCGACAGCGGCAAGGCGCTGGCCGGGCGTGCCGAAAGTTTCGAGGGGATGCGGGTCTATGCGACCGCGCTCGACCGGCTGGCGCCCCTGCAGGACCGGCTGGAGGCCCGCTTCGGCATAAGGACGCTGGCGCGGACCGCCGAAGTGACTTCGGTGCTGACGCTCGGGCGCAATCTGGGGCTGGCGCTGGCGCTGACCGTAGCGGTGGCGGCGGCGGGGCTTGCGGCCTCGCTGATCTTCGGCTTCTGGGGCGAGGTCGTGCGCACCCGCCGGACCCTCGCCAATCTGGGGCTTCTCGGGCTGCCGCAATGGCAGTTGTCGCTGTTCCCGGTGATCCAGGCCTTGGTGACCGCGGTTCTGGGGCTGTGCCTTTCCTTCCTGCTGTTCCGCCTGACCGCGTCGCTGGCCGAGCGGCTGTTCGAGACCGGACTGACCGAGCGCGGCGGGCTGGTCTCGGTTTCCCCCGCCGAAGCCACGGCCATCGCGGCGGCCGTGATCGCCTTCGTCGGCTGCGCCTCGCTGGCGGCGGCGCGGGCGGCCCTTGCCACCGATCCCGCCACCGTCCTGAGGGAAGAGACATGAGAGCCGCGGCCCTCGGCCTGTCGCTTCTGCTGGCCGCGCCCGCCGCAGCCGGGGTCACCTGGGACAGGGACCAGTACGATCCGGGCGGGGCGACCGCGCCTGCCGATCTGATCCTGCCGATGCCCTGCGGCGGGGCGATGGCCTTCCAGCGCGTGGTGGTTCCGGTCGAGGCCGATGACCCGCTGGCCGACCGCCGCATCCGGGTCGGCCAGTCCGATCCCGCGACCGGCTATTCCGACTATCTGCGCACCGCCTATCTGCGCGGTGCCTTCCCCGGCCCCGAGCCGGGCGACAGCGTCTATTACATCGCCCGCTACGAGATGACCCGCGCCCAGGGCCGCGCACTGACGGGCGATTGCAGCCCGCCCAAACGGATCGAGCGCACCGCGCTGGGGGGGCTCTCGTGGTTCCGCGCGGTCGAGCTGTCGCAGCTGTATACCGAATGGCTGCTGGCCGAGGCCCGCGATGCGTTGCCGCCCGAGACGGAGGGCCGGGCCTATCTGCGGCTGCCGACCGAGACCGAATGGGAATTCGCCGCCCGCGGCGGCGCGGCGGTCGACCCCACGGTCTTTCCCTCGCGCCGCTTCTTCGGCGAGGGCGATCTTCTCGATTATGCCAAGGTGGTGGGCTCGGCGCGCGGCGCGCTTCTGCCCGTCGGGCTGGCCCGCCCGAACCCGCTGGGGCTTTACGACATCTACGGCAATGCCGAGGAGCTGATGCTGGAGCCCTACCGGTTGAACGCGGTCGGGCGCGAGCATGGTCAGGCAGGCGGGCTGGTCACACGCGGCGGCTCGGTGCTGTCGGCGCCCGCGCAGGTCTATTCGGCCGAACGCACCGAATACCCGCTTTACAGCGCCACCGACGGCACCGCGACGGCGGGCGAAACCTTCGGGTTGCGGCTGGTGCTCAGCCGCAGCGTCGCCTGGTCCGACCCGGTGCTGCGCGAGATCAAGGCGGGCTGGATCGCGCGGACCGAAGATGCGGGTCGCGACGGCACCGACAAGACCCCGCTCGCGACGCTTGCCGAGATGATCGACGAGGAAATCGACCCCCGCCGGAAGGCCACATTGCAGGATCTGCAACTCGAGGTCCGCCGCTCGGACGAGGAGGCGACCGCGGCCTTCGGCGAGGCCGCCAAGTCGACCCTTCTGAACGGCGCGGTGCTGGTGGGCGCGATGCGGGCCGGACGGAGCGAAGAGCAGCGCATGAGCAGCGAGCTGATCGGCATCGCCGACCAGACCCGGCTCTGCGCCCGGGCCGAGCAATGCGCGGCGCTGCGCGGCGCGGGCGCCCAGCTGATGAGCAAGCTCGACATTCTGCGCGACGTCCAGAAGACCTATCTGCTGTCGCTGCGCTCGGCCGTCGAATCCCTGACCGAAGGCGCCGATCCGGGGCTGACGGCGGACGCGATGCGGCTTTTGCAGGGCGAGCTCTCGGCCTCGGGCCAGCGCCAGATCCTCGACAATCTCGCGCGTTTCGCAGCCCTGCTCGAGGCCTATCGCAACAGGCCCGACATGTCGCAAGAAGAGCTGCGCCTGCTGATCCTCTCTCGCTGAGCGCGCGCTCGCAGCCCGCTGCACTGCGACCGCAAGTCGCTGCCAAAGCGCCATTTTCTGCCCGTGGCGACCTCTGCGGGCAGTGGATCGGAACCGATTGTTAAGTCTTTCGGCGGTATCGGATTCCGGATCTGTGTCGCAATCCGAGTTTCCGATGTGTAGCGTTTCTGTCCTGTGGCTCGTATCCGGTCCCGTCCTTGCACCGCAGATCCTTCGCGCCGATGGCGGCTTAACGCAGCAGTCGGCCTGCATTGCCCGTCGCGCGGCCGCCGGAGACCTGCCGGTCCGCCCTCGCGCGCGCGTCTGCCTTGACACCCCCAACACACCTGAGCGCGCTGTCTTGCCCCCAGCCGAAATAACCCGGGCCGCTATCGCCGGGCCGATCCTGGTGCTTTCCAGCGCGACCTCTTTCGCCAGTGCCCGACGCGACCGCATGGAATGCGGGCTGGAAGGCCCAAGGCCGATCCCGGGCCAGACCCCGGCTTCAGACCGCTCGGCGGAGCTGTTTCGGCGCGGCTTGCCCGGCAGCGACAGGCTTGCCGCAGGCATCCCGTCGGACGGTCTGACCATGCGCTTTGCAAAATCCGATGACCGGCGGCCCCTCGGGGTCAGGCTCTGCCGCCTTGACGAAGCCGGCCGGCCCGTCTCGCCGCAGCAAGGTTCCGGTCCCGCCATTTCGGACGGCCAATCAGCCTGCAGAGCAGTCTGGCTCCGCCGGGCACCCCGATCCATTTCAATTTTACTGCACGCCGGAGGATACGATGGCGAAGTTGTTTTCAAGACTGTTCGGAAGCATAGCGCTCAAGCTGTCGATGGGATTTGTGACCATGGGCGCGCTGACCGCAGGCGCCATTGCGATCAGCTTTCTGGTCTTTGCCGCCATGTCGGGCGCGCTCGAGCGGCTGCTGGGCGAGCAGCTGCCCGGGATCGAGACCAGCGTCGCGGTGCTCGAAGATACCGGCGAGATCCGTGGCGCGCTGACCGGCATGTTGCTGGCGCGGACGCCCGGCGGGGTCGATGACTCCTTCCGCGATCTGAAGGCGCGCGAAACCGCCCTTGCCGCCTCGATCGCCGAGCTGCCCGCCGAGCGCATCAGGGAGTTGCGCCCGATGATGACCGGGCTCGACCTCGCCGTCAGCGAGATGCGCGCAGCCCTTGGCAACAGCTTCGACAACCAAGAGCTGCTGACCGGTCAGATCGTCAGCTTCACCCGGCTGGCCGAAGCGACCCGAAGCCGGCTGTACCAGCTTGGCGACGATGCCGCCTATGACATGGCGCTGGGCGGAAAGCAGACCGGCGAGACGGTCAGCGCGACCCTCGAACAGCTGGTCGGCACCGATTTCCGTGCCGCGACGCTGATCCTGAAGGCCAGGGCCGAGATCAATCTTCTGGCCGGGCTGGCACTGGCGATCTCCGGTTCCGGAGATCCGGCCCAGAGCGCGATCCTGCGCGGGATGGCCGAAACCAGCCTCGGAGCGCTTGGCGACGCGCTCGAGCCGCTGACCGGAATGCAGGCCGTCGCGGCGTATCTGCCGGCACTGACGGAGACCCATGCCGTCTTCGGCAAACTGGCAAAGCAGGGGTTTCGCCTGCGCGAGGGACAGAATGAGCTGGTGATCGGGCAGCGCGAGATCAGCGAGAGGGCCCTGAACGCCGCAATGGACGATCTCGTCGCCAGGCTGACGACCGACGCCCGCGAGGCGGCGGTCTTCAACGGCGAGGCGGTCGAACGGTTGCTGAACAACGAGGTGCAGCAGATCCGCGATACCGCCGATATCGGGCTTGCGGTCGAGAAGATGATCGCGACGGCCTTCCTTGGCGCCAGCGCGCGGAATGCCGAGGAGGGAGCGGCGCGACAGGCCGAGCTCGACCGGCTCGTCGCCGAGCTGGATGCCCTGCTCGCCCGCAGCTACGTGCCCGATGATCTGCAGGAGCTTCTGGGGCGGATCGCCCACGAGACGCGGGCCAAAACAGGGATCGTGGCAACCCGGATGGCGCTGCTCGACGCCCAGGATCAGGCCGCCGATCGCTCGATACGGGCCAATGCGCGGCTCGGCGAGATCGCCGCGGTGATGCGCGCGGCCAGCGAAGCCGCGGTCGGCGCGGCCCGCGTCGCGGGCGACGCGATGCTGGGTCAGGCGGGCGAGGCGCGCCAGCGCCTGCTGATGCTGGCGGCCGGCAGCGGCGCGGTCGCGCTTCTGGCGATCGCCCTGTCCTGGCTGCTAATCGTCTGGCCGATCGGCCGGCTGACCCGGATCACCGACCGGCTGGCCCGGGGCGAGATGGTCGCGGTGCCGGGCATGCGCCTGTTCGGCGGCGAGGTCGCGCGGCTGGCCGCGGCGCTTCTGGTCTTTCGCGACAGCCTTGCCGAACGCGAGCGGCTGCAGGCCCATGAGCGCGCGCTCGAAGCCGAGGAGCGCCGCCGCACCGAGGCGCAGAAGGCAATGGTGGCCGATCTGGCAAACGGGCTGAAGGCGCTGGCCGGGGGCGATCTGACCCACACGCTCTCTGCCCCCTTCCCGCCCGATTACGAGGCGTTGCGCGCCGATTTCAACGCGACCCTCCGCACCCTCAACGAGATGATGTCGACCATTGCCCTCAATGCGGCCGCGATCCGGTCGCGGGCGGCCGAGATCGGTGCCTCCTCGGCCGACCTGTCGCGCCGGACCGAGAACCAGGCCGCGACGCTGGAAGAGACCGCCGCCGCGCTCGACCAGCTGACCGCCAGCGTGCGCGCTGCAGCCGAGGGCGCGACAGAGGTCGACCGGGTCGTCAGGCAGGCGCATGACCAGGCCGAGCAGAACAACGCGGTGGTGACCGAGACGGTCGCGGCCATGACCGGGATCAAGAGATCGTCGGAATCGATCGGCCGGATCATCGGCGTGATCGACGACATCGCCTTCCAGACCAATCTGCTGGCCCTGAATGCGGGCGTCGAGGCAGCCCGGGCGGGCGAGGCCGGGCGCGGCTTTGCCGTCGTGGCCTCCGAGGTCCGGGCCCTCGCCCAGCGGTCATCGGAGGCCGCTAAGGAAATCAAGGCGCTGATCACCTCGAGCACGGATCATGTCGCCTCGGGCGCCGAACTCGTCAACCGGACCGGTGCAGTGCTGAACGACATGACCGCCCGGATCGGCGAGATTGCCGCCCTGGTCGACGCGATCGCGACCGGCGCGCGCGAACAATCCGTCGGGATCGGCGAAATCAATGCCGGGACCGCCCAGCTCGATCAGGTGACCCAACAGAATGCCGCGATGGTCGAGGAGGCAACCGCCGCCAGCATGCACCTGCGCGAGGAGGCCACGACCATGGCCGATCTCGTCGCCCGGTTCCGGCTTGACGGTTCCGGACCGGAAAAGATCGCCGATACCGGCTGGACCGCCCCCCGCGCCCCGGAAAGCCCGCGCTTGCACCGCGCTGGCTGACGGAGCTGCCGCGCGCCGCTTCCCGCGCTGCGCCGCGCCGGGGACGGGCGGCGCACTTTCCGCCGCAAGCGTCTCGGGATCGAAGGTTCCTGCAAGGCGCGGCCCGTCCCTGAGCGTGTTGTCGGAGGGCATCCGCCCGATGCCCGCCCATCGGCATGCGGCCCGGCCCCGCGCCGCCCGGCGGAACGCGGCCGCCAGCTGGTCAGCCGCACTGGGCCCATGCCTTGAGCGGGCGGCGCGGGAAAGACCGGAACGGCCGCCCGCTTGCGCCTGTCGTCCGGCCGGTCTTCGGCGCGGGCTGCCCGGCACGATCCGGCCCTTGCGCAGCGCGGGTCTGCGACCCGGCAGACCGCGCTTTCCGGGCCGCGTGCCACCGCATCCGCCACCGGCCGATACCGGCGGCCGAAGGGTGCCGCCTGCCCCATATCGATCTCTGGAAATGTCCCGGCGGCGGTGGCATGGTCGCCCAAAGGGAATCTCGATTGAACGTCGTCGTCTTTGCCAACGGGCTTGTCCTGGGGCTGCTGGCTCTGATGTCAGCGGTCGTGGCAGCGATTTACCCCGAGACCCGCGCGGTATTCGGCGAGGCCGCGTTCCAGCTCGGGTTGATCGGCACGCTGGTCGCGATGGCGGCCCGGCCGAGCTTCGACAGGCTGCGCCTGCCCCATGCCTTCATGCTGACCGCCTCGGTCTGGCTGATGGCGGCGGCGGGCGGAGCGGTGCCGCTTTACCTCTGGAAGCTCTCGGCGGCCGATGCCTTCTTCGAGGCGATGTCGGGGATCACCACCACCGGCTCGACGGTGATGACCGGGCTCGACAGCACGCCCCGGGGCATCCTTATGTGGCGCGCACTTCTGCAGGCGCTGGGGGGCGTCGGCTTCATCGGCACCGGCATCGCGCTCTTGCCCGTGCTCAAGGTCGGCGGCATGCAGCTGTTCCGCACCGAAAGCTCGGACAAGGGCGAGAAGGAGCTGCGCAACGCCACCCAGTTCGCGGCGGCGACGCTTCTGGTCTATGTCTCGCTGATGACCCTCTGCGGCGTGCTCTACCGCATCGGCGGGATGAGCGTCTTCGACGCCGCGACCCATGCCATGACCACGCTGTCGACGGGGGGCTATTCCACCCACGACGCCTCGTTCGGCTTCTTCGAGAGCCCGTTCCTGCAATGGACCTGCACCCTCTTCATGGTGCTCGGCTCGGTGCCCTTCTCGTGGTATATCCGCTCGGTCTATCACGGCAAGTTCCGCAGCGAACAGGTGGCGGCGATGCTGAAGACGCTGGCCGCAGTGATCCTGCCGCTGACGCTGTGGCTGGCGGCGACATCGCATCTGCCCTTCCTGGCCGCGCTGCGGGCGGTGGCGTTCAACGTCGTCTCGGTGGTCTCGACCACCGGCTATGCCTCGACCGATTACACCAGCTGGGGGCCGGTCGCGGTGACCGCCTTCGTGATCCTGACGGCGGTCGGCGGCTGCACCGGCTCGACGGCGGGCGGGGCCAAGGCGATGCGCTGGGTCATCATGTACCGGCTGCTGCGCGAGGGCATCCGCTCGGTCCGCTACCCGCATGGGGTCTACCGCATCCGCTACGAGGGCCGGGTGATTGACGAGGACATCGTCTCGAGCGTCATCGGCTTCTTCTCGATGTACGCGCTGAGCTTCGCGGTGATCGCGAGCCTTCTGACGCTGGTCGGGCTCGATGCGGCCACGGCCTTCAGCGGCGCGATCACGGCGCTGGCCAATGTCGGCCCGGGCGTGGGCGACATCATCGGCCCTGCGGGCACCTTCCAGTCGCTGTCGGACAAGGCCAAGACGATCCTCGCCATCGGCATGTATCTGGGGCGGCTCGAGATGCTGACCGTGCTGGTGGTGCTGACGCCGCGGTTCTGGCGTTCGCTGGCGTGAGGCTCAGAACGCCGCGTGTTCGCCCAGCGCGGCGCGCTCCGTCCCGCTGACCAGCCGGGCGTAATAGTCGAACAGCCGGTCCGCGCCGTATTCGGGCGTCGCATCGGCGTCGTAACTCCCGGTCTCGGGGTTCAGAACCAGCATCGACTCGGTGCCGTAATAGCGGCCGATCCGCGCGAATTCGGCCTTGTCGCGGAGCTTTGGCGAGACCCGGCCCAGCGCCGAGAGCAGCGCGATGATCCCGTCCATGACCCCGACCGGCACCTGTCTGATCTTCGGCGGTCGCCCCAGCAGGCGGAACAGCTCCTCGGCCTGATCGCGCGGCGTGATCGCGGGCCCCGGGCCGCCGATCGGCAGCACCCGGTTCTGCAGCGCGGGATCGTCGAGGCAGAGCGCCATGAACCGGCCCAGATCGGCGTCGCTGATCGGCTTGCAGGCGGTCAGCCGCCCGTCGCCGAAGACCAGGAAGGGCTTGCCCTCCCGGACCCGCTCGACCTGGCCCGACAGCGATTTGAAGAAGGCCGTGGGCCGGACGATGGACCAGGTCAGCCCCGAGGCCATCAGCTCGGCCTCGAAGGCCAGCTTGGCCTGCTGGAAGGCCAGCAGGGGCTTCTGCACGCAGATCGCCGAAAGCAGCACCGCCTGGCCGATACCGGCATCGCGGGCCGCGGCCAGCGCATGGGAATGGGCCCTGTGGTCGATGGCCCAGGCATCGCGGGGCGTGCCGCTGCGCGAGGCAAGGCAGGAGACCAGCGCGTCGAACCGCTCGCCGCGAAAGCCCTCGGCGGCCAGCGAGGCGGGATCGGTGACATCGCCGACCCGGACCCGTGCCGCGCCGGGCAGGCCCCACCCCGGATCGCCGCCCGTGCCCGGCCGCAGGAAGCAGACGACCTCATGGCCCCGCGCCAGCAGCGCGTCGAGCGTGGCCCGGCCGATGGTGCCGGTCGCCCCCAGAAGGAAGATCCGCCGGGGCCGGGGCGACAGGGCGGTATCGGTCATGGGCTCGGCTCCTCGGCAACGGTCCTGTAAGGTCAAGGGGGTCGGTCGGACCCTAAGGCGCCGTGCCCGCCAAGGAAAACGGGACGCGGCGTCGCGCCCCGCCCCGCCTTGCCGTCGGGCCTGCCTTTTCGCCGGCCCGCGCCTTATCAGGACCCGCGTCTTCTTCGGCCCGCGTTCGGGCCAGATCCTTATCCGGGCCTGCCCCTTATTCAGGAACGACCCGCACCGCGCCCTTGTCGGCGGAGGCCGCGAAATGGGCATAGGCCTTCAGCGCCTGCGAGACATGGCGCTTGCGCGGCGCGGCCGGTTTCCAGCCCCTGGCGTCCTGCTCGGCCCGGCGCGCGGCCAGTTCCTCTTCGGAGACGGCGAGGTTGATCGAGCGGTTCGGGATGTCGATCTCGATCAGATCGCCATCCTGCACCAGACCGATGGCGCCGCCCGAGGCCGCCTCAGGCGAGGCATGCCCGATCGACAGCCCAGACGTGCCGCCCGAGAAGCGCCCGTCGGTAATCAGCGCGCAGGCTTTGCCGAGCCCCTTCGATTTCAGGTAGGAGGTCGGATAGAGCATCTCCTGCATGCCCGGCCCGCCCTTGGGACCCTCGTAGCGGATCACCACAACATCGCCCGCCTCGACCTTGCCGGTCAGGATGCCGGAAACGGCGGCGTCCTGGCTTTCATAGACCCGCGCCGGGCCCGAGAAGACCAGGATCGAGTCGTCCACGCCAGCCGTCTTCACGATGCAGCCGTCGAGCGCGATATTGCCCTTCAGGACCGCCAGCCCGCCATCCTTCGAGAACGGCGCCTCGACCGAGCGGATCACCCCGGCCTTGCGGTCGGTATCGAGCGAGGGCCAGGTCGAGGACTGGCTGAACGCCTCCTGGGTCGGAACGCCGCCGGGCGCCGCCAGGAAGAGATTGCGCGCCTCGTCGGAATTGGACCGGCCGATATCCCATTTGTCGATGGCCGCCCCCAGGGTCGGTGCATGGACGGTGGGACAGTCGCGATGGATCAGCCCGCCGCGGTCGAGCTCGCCAAGGATCGACATGATGCCGCCCGCGCGGTGGACATCCTCGACATGCACATTGGCGGTGTTG
Source organism: Rhodovulum sp. MB263 (assembly GCF_002073975.1). Taxonomy (NCBI): domain Bacteria; kingdom Pseudomonadati; phylum Pseudomonadota; class Alphaproteobacteria; order Rhodobacterales; family Paracoccaceae; genus Rhodovulum; species Rhodovulum sp. MB263. The sequence goes on along the minus strand of NZ_CP020384.1, from coordinate 1,745,752 downwards.
GGCGCGACCTTGCACAGGCACGGCACCTTGCGCGACAGCGCGTCGATATCGTCCATGGTGAAATCGACACCGCCTTCCTGGGCGGCGGCGAGGATGTGCAGCACCGTGTTGGTCGACCCTCCCATGGCGATATCCAGCGCCATCGCGTTCTGGAACGCCTCCCTGGTCGCGATCGAGCGCGGCAGCACGCTGGCATCGTCCTGTTCGTACCAGCGGCGGCACAGCTCGACCGCGCGGCGCCCGGCCTCGAGGAACAGTTCGCGGCGCGCGCTGTGGGTCGCCAGCGTCGAGCCGTTGCCCGGCAGCGACAGGCCCAGCGCCTCGGTCAGGCAGTTCATCGAGTTGGCCGTGAACATGCCCGAACAGGAGCCGCAGGTCGGACAGGCGGCGGCCTCGATCCGGGCCAGGTCGTCATCCGAGACCTTGTCATCGGCCGCGGCCACCATGGCATCGATCAGGTCCATGGACACGGTGCGCCCGTCGCCCAGCGTGACCTTGCCCGCCTCCATCGGCCCGCCCGAGACGAAGACCGCGGGGATGTTCAGCCGCATCGCGGCCATCAGCATGCCGGGGGTGATCTTGTCGCAATTCGAGATGCAGATCATCGCATCGGCGCAATGTGCGTTGACCATGTATTCGACCGAATCCGCGATCAGTTCGCGCGAGGGCAGCGAATACAACATCCCGTCATGGCCCATCGCGATGCCGTCATCGACGGCGATGGTGTCGAATTCCTTGGCGATGCCGCCCGCCGCCTCGACCTCGCGGGCAACCATCTGGCCCAGATCCTTGAGATGCACGTGACCCGGCACGAATTGCGTGAAGGAGTTCACGATGGCGATGATCGGCTTGCCGAAATCGCCATCCTTGACGCCGGTGGCGCGCCAGAGACCGCGGGCGCCGGCCATGTTGCGGCCATGGGTGCTGGTACGGGAACGGTATGCGGGCATGTCGTGACTTTCCGGCTGGCAAATCTTCGGGGTGACGAGTGCGCCCTGCGGGCGAAAAAATCAACCTTTCATTGGCCGGGAAGTTCATGACAGAGTGGGGTTGCAATGATTTCCGCGCTCGATCACCTGGTTCTGACCACAACCGACGAAGAGGCCTGCCTGGCCTTCTATGTCGGGCTTCTTGGGCTTCGGCTCGAAACCTTCGGCGCGGGCCGCAAGGCGCTGTGTTTCGGGCGCCAGAAGATCAACATCCACGTCAAGGGCCATGAATTCGAACCCAAGGCGCATCTGCCGGTGCCCGGGGCGCTCGATCTGTGCTTCCTGGCCGACCGGCCGCTCGACGAGGTGATCGCGGCGCTGGCCGCGCGCGGCGTCACGCCGCTTGAAGGGCCGGTGGCGCGCACCGGCGCGACCGGGCCGATCCGCTCGATCTATCTGCGCGATCCGGACCTGAACCTGATCGAGATCTCGGAGCCCGCCTGAGTACGCGCCTATTCCGGCTCGAAGGCCATGTCGATTTCGGCCGGAAGCGCGTGATAGGGCGCCGAGCTGACCAGGGCATGGACCCCGCTTTTCGCATAGGCCGGAGCGGTCGCTTCGGTGATCGGCCCCGCAGCCAGGATCTCGCCCGGCCAGTCCGGCCCGAGCGCGCGCACGGTGGCCGCGACCGCCTCGGGGGCCATCCGGGCCAGCAGCAGGGTATCTGCGCCGAGCTCTGCCGCCTCGAGCGCCTCGTCGCCATCGCGCACCTCTATCGCGATCCGCCCGCCCGGGGCCGCCTGCCGCAGGCGCGCGATCCGCTCGCCCGGCGCAGACCTGCCGCCAAGCGCCCGGCAATCCGCCAGCACGAGCGCCGCCTCGGCACCCGGCGCCGGGTAGATCGCCGCGCCGCCCGCCGCCGCCGCCTTCAATGCCAGCGGCCGCGCCCCGGGGATCGCCTTGCGCGGACAGGCCACCGCGACCGCCGGATCGACCCGGCGCGTGGCCCGCAGGATACGTGCGGCGCATTCGGCAACGCCCGAGGCCCATTCCAGCAGCACCTGCACCGCCGGAGCGGCCCCGACCAGCGCCTCGGCCGGTCCCCGCGCGGCGATCAGCAACTGGCCGGGCTCTGCCCGCGTTCCGCTTGCAGTGGCGATGTCGGCGGCACCGCCCAGCAATGCAAACATCCGCGCGGCCTCCTCGGTCCCGCAGATCATGCCCGAGCCGCGCGACCGCAGCGCCACCGACACCATGCGCCCCTGTCGCCCGGGTGCGGGAATGGCGGCAGAGGCGGCAATGCCGTCGCGTTTCAGCAGGCAGGCCAGGGCGGTATCGTCAAGAAGCAGCATCCGGGTCCGATCCTCGATTGAGCGGCCGGCATCGCTGTCGCCCGACCGCCGGCTCCGGCCTGCAGGTCAGGAAGCATCGCCGCGCCGCGACTCGCTATGTATTTCGACTTCATATCGCAATGTAAGCACAGGCCGTGCCAACTATTCCGGCCGGAAAACCGGTCGGCACAATGGCGATTCGGTCGCGAAGCGGACAGGACCTGTCGATTTGACGACATCGGCAGCCCACACCCCGCAACAACGATCCGGCCCGGCCGCGATCCGCCACAATCGATAGCGGGCGGAATTCGACTCTCCTCAAAGGCGACTTATGTTAACCTAACGGAAACCATCCCGGCAGAACCATGGTTTCGCACCAGCAATCGGAGAATGAATTGCGCAGCCCCCGGATCCTGTCCGAGAATGGATATCACCGTCACATGCCGGCCCTTGCGGGCCTGGTCGGCCTGCTCGCCGCGCTTGTTCTGGTTCTGAGCCTCCCCGCTCCGGCCCGCGCCCAGCCCTCCTCCACGCCGCCTCCGGCGATCGTGACGGGATGGCTCGACGATCCACCATTCTGGAAAATCACCCCGACGGGCGGACCGGTGGGCTTCGTGCCCCAGCTCGTCGACGACATCCGGACCCTGACCGGGCTGCCGATCGAAACCCGCCGTTACGGTGACATGCAAAGCCGGATCGCTGCCCAGATTGCCGGCGAAAGCCAGCTGATGTTCGCCGTCGCCCGGCTGCCCGCGCTCGAGGCCACCCATGTCTTCACCGAGCCGATCGCACATGCGGATGTGCATCTTTTCGTCCTGACCGAAAACACGAACCGGCCCGATTACATCGCCCCGGTCGGAAAGCGCATCGGAAAGATGCGTCAATATGCCGGTTCCGACCCTGCCAGTCTGCTGAAGGGCAATCGCACCGAGTTCTTCGACGAGCCCGCAACGATGCTGCTGAAGCTGCTTTCCGGCGAAATCGACGGCGCCCTGATGGCCGAGGACTGGGTGATGGGCCTCGCCCGCAGCGTGCGGCTGGATCACCGGATCGCCGCGGTCGGACCACCGGTGCTGGAATTCGACCGGGTGATCGCCATCCACAACAGCCGGGCCGACCTGCTGGAGCCTCTGAACCGGGCCATCGCCACATTGGAGGCAGACGGAACCCTCAGCGCCCTGCGCCAGCAATGGCTGATCGAGGCGGCCCCGCCGCCTCCCGACATCCTGACCGTGGGCGTCGTCAATCTGCCCCCCTTCAGCGAGGTCCGCGAAGACGGCACTCTTACCGGCTTCTCGGTCGAGGTGATGCGCGATCTGGGCAAGATCCTCGGAGTCGAGCTGAAATTCCAGGCGGTGTCGCCCGAGCTCTGGGCCCGTGGGCCGCAAAGCCCGATCGACATCCTGCCGCTGATCGGGATCACCCCCGAACGCGAATTGAGGATGGATTTCGCGCTGCCGATACAGTCCATCAACCTGGCCGTATTCGTTCGAAGCGAGCACAGCGAGACCTTTGACGGGCTGTCCGGATTGCGGGTCGGCACCTGGAAGGCCGGCGTCGCAAGCTCCGTGGCCCAGCGCCATGCCCGCGACATCCTGCATTTCGACAATTATCGCGACCTGCTGACGGCTCTGTTCGAGGGACGGATCGATGCTATAATCGCAGAGCGCGGCATGATCACGCGGATCGTCGCCGAGAAGAACCGCAGCGAAGAGATCGCCGAGGTCCCCTTCCCGCTCCCGCGCATCTTCCTCGCCCCCGCGCTGCGCCCCGGCCTGCCCACCCTGCGCGAGTCGCTGAACCTGGTCATCCCCGGCTATCTGGCCTCGCAGCGCTATCAGGACCTGCGCGCGGACTGGCTCGGCACCGCGCCCTTCTGGACCAACCGCCGCATCCTGCTCACGCTTGGCGGCTTCGGCGCGCTGATGCTCCTGGCAATCGGCTACATTCCGGTCCAGCGCCACCGGATGCGACAGGAACGGCTGCGTTTCACCGCGGACATGGTGGAACGGATACCGCTGGGGCTTCTGATGATCGCGCCCAATGGACGGATCGAATTCGTCAATTCCGCCGCCAAGGCCATCAGCCCCTCGGGCCCCGAACTGATCCGCGAGGGCGCCGATTTCCGCCAGGCGGTGCGGGCGCTGATCATGGCCGATGCCAGGCATTGGGGCACGAAATCGCCCGCTGCATTGGCCGCCGCTTTATCCGGCCCCGGCCTGAACGACGGCTATTATCACGAATTCCAGACCGCCGCCGGAGAGATCTTCCGCTGGTCGAGTTTCTCCCTGCCGGACGGTTCGATCCTGGTCATGATGCTGGATGTCACCCGCGAACGCCGGAACCTGGCCGAGATCGAGGATCTCAACGCCGAACTCCGTGCCCAGATTGCGATCGTTCAGCGCACCAATGCCGAGCTGCGAGACTTCGCCTATGCAACCTCGCACGACCTGAAATCGCCGATCAACACCCTGATGCTGATCGCCGACGCGCTGGCCGAGGCCGGTGTGAACCGGCTTCCCGACGAGGATCGGGCGCTGATCGAGGACATGCACGAAATCCTGGCCAGGATGGCGCGAATGATCAGCGACGTTCTCGACTACACCCGCGCCGTCGGCGGCGAACAGCCCCCCGATTGCGTCGAGCTGTCCCGCATCGTCAGCGAAGTGATGCAGGATCTTGCCGCCGACATTGCCGCCAGCGGTGCCCGGCTGCGTGTCGACGACCTGCCGCGCCTGACGGGAAATCCGCGTCAACTTCACCAGCTGATGCAAAACCTCATCAGCAATGCGATCAAGTTTCGCCTGCCCGACAAAAGCCCCGAAATCGACATCGAAACGGTCACAGCGCCACCGGGCATGATCGCATTTTCTGTATCGGATCGCGGCATCGGCATCGACCCGAAATTCCATGACCGCATCTTTCAGCTATTCACACATCTAAATGACACAGATTTGTACCCTGGCAGCGGGCTCGGCCTTGCCATTTGCCAGAGAGTTGCGCTCAATCATGGTGGACGTATCATGGTAGAATCCACCCCGGGGGCAGGAAGCCGATTCACGGTTTTCCTCAAGGAGAAGCAGGGTGATCAACAAGTTGGTGATGATCGACGATTGCAGGTTCGAGCGCAAGATGGTCAAGCGCCTTATTCGCAAGACCGGCCTCGTCGACACGATGCTCGAATTCGGAATGGCGGAGGACGCCATTGAATACCTGTGCGACCCGTCCTGCCCCAAAATCGACGTCGTCATCCTCGATATCAACATGCCACGAATGAACGGGTTCGAGTTCCTCGAACAGATCGGCGAGGATTGCCCCAATCACTTCGCCAACTCGGTATTCGTGATCCTCACAAGCTCGGAATGCGCCGCGGACATGCAGCAGGCCGAGCGTTTTCCGATGGTGCGAAAATTTCTGCGCAAACCAATAGGAGAAAGCGAGATCTCTCAACTCGACAGGCTGGTCAACGCCTGACGCGCGCACCGCTCGGGCACGCCCGACACGGCCGGAAACGGGTCGGAATTAAAATTCATACCATTTTGTTCACTTACGGCTCCGAACAGCCGCCATATCGTGTTATATTTCCATTTGCAGAACTGCAGTTATCGGTGAACGAATGGTGTTTTTCCAGTCTCAATAAAAAGCCGGGCATCCCGGCATCCAGACAAAAGGGCCGAGCGAATGCCACAAAGCGCACCGACCTGTCTCGTCGTCGAGGACACGGTTTTCGACCGCATGATCATGGAGCGCAAGCTGGCTGCATATGGTCAGCCGCTCGAGGTCCGTTACGCAGGAAGCCTGGCCGAGGCCCGCAACTGTCTTTACGAGATGCCCATTTCCATCATTTTCCTGGACAACTCCCTTCCTGATGGAAAAGGCGCCAATTTTGCCCTGGAGCTGGCCGCCCATCGCAGCTGGAGCGAGATCCCGGTGGTCATGGTCAGTGACTGGCCCTCCCCCTTCATGCAGGCCAAGGCGAATGCGTCCAATGTCATCGCCATATGGACCAAGACGGAATTCACCGCGATCACCGTCGCCGAGGTGCTGAAGTCGCGCGGGTTGACAGCCTGATCCGCATGAGGCTCGGTGGCTTCAGCGGATCGCGGCCGCCCCGTCATCTTGGGTTGTCCAAATTTTCGACGCAACCCCATCGGAGGGCTTGCTGGCTCCCGGCATCCTGAATCTCATCAATGTCCCGCCATAAGGGTTCGCATCGCACCAGATCCGGCCACCATGCCGCTTGACGATCTTCTGACAGGTTGCAAGGCCCAGCCCGGTGCCCGGCATGCTCGCGGCCTGGGCCAGCCTTTGGAATGGCTCGAAAATACGCTGACGGTATTCCTCTGCCACCCCGACACCATGATCGGCGACCTCGAAAAGCACGTCTCCGTTGTCCAGGCGCCGGGCCACGATACGAATGTCCGGCCTTTGGTCTCCGGAATATTTGATTGCATTCTGCACCAGATTCTGAAGCAATTGCACCATCATCGCCGGACTGCAGAACACATCGATATCCGGCATGTCCAGATCGATACTGGCACCGCTTTCACGAATGTCGTGCTCGAGAAAAGAAAGCGCGTTTTCAACAAGATCAGTTGCCGATATGAATTCGAAAACCGGGTTCACATCTGTCCTGATGTGACCGGCAAGCGCCTCGACAAGATCCGACATCTGTGCAGCTGTTTTCTGCAACAGATCCATCAACTTGTGCAATTCCGCCGATTCCATACCACCGAGTTCCTCATCCAGCTGTTCACATATAAAGCGGATGCTACGAATCGGCGCGCGAAAATCATGGACAAGGACATTCGAGAAAGTCAGCAGCTCCTGGCGCTGTTCTTCGACACGCTGGGCAAGCCGGACCACTTCGACCGCCCGCACCAGCATGCGTTCCAGGCCGGTCTGATTGATCCTGGACTTTGGCGTATAATCCGCCGCCCCTGCCAGGATTGACGATTTTGCAATCTGCTCGTCTCCCTGACCTGTCATCAGGATGAAGGCCGCCCCTGGCCATTTCCTTCGAAGCGTCTCCAGCCCATCGATCCCGTTTTCTCCCGGCATCACATAGTCCAGAAAAACCGCATCGAAGTTTTCAGCGACATGGGCGAGCGCAGAATGAACGAGCTCCGCCTCGCATATCGTTCTGCACATCCCCGAACGCTCCAGCAATCTGCGAATGAGCTTCCGATCTCCGGCATCATCATCGACGATCATGACATCCAGATCGCGCATCTGTCATTCCTCACTGGGACGAACGTCCGGCAAGCTTACTATATTCCAAAAGCGATCGAGAGTCTCAATTAGAGGGCGATAATCTCTGCCAACGCTCTGTTTCAGGATGTACCCGGAAATTCCGGCCTCGTAGGCCTCGCGTTTATCCTGATCATTATTTGAAGTTGTAAACACAAAAACAACAACTTGCTTGAGACTGCAATCGTTTCTCAACTCATTAAGGAATTCCAGACCATTCATGCGCGGCATCCTGATATCGGCCAGAACGATGTAGGGGTCCGCGGGATGCGGGCGCGCGCGCCCGCGCATGATCGACAAGGCCTCAACACCATCGACGGCGCGAATCATGGTGGCGTCGATGCCCGCGCGGTAGAGCGCCCGGCGCACAGCCTTCACATCGCCATCGTCATCCTCGACCATCAACAGGTTCAGCGGCGGACGAGCGTTCGGCAGGTTGGAGCTTTCTTTCATGCCGCACGCCCCGTTGCCTTGTCTGCGCGAGCCACCTTGGGCAAGATCAGGTTTATGGTCGTGCCCCGGGTGCCGTCGCTGTCGATCCCGACTTCCCCTCCGGCAAGCTGGATATGCTTGAGTACCATTGCCAGGCCCATACCACTGGCCTCGACCTCGTCACGCGGGCGCAGGGTCTGGAACATCTCAAAGACTTTTGCGTGATATTTGGGCGGGATCCCCGGTCCGTCATCCGTTACCGAAAGGTAATACGCATTGTCCGTCTCATGCCCGGACAGACGAACGAAGCCGGTTTCGCGATCATGATGCTTCAGAGAATTCCCGAGAAGATTGAGCAAAACGGTCTTGATCGGCATGTTCGGGATCCGCAGGTTCATGAAGTCCGGCGTGGCCTCGAAGGAGAATCCATCTGGGATGTGCAGCAAGCCACGCAACTCGCCGACAAGCTCCCTTCCCTCGACGATCTGCGCCTTTTCTTCGATCCGGCCGATCCGCGAATGGTTCAACAGGTCGTCGAGCAGGCGTTCCATCCGGGCGACACGACTGCGCAACAGATTCATGCTGTCGCGCGTATCTTCGTTGAGATAGGGGGCGAGATCCTCCTCGAGCCAGGCCGAGGCGTTGTCGATGACCCGTAGCGGCGCCTTGAGATCGTGCGAGGCGAAATAGGCGAAAGCATCCAGATCGGCATTGGACCGCTCCAGCGCCTTGACCAGCGCCTCACTGCGCGCCTGGGCCTCGCATCGGCTGGTCACATCGCGCATGACGCCGATATAATGGGTGCCTTCGGCCTGACGCGCGCTGGCCACCGAGATTTCCACGATGATCCGCGTCCCATCCTTGCGTACGCCCGTCACCTCGCGCCCCGCAATCAGTCGCCTCTGCTCCCTGCGGCCAATCCGTTGCCGCAGCATCTTGTTATGTTGTTCCGCATCCTCTTCGCGCATCAGGATAGAGACATTGCGACCTACCATTTCGGCGGCATCGTAGCCGAAAATGCGGCCCGCGGCGGCATTCGCCTCTTCGATCACACCCGTTTCCGAGATGGTGATCAGACCATCCGCCGCCTCGGAAAAGATCGCGTTCAGCTTCGTCGATTTCTGATAGAGGCGCTCGTTGAGGCAAACCAGCGCCCGGGCAAGTTCGGCCACCTCGTCATTGGTGGTCGGCATGAGATCGCTCAGATCCTCGCCGAAATCGCGGTCGCGCAGACCTCGCGCAAGCCGGTGCAGCGGAGCGGTCAGTTGCTTGCCCATGATCCAAGCGATCCAGGCCGCCCCCATCGAAAGAACGACGGCAGCCGCGAGACCATAGGAAAGCTGCTGCCGGAGCGGAGCGAACAGCAGCCGCGTCGGCAATTCGGTTACCACGAAGATCCCCGTCCGCAAGTTCAGACGGTCGCCGCGACTGAGCGATCCCGACGGCAGGCTGGTCACATTGATCGCACGGCGCCAGCCGATTTCGGTCACGTTGATCATGTCACCGCCGCTGATACCCGCAAAATCGGGCAAATCGGCCGGGTTCCATTCCGGCGTGCCGTGAAAGCGCAACGGACCGGGACCGGTCACCGGATCGAAGGTCATGTAATCCTTCGATGAGGTCATGACCGTCACCGAGAACCCGTCGGAAGGATGCAGATTGGCCGCGCGCAGCAACCACTCGAAATCGGCGTTGATCACCAGCGCGCCGTCGACAGTGCCCGCAGTCCCGAGGACCGGCACCACGAAACGGATCGTGGGCGCGCCTTCCACCTGCCCATATTCCCGGTTCGGCGTGATGCGCGAGAAGAAGGGAAGCCCCGCATTCAGCACGGCGCGGTCGGTCAGATAGGGCTCGTTGCCCTTCGACTGCATCTCGCCGGGCGCGACGACCTCGATCCGGTCGCCGGCACGGTGAACGCGCACGATCTCGCGCCAGTTGTCTTCCCGTCCGATATAGCGGACCTGCGTGTAATGCGGCCGGGTGAGAAGAACGGATTCGAACACCGCCTCAAGCCGCTTGCGCCAGTAGGCATCGGCGCCGTCTTCAGAAGCCCCCCGATTTGCGTTCTGGCTCCTGGCATCGGCCATGCCGCCGATCTCGGGCAGCACCGAGAGATTGCGCGCATCGGAGGCCATCAGTTCCAGCTCACGCAACACCCGTTCACCGAAAAAGGCGCCGGCAAACTCCATGCGCGACAAGGCCGCCTGACGATACCATTGCGACCCGAAGAGGATGACACCGGAGAAGACGAGCGTGGCGGTCAGCACGACAACAAGGGCCAGAAGCGCGAGCTTGGCGCTGAGCCCGAGGCGATGTCTTGCTATGATCCCTTCGACCGGCACACATCCGTCCTATTGCGACAGCCGCTCGCGCCCGGGCTCCACCTCAAGTGCGAGAATGCTGTTCATGTTTTCCAGGTAGTCGAAGAGCTCCATGCAGGCCTGCTCGGCCTCGGCGACCTCCTTGCTGATATGGGCCTGGCCCTCGACCGATTGCGTGACAGCACGGAGCCTGCGCAGCATTTCCGACAACATGCCGCGAATATCGGTCGCGCAGACCGCGGAAAACCTTTCAAGCATGCGCTCGACACCGACCCGCGCCCCGTGTTCGAGACGGATCGCGGCATGGTAGATCTCGCGCTCGATCGCGACGGTCACGGCACGGCGGATCATCGAGATGCTGAGCTCGTCCTTGACCAGAAAGTCCGAGCAGCCGCAGCGCATCGCCTCGACCACCGTGGCCGGGGCATCGGTGCTGGTGATCATGATCGCGATCGCCTCTGCCTGAACGGGATGAGCCCTGAGCAATTCGAGCGCATCGAGCCCGGTATCCATCTTCAGATCGTAATCGAGAAACACCATGTCATAGGGCGTTTCGTCCAGCGCGCGGCGAAAATCGTCCAGATCGGCGGCCTCACGCACCCGAAATCGCAAGCCCGCCCTCAGGCAAAGCTGTTTCAGTCGCATTCGGTCGATTTCATTGTCATCCAGCATCAGGACGCCGAAGCTCCGCTCGGCAGGACGACGAGGCACAGGCAGACTGTCCGTTGGCTTATTCGTCATGTCAGGAAACCTTGATCACGAGCCGGTGCAATGGCGATCTGTCGTCGATCGGCCTGCTCGGCGAAACACTACCCGCATCATTTGGGCCACAGGTTAACGATAGGTAAAACCCCGATGGATTTCAGCATAAAACTGAAATCCATCGGGATGAATTGATACAAAAATAAATTGCGGCAACCATCTTTTGCGATTTGAAATCTTTCGCAATCGATGCTGCGCGGAAAGACAGGACACATCCCCCTTGCGACGGTCCGGGGCGGCCAGCGCCGCCCCGGGCAATGTGTCGGCCGCGGCTCAGACCAGATCGAACCGGTCGGCGTTCATCACCTTGGCCCAGGCCGCTGCGAATTCCGCGGCAAAGGCCGGTCCGGCGTCATCCTGGGCATAGACCTCGGCCAGCGCCCGCAGTTGCGAGTTCGACCCGAAGACCAGATCGACCCGGGTCCCGGTCCATGTCACCGCGCCGCTTGCCCGGTCGCGGCCCTCGAACAGGGTCTCGTCGGCATCGGTCGGCGCCCAGACCGTGCCCATGTCGAGCAAGTTGACGAAGAAGTCGGTCGTCAGCTGCCCGGGCCGGTCGGTGAAGACACCATGCGGGCTTTGCCCGACATTGGCGCCAAGCACCCTGAGCCCACCGACCAGAACGGTCATTTCGGGGGCACTCAGCGTCAGAAGCTGCGCCCGGTCGAGCAGCATCTCCTCGGCGGTCACGCTATAGGCGCCCTTCTGATAGTTGCGGAACCCGTCGGCCAGCGGTTCGAGCACGTCGAAGGACTCGATATCGGTCTGTTCGGCCGTCGCATCGGTGCGGCCGGGCGCGAAGGGCACCTCGACGGGCGAGCCCGCATCGGCCGCCGCCTTCTCGACCGCCGCAGAGCCGCCCAGCACGATCAGATCGGCCAGCGAGACCCGCTTGCCGCCCTCGGCCCGCGCATCGAAACCCGCCTTGATGCCCTCGAGAACCTCGAGAACCCGGGCCAGCCGGTCGGGCTCGTTCACCTCCCAGTCCTTCTGCGGCGCCAGCCGGATGCGCGCGCCATTGGCGCCGCCGCGCTTGTCCGAGCTGCGGAAAGTCGAGGCAGAGGCCCAGGCGGTCGCGACCAGTTCGGCCACGCTCAGACCGGAGCCGAGGATCTCGGCCTTCAGCGCGTCGATATCGGCCGCCTCGATCAGCGGATGATCGACCGGCGGCAGCGGGTCCTGCCAGATCAGGTCCTCGGAGGGCACCTCGGCGCCCAGATAGCGCGATTTCGGGCCCATGTCGCGATGGGTCAGCTTGAACCAGGCCCGCGCGAAGGCATCGGCGAACTCATCCGGATTCTCGTGGAAATGCCGGGCGATGGGTTCATAGATCGGGTCCATGCGCATCGCCATGTCGGCGGTGGTCATGATGATCTTGCGATTGCGCTCGCCGGTTTCGGGATCGGGGGCGTGATCCTCGGGCTTCAGATCCTTCGGCGTCCACTGCCAGGCCCCGGCCGGGCTTTTCGTCAGCTCCCAGTCATAGCCGAAGAGCACGTCGAAATAGCCCATGTCCCAGGTCGTCGGATTGGGCGTCCAGGCGCCCTCGATGCCGCTGGTGATCGCGTCGGCGCCCTTGCCGCTGCCATGGCGGCTGAGCCAGCCCAACCCCATCGCCTGCAGCGGCGCGGCCTCGGGCTCGGCCTCGAGCAGCGCGGCATCGCCCGCCCCGTGGCACTTGCCGAAGGTATGGCCGCCCGCGGTCAGGGCCACGGTCTCGTAATCGTTCATCGCCATCCGCGCGAAGGTCTCGCGGATGTCGCGCCCAGACGCGAGCGGATCGGGATTGCCGTCGGGCCCCTCGGGGTTCACGTAGATCAGCCCCATCTGCACCGCCGCCAGCGGGCTTTCCAGCTCGCGATCGCCCGAATAGCGGCTTTCAGGCTTGTCGCTGGTGGCGAGCCATTCGCGCTCGGACCCCCAGTAGATGTCCTCCTCGGGCTCGTAGATATCCTCGCGTCCGCCGGCATAGCCGAAGGTCTTGAGCCCCATCGTCTCGAGCGCGACATTGCCCGCGAGGATCATCAGGTCGGCCCAGGAGATGGCATTGCCGTATGTCTTCTTGATCGGCCAGAGCAGGCGCCGGGCCTTGTCGAGATTGACGTTGTCGGGCCAACTGTTGAGCGGCGCGAAACGCTGGTTCCCGGTGCCGCCGCCTCCGCGTCCGTCCGCGGTGCGATAGGTGCCGGCGCTGTGCCAGGCCATTCGGATGAACAACCCGCCATAATGGCCGTAATCGGCCGGCCACCAGTCCTGACTATCGGTCATCAGCGCCCGCAGGTCGGCTTTGACGGCCTGCAGATCGAGTGCCTTGAAGGCCTCGGCATAGGAAAAGCCCTGCGGCATCGGATTTGCGGCAGACGGGTTCTGATGCAGGATGCGCAGGTTCAGCTGGTTCGGCCACCAGTCGCGGTTCGACTGGCCGCCGAAGGTCGTGTGCAGCACCGGGCACTTGCCGGCCGGTCTATCGTTTCCGTCCATGTCTCCCTCCGGATCTTTGGTTCGGGGTTAGGATTTGACAAGAAGATGTGCGGAACGGCCCTTAATCTCCCCGCGCGGCGATTGCCGGGCGCGGTCAGGTGCCGGCCGATTCCTGCCTTGGCGTGACTATAGCAGGCCTTGGCGATTTATATAATTTGGCAATATTGATATAATTGATAGGATTTAATTATCCCGCCTTTGACCCGCCACAACCAAGACCTGAATTCCTCAGGATTGCGCCGGCCGCCAAACGCACCATATCCTGTCGACATGCTGAAACTGACCCCGATCCTTCTGGCGATCCTTTACGCCGTCGCGATGTACCGCTTCTCGGCCTGGCGCACCGGCCGCGAGCTCGATGAGCGATCGTCAGAGCTGGCCGATCCGCGGCTGAAGGCGCTGACCGATCGCATGGCGCAGGCGCTCGACCTGCCGCGCATTCGCGTCAACATCTACGAAATCGAGCCGGTGAACGGGCTGGCAGCGCCCGACGGGCGGATCTTCATCACCCGGGGCTTTCACGACCGCTACCGCGCGGGCGAGGTCAGCGCCGAGGAACTGGCCAGCGTCATCGCGCATGAGCTCGGCCATGTCGCGCTGGGGCACAGCCGCCGCCGGATGATAGACTTCTCGGGCCAGAACGCGATGCGGACGGCCCTGGCGATGGTCCTGGGCCGGTTCCTGCCCGGCATCGGGGTCTATATCGCCAATGCGCTGGCCTCGCTTCTGGCCGCGCGGCTCAGCCGCCAGGACGAATATGAGGCAGATGCCTATGCCGCGGCGCTCCTGACCAAGGCCGGCATCGGGACCGCGCCCCAGAAGACGCTATTCGCCAAGCTCGACCGGATCACCCAAAGCCGGGGCGGCGCGATGCCCGCCTGGCTGATGAGCCATCCGAGGACCGCCGACCGCGTCGCCGCGATCGATGCCCTCGAAGCCCGCTGGGCGGTTCGGACAACAACATAGGAGTGCCGACAGGACCATGATCTTTACCATTTTTCAGCCGCCCCCTGTCAGCACCAGCCCCATTGCCCAAAGCTGACCGTGATGCGTTTGGACCGCCAGAGCCTCGACTTCGCCGAAACGCTGCGCGCGCAGACCTCGTTCGACGCCCTCTGGCGGGTGTTCAACGATCACCTGAGGGGACACGGGGTCTCGCATGTCATCTATGCTCAGACACCTGCGGTCCGGTCCCGGACGATCTCGCAGGAGATGCTCTATCGCTCGACATTTCCTGCCGGCTTCACCCATCGCTATGCAGAAGAGGGGATGATCGACCACGATCCGCGCGCGATCCACTGCGCGACCGGGGGCGAGGAACCGATCTACTGGGACCGGCCCGGCAACCGCATCGAGACCGATCCCGGGACCCGCGAGGTGATGCAACTCTGCAGCGATTTCGGGGTGAATTTCGGCCTCACGCTGCCGCTTGCGGGGGCGTCGCCGCTGAACCGCAGCGGCGCGGGACTGTGCTTTGCCGCGGACACGAGCGGTGAGGCGGCAGATATCCTTGCAGCCAGCGGAGACTCGATCTGCGCGACAACCCGGCTGTTTCACGCGCTGGCCCAGACACCGGCCATTGCCCCCGGCAGTGTCCCGCTGTCGCTTCGCGAACGCGAATGCCTGCTCTGGAGTGCGACCGGGTTGCGCAACAAGGAGATCGCCTTCCGGCTGTCGATCTCGGAGAAAACCGTCGAGCATCACATGGCCTCGGCAATGACCAAGATGCATGCCTTGAACCGAACCCATGCCGTGGCGCGGGCATTGATCTTCGGCCTGATCGTTCCTTAGCTGTTCAGTCCCGGCATCTGGAGGATCGGGGCCGGATCGGGGTTGGGAATACGGGAAAACCCCCGGTTTTTTCTGCGCTGCGGCGAGCGCATAATAGCCGAACCCAATTGGGGGGCGTGCGGCGGATCGGGATGGCCGGGCTCAGTGGGCTCCGCGCCTGAGTCACTCCAGGTGTGCAAATCGGGTCAAAACGGTTCGAAGTCCGATACGGGCACCGCGCGGGAGAGCAATCTCCCTTCATTATCATGGTCGTTGGGCCATGTCTGCGGGAGGCGACGGAGAGTGGCCGGCGCTTCCCGCAGGTTCCTGTTGCCTCAGTCCCGCGCCTTGTTCAGGACCTCGTTCAGGGCCTTGCCCAGCCGCGGCAGGCGCGCCCGCTTGAGCAGCGCGCGCCGCTCCAGCGCCTCGCCCGCGATCCGTTCGGCCGCCGCATGCACCTCGGCGACCGCCGCCTCGACCGGGTCCGGACCGGCCAGCCACAGATCCATCAGGAACGCGTCGGGTGCGGCGCGGCGCAGCGCTTCCTCGGCCAGCAGATGGCCCGGAAAGTCGCGCGCGTTGAAGGTCAGCAGAAGATCGGCGCCGCCCGCGATGGCCGCGGCCAGCACATGCACGTCATTCGGATCGGGCAGCCAGAGGCGCGCCTCGAGCCCCGCCTTCGGTGCCACCTCCGCCCCCGGCCAGGCGGCGCGCAAAAGCGCGATCTCGGCCCGTGCCTGCGCCTCGCCGGTCGGACCGATCTTGCGCGCGGCCCGCGCCCATTCCTCGAGAATGCGCGCCGACCAGAGCGGGGTGAAGCCGCCCCGGCGCGCCACAGCCAGCAGAATCTCGCGCAGCACGGTCGGGTAAAGCACACAGGCGTCCAGCAGGACCTTCATTCGGTCAGGCGGAAGGCCAGCGCCTTCAGATAGCCCGACTCGGCCAGCTGCGGCAGCACCGGGTGATCGGGGCCGGCAAAGCCCGTGTAGATGACCGGTCCGCGCCGCCCGGCCTTGCCGATGCCGCGCGCGCTGGCGGCCCGGAATTTCGTCAGATCGGCGGCATGCGAACAGGAACAAAGCATCAGATAGCCGCCGGGCGCCACCAGCGCCGCCGCCATCCGCGCCACCCGCTCATAGGCCCGCAGCCCGGCATCAAGCGCCTTCCTCGACGGGGCGAAGGCAGGCGGATCGCAGATCACCAGATCGAATTGCGCACCTTCCTCCCCCAACGCCGCCAGCGTGTCGAAGGCATCGCCCTTCCGGGTCGCGAAGCGCGCGTCGAGCCCCGAGGCCCTGGCGCCTGCCTCGGCCAGCGCCAGCGCGGGCTCGGAACCGTCGACCGCCAGCGCGCTCTCGGCTCCTCCGGCAAGCGCCGCCAGCGCAAAGCCGCCCACGTGCGAAAACACGTCGAGCACCCGCCCGCCTTGCGCAAGCCCCGCCGCGAAGGCATGATTCGGCCGCTGGTCGTAGAACAGCCCCGTCTTCTGCCCGCCGGTCAGATCGGCCATGTAGGTCGCGCCATTCATCGGCACCGGCACCGGTCCCTTGAGCGCGCCCCTCAGGACCAGCGTCTCCTCGGCCAGCCCCTCGAGCCCCCGCACCCGGCCCGAGCCGTTCTTGACCACCGTCTCGACGCCCGTGACCCCGACCAGCGCCGCCACCAGCGCGTCGAGCCGACACTCGGCCCAGGCCGCGTTGGGCTGCACCACCGCGGCGCTGCCGAAACGGTCGATGACCACCCCGGGCAGACCGTCGGCCTCGGCATGGACAAGCCGGTAGAAGGGCTGCTGGTAAAGTCGCTCGCGCAGCGCCAGCGCCTGCCCGATCCGGGCCGCGAACCAGGCGGTATCGATCCCGGCCTCCGGATCGCGGTCGATCACCCGCGCCACGATCCGCGACAGCGGATTGACCGCCACAAGCGCCAGCGGCCGCCGTTCGGCATCCTCCAGCACCGCAAGGCTGCCGGGCGCCAGCGCCCTGGTGCGCCGGTCCATGACCAGTTCATCGGAATAGACCCAGGGAAAGCCGTGACGGATGGCGCGCGCTTCGGCCTTGGGCATGAGGCGGATCGTCGGATATTCGATGCTCATCGCCTCCCTCTAGGCGCTCGCACGGGCGCCGTGAAGCGGATTCGCAGCCGACGTCTCCTCTTTTCCCGTTAGCGCTAACGTAGTATATGCGCCCCGAACCCCCGCGACAGGAGACCCGTTATGCCGCTTCATCCCGTGCTGGAAGAGGTCACCCAAGCCATTGCCAGCCGCTCGGCCGCAACCCGCGCCGCCTATCTCGACCGGATCGCGACGGCCGCCGAACAGGGCCCGGCCCGCGCCCATCTGACCTGCGGAAACCAGGCCCATGCCTATGCCGCCTCGGGCGAGGCCAAGAGCCTTCTCGCCGAAGGCCGCGCGCCCAATCTCGGGATCGTCACCGCCTATAACGACATGCTCTCGGCGCATCAGCCCTTCGAGCGTTTCCCCGCGCTCATCCGCGAGGCCGCGCGCGGGGCCGGCGCCACGGCCCAGGTCGCCGGCGGCGTGCCCGCCATGTGCGACGGCGTCACCCAGGGCCAGACCGGGATGGAGCTGTCGCTGTTCTCGCGCGACGTGATCGCGCTGTCGGCAGGCGTCGCACTCAGCCACAACTGCTTCGACGCGGCGGTCTTCATGGGCGTCTGCGACAAGATCGTGCCGGGCCTCGTGATCGCCGCGGCCAGTTTCGGGCATCTCCCGGCGGTGTTCCTGCCCGCTGGGCCGATGACCTCGGGCCTGCCCAATGACGAAAAGGCGAAGGTCCGGCAGAAATACGCCACCGGAGAGATCGGCCGCGACGACCTGATGAAGGCCGAGATGGAAAGCTATCACGGCCCCGGCACCTGCACCTTCTACGGCACCGCCAATTCCAACCAGATGCTGATGGAGCTGATGGGGCTTCACCTGCCGGGCGCCAGCTTCGTCACCCCGAACACGGCCCTGCGCGACGCGCTGACCGTGGCGGGCGCGCAACGCGCGCTCGAGATCACCGCCCTGGGAAACCAGTATACGCCCGCAGGCCGGGTGCTCGACGAACGCGCCTTTGCCAATGGCATCGTCGGGCTGATGGCGACGGGCGGCTCCACCAACCTCGTGCTGCACCTGCCCGCCATGGCGCGTGCCGCCGGCATCATCCTCGACATCGAGGATTTCGCGCGCCTGTCGGAAATCACCCCGCTGATGGCCCGCGTCTATCCGAACGGGCTGGCCGACGTGAACCATTTCCACGCCGCGGGCGGGCTTGGCTACATGATCGGCGAGCTGCTCGGGGCGGGCCTGCTGCACCCCGATACCCTGACCATAGCGGGCGAGGGCCTCGCGCGCTACACCCGGGAACCGAAGCTCGTCGAGGGAACCCTGAGCTGGACCGAGGGCGCGGGCGAAAGCCTCAACGACAAGATCCTGCGCCCTTCCGCCGATCCGTTCCAGACCACAGGCGGGCTGCGCGCGCTCTCCGGCAATCTGGGGCGCGGCATCATCAAGGTCTCGGCGGTCGCGGAAGACCGCCACGTGATCGAGGCGCCCGCCCGCATCTTCCAGGACCAGGAAGAGGTCAAGGCCGCCTTCAAGCGGGGCGAATTCACCTCGGACACCATCGTCGTCGTCCGCTTCCAGGGCCCGCGCGCCAATGGCATGCCGGAACTCCACGCCCTGACCCCCACGCTCTCGGTACTGCAGGACCGCGGCCTCAAGGTCGCGCTCGTCACCGACGGGCGGATGTCGGGCGCCTCGGGCAAGGTGCCAGCCGCGATCCATGTCTCGCCCGAGGCCGCCGATGGCGGTCCGCTCGCCCGTCTGCGCGACGGCGACGTGATCCGGCTCGACGCGCCCTCGGGGCGGCTCGACGTGCTGACCGAGGGTGCCCTCGACCGCGCGCCCGTCACCCCCGACCTCTCGGCCAACGAGACCGGGCTGGGGCGCGAGCTCTTCGCCGCCTTCCGTGCAAATGCGAAATCCGCGGCCGAAGGCGCAGGGATCGTTGTCTGACCCCTTCTTCTTGGCCTAAATACCCCTGCAACAGCCGAAATCCGCGCGAAAGGACCGCCAATGACCCCCAATGCCGCCAGCGAGATCACTGAAGAGATCTGCCGCCGCGCCCCCATCATCCCGGTTCTGGTGATCGAGGACGCAAAGCTGGCCCGGCCGCTGGCCGAGGCGCTGGTGGCGGGTGGATTGCCGGTGCTAGAAGTCACGTTGCGCACCCCCGCCGCCCTCGATGCGATCCGCGAGATGGCGGACGTCGCGGGCAGCATCGTCGGCGCGGGCACGCTCCTGACCCCGGGCGATGTCGATGCCGCCATGGCGGCGGGTGCCCGTTTCGGCGTCTCGCCGGGCACCACGCCCGCGCTGCTCGACGCCGCACGCGCGGGCGATCTGCCGCTGCTGCCGGGCGCCGCCACCGCGAGCGAGGCGATGGCCCTGCTCGAACGCGGCTACACGGTGCAGAAATTCTTCCCGGCCGAGGCTGCGGGCGGCGCGCCCGCCCTGAAGGCGCTGGCAGGCCCGCTGCAACAGATCCGCTTCTGCCCGACCGGCGGCGTCAGCCCGGCAAATGCCGCAAGCTATCTGAGCCTGCCCAACGTGATCTGCGCGGGCGGGTCCTGGGTCGCACCGAAGGACAAGCTCGAGGCCCGCGACTGGGAGGCGATCACCGCACTTGCCCGCGAGGCCGCCGCCCTGCCGCGCTAGCCCCCGCAGGGGCGCGGGCCGGGTCACAAAACCGGACCGGCCCGCCCCTAGCCGATGATCTCGAATGTCTCGACATCGACAAGCCCGCGATCGGTGATCTTCAGCGCCGGGATCACCGGCAGCGCGATGAAGGCCAGTTGCAGGAAGGGCTCGTCGAGTACCACGCCAAGGCGCTTTGCCGCCGCGCGCAACGCCTTCAGCCGCGCCTCGACCGTCTCGAAGGTCTCGAGGCTCATCAGCCCCGCGACCGGCAGCGCCAGCTCGGCCAGGACCTTCCCGCCCTCGGCCACGACGAAGCCCCCCTCGATCTCGGACAGCCGGGTCGCCGCCAGCGCCATGTCGGCCTCGGATACGCCCACCGCGACGATGTTGTGGTGATCGTGGCAGACGGTCGAGGCGATGGCCCCGCGCTGCAGGCCGAAGCCCCGCACGAAACCGACAGCGATATTGCCGTTCTTGCCATGCCGCTCGACCACCGCGACCTTGGCCAGATCGCGCCCCGGATCGGCGCGCTTCTCGCCGCCCTCGGGCGGCACCTCCTCGATCAGATGCTCGGTCAGGATCTTGCCCGGCAGGATGCCGATCACATGGGTCTCGGCGGCATTCGAGGTGGCCCGGAAACTGGCGGCCGTCACCTCCGGCGCCCTGACGGAGCCCCGCCCGACCGGCGCCACATCCTCGCGCGCGGCGAAGGCCCCGGCCGAGGCCACCCGCCCGCCCGCCAGCACCAGCCGCGCGCGGCAATCCGCGAGATCCTCCAGCGCCACGATATCGGCACGCTTGCCCGGCGCGATCTGGCCGCGATCCTTCAGACCGAAGGCCTCGGCCGCCGACAGAGACGCCGCCCGGTAGGCCGCCAGCACCGGCGTGCCCTGCCCGATCATCCAGCGGATCATGTGATCGAGATGGCCCTCCTCGGCGATATCCAGAGGGTTCCGGTCGTCGGTGCAAAGGCACATATAGGGCGAGGTCCGCTCGCTCAGCAGTGGCGCCAGCGCCACCATGTCCTTCGAGACAGACCCTTCGCGGATCAGCACCCGCAGCCCCTTCTGCAGCTTCTCGCGGGCCTCGGCGGCACTCGTCGCCTCATGCTCGGTGCGGATGCCCGCCGCGATATAGGCATTCAGATCCTTGCCCGACAAAAGCGGCGCATGGCCGTCGATATGACCGCCGCGAAACGCCTCGATCTTGGCCAGAACGCCCGGATCCTGCATCAGAACGCCCGGATAGTTCATCATCTCGGCCAGTCCGATGACCTTGGGGTGATCCCGGAGCGCCAGCAACTCCGCCGCCCCGATCCGCGCGCCCGCGGTCTCCATATCGGTCGAGGGCACGCAGGAGGACAGGTTCACCCGGATATCCATCACCGTGCGGGTCGCGGCCTGAAGGAAATACTCGATGCCCGCGACCCCGATCACATTGGCGATCTCATGCGGGTCGCAGATCGCCGTGGTCACGCCGCGCGGACAGACGCAGCGGTCGAATTCCAGGGGCGTCACCAGAGAGCTTTCGATATGGAGATGGGTGTCGATGAAGCCCGGCACCAGCGTCAGCCCCGAGACGTCGAGGACCTCGCGCCCCTCATAGGCACTGCCGATGCCGACGATGGTCTCGCCGCAGATCGCGACATCGCCCGGCACCGTCTCGCCCGTCACCAGATCGAGAACCTGCCCGCCCCTCAGCACCAGATCGGCCGGAACAAGCCCGCGCCCCTGGGCGATCAGATCGGAAAGCGGCTGAACCATGGGACGACTCCTTGGCATGGGACCGGCATGAGGGTCGCAAGCCGGGACGGCGCATTCAACCGCGAAAGCTCGGTCTGCCGGGAAAGCCGAGGCCATCCGGAAAAGGGCCGCCCCCGGCCGGACCCGCCGCCCCGGCGGGGCAAGGCGCAGCGACACGCCGTCAGGCACGCGCCCCGCATGCCTTCGGACCGGTCGCGCTCCTTTCGACAAGGCCGCCAGAATCAGAAGGCCCCTGCGCCGGCCGGGAGCCGCGGATCGGGCGCCCTTAGGATCGGCCGGTGCGATCCGGAACGCGGCCGACACCACGTCACCAGCACCTCCGAGACCGGCGCCGATTACCGGTCATCGCAAGGGCGTCGACCGCAGCTTTCGGCATATCCGGGCATTCGCAAGCCGCCTCCGGCACGCGCGCGCCCGAATGGCAGGCCGCTCCGGCATCGCTCCCCTGCGCCCCCGCCCGGTCGCCATTCCGGCCGTCCCGGGCAGCACCGCCCCCGCGCACCCTTGCGCTGCGGGCCGGACGATGCCAGCCTGCCGCCGGGCGGCGGCGCAATCGCCGGCTCTTACGAGGACATGGTTCCAATGCTTGCCACGATTTCCCGCCGCGGCGTCCTGACCGGTACGGCCGCCCTGCTTGGCTCGACCGCCCTGCCTCGCCGCGCGCGCGCGGCCGCCCCGGGCGGGCGCCTGATCGTCGCCGCCGACAGCGAGCCGCGCCAGCTCAACCCGGCCATCGTCGCCTCGAACGGGGTCTTCTTCATAACCTCGAAGGTGATCGAGCCGCTGGCCGAGGCCAGCTACGGGCCCGGCGGGCTGAGACCGCTTCTGGCGACCGGCTGGGAGGGCTCGGAGGACGGGCACAGCGTCACATTCACCCTGCGCGAGGGCGTTCTGTGGCATGACGGCACGCCCTTCAGCTCGGCCGATGTCGCCTTCTCGGCGATGGAGGTCTGGAAGCCTCTGCAGAATATCGGCCGCGCGCTCTTCGCCAATCTCGAGGCGGTCGAGACCCCCGACGCGCTGACCGCCATCTTCCGCTTCTCGCAGCCGATGCCGCTGCAACTGATCGCCAATGCGCTGCCGGTGGTCTCGTCGGTGCTGCCGAAACATCTCTACGAGGGCACCGACATCGCCACCAACCCGACCAATGCGGCGCCCATCGGAACCGGCCCGTTCCGATGGGGCGCGCACCGGCCCGGCGAATATTACCTGCTGCGCGGAAACGACAGCTACTGGGACAAGGGCCTGCCGCTGCTGGACGAGATCGTCTACCGGGTGTTGCCCGACCGCGCCGCGGCGGCCAGTTCGCTCGAGGCGGGCGAGGTTCATCTTGCGGCCTTCTCGGCGGTGCCCCTGTCCGATCTCGACCGGATCGCCCGGGTGCCGGGGCTCGAGGTCGTGACCAAAGGCTACGAGGCGCTGACCTATCAGCTGACGATCGAGATCAACCACCGCACCGAGGCGCTGTCGAAGCTCAAGGTCCGGCAGGCCATCGCCCATGCCATCGACCGGGACTTCGTGCTGAAGACGATCTTTCTCGGCTATGCCGAGGCCGCCACCGGGCCGGTCCCGGCCAATGATCCCACTTTCTACACCCCCGATGTCGCCACCTACCCGTTCGACATCGCGACCGCCAGGGCGCTGCTGGACGAGGCGGGCTATCCCGAGGGCCCCGATGGCACGAGACTTCGCCTGCGGCTGCTGCCCGCGCCCTATTTCTCGGAGACACGCCAGTTCGGCGACTACCTGCGTCAGGCACTGGCCGCCATCGGCATCGATGCCCGGATCGAGCCCCATGACGCGGCCGGCCATATCCGGGCGGTCTATACCGATCACGCCTTCGACCTGGCCATCGCCCCCACCGTCTTCCGCGCCGATCCGGCGATCTCGACCACCATCCTCCTGCGCTCGGGCATGCCGCCGGGCGTGCCTTTCTCGAACCAGGGCGGCTATGCCGATGCCGGGATCGACGCGGTGATCGACGAGGCGCTGGTGACGCTCGACCCCGCCGCCCGCGTGGCGCTTTACAGGAAGCTCCAGAGACTGGTCGCGGCCGATCTGCCGATCATCAATGTCGCCGACTGGAGCTTCACCTCGGTGGTCTCGGACCGGGTGACCGGCATCGCCACCAATCCGCGCTGGGTAGTGTCGAACTGGGCGGATACCGGCCTGTCGCAATGACCGCCCGCACGGAAGCAGTCTGATGCCGCGGCTGGCACGGATCGTTCTGGCCCGGCTTGCGGGCAGCCTGCCGGTCCTGCTGATCGTGCTGGTGGGGGTGTTTCTGCTGCTCGACCGGGCCGGCGGCGATGCGGTCGATGCCTATCTGCTGTCGATGGGCGGGGGCGATGCGCAGATGGCGGCCGCGCTGCGCACGGAATACGGGCTCGACGGCCCGGCCTGGAAACGGCTTGCCTTCACCCTTGGCCAATACGCGCGGGGCGATCTGGGCTGGTCGCTCGCGCTGAACCGACCCATCGGCGCGCTGATCGCGGAACGGCTGCCGAACACGCTCTGGCTGATGGGAAGCGCCACCGCGCTGTCCTTCCTGCTGGGCTCGGGCCTCGGGGTGCTTGCCGGACGGCGGCCGGGCTCGCTGCCCGACCGGCTGCTCTCGGGCGGCTCGCTGATGCTCTACTCGATCCCGAGCTTCTGGCTCGGGCTGGTGCTGGCCATCGTCTTCGCGGTGCAGCTGCGCTGGCTGCCGGTCTCGGGGATCGAGACCATCGCCTCGGGCAAGACGGGGCTCGCGCGCGCCGCCGACATCGCGCGCCATCTGGTGCTGCCGGTGGCAGCGCTGGGGATGATCTATCTCGCACTTTTCCTCCGGATCATGCGGGCGGGCATGGCCGAGGCCTGGAACGAGGACTATACCCTTGCCGCACGGGCGCGGGGGCTTTCCGACTGGCGGATCACGCTGAGCCATGCCGCGCGGAACGCGCTCCTGCCGCTGGTCACCATGCTGGGGCTGCAATCGGCCGCGATGCTGGGGGGCTCGGTGGTGATCGAAAGCGTCTTTGCCATTCCGGGCTTCGGCAGGCTCGCGCAGGAGGCCGTGGCCGGGCGCGACGCGCCGCTTCTGCTGGCGGTGATCCTGACCTCGGCGCTGATGGTCGTCATCGCCAACCTGCTGGTCGACCTGGCCTATGGATGGCTCGACCCAAGGGTCGGCGCAGGCGGGAGACGCAGCCGTGGTTAAGGCCCTGCTCGGCCGCCCCGAGGCGCTGGTCGGGGCCGCGATCCTGCTGGCGCTGATCCTGGTCGCAGCCTTCGCGCCGCTGATCGCACCCGGCGATCCGCTGGCCATCGCGGGGCCTCCGCTGATCCCGCCCTTCACCGATCCTGCCCTGCCGCTCGGCACCGACCGGCTCGGCCGCGACCTTCTGGCCGAGCTGATCCACGGCGCGCGGACCTCGGTCAGCGTGGGGCTTTCGGCAGCCCTTGTCGCGGTCGTCCTCGGCATGGGCATCGGCACCGCGGCGGGCTTTGCCAGCGGGCTGACCGAAGCGGCGCTGATGCGCCTCGTCGACGCCTTCCAGATCGTGCCGGGCTTCCTTCTGGCGCTGGCCTTCGTCTCGGCCGCGGGGCCCTCGCTGGGCATCGTCGTGCTGGCCATCGCGCTCGGGGCCTGGACCGGACCCGCGCGGCTGGCCCGCGCCCGGGTTCTCAGCCTGCGCGAGGCCGATTTCGTCGCGGCCGCCCGGGTCATGGGCATGTCCCCGGCCGAGATCGCCTTCCGCCAGATCCTGCCGCTTGCGCTGCCGCCGGTCCTGGCCGTGGCCTCGGTCATCGTCGCCGCGTCGGTCCTGACCGAGGCCGCGCTCTCCTTCCTGGGGCTCGGCGATCCGAATGCGGTCACTTGGGGGGCGATGATCGCCGAGGGCCGCAACCAGCTTCGCTCGGCCGCCTATCTGTCGATCCTGCCCGGCATCGCGCTGGTCCTGACCGTGATCTCGACCTATCTCCTGGGCGAGGCGCTGACCGACATCCTGTCGGGGCGCAGGACCCGATGACGCCGCTTCTCACCCTCACCGCGCTGGGCATCCGCTATCCGGATGCGCGCCTGCCTGCCATCAGCGATCTGGGGCTGGCGCTTTTCGCCGGCGAGACACTCGCGGTGATCGGCGAATCCGGCTCGGGCAAATCGACGCTTGCGCGCGCGCTGGCCGGGCTTCTGCCCCCCGGCACCGAGATCTCGGGCCGGATCGACTGGACCGGGTCCCCGCCCCAGCCGGGCCGCGATATCGGCTATGTGTTCCAGGACCCGGGCGGCAGCCTCAACCCGCTCCTGCCGGTCGGGCGCCATCTGGGCGAGGTGCTCCGCACCCATCTGCCGCTGTCGCGCAAGGCCGCCCGAAACCGCGCCGTCGAGCTGCTCGAGCGGGTCCGAATCCCCGATCCCGACCGCGCGCTCGACGCCTATCCGCACCAGTTCTCGGGCGGGCAGCGCCAGCGGATCGCCATCGCGCTTGCGATCGCGGCCGGACCACGCCTGCTGATCGCGGACGAAGCCACCAGCGCGCTTGACGTCCTGGTCCAGGCCGAGATCGCCGCGCTGCTGCGCGGGCTGGTCGAGGCCGAGGGGATGACGCTTCTGTTCATCACCCATGACATGGCGCTGGCGGGCGGGCTCGCCGAGCGGATCGCGGTGCTGCATGACGGCCGGCTGATCGAGACCGGACCCGCCGCAAGGGTGCTGCACCGCCCGCGCGAGACCTATACGCGGACGCTTCTGGCCGCCCATCTCGATCTGCGCAGTCCGCGCCTCGTCGGGGACGTGCCATGACCCCGCTGCTCGAGGCCAGCGACCTTGGCAAGACCTATCCCGGCCAGCGCCGCATCCGGGCGCTTGACGGGGTGAACCTGACCATCGCCCCCGGCGAGACGCTGGGCCTGATCGGCCCCTCGGGCTGCGGCAAGTCCACGCTCGTGCGCGTGCTGATCCGGCTGACCGAGCCCGATGCGGGCGAGATCCGCTTCGACGGGCGGGACTGGGGCGCGCTGCGCGGTCGCGCGCTGCGCCGGGCGCGCGGGGCGATGCAGATGGTGTTCCAGGACCCCGCCGCCGCCTTCCATCCCCGCGCCACCGTCGCGGGCGCGCTGAGCGAGCCGCTGCGGCTGCACCGGATCGCCCCCCGTCCCGACTGGCCCGAGCATGTCGCGATGCTGCTGAGCGAGGTCGGGCTCTCGCCCGATCTGGCAAGCCGCCCGCTCGCGGCGCTGTCGGGCGGCCAGCGCCAGCGCGTGGCCATCGCCCGGGCCATCGCGCCCCGGCCGAAACTCGTTCTGCTCGACGAGGCGGTCTCGGCGCTCGACGCCTCGCTCCGCGGCCGCGTGCTGGAGTTGCTCTCCCGGCTGCAGCGCGAGAGGGGGCTGGCCTATCTCTTCGTCAGCCACGATCTTGCCGTCGCCCGCGCCCTGTCGCACCGGATCGCGGTGATGGAGGCCGGCCGGATCGTCGAGAGCGGCCCGACCGAAGCACTGCTGGCCGCCCCCAAAAGCCAGATCCTGCGCCGCCTGATCGCGGCCGTGCCCGAAATTCCCGCCGAAGAGGCCCTCTCATGACCGCCCTGCCCGACCTGCCGCCCTTCTGGCTACCTCTGCCCGATGCGCCGGACTTTCCGGCGACGGGCTTCGCGCCGCTTGCCGATGCCATCGGACGGCTGATGGGCACCCGCAATGACGTGCTGCTGCTGCAGGGCGAGGCGATGGTGGCACTTGAGGCGGTGGCAAGTTCGATCGGGGCGCCGGGCCTCAAGGTCCTGAATATCGCCACCTCGCCTTACGGGCAGTGGTTCGGCGACTGGCTGCGGCGCGCCGGCGCCGAGGTGACCGAAATCGGCGGCATGACGCCGGGACGTCCGGTCGCCTCCGGGGCCGTGGCCGAGGCGCTGGACGCGGCCCGCTTCGATCTGGTTGCGCTCGTCCATGCCGAAAGCGCGACCGGCATCCTCAACCCGCTGGCCGAAATCGCGGCCCTGACCAGGGATCATGGCGCGCTGCTGGCGGTCGATGCCGTGGCCTCGCTCGGCGGCCACCCGCTCGCGCTCGACGATCTGGGGGTCGATATCGCCGTGATGGGGCCGCAAAAGGCACTGGGCGGACCGGCCGGGACCTCGGCCATCGCCGTCTCGCCCGCCGCCTGGGAGCGGATCGCCCCGCCCGGTGCGGCGCCCTCGATCCTGTCGCTCGGCGATCTGCGCACGCAATGGCTCGCGACCGGCCGGGGCGCGCTGCCGGGCACGCCCTCGGCGCTGGAATTCCATGCCCTCGCCCAGACGCTGGCCCGGGTCGAGGCCGAGGGTCTGGAGGCGATCCGCGCCCGCCATGCCCGGGTCGCCGCCGCGGCCCGCGCCGGAGCGCGCGCACTGACCGGCACCGAATGGGTGCCGCCCGAGCAGGCCTCGGCGCTGGTCACCGCTCTGGCCCTGCCCGACGGGCTGTCCGCTGCCGGGGTTCTGGCCCATGTCGCGGATGCGGCGCTGAGCGCGGGCACCGGCCCGGCGGGCGCGCGGGTGATCCGGCTGAACCATACCGGCCCGCGCGCCCGGCTGGACAACGTGCTGGGCGATCTTGCCAGGCTTGGCGCGGCACTCGCCGCCGCGGGCTGGCCCGCGCCCACCGGGCAGGCGCTCGCCGCAGCCGAAACCGCGTTCGGCGAGGCCGCGAGAGCCTGAGCCATGCGCCCGCCCCGGACCCTCCTTCTCGATCTCGACGACACGCTGCTGACCGCCTACCGCCAGCCCGAGCGGACCTGGGCCGCGATCATCGCCGAGCATGCCGATGCGCTGGGCGAGCATTCGACCCGCTGGGTCACCGCCGAGGTGCTGGACCGGGTGCTGAGCTTCCTGTCGGACGAGGAGGGCCGCAAGCTCTGGCGGCTCGAGGGCGACGCGACCCGGCGGCGGGTGGTGCGCTCTGCCTTCCACCGCCTGAACCTCGCCCGGCCGCGCGGCTCGGACCCGCTGCACGGGATCGATGCCGACCGCATCGCCGACCGGTTCGAGACCTATCTCGAAGAGGCGATCACGCTGAAACCGGGGGCGCGCGAGATGCTGGCCGCGCTTCTTGCGCGGGGGCTGCGGCTGGGACTTCTGACCAATGGTTCGGGGGCCCGGCAGCGCGCCAAGATCGCGCGCTTCGGGCTTGCGCCCTTCTTCGGGGCGATCCAGATCGAGGAGGAGGCAGGCTTCGGCAAACCCGATCCACGCGCCTATCTGCGCCTGCTGGCCCGGCTCGACACCGCGCCGGGCGATGCCTGGATGCTGGGCGACGATCCGGTCTGGGACGTCACCGCCCCCGCCGCGCTGGGCCTCACCGCGATCTTCTATGACGAGACCGGCCGGGCGCCCTGGCCCCCGGGCGCCGCCGCCCGGATCGCGCGGCTCGACGCCCTTCCGGGTCTGCTCGGGCAGGGTCCGGCAAGGGCCGGTAAGCCCCGCCGGATCAGGCCTTAGCGGGATGATGCGGGGCGTCTGCCCCGACGCAACCCGGCGTCGCGCGCCATTCGGGGCCGAACAGCACCGGTCCGGCGAAGAAGCAGATCGAGGGCAGTTCGGCCGGCGCGGGGCCGAACGCCACCCGCGGCACGAAGGGCGGCAGGTCCCAGACCGCGCCCGCATCGCGCAACGCCTGCCAGCGCGCCTCGAGCTCGGGCGCCCCGAAGACCAGATCGACCCCGCCCGCCGCGCCACGCTCGAAGCGCGGCCTTTGCGGGGTGATCGCGATCCGGTGGGGATCGGGCGCGAAGACCTTCAGGCCCCAGTCGACCGGCGCGAGACTGTGGGCCAGCGTCACATGGGGATCGTCGGGCATTGTACCGAGCCCGAGCTGGCGCAGGACCGGACGCAGAATCTCGCGATTGAGGATCGAGCGGCGCAGGTGCAGGGGGTGGACGCCGCTATGCGTCTCGCGCTGGGCAGCAAAGGGACAGCGGCCGGCGGTATGGTCCATGGGGCGCTCCTTTTCCGACTCGCACCATGCGCCTCGGACAGGGGGATCATGGATGCGATAAATCGCCCCGTTTCAAGCGAAAGATCCGGTCCCGGGCGGGCCCCGGCGCATCCGCCGCGCAAAGGCCGCGGCCTCGGCCAGACGCTCGGGATCGAGCCCGGTCGAGAGCCCGAGGGCCGCGAGCCGCGCCGCCACCCGCTCGGTCGCGACATTGCCGGGCGCCCCCGGGGCGAAGGGACAGCCGCCAAGCCCGCCCGCAGCGGCATCGAAGACCCGCAGCCCGGCCTCGAGCGCAACCTCGATATTGGCGATGGCCCGGCCGCCGGTATCATGGAAATGCCCCGCGAAACAGTCGGGCGGGGCGAGCGCCAGAACCGCGCGCAGCAGAGCCCCCACCGTTTCGGGCGTCGCCCTGCCGAGGGTATCGCCAAGGCTGATCTCGTAGCAGCCAAGCGCCAGCAGACGCTCTGCCAGCGCCGCGACCGCCCCGGGCGGGGTCGGGCCGTCATAGGGGCAGTCGGTCACGCAGGAGATATACCCCCGCATCGGCAGCCCGTCGGCCCGCGCGGCGTCGGCCACAGGGGCAAAACGGCAAAGGCTCTCATCGACCGAGGCGTTGATATTGGCGCGGCTGAACCCCTCGGAGGCCGAAGCGAAGATCGCGATCTCGTCGGCCCCGGCGGCACGGGCCCGCTCATAGCCGCGGATATTGGGGGTGAGCGCGGCATAGCGCAGGCCCGGCGCCCGGCGGATGCCCGCCAGAACCTCGGCGCCATCGGCCATCTGCGGCACCCGTTCGGGTCGCACGAAGCTTGCCGCCTCGATCCGGCGAAACCCCGCTTGGCTCAGCAGGTCGATCAGCGCAATCTTCTCGGCGACCGCGATCGCGCGGGGCTCGTTCTGCAGCCCGTCGCGCGGGCCGACCTCGAAGATCTCGACCCGCTCAGCCATCGCCCTCCTCCGGCATGAGCCGGACCAGCGCCGCCCCGGCCTCGACCTGGGCGCCGGGTGCGACCAGCACCTCGGCCACCAGCCCCGCGCGGGGCGCCGCAAGCATGTGTTCCATCTTCATCGCCTCGAGCACGGCCAGCGGCTGGCCGGCGGCGACGTGGTCGCCTTCGGCCACGGACAGAGTCTTGAGAAGCCCCGGCATCGGCGCCTCGATCACATCGGCCCCCGTCCCCGCCGCCGCCGCGCGATCGAGCGGATCGACCGGGATGAAAGAGAAGGTCCCGCCGGCCCCGGCAAAGACATGGATTTGGCCGCCCGCCTGCCGCACCGACCCGGCCGCGGCGCCGTCGATCCGCCAGCCATCGGGGCTGCGACGGGCCTCGAGCAGGGTCTCGCCGATTTCGACGCGCGCGCTGTCCGTCCCCTCGAACAGCAGCGTGCCGGTGACGTCCTCGCCGTCGCGGCCGAGGGTCACGGCCCGCCGGAGCGGCGCCCAGAGGGTGAAGCCCGCAAGCGGGTCCCGGGAAGACTCTGCCGCGGCAAGAAGGGCTGCGGCGACGATCCGGGGACCGGGCCCGGGCCCGGCGGCAAGGCTGTCGAGATCGCGCTCGATGAGCCCGGTATCGACCTCGCCCCGGCCAAAGCCCGGATGCCGGGCAAGGCGCCCGAGAAAGGCCAGGTTGGTCGTCGTGCCCGCGATCTGCATGTCATCGAGCGCTCGGGCCAGCCGGTTCAGCGCGACCGCGCGGGTCGGGCCATGGGCAATGATCTTGGCGATCATCGGGTCATACCACGGGCTGACCGTGTCGCCCCTTCGCACGCCGGTATCGGCCCGGATGCCTTGCGGGAATTCCAGATGCGCCAGCGTGCCGGTGGCGGGCAGGAAACCGGCTGCCACGTCCTCGGCATAAAGCCGGGCCTCGAAGGCATGGCCCCTGAGCGGGATCCGGTCCTGCGTCAGCGGCAGGCCCTCGCCGGCCGCGATCCGGAACTGCCATTCCACCAGATCGAGCCCGGTCACGGCCTCGGTCACCGGATGTTCGACCTGCAACCGCGTGTTCATCTCCATGAACCAGAACCGGTCGGGGCGGAGCCCGTCCGAGGCATCGACGATGAACTCGACCGTGCCCGCACCGCGATAGCCGATGGCGCGGGCCGCGCGCACTGCGGCCGCGCCCATGGCCGCGCGCATCTCGGGCGTCATGCCGGGCGCCGGGGCCTCCTCGATGACCTTCTGGTGGCGGCGCTGGAGCGAACAGTCGCGTTCGTAGAGGTGAACCGCCTCCCGGCCATCGCCGAAGACCTGGACCTCGATATGGCGGGGGCGCTCGATCAGCTTCTCGATCAGGACGGCCCGGTTGCCGAAGGCGGTCTGCGCTTCGGATCGGGCCGACGCGAGCGCGGCGGCGAAATCGGCCGGATGCGTGACCTTGCGCATGCCCTTGCCGCCGCCGCCCGCCACGGCCTTGATCAGCACCGGCCAGCCGATGGCCTCGGCCGCGCCTTCGAGATGGGCATCGTCCTGATCGGCACCGTGATAGCCCGGCACGACGGGCACGCCCGCCTGCTCCATCAAGGCCTTGGCGGCGTCCTTCAGGCCCATGGCCCGGATCGCCCTGGCCGAGGGGCCGATGAAGGTGAGGCCAGCAGCTTCGACCGCCTCGACGAAATCGGGGTTTTCCGAGAGGAACCCGTAGCCCGGATGGATCGCCTCGGCCCCGGTTTTCAGCGCGGCCTCGATGATCCGGTCGGCGCGGAGGTAGCTGTCGGCAGGCGCGGGCGCGCCGATCGCGACGGCCTCGTCGGCCATGGCCACATGGGCGGCACCGGCATCCGCCGTCGAGTGGACGGCGACGGTCGTCATGCCGAGGCGGCGGGCGGTGGCGGCGATCCGGCAGGCGATCTCGCCGCGATTGGCGATCAGGATCTTGCGGAACATGGCGTGCCTTTCGTGGCTGTCGTCGCGGCGGGGGGCCAGCCCCCCGCACCCCCCGGGGTATTTCGGCCAGGAAGAAGGAGCATGGCGCTACATCCTGAAGAGGCCGAAGCGGGTGTCGGGGATCGGCGCATTGAGGGCGGCCGAAAGCGAGAGGGCAAGGACCTGCCGGGATTTGCGCGGATCGATGATGCCGTCATCCCAAAGCCGGGCCGAGGCATAGAGCGGGTGGCTCTGGGTCTCGAACATCTCGACCGTGGGGCGCCTGAAAGCGGCTTCGTCCTCTGCCGACCAGCTGCCGCCCGCCCGTTCGATGGCATCGCGTTTCACGGTCGCGAGAACGCCCGCGGCCTGTTCGCCGCCCATGACCGAGATGCGGGAATTGGGCCAGGTCCAGAGAAAGCGGGGCGAATAGGCCCGACCCGCCATGCCGTAATTGCCCGCTCCGAAGCTGCCGCCGACCAGCATGGTGATCTTGGGGACCGCAGCCGTCGCGACCGCCGTCACCATCTTGGCGCCATGCCGCGCGATGCCCTCGTTCTCGTATTTGCGTCCGACCATGAAGCCGGTGACATTCTGCAGGAAGACAAGAGGCGTGCCGCGCTGGGCGCAGAGTTCGATGAAATGCGTCCCCTTCTGCGCGGCCTCGGAGAAGATCACGCCGTTATTGGCCACGATCCCGACGGGGCAGCCCATGACATGGGCGAAGCCGGTGACGAGGGTTTCGCCGAAGCGGGGCTTGAACTCGTCGAAGCGCGAGCCGTCGGTGAGCCGCGCGATCACCTCGCGGATATCATAGGGCGTGCGCGGATCGGCGGGGACGACGCCGAGGATCTCTTCGGGATCGCAGGCCGGGTCTTCGGGCGTTTCCCAGCGGACGGTATGCGGCCTCTCGCGGTTCAGATGCCGGACGGCCCGGCGGGCCAGCGCCAGCGCATGGGCGTCGTCTTCGGCCAGATAGTCGGCCACGCCCGACAGCCTTGTATGAACATCGCCGCCGCCCAGATCCTCGGCCGAGACAATCTCGCCGGTGGCCGCCTTCACCAGCGGCGGACCGGCGAGAAAGATCGTGCCCTGATCGCGGACGATGATGGTGACATCGGACATCGCGGGCACATAGGCGCCGCCCGCCGTGCAGGAGCCCATGACGACGGCGATCTGCGGGATGCCCGCGGCCGACATCCGGGCCTGGTTGTAGAAGATGCGGCCGAAATGGTCGCGGTCGGGAAAGACCTCGTCCTGGTTGGGCAGGTTGGCCCCGCCGGAATCGACGAGATAGAGGCAGGGCAGATGGCACTCGGCCGCGATCTCCTGGGCACGGAGGTGCTTTTTCACCGTCATCGGGTAATAGGTGCCGCCCTTCACCGTGGCGTCATTGGCCAGAACCATGACCTCCTGGCCCTCGATCCGGCCGATCCCGGCGATGACTCCGGCGCAGGGCGCCGCGCCCTCATAAAGCCCATGGGCGGCGGTCGCCCCGATTTCCAGAAACGGGCTGCCCGGATCGAGCAGATTGGCGACCCGCTCGCGCGGAAGCATCTTGCCACGGGCGACATGGCGGGCGCGCGCCGCCTCGCCCCCGCCCGCAGCGGCGCTCGCCGCGGCCTCGGCCACCTCGCGCAGCGCCGCCAGATGGGCCGCGCGATTGGCCCGGAACCCATCGGATGCCGGCAAAACGGCGGATCTCAGACGCATCGCGTGTCCTCCGCGCACCATTGTATGCCACGCCATACTGCGACTTGATACAAGTCAAAGAAATCCATGCCATTCCGCCCCAAGGACCGAGAGTGATTCAAATTCTAAGGAACGATGCAATGAAGACCTCCCTGCTTGCCATTGCCCTGACCGCAACCGCTCTGGCCGGATCCGCCGCCGATGCGCAGTCGAAAGGCGACTGGACCTTCGGGCTCGGGCTTGGCTATGTGTCTCCGAAGTCGGACAATGGCACCCTCGCGGGCGCCGAGTCGCATGTCGGCGACAATGCCCGCCCGACCCTGACCTTCGAGTATTTCTTCGCCGATAACTGGGGCATCGAGGTGCTGGGCGCCCTGCCCTTCAAGCACAACATCAATATCGACGGCGTCGGCAAGGCCGATACGCTGCAACTGCCGCCGGTGGTGTCGCTGCAATATCACTTCGTCAACAGCAGCTCGGTCACGCCCTTCCTCGGCGCCGGTCTGAACTACACCACCTTCTGGGACACGGACAGCGCGCTTGGCAAAGTCGATATCGAGGATTCCTGGGGCCTCGCGCTGCATGCCGGTCTCGACTACGCCATCGACGAGCGCCACTCGATCCGGACCGATGTGCGCTGGATCGACATCGACAGCGACGTCAAGCTGAATGGCGGCAAGATCGGCACCGCCCATATCGACCCCTGGGTCTTCGGCGTTTCCTATATCTGGAAGTTCTGATCCTGCCAGAACGTCCCCGCCCATGCCCGGTTCAGGCCGGGCACGGGCCCCGAAGGCCCGGCCCCAGACCGGGGCGCCGCGCGATGCAGGCCCCGCGACACCCGAAGACCGGTTTACTTGTTTTCCATGTAGCTGACCGCGCTTTCCATGAACAGCGCACGGGCGGCGATCTGCTTCATCGTGCAGCCTGCGGCCGCGGTCGTGCGGTAGGGCGTGCCCCGGCGCATCATCGCCTCGACCCAGCAACGGGTTTTCTGCCAACTGTTCCATTGCTCCTGTTCGTCCCTGAGGTCCTGCACCATGGTCGCATGCAGGGGTTCGCCCTCGGCCCTGGCAAAGTCCGCATCGGCGGCCTCGGCCAGCCCGAGCAGATGCTCATAGGCGCTGTCCATCCGCGCCTTCCAGTATTCGCCCTCGGCCTGCTGGCAAGCGGCGATATCGCTCACGGAGGGCGACTTCATCTTCTGGAAACAGGCGCGGGCGGAGTCGCCCACACAGGCGATGTCGGCGCCATGCATCTTCTGCTTTTTCATGCAGGCCAGCGTGGCATCGGGCGTGAAATCGTATTGCTGGGCCAGCGCGGGAGTGGTCGCGGCCAGCACGGCGGCGAGGATCAGGGGCAGTCGCATCTGGATCACCTTCTAAAGTTGAGTCTGTGACTCTCATTTAGACCATCGCCTTCATCAATTCACGTCCCACCAGCATCCGCCGGATCTCGGATGTGCCCGCGCCGATCTCCATCAGCTTGGCATCGCGAAACAGGCGCGCGACCGCGCTGTCGGCCAAAAATCCAGCCCCCCCCATGGCTTGCACCGCCTGATGCGCCTGTTTCATTGCCTCTTCCGAGGCATAGAGCACGCAGGCCGCCGCATCCTGCCGCGTCACCTGGCCGCGATCACAAGACCGTGCAACGGCATAGACATAGGCCCGGGCCGAATTCATCGCCGTGTACATGTCGGCGATCTTGCCCTGCATCAGCTGAAAGCTTCCGACCGGCTGACCGAACTGCTTGCGGTCGCGCATGTAGGGCATGATCTCGTCGAGACAGGCGGCCATGATGCCGGTGCCGATGCCCGCCAGCACCACGCGCTCGTAATCGAGGCCCGACATCAGCACCCGTACGCCCTTGCCCTCCTCGCCCAGCACATTCTCGAAGGGGACCTCGACATCCTCGAAGATCAGCTCGGCCGTGTTCGATCCGCGCATGCCGAGCTTGTCGAAATGGGGCGAGGTCGAGAACCCCGCCATGGTCTTCTCGACGATGAAGGCGGTGATGCCCCTCGGGCCGGCCTCGGGGTCGGTCTTGGCATAGACGACCAGCGTGTCGGCATCCGGGCCGTTGGTGATCCAGTATTTCGTGCCGTTGAGACGGTAATGGCCGTTCCGCCTCTCGGCGCGGAGCTGCATCGAGACCACGTCCGAGCCCGCCCCCGCCTCGGACATCGCCAGCGCACCGACCTGAGCGCCCGAGATCAGCGCGGGCAGGTACCTGCGCTTCTGGTCTTCGGTGCCGTTCAGCTTGATCTGGTTCACGCAGAGGTTCGAATGCGCGCCATAGCTCAGCGAGACGCTTGCCGAGGCGCGGGCGATTTCCTCGATCGCTATGACATGGGCCAGATAGCTCATGCCGGCGCCGCCATACTCCTCGGGCACGGTGATGCCCAGCAGGCCCAGCTCGCCCATTTCGCGCCAGAGCGCGGCCGGAAAGACATTGTCGCGGTCGATTTCGGCAGCCATCGGCCGGATCCGCTCCTGCGCCCAGCGATGCACCATGTCGCGCAGCGCGCGGGTGTCGTCGTCGAGATCGAATTCCATCGTCGCGGTGAACATCGCCCGGGCTCCTCCCTCCCCAGCTTATTGAACGATTGTTCATTAAATAGCACCGGCCGGGGTGCGGCGTCAATCGCTGTGGCAATGCGCGACGGGATGCCTACCTTTGGCAGGACATCAGAAGATGAGGATCGCCCCATGCCCCGCCCCGCCCTGCTTGCCGCGCTTGTCGCCGTTCTGCCCCTCACCGCCCAGGCCGACGAGGTCGGGCGGGTCGGGGTCGACTGGACCGGCAATGACATCGTGATCGAGGCGATCCAGGATCCCGAGGTTGCCGGGGTGACCTGCCATGTCGCCTATTTCTCGCGCTCGGTGCTGGACCGGCTGAGCCAGGGCAACTGGTTCGAGGACCCGTCGAATGCCTCGATCGCCTGCCGCCAGACCGGCCCGATCGAGATCGGCGATATCGACCGCAGCCCGGATGGCGAGGAGGTGTTCCGCCAGAGCCGGTCGCTGGTGCTGAAATCGATAAGGATCAAGCGGATCTTCGACGAGACAAACCAGACGCTGATCTATCTGGCCCATGCGCGTGAGCTGAGCGAGGGCTCGGCCAAGATGTCGATCTCGACCGTGCCGCTGTTCAATTCCGTCCAGCGCTGACGCCGCGCATCCCGCTCTGGCCGAAAGGTGCCGCCCCGCCCGCAAGGGGGCGTGGCCGGACGCTGCCCGCGCTACCGGTAGAGCGAGGCCATCAGCCGTTCCGGCGCTGCGATCGGCCCCTCGCCCGTCAGCAGCCCAGCATAGGACGGGTTGGCCAGCAGGCTCGCCAGAGAGACCGGACGGCCGTTCACGAAGGCGGTCTGGCTGACCAGCCGCACGCCATGGCTGTAATCGGAATAATAGGCACCATGGACCGTGCTGAGCGGCTGGATGGGGTGACCGTCGGGCGTGTGCCAGCCATAGATCGCGACCCGGCCGGGATGGCTGCGCAGCCGGTTGGTCAGCACCAGATCCTTCTTCTGGCCCGCGGTCAGCTGCCCCTCGCGGCCGCCGGTCTGGCTTTCGACGGTGCGGTTGTGCTGCAGGAAATAACGGGTCGAGCTCATCTGCGCCCCGGGATCCATCGGCCGCGGCGCCAGCCGCATCCGCGCCTGACCATAGATCGCGTCGACCATCCGCGTGGTCGGCAGCAGAAAGCCGAACCGGTCGGCGATCCGCGCCGCCGCAGGCAGGCCCATCGGCACCCGCACAAAATCGGCATCGCTGCCCAGCGCCAAATAATCAGGCGTGACGCAGATGGTCACATCGGCACGGCTGCCATCGGCCAGTCGCCCCGAGACCCGGACCGGGGTCAGTTCGCGCAGGAAATGCGGGATATTGCCCGCAAGCGCCTGCTGCACGATCAGCGCATCGCGGTCTCCGCCATGCAGGCTATCCATCCGCGCGCCGATCGCGCTTCCGGAAAGAGCGCCCCGCGGCCGGCCCGGAATGCCGCGGGCCAGCCGCACCGAGCAGCCATTGGCGCCGCGCGCGATATCGGTATGGGCGAAGGGTTCGGCCCTGGGCGTAGCCAGGTCGCGGCTGTCCGGCACCAACGCACCGCGGGCCAGCCGGGCAAGGGCCGCGGGACGGGTCTGCGGCCGCAGCGAGGCCTCGAGGCCTTGCGCGTCGACGGCGGCCTCGGCCTCGACCTCGGCGCCTGCAGGCGGAACGGGGCTGGCCGCCAAAGCCAGCTCGATCCCGGCAGCGGGCACGAGACTTGCACCGGAAAGACCCTCGGCCAGTTCGAGCGGACGGGACTGAGGACGGACCTGAGCACGGGCCAAGGCGACCGCTGTCGCCGGACCGGACATGGGCGCAGGCAGGCC
The DNA here is from genome assembly GCF_002073975.1 of Rhodovulum sp. MB263. NCBI lineage: Bacteria > Pseudomonadati > Pseudomonadota > Alphaproteobacteria > Rhodobacterales > Paracoccaceae > Rhodovulum > Rhodovulum sp. MB263. The sequence continues at coordinate 1,707,116 of NZ_CP020384.1, read as the reverse complement.
ATCGGGGCGCGGCTGCGGCCGGTCGGAGGCCTGGGCGATGACGGTCACGGGCGCGGCGCTTTCTGCGGTGGCTGGGCGTGGACGCGGGCGGCGCAAATCGCTGCCCGTCAGCGGACGCTGCTGCGGCCGGAGCCCGGCAAGGTCATCGCCGCCGGCCGCGGCCCCCGAGCGGGCGGGCGGCACGATCCGGGGTGCGCCCGCGAAGACCTGTCCCCCTGCCGCCAGCAAGGCGCGGGCCGCCTGCCGGCCCTGCTCGGCGCGGGCCTCGGTCACGACACCGATCCCGTCAGCGGGAAGCGGCGCGGCGGCCGGACGCGCGATGGCCGCCGGACGCGGCGCCGGATCGTCCGGAATGGCGGCCTCGTCCCCGGCCCCGGCCATCAGAACGGCGCCATCGACCGGCGTCGCATCGCGATCGAGTGCAAAGGCGGCAACCGGAGCCCGGTTCGCTTCATCCGGCGCCGGCTGTACCGCCAGCACCGTGACCAGCCCCGTGACGGCGGCGATGGCGACAGCCAGGGCGGGGACGACCAGGACCGGCGCGCGGAGCGCGAGCTCCGGAACTGACAATGGCAGCTTCGAGGCGCGACGGTGCGTCGACGTCTCGGCCTTGCCCTTCTGGGTGTGATCGGGGGTCATGGCGATTCCCTAGCCGCAGTCTGATTGACCGACAAGCTGGCCGATTGACCTTGAAACAGGGTAAACGGGTTTTACGGCGAGAAACCGCCCAGAATGCAAGGACCCTTCGTAACAAACCGGCAGAAACACGCCTGTTTTGCCGAACCGGACCCGCGGCTGTCCCATCGGGCCCCGCGCCCTCCCCCGCCGCAGCGTTTACCTTGCCGCAACAGAACCCTGCCTTTGTCGGGATGACGCCCTCGAATGGCCTTTGCCCTGCGGGCTCAGAATTCGAAATCCGGCAGACTGTCGAGCGCGGATTTCAGGGCCTCGCCCCAGCCGGTCGAGATCCGCTCGAAATAGGCGTCCTGCGGATCGATCCGGATGCGACGGCCAAGCTGCAGGCTGTCGGTCTCGTAGATCTGCAGATCGAAGGGCATGCCCACCGAGAGATTGGCCTTGAGCGTGGAATCGAAGCTGACCAGCATCAGCTTGACCATCTTCTCGAAGCTCATGCCCGGATCATAGGCCCGCACCAGGATGGGTCGGCCATATTTGGTTTCGCCGATCTGGAAGAAGGGCGTGTCGCTGCCGGCCTCGATGAAATTGCCCTCGGGATAGATCAGGAACAGCCGCGGCGCACCGCCCTTGATCTGGCCGCCGAGGATCAGCGTCGCATTGAAAGAGGCATCGGCCCGCTGGCCGACATCGGCATGGGCGGCGATCACGTCCTTCAGCGTGGCGGCCACCAGCCGCGCCGCCTGGAACATCGAGGGCACCTCGAACAGCGAGGGATCGCGCTCGACATGGGCCTTGGTGCGCTCGTCGAGGATCGAGACCACGGATTGGGTGGTGGCCAGGTTGCCCGCGGTCATCAGCACCAGCGCCCGGTCGCCGGGCTTTTCCCAGGTGAACATCTTGCGGAAGGTCGAGATGTTGTCGACGCCGGCATTGGTGCGGGTATCCGACATCATCACCAGCCCGCGCTCGAGCATCACCCCCACACAATAGGTCATTGCCGTCCCAGTCCCCGCATCCGCGCGCCAGCGCTATTGCTGGGCCACCTCGATCTCGACCGACAGCGCCTCGCCGCTGCCGCCAAGGCGCGAGCCGGTCACCGGCGCGGCCTCGGCATAATCGAGGCCGGTCGCGACCCGGACATAGCGCCCGTCCGGCGACATCTCGTTCGACACATCGAACCCGACCCAGCCCAGGCCCTCGACATGCGCCTCGGCCCAGGCATGACTCGCCTCGTGCTGGACGTCGTCGGTCATCAGATAGCCCGAGACATAGCGGGCTGGAAAGCCCATCTCGCGGGCGCAGGCGACAAAGACATGGGCATGATCCTGACACACCCCCCGGCCCGCCGAGACAGCCTCCTCGGCCGACCAGTCGGGACGCGAGGCCCCGATCTCATAGCGGACCGCGCCATGCACCACCCGCAGCAGCGCATGCAGCCGGTCGAGATCGTTCTCGCCCCTCACCTCGCGCATCAGCGCCCGGCAGCCCGGCCCGGCCCGGGTCCGGGCGGTGGGATGGCGGAACAGCCAGAGCGGCGAGGGACCGCGATGCGGACCGATCACGCCCGAGGTGTCCAGCACCTCGACCTCGCCCTCGCTGCGCACCACGAGCTCGGTCACGTCCTTCTCGAAGCTGATCAGCTCGACCGTGTTGCGGTGATGGTCCTCAAAGCTCAGCTCCTTGCGACCGCCCTCGACCGTGGTCTTCCAGGCGATCACCCGCTGCTCGGGGCCGTTCTTGGGGGTCTTGCGCAATTGCTGGAGCCCGTAGATCACCGGGTCGTCGAAGGCGTAGCGCGTGGAATGGCGTATCTTCAGTCGCATCGGATCACTCGTAGAATCTGTAATCTATCTCGATCTGCCGACCGAGCTCGCTGAGCGCGCCCAGCACGTCCTGCAGGAATTCATGCAGGCCGTAATCGAAGATCGCATCGATATCATGGGCGCTGAAGCGCTGCTTGAGCACCTCGGCCAGTTCATGAGAGCGGTGGCGCGCGCCGTAGTCGAGGGCGAGATATTCGAGATTGTCGCGGATCTTGGTGACCGAGAATTCGAGGCTGCGCGGCATCTTGCGGTCGAGCACGAGGAACTGGGCGATATCGCGCGGGCTGGCCTGACTGCCATGCACCATCCGGAACCCGCCCCGCGCAGAGACCGCGCGCAGGATCGTCTCCCATTGCACATTGTCGATCGACGAGCCCACCGAATAGGTCGAGGGCAGCAGCACGTAATACTTGACGTCGAGAATGCGGGCGATGTTGTCGGCGCGTTCGAGGAATGTGCCGATCCGGGCGAAATTGAAGATGTCGTTTCGCAGCAGCGTGCCCTGCGTGGTGCCGCGCACCAGCGCGGTGCGATCCTTGATCAGGTCGATCACCGCAGGCAGGTCGCGCTCGTTCACCCGGCGCGACAGCGCCTCCCGCACCGCCATGTAACAGCCGTTCATCGCCTCCCAGACATCATGGGTCAGCGCGGTGCGGACCACGCGGGCATTCTGCCGCGCCGAGGAAATGGCCGAGAGCACCGAGGAAGGGTTCTCCTTGGCGCGCAGCATCCAGTCGATGGCACCTTCCTTGGTGACCGCCTCGTGATGGCGCTTGTAGGCCTTGGCCACGCCCCCGGTCTGCATCACCGAGCCCCATTCGTCATCGGGGCTGTCGAGCCGGGTCAGCGCGATGCGCTGGCCGGTCTCGACCAGGCGCGAGGTGTTTTCGGCCCGCTCGATATAGCGGTACATCCAGAAGAGCCCGTTTGCGGTCTTGCCCAGCATCGCGTCAGTCCTCGAGCACCCAGGTGTCCTTGGTGCCTCCGCCCTGCGACGAGTTCACCACAAGCGATCCCTTCTTCAGCGCCACCCGGGTCAGCCCGCCGGGGGTGATCTTGATGCCCGCGGGGCTGACCAGCACGAAGGGACGCAGATCGACATGCCGTGGCGCCAGCCCGTTCCGGGTGAAGATGGGAACGGTCGAGAGCGACAGCGTCGGCTGGGCGATGTAATTGCCGGGCCTGGCCTTCAGCTTGTCGCGAAAGGCCGCGATTTCCTTTCGGGTCGAGGTCGGGCCGATCAGCATGCCGTAGCCGCCAGAGCCATGCACCTCCTTGACGACCAGATCCTGCAGGTTGTCGAGCACATAGGCCAGCGCCTCGGGTTCGGAACAGCGCCAGGTCGGCACGTTCTCGAGGATCGCCTTCTCGCCGGTATAGAATTCGACGATGTCGGGCATGTAACTGTAGATCGCCTTGTCATCGGCGATGCCGGTGCCGGGCGCATTGGCGATGGTGATCCGCCCCGCCCGGTAGACATCCATGATGCCCGGGACCCCCAGCGCGCTGTCGGGATTGAAGTTCAGCGGGTCGAGATAGTCGTCGTCGACCCGGCGATAGAGCACGTCTATCGGCCGGTAGCCCTCGGTCGTGCGCATCGCGACCTTGCCTCCGACGATGCGAAGATCCTGCCCCTCGACCAGTTCCACCCCCATCTGGTCGGCCAGGAAGGCATGCTCGAAATAGGCCGAGTTGTAGATCCCTGGCGTCAGCACCGCGATGGTGGGCTTCTCGTCCACATCCGGGGGCGCACAGGCCGCCAGCGAACGGCGCAGATCGAGCGGATAGGTCTGCACCGGCTGCACCCGGTTGCGCGAGAACAGCTCGGGGAACATCTGCAGCATGGTCTCGCGGTTTTCCAGCATGTAGCTGACACCCGAGGGCGTGCGGGCATTGTCCTCCAGCACATAGAACTGGTTGTCGCCCGTACGCACCAGATCGATGCCGACGATATGGGTATAGACGCCCCCCGGCGGCTTGACCCCGATCATCTGCGGCAGGAAGGCCTCGTTGCGCGAGATCATCTCTTCGGGGATGCGGCCCGCCTTCACGATCTCCTGGCGGTGATAGATGTCATAGAGAAAGGCGTTGATCGCCTTCACCCGCTGTTCGATCCCGCGCGACAGCTTCTGCCATTCGCGCCCCGAGATGATCCGCGGGATGATGTCGAAGGGGATCAGCCGCTCCTCGGCCTCGGCCCGTCCATAGACATTGAAAGTGATGCCGGTCAGGCGAAACACCTCTTCGGCCTCGCGCTGCTTGGCGCGCAACCGGGCGATGTCCTCACCCTCGAACCACTCGTGAAAACGCTCATAGGGCGACCGCAGAACCTGTGCGCGGCCCCACATCTCGTCGAAGGTCTGGCTCTCGTTCATGGCTTAACGCTATGTCCACCCTGTGGCACCGGCAATGATTTCCCCTCACCGAACGCGCAACAAAAATGCGGATGCCTAAAATATATGCAACAACTTTAGCGAGTATTTCCAAGCCAAGGACATAGCGGAAAAACTGCAGTTGTAAAATACGGAACAGGGCCACCCGAGGCGGCCCTGTCTGTCAGGTCGCGGCAGGCTCAGTCCCGCCCGAGATGTCCGAGCCCATGCCCCGAAAGGCCGCCCGAGACCTCTTCGGTCGCCTCCGAAGCCAGTTCTCCGGGCAGCACCAGGTTCAGGACGATGGCGATCAGCGCTGCGGGCAAGAGCCCGCTGGTCATCAGGATCTGCAAGGTATCGGGCAGGTATTGCACCGCTTTCGGTTCAAGCTGCAGGCCGAGCCCGACCGACAGCGCGATCGCGAAGATCACCATGTTGCGCCGGTTCCAGTTGACATCCGACAGCATCGAGATGCCGGCGGCGACCACCATGCCGAACATGACGATCACGCCGCCGCCCAGGACCTCGATCGGGACCGTCGCGATCAGCGCGCCGACCTTGGGCACCACGCCGCAGAGGATCAGGAACAGCGCCCCGATGGTCACCACATGCCGGCTCATCACCCCGGTCATCGCGATCAGGCCCACATTCTGGCTGAAGGAGGTGTTGGGCAGCGCCCCGAAGGCACCGGCGATGGCCGTGCCCACACCATCGGCATAGGTCGCCCCCGCAATCTCGCGGTCGGTGGCCTCGCGCCCGGCACCGCCCTTGGTGATGCCCGAGACATCGCCCACGGTCTCGACCGCCGAGACCACGGCCATCAGGCAGAACCCGATGATGGCGGCGAGGCTGAAATCGACCCCGTATTTGAACGGCAGCGGCACCTCCAGCACGGCCGCGCGCTGCCAGCCGGCGCCGATACTGTCAAAGGTCACCATGCCCGTCGCGAGCGCGAAGAGATAGCCTGCCAGAATGCCCACCGCGACCGCCGAGACCGACAACAGCCCGCGCGCGAAGAATTTCAGCCCCAGCGTGACGAAGACCACGACCAGCGCCGCCGACCAGTTCAGCAGGCTGCCATATTCGGGGCTGTCGATCGCCGCGACGCCGCCCGCGGCATACTGGATGCCGACCTTGACCAGGGCGAGCCCGATCATGGTCACCACGAGCCCGGTGACAAGCGGCGGCAACGCGAAGCGGATCTTGCCGATTACCGTGCCCAGCATGGCGTGGAACAGCCCGCCGACGAAGACGCCGGTGAACAGCATCGGCAACGCCTCGACGCCTCTGCCCGCAACCAGCGGGATCATGATCGGGATGAAGGCAAAGCTCGTGCCCTGCACGATCGGCAGCCGCGCGCCCACCGGGCCCAGACCGATGGTCTGGAACAGCGTCGCGATCCCCGCAAACAGCATCGACATCTGGATCATGTAGGTCATGTCGGGGAAGCCCTCGGCCCCCGCCTCGGACCCGAAGCCGAAGCCCGCGGCCCCCGCGACGATGATCGCCGGCGTCACGTTCGAAACGAACATCGCCAGCACATGCTGGATCCCCAGCGGCACTGCCTTGTGAAGCGCAGGCGTATAGTTCGGGTCGCGCAGCTGATCCGGCGTCCCGATGGAGCTGTCTGCAGCCATCGTCGAAATCTCCCCGTCGTCGTTACTTGCCTAGCCCGGCCGCGCGCGCCTTATCGTCAGCGTCGTCTTCAGACGGACCTCTTCCAGATTGGCCCCCGCGCCGATACGGTCGATAACGGCGAAGAGCCCAGAGCCCGAAATCGGACACAACACGCCGTGCCAGACATTCCGGCCGATATTCACCCCCTGCCCCGGACCGGCAATGAAGGCCGAGGGCCGGCCCGGCCGCCCCCCTTCATCCGGCGCCACAATGACCAGAAATTCGGCATTCTGCATGGGAATGAAGCATTGCGAGCCCAACGGGTGCCGCTCCATCAGCGTGCACTCACAGGGCAGCGCCCGGATCTCGGCCTGAAACAGGCTGATCCCGGGCTGCCCGTCGACGATGTCGAGCCGGGCGAGATCGGAATAGCGGCGACAGAAGCCCTCGTTGATGAGCTTGAAATCGCCGCCGGTTTCGATGACCTCGCCGAAGGGCGCGAAACCGGCCGCGGTCAGCGGCTGGGCCTCGATCATCACAGCGCCCCGAGCGCAAGCGCCGGATGGCGGTTCACGTCCTTGTAGAGCAGATAGCGGAACCGTCCCGGCCCGCCGGCATAGCAGGCCTGCGGGCAATAGGCGCGCAGCCACATGAAATCGCCCGCCTCGACCTCGACCCAGTCGCGGTTGAGCTTGTAGACCGCCTTGCCCTCGAGCACGTAAAGCCCGTGCTCCATGATATGCGTCTCCTCGAAGGGGATCACGCCGCCCGGCTCGAAGGTGACGATATTGACATGCATGTCATGGCGCAGATCGTCCGGATCGACGAAGCGCGTGGTGGCCCAGCGCCCCTGGGTGTCGGGCATGGCATTGGGTGCGACCGCGGCCTCGTTGGTGACAAAGGCCTCGGGCGGCGCGATGCCCTCGACCGCCTGATAGCGCTTGCGCAGCCAGTGGAACCGCGCGGGCACCGTGCCCGAATTCGCGACCGTCCACCCGGAGCCCGGCGGCAGATAGGCATAGCCCCCCGCCGTCATGTGATGCGCGTGCCCGCCGAGCCTGAGATCGAGCCCGCCCTCGGTGACGAAGATCACCCCTTCGGCGCCCGGATCGGGCTCGGGCCGGTCGGACCCGCCGCCGGGGCCCACCTCCATCACATATTGCGCGAAGGTCTCGGCAAAGCCCGTCATCGGCCGCGCGATGATCCAGGCCCGCGTGCCCGTCCAATGCGGCAGATTGCTGGTGACGATGTCGCTCATCACGCCTTTGGGAATGACCGCATAGGCCTCGGTGAAGACAGCGCGGCCGGTATGCAGGACCTCCTGCCCCGGAAGCCCGCCGGTCGGGGCGTAATACTGGCTCATGGCAGGATCTCCTTCAGGCGCAGCAGCGCGATCCGTTCGACCTGACGACAGGCCTCGGCGAATTCGGCCTCGGGGGTGTTTTCAAGCCGGCGCTCGAAGGCCGCGAGGATGCCCGCCTTGTCGTGATCCTTCACCGCGATGATGAAGGGAAAGCCGAAGCGCTCGGTATAGCGGCGGTTCAGATCCTCGAAACGCGCGCGGTCCGAGTCGCTCAGCGCGTCGAGCCCGGCCGAGGCCTGCTCGGCGGTCGAGGCCTCGCTCAGCCGTTTCGCGGCCGCGAGCCTGCCCGCCAGATCCGGATGCGCCTTCAGCACCTCCAGCCGTTTCCCGGGCCCGGCCGCGCGGAACACCCGCGCCAGGGCGTTATGCAGCCCCGGCGCGCTGTCATGCGCGGGGCCAAGCTCGAGCCCGAAGGCGCCCTCGGCGATCCAGGGCGACTGTTCGAAGATGCCCCCGAACCGCGCGACGAAGCTGTCGCGGTCCATCGCCGTGGGCCGTTCCCGGACGACCGGCGGATGGACCTCCGCCCAATGCTCGGCGATGTCGATCCGCCGCGCGACCCAGACCCCGTCGAAGCCCCGGATGTAGTCGAGAAACCGCTTCAGCGCCGCCGCCCGTCCGGGCCGTCCCACCAGGCGGCAATGCAGCCCGACGGTCATCATCTTAGGCGCGCCGGCAATCCCCTCGGCATAAAGCGTATCGAAACTGTCGCGGAGATAGGCATAGAACTCGTCGCCCGAGCCATAGCCCGCCGCCACCGAAAAGCGCATGTCATTGGCATCGAGCGTATAGGGGATCACCAGCTGATGCCGGTCGCCCACGGCCATCCAGTAGGGCAGATCGTCGTCATAGGTGTCCGAGACATAGGCAAAACCGCCATCCTCGGCCGCAAGCCGCACGGTCTGCGCCGAACAGCGCCCCGTGTACCAGCCGCGCGGCGCCTCGCCCGTGACCTCGGCATGCAGCCGCCTGGCCTCGGCCATATGGGCGCGCTCTTCCTCTTCCGAGAAGTCCTTGTATTCGACCCATTTGAACCCGTGGCTGGCGATCTCCCAGCCGGCCTCCTGCATCGCGGCCACCTGTTCGGGCCCGCGCGCCAGCGCCGTCGCCACGCCATAGACCGTGACCGGCATGTCGCGCTCGGTGAACATGCGGTGAAGCCGCCAGAACCCGGCCCGGGCGCCATATTCGTACATCGACTCGATGTTCCAGTGGCGCTGGCCCGGCCAGGGCACCGCGCCCACGACCTCGGACAGGAAGGCTTCGGAGGCCGCATCGCCATGCAGGATGCAGTTCTCGCCGCCCTCCTCGTAGTTGATGACGAATTGCACGGCGATCTTGGCGCCGTTCGGCCATTGCGGGTGGGGCGGCGTCGCGCCATAGCCCCGAAGATCACGCGGATAGCGGGTCAAAAGAGGTCCTCCTTCGGATTACTTTCGCATAAACCATGAATAACGCGTCGTCTTTCAAGTATTTCCTGAAAGTCTTTCGGGGTCTTCCTTGCGGGCCGGGTTCTGCGCCATAAGGAAGCAAGCCCCATTCAGCGCGAGGACAAGATGCCCGGCTATCTGACCACCCATGTTCTGGACACCGCGACCGGGCGGCCCGCCGCCGGGCTGAAGATCGCGCTTTACCGCGTCTCTGGCAATTCCCACCGCAAGATCGCCGAGACCGAGACCAATGCCGACGGCCGCACCGATACGCCGATCCTGCCGCCCGGGACATTCAGGACCGGAACCTACGAGCTGGTCTTCTTCGCGGGCGACTATCTGGAACGAGCGGGCCTTGCGACCGGCGAGGTGAAATTCCTCGACCAGATCCCGATCCGCTTCGGCATGGAGGATGCAGAGGCGCATTACCACGTGCCGCTGCTGCTCTCGCCCTATGGCTATTCGACCTATCGCGGCAGCTGATAGATCTGCGCCCGCCGGCGCAGCGCGGCCTTGATCCGCTCGGCCATGAACTCGATGAAGAGCCGGCTTTTCGGGTCCTGGTTCTTCTTGTGGGGAAACAGGCAGGCCAGCCGGGCATCGGGGGGCGGGGTGTCTTCGCAGACCGGGATCAGCGCGCCAGAGGCCAGATGCTCGGCCACATCGAAGACGGGCTTGAGGACCACGCCACGCCCATCCAGCGCCCAGGCGGTCAGAACATCGCCATCGTCGCAGGCATAGGGACCCTTGACGTTGAAGCTCTGCGGCCCCTCGGGGGTCTGCAGCGTCCAGCGGAACTCGCGCGAGCCGGGAAACCGCAACAGAAGGCAATCATGTCCCTGCCCGATCAGGTCGGCCCCGCAGCAGGGCATTCCCCGCCGCGCGACATAGCCGGGGGACGCGCAAAGCACCCGCGCGCAATCGCCGAGCGCGCGCACCTTCAGCCCCGAATCCGGCAGATCGCCCAGCAGGAACCCCGCATCGAGCCCCTCGCCCGCCAGATCGACCCGCCGGTCCGACAGGCGCAGCCGCACATGGATGTCGGGGTAGCGGTCCTGGAACAGCACCACATTGGGCGCGATCAGCCGCCGCCCCACCCCCAGCGGCGCCGAGACGTAAAGCGAGCCGCGCGGGTGATGGGTGATCTCCTGCACCGCGGCCTCGGCCTCTTCCAGCGCCTCGAGCACCTTGACGGCCATGGGATAATAGATCCGGCCCTGCTCGGTCGGCTGGATCGAGCGGGTGGTGCGGGTGAACAGCCGGATGCCCAGATGCCGTTCCAGATCGGCGATCCGCGACGAGGCCACCGCGGCCGATACCTGCAGATCGCGCGCGGCGGCCGACATGTTGCCCAGTTCGTAGACACGCACGAACATTCGGATCGTATTGATGCTGGCCACGGGAGATTATTCGGGATTTCTTGAAGCTGATCGGGATAATCCGGAATTATCAGAAAGCCCGCCCGGCGTATAGCCTGCGCCCATCTCAAGGAGTTTGCCCATGTTCGACCTCTCGCTGGTCTGGGACTGGCTGGAATTCGCGGTGCGCTGGCTGCATGTCATCGCCGGGATCGCCTGGATCGGATCGTCCTTCTACTTCATCGCCCTCGATCTGGGGCTGACCCGATCGGGTCCGTTGCCCGCAGGCGTGCTGGGTGAGGAATGGCAAGTTCATGGCGGCGGCTTCTACCATATCCGGAAATACATGGTTGCCCCCGACCACATGCCCGAGCACCTGACCTGGTTCAAATGGGAAGCCTACTGGACGTTCCTGTCGGGGCTGGCCCTGCTGGCGCTGGTCTACTGGATGGGGGCGGATCTGTTCCTGATCGATTACGACAAGATCCAGTGGGCGCCCTGGCAGGCCATCGCGATCTCGGCCGGATCGCTGACCATCGGCTGGATCTGCTACGACCTGCTGTGCCGCAGCCCGCTGGGGCGCCGCCCGACCGCGCTGATGCTGATCCTCTTCGCGATCATCGTCGCGATGGCCTGGGGCTACACGCAGGTCTTCACCGGCCGCGCAGCACTTTTGCATCTGGGCGCCTTCACCGGCACGATCATGGTGGCCAATGTGTTTCTGGTGATCATGCCGAACCAGCGGATCGTCGTGGCCGATCTGAAGGCGGGACATACACCCGACCCGAAATACGGGGCCATCGCCAAGCTGCGCTCGACCCATAACAACTACCTGACCCTGCCGGTCATCTTCCTGATGCTCTCGAACCACTATCCGCTGGCCTTCGCGAGCCCCTATAACTGGCTGATCGCAAGCCTCGTCTTCCTGATGGGCGTGACGATCCGGCATTTCTTCAACAGCATGCATGCCCGCAAGGGCCGCCCCTGGTGGACCTGGGGCGCGACCGCGGCGCTGTTTGCCGCCATCGTGGCACTGTCGCTCTGGCCGAGCCCGGACATTGCCGCGCCCGAGACCGAGGCCGCCCTGCCCCCGCATCTGAACCGCGTGATCGCCTCGGCGGGCTTCGACGAGGTGCAGGAGATCGTCGAGAGCCGCTGCGCGATGTGCCACACCGCCCGGCCGCTCTGGCCCGGGCTCGGTCAGGCGCCGAAGGGGGTCCGGCTCGACAGCGCGACGACCCTCGCGCGCCATGCCCGGCAGGTCTACCGCCAGGCCGGACTGAGCCATGCCATGCCGCCCGGCAACGTCATGATGATGCCTCCCGAGGAACGGGCGCGCATCGTCGACTGGTATCGCGCGCTGCGCTCCGGCGCATCCTGAGCCCCCGCTCGGGCCAAGGGCGGCGGCCCGGAAACAGACCGCAGAGCCGTTTTCCGAAAGACGCCCGAGGCCGGCCGCCGCCCCGGCGTCTGCGCGTCCACGTTTTCGCTCCCGCCTTTTTCGCCCCCGTCGCCTTCGCCACCGTCGCCTTCACTCTTGCCTCCTCCGCCCCGGCCCCGGCTTACATCGGCATGGAACACCCGCCTCGATGCCACGACTGCGCCCCACCCGCCGCTGTAAGCCGTGGCCCGGTCTGTCAGACACCCGCCACGGCCTCGCCTGCCGTTCTCGCCCTGTCATGCCCGGTCGGGCCACGCCGACGAGAGGCGCCACCGCGTTCAAACTGACGGCGGCGCGGCGCCTGGCCCGAAGCACCGCCTGCTCCCCGGCAGGCTGCATGCGGGTCCGTCACGTCCTCCCGGAGCCCCCTCAGCAGATGTCCCAAGATGGCCAACGCCCGTCATCCCGGTCATTGTCGCAGCCGAAGCCGATTTTTGGGCTCGCCTCGCTTCGGGGCCTTTGCTAAACATGCGCCTGCCCCCGGCTCTCTCCCTTCCGAGAGGACCTGACCGGGCAAGCGATGCGGGTGTGGCGGAACTGGTAGACGCACCAGATTTAGGTTCTGGCGCCTTTGGCGTGGGGGTTCGAGTCCCTTCACCCGCACCATTTTGATTTTAAAGGCAAAATTGCTGAACTGGAAACGCTGACCCAGATCGAGCGGCCGAGTTTGGCAGTTTGTTAGTACTTTCCTGTTTCGTTTCCGCTCTGTTCGCGTGCTGTCTGCGCCCTTCTGGAAGCTGCTTTCTGGTTCGCCTGGGCGGTATATTTCTGAACCATCGAGAGCGTCTTGTGGCCGGTCACGGCCTGGATGTCGCGCATATCGACGCCCGCGTCGGCCAGCTGTGGCGCAGCAGTGTACCGCCAAGCGTCCGGGCCGTTTACGGCGCTGCCGCAGCACATCGGGATGAGGATATCGAGCCCGTCGTCGGTGCGGATCCAGTGGCAGCGGGTGGTGGTGAAAGCGTCAGCCATGGGCGAAATTCTCTCCGCCGAAATCGCTGCCGTCATCTGGCATTGTGGACCACGCGAGAAATGGCGTGGCCCACAATCTCGAATTTTCTTTTAAAATCCGATCTTTACTTTTGCATTGGTAGGCCCGGAGGGACTCGAACCCCCAACCAAGGCGTTATGAGCGCCCTGCTCTGACCATTGAGCTACAGGCCCGACCTGCGTCTTCACTAGCATTCCGGAGACAGGGGTCAAGTCGGAACCCGGCAGCGGCCTGGCCGGGCCGTATCGTCAGATCGAGAAACCCTAATCCGGCGCACGCGACCTCTGTGAGGGTCAAGGATGTTACAAGCGCCCCTGTCGCGACTTGAGGACGGCTGCGAGGGCCCGCCATTGCAGCCCGCTGCGCGCCATACGGACCAATCCCTGGCAGGCGGCGCGAAAACGATCCGGACCGCTTCCTCTGGACCAGAAAATCGATGCACGGCGGAAAGATCCGTCATCATCCTGATGATCTGCAAAGAAAAATCGTGATATCCCAGAACAATCCGGCAGGGCCGGAATCTTGCGGCGGCCGGCTGGGGGACTGCCTTGACGGTGCACGTGGCCGGAGTGAAGCGCCGAAAAAACTGCCCGTTCCGATCCCGCATCCGGCCCGGAGGCAACCTCCCTCGATCGCGGATGCCGGCCTGGCTCAGCCCCGGGAAATGGCCCGAAATCCGTCGGGGAAACGGCCCCCGAGAAGGGAGGCCTCCGTCTTGGCCGCCAGCCTGCCGGCGGCCGGTCCGCTTCACCGACCTGCGGGCAACGTGCTGGCCGTACCGCCAGTCCGGGATGCGCGTGCCCGCCCTAAACCCGGGAACCGATGCCCTTCCGGCGGCCGCGTCCGGGCCCCGACCTTTACGCACTGATTGCCGCCTCCTGCGATCATCGGCGCCCGGACGGCCTCTGTCGCACCGTCCGGGCCAAGTTTCCTCGCGAGGGGAACGGGCTCAGGACCCGCCTGCGTGACAGGTCGGGCCGGTTGCGATTTTCTCCGCTTCGGGCGCATCCGGGGAGCCATCGCCCAGTGCCCCCGGGGACAGCGCCCCTGCCCCATTGGCGACGGCCTCGCCCCCACTCCCGGCCAATTCGGCCAGACCTCCCGGGACGCCGCCGGGCAGAACCATCCCGAGGGGAGGACGCGAGAGGGCCGGGCCGAGGGCTGGGTCGGTCGCGTCGCGCTCATGGCCGCACGCCTCGGCGAATGGCGGATAAGCGGCGCCCAGGAACGGCCGGACCGCCAGCGCGCGCCGCAACTGGCGCCGCAGCGGCGCGGCCAGCGCATCGCGTGCGCCGGTGTCGAGCCGACCGAGACTCTCGGCGACCCGGAGCGCCGCGAGCCGCCCCTGCAATCCGGCCGCCCGGGCGCCGACGATGCCGGCGCCGTCGCCCGCGACGAAGACCCCCGCGAGCCCGGCTTCGGTCGCCACCGCCTCGCCCCAGATATCGCAGACCGGGGTGAAACAATGCTCACGCGGCATCCAGCGATGGGCCAGCCCCAGCGCACAGGAGACCTGCAGGTTGGGCTCTACCCCGTGATGCAGAAAAACCGCATCGCAAGGCAGCCGGTGCTGCGCGCCGCGACGCTGGAACCGCACCGCCTCGGCCCGCTCTTCGCCCTCGATGACGACATCATGCGCCGCGGTGATGCGCGGCACCCCCGCCCGACGCAGCATCCGCAGCATGCGCCAGCCTTCGGAAAGATGGGGCCAGCCGCCGAAGACACCGCCCAGATGACACATCGCCCGGGCCAGATCGCCCCGTGTCTGGGTGTCGATCAGCGCCGTCGGCGTCACCCCGGCGTGCAGCATCTGCACCACAAACAGATAGAGCAGCGGCCCGGTGCCCAGCAGCACCGCACGCCGCGGCAGCAACCCGGCCTCTTTCAGCAGGATCTGCCCGGCCCCGACGGTCAATACCCCCGACAGGGTCCAGCCCGGCACCGGCATCGGACGCTCGTGCCCGCCTGTCGCCAGCAGCACCCGACGGGCCCGCAGCGTCCGCGCCACCGCGTCCTGCCGGTAGGTCAGCCGAAAGCCCGGCTCGACGGACAAGACCTCGGCGCCGCCGATAAGCTTGATCCCGGGCTGGTCGAGCCCGGCAATCAGACTGCGCCCCTCGAGCGCGGCAGCATCCAGCGCGGCCTCCCACTCCTGCTCTTCATGGTATATATCGCGATAGACCAGCCCGCCCGGCCTCGTCTGCGCATCGAACAGCGCGACCCGCAGCCCGGCCTGCGCCGCCTCACCCGCAGCGGCCATCCCGGCCGGCCCCGCCCCGACCACCGCCAGATCCGCCTCATGCATCTGCGGACACTCCCGGCCGGAACGGGCGTGGGGCCCGGGCGCGCAGGCCTCTGTTGCGGTCGAACCCGGGCGCGGCCGAGCAATCGTTCGGGCCTGACAGAGACGGCCAGGCCGCGGTCAGGCCGGCGGGCCCGTGATCCGGCCCGCGCCGACGGCGCGATGCCGCCGACCCGGCCCGGCGCCGGACCCGTCTTGCATGGGCTGCCCGCGCAACCGCCCTGTCGCGTCCCCGCGTCGGATCGAAATCGCAACGGCCAAAGGCACCGCCGCCCTCGATGGCGTCCCTTCTTTCCATTTTTCCCCCTTCACGTCCGTTTCCGGCCGATCGACGCCGGATTTTCCAGCGCCGCAGATAAATGAATTGAACGTCACCCCTGGCGCCCCCAGCGCGCAACGGGTCGTTCCTTAAAATCAAGCGAAAATACGACTTAGCCCGTTTAAAATCGAAGAAAATTACAATTTGTGCAAGAAGTTCCGGACCGGGCTGCCGGAAACGGCATCTCAGTCGCGCGCGCCGATCCGCCCGCCCGGATCGGGATAGCGGTAGATCCGGCCCTCGAAGTTGCGCAGCA
Source organism: Rhodovulum sp. MB263 (assembly GCF_002073975.1). Lineage (NCBI taxonomy): Bacteria > Pseudomonadati > Pseudomonadota > Alphaproteobacteria > Rhodobacterales > Paracoccaceae > Rhodovulum > Rhodovulum sp. MB263. Next base: position 1,691,205 of record NZ_CP020384.1, on the reverse strand, counting down.
GCAGATCGTCGCCCTCGCGCCCCTCGATATGGTCGGGCACCAGCGCCACCTTGCCGCCGCCCCCCGGCGCGTCGATGATGTACTGTGGCACCGCATAGCCGGTCAGATGGCCGCGCAGCCCGTCGATGAGGTCCAGCCCCGTCTCGATCGGCGTGCGGAACTGGCCCGACCCGGTGATCGGGTCGCATTGCAGCAGGTAATAGGGCCGGACCCGCCGCTTCAGAAGCCCGCGGCAAAGCGTGCGCATGGTCTCGACCGTGTCGTTGATGCCCCTGAGCAGCACGGTCTGCGCCCCGAGCGGAATGCCCGCATCGGCAAGCCGCGTCAGCGCCTCGGTCGCCTCGGGTGCCAGCTCGGCCGGGTGGGTGCAATGCAGCGACATCCACAGCGGGTGGTGCTTCCGCAGCATCCGCGTCAGCGCCCCGGTGATCCGCATCGGCAGCACCAAGGGCACCTTGGTCCCGATCCGGATGAACTCGACATGCGGAATGGCGCGCAGGCGGCCGAGAAGATAATCGAGCTTGTCATCGGACAGGGTCAGCGGATCGCCGCCCGAGACCAGAACGTCGCGGATCCGGGGATGGGCCGCGATATAGGCGAAGGCGCGCTCCCAGTTGCGGGCCGAGATCCCCTCCTCGCCGCCGGGCTGGCCGACCATCCGCGAGCGCGTGCAATAGCGGCAATAGGTCGAGCAGGTGCCGGTGGCCAGAAACAGCACCCGGTCGGGATAGCGATGCACCAGCCCCGGCACCTTGCTGTCGGGGGTCTCGCCAAGCGGGTCGTCGGATTCGCCCGGCAGGCGCAGATATTCCTGCCCGACCGGAATATGGGTCCGGCGCAAGGGCTCGGCCGGATCGTCGCGCCCCATCAGCGAGGCGTAATAGGGAGTGATGCCGACCGGCAGCCCGCTCTGGCGCCGGGCGACCGCCGCGCGCTCGTCCTCTGACAGACGGAACACCTGCGCGAGCCCGTCGAGCGAGCGGATCCGCGCGCGCAGCTGCCAGCGCCAGTCGGACCAGTCCGCGGCACTGGCCTCGGGAAAGAACCGGCGCCGGAACGCCCGCGCCTCGGGGCTGGAAGGAAAGGCCGCGCGCCGTCTTGCCGCCCCGGCCGGCCGGGCAGAAGGCAGGGCAGTCGGTTGCGCCGTGCCGTTGCGCGAGGGGGTCGCATCGGGGGCGTGGGTCTCATCCATCGGGCTATCCGTTTTGCTGTCGTTCCGGCCGTCGCGCGGGCCTTGCCGCCGGGGCCGCCCTGCCGGAGCGGCACCATGCCGCGCTTCGGGCCCGAGTGCAATCGCAGGCCGGGCCCTTTCCAGAGACCTTTCCGGAACCCGGCCTGGCGATGGGCCGGCAGGGCAGGACATGCGCGGTGCCGCCCGGTGGCCGGGTCCCTCGCCCGGCTCTGCACGCGCCCGGGCGGCGTCCCGAAACCGCGTCGCGACCATGCGGACGACGCGCCTTCGGCCCCGTCGCGGGAAGGCTTCCAGCCCCCCCGGATCGCCGGACAAGCGCCGCGACCGGCAGGCCCCGCCCGCTCTGACGTTCCGTTTACGATTGACGCGGCGCCGGGGCAGCGGCAATTGTTGCGGGAAACGGAACCGTTTTTCCGTGTTTTGGAACGCTGTGATGACCATTCTCGAGAATGCAGCCCATGTGCTGCGCTGTTTCGGTAACGACTGTACGGATCTGACGGTGTCCGAAGTGTCCGAGCGTCTGGGGCTGCCGAAAGCCTCGGCCTCGCGGCTGCTGAAGACCATGCGCGAAACCGGCATGCTGGAAGAGATCGGCGGCACCCGCCGCCACCGGCCCGGGCGGATGATGCTGAACATCGCCGCCGCCTACCGCTATTCCTCAAGCGTCTTCGGCCGCGCCCGCGCGGTGGTCCACGAGGCCAGCCAGCAATTCGGCCATACCGGCTATGTCTCGATCCGCGATGGCCGCAACGTGATGGCGGTGGCCGATTTCGAGGGCACCAACGCGCTGCGCGTCGGCTCTGCGACCGGCCGCAGCCTGCCTGCCGAACGCTCTGCCACCGGTCGCAGCCTGCTGGCGCGGCTCTCCGACGAGGAACTCGCGCGGCTTTACGGCGACCGGCTCGCCGCCGACCGGCTGTCGCGCGATCTCGACCCTGTCCGCAAGCAGGGCTATGCCTTCGTGTCGCAGCAGACGATGCCCGGGGTCGACGGGCTCGCGGTGGCGGTGGGCGACCCGGTCACCGGAGAGGCGGTCAGCCTCTGTCTGGTCTATCCGCACAACCTCGTCTCGGACAGCGAACGCGACGACATGATCGGCACGCTGGTCGAGGGGGCCGGCGGCATTGCCGAGGCGCTGGGGGATTCGCTGATCTGCCACGCCGAAAGGGACCGGGCCCCGGCATGAGCGCGCCGGTGGCAAAATGGCGTCTCGGCTTCGATATCGGCGGCACCTTCACCGATTTCGTCCTGCATGACGGCACCACCGGCGCCCTGACCCTGCACAAGCGCCTGACGACGCCGCAGGACCCCTCCGAGGCCGCGCTGGCCGGTCTTGACGAGATCCTCGCGATGCAGGGGATCGGCCCCGGCGATCTGTCGGAAATCGTCCATGGCACGACCCTCGTCACCAATGCGGTGATCGAGCGGACCGGCGCCCGGACCGGCCTGATCGCGACCGAGGGGTTCCGCGACATCCTCGAGATGGGGACCGAGCAGCGCTACGACATCTACGACCTCTTCCTGCCCTTCCCCGAGCCGCTGGTCCCGCGCGACCTGAGGCTCGAGGTGCCCGAGCGCATCGACGCCACCGGCCGGGTCCTGCTGACCCTTGACGAGGCCGCGCTGAAGCGGGCGGGCGCCGAACTGGTCGGCGCGGGCTGCGAGGCGGTGGCCATCGCCTTCCTACATTCCTATGCCAACCCCGCGCATGAGCGCCGCGCCGCCGGGATCCTGCGTAGCGCTTTCCCCGGTCTCGCGGTCTCGGTCTCCTCGGATGTCGTGGCGGGGATCGGCGAATACCGCCGCACCGCGACCGCCGCGGCCAATGCCTATGTGCAGCCCCTGATGCACCGCTATCTGGGCCGGATCGAAAGCGCCCTTGCCGCCCGGGGATTCGCCGGGGCACTGCGGCTGATGCATTCGGCCGGCGGGCTCATTCCGCTCGAGACCGCGCGCGACTTTCCGATCCGGCTGCTGGAAAGCGGCCCGGCGGGCGGCGCGCTGGCGACCGGGCTTTTCGGCCGCGCGGCCGGACTGAGCGACATGATCTCCTTCGACATGGGCGGCACCACGGCCAAGGCCGCACTGATCGAGGACGGGCAGGCCGCCATCGCGCCCGAGATCGAGGCCGCGCGGGTGCGCCGCTTTACCCGCGGTTCGGGCCTGCCGATCCGGACCCCGGTGATCGAGATGATCGAGATCGGCGCGGGCGGCGGCTCGATCGCGGAGATCGACGAGGTCGGGCTGCTGAAGGTCGGGCCGCGCTCGGCCGGGTCCGACCCGGGGCCGGCCTGCTACGGGCTAGGCGGCACCGAGCCCACTGTCACCGACGCCTCGCTGGTGCTGGGCTATTACGATCCGGGCTTCTTCCTGGGCGGCCGAATGGCGCTCAGGCCCGAGGCCGCGCGACAGGCGGTGGCCCGTATCGCCGCGCCGCTCGGGCTGTCCGTCGATGAGGCCGCGCTCGGCATCCACAAGGTGGTGGTCGAGAACATGGCCGCGGCCGCCCGCGTGCATATCGTCGAGCGCGGCCGCGATCCGCGCGACTTCGCCATGGTCGGATTCGGCGGCGCCGGTCCCGCGCATGCGGTCGATGTGGCCCGCGCGCTCGGGATCGCCCGTGTGGTGGTGCCGCCCGCCTCGGGCGCGGCCTCGGCACTGGGATTTCTCGCAGCCCCCCTGTCCTTCGAGGCGGCGCGCACGCTTCGCGTTGCCGTCGGCGAGTGGATCGATGCGGCGGCAATCAACCGGACGCTCGACGCGATCGAGGCCGAGGGCCGCGCCCATCTGGCCCGGGCCGGGATCGGCGAAACGGAGACCTCTGTCGAGCACAGCGCCGAGATGCGGCTGCGCGGCCAGATGCACGAGATTTCGGTGCCGCTGCCCGACGGCAGGCTCTGCCCCGAAGACGGCCCGCGCCTCCGGGCGGCCTTCGAGGCGGCCTATGCCGCGCGTTATGCTCCGCCCTTCGAGGGGGCCGAGATCGAGGTGATCGCGCTGCGGGCCCGGGTCTCGGGGCCCGCCCCCGCGCTGACGCCTGGCATTGATGGCGAGGGCGCCGCGCCCGGGAGGACCAGCCACTCGCCCCGCCTCAAGGGCACCCGCAGCTGCCTGTTCGAGCAGGGCCGGTTCGAGACCGCGATCTACGACCGATACGCGCTTGTCCCCGGAGACCGCATCGCGGGCCCGGCCATCGTCGAGGAGCGCGAGGCGACCACCCTGATCGGCCCCGGGGACACCGCCCGCGTCGATGCCGGGGGAGCGCTTCATATCGAGGTCGCACGCCCGGCCGCGGCGGCCGCGCTGGTGACGGCCTCGATGGACCGCGCCGAAGCGGTGGCGCGGATCGAGGCCGATCCGGTCGGGCTCGAGATCATGTGGGCGCGGCTTGAGAATGTCGTCGAGGAAATGTGGCTGACGGTCTGCCGCACCGCCTTTTCGCTGATCATCGCCGAGGCACAGGATTTCGCCTGCGAGCTGCTCGACCCCGAGGGCGAGACGCTGGCCCATTCGCCCCGCGCGATGCCGGTCTTCAACCTGACGCTGCCGCGCGCGGTCAAGGCGCTTCTGGCGCGCTATCCGGCCGACACGCTCAAACCCGGCGATGTGCTGATCACCAACGATCCCTGGCTCTGCGCCGGGCATCTCTTCGACATCGCCCTGGTCACGCCCGCCTTCCGCAACGGCAGGCTGGTCGGGCTGATGGGCACGGTCGGCCATGTCTCGGATATCGGCGGCACCCGGGATTCGCTTCGGGCCCGCGAGATCTACGAGGAAGGGCTGCAGATCCCGCCGATGAAGCTGTTCGATGGCGGCCGCCCGAACGAGACCCTGATCGAGCTGATCCGGCAGAACGTGCGCAACCCCGATCAGGTGCTGGGCGACATCTTCTCCTTCGTCGCCGCCAATGCGCTGGGCGCCGAGCGGCTGGATGCCTTCATGGCCGATTACGGCATGCACGACCTCCGGGCGCTGGCCGAGGTGGTGCAGGGCCTGTCGGAACGCGCCATGCGCGCGGCGATCCGGGCCCTGCCCGATGGCGACTATCGCAGCAGCATCATTTGCGCGCCGCAGGGCGAGGCGCTGGAATTTCCGGTGCGGATCGCGGTCGAGGGCGACGCCATGCTGGTCGATTTCGAGGGCGCGCCGCCGCAACTGCCGCAAGGCGGGCTGAATTCGACGCTGAACTACACCGCCGCCCATGCCACCTATCCGCTGAAATGCATGCTGACGCCGGGCGTGCGCGGCAATGCCGGATGCTACCGGCCGTTCCGGGTGACCGCGCCCGAGGGCTCGGTGCTGAACCCCGCCTTTCCGGCCTCGGTCAACATGCGCACCCGAACCGGCTGGTATCTCGCGCCCAACATCTTCCGGGCGATGGCCGATGCCGCCGCAAGCGGCGTGCAGGCCCATACCGGGCTGCCGAGCTCGATCCATATCTATGGCAGGGATGCCCGCGGCGATCTCTATTCCGATCTTCTGCTCCTGGGCGGCGGCCAGGGCGCCTCGGCCCATGGCGACGGGCACTCGGCGCTGCTCTGGCCGACCTCGGCGGCCAATACCTCGGTCGAGATGATCGAGAGCCGCACGCCGATCCTGGTGCTCTGCAAGCGCTTCGCCCCCGATACCGGCGGCCCCGGCCGGCATCGCGGCGGGTTGGGCCAGATCCTGCGTTTCCGCAAGCGCGAGGCGGATGGCACGCCGATGCAGGTCCTCCTTCACCCCGAGGGCACCGCGACGCCGGTCCCGGGCCTTTTCGGCGGGCGCCCCGGCGGCAAGGCCTCGGGCCGGGTGCTCGACCCGGACGGAAAGCTGCTGCAGGATGTCGGCCACGGCGCGCTGCTGAGCCTGAGCGGAACCGACGAAATCGTCGAACTGACACTGGCGGGCGGCGCGGGCTACGGCCCGGCCGAGACGCGTGGACCGGCCGCTCTGGCCCGCGATCTGGCACTCGGTCTGGTCTCTCCCGAGGCTGCCGCGACGGAATACCGCACGGCGGATGCCGTACCGGACGAGGCGACAGCGGGCTGAAAGTTCCATATTCGGAAACTGTCACGTCTGACCCATTGCCAACGAGACCCGGAACGGGCACATCCAACTCGGAGACCTCGAATGCCCCATTCGCCTGAAGCGCCGACCCGGCGCAAGGTCCTTGCGCTGGCCGGATCCGGCCTGGCCGCCGGGACGCTTGCCGCCGCCCTGCCCGCCCCCGTCCTGGCCAGGGACCCAAGGCTGATGATCATTGCCTCGGGCAGTGATTTCCCCAATCTCGACCCGCATACCACCTCGGGCTCGGCCCCGGCCTTCTTCATGCGCAATGTCTATGACCCGCTGCTGCGGACCGCGGGCACGCCCCCCGAACCGGTGCCCGGGCTGGCGCAAAGCTGGGAGACCTCCGAAGACGGCATGGTCTTCACCTTCCGGCTCGATCCGGCAGCGCGGTTCCATTCCGGGCAACCCGTCACCGCCGAGGACGTGGTCTATTCCTTCGCCCGCGCGCTGCGTCTCGCCAAGGGCAATTCCTGGATGCTGCGCAACATCGTCACGCCCGAGGGGCTGGAGGCGCTCGATCCGGCCACGGTCAGGATCTCGCTTGCAGCACCCTTCGCCGCGTTCCTCTCGGTACTGCCCTGGTTCGCGGTGGTCGAGAAGGCCGTGGTCGAGGCCCATCTGGGCGAGGATGACGGCCAGAGCTGGCTGATGTCGAATACCGCCGCCTCGGGACCGTTCCAGCTTCAGCAAAGCCGCTCCGGCGCGCTGTACCGCTTCCTGCGCGCGCCGACCGCCTGGCAGCCCGGCGGGGGCAATCTCGACGGCATCATCTGGCGCGTCTCGCGCGAGGCGGCCAGCGAGAGGCTGATGCTGCAGCGGGGCGAAACCCATGCCGCGCTCGATCTGAGCTCCGAGGACATGGACGCGCTCGAGGGCGCGCCCGGCGTGGTCCGGGTGATCGAACCCGAATACCGCACCTTCTCGATCAAGATGAACACCCGCCACGGTCCGCTGGCCGATATCAACATGCGCCGCGCGATCTCTTATGCCGTGAACTACCGGGCGCTGCTCGATACGGCCGGATATGCCGAGCTGATGGTCGGGCCTCTGCCCAATGGCATTCTCGGCCACGATCCCGGGTTGGAGGTGCCGCGACACGATCCCGAGGCCGCGCGCGCGCATCTGGCCAGGACCGCCACGCCCGAGGGCGGGATCACGCTGAAGATGGTCTATGTCTCGCATCTCGAGCAGGAGCGGCGCTATGCGATGGTGCTGCTCGACAGCCTCAAGGCGCTTGGCATCGGGCTCGAGATCCAGCCGCTGTCCTGGCCCGACATGGTCGCCGCCTGCGCCCGCCCCGAGACCTTCCCCGACTTCTTCCCGGTCTATCAGACCGCGAATTACGGCGATCCCGACAATATCGCCTATGCCGCCTATCATTCCGCCTCGAACGGAAACTGGCAGAACGCGGTCTATTCCAGTCCCGAGGTCGACCGGCTGATCGAGGCGGGCCGGGCCGAGATCGATCCCGACAGACGCCGGCAGATCTACGGCGATTTCCAGCGCGCGGTGGTGGCGGATGCGCCCGACATTTTCGGGGTGCTCGAAAAGCGCAAGCTCGGGCTGCGCGCGTCGGTTCAGAACTACGTGTTCACCCCGGTCGCCTCGAACGCCATCGAATGCTGGCCGCTGTCGCTGAGCTGAGGCCGGGCATCCGTCCCGCCGCGCCACAGCCGGCGCGGCAGGCGCGGCGCGGTCGGGGAGCCGGCCCATGCTGAGCTTTCTCCTCCGCCGCCTCCTGATGCTCGTGCCCGTCCTGATCGGGCTGACGCTGATCATGTTCGCCATCGCCAGGCTCTTGCCGGGCGATCCGGTCGGGCTGGCCGCCGGCCCCAATGCGACACTGGCCGAGCGCGCCGCGCTGGCGCGGGAGTTCGGGCTCGACCGGCCGGTCTGGGAGCAGTATCTCAGCTATGTCTCGGGGCTGGCCCGGGGCGATCTGGGGCGCTCGCTGATGACCCGGCGCCCGGTCGCCGAGGATATCGCCACCTATCTGCCCGCGACGCTGGAACTGGTGCTGTCCGCGATGATGATCGCGCTGGCCATCGGCCTGCCGCTGGGGCTTCTGACCGCGCTCTGGCGCAATCGCTGGCCCGACTATCTCAGCCAGGTGCTGGCGATCGGGGCGATCTCGATGCCGCGCTTCTTCCTCGGCCTGCTGCTGCAACTGGTCTTCGCGATGTGGCTGATGTGGCTGCCGCTGGGCGGACAGCTTCCGGTCGTGACCTTTCCGCCGCCCCGGGTGACGGGATTCGTCACCCTCGATGCGGCACTGGCGGGCGAGTGGCGGACGCTGGGCGCGGCCTGCCGCCATCTCGCCCTGCCCGCCCTCGCACTCTCGCTCTCGCCGCTGGCCGCGATCATGCGCACCATGCGCGCCGCGGCGATCGAGGTGATGGCCGAGGATTACGTCACCACCGCCCGCGCCCTCGGCCTGCCGCGCCGCAAGATCCTGATCAAGACCGTCGGCCGCAACGCGATCTCGTCGACGCTGACGGTGACCGGGCTCTACATCGGCTGGCTTCTGGGCGGGACGGTGCTGGTCGAGACCGTGTTCGACTGGCCCGGGCTCGGGCTTTACGCCACGCGCGCGATCCTCAGCCAGGACATGATGCCGGTGATCGGGGTGGCGCTCGTCAGCGGGCTGATCTTCATCTTCGTCAATCTCGTCATCGACCTGGCCTACGGGCTGGTCGACCCGAAGGTCCGCTACGGATGAGCGCCCTGACCTCCCCCCCCCTGCGCCCACGCCGCGAGGGGCTGCACCGCGCCTTCTGCAGGTTCCGCCAGAGCCGGCTGTCGATGGTCGGCGCGGGGCTGGTCGCGCTGGTGCTGGCGACGGCCGCCCTCGGCCCGTTTCTCGCGCCCTATCCCGATCATGTCGCGGGCGGCATCGACACCGCCGCGCGCTTCCTGCCGCCCTCGGCCGCGCATCCCTTCGGCACCAACGAGCTCGGGCAGGACGTGCTGTCGCTGACCCTCGCGGGCGCCAGCGTCTCGGTGCTGGCGGGCTTTGCGGTGGTGCTGATCGGCAGCGCCATCGGCACGCTTGTCGGCGCCATCGCGGGCTTTGCGGGCGGCTGGATCGACGAGATCCTGATGCGGCTGACCGATCTGGTGCTGACGGTTCCGAACCTGATCCTCGCCATGGCCATCGCCGCGGCGCTGGGGCCGGGCTTCCAGAACATGGTGCTGGCGATCTCGCTGGGCTGGTGGCCCGGCTATGCCCGGCTGCTGCGCGGCGAGGTGCTGTCGGCACGCGAGGCGGTCTATGTCACCGCCGCCCGGGCAATGGGCGCCTCTCAGGCGCGGGTGCTGTTTTGCCATGTGCTGCCCAATTGTCTCTCGCCGGTGATCGTCAAGATGTCGCTCGACATGGGCTTCGCGATCCTCGCCGTGGCCGGGCTCGGCTTCATCGGCATCGGGGTGCGGCCGCCGGTGCCGGAATGGGGCACAATGCTGGCGACCGCGCGCAACTACATGCCGGATGTCTGGTGGACGGCAATGGCGCCGGGGCTTGCGATCTTCGTGTCGGTGTTCGGCTTCAACCTGCTGGGCGACGGGCTGCGCGACCTGCTCGACCCGAAGGGGCGCCACTGATGGCGCCGCCGCTGCTCGAGATCCGCGATTTGCATCTGAGGATGATGACCGGCGACGGCCCGGCACATGTGCTGAACGGGGTCGGGCTGAGCGTCGCGCGCGGCGAGATCCTGGGGCTGGTGGGCGAGTCGGGCTGCGGCAAGTCGCTGACCGGGCTGTCGGTCTCGCGGCTGGTGCCGCAGCCGCCCGCGCACTACCCGTCGGGCGAGATCCGCCTTGACGGAGAGAACCTGATGACGCTCTCCGAGCACCGGATGCGGGCGCTGCGCGGCCGCCGCATCGGCATGATCTTCCAGGACCCGGGCACCAATCTCAACCCGACCATGCGGATCGGCGACCAGCTCGTCGACGCGGCACTGGCCGCCGGGCGCCACGCCCCCGACCTGCTTGGCCCCGGTCCCGCCCGGCCCGCGGCCCGGGCGCTGGCGGCCGAGATGCTCGAGCGCGTCGGCATCGCCTCGGCCCGGCAGCGGCTGAACGCCTGGCCGCATGAATTCTCGGGCGGGATGCGCCAGCGCGTGCTGATCGCGATGGCGCTGATCGGGCGGCCCGACCTGCTGATCGCCGACGAGCCCACGACCGCGCTCGACGTCTCGGTCCAGGCCCAGATCCTGACGCTTCTGCGCGGCATGGTGGCCGATCGCGGGCTGGGCGTGATCCTGATCACCCATAACATGGGCGTGGTGGCGCAGACCTGCAGCCATGTCGCGGTGATGTATGCGGGCAATGTGGTCGAGACCGGGCCGGTGGCAGAGCTGCTGGACCGGCCCGCCCATCCCTATACCCGCGCGCTGATGGCCGCGATCCCGACCCGGAACACGCCGCGCGGGGCGCTGCGGGGGTTGCCCGGCACCGTGCCCGACCTGTTCGACCCGCCGCCCGGCTGCCGCTTTGCCCCGCGCTGTCCGCACGCACAAGCCGCCTGCCGCACCGCCCTGCCCCCGACATACGCGCTCGGAGCCGGCCATTCGGTCTTCTGCCTGCACCCCGTCGCAGGGGCCGTCGCTGTACCCGTCGCAGGGGCCGCCGATGGCTGAGCCGCTTCTCGAGATCCGCGGCCTCACCCGCCGCTACCGCCCGTGCCGGAGCCTGCTGTCGCGCAGCCCCGAGGTGATCGCGCTGGAGGATGTAAGCCTGAGCATCGGGCGCGGCGAAAGCCTCGGGCTGGTGGGCGAAAGCGGCTCGGGCAAGAGCACGCTGACACGCGCGATCCTGCGGCTCGAGGCGCCGGATGCCGGGCAGATCCTCTATCGCGGAGAGGACGTGGCCAGGTTCGGGCCGCGCGCGCTCCGTGCCTTCCGCGCCCGGGTCCAGATCGTGTTCCAGGACCCGCAGGCCGCGCTGAACCCGCGCATGACCATCGAGCAGATCGTGACCGAACCGATGCGGGTGCATCGAGAGATCGTCGGTCTGGACCGGCGCGGACGGCGCGAGCGTGCCGCCGAGCTGATGGCGATGGTGGGGCTGCGGGCCGAGCATCTGCGCCGGTTTCCGCATGAATTCTCGGGCGGACAGCGGCAGCGGGTCTGCATCGCCCGGGCGCTGGCCGCGCGCCCCGAGCTGCTGCTGCTCGACGAGCCGACCTCGGCTCTCGACGTCTCGGTGCAGGCGCAGGTGCTGAACCTGCTGATCGACCTGCAGGACCGGCTGGGGCTGACCTATCTCTTCATCAGCCACGACCTGGGCGTGGTGCATTATCTCTGCGACCGGGTCGCGCTGATCCGGCACGGCCGGCTGATCGAGGACGGACCGACCGCGCAGATCTTCGACGCGCCGCAAAGTGCCTATACCCGGATGCTGATCGCCGCCGCCCCCGAGATGCGGCGCCCCGACTGAGCGCGCCCCAACCGGTCGCCTCTCAGCCGATCTCGAACACCGCGTCGATCTCGACCAGGGCATTGGCCGGCAGCGACGACACGCAGACCGCCGTGCGGGCATGCCGTCCGGCCTCGCCCCAGAGATCGATGAAAAGCTGCGAGGCGCCGTCGACGATCATCGGCCCGCTCTCGAAACCGGGAGGCGCCGAGACGAAACCGCCGAGACGCACGACCTCGCGGACCCGGCTCAGTGCGCCCAGCAGGCTGCGGGCAGAGAACAGGAGGTTCAGCGCGCACATCCGGGCCGCCGCCTGCGCCTCGGCCAGGTCGAAATCGTCCCCGGCCGGGCCGAAATACCGCGGCTCCCCCTCCCATTCGCAGATCTGCCCGGACAGGAACAGCAGATTGCCGCTGATCTTGCCCGGCAGGAACAGCGCCCGCGAGGGGGCGCTGTCGGGCAGCCGGTGCCCGAGCTCGCAAAGCCGGCTTTCGACCGGACAAAGGGTCATTGCTGGGGCTCTGGTGCGAAGCGGAGCGCCAGCGCGATCAGCGACAGATCCGAGCCGCGCGGCCCGATCAGCGACACCCCGTAGGGCGCCCCCTCGACCATGCCCGCGGGCATCACCACCTGCGGCAGCCCTGCCAGCCCCGCGACACAGAGAAGCCGCATCGCGTCATGACGGAAGCCGTCGAAGACCTCGACCGGCGCATCGAGCGCAAAGGGCGGGGCATGGACCGCCGGCGCCAGCAGGACGCCGTCGACCAGAAGTTCCTCGAGATGGGCGGTGAAGGCATGGCGGGTGGCGCGGGCCCTGTCGATCCCGGCCTCGTCGAGCGCCTCGGCCGCCGCCGCGCGCCCGTCGATGCCGCGCACCAGCGGCATGCCCGAGCTTCGGATGAAGGGCAGCACCGTGTCGCGGGCATCGGCGCCATTGGTCACCAGATAGGCGGCATAGGCCGCCGCCGCGCCCTCGGGATAGACCTCGACCTCGCGCGAGGGCATGGCCCCGAACGCAGCCTCCAGCACCGCGCGCGGCGCCTCGTCGAGCTGGGCCACCATGTCGGCGGGCCAGAGCAGATCGGGCATCTCGGGCAGCGGCACCGGGTCGGGCGCCATCAGCGCCGTGGCCGCCTTGAGAAGCGTGGCACCGTCCCGCGCCATGAGCCCGGCCGTGTCATAGCTCGGCGCCAGCGCCATCGCGCCCTCGAGCGGCACCCGGCCATGGGTGGGTCGAAGCCCCCAGACCCCGCAAAAGCTCGACGGTGCCCGGATCGAGCCGCCGGTATCGGTGCCAAGGGCGATATCGGCCAGTCCGGCGGCCACCGCGACCGCCGAGCCCGAGGAGGATCCGCCCGGAATGCGGTCGGGCGCCTTCGGGTTCACCGGGGTGCCGAAATGGGCATTCATTCCGTAAAGCGCCCAGGCCAGCTCGTCGGTATGGGTCTTGCCGACGAAGCGCGCGCCCGCATCGAGCAGGCGCTGAACGGCGGGGGCCGAGCTGTCGGCCTCGAGGCTCGCGGCCAGTTTCAGCGGGCAGCCGCAGCCGGTGCGGTAGCCCTTCACGTCGAACAGATCCTTGACCGCGAAGGTCAGCCCGGCCAGCGGACCGTCAGGGGCATTGTCCACCGCATTGGCGGGATAAGGCATAAAGGCATGATAGGCATCTTTCTCGATCAGCATCCAGTCACTCGGCAGGAACGGCCTCGTCGGCGCGCAGACAGGCCACGCGGCGCCGTGGCGCAGGGGTCAGAACCGGCGGCAGCCCGGCCCGGCAGTCGGGTCCGGCCAGCGCACAGCGCGGAGCGAAGGAACAGGAAGCGGGCCGGGTCTCCAGCGCGGGCGGCGCGCCCGGGATCGCGGCAAGCCGCTTGCCCCGTGCCACATCGTGCAGGTTGGCCGCCAGAAGCCCGCGCGTGTAGGGGTGGCGCGGATCCCGGATGATTTCACGGGTGGTGCCCTCTTCGACGATCCGGCCGGCATACATCACCGCGATCCGTTCCGAGACTTCCACCGCCACACCGATATCGTGGGTGACGAAGACCACCCCCATTCCGAATTCCTTCTGCAGTTCGCGCAGCAGAAGCAGAATCTGGATCTGGACGGTGGCGTCAAGAGCCGTTGTCGGTTCGTCGGCCAGCAGAAGCCGGGGCCGGCAGGCCAGCGCCAGCGCGATCATCACCCGCTGACGCATGCCGCCTGACAACTCATGCGGGAAATTCTGCAGCCGCCGCTCGGGCGATGGGATCCTGACGCGCCGGAGCATATCAAGCGCGACCTCCATCGCCTCGGCGCGCCGGACCCGCTTGTGCCGCATCACCGTCTCGGCGATCTGGGCGCCGACGGTGTAGACCGGGTCGAGCGCCAGCGCCGGCTCCTGGAACACCATCGACACCTCGCCGCCGCGATAGCGCCTCAGCGCCCGCCCCGACAGCCGCAGCACATCGGTGCCGCCGACCCGGATATCGCCCTCGATCTCGGTCCGTTTCGGCGGCAGGAGCCCCAGGAGCGCCTTCAGCGTGACGCTCTTGCCCGAACCGCTTTCGCCCAGAAGCGCCAGCGTCTCGCCCTGCCCCAGCGACAGCGACAGATCGTTGATGGCATGGACCGTGCGCGCGCCCCTGAAGCGGACGGAGAGGTTGCGGATGTCGAGAAGCGTGTCGGTCATGCGATCTTCCCCGCCTTTGGATGACCCGAGGCCGGGTCGTGAAGGTGGCAGGCGGCCAGATGGCCGCCGTCGTCGAGCGGGCGCAGCGCGGGCGCCTTGCGCCCGCAAAGCGTTGCGGCAAAGGGACAGCGGGTGTGAAACCGGCAGCCCTCGGGCGGGTCGATCGGGTTCGGCGGATCGCCCGTCAGGGGCGGTTCCTCGGTACGGTTGTCCGGGTCCATCGAGGGCATCGCCGAGAACAGCGAGCGGGTATAGGGATGGGCCTGCCGCGCCCAGATCGCCTCGACCGGCGCGACCTCGACCACCTCGCCCAGATACATCACCAGCACCCGGTCCGAGATGTAGCGCACCACGTTCAGATCATGGCTGATGAAGATATAGGTCAGCCCGAATTCGGCGCGCAGATCGGCCAGCAGGTTCAGGACCTGCGCCTCGACCGACTTGTCGAGCGCCGAGACCGCCTCGTCCAGCACCACCAGCCGGGGCGACATCGCCAGCGCCCGGGCGATGTTCACGCGCTGGCGCTGGCCGCCCGACAGCTCATGCGGATAGCGCTGGGCAAAGCGCGCAGGATCGAGCCCCACCCGGGTCAGCAGGCCATGGGCCCGCCCCATCGGGTCCGAAAGGCCCTGCACCCTGGCGCCGAAGGCCACCGACTCCTCGATGGTCAGCCGCGGGTTCAGCGAGGCATAGCTGTCCTGGAACACCATCTGGATGCCGCGGCGCAACTCGCGCAAGCTAAGCGTGTCGCCCAGCGCGTCGCCGTCGAAGATGATCTCGCCCCGGTCGCGCTCGATCAGCCCCACCGCCAGTCGTGCCGTGGTCGATTTGCCGCAGCCGGATTCGCCGACGATGCCCAGCGTCTCGCCCTTCCGGACCTCGAAGGAGACCCCGTCAACGGCCTGCACCATGGCCTGGGTGCGGCCGAGGATGCCGCCCCGGACGGGGAAGTATTTCCGCAGCCCCCGCACCGTCAAAAGGGGCTGGGCCGGGCCGCCGCGGTCGGGAAGAAGGTCGTAAAGCTCAGTCGCGGACATTCATCGCACTCCTCACGCCGTCGCTCAGCAGGTTGAGGCACAGCGAGGTGACGAAGATCATCACCCCCGGCAGCGCCGAGAGCCACGGATCGACATAGATCGCCGAGCGCAGCGTGTTCAGCATCAGGCCCCATTCCGGCTCGGGCGGGCGGACGCCGATCCCGAGGAAGGAAAGCCCCGCCGCGAGGATCATGCAGACGCTGGTCAGCGAGGTGGCATAGACGAAGATCGGCGACAGCACGTTGCCGATGACATGGACCCGGATCACGGTCAGCGCGCTGGCGCCGGTGGCGCGGGCCGCGTCGATGTAATCGAGACTGCGCACGCCCGAGGTCACCGCCTCGGCGACGCGGGTGATGGGCGGCACGAAGACGATGGTCAGCGAGACCAGCGAATTGACGATGCCCGCCCCCAGCGCACCCGAGATGGCGATGGCCAGAAGCACCGAGGGGAAGGCGAAGAAGACATCGACCACCCGCATGATGAGGGTGTTGAGCCTGCCGCCGACATAGCCCGCGACGATGCCTAGGGCCGTGCCGATGAAGAAGGCGAAGACCACCGGCATCAGCCCGATGAACAGCGTCAGCCGCCCGCCATGGATCAGACGGGCCAGCATGTCGCGGCCCTGCTCGTCGGTGCCGAGGAGATGGCCGGGCGTGCCGATGGGTTTCAGCCGCGCGATCATCGAGCCCTTGTAGGGATCGGCAAGCCCGAGATACGGCGCGAAGATCGCGGCGAGGATCAGCATGACGACCACGGCGAGGCAGAGCATCGAGACCGGGTCGCGCGCCAGCCGCCCGGCCACGCCCGCCCAGTAGCCCTTGCGCGCCTCGGGGGTCTGAACCGGCTCGAGGGTTTCGGTCAGCGCCATCGGCTCAGCTCCTCTTTATCCGCGGGTCGATGGCGGCCTGGGCCACGTCGACGATGAGGTTCATGGCGACGAAGAACAGCGCAAGCACCAGGATCGTGCCCTGCAGAAGCGGCAGGTCGCGCTGGAAGATCGCGTTCGACAGCAGAAAGCCCGAGCCCGGCCAGTTGAACACGGTCTCGATCAGGATCGAGCCGCCAAGCAGATAGCCCAGTTGCAGCCCCATCACCGACAGCGCGGTCGCGGCGGCATTGCGGCCGACATGGATCAGCACGTCGAGCCGGCTCATGCCCTTGGCGTAAAGCGCCTGCACGAAATCCATGCCGAGAATGTCGCCCGAGAGCGCCCGCACGGTGCGGGCGACGATGCCGATGGGCACCACCGCCAGCGTCACCGCGGGCAGGACCAGATGGCGCATATGCTCCCAGTTCCAGGACCAGTCGCGCGAGCCCCCGGGGCCCGCCCCCATCGAGGGCAGCCAGCCCAGATTGACCGAGAAGATGATGACAAGCACGATGCCGAGCCAGTAATTCGGCACCGAAACGCCCGCGATCGAGACCGCCGTCACCGCCTTGTCGAGCGCGGTGTCGCGGAAATAGCCGGCCAGAAAGCCGAGGAAGATGCCGATGGGAAAGGCGATGACGGCGGCGCTGAGCGCGAGCAGCAGCGAATTCTGCACCGCGCCGAAGACCTCGGCCGCGACCGGGCGCCCGGTCGCGATCGAGCGGCCCATATCGCCCTGCGCGAGATTGCCGACCCAGATCGCGTATTGCAGCGGCAGGGGCTTGTCCAAACCGTAGGCCGCGCGCATCGCCGCCTGTTCCTCGGCCGTGGCATCGACCGGCATGATCGCGGTCAGCGGGTCGCCGGGCGCGATCTGCACCAAGAGGAAGCAGATCACCGAAACGCCGAAGGCCACCGGCAGCACGAGGATCAGACGCCTGAGAAGATAGCTGAACATGGGGGGGCACTTTTTCCTTGGGAAAGTTCCTTGGGAAAGCGCCCCGCCGCGCCCGGGCGGCGGGGTCTTCGGGCCCGGACGGGCCGCTACTCCATCGTGATCGACGAGAAGTTCTGGTACCAGTTCTGGGCCTGCACGAAGCCCTTGACCCTCGGGCTCATGGCCCGCGGCGCCACGTCATGGGTCACCATCAGGAACAGCGCGTCATCGACGAATTTCTCATGCGTCCGGCGCATCACCTCATCCTGTTCGGCCGGATCGAAGGTGGTGCGGATCTGGTTGAACAGCTCCTCCATCCCGGGATCGCAGTAATGGCCCCAATTGGTGCCGTTCGGCGCGATCAGATCGCAGGCGAGATGCCGGATCAGCCCGGTGAACGGGTCCTGGATGAAATAGGTGAAGTTGATCGACTGGCTGCCCTCGACCGCCGGATCGGCCGCGCCCGCGCGCCAGAGATTGATCATCTGGTTCCACTCGACCACCATGAACTCGACATCGATGCCGACCTCGGCCAGGTTCTGCTGGATGTATTCGTTCATCGGCAGCGGCAGCATCTGGCCCGAGCCCGAGGGCGAGATCAGCGCCTTGACCTTCAGCCGCTTGTCGGGGCCGTAGCCCGCCTCGGCCAGCAGCTTCTTCGCCTCTTCGGGATCGTAGCGCACATCGAAGCTCGGATTGCCGAACCATTGCGAGCCGGGCGGCAGGAAGCCCTTGGCGGGCACCATCAGACCGCCCAGAAGTGCGCCCATCCCCTCGCGGTCGATGGCCAGGTTCGCGGCCTTGCGCACGCGGATGTCGTTCCAGGGCGAGCCCTCCAGCCGCGACAGATGCCAGGTCCAGTTATGCGGATAGGTGTTCGACGAGATCACGAAGCCGTTCGCCCGCATCGCCGGGATGGTGTCGGGCGCGGGCGCCTCGATCCAGTCGACCTGTCCCGACAGAAGAGCGGCCGCGCGGGCATTGGGCTCGGGCAGCGGGATCAGCACCAGCTTGTCGAGCTTCGGCACCCGGGTCTCGTCCCAGTATTCTGCGAAGGGCACCATCTCGGCGCGTTCGCGCGGCACAAATTCCTCGAGCTTCCAGGGACCGGTGCCCGAGGGCTCCATCGCGACCTTTTCCCAGTCCTTGTCATGGGCCTCCCAGTTGGCCTTCGAGGACATCAGGATCCAGGCCAGTTGATAGGGCAGCGTGGCATCGGGGGTATTGGTGGTGATCTCGAGCGTCAGCGGGTCGATGGCGCGATAGCTCGCGACGGCCGGGATCCGCGACTTGCCCTGCGCCGCCTGGCGCGGGTCGTATTGCTCGGAGCTGTCATCGAGCAGCTTGTCGAGGTTCCAGACCACGCTTTCGGCGGTGAACTCCGAGCCGTCATGGAAGGTGACGCCCTCGCGGATCCTGAAGATCCATTTCGTCTTGTCCTCGGCATCGACCGCCCATTCGGTGGCGAGCCCCGGGATCAGCGTCGAGGGCTTGTCGGCCGAGCTCAGGTCCCATTCGACAAGCGAGTCATAGACCGTGTAGCCCATGAAACGCATGCCCTCGCCGCCCTGATCGGCCTGGCCGGTGGTCAGCGGGATGTCGGCCGCGGTCATGCCGATCCGCAGCGTGCCCTGGGCCAGCGCCCCCTGCGCCGAGACCAGCCCCGCCGACAGCATGAGCATGGCGAAAGTCTTCTTTATTCCAAGCAAGTTGAACCTCCTTGTTCCGTCCCGCGGGCATCCTGTCGCCGCGTCCCGCGGTCACTTTGCCCCAGCGCTGCCGGATCAGGAGGGTCAGGCGCGGTCCGGCAGGATGCCGCAGCGCCCAAAAAACGGCGAATGCCTGAAATTTAATCTTCTTGGGAGGGCATGATGAAATGGCATGCCAGAATGGGGAAGGAGACCTGCCTCGAATCGCAGGCCCGGCCACGGCCGGACCAAGGCGCGCTCAGGTCTCTTCGCCGCGATCCGCCTTGCGACGCACGGTCTGGCGGCGCTCGTTATGACGGCGTTCGTGGCGGCCGCCGATCAGCCGGGCCGCATCGGCCAGCGTCAGGAGCGGCGGCAGCGTCGTGGGCGCGGCCAGATAGCGCGGCCGCCAGTCGGGATCGAACTTGGCCTTGAAGGCGCGCAGCCCCTCGAAATTGTAGAAGCTGCGGCCATGGCGGTAGATCAGCGCGCCGAAGCGGTCCCAGAGCCTGCGGCTGCGTTCGGGGCTCAGCCCCGAGAGCGGGGCCATTCCCAGCGAGAAGGCGGCATGGCCCTCTTCCTTCAGCCGCAGCATCAGCGCGGTGAACAGGAACTCCATGGTGCCGGAGGGGGCATCCTCGACATGGCGCATCAGATCGATGGCGGCCTGGGCCCGGCTGTCAGTGACCAGCACATTGGCGAAGGCCACCACCCGGCCGTCCTGGCGCACCGTCGCCACCGGCCAGCGGTTCAGCCAGCCGGGATCGAAGCGGCCGACCGAAAACCCCTTCTCGCGCGCCCGCTTGGCCGAAAGCCAGGCCTCGGACACGACCCCGAGCTCGGCCAGGAAAGCGGGCGCATGGGGCGGCTCGGCCCAGTCCAGCGACAAGCCGTCCCGCAGCGCCCGGGCATGCGCCGCCCGAAGCTTCTTTCGCGCCGATCCCTCAAGCGAAAACGCGGTCAGATCGACCACCGCCTCCTCGCCCATCTTGTGCAGCGACAGTCCCAGATCGAGCATGATCGGCACATCGGCGGCCCGGACTTCGTAGAAGGCGGGCCGCGCACCCGCGCGCCGGGCCGCGTCGACGAAGGCGAAGGCCACGTCCTCGGCGGCATCGGCAGGCCCGACCGGGCCGCCATAGGCGATCCAGGACCGCCCCGACACCGCGAACATCACGAAGGCGCGGCCGTCATCCGATACCAGGATCGACTTGTCGCCGGTCAGCGCGAAGCCCGCATCGGGGTTGTCGCCGCCCGCCGCGATGCGCCCCGCCCGCTCCAGATCCTCCCCGGCCGGCGGCACCGCCGTGACCCGGGGCGTGCGCAACAGGATCAGAAGCGCCCCCAGCCCCAGAACGAGGCTGCCCAGCAACCCCGCCCGCAACGCCCGCGGCGCGCGCTCGTTCACCGCGAACTGCCACCAGAGCTCATGCGCATAGGGCGTGTCCTTATGCGCGAAGAACAGCACGAAGCCGAAGCCCGCGATCAGCGCCACGGTCAGCGCGCCCCAGGCCGGGGTCAGCGTGGCATGGCTCAGCATGGTGTGGCGGTGAAAGGCATGGCGGAAGGGCAGCAGCAGCAGCGCGCCGGTCGCCAGCAGCACCGCGCGGTCGAGATCGACCCCCTGTACCAGCGCCACCGCCGCCCCCGCCTCCATCACCGCGACGGCCAGCCAGAACGCCGCCAGCGCGCGGCGCATCACCCCGAAGGAGATCAGCACCAGCGCCGAGCCGATCACGCTGGAAGCCAGCGCCGAACCCTCGATAAACGGAAGCGGGAACAGCTCTTCGGCGGCGCGCGCGGCTTCGGTGGCGGGCGGCAGGATCGAGGCGACGCTCATCCAGAGCCCGGCCCCGAGGATCATGGTACCCAGCACCATCGGCGCGATCCGTTCGACGGCGCGGAAGGCCGGATCGACGGCGGCCAGCGCGCGGCCCCACTGGCCCCGCGGCAGGCGCCCTCCGGCCGAGCGGAACAGCTCGTAGCCCGCCAGCGCGAGCAGCGCGAGGAAGAAGGGCACGAGGAAATAGATCAGCCGGTAAAGCAGGAGCGACGCCGCCACCGCGGATACCGGCGTCGAGGCGGGCATCGCCGCGATCACCACCGCCTCGAAGACCCCGATGCCGCCCGGCACATGGCTGAGCACCCCGGCCATGGTCGCCGCCGCGAACAGCGCGAGGAAGGTGGCGAAGCCGAGATCGTTCGCGGGCAGAAGCAGATAGAGCGTGGCGGCGGCGAAGCCGATATCGCCGAGACAGAAGACCAGCTGCGCCGCCAGATCGCGCGGCACGGGCGCGCGCAGGGTGAAGCGGCCGAGCCGGAGCTGGCGCTGCCGGACCGAGGCCCAGAGCAGCGGCAGCGCGATCACCGCCATCCCGCCCAGCGCCAGCGTCCGGACCGTGCCATGGGCGAAGGGCAGGATCGCCACCAGCGCTCCGGGATGCACGGCCAGCGCGCCGAGCCCGACCAGCGTTGCCGCGACCCCGAACGAGACCGCCGCGAAGGTCGATACCGCGGCCACGTCATAGCCGTCGAGCCCCAGCGCCGAATAGATCCGCCAGCGCACCGCCCCGCCCGAGACCGCCGACAGCCCGATGGTATTGCCGAAGGCATAGGCCATGAACCCGCCCGCCAGCACCACCGGGAAGTTCAGCGGCTTGCCGATGAAGCGCAGTGCCGACCAGTCATAGCCCACGAGCGAGACATAGCTTGCCGCCGTCGCGGCCAGGGCAAGGCCGACCGTCGACCAGGGCGTGGCGCGCACCTGCGCCACCACATCGGTGAAATCGACCGGGGCCAGCAGCCGGTACAGCGCGAAAAGGCCCAGAACGAACAGCCCGGCGGCCAGCACATAGGGGAAGATCGCCCGCAGGCGCACCCACCGCCCGGCAGAGGCGGTCTCGGGCTTGGCATCCTCGGTCAAGGCTTCACTCGTTTCCCGTTCCGGTTGAATCCAGTTCTACCATCATCCGGGACGCGGTGACACCGCCAATTCCGGGCCGGCTCCCGACGGAGGGCACTGCGCACAGCGCACGGGCCTGGACTGGACCTGACTGGCCTGCGTCCCGCCACGCGCGGCAGCAACCTCCCGGCCTCCAGCTACTGCGCGCGCCGGCGAATGACCAGAGATCAGTTGCGCCCCGCGCCCCGCCACGAGGAAAAACGGTGCGACGCGGGACGGGCACTGACCCGCTACCAGCTGGCGGTCGCCTCCATCGCCACCGGCCCGCCCGCCTGCGCGCTCCAGAGCCGCAGGCTGTCGCCCTCGGAACTGGCATGCAGCTCCATGTCGGCGGTGTCGAACACGGTCGAGACACTGCGGAAGGCAAAGCGCGACGGGCAGGCCCCCTTCAGCTCGGTCGCGAATTGCACAAGCAGCGTCGCCTGCAACGGCCCGTGCACGACAAGCCCCGGATAGCCCTCGACCTCGCAGGCATAGGACCGGTCGTAATGGATGCGGTGGCCGTTGAAGGTCAGCGCCGAATAGCGGAACAGCAGCACCGGCCCCGGGGTCAGACGCCTGACCGAGCCGCCTTCGGCCGCCGGGTCCGCCGTCGAGGGCCTGAACGGGGCGGCGGCGCGATAGACCAGATCCTGCCGCTCGGTCAGCGCGAGCCGGCCGCGGGCGCGGATCCTGTGCTCGACCGTCACGAACAGCAGGGGCCCCGAGCGGCCCTGTTTCAGCGCGACATCGGTGATGGTCGAGCGGCGGGTGACACTGTCGCCGATCCGGAGCGGCGTGTGGAAGCGGAACGCGCCGCCCGCCCACATCCGCCGGGGCAGCGGCACCGGCGGCAGGAAGCCGCCCCGCGCCGGATGGCCGTCCTCGCCCAGCCCCGCGCCCGCCACCGTGGGCTGGGCAAGACAGAGATGGATCAGCGGCGGCGCCTCGGCCCCCTGTTTCAGCGGCCAGCGCCGGTCGAAGGTGGCGGCGAAGCGGCGCACCAGATCGGCGCTCAGCCGCTCGGTCGCGCTGTCCTCGCGGCCGATCCAGCCGCGCAGATGCTCGATATCGAGATCCATTCAGTCCTCCCGGGGCCTGAGCGCGGGCACAGGGCCGTAATGGCGCGTCTCGCCCTCGACGCGGGCGGCGGGCGCGGGCATCGCGACCGGGCCGTTGGGGCTGTCGACCTCGATCCGGCGCAGATGCGGATGGGCCGACAGCCCGGCCATGTCATTGACCGAGGCAAAGGCGATATCGGCGGCGACCAGCGCGGCCTCGGCCTCGACGGCGCTGTGCCGGGCGAAAGCGGCAGCGACGATCCGGTCGGTCTCGGCCCGGTTCCGGACCCGCGCCACATTGGTCGCGAAGCGCGGATCCGTGCCAAGCCCGGGCGCGCCCAGAACCCCCTCGGCCAGCTGGCGCCATTCGCGGTCGCTCTGGACCGAGATCAGGATCGGGCGCCCGTCCTTCGGCTGGAACGCCCCATAGGGCGCGATCGAGGGATGGGCGAGCCCCACCCGCCCCGGCGGACGCCCGGCCTCGTGGTTCAGAAGCGGCACGGTCAGCCATTCGGCCATCACGTCGAACATCGAAATCGAGATCCGCGCCCCCTGCCCGGTCGCGCCGCGCCGGATCAGCGCCTCGAGGATCGCGGCATGCGCCGTGGCCCCGGTCGCGATGTCGACGACCGAGACGCCGACCCGCGCCGGTTCCCCCGGTCCGCCGGTGATCGAGGACAGTCCCGACTCCGCCTGGATCAGCAGATCATAGGCCTTGCGGTCGGCCAGCGGCCCCTCGGTGCCATAGCCCGAGATCGCGCAGGAGATCAGCCGCGGATAATCCCGCGCCAGCACCGCGTCGGAAAACCCGAGCCGGGTCAGCGCGCCCGGTTTGAGGTTCTGCACCAGCACATCGGCCCCGGCCAGCAGATCCGCCAGTGCCGCGCGCCCGGCCTCGGAGGCCAGATCGAGCGTCCGGCTCTCCTTGCCGCGATTGAGCCAGACGAAATAGCTGGATTGCCCGGCCGCGGCATCGTCATAACCGCGCGCGAAATCGCCGCCGGGCCGCTCGATCTTGACGACATGGGCGCCCGCATCGGCCAGCCGCGCGGTCGCGAAGGGGGCGGCCACCGCCTGTTCGACCGCGACCACCTCGATGCCGTCGAGCGGGCGCATCAGAACGACCTCGGCAGGCCCAGCACGTGTTCGGCCACGTAGCTGAGGATGAGATTGGTCGAGATCGGCGCCACCTGGTAAAGCCGGGTCTCGCGGAACTTGCGTTCGACATCGTATTCGCAGGCAAAGCCGAAGCCGCCATGGAATTGCAGGCAGGCATTGGCGGCCTCCCACGACGCCTTTGCCGCGAGATACTTGGCCATGTTGGCCTGGGCACCGCAGGGCTGACCGGCATCGTACATCCGGCAGGCCTCGAAGCGCATCAGGCTGGCGGCCTCGACCTCGATGAAGGCCTCGGCAATCGGGAACTGCACGCCCTGGTTCTGCCCGATCGGGCGGCCGAAGACCTGGCGTTCGCGGACATAGGCGCTGACCTTGTCGGTGAACCAGTAGCCGTCGCCGATGCACTCGGCCGCGATCAGCGTGCGTTCGGCATTGAGCCCGGTCAGGATGTATCTGAACCCCTGCCCCTCCTCGCCGATCAGGTTCTCGGCCGGGATCTCGAGATTGTCGAAGAACAGCTCGTTGGTCTCGTGATTGACCATGTTGGGGATCGGCTGCACCGTCATGCCCGAGCCCATTGCCTCGGGGATATCGACGAGGAAGATCGACAGGCCCTCGGATTTCTTCGCGACCTCGGCCAGCGGCGTCGTGCGGGCCAGAAGGATCATCAGGTCGGAATGCTGGACCCGGCTGATCCAGACCTTCTGGCCATTGATGACATAGCGGTCGCCCTTCTTCACCGCCGTGGTCTTGATCCGGGTGGTGTCGGTGCCGGTGGTGGGTTCGGTCACGCCCATCGACTGCAGCCGCAGCTCGCCCGCCGCAATCTTCGGCAGGTAGCGGCGGCGCTGCTCTTCCGAGCCGTGCCGGACCAGCGTCGTCATGTTGTACATCTGGCCGTGACAGGCGCCCGAATTGCCGCCCGAGCGGTTGATCTCTTCCATGATCACCGAGGCCTCGGTCAGCCCGAGCCCCGAGCCGCCATACTCTTCCGGGATCAGCGCCGCCATCCAGCCCGCCTCGGTCAGCGCCTGCACGAAGGCCTCGGGATAGCCGCGCTCCTCGTCGATGCGGCGGTGGTATTCGGGCGGGAAGGTCGCGCAAAGCGCGCGGATGGCGTCGCGGATGTCCTGATGGGGGTCGGTCTGCATGGGGTCCTGCCTTGGGCGTTTCAGTCAGAAGAGCCAGAACCAGCCCATCATGCAAATATATTCTTTGCCTAACCGTCATATGTTTTTTATATGATCTGAAGGCTGGAGCTTTCGGGCATGGGCATGGATCTGCGGCAGCTGCGCTATTTCCTCGAAATCGTCGAACGCGGCTCGATCACCGGGGCCGCGGGCACGCTGAACGTCGCCCAGCCGGCGCTTTCGCTGCATGTGCGCAACCTCGAGGGCCAGCTCGGCACGCGGCTGCTGCTGCGCCGGCCGACCGGGGTCGTGCCGACCGAGGCGGGCGAGATCCTGGCGCGACGGGCACGCTCGATCCTGGCCGAGGTGGCGCGGACCGAGGCCGAGATCCGAAGCCTCGAGACCGACCCGTCGGGCCGCGTCGCCATCGGGCTGACAGGCACCATCGGCGGACTTCTGGCGGTGCCGCTGATCGAGGCGCTGCGCGAGCGCTATCCCCAGATCACGCTGCAGATCGCCGAGGCTATGAGCGGCTTCGTCGCCGGGTGGCTGTCGGAGGGCCGGGTCGATCTGGCGGTGCTCTACGAGGCGCCCGCCGATCCCGGGCTGGCCTGCGACCCGCTG
This sequence comes from Rhodovulum sp. MB263, assembly GCF_002073975.1. Taxonomy (NCBI): domain Bacteria; kingdom Pseudomonadati; phylum Pseudomonadota; class Alphaproteobacteria; order Rhodobacterales; family Paracoccaceae; genus Rhodovulum; species Rhodovulum sp. MB263. Next base: position 1,665,470 of record NZ_CP020384.1, on the reverse strand, counting down.
CTGGAAGAGGAACTGGTCGTGCTCTGGCCGCCAGACCGGCGCGCTCCGCCCGAGATCACGCTGGCCGCGCTCGAGGGCGTGCCTCTGGTCCTGCCGAGCCGGGCGCATGGGCTGCGCCGGATGATCGACGCCGAGCTGTCCGGCGTGGGCATCACGGCCGAGCTGGCCGTCGAGATCGACTCCTACGCCAATATCAAGAACCTCGTCGCGGCGGGGTTCGGGGCATCGGTCCTGCCCTGGCACGCGGTCGCACCCGAGGCCGGGACCGGCGCGCTGACCGTCAGCCGGATAGAGGCACCGGGCCTCTGGCGCGGCGCCTGGCTGATCCGGCCGGACGCGCGGCCAGTGACCCGCGCCCAGGAGGCCGTGGCCGAGACCCTGCGCGCCGTGGTGGGCGAGCTTCTGGCGGACGGGGTCTGGGCCGCGGCACGCGCCCCCTCATCGGGATGTCCGGCGCCCGGCGCAGAGCGTTGAATGCCGTGCCCCGACCCGGCAGGCGCAGAGCGCGTGCCACGTCGCAAGCCTCAGGGGTTGCCCGTGCTGTCCTGCCATCGCTCTTCCTGGCGCACCTGCTTTGGCCATGGGCTGTCGGCAGGTCGGGACGACAAGCATCAGGCCGGACGCCGCCGCCGCTGCATCGCGCGGAAATTCCCCGGGACCGGCGAAGGCAGGCGGGGCGAGGGAACATCATCCTTCGGGGCCTGGCCCGCACCCGGGCTCTGCGCCGGGTCTTGCCCCTCAAGGCGCCTCACGTTCCGCTGCATGCCCCTTATGGAGGCCCCGCCATCCGTCCCGCCCCGATTTTTGCCTGATCCGCGCCCCGATGACGGCCGGGCCCCGGGACAGTCGAGAAAAGCCCTGACGGCTTGCGTCGCCGGCAGCTTGCCCCGCCGGCCGGAACCCGGCGAAGCAGGGCCGGTCTCCCTGCCCTGATTGCGACATCCCGCCCCGAGCCCCGGCCCCGGCTGTTCCGGCCCTAACCCGCCGCCGGGCCGCGCCGGAACAGCCGGGCCGACATCGGTTGTGTCAGGGTGAAGGCCGTGCCCTCGCGCCCCGCGCGGGCGCGGAAGGCCGCGCGCAGGGCCGCGGTCAGATCCGGAGGCAGCGCGCCGCGCTCGGGCGCAAAGGACGAGATCCGGCCCAGAAAGGCGTCGAAATCCTCATAGGTCTCGCGCCGGACATAGTCGAAGGCCCGGGTCTCGGTCAGCACCCCCGCCGCCGCCGCCCCATCCAGCGCCGCCTGAGCCGCGTTGCGGATCCCGGTCTCGTCATCGACTGTCGCGATCACCTGGCTCAGATCGCCCTCGACCCGGGGCTCGATCACGACCAGCATCGCCTCGGGTGCGATCACCCGCGCCGCCTCGGCCAGCGCATCTCCCATCGCCTCGACCGGGATGTGATGCAGCGCATTGACGATGACCGCGATGTCGAAGGCCGCGTCCGGATAGGGCATCGCCTCGGCCTGGGCCACGTCGATGCCGGGCACGCCGGCCGCCTGGGGAAAGGGTTCGAGCCCGCGCCAGTCGGCCCCGGCCGCGCGGAAGGGCGCGGCCAGCCCGCCCCGGCCGCAGCCGATATCGAGCACGCGCCGCCCTTTCAGCGGCGACAGGATCTCAAGAAGCACGTCAAGCGTGGTGCGGATCGGGTCGGTCATGCGGGCGGCCTCCGGATACTGCGTTATGACCGTTCCCTAGGCGCCTTCGCCCGCCAAGGCAATTCCGCGCAAGCGCCAGGACGAGGCAGCGCCTGCCCGAGACACTTCATGTTTCGGGCCAACATCAAAGCGCAATTGGCTGATCGGAAAGGGCTCATACACCAAGTTCACGCCGCAGGAAGCCGGGATCGGCGCGCAACCCTGCGGCATCGGCCTCGGCCCTGACCGCGCCGTTCTCGAGGATCACCACCCGGTCGGCAACCGATTGCACCGCCTCGAGCCTCTGTTCCACCAGCAGGATCGCCACGCCCGCCGCGCGCAGCGCAACCACCCTGTCGCGCAGCAGCGCGATCATCGAGGGCTGCAGCCCCTCGGTCGGCTCGTCGAGCAAGAGCACCCGGGGCTCGAGGCAAAGCGCGCGGGCGGTGGCCAGCATCTGCTGCTCGCCGCCCGACAGGGTTCCGGCGCGCTGGCCCATCCGGTCGGCCAGCCGCGGGAACATCTCCAGCACATGGTCCAGAACCTCCGGCGGGCTCCGGCGGCACATCAGCCCGATCTCGAGATTCTGCGCCACCGTCAGTTCCGAGAACAGCCGTCGCCCCTGCGGGATATAGCCGATCCCCCGGCGCGGCACCTCATGGGCGGGCAGACGGCCGATATCCTCGCCCGCCAGCAGCATCTGGCCGCCCGTGAGCGGCAAAAGCCCCATGATCGCCTTCATCGCTGTGGTCTTGCCCGCGCCGTTGCGGCCCAGAAGGCAGGTGATCTCGCCCGGCCTGACCGTCAGGCTGAGCCCGTGCAGCACCCGGACCGGACCGTAGCCCGCCGCGATAGCCCTCACCTCAAGCATCGGTCGCGGTTCCCAGATAGGCGGCCTGCACCCTCGCATCGGCCCGGATCGCGGCGGGCGGCCCCTCGGCCAGCACCCGACCGGCATCGAGCACGGTGATGCGGTCGGCCAGCTCCATCACGACGCCCATGTTATGCTCGATCAGCAGGATCGCGGTCTCGCCCGCGAGATCCCGGACCAGCGCCTTGAAGGCCGCGATCTCGGTCTCGGCAAGCCCCTGGGTCGGTTCGTCGAGGATCAGCAGTCGCGGCGCCTGCGCCAGCCCCATGGCGAGTTCCAGAAGGCGCTGATGGCCATAGCTCAGATCGCCCGCCGCGCTGTCGTCGCGGCCGGTCAGCCCGACCCGGTCGAGCGTCCGGGCGATCTCGCGCGCGACGGCAGCGCGGTCGCGCCCGAACCTGCGGCGGGCGGCCAGCGCGACATTCTCGGCGACCGGGAGCCGGGCGAAGACCGAGGTGATCTGGAAGGTATAGGCCAGCCCAAGCCGCACCCGGGCATGGGCGGGCAGCCGGGTGATGTCCTGCCCGTCGAAGAGGATACGCCCCGACGACGGCGCGACCCGGCCGATCAGCATCGACACGAAGGTGGTCTTGCCCGCGCCGTTCGGCCCGATCAGCGCCCGGACCTCGCCGGGGCCGAGATCGAGATCGACCTCATGGACGGCGCGCAACCCGCCGAAGCTGCGCGACAGCGCCCGGGTCGACAGCAGCACGCTCATGGCAGGCCCCGCCACCAGCGGCGCCGGATCTCGCCCGCCAGCCCCTGCGGCGCGAACAGCGTCAGAGCCACCAGCGCGACGCCCGCGACCAGCATGTAGGCCGGCGTGACCCCCGAGGACAGATCGATCAGGTAGAACATGAAGAGCGTGCCGAGAAACGGCCCGATCACGGTGCCCGCGCCGCCCAGGAGCACCCAGAGGAGCGGAAAGATCGAATATTGCACCTCGGCGAAGCTGGCCCCGGCATAGCCGAAAAGAAGCCCGTAGGCCGCGCCCGCCGCGCCCGAAACCGTGCCCGACAGCACCACCGCCCCCAGCTTGTGGCGGAAGGTGTCATAGCCCAGAAGTGCGGCCCGGTCCTCGTTCTCGCGGATCGCGACCAGCACCCGCCCCATCGGCTGGCGCATCAGCCAGAGCGTGCCGAAGAGCGCCGCCGAGAACAGCGCCAGCGCCGCCAGATAGCGGGCCTGGGGGGTGGTCAGGTCGAGCCCCAGCAGCACCCGCCCGGCCTGCGGGATCACCACGCCCTCGTCGCCCCGGGTCCAGCGCCCGGCCAGCAGGATCGTCAGCCAGCCCGCCTGCGAGAACATCAGCGTCACGATCATGAAGGCCACACCCGTCGTGCGCAGCGCCAGAAGTCCGACGCCCAGCGCCAGAAGCGCCGCCGCACCCAGCCCCGCAAGGAAGGCAGGCCCCGCGCCGAGCCCGAGATAGGTCATCGGCATCGCAAGCCCGTACATGCCCGCGGCAAAGAACATCGCATGGCCGAGGCTCAGCAGCCCGGTATAGCCGAAGAGGATATTGTAGCCCATCGCATAGGTCGCCAGAACCATCACCCGGGCGATGTTGCCATGGCTGTAGGCGGGCAGAACGAAGTTCAGCGCGAACAACAAGGCGACCAGCCCCAGATGCAGCCCGATGATGCGCCCGCCCCTCATCGCGCGGCCTTGCCCATCAGGCCTTCGGGCCGGAATACCAGCACCAGCGCCACCAGCAGCGTGGCGAGGATCTTCGCCAGCGTCGGCGAGAAGAAAACCGAGACGATACCGTCCGACAGCCCGATCAGCAGCGCCGCGATCACCGTGCCGCCGAGACTGCCGAGCCCGCCGATGATGACCACGATGAAGGACAGCAGAAGCGCCTCGCCCCCCATCAGGTAATGCGCCTGCTGGATCGGCACGATCAGCACGCCCGCAAGCGCCGCGAGTGCAGCGCCGAGGCCGAAGACCCCGGCATAGACCCGGCCGACGGGAATGCCGAAGGCCTGCGCGGTCTCGCCGTCAAGCTGGGTCGCGCGCATCACGAGGCCGATCCGGGTCCGGCTCATCAGCGCCCAGAGCCCGGCCAGCACCGCCGCCGCGGCCGCCATCACGAACAGCTTGTAGGAGGTGATCGACAACCCCCAGGGCCAGATCAGGCCGGGCCCGTCCGGGCCGAATTCGACCCAGGGCAGCGCCAGCCGGGTATTGAAGGGCGGCGCGACCGGCCGGGCCTCGGGACCGTAGGTCATGAGCGCGGCCTGCTGCAGGATGTAGAGCAGCCCGATGGTGGCGACGATGGTCCGCTCGGGGTCGTAGCCCACCCTCTTGAGCACCGTCAGATCGGCCGCGACCGCCAGCGCCCCGGCGATGAGCGGCGCCAGCACAAGCGCCGCGACAAAGCCCCAGGCCCCGCCGCCCAGAGCCGAGGACACCGCCCAGGCCAGCACCGCGCCCAGCATGAAGAACTGGCCATGGGCGACATTGACGACGCGCATCACCCCGAAGACGAGGCTGAGCCCCGAGGCCATCAAGGCCAGCACGGCGGCGGTGACCGCCCCTTCCAGCACGGCAAGCATCAGATGTGGACCGAATTCCATACGGGCTCCGGGGAGAAGGCAGGGAAGAACCGGGCGCGGCGGACGCGCCCGGAGGCGGGACTAGAGGGATTGGGTGGTGTAGTCGACCTCGTCGGGATAGAAGCCCGCCTCGATCGGGGTCTCTTCCAGCACGGTCAGCCGCCCGTTCTCGACCTTCGAGATATATTGCGGCCCGAAGACCTGGTGGGTCTTGCCGTTGAACAGCTTGGCGCCCTGCGGATGAGCGTTCGACAGCGGCATCTCGGTCATCGCCTCGACCGCCTCGACCAGTGCTGCGCGGTCGTCGGGGCCGCGATAGCCGCAGGCCTCCATCCCGGCCTTGATGACGTAAAGCGTCTCCCAGCAGCCGAACATATGGGCATAGGCCGAGACATCGCGGGGATCGGCGGCCAGCGCCCCATTCTCGTCAAGGCCGATGGCCTCGCGGTAATGGCGGTCATACTCGGTCTGGCCGGGCTGCACGTAGCGCGGCATGCCCTCCCAGAAATAGGTGCCTTCGAGGAATTCGAGCCCCGGGCTTTGCAGATCGACCGCCTCGAGACTGTCGATGAAGCCGAAGATCTCGGGCCGCGACGGGCCGAAGAACTCGCCCATCTCCTTGACGAAGGTCAGGACCGACGGGCCGACCATGACATGGTAGATCACCTCGGTCTCGCGCGGGATCTTCGGGAAATACTTGGTGAAGGAGGTCTCGCTGGGCGGGATCGCCAGCTTCGCCACCACTTCGCCGCCCTGGGCCTCGATCGCCTGGGTGAAGAAATCGCGATGGTCATGGCCGAAGGCGTAATCGGGGAAGATCATCGTGACCTTGCGCCCGAGTTTCTCGCGCACGAAGGGCGCCATCGCCAGCACCTGGCTTTTGACATCGGTGATGCCGGGCTGCAGCGTCCAGCGATTGAGCGCCCCCGACGCAAGGTGATGGCCCTCGGAGACCACGAAATAAGGCAGCTTCAGCTCGCCCGCGCGGGGCGCCGAACTCATCACCACATGGCTGAAGAGCGTGCCATAGCCGACATCGCAGCGATGCTGGGTGGCGAATTTCTCGACCACCTCGGCGCCGCGCTTGGGATCGGTGCCATCATCCTCGGTGACCAGCTCGACCGGGCGCCCGTTGATGCCGCCCGCCTCGTTGATCAGCCGCAGCGCGGCCTCGGTGGTGCGGTTGTACCAGCGCCCATAGGCGGCACCGATACCGGTCGCATGCATCTGAAAGCCGATCCGGATCGGCGCGGCGCTCTGGGCCTCGGCATAGCGCGCCCAGAGCGGCAGGCTGGCGCCCCCCGCAGCGGCGGCGAGGGTCTTCAGAGCGCTCCGGCGCGCCGGGCTTTGCGGCGGCTCGTCGGTCTTGGCACCGGATGAGATCTCGGTATGGGTCACGGTCTTGGACAGGATCTTGGACGCGGGCATCGCAGGTTCCATCTGGACAAACAGTCAAAGGGTCACTTTGGTGACGCAGCGGGAGTTTGTCCACGTCTTTGCGACAATTCGCCCGTCTCCGCCACCGCTCCTCCCTGAATTCGCGCAAGGCGAAGGCCCGGCCTCGCGACGCCCCAGCCCCGAGCGTATGGGCGCGCGCAAAAAGAGTGCCTCCGGGATGCGGATGGGTCATTGCGTCCCGCGCGGGGCCACGCTAAAAGGCGCCCCGAAGCACCCGTAGCTCAGCTGGATAGAGCGCTGCCCTCCGAAGGCAGAGGCCAGAGGTTCGAATCCTCTCGGGTGCGCCATCTCACTTTTCTCCAACTGAAACGCCTCTAACGCCTTGAACGGTAAGGCTATTTTTGGGGTTCGAAGTCCTTTGTCGCGGCAGTACGCGACACGCTCAGAAAATGCCAATCTGAGCACCATTCTCTTGACCGCCAATTCTCCGGAAACCCATATTTTCCAAGGGCTTGCGAGGAATGACAGGGCGAGTTCGAACAAATCCTCGAAGGTATGCTTCGGCTTGCCGATGTTTTCGATGGATTCGACCAGCCTGATCTTCTCGCGCTCCAGCTTGGCGATGCGCGCCTCATAGGCCTTCACTACCTTGTCGTTGCCGCTTTCGACGATGCGATCCAGCAGCCCATCGATCTGCTTTTCGATCTTCGTCACTTGCAGGCGAGCGTCATGCGCCCGCATTTGTGCCTGCTCTGTTCGCTGCCCCCAGGCATCCTTGAACATCGCCCGCACGAGGTCGAAGAGCCCCTCAGACGGCTGGATATCCTGAAGTAGCGTTTCGAAGTCCCCTTCGAGCTGGTCGCGCCGGATCGACTTCCTGTAGCTCGCGCAACCCTTGGTCGGGCACAGGTAGTACGGATGCTTCTTGCCCGTCTTGCTCGTCGACCAGCAGGCCGACAGAGGCTTGCCGCAATCGGCGCAGAGGATGAATCCCCGCAACGGAAAGTCCGCATTGATGTCCTTGCGCGCGGGCGCTTTCGCCCCCTTCTCCAGCCGATCCTGAATCTTCAGATAGGTCTCATAGGAGATATGCCAATACCATCACCAAGAGCGAGGAACAGGATGACGGCAGCGAGGAAGAACGCTCCATCCCCTTCATGAAGGGCTATAGCGTGTTCAATGTCGAGCAGATCGAAGGCTTGAAGGTCTTGAAGGATGACAAGCGGGCGATCTTCTCCGCCGCCGCCCATGCCCAGCGTGCCGCCGATTATCTGCATGGGCTTCAGCCCGTCATCGACGAAGAAGACAGCAAGCAAGGGGTTGCCGCGTAAGCGGCAGCCTTTCCCCTGGTCAGAGAAAATTTGCGTCCGCCTCCGGCGGACGCACCTCCCTTCGGGTTGAACAGGAAAGGTTTTTTGCGGCCTGCGCCGATGGCTTGGCCGGTTATCTGGCCGCTTCAGCAGCGGAACGTTGCGCGTTCCAAGCCATCACTTCAAGTTTTGTCTGTAAGTTGTTCTAAACGTTTGTAAATCTCGCCCTGAACTGATGTCGCGATCTCTTCTGGAAAGCCGTTCGGGAGGGCGTCGACCGTCGCCGCGATGGCTGCCACGGTGGTCGCTCTGATTTCGGCGAAGACGTCGTCGATGGCTTGGCGCGAGAGCCCTGCTTGCAGGCCGGTTTCGCGGAAATGCCGCCCTACGATGTCCATGACCCTGTAGTGACGCGACTTGCCCAGGCGCATCGCTAGCCTGAAATCCTTACGCTGAATCTCTCCGGCATCGAATGTCGGCTGCACCGTCATCACGTCATAGAATGGCGTCAGGCGGAACCGCCCGCCGGGCAGCAACCCGATGCTGAAATTCTTGGCATGGCCATCGGTCGCGCCAATCAGCCAGAACAGGATATTGGCCTTGAAGAAGTCCAGCCGATCCTGTGTCGGCTCGTCACTTCCGCGCAGTATGTCCATGATGTCGACAATGCCGGGACCGCCTTCATTCTGATATTTTTGCGGCGAGGGCACCGAAAGCGCCTGACACATATCCTCTTGCGGCAGACGGATAAGGCGACCGTCCTTCGTCCAGAGCCGGTCGAAACGTTCGACGACGAGGGCTTTGCGCGCGCCTAATGTCGCGATTTCGGCCTCTGCCGCACGGAGGCCGAAGCCCTGTATCAGCTTCAGGCAGAAATACTCGTTCTCGACGCTGTTCGACAAATCCATGCCGTTGGGCAGGCGTCCGATCTGCGGCTTGATAATATGTGTCGTCGGCGTTGTGCCCGAGGGCTCGATCCACTGGCCGTCATGGAACAACAAGGCCGTCTTTTCCTGAGCGCCCGCCACCGATATCCGGAAATCCCTTTCCTTGCGGATGCCAAGCGGCGTCCTGTCCAGATCGTTCAGGATCGCCTCGATTTGCGTCTCATCGACCGGTTCGCCCGTCAGCCTGTCCTGTGGCTGGGGCTCTTCGCCATCGGGCAGAAACTGCAATGCCCCGACACAGTCGCGGCCGATTTCAGAGAGGAGGCTGAAGGCATCCGTGCCCGCTGCGCCGACCCGTTCCGCCACGCGGCGGCGGATCGTCGGGTTGTCGGGCAGCAAGTTGTCGAAGACGGGGATGGCTTCACCACCGAGAAAGCGGTCTTCCCGCAAGGGCAGGGAGAGAGAGATCGGCATCCGATGCTCCCACTCCAGCCACGAGCGGTCATAGGCAAAGCTGATCGCCCCCGACTTCTCGCGCAGGAGCTGTCCGACGAGTCGCGTGTTCAGGAAGACGTTCAACGGTGCAAAGCTGCGGCGGCGACCCATCTAAAAGATGTCCTCCAGGCCGCTTTGCGACCCCTTGCTTCTTGGCTGCACCTGGATTTCGAGGTCGAGCGCGGCGAACAGATCGAAGAGCGTTTCCAGCTTGGTGCTGGCGACGCCATTCTCGATCTTGGAGATGGTCTCCTGCCAGACCCCGCTTTTGGCAGCGAGGTCTTTTTGTGTGAAGCCCTTTGCCTTCCGTGCTTCACGGATGGCGTGGCCGATGTCTTTGGGGGTGCGTGCTAACTGCTTCATGTCTCGCCTCTTTCTGTCAGTATGACGCAAAAATCATAACTTGTCAATATGGCGCGCAAGTCATAAGTCGTCATTATGATGTTTGCATCATAAATCGCTGCTATGGCCTTCGCATCATGAACCAGCGAGGGAATGCCCCGTCAGAGCGACGGGGCGGGGACGGCGCGGCGGCGATTGCGCACGCGCGTGATGTTTTCGAGGGACGCCAGGATATTGCGCCGCTCGGGCGTGCCGGTGGCAGTCAGCATCAGCAGGCGTTCAAGCGCGGCGAAAAGCTCATCCAGTTGGTCGTCGGTAAGCTGCTCCAGCTCGTATATGGTGAAGAATGCGATCATCGTGATCCTCCTGTTCTTGGGTTGTCGAGCCCGAACCATTCGGGGCTTCGTTGAACAGGACGACCGGCATCTTCGTGCATGAGAGGGACACCTTCGGGCGCAACCTATGTGGAGCAGGCCTGCCCTTGTCCCGCCCTCTCAGGCCGCATGTGCCAGACCTGAATTTCTCAGAAGCCCCCTAATGCGTGATCGGCAAGCCGACGCCAGGCCTCGGAGATCTATGACCGCCGCAAGCGGATGGCCCGGGCGGGAGGGGCGAGCTGATGGCCTTTCCACCGAAGAGCGTTCGGGTCGCCGCCTTCACCCTGACCCGGATCACCAGCAGCCTGCGGGTGCAGAGCCCCTACAGCTTTGCGCAGACCGCCTATGACTTCATGGGCGGCATGTGGGCGGCCGAGCTGACCCTGACCCATGTCTCGGCGGCCGAGAATGCCGCGACCGAAGCCTGGCTGGCGGGCCTGAACGGGATGGCGGGGACCTTCGAGCTCGACATGGCGGCGATGGACCATGACGGCCCGCACGGGACGATCTCGGCCGATCCTGTCGTCGCGGTCGCGGCCAATGCCCGGGCGCAGGCGCTGGTGCTGCAGCTCGCCAGGGCGGGCGACCGGGCGCTGCCGGGCGATTACCTGACCCTCGGCCGACATCTGCATATCATCACCGCGACTGAGGCCCCCACCCCCGCCTTCCGGCAGAGCGTCACGCTCTGGCCGCGGCTGCGCCGCCCCGTCGCCCCGGGCGATCCGGTGGCGATGCGCGCGCCCTTCGGCACATGGGCACTGGCCGGACCCGAGACCAGCTACAGCAGCAGCCAGTCCCGGATCAGGACACGCATATTGCAAATCAGAGAGGCGCTGTGATCCCGGGCTCAGCCGATGATCTCGCGCCGCGCCAGATCGGCCAGGAAGGCCGAGCGGGTCAGCCCGCGCGCCTTCGCCGTCTGGTCGATGGCTGCCAGCAGCCCCGCATCCATGGTGATATTCGCCTTGGCGGTCCGCCCGCTCAGGCGGAAGAACGGCACCGCCAGAAGGAAGGCCCCCGCCTCGAGGTCGCGGGCCACGTCGCTGTCGGCGCGAACGGCATCGAGGCTGCGCGCCTCGGGCAGGACCTCGTCCTCGAGATGAAGCGCGAGCGCCTCGCTGGCATTGGACAGAAGATCGTCGAGCGCATCGGCGGCCGAGAAGCAGCCGGGCACGTCGGGGAAATGGATGCCGAAGGCGCTGTCGTCTTCCTGGTGCACGACGCCGATGTAGTGACGCATGGGGCTCTCCCTTCGGTTACAGCCAGCCGGCCTGTTTGTAGATGTTGCGGACCGTGCCGATGGGCAGGTCCTTCTTCGGGTGGGGGATCGTCACGATCCTGTCGCCCTTGCGAAACTTGGGGTGCGACCCGGTGACCTTCACCAGCTCGAAGCCGTCTTGCTCGAGACGCTTGACGATCTTGCGGCTGTTGGTCTCGAGCATATCCACCCTCCCCTGTCATGCGCACATAAATACACCCTGATGCCGGTTCGCACAAGGGATTAGGCGCATATTAATACGCATAGAGACCTTTTAATGGACGCGAGCGGAAACCAGATCCTCGGCCTGCTGGTGCGCTGCCGCTTCGACAGCGGCGAGGTGAACATGTTCACCGGCTATGGCGAGGTCGAGTGGGAGGGCGTGCCGGCGACATCTGGGTGCGCTCCTACAACAGGGACCATTATGGCTGGAGCCCCTATATCTGCATCAACAGAAGCCTGACGGACGCCCAGGCCCGGGACGACGGCAGCCCTGAGCCCGGACTGGTCAGCGGCGCGGTGCTCGGCGCCTGGCGGGATGCGGTCTGCCTCGGCCACGGGCAGCGCTGGACCGATGTGAAGGCCGTCCGCGCGGCAGGCGTCACCTACCAGAACAGCACGGAGCGCCCGATCCTGGTCAGCATCGGGGTCGGCGGCGGCGCGGCGGCGGGGTTCATCTATGTCTCGGCCGACAACCGGAGCTTCGTGCGCATCAGCGCCATCGCCGCCAGCGGCGCCCCCAGCTGCGCCAGCTTCATCGTCCCGCCGGGGCATTACTACCAGATCTCCAACTGGAGCGGCACGATCTGGTCGGAGCTGGTCTGATGGAACAGGGCTTCTACCACCCCGAGCGCGGCTACTGGCAGACCATCGGCACCCCCTCGGCCGCGATCCTCGCCACCTATCCCGAGGGCACCATCGACGTGCCGCTCCGGCCCGGCCCCGACCACGCGCTGGTCGACGGCGCCTGGGTGCCGGTCGAGCCGGACCCGGCCGGACAGCTGGCCGCCTGGCGCGACAGCGCCACGCTGACCCGGCTCGACCTGGCCTCGGCCCTCATCGCGGCCGGGATCCTGACCCAGGGCGAGGCCGAGGATCTCGCGGCCGGGCGGATGCCCGGGGCCCTGGCCGCCCTGGCCGACCCCCTGCCCGAAGCCGAGCGCTCCGCGGTGCGGCTTCGCCTCGTGGGCCTTGCCGGGTTCGCCCGCGCGGACCCGATGTGGGACGCGCTCCTGGGGCCGGAGCGGGCCGATGCGGTGTTCGGCCGGCAGGACGGGGAGTGAGGCCGTGATCGAGACCACCGAAAGCGCGCTGCGCACGGCGCTGGCCATCCTCGGGGCGATCCTGCTGGTCTGGATCCGCACCGACGGGCTGGCGGTGATCGTCCGCATGGGCATCACCCTGGCCTCGGCCGCCATCGGCTATGCCGCCGGGCCCGAGATCGCGCTCTGGATGGGCACGCCCGAGCGGCTCACCATCGTCGGCGTCACCGTGCTCGGCCCGCTGGCGCTGGAAACCGCCGCCGCCACGCTGCTCTGGCTCAAGCGCGATCCGCGCCAGCTGGCCGAGGCCCTGCGTCTCTGGCGGGGCGGCAAATGAGCCTGCCCCTCTACTGCGCCATCACCGCCGCGATCTGGATCGCGCTGATCGCCTGGCCCTGAGGTCCGGGCCGTCCCCAACCCCACAGGAGTTTCCCCCATGCACCTCGTGCCTCACTGGCGCGCGCTGATCCGGCGTGCCTGGTCGATCCGTCTCACCCTGCTCGCGGGCCTGCTGTCAGGGCTCGAGGCGGGGCTCTCGCTGGCCTCGCCCGATGCGCTGGGGATCCCGCGCGGGTTCTTCGCCGGGCTCTCGGCGCTGGTCACCGCGGCCGCCTTCGCCGCCCGGCTGATCGCCCAGAGGATGGAGTGAGCCCATGCGCAGGATCCTGAAGCGCGGCGCCGCCGCCACCGCCCTCGCGCTGAGCTTCGTCGGCGGCAATGAGGGCCTGAAGACAGAGGCTTACCTCGACATCGTCGGCGTGCCGACCGTCTGTTTCGGCGAGACGCGCGGTGTGGCGCTCGGCGACAGCTACACGCCCGCCGAATGCCGGGCGATGTTCGCCGGGAGGCTCGCCGGGTTCGAGGCCGGGCTCGACCGGCTGATCGCGGCTCCCGTCGAGGCCCGCATCCCCGACCGGAGCTATGTCGCGATCCTCGATTGGGCCTATAACGTGGGCCTCGGCGCGGCCGGGCGCTCGACGCTCATTCGCAAGCTCAACGCGGGCGATCTGCGCGGCGCCTGCGACGAGCTTCCGCGCTGGCGTTTTGCGGGCGGCAAGGGCGTGCGCGGCCTCGCAATCCGCCGCAACAAGGCGCGCCAGCTCTGCCATGAGGGGCTCGACGGGGTGCCGGCCGATGCCCCGTTCCGCTGATCGGGCGCATGAGGGCGCTTCTCGTGCTGGTGCTTCTGCTGGCAGGCTGCGGCGGGCTGCCGGTGCCGCTCGGGCCCCGGATCGCCGCCAATGTCCAGGCCGGGGCCGAGAACGTGCAAGGGCAGAAGGTCGAGAACGCCCCCAGCATCGTGCGCCCCCGCGCCCGCGAAATCCGCCAGGAGCAATCCGAGAACCGCCTCCGCGCCGACCGCGTCGAGACCGTCATCGTCAATGTCATCCCGCCCTGGATCGTCCTGGTCGCGCTGATCGGATGGATCGCCCCCTCGCCCGGCGAGATCGCGCGGCGGATCAGAGAGGCGGTCAGGCGGCGGCGTTAACGAAAAACACAACCATAAGGCGAGTATATGGAGGATAATTCAACTAACTGTTAGCAGTTTATTCCTATCCACAGAATTGGACAGGCAAGAGCCCACTAAACTTATCAAAGAACTGAAATCAAATCATTAGACCCCTGCTGGACCTGACACCAGTGGGGGTCGCCCCCTTGCCTGAGGCGCCGCTGCGAGCCGCCTCCCCATTTGCCTCATGGATCAGAGTTCCCCCGCTTCCGGGCGGGGGCAAGGCGGTGTTGGAGCACCGCCTCACCACGCAGCCTGCGTCAACAGCTGCTGCGCCGACACCCACGAGGGAATCTGTCGCCCGGCTCTCGCGAGCCCGAGCCGCGTCATTCCGCGCTGCAGCCAAATCGACAAGTTCCCACTCTCATGCACAATCCGGCGCGGCATGAGCGAGCGGTTTCGAAACCAGCCTGCCACACCCTCAGGATCGGCAGGGCAAGCCCCGCGCGCGATCGTCTTGCCATCACGATCCACAACACAGATCGAAATCTCTTTCAGCGAAACGCCCAAACCCGCATAGTTTTCCATAGGTCGTTCTCCTCACGGCATTTATCCACGCGGCCAACATACCGGACCTCGTTCGCCCCCGGAGAGCGACCGCCGCAACCACACCATGTCTTATGCGGACCGTACTCCTTCGGCGCATCCCGCCAGCGTAAGCCATTGCGATTGATGAATATTATCCCGCTCAAAACCCGCTGATCATCGACACGATGGGCGGCCATGACTCTTCGGGAGTTTGGAGGATCAGAAAACAGTCCGGGGGACTGTTTTCCCGACAAACGGCTGGAGCCATGCCATCTGCTCGTCGCTCAGCCAGAAAAGATTGCTCATCACGCCCCCCTATAGGTGGAGAGCGTGAATCACGCCGCCAGTGGCGGCGCAAGCCGATTAATGGGTCCTGAGCCTGACGAACCAAGCTTCAGGATTCTCTAACTGATTTCTTCATGCCGATACTTGCAATAAGCCCAATCCTTGCCAATAAGTTTTGCAAGCGACAGGATGAATGGAAATCATAGGCCGCAATTACAGATGAGGTCGCCAGAGCAGCGCCTTGTGGGCGAATGCCCCGCAGCACAGGTGAATGCGGCGCAAAGCTCAGCATTCACCAACCGAGATGCCGCGTGGCCCGGCCACGAGGGACATGACACACGGTGGCACAATTCAGGCCAAGGAAACAGCCAAGGGTCCGGTCGTGACGTTGACGAGGTCATAGCTAAATTTGACGGAACCCGATTTTGGATCGACCAGTTCAACCTTCGAATTCGAATAATATCCGATCTCCAGATTCTCGGTCGATTTAACGGAATTGGAAATCCCGCCCGCCGACATTACATTGCCCACTGGGAGCCCATAGAAGTGATGGCCATTGAAGGTAGGGTTATAGTTCACCGCGACCGAACCGATCAGGTAAGCGTCGTAGCTGATGCGCACCTTCATGACCCCGCGACTGGCCGTCAGGCGCGCTATTATGGCTTGACCGGGCGCGAGTTCCACGGACACACCCGCTGTCGAGCCTACAGTAGTGGTAGTGCTGTGGCTGCCCCCGACTCCCCAAGATTGAGAATAGGAGAGCGTTGTTTTCGACTCTGCCCCTGTTCCGAGAAAACCCACTTTCACCTTGATTTCCTCGCTGACGGACAGAGTGCCCCCCGTGCTCCAGCTCGAGGTGGCGCTGTTCGAAACCTCATCCGAAATGCCGACGTTAAAGGTTCCCGTGACTTGCGAATTGTTCTCGAAGGTCTGCTCCTTGACGATCACTGGTTGCGACGTAATTCCCAAAATTTCGGAGCGGACAGGCACCAGCACGGTCTGCACCTGCGGCCACGAATATGACTGATAAAGGTCGTTCCACGGGGTTGGGGAGCGCACATAAGCGTCGTTTGGCTTCTTGCCAAAATATTTCTCGACAGCTGTCTTAAGCGCGGCGTCGCCAATTTTAAAGGTTGTCCTTTCCTCGTCTGTGATGACGTGCTGAATGGATCCGGTGGCGGTTACCGACGACGTGTGTTCGTCCGGGCCCGCGTTAATGGTGACATCGATTCCCATTTTGCTCCCAATCATTGCTGAGTTGAAAAATAGATTCCTTCCAAAGCTCTACTGGTTAATGACTGGCCTAGGCTGTCTTAAAGTTAAAATTTAATCAAGACTTTTTTCTGTGCACGGTCTCTGCTGGAATTCTGATTCCCAGAGATGTACGAATCGGGTCGCACTGATTGCACCCCATTGAAATGGCCTTGTTGCGTAAAGAGTGCGAAGTATAAGGCCCCCTTATCCGAATCATTCTTATCTCATGGACTTGGCAATCGCGATGTCAGGCGCGGTGTCGCCATTCAACACGGCGGAGCAGATCTGGCGTTTTTCGACTTGGCGATTAGAAACACGTGAGCCAACCCCTTTGAAGTGGTCCTCCAACGATGCGCGAAGTCCGGTAGGATTTCGACGAACAGGAGGACTACGAAATGGGAGGTCGCGAACGATCTGAGCGGCGAGATCACCAATCTCTTCCGCGTGTTGCAGCGCCATTATCCCCAGCTGATGGAGGTGATGCGCTTCCAGATCACCTCGCGCCGCGAGTTCGAGCGGCTCCGGTCCTGCGATCCGGCCACGCTGACCGATCTGGAACGTGCCGCGCGCTTCCTCTATCTGCAGCGGCTGGCCTTCGGCGGCCAGCTCGGCGGGGTCTTCGGCGTGGCGCCCGACCAGAGCGCCCGGTTTAGCCTGGCCAAGATCGGCCCGCTGCTGGACGCCGCCCATGACCGGCTCGATGGCGTGATCTTCGAGAACCTGCCCTGGCAGGAGGTGCTGGCCCGCTATGACGGCCCGCAGGCGCTGTTCTATCTCGATCCGCCCTATTGGGGCAGCGAGGACGATTACGGCAAGGGGCTCTTCGACCGCGACCAGTTCGCCGAGCTGGCCGAGCGCCTCGGCCGGATCAAGGGCGCCTTCGTGTTGTCGATCAATGACCGGCCCGAGATCCGCGCGCTGTTCGGCGCCCTCCGGATCGAGGAGGTGCGGCTGACTTACTCGGTCTCGAAGAGCGGCGCGACCGCCGCGCGGGAGTTGATCATCGCCAATAGCGAGGTCAGGGTGGGCCTCGTATGAGTTCCCCCGGCCCGGTCGGCGTTCAACCGGATCTTGGGGGCGCCCGCGATCCGGTCAACCTGCTGCCCGTCAGCGCGTCGGCGGACCGCTCGAAAGGCGCGCGCAGGCCGCTCGACTGGTTGCCGCCGGATCCGGGCTTCCGCTGTCAGTATGTCCTGCGGTTCCGGCGGATCGCCGCGAGCTACGGGTGCAGCATACCGCTGCGGAGGAGCGGGAGCTGGTCGCGCTGACCGGGCGGCTGTGTGGGACATAAGGGCGGAGAGATGCCGTTCAAGACCGTTCCCAGCCATCGGCCGAACTTCCCAGAACCGGACCCTCCTGCACCGCCCCCTCCCGGCACTGGCGCCTTTTCTCCGATCGAACTCTCGATTGATCAGAGCAGCTGTTTGACCGGCCAAGGCTCTTTGAGCGAAGCTGAAATGTGTTGTACGCTTTACGACAAGAAATGGAGAGCGGACACAGGTTGCAGAGAAGCCACTAAAAACTTTGACGCAAGAGCCGTGGTGATGCAGCCTGATGGGATCCGCTCGAATTTTTTCAAGCTAATGTGCGTTGCCTTCACAAGGCACTCGGAATGAGTGCAGGCCAATATTAAAAGTCGGTCGCAGGCATGAAACAGTTGAAGGGTTCCATGGAATCATGATCGTGCAGCTCTCGGGGCCAACTGGCAGTGGCAAAAGCACCGCTGCAAACGTCTTACATGATGTTGGATTCTCAATAATACGCGAGCGGTATGCAAATTCATCACCGATGCCAAACACCACGACTTTTCAGTCCTATTCCTTTCAAATTCAAAAGGGCATAATGGTTTCGCGCTTGGAAAGCCTATGTGCTATCAAGGGTACTTCCCTCGTTGTGATTGACCGTAGCGTCGATGAGGATTTTCATGTTTTTTGCCGCCTCTTCCACCTGATAGGTCTTCTGAACGACGAGCAAATTCTAGAGCTTTTCAAGCTGTATAGTAGGGTTAAGAGAAAGTTTCCGCAACCTGATCGGGTATTCTTTTTCTCCGCGCCTCGTGATGCACTCAGGGAAAGGCTTTGCAAGCGCGGCGAGGGAAAACTCATATTGGACACGATAGATCTTCAGCTGGATCTATATAGGGAATGGCGGCAATCCGCCCCACTTTCATTCATTGATCTGGATACAAGTCGTTTAAGTCTGGATGAGTGCAGGGCATTCATGAGGGGTGCAATCAATGCTTAATCGCTGGAAAGTGAATTCTATCTTTATTGTATTCATCAGTGTTGTTGTGGTTCTCACAGCAACTGAGGCTTACCTCATCATTAAAGTTGCTGAGGGCAATACGAGTTGGGTCTCCGGAGCAACCTCCCTCATAACATTACTTTTCATTTCAACCGCCGGAAAGGTCTTCTTGGATATTAGTCGTCGAAGGTTTCTTGAGGGTGATAGGCTCCCAATTTCCTCATTAAAAGAACTTGCCGCCGAAAAAGCGAGAGTTTCATCAAATCCAAATCAGACCGATATCGGAAGGAGAGTTGAAATGATTCGTTCAATCCTAAATTTTTTAAGATCTCGAATTCCAGACTGGGCAAGTGGTACGCATTTTGAGATCTGTGTGTTTTCCGATAAAGAGTTCCCAACTATGGTCGCCTATACCGATAGCGCCCTTCAGTCTCGCAACCGCAGCATTACCAATCGGGAGGCAGATCCTGATTATTATCGGAGTGAGAAATACGAGGCGGTAAAGCTATTAGATAACCCCCAAAGCCAGTTTTACTATGTGAATGACACGAGGGAGCCAACATTCGGATACATATTTGTACGAGAAGAGCAAAGGCAACAGATCCGCTCTTCTCTTCTCGTCTGCACCGATACCGACTGCCCCCTGGTTCTTGTGGTGAGCAGCAATGCCGAGAACGCATTTGATCTAAAGGAGATGGATTTCGATTCTTTGATTCGGTTCGTGGTAGAAATGATTCACGAGCAGACCTCTGATGGGAAATTTTCAGAACTGTATAGGGCCGCGCACCCTGATCTTTTCCGGGCGCGCGTTGTGCTTGATCGTAAATCGTTAGAAAATTAAGAGGCGCAATTGTCTAGCCCCAACGTGGTATAATCCACCTTGGGTGGCAGTCACGGCTCTGTTGCACAAAGCTCGTGGGCGATTCACCTTGTGAATCCAGCGTGATAGCTGGAGGGGATGAGCAGACCATCCACCCCGACCTACAAGATCAAGAACTGGCGGTCCTATAACGAAGCGCTCAAGCGCCGGAGCTCGCTGACGATCTGGTTCGATCCCGAGATGACGTGGGAGGCCAGGCCGACCGGCAAGCGCGGCCGGCAGCCCACCTACAGTGACGCGGCCATCCAGACCTGCCTGACGAGGCTCTGTTGCACAAAGCCGCTGACGACGGAGCTACCCCTTTCCCGGACACACTTATGCCACGGCCTCGGTCACGGGTATGCCGAGCGCGGTGAAGCCGTTCATGACGGCGACACGAACCTGAAGCTCGGCAACCTGCCGGTCAGGCTCCCGCGCCATGAGGCGTTGGCCCAACAGCTTCATGCAGTGCATCTTGGTTTCGGCCCGACTTCTGCGATGGTAGCCACTCCACTTCCGCCAGATCTTCCGGCCCAGGCGTTTCGATGCGCGCAGCGCCTCGTTGCGGGCAATCGCGCCTGCGCTGCCAGGCTTCCAGGGTTTGGCATTTTTTCGCGGAGGAATGACGGCGTGGGCGCCCCGGTCGGCAATGGTGTCGTGACACTTGCGCGTGTCGTAGGCACCATCTGCGGTGACACTGTCGATCTCCTGATCGAGCGGGATCTGGTCGAGCAGTTCCGCAGCATGGGGGCATCGCCAATATCGCTACTGGTGAACTCGACGGCCCGGATTTCCAGTGTTTTCTCATCGATCCCGAGGTGAACCTTGCGCCAGATGCGGCGTTTGGCGCCGCCATGCTTGCGCGCATTCCACTCGCCTTCACCCTCGACCTTGATGCCATTCGGCATTGTCCTCGGACCAATGGCGGTCAGTGCCTCATTGTCGATCAGCAGGTGCAGCGGTCCCTCCGATCCCCGATACGGAATGTTCACGTTCAGGGTCTTCTGGCGGCGTGACAGCGTGCTGAAATCCGGCACCGACCAGTCCAGCCCGCTCAACTGCAGAAGGCTCTCGACGAAGCCTGTCGTCTGCCGGGTCGACATTTTCGCTCGGACCAATGGCGCTCCAATGTCGACCATGCCAAACAGGACTTTCATCGTCAGGCAGGTCTGGATGGCCGCGTCACTGTAGGTGGGCTGCCGGCCGCGCTTGCCGGTCGGCCTGGCCTCCCACGTCATCTCGGGATCGAACCAGATCGTCAGCGAGCCCCGGCGCTTGAGCGCTTCGTTATAGGACCGCCAGTTCTTGATCTTGTAGGTCGGGGTGGATGGGCTGCTCATCCCCTCCAGCTATCACGCTGGATTCACGAGGTGAATCGCCCACGAGCTTTGTGCAACAGAGCCGAGTTGAGCGCAAACGTTTTTGAATACACAAATAATTCCCGTTCACGAGTAGAGAAATCGCCAGTCGGAAGCGTGAGGGAAGGCCTCAACTCTTCTCAAGGCAGCATCCGGAAATGCCTCCGCCCGACCTTCCGGCCACATGATTGCCGCAACAGAAATTCGCATAAATGCGTAGTGCAAAAGTCAACTAAGGAGCCAGAGAAAGAGATCGCGATCACTTGACTTGATAGAGTTGATTTATCTCTCCAGAGATGTCCGGTCGCCCTAAAAATTTTTCAATTGCATCGTTTGTCTGGTCAATCACTTCCTCCAAATAACCCGCATGCACATCAAAGACAACATTTCTGTTTTTCCTGCCCCTACTATCCACTTTTTTCCCAGAGAATAGGCGAATATCCCCTTCGATAATCTCATGGCACCTGACCTCAGGAGATTCCTCCATAACAATTGGGAGCGCAAATGCTCGCAACTTGATGTCATACTCTTCACCCTCCATTCGAAAGACAAAGAAGCTGTCCCGGTGTTTTGAAAATTCTCTAATGGCATGAGCATCCGATGAGGATTTAGGGGGGATGCGATTCGGGCTCTCCTCCGTGTCCCAAGCTGCCGTAATTGAGGCAATGCGCTTACCGCCACAGGTTATCTTAAATACATCTAACAGGACCCGCGACTTCTCCATCAACTCAGTACCGGCACAATACACCTTTGTCATTTTTTCATACGTGCTGTACGGAACATCGAATGACTTTACGAAATGGTCCTGCAAGCGAACACCGCGATCCTTAAGCAACATTGTCTCTGATTCATTAAGAAATTTTGTGTTTGGCCATGAGAATATATTACCTGCCCTGCAGGTTGGGGGCAGCGTGAACGTTTTTACGCATCTGACTTTGGTCAATTTCGTTAGGGTTCCCGAGGCACTCCTAATCAACGCTGCGTGCGCGTCAGACATAAGCAAGCTCACAAAATTCCACTTTCATTGTCGAGATCATTTTGGAAGATTCGACTGCGAGATCTGATCTAGCATTGTTCATGCCTCTAGCGACTTTTTTCGCTTGTCGACTCTATGTGATCAGTGGACTTTCGTTTCCTCTAGGCGTCAAGAGGAGATCCTGCTTACGACTGAATAGTCGCACCTGACACTGATCCGCCCCTCCCGGGTAATGCCTCAATTTTCAAAGACCGCTTCGCGCATACTTCGCTGCCGGTTGTCCAGGGCGCAGCGAAGGTCTGCTCCCGCCCTACCCGCGACCGCCAGTCGACCCGGAGGGGCAGCGCAGCCGCTTTGGACGGTTCGGTCCCTCGGCCTGCCCTGTGTGAGCGGCGGTTATCGGTATCGGGCATACGGCGGGGTCCCAGCCGTGGGGCTAGGTGTGAAATCTCCGAAGGTTGTTCATCCTCTGCAGGGTTAGGCAGCAATCGCCAAACTCCAGCTCGGGACCCGCAAGGGAGATAGCCAACGAGACGCGCGTTGGGGAAGGGATTGAGCTTTGCCGTCGCCGGTCGCCCACATGCCCTAGATACGTATGAGCAGTCCTGATGAAGTCCCGTTTACACGGGTCGAGACTGCGGGAAACGGCATCATTTCAAGAACGTATAGGGAATAATACATGTACATACACCCCCGGCAGGCCCTCCGAAGGCAGAGGCCAGAGGTTCGAATCCTCTCGGGTGCGCCAGAAAAATCAGATAGTTACGCCTCACTTCTCCTCTTGTGAATTCGCCTTCGGTGCGGTTTCGGTGCGGATTGAAGCTCAAGTGCGGCGATCCATGGCCTCGACCGCGCTCTGCATATGGTCCGGTGCATGGTGCCCATATCCCGTCGGCCGCCGGTCGACGAGCACGATTTCTTCGAGGGACGCTATCTCCCACCTGCCGTGGAAGCGGCCGACCAAGGAAATGTTGCCCCCGGGAATGTCGGGGGCACCCCACCGGCGGATGCAGCGCCACCGCGGATCGAGATCGAGGTGACCATCACCGACCTGTCGGAGGAACAACTCGCCCGTTTCGGCGGCAGCATCGAGTGGCTCAACACGGTCGATGGAACCCTGTTCACAGAAGCGAACCCCGCCGGCATAGATGCAGCGGCCATCAACGCGGCGCTGCGCGTCACTTTCATCGGTCAATATGATCCCGACGAGGACGACTTCACCGGCATCACCTATTTTACCCGCAGCCTGACCGAGGACGACACGCCCACGCCATTCCGCAAGAACGATAAGCAGCATTGCGGCTTCCTGTTTCTCCGTTCGCTCAGGACCGGGTCGCGCGCGCTCAGCCTTGAGCATGGCAGCCTGCTCGACATCATCCTCCGCCTAAAGGAGATCCGCCCTCGACTTTGGGAGGGCACACTCGAAGCACTTTCCACCCTGGACGTGGCGGGCGCCCCTGAAATGGGCATCAGCGGGGTCCTCGAAAGCGTGAATGCCTCGCTCAAGAAATATGTTCCCCGTGAATGGGGTGCCCAGCCGCAGCTTCGCGTCTCCAGCCTGACGCGCGAGCATTTGCGCAAAGTGATCACTGCCTTTATCGCCACCGGAAATGGTGACCATGCCGCGCCTTTCTATCGGCAGGGGACGGGCACCATTAATATGCTCGTCCTAGCGCTTCTCTCTCAGATCGCCGAGGACAAGCAGAATGTGATTTTCGCCATGGAGGAGGTCGAAACGGCCATTCCTCCCTATGCGCAGAAGCGGATCGTCCATGAGTTACGCAAGCTCGCGGCCCAATCGATCATCACCTCGCATTCCCCCTATGTCCTGGAAGAGTTCAGTCTTGACGAGACCGTCATCCTTTCACGGACTGACCAAGGCGTGCTCAGCCAGTCGTCGATTACCCTACCCGACAGCGTGAAGCACAAGCGCTACCGTCAGGACTTCCGCACCAAATTTTGCGAAGGGCTGCTGGCGCGCCGGGTGCTTATCGCGGAAGGCGATTCCGAAGCAACAGCTCTGCCAGTCGTCGCGCGCCGGCTCTCTGATCTCAATCCGACAGCCTACACCCAGATCGAAGCCTTGGGCATTACTATAGTTAACGCGAAGACCGAGACTCAGATTGCAGATCTGGGCAAGCTCTATGCTGGGCTGGGCAAGCGAGTGTTCGCGCTGTGTGATCTGCAAACAGAGGCGGCACAGCAGGCGATCGAGGCCGAGGTCGAACACCTGTTCATGCATCCAGAAAAAGGCATTGAAGAACTTGTCCTGAAGAACACCACTTCGGAGGCAATGAACCGCTTCTTGAAGTCGCTGGCCTGGCCGCAGCATCTGGCGGCAAAGCATGCGGGCGCTGACGTGAATATGAAAGATGCGCTGATGGACTATTTTCAGTGGTCGAAGGGCAACTGGGGCATCGCCGACTTCCTCGCCCAGTGCTCAGAGGCCGAGATACCTCTCTGGTTTCGCCAGACCTGCGCACGGCTGCGCGAGCTGTGCGATCCGCCCCCAGCTCCGCCGGCGGCGGGGCCAGAAACTGGCGGTGACGGCGACGATTTCGACGTCCTTTCCGGCTTATAGCGGTAAGAATCATGGTCGACCTTACGCCGAAGCAGCAGATCGTACTCGCGGTCGCCGGCCATCAGCTGGTCACCGGCGGCCCTGGCTCCGGGAAGACAACGGTGTCGATCCTGAAGGCGGCAAAGATCGCCCGCGAAACGCTCAAGCCCGGGCAGCGTGTCCTCTTTCTTAGCTTCGCGCGCGCGACAGTATCCCGTGTCCTCGAAGCAATCGACGAGGAACAGGACATCTCGCCCGCCGATCGGAGCCGGATCGAGGTCGACACTTATCACAGCTTCTTCTGGCGGCTGCTCAAGACGCACGGCTATCTGGTCGGCCTGCCGCGCAGGATCTCGATCCTCACGCCGCCTGGCGAGGCGATCGCCTTGGCTGAAATTCGCCGGGAATATGGCGCCGACAAGAAGCTCGACGATGCCGAGCTAGCCGAAAAGCGAACGCGCGAGAAGGCTGAGCGGCACCGCCTTGCGTTTGCTGAGGGGAAAATCTGCTTCGATCTGTTCGCCGATCTCGTAGGGCGGCTTCTAGAGGGGTCGGCCAAACTGCGAGCGCTCACTGCCATCACCTGGCCCTGCATCATCTTCGATGAATTCCAAGACACAAGCGCGGGTCAGTGGCGCGTCGTAAAGGCGCTTGGCGACCGTTGCTCCTTGATCGCGCTAGCTGACCCCGAGCAACGCATTTTCGAGTTTATCGGCGCCGATCCCGCCCGCCTTGACCATTTCAAGGTTGCGTTCGCTCCGACCTTCACCGAGCTCGGCTCGGATAATCACCGCAGCAAGGGCACGGACATTCTGCTCTTCGGCAACGAGGTGCTGACCGCCAACTTCAGCAAGTCCGAGTATGCTGGCATCGCTTTTTGCGGGTTTCCGTCTAACCGGAACCAGGCCTATGCAGCGCTAGTCACACAGGTCTTGCAGGCGCGTGCCCGGTTGATCGCCACAGGACGGCCCGATTGGTCGCTGGCAATCCTCGTTCCGACCAAGCGGATGATGCGGATTGTTTCCGATATCCTGCGCGAACCGTTCGGCAACGTGCCGGCCATCGCCCATGCCGCCTCGATCGATATGGAAGGACCGATCTTGGCAGCCGACGTCATTGCGCTACTACTCCAGCAAGCGTGTGGTGCGGATGACCTCGACCAGTTGGTCCATCTGATATGCCAGTACCTTCGCGGCCGTGGGGGATCTGACCCAGGCAAGGGTGATCTGGGAGATGCGATCAGACTGGAGAGGGCGCTGGCGAAATGGAACCAGCGGATCGCCGAGGGACGCGCACCACACGCGAACAGCGTCATCCAGCCTATCGCCGCCGTACTCTACGCAAGTCAGCAGGTTGTCATGCTCGGCGATCCTGACAAGGACTGGATCGCCATTCGCGCCAAGCTTGCTGATGGAGCGTGTCCCCGACTACGGGCGATTGCGAACGACGCCCGCAACGTGCGTCTGCTCGAGCGGGGCAATATGCTGCGCAAGACGTTGGAACAGAACTGGCGAGAGCGAGGTCGCTATGCTGATGCGCTTGACATCACACGGCTGGCGTTCGTTCAGGACCATTTCGCCACCACGCAGCGCCCCGAGACGGGCATCGTTGTGATGAACATGCACAAGGCAAAGGGAAAGCAGTTCGACGAAGTGATCATCTTCGAAGGATGGCCGGTGCGGGTCGGCGGGGAGGTCAAGGCGAACCCGGATCGGATCGTCCGCGAGAACAAGGGAGGCGGCGACCTTTCCCAGGCTCGCCAGAATTTTCGTGTAAGCGTTACCAGGGCCAAATTGCGCACCACGATCATGACGCCAGACGACGACGTCTGCATTCTTCTGAAATCTGGCTGAGAGATGGCTCATGTCATCTCAGGCATGACTCTCAGAGATTGTGGCGACGCACCCGCGGCTTATTCCGATTCCACGTTTAGGCGATCGCCGTCAGCCCTCCAACGACCGACATGGAGGCGCGAAGCGGACACAGAGCGCGATGCTCGTGGACGGCCATTTTGGCCGATCACAACCGATTCTCGGGCTCCCGTATTGGCGTACGCCAATATAAGGTGCCTAAGGAGAGCGTGGAATAGACCAATTAGGTGGCCCTTTGTAACGCTTACGGAACAGCCGGCTAGGTTGCCCGTGGTGTAGGTCGCAGGCGGTTCATCCCCGCGTGTGCGGGGAACAGGTGTAAGACCACCCATCAGGCAAAATGGACTGCGGTTCATCCCCGCGTGTGCGGGGAACAGCGAGGAAGGCATAATGACCGCTGACCCAGTCCCGGTTCATCCCCGCGTGTGCGGGGAACAGTGGGACATCACGCGGGATGTGACGCTTCAGGGCGGTTCATCCCCGCGTGTGCGGGGAACAGCGCGAGGGCGGCTTTCAGGATGAATTGCAGAGCGGTTCATCCCCGCGTGTGCGGGGAACAGCCAAATAGACGCCGCAAGAGCTACCGGAACTACGGTTCATCCCCGCGTGTGCGGGGAACAGGTGCTGACGGCCCTCAGCATCGCGCGGGGGATCGGTTCATCCCCGCGTGTGCGGGGAACAGCGGGTCATCGATCCCGGCGCGACCGGCGGCGCCGGTTCATCCCCGCGTGTGCGGGGAACAGGAGCCGCCTGCTGTTCTCCACCGTCTTTTCGTCGGTTCATCCCCGCGTGTGCGGGGAACAGAGGTTCGTGTCGAAATCGAACATCGCAGACAGCGGTTCATCCCCGCGTGTGCAGGGAACAGCAGCGCCAGGATCGTGTCATCGTCCAGGTCGTCGGTTCATCCCCGCGTGTGCGGGGAACAGTTGTTCAGCGTGATCTCATCCTTGGTCTTCACCGGTTCATCCCCGCGTGTGCGGGGAACAGGCCCTATCGGCCGAGGCCTCCACGGCTTACGGCGGTTCATCCCCGCGTGTGCGGGGAACAGGCCCGGGCGAAGGCAGCGCGGGCTAGCAACGGCGGTTCATCCCCGCGTGTGCGGGGAACAGGTATCGGCCAGATCCTTCGTCTTCTTCTTCACCGGTTCATCCCCGCGTGTGCGGGGAACAGATCATCGCATCGGCCACGCCATTGGCCTCAAGCGGTTCATCCCCGCGTGTGCGGGGAACAGATGTCGGTGATCTCCTTCTTGTGCTCGTTCACCGGTTCATCCCCGCGTGTGCGGGGAACAGACTGGTGGGTTGAGGCGCCGCGTCAAAATTGTCGGTTCATCCCCGCGTGTGCGGGGAACAGTAGAGGATCAGCCCCGTGGTGACCGGCTGGATCGGTTCATCCCCGCGTGTGCGGGGAACAGCGCGGACGCGGTCCAGCGGGTCGTCTGTCATTCGGTTCATCCCCGCGTGTGCGGGGAACAGTCCTGGTCCTCGGGCAGGTAGTAGAGGGGGAACGGTTCATCCCCGCGTGTGCGGGGAACAGGCCCGATTGACGCGGTCAAACCTGCCAATGGCCGGTTCATCCCCGCGTGTGCGGGGAACAGCCAGGCCCGGGCAGGCGGTGCCGCATGAGCCTCGGTTCATCCCCGCGTGTGCGGGGAACAGACAATCTCGCCCCGGTGAAACTCCACGAACTTCGGTTCATCCCCGCGTGTGCGGGGAACAGAAATCCTCGGGCGCGAATGTGGCCATCTATTGCGGTTCATCCCCGCGTGTGCGGGGAACAGATCCTGAACTGGCTGATCGGCGGGCTGACCGACGGTTCATCCCCGCGTGTGCGGGGAACAGGAGGGCGATCCTGTCTGGGGCCCCTGGCAGAGCGGTTCATCCCCGCGTGTGCGGGGAACAGCAGCAGCGCGCCGGTAACCTTGTCGGTCACGTCGGTTCATCCCCGCGTGTGCGGGGAACAGGCGATCTTCTGCTCGATTTCGCCAAGCTGCGCCGGTTCATCCCCGCGTGTGCGGGGAACAGGTTATCATTGGCGCCGATGCTGACGATGGACACGGTTCATCCCCGCGTGTGCGGGGAACAGTCTTACTGCAAACCGTTGATCTAAAAAAATTTTCACGATGTCAAAGAGCCTACCATCCTCTTCCGCCTATCGGCTTGGTGGCTCGGGGAAGAAACTGACCAATTTCAATCCGTCGAAATCCACCGGCATCCTGCGGTTCTGGCCTGCCGTCACGAAATCGTAGCCCTGATCGGTCGGTGCCTTCCAAACCATGACGGCATCCCCCTTATCAAGCCCGGCCAGAACCTGTTCCCAGATCATCTCGCGCGTCCGGGCCGAATAGTCGCCGACATAAACCCCTGCGCGCACCTCGACCAACCAGGCAGACAGCCTGCCCCGAAGGCGCGGTGGGGCGTTGGAGACGACAACAACCAACATAGACTATCGGTGGCCGGCATCGCCCGTCGGCGGCGCATCGGGAAAAGCGGGAGAAACGGCCTCGGGCGGCGGCTCGGGACGAGGAAGGTTTCCGGCCGAGAGAACCTCCTCGATGGCAGGAATGATCCTCTTTAGCAGGCCGGTACGACGAAAGGCGTCACGACAGGCGAGGCGGACGGCCCGGTCCGGCGCCATGTCGAGTCTGCCCTTCCCCGCCTGCCCCGCGATCCGGAAAGCTTCCGGCACAACGGTTTCCAGTTTGTAGAGATCGGCGATGTCATAGACAAAAGAGAGAGGCTTGCCGGTATGCAGGAACCCGATGGCAGGAGCGTAACCTGCGGCCAGCACCGCCGCCTCGGTCAGCCCGTGCAGGCAGGCTGTCGCCGCAGACAGACAACGGTTCGGCACATCGCCTGCTTCCCAATCCTTCGGGTCATAGGATCGGCGCTTCCAGTCGACACCGTATTGTCTGGCCAGGAGAGTATAGGATTCACGGACCCGCACGCCCTCTATGCCCCGCAACTGATCGATCGATCGCCGCGACGGTGCATCTTCTCCGAAACGCAGTGCGAACATCTTTCGGACCACCCGCAGCCTTGCGGCATCGTCGAGCGCGATGGATGCCTGCCACAGCAGCCGGTCCGAGCGCGCCCCTCCCGGTTGCCCGGCGGAATAGAGCCGCACGCCCCCTTCCCCGATCCAGGTGATAAGGGTGCCGACGCGGGCCGCTAGCGCCACCGCGGCGTGAGAGATCCGCGCCCCCGGCTCGAGCATGATCCCCGCCAGCCCGCCAACAGGGATCTGTGTCCGCGTGCCGTCGGCGTTGACGGCAACAAAAGCGCCGTCTGCCACGTCGAGCTGGGCGCGTTCAACGAACACTAGCGAGGATCTGTCCTTGAGAGCAATGGGCCGCGGCGGCGCGAGGCCCGGGAGGTTTCCCTCGCTCACGACGCGCGCCGGATCAGCATCAGGCCGCAGCCGAAGGCCTTGGCGCGCCCGAACCCACGGGCAAGCTGCCCGAGGAAGGCTGCTGGATCGCCGATTTCAATCCGGCCCGAAAGATCGACAATCCCGAATTGCGGCTGCCCCTTCCGTGGACCGCGATAGCCCGGCAGCACCTCGGCCGCGTAGTCGTCAGCTTCCGCTCTGACCACCCTAAACCCGGCGGTCTCGCCCTGCCGTTCAAGCCAAGCTTTGCCTTCACGGCCGGCCACCACCATGCGCTCAGATGCGCGGGTACCTTTCGGCAGTCCGTAAAGCGCATCCATCACCACGTCGACACGCTTTCCGCCCCGTTTCATCCGCGTGGCATTGGCGCGCAAGGTAAAGTCGAGCAGCGCTCCGGCAGCCAGGGCGGGCGCAAAGTCCTTCACTTGATGCGGCTCAAACAGATCCATCGGCTGAGGCGGGCGTTCCGAGAGCGTGAGAAAGCCGCCGTCGTGATCTTCCCGCCAGAGAAAATCCCGGCGGCGGTCGGGGCCGTCCGCGAAGGCGGCCCAAAGAAGCTTGTGATGGGCCGATCTGCGCGGGCCGCTAACGGGGGGCGACAACAACCCCGAAAGGGCTTGGGCCGAGGGGCTGCGCGACAGGCGGATGCGGCTGAGATAGAGGGTCATCCAGCGCCTCCGGGAACGATTTCGACGTTACGAACCGTGACGCGGCGGGGCGTGAAATGCCGACGTCGCCGGTCGCCGGGAATGTCGTGGACGATCTCGCCCTCTTCCGAGCCGCAAACAAGAAGCCTGGCGGCGACGGGTGCGCCACGACGATCCAGCCTGCGCCATGGCGGCAGATCCAGATGGGTCAGCGCCTCCTCTGCCGACACGGCATCGACGACCTTTGCCCCGGGGGGAGCCGCGAGGGGGCAGGACTTTCGGCCGAGATAGAGAGTGTAACGGGGGCGCCTCAGGGCGGCAGCAATCGCATCGAGTTCCTCCCCCCAGACAGCGATCCCATAAAGTGGCCCGGCACGATAGTCCCGTAGGGTAATGGTCGTATTGGTACGCCCCCGCGCCGCAGCAAGCGCCTCGGGGCGGGAATTGGGATGCTTCACCGCAGCCGAGGGCACGGTTTCCACGGTGTGGTAGTCCCGCAGGGACGCGCCCGTATCGAACACGGCAACGGCCAGACCGAGCGCGTCCAACTTCGAGAAGTCGCCGCCGCGCTCGATCCCCATCGCGGCGCCCAGAAGCCCTAGGATCGCGGACCGGCCAGGCCAGATCAGGGAACCGCGCCGCTCATGCCCGGCCAACTCGCCCATAGCGCCCAGCGACGCTGTGATACTGAAGACCAGATAGGGCTGCATCAGGCGTCTCGCACGGCATCACCCGCAAACAGGACGATCTCGTCCAGCGTTCCGCCGACCCCAACATGCATTATGCAATCGGCGTCCCATGCCTGCCCATAGGCCGCATCGATGTCGTCCCGGGTCCGGACCAGCGACGCCACCGAGTTGTCAAGGATCGGTTGCTCCCTGATCGGCGAGAAGAAGGCCCCGGAGAGATCCCGTGGCGCCTGCGTCCCCTTTTCGGCCAAAACGTAATGAGCCCGCGGATGATGGGCAAAACTGTTCTGCTTGCCACGCGGCGAGGTCTGAGCGATCGCACGCGCCAAGGCCTCGGCGCCCTTCGCAGCAAGGTCACGATCACCGTCCAAATTCTCGACCAGAAGATCTGCATTCACGCAAACATACTGGTAATAGACGCCCGACCCGAACGCCGTTTCTCCAAGATGCCCGGCCCCGGTATCCTCGGCTTTGTTCAGGTCATCCACAGCCGAGAACCAGTCTTCCTCGGCCTGGGCCGTATGGGTCGTTATGGCATGGGCGACCTGGACTGCGGCGTCGCGGTTGAAATCGGCATCGGCAGCCAGCATCCGCCCGAACATCGCGATATCGACGGCTCCATCGGCGTGGCGCAGGACCAGTTTTTTCAGATCCTTCTCCTTGGGCATATCTTCACCGGCAACGATCTTGCCCACTAGGTCCTCGGCCAGACGCCATTCTTCCGGCGAGACGAACGCAAGGGTCGACGCCACGCGGTTTCCATCAGCCTTGTTCGGCGCTTCCAGCTTACCGAATATCTCTGCCACCTGGGCAGCTGCTTCGGATGCCACATCACCCGGAACACCTTGCGTGTCCAAGTGCTCGACAAGCTTTTCAAAGAGCCGTTTGGTTCGGATGCCCATGTTCCCCTGCAGATCGAGCTCGAAGAACGCGCTCTCGCGCAAGGCACGCTTGACGGATTGTGAAGACATCCGCAGTCGCGGACTGCCCCCCACCATGGCCTGCTTGGGACGTCCCTGATCGTCACGGTTCGGGTTCGAAGGGCCATAGGTCGTCAGCAGATGAAACTGCAGAAACGTGCTCATTTAACGCTCTCCTTGAGGTCGTCCCTGGGGGCGTCGGCCCCAAAGTAATGGAAACACCAGCGCGGCCGGGCCTCCTCCCAATAGAGAAGATCCTGCGCCAGAGCAGCAACGTTGCAGCGACGGTCCGCCATGCCGACAGCACGCCGCAAGAGCGCGATCAACTCATCGCATTCCGCCCTCATGAGGCGCTGAAACCTGAGCGGTGACATTGTCGGATCGCTCCCGCCCAGCCGTCGGGCAAGTGTCGCGGCATCCTCTTCGCGCACCTCTGCCAGCAGGCATACCAGCCGCACAAGACTGTCCGCCCTTCCAGGCCCCATATGCAATGCCCTAGCCAGTTCCATGACGGCGGGCTCGCACAGCGCAGCCATCGGCGCGGCCCGGCGGAGCCGCGCAGCCAGCGCCCGTGCGGCGGCGCTCTCGCGGGCGCCAAGATTCGCGCGCCACCACCCACGGGCGATTGCCCCTGGGGATTTCGGATCGTCGCTCATGCCGATTTCCTCGTATTACCCCTCACCGGAGGCTCCATGCCGAGATGCTGGAAGAGAGCCTTCCCCTGCTTTCCGTAGCCTGCAAAGCAGCCCGACAAGGTTTTCCGCGCCTCGACAATCTCCCGGATCCGGTCGCTTTCCCTTCGATCAAGTCCGGGCATGGCGAGCGCATCGAACTGGCTCAGGGCTTGCCTGCGCAGGTCGTTCAGCCAGTCGGCGCAAGGGCTTCCCCCGGCTTTCACTGCCTGAATGTGATCGAGGAACATGCCCTCGGTTGCCGCAAAGAATGCCTCTCGTGCAGCCTCCCGGGCGTCGCCTTCTGACAACACGGCTGCAAGCGCGCCGCGCAGCGCCACAGCTGCCGCATCGGCGGCAAGGATCAATCCAACCAGCATGTCTTCGGCCGCAATGGGAAGGTCGAGAAAGGGCTGAACCGACAGGACAAAGTCACGCGGCTTCATGTTGTCCATCGCCCAGCCCGCAACGATCACCGAGGCCTCTCCCCCGCGCTGCCCCCAATCGCGAAGCGACAGCGACAACTCACTGTTCTCGCTCCCGGTCTCGCGCGCGATCACCCCAAGCCAGTTGCGATAGCCGAACCGACCGGGACGCGGGTGCTTGGGCAACCATTCCGCACCGGCCTTAAGCCGGTAATATGGGCTCAAGGGATGCTTCCACAACGCGTAGTGCGCCCCCCACGGCTTTTGGATGACGCCCTCGATCCCCGCGCCGGAGCCGACAAGCCGCAGCCGCCGCGGCATGCCAAAAAAGGCCTCAGCCGAAAAGACCTGCCCCTCTGGCGGATGGCTCTTCTGGCCCTTCTCAGACAGGCGGGTGGGTTTCATCCAGGGCAGGATATCGGGATCGGAAGACCTGCCGCAGGGCACATTCGCCCAGACCAGCGACCAGAGCCCATCTCCCGGGTCGACCATAGTCACCAACGGGCCGCCGCCCCGCATCGACGTCCGGTTGCCGGCGCCCCCCGAAGGCGCATGCGCCTGAAAAGTGTAAAGCGCCATGGCGGCCAGCGGCAGATCGAGCATGCCATAGCGGTCGCGATGCACCATAAGATCGGCATTGTTCTTCGCCGTATTCGCCCCGGCGCTGTCGATGAACAGCATATCGACCGGGTTCGGCGTCCCGTCCAAAGGGGCCAGATCCTGCAAGAACCTCGGCCCGTCGCCCAACAGATCGAAGGCCACCGCAAAGCGTGCCAGCTTTTCCTTCAAACGATCCGGATCAGGCGCAAGGCGCCGTTGCCAGTCACCGTTGTTCGCGGGCGGATCGGCTAGAAAAACCAAGCCAATCAGAAGCTCATAGCACGCCAAATTCAAATCGGGACGAGGCCAGTCCGGGCGGAGGATGCCGGGCTCGGCTATTTGCCAGGGAGCAACAACCTGTCTTGAGCCGTCCTCGCAGAGAACCGGAATCCAGGGGACTTCGATCAGATTGAGCACTCTTTAAATTAGCTCCGTTTGCAGAGAAGTCTGAAACAGACAAGCATTCGGCGCGTCACCTGTAAATGGGGCTAAATGCCCACCTTGGTGGCTATTTCCCAAAGATCAGCCCAAGTCTTTCATCGTATCGCAGGCCCGCGCAGATATGTCCGTCTTCCGCAACGGGGCACAAGCGCTGCTCGGCACGCTTCCAGTCCGGCCAATCCCGTGTGATCGCCATGATCTCCGGAGCGGACTGATCCGGAAGAGGCAGTGCGTCGAGGCGAGAGCGGCGCGCCGAGACCTCGGACAGCGCCCAAGCTTCGAACATGTCGACCGACCATGGAACAAGCCTGCCATCCTCCCAGCGGGCCAAGACCAGAACGCGTTGCTCCTCTCCGAGGCGCGTCGGATAAATGGCATCGTCATTGGCCTGCCCGCCCATGCGATAGCCCGCCTCCAGTTCGACGATATTCTGCGCCGCATGTCCGCGAGCTGCAGCCCCCTTCCCATCCGCTGCGGTTTCGGCGTCGCTCAAAACATCGGGGGCAGGAATGGGCTCCTTCCCATGCACCGCCTCGATGAGCGTTCGCAGACCGGAAGGCGCCTCTATCCGCCCCGCGTCAAACAAGACCTTAGCCGTGCGCCACTGATCGGCGACAGGATAAACATAGGCACCCCGGTCGAGAACGGATTGCAACCAGCGATCGCTGGTGACTTCCCCGGGATCTGGGGACAGGACATGCAAGATCGCGGCTGGAACCGGGCGCTCAGCCCGAGGCCGGAGATCCATATGTCGCCACAGCCGTCCAGCCCGCTGAACCAATGCGGCCATCGGGGCCAGATCGGATACCATCACGTCGAAATCGAGATCGAGCGAAGCCTCGAGAACCTGCGTTCCGACAAGAACGAACCCAGAGCGGTCGACGCCCGCCTTGCCAGCCCGTGCCAGTATCTCAGCCTCGATCCGCTTGCGGTCAGAAAGCGCAAAGCGCGCATGTATCAAGCGGGCTTCGATGCCTCTCGATCGCAGCAACTCGACGGCCGAAATGGCATCGTCCACCGCATTGCGCACCCAGACACAGGCGCTTCCCCGACCGGCACGTTCGGCCAAAATCGCGACAGCATCATCTTGATTGGCCAGCCGCACGACTTGTACCGCTCCCTTAGGACCCGTCGCTTGTGGCAGGTCGGTCCTAGCGACACCTCCCGCGACCGTCAGCGCCGGATAGGCAGGACTGTCCGAGAGGCCTCCATAGATCGACAGAAGCCGCGCCCTTTGCGCCATTGGAAGCGTGGCCGTCAGCAAGATCGCAGATCCGCCGACCGCGCGATGCATACGCAAAAGAGCCTCCAGCTCGGCACCGATATACGGCTCGCCCAACTCATGCACCTCATCCACGATGAGGATCTTCGAAGACAGCCCGAAATGGCGCAGGGCCTGAAACTTTACGGGCAAAACCGAAAGGAGCGCCTGGTCGATGGTCCCCACCCCCAC
Organism: Rhodovulum sp. MB263; assembly: GCF_002073975.1. Lineage (NCBI taxonomy): Bacteria > Pseudomonadati > Pseudomonadota > Alphaproteobacteria > Rhodobacterales > Paracoccaceae > Rhodovulum > Rhodovulum sp. MB263. The sequence goes on along the minus strand of NZ_CP020384.1, from coordinate 1,630,401 downwards.
ATCGGCCAGCAATGCCCGTCGTCGGCTTTCGGCAAGCCAGTCCGAGCAAGTGGCGTCATCTTCGCTACGGGCAGTCGAATTCACAATGTCACGGAAAGCAACGGACAACCCTGCCCGACCATGAGCCAGCGTGAGCGACGCGTCCTTGCCAAACATTTTCCCGACGACATCTGCCGCACGCCGAAACATCGCATCCGCCGTTGCCATGGTCGGCAGGGCGACAAACATTCCCCGCCCCTTGCCCGCCAGCAGCATTCTCTGCGCCAGCAGAAGTGCCGCTTCGGTCTTCCCGGCGCCGGTCTCATCCTCGATCACAGCCAGCATCGGGCCCTCGATCATCGGAACCTCGGCACAGGCGGTCTGCATCGGACGCAACGCGAAGTCGAACAACCGCACGTCCCTCGTCAGCGCGCCGGACAGACCAGCCCCTCGCACCGCGTCGACTGCGACTCTGCGCGTTCCGTCTAGGTATTCCTTGAGACTGGTAATCTCCGCCTGGGGCTGGAACCATCTTGCATTCGACCCGACCCAGTCGGCAGCGGTGCAAATTCCGGGCAACCACCAAGACAATGTGACGGCGTGATCTTCCGTCACTTCATCAAGTGAAGAGTCCGGCCAGAGCTCGCAAAGCCGCGAAAGGGTCGTGGCGGCATCGACTTCTGCGCTACCGATTGCAGCAAGAGCAAGCCGGTAGTCGCGGGAACGCCGACCTGGATAGCCAAGACCGCCCAGATCGAGCTTGGACGGGCGACCATGATGCCCCGAAACAGATGCATATAGTAATTGACGAACCCACGGGGTGCCGCCCAGATGCCCGGCCAGAATAGGATCGAATTCGTAAAGCAGCACCTCGGTCAATTGCCAGTGGCGGAACCTTTGAGGCGCCCGTTTCTCGAGCATGCACCGAAAACTGTCGCTGATCTTGCCAAGATCATGCAGGGCCGAGAGCAGAACCAAAGCATCGCGAAGTCTACTGTTCAATCCGAAAGGTTCGATCATACGTTCAAAAACCGCAGCCACGTCAAGCATATGATAAGCTGCGGGATGTGGCCTCGAACCGCTTATCGAAGCGCTCTTTCCCGGCCAATCAAGGATGCCCATGATCATCCTCGCAAAATATACTGCGCATCATTCGTGACGCGTATTAGTGCATATTTGCCCATCGTTCCACCCAATCACAGTGCCGAGCCTCTTTTCATACGTCTACTTTGGAAAGCTCCGGTGCGGTTTCGGTGCGGTTTGCGTCAAATGACACGGCGCGAAATGGATACAAATAAAGAACATTTGAGGAATTTAACACGAATATTCGCGCTCCCTCTGCCCTCCGAAGGCAGAGGCCAGAGGTTCGAATCCTCTCGGGTGCGCCATAAAAATCAGATAGTTACAGAAGTTTCGCGGCGCTGTCCGTTTCGAGAAGTCCCGCTCCAGTCCCAGACAGGGGTTTTCGGGCCTCATTTCCTGCGATCCATCGCCTCGACGGCACTCCTCTGGTGGTCGGGGCTGTGATGCCAGTAGACGCGCTCGATGGTTTCCAGAGATGTCGAAAAATATGAGGCAACGTCAGGAAGAAACGCGCCGCGCTGCACCGCCCAGGTGATCGCCGTGTGCTTCAGGACATGCGGCGTGATGTATTTCCGGCCGCCCTTGCCGTCGGGCATGGTGAGATCGATCTCTATCCCCTGCCCGGCCGCCAGCTCCTCGGCCAGCCGAACCGCCCGCGCCCAGCCCTTCCGGATGTCGCCGACCCTGTATCCGTCGCAGTCCTGGACCACGAATCGCCGCCCGTTCGCAGCCTGGCGCCGGAGATTCGCGAGATAGCGCGGCGGCAGCCGGGCGGGACGCTGCCGCTTCTTCGTCTCGGCCTTGCCCATCGGCTTGCGGTAGAGGATGCCGTTCACGGTGTCGACATGGCCGCCGGAAACGCTGGACATGTCGATATGCATGGCAAGGATCGTATCCTTGCGGCCGCCCGTATAGAGGCCGTGCAGCGGCCGGGCGGCCTTATGGCGGATCAGAAACCTCTCGACAGGATCCCCCGCCGCACGGGAGCTATCGGCAGTCCAAGGAACAGCTGCGCCTGCTGATCGACGGCACTGCCATAAAGCTAGGAGGCGAGGTCGCTTGGCACGCCCGCAAGCCTGGCGGCCCCAAGCGACCCATCTGGCGCAAGATCCGTCTCGGGATCGACGAGGAAAGGCCGGAGGTTCGGGCCATGGAGATCACCGGGCGCCATAGCGGCGATGCGCCGGCATTCCCGGGTCTGCTCTGCCGGATCCCGGCGCACCGGCAGATCGGCAGCGCTGCGCCTGCGAACGCAGATGACGCCCATCACACCCGCAAATGCCACGATGCCATCGCCGGGCCCGGCGCGGTCATTCCTCCCCGCAAGAACGCGTGGGCCTGAAAGGCCGTCACCGTCGGAGCCATGGCCCGAAACGAGGCCCTGCGTACTGCGCATTATCCCGGCCGAACCTTCTGGCGACGATGGCGCGGAGACCAGCGCCGCAGCCGCGTCGAAACGCAGATGGGCGCATAACAGTGCCGGGCCCGCGGCTCATGGCACGGGACCTCGACCGCGAGGTCGCCGACGTCAGGCCCGCATCGCCGCTCTGAACCGCGACACCGTGCCCGGCAGATCCGTCACCGAGCCTGCGGGAAAATCCTGCCCCGGGAAAGGGGCCCCCCCGGCCCTCAGCCGATCCGCGCAACAGGGCCCGATCTGCTCGCGGAAGATCGAGGGCACCGGGCGCCACCCTGTCTTGCGCTGCGGGCAAGAGAACCAGCTTCGCCGCGGGTCGGAACACGACCCAGCCAGACCGGATCGGCGACCAGTGCATCCTGCAAGCCGGTTTCTTTCGACACGATCGACGGCCAGCCCCCTCGCAATGGCAGTCTGCCCTCTTCCGTGCTAGCGTCGAGCGGCGCCCGGCCCGAGCTGTTCTTCGAGCCGGAGAACCGGGGCGCAAGATCATGCAGGGCTCTGGAAGCCAGGAGGGGCGCACGCGCCATGTTCAGAATTTCCGACGCGCTGAAGCAGCGCTATCCTACGGCCGAGACCTTCCGGTTCGGGGACAGCGCCGCCTCGTCCGAGACCCTGCTCTCGCTGGTGCGCTCGGGGAAGAAAACGGCGACCTGCGGTGCCTTGCGCGATTACGAGAACGGTGAGCCCATGCCGGCGATCGGGCGGCGGGACATTGCGCTGAGCTGGGACGGGACGCCTGCCCTCGTCATCGAAACGGTCGAGCTGGTTCAATGCCGCTTCGACGAGGTGACCGAAGCGATGGCGCTGGCCGAAGGCGAGGATGACAGCCTTGAAGGCTGGCGCAAAGGACATGGCAGCTATTTCGAGCGCAATGGCGGATTCTCCCCCGATCTGCAGATCCTCTGGGAGCGGTTCATCCTGATCGAAGATCTCTGCGGGGAAAACGACGCGCCTGACCGGGCCCGCAGCCCGGCGGCCCCCGGAGCGTAAGGCGTCGTCCGGTCAGCCCGCGCAGCACCGTGGCGCTGCGGGATCGAGAAGCATGCAGCCGATCCGGCGCGGGCGTTGCGCCCGAAGGCCGGATCAAAGCCACGGACCGGCGGGCGCTGCGGTTCTGCGGCACCGCGCAAATCCGAGCGCTCCGGTGCCCCCTCTGACATGACCGGGCTCCGGATGTGCTCAGCCCGTTCGAAACCGCTCCGGAGCACTCAGGATATACCCGCCTGTGCGCCCGCCCGGCCCCATAGACAGAGGACCGGTCGCGGGCGTGACTTCCGGGTCGCGCAAGAGAGCGCCGGCCGCGCTCCCGATCTGCGGCACCCCGATCAGATGGGCGGCCTTTTCCGTCTTTTCCGCGCGACAGCCTCCGCGACAGCCTCCGCGACAGGCGCCCTTGGCCGGGCCTTCGTCAGCCCCATCCCGGCAAGATGCCGGAAAACCGGGCGTCCCGGGGTGGCGGCCTGCCCGACAGAGCTCCGCTGTCTCGGGATCGGACCGGAGCGACGGCCTCGAAGCGCCGCAATCGTGCAGAGCCTGCCCGCGCCGGCGCCGGGGAACGGACATGGCCCGGATAGAGGGCGAAGACAGGACGGGCGCGCCGGAAGGATACCGGTGAGGCAACAGCCCCGCAAAGGCAGGCTGGCCGGGAGACTCTGCCCCCAACCGGTAGGGCGGCGGGCCGCGCAGAGCCTGCCCGCGCCGGCAGGTCTGCCGGGCGCGCTGCGGATCGCGGCTCAGAACCGGTCCAGCACCCTGAGGTGATCATGGGTATGGGCCCGCTCGCCATGCAAATGGAACTCGACCTCGGTCCGGACCGGGATCAGCGCGGTCCGGCCATGCCGCACCCCGCGCTGCAGAAAGAGGCTGTTGGCATAGGCCTGGACCGAGCCCACCGTCCCCCGCATCACCGCCACCTCGACCGCGGCGTGATGATCGAGCGGCACCGACAGGGCCGCGATCGCCGCGTCATGATGCTGCTGGCGGCTCTCGGGCACCAGCCGGCCCAGATCGCGCTGCGCCGGGTCGAGCGCATAGGTCACGACCCCCACGCATTCGGCGTCTTCGGGAGCGTCCTTGGCCAGCCCGCGCCGGATCAGATCGCGCAGCGCCTCCGAGCGGTTCGACGCGCCCGAGCGCTCCATTACGGCGTCGAGCGCCTGCAACAGCTCGTCCTCGATGGTGATCGTGATGCGCTGCATCGCTTCCTCCCTGATGGCGGCCCGACTTTGCCGCCCCCGCGCGCCACGGGCAAGGGCGGGACCCGCGCCGATCTGGGCGCTTCGCCGGGCAGGCCGCTAGATCGAGGGCGGCACGGGGGCACGGCTTCCCGGCGAGACGCCCGCCGGATCGCGCTCAGAGGCTGTCGCCGAAATCGGCCCTGAACTTCGCCACCAACCGTTCCTGCCAGTCCGAGACCGGCGCCAGACGGCCGTAGAAGAAGCGCAGGATATCGGGTTCCTCGACGAAGGTCAGCCCGCCCACCAGCCTGCGGTTCTGCCAGAGCCAGTCGATCCGGTCGATGGCGTATTTGACCTGCGACAGGGTGAAGACCCGGCGCGGCATGGCGAGTCGCACCAGCTCCATATTGGCCAGCGGCTCGGTGCCGTCGGGGGCGCGCTGCTCGGACATGGTGCCGCGCTCCATCCCGCGCACGCCCGACGCGATATAAAGCGCCGAAGCCAGCGCGCCCGCCGAATAGTGCGGCTGCGGCACGTGATCGAGAAAGCGCATCGCGTCGATATGGCAGCCAAGCCCGCCCGCCGGCGTGATCACCGGAATGCCGCGGCGGTCGAGCTCACCGACCATGTAGGCGATGAATTGCGGCCCCTGCGAGATCATGTCCTCGTCCATGGTCTCGTCGAGCCCGACGGTCAGCGCCTCGATCTCGCGCACCGACATGCCGCCATAGGTCAGGAAGCCCTCGTAAAGCGGCACGAGCCCCCGCATCCGGTTGTAAAGCGCCTCGTCCCGTACGCAGATCGCGCCGCCGCGCGCACAGCCAAGCTTGCGGGCCGAGAAATAGAGCACATCGCAGAGATCGGCGATCTGGCGGGTGATCTCGCGGATCGACAGATCGCGGCAGGCGGCCTCGCGGGTCTTGAGGAAGTAGAGGTTGTCGGCCATCAGGCTCGCGTCATAGACCAGCGTCAGCCCGTGCCGGTCGCAGGCCGCGCGCACCTCGCGAAGGTTGGCAAGCGAGACCGGCTGGCCGCCGATCAGGTTGGTGCCCGCCTCGACCCGGACAAAGGCGATGCGCTCTGCGCCATGTTCGGCCACCAGCCGTTCCAGTGCCGCGACATCCATGTCGCCCTTGAACGGCTCGTCCGAGGTGACCTCGAGGCCGCGGGCATGGATGATCTCCTCGACGCGGCCGCCATTCAGCACGATATGCGCCTTGGTGGTGGTGAAGTGATAGTTCATCGGTACGATCGAGCCCGGCGTCACCATCACCTGCGCCAGGATGTTCTCGCAGGCCCGGCCCTGATGGGCCGGCAGGATGAAATCCATCCCGAAGATCTCGCGCAGCCGGGTCTCGAGCCGGGTATAGGTCGCCGATCCCGCATAGCTGTCATCGGCCAGCATCATCGCCGCGACCTGGCGGTCGCTCATGGCATTGACGCCGCTATCGGTCAGCATGTCCATGAACACGTCCCTGTTCTGAAGCAGGAACGTGTTGTTGCCCGCCGCGGTGATCGCCGCGAGACGCGCCTCGATATCGGGCAGGGTCAGCTTCTGGACGACGCGGACCTTGTGCATCTCGAGCGGGACGGTCTCGCCGCTGAAGAAACGGACATTGGGCATGGGGCTTTCCTCCTCGGGCCGGTCTCGCGGCCGCGCTGTTGCGGCGCGGAGCTTCGCGCGGAGGGGCGGGACTGGCACTGCGTCAAACCGGCACGCAGGCCGGAGCCCGGAACGGAAAAGGCCCCTCCGCGACGGGCAGGTCGCGGAGGGGCCGGATCACGAGGCGGATCGCCGCCCGAACCGAAGGCTCTGGCTCTGGCTCAGGCGAAGAGATCGTGACAGAGTTCGAGCGCCTCGATCAGCCGGTCGACCTCTTGGGTGGTGTTGTACATCGCGAAGGAGGCGCGGCAGGTCGCGCTCAGCCCCAGATGCTCCATCAGCGGGCCCGCGCAATGATGCCCCGCCCGGACCGCGACGCCCTTCTTGTCGAGCACGGTCGAGATGTCATGGGGATGCGCCGGGCCTTCCAGCGTGAAGGAGAAGATCGCGCCGCGATGGTCGGCCTTGCCCTGCACCTGCAGCCAGTTGAGCCCCGCGAGCCGGTCCATGGCATAGGCGGTGATCGCCTTCTCATGGGCCGCGATGTTCTCCATCCCGACGCCCATCATGTAGTCGAGCGCGACCCCCAGGCCGATCTGCTGGACGATCCCGGGCGTGCCGGCCTCGAATTTCATCGGCGCATCGGCATAGGTGATGCCATCCCTGCGGACCTCGCGGATCATGTCGCCGCCGCCCATGAAGGGACGCATCTCGGCCAGCCGCTCCTTGCGGATATGGATCGCGCCCGAGGCCGAGGGACCATAGAGCTTGTGCCCGGTGATGGCGTAGAAATCGGCCCCCAGCGCATCGACATTCACCGGCTGGTGCACCGCCCCCTGCGAACCGTCGACCAGCACAGGCACGCCCTTGTCATGCGCGCCCTTCACGATGGACGCGACATCGACCACGGTGCCCAGCACGTTCGACATATGGGTGACGGCGACCAGCCTGGTCTTCGGTCCGATGGCGTCGATCACCGCCTGCGGATCGAGATTGCCATCCGCATCGACATCGACCCATTTCAGCACCGCGCCCTGGCGTTCGCGCAGGAAATGCCAGGGCACCACATTGGCGTGATGCTCCATCACCGACAGCACGATCTCGTCGCCGGGCTGGAACCGCGGCGCGGCCCAGGCATAGGATATGAGGTTGATGCCCTCGGTCGCGCCGCTGGTGAAGACGATCTCGTCCGGATCGGCGGCACCGAGAAAGCGCGCGATGGTGCCGCGCACGGCTTCGTATTTCTCGGTCGCGATGGTCGAGAGCGTGTGCAGCCCGCGATGGACGTTGGCATATTCCATCGCATAGGCCTGCGTGACCGCGTCGATCACGGCTTGCGGTTTCTGCGCCGAGGCGCCGCTGTCGAGATAGACCAGCGGCTTGCCGTTCACCTGGCGCGACAGGATGGGAAAATCGGCACGGATCGCGTTCACGTCAAACATCGGGCATGGCTCCGGTAAGGGTAATGCCGAGGATCGACAGGATCAGACTCATTCCGAACACGATCCCGATCATCGAGAACAGGATCATGGCGAAGGTTTTCAGGACCGAGGGAAATCCGTGAAGAACGGCAACGAAATGGCTGAGAAGCCAGAAGAAAAGGCCGACACCGAAAAGACCGGCAAGGCCTGCGGCAGGCGGCAGGACGACCAGCAGGACCAGTTGCACGACCTGCAGGCAGACCATGATGAATTGCAGCCAGACGGTCAGCGCCAGCGCGCCGTCCAGAGTGCCGGTGCCGCCGAAAACCCGGCCTATCCCGGCGATGGCATGGACCGTGACGACCAGAAGCACCCCCTGCACCGTCGCCGCCGCCAGCGGGTAATGCATGAAGGCCGGCATCATCGGATCGACCGGCACCGGGCTGATCAGATCGCCGAGTTCCGTCAGCAGGACGCTGAGGATCACCACCAGCCCCAGCGCCTCCCACAGCACGGCGCGCGGCGGGGCCAGTGACAACACCCGCCCGGCGCTGCCGCGCGGGTCGGTGACGGTGTCGCGGGCCAGCGACAGCAGAGAAGGTCTGAAATGGGTCATGATCGGGCTATCCTGCGTCTCGTCGGCCACGGGCCTACGCCTCGGCCTCGACCAGAGACAAGAGCCAAATCGCCAGAAAGGCAACCGCAAGAACGGTCGAGACCAGCGTCAGCGCCCCGCCGGCGCCGATGAAGCCGGCCACCAGCCCCTGCAAAAGCCAGAGCGGCGAGACGCAGAGAAGCGTCCAGAACAGCGCCAGCCGGGCGGTGAACCAGCTGCCCTTTCCGCCGAACAGACGTGCGACGAGATGGCTCAGCGCCGACAGCCCGTAGAAGAACAAGGGCGCCAGCGCCATCCAGCCGAACAGCGCGGCCCCGAGCAGCGCCTCGAGCGGGATCTCGGGCGAGAGATAGGCCTCGCGGGCAAGGCGCGGCCATTGCCCGACGAAGATGACGAAACAGGCGATCATCAGATAGACCAGCGCGCGATCCTCGCGCGGGCCCATCTGCAACTGCCGTCGCAACGCGGCGCGCGGTCCGCGCCACGTCGCGACCATTTCGGTGGTGACAGCCATCCTAGCCCCGGTGCCGTTGAAGCCAGGCGGCGAGACTGGCGGCCACCTCGTCGCGCACCGCCTCGGAGTCGATCTCCTCGATCGCCTCGGCCAGGAAGGACAGCACCATCATGTCCTGCGCCTCGGCCTTGGGCACCCCGCGCGAGCGCAGGTAGAACAGCGCATCCTCGTCGATCGCGCCCGAGGTCGAGCCATGCGAGCAGGCCACGTCATCGGCATAGATCTCGAGCTCGGGCTTGGCGAGGAAACTGGCCTCGTCATCCAGCAGCAGCGATTGCGAGATCTGGTAGCCATCGGTCTTCTGCGCGCCCTCCTTCACCAGGATCTTGCCCTGGAAAACGCCGGTCGCGCCCTTCTTCAGGACCTTCTTGAAGACCTGGCGGCTTTCGCAATTCACCGCGTCATGGGTGATGAAGACGGTGTCGTCATGGTGGAAATTGCCGTGTCCCATGCTGGCGCCCGCGACATGGGCCACACCTTCATCGCCCGCCAGCTCGATCACCACCTCGTTGCGGGTGAGCGCGCCGTTCATGGTCAGGGTGAAGGACTTGAAGACGCTCTCCGCCCCCAGCCGCGCGAAGATATGGGTCGCGGCGCGGCGGTCATGGTCGCGGCCCTGGCTGCGCACATGGTGGAAGGCGCCGCCATCGGCCACCTCGACCTCCATCACCTTGTTGAACCGCGCCGCCGCCGGGCCGGTTTCCAGCACGGTCAGATCGGCGCCCGGCTCGACCCGGATCACGTGATGCAGGATCGCATCCGAGGTCTCGTCGCAATGGCGATAGACCAGATTCACCGGCTTCTCGACCTTGCCGGTGGCGCGGATCAGCACGCCATCGGTGGCAAAGGCGGTGTTCAGCGCGGCCAGCGGACGCGGCACCGGGCTCTGCCCGCGGGACTCGAGCACGCCGTAAAGATCGGCTGCCCAGGAGATGTCCTGTGCCTCGGCCTCGGCCAGACGGGTGATCTCGAGCCCGGCCTGGGCCGGATCGTCCGAAGCCTCGGCATCGAACACGCCGTCGACGAAGACGATGCGGATGCGGTCCAGATCCTCGAAGGTCGCGTTATCGGCGGGCGGCCGCACGCCTGCGGCCACCGGCGCGGCCGAGATCAGCTCGTCGGGACGGGTGAAGCGCCAGTATTCGTCGCGGCGACCGGGCAGGCCCATCTCCTGCACCCGGGCCAGCGCCGCCTCGCGCAGCGGCCGGGTCCAGCCAGCCTGGACCGGCATCGCCAGCGCCGCCAGCCGCGCCTCGGTCGCGGTCAGTTTCGCCTGCGGCAGCCCCATCACGCGACCTCCGCCAGGATGTCGGCATAGCCGTTATGCTCGACCTCGAGCGCCAGATCGGCGCCGCCCGACTTGACGATCCGGCCATTGGCCATGATGTGCACGACATCGGGCACGATATGGTCGAGCAGGCGCTGATAGTGGGTGATCACCAGGAAGCCCCGATCGGGCGCGCGCAGCGCGTTCACGCCGTCCGAGACCAGCTTCATCGCATCGACATCGAGCCCCGAATCGGTCTCGTCGAGGATGCACATCTTCGGTTCCAGCATCGCCATCTGCAGGATCTCGTTGCGCTTCTTCTCGCCGCCCGAAAAGCCCATGTTGACCGGGCGCTTCAGCATCTCGGCGTCGATCTTCAGATCCTTGGCCCTGGCGCGGACCTCCTTGAGGAAGGTGGCGGCGTCCATCTCCTCCTGGCCGCGGGCCTTGCGCTGGGCGTTCACCGCGGTGCGCAGGAAGGTCATGTTGCCGACCCCGGGGATCTCGACCGGGTACTGGAAGGCCAGGAACAGACCGGCAGCGGCGCGTTCCTCGGCTTCCATCCCCAGCAGATCGAGACCGCTCAGCGTGGCCGAGCCCTCGGTGACCTCGTAACCGCCCTTGCCCGACAGCACATAGGACAGCGTCGACTTGCCCGAGCCGTTCGGCCCCATGATCGCATGCACCTCGCCCGCACCGACGGTCAGGTTCACGCCCTTCAGGATCTCCTTGCCCTCTTCTTCGAGAGAGGCCCGCAGATTCTTGATTTCCAGCATGTCGATATCCCTTAGCTCAGTGTGACGGCCGTGCCCGAGGCCGACACCATCAGCATGTTGTTGATGACTTCATAATCCAGATCGACGCCGATCACGGCATTGCCGCCCGCAGCCCGCGCCCTCTGCTGCAATTCCGCAAGCGCGGTCTCGCGCGCCTCGCCCAGCGAGGCCTCGTAGGCGCCCGAGCGGCCGCCGATGATATCGGTGATGCCCGCGAAGAGGTCGCGGAACACATTGGCGCCCAGGATCGCCTCGCCGACGACGACGCCGTGATAGGACAGGATGCTGTGCCCCTCGACCGTGTGCGTGGTGGTGACAATCATGTCCGGCCCTCCCTGTCGCGACGGTCCTGGCCGCTCCGGTCCTGCGAAAAGACGCGCATCCAGGCGATCATGCACAGCCCCCAGAGCAGGAACAGCACGAGCCCGAGCAGCCCCTCGGCCAGCGCCGCCTGCGCCTTCGACAGCGGCACCAGCGTCGCGAGCCACTCGATGGTCTCCTCGTCCTGCAGCGAGGCGTAGAAGATCAGGCCCTGGGCGATGATGAGAAGCCGCATCCGCGTGGTCAGGACCAGCCGCCCGCCATGGCCCGGGATCGAGGGCAGCGACAGCCGCCGACGCCCCCCCGGGCTGCGCGCGAGACCGGCCGGGCTGCGTCCGGCCCCCCGCCCTGCCCCTGCCGTCTTCTTCTTCGGCATGCTCACCCGACCGACCCCTCAAGGCTGATCGCCACCAGCTGCTGCGCCTCCATCGCGAATTCCATCGGCAGCGCCTGCAGCACTTCCTTGCAGAACCCGTTGATCACCAGCGCGACGGCCTCTTCCTCGTCCATCCCCCGCGAGCGGCAGTAGAACAGCTGGTCGTCATCCACCTTCGAGGTGGTCGCCTCGTGCTCGACCCGCGAGGAACTGTTGCGAACCTCGATATAGGGCACGGTATGCGCGCCGCACTTGTCGCCGATGAGCAGACTGTCGCACTGGGTATAGTTGCGGCTGTTCTTGGCCTTCGGATGCATGCTGACGAGGCCGCGATAGGTGTTCTGGGCCTGGCCGGCCGAGATCCCCTTCGAGACGATCCGCGAGCGCGTGTTCTTGCCCAGATGCACCATCTTGGTGCCGGTATCGGCCTGCTGCCAGTTATTGGTGATGGCGATCGAGTAAAATTCGCCCTGGCTGTCATCGCCCCTGAGGATGCAGGAGGGGTATTTCCAGGTCACGGCCGAGCCGGTCTCGACCTGGGTCCACATCACCTTGGACCGGGGCCCCCGGCAATCGGCGCGCTTGGTGACGAAGTTGTAGATCCCGCCCTTGCCGTTCTCGTCGCCGGGGAACCAGTTCTGCACGGTCGAGTATTTCACCTCGGCATCGTCGAGGATCACGATCTCGACCACGGCCGCATGCAGCTGCGCGGTATCCCGCTGGGGCGCGGTGCAGCCTTCCAGATAGGAGACATAGGCCTCCTTGTCGGCGATGATCAGCGTGCGTTCGAACTGGCCGGTATTCTCGGCATTGATCCGGAAATAGGTCGACAGCTCCATCGGGCAGCGCACGCCCGGCGGCACATAGACGAAGGAGCCGTCCGAGAAGACCGCCGAATTCAGCGTGGCATAGAAGTTGTCGGATTGCGGCACGACCGAGCCGAGATATTTCTTCACCAGCTCGGGATGGTTGCGGATCGCCTCCGAGATCGAGCAGAAGATCACCCCCGCCGCTTCCAGTTCCTTCTGGAAGGTGGTGCCGACCGACACCGAATCGAACACCGCATCCACCGCGACCTTGCGGCCCTCGGCGGGCGCGGCCTCGGCGCCCTCGACGCCCGCGAGGATCATCTGTTCCTTCAGCGGGATGCCCAGCTTCTGATAGGTTTCCAGCAGCTTGGGATCGACATCGTCGAGCGATTTCGGCTTTTCCGCCATGCTCTTGGGGCGGGCATAGTAATACTGTTTCTGGAAGTCGATCTCGGGATAGTCGACCATCGCCCAGTCGGGCTCTTCCATCTTCTGCCAGCGGCGGAAGGCCTCGAGCCGCCACTCGGTCATCCATTCGGGTTCTTCGTTCTTGGCCGAGATCAGGCGGACGATCTCCTCGGACAGCCCCATCGGGGCGTAATCCATCTCGATCTCGGTATCCCAGCCATACTTGTACTTGCCGGCCATCGACTGGACGGCCTCGACCGTTTCCCGGTCGACGCCTTCCTTGACGTTTTTCATGTCGGCCTTGTCCAAAGCAGCCATCCTGGTCTTCCGCCTCTCTGTCTTGGACCGCTCCTCCGAGCGGCCCGTCGGGTTCCCCTGGGCCCGGCAGCGTCAGCCGGCGCGGGCCCTGAATTTCGTCTCTGCCGCAAGCCAGCTTTCGGCAAAGCGTCTCACATCCTCTTCCGTCGTGCCCGGCCCCATCGAGACCCGGATCGCCGACGACGCCACCTCGTCGCCCAGCCCCATCGCCGTCAGCACGCGGCTGGGACGAAGCTTGCCCGAAGAACAGGCCGACCCCGCCGAAACCGCGAACCCGGCCAGATCCATCTGCATCACCTGAGTCTCGCCCTTCCAGCCGGGCGTGGCGAGACAGAGGGTGTTGGGCAATCTCGGAACGTCTTTCCCGACAAAAATAGTCTTATTTGCGCGTTCCGCAATCACATTTTCTAGAATACTTCTAAGATAGGCGATTTCCGCCCATTTTCCAGCCGCCAGATCCGCGGCGGCGGCCTCGGCGGCCGCGCCGAAGCCTGCGATGCCGATCACGTTCTCGGTACCGGCGCGGCGGCCAAGTTCCTGACCTCCCCCGCGAATCTGCGCCTCTATGTCGCAACCCCGGCGCATGACGAGTGCCCCGATCCCCTTCGGTCCGCCGATTTTATGGGCAGAGATCAAACCCATCTCGCAGCCCAGCCAGTTGAAGGCGACCGGCAGCTTGCCGAATCCCTGGGTCATGTCGCAGACGGCGAGCCCCTCGGGAATCTCCTGAATCACCCCGGTCTCGGAATTGGCCAGCTGCAGCGCGCTTTCGCGGGGCAGGCGCGGCGTGACCCGGCCGTTGCCATCGGGTTTCAGGCAGGGATCGAGCCAGGCCGCGACCGCGTCATGCTCGATCTCCGAGCCCTGCAGCCAGCGCCCCCCACAGGCCAGCGCGGCGGCTTCGCTCGCGCCCGAGGTGAACACGATCTCGGCGCCCTCCGCACCAAGCGCCGAAGCGATCCGGGCGCGCGCCTTTTCAACGATCGCGCGCGCCGCCCTGCCCTCGGCATGAACCGAGGACGGATTGCCCACCGCATCCATCGCCGCGATCATCGCGGCCCGCGCCTCCGGGCGCAGCGGTGCGGTGGCGTTCCAGTCGAGATATACCCGCCCGGGCATGGTCTTTCCCCTTTTCTGGCCGCGCCGCCGGACGGTCAGAGGCCGTGGAAACGGGCGGATCTGCGCCTACGGAAGGCGCTCACTCTTCATCGACGACGTGGAACAGCGCCGGAACCGCAGGACAGGGCGCGAGATCGTTCTTGATCACGTCCGACAGCCGGGTCTGGTGCAGGAATACGTAGACATGGGCGCTGAGCCCTTCCCACAGCCGGTTGGTCAGCGACTGCGCGCGGGTGCCCGAGGTGCCGCCCGAAACGCCCGCCCCGGTATGCATGGCGCTGACGGTCTCGTCGACCGCGCCCAGCACGTCCGCGACCCGGATCTCCGAGGCCGGACGGGCAAGCTTGTAGCCTCCGCCGGGGCCGCGCACCGATTCCACAAGCCCTGCCCGGCGCAGCTTGACGAAAAGCTGTTCGAGATAGGGCAGCGAGATATGCTGCCGCTTCGAGATCTCCGACAGCGACACCAGGCACTCGGCCGGTTGCAGCGACAGATCGGCAAGGGCAACCATGGCATAACGGCCCTTGGTGCTGAGTTTCATAGACGCTCCCCCGGCAAAGAGTTGACGCAGCCCCGGCGGAAGATTACCTCCGGATGCACCCCGACCCGCTTCCGCCGGGTTCATCCTGTCCTATGTAGCCTGTCCGATTTCGTCAAGAAATCGAAGCTACCGCGAATGAGAAGACACGCATGCCCGAGGTCATCTTTCCCGGACCCGAAGGTCGTCTGGAAGGCCGCTACCATCCCCAAAAAGACCGTGACGCCCCGATTGCCATCGTGCTGCATCCCCATCCGCAATTCGGGGGCACGATGAATAACAGGGTCGTCTACAACCTGCATTACGCCTTCTACAACATGGGCTTCACCGTGCTCCGGTTCAATTTCCGGGGCGTCGGCCGCAGCCAGGGCGAGTACGATCAGGGCGTGGGCGAACTGTCCGACGCAGCCTCCGCGCTCGATTACCTGCAATCGATGAACCAGAATGCCAAGCATTGCTGGGTCGCGGGCTTCTCCTTCGGGGCCTGGATCGGCATGCAGCTTCTGATGCGGCGGCCCGAGATCACCGGCTTCGTGTCGGTCAGCCCGCCCGCCAACATGTATGATTTCTCGTTCCTGGCGCCCTGCCCCTCTTCGGGGCTGATCATCAATGGCAGTGCCGACCGCGTGGCGCCGCCGGCCGATACCCGCACCCTGGTCGACAAGCTGCACGAGCAGAAGGGCATCACCGTCACCCACGAGGAGATCGAGGGCGCGGATCACTTCTTCCAGGATCCGCATATGGACCCGATGATCGAGAATGTCACAACCTATGTCAGTCGTCGCCTGACCGAGGTGACACGCTGAGGGAGATGCCGATGTCGGCACTCGAGGACCTCGCAGACCAGCTTGCCCGCGACGCGCTCGACGCGGCGGTCAGGCTGGGCGACGACCGGCTGATCGAAGAGATCTCGAAGGCCGTCGGCGCCTCCTCGCCGGTCGCGCAGGAGGCCTTCGTGAGCGCGGTCAGGATCCGGCAGGCGCTGGCCCGCGGCCGCGCCGTGATGGACAGCCGGATGAGCCAGGCCACCGGCCGGAAGGCCGGGCCCGAAAAAGGCGGCGCCTGACCGCCGCGACAGCCCGCCCCCCCAATCTGCATGCCGCGCCCGCGCGACGCCGGTCCGCGCCCGTCCTTTGCACGGGCGCCGGACGCGGCGCGCGGATGTGACGCGGGCTGATTTCTTGCCCGCAGTTTCCGTATACAACTGCATACTATCTTCCCCCGTCACACGCTTTACGCTATCACCCGAACCGAAAGCGCGAATCCAGCACCATAAAAGAGGCGCCCATGACGAAGATCAAAGTCGACAACCCGGTCGTCGAGCTCGACGGCGACGAGATGACCCGGATCATCTGGGACTTCATCAAGAAGAAGCTGATCCTGCCCTATCTCGACCTCGACCTGCTTTATTACGATCTCGGCATCGAAGAGCGCGACCGGACCGACGACCAGATCACCGTCGATGCGGCCGAGAAGATCAGGGAAGTGGGCGTCGGCGTGAAATGCGCCACCATCACTCCCGACGAGGCGCGGGTCGAGGAATTCGGCCTCAAGCAGATGTGGAAATCGCCCAACGGCACGATCCGCAACATCCTGGGCGGCGTCGTCTTCCGCGCGCCGATCATCTGCCGGAACGTGCCGCGGCTTGTGCCGGGCTGGACCCGGCCCATCGTGATCGGCCGTCACGCCTTCGGCGACCAGTACCGCGCGACCGATTTCCGCTTCCCCGGCAAGGGTCAGCTGACGATGAAATTCGTCGGCGAGGATGGCGAGGTGATCGAGAAGGTGGTCTATGACGCCCCCGCCGCCGGCGTGGCCATGGGCATGTACAATCTCGACGACTCGATCCGAGACTTCGCCCGGGCCTCGATGAATTACGGCCTGAGCCTCGGCTGGCCGGTCTACCTGTCCACCAAGAACACCATCCTCAAGGCCTATGACGGCCGCTTCAAGGATCTGTTCCAGGAAGTCTACGAGCAGGAATTCGAGGACAAGTTCAAGAAGGCGGGCCTCACCTACGAACACCGCCTGATCGACGACATGGTCGCCTGCTGCATGAAGTGGAATGGCGGCTTCGTCTGGGCCTGCAAGAACTATGACGGCGACGTTCAGTCCGATACCGTGGCCCAGGGCTTCGGCTCGCTCGGGCTGATGACCTCGCAGCTGATGACGCCCGACGGCAAGATCGTCGAGGCCGAGGCGGCACATGGCACCGTCACCCGCCATTACCGCCAGCACCAGAAGGGCGAGCAGACCTCGACCAACTCGGTCGCCTCGATCTACGCCTGGACCGGCGGGCTCAAGCACCGCGCCAAGCTCGACGGCAACGCGCCGCTCGCGCATTTCGCCGAGACGCTCGAGAAGACCGTGGTCGAGACCGTGGAATCGGGCTTCATGACCAAGGACCTCGCGCTGCTGGTCGGCCCGAACCAGAAATGGCTGACCACCATGGGCTTCCTCGAAAAGGTCGACGAGAACCTGAACAAGGCGCTGGCGGGCTGATCTGCCCATCGGCACGCCAGACAGGAAGGGCCGGCCGCAGGGTCGGCCCTTTTTCCTTGCGCGTTCCTTGCGCGGGACGCTGGACAAGATCCGCGCCGCACGCCATTCCCTGTCCCATGCCCACAGACATGCCGCCCCTGCCCGCCCCGCGCCACACGCTTCCGGATGACATCCAGGGGCTCGTTTTCGGCACGCTCCTGGTCGCGCTCTCGGTCAGCCTGCTGAAATCGGCGGGGCTGGTCACCGGGCAGATCGCGGGACTGTCCCTGGTCGGCACCTATGCGACGGGCCTTGGCTTCGGACCGGTCTTCTTCGTGCTGAACCTGCCCTTCTACTGGCTCGGCTACCGCCGCATGGGCAGGGCCTTCGTTCTGAAGACCTTTGCCGCGGTGGCGCTGCTCTCGGTCTTTTCCGAGCTTCTGCCCCATGTCCTGACGATCGGCCCGGTGCATCCGCTGGCGGCCTCGCTGCTGGCGGGGGTGACTGCGGGCGCGGGACTTCTGGCATTGTTCCGACATGGCGCAAGCCTCGGCGGTGTCGGCATCATGGCGCTCTGGCTGCAGGACAGCCGCGGCATCCGCGCGGGCTGGGTCCAGCTTGGCTTCGACACGGTGGTCTTCGCGCTGGCCTTCGCGGTGATCCAACCCTTGACCGTTCTGTGGTCGATGGCGGGTGCGGCCGTGCTGAACCTGATCATCGCCACCAACCACCGGCGCGACCGCTATATCGCGCGCTAGGACCGGAGCGGGCCATGCCCAAGCATTATGTCTATCTTCTGCTCGCCGTCATCACCGAGACCATGGCCACCAGTTCACTGCAGGCCAGCCAGCAATTCACCCGGCTCTGGCCCTCGGTCCTGGTCGTGCTGGGCTACATGTTTTCCTTCTATTTCATGGCGCTGACGCTGAAGGTGATGCCGGTCGGCATCGTCTATGCGATCTGGTCCGGGCTCGGGATCGTGCTGATCTCGGGGATCGGATGGGTGGTGTTCGGCCAGCGTGTCGACCTGCCCGGCGCGCTGGGGCTCGGGATGATCATTGCGGGCATTCTCGTCATTCACCTCTTCTCGAAAACCGCCGCGCATTAGCATTCGCGCTGGATTTTCGGACCGAAAGCCTCTATCGCGCAGGGCAACCCCCTTAATGAGGACGATCATGGACCTTCGCAACATCGCGATCATCGCGCATGTGGACCACGGCAAGACGACACTGGTTGACCAGCTTCTGAAGCAATCCGGCGCCTTCCGAGAGAACCAGTCCGTGGCCGAGCGCGCCATGGATTCGAACGATCTCGAACGCGAGCGCGGGATCACCATCCTGGCGAAATGCACCTCGGTCGAATGGGGCGGTCACCGGGTCAATATCGTCGACACCCCGGGCCACGCCGATTTCGGCGGCGAGGTCGAGCGAATCCTCAGCATGGTCGACGGCGTCGTGCTGCTGGTCGATGCCGCCGAAGGGCCGATGCCGCAGACCAAGTTCGTCACCGCCAAGGCGCTGGCGCTGGGGCTGCGCCCCATCGTCGTGCTGAACAAGGTCGACAAGCCCGAGGCCGAGCCCGACCGCGCGCTGAACGAGGTCTTCGATCTCTTTGCCAGCCTCGGCGCCAATGACGAACAGCTCGACTTTCCGCATATGTATGCCTCTGGCCGCTCGGGCTGGGCCGACATGGAGCTCGACGGGCCGCGCAAGGATCTGCATGCACTGTTCGAGCTGGTGCTCGAGCATGTCCCGGCGCCGAAGCAGCTGGCCCGGGCCGACGCGCCCTTCAGCATGCTGGCGACCACGCTCTCGGCCGATCCCTTCATCGGCCGCATCCTGACCGGTCGGGTCGAAAGCGGGTCGGTCAGGCCCGGCGATACCGTTAAGGCGCTCTCGCGCACCGGCGAGATGCTGGAAAGCTTCCGAGTGTCGAAGGTCCTGGCCTTCCGCGGGCTGTCGCAGCAGCCGATCGAGGCGGGCGAGGCGGGCGATATCGTCACGCTTGCGGGCATGTCGAAGGCGACCGTCGCCGACACGCTCTGTGCGCCGCAGGTGACCGAGGCGCTGCCCGCCCAGCCCATCGACCCGCCGACCATCAGCGTCAGCTTCGGCATCAATGACAGCCCGCTGGCCGGCCGCGAGGGCAAGAAGGTGCAGTCGCGGGTGATCCGCGAGCGCCTGATGCGCGAGGCGGAACTGAATGTCGCGATCCAGGTGACCGACACGCCCGGCGGCGAGGCCTTCGAGGTTGCGGGCCGGGGCGAACTGCAGATGGGCGTCCTGATCGAGAACATGCGCCGCGAGGGCTTCGAGCTGTCGATCTCGCGTCCGCAGGTGCTGATGCGCGAGGAGAACGGCCAGAGGCTCGAGCCGATCGAGGAAGTCACCGTCGACGTCGATGACGAGTTCTCGGGCGTGGTGATCGAGAAGCTGACCGGTGTGCGGCGCGGCGATCTGATCGAGATGCGCCCGGGCGGCACCGGCAAGACCCGGATCATCGCCCATGTGCCCTCGCGCGGGCTGATCGGCTATCAGGGCGAGTTCCTGACCGATACCCGCGGCACCGGCGTCCTGAACCGCGTGTTCCACGACTGGGCACCGCACAAGGGACCGATACCGGGCCGGCGCGCGGGCGTTCTGATCTCGATCGAGGATGGCGTCTCGGTGGCTTATGCGCTGTTCAACCTCGAGGACCGCGGCAAGCTGTTCATCGGCGCGCAGGAGCAGGTCTATCAGGGCATGATCATCGGCGAGCATTCGCGCGACAACGACCTCGAGGTGAACCCGCTCAAGGGCAAGAAGCTGACCAATATCCGCGCCTCGGGCACGGATGAGGCGGTGCGGCTGACAACGCCCGTCCGCATGAGCCTTGAGGAGGCCATCGCCTATATCGACGACGATGAGCTGGTCGAGGTGACGCCGAATTCGATCCGGCTGCGCAAGCGGTATCTCGACCCGCATGAGCGCAAGCGCCAGGCCCGCGCGGCGGGCTGAGCGGGAGACATCCATCGGACGCCCTGCGGGCGAACGTTCCAGAGGCGGCCCCAGTCGGGGCCGCTTTCTTTTGGGTATTTGCGCCAGGAAGAAATGCAAAAGGCCGCGCCCGGGATCGGAGCGCGGCCTTTTCTTTCGCTGTCGGCGGACGAGCGCTACTCGTCGATCTCGACGACCATCAGCTCGCGTTCCGAAGCGCCGCGCGCATGGTCGAGCGCGGCCTGGTATTCGGGGCTGTTGTAGCAGGCGACCGCGGCCTCGACCGAGGGGAAGCGGGCGACCACATTGCGCGGACGCTCGCGGCCCTCGAGCTGGACGAAACGGCCGCCGCGGGCGATGAACTGGCCGCCATGGCTGGCGATCGCGGGACCGGCCAGCTCGGCATATCTGCCATAGGCCTCGGCATCGGTCACGGTGACATGGGCGATCCAGAGCGCGGGCATCGGCTCAGGCCCCCAGCACGGCTTCGGCCGCCTTGATCGCGGCTTCGGCATTGGCAGCGTCCTTCGCCCCGCCCTGCGCCATGTCGGGACGGCCGCCGCCGCCCTTGCCGCCAAGCTCGGCCACCGCCGCCCGGACCAGATCGACCGCCGAGACCTTGTCGGTCAGATCCGGCGTGACCCCCGCCGCGACCGCGGCCTTGCCGTCGGCCTCCGCGATCAGCAGGATCGCGCCCGAGCCGAGCCGGGCCTTGTGATCGTCGATGATCGGCGGCAGGTCCTTGCCGGAAATGCCGTGCAACACCTGGGCGAGGAAAGGCACGCCCGCAATATCGCGGGCCTCGGGGGCTGCGCCTGCTGGGCCTGCCAGCGCCAGCTCGCGGCGAAGCTGGGCGACCTCGTGTTCCAGCGCGCGGCGTTCGTCGACCAGGCTGCGGATGCGCGCGACGACATCGGCGGCCGGAGCCTTGACCGCTTCGGCCACCTCGGCGAGGCGGCGTTCCTGCGCGATCAGATGGTCGAGCGCGGCCTGCCCGGTCAGGGCCTCGATGCGGCGGATGCCGGCCGAGGAGGCGCTGTCGCCAAGGACGACGCAAAGCCCGATATCGCCGGTGCGCGTCACATGGGTGCCGCCGCAAAGCTCGATCGACCAGGTCTGGCCGTCATGCCCCTTGCCGCTGGCGGCGCGGCCCATCGAGACCACCCGCACCTCGTCGCCGTATTTCTCGCCAAAGAGCGCCTGGGCACCGATGGCGCGGGCATCGTCGGGCGTCATGATCCGGGTCTCGACCGCCGAGTTCTGACGGATGAAGCCGTTGACCTGACTTTCGACCGCCGCGAGTTCGGCGGGCGCCATCGCCCTGGCATGGCTGAAATCGAAGCGCAGCCGGTCGGGCGCATTCAGCGAGCCCTTCTGGGCGACATGATCGCCCAGCGTCTGGCGCAGCGCCTCGTGCAGCAGGTGGGTGGCCGAGTGATTGGCCCGGATCGCCGAACGGCGGGCGTGATCGACCCTGAGTTCGACCGCGTCGCCCACGGCCAGCGCGGCCTTGGCGGGCGTGACCTTATGGGCAAAGAGCCCGCCCGGCATCTTCTGGGTATCGAGGATCTCGCCCCGGCCCTCGGGCTTGAGATAGGTGCCGGTATCGCCGACCTGACCGCCCGATTCCCCATAGAACGGGGTCTGGTTGACGATCATCCAGCCGGTGGTGCCGGCGGACAGTTCCTTGACCTCGACGCCCTCGGCCACCAGCGCCATCACCTGGCCCTCGGCGGTCTCGGTATCGTAGCCGAGGAATTCGGTCGCGGCGACGCGCTCGGCGATCTCGAACCAGATGGTCGATTCCTTCGTCTCGCCCGATCCGGCCCAGCTGGCACGTGCCTTGGCGCGCTGTTCGGCCATCGCCGCATCGAAGCCCGACACATCGACCTTGCGGCCCTTTTCGCGCAGCGCGTCCTGGGTCAGGTCCAGCGGGAAGCCGTAGGTGTCGTACAGCTTGAACGCCGCCGCGCCGGGCAGATCGCCATCCTCGGGCAGACGGGCCAGTTCCTCGTCGAGCAGCCGCAGGCCGCGGTCCAAGGTCTGGATGAAGCGGGTTTCCTCCAGCTTCAGCGTCTCTTCGATCAGCGCCTGGGCGCGGCGGAGTTCCGGATAGGCCGCGCCCATCTGGGTGACGAGCGCGGGCACCAGCCGGTACATGACCGGGTCCTGGCTGCCCAGAAGATGGGCGTGGCGCATGGCGCGGCGCATGATCCGGCGCAGCACGTAGCCGCGGCCGTCATTCGAGGGCATCACCCCGTCCGCGATCAGGAAGGAGGTCGAGCGCAGGTGATCGGCGATCACCCGGTGATGGACGTTGCCGGGGCCGTCGGGCTCGGTCGAGGTGGCATGCGCCGAGGCCTCGATCAGATCGCGCATCAGGTCGGTATCGTAATTGTCGTGCTTGCCCTGCAGCAGCGCGCCGATCCGTTCGAGCCCCATGCCGGTATCGATCGACTGCGCCGACAGCTCGCGCCGGGTGCCGTCCTCGAACTGCTCGTATTGCATGAAGACGAGGTTCCAGATCTCGATGAACCGGTCGCCATCCTCGTCTGCCGATCCGGGCGGGCCGCCCCAGATGTGATCGCCATGATCGTAGAAGATCTCGGTGCAGGGGCCGCAGGGGCCGGTATCGCCCATCTGCCAGAAATTGTCGCTGGTCGGGATGCGGATGATCTTGTCGTCCGAAAGTCCCGCAACCTTCTTCCAGATCGCGGCCGCCTCGTCATCGGTGTGATAGACCGTGACCAGCAGCCGGTCCTTCGGAATGCCGAAATCGCGGGTCAGGAGTTCCCAGGCAAAGGGGATGGCATCGGACTTGAAATAGTCGCCGAAGCTGAAATTCCCCAGCATCTCGAAGAAGGTATGGTGACGCGCGGTATAGCCGACATTGTCGAGGTCGTTATGCTTGCCGCCCGCGCGCACACATTTCTGCGCGGTGGTGGCGCGGGTATAATCCCGTTTCTCGACCCCGGTGAAGAGGTTCTTGAACTGCACCATGCCCGAATTGGCGAACATGAGCGTGGGATCGTTGCGGGGAACGAGCGGCGAGCTGTCGACCACCTCGTGGCCGTTCCGTTCGAAATAGCTCAGGAAGGTCGAGCGGATTTCGTTCAGCGTGGGCATCGGTCTCAGACCTTTCGGGGGAGTTTTCCGGTTTGCCGTCCGATGTATCGCCGCGGAAGGGGCCTGTCCATGGGTCAGAGAGCAAAGCCCTGCCCGGACAGCGGAACACCCGCCACAAGGGGCGGGTGTTCGAAACGTCCGAAAGAGGGGATCGTCACTCCTCGATCATCTCGTCATTCTCGTCGCCGCTCATGTGGAAGTCGAGCCCGTGTGCGGCGCGGATCTTGTCCTCGATCTGCATCGCGACCTCGGTATTCTCGCGCAGGAAATTCTTGGCATTCTCGCGCCCCTGCCCGATCCGCTCGTCGCCATAGGAATACCAGGAGCCCGACTTGTCGACCACGCCCGCCTTGACGCCGAGATCGAGCAATTCGCCGGTCTTCGAGATGCCTTCTCCATACATTATGTCGAATTCGACCTGCTTGAAGGGCGGCGCGACCTTGTTCTTGACGACCTTGACCTTGGTGGAATTGCCCACCACCTCGTCGCGGTCCTTGATCGAGCCGGTCCGGCGGATGTCGAGCCGGACCGAGGAATAGAATTTCAGCGCATTGCCGCCGGTCGTGGTCTCGGGGCTTCCGAACATCACGCCGATCTTCATCCGGATCTGGTTGATGAAGATCACCATGCATTTCGAGCGGCTGATCGAGCCGGTCAGCTTGCGCATGGCCTGGCTCATCAGCCGGGCATGGACGCCGAGATTGGAATCGCCCATGTCGCCTTCGAGTTCCGCCTTGGGCGTCAGCGCGGCGACGGAATCGACCACCACCATGCTGACCGCGCCCGAACGCACCAGCGTGTCGACGATCTCGAGCGCCTGTTCGCCGGTATCGGGCTGGCTGATCAGAAGCTCGTCGAGATTGACGCCCAGCTTCTTGGCATAGATCGGATCGAGCGCATGCTCGGCATCGACAAAGGCGCAGACGCCGCCCTTTT
Organism: Rhodovulum sp. MB263; assembly: GCF_002073975.1. Taxonomy (NCBI): domain Bacteria; kingdom Pseudomonadati; phylum Pseudomonadota; class Alphaproteobacteria; order Rhodobacterales; family Paracoccaceae; genus Rhodovulum; species Rhodovulum sp. MB263. The sequence goes on along the minus strand of NZ_CP020384.1, from coordinate 1,606,138 downwards.
TCTGCTCTTCGGCCACGCAATGCAGCGTCAGCGTGGTCTTGCCGGAGCTTTCGGGCCCATAGATCTCGATGATCCGGCCCTTGGGCAGACCGCCGATCCCCAGCGCGATGTCGAGCCCTAGCGAGCCGGTCGAGGTCGACTCGATCTCCTGCACCGGGTTGTCGGCCCCCAGCCGCATGATCGAGCCCTTGCCGAACTGCCGTTCGATCTGTGCCAGCGCCGAGTCGAGCGCCTTCTGCTTGTCCGAAGCTTTCTTGTCTGCCATGTCCAGGAGGTTCGCCGTCGCCATGTTTGGTCCCTTATTCCACACCCGGAAGCGGGCGGCAATCGCTGCTGTTGTTCGCCGATTGTTCTCACCCATATGAGACCAAAAAGCGAACATTTCAAGTTAAATTGTTCCCGTTCTCAGGATCGGCCGAAACGGTTAAGGAAGTGTTCACGACCGCGAAAATCGTCCCGGACGATGGCCGAAAGGCTTATGCGTCACTCGAAAATCCCAGCACAAGACGCTGACTTGAAAGGTCTATTCCCATCCCCACCCAGGCTTCTTCCGCCCGGCCGATCGGCGGACAGGCGGGCAAAGGCGCGTCCGGCTAGGACACCTCCTCCGGCAACCTGCCGCCATCGCGCGAGATCTCGGCATCGCCCGCTTTGGCGGCGTCGCGCAGCTGGCGCTGGACCGTGGCGGTCAGATCGGCCAGAGAGAACGGCTTGGGCAAATAGACCGAATTGGGAATCCGTGCCTTGATTTCGCCGAAACTGTCCTCGGCATAGCCCGAGACGAAAATCACCCTCGTCCCGGGACGGGCCTTCAGCGCCTTGCTGACCCAGCCCGGACCGTCGAGCCCCGGCATCACCACATCGGTCACGAAGACATCGACCTTGAGATCGGGATCGGCCAGCGTCTCGAGCGCCTGTTCGCCGCTTTCGGCCTCGAGCACGGTATGGCCGCGCATCCGCATCGCGCGGGCCGCGAAGGAGCGGACCGGCGCCTCGTCCTCGACCAGCAGCACCACCGCAGAGCCCGGCATGTCCTCGACCGCCCCGCCGCCTTCCGTCAGGGGCGCCGCCGGGCCGACCTTGCCGCTATGGGCGGGCAGGTAGACCGAAAAGCAGCTGCCCTGCCCGACCGTGCTGTCGACGAAGACGAAACCGCCGGTTTGCTTGACGATGCCGTAGACGGTCGAGAGGCCTAGCCCGGTCCCTTCGCCGAGGCGCTTGGTGGTGTAGAAGGGCTCGAAGATCTTGGCCAGACGGTCGGGCGGGATGCCCTGACCCTCGTCGCGCACGCGGATCATCGCATAGGGGCCGGGCGGAACCACGGCACGGTCGCGCTGCAATTCGGTGGCAAGCTTCACCGCCTCGGTCTCCAGCCGGATCTCGCCGCCCTCGGGCATCGCGTCGCGGGCATTGACGACGAGGTTCATCACAACCTGTTCCAGCTGGCGCTTGTCGGCGCGGATCGGCGGCAGCGCCTCGGCATGCCGCATCCTCAGGCGCACCTTCTCGCCCACCAGCCGGTCGAGCAGATGGGCCAGCTCGCCCATCGTGTCGCGCAGATCCAGCACCTCGGGGCTCAGCGTCTGCTTGCGCGAGAAGGCCAGAAGCTGGCCCACCAGGCTCGCCGCGCGATTGGCGTTCTGGTGGATCTGCACCAGATCGCCGTAATCGGGATCGCCCGCATCATGACGCAGCATCAGCAGGTCGCAATGGCCCGAAATCGCGGTCAGCAGGTTGTTGAAGTCATGCGCCACCCCACCCGCAAGCTGGCCGATCGCCTGCATCTTCTGGCTTTGCGTGAACTGCGCCTCAAGCGTCTTCATCTCGGTCACGTCATGCAGCACCGCGACCAGCGCGCCCTCAGCCATCCGCGCCAGCGCCACCTGCACGAAGAGCTCGCGATCGTCGCGTGCGACCCGCAGCACCTCGGCCGTGTTCGGAGCCCGGCCCTGCGCGGCATCGGCCAGCCAGTCGCTGACCGGACGGCCAAGCCCCTCGAGCCGGTCGCAGAGGTTCAGAGCCTCGTCCGGCGTGCCCCCCAAGAGCCGCACCGCCCGGGCATTGGACAGCCGCACCGTGCCATCGGCATCGAGCTGCAGAAGCGCCACCGGCAAGGCATCGAGAAAGCCCTCGGGCGCCTCGGCGACGCGGGCCTCCGAGCGGCGCGGCAGGATATAGAATTCACGCCCGCCATCGGCCATGCGCAGTTGCAGCAGGCGGCGCCGGCTCGGGCCTTCCGGGGTCTCGACCACCACCTCGTCGGTCTCTTCCGAGGCCCCGGCCAGAAGCGCCGCGACCGCCTCGTGGCTCTGGCCCACCAGCCCGCGGGCGGCGGCATTGATCGCCGAAAGCCGCCCCGCCGGATCGAGCCGCACCATCGGCAACGCGATCTCGACCCCATCGGTCGCACTGGCATCAAAGCGCCACAGGAACAGGCCCGAGCCCGCCCGCTCGACCCCGACCTGCAACGGCCCGGAGGCCAGAGAGCGCCGGGCCGAGGCGGGCAGCCCCCTGGCGGCGGCCGCGATCAGATCGCCGACCGCACGCCGGGGATCGGCAAACAGGGCCTGCAGCGCATCGGACACCGGCTGGCCGCGCACCGCCGCGACCCGGCGCTGTGCCTCGGGACTGGCGATCAGAACCCGCCCCTCGGCATCGGTGACCAGCGTGGCGCCGGGCGCGCTGGCGCAAAGCCGCCTCAGCCTGTCGGAGGGAATATCCGAGACCGGGCGCCCCAGGATCCGCAACAGCGCGGCCAGGCAGCACAGGGTGAGGCCCGTCGTCAGCAGCGGCGCGAAAAACAAGGGCCAGGGCGAGGTCCAGGCCGCGCCCGATAGCAGGATGCCAAGGGCCAGCGCCGCCCAGGCCCGATCGGCATAGGCCGCGGCCGAGCGACGGACAGATAGCAGAACAGGCATGAGACGCGGCAAGAGAACCTCCCGGCAGGACGATTTCGCCCACTCTTTCTCCACAGGTGTTAACCCGTGGTTAACAGAGCCGCCCAACCCCGGAGGATGGCAGATCTTCGCCGCCGCTCAGCCCGGGCGCTGCATGACTGCGGCATAGAACCCGTCGCCACCATCAAGCGGCGTCAGCCGGCGTTCGGAGACAAGCCTCCAGCCCTGAAAGGCGGCAAGAAAGCGGCCGATCTGGGAAGCATTCTCGGCGGCAAGCAGCGAACAGGTCGCATAGCCCAGATACCCCCCCGGGGCCACCAACCCGGCCGCACGATCAAGAATCCCGGCCTGAAGCGCGGTCAGCCGGTCCAGATCGGCAGGCGTGGTCCGCCATTTGGCCTCCGGGCTCCGGCGCCAGGCGCCGCTGCCCGAACAGGGCACATCGCAAAGCACCAGATCGAAGGGCGCCGCCCCTTTCAGCGCGGCCGCGTCGAGACAGTGCACCGCAACCCCGGCCCGTTCGGCCCGGGCGGGCAGATCGCGCATCCGCTGCGGCGCCGCATCATGGGCCAAATGCCGGGCGCCCCCGCGCGCGGCCATGGCCAGCGTCTTGCCGCCGCCGCCCGCGCAATAATCGAGCACCCTTGCGCCTTCGCCGAGCGGCATCATGTCGGCCACCGCCTGCGAGGCGGCATCCTGCAATTCGACCAGCCCGTCTGCGAAAGCGCGCGACAGATGCACCCGGCGTGCGCCCGCCACCACTTCCAGCGCGGTGGGCGAAAGCGGATGGGGCCGGGTCTCGATCCCCTCCCCGGCCAGCCGCGCCATGGCCGCCGCGGCATCGCTCCGGCGCGCATTGACCCGCAGAAAGACCGGGGCGCGCTGCCGGAGCCGCTCCATCACCGCCCGGAAATCGGGGCCGAGGCTCTCTCGCAGCAGCCCTTCCAGTGCCTCGGGGCAATCGCAGGCGACCGGCTCGGGCAGATCGGCAAGCGCAGGCCCGGGCGCAAGTTCCTCGGTGCCGAGCGGCGCCGGGGCATGGCCCGCACCGGTGAAGACAGTTCCGGGATCGGTGCCCGCGGCGCGCAGCATCCCCAGCATCAGCCCGCGTCCGGTCGCGGCCCCGCCCAGCGCCGCGAAGGACCGCAGGCAGCGGATCGCATCGAAGACATGATCGCGGATCGCGGCGCGGTCCTTCGATCCGGCAAAGCGGTTCTGCCGCGCCCAGGTGGTCAGGAGCTTCTCGGCCGGCGCGCCGCCGCGCCAGGCATCGAGCAGCTCGGCCGCCGCCGCGATCCGCGCCGCGGGCGTCATCGCAGCCCCCGCCGACCCCGGACAGGCATGCGCCTGCCGCCCCCGGCCTCCGCCTCGCGCCTTGTCATCCCTGGCTCCTTCGCGCCGTTTTCGCCCCGTTCTTGTCTGGCTGCACCCTTTCCGGGCCTGCCGCCTGTCCGCCTTCTGGCAGCCGCCTTCGGCGCTGGCAAGCCACCGCCGCCGCCAGAGGACTTTCCATCCGCGCAAGGACGTGGTTTTCTGGCGGCCGTGACAGGGGCGTCCGGAGCGATCCGGGCTGAGAAGCACCCTTAGAACCTGAACCAGATCATGCTGGCGGAGGAAGTCGCGTGCCGCGTCCCGACGGGACCGATGCGCCCGTCCGCCACCCAAGGAGGACCGCGATGCCCGCCCCCGCAGACCACTCAGGCCACCCGATTCGAACGCCGGCAGAACATCTGGCCGCGATGCAGGCACGCGCGCCCCTGGTGCAGTGCATCACCAATTTCGTCGCCATGAACGTCGCCGCGAACGTGCTGCTGGCGGCAGGCGCCTCGCCGGCGATGCTGCATGCGGTCGAGGAGACCGGCGAGTTCACCCCGCTGGCGCAGGCGCTCTCGATCAATATCGGCACGCCCTCGCCCGGCTGGGCGACGGGGATGCGGGCCGCGGCAAGTGCCGCGCGGGCGGCGGGGCTGCCCTGGGTGCTCGACCCCGTCGCGGTCGGCGCCACCGCCTACCGGCAGGCGCTCTGCGGCGATCTCATGGCCTTCGAGCCGACGGTGATCCGGGGCAATGCCTCCGAGATCCTGGCGCTGGCCGGGGTCGAGGCACGCGGCCGGGGTGCCGACAGCGCCGACAGCGTCGAGGCGGCCGAGGCCGCGGCGCGCGCGCTCGCCGAACGGAGCTGGGCGGTGGTCGCGGTCACCGGGCCGGTCGATTACGTCACCGATGGCACCCGCGCCTGGCGCATCGCCAACGGCCATCCGCTGATGCCCAAGGTCACCGCGCTCGGCTGTTCGCTGACGGCCTTGGTCGCGGCCTTCCTCGCGGGCGGCGGCGACCGGGCCGGGGCCACCGTCGCGGCGCTGGCCTGTTTCGGGCTGGCGGGCGAACAGGCGGCCAGGGGCGCGTCCGGGCCGGGCAGCTTCGCAGTTGCGCTGATCGACGCGCTTCATGCGATGACGCCCGAGACGCTCGAGCGCGGCGCCCGGGTGAGCGCGGCATGACCCGCGACAGGCTTCCGGTCTATTTCGTGACCCCCGACGGCGCCTCGGCCGACCTGGTTCTGGCCGCGGTCCGGGGCGGCGCGACCATGGTACAGCTGCGCGACAAGCAGGCCGGGGACGAGGCGCTGATCGCGCTGGCGCGCGCGCTGAAACCCGAACTGGCCCGGCGCGGCGTTCCGCTGATCGTGAATGACCGGCTCGACGTGGTGCTGGCCTCGGGCGCGGACGGGCTCCATGTCGGCCAGTCCGATGGCAACCCGCTGGCGCTGCGCCGGGCGCTGGGGCCGGGGCGGCTTCTGGGCCTGTCGGTCGAAGCCATGGAACAGCTCGGGGCGATACCTGCGGGCGTCGTCGATTATCTCGGCGTCGGGCCGGTGCGGGCAACCGCCACCAAACCCGATCACGCGGCCCCGCTTGGCTTCGGCGGGCTGGCGCGGATCGCGGCGGCGAGCCCCCTGCCCTGCGTTGCCATCGGCGGCGTCGGCGCCACCGATGCGCGCGCGCTCAAGGCGGCCGGCGCGGCCGGCATGGCCGTCGTCTCGGCGATCTCGGCCGCCCCCGATCCCGAGGATGCCGCCCGTGCGCTGGCCGGTGCCTGGAGAGCGGCATGAGCGCTAGCGGGGCCATTCCGGGGATGGCAGAGCCCTTCCCCCGGCATCCGGGGGGCGCAACCGGTCCGAGGCAAAGCGGGGTCGGCCTGCCGAGGGGCTGAGCGTCGCCCCGGCCACGCCTTTGCCGCAAGGCGCCGTGGCGCCGCTGGCTCAGTCGAAACGGCGGCGCAGCGCAGAGCCCCCGGCCGGCCAGTCGCCCGCCGCCACCACGGCGCCATCGACGAAGGCAGCATAGCTTCGGCCCGCCTGATAGCGCAGCGCTCCCAGCTCGGGCAGCAGATCTTCGGTGCGGTCGGCCGAGAGAAAACCGATCAGCCGCCCTTGGGCATCGCGCTCGACCCAGGCACGGGCGCGACCGGCATCCATGCTCCAGGGGGCGGGCGCGGAAAGATGCGCGCGCCGCCAGGCCGCCACATCGGCACCCGAGCCGATCACGACCAGCACCGGCGCGGCCCCGGCCGCCGCCTCATCGACCAGCGGCGGTGCGCCCTGCAGAAGCCGCGCCCCAAGCGCCGTCGCCACCTCCGCAGCCCCCTCGCCCAGCGCCAGCAGCGCGGGTTCGGAACCGGCGAAGAGATCGCCCAGCATCGGCGGCACCTCGCCCGGCGCCAGCGCCCGCGCCAGCTCGAAATCGGGATCGACCGCGACCGAACGCGGCCGTGCCCCCAGCGCCAGCGTGACCTCGACCCGGCCGTCCTCGAGCGTCACCAGATGGCGCTCGGTCCCGGCCTCGGTCTCGACCATCACCGGCACGCGCAGCCGATAGGCGGGCGCGGACTGGCCCAGCACCAGATGCAGTGCGCGTTCTTCCGGTTCGACCGCCTCGATCCGCAGCGCGGGCAGACCGCTCCGGGTCAGCCACTGATCGAAGAACCAGCGCAGCTCGCGCCCGCTCGCCGCCTCGAAACCGGCGCGCAGATCGTGCCAGGCCGCCACCCGGTCGCGCCGTTCGGCATAGAAGCGGCGCAGCCCCGCCTGCCAGTCCTCCTCTCCGAGCTCGGCCCGGAGCATGTGAAACAGGAAGGCCGCCTTGCCATAGCCGACCGCCTGACGCGCGCCATGCGCGGCGGCGCGGAACTCGGTCAGCGGCCGGTCTTCGGCGGCGGGCAGCATCGCGAGATCGCGCAGCCAGCCCAGCCGCATCTCGCGCGCCTCTGCAGCCCCTGCCTCCTCGGCCAGCGCGTAATCGGCCATGTAGGTGGTCAGCCCCTCGCTCCAGTTGCCGCGCCGGTAATCGACCGCGACCGCATTGCCCCACCAGGAATGCAGCACCTCATGCGCAAGCGAGCGGCCCCGCATGTAGCCATGGCCGAGGATCGCCTGGCTGACATAGGTCATCCCCGGCAGCCCGAGCCCCACCGGGATCGGCGCCGAAACCACCGAGAAGCCGTCATAGGGATAGGGGCCGATCGCGGCAGAATAGCGGTCGATATAGGCTGCGGAAGCCGCGATATAGGCCGGCGAGAAGGCCGCATCGCGCGGCTCGAAATAGGTGCGCAGCCGCAGCCCGCGATGCATCGCCTCGTTCACCGCATAGCGCCCCGCGAAGACCCCGAGATCGCCGGCCCGCCCGGTGAAGACGAAATCGGCGCGACGGCCATCGGGATGCGCCGTCTCGGCGGAAAGCGTGCCGGTCGCGGCCGGGCGCCAGCCCGTGGGCACATCGAGGCTCAGCTCGAACCGCACGCGGGGCGCCGCATCGACCGGCAGCCAGCCCGAGCCCATGAGATAACTGGCCGTCTCCCCGCGCGCCGCGGCCTCGATCCCGGGCGACAGCTCCGGCAAGGTGCCGCTCAGCCGGACCGTCACCGGACGCCCCATATGCCGCGCCGCCCGGATCACCCCCGAGGCGGGCAGCGGGCTCGGCTCGCCGCCGATCCGAAGCGTCTCGATGTTCAGCCAGTCCTGCCGCGGCAATGCCACATCGCCCTGCGGCGCGGGCAGCAGCGCCTCGAGCGTCATCGCACCGCTGGCCGGATCGAGGCTCAGCCGCACCGTCTCCGCGCCCAGCATCTCGCCATCCGGCCCGGCCAGTGCGGGGGTCCCGGACGGCCCGCTCAGCGCGGCGAGGACCGGCAGAGCGGCCAGGACAAGGGGGCGAAGACGCATCGGACAACCTCCGGACAGGGACATGCGGAAAAGACGTTAGGGCCGGTTCGGTCGCAGGGCCAGCGGATTGCGCGCCCGCCGCAGCCGGACCGCCATTCGCCCCGACCCGCAGAAACCGGGCAGGTTTCCGCACTTGCGGGCATTTCCGGAACATACGCCCAGCCATGACATCCAGACCGGAGATATGACCCTTTTCATTCGGGGTTATCGCCTTCAGCGGAGAATTTTGTTCTACTGCAGCGAAATCTTCAGGGAGTGCCCGATGCAGTTCTTCCCCATCTTCCTGCGCAGCGAGGGCGCGCGGATCGTGGTTTCCGGCGGCGGCGAGACCGCTTTGGCCAAGCTGCGGCTGCTGCTCAAGACCCGTGCCCGGATCGCGGTGCATGCGCCCGAGATCGACCCCGCCATCGCCGAATGGCAGGCCGAGGGCCGCCTCGACTGGATCGCACGGCCCGTCGCGGCGGCCGATATCGAGGGCGCGCGGCTGGTCTATGCCGCGACCGACGACGCGGCCGAGGATGCCCGCGTGGCCGGCCTCGCGCAGGCGGCGGGCGTGCTGTTCAACATCGTCGACAATCGCGAGGACAGCGCCTTCATCACCCCGGCCATGGTCGACCGCGACCCGGTGGTGGTGGCCATCGGCACCGAGGGCGCGGCCCCGGTTCTGGCCCGCAAGATCAAGGCCGGTCTCGAGGCCTCGCTTCCGGCCGCTCTCGGCGCCCGCGTGCGCGCCGCCGAGGCCTTCCGCCCCGAGGCCGAGATCCTGCCGAAGGGCCGGGCCCGCCGCGGTTTCTGGGCGGCGGTGTTCGAGGGCGCGCTTGACGGCGGAACGCCCGAGCCGCTCGGGCAGCTGCTCGAAGCCCACAAGGCCGCCCGCCCGGCTGCGGGCGAGGTGCTGTTCGTCGGCGCCGGTCCGGGCGATCCGGACGATATGACCCTGCGCGCGCGCCGGGCGCTCGACCGCGCCGATGTGGTGATCCACGACCGGCTGGTCCCCGCGCCGATCCTGGAGCTTGCCCGCCGCGAGGCGAGGATCGTCGAGGCCGGCAAGACCGGCTTCGGCCCCTCGACACCGCAGGAGACCATCAACGGGCTGATCGTCGATCATGCCGCAGAGGGCCTCGTGGTGGTGCGGCTGAAGGCGGGCGATCCGTCGGTCTTCGGCCGGCTCGACGAGGAGATCGAGGCCTGCGAGGCTGCGGGCATCGCCTGGTCGGTGGTGCCGGGACTGACCGCCGCCTCGGCGGCTGCCGCGAGCCTCGGGCAAAGCCTGACCCGGCGCGGCCGGAATTCCGAGCTGAGGGTGCTGACCGGGCATGACGTGAAGGGGCTCGCCGATCACGACTGGGCCGCGCTGGCCCGGCCCGGCGCGGTGGCCGCGATCTACATGGGCAAGCGCGCCGCCCGCTTCCTTCAGGGGCGGCTGATGATGCATGGCGCCGAGGCCGCGACCCCGGTCAGCGTGGTCGAGAATGCCGGCCGCCCCGGCGAACGCATCCTGGCCGCGACGCTGGGCACGCTGGCGACCGAGATCGCCTCGGCCGGGCTGACCGGCCCCGCCGTCATCCTGCTGGGCCTCGCGCCGCGCGCGGCCGCCAGGTCGCTTCCCCTCCTTCAGGAGGCCACCCTGTGAAACGCCGCTTCCATCCCAGCGTCGTCACCGCCAACGACCTGTTCGAGGGCCATCCGGTCTGGCGCACCGCCGAGGGCCGCTGGTCGGCCACGATCCGCGAAGCCGAGGTGCTGAACACCCCCGAGGCCGCCGAGGCCCGCCTCGCCGAGGCCGCAGCCGAGGCCGGTCAGGTCGTCGGCCCCTATCTGGCCGAGGTCGCGACCACACCCCGCGGCCCCGCGCCACTGCATTTCCGCGAGGTTTTCCGCGTCCGCGGCCCCGCGCGCCCCCAGCCTGACAGCCACGACCAGCGCCCCGGAGACTGACCATGTACGCCTATTCCGATTTCGACGAGAGTTTCGTGCGCGACCGCGTGCGCCAGTTCCGCGACCAGGTCGCGCGCCGGATCGACGGCCGCCTGACCGAGGACGAGTTCAAGCCGCTCCGGCTGATGAACGGGCTTTATCTGCAGCTTCACGCCTACATGCTGCGCGTGGCCATTCCCTATGGCACGCTCGATGCGCGCCAGATGCGCCAGCTTGCGGCGATCTCGGAACGCTGGGACCGCGGCTATGGCCATTTCACCACCCGCCAGAACATCCAGTTCAACTGGCCCAAGCTCGGCGACGTGCCCGACATGCTCGACGCGCTGGCCGATGTCGGCATGCATGCGATCCAGACCTCGGGCAATTGCGTGCGCAACGTCACCTCGGATCATTTCGCGGGGGCTGCCGCCGACGAGATCGCCGATCCGCGCCCCTATGCCGAGCTGTTGCGGCAATGGTCGAGCGACCATCCCGAGTTCCAGTACCTGCCGCGCAAGTTCAAGATCGCGATCACCGGCGCCACCGCCGACCGCGCCGTGACGCGTGCCCATGATATCGGGCTGCGCGTCGTGGCACGCGACGGCGCCGTGGGCTTTCAGGTCAGCGTCGGCGGCGGGCTCGGCCGCACGCCGATGATCGGCCGCATCATCCGCGACTTCCTGCCCGAGGCCGATCTGGTGCCTTATGTCGAGGCGGTGCTGGGCGTCTACAACCAGCTCGGCCGGCGCGACAACAAATACAAGGCCCGGATCAAGATCGCGGTCCACGAGATGGGGCTCGACACCATCCGCGATCTGGTCGAGGCACGCTTTGCCGAGACCCGGTCCGAATTTCCCGGCGCCGAAGCCGCCCTGGCCGAAATCCGCGCGGCCTTCCGCGCGCCCGGGTTCCGCGCGGGCGGTACCGCGATCCCGTCGGGCAGCCCCGCCTTCCGGGCCTGGGCCGACACCAACCTTGCCGCCCACCGGCGCGGGGATCATGCCATCGTCACCGTCTCGCTGAAGACGCCGGGCCAGCAGCCGGGCGATGCCAGCGCCGATCAGATGCGGGTCATCGCCGATCTGGCCGAGACCTATGGCTATGACGAGATCCGGATCAGCCACCGCCAGAACGTGATCCTGCCCCATGTCCGCAAGGACGACCTGCCGGCGGTCTTCGAGGCGCTGGCGGCGGCGGGGCTGGCGGCGGCCAATGCCGGGCTGATCTCGGACATCATCGCCTGCCCCGGCATGGATTACTGCGCCCTGGCCACGGCCCGCTCGATCCCGGTCGCGCAGGAGATCGCGGTTCTCTTCGAGACTCTCGATCTGGCCCATGAGGTCGGCCCGCTCCGGCTGAACGTCTCGGGCTGCATCAATGCCTGCGGCCATCACCATGTCGCCGATATCGGCATTCTCGGGCTCGAACGCGCGGGCGCCGAGACCTATCAGATCACGCTGGGGGGCGATCCGACGGAGCGGATCGCCATCGGCGAGCGCACCGGTCCGGGCTTTGCCGCGGACGAGATCGTGGGCGCGGTGGAACGTATCGTGATGGCCTATCTGGAGCGGCGTGAAAGCCGGGACGAGACCTTTGCAGACGCCTATCGGCGGCTGGGGCTCGCCCCCTTCCAGGAGGCGCTTTATACCGAGGGGAGCAAGGAAGATGCGGCCTGAGACCGGGTTCGAACGGGGGCAACCGCAACTTGCGGCGCTGAACCGCCATCTGGACGGCGCGACGCCGCAACAGGTGCTGGCCGAGATGGCCGAAAGATATGCCGGCCGGCTGGCACTGGTCTCGTCCTTCGGGGCGGAATCGGTCGTGCTTCTGCATATGGTGGCCGAGCTCGATCCCGGCCTGCCGGTGCTGTTTCTGGAAACCGAGATGCTGTTCCCCGAGACGCTGGCCTATCAGCGTGAGGTCGCGGAGGCGCTGGGGCTGACCGGGGTGCGCGCCCTGCGGCCCGACGCCGAGGCGCTCGAGCTGCACGACCCGGCCGGCGATCTGCATCGCAGCGATCCCGATCTCTGCTGCCATCTGCGCAAGACCGAGCCGCTGGAACGCGCGCTGGCGGGCTTCGGCGCCTGGATCACCGGGCGCAAGCGCCACCAGACCCGCGAACGCCAGGCGATGCATGTCTGCGAGACCGACGAGGCCGGACGGGTCAAGATCAACCCGCTCCATGCCTGGGGCCGCGAGGATGTGGCCGCCTATATGGCGCGTCACGACCTGCCCCGGCATCCGCTGGTCTCGCGCGGCTATCCCTCGATCGGCTGCGCGCCCTGCACCAGCCGCGTCGCCCCGGGCGAGGACCCGCGCGCGGGCCGCTGGCGCGGTCAGGACAAGCAGGAATGCGGCATTCACCTGGTCAACGGCCGCTTCGTGCGGATGGGGGCGGAGGACGTGGCATGAGCACGGCAATTCTCGTCACCGATGCGGGCTTTACACCCACGGATCCCGCAGAGCACTGGCTGCCCCCGGCCGATCTCGACAGCAGCCCGGAGCTGTGCGATCCGGTCCGGGTCGTCCTGACCCCGGAAGCCGATCCGGACCTTCTGGGGCCGCATCTCGCGCGAATCGTGGCGATCCGGATCGTCTTTCCGGCGGTTGCGGACGGGCGCGGCTTCACCCTCGCACGCAGGCTGCGGCGGATGGGCTTTGCCGGGCGGCTGCGTGCCGCCGGGCAGCTCATCCCCGAGCAATATCCTATGGCGCGGGCCTGCGGCTTCGACGAGGTCGAGATCGATGCCGACCGCGCCCTTCGCCAGCCCGAAGCCGACTGGCAGAAGGCCGCCGGACGGCAGGGCTATCTGGCGCGGCTCCGGCGCGCCTCGGCGGCGTAACCCGCGCGGAGGGATGCCGCAGGAGGTTCCTGCGAGAGGTTTCTGCGGCGGGCTCCATGTCTGCCGCAGCTCGCCACGGCAGAGATGACGGGCTCAGGGCTGGCGCAGCACCGCGGAAAGCGGGGCCAGCACGGCATCGGCGGGCCCCGACAACAGCGCCCAAGCATATACCGCCGCCACGGTCTCGGCACGGCTGTGCCCGACCATCACCGCATGTCCGTTCTGACGCGCCTCGGAGACCGCGCGGTCGAGCATATGCTGGATGGTCTCGGCCGTCTGTCCCGCATCGTCGAATGTCCGGAAGCCGACGGTCTCATGCAGTCCGGCCCGCTCTGCCGCGCGCAGAACATCGTTCAGGCCCTGTTCGGGAGTGACGAGCCCATGGCCGCTTTTCGCGAGCACATCCAGCACCGGCCCCGACAGATCGCGATCGTCCCGCCCCCCGCCCGGTCCGGGGTCGAGCATGGCGATGCTGCCACCGATGCGGTCGAGCGCCGCGCCGACACGGGCGGCGGCGGCCCCGGGTGCCAGATCCGCAAGCCCGCTCCCCAGCACCGCCACCTCATAGCCCGCGGCGCGATAGGTCTCCATCGCCGCTTCGGCATCGGGCGCGGCGGCGTCGATAACGAAGGTCACCGGAAAGGGAAAACTCAGAAGCGTCTGGCGGTCGAGCCCCTCCGCACCGACATCGATCAGGACCAGCGACAAGAGCGGCGACCCGGGCGGGGCCTTGAAAGGCACGGCATTGCGCGCCAGCGCTCCTGGCGCCGCAGGGCTTGCCGCATCCGGCCCGGACACCGCCGCACCCTCTGCGAGCGCCGGCGGCGGCGCCTCCGAAGCCGCCGCGCGTTCCGGGATGGCCGGGCCGTCGGGCTCCGGCGGCGGCAGAACCTCGGGCAGCACCTCAGGCAGAACCGCGGGCGCCCCGGCTGCAGCCTCAGGCTCGGTGGCAAGCTCGGCGGCAGGCTCCGTCACAGGCCCGGTCTCGGGGGCCGTCTCGGTAGCCGTCTCAGGGGCGAAGCCAGCCTCGGGAATTATCTCGGGGACCATCTCGGGGACGGATTCGGGTTCGGACTTGGGCGCGGTGTCGGGACCGGCCTCGGCGCCAGTCTCCGGGTCGAGGGCAGTCTCAGGGCCAGTCTCCGCGCCGGGCTCTGGGCCAGCGGCAGGGCCAGACTCCGGAACTGTATCGGGCACCGGACCGGCGGAGGCCGCCGGCATCTCCGGCACGGGCGGCGTTTCGTGCAGGGTTTCGGGGGCCTCAGGCTCGGGAACGGCCGCAGGAACAGCGACGGCATCCGGCGCGGAGGGGCCGCGCATGGAGCGGGCGGCAGGCCGCGGCTCCTCGGCCGCAGGCGCCGCGGCCCCGCCCAGATCGAGCGCCGCATCCGAGCCCATCGGCGGGGCCATCGTCTCGGGCATTGCCGAAACCGGCGCCGGCGCGGCGGCGGGCTCGGTATCGGGCAAGGGCGCCTCGGTCACGGCGACCGGCGCGGGCGCGCCCCTCACCGGGGCCTCGTCCGGCAGCTCTTGTTCGGGCGGCAGGGTCTCGGCCTCGGGCCGGGGCCGGTTGAATGCCGAACCCGGCGGCAGGTCGATATCGGTGGCGGGCCCGGCTTCGGGCGCGGCCGAGATCCCGGGACGCGAGGCCGGAGCCGCGACCCGGTCCGGGGCGCTGTCGGGTTCGGGCGCGGCCGGCGCCGCACGCTCGGGCCCCGCCGGGAAGCGCGGCGCCGGGGTCTCGCCCAGCGTCTCGCCCGGCGCTTCCCCCGACGGCTCGGTGCCGGGCGGCGTCACCACCGCCAAGGCGGCCAGCGCCAGACCGCTGGTCGCGGCCCCCCAGAGAAAGCCACCGAAAAACCCCCTGCCCATGCCTCTTACCTCCGACTTCCCGGCGGCCTGCCCGCGCCGCCCTGTCCGATGCGGGACCCTTTGCCCCGCCGCCGCCCCTTGACCGGGGCGCGTCGCTCTGGGCATGTATAGCCCGACCCGCGACCCGGTTCATCCCCTTTCGCGAAGGCGCTGACCATGCTGCTCTTGATCGACAATTACGACAGTTTCACCTATAATCTCGTGCACTATCTGGGCGAGCTCGGCGCCGAGACCAGGGTCGTGCGCAACGACAGGCTGAACGTCCAGGAGGCGATGGCGCTTCGGCCCTCGGCGATCCTGTTGTCGCCCGGCCCCTGCGATCCGGCCCAGGCCGGGATCTGCCTGCCCCTGACCCGCGCCGCGGCCGAGACCGGCACGCCGCTGATGGGCGTCTGCCTGGGGCATCAGACCATCGGCGAGGCCTTCGGCGGGAAGGTCGTGCGTGCCTCCGAGATCGTGCATGGCAAGATGGGCCGCATCGAACATGACGGCTCGGGCGTGTTTTCCGGGCTGCCCTCGCCCTTCGGGGCGACACGGTATCATTCGCTGATCGTCGAGCGCGCCAGCCTGCCCGACTGCCTGATCGCCAATGCCTGGCTGGAAGACGGAACGATCATGGGGCTGCGCCATCGCGAGCTACCGATCCACGGGGTGCAGTTCCACCCCGAAAGCATCGCCTCGGAACACGGTCACGCCCTTCTCAGGACGTTCCTCGACAGCATGAAGGTACCCGCATGAGCGACAGCCTGAAACCTCTGATCGGCCTTGCCGCCGAGCGCCCGCTGACCCGGGAAGAGGCCGAGATCGCCTTCCAGGCGCTGTTCGAGGGCGAGGCGACGCCCAGCCAGATCGGCGGCCTGCTGATGGCACTGCGCACCCGCGGCGAGACCGTCGACGAATATGCCGCCGCGGCCAAGGTCATGCGCTCGAAATGCCGCAAGGTGCGCGCGCCTGCGGACGCCATCGACATCGTCGGCACCGGCGGCGACGGCAAGGGCACGCTGAACATCTCGACCGCGACCGCCTTCGTGGTAGCCGGCGCGGGCGTGCCGGTCGCCAAGCACGGCAACCGCAACCTGTCGTCGAAATCGGGTGCGGCGGATGCCATGTCCCATATGGGCATCAACGTGATGGTCGGCGCCGATGTGGTCGAGAAGGCGCTGAAGGAGGTCGGCATCGGTTTCATGATGGCGCCCATGCACCATCCGGCCATGGCCCATGTCGGGCCGACCCGGGCCGAGCTGGGCACCCGGACGATCTTCAACATCCTCGGCCCGCTGACCAACCCCGCCGGGGTCACGCGCCAGCTGACCGGCGCCTTCTCGAAGGAACTGCTGCGGCCGATGGCCGAGACGCTCGACCGGCTGGGCAGCGAGGTCGCCTGGCTGGTGCATGGCGGCGACGGCACCGACGAGCTCTCGATTGCCGGCATCAGCCATGTCGCGATGCTGGAAGAGGGCACCATCACCGAGCGCGAGCTCCATCCCGAAGAGGCGGGCCTGCCGGTCCATCCCTTCGAGGCCATCATCGGCGGCACCCCCGAACACAATGCCCGCGCCTTCGCGGCCTTGCTCGACGGCGAGCCCTCGGCCTATCGCGACGCGGTGCTGCTGAACGCAGCCGCCGCGCTGGTGGTGGCAGGGCGCGTCACCACGCTGGCCGAGGGGGTCGAGCAGGCCCGCGCCAGCATCGACAGCGGCGCAGCCCGGGCCAAGGTCGAGGGCCTCGCCCAGATCAGTTCGGAGAAAGCGGTATGACCGAGACGATCCTGGACCGCATCAAGGCCTACAAGCTGGAGGAAGTCGCCGCCGACAAGGCCGCGCGGCCGCTCTCCGAGATCGAGGCGGCGGCCCGCGCCGCGCCGCCCGTGCGCGGCTTTGCCGAGGCACTGCACCGCGCCGCGCTGACAGGCTACGGGCTGATCGCCGAAATCAAGAAGGCCAGCCCGTCGAAGGGTCTGATCCGCCCCGATTTCGACCCGCCCGCGCTGGCCCATGCCTATGAGGCGGGCGGCGCAACCTGCCTGTCGGTGCTGACCGACACCCCCTCCTTCCAGGGCGACAAGGCCTATCTCACCGAGGCCCGCGCCGCGGTGAAGCTGCCGGTCCTGCGCAAGGATTTTCTGTACGACACCTATCAGGTGGCCGAGGCGCGCGCGCTGGGCGCCGACTGCATCCTGATCATCATGGCCAGCGTCTCGGACGCCCAGGCCGCCGAGCTCGAGGAGGCGGCGACTTCCTGGGGGATGAATGCGCTGATCGAGGTGCATGATGCCACCGAGCTCGATCGCGCCGCCCGGCTGAAATCGCCGCTGATCGGCATCAACAACCGCAACCTCAAGACCTTCGAGACCAGCCTCGAGACCACAAGGCAACTGGCCAAAAGGGTGCCCGAGGGCAGCCAGATCGTCAGCGAATCCGGGCTCAACACCCCGGCCGATCTGGCGCAGATGGCGATGTACGGGGTCCGCAGCTTCCTGATCGGCGAAAGCCTGATGCGCCAGGACGATGTCGCCGCCGCGACCCGCTCGCTGCTGGCCAACCCGGCGATGGGCGCGCATTGATGGCCGAGCTGACCCATTTCGACGCCGAAGGCCGGGCGCATATGGTCGATGTGTCCGAGAAGCCCGAAACCGCGCGGCTGGCCGTCGCGACCGGCTGGGTCCGGATGAGCCCCGAGACGCTCGCGCTTGTGGTCGCGGGCACCGCGAGGAAGGGCGACGTGATCGGCGTCGCGCGGCTGGCGGGCATCATGGGGGCCAAGAGGACATCCGACCTGATCCCGCTTTGCCATCCGCTGCCGATAACCCGGGTCGCGGTCGATCTGACCCCCGATGACAGCCTGCCGGGGCTGCGGATCGAGGCCACGGTCAAGACCGCCGGGCGCACCGGGGTCGAGATGGAGGCGCTGACCGCGGTCTCGACCGCCGCGCTGACGGTCTATGACATGCTCAAGGCCGCCGGGAAGGGCATGGAGATCGGCGGCATCCGGCTGAAGCTGAAAGAAGGCGGCAAGTCGGGCCGCTACGAGGCCGCCGAATGATTTCGGTCGAAGAGGCGCTTGGCCATGTCTTCGACCTTATAGAGGCGCTGCCGGTCGAGGAGGTCCCGCTGGCCGAGGCCGCGGGCCGGGTGCTGGCCCGTCCGGTCGCCGCGCGCCGCAGCCAGCCGCCCTTCGCGGCCTCGGCGATGGACGGCTACGCAATCCGCGAGGAAGACGCGCGCCCGGGCGCAGAGCTGCGGGTCGAGGGCGAGGCCGCGGCCGGGTCTGGCTGGACCGGCAGCGTGGCGCCGGGCCAGGCGGTGCGGATCTTCACCGGCGCCCCCCTGCCCGAGGGCGCCGACCGCGTCGTCATCCAGGAGGATGTGAGCCGCGCGGGCGACCGCATCGTCCTGGGCGCGGGCTTCGATCACGGCACCAATATCCGCGCGGCGGGCGGCGATTTCCGCGAGGGCGAGCTTCTGTCCGCGCCGCGCCGACTGGGGCCCGCCGATCTGGCGCTGGCCGCCGCGATGAACCTGCCCGCCCTGCCCGTCCACCGCCGCCCCGAGGTTGCGCTGGTCGCGACCGGCGACGAGCTGGTGATGCCGGGCGAGACCCCGGGACCGGACCAGATCGTGGCCGCGAACGGCTTCGGGCTGAAGGCGCTGATCGAGGCCGAGGGCGGCATCGCCCGGCTCTTGCCGATCGCCCGCGACAGCGAGGCCTCGCTGCGCAGCGTCTTCGCGCTGGCCGAGGGGGCCGATCTGGTGGTGACCATCGGCGGCGCCTCGGTCGGCGATCACGACATCGTCGGCAAGGTCGCGGCCGATCTCGGGATGGCGCCCTCGTTCTACAAGGTGGCGATGCGCCCCGGAAAGCCGGTGATGGCCGGCCGTCTCGGCGCGGCTGCGATGATCGGGCTGCCCGGCAACCCGGTCTCGGCCATGGTCTGCGGCCATATCTTCCTGCGCCCCGCGCTGCGCGCCTTCCAGGGACTGCCCAAGGCGCCGCTGCCCATTGCCCGCGCGCCGCTCGCCGCCCGTGTCGAGTCCAATGGCCCGCGCACCCATTACCTGCGGGCCCGGATGACACCGGATGGCCTTCTGCCCTTCGAGCGGCAGGACAGCGCGCTTCTGTCGGTGCTGGCCGAGGCCGATGCGCTTCTGATCCGTCCGGCGGGCGACGGTCCGCAGCCCGCGGGCGCCCTGGCAGAGTACTTAACGTTGCGGTAACTAAAGCTTGACACAAAACGTGAACATGTGTAGAACAGGATGGAACGCGATCCTGTGGGGGGATGGACATGTTGACTCGAAAGCAACTTGATCTTCTTGAATTCATTCATAAAAGGATGCAGCGTGACGGCGTTCCTCCGTCCTTCGACGAGATGAAGGAGGCCCTGGACCTGCGCTCGAAATCGGGCATCCACCGGCTGATCACGGCGCTGGAGGAACGCGGGTTCATCCGTCGTCTGGCCCATCGCGCCCGCGCCATCGAGATCGTCAAGCTGCCCGAAGCGCTGGAGGCCAGGGGCTTCCGCCCGGTCGTCATCGAGGGCGATCGCCCCGAGACGCCTCCGCCGGCGGCGGCAATGGATGTGACGCCTGTTGATGCGCTGGAACTGCCGGTGATGGGCCGGATTGCGGCCGGCACGCCGATCGAGGCCATCTCGGAGGTCTCGCATACGGTCGCGGTGCCCGGCTCGATGCTGTCGGGGCGGGCACGGCATTACGCGCTCGAGGTCAAGGGCGACTCGATGATCGAGGCCGGGATCAACGATGGCGACGTGGTGGTCATTCGCGAACAGAACACCGCCGAGAATGGCGAGATCGTGGTGGCGCTGGTCGAGGGGTTCGAGGCCACGCTGAAACGCTTTCGTCGCAAGGGCGAGATGATCGCGCTCGAGGCGGCAAACCCGGCCTATGAGACCCGGATCCTGCGCTCGGACCAGGTCAAGGTGCAGGGCCGTCTGGTCGGTCTGATCCGAACCTACTGAGCCCAGAGCCTGTCGCCCGCCCGCGCGCGGGCAGTGACAATGCGCGGGCCATCCGCACCGGGGAAAAGCGCGAGCGCCCCGGTCCGGGCAAGCGCCGCGCGCTCGAAGATCCGGCATCCCGCAGGCGGATCGTCGACATATTGCGGCACCACCACCCAGCCTTGCGCACAGGCCGACGCGATCCGGTCGACCCAGCCGCGCCCGGTGATCAACGTCACCCGCTGTCCCGCCACCACCGCCTCTTGCGCGCCGCGCGCGCCCGTCAGCCCCGGCCGGGCGAAGGCCCCGGCCTGATCGGCGCCATCGCCGTCATTCTCGAGCCAGCTCAGCGCCACGAAGCCCTCGCCCGAGGGTTTCGACAGCGCCCGCCCCTCGGGGCCCATCGCGCCCATCAGCCCTCCGCTGTCGGCAATCAGCAGTGCGGGGCGCTCGACCGCCGACCAGAGCGCGAAAGCCGCGAGGATCGGCACCAGCCCCAGCGCCCGGGCGCGGCCCGTCCAGAGCATGACAAAAAGCGCCCCGACCGCGATCAGCGGCAGCACGGCCGGCCCCGGCGCGGGCACGGGCCAGACTGCGCCGTCAAGCCCCGCCACGCGCTCGGCCACCCAGAGGATCCAGGCGATGCCCCAGCGCATCGGCTCGAGCCCCAGCACCGCCAGCCCGAAGGGCGCGAGACAGGCGGCGGCGACCGCGGCGGGCATCACCAGAAGCCCCATCAGCGGCACCGAGGCCAGATTGGCGATCAGCCCGAATTGCGAGACCTGGTTGAAATGCGCGGCCCCGAAGGGTGCGGTCGCGGCCCCCGCCACCGCCGAGGAGATCACCACCGCCAGCGCGCCTTGCGCCCAGCGGGGCGGGCGCCAGCGGTCGGCGGGGCGGTCGCGCAGCGCGGCAAAGACCGCGATCAGCGCCGTCGTCGCGGCAAAGGACATCTGGAAGCCCGCCTGGGTCAGGCTTTCGGGGGTCAGGACCAGCACGATCAGCGCGGCCAGCGCCACGGCGCGCAACGTCAGCGCCCGGCGGTCGGCCATCACCGCGCCAAGCACGACCGCGACCATGATGAAGGCACGCTCGGTCGCGACATTGCCGCCCGACAGCGCAAGATAGACCGCCCCGGCCGCCAGCGCCCCTGCCGCCGCGATCTTCTTCGTCGGCAGCCGCAGCGCCAGCCGCGGCCAGAGCGCCAGCGCGAAGCGCAGCGCGGTGAAGACCACCCCGGTCAGCAGCCCCATATGCAGCCCCGAGATCGCCAGCAGATGCGCGAGGTTCGAATCGCGCAGCGCCTGGATCGTGTCGCGCGACATGGCCGAGCGGTCGCCGGTCAGGATCGCGGCGGCAAAGGCGCCCTGATCGCCCGGGAGGCGCGCCCGGAGCGCCCCGGACAGCGCCATCCGCATCCGGTGCACCAGAAGCGTCGCACCGCCTTCGGGCGCGCTCAGCGTCACCGCCGGGCTGTTGGCATACCCCACCGCGCCGATCTTCTGGAACCAGGCATGGCGGCGGAAATCGAAACCGCCGGGCTCGGCCGGCGCGCTTGGCGGCGACAGATGCGCCATCATCGCGATCCGGGCACCGGGCGGCGGCGCCATGACACCGCCCTCGCCATGCAGCGCCACGCGCAGCCGGTGCGGCGTCTCCCCGGGGGGGACGCGCTCGATCCAGACCCGGTCGAGCGTGATCCGCGGCGCATCCGAAATCGAGCGGTCAAGCACCAGCACCCGGCCCTCGAGCGCGCCATAGACGCGGTGATCGAGCTTGGGTGCCGCGACCAGATGGGCACGCGCGCCGGCAAGCGCAGTGCCTCCGGCCACCAGAGCCAGCGCGATCAGGACCGGCGCCCAGAGCTCCGGCACCCGCCGCGCGGCAACAGCCAGTCCCGCCGCCGCCCCGGCACAGGCCCAGAGTGCCCAGACCGCCGGTTCCGTGGCCTGCGCGAAATAGAGGCCGATGCCCAGCGACAGGAAGACCGGCGTCCAGGGGAAGAGATGGCCGCGCCGGGCCTCGACCGCTGTCAGCAGCGCCGACATCGCCCGGGCCGGCATCCGCGCCAGCCGCGCCGGTCGCCGAAGCGTGACCGGCCCCGTCAGCAGCAGCCCCACCGCTTGTCCTCTCCGCAGCGATCTCCTAGACAGGCGGAGACGCTATCTCCATCATGGTGAACAAAAGGTTAAGGCTCATGACCGACTTGTCGGACGGCCCTGTCGTCACCCGTTTCGCGCCCTCGCCGACCGGGTTTCTGCATATCGGCGGCGCACGCACGGCGCTGTTCAACTGGCTTTACGCGCGCGGCCGGGGCGGTCGCTTCCTGCTGCGGATCGAGGATACCGACCGCGCCCGCTCGACCCCCGAGGCGACGGCCGCGATCCTGAAGGGGCTGACCTGGCTCGGTCTCGACTGGGACGGCGAGGCAGTCAGCCAGTTCGAGCGCGCGCCCCGTCATGCCGAGGTCGCACGGGAAATGCTGGCAAACGGCACCGCCTACAAGTGTTTCGCGACCCAGGACGAGATCGAGGCCTTTCGCGAGGCCGCGCGCGCCGAGGGCCGCTCGACGTTGTTCCAGAGCCCGTGGCGCGAGGCCGACCCGGCCACCCATCCCGATGCCCCCTATGTGATCCGGCTGAAGGCGCCCCGCGAGGGCGTGACGGTGATCGAGGACAAGGTGCAGGGCAATGTGAAGATCGCCAACGACCAGCTCGACGACATGGTGATGCTGCGCTCGGACGGCACGCCCACCTACATGCTGGCAGTGGTGGTCGACGATCACGACATGGGCGTGACCCATGTGATCCGGGGCGACGACCACCTCAACAACGCCGCCCGGCAGATGCAGATCTACCACGCCATGGGCTGGCCGGTGCCGGTCTGGGGGCATATCCCGCTGATCCACGGGCCGGACGGAAAGAAGCTTTCGAAACGCCATGGCGCGCTCGGGGTCGAGGAATATCAGGCCATGGGCTACCCGGCCGCCGCCATGCGCAACTATCTCGCCCGGCTCGGCTGGTCGCATGGCGATGACGAGTTCTTCACCGACGACCAGGCCAGGGCCTGGTTCGCGCTGGAGGGAATCGGGCGCTCTCCGGCCCGGCTCGACTTCAAGAAGCTCGAGAACCTTTCGGGGCGGCATCTGGCGGCGTCGGAAGATGCTGCACTCCTGCAAGAAGTGGCGGATTATCTGGCCGCAACGAAACAACCGCCGCTTTCGACCGCGCAGCAAGAGGGTTTTGCACGCGCCCTGCCCTGCCTCAAGCAAAGCGCGAAGAACATCCCGCAACTTCTTGAAAAGGCACATTTCATTCTGGGCGAGCGGCCATTCGAACCGGATCAGAAAGCGGCAAAATCTCTCGATGATGTATCCCGTGGTATACTGGCAGAATTGACGCCGCAGCTGCAAAGTGCTAGCTGGACGCGTGACGCACTCGAGGCGGCCGTGACCGGAGTTGCCGAGGCCCATGGCATCGGTCTCGGCAAGTTGGCCCAACCGCTTCGCGCCGCACTTGCCGGGCGGACGGTTACGCCCAGTATCTTTGATATGATGCTTGTCATCGGCCGGGAGGAAACGCTTGCCCGGCTGGCTGACAGCCAGGGCTGAGGCATCCCCGCCGAAAGCCCTCTGCACGCCACCGACCGGCGCCGCGAACAGGGAGCGCGGCCCGGTCTCTCAAGAAGAGGGACTTTTATGGATGACAGCAAGAAATCTGCGACACTGACCCTGGGGGAAACCTCGCTCGAACTGCCGGTCCTGAGCCCGAGCTCCGGGCCCGACGTGGTCGATATCCGCAAGCTCTACGGCCAGATGGGGATCTTCACCCACGATCCGGGCTTCACCTCGACCTCGTCCTGCGAAAGCAAGATCACCTTCATCGACGGCGACAAGGGCGAACTTCTGCATCGCGGCTACCCGATCGACCAGCTTGCCGAGAAATCCCACTTCCTCGAAGTCTGCTACCTGCTGCTCTACGGCGAATTGCCGACCGCGCCCCAGCTTGAGGATTTCGAGAACCGCGTCACCCGCCACACCATGGTGCATGAACAGATGCACCGCTTCTTCACCGGGTTCCGCCGCGACGCCCACCCGATGGCGGTCATGGTGGCCGTGGTCGGCGCCATGTCGGCCTTCTATCACGACTCGACCGACATCTCGGACCCCTGGCAGCGCGAGGTCGCCTCGATCCGGCTGATCGCCAAGGTGCCGACCATCGCGGCGATGGCCTACAAGTATTCGATCGGCCAGCCCTTCATCTATCCGCGCAACGATCTCGACTATGCCTCGAACTTCCTGCGCATGTGCTTTGCCGTGCCCTGCGAGGAATACGAGGTCGACCCGATCCTGACCCGCGCGATGGACCGGATCCTGACGCTCCATGCCGATCACGAGCAGAACGCCTCGACCTCGACGGTGCGTCTGGCCTCGTCCTCGGGCGCGAACCCCTTTGCCTGCATCGCGGCCGGGATCGCGTGCCTCTGGGGCCCGGCCCATGGCGGCGCCAACCAGGCCTGTCTGGAAATGCTGCGCGAGATCGGCACCGTCGACCGCATCCCGGAATTCATCGCCCGCGCCAAGGACAAGAACGATCCGTTCCGCCTGATGGGCTTCGGCCACCGGGTCTACAAGAATTTCGACCCGCGCGCCAAGGTGATGAAGCAATCCGCCGACGAGGTGCTGGAGCTGCTGGGCATCGAGAACAACGAGACCCTGAAGGTCGCGATGGAGCTCGAGAAGATCGCTCTGGAGGACGAGTATTTCGTTTCGAAGAAGCTCTACCCGAATGTCGATTTCTACTCGGGCATCATTCTCGACGCGATGGGCTTCCCGACCTCGATGTTCACGCCGATCTTCGCGGTCAGCCGCACCGTCGGCTGGATCTCGCAATGGAAGGAAATGATCGCCGATCCGACGATGAAGATCGGCCGTCCGCGCCAGCTTTACACCGGCGCCACCCGCCGCGACTACGTGGATGTCGAAGACCGGCGCTGAGCGCCCCGGCCGTCACCGAAACACAGGACCCGCAGGCCGATGCCTGCGGGTCCGTTTCATTTCGGGTTCATCTCGGGGCGCCGGACGCCCGGCGGGGTCCGGTTACTTGGTCAGGATACCCGCACCGGCCCCAATCGCGGCACTGGTCCCCACATCGTTGCCGGTCGCTGCACCAACGCCAGCGCCCAGCACGCCGCCGGTCAGTGCGCGTTCGCCGTAGCTTTCGCCGCACCCCGCCAGCAAGGCGGCGCCAAGAAGCGAAACGGCGGTGATCGTATGAAGACGGGTCATGGCGGATCCTTTCCCTTGGGTCATTTGCCCTGCCCAACGCACGGCTTGCCCGTCCCGTTCCATCGCCGCACGGAGCCGGGCCTCGCCTCGGCAAGGACCGGCCGACCGCCCCCGTCTCAGCAGCCCTCGAACCGGGCCTTGCGCTTCTCGAGAAAGGCCAGCACGCCCTCCTTGAAGTCGCGCGAGGCACCGCAGCGGCCCTGCAGTTCGGCCTCCAGCGACAGCTGGGTCTCGAAATCGTTCGAGACCGAGCGCCGCAGCGCGGTCTTGAGATTGGCGTAAGCCACGGTCGGCCCAGAGGCCAGCTGCGCCGCCCGGGCGCGCCAGTGGGCCTCGAACCCGTCCTCGGGCACGGCCTCCCAGATCATGCCCCACTCGGCCGCCTGACGCGCCGGGACGGGTTCGGCGAAAAGGGCCGCCCCCATCGCGCGGGCAAAGCCCACCTGCCGGGGCAGCCAGTAAGTGCCGCCCGCATCGGGGATCAGCCCGATGCGGGTAAAGGCCTGCACGAAAACCGCAGCCTCGGAGGCGATGACCACATCGGCGGCCAGCGCCAGATTGGCCCCGGCCCCGGCGGCGGCGCCGTTGACCGCCGCGATCACCGGCACCGGACAGTCGATGATGGCGTTCAGCATCGGTTCGTATTCGTCCCGCAGCGTGCGCTCGATGTCGATATTGGCGATGTTGGCACCGTCGCCCAGGTCCTGCCCCGAACAGAAGGCCCGGCCCGCGCCGGTCAGTACCACGACCCGCGCCGCCTGCCCCGCCGCGCGCATCGCATGGGCGATCTCGGCCCGCATCTGCGCGCTGAGCGCATTCATCACCTCGGGCCGGTTCAGCGTCACCACCGCCAGCCCGTTCGTGCAGTCAAATCCGATGGTCTTGTAATCCGTCACGGCAGTATCCTCCCCTTGCCCGGTCTCCGGTCAGACTAGCGGCAGCGCGCCCGGGGAAAAGGGAGACGCGAGGTCAGCGCCTCACTTGCCGAGGATCTCTTTCAGCCGCGCCTCTTCCTCGGGGCTCAGCGCCTCCGAGCCCGCATCGCGCCCGGCCCGGCGTCCGCGAATGTAGAAAACGGCCGCGCCCAGCCCCAGTACCAGCATCAGCGGCCCTGCGATGTACAGCACGAGGTTCGAGCCGGTGGCGGTGGGTTTCAGCAGGACGTATTCGCCATAGCGGTCGACCAGATAGTCGACGACCTCGGTATCGCTGTCGCCCGCCGCGATCCGCTCGCGCACCAGAATCCGAAGGTCGCGCGCCAGATCGGCGTTGGAATCGTCGATGCTTTCGTTGCGGCAGACGAGACAGCGGATGCC
The DNA here is from genome assembly GCF_002073975.1 of Rhodovulum sp. MB263. Lineage (NCBI taxonomy): Bacteria > Pseudomonadati > Pseudomonadota > Alphaproteobacteria > Rhodobacterales > Paracoccaceae > Rhodovulum > Rhodovulum sp. MB263. Next base: position 1,579,831 of record NZ_CP020384.1, on the reverse strand, counting down.
CTTCGAGATCTCGCGGGCGCGGGCCTCTTCGGCCGGGTCGGCCAGCATCTCGTTCGGTTCGACCGCCTTCAGCGGCCCGCTTAGCAGCGGGGTCAGGCTCAGGGCCAGCAGAAGGGCAGAGATCAGCGCGGGACGGGGCATCGGCATCCTCATTCGGCGGGCTGGGGCAGCACGGGGCCGCGATCCTTGCGCGCCCCGGCGGCAACGCGGACCCGGCGATCGGAAAGGCTGAGAAGCCCGCCCAGCGCCATCACGATGGCCCCCATCCAGATCCAGTTGGCGAAGGGCTTGATATAAGTGCGCACCGCCCAGCCGCCGTCCTGCTGCGGATCGCCGATGGCGACATAAAGATCGCGCAGAAACCCGCCGTCGATGGCCGCCTCGGTCGTGGGCATGCCCGCGACCGGGTAGACCCGCTTTTCGGGATGCATTTCTGCGATCTGCTTGTCGCCGCGCCAGACGCTCATGGTGGCGGTGGTCGAGATGTAGTTCGGGCCTTCCAGCTTCTGCACCCGGTCCAGCCGGAAGCCGTAGCCGCCCAGGTCATAGCGCTCGCCGATCTGGGCCACGCGAATGTCTTCCTGGTTCCAGGCCAGCATCGCGGAAATGCCGATCATGGTGATCCCGAGCCCGGCATGCGCGACCGCCTTGCCCCAGTCGGCCCGCGGCAGCCGCGCAAGCCGCCCGGCCCGGACCAGAAGCCCCTTGCCTCGCCCGGCGCGCATCAAAAGATCGACGAGGGCGCCTGCGATCAGCCAGATGCCAAGCGCCACGCCGACGGGACCCAGCGCGCTGCGACCGGTCTGCATCGCCCAGATCAGGGCACCAAAGGCAACCGCCAGTACCGCCGCGGGAAGCACAGTCCTGGCCGCACGGCCCAGCCGCGCCCGCTTCCAGGGCAGGATCGAGCCCAAAGGCAGCAGCAAGGCCAGCGCCACCATGAAGGGCGTGAAGGCCATGTCGAAGAAGGGCGCGCCGACCGAGAGCTTGCGGTCGAAGGCCATCTCGGCGACCAGCGGCCAGATCGTGCCGACGAATACGACCAGCGCAGCGACCGCCAGCAGGATATTGTTGAAGACCAGCGCCGATTCCCGGCTGATCGAGCCGAAGACGCCCTTGGCCTCCATCGCGCTGGCACGTACCGCAAACAGCGTCAGCGCGCCGCCCATGAAGACCAGCAGGATCATCAGCAGGAAGACGCCGCGCTCGGGGTCGTTGGCGAAGGCATGGACGCTGGTGATGATGCCCGAACGGGTGATGAAGGCCCCGACCAGCGAGAAGCCGAAGGCGACGATGGACAGAAGGATCGTCCAGCTCTTCAGCGCCTCGCGCTTCTCGACCACGATCGCGGAATGCAGCAATGCTGCGGCGATGAGCCAGGGCATGAAAGAGGCGTTCTCGACCGGGTCCCAGAACCAGAAGCCGCCCCAGCCCAGTTCGTAATAGGCCCACCAGGACCCCAGCGCGATGCCGACGGTCAGGCAGATCCAGGCTGCGAGCGTCCAGGGCCTGACCCAGCGCCCCCAGGCGGCATCGACACGGCCCTCGATCAGGGCGGCGACCGCGAAGGAGAAGCAGATCGAAAGCCCGACATAGCCGAGATAGAGGAAGGGCGGATGAAAGGCGAGGCCGGGATCCTGCAGCAGCGGGTTCAGGTCCTGGCCGTCGAAGGGCGCCTCGGGCAGGCGCTCGAACGGGTTCGAGGTGAACAGGATGAAGGCGTAGAAGGCCGCGCCGATGGCCCCCTGAACCGCCAGCACCCGCGCCTTCAGACCGGGCGGCAGGCCGCCGCCGAACCAGGCCGCGAGCGCGCCGTAAAACGCCACGATCAGCACCCAGAGCAGCATCGAGCCCTCGTGATTGCCCCACACGCCCGACACCTTGTAAAGCATCGGCTTCAGCGTGTGCGAGTTATCGACCACGACCCGAAGCGAGAAATCCGAGACCACGAAAGCGTAGGTCAGTACCCCGAAGCTGAAGGCGGTCAGCAGGAACTGCGCGATGGCGGCCGGTTCGGCCATCGCCATCCAGCCGCTCCAGCCCTTGTGAGCGCCGATCAAAGGAATGATCGCCTGCACCAGGGCAATGGCGAAGGCGAGGGCGAGGGCAAAGTGGCCGAGCTCGATAACCATGCCGCTGTCTTACCCGGCCGGCGCGACTGCGCCAATGGGTTTTGCGTCGCGCCCCCCGGAGCCTTACGCAATCGTGAGCCCCCTGGAGGCGCGGCGCGCGGCTGAACGAGTACGATCCGCGCCAGCGGCGGCGCGCGCCGAACCGCCGCGAATGCCCGGATCAGACCGCAGCCGCCGACAGGACGCGCGTCTCCGGACGATCCGGGCCCGCGCTCAAAGCCCTGCCCTCCAGTCCTCCAGCGCCGGGTTCGGCCCCTGCGACCGCGGCATCGTGCCACTGTTTTGCAGGCCGGCAGGCTCGGCCCTCCCCGCGTCGGCCCCCACATCGGACCCCGCATCGGACAAGACGCGCAACTGCTGCAGATTGCGCGCCACCACCGGCGCCATCGCCATCGTTCCGGCGATAGAGCGCTGGAACTCCTGCCCCTTGGCCTGATAGCGCGCGCCGAAATAGAAGCTGATGATCGCCCCCATCAACCACCAGAGCGGCTCTGGCACCAGCGCCATGCCCTGCATCCGCGCCGCGAACCAGACCGGATCGACCATTGCCGAGACGGCCAGCCCCACCGTGCCCAGGGCCATCAGCGGGCGCGGCAGGCGGTTGGCGCCGTCAATCAGACGGTCGAAGGTCGTCGCGCGCGGCTGCGCGAACTCATGGGAGAATTCCTCCAGAACCGCGCGCCGCAACTCGAGATCGCGCCTGTCGGCCGCCTCGGCATTGACGCGGAACAGCTCGGCCGCCTCTCGGATCGCGGTCGGTCCGCCGGAAAACAGCATGCCCAGAACCCCGTTCATCATCCCCATCCCGCGACCCTCTCGCGATGCTCTTCCTCGCTCAGCCGATAGCGCGGCGAGATGAATTCCTCGGCCCGGAGGATCCAGCCGCCCTTGCCTCCGTCGCGGCGGCAGGCATATTTCCGACTGGCCGGGCGGCGGTCTGCCAGCGCGTAATAGTAGTTGCGCCGGGCGATGCCATAGGCATCGGCGATATGCCCCGGTGCAGCCTCGGCCGCGATGCGCGCCGCATGCACCGTCTCTGGGCCGACCGACCCGTCGACCGCGCAGGGCTGGTCCATCTCGTTCAGCAGGCGCTGCAGGATCCGCACCGCATTGGCGCCCGCATTCACATACATGTCGAAGACGGACGGATGCAGCAGCTCGGGCAGCGCGTCGAGCCTGGGACGTCGGAAATAATGCTCGATGTAGATCGCGGCCGCCCGCCCGGGATCGAGCCCCCGGACATCGTCGGTATCGACCCGCCCATCGCCGGTCAGGTCGAGCCCGAGCCGCCTGAGCGTGCCGAGCGTGACCCCATGCTTGGTCGGCCCGCCCGGATCGTCGGGATCGTCGACAAAGCCCCCCTCGCGCAGGACGATCTCCTGCGCCAGCTGTTCAACTGTCTTCATGACGGAATCTCCCCCGCTTCACATCGGAACCGGGGGAGATTGGGTCACAAAGGTTAGGGTCGGGCTTAGCTGCCGCTCGCGCCCTCAACCTTCGGGTCACGATAGACGCCCTGCTCCTTCAGCGCGTCGACCACTTCCTTCGGCATGTAGCTTTCGTCATGCTTGGCAAGGATCTCGCGCGCCTCGAACACACCGTCGACCAGACGCCCGGTGCCGATCATGCCCTGGTTCTCCTTGAACAGATCGGGCAGCACGCCGGTATAGGTGACGGGCACGCTGGCGCCGCCATCGGTGACATTGAAGCGGATGGTCTCGCCCTGCCCGCGCTTCAGCGTCCCGGCCTCGACCAGGCCGCCGATGCGGAAGGTCTCGGTCGGCGGCGGCGGCGCCTCGGTCACCTGGCTCGGCGAGCGGAAGAAGTTGATGCCGTCGCGCATCGCATAGCCGATCAGCCCGGTCGACAGCCCCAGAGCCACGAAGGCCAGAACGATGATCTGTATCCGCCGTCTCTTCTTCAATCCGCGCATCTTGCGTTCTCCCTCAGGGGAAGCAGGGGGCCAGCATCAGGCCGGTTTCCTCGGCGATCCCGAGCATCAGGTTGGCATTCTGCAGCGCTTGCCCTGACGAGCCCTTGGTCAGGTTGTCGAGCGCCGCGATCACCATGGCCCGGCCCGGTCGCCGGTCCGCAACAACGCCGAGATGCACGAAGTTCGAGCCGCGGATATGCCGGGTCGAGGGATGCTCGCCGAAGGGCAGGACCTGAAGGAAGATTTCATCGCCATAGGCCTTTGCCAAGGTGGCGTGAATGTCGCGGGCCTCGCCCCTGACATAGACGGTGGCCAGAATTCCCCGGTTGGCGGGGATCAGATGCGGGGTGAACTGCACCTCGACCGGCCGCCCGGCGATCTTCGAGAATTCCTGGTCGAACTCGCCCAGATGCCTGTGAATACCGCCTGCCGAATAGGCATGGAAGCCTTCCGACAGCTCGGCATGAAGCAGGTTCTCCTTCAGCGCCCGGCCCGCCCCCGAGACCCCGGCCTTGAGATCGATCACAATCTCGTCAAGGTCGATCACGCCCGCCTCGATCAGCGGCCGCAGCGCATATTGCCCGGTCGCGGCGTTGCAGCCGGTGCCCGCCACCAGCCGGGCGCGGCGAATCTCGTCACGATAGAATTCGGTGAGGCCATAGACGGCCTCCTTCTGCAGCTCGACCGCAGAATGGGGCTTGCCATACCATTTTTCATAAGCAGCCGGGTCGCGCAGCCGGAAATCGGCCGAGAGATCGACGACCTTCAGATCGCGGGGCAGCTCCCGGATCACAGCCTGGCTGGTCGCATGCGGCAGCGCGCAGAAGGCCAGATCGACGGAGCCGAAGTCGATCTCCTCGATCTTCACCAGATCGGGCAGGTCGAGATGGCGCAGATGGGGAAACACCGACGCCATCGCCATGCCGGCCTTTCGCTCGCCCGACAAGGCGGTGATGCGAAGCTCGGGATGGGTCGCGATCAGCCGAACGAGCTCTGCCCCGGTATAGCCCGAGGCGCCGAGGATGGCGACGGATTGTGTCATGGCTTCTGCCCCTGCCGGAAAACGGACCCGCAAGATGCGGGCCCGGCGTTCTTACCTGTCGCGGGGGGCCGAACGCAAGAGAGGGACGATCCCCGCTCAGGCAGCCTTCCGCGCGCTCTGGCGGTTGCGCAGCAGCGCCGCCGCACCCAGGGCCGAAAGCAGCAGCAGACCGCCCGCGGGCAGCGGAACGGGTGCGATGTCGGACCCGCCGGCACTGCCATCCTCATAGGACACCGAGCCCTTGCCATAGGTCGGGCGGATCCAGACATAGACGGTCTCGAGCGTCTTGCCGAAATCGAGTTTCAGATCGGTGCTGGTCGTGTTCGATCCGCTATAGGGATCGTAGCTCAGCGCCCAGTCGCCGCCGGCATAGCCGCATTCGAGGCAGTCGCCCCAGGTGCCATCCCAGTCCTGGCGACCGTCTTCGCGGGTGGACCACTTGATGTAGCCGCCCCAATTCGTATAGCCAACGGCGCTGTCATCGATCGAGAAGGACAGCGAGAGATCGCTGATATCGTTCAGAGTCAGCCGGATTTCCTTACTGCCATCCAGCGTGATCGTGGCGGCGGACGCAGCCCCGCCCATAGCGAAGGTTGCCGCAAGGGCAGCCGCGGCAAGTACAGGTTTCATTCCATTCCCCAAGATATAATACAGGCTCGCCTTAGCATAATCCCAAGATTTTCCAAGCCCTTATTTCCCGGGGACCATGGAAACAAGGTGTTTCCGGGCCCTTCTGCGCGCTCGTGACGCGGCAGGAAAGACCGCACCGGTTGCGGGCGCGGTTCAGGCGGACCGAAACGCGATCCGCCTGCGCAGGAACTGGGTTGCCTTGTCCGACACGAAGCCCGGATCGCCAGTGGTCAGGAACATGGTCTCGGTGCCCGGCCCCTGCATCTCGGGATGCCGGCCCAGATAGTCGGCAAGGCTCTCGGCGACCAGATTGGCCTGGGAATAGACCCTGACCCCCTCGCCCAGCGCCTCCTGGAAGACGTCCTGCAGGAGCGGATAATGGGTACAGCCGAGGATCGCGGCCTCGGGATGCGGCATCCGCCGCTTCAGCGCCTCGACATGGGAGCGCACCAGCGCCTCGGCCAGCATCTCGTCCCCCGCCTCGATCGCATCGACAAGCCCGCCGCAGGGCTGGGCCTCGACATCGACACCGATGGCGCGGAAGGCCAGTTCGCGCTGGAAGGCGCGGCTGGCCACGGTCGCGGGCGTCGCGAACAGCGCGACATGCTTGACCGCGACCTCGCGCGGCGGAGAGTTGTCGCCCCATTGCCGCTCGGTCAGCGCCTCGATCAGCGGCACGAAGACCCCCAGCACCCGCTTGTCCTTCGGCACCCAGCTTTCCTGCATCCGCCGCAGCGCGGCGGCCGAGGCCGTGTTACAGGCGAGAATCGCAAGATCGCAGCCCGCATCGAACAGACGCGAAACCGCTGCGGTGGTCAGCTTGTAGACATCCTCGGCATCGCGGATGCCATAGGGTGCATGGGCGTTGTCGCCGAAATAGACGAAGGGCATATCGGGCAGTCTGCGCGACACCGCGTCCAGAACCGTCAGACCGCCAAGTCCGGAATCGAAGACACCAACCGCCATGCTCTCATGCCCTGCGTTTCTGATCGAATTCGCAGCCGCAATCGAATGGCTTCGATGGCTGCGGAAACAACTCATAGGTCGAGTTGCAGGGAAAATCCATCATCGCTTTGACATCGCCCGAGGGCGTACAGACGCAGCCGCCCGCACGCGGCTCTCGGGCGGGCCTCTCCGACGGACCGGCGCCAGTCGCGGCCTTTGCCGGGGCGGATGGCGAAGGCTGAAACCGGCGAGATCCACCTTCCCCACCGCCCGCCCTGACGCGGCGCCGCGCAACACGGCCCGCTCTTCCCGCCATATCCTGCGGGCGAGACGGCGCCCGCCCGGGCCGACAAGCGGACAAAGCACAGCCGCGACCGGCCTCGGCCCGCGCCGCTACTCGGCGGCCGTGTCGAGCGCCGCCCCGCCCGCCCGAATCTCGGCAAGAAGCGCCCCCCGCCGGTCTTCGGCCAGCCGTTCGGCCTCGGCCCTGACCGGCCCGAAGCCGCGCACCGACAGCGGCAGTTCGGCCAGTGCCGTCGCCGCCGCAAGCGTCGCGGGCGAGAGCCGCGCCAGAACCTCCTCCATATCGGCCTCGTAGCGCCGGATCGCCGCGCGTTCGCGCCGCCGTTCCTCCTGCCAGCCGAACGGATCCAAGGGCGTGCCGCGCAACCGCCTGAGCGCCGCAAGCACCCGGAAGCCCCGTTCCATCCATTGCCCGAAGGCGCGTTTCTTCGGGCGGCCATCCGGGCCGCTTCCCCTGAGGAAGGGCGGCGCAAGATGCCAGGTGATCTCGAAATCGCCCTCGAATTCGGCGCGCGCCCTCGCGGCAGTGTCCAGATGCAGCCGGGCGACCTCGTATTCATCCTTGTAGGCCAGAAGCTTGTGATAGCCCTTCGCGACGGCAGCGCGCAGGACCGGGTCCTCGAAGCGCCCGACCATCCGGCGATAGCGCCGGGCCAGCCGCTCCGACTGATAGGCCCGCAGATGCGCCTCGCGGAAGGCGATCCGTTCATGAAGCGCGCGGGGCTTCGCGACGGCCCCTGAGGCCAGCGCCCGGTCCGCGGCGGCGGGCTCGGCCGCGGCCCAGCGCCCGATCTCGAAGGCGCGCCGGTTGCCCGCGACACCCGCGCCGTTCAGCTCGATCGCCCGCTCGATGGCCTCATGCGAGAGCGGGATCAGCCCCTGCTGCCAGGCGGCGCCGGTGACGATCATGTTGGTGTAGATCGTGTCGCCCATCAGCCGCCGTGCCAGTTCGGTCGCATCGAAAAGCTGCAGCCGGTCCTTCAGTCGAGCCTTCAGCGCCAGTTCCAGCCGGTCCGAGGGCACCCGGAATTCCGGATCGCGGGTGAAGGCGCCGGTCACGATGTCATGGCTGTTGACCACGGCCCCGGTGCGGCCCGGCGTCATCAGCCCGACGGTCCTGGCCCCCGCCGTCACCACCAGATCGCCACCGATCACCGCATCGGCCTCGCCGGCCGCAACCCGGATCGCCGAGATGTCTTCGGGCCGCGCGGCGATCCGGCAGTGGATATGGACCGCGCCCCCCTTCTGGGCGAGCCCGGCCATCTCCATCATCCCCGCGCCCTTGCCGTCGACATGGGCGGCCATGGCCAGGATCGCGCCGATGGTCACGGCGCCGGTGCCGCCAACCCCGGTAATGACCAGGTTCCAGGTGCCCTCGATCGCGGGCAAGACGGGCGCGGGCAGCGCACCGATCTCGACCTCGGCCGAAGCCTGTCTGCGCGGCCGCGCCCCCTTCAGCGTCACGAAAGAGGGGCAGAAGCCGTTGAGGCAGGAGAAATCCTTGTTGCAGGCCGACTGATCGATGGCGCGCTTGCGGCCCAGTTCGGTCTCGACCGGCACGATGGCCACGCAATTCGACTGCAGCCCGCAATCGCCGCAGCCCTCGCAGATATCGGTATTGATGAAGACCCGCCTGTCGGGATCGGGGAAGGCCCCCTTCTTGCGGCGCCGGCGCTTCTCGGCGGCACAGGTCTGGACATAGACCAGCGCGGTCACGCCCGCGATCCCGGACAGCCGCTTCTGCACCGCCATCAGATCCGCGCGCGGCTGGCTGGCAACCCCGGCCGGAAAGCCCTTAGGGTCGAGATCTTCCTTCTCGTCATAGACGACCTCGACCCGCGCCACCCCGGCCGCCAGCAATTCGTCGACGATCTGGCGCGCGGTCAGGCCGCCATCATTGCCCTGCCCGCCGGTCATGGCGACCGCGTCATTATAGAGGATCTTGTAGGTGATATTGACGCCCGCCGCGATGGCGGCATGGATCGCGAGCCGCCCCGAATGGTTGTAGGTGCCATCGCCCAGGTTCTGGAACACGTGGCCCCGTGTCGAGAACGGCGCCTCGCCGATCCAGTTCGCCCCCTCGGCCCCCATATGGGTGAAGCCGCTGGTGTCGCGATCCATCCACAGCGCCATGATATGGCAGCCGATCCCGGCATAGGCGCGCCCGCCCTCAGGCACCCGGGTCGAGCTGTTATGCGGACAGCCCGCGCAGAAATAGGGAAGCCGGGCCGCCAGGTCCTCGGCATTGTCGGCGCGCCGCGCCGCGCGGATGCGCTCAAGCGCGGCCTGGAGCCGGTCGCTGCCGCGCCCCTCCTCGATCAGGATCCGGCCCAGCGTATCGGCGATCATCACCGGGTCGAGCGCGTAGCGGGTCGGGAACAGCTCTTCGCCGCGATCATTCTTCCAACCATAGATCCGGCGACCGCGTCGGTCATGGAAGATCGCCTCCTTGGCCTGCACCTCGATCAGCTTGCGCTTTTCCTCGACGGTGACGATCAGATCGAGCCCTTCCGAGAATTCGGCAAAGCCCGTCATGTCCAGCGGCCAGACCTGCCCCACCTTGTAGGTCGAAATCCCCAGCCGCTCGGCCTCGGCCTCGCCGATCCCCAGCAGATCCAGCGCATGGACCAGATCGAGCCAGGTCTTGCCCGCCGCCACCAGCCCGATCTTCGCCCCCGGCCTGCCCCAGACCCGCCGGTCGATGCGGTTGGCGCGGGCGAAGGCCTCGGCCGCAAAGCGCTTGTGATCGATCATGCGCGCCTCCTGCGTCACCCAGTGATCGTTCAGCCGGATGTTCAGCCCCCCCGGCGGCAGCGGATAATCGGGAGACACCACCTGCATCCGCCCGGGGCGGCCATCGACGACCGAGGTCACCTCGACCGTGTCCTTCATCACCTTCAGCCCGACCAGCACTCCGGCAAAGCGCGACAGGGCATAGCCGTAGATCCCGTAATCGAGGATCTCCTGCACGCCCGCGGGCGAGAGCACCGGCACATAGGCATCGACCATCGCCCAGTCGGACTGGTGGCAGGTGGTCGAGGATTCGCCGGTATGATCGTCGCCCATCGCCAGCAGCACCCCGCCCCGGGCCGAGGTTCCGGCAAGATTGGCATGGCGGATCGCGTCGCCCGAGCGGTCGACCCCCGGCCCCTTGCCGTACCAGAGCCCGAACACCCCGTCCCGCGCCCCCTCGCCCCTCAGCTCGGCCTGCTGCGTCCCCCAAAGCGCGGTCAGCGCCAGATCCTCGTTCAGCCCGGGCTGAAACAGCACCCCCGCCGCCCCGAGCTCGGCCTGCGCCCGCATCATCTGCAGATCGACCGCACCCAGCGGCGAACCGCGATAACCGGTGACATAGCCGCCGGTGTTCAGCCCCGCGGCCCGGTCGCGCGCGGCCTGCATCAGCATCAGACGGACCAGCGCCTGCGTTCCGTTCAGCAAAATCGTGGGTTTCGACAGATCGTAACGGTCCTGAAGGCGGACATCGGCTCTGGTCATGGCGCCCCTCCCCTGGCGTCTGTTTGGACCAGCTTAGGTCAAGCTATGTGACCTACAAAATGAAATCGGCGGCACTTCCCGTTTGCAAACCCGGATCGGCGCCCTGTAGGTAATGGCCGAAACCGGAATACCGGCCTTGCGGGAATTGCATGATGGATTGGGACAAGCTCAGGATATTTTATGCGGTCGCCGACGCGGGCAGCCTGACCCATGCCGGCGAAAGCCTGCATCTGTCCCAGTCGGCCGTGTCGCGTCAGATCAGGGCGCTCGAAGAAAGCCTCGGCTCGACGCTCTTCCACCGCCATGCCCGCGGACTGATCCTGACCGAACAGGGCGAATTGCTTTTCGATGCGACCTCTGCCATGGCACGGCGTCTCGACACTGCGGTCGCGCGCATCCGCGACAGCGTCGAGGAGGTCTTCGGCGAGCTTCGGGTGACCACGACCACCGGCTTCGGCTCGCTCTGGCTCGCCAAGCGGCTGCCGATCCTCTATCAGCGCTATCCCGAGCTCAAGATCGACCTGATGCTGGAAGAGCAGGTGCTCGACCTGCCGATGCGCGAGGCCGATGTCGCGATCCGGATGAAGGAGCCGAGTCAGGCCGACCTGATCCGGCTCCGGCTGATGAACATCAAGATGCGGCTTTATGCGACCAGGTCCTATCTCGAGGCGCGCGGAACCCCCGCAACGCCCGAGGATCTCTCGGATCACCGGCTGATCTGCCAGAATACCTCCTCGGCCCAGGTCGCGGCCGGTGCGCGCCTCGTGCGCGAGCTCATGACCTACAACATCCCCTCGACGCTGACCGTGAACAACTATTTCGGCGTGCTGCAGGCGGTTCTGAACGGGCTCGGCATCGGCGTGCTGCCTGACTACGTGACCGAGGACCATCCGCATCTGGTGCGGGTGCTCGACGACATCGAATCGCACGACGTGCCGGTTTTCCTCGCCTATCCAGAGGAATTGCGCGCCTCGCGCCGGATCGCCGCCTTCCGCGAATTCATCACCGAGCAGATCATGGAGAAGCGGCAGCGCGACAAGGACATGCCGTAAATCCGAGATATGCACCATGCGCATGGCGCATATGCTACCCTGCGGCAAGTTTGGGGTTGAACCAACGCGACAGGGTTCATACTTCCTAGGACGAAGACGGAAGCACCGCTTCTGTCTTTACCTCCCTGTTGGACTTGGGCCGAGCTTAGTGCTCGGCCTTTTTTTTGCGCCTTCCGCAGTTGCCGCATTTTCGTGCAAGCTGACGCAGCGTCCGCATCCGATATCACCACGAACCGGATAGCAACAGCGGCCGATCTCCCCGAGATCCATCGCGTCACGCCCCGAATCGACGCCGCCGCCCTCCGTCAAGATCGCTCCCGGGCCCATCCGCCCTCTTCCCACTACCGCTCTCCTGTCGTAGGACGGCGACAAACTGCCCGAGGGGAACCAGACCGCCATGGACGAGCCGCAGATCACCGAGGACCTCATCGCCGCGCACGGGATCAAGCCGGACGAATACGACCGTATCCTGCAGCTTCTGGGCCGGGAGCCGAGCTTCACCGAACTCGGCATCTTCTCGGCGATGTGGAACGAGCACTGCTCTTACAAGTCGTCGAAGAAATGGCTGCGTACCCTGCCCACCGAAGGGCCCCAGGTGATCTGCGGCCCCGGCGAGAATGCGGGCGTCGTCGATATCGGCGACGGTCAGGCCGTGGTGTTCAAGATGGAGAGCCACAACCACCCCTCCTATATCGAGCCCTATCAGGGCGCGGCCACCGGCATGGGCGGCATCCTGCGCGATGTCTTCACCATGGGCGCGCGGCCCGTCGCGGCGATGAACGCGCTCAGCTTCGGCCAGCTCTCCCATCCGAAGACGCGGCAGGTCGTGCATGGCGTGATCGAGGGGATCGGCGGCTACGGCAACTGCTTCGGCGTGCCGACCGTGGGCGGCGAGGTCCGCTTCCATCCCGCCTATGACGGCAACTGCCTCGTCAACGCCTTCGCCGCCGGTCTGGCCGATGCCGACAAGATCTTCTACTCGGCCGCCTCGGGCGTCGGCATGCCCGTCGTCTATCTGGGCGCCAAGACCGGCCGCGACGGCGTCGGCGGCGCCACCATGGCCTCGGCCGAATTCGACGAGGGCATCGAGGAGAAACGCCCCACCGTCCAGGTCGGCGACCCCTTCACCGAAAAGCGCCTGATGGAGGCCTGTCTGGAACTGATGGCCACGGGCGCGGTGATCTCGATCCAGGACATGGGCGCCGCCGGTCTGACCTGTTCGGCCGTCGAGATGGGCGACAAGGGCGATCTGGGGGTGCGGCTGGATCTCGACCGCGTGCCCTGCCGCGAGCCCAACATGACCGCCTATGAGATGATGCTGTCGGAATCCCAGGAACGGATGCTGATGGTGCTGCGCCCCGAGAAGGAGGCCGAGGCCAAGGCCATCTTCGACAAATGGGATCTCGACTTCGCCATCGTCGGCGAAACCATCGCCGAGGACCGTTTCCTGATCGTTCATGGCGGCGAGGTGCGGGCCGATTTGCCCCTGAAGGCGCTGTCGGGCAATGCCCCGGAATATGACCGCCCCTGGGTTGCGACGCCAGCCCCGGCACCGATGGACGACGTGCCCGGCATCGACCCGATCGACGCGCTCAAGGCGCTGATCTCGTCGGTGAACTACTGTTCCCGGCAATGGGTCTATGAACAATATGACAGCCAGGTCATGGCCGACACCGTCATCCGTCCGGGCCTCGGCGCCGGGGTGATCCGGGTACATGGCACCGGAAAGGCGCTGGCCTTCACCTCGGACGTCACGCCCCGCTATGTGCGCGCCAACCCCGTCGAGGGCGGCAAGCAGGCCGTGGCCGAGGCGTTCCGCAATCTCTGCGCAGTGGGCGCACGGCCGCTGGCCAGCACCGACAACATGAATTTCGGCAATCCCGAAAAGCCCGAGATCATGGGCCAGTTCGTCGGGGCGATCGAGGGGATCGGCGCGGCCTGCATCGCGCTCGACATGCCGATCGTCTCGGGCAATGTCTCGCTTTACAACGAGACCGATGGCGAGCCGATCCTGCCGACGCCGACCATCGGCGCGGTCGGGCTTCTGGACAGCCTCGACGATCTGATCGCGGGCGTCCCGGCCGAGGGCCAGCTGGCCCTGCTGATCGGCGAGAGCGCGGGACATCTTGGACAATCGGCCCTGCTTTACGAGGTCTTCAACCGCGAAGACGGCGACGCGCCCGTGGTCGATCTCGAGGCCGAGCGCCGGAACGGCGACTTCGTCCGCGCCAATCGCGCCTTGATCTCGGCGGCAACCGACCTTGCCGATGGCGGGCTCGCGCTCGCGGCCTTCGAGATGGCCGAGGCGGGCGGGATCGGCATCAGCCTCGACATGGCCGATACCCCGCTGCTCTTCGGCGAGGATCAGGGCCGCTACCTGATCGCGGTCGGCTTCGACGCGGCCGAGGCGTTGATGGTCGAGGCCGCCAGGGCCGGCGTGCCGCTGACGACTGTGGGCCGCTTCGGCGGCGATCAGGTCTCCTTCGGGGGCCAGTCGGCGCCGCTCTCCGATCTGATTGCCCTCTATCGCTCGGCCTTCGCCGAAGCGCTGGCCTGAGCCCCAGCCGGACGGGACAGGACGACTGCGCAGGGGCGCGCGGGGCCGCAAGGCGCTGCGCCCCGATGGCCGCGGCGCCCGCGCCGCGGCTGACGGCTTGCAGCCGGACGCCCTCGCCTCTACATCTTGTTCGGCAAGCAGAAAGGACGCCCGCCCATGGCGATCACGCCCGAAGAAATCGAAAGCCTGATCCGCGAGAAGTTTCCCTCCGCGAAGATCACCATCACCGACATTGCCGGCGACGGGAACCATTATGCGGCCGAGGTGATCGACGAAAGCTTCCGTGGGATGAACCGCGTTCAGCAGCACCGCGCCGTCAACGCCGCGCTCAAGGCGCAGATGGAGGGCTCCAACGGGGCGCTGCATGCGCTTGCGCTGACCACCAAGGCCCCGGACTGACCGATGCAGGGCCGAGCGGCGCAACATTGACCGCCGCAGGGCTCCGGACGCCCGCACCAGACGCAACAGGGGCCACCACCCGCCCCCCAAGCACACAGGACAGCAGATCATGACCGACGCCGCCAAGGACCGCATTCAGAAAACGATTTCCGAAAATGACGTGGTGCTTTACATGAAAGGCACCAAGGCCGCGCCGCAATGCGGCTTTTCCAGCCGGGTCGCGGGCGTTCTGAACTTCATGGGCGTCGACTATGCCGATGTGAACGTGCTGGCCGACGAGGAAATCCGCCAGGGCATCAAGGATTTCTCGGACTGGCCGACGATCCCGCAGCTTTACGTCAAGGGCGAATTCGTCGGCGGCTGCGATATCGTCACCGAAATGACCCTCTCGGGCGAGCTCGACAAGCTCTTCGACGACAAGGGGGTCACCTATTCCAAGGACGCCGCCGACAAGATCCGCGCAGCGAACGCCTGAGGCCGCTGCCATGATCAGGGCGCGCCTGTGGTACGGTCCGGCCGGGGACCGGCTGCCGCCCGAGCGTATGGCGCAATATCTGCGCGGGCCGCTGGCCTGTACGCTCGGCCTGCGCGAATGCAATCTCGACGGGGCCTGGCATTCGGAGATCCAGCTGACCGCGCCGGTCCCGGCGCGGCTTTATCTCGAACGCGGCCCCGAGGTCTCGGGAGAGGCCGGCGATCTGGTCAGCCGGCTTCCGGCCAGCGCGCCGCCCGCGCTGGCGCGGCGGCTCGCCCGCTGTACCGCGAGGCTCGTCGTGTCCGACCCCGCACCGGACACGCCCTTCGCGCCCGCCGCGCCGCTGTCGCGCAGCGTGCTGCTGCCGCTTGCCTTCGCGATCGACGCCATCGTCGAGGATACCGAGGCCGGACGGCTGTCATTCTTCGCGCCGCCTGCCGCGCCGCGGGTGCCGCTGACCGCGCGGATCGGACGTCTGCTGTCGGAGCTCTCCGAGCTCATGCGCCCGCGCCGACACCCGTCCTGACCGGCCGAATGAAAAACGCCCGGCCTGCCAGGGGCCGGGCGTTTCCTTGAAGCCGCCTTGCCTGCCGGGGCGCGATCACGCCCCCGCCAGCTTGTCCTCGACCTGCGCCGCCAGGGCCTCGGCCCGCGCCGCGAGATCGGCGAGGCTCTCGCCGACAGAGGGCGGAATGACCGGCACCTCGATCCGCTCGGGCTCCGGGCGCGGCGCGGTCTCCATCGCCTCGATCCGGGCGGAGGCCTCGGCAAGCTTCGCCTCGAGCCCCTTCAGGCGTTCCTCGAGCCCGACCGTCTTGTCGGCCAGCATCAGCCCCGACATCAGCAAAAGCCGCGCCTCGGGCAAACGGCCATTCTGTTCGGACAGCATCGAGGCCTCGGCATCGAGCGTCCGGGCCGCAGCCGCCAGATAGGGCTCTTCGCCGGGCTGGCAGGCCACCTCGAAGCTGCGCCCGCCGATGATGATCTCGATATTAGGCATGCGCGACCCCTTCCTCGGCGACGGGCATCAGTTCGGCGAGGATCGCGTCGATCTCGGCCCTGTCGCTGGCGCGCAGCGCGGTCAGCGCCTCGAGCTCCGCAAGCAGCGCGGCGTCGATCGCGGCCGGATCGCCCAGCCCCTGGGCATTGGCCTCGCGCAGCGCCACGCTGGTCTCGCGCAGCTTGGCATTCACCGCCCTCAGCCGGTCGACATCGGCCTCGGCCGCCTCGGCCCGCGCGGTCAGATCGGCCGCCCGCTGTTCAAGCCGCGCCACCTGGGTTTCCTGGCGTTCCTGGATCGCCTTGACCCGCTCGTTCAGCTGCGCATTGACACCGCGCTCGGTCTCGAGCGCCTCGCGCAGCTTGTCGAGTTCCGCGGCATCCGCACTCTCCTCGGCATCGCCGCCCGAACCAAGCGCATCGAGCCCCTGCCCGATGCGGTCAAGCGCCGCGACGATCCGGCGCTCCAGTTCCACGATATCGCTCATCTCCGCCTGCTCTCCGGCCTGTCTTGTCCGGGCCCTGTCGCAGCCGCATTCCGAATCGCGGTGGCGGGCCATTGCCGGAAGTGTATCGCAAGGCGCGGCGGAATGCGCCCCCCCGAGACGACCGCCGGGGCCCCGGATCCGGCCCGCGCCTGTCGGCGCGACCGGACGTTCAGCCGAACTTTGCGACCAGCCGGTCCCGCACCCCCGGGGTCACGAAGCTCGACACATCGCCGCCCAGCCGGGCGATTTCCTTCACGAGCTTCGAGGCAATCGCCTGACGCCTGGCGTCGGCCATCAGGAACACCGTCTCGACACTGGCATCGAGCGCCCGGTTCATGCCCACCATCTGGAATTCATATTCGAAATCGGCGACCGCCCGCAGCCCGCGCAGGATCATCGTGGCACCGACATCCCGGGCACAGTCGATCAGCAGGTTCTCGAAAGGATGAACCACGATCTCGGTCCCCGACCGCTCGCCCAGCGCCGCGCATTCGCTCTCGATCATCTCGACCCGCTCTTCCAGCGAGAACAACGGTCCCTTGTCGCGGTTGATGGCGACGCCGATCACAAGCCGGTCGACCAGCGCACAGGCCCGGGTGATGATGTCGATATGGCCAAGCGTCACCGGGTCGAACGTCCCGGGATAGAGACCGATGCGCATCGGGAAACCTCCTCCACATTCCCGGCGCACGCAACATTATTATCGCTCATTTTGCAAGCGCAGCATGGGCTTGGCCGACGTTTTTCGGCGCGTCGCGGGCCTAGTAGCCCTTGATCATGCCTTCGAGCGCTTCCTTTTCCATCGACAGTTCCGAGAGCCTCGCCTTGACCACGTCGCCGATCGAGATGATCGCCACCATCCGCCCATCCTCGAGGACCGGCATGTGCCGGAACCGGCCTTCGGTCATGCGCGCCAGCACCACATCGGCCCCGTCCTCGAGCGCGCAGAACTGGATGCGGCGGGTCATGATCGTCGTCACCGGCTCTGTCAGGCATTTCGGCCCGCAGCGCCCCAGCTCGCGCACGATGTCGCGTTCCGACACGATCCCCTCTATCCGCTCACCGCTGTCGCTGCCACTGACCACAAGCGATCCGATACGGCGGGCCGACAGCTCGGCTGCGGCATCGGCCACCGAGGTCTCGGGCGGGATCGTCGCTACCCCCGGCACCAGCTTCTCGCGCAGGATCTGATGAACTTGCATGCTCTCCTCCCCAGGATGGCGGCTTTGCCTGACCCAGCGTCACCCGAGCTGCGACATCCTGTCAAGCCAAGCCTTCGAGGCGCTGCAATTCTTCGCGCAGACCGTCGAGCAGCAGCCCGGCGAACCGCGTCAGCCGCGCCTGCTTGCGGTCGTCGCCATGGCGGATCAGGTAGAAGCTGCGCCGGAGCGCCAATGCGCCCGGCAGCACCCGGACCAGCCCCGGCGCGGCCGGGAGCGCAAAGTCATGGACGATCCCCAGCCCCGCCCCGGATCGCAGCCAGTTGAGCTGCACCGAGACCGAATTCGAGCCCAGCGCCACCCGCTCGACCCCGGTTGTCGCCAGATAGTCGAGCTCGCTGTCGAAGATCATGTCGGGGATGTAGCCGACGATCCGGTGCCCGGCGAGATCGTCCAGATCGCGGATCGGCGGATGCGCTGCCAGATAGTCGCGATGGGCGGCAAGGTGCAGCTGGTAGTCGGCGATCCGCTGCACCGTCAGCCGGCCGGTCTTGGGCGGGCTGACCGCGATCGCCATGTCGGCCTCGCGGCGGCTTAGGTTGAACACCCGCGCCAGCGCCACGATCTGCACCTCGAGCCCCGGATGGCGGTCGCAGATCGCAGCCGCCACCTGCGGCAGCAGATAGTTGGCAACCCCGTCCGGCGCGCCGATCCTGATCGCCCCGGTCAGTTGCCCCTCCTGCCCGCGCAGCTCCTCGATGCCCTCGGTCAGCGCCTGTTCGGCCTCGGCCGCGCGGGTCATCAGCCGCTCGCCCGCCTCGGTCAGCCCGTAGCCCCGGGGCGAGCGCGCGAACAGCGCCGCCCCGAGCCCCTCTTCCAGCCGCGCGATCCGGCGCCCCAGCGTCGCCGGGTCAAGCCGCAGGACCTTGCCCGCCCCGGTCAGGCTTTCGGCCCGCGCCACGGCCAGAAACAGCCGCATGTCATCCCAGTTCATTTGCCCATACCTGCATTTTCGCAAAACGCTTTTGGAGTTCTGAGGCTTTTCGCCACAATTTTGCAAGACTAAGCTCGCCTCGAGAAGCATTCAGGGAGATGGACATGAAAGATCTCACTCATTTCGTGAACGGCCAGCAGGTTGCGGGCGGCTCGGGCCGGTTCGCCGATGTCTTCAACCCCGCGCTCGGCGAAGTGCAGTCGCGGGTGCCGCTGGCCTCGAAGGACGAGGTCGATGCCGCCATCGCCGCGGCCGCCGAGGCCCAGCCGAAATGGGCCGCCACCAACCCGCAGCGCCGGGCCCGGGTGCTGATGGAATTCGTGCGGCTCCTGAACCGCGACATGGACAAGCTGGCCGAGGCGCTGTCGGCCGAACATGGCAAGACCGTTCCCGATGCCAAGGGCGACGTGCAGCGCGGTCTCGAGGTGATCGAGTTCTGCATCGGCGCGCCGCATCTTCTGAAAGGCGAGTTCAGCGACAGCGCGGGCCCCGGCATCGACATGTATTCGATGCGCCAGCCGCTCGGCGTGGTCGCGGGCATCACGCCCTTCAACTTCCCCGCCATGATCCCGATGTGGAAGCTGGGCCCGGCGCTGGCCTGCGGCAATGCCTTCATCCTCAAGCCCTCGGAACGCGCGCCGAGCGTGCCGCTGATGCTGGCCGCGCTGCTGCAGGAGGCAGGCCTGCCCGACGGCGTGCTGCAGGTCGTCAATGGCGACAAGGAGGCGGTCGACGCGATCCTCGACAATCCCGAGATCCAGGCCATCGGCTTCGTCGGCTCGACCCCGATCGCCCAGTATATCTACGGGCGCGGCTGTTCGAACGGCAAGCGGGTGCAGTGCTTCGGCGGCGCCAAGAACCACATGATCGTGATGCCCGATGCCGACATGGATCAGGCGGCCGATGCGCTGGTGGGCGCGGGCTACGGCGCGGCGGGCGAACGCTGCATGGCGATCTCGGTCGCGGTGCCGGTGGGCGAGGAGACCGCCGACCGTCTGATCGAGAAGCTGCTGCCGCGGATCGAGAAGCTGAAGGTCGGTCCCTATACCGCCGGGGCCGATGTCGATTACGGCCCGCTCGTCACCGCCGAGGCCAAGGCCCGGGTGCTGGGGCTGATCGACAAGGGTGTGGCCGAGGGCGCCGAGCTTGTGCTCGACGGCCGGAACTTCGCGCTGCAGGGCTACGAGAAAGGCTTTTTCGTCGGGCCGACGCTGTTCGACCGGGTCACCACCGATATGGAGATCTACCGGACCGAGATCTTCGGCCCCGTGCTCTCGACGGTCCGGGCGCAGACCTATGAAGAGGCTCTGGGCTATGCCATGGACCACGAATATGGCAATGGCACCGCGATCTTCACCCGCGACGGCGACACCGCGCGCGACTTTGCCAGCCGGATCAATATCGGCATGGTCGGCATCAACGTTCCGATCCCGGTGCCGCTGGCCTATCACACCTTCGGCGGCTGGAAGAAATCGGGCTTCGGCGATCTGAACCAGCACGGCCCCGATGCCTTCCGCTTCTACACCCGCACCAAGACCGTGACCTCGCGCTGGCCCTCGGGCCTGAAGGAAGGCGGCGAGTTCCACTTCAAGCAGATGGACTGATCCGCGCGCCTCGCGCCCCCGGAGAGGCGGCCACCGCGCCGCCTCTTCCCCACAGCCCTCCGGCCGCCTACATGTCAGCCATGACAGAGCAGACCGAACCTTCCGCCGATCGCCTCTGGGGCTTGCCCGACCCGGTGCTCCAGCCAGATTTCTATGCCGGCGTGCCATCCAAGCGCCTGGCCGCCTGGGTCATCGATGTCGGGCTGATCCTGCTGATCACGCTGTTGGCGCTGCCCTTCACCGCCTTCACCGCGCTGTTCGTCCTGCCGCTCTTCTTCACCATCATCGGCTTTGCCTACCGCACCGTAACGCTGGCCCGCGGCTCGGCCACATGGGGCATGCGGATCATGGCGATAGAGATCCGCAGCGCGCGGGGCGAGAAACTCGACCTGACCACGGCGGCGCTGCATACCCTGGCCTATTCGGCCTGCATCACCTTTGTCTTGCCGCAGGTGGCCTCGGTGATCCTGATGCTGACCGGCGCACGTGCCCAGGGATTGCCTGATTTCCTCCTTGGAACCGCCGCCATTAACCGACCTGCCAATCCGTGACAACAATCCCTTGGCGCCTCGCGGGACGAGTGTTAGCGTATCTGTAACCAAGATACGACAGCCCCGATATGCGCCACACCCTACCGCTTGCGCCACAATTCTATGTGACGGCCCCACAGCCATGCCCCTATCTGCCCCGGCGGATGGAGCGGAAGCTGTTCACTGCGCTGCAAGGCGACACCGCCGAGACGCTGAACGATTCCCTGTCCAAGCAGGGCTTCCGGCGGTCGCAGAACGTACTGTACCGTCCCGCCTGCGCCGAATGCACCGCCTGCCTCTCGGCCCGGATCCGGGTCGCCGATTTCCAGCCGACCCGCAGCCAGCGCAAGGCGCAGAACCGCAATTCCGATCTCAGGCGGCAGGCCAGTTCGCCCTGGGCCACCGAAGAGCAATACACGCTGTTTCGCCGCTATCTCGACAGCCGCCACGCCGATGGCGGCATGGCCGACATGGACATCTTCGAATTCGCGGCCATGATCGAGGAAACCCCGGTGCGGTCGCGGGTGGTCGAATATACGGCCAAGCCTGCCGATGGCGGACGGCACCGGCCGCTGGCCGCAGTCTGCCTGACCGATCTCCTCGATGACGGGCTGTCGATGGTCTATTCCTTCTACGAGCCCGAGCGCACCAATCGGTCGGTCGGCACCCATGTGATCCTCGATCATATCGAGATCGCGCGCGAGGCCGGTCTGCCTTACGTCTATCTCGGCTACTGGGTGCCGGGCAGCCCGAAGATGGGCTACAAATCCAACTTCTCCGCGCTCGAGATCTACAAGAACGACCGCTGGCAGGATATCGGCTCGCCCGCCGCGCATGACGGCGAAACCCATCCGCTCTCGGTCGCGCCGATTGCCGAACAGGTCGCCCGGATCCAGCTTCCCGACAGCCGGTCTCGCCGCGACTGAGCCCCCAGCCGGAGCGGGGCCGCCTGCATCCCTGCGACAGGAAAGAGCAAGCCCGCGCCATCATCGACGCGGGCTTTTCTCCGGATCGGCCCCGGGCCATCGCCCAAGGGGCGCGATCAGCCGTTCGGCAGCAGGTTCGGCACGATCGTCACGATCCCGGGCATGAACCACAACAGCGCCAGCCCGATCACCTGGATCACCACGAAGGGCGCGACGCCGCGATAGATATGCCAGGTCGTGACCTCCTTCGGCGCGACGCCGCGCAGATAGAACAGCGCAAAGCCAAAGGGCGGCGTCAGGAACGAGGTCTGCAGGTTCACCGCGATCATGATCGTCACCCATTTCGGATCGAAGGTGCCGCCATAGATCACCGGCCCGACGATCGGGATCACGATGTAGATGATCTCGAGGAAATCCAGCACGAAGCCCAGGATGAACAGCACCAGCATCACCAGCAGGAAGACGGTCAGCTCGTTGTCGAAGCTGCGCAGGAACTGCTGGATGTAATGCTCGCCCCCGAAGGAGATCACCACGAGGTTCAGAAGCTGAGAGCCGATCAGGATGGTGAAGACCATCGAGGTGACCTTGGCCGTCTCGCGCACCACCGGCCCCAGCACGCCCGAGCGCAGCAGCACCCAGCAGGCGTAAAGGATGCCGAACATCGCGAAATGATAGGTGCCCTGCGCCACGAAGAACGCGATCCAGTCCTCGAGCGGCACGCTCTCGCGGCCCAGCCTCAGATCGAAATTGGTGCCGGCCAGAAGCATGATGACGATGGCATAGGCGGCCCAGAGGATCAGCTTGCCGGTCCGGTGCTCTTCCTGCAGCTTGCGATAGGCGGCCAGCATCAGCGCGCCGCCCGCGCCCAGCGCCGCGGCAGGCGTCGGGTTGGTGATGCCGCCCAGGATCGAGCCCAGCACCGCGACGATCAGCACCAGCGGCGGGAAGACCACCCGCAGCAGGTCCGAGCGCGACAGGCAGGCCACGGCATAGCGACAGCCGTAAAGCGTCAGCGCGACCGGCAGCGCCAGCATCAGCAACACCGTGCCGGGCGAGGCAAGCGGCCCGATGAAGAGCGCATCGACCAGCAGGCCCAGCACGATCCCCGCGCCCCCGATCAGAAGCGGCGCGGGCCGGGCCGTGGGTACGACGCCCCGCGCCGTGACCAGCGCCAGCCCGAGCAGGGTGAAGCCCAAAAGGACGCCCCCCGAGACCGGCGGCGCCGCGGCGAGCCTGGCGGCACGCGCCGCGGCCAGCTCATCGTCGCTCAGCTCCTGCGTTCCGATCTGGCCGCCCGCCGCCGCGATCTCCTTCTGCTGGGCGACGGCACTGTCCCATTTCGACTGCCCGTGCAGCGCGATCATCGCGGCCTTGCACTGGCCGGACACATTGGTCCTGAGGCTCGCGGATTCGGCCGTGTTGGTATAACGCGACACGCCCACATCCTGGCTACCTGCGACCCCCGTCACCGCGAGCAGAAGCGCCAGTCCGATCACCCCGGCCGGCGCTGCCAGAAACCAGGTCAGCGCCGCGCCCTTGCGCCCGGCCCGCCGCGCCCCGGCCTCGATCACCGGCGGCGCCTTCGAAGGGTTCAACAGCGCATAGCCGAAGGCATAGGCCGCATAGAGCAGCGCCAGGAGCGCCCCCGGCAGGATCGCGGCCTGAAACAGCGTGCCGACAGAGACCACCGCCGCTTGACCGAGATAGGTCAGCGCATCGGGACAGCCCGCCAGCTGGGCGCGCGTCTCCTGCGCGGTGGCGTAGATGTCGCCCGCCAGCGTGCCCAGAAGCACGATGATGATCGAGGGCGGGATGATCTGCCCCAGCGTGCCGCTGGCCGCGATGACCCCCGTCGCCAGCTCGGGCGAATACTTGTTGCGCAGCATCGTGGGCAGCGACAAAAGCCCCATCGTCACCACGGTCGCGCCGACAATGCCCGTCGAGGCGGCGAGGAAGGCGCCCACCACCACCACCGAGACCGCCAGCCCGCCCGGCATCGGCCCGAAGACCCGCGCCATTGTGGTCAACAGGTCATTGGCGATCTTCGAGCGTTCCAGCGTGATCCCCATCAGCACGAACATAAGCACCGCCAGCAGCGTCTCGATCGACTGCCCGGCAAAGACCCGTTCATTCATCCGGTTGACGATGAAGCTGATATTGCGGTCCATCGCCGTCTCCCAGCCCTGCGGAAACAGCGCCGTGGTGACGGTGGGCAGCTCGGGATAGCGGAAATGCGAGATCGCATCGGGATGGATCCCCCGGGCCACGAGCGCGCCATAGGCCGCGCTGCCGGTATCGATGGCCTGGGCCACCAGGATACCCGCATTGTCCAGCGCCGCGATGATCCCGAAGGAGATGACCGCCGCGCCGCCGATGGCGAAAGCCACCGGAAAACCCGAGAGAATGCCTCCGAAGAGGCAGAGAATGACGATGATCAGACCGATCTCGACGCCGTCAAGTCCGAATAGCATATACCTGTCCTGCCCCTTTAATGCGTGCCTTCATAGGCTTCTTCGCCGGCGCCGAGGCTGTCCCGGTCGAGGTATTTTCCGGCGCTCTGCTCGCCTTCGACGCATTCGAGGAAGGATCGGTAGAAGAACGCGACAGCCTGCAGGAACACGAGGCCGGTAAAGGCCACCAGAAGCACCTTGAACAGGAAGTATCCGTTGAAACCGTTGGGCGAGAAGCCGATGGTCTCGACATTCCAGCGCACCGCGCGCGCCTTCATCAACAGCCGCTCGAGCGTGTCCGAGGCCGAGGGCTTGGGCGTGATCAGATGCCGCCACATGAAGAACCAGGAATACATCCAGACCAGCACCGCGACCGGCATCATGAAGAACAGCGCACCCAGCATGTCGATCACCCGCTTGGCGCGGAAGCCCACCGCCGAATAGACCAGATCGACCCGCACATGGCCCGACTGCACGAAGGTATAGGTCGCGCAGAGCGCCACGATGGCGGCGTTGTACAGCTTCAACTCCTCCGACCACCACGAGAGATCCTTGGTGAAGCTGTAGCCGAACGGCCCGACACTGATTTCCGAGACCCGGAAGACCCGCTGCAGGAACACGATCATGATCTGCTGCAACACCATCAAGAGCCCGAACCAGGCGACCGTGCGCCCGATCCCGTTGGCCATCCCCTCCAGCAGCCGCACCGCGCCCCACATCACCTGCCGCCGCCAGAGCCCGATCCCGGTCAGCACCAGGAAGGCGGCGATGACCACGAAGAAGAACTCGGCCGAACCGCCGTAATAGACGAAGCGCATGATCGCCTGTTTGTCGGACCAGTCCAGCCACAGCCCCGGATGGGACAGCGCATAACCGAAATTGTAGAAGGCCAGCAGGAGGTTCCTGCCGACCCACAGAATGCCGTCGAGCATCCGGGTCTCCCCTTTTGCACCGCCGTCCGTCGCGGCGGGATCGGTGAAGCGTGGACGCCCCGGCCCGTGACCGGAGCCGGGGCGCGCGCACGCGCGTCAGATGGTCGGGACGCGAGCGGGCTCAGCCCAGAACGCGGTTCCGCTGGCGGGTGAAGACCCCCTCCGAAATCTCGATCCAGGCAGCGGAATCGCGCATCGAGGCGATATAGCTGTCATAGATCTTCTTGTAGAGATCGTCGTCCATGTACTGGGCGAAGACCTCCTGGGCGGCGGCCCCGAAGGCGTCCCACACATCGTCGCTGAACTCGCGCACCTGAACGCCGCCCGCCTGCAGCCGCCGCAGCGCCGAGGCGTTGTTCTTCATGAAGAGCGCGTGCGCCCATTGGTTGGCCGAGGCGGTGACCTGCTCGACCGTGGCCTGCTGCGCGGGCGTCAGGCTTTCGAAGACGTCGAGATTCATCGCCAGCGACAGGCCCGGCCCCGGCTCGTGGAAGCCGGCGGTGTAGTAGATCTTGGTGATCTCCTGGAAACCGGCCTTCTCGTCGGCCCAGGGGCCGATCCATTCGGTGCCGTCGATCGCGCCGGAGGACAGCGCCTGATAGACCTCGGAGCCGGGCAGGTTCTGCACCGAGGCGCCGAGCCTGCCGAGGATCTCGCCGCCCTGCCCCGGCATCCGGAACTTCAGGCCGTTGAAATCCTCGGGGCTCCTGATCTCCTTGCGGAACCAGCCGCCCGATTGCGGCCCGGTATTGCCCGCAAGGAAGCTTTTCAGCCCGAAGATCTGGCCCAGCTCGTTATGCAGCTCGTGCCCGCCCGAATGGTAATACCAGTTGTGCAGCTCCTGCGCGGTCATGCCGAAGGGCAGCGAGGCGAAGAACTGATAGCCGGGATGCTGGCCGACGAAATAATAGTCGACCCCGTGATACATGTCGGCCTGGCCCGAGGTCACCGCGTCGAACACCTCGAAGGCGCCGACAAGCTCGCCCGCGGCCTTGAGATCGACGGTGAGCTGGCCATCGGTGACGGCGGTGATCTGGTCGGCGCAATATTGCGCCGCGTCATGCACGCCCGCGAGCCCGCGCCCCCAGGTGGTGACCAGCGTCAGCGTGCGCTTGCCCTGGGCATAGGCCGGAGCCGCGAGCGCGCCCGCTGCCGCGGCCGACCCGCCCAGCGCAGAGCTGCGAAGAAAGGAACGGCGGTCCATTAAAATCTCCTCCCTGTTTCCCGCCCGCCATCTCGACGGGCGGATCGTATAAACGCTTACAATCTAGCGGGAGGGTCAGGTCAGATAAATAGCCGTATGGGCGAGTGCGAAGTTTTCTTGCTCGAGCGGCCCGATATCTGCCCCAAAGTTGTGCGGCCACCCCATGCAACCTGCGGAAAACCATCCGGAAACGGCCGCGTCTCGGCGACCTCCGGCCCGGAAGGACCAGAGGCCGCCTTGCCCGGCTCAGCCGATCACGCGGTCGCGCTGGGCGCGATAGGTGCCCTCGGAGGCCTGCAGCCAGCTCGACGAGGTCCGCATCGAGGCCATGTAGCTGTCCAGCATGCGGTCGTAGATGTCGCCGTCGCGGCTTTCTTCCAGGGCCTCCTGTGCGGCCTTGCCGAAGGCGTCCCAGACCGGATCGGGGAAGGTCATGATGCGCACGCCTTCCGAGGCCAGCCGGCTCAGCGCCGCACTGTTCTGCGACAGGAACATCGACAGCGTCCACTGGTTGCACTCGGCCGCGGCCGTCTCCATGACCTGCTGCTGGAACGGCGTCAGGCTGTCGAAGAGATCGCGGTTCAGCGCCAGGCTGAGCCCGGCGCCCGGCTCGTGGAAGCCCGCCGTGTAGTAGATCTTGGTGATCTCGTAGAAGCCCGCCTTCTCATCGGCCCAGGGACCGACCCATTCGGTGCCGTCGAGCGCGCCGGTCGACAGCGCCTGATAGACCTCGCCGCCGGGAATATTCTGGATCGAGGCGCCGAGCTTGCCCATCGCGACCCCGCCCAGACCCGGCATCCGGAACTTGAGCCCCTGGAAGTCCTCGGGCGCGTTGATCTCCTTGCGGAACCAGCCGCCCGACTGGGCGCCGGTATTGCCGACAAGGAACATCTTCATGCCGAAGATCTCGCCCAGCTCGTCATGGAAGGCCGCGCCCTCGCCGTGATAATACCAGTTGATCTGCTCTTGCGCGGTCATCCCAAAGGGCACGGTCGAGAAGAAGGCGAAGGCCGGGTGCTGGTTGACGAAATAGTAGTCCGACGAATGATACATGTCGGCCTGGCCCGAGCTGACCGCGTCGAACACCTCGAAGGCACCGACCAGTTCGCCTGCCGCCTTGACCTCGACCTTGATTTGCCCGTCGCTCAGCGCCTCGATGCGGTTCTTGCAGAACATCGCGGAGTCATGCACCCCGGCCATGCCGTTCGGCCAGGAGGTGACCATGGTCAGCACCCGCTTACCCTGCGCCAGGGCGGGGGCGGCCAGCGTCGCGCTGGCGGCGGCGGCCGATCCGCCAAGGGCGGAGGTCTTCAGGAATGAGCGGCGATCCATGGTCAGCAGTCCCTTTCATTGAACCGCGGCCCCTCTCCGGCCGTCGCTCGGACCGGCCGGGACCTGCGGCATGGCAAAACGCGCGCGACCCTAGCCGCAGCCGAAGGCCCCGGCCAGCCGCCTCGTATTGCTTTTTTCGCATATCCGCATTGCGTTCTGCGCAGTGTCGATTTCAGACTCATGCGCAAACCCCGCAGGAACACGCAACAAACGTAAAATTTTTTCGACCCGCGCGAAGGATTCTTTGCGCTTTTTGCAGTTGACCCCCTCCGGGCAGCCACCTAATGTGCCCGCGCACGCAACGCCAAAGGAGCCCCGCGGCAATGATGCTCGTACTCGTAGTGACGGAAGACAGGCGCATGGGCCGGTAACGGCGGACCCAGGGTCATCCCCATGCGCCCCCGCAACAACGGGGGCTTTTTTATGCGCGGAAGCAGGCGGACAGCACGGAGAACGAAAAGATGACACAGCCCATGACCGGCGCGAAAATGGTGGTTCAGGCGCTCAAGGACCAGGGGGTCGATGTAATTTTCGGCTATCCTGGCGGGGCCGTGCTTCCGATCTATGACGAGCTGTTCCAGCAGAACGATATCGAGCATATCCTGGTGCGCCACGAACAGGGCGCGGTTCACGCCGCCGAGGGCTATGCCCGCTCGACCGGCAAGCCGGGCGTCGTGCTCGTCACCTCGGGCCCCGGCGCGACCAATGCCGTCACCGGCATCACGGACGCGCTGATGGACTCGATCCCGCTGGTCGTGCTGTCGGGCCAGGTTCCGACCTTCCTCGTTGGCAACGATGCCTTCCAGGAGGCCGATACCGTCGGCATCACCCGCCCCTGCACCAAGCATAACTGGCTGGTGAAGGATCCCGACCAGCTGGCCCAGACCATCCATCAGGGCTTTCATGTCGCGACCTCGGGCCGCCCCGGCCCGGTGCTGATCGACATCCCCAAGGACGTCCAGTTCGCCGAGGGCACCTATGTCGGCCCGGTCAAGGCGGGCCAGGGCCACTACCACCCGCGCGTCAAGGGCGACCGCGAGACGATCACCCGTCTCGTCGAGGCGATGGAGACCGCCGAGCGGCCGATCTTCTATACCGGCGGCGGGGTCGTCAATTCGGGCGAGGCCGCCACCCAGCTTCTGCGCGAGCTGGTCGAAGCCACGGGCTTTCCGATCACCTCGACCCTGATGGGGCT
The DNA here is from genome assembly GCF_002073975.1 of Rhodovulum sp. MB263. Taxonomy (NCBI): domain Bacteria; kingdom Pseudomonadati; phylum Pseudomonadota; class Alphaproteobacteria; order Rhodobacterales; family Paracoccaceae; genus Rhodovulum; species Rhodovulum sp. MB263. The sequence continues at coordinate 1,551,054 of NZ_CP020384.1, read as the reverse complement.
GGGCGCCTATCCGGCCTCGGGCGACAAGTGGCTGGGCATGCTGGGCATGCACGGTCTCTACGAGGCCAATCTGGCCATGCATGACTGCGACCTGATGATCTGCATCGGGGCGCGCTTCGACGACCGCATCACCGGCCGGGTGGCCGATTTCAGCCCGGGCTCGCTCAAGGCCCATATCGACATCGATCCCTCGTCGATCAACAAGACGATCCATGTCGAGCTGCCGATCATCGGCGACGTGGCCCATGTGCTGGAGGATCTGCTCAGGATCTGGAAATCGCGCGGGCGCAAGGTCAACAAGGAGGCGCTGAAGCCCTGGTGGGAGCAGATCGCCGAATGGAAGGCCGTCAACTGCCTGCGCTACGAGAACTCCGACAAGATCATCAAGCCGCAATATGCGCTGCAACGGCTCGAGGCGCTGACCAGGGACCGCAAGGACCGCTTCATCTGCACCGAGGTCGGCCAGCACCAGATGTGGGCCGCGCAATTCCTCGGCTTCGAGGCTCCGAAGCACTGGATGACCTCGGGCGGGCTCGGAACCATGGGCTACGGCCTGCCGGCCTCGGTGGGCGTGCAGGTCGCGCATCCCGATGCGCTGGTCGTCAACGTCGCGGGCGAAGGGTCCTGGCTGATGAACATGCAGGAGATGGGCACCGCGATTCAGTACCGCCTGCCGGTCAAGCAGTTCATCCTCAACAACGAGCGGCTGGGCATGGTCCGGCAGTGGCAGACGCTGCTGCATGGCGGGCGCTATTCGCACAGCTGGTCCGAGGCCCTGCCCGATTTCGTCAAGCTGGCAGAGGCCTTCGGCGCCAAGGGCCTGCGCTGTTCGGACCCGGCCGATCTGGACGATGCCATCGCCGAGATGCTGGCCTATGACGGGCCGGTGATCTTCGACTGCCTGGTCGAGAAGCACGAGAACTGCTTCCCGATGATCCCCTCGGGGCGGGCGCATAACGACATGCTGCTGGCCGCCGATGCCGAGGCCTTCAAGGAAGGCGCGGCGCTGGTCTAGAGGAGCGATGATGCGGAAGGAATTCCGGTTCGCAGCCCTCACGGCCGGGGGTCGGCGGGAAAGCGCGGGGGCGCCCGGCCCCGACACCCCCGGCGGCAATGCGTATCTGCCGCTCGGCCGGCATCAACCGGCCGGCGCGGGACGTCTGCGCGGGATCCGGGACCGCGAGGATACGCAGAGCATCCGGAGGGCCGGGCGCGGCTCTGAACCGCCCCTGCCCGGCAGATCGGGGATAGGCGGATGCGACGGCGGGCACTGGCCCTGTCCAGGCATTGCTGCCGGACGGCGGGAACCGGCGGAAATCTGTCGTGCCGCCGACGCCTTCGGGCCTGGCGTCAACCGCGAACCGCGCGCCCGGATGAAAACGACCCGGAGGGCCGCGGCGCCCTCCGGACGACATGCAAGGCGGAACTGGGAACAAGAAGTACGGACATGGCACAACTGAACATTCAGCAAGGCACCTCGAAACACTCCGCCTATGACCTGCGCGACCCCAATGCCGAAGTCAGCGAGCGGCACACCCTGGCGGTGACCGTCGACAACGAGGCAGGCGTTCTTGCCCGCGTCATCGGGCTGTTCTCGGGGCGCGGCTACAATATAGACAGCCTTACCGTGGCCGAGGTCGACCATGCCGGGCACAAGAGCCGGATCACCATCGTCACCACCGGCACGCCCGCGGTAATCGAGCAGATCAAGGCCCAGCTCGGCCGGATCGTCCCGGTGTACGAGGTCCATGACCTGACTGTCGAGGGCCCGTCGGTCGAACGCGAACTGGCACTGTTCAAGGTCGCCAGCACCGGCGAGAAGCGGGTCGAGGCGCTGCGGCTTGCCGATATCTTCCGCGCCAACGTGGTCGATTCGACGCTCGAGAGCTTCGTCTTCGAGATCACCGGCACGCCGCAGAAGATCGACGCCTTCGGCGAGCTGATGCGACCGCTCGGCCTGACCGAGATGGCGCGCACCGGCGTCGCGGCCCTGGCCCGCGGCATCTGAGCCCCTATCCCGCTCGCAGAGGCGGCCCGCAAGGGCCGGGACGCGACCCGGGCCGCAAGATCGATCGGGGCCGCAAGATCGAAGAAGGCCTCCGGCGGGGTTCGTGCCGGAGGCCTTCGACGCCGGGGGATGGTCCGGCAGAGGGTATTCAGACGGCTTCCGGCCAGGAATGCCCGGACGGATCCCGCCACGACCCGCGCTATGCGCAACACGAGTCGCCCTCCGAAGCTAACACCGGCTATCCTGCCGCAAACAGGCGCTTTCGCCCGGCCCGGAAACCGGCGGCACTCTGCCGATCTTGTGCTGCGCAAGGCTGCCTTTCCAGACCCGGTCTCAGCAGATAGACTGCACCGCAATATCGTGACGACGTATTCGGGGCCGGGCACGGCCCTTGGGAGGAGATATGGTCGCACGCGGACGTTTCGTCCGGAAGGCGGACTGGGCCCGCTTTCTGGAGACCGGTCTTTTGCCGGGGGATCTCGATCCCGATCTCGCGGCCTCCTGGCTGCGCTCGCGGGATTGCGGGGTGCTTCCCGACAGGCTGTCGGCACCTCAGGTCCCCGACGAGATTCTGCTGCGCAAGCGCAAGGAAACCGCCGAGCTGCGACGGCTGGCACGGCCGGCCCTTCTGCGCGCGCGGGCGATGCTGAAAGAGACCGGGTTGATGATGATCCTGACCTCGCCCGACTGCATCATCACCGAGACCGAGGGCGATCCGGGCGCGATCGACACCGGCCGCGAGAACCGGCTGCAGATCGGCGGCGACTGGCAGGAGACCAGCATCGGCACCAATGGCATCGGCACCGCCGCGGCCTCGGGCCGACCGGCCCTGGTCCATGGCATCCAGCATTTCTGCGAGGAGATCCAGCGCTGGAGCTGCGCCGCCGTGCCGGTCCTCGACCCGGTCGACGGGACGCTGCGCGGCATCGTCGACATCTCGGGGCCGACCGACGTGTTCCAGCCCCAGAGCATGGCGCTGGCGATGGCGGTCGGGGACGAGATCACCCAGGCGCTGGCGCGACTGATCGGCGAAGAGCGCGAGGCGCTCTACCAGCAATTCATGGACCGTCGCGCCCGCTGGCAGAATACCCATATGATCCTGATCGACCGGCGCGGCGCGGTGCTGCACGACACCCGCGCGGTCTGGTCCAACCAGGCGATCCGGGGCGGCGCCATCGGCGAGCGCGGCGAAGAGGACTGGGCAGGCGAGATGTCCGACCGTTTCTCGGGCATGGATAGCGAGATCCTGCGGCGCGACGGCCTGCCGATCGGGATGGTGCTGACCGCCTATCGCGGCCGTCGCCGCCCTCTCGAAAGCCCCAGCGGCGACCCGTTCGACGCATTTCTGGGTACCGACCCGGCAATACTGAAGCTGCTCGAGCATGCGCGCTGCGTGGCCGGATCGAACGTCCCGATTCTGATCAGCGGCGAGACCGGCACCGGCAAGGAATTGCTGGCCCGCGCGCTCCATGACGCCTCGTCCCAGCGCCACGGCCAGTATGTGCCGGTCAATTGCGGCGCGCTGCGCGCCGACAGCGCCGCGAGCGTGCTGTTCGAGACCGAGGGTCACGGCAGCGGCGCGGTGGCCGCGGCCCATGGCGGCACGCTCTGTCTCGACGAGATCGGCGAGATGCCGGGCGACGTGCAGCCCTTCCTGCTAAGGGTGCTGGAAGACGGGCTGCCCGGGGCGCGCAACGCCGACGGGCCGGAACGCTCGGAGTTTCGGGTCGTCGCGCTGACTCATCGCGACCTGCCCCGCGACGTCGCCGAGAACAGGTTCCGGCGCGACCTTTTCCACCGCATCTCGACGATCCAGTTCCGGCTGCCGCCGCTGCGCGACAGGGCCGCCGACATTCCGCTTCTGGCCCGGCACTTCCTGGCCAAGGCCGCAGCCGAAGCCGGGCGCCCGGCCCCGGCGCTGAACCGAGCCGCACAGCAGGCGCTGATGGCCTATCCCTGGCCGGGCAATGCGCGCGAGCTTCGAAACGACATGCAGGCCCTGGTGCTGTTCTGCGACCGCGGCGTGATCGACGTCCCGGACCTGCCCGACAAGATCCGCGCCCCGGACGCCCTGCCCGCCACCCCGACCCGCGCCACCGAAACGGACGAGCGCAGCCGCATCCTCCAGGCGATGGCGGCAAGCGACGGCAACATGTCGGCCACCGCCCGCCGTCTCGGCATCGCGCGCTCGACGCTTTATACCAAGATCGCCGCCTACGGCCTCGCCCGGCCCGAGGACTGAGCGCCGGCAAGCGCCGAATCATCCGCATCCAGAGCCCCGCAGCCCCGTCCGGATACTGTCCGGCCCCTGTCCGACACCTGTCCGGACAGTCGGACAGATCCTGTCCGGCAGCAGCCTGTCCTCGCTTCCGGACAGCCCGTCCCGCATCGGACGATCTGGCGCCCGCCTCCCTGTAACGCCACGCCAGGGCGGCCTCCCGGCTGTCCGGACAGCGCCCGGCCCGCCCGGACAGCACGGCCGCGCGGCCCGGCCCGCTACTCTGTCGGCACGGCGCCTCGAGACGGCGCTGAAACGGGAGGAAACACGCATGACACAGACCGGACGCAACGCGCGGTCGGTGCAGGTGCTCGGCATCGACGCCGGGGGCACCATGACCGACACCTTCTTCGTCGATGCCGAGGGCGACTTCGTCGTCGGCAAGGCGCAGACCACGCCCGCGAACGAGGCCCAGGGCCTTCTGGAATCGAGCCGGGAGGGGCTCGAGCACTGGGGCCTCACGCTCGAGGACGCGCTGCGCAACATCCAGACCGGGGTCTATTCCGGCACCGCGATGCTGAACCGGGTGGTGCAGCGCAAGGGGCTTCGGGTCGGGCTGATCGTGAATGCCGGGATGGAGGATTTCCACCGCATGGGCCGCGCGATCCAGGCCTATCTGGGCTTCGCCTACGAGGACCGCATCCATATCAACACGCACTACTACGACGATCCGCTGGTGCCGCGCGACCTGACCCGGGGCGTGGCCGAGCGGATCGACATGATGGGCACGGTGGTGATCCCGCTGAACGAGGACACGGCCCGGACCGCCGCGCGCGAGCTGATCGCCGAGGATGTCGAAGGCATCGTGATCTCGCTTCTGCATTCCTACAAGAACCCGACCCATGAGCGCCGGGTGCGCGACATCGTCGAGGAAGAGGTCAAGGCCAGCGGCAAGACGATCCCGGTCTTCGCCTCGACCGATTATTACCCGGTCCGCAAGGAGACCCACCGCACCAATACCACCGTGCTCGAGGCCTATGCCGCCGAACCCTCGCGCCAGACGCTGCACGGCATCTCGGGCGCCTTCAAGGAGCACGGCTCGCGCTTCGACTTCCGGGTGATGGCCACCCATGGCGGCACCATCTCCTGGAAGGCCAAGGAACTGGCGCGCACCATCGTCTCGGGTCCGATCGGCGGCGTGATCGGCGCCAAGTATCTGGGCGAGAAGCTGGGCTACAAGAACATCGCCTGTTCCGATATCGGCGGCACCTCCTTCGACGTGGCGCTGATCACGCAAAGCGAGCTGACGATCCGCAACGATCCCGACATGGCGCGGCTGGTACTGTCGCTGCCGCTGGTGGCGATGGACTCGGTCGGCGCGGGTGCGGGCAGCTTCGTGCGGCTCGACCCCTATACCAAGGCGATCAAGCTCGGCCCCGACAGCGCGGGCTACCGGGTCGGCGTCTGCTGGGCCGAAAGCGGCATAGACACGGTCTCGATCTCGGATTGCCATGTCGTGCTGGGCTATCTGAACCCCGACAACTTCCTCGGCGGCCAGGTCAAGCTCGACCGGCAACGCGCCTGGGACGCGGTCAAGGTGCAGCTTGCCGATCCGCTGGGGCTGTCGGTCGAGGATGCCGCGGCCGGGGTGATCGAGTTGCTCGATGCGGAACTCCGCGACTACATGCGCGCGATGATCTCGGGCAAGGGCTACAGCCCGGGCAGCTTCACCTGCTTCAGCTATGGCGGCGCGGGGCCGGTCCACACCTATGGCTATACCGAGGGGCTTGGCTTCGAGGACGTGATCGTGCCAGCCTGGGCTGCGGGCTTCTCGGCCTTCGGTTGTGCTGCGGCCGATTTCGAGTACCGCTATGACAAGTCGCTCGACATCAATATCGACACCGAGGCCCATGAGGCCGACAAGGCCTCCCAGGCCAAGGTGCTGCAGGCCGCCTGGGACGAGCTGACCGAACGCGTTCTGGAGGAATTCGAGCGCAACGGCTATGCCGCCGACAAGGTCACGCTGCAACCCGGCTTCCGGATGCAGTATCGCGGCCAGCTCAACGATCTGGAAATCGAAAGCCCGATCGCCGCGGCCCGCGATGCCGAAGACTGGGACCAGCTGGTCGACACCTTCAACGACACCTATGGCCGGGTCTATGCCGCCTCGGCCCGCTCGCCCGAGCTGGGCTATTCGGTGACCGGCGCGATCATGCGCGGCACCGTCCCGATCCCGAAACCGAAGATCCCCGAGGAAGAGCTGCAGGAGGCCACCCCGCCGCGCGAGGCGCGCACCGGCTCGCGGCAGTTCTACCGCAAGGGCCGCTGGGTCGAGGCCCAGCTCTACCAGATGGAAGCGCTTCTGCCCGGCAACCAGATCGTCGGCCCCGCGATCATCGAATCCGACGCCACGACCTTCGTCGTGCCGGACGGGTTCGAGACCTGGCTCGACGAACACCGCCTGTTCCACCTCAAGGAACTGTGACGCGCGAAAGGGAGGAAACCACATGAACATTCAAAGCGATATCAAGGGCATCGTCCGCGGCGGCGAGACCCTCAAGCAGCACCGCGACAAGATCATGGAGGCCACCAAGAGCAGCGGCCATTATGCCGGGCTGCGCCACATGGAGCTGCGGGACGAGCATCCGATCAAGTATAACAAACTGTTCTCGCGGCTCAGGGCCGGCGTCGTGGATGCCCGCGAGACCGCCAAGAAGATCGCTGCCTCGCCCATCGTCGAGCAGGAGGGCGAGCTGTGCTTCAGCCTCTATAACGCGGCCGGTGACTGCATCCTGACCTCGACCGGCATCATCATCCATGTCGGCACCATGGGCGCCGCGATCAAATACATGATCGAGAACGGATGGGAGTCCAATCCCGGCGTCAAGGACCGGGACATCTTCTGCAACAATGACAGCCTGATCGGCAACGTCCACCCCTGCGACATCCACACCATCGTGCCGATCTTCCACGAGGGCGAGCTGATCGGCTGGGTCGGCGGCGTGACCCATGTGATCGATACCGGCGCCGTCGGTCCGGGCTCGATGACCACGGGCCAGGTCCAGCGCTTCGGCGACGGCTATTCGGTGACCTGCCGCAAGATCGGCGAGAACGACACGCTGTTCCGCGACTGGCTGCATGAAAGCCAGCGCGCGGTGCGCACCACGCGCTACTGGATGCTCGACGAACGCACCCGGGTCGCGGGCTGCCACATGATCCGCAAGCTGGTCGAGGAGGTGATCGCCGACGAGGGGATCGATGCCTATTGGCAATTCGCCTACGAGGCGATCGAGCACGGCCGGCTGGGCCTTCAGAACCGGATCAAGGCGATGACCATTCCGGGCACCTATCGCCAGGTGGGCTTCGTCGACGTGCCCTACAGCCACGAGGATGTGCGGGTGCCGTCCGACTTCGCCAAGGTCGACACGATCATGCACACGCCCTCCGAGATGACGATCCGCAAGGACGGAACCTGGCGGCTCGATTTCGAAGGCTCGAGCCGATGGGGCTGGCACACCTACAATGCCCATTCGGTCAGCTTCACCTCGGGCATCTGGGTGATGATGACCCAGAGCCTGATCCCGAGCGAGATGATCAATGACGGCGCCGCCTATGGCACCGAGTTCCGCCTGCCCAAGGGCACCTGGATGAACCCGGACGACCGGCGCGTGGCCTTCGCCTATAGCTGGCACTTCCTGGTCTCGTCCTGGACGGCGCTCTGGCGCGGGCTGTCGCGCAGCTATTTCGGGCGCGGCTATCTCGAAGAGGTCAATGCGGGCAACGCCAATACCTCGAACTGGCTGCAGGGCGGCGGCTTCAACCAGTATGACGAGATCCATGCCGTGAACTCGTTCGAATGCGCGGCCAACGGGGTCGGCGCCACGGCGGTGCGCGACGGCATCAGCCATGCGGCGGCGATCTGGAACCCCGAAGGCGACATGGGCGACATGGAGATCTGGGAACTGGCCGAGCCGCTGGTCTATCTCGGCCGCCAGATCAAGGCCTCCTCGGGCGGCGCGGGCAAGTATCGCGGCGGCTGCGGCTTCGAGAGCCTGCGCATGGTCTGGAACGCCAAGGACTGGACGATGTTCTTCATGGGCAACGGCCATATCAGCTCGGACTGGGGGCTGATGGGCGGCTATCCGGCGGCCTCGGGCTACCGCTTCGCCGCGCATGACACCGGGCTGAAGGAGAAGATCGCCAAGGGCGAGCCGATCCCCTGGGGCGGCGATACCGACCCCGAGAACCCGGTCTGGGACAGCATGCTGGAAGGCGCCCGGATCAAGCGCGACAAGCAGGCCATCACCACCGAGGAGATGTTCGCCGATTACGACCTCTACCTCAACTACATGCGTGGTGGCCCGGGCTTCGGCGACCCGCTCGACCGCAAGCCCGAGGCGGTCGCGGCCGATGTCAACGGCGGCTATCTGCTCGCCCGCTTCGCCAGTGACGTCTATGGCGTCGTGCTCAGCGAGGACGCGCGCGGTCAGGTGGTGGCCGATCTGGCCGCGACCGAAGCCCGCCGCGCCGAGATCCGGCAGGAGCGGCTGGCCCAGTCTGTGCCCACCGGCGAATGGATGAAAGCCGAGCGCGAGAAGATCCTCGCCAAGGATGCGGGCACCCAGGTCCAGCAGATGTTTGCCGCCTCGTTCAAGCTCGGTCCGAAATTCGAGCGCGATTTCCGGGCGTTCTGGGATCTTCCGGACAGCTGGCAACTGAAGGAGGCCGACCTGCCGATCCCGTCCTACGGCAAGGACTATTCGATGGACCTGTCGGAACTGCCCGATGTGAACATCGTCCAGCTGGTCGAGGAATGACCCAACCCGGGCGCCGGGCGATCCCGGCGCCCGTTTCAGAAAGGGAGGAACAGACATGGCCTATACCGAAGCCAAGATCCGCGATCTCGTGGACGGCACCATCGACCAGGACACGCTGCATCAGATGCTGTCCATGCCCAAGGACCGCGAGCGGTTCGAGATCTATCTGAAGATCCTGCAGGACCAGGTGCCCTGGGACGACCGGATCATCCTGCCGCTGGGGCCGAAGCTCTTCATCGTCCAGCGCGCCGAGGACAGGAAATGGGTGATCCGGAGCTGGGCCGGGCATGATTTCTGCGACTGGACCGAGAACTGGAAGCTGCATGCCAGGGTCCGGGTCCGCGACACGCCCGAGGCGATGGAGAAGATCTATCCCAAGCTGATGGCCCCCTCGACCGACTGGCAGGTGATCCGCGAATATTTCTGCCCGCTCTCGGGCGATCTGCTCGATGTCGAGGCGCCGACGCCCTGGTATCCGGTGATCCATGATTTCGAACCCGATATCGACACCTTCTATCGCGACTGGCTCGGCCTCGAGGTGCCCGAACGCGCCTGACCCGGTGCATCCCGACCGGCCCTGCCGCGGCCCCCTTTGCAAAGGGGGCCGCATGTCTTTCGCGCCGAAGCTTGCCCGGAAGGCGACAGAGAGATCGCGGAAAGGTTGAGCAAACCGCTTGACCCATCGCCTGTCCCGGCCTTTCATGGTCCCGTTCCAACAAGGAGAGGCCCGGGCCCGTGTCGATGCTTCTGAGCGATCTGCGCACCACCTTCGGCTATCTTGTTCAGGCCGCGCTCTGCCGGCTGGTCGGCCCCTTGCGCCCCAAGGCGCCGCCACGCCCGGATTACAGCGCCGTCTATAGCTCGCCCGACTTCACCATCGAGCGGTTCGGGAAATGCCAGAAGGGCAGCTATATCGAGGTCTACCGCCCCGAGACGCCCTGGATCGGGGCGAACGGCCGCCCGAAGGCCGTGATCTTCCTGCACGGCTTCGTGCTTGGTGCCTCGCAGATCTACCGCGCCCATCTCGAGCATCTCGTCCGTCAGGGCTATACGGTGTTCTTTCCGAATTTCCAGACCGGGTTCTGCAGCTTCCCGCCGCGCGGGGTGATGACCGTGGCCGAGTTGCTCGACGAGGTCTTCGGCGACGGGCTGCGCCCCTCTCAGGAGACATGGATGCGGAACGCGCTGGCCAGCGTCTCCGATGCCTATGTCCGGGTCGGCTTCGGTCCCGATGTCGCGGTCGATACCTATGTCTATGGCCATTCGCTGGGCGGGCTCTTCGCGCTGAGCTGGCCCTGGTATGTCACCAAGGACGGTCTGCCCGACAATCTCATGCCGCTGCAGGTCTTGACCGCCGACCCGGTTCCCAGCAGCGCGGCCGCCTCCGCCCCGGGCCAGATCGGGCAGGCGCTCGACAGCCTCCAGGACGATGTTTCCCTCGCCGTCACCGGCAAGGCGCTGACCATGCCGGTGGCCATCCTGCATGGCGATGCCGACTGGATCGTGCCGAAATCCGAATGGGACGCCCCCTTCGGCGCCATCGCCACCGACCGCAAGCGGATGTATCTGTCGCAGACCGACACCCATGGCTGCCCCGGCCATTTCGCCAATCACGAGCAGGCGACCGACGATACCAGCTTCTTCCGGCCGCTGCTCTCGCTTCTGCTGCTCGACGGCGTCGGCGCCGAGGACAATCTCGACTGGCGCTATCTCTGGTCGGCGCTCGACCGGGTGATCCGTGACGGCGCCCGGGCCGATCAGCTGGACTTCGACATGGGGCAATGGTCGGATGGCCGTCCCGTCCGCCAGGTCGAGGTCTATCTTTCGGGCAGCTGAGCGCGGCAGGCACGGTTCGGGGCACGCATCGGAATGCGCCTTTCAGGTGTCAGGCAAAGCCGGCTTTCCGGTCAGGTCGCCGACCCGGATCGCATTTGCCAAGGAGAAGCTGTCGTTCGTGCCCCATGCAGCGAAGATCGGCAGAGAGCCTTTGCGGATATTGCAACGGTGGAGTTGTCGGCGGAGTATGCGGTCATTTCAAAGGAAAGAAACGCCCATGGTCCGGCAGGCCGTAGCCGACGATGAACCGAAGATCAGGGAATGCGCCGAACTGGCATATGCCCGCTATGTGCCCCTGATCGGACGCAAACCCGCGCCCATGAACGCTGACTTTGCGGGTCAGATCGGGGCCGGTCAGGTTTATGTATCCACAACCGACGAAGGCGATTTTCAAGGCTTCATCGTATTTTACGCCGAGGGCGAGCATGTTCTTCTGGAGAACGTTGCCGTGTTGCCAGCCTCGGCAGGCCGTGGGATTGGTAAGGCGCTTGTTGCTTTCTGTGAGAACGAGGCAAGGACCAGCGGAAAGCGCGCCGTCCATCTCTACACGAACGAGAATATGGAGGAGAATCTGTCGATCTACCCAAGACTCGGATACTCCGAGGTGGCGCGCAGATCCGAAGACGGCTTCAATCGCGTCTATTTCGAGAAGTCTCTTATCTGACGACCGTCCTGTGTGGCTGGCTCCCGCCTAGCAAGATGTAAATGAGACTACGTGTACCTTTTCAGAAGCGGTCTTGTGTCCGGCCTGTTTGCGCGGTTGGCACCGCTGGCCCTGATGGGATCCGCAGATCAGGTTCCTATCTGCTTTGCGGGCAATTTCGCCCGGGACATTCGGCGGAGCGTCCTGATCGTTGCGGCTGAAGGGTACACCATCACATCGTCGGTCTTGCTATCTCTCGAGCACTTAGCTGGCTACGCCGCGTGTGGTTTGCAGGGCGCGTCCCTGGTCAGAACGGCCCACATGATCCGTGCCGTCTTGTTTGCCATGGCCACGGTCGCGAGCCGGACTGGCTTTCTTTGCAACAGCTTCGTCAGCCATGGATCGGCGCGTTCCGGATGATTGGCGACCTGTCGCACGCGCGATGTCATTCCGACGACGATAAGCTGGCGCAGGTATCGGTCACCCATCTTGGTGATCTTTCCCAACCGCTCCTTACCGCCGCTGGAATGATTGCGCGGTGTCAGGCCAAGCCACGCCGCAAACTCTCGACCGCTCCGGAATTGGCGGCCCGACCCGATCGTAGCGGCCACGGCCGAGGCCGTGACGGGCCCGACGCCGGGAATGGTCTGCAGGAGTTGCGCCTGGCGGCTGAGGCGGGCCTGAATACGCATCGTGATCTCGTACCAGCCGAGGCGATTGTGCAGATCGACCAGCTGTCGGCTGAGGACCCGCAGGACGTCCCGGGCGAGCTCGGGCAACCCCGGCTGCTTGCCCTCGATGATCCCTTTCGCAAAATCGATGGCCCGCGCGACGCCCCGGGCGATGGCGATGCCGAACTCCGCGGCCAGGCTCCGGAGCATGTTGATCAACTGGGTGCGCTGTCGAACCACGAAGTCGCGTGCGCGGTGCAGAGACAAGAGCGCCTGCTGGTCCTCGGATTTGATCTCGACGAAACGCATCGTCGGCCGTGTCACGGCTTTGCAAATGGCTTCTGCATCGACAGCGTCGGACTTGCCCCGTTTCACGCAGGGTTTGACATACATCGGCGGCATCAGCCGGACAGTATGGCCGAGCTTCGCAAGCTCGCGGCCCCGGTGGTGGCTCGATGCGCAGGCTTCGATGCCGATGAGGCAGGGCGACAGTCGTCCGAAGAACGCCAGCACCTGCGCCCGGCGCAAAGGTCGGTTGAAGGCAACCTCTCCGATCGCGGTAACTCCGTGGACATGAAAGATGTTCTTGGCCAGGTCGAAGCCGACTGTTGTAACCTTCATGCGGATGGCTCCTCTCGCAGCAGACAATGACATCTGCACTATGGCGCATTGCGACGCCGGGGGCGGGAGCCATCCACCCCATCTGCTTTGTCCGCATAGCAGGCACGCGCGCGGGGCGCGTCGAAGGTCCGGTTTAGGCGGAAATGAGTGGCAATGGGGTCAGGATTGCCTGGCATTGCCTCGCGACCAAGACCCGGAAATCCATGGGATCGGGTTGCTTTCGCATGGCATTCGCCAGCGCGCCCCGGTCCGCTTTGCCATCCCCTGCCCCTTACGGACCGGCGGACGGAATTCCGGACAGGCCCCGCTAGACCGGCATCTGCCGCGAGAAGACCAGCGCCATCGAGTCGGTCAGCGTGATCGGCCCGCCGTGATAATCCGGACCGATCGAGGGCGTGCGCAGCGCGACCTCCCAGCCGCCGCCACCGATCCCCGGCACCGGCAGGCTCAGCGGGTCGATCTCTCCGGTCGGCTTGCCCTCCATATGCATGACCGCGTAGATCTGCTCGCCATCGGGGCCGTGCCGGAGCGCGGTGAACAGCGTGCGTCCCGCGATCGGGCGCAGATAGTCGAAGCTGTCGCAGCCTGCGTAATTCGCGGCAAGCCAGGGCCGCTTGCGGCGAAACCCGCGCAGGGACAGGCAGAAGGCGGCCTGATCGGCATCGAGCGTCGGCAGCGAGGTCGAGACGTTGCAATATTCGTGCATGTCATCCATCCAGGCCCGCGCCATGTGCTTGAGCGCGGCCACCGTATAGACCTCGGGGCCGGCCAGCGGCGGCTCGGCCTTGTTCAGCAGCCGCGCGATCTCGTCGAGATCGTATTCGGTGACCTCGACCAGCCCGGGCAGGAATTCGAAGAAGCGCACGAGGTCGCTGCGGGTCTCGAAGCCCATCTCCTTGAGGCGGCGGAAATTGGCGGGCACCGAATAGCTGTATTCGTCGACCTGCCATTTCAGGCTGATCGCCTCTTCGGCCACGACCTTGACGCCGTAACGGTCGTCCTGGTTGCGGATGAAGCCCCAGGAGGCCCGCGCCATGGCATTGAGGAAATCCATCGGCACGCCGGGCAGCGCGACATAGGTCAGCACATGGTTCGCCGGATTGTCATAGGCCTTGTCGAGGATCTCCATCCGGGTCCGGCCCAGCCTTGTATTGACGTTCAGCTTGGGGCTGACCTGGGTGCCGCGCCGCAGGGTGTCATGGTTCGAGGTGCCCGAGATCCAGGTCGCGCCAAGCTCGACGATCTCGCGGATGCGCCAGAATTTCGACAGCCAGAAGGTATAGAGAAAGGGCGTGTTATGGGCGAAGGTCAGGGGCCCCCACTGGAACACGTCATCATCGGTCTGCGCCTCGATCACCGCGCGGTAATCCGAGGACAGCTCCCAGTCCTCCTCGGGCCAGGGCCGGCCATCCTCGAAGATGAACCAGGGCCGGTAGCGTGTGCCCGCCGCCTCCTGCACCAGGTCGGCCATGGATTGCAGATAGTCGTCATCATGGCGCAGCGTCTGGGTACTGGCATCCCACCACTTGAAATCCTGCGCGCCATCGACCCGGACCCCGTCGGCACCGAAATTCACCTTGCGCCGCTGCATCTCCAGGAGGATCGCCCGCACCGCCGGGTTCTGATAATCGAGATTCTGGCCATACATGTTCGGCCCGGCGAAGAAATGGCTGTTGAGCGCGGCGAGCCCCTGATTGTCGGCATGGCCGAAGACCACATCGAGGATCAGCTTTTTCGGGTTGCCGGGAAAGTTGTGCAGCTCGGCCGCGAAATCGACCAGCTCGTCGGGGCGCCCGGTTTCCAGCAGCACCGGATTGACCGTGCCCATGCCCGAAATGACGATGTCATAGCCCCAGTTGGTGGTGTCGGGACGCAAAAGCGAGACCGTCACGCCCTCTTCGTCGCCATCGACCTCCTGCCAGAAATCCGGCCCCGCCTCATGCACCGTCGTAGGCTCCACCGGCAGAAGCTGCACCGCATCATAGCCGAGGAACAGCTTGTCCGCAGGTTCCAGCGGCAACTCGCGCGCGACGCGCTCGGCCAGCCGGTGGTAATGGCGGGTGAGGCTGGCCAGCGTGCCCCCCGCCGTCGCCGTCGGCACATGAACCTGAAGGATGTTCGCGGGAGGGCCGAACTTGTGCGGCGCCTCGCCCCTGAAGGCCTCGAAATAGGCCGCGTCGCCCCGCGCCGCCAGCATTGCCTCGACATCGTACAGCTCGGCCGGGGCCATCACGCCGAAGGGCAGCGACATCGCCAGCGGGTCGAGAATGCGGTGCCAGCCGCCCTCGGGATCGCGCCAGGCCAGCGCATAGAAATCGCCCAAGCGCTCGCGGCTGCCCGCCCGCATGCCGGTGACGGCGGTGAAGCAATGCGCCTCTTCGACGATCACCGGCACCCAGGCCCGTTCGAAGCGGATCTCCTGATGCGCGCGGGTCAGATCCATCGGTTCGAGCGGCGCCAGAACCTCGAGGAAGACATCGCCCGACGGCACCCGCGCATCGAGGATCTCGGGCGTCCAGAAGCCGAACACGGCCCGCCCCTCCTCGACCCGGCCGCCAAGCCTGCGCGCGATCCGGCTTTGCGCCTGGAAAGCGGTCTCGGCGGTGGTCAGCGCCTCGCGCGCGGCTTGGGCCTCGGCCCGCGCGGCGGCCTCGTCGAATTCGATCCGGTCCCTCAGGGGCATGTCTCTGTCCTTTCCCTGCGCGGGGCCGAAGGTCCGGCCGGTTCCGGGCTCGCCCTCGTCGCGCATCAGCCGTCCTCCTGAACCAGGATCACGGTCGAGAGCGGCGGCAGGCAGATCGCGGCCGAGGCCGCCTGGCTATGGCTCGGTCGTGGCTCGGCCGTCACCCCGCCCATATTGCCGCGCCCCTGCCCGCCATAAAGCGGGGCATCGGTGTTCAGCGCCTCGCGCCAGCGCCCGGCGGCCGGAAGGCCCAGCCGGTAGGCCGGTTGCTCGACCGGCGAGAAGTTGCAGATCGCGACCGCGTTCGGATCGTCAGGCCCGCCGCGGCGGAGCCAGGCATAGACCGAACGCGAAGCATCATCGGCCTCGATCCACTGAAAGCCCTCGGGGCTGAAATCCAGCGCATGAAGCGCGGGCGTGCCGCGGTAAAGCGTGTTCAGATCGCGCACCAGACGCTGCATCCCGGCATGGGAGGGATCGTCCAGCGCCGCCCAGTCGAGGCTGCCGGCATAGGCCCATTCGGCCTCCTGGGCGAACTCCTGCCCCATGAACAGAAGCTTCTTGCCCGGCTGGGCCCACATGAACCCGTAGAAGGCGCGCAGATTGGCGAATTGCGCCGCGCGGTCGCCGGGCATCTTGGTCAGCATCGAGCCCTTGCCATAGACCACCTCGTCATGGCTGATCGGCAGGATGAAATTCTCGGAAAACGCATAGGTCAGCCCGAAGGTCATCCGGTTGTGGTGATGGCGCCGGTTCCCCGGCTCCTCGGCCATGTAGCCCAGCGTGTCGTGCATCCAGCCCAGGTTCCACTTGTAGCCGAAGCCCAGCCCCCCCTGATCGACCGGCCGGGTCACGCCGGGATAGGCGGTGCTTTCCTCGGCCGCGGTCAGGGTGCCGGGATGGGCGCCATAGCTCAGCGTGTTCATCTGCTGCAACAAAGCGATGGCCTCGTAATTCTCGCGTCCGCCATCCTTGTTCGGCACCCATTCGCCTTCTTTCCGCGAATAATCGCGATAGAGCATCGAGGCCACGGCATCGGCCCTCAGCCCGTCGACATGGTATTCCTCCAGCCAGTAGAGCGCGTTGGCCGTCAGGAAATTCGCGACCTCGGTGCGGCCGAAATTGTAGATCAGCGTGTTCCAGTCCTGGTGGAACCCCTCGCGCGGGTCGGCATATTCGTAAAGCGCGGTGCCGTCGAACTTGCCCAGCCCATGCGCGTCGGCCGGGAAATGCGCGCCGACCCAGTCGAGGATCACGCCCAACCCCTTGCGATGCGCCGCATCGACCAGATCGCGGAATTCATGCGGCGGCCCATGGCGCACGGTCGGGGCATAAAGCCCGACCGGCTGATAGCCCCAGGACCCGTCGAACGGGTATTCGCTGATCGGCATCAGCTCGATATGGGTGAACCCCATCGCGGCCACGTAATCGACCAGTTCCTCGGCGGCCTCTACATAGGAGATCGCGCGCCCGTCGGCGCGACGCTTCCAGGAGGCAAGATGCACCTCGTAGATCGAGATCGGCGCGCTGCGGGCATTGCGGCCCGCTCGGTCCTGCATCCACTCGCCGTCCGACCAGCCATAGCCGCGCAGATCATGCACGACCGAGGCATTGGCGGGCGGATGTTCCGAGCCGAAGCCCACAGGGTCGGCCTTCAGCGGCTGCAGCGTCCCGTCCGGCCCCAGAATTTCGTACTTGTAGCTGGCATTCTCGCCGATGCCCGGCAGGAAGATTTCCCAGACACAGCTCGCCCCCCGGCGCCGCATCACATGGCGCCGTCCGTCCCACATGTTGAAGGGCCCCACCACCGAGACCCGGCGGGCATTGGGCGCCCAGACCGCGAAATGGGTCCCAGCCACGCCCTCATGGGTGATCGCATGGGCACCGAGCGCCTCCCACAACCGGCGATGTTCGCCCCGCCCGATCAGATGCTCGTCCAGCGCGCCCAGAACCGGGCCGAAGCGGTAGGGATCGTCGATCTCCCAGACCGTGCCTTTGGCCTTGGCGCGCAGCCGGTAGGCCCCCTCGCCGGGAACCGGGCCGGTAAACAGCCCCGGACAGTCGGGCACAGGCGCAAGTGAATGGGCGCCATCCTTGGCACCGGGCTCGGCACCCGGCGCATCGTCCAGGAGCGCCTCCAGCGTTTCGGCCCCGGGCATCAGGGCGGTGACATGACGGCGACCGTCCACTCGGTGCGGTCCCAGAACCGCGAAGGGATCGTCAAATGTGCCAAGGGCGATCCGTTGCAGGATGTCCTGCGGAAGGCCCGGCCCCGGTCGGGATGTGATATCGGATTGCATGCCCTAGACCCTAGGAACCCGAAGCCATTCTTCAACTCCGGCGGTGAAATCAGTCCTCCCCGGCCGCAGCATCCGCCCGGTATCGCGCCGCCTGCCCAAATAGCGGGCACTCCTTGCGCGTGACCTGCGCAAACCGGCGGACGCCACGGCATCGGCGCCAGCCCCGCCCTTCCGGCCGCTCGCCTGTGGCGCGTGTAAAAACCTTCCGGTATACCCGGCGAAAGGGCCGGGCAGCGGCCCTGCAACAGGCCGTGCCATTCTTCGGCACGCCCCAGAAGCGGAAGGGTGCCATGGCGATTTCCCGATCCCTTGCGGACGAACTGGACAAGCGGCGCGCGGCCGCGCTCGAGGGTGGCGGCCCGGCCAAGGCCGCGGACCGCCATGCCAAGGGCCGCATGACCGCGCGCGAACGGATCGAGGCGCTCTATTCGGCCGGAACCTTCCAGGAAACCGGGTTGCACGCCCAGCATGCGACCCGCCATTTCGGGATGGAGAAGAAGTCGATCCCGGCCGATGGCGTCATCACCGGCACGGGCTTCGTCGATGGCCGCCCAGTCGCGGCCTTCAGCCAGGATTTCGGCGTCGTCGGCGGCACCTTGGGCGAGATGCATTCGCGCAAGATCTGCTTCGTGCTCGACCACGCGCTGAAGGCGGGCGTGCCGGTCGTGGGCTTCAACGATTCCGGCGGCGCGCGGATCCAGGAGGGTGTCGGCGCGCTCTCGGCCTATGGCCAGGTCTTCTACCGCAACGTGCAGCTGTCGGGCGTGGTGCCGCAGATCTCGGTCATTGCCGGGCCCTGCGCGGGCGGCGCGGCCTACAGCCCCGCCCTGACCGATTTCGTGATCATGACGCGGGAACACGCCCAGATGTTCATCTGCGGCCCCGAGGTAATCCGCGCCGTCACCGGACAGACCACGACGATGGACGAGATCGGCTCGGCCGCGGCGCATGGCTCGGTCTCGGGCAATATCCATTTCATCGCCGAGGACGACGCCGATGCGGTGGCCATCGTCCACCGGCTTTTGTCCTTCCTGCCCTCGAACAACATGATGGACCCGCCGCACCGGATCGAGCCGGATCTGGCGATCGAGGACGACCCCGAGCTTGACGCGCTGCTGCCAGAAGATCCGAAATCGGCCTATGACGTGCGCGGGGTGATCGCGCGGCTGGCCGATGGCGGCGATTTCCTCGAGGTGATGGCAGGTTTTGCCGCCAATCTGGTGGTGGGCTTCGGCCGGATCGGCGGCGTGGTGACGGGCTTTGTCGCCAACCAGCCGATGGTCAAGGCGGGCGCGCTCGACATCGACGCCTCGGACAAGGGCGCGCGCTTCGTGCGGCTTTGCAACGTCTTCAACATCCCGCTGGTGACGCTCGTCGATGTGCCGGGCTTTCTGCCGGGCGTGGCCGAGGAGCGGCGCGGCATCATCCGGCACGGCGCCAAGATGCTTTTTGCCTATGCCTCGGCGACGGTGCCGAAGATCACCGTCATCATGCGCAAGGCCTATGGCGGCGCCTATCTGGCGATGTGCAGTCAGGATATGGGGGCCGACAGGGTGATCGCCTGGCCCAGCGCCGAGATTGCGGTGATGGGGGCCGAGGGCGCGGTCAACATCCTCTATCGCAAGGACCTGGCCGCGGCCGAGGACCGCGCCGCGCGCGCACAGGAGCTTGCCGCCGAATATCGCGCCGAATTCGCCTCGCCCTATCTCTCGGCCGGGCGGCTCTTCGTGTCGGATATCGTCCAGCCGCGCCAGACCCGCAGCGCCATCGCGCTGACGCTGCGCGGGCTGTTGTCGAAACGCGAGACGCGGCCGCCGAAGAAACACGGCAACATCCCGCTTTAGGTCCGATCATGCTGGAAAACCTTGCCCTGATCGGAACCGGCTTTGCGGTGGTGATCCTGGTCCTGTCCTCGATCTGGGGCGCCTGCGCGCTGATCGGGTGGGGCTTCACGCGGGCGGCTGTGCGGAAGACCGCCGCCTCAGGAACGCCCGACAGCCGGCCTCTCGCCGAGAGCGCGGGCGTGCCGCCCCACCATATCGCGGCCATCGCGGCGGCGGTGGCCGAAACGCTCGGGCCGGGCTACCGCGTCAGACATGTCGCCGCGCCCGCCCATCTGGTCGACGGCTGGCCGCTCGAAGGCCGGATCGAGACCTTCGCCGCCCATCGCGTCCGCACCGGTTGGGGGCCGACCCGGCCCCGGCTTGGCGCCCGGATGCCAGAGATCACAGAAGGACCGAAGCCATGAAGCGCCTGCGGATCACCGTCGACGGCACCCCCTATGAGGTGACGGTAGAAGAGATCGAGACCGGGCCCGGGACCGCCCCCACAGCTGCACCAGCCCCCCGCAGCGCGTCCGCACCGCCCCGCCCCGCCCCGGCGGCGCCCTCCGTCGCGGCGGCGGCGCCCTCGGTCGCGGCGCCTGCCCAGCCCGGCGCGGTCCTGAGCCCGCTTGCCGGCACCACGGTCAGCGTCGCGGTCGCGGTGGGCCAGAGCGTCGTTGCGGGCGAGCCCCTGATGGTGCTCGAGGCGATGAAGATGAATACCGACATCCGCGCGCCGCAGGCCGGGACCGTCTCGGCGATCAACGTGGCCCCCGGCGCGACCGTGACCGAGGGGCAGGTCCTGCTGGTCCTGTCCTGAGGAGGTCCGCCCGATGCTGCCCAATCCGCTGAGCGACCGGCTCGACAGCCTGATCGGCATGACCGCCCTGCCCGACGTCACCTGGCAGATGGCGGTGATGTGGCTGATCGTGGCGGGGCTGTTCTACCTCGCCATCTACCGCAAGTTCGAACCGCTTCTGCTGGTGCCCATCGCCTTCGGCGCGCTGCTGGCCAACCTGCCGACCGAAGGGCTGGTGAACCCGCCCGGCGAGGGCTTGGCGGGGGGGCTGTTCCATTACATCTCGCTCGGCGTCGATCTGGAGCTGTTCCCGCCCCTGATCTTCCTCGGCGTGGGCGCGCTGACCGATTTCGGGCCCCTGATCGCCAATCCGCGCACCCTGCTTCTGGGGGGCGCTGCGCAATTCGGGGTCTTCGCCACCTTCCTCGGGGCGACACTTCTGGGCTTCTCGCCCCAGGAGGCGGGCGCCATCGGCATCATCGGCGGCGCCGACGGGCCGACCTCGATCTTTTTGGCCAACAAGATGGCGCCGCATCTGCTGGCCCCCATCGCGGTCGCGGCCTACAGCTACATGGCGCTGGTGCCGCTGATCCAGCCGCCGATCATGCGCGCGCTGACCACCGAGGCCGAGCGCAAGATCCGGATGCAGTCTCTGCGCCCGGTCTCGCGGCTGGAAAAGCTGATCTTCGCCGGGCTGGTGACGGTGATCGTGATCCTGCTGGTCCCCGCCGCCTCGGCGCTGATCGGCATGCTGATGCTGGGTAACGTCCTGCGCGAGAGCCTGGTGACCGACCGGCTGGCCAAGGCGGCGCAGAACGAGGTGATCAACGTGGTGACGATCCTCTTGGGCACCTCGGTCGGGATCACCATGACCGGCGAGCGCTTTCTCAATGCCGACACGCTGATGATCCTCGGGCTCGGCGTCATCGCCTTCGGCATCGCGACCGCCGCGGGCGTGCTGATGGCCAGGGCGATGAACCTGGTCAGCCGGAGCAAGATCAACCCGCTGATCGGCTCGGCCGGGGTCTCGGCGGTGCCGATGGCGGCGCGGGTCAGCCAGATCGAGGGCCAGCGCGCCGATCCGGGCAATTACCTGCTGATGCACGCCATGGGACCGAATGTCGCGGGCGTGATCGGCACGGCGGTGGTCGCGGGCTATTTCATCGCCCAATACGCGGGTTGAAATCCGGACCTCTTGTCGCAGGCTGCGCGGACCGCCGCCGCCGCGCAGCTCCTTTCGCCTCATTGCCCCAAGGAAAACGTCCCGCTCGCGGCCGCCGCGTCGCCCGGCCGCGCGTCAACTCGACGTTGACCCCCGGACCGCAAGTCGCTTTGGTTACGAAGCCTTCGACAACAAACAGATCACCGGCATGACCGATGGGACAGGATGCCGGGATCCCATGAAAGGTGCAAAATGACCCTACATACGTTTCTCACCACTTCCGCGCTGGCGCTGAGCCTGGCCTCGGCCGCCGCGGCGCAACAGACGCTGGTCTATTGCTCGGAGGGCTCGCCCGAAGGGTTCGACCCCGCGCTCTATACCTCGGGCACGACCTTCGACGCCGCCGGACAGGCCGTCTATGCCCGCCTTGTCGAGTTCAAGACCGGCACCACCGAAGTGATTCCCGGGCTCGCCGAAAGCTACGACATCTCCGAGGACGGCAAGACCTATACCTTCCATCTGCGGCCCGGCATCAAGTTCCAGACCACGGATTTCTTCACGCCCACGCGCGATATGACCGCCGATGACGTGATCTTCAGCTTCATGCGGCAGCTCGACCCCGAGAACCCGTTCCACAACGCCTCGGGCGGCACCTTCGAATATTTCAACGCGATGTCGATGCCCGAACTGATCGACAGCATCGAGAAGGTCGACGACCTGACCGTCGCCTTCCACCTGACCCGGCCCGAGGCCCCCTTCATCGCCAACATGGCCATGGATTTCGCCTCGATCATGTCCACGGAATATGCCGACCAGCTGCTCGAGCAGGGCCGACCCGACCTGCTGAACCAGCAGCCGCTGGGCGCCGGTCCCTTCGCCTTCGTCGCCTATCAGAAGGATGCGGTGATCCGCTATCGCAAGCATGACGGCTTCTACCGCGAGGGGCTGCCGAAGCTCGACAACCTGATCTTCGCGATCACCCCCGACGCCTCGGTCCGTTACCAGAAGCTGAAGGCGGGCGAATGCCATGTGATGCCCTTCCCGAACCCGGCCGATATCGCCGAGATGAAGTCCCAGGACGGCATCACCGTGAAGGAGCAGGAAGGCCTGAATGTCGGCTACCTGGCCTTCAACACCCAGCAGCCGCCCTTCGACAATCCGAAGGTCCGCAAGGCGCTGAACATGGCGATGGACAAGCAGGCCATCATCGATGTCGTGTTCCAGGGCGCGGGCGAGGTCGCCAAGAACCCGATCCCGCCGACCATGTGGAGCTATAACGACGCGGTCGAGGACGACCCCTACGATCCCGAGGCCGCCAAGGCGATGCTGGAGGCGGAAGGCGTCAGCGATCTGTCGATGAAGCTCTGGGCGATGCCGGTGCAGCGGCCCTACAACCCCAATGCCCGGCGCATGGCCGAGATGATGCAGGCCGATTTCGAGAAGGTCGGCGTCAAGGCCGAGATCGTCTCCTACGAATGGGGCGAATATCTCGACCGCTCGAAAGAGGTGGACCGCGACGGCGCGGTGCTGCTGGGCTGGACCGGCGACAATGGCGACCCGGACAACTTCCTGGGCACCCTGCTCAGCTGCGACGGGGTCGGCGGCGCGAACCGCTCGCAATGGTGCTACGAGCCCTTCGAGAAGCTGATCCAGGAGGCCAAGACCAAGCCGACCCAGGCCGAACGTGCCAAGCTTTACGAAGAGGCGCAGGTCATCTTCAAGGAGCAGGCTCCCTGGGCCACGATCGCGCATTCGAAGGTGTTCATGCCGATGCGCGACGAGGTCGAGGGTTACAAGGTGCACCCGCTCGGGTTGCACATCTTCACCGAGGTCAGCCTCGACAAGTGATCACAAAATGGGCGGCGGGGCTTTACAAGCCCCGCCGTTAGGGGCATTTGGCGCCGCCATGACACCAGCACGCCCCCAGTCCACGGACACGGCCGCAAGAAAATGTTGAGATTTTTCCTGACGAGACTGCTCACCTTCGTCCCGACCTTCGTCGGCGTGACGCTGATCTCGTTCGCCTTCATCCGGGTGCTGCCCGGCGACCCGATCATCGTCATGGCTGGCGAACGTGGCCTTTCCGAGGCACGTTACCAGGAGCTGCGCGAGCAGTTCGGCTTCGACCAGCCGCTGTTTGTGCAGTTCTGGGATTACCTGACCGGTATCCTGCATGGCGATCTCGGCATGAGCTACGTCACCAAGAAACCCGTCTGGGACGAGTTCTTCGCGCTGTTCCCCGCCACCGTCGAGCTGTCGCTCTGCGCCATCGTGATCGCGATCTGCCTCGGCCTTCCGGCGGGCGTGATCGCCGCGGTGAACCGGGGCAAGTTCTTCGACCGGGCGCTGATGTCGACCGCGCTGGTGGGCTATTCGATGCCGATCTTCTGGTGGGCGCTGCTGCTCATCATCGTGTTCTCCGGCACGCTCGGCTGGACCCCGGTCTCGGGCCGGATAGACCTGCTTTACTATTTCCCCGACGCGACCGGCTTCATGCTGATCGACTCGCTTCTGTCGGGTCAGAAGGGCGCCTTCGCCTCGGCGGTCGAGCACCTGATCCTGCCCTCGATCGTGCTGGCCACGATCCCGCTGGCGGTGATCGCCCGGCAGACCCGCTCGGCCATGCTCGAGGTGCTGGGCGAGGACTATATCCGCACCGCGCGGGCCAAGGGACTGGCTCCGGTCCGCGTCAACGGCCTGCATGCGCTGAGAAACGCCCTGATCCCCGTCGTCACCGTGATCGGGCTGTCGGTCGGCGTGCTGCTTGCCGGCGCGATCCTGACCGAGACGATCTTCTCCTGGCCGGGCATTGGCAAGTGGATGGTCGACAGCATCTACCGGCGCGACTACCCCGTCGTGCAGGGAGGGCTGCTGCTCATCGCCGGCATGGTGATGATCGTGAACCTGATCGTCGACCTGCTTTACGGCGTCATCAATCCCAAGATCAGGAAACGCTGAGATGGCCGACACGACCGCCGATGCGCCCCGCGCAGCAGCCCCGCAACGTCCCGGCCGCCTCAAGGAATTCTGGCGCTATTTCCGCGAGAACCGCGGCGCGGTGATCGGACTTTACGTTTTCGTCTTCTTCGTTCTGCTGGCACTCGGCGCCGACATCATCGCTCCGCATGACCCGACCCAGCAGTTCCGCGCGCATACGCTGATGCCGCCCTTCTGGACCGCCGAGGGCAGCTGGAGCTTTCCGCTCGGCACCGATCCCCTGGGCCGCGACATCCTCTCGCGGCTCCTGCACGGGGCGCGCTATTCCTTCTTCGTCGGCCTCGTCGTGGTGGTGCTGGCCGCCTCGACCGGCATCCTGATCGGCCTGATCGCAGGCTTCGCGCCGAAATGGCTCGACACCGTCATCATGCGGCTGATGGACATCATCCTGTCCTTCCCCTCGCTTCTGCTGGCGCTGGTGCTGGTGGCGATCCTCGGCCCCTCCCTTGTGAACGCGATGATCGCCATCGCCGTGGTGCTGCAGCCCCATTACGTGCGCCTCACCCGCGCCGCGGTGATGAGCGAGCGGACCCGCGACTATGTCACCTCGGCCAAGGTCGCGGGCGCGGGGCTGGGGCGGCTGATGTTCATCACCGTGCTGCCAAACTGCCTGGCACCGATCATCGTGCAGATGGCGCTGAGCTTCTCGAACGCGATCCTCGACGTGGCGGCCTTGGGCTTTCTCGGCATGGGCGCGCAGCCGCCGACACCCGAATGGGGCACGATGCTGGCCGAGGCCCGCGAATTCATCCTGCGCGCCTGGTGGGTCGTGACCTTCCCCGGCCTCGCGATCCTGATCACGGTGCTGTCGATCAACCTGATGGGCGACGGGCTGCGCGACGCGCTCGACCCCAAACTGAAGCGGAGCTGATCTCATGGCGCTCCTGTCCATCCGTAACCTTTCCGTGGAATTCTCGACCGCAGGCGGCCCGTTCCGCGCCGTCGACGGGGTCGACGTGACCGTCGACAAGGGCGAGATCCTGGCCATCGTCGGCGAAAGCGGCTCGGGCAAGTCGGTCTCGATGATGGCACTGATGGGGCTTCTGCCCTGGACCGCGCGCATCACCGCCGACGAGATGAGCTTCGATGGCATCGACCTGCGCAGCCTCACGCCGCGCCAGCGGCGCCGGGTGATCGGCCGCGACATCTCGATGATCTTCCAGGAGCCGATGACCTCGCTCAATCCCTGCTTCACCGCCGGATTCCAGATCAAGGAGACGCTGCGCCAGCACCTCAAGCTCGACCGCCGCGCCCGCCATGCCCGCGCCATCGAGCTGATGGAGATGGTCGGCATCCCCGATCCCGAGCGTCGGCTGAACGCCTTCCCGCACCAGCTTTCGGGCGGCATGAGCCAGCGGGTGATGATCGCCATGGCGCTGGCCTGCGAGCCGCGCCTGCTGATCGCGGACGAACCCACCACCGCGCTCGACGTCACGATCCAGGCCCAGATCCTCGATCTGCTGCGCGGCCTGCAGGGCCGGACCGGCATGGCGCTGATCCTGATCACCCATGACATGGGCGTCGTCGCCGAGACCGCCGAGCGGGTGCAGGTGCAATATGCCGGCCAGAAGGTCGAGGAACAGCCGGTCCGCGCGCTTTTCGAAACCCCGCACCACCCCTATACCGCGGCGCTTCTGGCCGCCCTGCCCGAACGCGCGACCGAGCGCCGGCTGCCGACGATCCCGGGCGTCGTGCCGGGCCAGTTCGACCGGCCCGAGGGCTGCCTGTTCTCGCCGCGCTGCCGCTTTGCCGACGAGCGCTGCCACCGTACCGCGCCGTCCGTCCAGCCCCCCGGGCTCGGGCTGGCCCGCTGTCATTATCCGCTCGCGAGCACAACCGAGGAGACCGCCCGATGACCGCCCCTGTCGTTGTCGCCGATCACCTCGCCCGCCATTACGAAGTGGGCGGCGGGATGTTCTCGAAGCCCGGCCTCGTGCGCGCGCTGTCCGAGGCGAGCTTCTCGATCGAGGCCGGCAAGACGCTGGCGGTCGTGGGCGAGTCGGGCTGCGGCAAGTCCACCCTGGCACGGCTGATCACGCTGATCGAGGAGCCGACCTCGGGCAGCCTCACCCTCGACGGCCGTCCGGCCACGCCCGAGAACTGGCGCAGCCTGCGCTCGAGCGTGCAGATCGTGTTCCAGGACCCCTACGGCTCGCTCAATCTGCGCCACCGGATCGGCACGATCCTCGAAGAGCCCCTGAAGATCAACCGCCCCGACATGAGCGCGAAGGAGCGGGCCGAGAAGGCGCGCGAGATGATGCGGCTGGTCGGGCTGCGCCCCGAGCATTACGACCGCTTTCCGCACATGTTCTCGGGCGGGCAGCGGCAACGGATCGCGGTCGCCCGCGCGCTGATGCTGGAACCCAAGCTTCTGGTGCTGGACGAGCCGGTCTCGGCGCTCGATCTGTCGATCCAGAGCCAGGTGCTGAACCTGCTGCTCGATCTGCAGGAACGCATGGATCTGGCCTATCTCTTCATCTCGCATGACCTCTCGGTGGTGCGCCATGTCGCCGACGATGTCATGGTGATGTATCTCGGCCGCCCGGTCGAGTTCGGCACCAAGGACGATGTCTTCGCCAATCCGCGCCACCCCTATACCAAGGCGCTGCTCTCGGCCACGCCCACGACCGAGCCCGACCCCGAGCGGCAGCGGATCAAGCTGCAGGGCGAGCTGCCGTCGCCGCTGGCGATCCCCGATGGCTGCCCCTTCGCGCCGCGCTGCTGGAAGGCCGAGACCCGCTGCCGCGAGAGCCGCCCCGAGCTTGCGGGCGCGCCCCATGCGGCCGCCTGTTTCTTCCCCGAAGGCGTCTGAGCCGCCGGAGCCCGGGGGTCGTCCCCCTGTGCCCCGGCCCCGCCTCCCGCGCGGACAGACCGTCCGGAGCGCGCGCCTCTCTGCTCGGCCGACCTCGTCATTCGCCTTTACCGGGAAACCGGCGGCCTGCCCTGATCCGTGACGAGAACCCTGCCAGGGGCCATTGCCCAAGGCCATGACTGAGGCCATGACCGATGCCCGGTCAGCGCCCCGATGACGGCCGCGCAGCGGCGCTTGGATCGACCGTAACCCTGTGTTAACCCTTTGATCAGCCGCAAGGTTGGGACCCGGAGGCAAGCAGGCTCTTCGGCCGAAAAGGGAGAACGAGGTGACGAAAAAGGTCTTCGTCGTCGGAACTTTCGACACCAAGGGTCGCGAGCTCGCGCATGTCGCAGGGCTTGTGGCCGATCAGGGGCTCGGCGTGGTCAAGGTCGACCTCTCGACCTCATCGGACCATCGCAGCACTGCCGATGTAACCCCGGCCGAGGTGGCGGCCTGCCACCCCGAGGGCACGGGCGCGGTGCTGACGGGCGACCGCGGCTCGGCCGTGGCCGGGATGGCGGCGGCCTTCGAGGCCTTCGTCGCGACCCGTGACGATATCGGCGCGATGATCTCGCTTGGCGGCTCGGGCGGGACCGCGCTGGTCGCGCCCGGCATGCGCGCGCTGCCCGTGGGCGTGCCCAAGCTGATCGTCTCGACGCTGGCTTCGGGCAATGTGGCGCCCTATGTGGGCCCCTCCGACATCACCATGATGCCGTCGGTCACCGATGTCGCGGGCCTCAACCGGATCTCGCGGGTGATCCTCGGCAATGCAGCCCGCGCCATCGCGGGCATGGCAAAGGCCGCCCCCGAGGAAGCGGGCGACGACCGTCCCGCAGTCGGGCTGACCATGTTCGGCGTCACCACGCCCTGCGTCACCCATCTGACCGAGCGGCTCGAGGCCGAGGTCGATCCCATCGTCTTCCATGCCACCGGCACCGGCGGTCAGGCGATGGAAAAGCTTGTCGATTCCGGCATGATCTCGTCGGTCATCGACACCACCACGACCGAGATCTGCGATCTGCTCTTCGGCGGCATCCTGGCCGCGACCGAGGACCGGCTGGGGGCTATCGCCCGCACCGGAATTCCCTATGTCGGCTCCTGCGGTGCGCTCGACATGGTCAATTTCGGCGCGCGCGCGACAGTGCCCGAGCGCTATGCCCACCGGCTTTTCTATCAGCACAATCCCCAGATCACCCTGATGCGGACCACGCCCGACGAATGCCGCCAGATGGGAGAATGGATCGGAACCCGGCTGAATGCCTGCAAAGGGCCGGTGCGTTTCCTGCTGCCCGGGGGCGGCCTGTCGATGCTGGACGCGCCCGGCATGCCCTTCGAGCTGATCGAAGCCCGCAACGCGCTGTTCGACGCCCTCGAGGCCACGGTCGAGCAGACCCCGGACCGGCGGCTGATCCGGCTACCCCACAATATCAATGACGAGGCGTTCTCGGACGCGCTGTACATCCACTGGAAGGAGATCGCCTGATGGCCCGGTTCGAACGCAAGGATCTGCTGGAGAAATTTCGGGGCATGATCGCCGAGGGCCGCCCGATCATCGGCGGCGGCGCAGGCACCGGCCTCTCGGCCAAATGCGAGGAAGCCGGCGGCATCGACCTGATCGTGATCTACAATTCGGGCCGCTACCGGATGGCGGGCCGGGGCTCGCTGGCCGGGCTTCTGGCCTATGGCAATGCCAATGAGATCGTCGTCGAGATGGCCCGAGAGGTGCTGCCGGTGGCCAGGAACACCCCGGTTCTGGCCGGTGTGAACGGCACCGATCCGTTCTGCAACTTCGACCCGTTTCTCGACCAGTTGAAGGCCATCGGCTTCTCGGGCATCCAGAACTTCCCGACCGTGGGGCTGATCGACGGCACCTTCCGCCAGAACCTCGAGGAAACCGGCATGGGCTACGGGCTCGAGGTCGATCTGGTGGCGCTGGCGCGCTCGAAGGACATGCTGACCACGCCCTATGTCTTCGACACCGATCAGGCCAAGGCCATGGCCGAGGCGGGCGCCGATATCGTGGTGGCGCATATGGGCCTGACCACGGGCGGCGCCATCGGGGCCGATACCGCGATCTCGCTGGAAGACAGCGCCGTCAAGGTCCAGTCCATTGCCGAGGCCGCGCTGAGCGTGCGCAAGGACGTGATCGTGCTGTGTCATGGCGGGCCGATCTCGATGCCCGAGGACGCAACCTATGTGCTGTCGAACGCGCCCGACTGCCACGGCTTCTACGGCGCCTCCAGCATGGAGCGGCTGCCGACCGAAACCGCGCTGATCGACCAGACGCGGCGGTTCAAGACCATCACCCGAGGCTGAAAAGGGAGGATCTTATGGCCAGGGCCTATGCCAGCGCGGTGATCCCCGCGCCCATCGAGAAGGTCTGGGAGATCCTGCGCGACTTCAACGGGCTGCCCAGCTGGCATCCGGCGATCGAGCGCAGCGAGATCGAGGACGGGCTCCGCGCCGATACCGTCGGCGCCGTCCGCTCCTTCCATCTGGCGGGCGGCGGCGGGCATGTGCGCGAAAAGCTGCTGTCGCTCGACGACAGCGCTTTCACGCTCAGCTACAGCTTCGTCAAGCCGGCCTTCCCGGTCGAGAACTACATCGCCCGGATCGCGCTTTTCCCGGTCTCCGAGACCGGCGAGACCTTCGCCCTCTGGGAAGCGGAGTTCGACGAGGCGCCGGAAGACCGCGGCAAATACGGCCCGGTGATTTCCGAGGGCGTCTTCGCCGCGGGCTGGGCCGCGCTCAAACGCCAGCTCGGCTGAAAGGTCTTCCGGACGGCGGCCATTTCGCCGTCCGGCCTCATGGTATCAGCCCCGGCCCAAGACGCTCCGGGACAACGGCACAGGACACGAGAGGCATGGCCCGTGCCTTGGCGCCCGACGCCGTTTCGAAGCGGCAGGCGCCCCGCAGCGGGATCGCGGCGACAGGACCTCTCCTGACAACCGCAGGCCCCGCGCAACCGGAGCCCTGGCCGGCGGTTGATGAACGAAGCCAACCGGTCCTCTTGCCGCAGCAATCGAGGCAGGGGCGCGTCGGGCCGCGATCAGCTTGGCGAGAGGCAACGAAAATCGCCCGCGCCCCGAGCGAACCGGCGCGGCCCGAGTTGTCGGCCCCCGCCGCAGGCCGCTCACCTGTCCGCTGCCCCCCCTGACCGCCTCTGCGCGCCCCATGCGCACCGTGCCGAGACAGTCCTGGCCGCGCTCCTCGCCGCTCTGCAGAAACGGCCCGCGACCAGCCGCTTTTTCATCTGCCTTTTCACGGGCGGTTTCACGGGCCTTGTCGCTGGCCTTGTCACACGCGCGATACATGCAGCCTTTAGCGGAACCCGCAGGGAACTCCCCCTGTCGTTTTCGACCAATGAGGTATCCATGCGAACTCTGCTATCCGCGCTCGCCGCCACCACCCTTCTCGCCGGGGCGGCGCAGGCCACCGCGATTTATCCGCTCGACCGGGCGACGATCCTCGTCTCCTCGCCCTTCGACTTCAAGATCGAGCTCGATGCCGTTCATCCCGAAGCGGAAATCGCCGTTACCGTGAATGGCAGACCCTATGCCGAAACGTTCGGCACCAGCGCCGAATACGTGGCCGAGGAGAAGGGCGAGGACGACGCGGTGCTGGGCTCGGCGCTGATCCTGCGCGACCTGGCCCTGGCCGAGCCCGGCAGCTACACCGTCGAGGTCAGGGCCGGCGACGAGACCAGGACCGTCACCTGGGAGGTCTATGCCACGCCCGAGGCGCCGCAGGCCAAAAACATCATCTTCTTCGTCGGCGACGGACTTTCGGTCGCGCACCGGACCGCGGCGCGGATCATGTCGAAGGGCATGACCGAGGGCAAGGCGGATGGCCGGCTGGCGATGGACGATCTCGACCACATGGCCTTCATCGGCACCTCCTCGACCCATTCGGTCGCGACCGACTCGGCCAACACGATGTCGGCCTACATGACCGGCCACAAGGCCCGGGTGAACGCGCTGGGCGTCTATGCCGACCGCACGCCCCCGACCCAGGACGACCCCAGGGTCGAAACCATCGCCGAGGCGCTCCGCCGCATGACGGCCAAGTCGATCGGTGTCGTCACCACCTCCGAGCTCGAGGATGCGACCCCCGCTGCCGTCGTCGCCCATACCCGCAAGCGCGGCGACAAGGCCGATATCGTCGGCATGTTCCATGACGTCCAGCCCGAGGTCATGCTGGGCGGCGGCTCGGCCTATTTCCTCAAATCCGACATCCCCGGCTCGAAACGCAAGGACGCTACCGACTATGTCGGACTGTTCCGCGAGGCGGGCTACACGCTCGCGACCGATGCTGCCGGGCTCGAGGCCGCGCGCGACACCAACAGCGGCAAGATCCTCGGGCTGTTCCATACCGGCAACATGGATACCAAGCTCGACCGCAGCTTCCTGCACCAGGGCACCGTCGGCAAGTTCCCCGACCAGCCCGGCCTGGTCGAGATGACCGAAGCCGCGCTCGATCAGCTGTCGAAAAACGAGGACGGCTTCTTCCTGATGGTCGAGGGCGCCTCGATCGACAAGATGTCCCATCCGATGGACTGGGACCGCGCCGTCATCGACACCATCGAGTTCGATCAGGCCATCGCCGCCGCCCGCGCCTTTGCCGAGACCCATCCCGACACGCTGATCGTGGTCACCGGCGACCATACCCATGGCGTCTCGGTGATCGGCACCATCGACGACGACAAGCCCGGCACCGAGATGCGCGAGAAGGTCGGCACCTATGACGCCGCGGGCTTCCCGACCTACACCGATGCCGATGGCGACGGCTATCCCGACCGGATCGACGTGTCGCGGCGGCTGGCGATCTTCTCGAGCAACTTCCCCGATTACTACGAGACCTGGCGGCCCAAGATGGACGGCCCGTTCGAGCCTTCGGTGAAGAACGAGAAGGGCGAATATGTCGCCAACGAGGCCTACAAGGACATCCCCGGCGCGGTGCTGAGGGTCGGCAACCTGCCGAGATCGGCCGATACGGCGGTGCATGCGGTCGATGACGTCGTGCTGCAGGCGACCGGTCCCGGCGCCGAGGCGTTCAAGGGCTACATGGAACAGTCGGACGTCTACAAGGTGCTGGCCGAGACCTTCGCGCTGGGCGCCGTCCGGAAGTGACCTGACATCGGGGCCGGGCCCGGGCGGAGCACCGCCCGCCGCCCGGCCCCATTCCCTTCCGCCCCGTTCCCTTCCCCTGCGCCCCGGAATTCCGCCATGACCGATACCGCCGCCCCCGACCGGACCCGCAGGCTCTGCCTTGCGCTCGCGCCCGGCCTGCTTCTGCCCGGCCTGTTCCTGACGACGACGGCCCGCCCCGCCGCCGCGGCTGGCACCCCGCTGATCGGCTTCGACGAGCTTTACAGCGCCTTCAGCCCGCTCGGCCTCACCTTCTCGGACAAGGTGATCGCGCTGACCGGAGAGAAGGTGCGTATCCGGGGTTTCATGGCCCCGCCCCTGAAGGCGGAATCGAACTTCTTCGTGCTGACCGCGATCCCGATGGCGCTCTGCCCGTTCTGTTCGACCGATACCGACTGGCCCGACAATATCGTCGTGGTCTATCTCGACCGCAGCCAGACCTTCGTGCAGCCGAACCAGACCATCGAGGTCACCGGACTGCTCGAGCGCGGCTCCTGGGTCGATCCCGAGACCGGCTTCGTCAGCCAGCTGCGCCTGCGCGACGCGCGCTACAGAACGGTCTGAGCGCGATGCCCGGTCTTCGCCTCTCTGCCGTCTCTGTCGCCTATCCGGGGCTTGCCGCCCCGGTGCTCGACATCCCCGCGCTCGATATTCCCGCAGGCAGCCGCATCGCGGTGACCGGCCCCTCGGGCTCGGGCAAGTCGACGCTGGTCAATGTGCTGGCCGGGCTGATCCTGCCCCGGGCCGGCCAAGTGATCTGGGACGGAACCGACATCGCCGCCTTGTCCGAAGGCGCGCGCGACCGCTGGCGCGGCGCCAATCTGGGCCTCGTCATGCAGGAGTTCCACCTGTTCCCGGGGCTCTCGGCGCTCGACAACGTGCTTCTGCCCGCGCGGCTCGCGCGGGTCGCCGATCAGGCGATGACGGCCCGCGCCCGCGCCCTTCTGGCCGAGGTCGGCCTGGCCCGGCCCGGCCAGCCGGTCGAGACCATGTCGCGCGGCGAGATGCAGCGCGTGGCGGTGGCCCGCGCCCTTCTGCGCCGGCCGGGCATCATCGTCGCCGACGAGCCCACAGCCAGCCTCGATCCCGAAAGCGGCGCGGCCATCGCCGGGCTGCTGCTCGATCTGGCCGAAAGCGCGGGCGCGACGCTGATCGTGGTCTCGCATGATCGCCGCCTGAGCGCGCGGCTCGACCGCGAGCTGAGCCTGGCCGGGGGCGCGATCCTCACCGATGACCTCCGCGAAGGAGCCTTGCCGTGATCCAGTTCGTTCTGGCCGATCTGAAACGTTTCCGTCTTGGCTCGGCAGTGGTCGTGCTGCTGATCGCGCTGGCGGTCGCGCTCGGGACCACGATCACCCTGCAGGAGCGCGCCTTCCGGCTGGGCAGCGCCCGCGCCGCGGAAAAGTTCGACCTGATCGTCGGCGCGCCGGGCAGCGCGACGCAGCTGGTGCTGTCCTCGGTCTTCCTGCAGCCCGCGGCCCTGCCGCTGATGCCGGGCGACACGCTGATCGCCCTGACCGAAGACCCGCGCGTGGCCTGGGCCGCACCGATCGGCTTCGGCGATTTCGTCGCCGGTCATCCGATGATCGGCACCACCACCACGCTGATCGAGCACACGGCGACGGGCTTTGCCGAGGGCCGGATCTTCGCAGCCGAAGGCGAGGCGGTGATCGGCTCGGCGGTCGACATGGAGCTGGGCGACAGGCTGGTCCCGACCCATGGCCTGATCGCCGAGGGCGGCCATGCCCATGCCGGGATCGCCTATCGCGTGACCGGGCGGCTCGCGCCCACCGGCACGCCCTGGGACCGCGCCATCCTGGTGCCGATCCAGGCGGTCTGGCATGTCCACGGGCTGGGCGAGGATCACGACCACGACGAAGCCCGGCATGAAGAGGCCGAGCATGACGAGGGCCATGACCACGGGCATGATCATGCGGCAGAGGGTCATGACGACGCCGTGGCTCTGGTCAGCGCAGGGACCGGCGACCACGACCACGACCACGACCACGACCACGACCACGACCACGACCACGACCACGACCACGACCACGACCACGACCACGACCACGACCACGACCACGACCACGACCACGACGATGCGCAGGAAAACGGAACGCACAAGGCGGATGAGGCGCACCAGCCCCATGGCGGCGCCACCTTCGACCCGGAGGCCCCGCTTGACGAGAATTGGCAGGCGGGAGACCCGCCGGGCCTGCCCGCGATCCTGGTCAAGCCGCGCAGCATTGCCGATGCCTATCTGCTGCGGCAGGCCTACCGGCAGCCGGGGCAGACGCTTGCGGTATTTCCGGCCGAGATCCTGACCGGGCTTTACGCGCTGCTTGGCGATGCCAGACGGGTTCTGGTCGCGGTCGCGATCGGCGCGCAGGTGCTGGTGGCTGCGGCCCTGCTTCTGGTCACCGTGATCCAGGTCGGCCAGAGACGCCGGCAGATCGCGGCGCTCCGGGCCTTCGGCGCGCCACGGGGCGCGGTTTTCGGAATCGTCTGGCTTGAAATGGCGCTGCTCTTCGGCACCGGCATCCTGTGCGGCTTCGGCCTCGGCTATGCCGCGGCAGAGGCGCTGTCGCAAGGCTTTGCCCGCGCGCGCGGCTTTCCGCTGCCGGTCGCATTCGCGCGCAGCGATCTGTGGTCCCTGGCTCTGCTGACGCTGGCCGCGGCGCTGCTTTCGGCGCTGCCGGCCTGGATCGCCTACCGCCAGCCGCCGGTCGCCGCGCTGCGCGATTAGTCCCCTCCCGGCGCTGTCCGGATTCTGGCCTGGTTAGGGGAATAAAGCCTCGCGCGCGTTCAGAAGAAGAAGTCGCAGCGATCGGACTTCTCGACGTCGTCGGACGCGCGCGATCTGGCCGTGCACCCTCTCGGTTCCCGGGCGCCCGGCCGGGCATCCTCGCCTGACGCGACCTCGTAATCCGGGGCCTCAGCGTCAGAATCGTCCTTGTCCGGGCGCAGCGCCATGCAGGACACCGCAGCCCCGCCCCACACCATTCCGCCAAGCCAGTAGGACAGAAGGATCGCCCCCCAGCCCGTTTCCATTATCAGAGATACGACGGTCGCAGAAAAAACCCCTCCCATAATTGAAGTAAGCATAAAAACAATGGGCATCGAGGTTAGTCGCTCCTTCCCGCTCGTACTCGGGTTTCCCCGTGACACACGCTTTCTCGTGAGCACACTAGCAGGTTAACATACGATAATACGATTGGTTCCGCGCGTTTCATCGGTCGAATGCGGTGATCGGCCTGCCCCGCGACGTAAATCCGCAACAATACCCATGTTTTGAGGATATTGCCTTTCCCGGCAGCGTTCCGGTAACGGCGCCGCCGATGCCGGGCCGTCCTGTCCGGCCAGAAGGGCGCGGCGCGCAGATGCGCAAGGTCGAAAACGGGCCGGTGTTCCGGGTTTGACAGGATTGCGCGGGGCTCTCTAAGCTTGCCTGCGTCGAGCGGCGGGACGGCCACAGGGAGAGGTCCAGGATGTGCGACACCTGCGTGATGACGGCACTCAAGGACCGCATGCTGTCGCGGCGCGGCTTCTTCGCGGGGGCGGCGGGGGCCGGTCTGGCGGCGGCGGCCGGACTGAGCGCCTCAGCGCCCCGGGCGCTGGCACAGGGCCACGCGAAGGTAACCGACATGCCCCATGAGCTTTCGGCCGACTTCCCCACCTTCTTCGGCGAACAGCAGTTCTTCTGGGACCAGAAGTTCAATTTCGCGGAACACGGCTTCAACCTCGCCGAATACCGCGTGAACGAACATACCGGCACCCATATCGATGCGCCGCTCCATTTCTCGGCCGATGGCGCGGCCGTGAACGAAATCGCGGTCGAGAACCTCGTGGCGCCGCTTTGCGTGATCGACATCGCCGCCCGCGCCGTCGAGGATGCCGACACCACCCTCACCCCCGACGACATCCGCGCCTGGATCGCGGCGCATGGCGAAATCCCCGAACATGCCTGCGTCGCGATGTTCTCGGGCTGGAGCGAAAAGGCCAGCGGCCCGGGCTTTCGCAATGCCGATCCGGAAGGCGTTCAGCACTATCCGGGCTTCCATGCAGAGGCCGCCCGGATGCTGATCGAGGACACCGCCGCGGCCTCGATAGGCTCGGATACGCTCTCGCTCGATCCGGGCAACTCGACCGATTTCGCGGCGCATTACGCCTGGCTGCCCTCGGGGAGGTTCGGCATCGAATGCCTCGCCAATCTCGACCGGATGCCCGCCGCGGGCGCGACGCTGGTGATCGGCGCGCCCAGGCACAAGGGCGGCACCGGCGGGCCCGCGCGGATCTTCGCGCTGGTCTGACCCCATGTCCCGCCGCTTCGGATCCCCTGCCCCGGAGCGGCCCCTTCCCCAATCCAAGGAGCCCCGATGGCCACGGCGAAGATCTGGAGCGACGCGGAGGCCGAGGCCGACCCGCGCGTCAAGGCGGTGTTCGACGACATCCGCGCCACCCGCAAGACCAATTTCGTGAACAATGTCTGGCGCGCGCTGGCGGGTCAGCCCGCGGTGCTGGAAACCACCTGGGCACAGGTCAAGGCGGTTATGGCGAGAGAAAGCGCGCTCGACCCGCTGACCAAAGAGCTTCTCTACATGGCGGTCTCAGTCGCCAATGGCTGTTCCTATTGCGCCCATTCCCATACCGCCGGGGCGCGGGCCAAGGGCATGACCGAGGCTCAGTATCAGGATTTTCTGGCCGTCATCGGGCTGGCCGCGCAGACCAATGCGCTGGTCACCGCGCTGCAGGTGCCGGTCGATCCCGAATTCGAGGTCTGAGCCATGGACAAGGCGATCATCGCCCGCGCGCCGGGCGGCCCCGCGGCGCTTGACTGGGTCGACCGGACCCCGCCCGCCCCCGGCCCCGGTGAGGTGCTGGTGCGCCACGGCGCGGTCGGGCTGAATTTCATCGACACCTATTTCCGCTCTGGCCTCTATCCCTGGCCGGGCGAGATCCTGATCCCCGGCAGCGAGGCCGCGGGCCGCGTCGAAGCGCTGGGCGCGGGCGTCGAGGGGCTCTCGGTCGGCCAGCGCGTGGCCTATACGACGCCGACCGGCGCCTGCGCGACCGCGCGGGTTCTGCCCGCCGACCGGCTGGTGCCCCTGCCCGATGCAATCCCCGACGAGATCGCGGCCTCGATCATGCTGAAGGGGCTGACCGCGCATTACCTGATGACCTCGAGCTTTCCGGTCCGCGAAGGCCAGACCGTGCTGATCCATGCCGCGGCGGGAGGCGTGGGGCTTCTGCTCGGACAATGGATGGCGGCCAAGGGCGTGCGCGCCATCGGCACGGCGGGCGGGCCGGAAAAGACCGCGCTCGCACGTGCCCATGGCTATGCTCAGGTGATAGACTACCGCGCGGGCGATTTCGTGGGCCCGGCGATGGCCGCGACCGACGGGCTTGGCGTCGATGCGGTCTATGACAGCGTCGGTCAGGACACCTGGCGCGGCTCGCTCGCCTGCCTGAAACCGCGCGGCATGTTCGTGAGCTTCGGCCAGTCCTCGGGCCTGCCCGACGGCTTCCGCCTGTCGGATCTCGCCAAAGGCAGCCTCTCGGCCACGCGGCCCGTGCTGTTCGATTTCATCGCCGATCCGGCCGAGCTCCGCGCCCGCGCGGCAGACCTCTTCGCAGCAGTGGCCGAGGGCGCGCTGACGCCCCGGGTCGGGCAAACCTGGCCACTGGCCGAGACGGCCGAGGCTCATCGCGCGCTTGAGACCCGTGCCACCACCGGGGCAACGGTGCTCTTGCCGTGACCTCCATGCCGGGATCCGGGGATCAGCCCCGGAACCCGGTCGCGACCACGAATTTCTCGGAACTGTCCGACCGGCTCGCGGGCGGCTTCACATTGGCAACCTTGTCGAAGCGCTGTTTCAGCAGGGTCTGCAACCCGCCCTCGGCGCCCCCCGCCAGAACCTTGGCGACGAAGGTGCCGCCCTCATCCAATACGTCGAACGCGAGCGCCGCCGCCGCCTCGCAGAGCGCGATGATCCGCAAATGGTCGGTCTGCTTGTGCCCCGAAGAGGCCGCCGCCATGTCGCTCATCACCACATCGGCCCGGCCCCCGAGCCAGCCCTTGACCAGCTCGTCGGCATCGTCGGCCAGGAAATCCAGCTGATGCAGCTCGGCCCCGGCGATGGGCTCGACCTCCTGCAGATCGACCCCCAGCACGGTGCCGATGGCCTTGCCCGACTTCTCGCCCAGCGCATTCACGCGCTTGACCGCCACCTGGCACCAGCCGCCCGGCGCGCAGCCCAGATCGACGACCCGTGCGCCCGGCACCAGAAACCGGTACTTGTCATCGAGTTCGATGATCTTGAACGCCGCACGCCCGCGATAGCCCTCGGCCCGGGCCCGCTTGACATAAGGGTCATTTAGCTGACGTTCGAGCCAGCGCGTCGACGAGAGCCGCCGCCCGCGCGCGGTCTTGACCTTGACCTTGAGGTCGCGCTGTCCGCGCCCGCTCGATCCCTTCTTCTCCGTCATACCGGCCTTCGTTCTTCTTCTTGGCAAAAATACCCAGACGCGACATCTGCCCCAGTCGGGCCGCCGCGGCAAGTGCAGAGCGGCGGGGGCGCATCAGAAGGGCCCCTCCTCCAGAACCCCGTCCGCGCTCATCTGCGC
The DNA here is from genome assembly GCF_002073975.1 of Rhodovulum sp. MB263. Classification (NCBI taxonomy): domain Bacteria; kingdom Pseudomonadati; phylum Pseudomonadota; class Alphaproteobacteria; order Rhodobacterales; family Paracoccaceae; genus Rhodovulum; species Rhodovulum sp. MB263. Next base: position 1,511,854 of record NZ_CP020384.1, on the reverse strand, counting down.
ATAAAGCAGACCCTCGCGCAGACCGCGATCCGCGACCGACATCCGATCTGTCGGCCAGACCCGCATCAGGGCCTGCAGGATCGCCGCCCCCGACATGATCAGCGCATGCCGGTCGCGCCCGATACGGGGATCGGCCCGCCGCCCCTCGGGGCCAAGCTCGAGATACTTGCGGATCACCTCGTCGATCTGGCCCGAGGTCATCCGAAGCCCGTCGACCTTGGTCCGGTCATAGCGCCGGAGCCCCAGATGCGTCGCCGCCACCGTCGTCACCGTGCCCGAGGTGCCGATAATCTGGAACCCCTCCTTGGCCTGCTGGGACGAATAGGGCGAGAACTCGGCCAGGTTCTCCTCGAAGAACCAGCTCATCAGCGCGAAACGGGCGTGATCGTCCTCGACATCGTCGAACTGCTCCTTCAGCGTCGCGACCCCCAGCGGCACCGAGATCCAGTCGACCACGCGCGCGGCCGGGAACGGCCCGGTCTCGCTGTGAAAGCCCGCATGCAGCCGCATGATCGCCCGGGGCCGGTCGGGCCGCGGCACCATCGAGAGATCGATCCAGACAAGCTCGGTCGAGCCGCCCCCGATATCGACGACCAGCAGCTGCTCGGTCTTGGTCGAGACCAGCGGCGCGCAGGACACGACTGCCAGCCGGGCCTCTTCCTCGGGTTGGATGATCTCGAGCCGCAAGCCGGTCTCGCGGCGCACGATCTTGATGAATTCGCGTGCATTCTCGGCGCGGCGACAGGCCTCGGTCGCGATCAGCCGCATCCGTTCGACCGCATGCGTCTCGAGCTTGCTCTTGCAGACCCTGAGCGCCTGGATCGTGCGTGCCATCGAGGCCCGGCTGAGTCGTCCCGAGCCTTCGAGGCCGGTTCCAAGCTGGACCGATTTCGAAAAGCTGTCCACGACATGAAACTGACTGCCCTTGGGCTGGGCAATCAGCATACGACAACTGTTCGTTCCGAGATCCAGCGCGGCGTAAAGCGCTGCAGGATCTGGCGGAACTGGCGCGGGAGTCTCTACCGCCTTGGGAAACGCGCCCGCACCATTCGGACGCCTGGGCGCCATAGGATCGCCCTCCAATCGAGTTGCCAGCAGGGTAGCGGCCCGAAGACCTTCGTGCAATGCCACAGATCGCGCCTGCCCGCCCTTCCCGGAGGGCGGCGCGGTCTCAGGACCGGCGGCGCACGAAAGAGCCGAACCCGGCCACGGCCAGAAGCAGGAAGGCCGCGCTCGGCATCAGCGGCACCGGCAAAGGATCGTCCGGGTCTACGGGCGGCCGGGCCGGATCATCGCCGCCCCCCTGACGCCCGTTGCTGCCGCCGCTGACGGTGCTGGGCGCCGCCCAGGGCAGCGCGCCGGTGCCGCCGCCGCCGGCAGCGCGGCCCCCGCCATTGCCGGGCCAGAACGGGGTCGAAGCTCCGTCATCGCCATCGAGCGCGGCAAGCAGTTCGGGGCGCGGCAGGTTGCGCGCGCCGTGATCCGAGGCGATCGCAGCGGGAAACATCAGCGCGCAGGCCGGGGTCACCCCGGCCGCGGCATGACGGCACACACTGACACCGAGCGAGATCGCCACATCGGTCGAGGTCCCGTCATCGGCAGAGGAGCGGCTCTCGAAGACCGGCGACGGAACCAGTTTCAAGGTCCCCGGCGGCATCGTCGTCGCCCCGGCCTGTCCGAGTGCCATGGCAGCGGTCAGCCCAGCCACAATCGTCATCACCTGTCCCAGATGCGCTTTCATCGCCATATCCTCATACCAACTGGTCCCCGTGCCGGACCTGTGTCTGACCTGTATTGCGCTCGCGAAACGAGCGTGTCACGGACTCCGCCCGGGCGACTCGCAATTCTGTACCATGAAACGATTTTCTTATCGGTCGGAAAAAGCCTAATTATCATGAAAAATGAAGAAAATTCTAAAATTTAGGCTCCCCTCTCGCATTGACGTAACGGCAGGCGGCCCGGCCTGAGCGCCCTTTCTTCCCGCTGCCTGCACCATGCGGCTCGTTTTCGGCCATAAGCCTTTCGGTCGGGTTTTCTGTCCTGCCGGGCCTGCTTCGGCCAGGGCCTGTCTCCGCCGGGATCTGTTTCGGCAGCACCCGGGGGAGCAGCCAGGCCCGGATGGCAGGGGACGCCGCCCAAAGGACGCCCAGAGGCAGGAATGTCGGCCCGGCGCCTCCTCTGCGCCGGCGCCGGGATCGGTCCTGCGCGATACCGACCGAAGCCGAGGTCGCAACGCGCATTCATCCTGTCGAAATCCGCCTCCGCGCCGGAACCGGGTCGGATTACACCTTGGGAAGGGAGGAAGAGAATCGGATGCCTGAACTCGTCATCGTCTACTGGCGCGACATACCGGCGCAGGTCATCGTGGGACGGGGCCGCCGCGCCGCCAAGCGGGTGCTGCCAGAGCGCTTCGAGCAGGCCATCGACCGTTGCGCGATGCGGGTGGGCGCGAAGGACAGCGAGGCCTATCTCGCCGAATGGCACCGCTCGAAGCCCGTCGAGCGCGAGGGCGATCCGGAGATGCTGGCCACGGCCGAGACCGAGCGGATCGCGGCTGAATATGACGCGGCACGACTTGGGAAACTGATCGCCGATTGCGGCTGGCAACGGGCGTGAACGGTCTGCGGGAGGACGCAATGGCACTGCTGAATTTCAGAAAATGCGACAGGGCGGGCAGAGGGTCGGCAGGCCAGACGGCAGGTCGAACGGCGCAGCTGGCGGAATTCGTCCGGGGCTATTCGATCGAGGTGATGCCGAAGACGGCCGCGAAGATTGCCAATTTCCGCACGCTGCTGCCTGCCGGAACCCGGGTCTATGTCGCCCATCTCGATGGCACCCCGATCGGGGACATGGTGGCGACCGCCCGGCGACTGACCGAGGAAGGCTTCGTGCCGATGCCGCATTTCGCGGCCCGCTCGATCCCCGACACCGCGACGCTTGCCGACTGGATCGCGCGCTATGCCGGCGAGGCCGGGGTCCGCGAGGGGCTGATCCTGGCGGGCGGCATCCCGACGCCGAAGGGGGACTTCCACTCCTCGATGCAGTTGCTCGAGACCGGGCTCTTCGACCGCGCGGGCTTCGTCCGACTGCATGTCGCCGGTCATCCCGAGGGCAGCCGCGACATCGACCCCGACGGCTCCGAGCGCAACATGATGGCGGCCCTCGGCTGGAAACAGGCCTTCGCCGCGCGGACCGATGCCGAGATGGCCATCGTCACCCAGTTCGCCTTCGAGGCAGACCCGGTGATTGCCTGGGCCGACCGGGTCCGGGACCGGGGCATCGATCTGCCGATCCATATCGGCGTGGCGGGCCCGGCCAAGCTGCAGACCCTGGTCAGATATGCCATCGCCTGCGGCGTCGGCCCGTCGCTCGCCGTGCTGCAGCGCCGGGCGCGCGATGTCAGCAAGCTGGTGCTGCCCTTCACGCCCGATGGCTTTCTCGACGATCTGGCCGGGACCGCCCGGCGCCGGGCCGATTTCCCGATTGCCGGGGTGCATTTCTTCCCGCTCGGCGGGATCGCGACCAACACCCGGTGGCTGGCCGCACATGGCCTCGCCCCCGCCCAGGACAACTGAGGAGCGCCATGACCCGTACCGTTCTCGAGTCGAAGACCCGCACCGTCACCATCGGCTTCGACGAGCCCTTCTGCGTGATCGGCGAACGCATCAACCCGACCGGCCGCAAGAAACTGGCGGCCGAACTGGAGGCCGGCGATTTCTCGACCGTCGAGAGGGACGCCCTGGAGCAGGTGGCCTGCGGGGCGATGGTGCTCGATGTGAATGCGGGCGTCGTCTACAATTCGAACCCCGATCCGAACCAGACCGAACCGCCGCTGATGCGCCGGATGATCGATCTGGTGCAGGGTCTGGTCGATGCGCCGCTCTGTATCGACTCTTCGGTTCCCGCGGCGCTCGAAGCGGGGCTTGCCGCAGCTGAAGGTCGGCCGCTGCTGAATTCGGTGACCGGCGAGGAAGAGCGGCTCCAGCGGGTGCTGCCCTTGGTTCGCAAATACAATGTGCCGGTGGTCGCGATCTCGAATGACGATACCGGGATTTCCGAAGATCCGGATATCCGCTTTGCCGTGGCAAAGAAGATCGTCGAGCGCGCGGCCGATTTCGGCATCCCGTCCTGCGATATCGTGGTCGATCCGCTGGTGATGCCGGTAGGGGCGATGGCCAGCGCCGGGCGACAGGTCTTTGCGCTGGTGCGGCGGCTGCGCGAGGAGCTGGGCGTGAATACCACCTGCGGCGCGTCGAACATTTCCTTCGGACTGCCCCAGCGCCATGGCGTGAACGCGGCCTTCCTGCCGATGGCGATCGGGGCCGGCATGACCTCGGCGATCATGAACCCGGTCCGTCCGGTCGAGATGGAAGCGGTCCGCGCCGCCAACCTGCTGATGAACCATGACGCCAATGGAGGAGAGTGGATCCGCTTCTCTCGGGTGCTCGACGGTGTCGCGGCCGGAGCGAGCTTCGCCGAGGCATCACATGCGGTTGCGGCGGCGGGCAGCGGCCGGCGACGGCGACGCGGCTGATCGAACGGATTGCGGTAAGATGTTCTTAACCATGAAACCGTCAGAATTGCGGGCATGGAATTCGTCTCGCGCCCCACACCGCCCGACAGCTGGATCGCTCTGGTCTTCTCGGCCCAGGCGGTGGCGAAGGGCGGCGTGGTCCGGCGGTCGCGCCACTGGGTCGAACGAGAGATCGGCATGGAACGCTTCGTGGCAGAAGTCCGCAGGCGCGGCTTTCACATGGTCGAATGCGGCGGGCAGCTCATCGTCATCTGCAATCCCCATGGTCTGCGTGTCATCTGCTAAGCCATTCTTCATCGAAGAATGGCAACGATTTTTCGACGAAAAATCGAGGCCCGCATGAACCGTGATGATCCTCCCCTCGTCGTCTTCACGCCCTCCGGTCGGCGTGGCCGGGTACCTTCCGGGACCTCGGTTATCGATGCCGCGCGACGCCTCGGCGTCGATCTCGACAGCGTCTGCGGCGGGCGCGGCATCTGCTCGAAATGCCAGATCGCGCTCGGGACCGGCACCTTCCCCAAGCACGGGATAACCGTCACCGAGCAGGCCCTCTCCCCGAAAAATGCCGTCGAGCAGCGCTATGACGAGAAACGCGGCCTGCCCCCCACCCGCCGCCTGGGCTGTCAGGCGCGCATCCTCGCCGATGCCGTGATCGACGTGCCTCCGGAAAGCCAGATCCACCGCCAGGTCGTGCGCAAGGCGGCCGAGCTCCGCGCGATCGAGATGGACCCGGCCACGCGGCTGTGCCTTGTCGAGGTGGCCAAGCCCGACCTGCAAGCGCCCAGTGGTGATCTGGAACGGCTGAATTCGGCCCTGGCCGCGCAATGGGACATCGGCCCCGCACGCTGTCCGTTGTCGGTTCTGGCCCGGCTTCAGTCGACACTGCGTCATGGCGACTGGCAGGTGACCGTCGCGCTGCATCGCGCTCCGGACGGGCTCGAAATTCTCGACATCTGGCCCGGCTTCTTCGAAGGGCCGCTCTACGGGCTGGCGATCGATATCGGGTCGACCACCATCGCCGCGCATCTGACCGATCTCTCGACCGGTACCGTCCTCGCCTCCTCGGGCCGGATGAACCCGCAGATACGCTTCGGCGAAGACCTGATGAGCCGGGTGTCGCATGCAATGCTGAGCCCCGGGGGGGCCGCCGAGATGACGGCCGCCCTGCAGTCCGGGCTCGACCGGATTGCCGGCGAGATCGTGATCGAAGCCGGAATTTCGTCCCGGCAAATCGTCGAGACGGTCCTGGTCGGCAATCCGGTGATGCACCACCTTGCGCTGGGGCTCGATCCGGTCGAGCTGGGACAGGCGCCCTTTGCGCTGGCGACCTCGGGCGCGCTGTCGCTTGCGGCCCGCGATCTGGGGATCGGCGCGATCAATCCGGAGGCCCGCGCCTATCTGCTGCCTCTGATTGCGGGGCATGTCGGGGCGGATGCGGCCGCCGTGGCGCTGAGCGAAGCCCCCGAAGAGGCGGACGAGCTGACCCTCATCGTCGATGTCGGCACCAATGCCGAGATCCTGCTCGGCGACCGGAACGGCGTGCTGGCCTGCTCCTCGCCGACCGGCCCCGCCTTCGAGGGCGCACAGATCAGCGCGGGTCAACGCGCTGCCCCCGGGGCCATCGAACGGATCCGGATCGACCCCGCCACGAAAGAGCCCCGCTTCAAGGTGATCGGTTGCGAGCTGTGGTCCGACGCCCCGGATTTCGCCGAAACCGTCGGCCCGGCCGGCATCACCGGCATCTGCGGTTCCGGCATCATCGAGGCGGTGGCCGAAATGCGGCTGGCAGGGCTTGTCGACAGGTCGGGCCTGATCGGCTCGGCCGCCCAGACCGGTTCCGGGCGCTGCCGCCCCGAGGGCCGCACCCAGTCCTATCTGCTGCATGACGGCTCCTCTGCCGGCGGGCCCGTCATTGCCGTGACCCAAACCGATATCCGGGCGATTCAGCTTGCGAAAGCAGCGCTTTACGCTGGCGCGCGGCTGCTGATGGACCGCCGCGGCGTCGACCGGGTCGCGCGGGTGGTTCTGGCCGGGGCCTTCGGTGCCCATATCAGCCCGCTGCACGCCATGGTGCTGGGCATGGTCCCCGACGTCCCCCTGGATCGGGTTCGGTCCGCGGGAAATGCCGCCGGGACCGGTGCGCGGATTGCGCTTTGTTCGATCGCCGCACGGCGCAGGATCGAAGAGATCGTGCGCAGGATCGAAAAGGTCGAGACCGCGACCGAGCCCAGGTTCCAGGAGCATTTCGTGGCCGCGAATGCCCTGCCCCATGCCTCGGATCCGTTCCCGGAACTCGCCCGCCGGCTGGATCTGCCAGATGTCGTCTTCAATGCCGATGGCGGCGGAAGCCGGCGCAGACGTCGCTCGCGCTGATCGCAATCGGGTGATCTGCCGGGTCTGGACCGGGCTTCCAACCGGACGGCCCGCTTGCGCATCCTTCCTCCCGGCCACAAGGCGGGACGCGAGATCATGATCGGGAGGACGGCTGCACAACAGAGGCTTTGCATTTGCGCCTCCGGCGCTTTCGACCGGCCGGGGCCGTCTTCTCCGCGGGATGTCCGACAAGGCGGATACGCAGGACCGCGCCGGTGCCGGACAACCGTTTTCACGATGAGCGCAGAGGTGCACCACATCGCCGGTGGCGCCCGGGGATCTCGGCATGATTCCACGCGCGCCCCTGCACTCTCCGGGAGATGAACGGGAGGGGGAATTGCGCTGGCATTCGGCGACCTGAACCGCGCCCGCCCCCGAGGCACGCTCTGCCCGGGACGGATATGGGCCAGGCAGAGCATTTGCCCGGGCATGGTCGGGGGGGCTTTGCCCGGGCCACCTCCGGGGCCGTTTCCCGGCCGATCGGGGGGAGCGCTCCCGGGAGCATGACACCCCCGCACCGCAGGACGGCCCTAAGGGACCGCATCGCAGGTCACAGGCTCTGTCGCCGGTCGCAATATCTTCGCCTTCCGGGCTCTGCTCCGGCAGGTCCGGCAAGGTCCGGGAAGACCCGACGGCCGCCGCCCTGACCGGGAATGCACGCCTCCGCCCGGATGCCGGAGCCGCGATCTTGATCGGAAGATGATCCTTGCGCCCCGATCGCCATGCTCGGCTGTCAGCCCGGCCGATAGCGGCGCGACGCGCCGAGAACGCAATCCATGGCAATTGTCAAAGCTCCTCCCACCAAGGACTGTCCATGACCCAGCGACTGGCCTGTCTGGACGCCTCAGATTGCCGCCCCGACCGTGGAAGACCCGACCTTTTGGGCATCCGGAGGCCGTTCCTTTCGGCGGCGGTCTAGTCGGCGCTGGCCAGCTTCATCATGATGATGCCGCTGATGATGAGAAGCGCCGCAATGATCCGGGCCGGCGTGATCGCCTCTCCCAGAACGACGATCCCGACGACGAATGCGCCAACGGCACCGATCCCCGTCCAGATCGTGTAGGCCGTGCCGAGCGGAAGCGACTTCATCGCCACGGATAACAGCCCGAAGCTGGCGAGCATCGTGATGAGGGTGATGATTGTCGGGGTGACAAGCGTGAAACCGGCGGACTTCTTCATCGAGAATGCCCAGACGATCTCCAGGATACCGGCCGCAAAAAGACAGATCCAGGCCATGCGCGATCTCCTTCCACCGGGCCGTCCCGCATGATGACCGGAATGGTGAGGCCGTCCTCGGACGAACAATTAGAACCTCTCCAAGAGCTTGGCAACCAGAGGCCCGACACGACCGTCATGGGGAGGCTGCGCCCCGGCGACAGCAACGCGACATGCGTCCGGGCACAGGAGCAACGGGCCGGGCAGGCCCGCTGGCGATTGCCCTCGGAAAACGCGGCATGCGGCAGATGCCCCTTGTCCCCATGGCCGATGTCCGGCGCCCTGAGCGCGTCCGGGACCGATGCCCTTCGCCGCCCTGCCGGTCGATACAGGGCCCTGGCATCGCATCGCCTTGTCCGGCACGGGATGTTGCCCGATATTGTCATCTGCCATGCAGACCGGTTCCATGCCCTTCCCGTCGCTGCGCCGCGGTCGCGCCCATGAGGTCTGCGGCCCGGGCGCGGTCTTCTTCGCCCTGGCCCAGGCTGCCCGGATCGGAGGGCCGCTGCTCTGGGTCGCCGAAAGCTGGCAGACCGAGCGGATCAACCCTGCCGGGGTAGCCGCCATGATCGACCCCGGACGCCTCCTGCTGGCCGAGCCCCGCGACCAGGCCGAGGCGCTGGCCGTGACCGAAGAGGCCCTGCGCTCGGGCGCGGTGCCGCTGGTGGTGACGGAGCTGACCAAGGCCCTGGGGCTGACAGCGGGGCGGCGGCTGCAGCTTGCGGCGCGGGACGGCAACGCCACCGCGCTGTCGATCATCGCCGACCGCATCGAAAGCGGGGGCGCGGGCAGCAACGCGGCCGAGACCCGCTGGCACTGCACTCCCGTTTTCGATGCGGTCTTCGATCCGGCCGGCTCGACTCTGCAGCGCTGGTCCCTTATAAAGAACAAATCGGGAACAGTTGGGGACTGGCATGTTCGATGGGATGCACAGACGCATCGTCTCGATCTGGTTTCCCCGGCTGGCGAGCGACCGGGCCCTGAGGCTGCGCCCGGTTGAGGCCCCTTTCGCGCTGAGCGTGACCCGCGCCGGGAGCGAGCGGATCCATTGCCTGAACCTCGCGGCCGACTCCCGTGGCCTGCATCGCGGCATGGCCCTGGCCGATGCCCGTGCGCTCTGCCCCGATCTTCTCAGCCGTCCGGCCGATCCGGCCGCCGATGCGCGGTTTCTTCGCGCGCTCTGCCGCTGGGCCACGCGCTACTGTCCCTGGGCGGGGACCGAGGGCCAGGATGGGCTGGTCCTCGACATCACCGGCTCGGCGCATCTTTTCGGCGGCGAGGCCGAGATGCTCGCCGACATCCGCGCCCGGCTGATCCGGGCCGGGATTGCCGCGCGGCTGGGACTGGCCGCGACCCGCGGCGCGGCCTGGGCCCTGGCCCGCCATGGCGAGGGCGTGGCCGCGCCCGGCGCGGACCCGCTGCAGGCCCTGGGCCATCTGCCGGTCCGGGCGCTGCGTCTGGAGGAGGAGACCGTCGCCGCGCTGGAGCGGCTGGGGCTGCGCACGGTGGCCGACCTGGCGGCGCGGCCGCGCGCGCCGCTGGCCCGCCGCTTCGGCCCCGATCTGCTGAAGCGGCTGGACCAGGCGCTTGGGGCCGAGCCCGAGGCGATCGCGCCCGAGGCCGAGCCGCCGCATTACGCCTTGCGCCTGAGCCTGCCGGAGCCGATCGGGCTGGTCAGCGATGTCATGGCCGGGACCGGACGGCTGCTCGAGGCGCTTTGCGCCCGGCTGAAAGACCGGCAGCATGGCGCGCGCGTGCTGTGCCTGACACTGAACCGCGTCGACGGGGACAGCCGGCAGATCGAACTGCGCCTGGCCCGCCCCCTGCGCGAACCCGCGCGCATTTTGCCTCTGTTCGAGCGCGGCGTCGCGGGCGTCGAGGCGGGCTGGGGCATCGACCGGCTGCGGCTCGAAGCGGTGCAGGTGGAACCGTTGCCGCCTTGCCAGACCGGTTTTCACGGCGGTGACCGGACGGATGGGCTGGATGACCTGATCACCCGGATCGGAACCCGGATCGGGCTGGAGAACATCCGCCGCTTCCTCCCCGCCGACAGCCATATCCCCGAGCGCAGCTTCCTGATCGCACCCGCCGCCTGGTCCGAGCCGGGCGGGGCCTGGATCGTCCCGCATCCGCGCACGCTGCGGCTGTTTCCGCCCGAGCCCATCGCCGGGACCGGGCCGCAACCGCCGGGGCGGTTCCGCTGGCGGCGCATGGCGCTGAACACGGCGCGTGCCACCGGGCCCGAACGCATCGCGCCGGAATGGTGGCTGGAGGATGATAACTGGCGTTCGGGCGTCCGCGACTATTGGCGGGTCGAGACCCGGCAGGGGCGGCGGCTGTGGCTGTTCCATACGCCGCAGGCGCCGGGCTGGTTCGTGCAGGGAGAATTCGCATGAGCGGAGAGCCCCGAGACCCGCTGCCCAATGCCCCGGGCACCGCGGGCTATGCCGAACTCTGCGTGACGACGAATTTCACCTTCCTGACCGGCGCCTCGCATCCCGAGGAACTGGTGCTGCGCGCCGCCGAGCTGGGGCTTGCCGCCATCGCGATCACCGACCGCAACTCGCTGGCGGGCGTCGTGCGCGCCCATGCCGCGCTGAAGGAGATGCGGCGCGAGCAGATCGAGACGGTGCGCATCCGCTCGCAGCACCGCATCGACACCTGTTCGCGGCAGGCGCTCGGCGATCCGCAGGATCTCGCCCGCCCCGAAACGCCTACCCTGCCGCTGCCACTGCCCCGGCTGATCGTGGGCTGTCGCCTGGTGCTGCGCGACAGCCCCGTCGACTGGATCGCGCTGCCCACCGACCGCGACGCCTATCAGCGGCTGAGCCGTCTTCTGACCCTGGGCAAGCGCCGGGCCGAAAAGGGCGGCTGCCATCTCGACCGGCAGGACCTGACAGAGGCGGCGCAGGGCCTGATCCTGATCGCGCTGCCGCAGGCCGATCCCGAGACCTGCGCCGAGCCGGTCCGCGAGATGCAGCGCCGCCATCCCGGCCGTGTCTTCCTGGGCGCGGCACCGCGCTATGACGGGACCGACCAGGCCCATCTGGCGGCCTGCGCCCGGCTTGCGCTGCGGGCCGCCGCGCCGATGGTGGCGGTGGGCGACGTGCTGATGCACCGCGCCAACCGGCGGCGGCTGGCCGATGTGCTGACCTGCCTGCGCGAGAAGATCACCATCGACCGGATCGGCACCCGGGCGCTGCCCAATGCCGAGCGCCGGCTGAAGGGCGCCGCCGACATGGCGCGTGTGTTCCGCGACCATCCCGCCGCGCTCCGCCGCAGCCTCGAGATCGCGGCGCGCTGCTGCTTCGATCTCGACGAGCTTGCCTATGAATATCCCGACGAGGCCGCCGGGGACGAGGCCCCGCAGGCACGGCTGGACCGGCTGGCGCGCGAAGGTCTGGCCCGCCGCTGTCCCGAGGGCATTCCCGAGCATTATCAGGCGCTGGCCGAGAAAGAGCTGCGGGTGGTGGGCGAGCTGGGCTTCGCCGCCTACTTCCTGACGGTGCATGACATCGTCACCCATGCCCGCTCGATCGGCATCCTGTGCCAGGGGCGCGGCTCGGCGGCCAATTCGATCCTGTGCTGGGCGCTCGGGATCACCGATGTCCCGCCCGACCGGATCGCCATGGTCTTCGAACGCTTCCTGTCGAAATACCGGGGCGAGCCGCCCGATATCGACGTCGATTTCGAGCATGAGCGCCGCGAGGAGGTCATCCAGCATATCTATGCGAAATACGGCCGCGACCGGGCCGGGCTCTGCGCCACGGTGATCCATTTCCGCACCCGCGCCGCGATCCGCGAGGTGGGCAAGGTCATGGGCCTGTCGCAGGATGTCACCGCCGCCCTGTCGGGCCAGGTCTGGGGCATCTCGGGCAAGGGCCCCGATCCGGACCGGATCCGCGAGCTGGGGCTCGATCCGGCCGACCGGCGGCTGGCCCAGACGCTGCACCTGATCGGCGAGATCATCAGCTTTCCCCGGCATCTGTCCCAGCATGTCGGCGGCTTCGTCATCACCCGCGGGCGGCTGGACGAGCTCTGCCCGATCGAGAACGCGGCGATGGAGGACCGCACCGTCATCGAATGGGACAAGGACGACATCGACACGCTGGGCATTCTCAAGGTCGATATCCTGGCGCTGGGGATGCTCAGCTGCATCCGCAAGGCCTTCGATCTGATCGAGCGCCACGAGGACCGGGTCCTGAGCCTCAACACCGTGCCCCAGGAGGACGCGGCCACCTACCGGATGCTGCAGCGGGCCGATGCGGTGGGGGTGTTCCAGGTGGAAAGCCGGGCGCAGATGAACTTCCTGCCGCGGATGAAGCCCGCCACCTTCTACGATCTGGTCATCGAGGTCGCCATCGTCCGCCCCGGCCCGATCCAGGGCGGCATGGTGCAGCCCTATATCCGCCGCCGCCAGGGGCTGGAGGCGCCCGAGGCCTTCGGCCCGGCGCTGGAAGAGGTCACCCGTCGCACCCTCGGCGTGCCGCTCTTTCAGGAACAGGCGATGCAGATCGCGGTGGTGGGCGCGGACTTCACCGCCGAGGAGGCGGACCGGCTGCGCCGCTCCATCGCCTCGTTCCGGCGCATGGGCACCATCGGCCAGTTCCGCGACAAGTTCGTGGCGGGCATGCTGGCCAACGGCTACGGCCCCGAGGTGGCCGAACGCTGTTTCGGCCAGATCGAGGGCTTCGCCGATTACGGCTTTCCCGAAAGCCATGCCGCGGCCTTCGCGCTGCTGGTCTATGTCTCGGCCTGGCTGAAATGCCACCGCCCGGCGGTCTTTGCCTGCGCACTGCTGAATGCCCAGCCGATGGGGTTCTACGCCCCCGCCCAGATCGTGCGCGATGTCCGCGAGCATGGGGTCGAGGTCCGGCCGGTGTGCATCAACCACAGCACCTGGGACAACAGCCTCGAGCGGCGCGCCGACGGGGCGCTGGCGCTGCGGCTGGGGTTTCGTCAGATCAAGGGCGTCCGGCGGGACGAGGCCGACTGGATCGTCGCCGCCCGCGGCAACGGCTATCGCGACCCCGGGACGGTCTGGCGTCGCGCGGGCGTCGCGCCCGCCATGCTGGAACGCCTGGCCGAGGCCGACGCCTTTGCCGGGATCGGATTTTCCCGCCGCGAGGCGCTGTGGCAGATCCGGGCGATCCGGGCACAGGCACCGCTGCCGCTCTTCGACGATCCGATCGATGGCGAGGCGATCCACGAACCGGACGTGGCGCTGCCGGCCATGCATCTGGGCGAACAGGTGGTCGAGGATTATGTCTCGCTGCGCCTGTCGCTCCGCGCCCATCCGATGGAGCTGCTGCGCCCTGCCCTGTCCGGCCTCACCCCCCATGACCGGCTGGCCGAAGCGCCCTTGCGGCCCACCTCCGTCTGCGGCCTGGTCATCACCCGGCAGCGCCCCGGCACCGCCTCGGGGGTGATCTTCCTGTCCCTGGAAGACGAGACCGGCGTAGCCAATGTGGTGGTCTGGCCGAAGGTGTTCGAGCGGTTCCGGCGCGCGGTGATGGGCGGGCGGCTGCTGCGGGTGACGGGACGGCTGCAACGCGACGGCCTCGTCGTTCACCTGATCGCAGAGCGGGTCGAGGACCTCTCCGGCCGCCTGTCCGATCTCAACCATCCGCTTGCCGGAACCATCGCCGCCCCCCAGCCATGCGCCGACGATGCCCCCCGCCCGCCGCGCCCTGCCACTGCCGCCCGGCATCCTCGCGAGCAGGCCAAGCGGCTGTTTCCCAGCCGGGATTTCCATTAGCCTCTGGCCGCATCGACCGGCGCGCAATTCCCTTGTCGACATGCGTGGCGCGCCCGAATTGAAATGGGGCGACGCACGGATGGCGCGGCCTCAGCCCTGCCTTCTCAAGGGCGATACCAGGCCGGGGGCGATGGCCGGCGCCTATCGCTCGGGACGCCCTCACAGATCGCAAGGGCTGGCGATGGCGCGATGCACCGTCCGCAGATGGGCGGCCGACGCCCCTCCCGACCCGATGGCAGCGCAGGAACGAGAGGGATATCTTCGCCGGAGCCCCCAATGGTCAGGCAGCCGAGCGGAAGGCGATCACGACCGGCCTGAGCAGGCGAACGCCCTGAATTCACGCGCGCCTGCAGCCGAAACGGCAGGGCGCGGTCTTCCGGCGCTGTTTTCCCGAGAGGTGATGCCATTCGCCATGGACCTCCGCGCTTGCAGGCGGGCCGGGTTGCGCGACCGCTCTGCAGTGCCGGCTGTCTGTCTGGAAGGGATCGGCGGCTTGCCAACCGCGCCGACGGTGCCAATCGGCTCCGCAAACCATTGAAAAAATGACAATCCCTCGAAATCGAACGTCCTGCGGCATAACCATCGGATGGGAAAAGCGCCGCAACAGAGGCCGCACCCGGATCGAGATCATGTTCGGAAGGCCGGGAAACAGGTGCCGCGGCGACCGGCAACGCCAGAGGGCTGGAAGGGTTTTCCTGCCGGCCGTCTCCTCCCGTCGCCAAGGCCCGGTTATGGGACAGAGCCGACGGGGCATCCGGGTTTCGGGAAGCATTTCGGGGATGTCTGCCGGGACGGGCGAATACGACCATCAGCAATCGGGCAGGACGACCAGCGCTCAGGTGCTACCGAGCGCGCCTGACGATGCGCGATGAGGACAAGATGGTCGGCGTTTGAAAAAGGAACGGAAGGACCGAAACCTCTCAGAGAACCCACCTAAAAAGGGGAAGCACGGGGGGAAGTGCAGGCTTCTGTTGCCAGGTGCCTGCGAACCCCGCCTTACGTTGCTAGACGCAAGGGCTTAAGATTTGGTTTTGCGGACTGCTTACGCAGCCAGCGCCACCGGAGCACGGTTGTCATTGGCAACTATCATGCTTGCACCGATAACGGTGGTAGCTCACCGGGCAAAAGCTAACCCCTTTAGACGTCCGTCGATCCTGTTTCGGCCCCATGATCCCGCCAATGTGGGATATTTGGTGGAGCCGCCGGGTACCGCCCCCGGGTCCGATCCGCTTATTACGGGCGCGTTTATCGCCATAGTCCCTTGCGAGACAGGCTGAAGATAGGCCGGGTGCTGCGCCGGTTCAAGGGGGCATCGGACTCGTTCAGCGGCTGGGAAGGGCCGCGCAATGGGCACCGCCCGCCGCCTGGCCAGACCCCAGCGCGAAAAGCGGCGGCGAGAGATAGGGATCGAGCGGGGCCGAGCGTGCGAGATCGAAGGCCAGAAACCCCGCAACCGCCGCCAGGAGGCTCAGAACCACCGGGCGCCGGGTCATGACCGCCCCTCGAGCCCCAGCCAGGGCCGGAGCTTGATGCCGTACCAGGATCCGGTGAAGGCGGCGGCGAACCAGGCCCAGCCATGCAGGCTGCCGGTCGAGATGCCCGAGAAGAAGGCTCCGATATTGCAGCCGAAGGCCAGCCGCGAGGAATAGCCCAGCAGAAAGCCCGCGATCACCACCGCGACCCAGGCCCGGGCCGGGTGATCGGCGATCCGCCCCGAAAGCCCGTCGCGCCAGAACGCGGCCAGCGCCGCGCCCGCGATCAGCCCCAGATCGGTCAGCGAGGTCACATCGGTCAGCACGCTCTCCCGGACCCGCTCGACATTGCCGGGTGCGGTCCAGAAGGCCGAGCCCGAGAGATCGGCGCCAAGCGCGCTCGCGCCCTTCGCGACCCAGAGCCCGAGGCCGTAGACCACGCCCCAGGGCTGCCCCGCCACCGCCAGATGCAGGATCGCAAGCCCCGCCAGAAGGATCGCCGCCACCCAGTAGCGCCCCGGGATCGCGCGCTTTTCCGGATCGGCCAGCGCCAGCGCCAGCCCCGCGACCGAGGCCAGCAGCACCAGTGTCAGCGCCAGCCCGTCACTGCCTGCCAGCACAGCGACCGGCAGCGCGCCAAGCCCGGTCCACCAGAGCAGATGATAGGCCCCGAAGAAGCTGCCGAGACAGAAGAAGGGCAAGGCGACCACGGCGACCAGATTGCCCGAGCCCGCATTGACCAGCGTGCCCGAGCCGCAGCCCAGCACGATCTGCATGCAGGCGCCGAAGACGAAGGCGCCGCCGAGCATGGCGAAGCCGACCGGCGCATGGGCCCCCAGAAGCTCGCCCGGATGGTTGGCCAGCATCGGAAAGGCTGCCGCCGCCACCAGCGCAAGGCAAACCATCTGCGCCACCAGTCCCGATGCGTCGCGCTGCAGGATCATCCGCCGCCAGGGGCCGGTGAAGCCGAAGCGCAGCCCTTCCAGCACGAGGCCGAAGCCAAGCCCGATGGCCAGCAGCGCGCCCGAGCGCGGCCCGGCCATGGCGGCCACGGCCAGCACCGCAAGGGCAAGAAGGCCAAGACCGGCGGTACGGGGGAGAAGACGGGAGGAAAGGGGCATTGCCTGGCTGCGATATGTCATGGGGCTTGTCAATTCACTTGGGTCAATGAAATCAGTAGCGTCCGCTCACACGGTTCCAGAGATTGCGAAGCGGACCGGGAACATTCGCCGCCTCATGGCCCGAGCGGGTCCAGCCGACCATCGATTCAGGGTAAAGCCTGACCCCCTCGATCCCCGCCAGCTCGCTGAGGGCGAACCAGTTGGTGGCGGCCCAATGGCCGGTGTTGCAGAAGGATACCGGCGCATCGCCAGCGCCGAGGCCATTGGCGGCGGCCAGCCCGGCGGCCGCCTCGGGCGCGATCCGGGCGGGGGCGTCGGCCTCGAACCAGCTTGAATGGGGCAGCGGACGCGATTGCGGCAGCGTGCCGGGCCGGAACGCGGCCGGATGCTTGGCATTGCCCGCCCAGAATGCTTCGGGCCGGGCGTCGATCAGGGCCCCCTCGGCCTTGCCCGCGACGATGGCCTCGACATCCTCGGTCGTGGCCAGCCATTCATGGCTGAAGCTGACCTCGATATCGCTGGGCGCATGGCCAAGGGCCGGGCCGGTCTCGACCGGAAGCCTGGCCGCGCTCCAGCCCGCCATGCCGCCATTCAGGATCGCAAGCGCGCTGACCCCGCTCGATTTCAGCGTCCAGTAGACCCGCGCGGCGGCACCGAAATCCGAGGCATCGCGGCCCTGATGCACGATCACCGTCGGCCGGTCGCGGGTGACGCCAAGGCTGCGCAGCACCTCGGTCAGCCGGTCCTCCGAGACCAGCTGCCCCGGGTTCTCGGCCGGGCCACGGAACAGTCCGTAAGGCGCAGAGCGCGCGCCCGGAACATGTCCCGCCTCGAAGACCGGCGCGGCGCCGTCGGGACCGCTGCGGATGTCGAGAACGAGCGGTGCGGGGGCGTCAAGCGATGCGGCCAGATCCTGAGGGTCGATCAGGGGCCCGAAGCCCGGTGCCGAAAGCGCCGGTCCGGCCAGCAGGGCAAGGGCAAGGGCTGCGCTCGGGGCATGTCTCGTCATCGTGTCACCTCTTGATTCCGGCCCCAAGCTGTGGCCGCACGCCGCGCGACGCAAGGCCGCAATGTCACGTTAACCCCAAGAGGATTCATTGTGAAGATCGCCTGTTCGTTGTGCGCCCGCCTCTGGCATTCACGCGTTTCGGGTTGTGGGCGCTTTCCGGAACGACAGGGGCATTCCGTTTTGCATAAAAGAAAACCAGTATAAAGAGAGAAGAAAGCAGGGACGTGACTTTCGCGACGCTGCTGCAAAACCGTCCGGTGCCCCCCCTTTTCGACGGACGGGCTCATCCCACGGCTTTCGTGACGCGAAACAGGCCATTCCGCGAACTGACGGTCAAAGCCGCGCGTCGCGAGACATCGACGCGACGGCTTGACGCTATGCGTGCGGGGCGTTGTGTCATACGATCGCTCCCGTCATCTCGGGTTTTTCAGAGCCCGGCCTTCTTGCGGCGCGGAATGATCGCGACAGTGCTGCGGCTTATCTCCGCCCCCGCCGGAGCGCGTCGCCATCTGCCGACCAGTGCCTGCCCTGCGCGCGCTGGATACAAGGCTGGGCATCGTGCGCAGATTCCAGGCGAGCTTCACAGAGCAACCATTTGGCAAATATATAAATCTCCCTCAGCCGAGACGCGCCAGACCCGGAAATGTCTCAAGCAGCCAGTAGCTGAAACTGCTGAAGGCACCGGTCAGAAGCGCAAGCCCGACCGCGAGCAGCAGCACCCCCATGGCCCTCTCGATCAGCGCCATATGCCGCTTGAGACGGGTCATGATCCCCATCGCCCGCTGGATGAAGAGCGCGGCCAGCAGGAAAGGAATGCCAAGCCCGGCGGCATAGACCGCCAGCAGCACCGTCCCGCGCGAGAGGCTGGCCTCGGATGCCGCCAGCGACAGGATCGCGCCGAGCTGCGGCCCGATACAGGGGGTCCAGCCGAAGGCGAAGGCCAGCCCAAGAAGATAGGCCCCGAGCGCCGATCCGCCGCGGTCGCCCGCATCGACACGGACCTCGCGATCGAGCAGCGGGATCCGGATCACATGCAGGAAATGCAGGCCGAAGACGACCACCACGGCCCCGGATATCCGCGCAAACAGGGTCTGGTTCTGCAGAAAGAAGGCCCCGAAGGCCGACGCGGTGAAGCCCAGCAGCAGAAAGACCGTCGACAACCCCAGCACGAAGAAAAGCGCGGCCACCGTCGCCCGTCTGCGCACGCCGCCCGCTCCGGTCAGTTCGCCCATCGAAATCCCGCCCATATAGGCCAGATAGGGCGGCACGATCGGCAGGACGCAGGGGCTGAGAAAGCTCAGAAGGCCCGCCGCCAGCGCCACCAGCATGGCAGGCAGCAACCCCGCATCGATCAGCTCTATTCCGAACATCACCCCTCCGTCGGTCGGCCTCTGGTCCGGTCCTAGCGGAAGCCGGTCCATTCGTCACTGGCCGCCCTCTCACAAAGCCGTGGACATGTCGGCGCATCGGGCCTAAGCGCGGTCGCATGGGTGCCGAGATCGAGATCGACCTGCGGGGGCTCAGATGCCCCCTGCCCGTCCTGCGGGCGCGCAAGGCGCTGGACGGGCTCGCCCCGGGCCATCTGCTGAGGCTCTGGGCCGACGACCCGGTCGCGGTGATCGACATTCCGCATTTCTGTCGCGAAGCCGGGCACGACCTGATCGGCACCGAAGAGACCGGCACGGCAACGCTCTATCTGATACGGAAAGGATAGGCCCGGCCCCCTTTCGGGAACCGGGCCTCGATCATCAGCTCCGGAAAGGTCGCGGCTCAGCGGCCGACCGACCACCACCCCTGCCGCTTGGGCACGCTGTCTTTCGACGCCTCGGCGGTTTTGGGCTCCGGTTCAGGCTGCGTTTCAGGCCTCAGCGTGGGCTCCGCCTCGGGGGCCGCCTTTTCCTCGGCCTCGACAGCAGCCTCGGCGACCGGCGCCTCCGCGGCCAGTTCGGCTTCGGGCAGTTCGACCGTTTCGGGCGAGGCCTCGGCTTCTTCCACAGCGGCTTCTTCGACCACGGGGGCCTCTACCGGGGACGCCGCCTCTGCAGGAACCTGGGCTTCGACCGCTGCAGGTTCCTCGGCTTTCGGCGCGACAGCCTCCTCGGCCCGAGCTTCGGCCCCGGCTTCGGGACGCTCGGTCTTGCGACCGCGCGACCGGCTGCGGCGCGAGCGCCGGGGTTTCTCTTCCGCGGGCTTTTCTTCAGCAGAAGCGGCCTCGTTGGCGGCCTCTGCCGTCACCGCCTCGGGCGCCTCCGCGTCGGTATCGCCATCGCTATCCGCGTCGTCGGACTCGTCCTGACCGGCCTCGACGCCCTGATCCTCACCGCCCTGCGGGGTTTTCTTCTTCCGGCGGCGGCGACGGCGCTTCTTGCCAGGCTTGTCCTCGCCCTCGGGCGCGGGCACGGGGGCCGCGGCGACAACCGGCGTCTCTTCCTCGTGCTCGTCCTCCTCCTCGACCGGGTCGGGCATGTCCGACATGTCGAGAGAGACCACCGGGGTCACGACCTCGGGCACCGCACGGGTGGCGGTCTTGAAGCGCTCGATCGAGAAATCTGGCGAGATCAGGAAGGGATCGGCCTCGATCCGGACGGACAGGCCATAGCGGGCCTCGATCTGGGCCACATGCTCGCGCTTCTGGTTCATCAGGAAGTTGACGATGCCGATGGGCGCCTTCAAGAGCACCTCGCGCGAGCGGCCGCGCACCCCCTCTTCCTCGATCTGGCGCAGGATCGACAGCGCCAGATTGTCATCCGAGCGGATCAGCCCGGTGCCGTGGCAATGCGGACAGGGCTGGGTCGTGGCCTCGATCATGCCCGGGCGCAGACGCTGGCGCGACATCTCCAGGAGACCGAAGCCCGAGATCCGGCCGACCTGGATCCGGGCGCGGTCGGTCTTGAGCTTGTCCTTGATGCGCTTCTCGACGGCAGCGTTGTTCTTGCGCTCTTCCATGTCGATGAAGTCGATCACGATCAGACCCGCGAGGTCGCGCAGACGCAGCTGGCGCGCCACCTCCTCGGCGGCTTCGAGGTTGGTCTTCAGCGCGGTTTCCTCGATCGAGCCTTCCTTGGTGGCCCGGCCAGAGTTCACGTCGATCGCCACCAGCGCCTCGGTCACGCCGATCACCAGGTAGCCGCCGGATTTCAACTGCACCACCGGATTGAACATCGAGCTGAGATAGCTCTCGACCTGATAGCGCGCGAAAAGCGGCATCGGATCGGTGTAATTCTTCACGTTCTTGGCATGGGACGGCATGATCATCTTCATGAAGTCCTTGGCCAGGCGGTAACCGCCCTCGCCTTCCACCAGAACCTCGTCGATCTCGCGGCTGTAGAGGTCGCGGATCGAGCGCTTGATCAGATTGCCTTCCTCGTAGATCGGGGCGGGCGCGACGGATTTCAGCGTCAGTTCGCGGATCTGTTCCCAGAGCCGTTGCAGATATTCGTAGTCGCGCCGGATCTCGGACTTGGTGCGCTTGGCGCCCGCGGTCCGGATGATCAGGCCCGCGCCTTCCGGCACGTCGAGCTCGGAGGCGATTTCCTTCAGCTTCTTGCGGTCGACCGCATTGGTGATCTTGCGGCTGATACCGCCGCCGCGCGCCGTATTGGGCATGAGCACGCAGTAGCGCCCGGCCAGCGAAAGATAGGTGGTGAGCGCCGCGCCCTTGTTGCCGCGCTCTTCCTTGACGACCTGGACCAGCATGATCTGCCGGACCTTGACCACTTCCTGGATCTTGTAACGACGCGCACGCGGTTTGCGCGGGCGGATCTCTTCATGCACGTCCTCCTCGGCGACCGACTCGATCTGGTCGTCATGGTGGACCTCTTCGGGGCCGTCTTCCTCGGCCTCATCAGAGACGGACGCCGGGGCGTCATCGGCCTCGTCGGTCTTCCTGCGCGGGCTGCGACGGCGGCGGCGCGAGGAGGACTTGCGGGTCTCGGCGGTGTCCTCCGCCTCGACCGGCTCCTCGCCGTCCTCGTCATCGCCCAGGTCGACGACATCCATGCCGGGAATGCCACCGCTCGGCTCGCGGCTCTCGACCGGATCGTCGCTATGCGCGGCCATGGCCATGACCGAGGGCGGCGGGTCGTTGTCCTTCCCGTCCTCATCCTCCTCGGAATCGCCGGCGGGGCCGGCATCCTCGGCCTCGGCTTCCGCAGCAGCTTCGGCCGGCCGGCTCTCGTCTTCCGCGGCCGGAACGTCAGCGGCGGCCGCGGCATCCTGTTCGCGGTCCTCCGCCTCTCCGGCGTCACTCTCGGTCCCGTCTTCCCCGGCCCCGTCTTCCCCGGACGCAGTCTCCGGCGCGGCAGAAGCGGGCTTGTCCGCGCGCGGCTTCCGGCGCGAGCGGCTGCGACGCTTGGGCTTGTCGCTTTCGCCCTCATCGTCCTCCATCTCTTCGGCCAGGGCACGCTCCTCGGCCAGAAGCGCCTCGCGGTCGGCGACCGGGATCTGGTAATAGTCGGGATGGATTTCCGAGAAGGCGAGGAAACCATGGCGGTTGCCGCCATAATCGACGAAGGCCGCCTGCAAGGACGGCTCGACCCGCGTGACCTTTGCTAGGTAGATATTGCCAGCAAGCTGGCGTTTGTTGACGGTCTCGAAATCGAACTCGTCAACCTTGTTTCCGTCCACCACGACCACGCGGGTTTCCTCCGCGTGGGTGGCGTCGATGAGCATCTTCTTTGCCATTGGATCTCTTTGCACCACGGCAAGTCGCTCGGCCCCGGCGGGGCAGAATGGCTTGATGGGTGACTTGTTGGGGCGTCAAGGCGTGCAAGCGAGGCCCGGGCGGCGGCGTCAAGCCGTCTGCGTCCCTGCCTCGTCATCTGTGCACGCTCCATCGCGGTTCGTCTCCGATGCCGCGGAAGCGGCATCCATTCGGTTGTCCCGGCGTCATTTCCGCGCCGGAATGCGGTGGGCCGGAACCGGCCCTATCGGTCTGTTTCCTGCGGGTACCGGGCATCAGGCGCCCGACGCCGCGCGAAAAAACAGCGAAACTCAAAATCCTGCAGAGCGGCCGCGGGGCGGCGCATCCCTCTGCAGGATGACATTAGCGGGTGGAAGCGGTCAAAGACAATGCCTTTTTCCACACCCTCCGCGGTCACAAATAGTCGGCGCGGCTGAGACCGTATTTGGCCATCTTCTCGTTCAGCGTCCGCCGCGGCAGGCACAATTCCTCCATGACCGCCGCGATCGAGCCCTTGTGACGCCGCATCGTATTGTCGATCAGCATGCGTTCGAAAGCCTCAACATATTCTTTCAGCGGTTTGCCTTCGGTGGTCATCACCGGCTGGCTGGCCTCGTTATCGGCCATCAGCAGGCTTGCGATGGTGCCCGAGCCGCGCCGGTTCTGCAGCACCGCGCGTTCGGCGATGTTGATCAGTTGACGCACATTGCCCGGCCAGGGTGCCTGCATCAGCTGGGCCGCTTCCTGTGCCGTGACCTCGGGCGCGTCGCAGCCATATTCCTCGGAGAACTGCTCGCTGAGCCGGTTGAACAGCGTCAGCATGTCCTCGCCCCGATTGCGCAGCGGCGGCAGCGTGATCCTCATCGCCGCCAGCCGGTAGAACAGATCGGGCCGCAGCACGTCCTCGACGGTCTTGTCCTGCTCCTGCAGGTTCGACACCGCGATGATCCGGGTCTCGGCGGGGCTGCCCTGCTCGTTGATGAAGGTCAGAAGACGCGCCTGCAACGCGGGCGAGAGCGCCTCGACATCCTCGAGGCAAAGCGTCCCGCCCCGGGCCTCCTCGACTGCGGGAAGCGTGGTCGAGCCATCCTCGATCGGGCCGAAGAGCCGCGCGGACAGCGCCTCGGGAGCAAAGGCGGCACAGGCGATCTGAACGAATTTGCGCCCGGCGCGCGGCCCCACCGCATGCAGCGCATGGGCGACAAGGGTCTTGCCGGTCCCGGTCTCTCCATCGATCAGGACATGGCCGTCGGCCTGGCCCAGATCGAGAATATCCTCGCGCAGCCGCTCCATCACCGCCGAGGACCCGATCAGCTTCCTGACCAGCACCGAGCCGTCGCCCAGCTCGCGCCGCAGCGCCCGGTTGTCGAGCGCCAGCCGCCGGGTCTGGCTGGCGCGCTTGGCCAGCTCGGTCATGCGGTCGGGATTGAACGGCTTCTCCATGAAGTCGAACGCGCCGATCCGCATCGCCTCGACCGCCATCGGCACATCGCCATGGCCGGTGATCAGGATCACCGGAAGGCTCGAATCCTGGCTCATCAGCCGTTTCAGGAAGGTGATCCCGTCCATGCCCGGCATCTTGATGTCGGTCACGACGACGCCGGGATAATCGGGGCCGATATCCTTGAGGGCATCCTCGGCCCGGGCATAGGTGGCGGTGTCGAACCCGCTCAGGGCCAGCCACTGGCTGATCGACTGACGCATATCCTGTTCGTCATCGACGATGGCGATCTTCATGGCCTGGGGCATGTGCTGCTCACTCCGCGGCTTCTTTGTCCTGGTTCAATACGGGGAGCTGCACCTCGAAGACCGCCCCCTCCTCGCGCGCGTTGCGGGCGGTCAGCCGCCCGCCGAGATCGGCGACAATGCTCGACGAGATCGCGAGCCCCAGTCCGACACCATCACCGGACTGCTTGGTGGTGTAAAACGGTTCGAACAGCTTGTCGATGTCCTCTATCCCATGGCCGTTGTCGCGCACCGTCAGCGTCGCGGTCTCGCCGGCCGAGAGGATCAGGTCGATCCGGGGCTCGGGGCTTTCGCGGGTGGCGTCGAGCGCGTTGCGCAGGAGATTGATGATGACCTGTTCCAGCCGGATCCGGTCGGCCATCACCATCACCGGTTCGCGCGGGACCGAGCGGGTGATCGTGACCTTCCGCCGCTTGAGCTGCGGCTCCATCATCGACAGCGCCGAGGAGACGGAAAAACGCATGTCGAGCGGCTCGAAGGCGTCGCCGCCCTTTCTGGCATAGCTCTTGAGCTGCCGGGTGATCGCCCCCATACGCTCGATCAGATCGTCGATCCGCTGGAACGAGGACAATGCCTCCTCGGGGCGCTTGCGCTGCAGCAGCAGCCTGGCGCCCGCCAGATAGGTCTTCATCGCCGCGAGCGGCTGGTTCAGCTCATGGCTGATCGCCGCCGACATCTCGCCCAGGGCCGCCAGTTTCGAGCTTTGCTCCAGCGTCTGCTCGGCCACCTCGAGGTTCTTCTCGGCCCGCTCGCGCTCGGCGATCTCGCGCTGGAGCCGGGCATTCAGTTCGCGCAGCTCGACCGTCTCGCGCTGATAGCCCAGCGATTTCATCTGCGCCCGGCGCGAGAGCAGGTAGAAGGACAGCGCCAGCAGCATGGCAAAGCCCATGATCTCGAGCGCGAGCACGGCATTCACCTTGTCGCGGATCGAGACATAGGGGGTGAACGAGATGATGCGCCATCCGCGGAACGGGATCCGCGCCTCGTTGCGCATCACCGCCTCGCCCATCACATAGGCATCGGGCGGCAGCGCCCCCCAATCGGCGGTGGCCTGGATCGCACGCGCGACGGCCGAGGGCGCCGAGCGCGCCTCGAGCGCCTCGTCGACCAGCCGGCCACGCCAACGCGGCTCGGTCGCGAGGATGATCTGGCCCTCGCTGTCGGTCACGATCACGGCATCGGAAATCCCGGCCCAGCTCTGCTCGAACTTGGCCAGATCGACACCGACCACGATCACCCCCGCCTTGCGCCGGTCGACCATGATCGCGCGGGAATAGGTGAAGGTGAAATTGCCCGCCTCGGCGCGCGAGGTGATGAAGACGGTATCGTTCGAGCGCAACGCCTCGACGAAGAATGGCGCGCTGCGCAGGTTGGTGCCGATCTTCGAGCGGTCGGTGGCCGCGACCACCCGCCCGCTATCGTCCAGAAGCTGCAGCGAGGCGGCGCCGATCTCGTCGACATAGGAAATCAGAAGCTGCGAGCTTTGCGAGAAATCGACATTCTCCAGCGCGCGAATCAGCGTCGGATCGCGCGACAGCAGCAGCGGCACCACCGAGGCACGCTGCAACTCGCTGACCACGTTGCCCGAATAAAGCGCCATCCGCACCTGGGCGCGGCTGCGGGTGCTTTCGGTGAACCGGTCGGTGAGCCAGGCATTGGTGGTCCAGACCGTCGCGACCGCGATCGCGATCAGGACGAAGAGCGCAAGACGCACGATCCAGGCCCCCCGCAGAGGGAATGCGGACCGATAAGGGCTGCGCCGGGCACTTGACATGGCCGCAACCTACGCGCGCGGGTCGGAACGCTCAAGCGGCGCGGGGTCACGCCGGCACGAGCGCCCCCAGCAGCGAGCGGAAAAGCGCCGCCCCGTCGGTCCCGCCATGGGCGGGTTCGGCGGCCCGTTCGGGATGCGGCATCAGGCCCAGAACCCGGCGGTTCTCGGACAGGATACCGGCGATGTCGGCGGTGGCGCCGTTCACGGCCTCGGCATAGGTGAAGGCGATGCGGTCCTCATCCCTCAGCCGCGCCACCAGATCGGCATCGGCGACATAGTTCCCGTCGTGATGCGCGACCGGTATCGTGATCTTCTGGCCCCGGGCATAGCCCGAGGTAAAGGCGCTGTCGGCGGTCCCGACCGTCAGCGGCACCGGGCGACAGACGAATTTCAGACCGGCATTGCGCATCAGCGCGCCGGGCAGCACGCCGGTTTCGGTCAGCACCTGAAAGCCGTTGCAGATCCCCAGCGCGTACCCGCCGCGCGCGGCATGCTCGATCACCGCGCGGGTGATCGGCGAGCGCGCCGCGATGGCGCCGCAGCGCAGATAGTCGCCGAAGGAGAAGCCGCCCGGAATGCCCACCACATCGACACCCTCGGGCAGGCTGCTTTCCTTGTGCCAGACCATGGTGACATCGGCACCCGCATTGCGGAAGGCCACGGCGAGGTCGCGGTCGCAGTTCGACCCGGGGAATACGAGAACGGCGGCTTTCATGGGGCAGGTTCCTCTCTGGCGAGCCTCAGGCGAGAAAATTGGTGATGACCGCGACCCCGGGCGGCGCCGGCGCGTCGAAGGCGGCCAGCTCGGCGCTGGCCTCGGTCAGCTTGACATGGCGGCCGATCAGCGGCGTCAGGTCGACATGGCCGCCATCGATCAGCGACAGCAGCGAGGGATAGCGCCAGGTCGCCATGCCACGGGTGCCGAAAACGGCAAGCTGGCGCGAATAGACCGTATCCATCGGCAAAGCCATGGTGGTGTTCTTGCCGGTCGGCATGCCCACCTGCACCATCCGGCCGAGCTTGCGCAGCGAGGTCATCGCGCCGATGGTGGTTTCGGGAATGCCCAGCGCCTCGAGCGCGACATGGGCGCCGCCGCCGGTGATCTCGCGGATTTCCTCGGCCGCATTGCCCTCGCGCGCGTCGATGGTGGCATCGGCGCCAAGCGCGCGGGCAAAGTCGAGCTTGTCGGGCACGACATCGACCACCGCGACCCGCGCCCCGAGCGCGCGGCCGAGCAGCAGCGCCGAGACCCCGACCCCGCCGCCGCCGAAGACCGCAAGCCATTCCCCGGGCCGGAGCGCGGCGCGCCCGGTCAGGGCCTGCCAGGCCGAGGTCACCCGACAGCCGAGCGCGGCGGCAAGCGCGGGCTCCATGGTTCCGGGCAGCGATGTCAGGTTGGCATCGGCGAAGGGCACCGCGATCAGCTCGGCGAAGGCCCCGGCCAGGGTGAACCCCGGCAGAAGCTGATGGGCGCAGATGGTCTGATGGCCGGAGGCGCAGTCGGCGCAATGGCCGCAGGCCAGGATGAAGGGCGCGATCACCCGGTCCCCGACCTTCCAGCGCGTGACGGCGGGGCCGACTTCCTCGACCACGCCGCAATATTCATGACCCGGGATCAGCGGCAGCGACACATCCGGGTCGGCCCCGGTCCAGGAATGCCAGTCCGAGCGGCAGATGCCGCAGGCCAGCACCTTCAGCACCACCCCGTCCCGCGGGCAGTCGGGGTCGTCTACCTTGGACACTTCCAGCGGCTTGCGCCACCCGGTGAGGACCGCCGCCCGCATCGCTCAGGCGATCTCGATGTCGTAACGCTCGATCACCGTGTTCGCGAGCAGCTTCTCGCACATCTCGCGCACCTGCGCCTCGGCCTCGGCCCTGTCGGTCGCCTCGAGATCGAGGTCGATCACCTTGCCCTGCCGGACGCCGCCGACCCCCTCGAAACCGAGCGCTCCCAGCGCGTGGCGCACGGCCTCGCCCTGCGGGTCGAGCACGCCGTCTTTCAGCATGACATGAACGCGGGCCTTCATCGGGTCGTCCTTCCTTGGCTTTTACTGGTCCTGTCCGCCCCGCCCGGCTCTGCCTCCGGACGCGGCGGTCTCTACTGCGCCGGCCGCAGCCCGCGCTCAGTCGCGCCGGGGACGTCCGCCCCGCACGCTTCGTCTGGGGTCGTGTTCGGTCGAACCCTGTGATGACACAAGCCGAACACGCTTACCCTTTCAATTGATCAGGGTCGGCTTGCTCGGATGCGTGACATTGGTCGGCAGCACGCCCAGACGCCTGGCCACCTCGGTATAGGCATCGGTCAGCGAGCCCAGATCGCGGCGGAACACGTCCTTGTCGAGATGCTGGCCCGTCTTGACGTCCCAGAGCCGGCAGCTGTCGGGACTGATCTCGTCGGCGACGACAAGGCGCATGAAGTCGCCTTCCCAGATCCGGCCGATCTCGATCTTGAAATCGACCAGCTTGATGCCGACCGCGACCATGATCCCCGACAGGAAGTCGTTGACCCGGAGCGCCAGCGCCACCATGTCGTCGAGGTCCTGCTGGCTGGCCCAGCCGAAGGCGATGATATGCTCTTCGGTGACCAGCGGATCGCCCAGCCCGTCATCCTTGTAGTAGAACTCGATGATCGGGCGCGGCAGCTGGGTGCCCTCCTCGATCCCGAGCCGCTTGGACATCGAGCCGGCGGCGGTGTTGCGCACGACCACTTCCAGCGGGATGATCTCGACCTGACGGATCAGCTGCTCGCGCATGTTGATGCGCTTGATGAAATGGGTCGGCACCCCGATCGCGTTCAGCCCCGTCATGAAGAACTCGGACAGGCGGTTGTTCAGCACGCCCTTGCCCTCGATCACGTCATGCTTCTCGGCATTGAATGCGGTGGCGTCATCCTTGAAATACTGCACCAGCGTCCCGGGCTCGGGGCCTTCGTAGAGAACCTTTGCCTTGCCCTCGTAGATCTTCTTCCGACGTGCCATGGAAACTCCGAATGCGCCAGGCGCGGGAGGCCTGTGCCTGCCCGCGCGGTTTGACGCGCTTGTAGTGCAAGGCGCGCGCTGCCGCAAGGCGGCTGCGCCCCGCCACCGCCTTATCTTCCGCACCATCTTTTGCATCCTTCACCGGAGTCCGCGCCAAGCGCGGCCTTGCCGTTCGTCGCGCCCCCTGCCAACCTGTCACTAGGCAGGCCGGGGAAGTTCACCTAAATGGCACGCAACACCGGAATTCCACGATGGGGGGTACTCCTATGACCACGTTCGACGACCGCGAACTCGCTTTCGAAAACAAGTTCGCCCATGATTCGGAGCTTCAGTTCAGGGCCGAGGCGCGGCGCAACAAGCTTCTCGGCCTCTGGGCAGCCGAGCTCATGGGTCTGAGCGAAGAGGCCTCGCTCGATTATGCCAAGCAGGTGGTGAAGGCCGATTTCGAGGAAGCCGGCGACGAGGACGTGTTCCGCAAGGTTTCGGCCGATCTGGGCGAGAGGACCGACGAGCTGACGCTGCGCGCCAAGATGGCCGAGCTGATGGCCCTCGCCAAGGAACAGATCATGAGCGAATCCTGATCCCAAATCCTGACCCCTGCGGTGCCCGCCCGGGCGGGCACCGCAGGGGGTCGGACCTTCGGCCGGGCCCGGCGCGCGACGGCGCCACCGGCCCGGCCTCAGTGCGAGAGGACTGCCCAGATGACCGATGCCCTTTCCCGCCTGCTCGCCGAGCGCGACTGGCTGATGGCCGACGGCGCGACCGGGACCACCCTGTTCAACATGGGGCTCGGCTCCGGCGAGGCCCCCGAATTCTGGAATGCCGAGCACCCCGACAGGATCCGTGCGCTGTATCGCGGCGCGGTCGAGGCCGGGTCCGACATCTTTCTGACCAACAGCTTCGGCGGCAATGCCGCGCGGCTGCGCCTGCATCACGCCCAGGACCGGGTCGGCGAGCTGAACCGGCTGGCGGCGGAGCTCGGCCGCGAGATCGCCGATGCCGCCGGTCGCCCGGTTGTGGTGGCGGGCTCGGTCGGACCGACCGGCGACATCATGGAGCCGATGGGGCCGCTGTCCTATGCCCGCGCGGTCGAGATCTTCCACGAACAGGCCGAAGCCCTGAAGGCGGGCGGCGCCGACGTGCTCTGGGTCGAGACGATCAGCGCGACCGAGGAATTCCGCGCCGCGGCCGAGGCCGCGCGTCTGGCCGGAATGCCCTGGTGCGGCACCATGAGCTTCGACACCGCCGGACGCACGATGATGGGCGTGACCTCGGCCGGGCTGGCCGATCTGGTCGAGAAGCTGCCCTGCCCGCCGCAGGCCTTCGGCGCCAATTGCGGGGTCGGCGCCTCGGACCTGTTGCGCACCGTTCTGGGCTTTGCCGCCTCGGGCAGCGAGCGGCCGATCATCGCCAAGGGCAATGCCGGCATTCCGCGCTATGTCGACGGCCATATCCATTACGATGGCACGCCCGAGCTGATGGCCGATTATGCGGTGCTCGCCCGCGATTGCGGCGCCACCATCATCGGCGGCTGCTGCGGCACCACGCCCGAGCACCTGAAGGCCATGCGCGCAGCCCTCGAGACCCGGTCCACAGGCCCCCGCCCCAGCCTCGACGAAATCACCGAGCGGCTTGGCGGCTTCTCTTCGGCCTCGGATGGCACCGGCGAGGGCGAGAGCCCGGTTCGCGCGACACGCCGGCGCCGCCGGAGCTAGAGCGCCCTCCCGCGCCAGGCCCCCGTCGCCGTCTCAAGGCGCTGGAGGCGTGCGCCCGCGGGGCTCAGAACAGCGAAAGCTGGTCGCCCGCCCGGGGCGGCACGCGGAAAAGCTCGGCCGAGAGGTCGGGCTGCGCCACGGCCAGCCCAAGCCGGGCCGTGGCCAGCCGGAACCGCTGCGCGATCATGTCGGCATAGGGTCCCTCGCCACGCATCCGGCGGTTCCAGCCCGAGCGATAGGCCGCGCCGTCATGCATCTCGCAGAGCCGGGCCATCACCCGCCCCGCGCGGTCGGGATAATGCTCGGCCAGCCAGTCGCGAAAGAGAGGCTCCACCTCGAGCGGCAGGCGCAGCATGATCCAGCTTGCCGCCTGGGCCCCGGCCTCGCGCGCCCGGGCCAGGATCGCCTCGAGCTCGGGATCGGTCAGCCCCGGGATCACCGGCGCCACCATCACCCGCACCGGGACCCCCGCCGCCGCCAGCCGCTCGATGGTCTGCAGCCGCCGCGCGGGCGCGGGCGCGCGCGGTTCCATCCGGCGCGAGAGGTCGCGGTCGAGCGTCGTCATCGAAATGCCGACCCGCACCAGCTCGAGCTCGGCCAGTTCCGCCAGCAGGTCGAGATCGCGCTCGATCAGCGCGCCCTTGGTCACCACCGCAACCGGATGACGGAAATCGCGCAGCACCTCCAGCAGCCCGCGCATCACCCGATGGGTCCGCTCGATCGGCTGATAGGGGTCGGTATTGGTGCCGATCGCCAGGGTCGCGGGCCGGTAGCCCCGGCGCGACAGCTCCTCGGCCAGCAGCCGCGGCGCCTCGGGCCGGGCGATCAGCCGCGATTCGAAATCGAGCCCCGGCGACAGGCCCAGCCAGGCGTGGCTCGGCCGCGCAAAGCAGTAGATGCAGCCATGCTCGCAGCCGCGATAGGGGTTCACCGAGCGGTCGAAGGGCAGATCGGGCGAGCTGTTGCGGGTGATGGCGGCGCGCGGCCGCTCGATCCGGGTTTCGGTCCGGAGCGGCGGCGGCGCCTCGCCCGGGTCCCAGCCGTCCTCCTCGGGCGCGACGGTCAGCCGGTCGTAGCGGTTGGCGGGATTGCCGCCGGCCGCGCGCCCCGGCGTCGGGGCCGCAGAGGCGACAGCGGCACTCGGAGAGGCGGGAGGACGGATCATGTCGCACAAATGGAACATTTAGCGAACATTTGCAAGACAGCCTATCTGCCGAAGGAATGCTGCCGCGCGGTCACGGCCGCGACGCAATTTCGCGGCGAGGTCGTTTCGGACGGGCCGCTGGTCGCAATTCGGTAAGCGTTCCCGGTGCAGAATTCCGATCAAGGAAGCAGAGGCTCCGGCAAAGCGCCGTGCCCCAATGGGAGCGTGAAATGGCCAACGAAGACGACGACATCGTTCTGGCAGAGCTGCCGGACGAAGAGCTGGTTCCGCAAATGCAGGACGATCTTTACGACGGACTCAGGGAGGAGGTCGTCGAAGGGGTCGAGATCCTGTTGTCGCGCGGCTGGGCCCCTTACCGGGTGCTGACCGAGGCGCTGGTCTCGGGCATGACCGTCGTCGGTCGCGACTTCCGCGACGGGATCCTCTTCGTGCCCGAGGTGCTGCTGGCGGCCAATGCCATGAAGGGCGGCATGGGCATCCTCAAGCCGCTGCTGGCCGAAACCGGCGCGCCGCGCATGGGCAAGATGGTGATCGGCACCGTCAAGGGCGACATCCACGACATCGGCAAGAACCTCGTCGCGATGATGATGGAGGGTGCCGGGTTCGAGGTCGTCGATATCGGCATCAATACCGACGTGGACGGCTATCTCGCCGCGCTGGAAACCGAACAGCCCGATATCCTGGGCATGTCGGCGCTGCTGACCACGACCATGCCCTACATGAAAACGGTGATCGACACATTGGCCGCCAGGGGCATCCGTGAGGATTACATCGTGCTGGTGGGCGGGGCGCCCCTGAACGAGGAATTCGGCCGCGCCATCGGTGCCGACGCCTATTGTCGCGACGCCGCCGTCGCGGTCGAGACCGCCAAGACCTTCGTCGCACGCAAGCACAACCGCGCCGTGGCGAGCTGACCCCGACAGCGCGCAAACGGCAAGACCAGCCGCTGCCCGACTGCCTGGCCGCTGCGGCCGGGCCCGTCCGGCCCTGTCCGATATGGAAAAGCTGTCGCGGCCCGGAACGACCGGCATCGGAGGCAGGCAAGCCCCTGGCTGCCCTGTCCGGCGCCCCGGCGGGACCGCCACGGGGCACGCTCGGGCCGCTATCTGGCGGGCGACTATCCGGCTGGCGAAGCGCGATGCTCCCCCCCGCCCCGGAGGGACCCGCCGCAGCGCCGGCCAAGCACAAATTGGCGACCGCTCCTTGCGGTTGCTCCCCGGCACGCACCGACGCATCCTCTACCGGGCGATACGCGCGGCAAGGAGCGTTCCGCAACGCCGCTCTGTCCAAGGGACATCCCGGCCGTCGGGCGGCGCCATTTCTTACATGGTTGCAAGGCATCGACGAACGGAGCGGCGACACCGTCTGGATGCCAAGCTGCCATCCCCCCCGTCCGCTCGGCCGCGGCGCCTCTCGCGGGCAGAGGTTGCCCCCGCTCTGGCAAGGACGGCGGAGGACAGGCCGGATCTCCGACTTGCCAAGCGTTCGAAGGATACCCCATCGGCGGCGGCGGCGTGGCGGCGCCCTCCCCCTCATCATGCCGCTTTCCCGAGCCGTTCCAGATCCTTGACGCATGGCCTCCACGCGCCCCTTGCCCGATGCCCGCCCCCGGCCCACATGTCCGATGAAAAGGAGTTCTCCATGCCCGGACGCGTCCTCGCCCTTCTTCTTGTCATCGTGCTGACCGCAGCCGGCCTGACCGTCTGGCTCGCCAGCCTGCTGCCAGCCAGCGGCGTTGCCATACTCGTGCCGCTGGCGCTGCTGGCCGCGCTGGGGCTGCGCCTGCTCCGGAAACGGCTGTGACGGCACCCGACGACCGCGGCCTGACCGAGACCGGGCTGGCGCCGGAAGGATCGGGCCGGATCCTGGTGATCGGCTGCGGCGCGCTGGCGCATGAGATCCTTGCGCTCAAGCGGCTGAACGGCTGGGACCATCTCGACCTGACCTGCCTGCCCGCGATCTGGCACAACCACCCCGAACGGATCGCGCCGGGGCTGCGGGCGCTGGTCGAGCGTCACCGCGCCGCCTATCCCACGATCCTCGTGGCCTATGCCGATTGCGGCACCGGCGGCCAGCTTGAACGAACCTGTGCCGAGCTCGGGGTCGAGATGATGGAAGGCCCGCATTGCTATGCCTTCTTCGAGGGCGCCGCGGCCATTGCCGCCCGCGCCGAAGCCGGGGCCGACGCCGAGATCGACGCCTTCTACCTGACCGATTTCCTGACCCGGCAATTCGACGCCTTCGTCTGGCGTCCGCTCGGGCTCGACCGCCATCCCGAGCTTGTCACCGCCTATTTCGGCAATTACCGGCGCCTCGTCTATCTGGCCCAGACCAAGGATGTCGCGCTGGACCGGCAGGCCGAGGCCTGCGCCACCCGCCTGGGTCTTGCCTATGAGCGGCGCCCGACAGGCTATGGCGATCTGGCCGGCTTCCTGTCGGGACGCGGCTGAGCGCGGCTATTTCGGCGGGATCGAATAGGTCAGGCTGGCCCGGGCAACGACGCCCTCCATCCCCTCGGAGCGGATCATCGCATCGCCCACCGCCAGCACCCGGCCCAGCTTCAAAAGCCGCGCCTCGCAGATCAGGTCGCGCCCGGCGGCGGGCTTGCGCATGAAATCGATCGAACAGTTGGTCGTCACCGCCAGCGCCTGCGGCCCGATCATCGCCAGCACCGCCAGATAGATGCCGACATCGGCCAGCGCGAACATCGACGGGCCCGACACGGTGCCGCCCGGCCGCAGATGCCGTTCGGTCACCGCGAGCCGCACCCGCACCTGCATTGGCGCGACCTCTTCGACCACGAATTCTGTGCCGATCTGCGGAAAGCTGCTGCGCAGGAAGCCGTTAAGCGCCGGGACATCCATCATCGGCTTCATGGATTGCATGGACTTTTCCCCTCTCCCGTTACGCCCTAGTCTTCGCCACCAGAGGGAGGAAACACAAGATGACCGAAATCCTGTTACGCAACGACACCCGGGGCGTGGCCATCCTGACAATGAACGCGCCCGAGCGGCTGAACGCGCTCTCCGACGCGATGCTGGCCGCGCTGCAGGCCCAGATCGACGCGCTGGCCGGGGATCGCGATACCCGCGTGGTGATCCTGAAGGGCAGCGGCAAGGCCTTCTGCGCCGGGCATGACCTGAAGGAGATGCAGGCCGGTCGGCAGGCGCTCGATGGCGGCCGGGCCTATTTCGCCGATCTCTTCGAGCGCTGCGCGCGGGTGATGACGGGGTTGATGCGCCTGCCCCAGCCGGTGATCGCGGCCCCTCATGGCATCGCCACCGCGGCGGGTTGCCAGCTGGTGGCCTCCTGCGATCTGGCAATCGCGGCCGAGGGCACGCGGTTCGGGGTGAACGGGGTGAATATCGGACTGTTCTGCTCGACGCCCATGGTCGCACTCAGCCGGAACATCCCGCGCAAGCAAGCCTTCGAGATGCTGACCACGGGCCAGTTCATCGACGCCACAAGGGCCGAGGCCCTGGGGCTCATCAACCGGGCGGTGCCCGCCGAGATGCTGGAGGATGCCGCCTGGCGGCTGGCCGAGACGCTGGCGGGCAAGCTTTCGCCCGCGATCAGGGTCGGCAAGGGGTTGTTCTACGACCAGCTCGACTGCGGAATAGACGAAGCCTATGCCCGCGCGGGCACGGCGATGGTCGAGAACATGATGCTGGAGGAGACACAGGAAGGCATCGGGGCCTTCCTCGAGAAGCGCCCCCCCGCATGGCAGGTCTGAATGGCAGGTCTGAAGCGAGAGACAAAAGGCGGCGTTACGAAAAGACGGCGTTACGAAAAGACTGGGCTACGAAAAGACGGGGGCGGCGGAAGACCTGACGACGGTCGGGGCCGGACGGCATCCGCCCGGCCCCGATCCGGAACCTGTCATTCGGCCGGAACGGCACGGCCGACGCGGGCAGCGTCACGTTTCTCGCGTTTCTCGCGACGCTCGCGCGAGGCCTTGAGCTGTTCCTCGGTCTGGCGCAGGTTGATATAGGCAAAGGCAAGCACGAAGCCGAGGGTGCCAAGACCCAGAACAGCGTTGATCGCATCGATATCCATTGGTCGCGTCCTCTCTGTGCAGGTTGCAATGTACAAGGAGATACGCGCGCGCTTCGGAACCGGATCACCGACAGAACGGAAAAAACTGCATTTTCAACGGCATGCCTGAGAAATCGCGACGCAAGCCATTGAAAGAAGACAGGAAAAAGGCGTCATTTCGTCGCAATCAAACACCTGTGAACGTCGCATCCGAAGCGATCCGCGCCGAAATCCGGGGCCTGCTCAGCGGATCAGCAGGATCACCAGAAGCAGGAAGCTCAGAACGCCCGGAATGCCGGCATGGGCGAAAAGCAGGCTGGTCAGGAAAAGCCCTGCCAGCACCGCCGCCACGATCAGGGCCTGTTCGCTGAGGGGCCGCGCCGCAAGCCGCGCCGCGATCTCTTCGGGCGGGCGGCGCCACCAGAGACGGGCGACAATGGCGAAGGCCACCCGGCGCGCGGGGGGCCAGATCCTCTGCCAAAGCGGGTCATGCCAGCTCATGCCCGCCTTTCTGGCAGCGCTGCCGCCACCGGACCAGCCTCGGTTCCAGGCTCCGGACCGGGCCCGACGCCCGGCTCAAAGCCCGTAAATCGCGCCGAACTTGGCATCGAGATAGTCGAGAAGCGGCGCCTCGGACGGGGCAAAGCCGCAGGCCCGTCGGATCGTCTCGGCCGGTTCGTAAAGCCCGCCGTGACGCTGGACCTCGGCCTTCAGCCAGGCGGTCGCGGGCTCGGCATGGCCGCGCGCCAGATCGGCGTCGAGCGAGGGCACCGCCGCGCGCAGTGCCTGATAGAGACAACCGGCATAGACA
The DNA here is from genome assembly GCF_002073975.1 of Rhodovulum sp. MB263. NCBI lineage: Bacteria > Pseudomonadati > Pseudomonadota > Alphaproteobacteria > Rhodobacterales > Paracoccaceae > Rhodovulum > Rhodovulum sp. MB263. The sequence continues at coordinate 1,475,467 of NZ_CP020384.1, read as the reverse complement.
TTGCCCAGCGTATAGGTCGGGAAATAGCCGAACAGCCCGACCGACCAGTGCACATCCTGCAAGAGCCCCTGGCTCGGCCGCTCGACCGCGACCCCGAAATCGGCTTCGAAGCGGGTATTCCAGGCCTCTTCCAGATCCTCGACCTCAAGCCGCCCGGCGATCAGCTCGCGCTCCAGATCGAAGCGCAGCATGATGTGCAGATTGTAATGCACCTCGTCGGATTCGGTCCGGATATGACCCGAATGGACGCGGTTCACCGCCGCATAGAACGCCTCGGCATCGGCCGCCCCGGCAAAGCCGAACACCTCGGTCATCCGTCCGTGAAGCCAGCCGCAGAAGGCGCGGCTGCGCCCGAGCTGGTTCTCGAAGATCCGGCTCTGGCTTTCATGCACCCCCATCGAGACGCCCGCGCCCAGCGGCGTCAGCCCATAGGCCGGATCGATCCCCTGTTCATAGACCCCATGCCCGGTCTCGTGCAGCGTCGAGTAAAGCGCGCCCAGCGGCTCGGCCTCGTCGACCCGGGTGGTGATCCGGACATCGGTGCCAGAGCCCGAGGTGAAGGGATGGACCGAGAAATCGAGCCGCCCATGCCGCCAGTCATAGCCGAAATGCGTGGCAACCTCGCGCGAGAGCGCCATCTGCCCGGCCTCGGGGAAATGGCCCGCAAGCGGCGCGGGCGTCCGCCCCGAGCCCATGATCCGTTCGCGCAGGCCGACCAGACGCGGGCGCATCCGGTCGAACATCGCCGCCAGCCCGGCTGCGGTCGCGCCGGGCTCGTAATCGTCGAGAAGAGCGTCGTAAAGATCGCCCCCCATCGCCAGCGCCGCCGCCTCCTCGCGCTTGAGCCGCACCACCTCGCGCAGGGTGGGCAGGAAATGCGTCGCATCATCGGCGGCGCGGGCCTCGGCCCAGATCCCCTGGGCGCGGCTCGTGACCCGGGCGATCTCGGCCGACAGCGTCTCGGGCAGGCGCGTCGCGCGGGCATGGCTGCGACGGATATGGCGCATCTGCGCCCGGCCGGTCTCGTCAAGCAGATCGTCGTCGATCGCCCCCAGCCAGTCGCCCAGACGCGGGTCGCTGCGGCGGCGGTGCAGGACCGTCTCGAGCGCGCCCATTTCCTCGGCGCGCTGCTGCGCGGCGCCGCGCGGCATCACCGTCTCCTGGTCCCAGCCCAGCCGCATCGCGACCTGACCGAGCGCCTCGGTCTCGCGCTGGAAGCTCATCAGCTCGTCAAAGGCGGTCATCGCACATCACCCCCGGATGGATTGCTGAACCGGATATTGCGCCATGAACCGGGCGCGCAGCACCAGAATCCACAGAAGAACCGCGCCCACCAGATGGGTCAGTGCCATATGCCACTGGCCTGCGTAAAGCACGGACCCGACACCCAGCACCGCCTGGCCGAAGATCATCACCCCAAGCCAGTCGAAGGCCCGGCGGGTGCGGGCATGGGGGCTTTTGCGCCCCCGCAGCCAGGCCGCGAGCCCCAGCAGCACGACCAGATAGCCAAGCCCGCGATGGAGGAACTGCACGAGACCGGGATTGTCCCAGATATTGCGCCAGACCGGTTCCAGCGCCAGCGGCTCGGGCGGCAGGATCGCGCCCGCCATCAGCGGCCAGTCGGGAAAGCTGCGACCCTGATCGAGCGCGCCCAGCATCGCCCCGAAGATGATCTGCAGGAAGGCCAGATGCATGACCCCGGTCGCCATGCCGAAGGCGCGCCCGTCACGGGCGCGGCGGGCCTGCATCAGCTGCGCCTCGGTGCGGCGCAGCTGCATCGCCCCCCAGGCGGCGAGCCCCATCCCGGCGAAACCGAAGCCCGTCATCGCCGCCAGCCGCAGCGAGGCGGCGTCGAAGGGCGCGGGCAAGAGCCCCGTCGGCCCCATCGTCCAATCGGCCGCGCCGATCCCGAGGATGGTGCCGCCAAGCGGCAGAAGCCGGACCGCCCAGCCCTTGGGCAGCTTGCCGAAGGCGAGAAACCCGAGACTGCCCAGCGCCCAGACCAGCGCCGCAAGCGTGCCCGCCTGCCGGATGCCCCAGTCCCACCAGTAAAGCGTCCGGAAGCCCGCGAGATCGGCCGAGCCTCCGGCCGCGGTGAAGCGCTCGAAGGCGGCAGACCAGCCCGAAGCGTCGAGCGGCGGCAACTGGCCGTAAAGCGGACCGAAGCCCGGCAGGCTCGCCGGATGGCCGGTCAGCCGCGCCACGCCGCCCGCGATCAGCATCGCGGCGATCAGCACGAAGACCGAGATCAGCCACCAGGCGACGGCCCCGCGCGCGCCGCGCCGGGCGGCGCGGTCGATGGCGCCGGGCTGTACCACCGGCCGTTCGGGCGGCGCCTCGGTGCCGACCTCCTCGAAAATGCTGCGGGTCTTCGGCTTGCTGCGGGTCTTGCTCATCGGCCCCTCTCCGTCTTGCGCGGCGAGACTAGGCGGGCGGGCGCGGCACCGCAAGTCACTCGCCGCGGCCCCGCGCCCGTGTCAATTGCCGCAGCATTCCATGCAGGATCTGCACATCGGGCCGGGTCAGCGGCATCCGGCTCCACATGTTGCGCAGGGCGATCTTCATCCCCGGCGCCTTGGTCTCGGGAAAGAAGAACCCGGCCTCGGACAGCCGCTCCTCGTAATGCTCGGCCAGTTTCTCGACATCCTGCAGGCTGGCCGGATCGGCCCCCGCCAGTTCCAGACGTTCGGGCAGGATCCCGGCGGTCTGGCGCCGCCATTCATAGGCGCTGAGCAGGACGCATTGGCCCAGATTGAGCGAGGCGAAATCCGGGTTCACCGGCACGTTCACGATGGCATTGGCGCGCGCGATGTCGTCGTTTTCAAGCCCGGCGCGCTCCGGCCCGAACAGCACCGCCACCCGGCGCCCGGCGGCCAGCAGGGCGCGGGTCTCGGTCATCGCCTGTTCGGGCGTGACGACGGGCTTGGTCAGGCCGCGCGGCCGTGCCGTGGTGGCAAAGACATAGTCGCAATCGGCAATCGCCTCGGCCGTTGTGGAATGGATCCCGGCATGGTCGAGAAGCCGCCCGGCACCGCTGGCCAGCGCCACCGCGCGCGGATTGGGCCAGCCGTCGCGCGGCGCGACCAGACGCATCCGGTCGAGCCCGAAATTCCACATCGCACGCGCCGCCGCCCCGATGTTTTCGCCCATCTGAGGGCGGACGAGGACAAAGACGGGCTGGTTGGCGGTCATGGGGCTTGCTTCCTTGAAAAACGGCGGGGTGATACGCGTTGCCCGCCGAAAGGGCAAGCCGGACGGGCCCATGGCCTCGACCGGGAGCCAACCGACAAGCTTCCGGCCGAACCCGAGGGGGCCGGCCCGTTCAGCGAAGCACGGATGGTCGGCGGCGACATCATCAGCCGCAGCTTTGGCAGGGCGCGGGCGCCGCGTCGATCCCGTTCGCGCGGGCGCTGCCCGGCGCGCGGTCCTGCGGGGTGGCGGATGCCAGGCTTTGTCCCGGTCGATACCGATCCGGGGAGCGGCGCCCCGCGACCAGGGACGGACGCAAGATACTCTCGCAGGCGCGCGCCCTCCTCCATCGCCTTGCGCGCGGGCAGGCCAACCGTAGCCAACCGGAAAAAACCCCGCTATAGCGGCGCCACGGATAAGAGGAGCCCGAAAATGGCCGAACCCGAGCGCCCGCAGATCTACCTGATCACCCCGCCTGCCTTCGATCCCGACAGCTTCGCGCCGCGCCTTGCCGCGGTGCTCGACGCCCATGAGATCGCCTGTCTGCGCCTGTCCATGGCCAGCCATGACGAGGATCTCGTGGCCCGCGCCGCCGATGCGCTGCGCGAGACCGCCCATGCCCGCGACATCCCGCTGGTGATCGATGCCCATGTCGGGCTGGTCGAGCGGCTGGGGCTGGACGGGGTGCATCTGACCGACGGCGCGCGCAGCGTCCGCAAGGTGCGCAAACTGCTTGGCGCCGATGCGATCGTCGGCGCCTTCTGCGGCGCCTCGCGCCATGACGGGATCGGCGCGGGCGAGGCCGGGGCCGATTACATCGCCTTCGGACCGGCGGGCGAAAGCGGGCTGGGCGATGGCAGCCGGGCCGAGGCCGATCTGTTCGGCTGGTGGTCGGAAATGATCGAGATCCCGGTCGTGGCCGAGGGCGCACTTGATGCGGCCACCGTCGCGGCCCTGAGCCCGGTCACCGATTTCTTCGCCCTGGGCGAGGAGATCTGGCGCGAGGACGATGCCGCGGCAGCCCTTGGTGCGCTGATCGCCCATATGGGCTGAGCCCGACGGCCCCCATCCACTGCCCCGGCCGAGGCCCGTTTCGGGATTGGCCGGGCTCTGCCTCAGGCCGTCGGCGCCGCGCTGCGCACCGCCGCTTCGCAGGCCCGCGCCAGCGCCTTGCGGTCGGCGAATTCCGACACTTTCAGCGGCGGGTGGTAGACCAGCTCCACCCCCCCCGGCCGGGGCGAGGCCAGAAGCTTCAGCGCATGCGGCCCGAAGCCCATATCGCCCCACCAGCCGTAAAAGGCGGGGTCCTCGCCTTCGGGCGCGGTATAGATCACCGTCACCGGCTGCACCGAGAGGATCCCGCGCAGCTCGGCCCCGAGGAAGGCCGCGAACAGCGTCGACTTGAAGGGCAGAACCCGCCGGCCATCGGTCGAGGTGCCTTCGGGAAAGAAGACCAGCCGGTGACCGGCCCTCAGCCGCGCCTCGAAGAGATCGGCCTGCGCCTTCGCCTCGCGCCGGTCGCGCGCGATGAAGACCGTCCCCGTCGCGCGGGCCAGCCAGCCGATGCCGGGCCAGTCCGCGACCTCGGCCTTCGACACGAAATAGACCCGCCCGCCCGCGTTCAGCGAAAAGATGTCAAGCCAGGAGGCGTGGTTCGCGACCAGCGCACCGCGCGCGCGCATCGGTCTGCCGCGCCTCCGGTAGCGCAATCCGAGGATCGCCAGCGCGGCGCGGCTGACAGCTTGCGTGATCCAGGGCGTGACCGGGCGCCTCAGCCCGAAGAGAGGCCGCTCGATCAGCCGCAGGGGCAGCGTCAGGGCCATGCCAAGGGCCAGCAGCCCGATCAGCCCGGCGCCGCGCAGCCCGACCCGCAACCACCCCGCCGCCCCGATCCGCGGCATGTCGGGTGGCGGCGCCCCCCGCCAGGTCGTCACTCCTGCCCCCGCATGTAGCGCGAGCGGCTCTTGGCGTTCATCCTCGCCGTATCCATCAGGAGGCAGACATCTGTGGTGTTGAAGGCGCGGTCGATGAACGCCCCCTCGCCGACGAATCCGCCCAGCCGCAGATAGGCCTTGATGAGCGCGGGCATCGCCAGCATCGCGCCTTTGCGGTCGAGCGCGGCCTCGGGCATCAGATCCATGCGCTGGAAATGATCGGGCAGCACCCGCGCCCGAAGCTCGGGCGGCGCGAGATGGCGGTGGTGCAGATAGGACAGCGGTTGCGCCAGCGCCCCGGCATCGGTGCCGTGAAAGCTCGCCACCCCGAACAGGACCTCGATCTCCTGGTCGAGCACGTAATCGGCCAGCCCGTTCCACAGGTGATAGAGCGCGGTTCCGCCGCGATAATCGGGATGCACGCAGGAGCGTCCCAGCTCCAGCAGCCGCCGCCCCGAGGCCTTCAGCGCCGACAGATCGTATTCGTCCTCGCTGTAGAACCGCCCGATCTCCGCCGCCCTTTCGGATGTCAGAAGCCGGTAGACCCCCACCACATGATCGAGCGTCGCCGCGTCGCGCCGGCTGTCGATCAGCAGCAGATGGTCGAAATGCGGGTCGAGATCGTCGCATTCAAGCCGCGCCTCATGGTCGACCAGCGGGCCGTCCGCCCCCAGTTCGGCCACGAACACCTCGTAGCGCAGACGCTGGGCGGCCATCAGATCGGCCTCGGTCCGGGCGAGGCGCAGCTCAAAGAAATCGTCGGGCGGCTGCATGCCTCACCCCCTGCAGAGACTGTCGCCCGCTTCTAGGGCGCCGCCGGAACAAGTGCAACCGCGCCACCCGACCTGGCCACAGCCTCAGCCGCATACTGCCACGACACCAGCGACAGCGATCACGTTAATATACCATTAACGATGATGGGGCAGCTTGAGCCCATCGAAATGTTCAGGACGAAAAGACAGGCATGAGCTCGATCCGCGTTCCGTCGATGACGACCTTTCCCGCATCGGTGAAATTCACCGTGATACGTGCGCCGATCACGGATTGCACCTGGCCCAGCCCCCAATCCGGCTCTCCGGGATGGCGCACCAGCATTCCGGGTTCGAGGATCGCATTCATCGGTCTCATCGTCACTCTCCTGTGGGCCATCCCGGCGGTGTCGCATGTCTGATCTCACCGCGCTCGTGGGCTCGCGCATCTGCCACGATCTTATCAGCCCGATCGGCGCCATCGGCAACGGGATGGAGCTTCTGGCCATGGCCGCGGCCGACGCCCCCGGCGAGGCGCCGGGCGAGGAACTGGCGCTGATTTCCGACAGCGTCGCCCGCGCCAATGCCCGGATCCGGATGTTCCGCCTCGCCTTCGGTGCCGCCAGCGAGGATGCCGAGGTGGCCGGGCGCGAAGTCTGCGAAATCCTTGCGGATTATTACGGCGGCACCCGGCTGAGCGTCACCGCCGACCCGCCCGCCGCGCTGAGCCGAAGCGCGGCCAAGAGCGCGCTTCTGTCGGTCCTCTGCGCCGAGACCGCCCTGCCCCGCGGCGGCCGGATCGCGCTGAACTGGCGTGACGGTGGCGTCACCCTGGCGGCCGAGGCCGAGAGGATGACGCTCGACCCCCGGCTCTGGGCGCCGCTGAGCGATGGTCGCCCCTCCCATGAAGACCTCCGCCCCGCCGAAGTGCAATTCGCGCTTCTGCCGATGGCGCTGTCCGCCCTGGGGCGACGGCTGTCGCTCGATCACGACGACACCTGGCTGACACTGGCCTTCTGAGCCGACGCCCGTCCGAAGACGAAGCCCCGGGAACCGATGGCCGCTTTGCCCCGCGCCCCCGGGCTTTTCCTCCAGGCCTCGCCTCCGGACCTCAGGCCCGGAGCGTGCCGTCGCCCTCGACGAGGTATTTGAAGCTCGTCAGCTGTTCGGCGCCGACCGGCCCGCGGGCATGAAGCTTGCCGGTCGCGATCCCGATCTCGGCCCCCATCCCGAATTCGCCGCCATCGGCGAACTGGGTCGAGGCATTGCGCATCAGGATCGCGCTGTCGAGCCGCTCGAAGAACCGCGCCGCCGCCGCATCGTCCTCGGTCAGGATGGCATCGGTATGGCCCGAGCCATAGGCGCGGATATGTTCGATCGCGCCGTCGATATTGCCCACCACCCTGGCGGCGATGTCCATGTCGAGATATTCCCGCCCCCAATCCTCGGCTGTGGCGGGCACCGTGCCCGGCAGACGGGCCAGCGACTTGTCGGCATGAACCCGCACCCCGGCCTTGACCAGCGCCGCGACCAGATCGGCGCCAAGCGTCGCGGCCACGTCCTTGTGGATCAGCAGGCATTCGGCAGCGCCGCAGATGCCGGTGCGCCGGGTCTTGGCGTTCAGCACCACCGACAGCGCCTTGGCCGGATCGGCGGCCTTGTCGACATAGATATGCACGATGCCCTCGAGATGGGCGAAGACCGGCACCCGCGCCTCGCGCTGGACGAGGCCGACAAGCCCCTTGCCGCCACGCGGCACGATCACGTCGATATATTGCGTGAGCGTCAGCATCTCGCTGACCGCCGCGCGGTCGCGGGTCGGCACGCGCAGGATCGCATCCTCGGGCAGCCGCGCCTTTGCAAGCCCCGCCACCAGGCATTCATGCAGCGCGCCCGAGGAATGGAAGCTTTCCGAGCCGCCGCGCAGGATCACCGCATTTCCGGCCTTGAGGCACAGCGCGCCCGCATCGGCGGTGACATTGGGACGGCTTTCATAGATCACGCCGATCACGCCCAGGGGCGTGCGCACCCGGCGGATATGCAGGCCCGAGGGCATGTCCCATTCCGCCATCACCTGTCCCACCGGGTCGGGCTGGGCGGCAACCGCACGCAGGCCCGCGGCGATGGCGTCGATCCGGGCCTCGTTCAGCATCAACCGGTCCAGCATCGCCGGGCTCAGCTCCTTGTCGCGGCCGTATTCCATGTCGGTCGCGTTCTCGGCAAGGATCTGCGGCTTGTGGCGCAGCACGGCATCGGCCGCCGCCTCCAGCGCCCGGCGCTTGGCCTCGGGCGCCGCGAAGGCCAGTTCGGCCGAGGCCGCCCGGGCACGGGCGCCGAGATCGGCCATGAGGGAATGGATTTCGGTGATGTCCTTCATATCGCCATGTCGTCCCTGTGAATGAGCGCCGCGCGTCCCGGATAGCCGAGGATCGCCTCGATGTCACCCGAGCGGCATCCCAGGATCAGCCGCGCCTCGGCAGAAGTATAGCGCGAAAGTCCGGCGCCAAGCCCCTCGCCCTGCGGCCCGAGGATCGCGACCGGCTCGCCGCGGCCGAAATCGCCGGTCACCTCGGTCACGCCCGCGGGCAGAAGCGACTTGCCGCGTTTCAGCGCCCCGGCCGCGCCCTCGTCGACCCGGACGAAGCCATGCGGCTTCATCGCGGCGATCCAGCCCTTGCGCGCGGCACGCGGATCGCCCTTGGGGCGGAACCAGGTACAGGCCGCGCCCTCTTCCAGCGCCTTCAGGGGCCGCATCCGCGAGCCCTCGGTGATCGCCAGCGCACAGCCCGCGCCGGTCGCGGTCCGGGCCGCCATCAGCTTGGTCTTCATGCCCCCCTTCGAGAGCCCCGATCCGGCATCGCCCGCCATCGCCTCGATCTCTGGGGTGATCTCCTCGATCAGATCGAAGCGATGCGCCTCGGGATCCTGCATCGGGTTCGCGGTATAGAACCCGTCGACATCCGACAGCAGCACCGCCACATCGGCCCCCACCGTCACCGCCACCTGCGCCGCCAGCCGGTCATTGTCGCCGAAGCGGATCTCGTCGGTGGCGATGGTGTCGTTCTCGTTGACGATGGGCACCGCGCCGAACCCCAGCAGCGTCTCCATCGTCGAGCGGGAGTTCAGATAGCGCCGCCGGTCCTCGGTATCCTCGAGCGTCACCAGCACCTGCGCGGTGGTGATCCCGTGGGGCTCCAGGCAATCCTCATAGGCGCGGGCCAGCCGGATCTGGCCGACCGCGGCGGCGGCCTGGCTCTGTTCGAGCGGCAAGGCGCCGAGCCCCAGCCCGAGAACGCCCCGCCCCAGCGCGATCGAGCCCGACGAGACCAGCACGACATCGGTGCCGCGCGCCTTCAGCATCGCCACATCCTCGGCCAGCCCCTTCAGCCAGTCCGCGCGCAGGCGGCCCGTGCTCCGGTCGACCAGAAGCGCCGAGCCGATCTTGACGACCAGCCGACGGGTCGCGATCAGGGACGCCACGCCTCGCCCTCCCCGCTGTCTTCGCGCTTCAGGCGCAGCCGGTCGTCGTCGATCCGGGCGCGCAGCGCGCGCAGTACCTCGGTCACGCCCTCGCGCGCAACGCCCGACATCAGCATCACCGGCCCGCCCGAGGCCTCTTCCAGCGCGGCGCGCTTCTCGGCGCGCTCGTCGTCATCGAGACTGTCGATCTTGTTCAGCACCGTCACCCGCGGCTTGTCGGCCAGATCGCCGCCGTAAAGCTCGAGCTCGGTCAGAACCGTCCTGCAATCGGCCGCGACATCCTCGGAGGTGCCGTCGATCAGATGCAGAAGCACCGCGCAGCGTTCGACATGGCCGAGGAAGCGGTCGCCGATACCGCGCCCCTCATGGGCGCCCTCGATCAGGCCGGGAATGTCGGCAATGACGAATTCGGCCCCGTCGACGCCGACCACGCCCAAATTGGGATGCAGCGTCGTGAACGGGTAATCGGCGATCTTCGGCCGGGCATTCGAGGTCGCGGCCAGGAAGGTCGACTTGCCGGCATTGGGCAGCCCCAGAAGCCCCGCATCGGCGATCAGCTTGAGCCGCAGCCAGAGCGTGCGCTCGACCCCTTCCTGCCCGGAATTGGCCCGGCGCGGCGCCTGGTTGGTCGAGGTCTTGAAATGCAGGTTGCCCCAGCCGCCATTGCCGCCCTGGGCCAGCAGAACGCGCTGGCCGAGCTCGGTCAGGTCCGCGACCACCGTCTCTTCGTCCTCCTCGAGGATCTCGGTGCCGACCGGCACCTTCAGCACCATGTCGCGGCCCGAGGCGCCCGATTTCTGGCGGCCCATGCCGCCCTGACCGTTCTGGGCGAAGAAATGCTGCTGGTAACGAAAGTCGATCAGGGTGTTCAGCCCCTCGACCGCCTCGACCCAGACATCGCCGCCGCGGCCGCCATCGCCGCCATCGGGGCCGCCGAACTCGACATATTTCTCGCGGCGGAAGCTGATACAGCCGTTCCCGCCGCTGCCCGAGCGGATATAGACCTTTGCGAGGTCAAGGAATTTCATGAAGAGCCTCGAATTTTGCGCGTATCAGGCGATAGTGGATATTGGGCGCGGGCTCAAGCCGCGCCAGCGACCGACCGGTGCCGCATCCGAGCCGCTCGAAGCCGAGCTTCCCGAGCACGCGGCCCGATCCGGGATTGTCAGCGAAATGATCGGCCGCCAGCACGTCGAGCCCGGGAAAGCGCGCGAAGACCGCCGCCAGAAAACCGCGCATCGCCTCGGTGGCATAACCCCGGCCCCAGACCGCGGGATCGAGAAAGTAGGCCAGCGAGACCGGCGCGCCGGCAATCCCCGCCACGCCCACCAGCCCCTCACTGCACTCGTCATTGCGCCCTTCGATGGCCAGCCGGAAGGCGGGCTCGCCCCGAAAGCACGAGCGCGCAACCCAGGTCGCGGCCTGCCGCCGGGTCCAGCGCACCGGAAGGCTGCACATCATCCGGGCCACGCGCGGATCCCGGCCGATCCGCATCAGCGCATCGAGATCCGCAGGCCGGAACGCCCGAAGGACAAGGCGCGGCGTCTCGACCCGAAATCCGTCCGCCGCCGCGCCCCACATCGCTCAGTCGAGCTTCTTGAGGTAGGTCCAGGTGGCCACCTTGGCCTCCCGCGCCACCGAATAGGCCTCGGCATCGCCGATATATTCGAAACCGGCATTGGTCAGCACCCTCGCCGATCCGGGATTGTCCTGGAACACCTCGGCAAAGACCGTCTTGGCCTTTTGCGGATTGGCCACCAGCAGCGCGCCCACCGCCTCGGAGGCGATGCCGGTATTCCAGAAGGCGGGCGCGACCCAGTAGCCGATCTCGGACTGATCGCGCTCCATCCGGTCGAGCGCGATCACGCCCAGAACTTCGGAAAGCCCCTGCTCGGCCCCGTCCATCACCCAGACATCCTCGCTGCGCTCGGGATCCTGCGCACGGTGGATGAAGGCCTCGGTGGCGCCCGGCGGCAGCGGATGCGGGATCGACCGGGTGAACCGGGCCACCCGGAGGTCGCTGGTGTAAAGCGACAGCAACCCTGCATCCGACCGGCGCACCGGACGCAGCACGAAGCGTTCGGCCGCGACCGCAGGCTGGGGAGGGATAAGGTCGAGTTTCATGGCTTTCCTCCTCCGAAAAGCACGAGGACCGCCGGGCCGCCAGCTGGCGCCCCGGTCTTCACTGCAGCGCCCGGACGGAGACGGGCGCGGCCGCCCGCAGGCGGGTTCCGGGACCAAGATGGCGACCGCCCCGGCGCGGTACAAGGCGCCCGTCCTTCCCCGCAGACCGTCGCAGGACCGTCCCGTCGGATGACGTTCCGGCTGCGGACCCTTCGGGGCGCCGAGAGGCGCCTGCCGTCATCTGTCCCTCCGGTTTTTCAAACGAAAACAGGGGAACGGCTTACGCCGATCCCCCAATTTTCGTCGCCCTGAGGTTTCGGCTTACTCGGCGGCCTCCGCCACCGGGAGAACCGAAATGAAGGTGCGCCCCTTGAGGCCCTTCTTGAAGGCCACGGCGCCTTCGCAGGTCGCGAAGATGGTATGGTCCTTGCCCATGCCCACGCCTTCGCCCGGCCAGAACTTGGTGCCGCGCTGACGGACGATGATATTGCCCGAAGCGACCGCCTGGCCGCCATAGATCTTCACGCCGAGACGGCGACCGGCGGAGTCGCGCCCGTTGCGCGAGGAGCCGCCTGCTTTCTTGTGTGCCATGTCGTCCTCTCCTCTCGCTTAGGCCTTGCCGGCCAGGTCCTTGGCAAGCGCCACCCAGCCATCGTTCACGATCTTGCCCTTCAGGCCGAGACGGCTATCCATCGCGGCCACCTGCTCATCGGTCCAGGCGGCAATCTGCGCAAAGCGGGTCACCCCGGCCTCGTGCAGTTTCTTTTCCATCGCCGGGCCGACACCGGGCAGCTTCTTCAGGTCGTCGCCGGCGGCCGGCGCGGCGGCTTCGGCAGCTTTCGGCGCCTTCGCCTTGGCAGCCTTGGGTTCGGCCGAGGCAGCCCCCGCAACAGACCCGGCCCCGATCGCGGCCTTGACGCCGGTCTCGGCACCGCCCGAGGCGAGGATCTCGGTCACGCGCAGAAGCGTCAGCTGCTGGCGGTGGCCCTTGGTGCGCTGCGAACCGTGCTTACGGCGGCGCTTGACGAAATGGATGACCTTGTCACCCTTGATCTGGTCGATCACGGTGGCCTGCACTGCGGCGCCATCGAGGGTCGGCGCACCGACCTGGCCGTCCAGCATCAGGATCTCGTTGAACTGAACCGTCTCACCGGCTTCGGCTGCAAGCTTCTCGACGCGCAGAACGTCACCGGACTGCACCTTGTACTGCTTGCCACCGGTCTTGAGGACCGCAAACATCGGCCATTTCCTTCTTACCGCCGCGTCCTTCGGCCCCGCCCCCTGGCGGCGTTCGCGCGCTGCTGCGCACCCCGGACAGCGTGCTCCCTTCGGAGCGTTGTCAATATGTCGTCTATCGCGAAAGGTCCGGATCACCGCGCGCGAGCGCAGTCCGGACCAGAGCCGTGCGTATCGGCGATTTCGCCCCTCAAGTCAAGCCCGCCCAGCGCCGGCGCCGCGAACCGCCCCGCCGCAGGCTGTCAGAGATCCTGCCCGGCGATGAACCGCGCCGCGGCCAGTCCCAGCTCATGCGAGATGCTCTGGAACACGGTTTCGACCGCCTCGAAAAGCGCATCGTTCAGATCCTGGCCGGGCCGGGTCTCGGACAGCCCGATATAGGCCTCCATCGTTGCGGCGTCGAGCGGTGCATAGGCCATCGTCAGATAGGAAAAGAGCCAGGTCCGGGTGTCCTCGCGAATCTCGGGTGCCTGGCGCCGGATATCGTCGAGGATCTGCGCCTCGGTCACCGGGTAGTCGAAGGCACGGCCATCGACGAGCCCCGTATAAAAGGCGTAATTGGCGTTCAGCGCGCCGGCGACATTGGCCTCGATCAGGCCATTGGCGGCAATGAAACGACCGACAAGCTCGAGCTTCGGATCGCCATCGGCCTGCATCTCCTCCAGCCGCTCGCGACTGGCCTTGTCGATCTCGGGATCGAGCATCGCCCGCCGGGCCGAGAGTTCCAGCGCAACGATCCGGGCGCCCCGGGGCGAGGTGAAGAAGGCAACCAGGGGCGCGATCTCGGCCTCGCCCAGGCGCCGGTCGAGCGCCTCGCGCATCTCGGCCTCGATTCGGCCGCCGTCATAGATGCGGTCTACCGTCGTCTCCCAGCGGGCCCCGCCGCGGCCGGGAAAGAGCTCGTCCTCGAGCCCCTCGCCATAGGCCAGCCCCTCCTCGCGCATGACCTCGACAAGCTCGGGCAAGGCCAGCGCCTCGACAAGCGCCTGCAGCGAGGCAGCCCCTGCCCCTTCGTCAGCCCGCGCCGCTCCCCCGGCAAGGACAACGATCAGAGCGATTGCAGCAACGAGGCGTGACATCGGCGGCTCCGTTTCATGGCGCTTCCAGAGCTATCGCGAAGCGGCCGGAAATCCAACAGCGCCGCAGATCCGGAATTAAGTTTCCTCCTCTGCATGAAAAACCGGTTGCACGTGGTCGCCGTTGCCACTACATGACCGCTCCACAAGGCCACGGGCGTGCGGAGAGGTGCCGGAGTGGTCGAACGGGGCGGTCTCGAAAACCGTTGACCCTTCACGGGGTCCCAGGGTTCGAATCCCTGTCTCTCCGCCACTTTACCCTATAAGATATTGATTTTATTGACATTTAGGCGCGCCGCAAGGCTGCGCCCCGCGTTGCGCCCATCATCCCCAAAATGCACCCCCGCGCCTCATGGATTTCGTCGCGGCGCAAACCAAGGTCGGCAGCCGTTGCCGGAACTGCGTTGCGGTCTTCAACGCAGTCTGGGCGACCGCCGCCGGACGAAACCTCGCCGCGCTCCTGCGCCGCGTCGGCGTCTATCTGTCCACCGTGGACAGATGCGTCAGCATGGCGAGAGGCTGCAAGACCCACTGCGCCAAATGGCGCTGCGCCTCCCTGACAACCGGACCTTGCGCCTCGGGAACGACCAGGGCGGGCAAGACCCCGAAGGCATTCGCAAATCGCTGCCCGCGCCGCCGTCAACATCGCATCGGGCATCATGCCGGAAAGGTTCGGGGTCACGTCCTGCGGCTTCCAATCCTGCGTCGGGACCGGCCCGCCTGCCGCCGAGACGTTGACGGATTCCCGCACCAGCACGCGCCCGCGCCGTCCCCGGAAGCCCGCCCCGAGGGTTTCAAGATCCACCTCTTGGCTTTCGGGGAAGGGCACCACCTGATAGCCCATCGGCGCGTTGCCATAGACCTCGGACAGGGCGGTTTCGATCTGGTGCAGCAGGCCCGCCGTCAGGCTGGATCGCCGCAACGGGGCCTATCGAAGCCCGCCCGACTGCGCATCGCTGAACGGGTCGCGGATCAGATCCACAGCACCCCAAAGGCCGACGAAGACGGGCGAGACGCCGCCCGCCGCAGTCGTCAGCAGAACCGAGGTCTCTTTCGGGGTGCCCGCGGGCGCCGCGAGCGCGTTGGTCGTCTGCCCGCGAATCCCCGACTGGGAGTTATCGCACTCGCTGAGAGAGGGATCCCACATGAGCAGACATCCCCGCCGTCACTTCACCGCCGAGTTCAAGGAACAGGCCGTCGCCCGCCCGTCGGAGCCCGGCCCACCCAGACCAGTGTCGCGCGGGAGCTCGGCGTGACGTCGTCACAGCTGAAAGGGTGGCGGCTCGAAATGGCCGCCGCTGGCTCGGCCGAGGCGATCCGTCGGCAACAGGCGCGGGCCGCGGAGCTGGCCCAACGTCGCAGATAGAACCGCCGCCTGAAGGAAGAGGTGGAGGTTATCCGTTGCCCTACCAGATTTGCACTCTGCGCTTGGGTCCCTAAAAGCCGCGGCCGTTCCGTACTCGGGTGGCATCGTGCTGTTCGATATATCGTGCTGTTCGATATGATGTGACCTGCCCCCATTGGTGGTCCGGTTTCAGTCTTCGTGCATGACGGGTCTCAGAGCTACCATCGTGGCGGCCGGCGAAGCGTTTCCGGAAGGCCCTGCGTGACCTCTGGACCTGGCGGCCGAGAGCCGGGCGACGCGTGAGGCTTCACCTGGCCGGTCTTCAATCAGCCGAATGCCTTACGTCAGCGGTAGCAGGTGACCTGCGTCACCCGACGCGACCGCACGGCCTCCGCCACCGGGCAAGCCCGCGATACCGGTACATAGACCTGCCGAAGCTTCGCGACGTTCTCCTCCGGCTTGTGTCTCTCTTGTCTCATTCCTCCTCCTCCATCCGGCTCGCAAGGCCACTTCAGAGAGGACCAGTTTTCCGGGGGTAGGCCACCTGCTCCCGACCGAACCGGGCGGGAACAGCGGCATTTGCCGGACATGGGCGATCGGCATGCGCATCGGTGAAAGGCTCCGGCTGAAAAGCCCGGCGGCCTCGTCCAGTCCCGCTTTTGCAGGAACAGACAATCCTGAGCATGATCTGATGCCGAGCGGCAGGTTCCTGCCGAAGACAACAGCCCCCTTTTCTGATGCGAAGTGAAGCCCCGCTCCCATCCCCTGTTTCGGGTTGCAGCCGGTTTCCGAGACCTGTCACAATGGACAGGATACATTCCGGCGCCAAGGGCATGCGGGGAGAAATATCGGGAGCAGGGCTGCAGCGGCGCTTGCCGTTCCGGTCCGGAGCGCCGCCGCTTTGCCTCTCCTCCCGCCACGCGACACCGGATCCGCAGCTCGCGCCGGGCAGCGCGCGGCCCCGGGCGCATCGACAGGGGCCGAAGCGGCGGGGATAGACGCGTCGGGAGCCGAACCGGCACGGCCCGCGCCCGGACAGACCTGCCGCAGAGGGGCGCACGGTCAGTCGCCTCGGCACCGGCGGCCCGCCGGCGCTAGAACAGGCCGTTTTCCTGCGCGAACAGCGCGGCCTGGGTGCGATTATTGACGTTGATCTTGCGGAAAAGCGATTTCAGGTAAAGCTTGACCGTGGGCTCGGTGACACCCAACTCGCGGGCGATCTCCTTGTTCGACATCCCCGCCCGAAGCCGCCGCAACACCTGAACCTCCCGGCTCAGAAGCTTTTCGGCCAGCGGGTTTGCCAGGCTCGCCTGGTCCTCGCCCATCAGGAAGTCGATCGGCGCATAGCGCTCGCCTTCGGCCATGAAGCGCACGGCACTCAGCAGCGACTTGGCCGAGAGCGTCTTCGGCAGAAACCCCGCCGCCCCGAGATTGAGCGCCTCGGCCGCCACATCGCGGGGTGCGATGCCCGACATCAGCGCCACACGGTTCGACCCGGCGACCCCGAGCGCGGCCTTCAACCCTTCGAGACCGTTCATGCCGCGCATGCTGTAATCCAGCAGAACGAGATCGTATTCCGTCTCTCCCTGCATCTTTTCCAGTGCGGACGGGTAGTCGCCGACGAAGTCTGCATCGACCCCGTCGGACTGTTGAAAATAAAGCTCCAGCGTATCCCGCAGAAGTTCGTGATCGTCGGCAACCAATACCTTTATCGTCATCGTTCCGTCTGTCTTCCTCCAATCGCAGCCACGGCCCCAGCGATAAGATCGGCCGAGGCAACCGGCTTGCCGAGGACACCGGAAAACAGATCGCGGCAGGCCGCTCCAGATCGCAGATGCCAGTCGGCCACGGCCGTGACCAGCAAGGTCGGCAGGCCCGGCGCATATCTGCGCACCGCGGCAGCCAGGTCAGCTCCGGTCAGCCTCGGCATATCGAAATCCGTCACCAGAAGATCCCAGTTCTCCGGATCGCTGCGGACGGCCTCCAGAATATCCTCTGGGTTGTTGCTTGCCGCCACCTCAGCGCCGGCAGTTTCAAGATAAGCCGACAGGATGCGCAAGGCATCTTGATCGCCATCGGCCAGCAATATCCTGCTGCCGGCCAGTCGACCGCAGGGCGGCCCTGCCGCACGCGTATCGTCCTGCGGCGCGGCGGAGGCCACAGGCCAGTACACGCTGAACCGGGTGCCGCAATCGCAGCGGCTCTGCAACCCGATGGCCCCGCCATTCTCGGTCACCGCGCCTTCGACGATCGACAGCCCCAGGCCGGTGCCCTGGTTGCCCTTGGTCGAGAAATAGGGCTCGAACAGGCGCCGGCGGACCGCCCAGTTGATGCCCGAGCCGTTATCGGTAACGCTTAGAAGGTAGTAGCGCCGGTCCGGCAAGAGCTGGCCGATCCGGAGCTTGCGGCGCAGGGCGCGCCCATGGGCCAGTTCGGCCGTCACGGAGATCTCGCCGCGGCAGGTCCCGAGGGTCCGGCGGCAGATCGCGTCGCGCGCGTTCAGGAGCAGGTTCAGGAACACCTGGATCACATCGGTCGGATCGGCAACCGCTGGCATCGGCTCGCGCGGCAAGCTGAGCGTGAGCCCGAGCCTGTCATGGGCCCCGGCCCGGACCAGGCTGACCGCCTCCTCGAGCGGACGGCGCAGGTCGATCAGGCCGGGACGGGGCGCGCGCTGCTCGAGCGAGGCGAGCCGGTTGACCAGCGCCCCGGCCTGCTCGCTGGCGGCAAGGATGCGCGCGATATTGCGCTCGGTATCGTCCCCGCCGCGCAACAGCAAAGCCGAGCCGGACACCGTCGCCAGAAGGTTGTTGAAGTCATGCATCAGCCCGGCCGTGACCTGGGCGATGACCTGACGGCGCTGCACCAGCTGCAGCTCTTCGCGCAGGCCCGCCTCATCCCGCACGCGCCGCCCGCACTCGGACCTGTCGCGGCAGATGCAGAGCTTGCAGCCATCGGCCTGCCGGACCACCGAAACTTCCTGGTCGACGTGTTCGCCATCGGCTCTGCGGGCGACCACCCGACCGCTCCAGATACCACGGCTCCGCAACGGCCCCGTCGATACCGCCCGGATGCGCGCGGCCTCCTCCTCGGAATGAAACTCCTGCCAGAGACGGGCCCGAACATCGACCCCGGCGCCGATCCCGAGCATCTCGCGAAAGCTCCGGTTCATGTAGAGATATGCGCCCGAGCTGTCGGTGATGGCAACGCCGTCGGCCGAGGCCTCCATCGCCGCGATCAGCTTCTCGCGGGTTCTCCGGGCCTCGCGCCGGAGCGCGGTGATATCGGTGCACAACACGACACAGCCGCCATCCGGGCTCGGCAATGCGCTCAGCCGCAGCCAGCTTCCATCGCGGAGCGCGCCCTCCAGAACCCGCCCCTCCTGATCCCGCCCCTCCCTCCGACCGGCGATCCAGCGGGCCCGCTGCGCCGGATCGCTCCGGGGCATGAGCCGAGCCAGCGCGCCCTCGAAGATCTCGCGAAAGCCCAGGCCCGGCACAACCGCGGTCCCGGCCATCGACAGAGCCTCGCGAAACCGGGCATTGCAGATCGCCAGACGGCCCTCGGCGTCGAAACAGGCAAAGCCGTCAGGCAAGGCCTCGGCGGCATTCGCCAGCCTCTCCCAGGCGGTATGGGCCACCACCCCCTCGCTGCGGGCAAGCCCGGCCTCGCCCGCCGGGTGCACGGCGATATCGGTCGCCGTCGAGACCGTGCCAAGACAGGTGCCTGCCGCATCGAAGAGCGGCATGATCGAGACCTCGAGGATGAGGACCTCGCCCGATCTGGTCCGGCACCTCATTTCGGCACGGGCCGGACGGCGCGCCAGACGCGCAGCGGTCAGCCGGGCGCAGTCGCCGGCCACCGGCATCTCGATCTGCAGAAGCTCTGCCGGAACAGAGCCCAGCGCGTCAAAAAAATCGAAGCCGGTGCAGCGCTCGAAGGCCGCATTCACCCAGGAGATGCGACCGGAGCCGTCGGCCATCACGACCGGAACGCTCATCGTCTCCATCGCCCGGGCGCAGATCTCGCCATGCCACCGGCCGGGCTCGGCCCCCGGGACCTCCTGCAGGATCAGGCCGAGACCGGCCGGGGCCCCGTCCGGCGCCGTATCGGCCCCTGCCCGCCCGAACGCCCTTGCCCGCATCTCGCGTATTCCGGCCCGGGTCGGCAAACGCAGCGGAAACGGGGCCGTCAGGCCCTCGATACGGCAGCGCTCGAGAGCCGAGCGCAGCCGGGTTGCCTCTTCGGGCGGCAGGAAATCCTCGGGCATCTTGCCGGCGAGCCCCTTCAGCCCGTCGGCCAGGGCGCGGTCGCGCCGACTGCAACAAGAGACCACGCGCCCGTCATCGTCGAAGGTCATCACCGTATCTACCGCAGATGCCGCGCGGCTCTCGGCCTCCGACAGAGGCGGCACCGCCGCCCCGGGCACGACCAGACCGTCACCGCCTAGACGGCTGCCGATCGCCTGGGCCAGGGCCGCCAGCGCCTCGGTCGGAACCGCCTCGGGCAGAAGGCGGCCCGCCGGGCCGGACAGCAGGAGCGCCCCGCCAAAGCGGGCATCGAAGCTGAACGGAACCGCCAGCACCGCACCGATCCCGGCCAGGGCGGCGGCATTGGCCGGAAAAAAAGCCGGGTCGCAATTCGCAAGATCATCGCAGACCAGAGGCGCCTCGGCGTGGAACGCGGCCCACCAGGCAACCGGAAGCGCCGCAGCCTCGATCCGGGCCGCGCCGGTGACGGGCCCCGGCTCCCGCTGCCAGATCATCTCGAGAAACAGCCAGCGCCCGTCGGAGCTCGGCCGCAACACTTCTGCCCGCGTCGCCCCGAGAACGGCGGTCAACTCGTTCAGCACCTCGGCCAGAACCGCACCGAAGCCGTCCTCCGGCACGCGCAGCATGGCACAGATGCGTTCCAGCGCCCATTGCATGGCCGTGCCGTCCGCAAGCCGGAACCGGTCGCGGGCCGTCTTCACTGCTCCAGATTGCGCCGCGATCTCCTCCGCGACCTCCGGGGGGGGGTACCGGGTGTCGGGATCGGAAGACGGCGCAGTATCCGAGGGACACATCGTTTGTCTCCCAGCGGTACGCTGCAAAATGTAAATCGCCGGACCTGAAGTGGTGGAAGACCGGCGGCGAGCCCTACCACTACATTGCCCGCCGTGGCGGCTCAATGATCCACGGAACTCACCACGCAAAGATAGACCGCTTTCGCGCCGGATTTCCGCCCGAAGCGGCGCAAGCGCCTCGCCAGAAAACGCCACCGCGTCCAAATGCCTTCTTCCCCAAGACGTTTCACCGCGAGGCCCGCGCCGAATCGTGAGCGCGTCCGGAGATCCCGGAAACCGGCGCCGAGCGGCGCTGGCCACCGGGCCTTTCCGTCCGGCAGAGAAAAGCGGTTGGGAGGGCATTTCTGTCGATACCTTGGCGGTCGCGAAAATCGGAAAGCGGATCGGCACTATCATGGGCACGAACCGACCGGCGGCCCCCCTTCCGCGCGCCCGGGAACTGCCCGATGGCCGACGGGATCAGAGCCGATTCGCTCTGCGGCGCCCGGGCAGGAAACCAACCGTCCCCCGGGATGGACAGTCCGGTATTCCATACCTCACCCGCGCAACGGAAGGCCCAGCGCCGGGCGCAACACGCACCGCCCGCTTGCGGAGGGCGTCACCGGCACAGCCTGCAAGGCGCGGGCCTGCCATCGCGGGACCGCTGGCCTCGTTCATCTTGTCATCCTCACTCTTTGCGCATCCGCAGCTTCGATTGCAGCGCCGCCGACAATCACATCCAGCAGAAGAGCCGGACGCAACGGAACATCGGGATAGCCGAGAAGCCCATCCGCTCGTTTGCGGCACCGGTCGGACCGGAGGGCGGCCGCGGAACCGAATTCGGGCCATCCCGCCGCCCTTCCGGGCTGCATGTGCCGTCGCGCGTCCCGTTCAGGACCCCGCATGCGCCAAGCGCATGTCCCCGTCAAGCGCCGTCATCGCAGCCGCCATCCCGTGCCACCGGGTAATGCCTCCCGGCGCAGCAATGGCGAGCCACCGGTTGCCCGGCCCGACCGCGTGAACGACGAAGGAGCCGCATGCCCGGCACCGGATCAGACCTGCCATTGAACGCCCGCTCCTGCGTACCGGGACGACGCTGCAGCCCGCACCTGACGTCGTGGCCGCGACGCGCCAATTCAAGATCGACCGCGTCCCGCACGCCCCGGACCCGGCGAGACCAGCCCGCCGGATCGAGGGCAATTGAGAGAGAGGTTCCCGGAAGTGGGATCTTCGGCGAAGCGCGTTCGGGCGCATGCCGGCGCAGGGCCTCAGCCCCTCCGGACCAAGCGCTGCAGACTGACGACATCCGGCGACTACGGCCCACAGAGGATCGCCCCGGCAACGGGACGCGCGCGGTCCCCGATCTGCGAAGGCGCAGGACCCGGTGCGGACGCCGTCACCGGCCGGGCCCGGCGCAGCAGGGAGCCGGTCAATCGGCCTGCCCCCGCACCTTCGGGAAAGCGCCGAAGCCGGACGAACCTTGCCCCAAGGCCCTGCAGATCAGCGAAGGCGATCCCCCTGAACGGGCAGTCCAGGGCAGGACGGGCCTGCCACTCGCTCTGCCAGGCTCTCGTCCTCCCGTCCATGACGGCGACGCTCTCTCAGCGCGTCGACGACCAGAAAGCCCGTCAGGCCGAGAACGAAGATCCCCCACATTGCCGTCAGCATCGCAAGCACCGCCATCAGCAGCGAGGACCCCAGCAGAAGCGCTGCGATCAGCGTCAACCATCCGGCGGGAACGCAGATGACCATCATCGCGAAGGCCGGGCCGGGCCGCTTGCCCTGATCCGTCACCCCCGCCTGCCCGGCAACCTCGATCCGGCCTGCCCCGCATTCCGTCCGCCCCAAGGCATACTGTTTCACCTTAAATACTCCCGCAACGAAACTACCGGACAAGCACCTTGGCCCGTCTCCCTCCGGGCATGGAATGCCAGGGCAAAAATGGGCGGGGCAGTAATGCCCCCTCAAAAGCTTCCTTAAATGGTCGGCCATAAGAATAACGAAATCAATTTGAAACAAGGGACCTAGCCTCACGCACCCCCGACTACCCGCAAGGACAGTTCCCTATCCGGACGCCCGTCCGTTCGTGACAGGTATTGTGTCTCTGAGGGTTTGCGATCCGACGCATGACGGGGTATCCGGGTTGTGTTGAGACCATCTTCGCCACCCACGAAGACTGCCGGGATTAGCTGTTACCCCCAACGCACCCTGGCATCGGACTTGACATTCGTCTCGGGGGGGTCAATTTCCGGCCCCCTCGGGACACCCATGGCAGGCTTTCCCCGACATATCGCTCCGCCTCTCCGTCATTTCGGAACTCTCACCGCCCGGAAGCGCTATCCTTTCGGATAGGCCCGTGCGCATCCGGATGATCGCCCTGAAAGTGCGGGTGGATCCGTCGCCCCCTTGAAGCCGTCAGGAATTCCGCCCCGAAAGACATAGGATTGCAAATCCGAACTCAGGAATTTGTCTGGAAAGTCAAAATCCACATGGACCGAGAATTGCGCCACGGTTTTTCACTGGACTATTTCCGGCCATAAAATACGGATAACGGTGCCCTGGCCGGGCGCGGTCTCGACCGTAATCCGGCCGCCAAGCTCGCGGATCAGGCAATCGAGAAACGCGATCCCGAGCCCGCTGCCGGCCGCACCCTTGCGGGTGAAATGCGGAAGAAACATCTTGCGCCGGGTCTCGGCATCCATGCCGATCCCGTCATCGGCGACGCAAAGCTCGTACCAGACCCGCTCCTCGGCGCTCGGCCCCTCGTCTTGGCGCCGCAGGCTCAGGCGAACCATCCCCTCCGGCGCCCGCCCGGACGTCTTCCGTGCCACCCCGTCGCAGGCATTGCGCAGAAGGTTCAGCACGATCCGCGAGACCTGCACCGGGTCGGCCAGAACCAGCGCCTCCTCCTGCGGCAGGTCGAGCTCGAAGCGTATCCCCTCGGGCCAGTCCACCCGCACAAGATCGGCCGCCGCGCGCAGCAGATGACCCAGATCGACCCAGCGCTTCCGGATCTCGTCGCGGCCGGCCGCGCGGAGCGCCTCCATCATCTCCAGGATCTGGCGGTCGGCTTCGAGAATGCGATGAAGATGCGCCGAGCGGCCGACTTCCCTGCCCAGCATCCGGGCGGATCCCTCGATCACGGCAACGAGATTGCCCATGTCATGAACGAAACTCTCGATCATCTGCGCCTGACGCTCGCCCCCCGGCCGAGAGCATCCCCCAGGCCCCTGATGGCTTGCGCCCTCGCCCACCGTCTTGCCTGCCGGGGCGCCGTCTTCGGGAGGCACCGCCCCGACCGCAAGCCACCGCGCGTCATGGCCCGCGGCCCCATCCCCGACGCCGACGGCAAGGCGCAGGCCCCTCGCCTTCAGGATCTCGCCCAGGCGCCGCGCGAGGCGGTGCAGATATCGCAACTCATCTGAATAGAGCATCCGGCCCGGCAGCCGGGTCTCGAGCATCAGGAACCCCAGATCGGCACCGCCGGCGGGCGCCGGGATCGGCAGCGACAAAAGCCGCACCGTCTCGCATTGCGCCGCCACCCGGACCGCACCGGGATCGATCCGGTCCGGTCGCCCCGGACGGCCCCGAGCCGCGGCGACGGCATCGGAGGCAAGGTCCAAAAGCACGTAGACCCGCAGCGCATCCACCAGTTCCCGCGCCTCGTCGAGCATCTCCCGCACCGCGCAATCGGAGGCGTCATCGGGAACCCGACGCAGATGCGCGAGATATTTCCGCAGATGGGGACGCATCCCGGCCTAACCGAGCCCGCTCGGGCATTCAGGCGCCGCGGCGCCGGCATTTTCCCTTTCGAAACGAATTCTGGACATCGGAGAGATCACATGGACGCTTTCGAAAGATCGGAATGCAGTTTCTGGCTCCAAACGGAAAATCGTGACAGTGCCATGGGCAATCGGCCTGTCCGGATCAGTATGCCCTCACCTTAAGGGCAGCCTCCTGTCCGGTCACGCCCCCGACCGGCGGGCCGGAGGGCGCCGAGGTATCCTGCATTACCCTTTCGATTAATCCAGCGATCAGAATATATCCTTTTGCTCCGCGCAAATGGATAGGCGCACGCCCGAACGTCCCGACTGCACCTTGCGGCCAGCACGTTCGCCCCCGTCCGGGTTTCAGTTGGGGCATCTGAGCGATTTCAATTTAGAACTTTTCTGAAAGGGTGCGAAGGACGGAATTTCGCACCTCTCGTCGCATTCCGCCGAGACCGGCATGCCCCGGCGAAAAGAAGGCGTCTCTGAATTGGCCCCCTGACGGACAGGCCGCCATTCCGGTTATTTTCGGTCAGCCTGTTCAGACCCGGCTCTCAATGCAACTGCATGAACGAAGCTTGCGGTCGGTCGGTATCGCGGCCCGGATGGCCGTGCCTGGTGTTGGCGCGCCCCGTGACGAATGCATGCACTCGCGCCTCTGTCCGGTCAGGGCACCGCGCCGGGCCATGATGGGGCGGCAGAGGCCGGGCATCATGTCAGCCTGCTCAAGAGGCATGCGCCGCAAATCCTCTGCCCCGGGCGAGCCCGCCGCCCTCTGTCGCATCAGGTGGTGAGGCTCGACACACAGGCACTGACGGGCCTGCCGTGGTCCCAGACGGGCAGGCAGGGTTCCGCCCCCCCTCTCCTATGTCCGGCCACCTTACCCGACAGGTATCTTGCGCGGCCCGCTGGGGCGGGTCTAAGTTTTCCCGATGAGCAGATTCGCACCGTTCGCGTCTACCTCACCCGGTGCATCCGCACAGTCATGCCCATATGGACCCCGCCCCGCAACAAAGGCCGTCGCGCCGTGGGAAAGGGTCGACCGTTTGCCACGGCACGCAATGGAACCGACATCCGAAGATCAGCCCCGGACCTGCCCGGACACCGCGCCCGAGCGCGCGTTCCTTGAAGGCATCGCGGCGGTTCTCGGCTGTGATCGGGTGGCATTGCTTTGCCCCGATCCAGCCGCCGGTGGCCGATTACGGGTGACGGCCTCCACCCCGACCGGCCTTGAAGGCCGAAGCTTTCCCGCCGAATGGGGCCTGCTCGGCCCATGGCGACAGGACGACCTG
Organism: Rhodovulum sp. MB263; assembly: GCF_002073975.1. Classification (NCBI taxonomy): domain Bacteria; kingdom Pseudomonadati; phylum Pseudomonadota; class Alphaproteobacteria; order Rhodobacterales; family Paracoccaceae; genus Rhodovulum; species Rhodovulum sp. MB263. Next base: position 1,450,231 of record NZ_CP020384.1, on the reverse strand, counting down.
CAACAGAGCAGCGGATCGACCGGGACCGCCCCCCTCCTGCCCGACATCTCCAGCCTGGTGCTGGTCCGGCCCTGCCCGTCGGGATCCCGCGACATCGCGCTGCTTGGCATCGACCCTCGACCGGGCCTCTTCACCGACGCACAGATCCCGTTTCTCGAGCACACCGCCCGGGCCCTGGCCCACACCCTGCCCGCCCACCCCGATGCACGCGGGACCCTGCCCCGGGCCAGACCCGGCGTGCGCCCGGACATGCCTACCGACACGGCGCCCGCCCCGGCCAGAGAGGGCCGCGCGCCCGGTCAGAAGACCGGCCGCCCGCCCGACGGCGCGGAGCGGGCCGCAACCGAAAGCGGCGAAAGCGCCACGGCCGGCATCGTCGCAGCGATCGGCCGCCAGTTCGACGCCGCGCGCTGCGTGCTCTGGCAGCACTGCGACGGCACATTCCGCCCGGTCCTGGTCTGGTCTTCGCCCGACAGGCCGCCCGGCGCAGCGCAGATCCCGACAGACACCGACGCGGAGACCGCGTCCATTCTCGCCCGGCGGATCGCGGACTTCGCGGCGATGCAACCCATCGCACTCGGGAAGCAGACGGCCCTGGGGCGGCTCGGGATCGGGGCCAGGCTGATGCTGCCCTTCCGCGACGGCACAGAGCTTGGAGGGGTGCTCTGCATCGACCGCGCAACCGGGCAGCGGCCCTTCGACCGCCGCGACATCGCCACGCTTTCCTGCCTGACCGGCGCGGCCGGGCTGCTGCACCAGCAGGAAACCCGCCGCCTGGCCGAGGCGGAACGCAGCCTGCTCGAAGCCGAGCGCAACCGGATGCGGGCGGTATTCGAGCTTCTGCCCGACACCGTGATCGAGCTCGATGCAGACCGGCGCTACACCCATATCCATTCGCATAGCCGCGGTTCGGCCCGTGACCGCATCGACGGCCTGATCAGCTTCCGGCCCGAGGAATGCCTGGCCCCGGCCACCGCCGAGGCGATCCACGCGCTGCTCGACCGTGCCGAGGCCGCGGGCTTCGCGGTCCTGCCGGAAATGGTTCACCGCCCGGCCCCGGCCGCCGAACCGGAAATCTACAGCCTCTCGGCCATGGTCCATGCGCCTTCCCCCGAGCCTGCCCGCTACGGCTATGTACTGGTCATCAGGGACGTGACCGCCGAAAGCACACAGCGCCGCGAACGCAACCGGCTCGGCCGGATCGTCGAGCACATGAGCAGGGAGGTGTTCCTGACCGACAGGTCGCACCGACTGACCTGGGCCAACCGCGCGACCGAGGACCGCGTCGGACAGCCTGCGGCCGGGCTGCTCGGGCTTTCGCCGCAGCAGGCCTTCGAGGCCCTCTGGGCCGATGCCGCGGGCCTCGGGCGGATCTGCGAGCGGCTGTCTTCAGAAGGCGGGTTCGCGGGCGAAACGGGGTTTCTCGACCAGGGCGGCAACAGGGTCTGGTTCGATATCGCGGTGATGCCGCTCTGCGACGCCACCGGCGGTCTCGAGGGCTGGATGTGGCTCCTGTCCGACATCACCGAACGCCACCGCGACAAGGACCGCCTGGCGCTGATCGCGCAAAAGGCACGCGAGGCCGAAGAGCGCGTGGTGCAGGCCATCGAGACCTTGCCCGACGCCTTCGCCTTCTTCGACAGCGAGGATCGGCTGATCCTGTTCAACGAGCGCTACCGGCAGGATTACCCGCGCAGCGCGCCCGCGATCGAGGTCGGCCAGACCTTCGAGGCCATCCTGCGTTACGGGCTCGCGCATGGCGAATTCCCGATCGCCCTACAGAGCGGCGAGGCAATGCTGGCCGAACGGTTGTCCCGCCACCGCCGCCCCTATGACGAAAGCGAACAGCAGCTGGCCGACGGGCGCTGGCTGCGGGTGATCGAGCGCCGCACCCCCGATGGTGGCCATATCGAGCTGTGCAGCGACATCACCGAACTCAAGCAGCTCGCACAACGCGCCCAGGCCGACTGGCTGGCGGCCATGGACGGCTCGCGCGACGGCATCGCCATCGCCGGGCCGGACGGAGGCTTCCTCTACATGAACCCCGCCCATCGCGACATGTTCTGGCTCGACGCCACCGATGGACGCGACGAGCGGAGCTGGATCGAGCTTTACAGCGGCGAGGCGCCCGAGCGGATGAACGCAACGGTGCTGCCCGCGCTCGAGGCCCAGGGCCACTGGAGCGGCGAGGTCTGGCACCGGTGTCCCGATGGCAGCCGTGCGCTGCACGAGCTTTCGCTGACCCGGCGCCATGCGGGCGGCATCCTCTGCATCGCGCGCGATCTCTCCGAACGGGTCCGCGCCAACCGCGAGCTTGCGCGGCTTCGCGACGATCTGCAGGTGGCGCGCCAGCGCGAGTTGATCGGACATCTCTCGATCGGGCTCGCCCATGACTTCAACAACCTTCTGGCCGCGATCTCGGGCTCGGCCAGCCTGATCGCCGACAGCGGCATCGTCGAAGCCAATGTCCGGCGCATCCAGCTCGCGGTCGGGCAGGCCAGCGGATTGCTCAGGCGGCTTGCCGATTTCGGCATGCGCCCGCCGCTGCGTGAACGGCTCGACATACGCGTGCCGGTGCGCGCGGCGGCCGATCTGCTGCTGGCCGATGGCAGCGGCGCGGTCGAGCTTCAACTCGACCTGCCGGTCCAGCCGGTGATGGTCGACGCGGTCCAGACCGACATCATGCAAGTCGCGCTGAACCTGCTGATCGGCGCCCGCGACTCGATCCTGTCCGAACAGCATCCGGACGGGCGCGGCCGGATCCGGATCGGGCTTTGCATCGCCACCGCCGCAGAGCTGAAACGCCCGCTCGCCTTCGGCAGCCTCGATCCGGCCCGCGCCTATTGCCTGCTCGAGGTCGAGAATGACGGCCCCGGCCTTGACGCCGCCGCCCGCAATAGCGTCTTCGCCAAATGCATCTTCAGCCGGAGCACGGTCGATTGCGGACTCGGACTGGCCATCGTTCCCAGCATTGTCGGCAAGAATGGCGGTGCCATCTCCCTGGCCGACGGCCGCGGCCCGGGCGCGTGTTTTTCGGTGTTCTGGCCGCTCGAATCGTACCGGGACGCCCCCCTGACAGCGCCGCGCGCGCCCCGGCCCCGACAACTGAGCGGACGGCTCGACGGCCATATGGTCCTGGTGATCGACGACAATCCCGACGTCTTGCGGGTGATCTCGGGCATTCTCGAGACTGCGGGGGCCGAGGTCGCGACCTGTACCATGGCCGAGGACGCGCTGGAGGCGGTCTGCGAAGATCCCCGGCACTGGGACCTGCTGGTCACGGATTACGCGATGCCCGCGATGAGTGGCGCGCAGCTGGCACAGGAAGTGCATGCGCATGTCCCGGATCTTCCGGTTTTGCTGATGACCGCCCATACCGACTGGCGCGGACATGGCGAGGGCCATAGCAGAGACGAATTCGCCGCCATCCTCGGCAAGCCGATCTCGAGCGCCGATCTTCTGGCCGCGGCCGAGGCCGCCATTCTCGACCGCTGAACCACGGCCCGGCGGCGACCTGGCTGTATCCACCGATCCGAAACGGCGCGACCGGTCGGCATTTTCGCAGGCCCGCCTGATACGGGACAGCCTGCCATGCCCGGAAGAAACGAGATCTATCCGATTGGTATCATGAAAACCCATCTTCATCCGCATGGAAGTCCCCGGGCGAGACCGCTCGTCCTTCCTGCAGGCGGACATATCCGACCGTGGCCAGAACGGCTCTCCCTTCGCGCACTGCCTTTCGGTCGCAGCCCCCCGGAGAGGCAGGATGCGCCTCTCGTCCCACGACGGCCCGGCGCCGGGTTCGGCAGGGAGGAAAGACAAGACGCCGCGCCGAAACCTTTCCGACCCGGAGACCGGGTCCAAACCGCAGTCACAGCGCAATAGCAGCGCAATCGCCTCGCAAGACGCGTTCGATACGAGCGCTTTTCAGGTGTCGGCCCCCAGGCCAAGCGACAGGGTGTCGTCTCGTTTGGCACTCCGGGCGGCGACCGGGGGCGCGTGGCGCGATGCCCGGACCGGCGCTGCAGGGCTTCTGCCATCCGGTGCCCGGGCGGTGGTGTCGGACAGGGCGATGCGGTCGGCGCCCGGCCTTCCGAACTCGCCGTCGTAGTTCCCCGGGCAGATCCCGGCCGAGCGTATCCAAGCATATTGCGAGACGTTGCGGCCGCCCGGCCGGATGCGTGTTCTGCCCTATCTCCCGGATGAGAGGAGGCCCCGTAACGACGCCGGGATCCGCGCTGTTGTCGTCGGGCGTGCTGCTGGGGCTCTTGCCAGGGCGGTGCCGGAGGACGCGGCCTTCGCGCCGCGCGACACTGCTCCGGCGCTGAGAGAGGGCGGTGCTGCGCCCGCGTATTTGAGAGCGATCCGCGGCGGCCTGTCCTCGCGTCTCTGGCTGCGGAGGAGCACGACGGTGCCGGGCATACGGTTTTCGGTGCCCAAGGGGGCAAGGGGGGCGAGCTTGCGACAGCCCGTGGCTCGGCCGCGGGTCGCGACCGGCGAGTTGTTCAAGGTGGAGAGAACCCCGCCTGCCATCGCCATGACCGTCGTCCCCGGCAAGATCCGCGCCCCTGCCTTCGAGGCCACCTGCCCGGGACTTCGGACGATCGGGGAACCGCGGCTCGGCCCCTGCGGGTGTGCGCCGCTCGGAAGCTGTGCGGGACATCCGCCGGGGCTGACCGTGCATGCCCGCCTCGTGAAAGGCCGGGACCTCGGCGCGAGCCACCCCGGGGGGTGCCACAGCATCGCGCCCTGGCCCGGGCTTGCCCGCACGCGCTCTAACAGGCTGCTGAAAAAGCAATTTGACGCCGGGATCCTCGTCGACTGAGTTGATCCCCGACGCGATCAAGATCCTTCAGGGCGATGCGAGAGCCAGAAAGCGCGGTATTCAGTTCCCGGGCCGCTCAGCCTGAGACTTTTCAGCCGGCTGCTAAGGGACGGAGGACAGGCCCTGCCCAAGAACCGGGGCAGCGGCCCGTCTTCTATTCCCGTCTTCGCCTCGCCTGCCGGAGCAGTCCCTTTTCCCGCTGCGGCGCAGCTCCCGGGCCGGGGCTTTCGGGCCATCGCGTTTGCAGGCCCGCGCCAGGGCCGACCCTGGCGTCAAGACCGCCCCAGCCGGACCCGGTTTGGCAAGCCGGGCGCGCGCCCTGTCAGCCGATCCGGGGACCGAGCGCGGCGATGATGCCGCGCAGCTCGGCCAGCCCCTTCAGCCGCCCGATGGCCGGATAGCCGGGCTGGCCATCGCGCCCCAGATCGTCGAGGATGTCCTGGCCGTGATCGGGCCGGAACGGGATCGACCAGTCGGCCCGGCCCGCAGCCCGGCGCCGGGCCTCCTCGCGGAGCGCGGCCTCGACCAGCGCCACCATGTCGGTATTTCCGCCCAGATGCTCGGCCTCGTGGAACGAGCCGAAGACGGCATCGGTCTCGCGTTTGACATTGCGCAGATGCAGGAAATGCACCTTGTCGCCGAGCCGTTCCATCATCCCGGGCAGGTCATTGTCGGACCGCGCGCCGAGCGAGCCCGAGCAGAGCGTGACGCCATTGGCCGGGCTGTCGACCGCCGACAGCACCTCGGTGTAATGGGCCTCGGTCGACATGATCCGCGGCAGCCCCAGCAGCGGCACCGGCGGATCGTCGGGATGACAGCAGAAGCGCAGGCCCAGCTCCTCGGCCAAGGGCACGATCTCGGACAGGAAATCGATCAGGTGGCCGCGCAGCGTGGCCTCCGACATGTCGGCATATTCGGCCAGATGCGCGCGCACATCCTCAAGCGTGAAATTCTCGGCCGCCCCCGGCAGACCGAACACGACATTGCGCGCCAGCGCGTCCTGCGTCGCCTCGGACATCCCGGCGAACCGCGCCCGGGCGGCCTCGCGCAGATCGTCGTCATAGGCATCGGCGGCACCGGGACGAGCGAGGATGAAGAGATCGAAGGCGACGAAATCCGTCAGATCGAAGCGCATGCAGGTCGCGCCCGAGGGCAGCTTCCAGGCCAGATCGGTGCGGGTCCAGTCGAGCACGGGCATGAAATTGTAGCAGATCACCTCGATGCCGGCGGCAGCCAGGCTGCGCATGCTCTCGCGATAGGCGTCGAGATGGGCGCGCCAGTCGCCCTGCTGCTTCTTGATGTCCTCGGATACGGGCAGGCTTTCCACCACGTCCCAGCTCAGGCCCGAGGCGCTGCCATCCGCCATGCTGCCGATCTGGGCCTTGCGGCGGGCGATCTCTTCGGGGGTCCAGACCGCACCTGTCGGCACGTGATGCAGCGCCGAGACGATGCCCTCGGCCCCCGCCTGCCGGACGTCGTCGATCGAAACCAGGTCGCTGGGACCGAACCACCGCCATGTCTGCCGCATTGCATTGCCTTTCCGAGTCGCGTTTCCACTCCGGTGTAACAGCCAGAACGATTGCTGACTAGTATGGCAGTATGGTAGTTCTAAACATGAGGGAGGCGAATCATGGATCAGCACATCGACAGGGACATGGGCTGCGTGCTCGATCCGAGCCGTCCGATCACCCCTCAGCTGCACAGTTTCCTGCGCGACCGGATCATCCGGAATGTGCTCAAGCCGGGCGACCGGCTGTCCGAAGCCGAGATCGCGCGCAGCTGCCAGGTCAGCCGCCAGCCGGTCCGCGAGGCCTTCATCAAGCTCTCGGAACAGGGGCTTCTGTCGATCCGCCCGCAGCGCGGGACCATCGTCACCACCATCGCCTTTTCCACGGTTCTCGACGCCCGCTTCGTGCGTGAGGCCATCGAGGCCGATATCGTCCGGCTGCTGGCACGCCGCCCCGCCGATCCCGCGCTGATCGCCCGGCTGCGGGCACAGATCGAGCGGCAGCGCGCCGTGGCGGGGACCGCGCCGCGCGATTTCATCCAGCTTGACGAGACCTTCCACCGGACGCTGGCCGAGGCCGCGGGCAAATCCGGGGCCTGGACGCTCATGGAAGGCCTGAAATCGCAGATGGACCGGGTCCGCTTCCTGGCGCTGGGACGGTTTCCGGTCGACAAGCTGATCGCCCAGCACGCGGCCATCGTCGAGGGCATTGCCCAGGGTGACCCCGTCGCCGCCGATGCCGCCGCGCGGGCGCATCTGCGCGAGATCCTGAACGACCTGCCCACGATCATGGCTGACAATCCCGGCTTCTTCGATGGCATGTGGGCCGATACCAATACCGAGACCAATAACGAGACCACTGGAGGAGACCCGATATGACATCCGCATGGAAACTGCCCGGGCTGGCCGCGGCCGCGCTGATCGCGGGGCTGGCCGCCACGCCGACGCTGGCGCAGGAGATCACGCTCAAGCTCGGCCACCTCGCCAACGAGGACAATCCCTGGCACAAGGCCTCGCTCAAATTCGGCGAAGAGCTGTCGGCGCTGACCGACGGGCGGATCGCGGTCGAGGTCTATCCGAATGAAAGCCTCGGCAAGGAGATCGACCTGATCAACGGCATGCAGCTCGGCACGGTCGACATGACGATCACCGGCGAGAGCCTGCAGAACTGGGCGCCGATGGCGGCCCTTCTGGCCCTGCCCTATGCCTACAAGTCGATCGAGCACATGGATGCGGTCGCCTCGGGCGAGATCGGCCAGCAGATCGAGGCGCAGATCGTCGAACGCGCGCAGATCCGCCCCGTCACCTATTTCGCCCGCGGCGCGCGCGAGCTGACCTCGAACCGTCCGATCGAGACCCCCGACGATCTGAAGGGGCTGAAGATGCGGGTTCCGAACGTGCCGCTCTTCGTCGATGTCTGGAAATCGCTCGGCGCCCAGCCGACGCCGATGGCCTTCTCGGAGGTCTTCACCTCGCTGCAGAACGGCACCATCGACGCGCAGGAAAACCCGCTGGCGCTGATCCGCTCGGCCAATTTCAACGAGGTGCAGGACTACCTCAACCTCACCGACCATGTGCGCTCCTGGATCTACCTGACCATCTCCGAACTGACCTGGGCCAAGCTCTCGCCCGAGGATCAGGCCGCGGTGATGGAAGCCGCCAGCCGCGCCCAGGCCTATGAGCGCGAGCTGTTCGAGCAGAGCCTCGCCGACGACCGCGCCTGGCTCGAAGAGCATGGCATGACCTTCGTCGAGGTCGACAATGCCGCCTTCGCGGCGAAGGCCAAGGACGCCGTCCTGGCCAATGTCGGCGCCGAGATCCGGCCCGTGGTCGAGCAGATCTTCGCCGAATGATCCGGACGGAAATGCTTAACGAGTGACGTTTCTTAACGAGTAGGACCGGCCGGCCCTTCCGCGATGGGGCCGGCCGGCACCCGACGACCAAGACCCCAAGAGTTCAAGAGCCCCAGCGCCCCAGAGGTCCCATGCCCAAGACCGAACGCTTCATAACGATCGTCACCGCCCTTGCCCGCATCGGCGCGGGGGTCTCCTTCGCGGTCCTGATCGGCGCCGTGCTGGTTCAGGTGGTCGGCCGCAGCTTCGGGAATTCGCCGGTCTGGACCGAAGAGCTGACCCGCTTCGCCCTGCTGTTCCTGATCGCCTTCGGCGCCGGGCTGTCGCTGCGCAGCGGCGACATGGTCAATGTCGACATCGTCTGCGAGGCCCTGCCCGGACGATGGCCCTGGCGGCTGCGGCTGGTCTCGGCGCTCGCGACCGGCGGGATGGCGCTTTACCTGCTGCCCCATGCCTGGCGCTTCGTCAGCATCGGCCGGATGCAGAGCTCGCCCGCGCTGGGTCTGAAGATGAGCTATGTCCATGTCACCGTCTTCGCGATGCTGGCACTGATCGCCCTCTTCGCCGCGCTGCGCGTGCTGGGCATGCTGACCGGCACCGAGGATGGCACCCCCGAGAAGGCCGAGGAAATCTGATGGAAGTCTGGGTTCTGTTCGGCCTCTTCGCAGGCGGCCTCGTGATCGGCATTCCGGTCGCTGTCACGCTCGGCCTCTCGTCGCTGGGCTATCTGCTGCTGACGGGGATCCCCCCCGTGGTCATGCCGCAGAAGATGTATGCCGGCATGGATGTGTTCGTGCTGCTCTCGATCCCGGGCTTCATCCTCGCGGGCAACCTGATGAACCAGGGAGGCATCACCAACCGGATCGTGCGCTTTGCCAATGCGCTGGTCGGCTGGATCCGCGGCGGGCTCGGCCTGACCAATATCGCGGCCTCGATGCTCTTTGGCGGCATCACCGGCACCGCCGTGGCCGATGCCGCCTCGATCGGGGGCGTGATGATCCCCGGCATGAAGAAGGCGGGCTATCCGGCCGATTATTCGGCCGCCGTCACCGCCGCCTCATCGACCGTCGGGCCGATCATCCCGCCCTCGGTGCCGATGATCATCGTCGGCGCGCTGTCGGGGATCTCGGTCGGCAAGATGTTCCTCGCGGGCGCCGTTCCGGGCATCCTGATGGGGCTTGCGATGATGGTGACGGCCTATGTCATTGCCCGGCGCAAGAACTTCCCGCGCCAGCCCTGGCAGGGCTTCGGCGAGGTCGCCCGCAGCTTCGGCGGCGCGATCTGGGCCATCGCCATGACCTTCCTGATCATCTACGGGCTGTTGTCGGGCCTTGCCACGCCGACCGAGACCGCCGTGGTGGCCAGCGTCTATGCCGTGATCGTCGGCTGCTTCATCTACCGCGACCTGCCGCTTCGGCGGGTGCCGAAGGTGATCGTCGACAGCGCCGTCTCTGCGGCCGGCATCCTGGCGCTTGTCGGCTTTGCCAATGTGTTCGGCTGGATCCTGGTGGCGGAACGCATCCCGCAGGCCATCGCCCAGGGCGTGCTGTCGATCACCGACAACAAGTTCCTGGTGATTCTGATCATCAACCTGCTGCTGCTGTTCGTCGGCATGTTCATGGAAACCATCGCCGCGCTCATCATCCTCTTCGTGCCGCTGCTGGCGCTGGCCCAGGCGGTCGGCATCGACCCGCTGCATTTCGCCACCTTCGCGGTCCTGAACCTGATGATCGGGCTGACCACGCCACCGGTCGGCGTCTGCCTCTTCGTCTGCGCGGGCATCGCCCGGCTGCCGCTGACCCCGGTCGTCATCGCCATCCTTCCCTTCCTTGCAACCAATATCGCGGTGCTGCTGCTCGTCTCCTACGTGCCCGCCATCGCGACCTGGCTGCCTTCCGTCCTGATCCCATAGGAGCCTCCAATGGACACCCGCGTCTGCCGCCTCTACGGCCCCCACGACATCCGCATCGAGACCATGCCCCTGGAGGGTCCCGCCCCCGGCGAGGTGCTGGTCGCGGTGGGCGCGGGCGGCATCTGCGGGTCGGATCTGCACTACTATCACGATGGCGGCTTCGGCCCGGTCCGGGTGCGCGAACCGATCGTGCTGGGCCACGAGGCGGCGGGCACGGTGATCGCGCTCGGCGACGGGGTCACCGGGCTGGCCCTCGGGCAGACGGTAGCGCTGAACCCGTCGCAGCCCTGCGGCACCTGCCAGTATTGCCAGCAGGGCATGTTCAATCACTGCCTCGAGATGCGCTTCCGCGGCTCGGCGATGCGCCTGCCGCATGAACAGGGCCTGTTCCGCGACCGCATCGCCATCGGCGCCGCGCAATGCGTGCCGGTGGCGCCGGGCATCTCGCTTGGCCAGGCCGCCTGCTCCGAGCCGCTGGCGGTCTGCCTGCATGCCCGCCGGATCGCGGGCGACCTGACCGGCAAATCGGTGCTGGTGACCGGCGCGGGCCCGATCGGTGCGCTTTGCGCGGCGGTCGCGGCCGAGGGCGGCGCCGCCGAGGTTGTGGTGACAGACCTGCAGGACGTGCCGCTCGAGGTCGCGCTGCAGATGGGCGCCACGCGGATCGTCAACATCGCCCGCGACACGGCCGCGCTCGAGGCCTATGGCGCCGACAAGGGCCGCTTCGACGTGGTGTTCGAATGCTCGGCCGCCGCCCCCGCCATCGGCCAGGCCATCGCCACGCTGCGCCCGCGCGGCATCCTCGTTCAGGTCGGCGTCGCAGGCGAGATCCCGGTGCCGCTGAACCTGATCGTCGGCAAGGAGATCCAGGTGCGCGGCACCCACCGCTTCCACCCCGAATTCGCCGAGGCGGTCGCGGCGATTTCCTCGGGCCGCATCGACGTGCGCCCGATGATCAGCGCCAGCTTCCCGCTCGAAGACGTCGAAGCGGCCTTCGAGGCCGCGGGCGACCGGACCCGCGCGGTCAAGGTGCATCTGAGCTTCGAGCCGGCCTGATCCCGTCGCGGCGGCCCGCAACCGTTGCCGAGCTGCCGAAAACCCGGGGAGGGGCGCCGTGGCGCGCCCGGTCCCTTGCCCTGTCGTCAAGAAGAGGCTTGCACACGGCGAGGTTGTGACAGAGGCTCGGGCTATGGCAGAAGCCGAGCCTGGAGTGCCGCACATGATATCCGCCACGCATACCGCGCTCGAGACCGCAAGCAGCAACGGCGCCGGGACCATACCGCTTGGTCGCGCGCCCGATGGCAGCCCGGTCGAGGCGCTCTGGATCGCACGGGCCGGAACCCGCGCCCGGATCATGACCTGGGGCGCCACGCTGATGGACCTGCGGCTGGACGGCATCGGCCACTCTCTGGTGCTGGGCAGCCCCGGGCTTGCCCCCTATGCGGGACCGATGCGCGATTTCGGCGCCGTGGTCGGCCCGGTCGCCAACCGCATCGCCGGGGCCTCGGCGCCGCTTGGCGGACGGCGGCTGCGGCTCGAGGCCAACGAGGCCGGCCGTACCATGCTGCATGGCGGCTCCGCAGGCAGCTCGGTCCGCAACTGGCGGATCGAGAGCGCAGGCGCCACCGCCTGCCGCCTCGGCCTGTCGCTGCCCGAAGGCACCGGCGGCCTCCCCGGTCCGCTGACGCTCCGGGCCCGCTATTCCATCGATGGCGAGGGCGCGCTCGAGATCCTGCTCGAGGCCGAAAGCGGCGCCCCCACCTTCTGCAATCTCGCCCCGCACAGCTACTGGTGCCTCGACGGCAGCGGCACGCTCGACGCCCATATGCTCGAGATCGCGGCCGAGGCCTATCTGCCGGTCGATGCGGCGCTGATCCCGGTCGGGGCGCCCGCGCCGGTGGCCGGGACCCGCTTCGATTTCCGCCGCCCGCGCCCGGTCCGCACTCCCGGCGCGGCACCGCTCGATCACAATTTCTGCCTCGGCGATGCGCCCGGTCGCCTGCGTCCCGCCTGCCGGCTGTCGGTCCCCGGCATCTCCCTCGATCTGTCCACGACCGAACCCGGTCTGCAGGTCTATGATGGCGGCGGGATCGATACCGGGCCCTTTCCCGGCCATCAGGGCCACCCCTACCGCGCCCATGCAGGCCTTGCGCTCGAACCCCAGCACTGGCCGAATGCCCCGAACCGGCCCGATTACCCCTCGGTCCTGCTGCGCCCCGGCGAGACCCGCCGACAGCTCTCGCGCTTTCACCCGCGCCGCAGCGGCGCGCCCCGGCCGGAGTGACGGCAGATGACCGGGGCACGCTGGCTCGCCACCGATTGGGGCGCCACGTCGCTCCGGGTCTGGGCCATGGCCGGGCGCGAGGTGCAGGCCGAAGGCGCCTCCGAACTCGACCTCGAGCGCCTTGCCCCCGCCGATTTCGAGCCCGCCCTGCTGGCGCTGGCCGACAGCATGCTGCCCCCGGACGAGGTCACGCCGGTTCTGGCCTGCGGCCTGGCCGGGGCACGACACGGCTGGGTCGAGGTCCCCTATGCGCCCCTGCCCTGCTGCCCGAGCGCCAGACAACCGGTGCGCGCGCCCAGCACGGATCCGCGCCTCTCGGTCGGCATCCTGCCCGGTCTCTGCCAGACCGAACCGCCCGACGTGATGCGCGGCGAGGAAACCCGGGTCGCCGGTTTCCTCGCTGCGCGTCCGGAGTTCGACGGAACCCTCTGCCTGCCCGGAACGCATTCCAAATGGATCCGGCTTTGCGGTGGCATGATACTGGCCTTCCGGACCGCGATGACGGGTGAACTCTACCGGCTGCTGGTGCGGGCCTCGACCCTGCGCCGCGCCTTCGACGACATCTGGAATGACGGCCTCTTCCATGCCGCCGTCGACGAGGTCTTCCACCACCCCGAGCGGATGCCCGGGGCTCTGTTTTCCCTGCGCGCCAGCGCGCTGCTCGATCCGCGGGCAACGGGACAGATCCGGGGTCGGCTGTCGGGGCTTCTGATCGGCAGCGATCTCGCGGCGATGCGCGACCTGTGGCAGGGGCACCCGGTCGCGGTTCTGGGCAGCGAGCGCCTGTCGCAGCTTTATGTCTCGGCGCTCTCCGAGCATGGCGCCGAGGTCGAAACCGTCGCGCCCGACCGGCTGACCCTGGAAGGCCTGATCGCGACTTTCGAGCAGACCGGAGCGGCGACCCTGACCGCACCATGAGCGCTTCCGGCGCGGCGCAGAGCGGGCCCCGCCTCAAGCATCTGGCGCTGCCCGGCCCCAGCGACAGAGCGTTCCCTTGCCTGCCCCGCCCGAAGGAACCCGGCGAAGTCCTCCACCACCCGAGAGCGGACCTATCCCGATAGAATCGCCCCGCTGCAACGCCCTGAAACGGCGCATATGGACCATGATCCCGGCCAGCCGGGACGATCACTGCGCCCGCTGCGACCGTCATGCCCCGTCCTGCCGCGCACCCCGGGCCCAGGCCCGGCATCTGCGGCTCGGCAATCTGATCGGCGTGGAGCCGCCAGGAACCCTCCCGGAACGATCCGGGGACCGGCCGGAGCGAAGCCCGCCCCGCGCCGGTCTGCCCTCGATCCGTTCCCCACCGCGCGCTCCGCAAGCGGCATCCGGGTCTCTCGTCGATCGGCCTGCGACATGCGCAAGCCCCCCGGAAACGCAGGCCCCGCGCGCCCGATCGCCCCGTCCGCTGCGCAGCCGGCGACGGAACGGCGCCCGTCTTCCCCCTCGTCGAGCCGAGAGCTTCCATCTCCGCGCGGCCTTGGGGAGAGATCGAAGTCATCGCTGCGATGGCGGATCCGGATATCGACGCTCTGGCGTCTCGACGATCGATCCGCGCCCCTAAGATCTTCTGTCGCGTCACCGAAGCCCCACGAGACCGGACGGCAGCCTGCCGCGCATGGCTTTCGACGCACCCCCGTCGCGATCTGCATCGATCCCACCGCATGCGCGGGCCACCCCGCTCATCCCAGCTCCACGAGACCGCCCGGCGCGGGGCCGCCACGGGCTTCGGCATCCGCAAGCCTAGGCGCCCCAACCCTGTCCTTCTTCTTGGTCAAAATACCCCGGGGGACGTCCGAAGGACGGGGGGCGGAGCCCCCTCACCGGCCGCAGCCGGTCACGCGCGACCGCGCTGTCCGCCCCATCAAGGGCCACGGCATCCTTTCCGCCGCCGGGCAGAACCAACGCCGGACCAAGACCGTGACCGGACGCGCCGCCCCGGCAGAGGCCGAAGCGGCCGGCCATTGCCGCCTCAGTGATTGTCGCGCGGCAGATCTCGGGCGATCCGCCGATAGGCCGTGGCCAGTTCCAGACAGCCGCCATCGGCCAGCTGGCCGACATTGGCGCGGTAGATCTCTTCCCAGGGGGTCTGGCTCACGATCTCGGACGGCTCCCAGGCCTCGCGCCTCAGCTCCCATTCCGCCTCATCGACCAGCGCATCGAGCCGCGAGGCGTTCAGATCGAGCCGCACCCGGTCGCCGGTTTTCAGAAGCGCCAGCCCGCCCCCCACCACCGCCTCGGGCGAGGCGTTCAGGATCGAGGGGCTTTCCGAGGTCCCCGATTGCCGACCGTCGCCGACCGTCGGCAGATGCCTGACCCCCTTCTTCACCAGCGCATCCGGCGGCTGCATGTTCACCACCTCGGCCGAGCCCGGATAACCGACGCAGCCGACATTGCGGATGAAGAGCATCGCGCTTTCGTCGATCTCAAGCTCGGGATCGTTGATCCGGGCATGGTAATCCTCGGGGCCCTCGAACACCACGGCGCGGGCCTCGTGCACGCCCTCGCGCCCCGGCTCGGACAGGAAGCGCGCGCGGAACTCGTCCGAGATCACCGAGGTCTTCATCAGCGCCGACGAGAACAGGTTGCCCGAGAGCACCTTGAACCCGGCCTGCGCCCGCAAGGGCGCGTCATGTGGCGCGATCACGTCGGGGTCGGTGGAACAGACCCCCTCGAGGTTCTCGGCCATGGTGCGGCCGGTCGCAGTCATCGCGCCGACAAGCAGCCGCCCGGCCCGGGCCAGCTCGGCCATCACCGCAGGCACCCCGCCCGCGCGGAAGAAGCTTTCGCCCAGGTAATCGCCCGCGGGCTGCATGTTCACGAGAAGCGGCACGTCATGGCCGATCTTTTCCCAGTCGGTCACGTCCAGCTCGACGCCTGCATGCCGCGCGATGGCCTGCAGATGCGGCGGCGCATTGGTCGAGCCGCCGATGGCGCTGTTGACGACGATGGCATTCTCGAAGGCGGCGTGGGTCAGGATGTCGGACGGCTTCAGATCGTCCAGCACCATCTGAACGATCCGCCGGCCGGTCTCGTAGGCCATCGCCATCCGCTCGCGGAATGGCGCGGGGATCGCGGCATTGCCGGTCAGGCTCATCCCCAGCGCCTCGGCCATGGCGTTCATCGTCGAGGCCGTGCCCATGGTGTTGCAATGCCCGAGCGACGGCGCCGAGGAACAGACCCGGTCCATGAACTCGTCATAATCGATCCTGCCCTCGGCCAGGAGGCGCCGGCTTTCCCAGACGATGGTGCCCGAGCCCGCGCGCTTGCCCTTCCACCAGCCATCGAGCATCGGACCGCCATTGAGCGCAATCGCCGGGATGTCGACCGTCGCCGCCCCCATCAGCATGGCGGGCGTGGTCTTGTCGCAACCGGTGGTCAGCACCACCCCGTCCAGCGGATAACCATGCAGGATCTCGACCAGCCCCAGATAGGCCAGGTTGCGGTCGAGCGCGGCGGTCGGCCGCTTGCCGGTCTCCTGCAGCGGATGGACCGGAAATTCCATCGGCACGCCGCCCGCCTCGCGGATACCTGCCTTGATCCTGTCCATCAGGAAGACGTGGATCTTGTTGCAGGGCACCAGATCCGAGCCGCTATTGGCGATGCCGATCACCGGGCGGCCAGATTGCAGCTCGCCCCGGGTGAAGGTCTGGTTCTGGTAGCGCTCGACATACAGCGCGGTCATGCCCGGGTTGTTCGGGTTGTCGAACCATTCCTGAGACCGGAACCGTCCATTCGCGCGCGTGTCGGCCATTCCTTTCCTCCGCTTGTCGGCCTTTGCCTCTCCCCTCGCCCATCAAAGGCAACCAGCTTCGCCGATCAGGGGACCGGTCGCGGCCCTCGGGGCGAGCATTCCGATCCGGTATACCGAATGCAAGGCCAATCGGGCCCGAAAGCCGGAAAGCCCCCGATCGCGACCGCCCCCCCGGCGACGGCCACCATTCCCGGGGGACGTCGCCGAAGATCGGCCTCGGCAGGCCAGGCGTTCCCACCCGACTGTCCCCGCCCGCCCACTTCCGACCGCCCCTGGCCGCGCAAAGCCCCGCACAAGACCGCGTGCAGAACCAGGCGGAGAACTCCGACCGAAGGGAGGCCTTCATCCCGGCATTTCTCCTGGGCTGGCGGATCCGAAGCGGCCGACAGGCCCGGCCCCGGGGGAATGCCCATGACGCCTCTTCACTTTGCTGATGGCCTGTCGTGGCCTGTTGCGCTTTCGGTCCTGACGATGCCGGGCCGACCCAAGGCATTGGCCGCAGAGGGGCGCGATAACAACCGTTACGCTATCGGCCCGCCCCGGATCCGCAGGCCCGGACCGCTCGTCGAGCCCCCCTCCGGGCCCGCGACCTGCCCGCACCAGAGCGCCGCCCCTAGGGCAGGTCCGCTCCCGAGACCGGGAGCGCTCCGGCCCTGCCGCAGCAGCCTCGTCTTCGCGATGCCGCTCCTCGGTCGGCCCCGGCAGCAGGCAACCTCTTGAGATCCGGGCCTTCCGGTCGATGAACGCGCAAGCCCCCTTCGGGTACGGTCCCCGATACAGCCCGGCGACAGAAAGGCCCGGTTTTGGGCCGTCGCGCCTGTGCGGAGCCGGCATGCCTCACCGTTCCGCATCGCGGAGGTCCCGCCAAACGCCCGCAGCGCCATGGGCATGCCGGAAACCTTAATATCATTTATCATCAGATGGATTGAGGACATTTCTCAGGTTGCGATACGATCCGGAAACATCCGTTCCCGCTTCCGGCAGGAGGCCCGCGAATAGGCTTGTTCCGCGCCGTCCGGAACGACATCCTCGCTGAAACCTTCGCGCGGTTGCGCGCGCCTGTCTGACGAAAGGCTCCTTCATGACCGATACCGCCCTGCTGATCTGCGGCACCGCCTTCACCATGGATGAGCGCGCCCGACTGTCGACAGCCATCTCCTCCGTCTTTGTCGAGAGCCCCGCCGCGCTTGACGGGCTCGACCCCGGCCTGTGCGCGCGCATTCGCGCCGTCGCCTACAAGGGCCAGACCCGCTTTGGCGCGGCCGAGATGGCCGCGCTGCCCGGGCTGGGGCTGATCGCCAATTTCGGCGTCGGATATGATGCCATCGACGTGGCCGCCGCCACCGCAGGCGGCATCCGCGTCACCAACACTCCGGACGTTCTGAACGATGATGTCGCCGATATGGCGGTGGGGCTGATCCTCGCACAGGCGCGCGGCCTCCTGCGCGGCGATGGCTGGGTCCGAAGCGGCCGCTGGGGCAAATTCGGGGCGATGCCGCTTGCCCGGAAGGTCTCCGGGGCGCGGGCGGGGATTGTCGGGCTGGGCCGGATCGGGCGCGAGATCGCCGACCGGCTCGCCGCCTTCAAGATGGAGATCCACTACCATTCGCGGCAGCGGAAAGAGACCCCCGGCTGGCGCTATCACGCCGATCCGGTCAGCCTTGCCGGCGCGGTCGATTTCCTTGTCGTGGCGCTGGTCGGCGGGGAGGAGACCCGGAATTACGTCTCGGCCGAGGCGATTGCCGCGCTCGGGCCGACGGGCGTGCTGATCAACATCTCGCGCGGCACGACGGTCGACGAGAAGGCCCTTCTGGCCGCGCTCGAACAGCGCCGGATCGCGGGGGCCGGGCTTGACGTCTATCTCGACGAGCCCGCCATCGATCCGCGCTTTCAGGGGCTCGACAATGTGGTGCTGCAACCGCATGCGGGCTCGGCCACCGTCGAGACCCGGCGCGCCATGGCCGAGCTGCAATTGGCCAATATCCAGGCCTTTCTCGATGGTGAGCCGCTGCCGAGCCCCGTCAACTGAGACCCGTCAACTGAGGCCGGAGCCGAGGCCGGCTCAGGCCCCGGCGCTCGCCGCAAAGAGGCCGGGCGCCAGCGCGCCGCGCTGTCCGATCACCCGGGCGGCAAGCGCCGCCGCCTGCGCGACCGCCTCGGCCGGTGAGGCCCCGGTCGCCCGAGCGGCCAGAAAGCCCGCCGCGAAACTGTCGCCCGCGGCGGTGCTGTCGACCACCCGGGCAACCGGCACCGGCGCGATCTCGGCCTCGGCGCCCTCGGCGAAAAGACGGATCGGGGCGGCGCCGTTCTTGACCACCACCGTCGTCGCCCCGGCCTCGCGGTAGCGCGCCACGGTGGCTTCGGGCGCGGCATCGCCGAAGGCCGCCTGTTCCTCGTCGAAGGAGGGCAGCACCGTGTCGGCGACCGAGGCGCCCAGCATCAGCCCGGCCCGCATCTCCTCCGGGTCGGCCCAGAGCCGCGGCCGGACATTGGTGTCGAAACTCACCCGCGCGCCCGCCGCCCGCGCCCGCCCGAGTGCGGCGCAAAGCCGTTCGCGCGCCTCGGGCGCGAGGATCGCCAGCGTGATCCCCGAGACATGCAGCAGGTCGCGGCCCGCAAAGGCGCGGTCGAGCCAATCCGGATCGTCGGCCATCGCCTTCGCCGCCGCCTGCCCGCGCCAATAGGAAAAGCTGCGCTCCCCGTCTTTCAGCGCGATCATGTAAAGCCCCACCGTGCGCCCCTCGATCCGGCGGATCGCCTCGGTCGCCAGCCCCTCGGCCGCCATGAAGGCCAGCATGTCGTCCGACACCGCATCCGTCCCGACCGCGGTCGCATAGCCCACCGACCAGGTTTCGGGCAGCAGCCGCCGGGCATACCAGGCGCAGTTGAAGGTGTCCCCGGCGAACCCCATGCGAAAGAGCCCGTCCCGATCCGGGGCAAGCTCCACCATGCATTCGCCGATGGCGAGAAAGGAATGATCCGGCATCTGTCTCCCTGCGACCCTGGCCAAAGCGGCGTTTGTGCAACGATCCCGGTTCTATCCCCTTTTCCGCCCGCTCCGCTAGGGACCGGCCCGCCATTTCCCGCCGCAAACGGCTTGGGAAACCCGGCCACCGGATCGAAGCTCTGCAATCGAGGCCCTTGCCCCGTCCGGAATGCCGCCGCCGGTTCACAGCCTGCGGCGGGCGATCCCGGCCGATGACACGAGGCACCTAGGAATCGTCGGCCGCGAAGCGTGCCATCCAGCCCAGGCTGTCATCGGTGAGCCCGTCGGGGCGATATTCGGCCCCGATCGGCGCGGTGTGACCAAGCCGCTTTAGCAACTCGAAGACATGGCCGTAATCGAGCTCGCCCCGGTCGGGCGGGCCGCGGTCGGGCACGCCGGCCACCTGCACATGACCGATCAGCGGCATCAGCGCCTTGAGCCGGGACGACACATCGCCCTCGGCGCGCTGCACATGGTAGCAGTCGAACATCATCCTGAGATTTGGCGCGGCCACGCGTTCGATCATCGCCACCGCCTCGGCGGTGCTGGCCAGCGCATAGCCCGGCACGTCATGCGGGTTGATCGGCTCGATCAGGATGCCGATGCCATAGGGGCCGGCCTCGAGACAGGCATAGGCCAGTGTCGCGGCCAGCGCGGCCTCGGCCTCGGGCCCGCGCGCGCATCCGGCCATGGCATGGATCTGCCCCACGCCGAGCGCGGCAGCCCAGGCGATGGACTGATCGATCGCCTCGCGCGCCTCGGGCCCGCGCCCGGGCAGCGCGCAAAGCCCGAATTCGCCCGCCGCAAGATCGCCGGGGCGGGTGTTGAGCGAGAGCATCGGCAGATGGGTCTCGTCGAGCGCGGCGCGGATCGCGGCCCGCGGCGTGTCATAGGGCCAGTGGCATTCGACGGCAGAAAACCCGGCGGCGGCGGCCGCGCGGATCGCATCGGGCAGCTCGAGCTCGCGCCAGAGAAACCCAAGATTGGCAGAGAATTTCACATCCCCCTCCGGACCGGTCTCGGCCGCGCACCCCGTCCTCATCGCTAGCGGCGCCACAGCGAAGCTGTCAAGCGCGCCCTTCCCTGCCCGCCGCTTCCGGTGTATCGCGAATGCCCCACCCCCCGTTCCGGAGCCCGGATGACTGTCGCCGCCCCCTTCGAAATCTTTCTCGCCGCCCTGCCCGGGCTCGAGCCGCTTCTGGCCGAAGAGGCCCGCGCGGCGGGTTTTGCCGCGCCCGCAGTGGTGCCCGGCGGCGTCACCGTGACGGGCGGCTGGCCCGAGGTCTGGCGCGCCAATCTGGTCCTGCGCGGCGCCTCGCGGGTGCTGGTCCGGATCGGCACCTTCCGCGCCTTCCATCTGGCCCAGCTCGACAAGCGCGCCCGGAAGATCGACTGGGCGGCGGTGCTGCGGCCCGACCGGCCGGTCCGGGTCGAGGTGCAGTGCCGGGCCTCGAAGATCTACCATGCCCGCGCCGCCGCCCAGCGGATCGAGCGCGCCATCGCGGAAACGCTGGGCGCGCCCATCGGCGGCGAGGAGGCGCTCGCGCTCAAGGTCCGGATCGACGACAATCTGGTGACGCTCAGCCTCGACAGTTCGGGAGAGCCGCTGCACCGGCGCGGCCACAAGCAGGCAGTCGGCAAGGCACCGCTGCGCGAGACCATGGCCGCGCTCTTCCTGCGCGCCTGCGGCTTCGACGGCACCGAACCTGTGCTCGATCCGATGTGCGGCTCGGGCACCTTCCCGATCGAGGCGGCCGAAATCGCGGCGGGCCTTGCGCCCGGCCGCGACCGCAGCTTCGCCTTCGAGGACTTCGCAAGCTTCGATGCCGTTGCCTGGGCCGCGATGAAGGCGCCCCCGTCCGTGCTTCCGAGCGGGCTCCGTTTCTTCGGGTCCGACCGCGACGACGGGGCGATCCGGATGGCCAGCGCCAATGCCGCGCGCGCGGGTGTCGCGGACCTGACAGACTTCCGCCGCCACGCGATCAGCGACCTGGCCCGGCCCGAAGGCCCGCCCGGTCTGGTGATTGTCAACCCGCCCTATGGCGCGCGGATCGGCGAGCGAAAGCTTCTTTTCGCGCTGTACGGCGCCCTCGGGGCGACGCTGCGCGAGCGGTTCGCAGGCTGGCGGGTCGGGCTCGTGACCAGCGACGAGGGGCTTGCGCGGGCAACGGCCCTGCCCTTCCTGCCGCCCGGTCCGCCGGTGGCCCATGGCGGGCTGAAGGTGCGGCTGTTCCGGACCGCGCCCCTGCCCTGACCTGCCCGCCCGCGACCGGCGTTCCGTCATGGGTATTTTCGCCAAGAAGAAAGCAGGTTCCGTCTTCTTCCTGGCAGAAATACGCGAAAGACACGGCCCCGGCGGAGGCCTCCGTTGCGTGCCCGCGCGGACCGCGCCCTGCCCGAACGGCGACGGATCGGCGTCAGGGCAGTTCGATGAAACTCCCATAGGGGAACTTCATCTGCCAGGCCCCTTCGCGCCCGGCATGATGCAACGCGGCCCGCATCAGCCCGGCATGCGAGACGGCAAGCACCCGCCCGGGCCCGCGCATCTCTTCGAGAAAGGGCACGACGCGGGCAAAGAACATGCCGACGCTTTCGCCGCCATGGGGGCGCGACTCGTAGAAATGCCCCGCCCAGTGATCGAGCCCGTCGCGCGGGACCTCGGACCAGGGGATACCTTCCCAGGCACCGAAATCGATCTCGATCAGGCGCGGATCGGGTTCGACCGGCAGCCCCCGCGCCGCGCCGATATGCTCGGCCAGGCAGGTGCAGCGCAGAAGCGGGCTGGTCAGGATCCGGTCGATGGCGGGCAGCGTCGCCAGCACCTCGGCCGCCTCCTCGGCAAAGCTTGTCGCCGGCGGGTAGTCGGTGCGGCCATAGCAGGTGCCCTCGGCGACATCCGGCCGGGTGTGGCGCAACAGGATCAGGCCCATGCCAGCAGCCCCAGCAGGATCGCGATCTCGGCCACCTGCTGCACCGCGCCGAGCCCGTCGCCGGTATGACCGCCGAGCCGCCGCATCAGCATCCGCGCCATGACGAGCGTGGCCGCGACGGTCAGCGCCAGCACCGTCAGCGCGGCGGCGAAACCCGCGCCGATCCAGAGGCCCAGCATCAGCACCCCGCCCGTCGTCCAGGCGATGGCCATGCCGTCGCGGCCGGGACCGGCTGCGGCGAAGGCCGCCTTGCCCTCGTCGCGCGCATAGGGGAGGCGCACCATCACCGCCACCGAGGCCAGCCGGCTGAGCCCATGCGCCGCAAGAAGCCCCCCGGCCGCCGCCCAGCCGCCCGCCGCGGCACCGAGCCCGGCAAGTGCCGCGCCCTTCAGCGCCAGCGCCAGCATCAGGGTCACCGCGCCATAGCTGCCGATCCGGCTGTCGCGCATGATCTCGAGCGCGCGCGCACGGGTCAGCCCGCCGCCAAGCCCGTCGGCCATGTCGGCCAGCCCGTCCTCATGCAGCGCCCCGGTCAGCCGCACGCCGACCACAAGCGTCAGCACCGCCGCGACCGCCGGCGGAAAGACCGCCGCAGCCAGGGCGAAGACCAGCCCCAGAGCCGCACCGATCAGCGCGCCGCAAAGCGGGAAGTAGCGCGTCGCCCGGCGCATCCGGTCGGGCGTATAGCCGGCATCGGCGGGCAGCGGCAGGCGGGTGACGAATTGCAGCGCCAGCACGACCAGCCGCGCCTCTTCGCCCAGTCGGGCGGCCGGGGTCATTGCGGCCCCGTGACGCCGGCATCGTCGAAGCTGGCCATGGTGTTCAGCATCTCGCCCGCCGCGACCAGCAGCGGCCAGGCCAGCAGCGCGCCGGTACCCTCGCCGAGCCGCAGCCCGAGCCGCAGCAGGGGCTCGGCCCCCAGCGCATCGAGCAGCACGCCATGGCCCTGTTCCTCGGACCGGTGCGAGAACACCATCGCGGCCCGGGTCGAGGGCGCGACCCGCGCCGCGATCAGCGCGGCCGCCGTCGCGATGAAGCCGTCGACGATCACCACCTTGCGCGCCTCGGCCGCGCCGATCATCGCCCCGGTCATCATCGCGATCTCGAAACCGCCATATTCGGCCAGCGTCTCCTTCGGCCCCAGCGCGCCGGTCCGCGCCGCGGCCCGTTCCAGCACCTGGCGCTTATGCGTCAGACCGTCATCGTCGAGCCCGGTACCGCGCCCGACCAGAGCCTCGAGCCCGACCCCGGTCAGCTTGTGGCCCAGCGCCGCGGCCGAGGCGGTATTGGCAATGCCCATCTCGCCATAGGCCACCGCATCGGCCGGGCTTTCGGCGCCCAGCCTGCGGCCCTCCTCAAGCGCGCGGTCGCAGTCCTCGGCGCTCATCGCGGGCTCGTGCAGGAAGCTTTTCGTGCCTGCGCCGATCCGGCGCTCGATCAGCCCCTCGCGGCCGAAGGGCGCGCCCGCGATCCCGGCATCGACGACCTTCATCCGGGCGCCGACGGCGCGGGCGAAGGCATTGGCCCCGGCGCCGTCCGCCAGGTAGTTCAGCACCATCTGCCGCGTCACTTCCTGCGGAAACCTCGACACGCCCTCGGCCGCGATGCCGTGATCGGCGGCAAAGATCGTCAGTTCGCAGGTCTTCATCCGCGGGCTCAGCGTGCCCTGGACCGTGGCCATGAGCGTCGCCAGATCTTCGATCCGGCCGAGCGAACCCAGCGGCTTGGTCTTGAAATCGATCTTGTGCTGGAGCGCAGCGGCGAAATCGGTATCGGTGCTCATCCCGTGGGGCCTTTCGTTTCTGTCGCGGCGTGTCTTAGGACGGGGCGGCAGAGGCTGCAATCGGCGCGAGCGCATGGCGGGCAAGGCGCCGCACCTGCCCGCCCGGCGATCCGGGCCGCGCGGGCCCCGCATATCCGGCCGGGCGCCAGCGCCATCACAGCGCCGCGACAGGGCGGGACGGCGCCGAAACCGTTGCATGCCAGGGCCGGGTCTGAGACAGTTGGGCAGTTGGAACCAGCTTCATGGATCCGGGATATTGCTCGATATGAGCCAGTTTGCGTCCCCGCCTGCCGACGCCGCCCCTGCCGGGCAACGCCCGGCGGCCCGGCCCGCACCGTGCCCCCTGCCCGGAATTGCGCAACCGAAGAGACGGGCAGGACAGCTGGCCGCAAGGCCCGGTCGCGCCAGCCTGTCGGCCATGCCATCGCTCAAGGCCCGCACCCTGTGGCCGCCGCACCCGCCAGGCGCTGTCGGCCGCACCCCCGGCGTCCCGCCCGCGACCGGCATGCCGAAGCGGCCTTCCCGGGCAGAGGATGCGCCACGCGCGGTCGCTTCGGGCGTTTGGGAAACCATTGCACCGGACGCGCGCGGGCAGGTCGGCATCGCCGAAGCCGCTCCGGCCCGGCCCGGCCCGTTCGCAAGCTGCACCGGAACGGAGGGATCTTGACCGCTGCGACCGGATATTTCGGAAAGATCCCGAGCGCCGGACATCTCGTCACCCAGGGGGTTCCCGGCCTGCTGCGGATCGCGCTCGAGCGCTGGATGATCGCGCATCTGGCGACCCGCGCGGCCTGGCCCGGATTCTGGCCCCGAACCGGGCTGCGGGCAACGCTCGATCTGGAGAGGGGCACGCTCACCGCGCTGATCCTGCCCAGTCGGGACCGCTCGGGGCGGCCCTTTCCGCTGGCCTGTTGCCGGATGCCCGGGCTCAACTGGGAAGCGGCGGACCGCTGGTGCGACGGGGCGCTTGCGACCGCGCAGGCGGCGACGGCGGGCGCGCTCTCCTCCGCGAGCCTTGGCGCCGCGCTGGCCGCGCTGCCCCTCCTGCGCAGCGATGACCCGGAGCCCGGGCTCTGGGTCGCCAACCCGCCGGCGGAGGAAGAGCGGACGGTAGCGGAGATCCTGACCGAGCTGATGGGACCGATCGGTGCGGTCTGACCGGGCAGGCACCGCTCCCACCCCGCATGTCGCCGCCTGAGGGCCGTACCGCGACGGGCTGACGCAGCGCCCCGCAATCCGGAGCGAACTTGATCCAGGTCAAGGCTCAATACTTTAATTATTCCAAATTCAATAGCGCGCGACATCCAAGAAAACGGTTTCCTCCATGACACGCCTCATCGCAACAGCCCTCCTCTCGACCGCCCTGGCCGTCCCGGCCGCAGCATCCGAATTGCGCGACATGGCGCTCGACTATTTCGAGCCATTGCCATCGACCGTGCCGCAGATTGCAGATAACCGCATCACCCCCGAGAAGATCGAGCTCGGCAAGGCGCTGTTCTTCGATCCGCGGCTTTCGGCTTCGGGGGTCTTCTCCTGCTATTCCTGCCACAACCTGACCACCGGCGGCGACGACAACCTGGAAACCTCGATCGGCCATGGCTGGCAGAAGGGGCCGCGGAACTCCCCGACCGTGCTGAACTCGGTGCTCAACATCGCCCAGTTCTGGGACGGCCGCGCCGAAGACCTGAAGGCCCAGGCCAAGGGGCCGGTGCAGGCCGGGGTCGAGATGGCCAACACCCCCGACAATGTGGTCGCGACGCTGAACTCGATGGGCCAGTATATCGACTGGTTCGAGGCCGCCTTCCCGGGCGAGGCCGATGCCGTCAGCTTCGACAACATGGCCCGCGCCATCGAGGCCTTCGAGGCGACGCTGATCACCCCCGCCCCCTTCGATGCCTTTCTCAACGGCGACGAGATGGCGCTCGACGAGACCCAGAAAGAGGGGCTTCAGCTCTTCGTCGACAAGGGCTGCGTGACCTGCCACAACGGCGTCAACCTGGGTGGCAACGGCTATTTCCCCTTCGGTCTGGTCGAGAAGCCCGGCGCCGACATCCTGCCCGAGGACGACAAGGGCCGCTTCGCGGTGACGGCGACGGCCAGCGACGAATATGTCTTCCGCGCAGCCCCTCTGCGCAACGTCGCGCTGACGGCGCCCTATTTCCACTCGGGCAAGGTCTGGGACCTGAAGACCGCCGTGCAGGTGATGGGCACGGCCCAGCTCGGCGAGGACGTCTCGGACGCCGAAGCCGAAAAGATCGTGGCCTTCCTCGACAGCCTGACCGGGACCATGCCCGCGATCACGACGCCCGTGCTGCCGCCCGAAACCGCCACCACGCCGCGGCCGACCGCCGAGGTGCTGCAACGCTAAGCCCGATCGCCTGTCTCCGGGCGTCCTTCAGGGGCCGGCACTCCCGTCGGCCTCCTTTTTGCCCGCCCCGTTTTGCCTGAACGGTTTGCCGCGCCCTTTATGCGCGCTCTTTGCCGGTTCCCTTGCAAGCCGGCTTTCATGGGAACCCGTTCTGCCGCCCCCGAGCCCGTCCCCGCCCCGGGCCGGCCGGTCCGGATGCCGAGATTACGGCAAGCGCTCTCCGGCCGGGATCAAGCCCGGAAAGGCGCGCGTCATTCCAGGAATCGTCACAGCCTTGTCGGGATCCCTTCACATGAATGCCGAAATATCCGGCAGCGAGAGATCTTCTGTCTGCCTTTCGGGCAGCCCGGTTCGAAAAAACGGAATGTGACCTGTCATTTTGTCCCGTTCCCGACAAGAGAATGGACAAGTGCCGGGAAGCATCGGACTCTGCAACCATAAGCATAGAGATGCGCGATGCCTTCCTCCAGTTTTACCCTGAGCGGCAGCCCAGCGCTGCCCAAATTCGACATTAACGAGCGTTTCCCGCTCGATACGGTCTGCGAGGCCGCAAAGATCCTGACCGGCGCAAGCGACCCGGTCGCGGCCATGCCCTCGGTGCTGAACGTTCTGTCCTCGTTCATGGGGCTCAGGATGGGTGCGCTGGCGCTGCTTGACGACAGCGGGGCCGGCTCCGGCCGAACCGGGGTCAATCCCTTCGTGATCGCCGCCACGACGCAGGGCGCCTCGAGCGCGCCTGCGACCAGCCGGGCGATGCCGGTCGCCGCCACAAGGGCGGTGTTCCGGACCGGGGTGGCGCTTGTCTCCTGCGACGTGGCGGGCGAACTCGGACCCGACGCGCTGCCACCGCAGGCGCCGCATGACCGCTTCGCCTTCATCGCCGTGCCGATCCGCGAACAGGTGCATTCGCCCTATGTGATCGGCGTACTCGGTGCCTGGCGCGACCTGACCGAGGATCTCCATCCCAATATCGACGAGGATCAGCGGGTGATGACCATGGTCGCCGCCATCCTCGAACAGTCGGTCAAGTTCCGCCGCCTGGTCGCACGCGACCGCGAGCGGTTGATGGAAGAGGCCCGGCTGGCGCTGCGCCATGCCAATGAGAAGGCCGCCGCCGAGGTGACGCTGCCGGCCGAACCGATCAGGGGCATCATCGGCGACAGCCCCGCGATCAAATCGGTGATCGCCCAGATCCGCAAGGTGGCCCAGACCCGGACGCCGGTGCTTCTGCGCGGCGAAAGCGGTACCGGCAAGGAGTTGTTCGCCCGCGCGGTGCATGCGCTCTCGGATCGCAAGGACAAGCCCTTCGTCAAGGTCAACTGCGCGGCGCTGAGCCAGACGCTGCTGGAATCAGAGCTTTTCGGCCATGAGAAAGGCTCCTTCACCGGGGCGATGGCGCAGAAGAAGGGCCGGTTCGAGCTGGCCGACAAGGGCACGCTCTTTCTCGACGAGATCGGCGAGATCGGCCCCGAATTCCAGGTCAAGCTTCTGCGGATCCTGCAGGAGGGCGAATTCGAGCGCGTCGGCGGCACCCGGACGCTGCGTGTCGATGTGCGGCTGGTGACCGCGACCAACAAGGACCTCGAAGCGGCGGTGGCGCGCGGCACGTTCCGGGCCGACCTCTATTTCCGGATCTGCGTCATCCCGATCCTGCTGCCGCCGCTGCGCGATCGGCTGGAGGACGTGCCGAAACTGGCCCAGGCCTTCCTGAACCGGTTCAACGAGCAGAACGGGATGAACAAGCGGATGACCGCGCAGGCCATGGTGGCGCTGGCGCGCTGCCAGTTCCCGGGCAATGTGCGCGAGCTGGAGAACTGCATCAGCCGGGTCGCGGCGCTGTCCTCGGGCACCGAGATCGGCGCGCAGGAGCTGGCCTGCCATCAGGGCACCTGCCTGTCGGCCGAGCTCTGGCGGATGCAGACCGGCGAGCAATCCCCCATCGGCGGGCTCGCGGCCGCCGTGCGCACGCCCTTGCCGGTCATCGACAGCGGCGCGGGCCAGCGCCCCCCGGCCGCCGCCTGTCCGGCCGGCTTCGGCGAGGCGCCGGTTGCCCCGCCCATCGGCCGGCCTCCGGCCGCCGCCTTCGCCGCCGAACCGCAGGACGAGCGCACCCGTCTGATCGATGCGATGGAGCGCGCGGGCTGGGTCCAGGCCAAGGCCGCACGGCTGCTGGGCCTGACACCGCGCCAGATCGGCTATGCGTTGAAAAAGCACGACATTCCGCTTCGGAAGTTCTGATCCGCGCAGCGCAGCGCGAAAGGCAGCCCCGAACGGCCCGGCCCTTTCCCCGATATGCGGCGCGGCAATTCCGACGGCGCCGCAGGGATCGCGCATCGGTTCGCATCGGGTCCGGGCATGCTGGCGGAAAATCTGCGAAGACCTTGCCGTTTGGGGGCTGCCATGCCGAGGCGGCCGTTCGCTTCCTGTCGGAAGGCGTTTCCGCAAAGCTGCATGGGAATAGGGTCGTCATGGCGGGCTGCGCGGCAGCCCTGAAACCGGATGGCCTGTGCCGCAAAGGCTCTCTACGAGCAGCGGTTCGATGAATATCCTGCCCCCCCTCGCGGATCTCCGGCAGTACCTCCGGAACAGCCCGATTGCGGTCGGCCCCGAGGCCGCAGTCACGCCGAAACGGTTGGCGAACAATCCATCGGGCCTTGTTCGGCTGCGAAATCACCGATGGCAGACCGCACCGCCCCCGGAATGCCCTCAAAAGAAGCGGCATGGCAGAAGACCGGGTCTGCGTTTCCCCATCGTCGCGCGCGAGATCAGGATGCAACGGCCCCATCCGGAAACGGAAGGCTCGCATCCGGGACGAGGGGCCTTCTGTCCGGATAGCGCGGGTCCAACTCTTCGGCCATGTCCGGGAGCCCCTCGCCAAGGTCGGGGGACGCATGAGTGCGGTTCCGCGCAGGGCACATCCCGCCCTGCACGGCCGGCGCCCCGCCCTCGAAACAGCTCAAGGCCCCCGTCCGAAACCTGAAGCATTCGAGACGGTGACGGCTGACAGGCCGGGATCGACTGGACGAATGCCAGAGCTGTCCTTCGGAATGCCGGGGCCATGAGCCAGAAAATCCCGCCGGTCCGGGTAAGCAAAGTGCGAAGAACGAAGGCGCCGATATGCGGAAGCTGACGGATCATGTCGCATTGCTGCACGCGCCTGCCGCGAAAAGCCATTCTGCCCGGTCGACGGCCCGGATCCGTCATGGTGTCGGCGCGCCCTGACCCGCGCCCCATCCGGCAAGGGGCGCCCGCCCCCCCGACACCGAATGTCGGGTTTCATACGTTTGTCGCCCCCCGTGTCCCTTGCACCAGCCTGCCATGCCGCCGCTCTGCCCGCAAAACCGGGATTTGCCGCCCTGCCAGATCATGGCACGCTTTGTGCTTCTTTCCTCTCGGAACCCGATTTCTGCGAGGAGACCCGCCCATGTCCGTCACCCCGATCCCGATTTCCGGCCTGCAGGTGTCCTCCCGCAAGGAGATGGGGGCGGCGATGACCGGGGGCGGCGGCTGCAGCTCGGGCGCCTGCGGGTCGTCGCAGGGGCCGGCCGACATGGACCCCGAGACCTGGGCCAGGGTCAAGGACCATCCCTGCTATTCGGAAGAGGCGCATCATTACTTCGCGCGGATGCATGTCGCGGTCGCGCCCGCCTGCAACATCCAGTGCAACTACTGCAACCGCAAATACGACTGCGCCAATGAAAGCCGCCCGGGCGTGGTCTCGGAACGGCTGACGCCGGAACAGGCGGCGCGCAAGGTGCTGGCCGTCGCCGCCTCGGTACCCCAGCTCTCGGTGCTGGGGATCGCGGGCCCCGGCGATGCGGCCTATGACTGGCGCCGTACGCAGGCCACCTTCGCGCTGGTCGCGAAGCAGCTGCCCGACATCAAGCTCTGCCTCAGCTCGAACGGGCTCGCCCTGCCCGATCACGTCGACGAGATCGTGGCGATGAACATCGACCATGTCACCATCACCATCAACGCCATCGACCCCGAAATCGGGCAGCATATCTACCCCTGGATCTTCCACGACGGCAAGCGCCGCACCGGGATCGAGGCCGCCACCATCCTGCGCGACCGCCAGCTGCAAAGCCTCGAGATGCTCACGGCGCGCGGGGTGCTGGTGAAGGTCAATTCGGTCCTGATCCCCGGCCTCAACGACGCGCACCTGATCGAGGTGAACAAGGCCGTCAAGGCGCGCGGCGCCTTCCTGCACAACATCATGCCGCTGATCTCGGACCCGGCGCATGGCACCCATTTCGGGCTGAGCGGGCAGCGTGGACCGACCGGCGCCGAGTTGAAGAAGGTGCAGGATGCCTGCGCGGGCGGCGCCAACCTGATGCGCCATTGCCGCCAGTGCCGTGCCGATGCGGTCGGGCTTCTGGGCGAGGACCGGGGCCAGGACTTCACGCTGGACAAGCTGCCCGAAGAGATCGCGGACGCAACCGAAGCCCGCACCGCCTATCGCGACTGGGTCGCCGAGGAACGCCGCGACCGCGCCTCGGCTGCGGCCGATGCCGAGGCCGCCATCGCCGGGGCCGACAAGCCCGCGCTCTTTGCCGTCTGCACCCGCGGCTCGGGCCGGATCAACCTGCATTTCGGCAAGGCGACCGAGTTCCAGATCTACGAGGCCGATGCCCGGGGCATCCGCTTCGTCGGCCACCGCCGCGCCGATAATTACTGCCTCGGCGGGCATGGCGACGCGGCCCGCATGGACGAGATCCTGCGGGTGCTCGGGGATGTGCCCTTCCTGCTCTGCTCGAAGATCGGAGACGGCCCCAGGAAACGCCTGGCAGGGGCGGGCATCGAGGCGATCGACGGCCTCGCCCAGGACTATATCGAGACAGCCATCGCCGCTGTCCTGCACTCGAAAACCGCGCGCGCCGGCCTGTCCGCCGAACGCGCCTGAATCCGGCCAAGACCCAACCGAAGGAGACAGCCCATGGCCCTGAAGATCGTCAAATCGCAATGCACCGTCTGCGGCGCCTGCGAATTCGAATGCCCGAACGCCGCCATCAAGTTCAAGGGCGAGGCCTATATCATCGACGCCGAGAAATGCACCGAATGCGAGGGCCAGTTCGACACGCCGCAATGCGCCGCGGTCTGCCCGGTGCCCGGCACCTGCGTGCCGGCCTGAGCCCGTCCATGACCGGCGGTCCCGACCCGGTCGACTGGCAAGGAGAGGCGCTCGACTGCGCCGCCTGCCGGTTTGCCGGGTTGTTGGCCCGTCGGCGATGCGGCTTCGGCTGGTCCTGCGCCTTCGACCGCTACGCGCCGAGGATCGCGCGCTTCTTCATGATGAACCCCGGGGCCGCCGAAAGCTGCCTCGGGGATCCCTATGCCGAGACCCGCGCCCATGCCGCGCAGGTCGCCAGCATCTTCCGTCTGCGCCCGCTGCTGAACGATCCCGACCCGGGCGTGCGCGCGGTCGCGGCGATCCGCCTGCCCGCGGCGCAGTCGAAAGCCGCGCTGGACGATCCCGACCGCGAGGTGCGGATCGCGCTGGCCTGGCGGATGCCCTTTGCCGATCTGGTGCCGCTTCTGCGCGACCCCGACCCGTTCGTGCGCCAGGTCGCTGCGCGCCGCGCCGATCCCGGCGTGCTGCCGATCCTCACCCATGACCCCGCCCCCGAAATCCGCAAGCTGGTCGCCGAACGGGTGGCGCCGCGCTGGTTGGACCCGCTGATCGCCGATCCCGATCCCGAGGTGCGCCGCGCCGTGGCCCGGCGGATCGCCCCCGAGAGACTGGCACCGCTGGCTTGCGACAGCGACCTGCGCGTCCGCCATGCCGCGGCCGAACGTGCCGGGGCCGATCTTCTGCGCAGGCTTCTGGACGATCCCGAAGAGCCGGTGCGCCAGGCCGCAGCCGACCGGCTGGCCGAGTTGGCCGAGTTGGCCGAGTTGGCCGCAATGACGACCCCTCTCCCCGCCGAAAGGAACAGCGATGTCGACCGATGACAGGGAAATCGAGATCTATGGCCCGCCCGCCTACCGGCCCGGAGAAAAGGTCCGCGCGCGCAAGCATATCCGCAATGACGGCACCGTGCCCGGCCGCGAGATCGGCGAATTCGTCGTGCGCAAGGGCGAGGTCGGCTATGTCCGCGACATCGGCACCTTCCTGCAGCAGTTCTACGTCTACGCGGTCGAATTCATCGACAGCCGCGCCATCGTCGGCATGCGCCGCGACGAACTCGACAGCCTCGACACCCCCGCCAAGGAGAAGACCGCATGAAGATCACCGTTCGCGACACCGCCAAGGGCATGGAAGTCTATGTCGCCAAGAAGGACCTCGAGGAACTCATCGTCGAAGCCGAACATCCCGGCATCTGGGGCGGCTGGGCGAAGCTGACCAATGGCTGGGTGTTCGAGATGCCCGCCTATGACACACCTCCTGCGCTGCCGGTGACGATCGACGCCCGGCGCCTGTCGACGGAGTAGAGAGGATGGCGGCCCCAGACCGACTGTCGGACCTGCTCGACGAGGTCGCGGCCGGGCGCCGCGTCCCCTATCTGGGCGCGGGCGTCGCCGCCACCGCAGGCGGCGGGCAGCCCGCCTCGCCCGAGGCGCTCTGCGCCGCGATCGAGGCCAGGGTGCGGGCCCCGAAACGCGCCGCGGGCAATCTCTGGGCGGTGGCGCAATATGTCGAAGGCCGCCGGTTTCGCCGCACCCTCGACGCCATCGTCCAGGAGGCCTTCGCGGCACGGCCCGAGCCCGGGCCGCTCCATCGCTGGATCGCGCAGGTCCGCCCGCCGCTGGTGGTCGACGCCTGGTATGACGGCGCGCTTCTGGACGCCGCGGGCGCGGAGGGCCGCGGCGACTGGGGCCTTGTACAGGGCGTCAGCCGCCATGGCGAATGGTCCGAGATCTGGACCCGCGCCTATGACGCCGCCGGCAACCTGATCGGCGAAGAGCCCGACCCCGCCTGGCAGATGCTGATCTACAAGCCACACGGCCTGATCCGCGAAGGCCATGCCTATCTGATGTCGGACAATGACTATGTCGAGGTTCTGACAGAGATCGACATCCAGTCGCCGATCCCCGCAGAGGTCCGGGCCCGCCGCACCGGCCGTCCCTTCCTGTTTCTCGGCTGTCGCTTCGACGACCAGATGCTCAGGACCTTCGCCCGCCAGATCGCGAAACGCTCGGGCTCCGGGCATGCCGCGGTGATCGACGAAAAGCTGACCCGGATGGAGGCGCGCTTTCTCGAAGAGCTCGGCATCGAACGGCTCGACCTGCCGCTCGCCCGGGTCGCCGAGGCACTGGCCGCGACCGCCTGACGACGGCCCCCGCGCGCAGTTTCAACCTGCGGCCCCTTCGGGGGCCGCTGTCGTTTCGGGCATGTCCGCCCGCCCCCCCCCCCGGCCCCGTCCCCTGCTTCTTCTTGGTCCAAATACCCATGACGGAACGCCGGATGCAGGCGCGCGGCCGGAAGCGGGGCGGAATTGTCGGGGCTTTGTCGCGTTCGGCACATCCCCGAAGCGCCGAAGACTTCCACGTATCCCATTGCTTTCATTTGATTCTGAATGCGCCGACCGCTTGGCACGCTTCCTGCTTTCTATCTTCCGAGAGCGGCCGCGATGCCTTCTCGCGACACGACACGGAAACGAACCTAGCTGCAAAGGATATCCCCATGGGCTCTCTGAGACAGATCGCCTTCTACGGTAAGGGTGGGATCGGCAAGTCGACCACCTCGCAAAACACGCTGGCCGCCCTGGTCGAGATGGGTCAGAAGATCCTGATCGTCGGCTGCGACCCCAAGGCGGACTCAACCCGTCTGATCCTCAACACCAAGCTGCAGGACACCGTGCTGCACCTCGCCGCCGAAGCGGGCTCGGTCGAGGATCTCGAACTCGAAGACGTGATGAAGATCGGCTACAAGGGCATCAAATGCACCGAGGCCGGCGGCCCCGAGCCGGGCGTCGGCTGTGCCGGGCGCGGCGTCATCACCGCGATCAACTTCCTCGAGGAAAACGGCGCCTATGACGATGTCGACTACGTCTCCTATGACGTGCTCGGCGACGTGGTCTGCGGCGGCTTTGCCATGCCGATCCGCGAGAACAAGGCCCAGGAAATCTACATCGTCATGTCGGGCGAGATGATGGCGCTTTACGCCGCCAACAACATCTCGAAAGGCATCCTGAAATACGCCAATTCCGGCGGCGTGCGCCTGGGCGGGCTGATCTGCAACGAACGCCAGACCGACCGCGAACTGGAACTGGCCGAGGCGCTGGCCGGCAAGCTCGGCTGCAAGATGATCCATTTCGTGCCGCGCAACAACATCGTGCAGCACGCCGAGCTCCGCCGCGAGACCGTCATCCAGTACGCCCCCGACAGCAGCCAGGCGAACGAGTACCGCCAGCTCGCCCAGAAGATCCACAACAACTCGGGCCAGGGCGTCATCCCCACCCCGATCACCATGGAAGAGCTGGAAGAGATGCTGATGGATTTCGGCATCATGCAGTCCGAGGAAGACCGGCTCGCCGCCATCGCCGAAGCCGAGGCCTGAGCATCGCGGGGTCGGCGCCGAGGTCGACCCCCCCACCCCGCCCCAAGGAGCCAGCCAGATGGCAAAAGACATTCCCGATCCGATCGCGCCAGAGAAGCTGATCGAAGAGGTCCTTTCGGCCTACCCCGCCAAAGCCCAGAAGAAGCGCGCCAAGCACCTGAACGTGGCGGCGCCCGCGCCCGAGGGCGAGACCGAGATCGTGTCGAAATGCGACACGGTCAAATCGAACATCAAGTCCGTTCCCGGCGTCATGACCATCCGCGGCTGTGCCTATGCAGGCTCCAAGGGCGTGGTCTGGGGGCCGGTCAAGGACATGGTCCATATCAGCCACGGCCCCGTCGGCTGCGGCCATTATTCCTGGTCGCAACGGCGCAACTACTACACCGGCACCACCGGCATCGACAGCTTCGTGACCTTCCAGTTCACGACCGATTTCCAGGAAAAGGACATCGTCTTCGGCGGCGACAAGAAGCTCGAGAAGACGATCGACGAGATCAACGAGCTGTTCCCGCTGGCCAAGGGCATCTCGGTGCAGTCGGAATGCCCGATCGGGCTGATCGGCGACGATATCGAGGCCGTGGCCAAGAAGAAGAAGAAGGATGTCGGCAAGACCATCGTGCCGGTCCGCTGCGAGGGCTTCCGCGGCGTGTCGCAATCGCTGGGCCACCATATCGCCAATGACGCGATCCGCGACTGGGTGTTCAATGGCGGCGAGGAATCGAGCTACGAACCCGGCCCCTATGACGTCAACATCATCGGCGATTACAATATCGGCGGCGATGCCTGGGCCTCGCGGATGCTGCTGGAGGAGATCGGGCTGAACGTGGTCGGCTCCTGGTCGGGCGACGCGACGCTGGCCGAGATCGAGAACGCGCCGAAGGCCAGGCTGAACCTCATCCACTGCTACCGGTCGATGAACTACATCTGCCGTTACATGGAAGAGAATTACGGCGTCGGCTGGATGGAATACAACTTCTTCGGCCCCTCCCAGATCGCCGCTTCGCTGCGCGCCATCGCCGCCAAGTTCGACAAGACCATCCAGGACAAGGCCGAGGAGGTCATCGCCAAATACCAGCCGCTGGTCGACGCGGTGCTGGCGAAATACAAGCCGCGCCTCGAAGGCAGGAAGGTCATGCTCTACGTCGGCGGGCTGCGGCCGCGCCACGTGGTCGACGCCTATCACGATCTCGGCATGGAGATCTGCGGCACCGGCTACGAATTCGCCCATGGCGACGATTACAAGCGGACCGGCGAATACATCAAGGAAGGCACGCTGATCTACGATGACGTCACGGGCTACGAGCTCGAGAAGTTCATCGAAGGGATGCGCCCCGACCTCGTGGGCTCGGGCATCAAGGAAAAATACCCGGTGCAGAAGATGGGCATCCCGTTCCGCCAGATGCACAGCTGGGACTATTCCGGCCCCTATCACGGCTATGACGGCTTCGCGATCTTCGCCCGCGACATGGATCTCGCGATCAACAATCCGGTCTGGGGCCTGTTCGACGCGCCCTGGAAGAAATCGGCCTGACGCCCTTCGGCGGGGGGCCGAGACCTCCCGCCCGCTCCCTCAACCCTTTCGGCCGCGTCTCGGAATGCGGACGGCCCGAAGAAGGATCCCAAGCCATGCCCCAATCGGCAGACAAGGTGCTCGACCACAACAAGCTGTTCCACGAGCCCGAATACAAGGAAATGTTCAAGAACAAGCGGGCGACGTTCGAGAACGCGCCGACCGCGCCCCAGGTGACCGAGATCCTCGACTGGACCAAGTCCTGGGACTACCGCGAGAAGAACCTCGCCCGCGAGGCCCTCGTCATCAACCCGGCCAAGGCCTGCCAGCCGCTGGGCGCGGTCTTCGCCGCCGCTGGCTATGAAGGCACGATGAGCTTCGTGCACGGCTCGCAGGGCTGCGTCGCCTATTACCGCTCGCACCTGTCGCGCCATTTCAAGGAGCCGGCCTCGGCGGTCTCCTCGTCGATGACCGAGGATGCGGCCGTGTTCGGCGGGCTGGTGAACATGGTCGACGGGCTTGCGAACACCTATGCGCTTTATCAGCCGAAGATGATCGCGGTCTCGACCACCTGCATGGCCGAGGTGATCGGGGACGACCTCAACTCCTTCATCATCCAGTCGAAGGAAAAGGGCTCGGTGCCCCAGGATTTCGACGTGCCCTTCGCCCACACGCCTGCTTTCGTCGGCAGCCACGTGGACGGCTATGACAACATGCAGAAGGGCATCCTGACCCATTTCTGGAAGGGCGCCGAGCGGACCGAGACCGACAGCATCAACATCATCCCCGGCTTCGACGGCTTCGCGGTCGCCAATATCCGCGAGATGAACCGGATGCTGGGCGAGATGGGCGTCGAGTACACCATCCTGTCGGATGTGTCGGATGTCTATGACACCCCCTCGGACGGCAATTTCCAGATGTATGCGGGCGGCACGAAGCTCGAGGATGTCAGGGCCGCGGTCAACGCCAAAGCCACGCTGTCGCTGCAGGAATACTGCACCAAGCGGACGCTGGAATTCTGCGAGGAAACCGGCCAGAAGACCGCCGCGCTGCACTACCCGATGGGGGTCGCCGGCACCGACGAGTTCCTGATGACGGTCTCCGAGCTGACCGGCAAGGAGGTTCCCGAAAGCCTGACGCTCGAACGCGGTCGCCTCGTCGATGCCATGGCCGACAGTCAGTCCTATCTGCACGGCAAGACCTACGCGATCTACGGCGATCCGGACTTCGTCTATGCGATGGCGAAGTTCGTGATGGAAACCGGCGGCGAGCCCAGCCATTGCCTGGCCACCAACGGTTCCAAGGCCTGGGCGAGGAAGATGCAGGAGCTTCTGGACAGCTCGCCCTTCGGCAAGGGCTGCCAGATCTGGGCCGGCAAGGATCTCTGGC
Organism: Rhodovulum sp. MB263; assembly: GCF_002073975.1. NCBI lineage: Bacteria > Pseudomonadati > Pseudomonadota > Alphaproteobacteria > Rhodobacterales > Paracoccaceae > Rhodovulum > Rhodovulum sp. MB263. Next base: position 1,412,633 of record NZ_CP020384.1, on the reverse strand, counting down.
ACCTGCGCTCGATCCTCGCCACCGAGCCCACCGATCTGCTGATCGGCAACAGCTACGGCAAGTATATCGAGCGCGACCTGAACATCCCGCTGATCCGGCTGACCTTCCCGATCTTCGACCGGCACCACCATCACCGCTTCCCGACCTTCGGCTATCAGGGCGGGCTGACCGTGCTGGTCAAGATCCTCGACACGATCTTCGACAAGCTCGACACCGAGACGGGGACCCTGGGCGAGACCGACATCTCCTTCGATCTCACCCGCTGACGCGCCCGGTACGGACCCGGCGATCCTGTCCCAAGCAAAGTCCCTCGCCGGGCTCCGTGCGTCCCCGGGGGCGTCTCCCCGGCATGCGGTCGGTCCTTCCCGGACCGGCCGCATGTCTTTGCGCCCCTGCTCCGCGCAAGGGGAGAGGCGCATGGTCGCGTTCCGCTCAAGCTGTCTGACGCGACGCCCCGCAAACGGATATACCGCAGAGGCAGCCCCGCCAGCCCCTGTCCGGAACCGAGCGCCTTTCCGGCCGGACAGCAGCCAGACCGAAAGACGACCGCGATGCCGATGCGCTCCGAGGATGCCCGCCGCCTGACCCTGACCGGGGTGACCCTGGCCGGGATGCTGACCGCCGCAGCGCTTTATTGGGGGCCGTTCCCCGGAACCGGCTGGCCGCATATGGCCGCCGCGGCCGCGCTGGCAGTGGTCTATATCGCGGGCGGGATCCCGGCCACGGCCCGCGCGCTCCGCGCCCTCTGGTCCGAGCGCGAGCTCGATATCGACCTGTTGATGGTGATCGCGGCCGCAGCGGCCGCGGCGGTCGGAGCGGCCGCCGAGGGCGCGGTGCTGCTGACGCTGTTCAGCCTGTCGACCACGCTCGAACAGCGCGCCATGGGCCGCGCCCGTCGCGCCATCGAGGCCCTGATGGAGCTGCGCCCCGACCGCACGCTCAGGCGCATGGCCTCGGGCGGCACCGAAGAGGTCGCGGTGGCCGACCTGGCGCCGGGCGACATCGTGATCCTTCGCCCAGGCGCGCGGGTCCCGGTCGACGGCACGATCCGCGAGGGCGAGGGCGAGATCGACGAATCCACCATCACCGGCGAATCCGTCCCGGTCCACAAGCAGCCCGGCGCCCAGGTCTTCGAGGCGACGGTGAACCTGCATGGCGTGCTGGCAATCGAGGTCGCCCGGCCGCTGGCCGAAAGCACCGTGGCCCGGATGATCGCATTGGTGACAGAGGCCCAGGCCGCCCGCGCGCCCTCCGAACGCTTCTCTGAATGGTTCGGCCAGCGCTACACCGTCGCCGTGCTCGCGGGTGCGGTGCTGGCCTTCGCGGCCTTCCTCTGGATCGGCCATGGCTGGCATGCGGCGCTTTACAAGGCGGCGACGCTGCTGGTCGCGGCCAGCCCCTGCGCCATCGTGATCTCGGTTCCGGCGGCGATCCTCTCGGCGCTGTCGGCCGCGGCCCGGGGAGGCGTGTTGTTCAAGGGCGGCGCCGCGCTCGAGACGCTGGCCCGGGTCGATACCTTCGCCTTCGACAAGACCGGCACGCTGACCACCGGCCGGCAGGAGGTGGTCGAGCTGGCCTGCGCAGGCGATCCCGATGTCTTTCTCGTCCGCCTCGCCGGGCTCGAGGCGCAGTCCGAACACCCGATCGCCGATGCCATCCGGCGGGCCGCTGCCGCCCGGGGCCTGACCCCGATCCCGGTGCGCGAGGCCCGCGCGGTGCCCGGCGAGGGCATGGTCGGGATCGATGACGAGGGCATGCTCTGGGCGGGCAATGCCCGGCTGGCGGCACGGATGGGCGCGAAAGACACGCCGGGCGAACGCCCTGCACCGGTCGGGGATCTCGACCGGCGGGCGCAGACCCTGGTTCTGCTGGGTCGCGGCGCGCGCTGTCTGGGCGCGGTCACGGTCGAGGACCAGCCGCGTCCGACCGCCCGCCCCGGGCTCGCGGCGCTCCGCGCGGGGGGCATCGCACGGGTGGCGATGCTGACCGGCGACCGCCGAGCGGTGGCCGAGCGGATCGGCACCGGGCTGGGTATCGCGCCCGCCGAGATCCATGCCGAGCTGCGCCCAGAGGACAAGCTGCGGATCGTGGCCGGGCTGAGCGGATCGGGCCGGGTCGCCTTCGTCGGAGACGGTGTCAATGACGCCGCGGCGCTGGCACGCGCCGATGTCGGCATCGCGATGGGCGCCGCCGGCTCCGAGGTGGCGTTGCAGGCCGCCGATGTCGCCCTTCTCTCCGAGGATCTGAGCCGTCTGGCGGCGGCGCATGCGCTGTCGCGGCGCACGGCCCGGATCATCCGCCAGAACCTGATCTTCGCCATGGGCGCAATGGCGACGCTGGTCGCCGCCGGGATCCTGTTCGAGCTGCCGCTGCCGGTCGCGGTGGTGGGCCATGAGGGTGGCACCGTGCTGGTGGTGCTGAACGGGCTGCGCCTGCTGGCCGACCCGATCCGCCATCAGAAGGCCGCCTGATCCGTCCGAAGGTTCCGCCCCGGCCGGGGCCATCCTGAAAACCGGTCGACAGCAGGCGCGGGCAGGCGCCCGGCAACGTGCCCGGCATCGATTGCCGCAATGCGCATAGCGGGCAGATGAAAGAGATGCCTTGGCTGACGCGCGGGAGGGATCGGCAAGCCGTCAGGCGCATCGTTTTCCCCCGAACGCCTCGGGCCGATCCGACGCTCGACTCGGAGATCGGCCAGACCCGGCCTAACAGCGCCCGGCGCGTCGATGTCCTGTTGCGGTGTGAGGAAGGGGCGATCGACATGAAGAGGCTCGCAGGGTCTGAAACGTAAAGTGTTGACCTAGCGGCGACCACCCCCCCCGACGCCCGGCGGGAAGAGAAGGCCGCTTGAAGAACCGAAGGATAAAGCCGTCCGCCCGTACGACAGCGGAGTTTCTCCGCGTCCACCGGCCCCCTGGGGCAAGGCGGTGGCAAGGCGGTCCGCATCCGACTACGGCCTCCGGGCTTCCAGTCCCTGCCCTGCCGGCGGCTGATCCACGCCTCGCGCATCGGGACCAGGAGGTTGTGCAGATGCTCTCGAAGCTCTGCGGCGGGAAGGGCGGCCCCGAGAGGATCCGCGCCGATACCCGCCGCGAATTTGCCGCCCGCCGCCCGTTGCCCCGGCCTCCGGCCCCATGCCAACGGCATCGCGCCGGATCTCTCGCATCAGGCTAAGTCCTTTACCGGCTTTCTCCTGCGCCGGAACAGGCCGCGCCGGGACGTTTGCCCCGCTTCAACCTCGGCAGCAAGCTGCGAACGGGCCCCAGTAAGCCGACCGGGTCATGGCACATTGATCAAATGCCTGCCGATGCCCGCGAAGAGCGGCAAGGTCGGTGCCGGGCATGACAAGGCAAACCGGCCTCACGGCGCGGACCGAGACAAGCTCTGGACCGCCCGCGATTCTTCCGATGGCGCCACCAGCCCGTCGTCGGAAGACAGCCCGGGCATGTCGACGTCCCGCGATTCAGGGTTGAGGCGCCGTACCCCAAGCCTAAGGCTTGCGGCATCGAGCCAAAGGCTCGTGGCAGGATCGGGCCAAAGGCTCGCGGCAATATCGATCAGAAAGGTTCCCGGCGGGACCGGAGCGAATGGCTCGCGGAAGGCGCGAGCGCCCCGAGGGGGGAGCCCCTCAGGGCGTCGCGCGAAGAAGCCAGGCACGGGACGGAAGCCACCTTGGGCGGCAAACCGGCCCTAGCGCAACGACAGGCGCGGCCAGCGGCGCGGGCGGGGATCGGCAGGATCGGGCTCGGCCAGGCGGGCCTCCGGAGCGTCTTCGCCGGCCTCGGCGGCGCGCGCTTCGGCAGCCCAGCGGGCCCAGACCGCTTCGGCGATCTCGGCGCGGGTCCTGCCCTCATCCTCAAGCATGCGGATCTGGCGAAACAGCAGCTCGGCGTCCTGCACCATGGCGCAAAGCTCGCAAAGCGTGTCACCCTCCGATCCGAACACGCCCAGAACTTTCCCGCATTCCCGACAGGTCGACATGGTCGCTCCGCTCACAGCCCGGGTCAAAGCTAGGCCGAAAACCTGAACGAATCCTTTCCGCCCGCCGAAGCCGCAGCACCGCGACGTCAGAAGCTCACCCCGCAGAGGCGACGAAATCGAGCAGTTGCGCGGTCGAGCCGTCCAGCGTTTCCGGGCGCGCGGCTCCGGCCAGCAACGGCTCGAGCGAGCGCGCCAGTTCCTTGCCGAGCTCGACCCCCCACTGATCGAAGGAGTTGATGCCGAGGACCACCCCTTCGGTGAAGACCCGATGCTCGTAGAGCGCCAGGATCTGGCCCAGCATCCGCGGCGTGAGCCGGGGATAGATCAGCGTGGTCGAGGGCCGGTTGCCGGGAAAGACCCGGTGGCGGGCCTGCCGCTCCAGCTCGTCGCCCACAAAGCCGGCCTGTTCGGCAATGGCGCGGGCAGCCTCGATCCCGCGCCCCTCCATCAGCGCCTTGGACTGGGCCAGCACATTGGCCAGAAGCAGCCGGTGGTGATGGGCAAGCTCGGGCTCGTGGCCCCGCGCCGCGACCAGAAACTCGCAGGGCACGACCTGGGTGCCCTGATGGATCAGCTGGTAGAAGGCGTGCTGGCCATTGGTGCCGGGCTCGCCCCAGACGACGGGACCTGTCGGCCGGGCGACCTGTTGGCCGCTCATGGTCACGCTCTTGCCGTTGCTCTCCATCTCGAGCTGCTGAAGATAGGCCGGAAGCCGGGCCAGCCGCTGGTCATAGGGCAGCACCGCACGCGTCGCATGGCCCTGCACCTGCGCATGCCAGATCCCCACCAGCGCCAGCAGCACCGGCAGGTTCGCGCGCAGCGGCGCCGTCCGGAAATGCGCGTCCATCGCCGCGCCGCCCGCAAGGAACTCGTCGAAACGCTCGGGGCCGATGGCGATCATCAGCGACAGCCCGATCGGCCCCCAGACCGAATAGCGCCCGCCGACCCAGTCCTCGAAGCCGAAGACCCGTTCGGGCGCGATGCCGAAATCGGCGGTCTGCTCCAGCGTAGAGGACAGCGCCGCGAATTGTGCCCCGGGATCCGAGACCCGCGCCGCCATCCAGCCGCGCACGGTCTCGGCATTGGTCATGGTCTCGATGGTGGTGAAGGTCTTCGAGGCGACGATGACCAGCGTCGTCTCGGGATCGAGCCCGCTCAGCGTTTCGGCGGCATGGGCGCCGTCGACATTCGAGATGAAATGGCAGCGCGGCCCGTCATGATAGGGCGCCAGCGCCAGGCAGGCCATGGCGGGCCCGAGATCCGAGCCGCCGATGCCGATATTGACGATATCGGTGATCGGCCCGCCCTGCCCGCAAATGCCGCCGCCCCGGATCTCGCGCGCAAAGCTGCGCATCCGAAGAAGCGTCTCGCGCAGGCCCGGCATCACGTCGGTTCCGTCCAGCTCGACCTTGCCCTCGGGATTGCGAAGCGCGGTATGCAGCACCGCCCGGCCCTCGGTCTCGTTGATCCGGCGGCCCGCGAACATCGCGTCGCGCCGGGCCTGCACACCGGCCGCGATGGCCAGTTCGATCAGCAGTTCGAGCGTGTCCTCGTCGATATTGGTCTTCGAGAAATCGAACAGCATCTCGTCGCCATGGGCGGCGGCGGCAGACTGCCCCGGGAACCGGACCGAGAAGGCCGCGGCACGGTTCCTGTCCTGAAAGAGCGTCGCGAAGGCGCGGTCCGATACCCGGCCCGCCCGGGCGTCGAGCCGTTCCCAGATCGTCGAAAGCGTCACGTCGTTACTCCGTCCAATGGACCGTTGCGTCCCTGAGCACCGTGCAGACCGGCGCAAGATGCGGGTCGGCCAGCTCGGCCGCCTGTTCGAGCGCCGCCCGCTTGGCCGCGCCGGTGATCAGGATATGGGTGCTGAGCGCGCCCTGCAGGACCGGCGCGGTCAGGGTGATGCGCGGCTCGGGCTGACCCGGCGGGGTGATCTGCATCACCGGCGGCGCCTCGGACGAGAGCGCTGCCTCGAGCTCGGGCGCGCCAGGGAAAAGAGAGGCGGTATGCATGTCCTCGCCCATCCCCAGCACCAGCACGTTCAGCGGCAGCGCCCGGCTTATCCGGGTCGTGAGCCCCTCCATGCCGTCAGCACCGGGCCGAAGGCCTATGAAGCGGGCCTCGGCCGCCTTGCCGGCCAGAAGACGGGCCCGGATCATGCCCTCGTTGGAACGCGGATGATCGGGGGGCACCAGGCGTTCGTCCGTCGGCATCACCCGCACCCGCGTCCAGTCGAGGCTGCTGGCGCAAAGATCGTCGTAAAGCGGCCCCGGGGTGGTGCCGCCGGGCAGTGCGATGGTCACGCGGTCCTCGTGGAACAGCGCGTTGTTCAGCTCTCCGGCCAGATCATTGGCCAGCGCGATCATCATCATCTCGAGATCGGGGTAGGTCTGCAGCTTCATGGCCGTATCTCCCGCCAGCGCCGACCGTCGCGATGCAGCAGCATCAGCGCGTCCTCAGGCCCCGACCCGCCCGGATCGTAGGGCTGGGGCCGGTCGCCGCGCGCCTCCCAGCCGGCGATGATCGGATCGGTCCAGGCCCAGGCCGCCTCGACCTCGTCGCCGCGCATGAACAGGGTCTGGTTGCCGCGGATCACATCCATGATCAGCCGTTCATAGGCGTCGGGGATCTCCTGCGCGCCCGGGCCCAGCGCCTCGGCGAAGGACATGTCGAGCGGCACCTCGATCAGCCGCATGCCACCCGGCCCCGGCTCCTTGATGGTGACCTTGAGCTTGATGCCCTCATTGGGCTGCAGCCGGATCACCAGAAGATTGGCGCGATGGCCCTCCTGATCGCCGAAGATCGAATGCGGCGGATCCTTGAAGGTGACGGCGATTTCCGACGTGCGCGCGCGCAGCCGCTTGCCGGTGCGCAGATAGAAGGGCGTGCCCTTCCAGCGCCAGTTCGACACATGCGCCTTTAGCGCGACAAAGCTTTCGGTCCGGCTGTCGGGGGTCTCGACATCGTCGTGATAGCTGCCCATGCCGCCGCCCGCGCGGTACTGGCCGCGCACCAGATCGGCCGGGCGCACCGGGTCGAGCGCGCGGATCACCTTCAGCTTCTCGTCGCGCACGGCATCGGGTTCGAAGGCGTAGGGCGGCTCCATCGCGATCAGGCACAGAAGCTGCATCATGTGATTCTGCACCATGTCGCGCATCGCGCCCGACTTGTCGTAATAGCCGCCCCGGCCCGCGACGCCCACGGTCTCGGCCACGGTGATCTGGATATGATCGACATATTGCGCCTTCCAGAGCGGCTCGAAGAGCATGTTGGCAAAGCGCACCGCCATCAGGTTCTGGACCGTTTCCTTGCCCAGATAATGGTCGATCCGGTAGATCTGATGCTCGTCGAAATGCTCGGCCAGCGTGGCATTCAGCGCCTGCGCCGAAGCCAGATCGTGGCCGAAGGGCTTTTCCACCACGATCCGGCAGTTTTCGGTATTCATGCCATGGGCATGGAGCCGCTCGGCCAGCGCGCCGAACAGCCTCGGCCCGACCGAGAAATAATAGGCCTGCACCACCTCGGGGCGCATCTTGGCGGCCAGTTCGGGCCAGCCATCCTCGCCGGTGGCATCGACCGCCACATAGGAGAGCCGCGTCAGGAAGCGTTCGACCGCCTCGCAGTCGCGCTTCTTCTCGGGAATGGCGGCATGAATTGCGGCACGCACCAGGGTGCGGAATTCCTCGTCCCCCATCGGGCTGCGCGCGGCCCCGACGATGCGGGCGGCTTCGGGGATCTGCCCGTCGGCATCGCGACGGAAAAGCCCGGGCAGGATCTTGCCGGTGGACAGGTCTCCGGTCGCGCCGAAGATGACGAGATCGAACGGATCGACCGGTATGACGCGTGAAACCATGACGCTTCCTTGCCATTGGCTGACATTTACGGAAAGCGAGGGCTGCACCCGCGGGGGCCCTGCGCGGCATCCCTCATTCCCTGCGACCTGTCTAGCATCCCCCCGCCAGCGCGCAACTGCCGAGCGCGCCGGACCGGCCGCGAATTTCGCCGTCGCAGCGCCCGTTTCACCGGCCCGCAATCGCCACCCCACTGCCCCACACTTTCAGCGGCGCTCTTCCACCGGCCCAGTTTCAACGGCCCGCCGTCAGCCTCCCGCCGGATCCGGCCTGCGATGCACAGCGAAACCGATGGCGGGCGTCGGGCCAAGCCCCGGGCGGGCCGCATCGACCTTGTTGCCCGGCCCGGCCTTGCGCATGACCCGCGGCCAAGGCGTTCCCTCAGCCTGCAGGACGGCAGCGCTCGGCAACATCCTGCCGCCAGGCGTCCTGCTCGGCCTGCGGCCGGGGCGCAGCGGCACCGGCGCGCCCGTGATCCCTGGCGAGACCCCGACCAAGTGCCCGGGCGAGATGCGGAGGATGCGCGGCCGTGCGCCCCGGAAAAGACGCGGCCCCATCGCCGCCTTCCGGCGCCGTGAACCCGCGCGCCATGCAGCGGGGCCAGGGGGCCCATCGCTCCTCTCCCCCGGAATGCTTGACAGGCTGCCGAGGCCGCCCCTACTCATTGATGACGCGCGCCCGGACCGCAACCACGGTCCGCCGATCCGTTCAGGAGGGTTGCAGCCATGGCTTTCGACAGCTTCTCGGACGCGCGCAGCTTTGCCGATGATCCCGGTCTCGAGGCCGATATCTGCATCATGGGGGCCGGAGCCGCGGGCATCACCCTGGCCTCGGCGCTCGCAGATAGCGGGCTGCGGATCTGCCTGCTCGAAGCCGGGGGCATGGACATGGACCCCGCCGTCGAGGATGCCTCGATCATTCCCGATATCGGCCGGCCCTATGACGTGGCCGCGAACCGGCTGCGCTTCTTCGGCGGCGCGACCAACCATTGGGGCGGGCATTGCGTCCGGCTCGAGCCCGACGATTTCGAGCCGAAGGACTGGGTCCCGATGTCGGGCTGGCCGTTCGGCGCGGATACGCTCGCGCCCTATTACCGGCAGGCGCATGACTTTCTCGGGCTTGGCGATTACGCGTACGACCCCGCCCCGGTCGCGCGCGCGCTCGGCACCCGGCTGATGCCCTTCGACGGGCCGATGCTGAAAAGCCAGCTCTCGCGCTATCGCCGGGTGTTCTATGGCTACGAATACGGCCCGCGCCTCGACCGGGCACCGAATGTCCGGGTCGTGCTTTACGCCGATGTCTGCGACATCCGGCTGGCCGAGGCCAGTGGCGAGACGGTATCGCATGTGGTGGTGCGCAGCCCGGCGGGGAACCGCTTCGAGCTGCGCGCGCGCTATTTCGTGCTGGCGGCGGGGGGCATCGAGATCCCGCGGATGCTGCTGGTGGCGAATGGCCAGCGACCGGCCGGTCTTGGCAACGAGAACGATCTGGTCGGCCGCTATTTCCAGGAACATCTGATGTTCAAGAGCGGGCTGCTCCTGCCCCGCGATCCGGCGGATGTTCTGCCGCTCTACCTGTCGGAAGTGCCCTATGGCGAGATCGCGGTGCGCTGTCACCTGGTGCTGACCGCCGAGGCGGTCCGGGCCAGGCGGATCGGCAAGTTCCGGAGCGAGTTCTATTCGCTGCCGCTCCGGGTGCGCGATCTCAATGCGCTGCGCCGGGGCCGGATCGACGCCGCCGACATCGCGGGGCTTCTGGGCGATCCGTTCGGCAGCGCGCAGGCCTATCGCTGCGGCAGCAATGCCCGGCACGACACCTACGGGCTGTTCAACAATATCGAGCAGATGCCCAACCCCGCCAGCCGGATCTCGCTGCGCAGCGACAAGGATGTCTACGGGCGCCCGCAGGCCCAGCTCGACTGGCAGATCACCCGTCAGGACCATGACTGCATCCTCGCCGCCCATCAGGTCATCGCCGAAGAAGCCGGGCGGACCGGCTTCGGCAGGATGCGGATCGAGATCGATCCCGAGCCCGAGGTCTTTCTCGACGGGGTCGGCGGCGGCGGCCATCACATGGGCACGGTGCGCATGGCCGAGGACCCGCGCCGCGGCGTCACCGATGGCGACGGGCGGCTGCACAGCGTGCAGAATCTCTATGTCGCGGGCTCGGCGCTGTTTCCGACCGGCGGCTATCCGAACCCGACGCTGACCATCACCGCCATGGCCTTCCGGCTGTCCGATCACCTGAAGGCGCGGGCCGAACGGGAGGGGCTGCTGTGAGCCGCCGATTGAAACGCCGTCATCTGATCCTGGGCGGGCTGGGGCTGGGCGCCGCGGGCTACATGGGCATGATCGTGGCCGGCCTGGCCAGACCCTGCGGCACCGGGCGCCCGCGTCTCGCCGCCCTGACCGGCCCGCGCCGGATCGCGAAGGCGCTGTTGCGTCAGGGCTATGTCGGCCGCGGCAAGCCTCCCGCCCCCGACCCGGACACCCTCGCCACCGCTGCGCAAAGGGATTTCGCGGCCGGAGACACGGTCCTCTGCGATGGCTGGGTCCTGGCCCGAAGCGAAGCCGACTTCGCCCTGGCCTGCCTGCGTGACGAAACCGCCTGAGGGGCGGCACGGCGGCACGCACCCCTTCCGAGACCGCAGCGCCGGACCCGCCGCACGTCCCAACGCTCCCGCCCGACTGGCACACGCCCCGGGCCGCCCCTCATCCGGTTTCGTCACATTCCCGAGCTCCGGCCGGCATCACCGGTCTGCAGGGGCCAGGAAGAAGGACAGGCCACAGTCGGGCCCGAACCCGGATCCGCAGGACCGCGATGGCCCGCAATATCGCTGCCGCTTCCGGTCCAGACCTGCAAAACCCCTCGCGGCCGGGGTCGCGACGGGAGTGTCGGATACGCTGAGGACCGAAACCGGCAAGGGCGCCCTCCCCCGTGCCCGTGTCTTCGCCCGCGGTCGCCGTCACGCGACGAGTGGACTGCGGAGGAAGGACGAGAGCGCCCCCCCCCCCCATGATACAGCCCGGGATCGGGCCGGTGCGGGCGGGCGCGCCGGGGGCAGTGGCGGAAGCAGACAGGGCAACACATGGCGGCTGCGGCACTGCCCCTTCCGCTCAGGGGACAATAGCCGCCCCCCGGACAAATGCCCCCTTGGAACTCGCGGACAGCCTCGCCCTTGAGACGCGCGCCCCGAGGACGCCGCGGCGCGGGCGACGGGGCCGCCTAGCCTTCATCCCCGCGGGCAGCTTTGGGCCAGGATCCCGACCGCCCGGACGATCTGCACCGCGTCAAGCGCGGCATAGCCCAGCCGGAAGGCCTGCGGCGCCGGAGCCCCCAGCATGAAACGGTCGCCGGGCAGCAGCGCAAGCCCCGCCTGCCGCGCCCGTATCGCCCAGGACCCGGCCTCGCCCTGCGCCGAACGCACCCACAGCGCCAGCCCACCGGCCGGAAGATCGAACCTCACCCGATCGCCCAGCTGTCCGGACAGCGCCCCGGCCAGCAGGTCGCGGCGGGCGCGGTAGATCCGGCGCGCCTTGCGGGCATGGCGGCCCAGTTCGCCATCGCGGATCATCTCGGCCAGGGCCGCCTCGAGCGGCGTATCGCCCTGGCGGTCGATGGCCGCCCGCGTCTCGGCCATCCGCGACAGCAGCGGCTCGGGCGCCAGCGCATAGCCCAGCCGGATACCGGGCGAGAGCAGCTTCGACAGCGAGCCGACATAGATCAGCGGCAGATCCTCCGGCGCACGCGCGGCAAGCGGCAGCACCGGACGGCCCTCGAAGCGGTAATCATGGTCGTAATCGTCCTCGATCAGGACGAGGCCGCGGCGCTGCGCCAGATCCAGAAGCTGCAGACGCCGCGCGGCCCCCATCGTCACCGTGGTCGGATACTGGTGATGCGGCGTCACATAGACCGCCCGGATGCGCGGATCGGCGTCCAGCGCCGCCTCGAGCGCGTCGATCCTCAGGCCGCCGCCATCGACCGGCACACCGCGCACCTCGGCCCCCGCCGCACGGAACGCCGCCCAGGCCAGCGGATAGCCCGGTTCCTCGACCGCGACCGCCGCGCCTGGCGCCAGCGCGGCACGGGCCGCGAGATAAAGCGCCATCTGGCTGCCCCGTGCGATCAGGAGCCGCCCCGGATCCGCCACCACCCCCCGGCCCGAGGCGAGATATTCCGCAAGCGCCTCGCGCAGGGCCCGCGTGCCGCGGGCATCGCCATCATCGGCCCCGCTGCGAAAGCCCGGCGCCAGCAAGGCCCGCCGGAAGGCGCGCCCCAGCGCCTTGTCGGGCACCAGAGCCGGATCGGGCGCGCCATCCGAAAAGGCCAGCACCGGACGGGGCGCCTCCGCCTCGGCCACCACCGGCGCGGCAGACGGCGCAGTCATCACCTGCGGCAGGTCCTCGGCCACGAAGGTCCCGCGCGCGGGCGCGGCCTGAAGCCAGCCCTGCATGCGCAGCTCCTGATAGGCCGCATCGACGGTGTTGCGATGCACTCCCAGCTCGCGCGCCAGCGCCCGCGTCCCCGGAAGCCGCGCCCCGGGCCTGAGCCGCCCCCGGGTGATGTCGCGGGTGATCGCCTCGGCGATCGCAAGAAACAGCGGTCCGCCATCGGCCCTGTCGATATCGAGTGCCAGAGGTGCACGCAGCATCGCGAACCGGCCTATCTGAATTTTCCGAACTGGATCTTTTTTACCAGCCGGATTTTTGCAAGATCGGCGCCAAATGCAAGAGGCTTCGATGACAGAGATCCACACTGCCGGCGTCACCCTGCTGACCGGTGCCATCGCCCCCCTTCCCGGCAGCGGGCGCCCGAGCGCCATCGCCAAGACGCCGGTCGAGCGCCCGCTTGCGCTTGGCCCCGAGGGGCTCGAGGGCGACGCCCAGGCCGACCGCCGGGTGCATGGCGGCGTCGAGAAGGCGGTGCATCACTATCCCGCCGGGCATTACATCCGCTGGCGCGCCGCACTGGGCGATCTGCCCGCGCTGTCGGCGCCGGGCGCATTCGGCGAGAATATCTCGGTTGGCGGACCGACCGAGACCGAGGTTGCCGTCGGCGACGTCTTCCGGCTGGGCACGGCGCTTTTGCAGGTGTCGCAGGGGCGCCAGCCCTGCTGGAAGCTCAACCATCGCTTCGGCCTGCCCGACATGGCGCGGCGGGTGCAGCAGACCGGGCGCACCGGCTGGTATTACCGCGTGCTCGAACCGGGCATCGTCGCGACCGGAGACCGGCTGGAGCTGATCGACCGGGTCGCGCCCGACTGGACGCTGAACCGGCTCTGGCGGGCGCTGCATGTCGAGCGACTGAACCGGCACGAGCTCGAGGGCATCGCCACGCTCGAGATCCTGGCCGAGAGCTGGCGGCGGATGGCAGAGCGGCGGCTGGCGAGCGGCCGGGTCGAGGACCAGCGCGCGCGGCTGGAGGGCCAGGCATGACCCGCCCCCCTTTCGTGATCGCGATCCAGAGCCAGGTGGTGTTCGGCCATGTCGGCAATTCGGCCGCGCTCTTCCCGATGCAGGCGGCCGGGCTCGAGGTGGCGGCAATCCCGACAGTGGTGTTTTCGAACACGCCCGACTACCCGACCCTGCGCGGGCGCGCGCTGCCGCCCGAGTTCTTTTTCGACCTGCTGCAGGGCGCGCGCGAGCGCAGCCTGCGGGAGCGGGCCGACTATATTCTGACCGGATATATCGGTTCGCTGGAGGTCGCGCTGATGGTGGCCGATTTCGTCGCCGAGGCCAAGGCGCGGAACCCCAGGCTGACCTATCTCTGCGACCCGGTGATGGGCGATGCCGGGCCCGGGCTCTACGTTCCCGAAACGATTGCCGACGTGATGCGCGAGAGGCTGCTGCCGATGGCCGATATCGCCACGCCGAACCCGTTCGAGCTGAGCTGGCTGACCGGGCGCAGGATCGCGCGGATCGCCGATCTGGAGGCGGCGCGGACAGAGCTTGGCATCGCCCCCGGCGCGCATCTGATCGCGACCGGCTGCGCGCTCGAGGACACTCCGCCCGGCCATATCGAAAGCGTCATACTGGGCCCCGGGGGCGCCGGGGACATAGGGCGCCACCCGACCGAGCACCTGCCGATCGCGCTGCCCGGCACCGGCGATCTCTTCGCCGCGCTGATACTGGCGGGGATCGCCCGCGGGGCGGCGCTTCCGGCAGCGGTCGAGACCGCCCAAAGCCTGACCGCGCAGGCACTGCGCGATGCCGATGCGCTTGGCGCGGGCGAGGTGGTGCTGAGCGGGCCGGGCTTCCGCCGCGCGCTTCTGACGCTTGACCGGGTCGGGATGTCCTGTGCCGCCGGGCGCTGCATCGGACCGTTGACGGAGCTGGGCCAGAAAGGCTGAGACAACCGCATCGCGCCGCTGACGGCCGGGTTCGCGGTTAGGGGCCCGCGCGCCTGGCAACGGAGCGGTTGAAGCCCCCCCCCCGCTGCTGGCTCGCCGGGATCCGGACAGGGTTGGGTCCGTTTCGCCCGCCCTTTCCGTCCCGGTCGGTCATGCGACCGTCAGGCTTGTCCCCGGGGAGCAGCCCGGCGCGGGTGCTCGCTGTCAGGCCGACCCCGCCCCGTCGGGCCGGAACAGAACGACCGGGAAAGAAAGACCGGGATCGGCGACCCGAAGACGACGCCCGGGCCCGGCAGATCGCCACGACGCCCCGGCCGGGGCAAGGACCAGGTCCCGGAAGCCGCGTGTCAGCCACGCGCCGAGAGGGACGCTCCGGGCCGTGGCGCCTGGAATGCCTGCCTTGCCGGGGCCTGACACCGGGATCGTCTCAGGAAGATCCTCCCGGGCCCGGCACCTGCCCGCAGCTCGGGGACGGCAAGACGGGGAGAACAGGACGGGCAGCGTCGCCCGCGACACCGTGCGAGGCCGCAGCGGCAGGGCCGCGCCTATTCGGCGGCTTCGAGACCGAGGCGCTCGCGCATGAAGGCAAGCGCCACCGACAGGCCGTCGGGTGCAATGCCATGTCCGGTGCCCTTCATCACATGGGCATAGACATCGAACCCGGCCGCGGTGAGGGCATTTCCGGCCTCGGGCAGCGAATCGACCGGAACCACATCGTCGGCATCGCCATGCACCAGCAGAACCGGCGGGCGCGACACCGTTTCGGCCGCCAGCGCCTCGGGGGCCAGCAGCCGGCCCGAGAAGCCCACCACCCCGGCAAAGGGCGCGGCGCGGCGCGGCGCGACATGCAGCGCCATCATAGTGCCCTGCGAGAAACCGAACAGCACGGTGTTCTCGGGACCGACGCCCTCCTCGGCCATCACCGCGTCGAGCCATGCATTCAGATCGTCGACGGCGCGGCGCATGCCCGCTTCGCTCTGCTCTTCCGACGAGCCGTCGATCCAGGGGATCGGAAACCACTGATAGCCGAAGGGCACGCCCTCGCAGCTTTCGGGCGCATCGGGGGCCAGAAAGGCGGTGCCGGGCAGATGCGGTCCGAGCGGCTGGGCAAGGCCAAGCAGATCGGCCCCGTTCGCGCCATAGCCGTGCAGGAAGATCACCAGCCGCTCTGCCCGGCCCTCGGCCGCGCCGGCGCGGCCCGTTTCCAGAACCCGTGTCATCTGATCCCTTCCCTGTCCTTGGCCACCCGGTAGTAGGCCCAAAGCGCGCGGGCCGCAACGGCCCGCCACGGCGCCCAGGGCTCGGCCATCTGCCGCAGCGCCCGTTCCTTCGGCCGCTCGGGCAGATCGAAAAGCAGCCTCGCGGATTCCTGCAGCGCCAGATCGGCGGGCGCGAAGACATCGGCGCGGCCGAGCGAGAACATGGCGTAGATCTCGGCGGTCCAGCGGCCGATGCCGGACACGGCGACGAGGGTCGCGACCACCTCGTCGGTCGGCGCCCCGCGCAGGGCCATGAAATCGATCCCGGCCGCGGCAAGGGCCCTGGCATAGCGGATCTTCTGGCGCGACAGCCCGCAGGCGCGCAGATCCTCGTCGGAGGCCCACAGGATCTTGCGCGGCCCGGTCAGACGCGCGGCCTTCATCCGGCTCCAGATCGCCCCGGCCGCCGCGACCGAAACCTGCTGGCTGACAATGGCCGACAAAAGCGCCTCGAACCCGTCCTTGCGGCGGCGCAGCGGCAGCGGCCCGGTCAGGGACATGGCATGGGCGAAACGCGGCTCGACCGCAGCCAGATGCGCCGCGCCTTCGGCCAGGCAGGCCTCGGTCTCTATGATGCGTCCGACCATGCCCGGCACGATAGGGCGGTGCAGCCCCGCCGCCAAGGGGACAAGCCACACCGCGCGCGTCCTATTCCCCCGCGCGCCGGACCGTTTTCCCGGCTTCCCCAATGCGCCCGGCCGCGCTAGGTCAGCGGCATGACCGACCCCTTGCCGTCCTCCGCCATTTCCCCCCGCGCCCGGCGTAACGTGACCGTCCTGGTGCTGGCCCAGGCGATTCTCGGCGCGCAGATATCGATGATCTTCACCGTGGGCGGGCTCGCGGGCCAGACTTTGGCGCCCAATGCCTGCCTCGCGACGCTGCCGATCTCGCTGATCGTGCTGGGCTCGATGCTGACGGCGGGGCCGCTTTCGGCCTTCATGCAGCGCCATGGCCGCCGTGCCGGGTTCGTCCTCGGCGTCGCGGGCGGCACAGCCGGTGCAGGGGCTGCCGGGCTGGGGCTGTATCTGGGCTCGTTCCCGCTGTTCCTCTTGGGCGCGCTCCTGACCGGGATCTACATGTCGGCCCAGGGCTTCTACCGCTTCGCCGCCGCCGACACCGCCCAGGGCACCTTCCAGCCCAAGGCGATCTCCTATGTGCTGGCCGGAGGGCTGGTCGCGGCGATCCTCGGGCCGCAGCTCGTCAAGGTCACCGCCGAGGCGATGGTGATCCCGTTCCTCGGCACCTATCTCACCGCCATCGCGATCAATATCGGCGGCGTGCTGCTCTTCGCCTTTCTCGACATCCCCCGCCCGCCGCCGCGCGATCCCGTGCACCATGCCGGGCGGACCCGGGCCGAGCTGCTGCGCGACCCCACCATCGCCGTCGCGATCATCTGCGGGATGGTCTCCTACGCGCTGATGAACCTCGTGATGACCTCGACGCCGCTGGCCGTCATCGGCTGCGGCTTCGACACCGGCACCGCCGCCGACATCGTCACCGCGCATGTGCTGGCGATGTATGTGCCAAGCTTCTTCACCGGGCATCTGATCGCCCGCTTCGGCGCCCGCCCGATCGTGGCGATGGGCCTTGCGATCCTCGCCGTGGCTGGCGCCGTGGCGCTGACCGGGGTCGAGATCGAGCGGTTCTTCGCGGCCCTCGTTCTGCTGGGCATCGGCTGGAATTTCGGCTTCATCGGCGCGACCGCGATGCTGTCCTCGGCACATGGCCCCGAAGAGCGCGGCGCGGTTCAGGGCATGAACGACATCCTCGTCTTCGGCGGGGTCACGCTGGCCTCGCTGGCCTCGGGCGGTCTGATGAACTGCTCGGGCGGCCTGCCGCAGGATGGCTGGGTGGCGGTCAACCTCGCCATGGTGCCGTTCCTCGCGCTGGCGGGCGCGGCCCTGATCTGGCTGGTGCTGCGCCCCGGCGAGAAGGGCTGAGGCGGCGGGCAGCCCCGGCGCGAGAGGGCGGGTGAGGCCACCGGCCCGGCGGCAAGCGCCTGCTGCCCGACCGGGCCTGACGCCCCGGATCAGGCACAGCGCCCGGGGCCCCGGGCGTCTTCACGCCTACCAGCGCCCCGCCAGAGCGCGCCACAAAAGCCCCGCCCGGCGCGCCACCTCGGCGCCTTCGAGACCGCCTTCTAGCACCCGCCCGGGATGCGCCGCCGCGCGGGTCAGGATCGCGCCCGTGCGCCAGGCTGCCCGTGCCGCCGGAACCGCCTGTGCCGGAATGCCCGCCCGGCGCGCCGAGGCAAGCCGCGCCAGCCCCGACCGCGCGAGCCGGGCCACCGCCTCGGGACGGTCATCGGGCAGCGGCTGACGACCATGCACCACAAGTTCGGGCACCGCCCGGAACCAGCCTGCAAGCCCCATCGCGACGCCGAGATCGTCCAGCGCCGCCATGCCGCTTTCCGTGCCGTCCCCCGTACCGCCGCCCGCGCCCAGAACCCGGGCCGAGGCCCGCATCAATGCGCCGGAGCCCGCCGCCAGATGGGCCTCGAAAGCGGCCTCGTCGGCAAAGGGCTCGCGATAGGCATCCCAGCGCCGGGCCTCGACCAGCGGAACCAGCATGCGGGCGGTATCGGCATCCAGCACGCCCGCCAGCTCGGTCGCCACCTCATGGCTGCGGACCGGGCGGCCAGAGGCGATCTCGTCCAGCACGTCCAGCCACCATTGCAGCCGCATCTCGGCGATCAGCGGCTCCCCGGTCACCCAGGGTGCCCGCGCCACCTCGACATTGAAGGCATAAAGCGGCAGCAGCCTGGCGCGCGCCGCGACCGGTGCCGCCATCGCCGCCAGAAAGCGGTCGGGGTCGCCCCGCCGCACGATCTCGGCACAGGCCTCAAGCGTCATTGGCCCCCGCGTCGTAATCGGGCGCGCCGTCGCGCACCAGTTTCCAGACCACCGCATCCAGCAGCGCCTCGAAGGAGGCATCCACGATGTTGGGCGAGACCCCCACCGTCGACCAGCGCCGCCCCTCGGCATCGGCGCTGTCGATGATGACCCGGGTCACGGCATCGGTGCCGCCATCGGTGATGCGGACCTTGAAATCGACCAGCCGCATGTCGTCGATATAGGCCTGATAGGGCCCCAGATCCTTGCGCAGCGCCTTCGAGAGCGCATTGACCGGGCCGCGATCATTGCCGTCGGCATCGAGGCTTTCCGAGACCGACAGCTTGCGGTCGCCATCGACATCGAGCACCACCACCGCCTCGGACAGCGTGAGCACCCGCCCGGCCTCGATCTGCCGCCGCTCGACCGTCACGCGGTAGCGCCTGATCCGGAAGAAGGCAGGCAGATCGCCAAGGATCCGCCGCGCGATCAGCTCGAAGCTGGCCTGCGCGGTGTCGTAGGAATAGCCCTGCCCCTCGCGCGTCTTCACCTCGTCGAGGATCTGCCCGAGGCGCGGATCGTCCGGCGCGACCTCGATCCCGGCCTCGGCCAGGCGGCGGCGCAGGTTCGACTGCCCGGCCTGGTTCGACATCGGGATGATGCGGGCATTGCCGACCGAGGAGGGATCGACATGTTCATAGGTCGACGGGTCCTTGAGGATCGCGCTGGCATGAAGCCCGGCCTTGTGGGCAAAGGCCGACGCGCCGACATAGGGCGCGCCTTTCAACGGCACCCGGTTCAGGATGTCGTCGAGCAGCCGCGAGGCCCGGGTAAGCCCCGCCAGCGCCGTGCCCGGCACGGCCGTCTCGAACCGGCTGGCATAGGGCTCCTTCAACAAGAGCGTCGGGATCAGCGTCGTGAGGTTCGCGTTGCCGCAGCGCTCGCCCAGCCCGTTCAGCGTGCCCTGCACCTGCCGCGCGCCCGCGTCGATGGCGGCAAGGCTGCAGGCGACCGCATTGCCGGTGTCGTCATGGGTATGGATACCGAGCCTCTCGCCCGGAATGCCCGCCGCGATCACCTCGGCCGTGATCCGGCCGATCCCGGACGGCAACGTGCCGCCATTGGTGTCGCAGAGCACGATCCAGCGCGCGCCGGCCTCCAGCGCGGCCTGGCAGCAAGCCAGCGCATAACCCGGATTGTCCTTGTAGCCGTCGAAGAAATGCTCGGCATCGAACAGCGCCTCGCGGCCCTGCGCCACCAGATGCGTGACGGATTTCGAGATGTTCTCGAGGTTTTCCTCCAATGTGATGCCCAGCGCCGTGGTGACGTGGAAATCATGGGTCTTGCCGACAAGGCAGACGGCCCCGGTGCCCGCGTTCAGAACGCCCGCCAGCACCTCGTCGTTTTCCGCGGACCGCCCGGCGCGCTTGGTCATGCCGAAGGCGGTGAAGGTCGCCCGGGTCCGGGGCCGGGCCTCGAAGAAGGCGCTGTCGGTCGGGTTCGCGCCGGGCCAGCCGCCCTCGATATAGTCGAGTCCCAGGTCATCGAGCACGCGGGCGATGCGGATCTTCTCGTCGGTCGAGAACTGCACCCCTTGCGTCTGCTGCCCGTCGCGGAGCGTGGTGTCGTAGAGATAGAGACGCTCTTTCATCGGGACGCTCTGCATTGAAGATCACCCCGCCCGGGCCTCTGGCCCGGGAAGTGCCCGCCCCGTTCTCCAGGGGCAGGCGCTTTCACTGCCCTCGCCTCGGGCCGGGCGCTGGAGCAACGCAGTGACCGTATTGTAGTCATGTCAACGCCCTCAACTCACGGCGAAGAAATTCTCGAACTCCAGATACCGACTCCGCATACTCTTTCGTTCCCGGCTGCATCACATAGACGCGCACTTCTCCGTGCCGTGATCGCGGCAAGAACTGAGCTAGGCGAAGCATATCAATGGAAACCTCCGTACCATCTGGTGTGTCCTTCAATGAGAACCCGACACCAGAAAGAAGGTCTCTGATGCGATCCGCCTTTGCGTAATCCTTAGCCTTTTTGGCCTCTGCGCGGAGCTTTAGAAATTTGCCAAGCTCTTCGGAAAAATCGTCCGCGGTGAGTTGGCCGCCTCGTTCTCTCATTTGGCCACTAAACAGGCCAAGAAGCCCGGCCGAGGCCTTCAACCCCGCGAGATCACCCGCCCCCGCCAGCCGGTGCAGCTCGGCAATCGCGCCCGCCGTGTTCAGATCGTCACCAAGCGCTGCGATCACCTCGGGCGCGGGGCTCGGCGCGGGTTCGATGCCCGCGACGAGCCCCCTCCACTTGCGCAGCGTCGCCTCGGCCTCGCGCGCCTTCTCGGCGGTCCAGTCCATCGGCTTGCGATAATGGGTCGAGAGGAACACGAAGCGGATCACCTCGCCCGGTACGCCCTGCTCCAGCAGATCGCGGACGGTGAAGAAGTTGCCGAGGCTCTTGGACATCTTCCTGCCCTCGACCTGCAGCATCTCGTTATGCATCCAGACCTTCGCGAAACCGCCTTCTGGATGGGCGCAGCAGCTTTGCGCGATCTCGTTCTCGTGGTGGGGAAACTGCAGGTCGATCCCGCCGCCATGGATGTCGAAGCTCGGCCCCAGCAATTCATGGGACATGGCCGAGCATTCGATATGCCAGCCCGGCCGGCCGCGTCCCCAGGGGCTGTCCCAGCCCGGCAGATCGCCATCCGAGGGCTTCCACAGCACGAAATCCATCGGGTCTTCCTTGAAGGGCGCGACCTCGACCCGGGCGCCCGCGATCATGTCATCGACCGCCCGCCCCGACAGCGCGCCATAGGCCTCGTAGGACCGCACCCGGAACATCACATGGCCCTCGGCCGCATAGGCATGGCCCTTCGCGACCAGATCGCCGATCATCGCGATCATCTGCCCGATGAACTCGGTCGCGCGGGGCTCCTGGCTGGGGCGCAGCGCCCCCAGCGCGTCCATGTCGGCGTGATACCAGCCGATGGTCTCTTCCGTGCGCTCGCGGATCAGCTCTTCGAGCGGACGCGGATCGCCCGCCTGCTTGCGCTTGAGCGCGGCCGCGTTGATCTTGTCATCGACATCGGTGAAGTTCCGCACATAGGTGACGTGATCGGCCCCGTAGACATGGCGGAGCAGCCGGAACAGCATGTCGAAGGTCACCACCGGCCGGGCATTGCCCAGATGCGCCCGGTCATAGACCGTGGGGCCGCAGACATACATCCGCAGATTGGCGGGATCGAGCGGCTCGAACCTCTGCTTCCGGCGGGTGCGGGTATTGTAAAGCTGAATGTCGGTCATGCGGTCCAGATCCTTCGCGCGCGTCCCGCGGCGGGTTCTGGCACATATCCTGAAAGATGGAAATACGACGCCCGTCCCGCCCGGGGGATGTCAGCGGGTAATGCAGCAAATGGGGTTGCGGGCGGTCGTCATGCTGCTGTCTTATCAGCGCGACGGGAGGCTGCCAAGCCTCTCCCCTCCCGGCGGAGCGCCCCCATGACCGAGACATCCGACATCCCGATGACCGAAGACGCGCTCTGTGCCTTCTGCGACGCCCTGCCCGGTGCCGCGCGCAGCCAGCCCTTCGGCCCCGGCACCGAGGTCTGGAAGGTCGGCGGCAGGATCTTCGCGCTGCTGGCGCCGGGCTCGGGCCGGATCTCGGTGAAATGCGCCGATGCCGAATTCGCGGCCATGCTGATCGAGACCGGCCGCGCCGCAAAGGCGCCCTACCTGCCGCGCGGCGGCTGGATTGCGCTCGGGCTCGGGGCGCTGAGCGCCGATGAACTGGCGCACCGGCTGCGCGAAAGCCACGCGACGGTACGCGCAGGCCTGCCGCGCCGGATCAGGGAAGGGCTCGGCTGACAGCGGCCCAATGCGCCCGGTTCCTTGCCGCCCCGCACCCCGGACAGGCGGGCAGGCCATGACCCGGGGCGATCCCGGCCATTGCGCGACGCGCGGTCCTCACCTGGTCCTGTCACCCGGACACGCCAGCGGCAGGGCCTGTTGGCAGAGCCGAAGACGCCAGCGGGCTTCTGGCCGGTTTAGAGGCTCTGCGGCCCGGCGCCCTGCCCCGTCGGCAACATCCCCGCATTTCCGCCTCCTTCCGGGAGCCATGGAGGGAGAGCACCTGGCCCGCACAGCCCCGTGACAGCGCCGCGCTTTCGGCGCTGCTGAGGATGCGCGGGGACGCACTGGCTGAAGGGGCAATGCCCGCGGGCGAAGCGGCCACCCCGGCCCCGGGGTCCATGCCGGCACCGAGCCCCATATCCCGGTCGGCAGGTTGATCAGGGGCGCAGGCCGCAGAGAGGCCGCCCCGGTGACAGTCGCGAGGGATGCGGACTGTGCCACGGTCCCGGCCACGCTCGATAGCGCGGCCGAAGGACAGCCCGCAGACGAGCCGCGTTGCAGGACCGCCAAGGAGGCCGACATTCCCCCATGCCGAGGCAGCCGCGCACCGACAGCGATCTGTCCCGAAGGCCCGTATCTCTGAGCAGGTCTCTGTGGGCAGATCTCTCTGGACGGATATTGTTGAAAAACCCGGCAGCAGCCGGGAGGTCGCCCGGGTCAGGACTGTCGCTCGCTACAGGGGCAGAAAAGGCCAGTTTGCCAGGCAGGGGCGCGAAAAAGCGGAACCATGTCTGGTGAGACGGCGCTCGGCGCGCCTGTCAGCGGATTTCTCGACAGTATCGGCAGGTATCGGACAGGACGGTTCGGAAGGCATCCCCCCGCGCATATGGCTAAAGCGGCGTCTGTTCGGTCCGGCACGCGGCCGGTCCTGCGCCGAATCCCGAATGCAACCGATGGGGCGTGCCGACGGGCCGACGGGGCCGGACGCTGAGCCCCGCGGACGATCCGTCCCTGCGGCCGGAGCCGGCGGAGGCGCAGCCACGGCGCCCTGCCCGGTTTCGGGATCGACGCCCGGCAGCCTCTGCTGCTGTTCAGCGTCGCCCGGAAACAGAAAACCGCCACCGATGCCCCTCAGCAAGGGACAACGATGGCGGCCGGTTTTCTCTGCCCCGGAGAGGCCGGGCCGGAGGGCTGGCGATCCGGGGCAGCCCGGACAGCGCTCGCCCCGCGAGGATCTCGTGAAGATCCCGCGGGACGGGCCGGGCGCATCCGGGAACCGGTCAGAACCGGTAGGACAGACGCACCGCAGCGGTGGTCGCGTCGGCACCGACGCCCGAATTGCCGAATTCGTCGAAGTCCTCATAGGTGACTTCGGCGCCCAGCATCCAGTTCGGGGTCATCTGATAGTCGAGACCGACACCGATCAGATACCCGGTCTCGCTGCCGAAAGACGTGTCGGTCGGCACGATACCGGCGGTCGCATAGGCCAGGGTGCGGCCGAAATCATAGCCGTACTGGCCCTTGATCCGCCAGACATTGTCAACACTGCCGCTATCGGTCCCGGTGCTGTTGACGAAGTCCAGATCGGGCTCGCCATACTCGACCTCGACGCCGGCGACGGTCTTGCCGAAGTCCCAGCGGTAGCCCGCATGGATGCCCACAGCGTCGCTGTTGTCATCCGTCGCACCGCTATCGGTGTTCACGTCGATATAGCCGTAGCTCAGACCGAGATAGGCCCCGCCCCAGTCGCCATCAGGCGCGGCGGCGGGGACGGCCGGCACGATGACCGGCTCGGCGGGAGCGGGGGAATAACTGCCGGCCATTGCCGGAGCGGTGGCCGCTGCGGTCAGACCCAGTGCGACGGCGGCGGTTGCAAAATAGGACGTCATTGTCTTCTCCTTGCCTCTCGTTGTTCTCCGCGCCCCCGGGAGGTCCCCGGGGATCGGCGGTGTTTTGAGTCATGGTTGCGGAACCGGGGGTCATCCCGCGTGACCTAAACAAAATCCCCCTGCAGCCCCGTGAAAAGAGGCCCGCACGAGTTTGTGAGCTGTCGCGGTCTGCGATCGGCCCGAACCGGCAGATACTGGCCGGCCCCTGCGCCGCGACAGGCTGAACTTCGCGCAAAAGAGGCGAAGTCCGCCCGCATCCCCCAAAGCAAGAGCGCCGGAACCGCTGACACTCCTGGCTAGAACCCCGGCCGCGCGCCCGGGTTCCATGCGCGGGCGTTTTTCCGCGCCACCGTCTTTCCGCAGCCACCGCGCCACTGCCTCCCGGGCCGCGCCTGTCCGCGGCCCGGGTCTCTGGTATTCCCGGGATCTCTGGACAAGGCGCGCGCGCGGGGGGTAGCTCTCGGCAAAACGGACTCTGGAAGAACGGAGGGGCGGATGCAGATCAGCGAAACCAGGGCCATCGTCACCGGAGCCGCCTCCGGGCTTGGCGCGGCGACCGCGCGCGCGCTTTGTGCAGCCGAGGCGGCAGTCACCATTCTCGACCGGGATACCGAGCGCGGCATGGAACTGGCGGCCGAGATCGGCGCGGGGTTCCAGCCGGTCGACGTGACCGACGAGCCCTCGGTCGAGCAGGCCGTCGGCGAGGCCTCGGCCCAGATGGGCGGCATCACCGCCTGCATCAACTGCGCGGGCATTGCGACGGCCGAGCGCACGCTGGGCCGGTCCGGGCCGCACGGGCTGGAGAGCTTTCGCCGCACCGTCGAGATCAACCTGATCGGCAGTTTCAACGTGCTCCGGCTGGCCGCAGCCGAGATGGCGCAGAATGCCCCCGATGACGAAGGCTGCCGCGGGGTGATCGTCAACACCGCCTCGATCGCGGCCTATGACGGGCAGACGGGCCAGGCCGCCTATGCGGCCTCGAAAGGGGCCATCGCGGCAATGACGCTGCCGCTGGCGCGCGATCTGGCGGGGCTCCGGATCCGGGTGATGGCGATCGCGCCGGGGATTTTCCGCACGCCGATGCTGGAGGGACTGGGGCAGGAGGTGATGGACGGGCTCGCCGCCAATGTGCCGCCCCCGCACCGGCCGGGCGATCCGGCGGAATATGCAGCACTGGTGCTGCATATCCTGCAGAACAGCTATCTGAACGCCGAGGTGATCCGGCTCGATGCGGGCCTGCGGATGAGATGAGCCCGCGGCTGAGCCGCGTCACGTCCCTGGGGCAGATGCGGGGCCATCCGGCGCGCGGTCTCTCCATCGGCAATCGCGGCTGCCGGCACGATGCCGAGAGCCGGCTTGGGCCGGGCGCGCTGGCGCCACCGTACCCGGATCTGCTGTCTTATGGGGTTTCGCGGCCACCATCGCCCGGTCATGGCGCCGGGGCGCCATGCCGACCTGTTCTTCCTCGACGAGGTGGTGGCACTGGCCGCCGGGCCCCGCCCCTGAACCCTTTGCCGCCCTGCCGGTTTCCTGCGCTTTGCGAGGGTCTTCGGTGCGGAAGCGGCCACCCGCCTCGATGCGCTTGCGCCACACGGCCCGGATCTGTCCGGTTCCGGGACGCCAACGGTCACGGCACCGCCCCGGCCACCGTCCCGTCGGGCGGAAGCTTCAGGCTGCGGGAGGATGATGCTGTCTTATTTCCGGTGCGGCCGCCCTGCCCCGGCGAGCGGCGAGCGGCGAGCGGCGAGCGGCGAAACAGGGTCTGCCATGCACCCGACCTGTCAGAAGGGGGACTGTCGGGACTCCGGCGCCCATGGTCGCGGCAGCGGCGGCAGGCGGGTCATGACGCCCGGCGCCGGCCTCGCCGCCCGAGCGCCCCTAGCCCGCGTTCTCGGCCTTTTCGGCCAGGTCCAGCCAGTCTTCCTCGGCCTTTGCCAGGGTCTCCTGCCGCGCCATCAGCGCCTCGGTCGCCTTGCGGAACTTGACCGGCTCGCGCGTGAAGAGTTCGGGATCCTCGAGCAGCGCCTCGAGCTTGGCGATCTCGGCCTCGAGGCGTTCCATCTCGCCCGGCAACGCGTCGAACCGGTGCTTTTCCGTATAGCTGAGCCCGGCCGCCTTCTTCGCCTCGGCCGGCGCTGCGGATTTCGGTCGCCCGCCAGAACGCTTCGCTGCCGGCTGGTCGGCGACGCTGTCGGAAGCCGTGCTCTCGGCCCGCTGGGCGCGATAGTCGCTCCAGCCACCGGCATAGACCACCGCGCGGCCGTCGCCCTCCATCGCGACCGTGGTGGTCGCGACCCGGTCGAGGAAATCGCGGTCATGGCTGACCAGAAGCACGGTGCCGTCGAACTCCGACACGAGCTCCTGCAAAAGATCGAGCGTCTCGACATCGAGATCGTTGGTCGGTTCGTCGAGCACCAGCAGGTTCGAGGCGCGCGCCATGATCCGGGCCAGCATCAGCCGCGCCCGTTCGCCGCCCGACAGCGAACGCACCGGGGCGCGGGCCTGGGCATCGTCGAAGAGGAATTCCTTGAGATAGCCGACGACATGCTTGGGCTGGCCGCGCACCAGAACCTGGTCGGCCTTGCCCGAGACCCGCATCTCGGGATCGCCCGCAAGGCTTTCCCAAAGCGTCATGTCGGGGTCGAGCGCTGCGCGATTCTGATCGAAGACCGCCATCTCGAGATTGGTGCCGAGACGCAGCTCGCCGCTGTCGGGGGCAAGCTCGCCGGTCAGCATCTTCAGCAGCGTTGTCTTGCCGACGCCGTTGGGGCCGACCAGCGCCACCCGCTCGCCGCGCTGGATGCGAAGCGAGAAAGGCCGCAGGATGACCCGGTCGCCGAAGCTCTTCGAGATGCCGGTGGCCTCGATCACCCGCTTGCCGGATTTGGGCCCCGCCTCCAGTGCCATCGCCGCGGTGCCCTGGCGGCGGATCATCGACGAGCGGTCGTCGCGCATGGCATGAAGCGCCCTCAGGCGACCCTGGTTGCGCTTGCGCCGGGCCGAGATGCCCTCGACCGCCCAGCGCGATTCGGCCTTGATCCTGCGGTCGAGCTTGTGGCGCGCCTCGTCCTCATCGGCCCATACCTTGTCGCGCCAGTCCTCGAATGCCGCAAAGCCGCGATCATGGCGCCGAACCTCGCCCCGGTCGATCCAGTGCGTCGCCCGGGTCAGATTGCGCAGGAAGGCGCGGTCATGCGAAATCAGCACATAGGCCGACCGGGTCTCGGCCAGCTGGGTCTCGAGCCAGCCGATGGCCTCGATGTCGAGATGGTTGGTGGGCTCGTCCAGCAGCATGAGATCGGGCGCCGTGGCCAGCAGGCGCGCCAGCGCCGCGCGTCTGCGCTCGCCGCCCGAGGCGGTGGCGGCCGACGCGGCGAGATCGAGCTTGAGCCCCTCGGCCGCGATCTCGGCACGGTAGCCCTCGCCGGGCGCCAGCGCGGAGGCGGCGAAATCGCCCAGCGTGGCAAAGGCCGAGAGATCGGGCTCCTGATCCATGTAACCGACCGAGGTGCCGGGAGAGAGCACGCGGGTGCCGAAATCGGCCTCGACCAGCCCCGCCATGACCTTCATCAGCGTCGACTTGCCCGACCCGTTGCGACCGACCAGTGCCACCCGGTCGCCTTCCTGGATCACAAGATCGAGGCCGGAAAAGACCGGATCTCCCCCGAAGGTGAGCGATATCGACGAAAGCTGAAGCAGGGGTGCGCGGGCCATGGTCGCTGGGTATGATGCCGACTGACGACGGTCAAGCGGCAGATCGAGGCGCGCCCCGGCGCACAGGGCGGTCGCCATCGAAATTCTTCGCCGAAGAATTTCAGGAGCTCAAGGGCCACCTTGCGGAATTTCGTACGAAATTCCGGACGCCTTATCCCCCCGCCGCACGCAGCAGCCGCTTGCGGGAGGCCGGAATGGCCCGGATCTCGAGCCCGGTGAAGACGTGAAGGGTGTTGAGGTCGCGGTCGACCACCGCATGATCGGACACCCACCCCCCCATCGCCAGATAGCTGCGCAGGAGCGGCGGCATGCCCAGCATCGCCCGCCGGGCATCCGGCCTGCGCCGGCGCAGCATCTGCCCGAAGCGGAACACGTTCGGCGCCTTGACCCGCGGCAGCCAGCGCTTCGGCGCCAGATGCCGGTCCTGCAGAAGCGCGAAGGCATCCATGTAGGTCTCGGCCTCGGTTCCCCGGAAAGATGAACAGCCAAACAGCATCTCGACCCCTTCCTCATCGACGAATCGGGTCATCGCTCCCCAGGCCACGCGCAGGATATCGGGATCGCGCCAGTCCGGATGGATGCAGAACCGTCCCATCTCGACCATCGGCCCCTCGAAGGCCTCGAGCGCGGAAAGCTCGTAATACTGCGCCGAGTAGCTCTGCCCGATCTCGGCTCCACCTCTCAGCGGCAGCAGCCGAAAGCAGCAGACCAGGGTACCGCTGCGGGTCTCTTCGACCAGGACATGACGACAGAGCGTATCGAAGGCATCCGCGTCGGTCCCCTCGGGATGCGCCCTGCTGGCGCGGAACGCGCGGTAACGCAGCCGCTGTGCGGCGAGAATATCGGACGGGGTCTCGGCCAGCCGCGCGGCATAGCGACCCTTGCGAAGTGACAGCATCGTGACGGCTCCAGGGGGCTGGCGGGGCGGGACTGCCCGCCTAGATATTGTCCCACGGCCGATATCACACAAGATGTGACGAAACCCTGACAGAACCCGCGAGACCAAATGACCCAGAAAACGCCCGAGACCGACCCCGACTGGCGAGACCGGCTTCCGGATCTCGCCTACCGGGTAACCCGCGAGCATGCAACCGAACGCCCCTTCTCGCATGACAACTTCCCGAAAACGCCCGGCACCTTCGCCTGCCTCTGCTGCGGCGCGCCGCTCTTCGATCAGGCCGACAAGTTCGACAGCGGTAGCGGCTGGCCCAGCTTCACCCGCCCGGTCGACCCCGACGCGCTGGGAGAGAGCACCGACCGGCGCCTTCTGATGACGCGTACCGAGGTGCATTGCGCCAGCTGTGCCGCGCATCTGGGCCATGTCTTTCCCGACGGCCCGGCACCGACCGGATTGCGCTATTGCATCAACGGCGTGGCGCTGACGTTCGAACCGGAGGAGACCACCGAAGGCGGAACCTGAGCCTCCGCCCCCAAGCTCGCGGGACCCCTCGGACGGGCCCCCGGTCGGGCACGGCCGGAGCGGAGATCAGCGGTCGCGCAGGACATCCTCGGCGCTGAACTGGCCGATATTGCCCAGAAGCTGCCGCAGGAAGGAAACGCCCTTGACGTTTGCCTCGGTCACGCGACGGTTCAGCGCGATCACGCGACCGTCCTCGAGCCCGAACCGTTCGACATTCTCGACCGTCCCCGAGTCGTCGAAGGAAATCGCCACGACCTGGCGCTCGGTTTCCTTCGGCTCGCGGAAGCCGACCGTCTTCCAGTCGCTTTGCACGTAATACCACGCCTCGTCGCGCTTCACGCCGCCCATGGTCGGCGGACCGACCAGTTCGGCCACGCTGTCGCGGGTATCGACTCCCACCGAGATCGCGGCCAGATCCTCCTCGGACGGAGCATAGCCGTGGCTGCGGTGGATCGGAGAACACGCCAGAAGACTGGCGGAGAGAACGGCAGCCAGCGCCAATCTGGCGTGCACTGCGCGGGGCCTTGCCATCGCAACCTCTTGTCACAGGGGTTTTTCACTTCTATCCCGCTTAGCAGATCGCACGCCCCGGGTTCAAGAATGGAACGTGAACCATGGCCAACATGCCGGAACAGCCCCGAAACCCCGCAAAGACAGCGCCCCGCAGCCTCCGGCTTGCCGGGCTTCGCAGCCGCGAGCCCATCGCCTTCGAGCTGGTGCCCGATCCCGAAGAACGCGCCGCGCTGGCCGAGCGACTGGGGATAACAACACTGAAAAAACTGCGCTTTTTCGGCGAGCTCTGTCCCGAGGGACAGGCCGACTGGCGCCTCGAGGCCAGCCTCGGCGCCACGGTGGTGCAGCCCTGCGTCGTGACCCTGGCGCCGGTTTCCACCCGGATCGACACCGACGTGCTCCGCCTCTACCGCGCCGACATGCCAACCCGACCCGAGGCCGAAGAAATCGAAATGCCCGAGGACGACAACGAGGAACCGCTGCCCGACAGGCTCGACCTGGCCCTGGTCATGGAAGAGGCGCTGGCCCTGGCGATGCCGCTCTATCCCCGTGCCGAGGGGGCCGATCTCGGCGAGGCGGTCTTTGCCGCGCCGGGCGTGGCCCCGATGCAGGATGCCGAATTGAAACCCTTTGCCGCACTGGCCCGGCTGCGCCCCTCCGGCGACGACGCGGACAGCGACGGCACGTCCGACTGACCCCTCCGGACCCCGCCCGCCCCCGGGGAGACAGACCACGGGACAGACGCTCGGCGCCCTGCCGCCAGCACTGGCGCCACGTCCGGGCGTCGCCTCCACGCAAGGGACCAGAAAGGGGCTTGCACCCAACCAGAATCGCAGTATGTTCCCGGCCTCGCTTGCAAGATGGGTCGGACGCCGCGCCAAGGGCGCTGAGAGAGGCGCGTTCCCACATAAAGAACACCGGGCCAAGGCCCCTCCAGACCGAGGTTGAGACATGGCTGTCCCTCAGAATAAAGTCACGCGGTCCCGCCGCAACCAACGCCGTTCGCATGATGCTCTGGTCGCGGACAATCCCGCCGAGTGCTCGAACTGCGGCGAGCTGAAGCGTCCGCACCATGTCTGTGCGGCCTGCGGCCATTACGACGAACGCGAGGTCGTGGCCCAAGCCGACGAGATCGACCTGGACGAAGACGACGCGGCATAATCTGCCCCAAAAGGCGCGCGTCAGTCCATGACCTCAGAGCACCCCCAGGAGCTGCGCGCCGCCCCGCGCACCGTTATTTCGGTGGACGCCATGGGTGGCGACCGCGGGCCTGCGGCCGTCGTCGCAGGCATTTCCCTCTCCGCCGCCAAGAATCCGGACATCCGCTTCATCCTGCATGGGCAGCGGGACGAGCTCGAACGGCTCGTCGCCCGCCGCAAGCCCCTGCGCGGGCGGGTGGAGATCCGGCATGCGGATGGCGTCGTCACCATGGACGCCAAACCAAGCCACGTCATGCGGCATGGCCAGGACACCTCGATGTGGTCGGCCATCGATTCGGTGCGCAATGGCGAGGCCACAGTCGCCGTCTCCTGTGGCAATACCGGGGCGCTGATGCTGCTGTCGATCATGCGGCTGCGCAAGCTGCCGGGCGTCAACCGGCCGGCCATCGCCTGCCTCTGGCCCTCGCGCAATCCGGTCGGGTTCAACATCATGCTGGATGTCGGCGCGGATGTCCGCGCCGATGAGCGCGATCTGCTGCAATATGCGCTGATGGGCACCTCCTATGCCCGCAACGGGCTGGGGCTCGAGCGGCCGCGGGTCGGGCTGTTGAATGTCGGCACCGAAGAGAACAAGGGGCGTGCCGAGATGAAGGCCGCGCATGACCTGATCAATGCCGCCGCCAAGGACGCGAATTACAGCTTCGTCGGCTTCGTCGAGGGCGGCGACATCCCGTCCTCCAAGGTCGACGTGATCGTGACCGACGGCTTCACCGGCAATATCGCGCTGAAGACCGGCGAGGGCACGGCCAAGCTTCTGGGCGATTTCATGCGCGAGGCCTTCACCGCGACGCCGCTGTCGAAGATGGCGGCGCTGCTGGCCTATACCTCGCTCAGGCGACTGAAAAAGCGGATGGACCCGAGGCGCGCCAATGGCGGCGTGTTTCTCGGGCTGAACGGAACTGTGGTGAAATCGCATGGTGCGTCGGATGCGACCGGCGTGTCCTCTGCTGTCAAGCTCGCCTTCGAACTGGCGCAGTCGGGCTTCACCGAACGGCTGGCGGCACGGGTTGCGGCCAGCAATGCGGCGGGACCGGAAACGGCCGGGATCCAGGCCGGGGGGAGCAAGAGGTAAACATGAGTACGAGGGCGATCGTCCGGGGCGTCGGGCATTATCTTCCGGCGCGCGTGGTGGAAAACGCGGAATTCGAGGCGACGCTCGACACATCGGATGAATGGATCCGGACCCGCTCGGGGATCGAGCGGCGGCATTTCGCAGCCGAGGGCGAGACCACCTCGCAGATGGCCGTGGCCGCGGCGCAGGCCGCGCTCGAGGATGCCGGGCTCGCGGCCGATGATCTGGACGCCATCGTGCTGGCCACCTCGACCGCCGATCTGACCTTTCCCTCGGCCGCCACCATGGTGCAGGCCGGGATCGGCATGACCCGGGGCTTCGCCTATGACGTCCAGGCGGTCTGCGCCGGCTTCGTCTTCGCGCTGGCCAATGCCAATGCGATGATTTCCGCGGGACTTGCCCACAGGGTCATGGTGATCGGCGCCGAGACCTTCAGCCGGATCATGGACTGGACCGATCGCGGCACCTGCGTGTTGTTCGGCGACGGGGCGGGCGCGCTGATTCTCGAAGCGGCCGAAGGCACGGGCACCACCGCCGATCGCGGCATCCTCTCGGTCGATCTCAATTCGGACGGGCGCCACCGCGACATCCTCTATGTCGATGGCGGGGTCTCGACCGGCACCTCCGGGCATCTGAGAATGCATGGCAAGGAAGTGTTCCGCCATGCCGTCGAGAAACTGGCCGACACCGCCCATTCCGCCCTTGGCAAGGTCGGGCTCGAGGGCTCCGATGTCGACTGGCTGGTACCGCATCAGGCCAATCTGAGGATCATCAAGGCCACCGCGCAGCGGCTGCATCTGCCGATGGAGAAAGTCGTCGTCACGGTTCAGGACCATGGCAACACCTCGGCCGCCTCGATCCCGCTGGCGCTGTCGGTGGGTCGGCAGGAGGGCCGGATCGTCCCGGGAAATCTGGTGGTGACCGAGGCAATCGGCGGCGGTCTGGCCTGGGGCTCGGTGGTGCTGCGCTGGTAGGCGCGCCGCTGTCGCCGCCCTCGCCCCAACCGGCAAGTTCCCTGTATTGACTCGGAAATTCAAATCTACCTAAGGTTTTGGCAGTCAAGGGTTTCAATGGGTATTGTCACAAATGGGGGAGAGAATGGCAGGCAACACACTGACACGCATGGACCTGACCGAAGCGGTTTTCCGCGAGGTCGGGCTGTCGCGCAACGAATCCGCGGATCTGGTCGAAAGCGTGCTTCAGCACATGTCGGATGCTCTGGTCCGCGGCGAGACGGTCAAGATCTCGTCCTTCGGGACCTTCTCGGTGCGTTCGAAAGCGGCCCGGATCGGACGCAATCCGAAAACCGGTGAAGAGGTTCCGATCCATCCGCGCCGGGTGCTGAGCTTTCGTCCCTCGCATCTGATGAAGGACCGCGTCGCGGCCGGCAACAGGGGCTGATCGGCATTGGCCACGGACAAGTCCCCCGAGGCCTTCCGTACCATCAGCGAGGTCTCGACCTGGCTGGACACCCCGGCCCATGTCCTGCGGTTCTGGGAAAGCCGGTTCACCCAGGTCAAACCGGTCAAGCGCGCCGGCGGACGTCGCTATTACCGCCCCTCCGACATGCTGCTTCTGGGCGGCATCAAGAGACTTCTGCATGAAGACGGGCTGACGATCCGGGGCGTGCAGAAAATCCTGCGCGAAGAGGGCGTCAGGCATGTCGTCGCCCTCTCGCAACCTCTCGACGATGCCGAAGCCGACGAGATCGCCGCGCCCCTCGACCCGGCCCCCGATACCGATACCGATACCGATACAGAAGCACCGATGGCGCTCGATGCCGAGGCAGAGGCGGCGGAGATCGTCCCGATGCGCCGCCGCCCCCGGCCCGAGCCGGACGAGGCCATCCTGCCCGGGCTCGACGCCGATCATCCCCCGCACGAGGCGCCCTCCCGGCCGCCATCCGCACCTGCTTCGCCGCAAGGCGCCGCGCCGACGGCAAATGAGGTCGCGGCCGCCCCGGCCCCGCCCGTTGCCCAGGCCCCGAAGCCTTCGGTCGCCATTCCGCAAGAAATTCCCGCCGCGTCGCGGCAGAGCCCCGGCCAGGCCCCCTCTCCTGCCCTCGGGGACAGCGCGCCCGTCCCGGACCCGGCCACCGATTCGATCCCGCCCGAAGCGGAGTCCCTTCCGGGCGGCCTGAGCGAGCAGGCAGAGACCGCGCCTGACCCAGCACCCGAAGTCACGCTGCCCGAACAGCCCGTCCTCGCGCAGCCTCTGGGCACCGATCTGCCCGGAACCGACCCGGCGGATGACGATCCGGCCTTTATCCCGACATCTCTGCCCGCCCGCAGCAGGCTCTTGAAACAAGGGCTCCGGCGCCTCCTCGACGCCGATCCGCAAGCCGCAGGCCAGGCCGCCGAGCGGCTCGCCCGGCTGGGTCGCAGCATCGGGGCCTCCGCACGGAACTGAAGGCGGATTTGCGTCTTGCCCCCGCCGCCAGACATGTTATGAAGCGCCCCACGTCGGGCTATAGCGCAGGTGGTAGCGCGTCCGTCTGGGGGACGGAAGGTCGCAGGTTCAAGTCCTGCTAGCCCGACCATTACCCTCACCCGCCCGCACCCTTTCGGGGTTGCGGGCGGTTGTGTTTCAGGGGCCCCGCGCCGGGCCGAGGGAGGAACGATGACCGCACCCGGCGTGCTGCCCGCACAGGAAATCCGCCGCCTGATCGAGACCGGCGCCATCGGCCTTTCCGCCCCGCTCGACGAGGGACAGGTCCAGCCCGCCTCGCTCGATCTCCGGCTCGGGCCGGTCGCCTACCGGGTCCGCGCCTCGTTCCTGGCCGGCGAAGGCCGCAGCGTCGCCGACCGCATCGCCGATTTCCGCATGCATGCGATCGACCTGTCGCAGGGCGCGGTGCTGGAAAAGGGCTGCGTCTATGTCGTGCCGCTGATGGAGAGCCTCGCCCTGCCCCTGGGCATCCAGGCCGTCGCCAATGCCAAGAGCTCGACCGGGCGGCTCGATCTTCTGACCCGTACCATCACCGATGGCGGGGTCGAGTTCGACCGTATCCGCGCAGGCTATCGCGGCCCGCTTTACGCCGAGATCTGCCCGCGTTCCTTCTCGGTGCTGGTACGGCCCGGCCAGCGGCTGAACCAGATCCGCTTCCGCGCCGGACAGGCGGTCTTGTCCGATGACGACCTGCGCGCGCTCGACGACACGGCGCAGCTGGTCTCGGGCGGCCCGGCGGTGATCGATGGCGGGCTCGGCTTTTCGGTCGATCTGAAGCCCGGCACGGACAATCTCGTCGGCTATCGCGCCAAGCCCCATTCCGGCGTCGTCGATCTCGACGGCATCGGCGCCCATGACCCCGCCGAGTTCTGGGAAGAGATCCGCTCGGATGCAGGTCGGATCATCCTCGATCCGGGCGCCTTCTATATCCTCGTCAGCCGCGAGGCGGTGCATATCCCGCCCGATTACGCTGCCGAGATGGCGCCCTATCTCGCCATGGTGGGCGAATTCCGGGTCCATTACGCGGGCTTCTTCGATCCCGGTTTCGGCCATGACGCGGCCGGCGGCAATGGCTCGCGCGGCGTGCTCGAGGTGCGCTGCCACGAGGCCCCCTTCGTGCTGGAACATGGCCAGATCGTCGGCCGTCTGGTCTATGAACGCATGTCGGCCCGGCCCGAGGCGCTTTACGGCCAGGGCATCGCCTCGAACTACCAGGGCCAGGGGCTGAAGCTGTCCAAGCATTTCCGCATGTAGGCCCCTTGTCGGAGACCCGACAAAACCCGACGCTCAAGCCCCCGCCGCGCCTTTTCTTCTTGGCCCAAATACCCATGACACGCCCTCGGTCGCCCTTGAAACGCTGGCCTTTTTCGCCCGCCCGGCCGTGAAATCAGCGCCCTGGCACGCTTCCTGCTTCTTTCCCCGTGAAGCAGGGAGACCCGGATGTCCGACGCGCTCAAGCAAACCGTGCAGGAAGCCTTCAACGAGCCCGGCTGCGCCACCAACCGCGCCAAGCCGGCCGAGGCCCGCAAGAAGGGCTGCGCCAGGCCGCTGACCCCGGGGGCCGCGGCGGGCGGGTGCGCCTTCGACGGCGCCATGATCACCCTGCAACCCATCGTCGATGTCGCCCATCTGGTCCATGCGCCGCTCGCTTGCGGCGGCAATTCCTGGGACAATCGCGGCTCGGCCTCCTCGGGGCCGATGCTCTACAAGACCGGATTCACCACTGACCTGACCGAGCTCGACATCGTCATGGGCAAGGGCGAGAAGAAGCTTTACGCCGCGATCCGCGAGATCGTCCAGAACCACGCCCCGCCCGCCATCTTCGTCTATGCCACCTGCGTGACCGCGATGATCGGCGACGATATCGCGGCGGTCTGCAAGGCCGCGACCGAGGCCTTCGGCACGCCCGCGATCCCGGTCGACGTGCCGGGCTATGCAGGCTCGAAGAATCTCGGCTGCAAGCTCGCGGGCGAGATGATGTATCGCCATGTGATCGGCACGGTCGAGCCCGAGCGCACCACCGAGTGCGACATCAACATCATCGGCGATTACAATCTCAACGGCGAGCTCTGGCAGATCAAGCCGCTGCTCGACCGGCTCGGCATCCGCATCCTCGGCTCGCTCTCGGCCGATGCGCGCTACCGGCAGGTCGCGATGATGCACCGGGCGCGGGTCACGATGCTGGTTTGTTCGCATGCGCTGATCGGGCTCGCGCGCAAGATGGAGGAAACCTGGGGCATCCCCTTCTTCGAGGGGTCCTTCTACGGCATTTCCGACACGTCCCAGGCGCTCCGGACCATGTGCCGGATGCTGGTCGAGCGCGGCGCGCCCGCCGATCTGATCGACCGCTGCGAGGCGCTGATCGCCGAGGAGGAGGCCGGCGCCCGGGCCGCGCTTGCCCCTTACCGGCCGCGGGTCGAAGGCCGGCGGGTGCTGCTTTACACCGGCGGGCATAAAAGCTGGTCGGTGGTCTCGGCGCTGCAGGAGCTCGGGATCGAGGTCGTCGGCACCTCGGTGCGCAAGGCCACCGAGGCTGACAAGGCGCGCGTCGTCCAGATCATGGGCGACGAAACCCACATGTACGAGAACATGGCGCCGAAGGACATGTACGCAACGCTCAAGGCCGCCAAGGCCGACATCCTGATGTCGGGCGCGCGCAGCCAGTTCGTGGCCCTGAAGGCGCGCACCCCCTGGATCGACGTGAACCAGGAAAAGCACGAACCCTATGCCGGATACATGGGCATGGTGGATCTGGTCCGCGCCATCGACCGCTCGGTCAACAATCCCGTCTGGGAAGAGGTCCGCCGCCCCGCCCCCTGGGAGGCGGCGCGCCCAGCGACAGGGCTGCGCCTCGCTGCCACCTCGCAGGACCCGGCCCCGGGTCCCGTCAATGACCCCAAGGATTTCGAGGACTGCTGACATGGCCCGCCTCACCCGCCCCCGCCGCGCATTGTCGACCAACCCGCTGAAATCGAGCGCCCCGCTGGGCGCCGCGATGGCCTATCTGGGCATCGAGGGCGCGGTTCCGCTGTTCCATGGCGCGCAGGGCTGCACGGCCTTCGCCATGGTCCACATGGTGCGCCACTTCAAGGAGGCGATCCCGCTCCAGACCACGGCGATGAACGAGGTCTCGACCATCCTTGGCGGCGCCGAGCAGATCGAGGAGGCCATCGCCAATATCCGCAAGCGCGCCCATCCCCGCTTCATCGGCATCGCCTCGACCGCGCTGACCGAGACCCGCGGCGAGGACGTGCCGGGCGAGCTGCGCGAGATCCTGGCCCGGCGCAGGGATTTCGGCGATCTGAAGGTCGTCTATGCCTCGACCCCCGATTTCGAGGGCGCGCTGGAGGATGGCTGGGCCGCCGCCGTCACCGCCATCGTCGACGCGCTGGTGCCCGAAGCCGATCCCGCCGCGCGCCCCGAACCGACACAGCGCCAGGTCAACGTCCTGCCCTCGGCCAACGTCACCCCGGCCGAGATCGAGGAGATCGACCACCTGATCCGCGCCTTCGGGCTGACCCCGATCTTCCTGCCCGATCTCTCGACCGCGCTTGACGGCCATCTGGCCGAGGACTGGTCGGGGCGCTCGCTGGGCGGCACCCGGCTCGACGCGATCCCGGCGATGGCGCGCTCGGCCGCGACCTTCGCCATCGGCGAAAGCATGCAAGGGGCGGCGCGGCTTCTGGGCGCGCGCGGCGGGATGCCGGTACAGGTCTTCCCCGCGCTGACCGGGCTGCGCGCCGTCGACGGCTTCGTGCAGGCGCTGATGGCGCTGGCCGGCACCGCCGATGCGCCCGAGGCGATCCGGCGCGACCGCGCCAGATTGCAGGACGCCATGCTGGACGCGCATTTCCAGATCGGCGGGCTGCGCTATGCCATCGCCGCCGATCCCGACCTCGCCTATGCGCTGAGCTCGGCACTGGCGGGCCTGGGCGCCGAGGCGGTTGCCGTCATCACCAGCTCGGGCGCCAATCCCATCGTCGAGCTGATCCCGGCCGAAGAGGCCGTGCTGGGCGATCTCGGCGATCTCGAGGCCGGCGCCCGCAAGGGTTGCGCGCGCCTTCTGATCAGTCATGCCCATGGCCGCCACGCGGCCCAGGCACTGGGCCTGCCGCTGGTGCGGGCAGGCTTTCCCATCAATGACCGGCTCGGCGCGCAGGATATCTGCCGGGTCGGCTATCGCGGCACCCGCGCCTTCCTCTTCGAGATCGCCAATGCGGTGCTTTCCCATCCGCATGACGCGGCCCGCCCCGAGGATTTCGGCGCCGCCCCCATCGAGCCGGAGTTCGAGCATGACCGCCCGCAGACTGCGCCTCATTGAGCCGGAGACAGCCATGACAGACAGCGAGATCCCGCTGAAAATCGCCATTGCGACCAATGACCTCGAACATCTCGACGCGCATTTCGGCGCGGCCGCGAAATTCGCCATCTACGAGGTGACGACCGCGTCGTCGCGTCTCGTCGAGGTGCTGGAGTTCGACACCGTGACCGACCAGAAGGGCGGCCATGACAGTCTCGACGACCGGATCACCCCCAAGGTCGAGGCGCTGAGCGGCTGCGCGCTTCTGTTCGTGCTGGCGATCGGCGGGCCCTCGGCCGCCAAGGTGGTGCGCGCCGACATCCATCCGATCAAGCGCAAGGACCCCGAGCCCATCGCCGAGGTCATCGCCAGGACCCAGACCATGCTGAAAGGCTCGCCCCCACCCTTCCTGCGCAAGGTGCTGGGCCGTCCGCAGACCGATTTCGCCTCTGATTACACCGGGGAGTACAGCGAATGAGCACCGAGGCCGACACCCTGGCCCGCGGCGGCGCGCTGCCGGTCAGCGACTACCTGAGCCAGCTGATCGCGGTGATCCGCGCCGAGGACATCCATGGCAGCTGGGATGGCAAGCCCGATGCCGAGATCCTGGCCGATTTCATCGTGACCCGGGAAGAGCGCCGCGAGATCCCGATCATCTGCGACCCCGATCCGGACCTGCTCTGGCGGGTCGAGCGGTTCTACGACGCGGTCGCGCTCTTGCTGGAACGTCGGACCGGCGCCCAGGCGGCGCAGATGTCGAAGATCACCCATGAGGGATTCGGCCGGATCGTCCTGATATCCGGGCGGCTGGTGGTGCTGTCCAGACATGTGCGCGACATCCACCGCTTCGGCTTCGAGACCTTCACGAAGCTGGCCGAGACCGGCGAAGCGCTGACCCGGGACGCAGCCGACATGGTCGCGCGCTTCCCCGAGGCGGCCCGGGCCTGACCGGTCCCGCCGGTTCCCCCGAGGATGACATCCCCCTAGGAGGCAGGACATGAGCCCCCCGATGGGCCCGGAGGATCAGAACGGGCCTCCGTCCCGAAACCGGCCCCGAGCTGACGCCGACGGCCGCAAAAAGGCATGCCAGGCACACAAAAGCGGCCCCGAAAGCCGCAAAGGAGATCCCAGCCATGACGATCACAGCCACGACCCGCGGAGGCACCGAATACATCCCCGAATTCCTGATGAGCATTGATCAGGGCAAATGCATCGGCTGCGGCCGCTGCTTCAAGGTCTGCGCCCGCAACGTGCTGACCCTGAAGGGCGTCACCGACGAGGATGAGATTGTCGATCTCGACGACGAGGAGGTCGAGGACGAGATCGAACGCAGGATCATGGTCATCGCCGATGGCGACGACTGCATCGGCTGCGGCGCCTGCGCCCGGGTCTGCCCCTCGGGTTGCCAGACCCACGCCCCCGCCTGACGAAATCGGCGCAGCTTCACTCCGACCGGCGCGGCGAGTCGCGCCTCCCGGGGCCGGCTCGACACCTGTTCGGCACCGGGGGCTTTGCCCCCGGACCCCCGGGGTATTTCCGCCAGGAAGAAACAGGGAACGCGGTTCTTCTTCTTGGCGCAAATACCCTCCGCGAAGCGGCCGCGGCCCGCAGGGGCGCGGCCCGGCCCAAGGCCGGACAAGCGGGGCGCATGCCCCGCGCAGGCCGGGTGCGGGAGCCCTCCTGTTTCTGACAATCGGCCGCGATCGGCATGTCGCAAATCCGCCAAAGAGCGCACCGACAAAGCCAACACCGGTCGGAGCCGGAGCGCAATTCTCCCTGAAACCAACGTGAACGGCTCCTGGCACGCTCCTTGCTTCACTCCTGTCAGGGACCGAGACCGACAGGAGACAGCCATGATCCAGATCACCGAAGCCGCCAGAGACGCCATGGCCAGCGCGATCCAGGGCGCGGGCCAGCCTATCGCGGGGCTGCGCCTGATGGTGCAATCGGGCGGCTGCGCCGGGCTGCAATATGCCATGGCGCTCGAGCTGACCCGCGAAGCGACCGATGCGGTGGTCGAGACCGAGGGCGGGGTCACGGTGCTGATCGATCCCGAGAGCCAGGGCTATCTGCTCGGCACCACCATCGATTTCGTCACCGGTCTCGAGGGCTCGGGCTTCGTCTTCGACAACCCCAATGCCAAGGGCGGCTGCGGTTGCGGCAAGTCCTTCTGCTGACACCCCGGGAGAGAGAGATGCTGGACTATTCCGAAATCCTCACCGACCATTTCCTGAACCCGCGCAACCGCGGCACGCTCGAGGCGGCCAATGCGCTGGGCGAGGCCGGTGCCGTCCGTAGCGGCAATGCCTTCCGGCTGACCCTGAAGATCGAGGCCGGGCGTATCGCCGCCGCGATGTTCCAGTCGACCGGCGGCGGGCCCGAAATCGCCGCGGGCTCGGCACTGACCGAGCTCGTGATCGGCAAGCCCCTCGCCGAGGCCCGCGGGCTCGACGCCGATGCCATCGAAGCCGCTTTGGGCGGGCTGCCCGCCGAGGACCGCTCGGCCGCAGTGGTCGCAGCCGAGGGCCTTGTCGCCGCGCTGAAGGATTACGCCCAGCCCCCGGCCTTCCGGGCCGCGCAAGGCATCCGCGTCGCCCGGCCGCTGGGCCTTGCCCCGATCAGGCCCGCCCGGCCCACGACGACCGGCGCCCCGCGCCTGTCAGCCGATGAGGAACGCGCGCGCGTCGAGGCGGTGCTGGACGAGATGCGGCCCCGCTTCCGGGCCGATGGCGGCGATGTCGCCTTCCTCGACATTCTGGGCCCCCGCGTCCGTGTGCATCTGAAGGGCAGTTGCTCGGGCTGCCAGCTGGCCGGGCTGACCCTTGGCGGGCTGCAGAAACGCCTGGCCGAGGAACTCGGCCGGCCGGTCTTCGTCGTTCCCGCCCCCAGCCGCTGAGGACCGCCGCCATGACTGCTCCCTATGTCTTCGAGAACTTCACCCCTGCCCCGCCTCCGGCGCAGATCTGCGACACCACGCTTCGGGATGGTGAGCAGGCCGCTGGCGTGGCCTTCTCGGCCGCCGAGAAGATCGGGATCGCGGTCGCGCTAGACCAGGCGGGTGTGGCCGAGATCGAGCTTGGCGTGCCCGCCATGGGCATGGCCGAGGTCGCGGCGATCCGCGAGGCGGGCGCGCATCTGACCCGCGCCCGAGGCGTTGCCTGGTGCCGGTTGCGCGACAGCGATCTGGAGCTGGCGGCGATGACCGCGCTGTCGCGCCTCCACCTGACCGTACCTGCCTCGGACCGCCAGCTGGCGGGCAAGCTCGGGCGCGACCGCGACTGGGCG
This sequence comes from Rhodovulum sp. MB263, assembly GCF_002073975.1. Classification (NCBI taxonomy): domain Bacteria; kingdom Pseudomonadati; phylum Pseudomonadota; class Alphaproteobacteria; order Rhodobacterales; family Paracoccaceae; genus Rhodovulum; species Rhodovulum sp. MB263. The sequence goes on along the minus strand of NZ_CP020384.1, from coordinate 1,370,659 downwards.
CTGAAAGAGGTCTCGCGGCTGGTCCGGTTGGCCGCGCGGGCGGGATTTGAGGTCTCGGTGGGCGCCGAGGATGCCTCGCGCGCCGATATCGGCTTTCTTGCCCAGCTGGCCGAGGTCGCGGCCGAGGCGGGCGCGATCCGGTTGCGGCTGGCTGACACGCTGGGGCTGATGGACCCGTTCGCGGCCCATACGCTGATCTCGATCCTGGCGCCGGGGCCGTTGCCGCTGGAATTTCACGCCCATGACGATCTGGGGCTCGCCACCGCCAACACGCTCGCGGCCCATTGCGGCGGCGCGACCCATCTGTCGGTCACCGTCAACGGGCTGGGCGAACGGGCGGGCAATGCCGCGCTGGAACAGGTCGTGGCGGCCCTGGCCGTGCAGGGAAGGCCGACCGGGGTCGCGCTCGACCGGCTTTGCGCCCTGTCGCAGACCGTCGCCCGGGCCTCGAACCGGCCGCTCTCGCCGACCCGGCCCATCGTCGGGGCCAATGTCTTCAGCCATGAAAGCGGCATCCATGTCGACGGGCTGCTGAAAGATCCCGGTACCTACGAGGCCCAGGCACTCAGCCCGGCCCGCTTCGGCCGCAGCCGCGAGATCGTGCTGGGCAAGCATTCGGGGCTCGCGGCCGTGACCCGGGCGCTGTCCGCCGCGGGGCTGCCCTCGGACGAGGCCTCGGCCCGCGCGGTGCTGCCGCTTCTGCGCGACTGGGCCGACCGCGAGAAACGCGCCGCGACCGCGGCCGATCTGATCCTTCTCACCGCCCGGGCCGAGGCGCTTGCGCGCCATCCCGGACCGACCGAACCCCAAGAACGGAGCCTGACATGACACGCCCCGCGTCCCGGCCGAGCATGCTCGACCAGCTCTATGCCCTGTCCTCGGCCGAAGATCTCTTCGCCTTTCTGGACCTGCCCTTCGATCCGGCGGTGCTCAACCGGGCGCGTCTGCATGTGATGAAACGGATGGGCCAGTACCTGGCCGAAACCGATCTGAGCCAGCTCGATGACGCGGCCGTGCGCGCCGCCGCCCGGCAAGCGCTGCGAAAGGCCCATGCCGATTTCGAGAATTCCACCCCGCGCGCCCAGAAGGCGCTGAAGATCTACACGCAACCGCGCGGCAATGTCGTGCCGATGGAGGGGCTCCGGCTGTCTGTCAAATGAGCGAGAAACTCACCGAACCCGACTTCCCCGCCGCCGAGGCCATCGACGCGCCCGAACAGCCCGTCGAGGCCAGGAAGGGGCTCAAGATCGTCGTCTGCATCAAGCAGGTGCCGGACTCGGCCCAGATCCGGGTCCATCCGGTGACCAACACCATCATGCGCCAGGGCGTGCCGACGATCATCAACCCCTATGACCTCTTCGCGCTCGAAGAGGCGATGCGGCTTCGGGACGATTACGGCGGCACGGTCACCGTCCTGACCATGGGCCCGCCCATGGCCGAGGACGCGCTGCGCCGCGCGCTGGGGCTGGGCGCCGACAAGGCGGTGCTGATCACCGACCGCCGCTTTGCCGGCTCGGACACGCTGGCCACGTCCTTCGCGCTGAGCTCGGCGCTGGACAAGCTGGCCGAGGACGGGCCGATCGACATCGTCTTCACCGGCAAGCAGACCATCGATGGCGACACCGCGCAGGTCGGCCCCGGCATCGCCCGGCGGATGGGGCTGAACCAGCTGACCTATGTCTCGGCCATCGACTCGCTGGAAACCGAGGCGGCCACGATCACGGTCCGTCGCCGCTCCGAGGGCGGGGTGCAGGTGCTGCAGTCGAAGTTGCCCTGCCTGATCACCATGCTCGAGGACACCAACCAGCTGCGCCGGGGCAGCCTGCAGGACATGCTGCGCGCCGCCCGCGCGCCGCTGACGGTCTGGTCGGCCGAGGATGCCGGCATCGAGGACCCGATGAAATGCGGGCTTCGCGGCTCGCCCACGGTGGTCCGGCGCGTCTTCGCGCCCCAGCCCCGCGCCGAGAAGGCCGAGATGGTCGCCGTCGAAGGCAAGGCGCCCGCCCAGATCGGCGATGCGATCCTCGACGTCCTGTTCGCGAAAAGCCCGAAACTCGAGGCGGAGCTTTCCGCCAAGACCCCTGCATAAGGAGACAGCGTGATGGCACAAGCGCCGCAAACCCCTGCCGGCAGCCGCGCTGCGATGCAGATGCAGCTGGCCGAGAAATACAAGGATTACAAACACGTCTGGGTCTTCGTCGAGATCGAGCGCGGCAAGGTCCACCCGGTCTCATGGGAGCTGATGGGCGAGGGCCGCAAGCTCGCGGACGATCTGGGCGTCGATCTATGCGGCGTTGTTCTGGGCGCGCGCGACGAGGGCACCAAGCAGGCGATCCGGCAGGCCTATCACCACGGCGCCGATGTCTGCTACATCTGCGAGGACCCGCTGCTCGCCGATTACCGCAACGAGCCCTTCACCCTCGCGATGACGGATCTGGTCAACAAGTACCAGCCCGAGATCCTTCTGCTGGGCGCGACGCCCCTTGGCCGCGATCTGGCGGGCTCGGTCGCGACCACGCTGCAGACCGGTCTGACGGCGGACGCGACCGAGCTGAAGATCGCCGATGACAAGTCGCTGGCCGCAACCCGGCCGACCTTCGGCGGCACGCTCCTGTGCACCATCCACACGCTGAACCACCGCCCGCAGATGGCGACGGTGCGGCCGCGGGTGATGGCGATGCCCGAACCCGATACCTCGCGCTCGGGGCGGATGGTCTGGCACTCGCTCCGGATGAAGGAGGACGACATCGTCACCAAGGTGCTCGAATTCGTCTCGGACTCGCAGGTCGAGAAGGCCAACCTCGCCTATGCCGATATCGTGGTCGCCGGGGGCATGGGGCTGCAACAGCCGCAGAACCTGGCGCTGGTGCAGCGGCTGGCCGAGGTGCTGGGCGCCGAATGGGGCGTCTCGCGGCCGCTGGTGCAGAAGGGCTGGGCGCCTGCCGAACGCCAGATCGGCCAGACCGGCAACACCATCCGGCCCAAGCTTTACATCGCCGCCGGGATCTCGGGCGCGATCCAGCACCGGGTGGGCGTCGAGGGGGCGGATCTGATCATCGCGATCAACACCGATCCCGAGGCCAAGATCTTCGATTTCGCCCATCTGGGCGTTGTGGCCGACGCGCTGAGCGTGTTGCCGGCGCTCACCGATGCCTTCGCCCGCCGGCTCTCGGCGCGTGCGATGGCCAGCTGAGAGGACTGACCGATGCCTGCTGAACATTTCGATGCCATCGTCGTCGGGGCCGGTCCGTCCGGCAACGCGGCCGCCTACACCATGGGCAAGGCGGGAATGAACGTGCTGCAGATCGACCGGGGCGAATATCCCGGCTCGAAGAACGTGCAGGGCGCGATCCTCTATGCCGACGCGCTGGAACGCATCATCCCCGATTTCCGCGAGACGGCGCCCTTGGAACGCCATGTGGTGGAACAGCGGTTCTGGATGCTGTCGGAGAACTCCCATACCGGCACCCATCACCGCTCGGACACCTTCAACGAGGAAAAGCCGAACCGCTACACCATCCTGCGCGCACAGTTCGACAAGTGGTTTTCCAAGCAGGTGCGCGATGCGGGCGTGACGCTGATCACCGAGACCACGGTGACCGAGCTGGTGAAGAACGAGGCCGGCAAGGTGATCGGCGTGCTGACCGACCGCGAGGGCGGCCCGGTCTATGCTGATGTGGTGGTGCTGGGCGAGGGCGTGAACGGGCTTGTCGGCCAGCGCTCGGGCCTGCGCCCCGAGCTGAAGCCCCAGCATGTGGCGCTGGCGGTCAAGGAAACCCATTTCCTGCCCGAGGAGACCATCCGCGAACGCTTCAACCTCGCCGACGAGGACGAGGGCGTGGTGATCGAGGTGCTGGGCTCGGTCTCGTCGGGCATGGTCGGCACCGGCTTCCTTTACACCAACAAGGAATCGATCTCGATCGGCGTCGGCTGTCTGGTCGCCGATTTCGCCCGCGAGAAGATCCCGCCCTACGAGCTGCTCGACCGGTTCAAGAGCCATCCCTCGGTCAGGCCGCTGCTGAAGGGGGCCGAGATGAAGGAATATGTCGCCCACCTGATCCCCGAGGGCGGCTATGACGCGATCCCGCGTCTGACCGGCGATGGCTGGCTGATCGTGGGCGATGCGGGCCAGTTCCTGAACGCGGTCCACCGCGAGGGCTCGAACCTCGCCATGACCTCGGGTCGTCTTGCGGGCGAAAGCCTCGCTGCGCTCAAGGCCCGGGGGTTGCCCGCCAGCGAGGAGAACCTAAAGCTCTACCGCGACGCGCTCGAGCAGAGCTTCGTGATCAAGGACCTGAAGAAATACCGCAAGATCCCCGGGCTGCTCGAGAAGAACCGGCAGCTCTTCACCACCTACCCCGCGATCCTCAACCGGTCGATGAACGCCTTCCTGCGGGTCGACGGGCGCGACAAGCGGGCCAAGGAAGCCGAGATCCTCAAGGGTCTCAAGACATCCCGCGGCAACTGGCTGAATGTTGCCTTTGACATGCTCAAAGTGGCGAGGGCCTGGAGATGACGGACAAGATGAACGGCACCAAATCCCCCCGCATGGAAGAGCGGCTTTACCAGAACCGCTACCAGGTGGACGAGGGCCGCCCCCATGTGAGGATCAACCACCAGCCCGGCGGCGACAGCGAAGAGCTGAAGGCGCTGACGAAGATCTGCCCGGCCGGCTGCTATTCGATCAACGAGCAGGGCCAGGTCGAGGTCGCGGCCGACGGTTGCATGGAATGCGGCACCTGCCGGATCGTGTGCCAGGCCACGGGCGAGCTGGAATGGTCTTATCCCAGAGGTGGTTACGGGGTTCTCTTCAAGTTCGGCTGAGCCACCGGACCGCGGTCTGCGACAGGCACGGACCAGATGCCCGCGCCCGGTCGCGACAGGCCCCTCCGCCAGCCGGGCAACCGGATTTTGCGGCAGGGCCCGATGCAGGATCCTGACGAAAGGTCCTGCCGGAATGCTGCGCTATGAGTGTGGAACACGGTCGTTTCCGTGTTAGGGTTGTACCATGGAGATGATGGTTTCCCAGCGCCAGACCCAGGGTCTGGCCATGACCGCGAAGATGCAGGCGGCGCTCAGGATCCTGCAGATGACGGCGGTCGACCTCTCGGCCTATCTGGCCGAGGAGGCGCTGGAGAATCCCTGTCTCGAAGTATCCGTGCCGCAGGCGTTGCGCGCCGTGCCGAGCGGCGTTGCGGGCAGCGGCGCAGGCTCCGATTTCGACGCGGTCGCGGCGCTGGCCTCGGACAAGCCCAGCCTTTACGACCATGTCCTGCGCCAGATCGCGCTGGCCTTTCCCGATCCGCGCCTGGCCCGCGTGGCCGAGACCTTCGCCGAGGCGCTGGAGCCGACCGGCTGGCTCGGCAGCCCGCCCGAGGCCGTCGCCGCCGCGGCCGGGGTGCCGATCAGCGTGGCCGAGGCGGTGCTGGCACGGCTGCAACAGTTCGAACCGGCCGGGCTTTTCGCCCGCGGACTTGCCGACTGCCTCCGGCTTCAGGCCGAGGACAGGGACATGCTGACCTGGGAGCTGTCGGTCATTCTCGACAATCTCGGAATGGTCGCCGAGGGCCGGATCGACGCGCTGGCCGAGCTTTGCGACGGCACGCCCCAGGACGTGCGCAATGCGCTGCGCGCGATCCGCGGGCTCGATCCCAAGCCCGGCCTCGCCTTCGCCGCGACCGAGCCCCCGATCCTGCCGCCCGATCTGAGGGTGATCCGCAAGGACGGCACCTGGGCGGTCGAGCTGAACCGCTCGGCCCTGCCCGCGATCAAGGTCACCGAAGCCCCCGAGACCGGGCGCGACACCGCCGCGCGGACCTATGCCACCCGGGCCCGCTCGCGCGCGCAATGGCTGGCCCGCGCGGTCGAGCGGCGGCATTCCACCCTGCTGGCGGCCGCGGTCTGCCTGGTGCGGCGACAGGGCGATTATCTCGACCGCGGCCCGCGCCATCTGCACCCGCTCGGCACCGAGGACGTGGCCGAGGAGCTGGGCCTGCATGCCTCGACCGTCAGCCGCGCGGTGCAGCACCGGATGATCGAGACGCCGCGCGGCACGGTGCCGCTGCGGACCTTCTTCAGCCGCGCCTTCACCCCCGGATCGGGCGAGGACGGGCCGTCGCAGGATGCGCTGATCGCCTTGGTGGGCGATATCGTGGCCAAGGAGAACCCGGCCCGGCCGCTTTCGGATGCGGCGATCGCGGCCGAGGCCAAGGCGGCGGGATTTGCCCTCGCCCGCCGCACCGTCGCCAAGTATCGCGACGTGCTGGGCATCCCGTCTTCCTACGACCGCCGCCAGATCGCCCGCATCAGCGCCTGAGCCCCCCGCCCGGTCTGTTCAGTCTGCCCGATCTGTTCAGCCTGTTCAGCCGCCTGCGAAGGTCTCGACCAGCGCCGTCATCCCGCGCTGCAATGTGACCATGTCGACCCCGACCGCGGTGAAGCCGGTCCCGAGCGCGATGCAATTCCGCGCGAAATCGGGATCGAGCGCCAGGATGCCGGCGGGCACCCCCACCGCCTTCAGCCGCCCGATGGCGCCTTCAATGGCCGCGACCACGGCGGGATGCCCGGGCTGGCCCGGATAGCCCATGCTGGCCGACAGATCGGCCGGGCCGATGAAGATGCCGTCGACGCCCTCGACGGTCGCGATCTCCTCCAGCCGCTCGAGCGCGGCCACGGTCTCGATCTGCAGGATCAGGCACAGCTCGTCCTCGGCGCGGCGGGCGTAATCGGTCACCAGCCCGTAGCGGCAGGCCCGCGTCATCCCGGCCATCCCGCGCAGCCCGCGCGGCGGATAGCGCATCGCCTGCACCGCCGCCTCGGCCTCGTCGCGCGACTGCACATAGGGCAGCATCAGCGTCTGCGCCCCCTGATCGAGATGGCGCTTGATCAGCACCCAGTCATTGATCGCCGGGCGCACCACCGCCGTAGCCCCCGGATAGCCCGCCACCGCCTGCAGCGCGGGCAGCGCATCGGTCACCTCCATCGGCCCGTGTTCGCCGTCGATCACGATCCAGTCGAAGCCGCAGGCGGCCAGGCATTCGGTGACCGTCGGATGCAGGATCGCGTTCCACACCCCAAGCTGATGGCGCCCCTCCCTCAGCCCTGCCTTGAACCTGTTGACCGGATTTTCCATGCGTTTCCTCCCGTTTGCGCATTGCCGGGCGCAGGCTGCGGCGAGCCTCGCCCCGGGTCAAGCCCCACCGGCGGCCGCGCCGGACAGGCTCAGCTTTCGCGGAAGGCGCGCTCGAAATAGACCGCCAGCGGATGCAGGAGGTAAGACAGCGGCGAGCGGTCGCGGGTGCGGATGAAGGATTCGACCGGCATGCCCGGCACCAGCTCGATATCGGGCAGATCGGCCATCTCGCCGATATCGGGCTGGATCACCACCTCGTAAAAGCTTGCCCGCGTCGCCTCGTCGGTCAGCGCGTCGGCCGAGACACGCAGCACGGTGCCCGAGACATTGGGCGTGGTCCGGCTGTCGAAGGTGGTGAATTTCAGCGAGACCGGCTGGCCCGGGAACACCTCGTCGATATCGGTGGTCTCGACCCTGGCCGAGACCAGCAGCGCCTGCCCGCCCGGCACGACATACATCATCGGCTCGGCCGCCGTGACCACCGAGCCCACGGTGAACACCGTCGAGCCGAACACCACCCCGTCGACCGGGCTGCGGATATCGAGCCGCGACAGCCGCTCGGCCAGGCTGAGCCGGCGCTCCTGCAACTCGATCTCGGAATATTGAAGATCGCGCAGCGTGGTGATCGCATCCTCGCGGCGGCTTTCCTGCAGCCGGAGCCCGCGCACCGCAAGTTCCGAGATCTTGGCGCGCAGCTCGGCCTCCTGCGAGGTCAGCCGCCCGATATTGCCCTCGAGCCCCGCCTGCTCGCGCTGAAGCGCGAGCACCTGGCTCGCCGGCACGAGGTTCTGGCGATAGAGGGTCATCTTGTCGGCCAGTTCCTGCTCGATCAGCCCCAGCTGCCTTTGCAGCGCCTCCTGCTGGGCGCGGGTGCCCTCGATCTGATTGTCGATCTGCACGGTCTGCTCGTGCAACTGATCGAGCTCCTGCGCCAGCGCCGCCCTGCGCGCGGCGAACAGCCGGGTCTGGCCGTCGACATGATCGCGGACCCAGGCGGGATCGATATTGCCGAACCTGTCGAGGAGGACGAAATCCGGGCGGTCGAGCCCGTCGCGTTCGGCCACCAGCCGGGCCTTGCGGGCCTGGATCTCCAGCAGCTGCCGTTCGACGATCATCTGCTCCGAGAGCAGGAAGGTGCCGTCGAGCCTGACCAGCACTTGCCCGGCCGCGACCCTGTCGCCATCCTTGGCCAGGATCTCGCCGACCACGCCGCCATCGGCATGCTGCACCACCTGGCGTTCGGACTCGACCTTGATCTTGCCCGACGCGACGACGGCGCCCGCGATGCTGGTGGCCACGCTCCAGACCCCGATGCCGCCCACCAGGCAGAGGATGGCGATCATCCCCACTGCCAGCGGCAACCGGGCGCTGTAGGGCGATCCCGCGCTCATCCCCGCGCCTCCCTTTGCGGCACCGGGGCGTTGCGGGCCGCGCCCATCGCACGCTGCACCTCGGGCGCGTTCCGGATCGCGCTTCTGAGAACCTCGTCGCGCGGCCCCAGCGCCTTCTGCCGGCCGCCATCGATCACCATCAGCCGGTCGCAGACCGCGATGGCGGTCGGGCGGTGGGTCATGATCAGAACCGACTTTCCGGCACGTTTCATGTCGGTCACGACCGCGTTCAGCGCCTCGGAGCCGTCGGCATCGAGCGCGGAATTGGGCTCGTCGAGCACCAGCAGCACCGGGTCGTGATAGAGCGCACGCGCCAGCGCCAGCCGTTGCCGCTGGCCGCCCGACAACAGCCCGCTGCCCTCGACCAGCAGGGTGTCATAGCCCTGCGGCAGCTTCAGGATGATGTCATGCACCCGCGCCAGCCTGGCCGCCTGCACCACCCGCGCCGGATCGGGGTTCAGTTCCATATGGGCGATATTCTCGGCCACGGTGCCGTCGAAGAAGCGCACCTCCTGCGGCAGACAGCCCATCACCCGGCCCAGCCGCTCGGGGCCGTATTGCTCGAGCGTGGCGCCATCGAGCCGGACCTCGCCGGTCGTGGGGGCAAGCAGGCCCTGGATGATCCGCGCCAGCGTGGTCTTGCCGACGCCGCTTTTGCCGATCACGCCCAGCGCCTCGCCCGGTGCGATCTCGAAGCCGATGCCCTGCAGCACCGGCGGCGCGCCCGGCGCCGCGGCGCGCAGGCCGATATTGCTCACCGTAAGATGCGCGACCGGGTCGGGCAGATCGGTCGGCCGGATCCTCTCGGGCACCGATTGCAGGAACTCGGTCAGCGCGCACCAGCCGCTGCGGGCGCGCTGGATCAGCGCCCACTGGCCCAGCACCTGCTCGATGGGCGCAAGCGCCCGGCCCAGCAGGATCGACGAGGCGATCATCGCGCCCGGCGTCACCGCATGCTGCAGCACGAGATAGGCCCCGAGCGCCAGAAGTGCCGATTGCAGGAAGAAGCGGAAGGCGCGCGAGAAGCTGGCGAGGCTGCCGCTGCGGTCGCTGGCCGACATGCCATCGGCATTGGCCTCCTCCTGCATCCGCGCCCAGCGCTCGGACATCACCGGGGCCATGCCCTGCGACCAGATCAGCCCGCCGCCCTCCTCGGCCTGCCGCGCCAGCCGCGCCGCGCGCGAGGATTTCACCTGCGAGCGTTCCAGCGCGCCACCGGTCAGCCAGCGGTTGACGAGCGTGGCCAGGATCAGCACCGCGCCGCCGCCGATGGCGGCGAGCCCCAGCCAGGGGTGAAACAGGAAGATCGCCGCCAGGAAGACCGGCGTCCAGGGCATGTCGAACAGCGCCAGCAGCACCGGCGCCGCGAAGAGATTGCGGATCGCGTCGAGATCGCCGATGGCGGTGGCGCCCGGCCCCTGCCCGCCGCGCAGGGCCGCACGCTCGACCATCGCCGCGAAGACCCGCCGCGACAGCGCCGCCTGCAGCCGCGCGCCGATCCGCGCCATGACCCGGCCGCGGGCATAATCGAGCAGCCAGTAGAACAGATAGAGCGCCGCGACCAAGATGAAGAGCGCGACCAGCGTCTCTTCCGAGCGCGAGCCCAGTACCCGGTCATAGACCTGCAGCATGAAGATCGGGCCGGTCAGCATCAGGAGGTTGGTGAAGATGCTGAAGACCAGCACCGCCAGAAGCAGGCCGCGGCTTTGCGCCCGGCCAAGCGTCAGCTCCTTCCTCGGGCTGCGCCGGCTCATCGCGGCCCCCTCCGGCAATCGGCCCGGAAACGGGGCTGGCAGTCTCGGCAGACGGCAAGCAGGCGCGGCCTCATCTGGCATCCTTTCGGTTCGGCCCCGGTCTCGGAAGGGCTGCGAGGCGCAGTCAAAGCGGCTTCCGGATCACTTTTCAAGCGCGCGCATGGTGGACGGCACATCACGTCTTCTCGGCCCATATGCGCGTTGCGATACCGTTAAGGTGCTTTTCGCCAGGCGCGGCCCGGTGCAGTCTGTCGCGAGGAGGGGACCGATGATCGACAAGCTCGAGATGTTCATTGCGCTCGCGCGCGAGCGCCATTTCGGTCGTGCGGCCGAGGCCTGCGGGGTGACCCAGCCCACACTTTCGGCGGCAATAAAGCAGTTGGAGGAACAACTTGACGTACTTCTCGTCTGGCGCGGCTCGCGCTTCGGCGGGCTGACCCCCGAAGGCGCAAGGGTGCTGGAACGCGCCCGGGTGATCGTCGCCGACACGCGCGCGCTGCGCGAGGAGATGCGCGCGGTCAAACGCGGGCTGTCTGGCGATCTGAGGCTTGCCGCGGTGCCGACCGCTCTGGCCGCGCTCACCGCGCTGACCGGCCCTCTGACGTTGCGTCACCCTAATTTGCGAATCACCATCTTCTCGCGGAATTCGGCGGAAATCGTCCAGATGCTGGACGATCTCCAGGTCGATGCGGGGCTGACCTATCTCGAAAACGAGCCGCTCGGCCGGATCGCGACGATGCCGCTTTATACCGAGCATTACTCGCTGGTGATGCGCGCCGATCACCCGCTGGCCGGGCGCCGGGCGGTGCCCTGGGCCGAGGCCGCGGCCGAACCGCTCTGCCTGCTGACCCGGGACATGCAGAACCGCCGGATCGTCGACCGCCATATGGCCGAGGCGGGCGCGGTGGCCACGGCCCGGCTCGAGTCGAACTCGCTTCTGGCGCTGGTCGCCCATGTCCAGAGCTCGGGCTGGGTCACGATCCTCCCACAGAGAACCGCCCGGCCCTTTCTCGGCGCCGGATCGCTGGTCGCGGTGCCGCTGACCGAGCCCGAGGCCGGGCATGTGCTCGGGCTGATCGCGCCCCATCGCGAACCGATGACCCCGGTGCTCGACGCGCTGATGGAGGCCGCGCGGCAGGTGAAGTTTTAATAGAATATTTCTATCACCCGACGAATCCCGGCCATTGATCACGCGCGGGCCGAGACGGCACACTATGGCATGCAAAGGGAGGACTGCATGACCACCGACATCATCGCGCGATGCCGCGGCATCGCCGCGGCCCATGCGCATCTCGACGGCCCGCTGCTCCCCGTGCTGCATGCGGTGCAGGCCAGTATCGGCCATGTGCCCGTCGCGGCCTATCCGGCCCTGGCCGAGGAACTGGGGCTCAGCACGGCCGAGATCCATGGCGTGGTCAGCTTCTACCCCGATTTCCGGACCGGGCCCGGCGGGCGCCGGGTGCTGCGCCTCTGCCGGGCCGAGGCCTGTCAGGCGATGGGCGCGGCGGCGCTGGGCGAGGATCTGAAGGCGCGTCTGGGGGTCGAGTGGCACGGCACCACCGAGGATGGCGCGGTGACGCTGGAACCCGCCTATTGCCTCGGGCTCTGCGCCTGCGCGCCCGCGGCGCTGGTCGATGACCGCCCGGTGGGCCGGGTCACCGCCGACCGGCTGGAACGCCTCGCGCGGGAGGGATCGGCATGAGCCTCACGCTCTATCTGCCGCTCGACGCGGCCGCCCTGGCGCTGGGCGCCGACGAGGTCGCCGCTGCCCTGCAGGCCGAGGCCCGGGCGCGCGGGCTCGATCTGGTGCTGAAACGCACCGGCACGCGCGGCATGGTCTGGCTGGAGCCGCTGCTGGAAATCGAGGAAGACGGCGTGCGCATGGGCTTCGGCCCGCTCGGACCCGCCGATGTGCCCGCGCTTTTCGACGGGGCCTTCGAGGATCACCCGAAAGCGCTTGGCCCGGTCGAACAGATCCCCTTCTTCGCCCGCCAGACGCGCCTCGCCTTCGCCCGCTGCGGCATTGTCGAGCCTCTGGATCTCGACGCCTATCGCGCCCATGGCGGGATGAAGGGGCTCGAACGCGCGATGACGATGACGCCCGAGGAGATCGTGGCCGAGATCACCGCCTCGGGCCTGCGCGGCCGGGGCGGTGCGGGCTTTCCGACCGGCATCAAGTGGCAGACCGTGCTCGAGGCCGAGGGCGCGCGCAAGGCCGTAGTCTGCAATGCCGACGAGGGCGACAGCGGCACCTTTGCCGACCGGATGCTGATCGAGGGCGATCCGTTCTGCCTGATCGAGGGCATGGCGATCTGTGCCCGCGCGGTCGGCGCCGACCGGGGCTATGTCTACATGCGCTCGGAATACCCGCAGGCCATCGCGATGCTCGATGCCTCGCTGCGCGTCGCGCGCGAGGCGGGCATTCTGGGCGATCACTTCGACATCGAGGACCGGGTCGGCGCCGGGTCCTATGTCTGCGGCGAGGAAACCGCGCTTCTGAACTCGATGGAGGGCAAGCGCGGCATCGTGCGCCCGAAACCGCCCCTGCCCGCCCATAAGGGCTTCATGGGGCGGCCGACCGTCGTCAACAACCTGATCACGCTCGCGTCGGTCCCGGCGATCCTGTCGGAAGGGGCCGAGCATTACCGCTCGCTCGGGCTGGGCCGCTCGCTTGGCACCGTGCCGCTGCAGATCGCGGGCAATGTCAGATATGGCGGGCTCTTCGAGGCGGCCTTCGGCATGACCATCGGCGAACTCGTCGAGGGTGTGTGCGGCGGCACCGCCTCGGGCCGTCCGGTGAAGGCGGTGCAGATCGGCGGGCCGCTCGGCGCCTATTTCCCCCGGTCTCTTTTCGACACGCCGCTGGGCTATGAGGAATGCGACGCGGCGGGCGGGCTGATCGGCCATGCCGGGCTCGTGGTCTTCGACGATACGGTCGAGATGGGCGCGATGGCCCGCTTTGCCATGGAGTTCTGCGCGGTCGAGAGCTGCGGCACCTGCACCCCCTGCCGGATCGGCGCGGTCAGGGGGATGGAGACCATCGACCGCATCCTCGCGGGCGATCCGGCTGCGCCTGAGATCCTCGCCGATCTGTGCGAGACGATGCGCGCGGGCTCGCTCTGCGCGCTGGGGGGCTTCACCCCCTACCCGGTCGAAAGCGCGCTGAGGCATTTCCCCGAGGATTTCGCCCCCGCGCGGGAGGCGGCGGAATGAGAACGCCGGCAACGCATGAGCGGCTGCCAGGAGCTCACCGCACGGAAGCGGCAGACAGGAGGCGGGTTTCGTCGCGAGTCCTGCCACAACGGCACCCCTGTCGCACCTCACGACCTGCCAAGACGCGATCTCGCCTGCACCAAGCGCAAAACGCCATTGGTTCGCCGTTCTGGTCACGCACCGTCCAACCCTCTGGCCCGGGCAGCCATCCCGGGCCGCGCCCGTCCGGGGCTCCGCCCGTTCGCCAGCGAAACGCGCCACTGGCGCGTTTCCGGGACGCTATCTCACCCCTCCCCAAGCGAGGGCGCATTGCAACGTTTCAAGCAGGAGAACGCGTGGCAGCAGGCCGCAGTATGAACCGCGCCGCCACACCCTCGGGAAACGCCCTCCCGGGATCGGGCGCGGCCCTTTTCGCGTCACTTGACCAATCCGCCAGCCCGGAGGCCAGCAGATGAAAGACTTCATCCTTCCCGATGCCGATTTCGGCACCCCCGCCCGCCGCTCCGGCAAGACCGTGACGCTCACCGTCGACGGCATGGAGGTGACCGTGCCCGAGGGCAGCTCGGTCATGCGCGCCGCCGCCGAAGCCGGGATCGAGATCCCGAAGCTCTGCGCCACCGACAGCCTCGAGCCCATCGGCTCCTGCCGGCTCTGCATGGTCGAGATCGAGGGTCGCCGCGGCACGCCCGCCTCCTGCACCACGCCTGCCACCCAGGGCATGGAGGTCCGGACCCAGACGCCCAAGCTTGCGAAACTCCGGCGCGGGGTGATGGAGCTTTACATCTCGGATCACCCGCTCGACTGCCTGACCTGTGCGGCCAATGGCGATTGCCAGTTGCAGGACATGGCGGGCGCGGTGGGCTTGCGCGAGGTGCGCTACGGCCCCGGCGCCAACCATTTCGAGACCCGGCAGAATGGCGAGGCGAACCCGCGCTTCGAGGCCAAGGATACCTCGAACCCCTATTTCACCTATGATCCGTCGAAATGCATCGCCTGCTTCCGCTGCGTGCGGGCCTGCGAAGAGGTGCAGGGCACCTTCGCGCTGACCGTCGAGGGGCGCGGCTTCGAGGCGCGGATCGCCTCGGGCACTTCCGATTTCCTGAACTCCGACTGCGTCAGCTGCGGCGCCTGCGTGCAGGCCTGCCCGACCGCGACCCTGCAGGAAAACGCGGTGATCGAGCACGGCACGCCCGACCGCGCCATCGTCACCACCTGCGCCTATTGCGGTGTCGGCTGTTCCTTCCGGGCCGAGATGAAGGGCGGCCGGCTGATCCGCATGGTGCCCTGGAAGGAGGGCAAGGCCAATCGCGGGCACAGCTGCGTCAAGGGCCGCTTCGCCTTCGGCTATGCCGCCCATCCCGACCGCATCCAGAGCCCGATGATCCGCGAGACCGTCGATCAGCCCTGGCGCGAGGTATCGTGGGACGAGGCGCTGACCTTCACCGCGCAAAGGCTGCGCACGATCCAGGCCGAAAGCGGCCCCGGCGCCATCGGCGGCATCACCTCGTCGCGCTGCACCAATGAGGAGACCTTCCTGGTGCAGAAGCTGATCCGGCAGGTCTTCGGCAACAACAATGTCGATACCTGCGCGCGGGTCTGCCATTCGCCCACCGGCTATGGCCTCAAGACCACCTTCGGCACCTCGGCCGGGACGCAGGATTTCGACAGCGTCGAAGCGGCGGATGTGGTGCTGGTGATCGGTGCCAACCCGACCGACGGCCACCCGGTCTTCGCCTCGCGACTGAAGAAGCGGCTCCGCCAGGGCGCCAGGCTGATCGTCGCCGATCCGCGCCGGATCGATCTGGTCAGGGGCCCCCATGTGCAGGCCGCCCACCATCTGGCGCTTCGGCCCGGTACCAATGTGGCACTCCTGACCGCCATCGCCCATGTGATCGTGACCGAGGGCCTGACCGACAGGGCCTTCATCGCCGAACGCTGCGACACCGGGGCATTCGCCGACTGGGCCGCCTTCGTCTCGGAAGACCGCGTCAGCCCCGAGGCGACCGAGGCTCTGACGGGCGTTCCGGCCACCGAGGTCCGGCAGGCCGCGAGGCTTTACGCCACCGGCGGCAATGCCGCGATCTATTACGGGCTGGGGGTGACCGAACACAGCCAGGGCTCGACCACCGTCATGGCGATCGCGAATCTCGCCATGGCGACCGGCAATATCGGGCGGCCGGGTGTCGGCGTGAACCCGCTGCGAGGCCAGAACAACGTGCAGGGGTCCTGCGACATGGGCAGCTTCCCGCATGAGCTGCCGGGCTATCGCCATGTCCATGACGCCGGGGCGCGCGGGGTGTTCGAGCGGCTCTGGAACGTGACGATCTCGGACGAACCGGGGCTGCGCATCCCCAACATGCTGGACGCGGCCGTCGATGGCAGCTTCCGCGGACTCTACATCCAGGGCGAGGACATCCTGCAATCGGACCCCGACACGAAACACGTGGCCGCCGGGCTGGCGGCGATGGATTGCGTGATCGTGCACGATCTCTTCCTGAACGAGACCGCGAATTATGCCCATGTCTTCCTGCCGGGCTCGAGCTTCCTCGAAAAGGACGGCACCTTCACCAATGCCGAACGGCGGCTGAACCGGGTCCGCCGGGTGATGGCCCCGAAGACGGGGCTGGCCGATTGGGAGGTCACCATGGCGCTCGCCAATGCCATGGGCGCGGGCTGGGGCTATGCCCACCCCTCCGAGATCATGGACGAGCTCGCCGCCACCACCCCCAGCTTCGCGGGCGTGAGCTACGATCTGCTCGACCGCGAAGGCTCGGTGCAATGGCCCTGCAACGAGGCCGCCCCCACGGGCACCCCGGTCATGCACGAGACGGGCTTCGTGCGCGGCAAGGGGCTTTTCGTCGTCACCGACTATGTGCCGACCGACGAGCGCACCGGCCCGCGCTTCCCGCTTCTGCTGACGACGGGGCGCATTCTCAGCCAGTACAATGTGGGCGCCCAGACCCGGCGCACCGCAAATACCGCCTGGCATGACGAGGACCGGCTGGAGATCCACCCCCATGACGCCGAGACCCGCGGCATCTCCGAGGGCGACTGGGTGCGCCTCGCCTCTCGCTCGGGCGAGACCTCGCTCAGGGCCACCCTGACCGACCGGGTCAGCCCGGGCGTCGTCTACACCACCTTCCACCACCCCGAGACACAGGCCAATGTGGTGACCTCGGACTATTCCGACTGGGCCACCAACTGCCCCGAATACAAGGTGACGGCGGTGCAGGTGGCGCTGTCGAACGGGCCCTCGGACTGGCAGGAGGATTACGCCGCCCATGCCCGCGCCGCCCGCCGCATCCTGCCCGCGGCGGAATAGGCCCCGATGCGGCCCTGGACAACATCGCAGGTGCAGAGCCTCGGCCCCGACGGGGCCGCGCCCGACATCCGGCGGCTGGCCGAGGAGGTGCCGGTCGCGCTGTGCTATGACGGCACGACCCATGCGGTGATGCTGGCCAGCCCCGCCGATCTCGAGGATTTCGCCCTGGGATTCTCGCTGGGCGAAGGCATCGTCGAGCGCCCCGATCAGATCGCGCGGATCGAGCGTGCAGATCACGACGAGGGGATCGAGCTGCGGATCTGGCTGGCGCCCGGGCTGGGCGCGCGTCTGGCCGGGCGGCGGCGCAGCATGGCGGGGCCGGTCGGCTGCGGGCTTTGCGGTGTCGAAAGCCTTGCCGCCGCGAGCCGGCCGCTGCCGGTGCTGCCATCGGATGGCCTGCACCTGACGCCGCCCGAGATCGCCGAAGCGATGACCGCGCTGAGCCTCGGTCAGGAGTTGCACGGCGCGACGCGGGCGGCCCATGCGGCGGGGTTCTGGACCCGCGCGGAGGGGCTGGTTGCGCTTTGCGAGGATGTCGGACGGCACAATGCGCTCGACAAGCTGGTGGGGCGGCTGGCGCGGATGGGGCGCGACGCCTCGGGCGGCGCGATCCTGCTGACCTCGCGGGTCTCGATCGAGATGGTGCAGAAGGCGGTTCTTGCCCGGGCGCCCGCCCTGATCGCGGTCTCGGCCCCGACCGCCCGCGCCGTCGCCGCGGCCGAGGCCGCGGGGCTGACCCTCGTCGCCCGGGCGCGCGGCGCGAATTTCGACATCCACACCCATGCCCGGCGGATAGCTGCGGCGGAGATCCCCCATGACCCCTGACAAGCTTGCCTACATGGCCAACCAGATCGCGACCGCCTTCGCCCGCCTGCCCGATGACGAGGCAGAAGCCGCCATCGCCGCCCATATCGACCAGTTCTGGGATCCGCGCATGCGGGCACGACTGCTGATCCTGGCCGAGACCCCGGGCGCGGGTCTGTCCGACCGGGCCCGGGGCGCGGCCGCGCTGATCCGACGCCCCCAAACCGCCTGAGGGCCGCCCCGGAAAGACCGAAAGACCGGGCTCCAGACCTGCCTGCCCCGCCTGCCCCCGAAAGCAGGCGCCGCGAGGCTTGTCACTCCCCGCAACCGGGGGCCCGCCCGGGCAGGCGGATTGCCCCGGTCGCGGACAAGGCGGCAGGCTCCGGTCACAGCGCCCGAAACGCCCCCGGCCCCTTGGTGGCGTCCCCTTTGACGGCACTGGCCCGCGCGGGACCTATCCTCGCCACTCGAACCGGAGCGGAAGCGTGAAGCTGTAGCGCGCGGCCTCGAGCCCGTGGGGGGCGGGCGGTAAGCGCCCGGCCCGACGCACCGTCGCCAGCGCCGCCTCGTCGAGCCTCGCATCGCCCGCACTCCGGACCAGCCGGGCCGACAGAAGCCGTCCGTCGCGCGCCAGGACCAGCTCGACCAGCGCCCGGCCGCTGGCCCGCGTACCGCGCGGATAGCGGTGGCTGCGATCGACCCGCGCCAGGATCCGCGCGCCCCATTCGGCCCGTAGCGACGAGGCCCGGGCGGGCGACAGCGTCGGCGCGCCGCCGGCCGCCCCCGCCCCGGCCTCGGCAGCCTCCGCCCGCCCCCGCGCCACCTGGGCCGCGCGGGCCTCGGATGGCGGCGCGGAGCGGGCAGCTTTGCGCAGGAGATCCGGGCGGGCCTCGGGCCGAAGCACCGGCGCCGGGTCCGGCGCGCGCTGGGTCTCGCGCCTCTCGGGCGGGTAGGGGGGCGCGAGGAAATCGGCCTCACGATGCTGTTCGGCAGGCTTCGGCAGAGCCGGAAGGGGCGTCGCAAAGCCGTCGGGCCTGGCGCGCGGGACGCTTTCGGGCTCCGGCTCTGGCGCGGGCAGGCCCGCAAGCTCGGTCTCGGGCGCCGGGGCCTCGGTCCAGTCCTCGGCAAGCCTGGCATAGGAAGCAGGCGCCGCCGCCAGCGTCACCAGCGCCTCGCCCCCCGGCCCACCTGCGCCCCCGGCAACGCCCACGAGCGGCGGCCGCGCCAGCGCGAAGGCCCCGACATGAAGCGCGAGGGCCAGCGGCACGAAGGCCAGAAGCTCGCCCGCCCGTTTCATCGCGGCACCGTCACCAGCCGCAACGGGCCTTGCCCCTCGGCCGTCAGCCGCGCGGCAATACGTGCCAGCGCTGCCGCCTCGACCCCGGCATCGGCCCGGATCACCAGCGGCCCCGCGCCCTCGGGACGGGCGGCGAGCGCCGCGAAGACCGCCTCGCCCCGCAGATCGCCGAAGGCCAGATCGCCCGCGGCCGACAGATGCAACATGTCACCCGTGGCGGGCTCGGCCCCGTCCGCCTGCGGCGGTGCGGTCTCGAAGGGGGCGGGCGGCACCAGCCGCGCGCTCATCAGAAAGAAGATCAGCAAAAGGAAGACGACATTGATCATCGGCACGATGCTTTCGCCCTGCCTGCGCTGCCGGTCGTCCTCGCCGAAGTCGAGCATCGCCTCACTCCACCAGCATGAGCCCCGCGACCCCGGCCCGGCCGAGCGCGTCCATCGCATCGACCAGCGCCTGCAGGTCGGCCCCGTCCCGGGCGCGCAGCAGGACCGGATCGCCCGGCGCGGGCGTGATCCGCGCCAGCTCTGTGGCAATGGCGTCGGGCGCCATCACCTGCCCGTTCAGGGACAGCCCGTCCGGGCGCACCTCGATCAGCCTTGGCGGCCCCTGCCAGTCGCCCGCCCCCCCGCCTTGTGCCGCGACGATCCCGATCCCCGCCTCGGGGCCGAAGCGGGCGGCGATCATGAAGAAGACAAGCAGCAGGAAGACCACGTCGATCATCGGCGTGAGGCTCGGGCGGCGTGGCGGCCGGGGCGTGTCGAAGCTGAACATCAGCCCGCCTCCGCCGCAAGGAACAGCCGGGTCGCGAGGTCTTCCATGTCGGCGCGGGCGCTGTCGGCCACGGATTCGAACCAGCTGAGCGAGACCGCCGCCGGGATTGCCACCGCCATGCCGGCGGCCGTGGTCAGAAGCGCCTCCCAGATGCCGCCCGCCAGATCGGCCGGGTCGGCCGCCGAGCCCGCCGCTTGCAGCGCCTGGAACGCATCGATCATGCCCAGAACCGTGCCGAGAAGACCCAGAAGCGGCGCGATCACCGCGATCAGTTCCAGTGCCCGAAGCCCCGCGCGCGCCTCGACCAGCAGGCGCCGGGCGACGCGGGTGGTTTCCTCGCGCGCCTTCGCCTCGGGCAGGCCCAGCGCCAGCGCCCCAATGGCCGCGCGGACCAGCCGGGCGCGCAGTCCGACCCGGCCCGCAAGCGCGTCGGCCGCCGCCTCGCGCGCCCCCTCCTGCCAGAGCCGCACGGCGCGTTCGGCCCGGGCGCCCGCGAAGGCGCCCATCCGCGCGAGGCCCCAGAGCTTCCAGAGGATCAGGCTGAGCGTCGCGACCGACAGGCCCGCGATGGCCCACATCGCCGCGCCGCCGGTGTGAAGGAAGGACAGGATCGGGTCGATCATGCGGCGGGCTCCTCGGCCGGACAGGAATTGGGGGTCATCGCACCACCTCGAGCGGCTGGAAGACCGGGCCGTCGGGGGTCTCGGCCAGATAGGCGCGCAGCCCGAAGACCTCGGCCAGATTGGCCTCGCTCAGTACCGCGCGGGGCGGGCCGTCGGCCACCAGACGGCCGCGATGCATTAGCAGAAGCCGGGTGCAGAACCGGACCGCCAGCCCCAGATCGTGGAGCGAGACCATCACGAGGCGGCCTTCGGCGGCGAGGCGCGCGAACAGCGCCATGGTGGTGAACTGATGCGCCGGGTCGAGCCCGGCAATGGGTTCGTCGGCCATCAGGATCGGCGCCTCCTGCGCCAGCGCCCGGGCGATCAGCACCCGCGCCTGTTCGCCCCCAGACAGCTCGGTCGCGCAGCGCGTGGCGAAACCGCCAAGTTCGAGGCGGGCCATCGCGGCGTCAACGGCGGCACGGTCGGCGGGTCCGGGACGCTGGCCCGGCCCCAGATGCGGCGTGCGGCCAAGCGCGACCAGGGTCTCGACGCTGACCGGCCAGGCGATCTCGCGCGTTTGCGGCAGCCAGGCAGCGGTGCGGGCACGCTCGGGCGCGGGGAGGCGCGCGAGGCTCGATGTGCCCTTGTGCGGCAGAAGGCCGAGGGCTGCGCGCATCAATGTGGTCTTGCCCGCGCCATTGGGACCGACAAGGCCCACGCAGTCGCCCGGTGACAGCCGCGCGGTGACATCGTCGACCACAGGGCAGGCGCCGCGCCGGACGGTCAGATGCGAAAGCTCAAGCTCGGTCATGCGCCCGCCTCCGCCCGGGTGCGGTAGATCAGCCGGATGAACAGCGGCGCCCCGATCAGCGCGGTCACGACGCCCAGCTTGAGATCGCGGTCGGGCAGCACCAGCCGCACGCCGATATCGGCGGCCAGCAGAAGGGCCGCGCCGCCCAGCGCCGAGGCCGCCAGCAGCCGCCCGGGCCGGGCGCCCACCAGCGGGCGCAGCAGATGCGGCACGATCAGACCGACAAAGCCGATGGCGCCCGCGACCGCCACCCCCGCGCCCACCGAGGCCGCGACACCCAGGACCAGCGCGAGGCGCATCCGCCCGAGCCGGATGCCCAGCGCCGCCGCCGCATCCTCGCCCAGCGTCAGGGCATCGAGCCCGCGGCCGAGCCCGGCCAGCATCAACCAGCCCAGAAGCGTCAGCGGCAGCGCCAGCCAGACATGGGTGAAGGACCGGTCGGCCAGCGAACCCATCAGCCAGAAGACGATATCGGCCGTGGCGTAAGGATTGGGCGAGAGGTTCAGCACCAGTTGCGTCAGCGCGCCCGCCAGCGCCGAAAGGGCGATGCCCGCGAGGATCAGCGTGAAGGCCCCACCGCGCGGTCCGGCCAGAAGCAGCAGCAGCGAGACGGCGATCAGCGCGCCGGTCAGCGCCGAGGCCGGCAGCGCCAGCACATGCGCCGAGGCGAGCCCCGTTTGCAGCGCCAGCACCGCGCCCAGCGCGGCACTCGACGAGACGCCGATCAGACCGGGCTCGGCCAGCGGGTTGCGCATGTAGCCCTGAAGGGCCGCACCCGAGAGCCCGAGGCTCGCACCCACCAGCACGGCAAGGATCGCGCGTGGCAGCCGGATCTCGCGCATGACCAGCACCGCCGCCTCACCGCGCCCGGCCAGCAGCGCCGAGAGGCTGTCGCCGACCGACAACCCGGCCGGACCGATCAGCAGCGACAGCCCGAAAAGCGCCGCCACCAGCAGCGCAAGCGCCCAGAAGAGCCCCTGCCCCCTCATGCGCGCGCTCCGTCCTGGTCGGCCGGTCTTGTCTCCGGATCGTCCATCGCCCTGCCCTTCCCTGCCCTTGCGGGCGGTCCGGGGCGCGGCGGGATCGGGCCAGCTCCCCGGACGGTGATCTGTCTCACCGCTGCGGGCTGGCCGCTCCGGGGCGCGCCCCGCGCCCGGAAAGGGTGATCGTCGCTCCGGCAGGTCTCCTGGCTTGCGGGTCCTTGCTTGGCTGGCCTTCCCGGGCCCTGGCCCAGTGGCATCTGTCAGCCGCGCTCTCCGCCTACAGTTGCGGGGGCAGCCGCGGAGTTGCCCCTGAGAGGGCGCACCGCGTTCCCTTTTATCCGGCCTTCCCGGCCGGAACCGAAGTCGCTCCTGCCTAGCCCATCGGCGCGCATTGTCAAAGCCCTTTGAGCGGGCTCAGCCCTCGCCCGCCAGCCCCTTCAGGATCGGACAATCGGGACGCTGATCGCCCGCACAGGCCGAGACCAGCTCG
This sequence comes from Rhodovulum sp. MB263, assembly GCF_002073975.1. Lineage (NCBI taxonomy): Bacteria > Pseudomonadati > Pseudomonadota > Alphaproteobacteria > Rhodobacterales > Paracoccaceae > Rhodovulum > Rhodovulum sp. MB263. The sequence continues at coordinate 1,348,086 of NZ_CP020384.1, read as the reverse complement.
GCCAAGGTGGCGCGCATCGCCTGCAACTCGGCGATCTTGGCCTCGATCTGCGCCAGATGGACGCGGGCGATCTGCTTCACATTGGCGCTGGCGCGCTCCTTGTCGGTGTAAAGCGCCAGAAGCGCCCGGCATTCCTCGATCGAGAAGCCGAGCGACCGGGCCCGGCCCAGAAAGGTCAGGTTGTGCCGGTCGGTTTCCGAGAAATGCCGGTAGCCATTGTCGCCCCGGGCCGGACGGATCAGACCGATCTCCTCGTAATAGCGGATGGTCTTGGCCGGCAGCCCGGTGACCTTCGAGATGTCGCCGATATTCATGACCCGGCCTCCAGCGGGCCGAGCCCGCGCAGCCGAAGCGCGTTCGACAGCACGAAGAGGCTCGAGCAGGCCATCGCGCCCGCGGCCAGCATCGGCGACAGGAGAAGGCCGTTCAGCGGATAGAGCACGCCTGCCGCCACCGGGATCAGCGCGACGTTATAGGCGAAGGCCCAGAACAGGTTCTGGCGGATATTGGCCAGAGTCCGGCGGCTGACATGGAGCGCATTGACCACGCCCTGCGGATCGCCCGACATCAGCACCACGTCGCCCGCCTCGATGGCGACATCGGTGCCGGTGCCGATGGCAAGCCCCACATCGGCCGCGGCCAGTGCGGGCGCGTCATTCAGCCCGTCGCCGACGAAGGCGACCGGGCCCTCGGCGCGAAGCCCCTCCAGCGCCTCGACCTTGCCGCCGGGCAGAACGCCCGCCACGACATGGTCGATGCCAAGCTCGGCCGCGACGGCGCGCGCGGTCGGCTCGGTATCGCCGGTGATCAGCGCGGTCGCGACCCCCATCCGGTGGAGCCCCGCGATCGCCGCGCGCGCCGAGGGCTTGATCGGGTCGGCCAGCGCCAGCACGCCCGCCGCCCCTCCGTCGATGGCCACGAAAACGGGCGTCGCCCCCGTGGCGGCCAGCGTCGCGGCCTCGGCCTCGAGGGGCCCGAGCGCGATGCCCTCGCGCGCCATCAGCCGTTCGGCGCCCACCAGGACGTCACGGCCGCCGATCCGTCCCCGGACGCCGAAACCGGGCAACGCCTCGACCCCTTCGGCCTCGGGATGATCTGGCGCGGCGGCCAGGATGGCGCGGGCAAGCGGATGCTCCGAGCGGGCCTCGAGCGCGGCGGCAGCGGCCAGGACATCGTCCCTTTCAAAGCCGTCGGCCAGCCGGATACCGGTCAGTTCGGGATGGCCCTCGGTCAGGGTGCCGGTCTTGTCGAAGGCGACCGTCGCGACGCCCGACAGGCTTTGCAGCGCATCGCCCTTGCGGAAGAGAACCCCCATTTCGGCAGCGCGGCCCGTGCCCACCATCACCGAGGTCGGCGTGGCCAGCCCCATGGCGCAGGGACAGGCGACGATCAGCACCGAGACGCCCGCGACCAGCGCAAGCCCCAGCGCCGGGTCGGGACCGACAATCAGCCAGAGCGCCACGGTCAGCGCCGCGACGACGAGGACGGCGGGAACGAAGATGCCGGTGATCCGGTCGGCCAGCGCCTGCACCGGCAGCTTGGCGCCCTGCGCCGTCTCGACCATCGCCACGATCTGGGCCAGCGCGGTATCGCGGCCGACCCGGGTGGCGCGGAATCTCAGCGCGGAGGCGCCATTGACGGTGCCGCCCGTGACTGCGTCGCCGGGCGCCTTGTCGACCGGCATCGGCTCGCCGGTCAGCATCGATTCGTCGACCGGGCCCTGGCCCTCGACGATCTCGCCATCGGTCGGGATGCGCTCGCCGGGCCGGATCTCGATCAGATCGCCGGGCGCGAGTTGCTCGACGGGCCGTTCCTCGAGGCCATTTTCGGTCACCACCCGGGCGCTGCGCGGCTGCAGGCCCAGAAGATGCCGGATCGCCTCGCCGGTGCGGCCGCGGGCGCGGGCCTCGAGGCTGCGGCCGATCAGGATCAGGGTGACGATGACCGCGGCGGCCTCGAAATAGATATGCGCCGTGCCTTCGGGCAGCAGGCCGGGGGCGAAGGTTGCAAGGGTCGAATAGGCCCAGGCGGCGGCGGTGCCGAGCGCGACCAGAGCATTCATGTCGGGCGCGCCCTTCAGCAGGAGCGGCACGCCCTTGACGAAGAAGGCGCGGCCGGGACCGGCGAGGATCGCGGTGGTCAGCAGGAAGGAGACGATGCGCAGACCGGTCTCGGAGACGATCCCGGCGAGCGCCTCGCGGGCACCGGGCGCCACATGTCCGCCCATTTCCAGCAGCACGACCGGCAGCGCCAGAAGTCCCGCGGTCCAGGCCCGGCGGGCAAGCCCACGGGCCTCGGCGGCCTGGGCTGCGCCGGGCTCGGGCCGGTCCTCGGCACCCAGCGGGCGGGACGGATAGCCGACCTCGGTCACCGCTCGGGCGAGCGCGGCGGCGTCGTCCAGCCCTTCGGCGACGGTGACGCGGGCCTCACCGCTCGCAAGGTTCATCGCCGCCCCGAGCACACCGGGCTGGGCCATGAGCGTCCGCTCGATCCGGCCGGTGCAGGAGGCACAGGTGGCACCCTCGACCGCCAGCGCGATCTCGGTCTGGCCCACGCCGAAGCCCACGCCCTCGACGGCCCCGATCAGCGGCGCGACCGGGCCCGAATGCTCGATCTCGGCCGAGCCGGTGGCAAGATTGACCCGGGCGGCACCGACATCGGGCAGCTCGGTCAGGGCGCGCTCGACCCGACGCACGCAGCCCGCGCAATGCAGCCCTTCGAGTTTCAGTCTGGTTGTGGTCATTGCGGTCATGGCAGCCTCCTTCACGGCGAACGCCTTACCGAGATAGGACTTCCAGTCGCTGGAAGGTCAACCCCCTGCCGCCCCCAGTGGCCGCAGAAACCGCAGGCCCGCCATCCCGCGCGAATTTTCGACGAAAATTCGGGGCCGGAACCGGGCTATCGGGGCAGGAAGGCCCCCTGCCGTCCCACGATATAGCCGTGGATCCGCCGACCGGCCGCGCTGAGCGCGGTGTCGCTGCGATGGACCAGGAACCATTGCCGCACCAAGGGCAGCGAGGGCGCGTCGAGTTCGACCAGGCGCCCGTCGTTCAGTTCGCCGGCCACCGTATGGCGCGAGATCAGCGCGATCCCGAGCCCCGCCATCACCGCCTGCTTGATGGTTTCGTTGCTTTCCAGTTCGACCACCCGTTGCGGCCGCCCCTTGCCCAACCGCTCGATCAGGCGCTCCATCAGAATCCGGGTGCCCGACTCTGGCTCGCGCGCGAGGAACGTCTCGGCCAGCACCCGCTCGGCCGCGATCCTCTCATGTCCGGCCAGAGGATGATCGGGCGGCGCGATCAGCACATGCGGATGCGGGCCAAGCACCGTCGCATGAACCGCGGGCAGCCGGGGCGGCCGCCCCATGATCGCGATATCGACGCTCGCCGCCTGCAAGGCCGTCACCACCATCTCGCGCGAGCCCACGCGCAGGATCACGTCGATCTCGGCAAAGGCGCGGTGCAGTTCGGCCACCAGGCGCGGCGCGAAATATTTGGCAGTGGCGACCACGCCCAGCGTGACCATCCCCTCCATTCCGTCATTGAGCGCGCGGACATGATCGACGCAGGCCTCGAGCGCGGTCTCGATGGCGCGCGCCCCCACCAGGGCAGCCTCGCCCTGCAGCGTGAGGCGCGCCACCCCCTGCGGCCCGCGATCGACCAGCCGCGCACCGAAATTCTCTTCGAGCTGGCGCAGCTGGGTATGGACGGCCGGGGTCGTCAGGTGAATGGACTCGGCCGCCGCGGTCAACGTGCCGTGCTCGGCTACGGCGCGCAACGCCCTGAGTTGCTTGAAGGTTATGGCCTCGGGTCGGAGCGTCGACATTCGGTTTTCAAAAAAATCTAATACAGCTTCCGGGTTTTTAAATTCTCTACCATCCCGTCATCCTCTAGCAACCAATAACGACAAGTTGCCGCCAGATTCGGGAGAATTTTATGCAAACGGAAAATCCGATCAGGGATTTACAGCATATCCCCGCCGCGCTTCAGCCGATCATGACTGCACTTTGCGAGGTCGGCATCGATCTTTCGCGCGTGATCCAGCGCGGCCCGCTGGGCGGGGCGCTGGGGGCAGCCGTGGGCGAGAATACCGGCGGCGATACCCAGAAGGCGCTGGACCTGATGGCCGACGATGCCTTCTGCGAACGCCTCAGGACCGCCAATGTCCGCCACTACGCCTCGGAGGAACAGGACACGGTGGCGGTTCTCGACCCCGGGGGCGCCTATGCGCTGGCGATCGACCCGCTGGACGGCTCGTCGAATATCGACGTCAATGTATCGATCGGCACGATCTTCTCGATCTTCGAGGCGGCCGAGGATCCCGATGCCAGCTTCCTGCGCCCGACCGACCAGCAGATCGGCGCGGGCTACATCATCTACGGGCCGCAGACGATGCTGGTCTGCACCTTCGGCCAGGGCACCCAGGAATATCTGCTGGACCCCGACAGCAAGCAGTTCGTGCTGGTGGCCGAGGCGATCAAGATCCCCGACACCTCGCGCGAATTCGCCATCAACGCCTCGAATTACCGCCACTGGTCGCGCCCGATCCGGGCCTATATCGACGACTGCCTGGCCGGCGAGGAAGGCCCGCGCGCCTCGAATTTCAACATGCGCTGGGTCGCCTCGCTGGTGGCCGAGACGCATCGGATCCTGACCCGGGGCGGCGTGTTCCTCTATCCCGGCGATGCCCGCAAGGGCTATGCCCGCGGCCGGCTCCGGATGGTCTATGAATGCGCCCCCATCGCCTTCGTGATCCAGCAGGCCGGGGGCCTTGCCACCGACGCCCAGGACCCGATCCTCGGCAAGACCGCCGAGAAGCTGCACGCCCGCACGCCGTTCGTCTTCGGCTCGACCGACAAGGTCAGCCGCATCGCCGCCTATCACGATCTGCCGGACGAAGAGGTCAACGCCCTGTTCGGCAACCGCGGCCTGTTCCGCGTCTGAGTTCCTGGAGGACTGTCATGAGCAAGAAGCACCCGATCATCTCCGTTACCGGCTCTTCCGGGGCGGGCACCTCGACGGTCAAGCATACCTTCGACCAGATCTTCCGCCGCGAGGGCGTGAACGCGGTCTCGATCGAGGGCGACGCCTTCCACCGCTTCAACCGCAAGGACATGAAGGCCGAGCTCGACCGTCACTATGCCGAGGGCGATGCGGGTTTCAGCCATTTCAGCTACGAGGCCAACGAGCTGAAGATCCTCGAAGAGGTGTTCCGCCAATATGGCGAGACCGGCACCGGGCGCAGCCGCCATTACGTGCACGATGCCGAAGAGGCCGAGAAGCGCGGCGTGGCGCCGGGCGAGTTCACCGACTGGGCGCCCTTCGCCGAGGGCTCGGACCTGCTGTTCTACGAGGGGCTGCACGGCTCGGTCGTCAATGACGAGGTCGACATCGCCCGGCATGCCGATCTCAAGATCGGCGTGGTGCCGGTGATCAACCTCGAATGGATCCAGAAGATCCACCGCGACAAGGAAAAGCGCGGCTACACCACCGAGGCGATCCGCGACGTGATCCTGCGCCGGATGTATGCCTATGTGCATTGCATCTGCCCGCAATTCACCGAAACCGACATCAACTTCCAGCGCGTGCCGGTGGTCGATACCTCGAACCCCTTCGTCGCCCGCTGGATCCCGACCCCGGACGAAAGCCTCGTCGTGATCCGCTTCCGCAATCCGCGCGGGATCGACTTTTCCTACCTGGTCTCGATGATCCACGGATCCTGGATGAGCCGGGCCAACTCGATCGTGATCCCGGGCGGCAAGCTCGATCTCGCGATGCAGCTTATCCTGACGCCGATGATCAATCGTCTCGTCTCCGAATCGAAACGCGCCTGAGGAGCCCAAAATGAACGCGCCCACCAAGATCGACACCAGCGCCGAAGCGCTGATGGCCACCGCGATCCGTGTCCTGACGATGGATGCGGTTCAGGCCGCCAATTCGGGCCATCCCGGCATGCCGATGGGCATGGCCGATGTGGCCGCGGTGCTGTTCAACCGGTTCATGCAGATCGACCCGTCCTGCCCGAAATGGGCCGACCGGGACCGCTTCGTGCTGTCGGCCGGGCATGGCTCGATGCTGGTCTATTCGATCAACCACATGCTGGGCTATGCCGACATGGACATGGACCAGATCCGCAGCTTCCGGCAATGGGGCGCGCGCACGGCGGGGCATCCGGAATACGGCCATGCCGAGGGCATCGAGACCACGACCGGACCGCTGGGCCAGGGCATCACCACCGCGGTCGGCATGGCGCTGGCCGAGCGGATGCACAATGCCCGCTTCGGCGACGATCTGGTCGATCACTACACCTATGTGATCGCGGGCGACGGCTGCCTGATGGAAGGCATCAGCCACGAGGCCATCGACATGGCCGGCCACTGGCAGCTCGGCCGGATGATCGTTCTGTGGGACGATAACAAGATCACCATCGACGGCTCGACCGAGCTGTCGACCTCGGTCGACCAGAAGGCGCGTTTCGCCGCCGCCGGCTGGCATGTGGCCGCGGTCGACGGCCATGACCGCGAGGCCGTCGCCGCCGCCATCGAGGCCGCGCGCAAGGACCCGCGCCCCTCGCTGATCGCCTGCCGGACCGTGATCGGCCAGGGCGCGCCCAACAAGGCCGGCAGCCACAAGGTCCATGGCGCGCCTCTGGGCGCCGACGAGATCGCCGCGACCCGCACGGCCCTTGGCTGGGCCCATGAGGCCTTCACCCTGCCGAAAGAGGTCTATGCCGCCTGGCATGCGGTTGCCGCGCGCGGCCGCGAGGCCCGCGAGGGCTGGGAAGCGCGTCTGCTCTGCGCCGAGCATGGCGGTGCCTTCGAGGCCTCGCTGGCCCGGCCCGACAAGGCCGCCATGGCCGAGGCCATCACGGCCTACAAGCAGCAGCTTTCGGCCGATGCGCCCAAGGTCGCGACCCGGAAGGCCTCGGAGATGGCGCTGGCCGTGGTCAATGCCACCCTGCCCAACGCCATCGGCGGCTCGGCCGACCTCACCGGCTCGAACCTGACCCTGACCAAGGGCATGTCGCCGGTGTCGAAGGACAATTACGGCGGCAATTACATCCATTACGGCATCCGCGAATTCGGCATGTCGGCGGCGATGAACGGCATCGCGCTGCATGGCGGCTTCTTCCCCTATGGCGGCACCTTCCTCGTCTTCGCCGATTATGCCCGTCCCGCGATCCGGCTCTCGGCGCTGATGGGGTTGCCGGTGGCCTATGTGATGACGCATGACTCGATCGGTCTTGGCGAGGACGGCCCGACCCACCAGCCGGTGGAACATCTGGCCAGCCTCCGCGCCATGCCCAATCTCAACGTCTTCCGTCCCGCCGATGTGGTCGAGACCGCCGAGGCCTGGGAAATCGCCGCGACCTCGGAGACGACCCCGAGCCTGCTGGCACTGTCGCGGCAGGGCCTGCCCTGCCTGCGGACCGAGCACCGGGCCGAGAACCTGACGGCCAGGGGCGCCTATGTGCTGCGCGAACCCGAGGGCGGCCGCGACGTCACCCTGATCGCCACCGGCTCGGAAGTCGAGATCGCGATGAACGCGGCCGACGAGCTGGCGCGCCAGGACGTCAGGGCCGCCGTTGTCTCCGCCCCCTGTTTCGAGCTATTCGCAGCTCAGGACGACGCCTACCGGGCATCCGTCCTTGGCGACGCGCCCCGGGTCGGGGTCGAGGCCGCCGTGGAACAGGGCTGGGCGCCGCTTCTTGGCGCCAGATCCGCCTTCGTTGGCATGACCGGATTCGGCGCCTCGGCGCCGGCCGACGACCTTTACAAGCACTTCGGCATCACCGCCGAAGCCGTGGCCGCCGCCGCGAAGAAACTGATCAAGTAAGACAAGAAGGGTGGAAGATGACAGTCAAGGTAGCAATCAACGGCTTCGGCCGGATCGGGCGCAACGTCCTGCGGGCCATCATTGAATCGGGCCGCACCGATATCGAGGTCGTCGCGATCAACGATCTGGGTCCGGTCGAGACCAATGCCCATCTGATGCGCTACGACAGCGTTCACGGCCGCTTCCCCGGCACCGTGACCGTCGACGGCGATACCATCGATGTGGGCCGCGGCCCGATCAAGGTGACCGCGATCCGCGATCCGAAAGAGCTGCCCTGGGGCGATGTCGACGTGGCGCTGGAATGCACCGGCATCTTCACCGCCCGCGACAAGGCCGCGATCCATCTGGAGAACGGCTCGAAGCGGGTGCTGATCTCGGCGCCGGGCGCCGGAGCCGACAAGACCATCGTCTATGGCGTCAACCATGACGTGCTGACCAAGGACGACCTGGTGGTCTCGAACGCCTCCTGCACGACGAACTGCCTGTCGCCGGTCGCCAAGGCCCTGAACGATGCCATCGGCATCAAGCGCGGCTTCATGACCACGATCCACAGCTACACGGGCGACCAGCCGACGCTGGACACCATGCACAAGGATCTGTACCGCGCCCGCGCGGCGGCGATGTCGATGATCCCGACCTCGACCGGCGCCGCCAAGGCCGTGGGCCTGGTGCTGCCGGAACTGAACGGCAAGCTCGACGGCGTCGCGATCCGCGTGCCGACCCCGAATGTGTCGGTCGTGGACCTGGTGTTCGAAGCCGGGCGTGACACCACCGTCGAGGAGGTCAACGCGGCCATCCGCGCGGCGGCCGACGGCCCGATGAAGGGCATTCTCGGCTATACCGACGAGAAACTGGTCTCGTCGGACTTCAACCACGACCAGCATTCCTCGGTCTTCCACATGGACCAGACCAAGGTGATGGACGGCAACATGGTCCGGATCCTGAGCTGGTATGACAACGAGTGGGGTTTCTCCAACCGCATGGCGGATACCGCCGTGGCGATGGGGGCGCTGATCTGATGGCGGGCCTGCCCCTGACATCGCTGGATGTTGCGGGCAAGCGCCTGGCAGTCCGGGCGGATCTGAACGTTCCGCTCGGGCCCGCCGGGGTCACCGACGCCGCCCGCATCACCCGCTTTGCAAGCGGCATGAAACCGCTTCTGGCCCGGGGCGCGCGGCTGGTGGTCATGAGCCATCTGGGCCGTCCGGGGGGCGAGATGACCCCGGCGCTGACTCTCGAACGGGTGCAGGGCGCCTTGTCCGATGCCCTGGAGGCGCCGGTGCGCTTCATCGATACCTGTGCCGGGCCGATGGCCGAACGGCTCAGCCATGATCTGGCGCCGGGCGAGGTGCTTCTGTGCGAGAACCTGCGCTTCGAGCGCGGCGAGGAGCGCAACGACCAGCGGCTCGGGGCCGAGCTGGCCCGGCTTGGCGACATCTATGTCAATGACGCCTTCTCCTGCTGCCACCGGCTGCATGCCTCGACCACGGCGGCGGTCGACGCGGCCGAACGGGTGGCGGCGGGGCCCCTGCTGCTCGAGGAGCTGGCCCAGCTCGAACGCGCGCTCGACACCCCGCCCTCGCCTTCTGTCGCGCTGATGGGCGGGCAATCGATGATCGAGCGGCTGGGGCTGATGAAGCGTCTCCTGCGCCGGGTCGACACCATCCTGCTGGGCGGCGGGCTGGCCAACAGCTTCCTCTTTGCCCGCGGCTACAGCATCGGGCGCTCGTTCTGCGAACCGGAACTGGCCGACGACATTCTCGAGATCGCCGCGCTGGCCGAGGTCGCGGGCTGCCGGATCGTGATGCCCCGGGATTTCGTCGTCGACGGGCTTCAGCATGCCGGCGGGCATGCCTATCCGGTGCCGCTGGGCGGCATCCGGCCGAACCGCCGGGTCTACGATCTGGGTCCCGACTCGGTCGAGCTCTATCGCGGCCTCCTGCGCAAGGCCCGGACCATCGTCTGGAACGGCCCGCTGGGCATCTGCGAGACCCCGCCCTTCGACGCCGCGACCCGGGCGCTGGCCGAGACCGTGGCCGAACAGACCCGGGCCGGGCTCTGCGTGTCGGTCGCGGGCGGCGGCGATACGCTGGTCGCGCTGAACCGCTCGGGCCATGCCCATGATTTCACCTATGTCTCCACCGCGGGTGGAGCATTTCTCGAATGGCTGGAAGGACGCCCGCTCCCCGGCCTCGAAGCTTTGGAACGCGCAGGACGCGCAGACTGACGGAGATTTAACGATGGCCCTTATCACCCTTCGCCAACTTCTGGACCATGCGGCCGAGCACGGCTACGGCGTGCCCGCCTTCAACATCAACAACATGGAACAGGGGCTGTCGATCATGGAGGCCGCCAAGGCCTGTGACGCGCCGGTCATCATCCAGGCCAGCCGCGGCGCGCGGCAATATGCCAATGACATCATGCTGGCCAAGATGATCGAGGCGCTGGCCGAGATCTATCCCGGCATCCCGCTTTGCATGCATCAGGATCACGGCAACAACGAGGCCACCTGTCTGGGGGCGATCAAGCACGGCTTCACCTCGGTGATGATGGACGGCTCGCTGGAAGGCGACGGCAAGACCCCGGCCTCCTATGAATACAATGTCGACATCACCCGGCGCGTGGCCGACATGGCGCATTGGGTCGGCGCCTCGGTCGAGGGCGAGCTGGGCGTTCTGGGCAGCCTCGAGACCGGCAAGGGCGAGGCCGAGGACGGCCATGGCGCCGAGGGCGAGCTGTCGCGCGACCAGCTTCTGACCGATCCCGATCAGGCCGCCGATTTCGTCTCGAAGACCAAGGTCGACGCGCTGGCCATTGCCTGCGGCACCTCGCATGGCGCCTACAAGTTCACCCAGAAGCCCACCGGCGAGACGCTGGCGATGAGCGTGATCGAGAAGATCCACGCCAAGCTGCCCGACACGCATCTGGTGATGCATGGCTCGTCCTCGGTGCCGCAATACCTGCAGGATCTCATCAACGAGAATGGCGGCGCCATGCCCCAGACCTATGGCGTTCCGGTCGAGGAGATCGAGCGCGGCATCAAGATGGGCGTGCGCAAGGTCAATATCGACACCGACAACCGGATGGCGATGACCGGCACCTTCCGCCGCATCGCCAAGGAAAACCCGGCCGAATTCGACCCGCGGAAATTCCTCAAACCCGCCATGGCCGAGATGACCAGGCTCTGCAAGGACCGCTTCGAGCGCTTCGGCACCGCCGGCAATGCCTCGCGGATCAAGGTGATCCCGATGGCCGACATGGCCAGGCGCTATGCCGAGGGCAGCCTCGATCCGAAGACGAAATAACCCTCTGGTGCCCGGCCCTCGCGGGGGCCGGGCCCGCTCCGGAAACGCGCGCAACGTAGAACGAAGACCACCGGAACCCGGGGACAAGACGAACCGAAAGGCCATAGGAAATGGATCAGTCGAACCGATATGCCCGCCTCGACCTCGATGAGAAAGCACTCATCGCCGGCGGCCGTCACGTGCTTTGCGCCTACACGATGAAGCCCAAGGGGGACGGGGACTACCTGGCCACCGCGGCGCATTTCGCCGCCGAAAGCTCGACCGGCACCAATGTCGAGGTGCACACCACCGACGATTTCACCAAGGGCGTCGATGCGCTCGTCTACGAGATCGACCCCGGGAACGAGGTGATGAAGATCGCCTATCCGGTCGAGTTGTTCGACCGCAACATCATCGACGGCCGCGCCATGCTGGCCTCGTTCCTGACGCTGACGATCGGCAACAACCAGGGCATGGGCGACGTGGCGCATGCCAAGATGCGCGACTTCTACGTGCCGCCCGCCTATCTGAGGCTCTTCGACGGACCCGCGATGAACATCGCCGACATGTGGCGCGTGCTCGGCCGCAGCGTCACCGATGGCGGCATGGTGGTGGGCACCATCATCAAGCCGAAACTCGGCCTGCGTCCGCAGCCCTTCGCCGATGCCTGCTATGAATTCTGGCTGGGCGGGGACTTCATCAAGAACGATGAGCCGCAAGGCAACCAGGTCTTCGCGCCGCTGAAAGAGACGATCCGCCTGGTCTCGGACGCGATGAAGCGGGCCCAGGACAAGACCGGCGAGGCCAAGCTGTTCTCGGCCAACATCACCGCCGACGACCATTATGAAATGCTGGCCCGCGGCGAGTATATCCTGGAAACTTTCGGCGAGAATGCCGATCACGTGGCCTTCCTCGTGGACGGCTACGTGGCAGGCCCCGCGGCCATCACCACCGCGCGCCGCGCCTTCCCGCACCAGTTCCTGCACTATCACCGGGCGGGCCACGGCGCCGTGACCTCGCCGGAATCGCAACGCGGCTATACCGCCTTCGTGCTGTCCAAGATGTCACGTCTGCAGGGCGCCTCGGGCATCCACACCGGCACCATGGGCTTTGGCAAGATGGAGGGCGATCCCTCCGACAGGATCATGGCCTTCATGCTGACCGAGGACGTGGCGGACGGCCCCTTCTACCGCCAGGACTGGCTGGGGATGAAGCCCACCACCCCGATCATCTCGGGCGGCATGAACGCGCTGCGCCTGCCGGGCTTCTTCGACAATCTGGGCCATTCCAACGTGATCCAGACCTCGGGCGGCGGCGCCTTCGGGCATCTCGACGGCGGCACCGCGGGCGCGATCTCGCTGCACCAGGCGCATGATGCCTGGAAGGCGGGCGTGAACCTCGTCGACTATGCCAAGGAGCACCGCGAACTGGCCCGCGCCTTCGAAAGCTTCCCCTTCGATGCCGACAAGCTCTTCCCGGGCTGGCGCGAGAAGCTGGGCGAGACCGAAGCCGCCGAGTGACAGAGCGGTGTAACGACCTGTGCGGCCCCGTCGCGGGGCCGCGCCTTCCCTGAAAATCCGGCCCTATCGGGAGGAACCCAAAGATGTTCGACCGTTCGATCAAGATCGCGCCCTCGATCCTGTCCGCCGATTTCGCGAATTTCGGTGCCGAGATCCGGGCGATTGAAGCGCAGGGCGCCGACTGGGTGCATGTCGACGTGATGGACGGGCATTTCGTCCCGAACCTGACCTTCGGCCCGCCCGCGGTGAAGGCCTTCCGCCCGCATGTGAAGACCTTCATGGACGTGCATCTGATGATCTCGCCGGTCGATGCCTATATCGAGGCCTATGCCGAGGCCGGCGCCGACATGATCACCGCCCATATCGAGGCGGGCCCGCATATCCACCGCACGCTGCAGGCGATCCGGGCGCAGGGCGTCAAGGCCGGCGTGGTGCTGAACCCCGCGACCCCTGCCGAAAGCGTCGAGCATATCCTCGATCTTTGCGACATGGTCCTGATCATGACCGTGAACCCGGGCTTCGGCGGGCAGAAATTCATCCCCTCCTGTATCGACAAGATCCGCCGCGTCCGCGCGATGATCGGCGACCGGCCGGTCCATATCCAGATCGATGGCGGCGTCACCCCCGAGACCGCACCGCTTGTCGTCGAGGCCGGCGCGAATGTGCTGGTCGCGGGCTCGGCCGTCTTCAAGGGCGGCTCGGTCGATGCGCCCGACGTCTACGGCCAGAACATCCGGGCGATCCGCGAGGCCGCCGAGGGCGCGTTGCAGGCGGCCTGACGCCAGAGACAATTCCGCCCGACCGCGGCCGCCCGATATGGCGGATGCACGCGGCAACGATCCGAGACCGGCGCAGGCACTGCGCCGGTCTTTGCTTGCCCCCGGATCCCGGACTGGTGCGATATTCATTATGCGGCCATCGCGGCCGCCAGATCGAGCCGCCAGCCTTTCAACTGCGACGGCGTCACGCCGAGTTCGCGCGCGACGGTGGTCTGGCTGACGCACGGCTCGGAAAGGCGCGCGACGGCCTGTTCCTTGAACTCGGCGGTGAAGTGACGGCGGGGCTGCCTGCTCATCCGGGGTCCCTCTCTCTGGGAGGACCTTAACTCCCAGTCCTGGATCCGGGGACAAGGTCAGCCCGGCGGAAGTCTCGGGAACCGGCCGCCGCATATCGCCTCTCTCCGCCCTGTTCCGCTCGGGCCGGGATGCGACAAAGCGGCTGGCACGCGCTTCGATCCGCGTTAATTTCTGCTCCGACAGACATGCTATCCGAAGGAGGTTCCCCATGGCCGTCTCTCCCCCGATCTGCGATTTCGGCTGGCAGGCCCCCGATTTCACCCTGCCCGGCACCGATGGCAAGCTGCATACCCTGTCGGATGTGCACGGGCCGATGGGCACGCTGATCATGTTCATCTGCAACCACTGCCCCTATGTCATCGCCGTGCGCGACCGCATCATCCGCGACGCCCGCGACCTGCAGGCCCAGGGCGTCGGCATCTGCGCGATCTGCTCGAACGATGCCGAAGCCTATCCCGAGGACAGCTTCGAGGGCATGAAGAAGGTGGCGGCGGAACTTGACCTTCCCTTCCCCTATCTCCATGACGAGGACCAGTCGGTCGCGCGTGCCTATAACGCCATCTGCACCCCGGATTTCTTCGGCTTCAACAGCCTGCTGGAGTTGCAGTATCGCGGTCGGCTGGATGCCTCGCGCAAGGAGGCCGGGCCTGCGGACCTGCGGCGCGATCTTTACGAGGCGATGCTACAGGTGGCCCATACCGGCCACGGACCGCACGAGCAGATTCCTTCGATGGGCTGCTCGATCAAATGGAAGGACGCCGCGTGAAGGCCATCATCTTCGACCTCGACGGAACGCTGATCGACAGCGCTCCGGACATCCATGCCGCCGTGAACAGGACGCTGGCCGGGCTCGGCCAGGAGGCGTTCGACCTCGACACCATCCGCGCCTTCATCGGCAACGGGGTCGAGGTACTGATGGAGCGCGTGATCAAGGCCCGCGGGCTTGAACCCGGCCAGCGCGACGCCCTGGTCGAGGCCTTCCTTGGCCATTACGCGGCAGACCCCGCGACGCTGACGACGCTTTATCCCGGCGTCGAGGACGCGCTGGAGCAGTTCCGCGACGAGGGCTGGGCGATGGGCATCTGCACCAACAAGCCCGAGGCGCCCTCGCGCGCGATCCTGAAGACCTTCGGCATCGACGGCTTCTTCGGCGCCGTGGTCGGCGGCGATACGGTCGAGGTGAAGAAACCCGACCCGAAACCTCTTCGCGCGGTCTGCGAGCAGCTTGGCGCGACGCAGGCGGTCTTCGTCGGCGACAGCGAGATCGACGCGGCGACCGCACAGGCCACCGGCATGCGCTTTGCGCTCTTCACCGAGGGCTATCACCGCGCCGAGGATGTCGACGACATCCCGCAGGATGCGCGCTTTTCCGATTACGACGTGCTGGTCGCCATCGTCGCGCGGCTGGCCGACGAGCTGAGATGACCATCAGGGCCCTGATCTTCGATCTCGACGGCACGCTGGCCGAGACCGAGGAAACCCACCGTGCGGCGTTCAATGCAAGTTTCGCCGCGCGGGGGCTCGACTGGCACTGGTCGCGCGAGGACTATGCCGTTCTTCTGAAGACAGGCGGCGGCAAGGAGCGGCTGCGCGCGTTTCAGGCGGGGCTGCCCGAGGCGGCCCGGCTGCCCGAGGCCGATCTGCTGCGGCTTCATGCCGAGAAGACAGAGGCCTATGGCCGGATGATCGCCGAGGGCGCGGTCGGGCTGCGCCCCGGGGTCGAGGATCTGATCCTGCATGCGCGCGAGGCCGACATGGCCATCGCCATGGCCACCACCACCTCGCGGCCCAATGTCGAGATCCTCGTGCGCCGCTGCTGGCGCAAGCCGGCCGAGCGGGTCTTCGACGTGATCGCCGCAGGCGACGAGGTCGCGCGCAAGAAGCCCGATCCCGAGATCTACCGGCTGGCGCTCGAGCGGCTGGGCCTGCCGCCCCGCGAGTGCATGGCCTTCGAGGATTCCCATATCGGCCTGCAATCGGCGCGGGCCGCGGGGCTTGGCGTGGTCATCACGCCCAGCGCCTATACCGCTGACGACGACTTCACCGGCGCCGCCCATTGCGCGCCGACGCTCGAACAGCGGAACTGGCCATTGATCCTGAAGGCGATGCTCCTGAGCTGCTAGCCTGTACCGACCGCCGCCAGGTCGGTACAGTTTTGCCGAACGCCTTGCAGCAAACAGGCAGGACAGCATGCGCTGGACACATTAGGAATGGTCCGCTCTGGGCAGTGTGCTCTCGGGCATCGGCACAATTGGTGTAGCCATCGGCACAATTTCTGGAGCCGTCGCGGTTGTTTTTGCCGCATGGCTCGGCTCCAGAACGTTCGAAAGCTGGCGTGAACAGAAGATCTCTGAGCGCCAGATAGATCAGGCAGAGCGCATATTGATCGCGACCTATGACGCCAGGCGAAGCCTGGGCGATCTGCGCCATGCCGCGGCGAACCTCTTCACGTCCGGATCCGCTCAGAGGGACTTGCAGGACGGTGCAGAGGCCCTCACGTCAGAGGCCGCCAAGGCTCACAGATATTACGAGACACTCCGCGAAACCGCGTCTCTTGCCCGTCGGTCATTGGCGGACTGCATGCCGACCGCAAAAGCGCTGTTCGACGCCGACCTCGAACAAGCCATCGGAGAGCTGATGAAACAGTTCGATATCGTGTTCCAGGACGTCAGGTCGCGGGACGAATTGTCCCCCGACAAGCGCCAAGCGAAACGGAACAAACTCACTCCGGGCGGCCCATCTGAAGACCGCAACAAGATGGACGCCACCATCGACGCACAAATCAATCGGATCGAAGACATCTGCCTTCCGCAGCTCAGAGCGGCAGGCAGAAAACCCTGCGATGACAGGCCTTCCGTCTAGCGCCAGGACAGCAGCCGGCCGCCGGTCCAGAGCCGGGTCTTCGAGCGGCGGCGGAAGACCAGGGGCAGGTGCAGCGCGCCCGAGAAGGGGGTCGGCCGCCTTGTCGTCAGCGCCGCCGTGACCGCGCCCCTCGACAGCATCGCCAGCCCGAAGAAATCGGAAAACGGGGTCGAGCCGTTCTCGGCCATGTTCCATTTGGTATCGGTCACGAGCCGGTCCGCCCGGATCAGGCTTTTCGGAAACCGCTCGTCATTCGCTCCGGTCATGGTGGTCCCCTCGCTGGCGCCTCTTTCCCAGCAGGCTATCCCCTGCCCCGGGATCGCGCCATAGGCCCAGACAGCGCAGGGCGATGTCGCGGTCCACTCCGGGCCAAAGGGGCCCGCCCTCAGTCCGCAGGCAGACGATTCTCGACCAGTTCGACGAACCAGGACGCGCCGAAGGGAATGGCCCCGTCGTCGAATTCATAGGCCGGGTGATGCAGCGAGGCGGTGTCGCCATTGCCAAGGAAGATATAGGCGCCGGGCCGTTCGAGCAGCATATAGCTGAAATCCTCGCCCCCCATCAGCGGCGCGGTCGCCCTCTCGACCCGGTCCGAGATCTTTTCGGCCATCGCGGCCGCGAAAACGGTCTGTTCGGGGGCGTTGGCCGTGACCGGATAGTTGCGGCTATAGCGCAGCTCGGCGGTTGCGCCATAGGCCGCTGCCGTCGCCTCGGCCACCGCCGTCACGCGCGCCTCGGCCAGATCGCGCATGCCCTCTTCCAGCGTCCGGACCGTGCCTTTCAGAAGCACCGTCTGCGGGATCACGTTATAGGCCTCGGAATCGGTCCGGAAGCTGCAGACCGAGACCACGAGCTGTTTCAGCGGGTCGGCATTGCGCGCGGCGATGGATTGCAGCGCGACGACGATATGCGCAGCCACCAGCGTCGTATCGATGCAGTAATGCGGCTTGGCGGCATGGCCGCCCCTGCCGGTGACGATGATGTCGAACTCGTCGGTCGCTGCCATGATCGGCCCCGGACGGATCGCGAAGGCACCGACCGGGATACCGGGCATGTTGTGCAGGCCATAGACCTCATTGATGCCGAAGCGTTCCATCAGCCCGTCCCTGCACATTGCCAGACCGCCTGCGCCGCCCTCTTCGGCGGGCTGGAAGATCACCACCGCGCGGCCGTCGAAATTGCGGGTCTCGGCCAGGTATCTGGCAGCCCCCAGCAGCATCGCGGTATGGCCGTCATGGCCGCAGGCATGCATCCTGCCCGGCGTCTTCGAGGCATGGGGCAGCCCCGTCGCCTCGAGGATCGGCAGCGCATCCATGTCGGCGCGAAGCCCGATCACCCGCCCCTGCTCGTCCGACCGGCCCCTGATGACGCCGACGACGCCCGAGCGCCCGATGCCCTCGACCACCTCGTCGCAGCCGAATTCGCGCAGCTTCGCGGCGACCAGCGCCGAGGTCCGCGGCAGATCGTACATCAGTTCGGGATGCGCGTGGAGGTCGCGCCGCCAGGCGGCGATCTCGGGCTGCAGTTCGGCGAGGCGGTTCCTGACGGGCATGGGCTATTCCTGAAGATCGGCCAGCAGCCGCGCCATGAAGGCCTCGCCCTGCCGGAACTGCTCGAGCGTGATGTATTCGTCGGGCTGATGCGCCTGGGCGATGTCGCCGGGGCCGCAGACCACGGTCGAGAAGCCGCCCTCCTGGAACTGTCCGGCCTCGGTCGCATAGCTGACCACATGGGCGGCATTGTCGCCTGTCAGCCGCCGCGCCAGCGCCTCGGCCACGCCGTCCCGTTCGGGGGCGAGCGCAGGCACCGAAAAGGTTTCCTCGACCGTAATGCCCGCCGCGGGGCAGACGGCCTTCATGCCCGCCTCGACCCGCGCCACCTCGGCCATGAGCGCCGTGCGGCAGGCCTCGAGGCTATCCGAGGGCACGCAGCGATAATCGAGCCCCATCCGGCAATCGGCGGCGGTGATGTTCTGCGCGGTGCCGCCCGCGATCTCGCCGACATGCAGGCTGGTCCAGGGCGGGTCGAACAGCCCGTCATCGCCTTCGGGCGCGCGGGCAAGGTTGCGGTCATTGGCCTCGTTCGCCCACTGGATCAGCCGCCCCGCCTCCATCACCGCAGAGACGCCGCGATGCTGCAGAGAGGAATGCACCTCATGGCCCTTCAGCCGGATCTCGAAGCCGATATTGCCCTTGTGGCCGGTCACCACCTGCATCATCGAGGGCTCGCCCACGATGACCGCCGCAGCCTTCGGGAAGCCCTCGCGCGCCATCTGCGCAATCAGCGGCGGCGCGCCGATGCAGCCCAGTTCCTCGTCATAGCTCAGCGCCAGTTGTAGCGGCCGCGCCGGCTGCACGCGCTGCGCCTCGACCATGGCCCAGATCGCCAGCGCATCGAAGCCCTTCATGTCGCAGGTGCCGCGCCCGTAAAGCCGCCCGCCGCGTTCGGTCAGCTCCCAGGGGTCCGAGCTCCAGTCCTGGCCGTCGACCGGCACCACATCGCTATGGCCCGACAGCATGACGCCACCCGCGACCTGCGGGCCGGCATGGGCATAAAGGCCGGCCTTCGAGCGCGCCGGGTTCCAGACCCGGCTGGCGGCGATCCCGGCCTCGGCCAGATAGCCCTCGACCCAGTCGACCAGCGCGAGATTGCCATCGCGGCTGACCGTCGGAAAGGAAACAAGCTTTTCAAATATTTGCCGGGGCGTCAGCGGGCTGGCCATGGGGATCTCCGGAAGGGTTTCCAGCCGAGACTGGGGGCCGCCCCTGACAAGGTCAAGCGCGAAGCTCGAAAGCCCGACCGAAACGGACGCGCGGAAGCGCCCGCAACAAGCGTCCGCAGCCAGAGCCCGCAGCCAGAGCCAGAGACCGAATGCGCCGGGCGCCGGGCCGCGGCGCATTGCCTGCCGCGATGGCACGGACGGACCGCCCGGTTCTGCGGCCTGTCCCGGCGCCCCGGAATGCCATGACAGGGTCGTGCGCGGGCCGCCCGTCAGGGCGTGAGGCTCAATGATCCATGCCCTTGCGCAGCCGCCGGATCATCAGCCAGACCACCAGCACCACCACCGGCGTCACCACCGCCGTCGCCAGCGCTTTCGAAACCGCCAGCGCCTCGGCCCCGGGCGCGATCATGTAGGACACCAGGCTGACCGCGTAATAGCTGATGGCCACCACCGACAGCCCCTCGACCGTGCGCTGCAGGCGCAACTGCAGATCGGCGCGCCGGTCCATGCTTTCCAGCAGCTTCTGGTTCTGGGCCGAGCGTTCCACATCGACCTGGGTCCGCAAGAGGTTGGCCGCGCGGACCGCGCGCCGGGTCATCGAATCGAGCTGCGCCTCGCTGGCCTTCACCGTCCGCATCGAGGGGTCGTAGCGGCGCATCATGAATTCCTGAAAGGTCTGGCGGTGCTGGAAGCGTTCCTCGCGCAGCACCTCGACCCGCTGATGCACCAGCGCCTCATAGGCCGTCGTCGCCGAAAACCGGAAGGCGGATTGCGCCAGCAGGCTTTCCAGCTCGGCCGAGACCGCCAGGAGGTTGCGCAGCGTCTCTTCGGGCTGGCGCTGGCCGCCGGTCATCTCGCCCACCAGCGCGCTCAGCTGCGGATCGAGCTCGGCGAGGCGGGCATTGACCTGCCGCGCCCGGGGCAGGCCCAGCATCGACATCGCCTTGTAGGTCTCGACCTCGGTCAGGCGCTGCACGATGCGGCCGATCCGGCGCTGGCCGATCTCGGGCTGCACGAAGATCGCCATCCGCATGTGACCGCCGGTATCGATGCGGAAATCCGTCGCCATGACCGCCGCACCGTCGAGGATCGCCGCCGCCGAGAGGCTGTCGGGTACGAACCATTCGCCGATATGCGCGCCGATCTCCGTCCCGCCGTTGCGGATCTGCTCGATCCGGATCAGGGCCGAGGTCAGCCGCGCGCCCGGTGCGGCTTCGAGCCAGTCATCGGGAAACACCTCGAAGGCGGCCGGATCGAAGGGCTGGTCGGCGACGCCGGGGGTGAAGACGGTGTAGGTGGCGAATTCGGTATGGCTTTCCCATTTCAGCTTGTGCCGCCCCATCTGGCCGAAGAAATGGGTCTCGCCGGGCTTGGGATGCTGGGCCCCGAAGCGGTCGAGCAGGTCGATCACATGGGCGCGGTCGGCATCGCGGTCGCGGATCGCGGCATCGAGCGGCGGCTTGATCGCGAGAAAGGCGGCATGGCAGGGCGCCTGCAGCGACGGAAAGGGCCGCGTATGCAGCTCGTTGGTCAGCGCATAGCGCAGGGGATGGTCCTGGATCGGCATGGCGGCTGGCCTTCTGTTCGCGCGCGTTGCACCACCTCTAGCCAAGCCGCGCGATTTGTAAACGCGGCAGGGCGCGCCCCGGGGGCGCGCAGCCCCTGCGGGGCCGCGGGTATTTTTTCCAAGAAGAAGACGGCAGGGGCGGCTTTCTGCCCGGTCCCTCCCCCAAGGCGCGCGGCCCGGGCCCGTGCCGCCGCTGAAGGCAGGGGGCCCTCAGATGCAGAACGCCCCGCCGGTCGGGGCGGGGCGTTCCTGTTTCGCGATCCCGGGCGGGATCAGCGGATGATCGACAGCAGCTTGTCGAGGCTCTGCTTGGCATCGCCGTAGAACATCCGGGTGTTCTCCTTGTAGAAGAGCGGGTTCTCGATCCCCGAATAGCCGGTGCCCTGGCCGCGTTTCGACACGAAGACCTGCTTGGCTTTCCAGACTTCCAGAACCGGCATGCCGGCGATGGGCGAATTCGGGTCGTCCTGCGCCGCCGGATTGACGATGTCGTTCGAGCCGATGACGATGGCGACGTCGGTTTCGGGGAAATCCTCGTTGATCTCGTCCATCTCCATCACGATGTCATAGGGCACCTTGGCTTCGGCCAGGAGCACGTTCATGTGTCCCGGAAGACGGCCTGCCACCGGGTGGATGGCGAAGCGCACGGTCTTGCCCTGCTTTCTCAGATGTTCGGTCAGGACCGAGACCGAGTTCTGCGCCTGCGCGACCGCCATGCCGTAGCCCGGCACGATGATGACGCTGTCGGCATCCTCGAGCGCCGCGGCCACGCCATCGGCGTCGATCGCGATCATCTCGCCCTCGACCTCGGCCGCGGGACCGCCGGTGCCGCCGAAGCCGCCCAGGATCACGCTGACGAAATGCCGGTTCATCGCCTTGCACATGATGTAGCTGAGGATCGCCCCCGACGAGCCCACCAGCGCGCCGGTCACGATCAGGAGGTCATTGCCCAGCGTGAAGCCGATGGCGGCCGCAGCCCAGCCCGAATAGCTGTTCAGCATCGAGACCACGACCGGCATGTCGGCGCCGCCGATGCCCATGATCAGGTGCCAGCCGATGAAGCCCGCGAGGATCGCCATCAGGACCATGGTCCAGATGCCCGCACCGGTGAAGTAGAGATAGCCCAGCGCGATCGACAGCAGGAGGGCTGCGAGGTTCAGCATATGACCGCCCGGCAGCTTGTGCGGCTTGCCGTCGATCCGGCCCGCGAGCTTGCCGAAGGCCACGACCGAGCCGGTGAAGGTCACCGCCCCGATGAAGATGCCGAGGAAGACCTCGACCTTGAGGATCGAGATCTCGACCGGTGTCTTGTGCGCCAGCACCGAGGCAAAGCCCCGCAGCGCCTCGACGGCGGCGCCGTCATCGGCCGCCTTCAGCGCCAGCACATGGCTCAGTTCGAGCTGGGCGTTGAGCCCGATGAAGACCGCGGCGAGGCCGACGAAGCTGTGGAGCGCCGCCACCAGCTGCGGCATCTCGGTCATCTCGACCCGGCGCGCGACCTCGTAGCCGGCATAGCCGCCGATCAGGACGGCCGGGATCAGCAGCCAGTAATGGCCGATGCCGGGGCCGAAGACGGTGCCCAGCACCGCAAGCCCCATGCCGACGATGCCGTACCAGACGGCGCGCTTGGCCTTTTCCTGGTTCGACAGCCCGCCGAGCGCGAGGATGAAGAGAACGGCGGCGGCGATATAGGCCGCGGAAACGATACCGATGGACATATCCCCTGCCCCCTTAAGATTTCTGGAACATGGCCAGCATCCGGCGTGTCACCAGGAAGCCACCCACGATGTTGATCGTCGCGATCAGGACAGAGAATGTGGCGAGGATCACCACCAGCCAGTTGCCCGACCCGATCTGCAGAAGCGCGCCCAGGATGATGATGCCCGAGATCGCGTTGGTCACCGCCATCAGCGGCGTGTGCAGCGAGTGGCTGACATTCCAGATCACCTGGAAGCCGACGAAGCAGCTCAGCGCGAAGACGATGAAATGGCTCATGAAGCTTTCCGGCGCGAAGGCCCCGATCAGCGCCATCAGAAGACCGCCCGCGACCAGCATGCCGATCTGGGTGATCGTCTGCTTGCGGAAGGCGGCGGCCTCCTGGGCCTTCTTCTCCTCGGGAGTCAGCTCTTTCGGCTTGTCCTTCTTCGGGGCTGCCGCGATCGCCTTCACCTTGGGCGGCGGCGGCGGGAAGGTGATCTCGCCCTCATGGGTGACGGTCGCGCCCCGGATCACGTCATCTTCCATGTTATGCACGACCTGGCCGTCCTTGCCGGGCGTCAGGTCGGTCATCATGTGACGGATGTTGGTGGCGTAAAGCGTCGAGGATTGCGTCGCCATGCGGCTGGCGAAATCGGTATAGCCGACCACGGTCACGCCATTGTCGCTGACGATCTTCTCGCCGGGCCGGGTCAGGTCGCAGTTGCCGCCCTTCTCGGCGGCCAGATCGACCACGACCGAGCCGGGCTTCATCGCCGCCACCATGTCCTCGAGCCAGAGCTTGGGCGCGGGGCGGCCGGGGATCAGCGCGGTGGTGATGACGATGTCCATGTCGGGCGCCAGCTCGCGGAACTTCGCAAGCTGCTTTTCGCGGAATTCCGGCGAGGAGGGCTTGGCATAGCCGCCCGTTTCCGAGCCGTCGGCGGTATCCTCATCGAAATCGAGGAAGACGAATTCGGCCCCCATCGACGAGATCTGCTCGGCCACTTCGGGACGCACGTCGAAGGCATAGACCATGGCGCCCAGCGAGGTCGCGGTGCCGATCGCGGCCAGACCCGCGACGCCCGCGCCCACCACCAGCACCCTGGCCGGAGGCACCTTGCCCGCCGCCGTCACCTGACCGGTGAAGAAGCGGCCGAAATTCGAGCCTGCCTCGATCACCGCGCGGTAGCCCGCGATATTGGCCATCGAGGAGAGCGCATCCATCTTCTGGGCGCGGCTGATCCGCGGCACCATGTCCATCGCGATGACATTGGCGCCCCTGGCCTTGCACTGCTCGAGCAGCGCCTCGTTCTGCGCCGGCCAGAAGAAGCTGATCAGCGTCTGGCTCTTGCGCAACCGCGCCACTTCCTCGGCGACAGGCTCGCGCACCTTGACGACGATGTCGGAGCCCTGCCACAGCGCCTCGGCGGAGTGCACCACCTTGACGCCCGCCTCCTCATAGGCGGCATCGGCAAACCCCGCGGCCGCTCCCGCCCCGGTTTCGATCAGACAGTCATAGCCCAGCTTCCGAAGCTGGACCGCAGAGTCGGGGGTCATGGCCACGCGGGCCTCGCCCTCCAGAATCTCTTTCGGTGCCCCGATTTTCACGTTCTTGTCCCCTCTTTCAGGCGTTGGGCCGCTTAAGGCCGCTGTCTCATAGCATTGCGCAACAATGTTTCACAAGTTTCAGGATCGGTGCATCCCCTGTCCCGGATTTTCCCGTGGCCTCAGAGCCAGCGTCCGACCCGTCGGCAATAGGCGTCATATTCGGCCCCGAAAGCCTCGCGGATCAGCGCCTCTTCGCGGCGGATGAAGCGCCGTTCGATCAGCTTCAGGAAGACCGGCACGAGGATCAGGCTCGGCAGCGCGTCCCAGATCAGGATCAGTCCCGTCAGGATCGCCGCATCGGCCAGATAGATCGGATTGCGGGTCAGGCCATAAGGGCCGGTGATGACCAGCCGGTCGGGCCGCTCGCGCGGGATCAGCGAGCTGCGCGCCAGAACCACCCGCAGCGCCGCCCAGGAGGCCAGCGCCAGCCCGAAGACCACCAGCAACAGGCCGCCGACATCGCCCACCCAGCCCAGGAAGCCGAAGGGCAGGATGGCCGACTGCGCCCAGGCCAGCCCCGCGAACAGGGCCAGCCACATCGGCGGCAGTTCCAGGTAATGCAGTAGCCGGGTCATCGGGTCTCCGTCGCGCATGTCGTTCTCCTTTAGAGAGTCCCGCCCGGCACGATCAAGGGGCTGAATCGTCCCGCCCCTTGCGCAACGGAAGCTTTCACGCCAAAGCTTTGGTCAGGGAGGCCCATGAATGACCGATTTCGCGGCGACGCGCGCGCAGTTCCACATTCCCGAGGGAGTGATCTATCTCGACGGCAACTCGCTCGGACCGATGCCCCTGGGGGCCGAGGCACGGGCGGCACAGGCGGTGCGCGAGGAATGGGGCGAGATGCTGATCGGCGGCTGGAACAAGGCCGGATGGATGGCCATGCCCCGCGTGCTCGGCCGTCTCGTCGGTCGGCTGATCGGCGCCGAGCCGGGAACGGTCGTGATCGGCGACACGCTGTCGATCAAGGTCTACCAGGCGCTTGCCGCAGCCCTGGCCATGCGGCCGGAGCGCCGCGTCGTGCTGAGTGACTCGGGCAATTTCCCGACCGATCTCTACATGGCCCAGGGCTTGCTCCAGAGCCTCGGCCAGGATCATGAGCTGCGCATCGTCGCCCCCGAGGAGGTCGAGGCCGCCATCGACGAGGATATCGCCGTGGTGATGCTGACCGAGGTCGACTATCGCACCGGGCGACTGCATGACATGGCCACGATCTCGGCGCGCGCGCGCGACGCGGGGGCGATGACGGTCTGGGATCTGGCCCATTCGGCGGGCGCGATTCCTATAGATCTGGCCGGCAGCGGTGCCGATTTCGCGGCCGGCTGTACCTATAAATACCTCAATGCCGGGCCGGGCGCTCCGGCCTTCATCTATGTCGCACCCCGCCATGCCGACATGGCGCTGCCCGCGCTGTCGGGCTGGCTCGGCCATGCCGCGCCCTTCGCCTTCGAACAGGGCTATCGACCGGGAGAGGGCATCGACCGGATGCGCGTCGGCACCCCGCCGGTCCTGCAGATGGCCGCGCTCGAGGCCGCGCTCGCGGTCTGGGAGGGGGTGTCGATGACCGATATCCGCGCCCGCTCGATCGAACTTGGCGAGCTTTTCCTGGCCGAGGTCGAGAGCCGCTGCCCGCAGCTCGAACTGGCCTCGCCGCGCGATCCCCAGCAGCGTGGCAGCCAGGTCTCGTTCCGCTTCACGGACAGCTATGCCGCAATCCAGGCGCTGATCGCGCGGGGCGTGGTGGGCGATTTCCGCGCGCCCGACATCATGCGGTTCGGCATCGCCCCGCTTTATACCGGCGAGGACGACATCAGGCGTGCGGCGCTGATCCTTCAGGACGTGATGGAGAACCGGCTTTGGGACGACCCGACCTACCGCGCCCGCGCCGCCGTCACCTGAGCACCTCTGAACCGCGGATGCGGCTGCGCCGGGCACGGGCGGGCGATGGCGCGCCGACCCGCGCGCTGTTTCACGACGCGGTCCATCGCGGCGCCTCGCTCAGCTATTCTCCGGAAGAGCGCGATGCCTGGTCGCCCTCACCCGAGGCCCCACCCGACTGGGAAGACAAGCTTCTGCGGCGCCACACCGTCATCGCCGAGATCCGCCGCAGCCCCGTCGGCTTCATGACACTGGGCGAGGACGGCTATCTCGACTTCGCCTATGTCTCTCCAGACTGGACCGGTCGCGGCATCGGCCGGGCCTTGTTGCAGGCCATCCTGCGCGAGGCGCGCCGCTCTGGCCTCGACCATCTCTCGACCGAGGCCAGCCTTGTCGCGCGCCCCTTCTTCGCGCGCCATGGCTGGCACGAGACCGCCCGCCAAAGCGTCATCCGCCACGGCGTGGCACTGACGAATTTCCGCATGGAAATAAAGCTCTAGGCCCGGGGGTCCGGCTCGCGTTCAGCGGATGCCATTGGCGCGCTGAACCTCGCGCACGAAACGGACCACAGAGGCAATGTCGGCGGTACTGACACCCGGCACCGGCGCCATGTCGCCGAAGCGCCAGTGATGCGCCTGAACCCCCTGCCGCGCCGCCCGCAGGAAGGCATAATCGCCATGGTGGTTCGGTTCGTAGATCGGGTGGATCAGAGGCGGGCCGAGCCCCTCGCGCCCATCGGCCCGCGTGCCATGACACTGGGCGCAATTCTCAGAGAACACCGCCTGCCCGGCCTCGGCCTGCGAGCTCAGCCGCGGCATCTCGACCTGCACCAGCGCGCGCGGCCCGTCCGCCTCACCGCCCTCCATGCCGGGATCCGCCCCGGGAGGCTGCAGCCAGAACCAGCCGCCAAGGCCAGCCGCAACCGCGGCACCGCCCGCCACGCCGATCAGAAAAGGTCGTTTCATCGTCTCGTCTCCGCCGTTATCGGTCTTGCGGCGCGACGCCTAGAGGGTCCAGCAACTGGAAGCTCAAGTCACGAGCCCGTGCGCGGGTGGATCTTCTGACGAATCTTCTGGCCGATTTTCGGGCCCGGGCCCGCCTCAGGCCGTCTTCAGGACCGCCGGGCGGTCGCCCCGCGCCCAGGCGGCGACGGCCTTGCCGAAGGCCTCGAAGAGCGGCCGCGAGACCGGATCGCGGGCGGCGCGGTATTCGGGATGCCACTGCACCGCCAGCGCAAAGCCCGGTGCGTCGGCAACATGGATCGCCTCGGCCGTGCCGTCGGGCGCCACCCCCTCGATCACGATCCGCGGCCCGGGCCGCTTGATGCCCTGCCCGTGCAGCGTGTTGGTCATCACCTCGG
This sequence comes from Rhodovulum sp. MB263, assembly GCF_002073975.1. Taxonomy (NCBI): domain Bacteria; kingdom Pseudomonadati; phylum Pseudomonadota; class Alphaproteobacteria; order Rhodobacterales; family Paracoccaceae; genus Rhodovulum; species Rhodovulum sp. MB263. Next base: position 1,320,679 of record NZ_CP020384.1, on the reverse strand, counting down.
TCGCGCCGAGAATGCGGTGAAACAGCCCGCCTTCGGTCAGCGTCACCATGTGGCGCAGGGCGAATTTCTCTTCAAGCGTGCCGTCGGGCGGCATCCGGTGGTTCATCCGCCCCGGCAGGTCGCGGATTTCGGGATCGAGCGTGCCGCCCATCGCGACATTGACCTCCTGAAAGCCGCGACAGATCGCGAAGAAGGGCTGGCCGCGTTCGACCAAGGTCCGGATCAGCGGCAGGCTGATGGCATCGCGCGCCCGGTCGAAGGCGCCATGCGCCTCGGTCGCGGCCTCGCCATATTCCTCGGGATGCACATTCTGCCGTCCGCCGGTGAACAGGAAACCGTCGAAACACTCGACCAGCTCGGGCACGCTGACAAAGCGCGGATCGGCCGGGATCAGCAGCGGCAGCGCCCCCGCCACCTCGGCCACCGCCTCGGAATTCATCGTGCCACCGGCATGGGCGGGATATTCGTCGTTGATCAGAAAGCTGTTGCCGATGATGCCGACCCTGGGGCGCGTCATGGGACCCTCTTTTGCCTGTTCCGGGCGACGATATAGCGCTTTTGCCAGAGGGTGAAGGGCCACACCCCGGTGCCGCGCGTCCCCCTGTCCGGCCCCTTGCCGGGGACAGACCGGCAGAAAGCGCAGGTTTTGCGGTCCCTCTGTCCGTTTTCGGACAGGAGGCGCCCGCGCGTCTTCCGCCCGGCGAGCCATCCGCACAGCCTCTGTGCGCCCGCAGGCCTCAGAGATCGAAGGCCAGTTGCCGCGAGTCAGGCCGTCGCGAAGAGGGCCGTCGCGAGACGGGCCTCGCGAACCGGGAGGCTGCCGGAGGACCGGGAGCGGGAGCAATCAGCGGATGCGGATAGCGGCGCCCCAGTCGCCGCGCCGCGGCCGGGCAGGTCCAGGGCGCATGCAGCGCCCCGACTGGAAGATCGGCCAGCTCGGGCAGCCATTTGCGCAGGAAGACGCCCTCGGGATCGGCCGAGAGCCCCCAGCGCAGCGGATCGACATGCCGCGCCGCCGCCGCGCTGATCCGGGGCCCGTGCAGGCGCGGATCGTAATCGGCCGAAAGCCGCGCCATGACCCGGCTGCAAGCCCCCGTGTCGAGCCCGAGCGGACCGCAGCCGACCGCGACCAGAAGAGCGCGCCGCCCGGCATCGAGCATGCCGTCATGGATCAGCGCGCGCATCGCGGCATCGACTGCGGGCAGCCCGGTCTCGCCGCGCGCCCAGGCCGCCAGTCGCGCCGCGGCCGCCGGGTCCTCCGCAGGATCCACCACGGGGTCCGGGCGCGCGGCCACAGGGTCGGAAGCGGCGGCCGCGCTCCGCTGTAACCGGGCGCGCCGGGCCAGCCAGGCCGCGAGGGGCCGTGCCCCCGGTTCTTCGGGCGCCAGACGGGCCGCCCGCGCCACCTCGCCCGCCGACAGCACACCCCAGGCCAGGTGCGCCGACAGAGCGGCATCGGGATCGGCGCCCGCCAGCGCGGCGGCCAGCGCCCGTTCGGCCTCGGCCCGACCGCCGCGCGGCCGCCCCGGGCAGGGATCGAAGCCAAGCCCCAGATCGCGCGCCTCGGGGATCGGCCCGGGCCTCAGCCCGGGCGGCGCGGTCAGCTCGCCGACAGGCGGAACCGGACGTCGGGACACGGCCAAGTTCCTCCAGGGCAGGCCGCGCCGCCGCGCCCAGGCCTCGGCCTGCGCCTGCGCGCCCAGCGCCAGCCCCTGCGTGACCGGCCAGCGCGCGGCCAGCCCGTCCAGCACCTCGGCGGCCGGACCGGTCTCGACCTGCAGCGCCGCGCCCCGGGCCGCGAGCGCGGCCGAAAGCGACGCGAGCCCCTCGGCCACCACCCGCCATTGCCGCGCAGAGGCCTCGGGCGCCGACCAGACCGCCGGGTCGACGATGAAAACCGGCAGAACCGTGCCCGCTTCCGCCCCCGCGCGCGCCAGCGCCGGATGGTCCTGCATCCGCAGATCGCGCCCGAAGCTGAGAATCGTCACGCCCATGGCCGGAACATAAGACGAACATCCATGCCCCTGCCACGGGCATCTTGCGCCTGCGTCTCAGGGGTATAGGTCAGGGAGGTGCCCAGTGGAGAGACAGATGACAGACGCCACGCCGCAACCCGTTTTCCTGAAAGACTACACCCCGTTCGGCTTTTTGGTGGACCGGGTCGAGCTGACCTTCCGCCTGACCCCGACCGAAACCCGGGTGCGCGCAAGGATCGCCTTCCGTCCCAATCCGGCCGCGACCGACCGCCGGTTCTTCCTGCATGGCGAGGATCTGAGGCTGGTCTCGGCCTCCATCGACGGCCACCCCGTCACCCCCGAGCTCACCGCCGCCGGGCTGAACTGCGAGGTGCCCGACGCGCCGTTCCTCTGGGAGAGCGAGGTCGAGATCGCACCGGCGGAAAACACCGCACTTGAAGGGCTTTACATGTCGAACGGCATGTATTGCACGCAATGCGAGGCCGAGGGGTTCAGGAAGATCACCTTCTATCCGGACCGCCCCGACGTGATGGCGCCGTTCCGGGTCCGCATCGAAAGCGACCTGCCCGTCCTCTTGTCGAACGGCAACCCGGTGGCCAAGGGCACGGGCTTTGCCGAATGGGACGACCCCTGGCCCAAGCCCAGCTATCTTTTCGCGCTGGTCGCGGGCGAGCTGGTCGCGACCTCGGAGCGCTTCACCACCTCGGAAGGCCGCGCGGTCGATCTGAACATCTGGGTCCGGCCCGCCGATCAGGGCAAGGCCGATTACGCGCTCGACAGCCTGATCCGCTCGATGCGCTGGGACGAGGAGGTCTATGGCCGGGCCTATGACCTCGACGTGTTCAACATCGTGGCCGTCGACGATTTCAACATGGGCGCGATGGAGAACAAGGGGCTGAACATCTTCAACTCGCGCTATGTGCTGGCCAGCCCCGAGACCGCGACCGACCGCGATTACGAGAATATCGAGCGGATCATCGCGCATGAATATTTCCACAACTGGACCGGCGACCGCATCACCTGCCGCGACTGGTTCCAGCTGTCGCTGAAAGAGGGGCTGACGGTCTTCCGCGACTCGCAGTTCTCGGCCGACATGCGCTCGGCCGCGGTCAAGCGGATCGAGGATGTGCTGACCCTGCGCGCGCGTCAGTTCCGCGAGGATAATGGCCCGCTCGCGCATCCGGTGCGCCCCGAAAGCTATACCGAGATCAACAATTTCTACACAGCGACCGTCTATGAGAAGGGCGCCGAGGTGATCGGCATGCTGCGCCGGCTGGTCGGTCCCGAGGGCTATGACAAGGCGCTTGATCTCTATTTCAGCCGCCATGACGGGCAGGCCTGCACCATCGAGGACTGGCTGAAGGTCTTCGAGGATGCGACGGGGCGCGACCTGAGCCGGTTCAAGCGCTGGTATTCGCAGGCCGGAACGCCCCGGGTGAAGGTCACGGAAGACTTCAGGGACGGCACCTACACCCTTCATCTGGAACAGAAAACGCCCCCTACCCCGGGACAGGACGAAAAGCAGCCTCAGGTCATTCCGCTGGCGCTGGGGCTGCTCTCGCCCAATGGCGACGAGGTGCTGCCGACGACCGTGATCGAACTGAGCGAGGCGCGGCAGGACGCCGTCTTCGAGGGGCTCGCGGCGAAACCCGTGCCCTCGCTCCTGCGCGGTTTCTCGGCGCCGGTGATCCTCGAGCGTGACAGCACGCCCGGGGAACGCGCCTTCCTGCTGGCGCATGACACCGATCCGTTCAACAAATGGGAGGCCGGTCGGTCGCTGGCGCGCGAAGTGCTGATCGCGATGGTGACCGAGGACGCGGCCCCCAGCCCGGCCTGGCTCGAGACGCTGGCCTCGGTCGCCCGCGACGAGGCGCTCGACCCGGCCTTCCGGGCGCTGGCGCTCAGGCTGCCGGGCGAGGACGAACTGGCCGAGGCGCTGGCCGGGCGCGGCACCGTGCCCGACCCGCTGGCGATCCATGCCGCGCGCGAAGCCGCCAGAACCGCCATTGCCCGCCATCTCGACCCGCTCTGGACCGGGCTTTACGACTCCATGACCTGTCCCGGCCCCTACAGCCCGGAAGCTGCCGATGCCGGGCGGCGGGCGCTCCGGCTGGCCGCGCTTGGCTACATGGCGCGGCTCGATGGCGGCGCGCAGGCCCGGGCGCATGTCGCGGCGGCCGACAACATGACCGACGAGATCGGCGCGCTGAGCGTACTTGTGGAAACCGGCGACGCGGAAGAGGCGCTCGACCGATTCGCCCGGCGCTGGGGTCATGACCGGCTGGTGATGGACAAGTGGTTCGGGCTGCAGGCGAGCCTTGCCGCGCCCGAGCGCGCGGTCGCCGTCACCCGCGCCCTGACCGAGCATCCCGATTTCACCTGGAAGAACCCCAACCGCTTCCGGGCGGTGATCGGCGGGCTGACCGCCAATGCGGCGGGCTTCCACGATCCTTCGGGCGCGGGCTACGATCTGGTGGCCGACTGGCTGATCCGGCTCGATGCCGTCAACCCGCAGACCGCGGCGCGGATGTCGACCGCCTTCGAGACCTGGACGCGCTATGACGAGGGCCGCCGGGCAAAATCGACAGCGGCGATGGAACGGATTGCCGCCCGCGAGGGTTTGAGCCGGGACATGGGCGAAATGCTCGGGCGTCTGCTGGCGGCCGGGCGCGGCGCCGCCTGAGCCGGTGCGCGGGATCGCGATAGGCTTTGACCGGGGCCGGTCGAATCGGCTCTGGTGTCACGGAAATGTTGTTGGGGTGTGGTGACAAGGCGCATGAAAGAACGAATCGATCCGCTCATCGAGGAACGGGCGCCCTGGCTTTTCGAGGACCATCCCTGGAGCGCACCGTCCCGGCGCCTGCTCAACGGCCTGCTGGGATATGACCGGACCGTGGCGCTGGGGGCGCTGCTGAAGGACCACCCCTCCCCCGTGATCATGGACGAGCTGGCGCGGCTTCTGGCCCGCGACGTGCGCGGGACCGGGATAGAGAACATCCCGGCCTCGGGCCCCGCGATGATCGTCGCCAACCACCCGACCGGCATCGCCGACGGCGTGATGCTCTGGAGCCTGCTGCGCCAGCGCCGCCCCGATCTCTTCTTCTATGCCAATCGCGACATCCTGAAGGTGCTGCCGCAGATGGAAGAGATCATCGCGCCCGTCGAATGGCGCGAGGAGAAGCGCAGCCATGCCAAGACCCGCGAGACCATGGCCTATACCCGCGCCGCCATCGAGAAGGGGCGGCTGGCGGTCATCTTCCCCTCGGGGCGGCTGGCCAAGCGGCGCGGACTGTCGCTGCATGAACGGCCCTGGATGGCCTCGGCGGCGATGATCGCGCGCAAGTTCGAGCTGCCGGTGATCCCGGTCAACATCCGGGCGCGGAATTCGGCGCTGTTCTACCTGTTCGACCTGATCCACCCGACGCTGCGCGACATCACCTTGTTCCACGAGACCCTCAACAAGGAGCGTCAGCCCTACCGGATGACGGTCGGCGATCCGATCGCGCCGGGCGCGCTGCCGGTGCGCTCGGAGGAGGGCATCGAGATGCTGCGCGCCGCGACCCTGGCCCTCGGCGGGCGCTATGCGCCGCGGGTCAGCCTGCTGCAGAATTCGCGCCGGCCGAGCTGGATCAAGTCGACGGCGCTGGGCTGAGGCTGCGCCGGCTTCACCCGGGTCCTGCGCAGCGGGACCCGGGCGAAAGCGGCCGCACCAGAGCAGGCGACCCTGACGGCCGACGCACGGCAAGCCCCCCCCCCTTTAGGCGAGGATCCCGGCCGCCCGCTGGTCGCGTTCCCGAAAACTGCCTGCTCCGTCCAGGGCGCAACCGCCATTCTGCGGGCGCATCGCGATACGATACCGGTCACGGGCTGTTTCTCGCCCCCGCGGCGGGCACGTGACGGGGCGGTTCTGCCTCTACTGCTCCTTCGACGGCTGGCCCCGCGCGCCGGAACAGCTGTCCTTCGCGGATGGCGCCGGGGCCCTGCGCCGGCTGGCCGCCCGGAACGATGCCAGCCTTTCGGGACCGGTGCCGTCCGAGATCCCGGGATGCGCGCGGGATCCAGGCGCTCCGCACATCAGCGGCCACCTCATCGCGGACGATCCGGGGCGGTACGGAAGCAGCGCGGACCGGTTCGCAACGCGCCCCGGGCGCCGCCTCAGAGCGTGGCGTTGGTCGCCCCGCCATCCAGCAGGATGTTCTGGCCGACGATGAAGCCCGCATGCTGCGAGCAGAGAAAGGCGCAGGCCGCGCCGAATTCCCGGGGCGTGCCGTAACGGCGCGCGGGGATCGTGGCCTCGCGCCGGGACCGGGCCTCTTCGACCGAGATGCCCCCGGCCTCGGCCACGCCGCGGTCGAGCGACATCGCGCGGTCGGTGGCATGGATGCCGGGCAGCAGGTTGTTGATTGTCACGCCATGCGGCGCCACCTGCCGCGCCGTCCCCGCGACATAGCCGGTCAGCCCGGCGCGGGCCGAGTTCGACAGCCCCAGGACCGGGATCGGCGCCTTGACCGACTGGCTGGTGATGTTGACGACCCGGCCCCAGCCGCGCTCGATCATCCCCGGCAACAGCGCCTTCATCAGCGCGATGGGCGTCAGCATGTTGGCATCGAGCGCCGCGATGAAGTCATCGCGCTCCCAGTCCGACCAGAGCCCGGGCGGCGGGCCGCCCGCATTGGTGACCAGGATATCGACCTGCCCTGCGGCCTCCAGCACCGTCGCACGCCCCTCTTCCGAGACGATATCGGCCGCGACCGGCGTCACCGAGACGCCATGAACACGACGGAGCTCTTCGGCCGTGGCCAGAAGCGCCTCGGTGCCGCGGGCATTGATGACGAGATCGACACCGGCTTCGGCCAGCGCCTCGGCGCACCCCCGCCCCAACCCTCTCGACGCGGCGCAGACCAGCGCCCGTTTGCCCGCAAGACCCAGATCCATGAAAGCCTCCCTGTCGCGTTTCCCCCCCGGCTTACCAGCCCGCCGGAAAGGACGGAAGTCATGGCATCGGGGCCGCGCCTCATCCCCGGGCGGTCAGCGCCGCAAGCAGCGGGGTCCATTGCGCCCGGAGCGGCGCATAGGCGCGCTGCGGACGGTCGAATACCGTCAGCCCCTGCTCGGCCAGATCGCCATAGGCCACCCGATCCGAGATTTCGGCAACCGGCCCCTGCCCGACCCGCTCGGCCAGCCCGCGGATCCAGGCCGCATCGCGCCCGCGCGGCCGGACCCTGTTCGCCACCAGATCGACCCCGACCTTGCCTTTCCTGATGCGCTTGAACTCGGCGATCTCGTCCAGAAAGCGCCGGGTCGCCTCGGCATCGAGGACCGAGGGCAGCACAGGCACCACCACCGCGCGCGCGCCGTCCACCAGACCGGCCGCGACAGCCTCCGGCAGCGCCCCCGGCGCATCGACGATCAGCCAGCCGATCCCCTTGCCAGGTTTGCTGCTCCCCCGACCGGCCGACCAGTCGAGGCCACGGATCGCCGAGGCATCCGCGGGCCGCCGCCGGAGCCAGCGCAGCGCCGATCCCTGCGGATCGGCATCGGCCAGGGCCACCTTCCAGCCGCCATCGGCCAGGGCCGCGGCCAGCGTGACCGCAATCGTCGTCTTGCCGCAGCCACCCTTGCGATTGGCGATCAGGACCGTCTTCATCATTCCCCCACCCTCTGCCCGGGACCGGTTCCTCCCATGGCTTACCGCTATGCAATGTATATACATACAACCAAGATGTCGCCCTTGAAAGGCCCCCTCCGCGCCCCGACCTTGACCAAAGACATCCGAGGGAGACCGACATGACCGCCACATTCCTGGTAGCAACCGATCTCAGCCCGCGTGCCGACCGTGCCGTGAACCGGGCCTTTCGCCTGGCAAGCTGGACGGGGGCCGACATCCTCTTGGTCACGGTGATCGACAGCGACCTGCCCGAGGAGGTGGCCCATGCGCTGGCCGAGGCCGCCGAGACCCGGCTTGCCCGCTTCGCGGCCTCGATCCCGCATTCGGCAGAGGTCCGGCACGACACCCGCATCCTGACCGGCGACCCGAGCACCGCGATCCCGCTTCTGGCCGAGGAAATCGACGCCGCGCTGATCGTGCTGGGCCTGCATCGCGAGCGGCCCTTCCTCGACCTGATCCGCGAAACCACGATGGAGCGGATCGTCCGTCATGCCGCGCGCCCGGTACTGCTGGTGCGCGATCCGGTCGATCACGACTATGCGATGCTGCTCGCGGCGCTCGACTTCGCCCCGGCCTCGACCTCTGCCGTCAAGATCGCGGCCGGGCTTGCGCCCGAGGCCGCGATGCATGGCGTGCATGCCCTGCATATCCCCTATCGCGGCTTCGTCGCACCGCATGGCAGCTCGATCGCCATCGCCCCGTTCCGGCGCAGCGCCGAGATGCACCTGGCCGAATGGCGCCGTGATGCCGGGCTGCCCGGGCGGCTGGCCGAGATCGACATCGTCGAGGGCGCGGCCCATGTCGTGCTGAACCGCGAGATCGAGGAGCATTCGCCCGATCTTCTGGTCCTCGGCGCCCATGGCCGCGCGGGCGATGCGCCCTCGATCCTGGGCTCGCTGGCCAATGACCTGATCCGCCACCCGCCCTGCGATCTGCTGATCGCGCGCTAGTCCGCAGAACCGGCGGCCGGCCTCTCGACCGCAGCGGCCTGGCGCACCGGACCGGTCGAGACCCGCTCCATCTCTTCAACCATGCGCAACGCGGTCTCGCGCTGCGCGTCCCCGGCGTGAAGGTAATACCCGTGCCCGACGCCCCGGAGTACCGTGCAGCGCTCGGGCACTGTCTTCAGCCAGTCGGATGGCGGCATGTTCGGATCGTCTTCTCCGAAAAAGACATGGGTCGGCACCATGATCGCGCGCTCGTTTCTCAGCCGCGTCGAGGACAGACAGCAGAGCCCCGCCAGAGGCAGCCCCCCGGCCGCCGCGCGCCACAAAGCGGTGCCCCCGGCGCTGTAGCCGAGGCCATAGCAGGCGGCGCCCTTGCCCCCGGCCTGAACCTGCTCAGCAAGCGCCGCGACCGCCCGCTCCAGCCCACCGGCCCCGAAAAGATGGGCGTGCAGCGCCTCACCCGTCAGATCCGGCCGGCCGCAAAGCGCGTTCAACGCGAAGCGGCGGATTTCCGGGACAAGGGGCAAATGCCTCGAGATGCACTCCCCGGGCAAAGGCTGCCCGAATATGTCGGTGACCACACAGAGTTCCATTCCACGCCCGCCAGATCAAGGCCTCCGCCGGACCAAAGCCTGCCTTGCCATCGAGGGCAATGCCCGCGGCCACGTTTTCTCTGCCTTCCGGATGTCGGACGGGCGGGAGCCGTCCACCTGCCTTCCGGCATCACGCCCCCCAAGCACGGGCCGGATCCCTCCCCGCCCTGCGAGCTGCCGGTCGCGCGCCAGCCACCCGCTTTACCCCCGGGCGGGGCCGATCTAGGCTTCGCCCGGGCGGAGGAGACGGGCGATGGGCAATCCCGAGCATCTGGAATGGCTGCTGGAAGGCGTCGCGGCGTGGAACGCGCGGCGTAGTAGGATGGATTTCGATCCAGATTTGTCCGAGATGGAAATCCGCCAGGCGTTTGAACGTGCCGACAGCCTTGAAAAATTCAGAATTCCACTCTTCGCTGCGAACTTCGCGAGAGCGAAACTCAAGGGGGCAGACCTCTGGGAGGCAAATCTCAATGAGGCAAATCTCAAGGCTGCAGACCTCAGGGAAGCAAGGCTCCGGGATTCTCAACTAGTAGGGGCGGACCTCAGCGAAGCGAACCTCAAGGGGGCAAACCTCTGGGCGGCGAATCTCAGAGAGGGGAACCTCCAGTTGGCGGATCTAGACAAAGCGGACCTCCGGTGGGCGAACCTCGGGGGGGCGGACCTCAGGCGGACGAAACTCGGGGGGGCGAAACTCGGGGGGCGGACCTCAGGGGGGCGGACCTCAGGGGGGCGAACCTCAAGGGGGCAGACCTCGGGGGGGCTGATGTTCGAACCGTATCCTCGGGCGTGGGTATAAACGATGTCGGCACGCCCGAGCAGACGAATCTGTCACAGCCCCGGGGGCTGACGCAGTCCCAGCTCGACACCATGCTCGGCGATACCGGAACGATCCTGCCCGAGGGCCTGCACCATCCGGCGCATTGGCCCGATCCGGAGCCGTCAGAGTGGCCTCAAGATCAAAACTCCAAAGAGTTCTTTAAACCGAACGGTTCGACCAAAGGCGGCGCGGACCCGACCGCCTTTCCGGCGACCCGCTACACACCGCCCGCCGAGTTCACGACTGTCGGCGGGAAGCTTGATGTCAGATTCACGCCGACCCGCCCCGAACCGCGGCAAGCCTCTTCAACCCCGATCGACGCGCGCAACCGGGAAAGGGCCCGGGCCGGGTTGCTGGAACTTGTGAAGTCCCTCTGCCGTTGCCTGCGCCCCTATAAACGCGAAGACCGCGAAACTTCGAACCGGGTCAGACCCGCAGAGCAGCTTCTGGCGACCGCCCAGGCGTTGGCCGATGCGTTGAAGGCGGAGGAAGAGACCTTCCTGCCGACCCTGCTGGAGGACTATATCGAAACCCTCGCACTTGGCGGCTGCGACGATATCGAGGCGCTGGAAGCCAACGACGCCGCGCTTTATCGGCGTGTCATCAAGCGCGGCCGACAGCTTTACGGTTTCTATCCCGAGCTGGCCGAGTTGAGCGACCCGGCCAACACCCGCTTCATTCCCGACGATTTTCCTTACACGGTTGCAGAACTGTCGGCCGAGTTGCACGGGCTCGCATTCTCCTACGATGGCCGGATCGTATTCACCGAGCAAACCCGGACGCTGATCGAGGCCGAGGAAAAAGCCCTCGTGCCCAAAGGTGCAGACGAGGAAAAGACGAAGCTTGCGCGGCTGGGTGCCATCGCGGGAGAGATGCGGCGGGAGATGTCGAAATATGCCGACAAGGCCCAGAAGGCCATCGACCGGACGGCGTCCTTTCTGAAGTCCTACGAGAAGCTGCAGAAGATCTGGGAGAAGATCGAGCCCTTCATCGGCTTCGGCGACGGATCCTGACCCGCTTTGACCGATTGCGCGGGCGCCGCGCCTGACCTATATCCGCGGCCATGCTGGATGCCCCGTCGAACCGCCCCGCCCTGCCGCCGGAAATCGCCCGGAGGCGCACCTTTGCCATCATCTCGCACCCCGATGCGGGCAAGACCACGCTGACCGAGAAGTTCCTGCTGTATGGCGGCGCGATCCAGATGGCGGGACAGGTGCGCGCCAAGGGCGAGGCGCGGCGGACGCGGTCGGACTTCATGAAGATGGAGCAGGACCGCGGCATCTCCGTCTCGGCCTCGGCGATGTCCTTCGATTATGACCGCTTCCGCTTCAATCTGGTCGACACGCCCGGCCACAGCGACTTTTCCGAGGATACCTATCGCACCCTGACCGCAGTCGATGCGGCGGTGATGGTGATCGACGGCGCCAAGGGGGTGGAAAGCCAGACCCGGAAGCTGTTCGAGGTCTGCCGGCTGCGCGACCTGCCGATCCTGACCTTCTGTAACAAGATGGACCGCGAAAGCCGCGACACCTTCGAGATCATCGACGAGATCCAGGAGATGCTGGCGATCCATGTCACGCCCGCCTCCTGGCCGATCGGGGTCGGGCGCGATTTCCTCGGCTGCTACGACATGCTGAGAAACCGGCTCGAGCTGATGGACCGGGCCGACCGCAACAAGGTGGCCGAGTCGATCAAGATCGAGGGGCTCGACGATCCCAAGCTGGCCGAGCATGTGCCCCAGGATCTGCGCGAGAAGCTGATCGAGGAGGTCGAGATGGCCAAGGAGCTTCTGCCCGCACTCGACCCGCAGGCAGTCCTGGAAGGCCAGATGACGCCGATCTGGTTCGGCTCGGCGATCAACTCGTTCGGCGTGAAGGAGCTGATGGACGGCATCGCCAATTATGGCCCCGAGCCGCAGATCCAGGCGGCCGAGCCGCGCGAGATCGCGCCCGAGGAACCTAAGGTCGCGGGTTTCGTCTTCAAGGTGCAGGCCAACATGGATCCCAAGCACCGCGACCGGGTGGCCTTCCTGCGCCTCGCCTCGGGGCATTTCCAGCGCGGCATGAAGCTGACCCATGTGCGCTCGAAGAAACCGATCACGGTGTCGAGCCCGGTGCTGTTCCTCGCGGCCGACCGGGAACTGGCCGAAGAGGCCTGGGCGGGCGACATCATCGGCATCCCGAACCACGGCCAGTTGCGCATCGGCGACACGCTGACCGAGGGCGAGGCGCTGAAGGTCACGGGCATCCCCTCCTTCGCGCCCGAGCTGCTGAAGAACTGCCGCGCGGGCGACCCGATGAAGGCCAAGCATCTCGACAAGGCGCTGATGCAGTTCGCCGAGGAGGGGGCCGCCAAGGTCTTCAAGCCGATGGTGGGCTCGGGCTTCATCGTCGGCGTCGTCGGCGCGCTGCAATTCGAGGTCCTGGCCAGCCGGATCGAGCTGGAATACGGCCTGCCGGTGCGCTTCGAGCCCTCGCAATTCACCTCGGCCCGCTGGGTCCATGGCGAGAAGACGGCGGTCGAGAGCTTCGTTCAGAAGAACAAGCAGCACATGGCCACCGACAATGACGGCGACGTGGTCTACATGACGCGGCTGCAATGGGACATCGACCGCGTGGTCCGCGACCATCCCGAGCTGACCCTGTCGGCGACCAAGGAAATGCAGACCGACTGATCGCGAGGCGGCGGACCCGGAAGGCCCGCCGTTTTCGGTTCGTCAGGCGACGGCGGTGTCGGGCCCGGTGCCGGCATCGCGCATCGTGGCCTGGATGAAGGCGATGCTCTCGGCAAGCTTCGCCCCTTCCCACGCGTTCAGGCTGACCGGAAGCTGTTTCACGATCCCCTCGCGGCCGAGCACACAGGGCATGCTCAGCGCCACGTCGCCGTCATGGCCATACTGGCCGCGCAGGGTGGTGCAGGCGGGAAAGACGCTGCGTTCATCGAGCAGCACGGCGCGGGCCATCGTCACGGCGGATTGCGCGACGCCCGCATTGGTCCAGCCCTTTCCGTTGAACACGTCATAGGCGGCGCTGATCACCCGGGCCTTCACCGTCCCGGGGTCGCGGATGTCGTCCAGGGCCTCGAAATGGCGGCCGAGATCCGCGAAGGGGATGCCCGCGACATTGACATGGCTCAGGACCGGGAAGGCGGTGCTGCCATGTTCGCCCATCATGAAGCCCGTGACCGATTTCGGGTCGATCCCGCAGGCATCGGCCACCACCTTCCGGAGCCGCGCCGAGTCGAGCATCGTCCCCGTCCCGAAGACCCGCCCGCGCGGATAGCCGAATTCGTTCTCGGCGATGTAGACCATGGTATCGAGCGGGTTGGTGATCAGGATGACGATGGCCTCGGTCGTGTGCCTGACGATCCCCGCCATCACCTCGCGGATCACCTTGCAATTGGTGGTGGTCAAAAGGGTACGGTCGGGCTCGGCCTTGGGATCGTCCGGGTCGGGAATGACGCTCGGCCCCGCCGCAACGACGATCACGTCGGCGTCGGCGCATTGCTCGTAGCCGCCCGAGGTGACCCTGATATTGCTCATATAGGGCAAGGCCGTCGCCTGGGCCTGGTCGAGCGCCTCGCCGAAGGCGACATTGCCCAGAATGTCGATGACCCCGATCTCGGCAAAGAGGCCGATCTTCATGGCATCGGCCAGGACATAGGACCCGACATGCCCTGCCCCGACGACAACGAGCTTGTTGGTGTGCATTCTCTTCTCCTTGCATCTTCCAGACGGCCGCCGGGCGGACCCGCTGGCACCACAGAGGCGGCGGTGCCGTCCGAGGGCCGCTCCCGCGCCGGGCTGGGGCGGACGGTCGGTGCGCTGGCATCGGTCAGGCCGCGGGCCGCAAGGGGCCGCGGCGCCGGGCGCCAGAGCCCCGCGCGAAAGCTGTCCGGAGCTAAATCAGGTTTGGGCACCGGCCGAAACGGAAAAGACCGCGCGCGGATGGCCGCCCGGTCCCCTGCCGGGCATGAAAACGGCGCGAGGTGTCCCCCCCGCGCCGCAAGTCCGTCTTCGTGAGGCGGGCCGTCACTTCGCCGAGAGAAGCTCCGGCACCTCAAGCAGGATCACCTCGTTATCGGCCGCGGCATCGAGCTTGCGGCCCGAGGAAAACGGCAGGTTGTTGTCATTGGCGACCAGGATATGGGTGTCATCCACCCGCATCACGTCCTCGATGGTGAAGAACGGGAAGGTGAACCGGCCCGACAGATCGCGCGCCGCGTCGGTCTCGAACCGCGCCACCCCGTCGGGGTCGGCGATATCCATCAGGTCGATATGGCCGATGCGGCGGACATTGGCCTGTGCATCGACATCCGAGGTGTCGATCAGCACGATCCACTTGTGCAGCGCCGGTTCCGGGAAGCAGTCCGGCGCCGCCGCGCCGTCGCATTTCAGGCTGGGATCGCCCTCGCCATTGTCGCGCTCGATCACCAGCGCGTGGGTGTCATCGATGAAGTTGAAATCGCCGATCGCGGTCGCGCCCTCGTCCAGCGCGAACTTGAACATCTCGCCGGTCCATTCCTTCGCGGCGGTGTCGAAGGCCATCACCCGCAGGAAGTCGCCCTCGGTCTTGCCATCCTCCCCGAGGATCGGCTTTTCCAGCATCGCCCAGAGCATGCCCGTGCCGGGTTGCAGCGCCATGCCCTCATAGCCGCCCGAGCGCTGCGACTTCCAGTCGCGGCCGGGCACGGAGGTCGCCGAGACCCCCGGGTTGTCGGGGCCGCGCAGCTCCTTGCCATCGGCCATCGTCGGGTAGACGCCCAGCACCACGCCGTCGAGCGAGACGTTCAGCAGATAGGGTCCGAATTCCTCGCCGATCCACAGCGAGCCGTCGACGAGCTGGAGGCTCTCGAGATCGAAATCGGACCCCGTCAGATAGCGGCCCTCGCTGCCCTCATAGGCGATGCGGAAGGGCACCTTGAAACCGGGGTCGCGCAGAAAGACGGTTTCCTTCACGTCGACCTTGCCGGTCCCGAAATCGGGCGCGATGCGGTGGAAGAACAGCATCGCGTCGGGACTGTTGGCCTTCGAGCCGAACCCGTTATCGGTCAGCACATAGACCGAACCGTCCTCGGCACGCTCCATCGCGAAGCCGGAAAAGCCCTGCAGCGGCTGGCCGAGAAAGGGCAGCGCGATGCCGGTCTCGCGATGCCCGTGCAGCCCGCCGGTATCGCCCATCGCCGACATCGGGGCCATGTTCCGCGCAGATCCGGTGAACTTGCCCGAAATCCAGGCGTCGCGCGGCGCATCGGCGGGCGGCGCAACCATGGTCATCGCGGGCAGGACGGCATGCCCCGCAAGCGTCGCCGGAAAGACGTCTTCGGCAAAGGCCGGTGCCGCCAGGGCGCACGCGGCTGCGGAAAGCAGGAACAGGCTGTTTTTCATGGGAGAGTCCAGATTGGATGTTGCAGTCGCCGCTGCCCTACCCGCGCCTTGTGACAGTCATGAAACCAAGCTGTGTAACTTGCATGAAACCACGTCCGAATGTCGCGGCCCCTTGATTTCCGGCGCCACGCCGCGACATCCTGAGAACATCGCGACCCTTCCGGCAACCAACAGGGACGGCCAGGACAGACCGGAATGACACGCGCGCCCTGCCTCCTCCTTCCGACCTGCCGATGACTTCCCAAGACGACTGGATCATTTCGAGCCTGCTGGAGGATCTGGCGGCACTGGCTTTGGCCAATGACCGGATCAGCATCGCCGATCTGGTCGAGACCCTGGGCGCGCGCGGCTTCGGCCCACTTCTGGTGATGCTGTCGGCCTTCCTGATCCTGCCGGTCGGAATGCTGCCCGGCCTGCCCGGGGTGGTGGCGATCTTCATGATCCTGATCGGCGGGCGGATGATGACCGGCCAGACCACGCTCTGGCTGCCCGCAAGGCTGCGGCGCGTGCATATCTCGGGCCATGTGCTGGCGGTCTCGGTCGCCCGTGCCCAGCCCGCCGCGCTCTGGCTGCGGCCGCTTCTGACGCCGCGGCTGGTCGCGCTGATCGAGGGCCGCATCGCGACCCGGCTGATCGCGCTGATCCTGATGGTCACCGGCGTGCTGATCTTCCTTCTGGGCTTCATCCCGGGCCTGCCCTTCGTGCTGTCTCTGCATGTGCTGATGCTGGGGCTTGCGCTTTCAACCCGGGACGGGCTGGTCGCAGGTCTGGCCTATGTGCTTATGGGCCCCGAGATCGCCTTCATATGGCGCGTCTTCACCTGAGCCGCCGCGCCCTTGCCGGGACGACCGGCCCTTCACCTTGACGAAAGGGCCGGTTTGCTCTATCGAGCCGCGGAATAGGATCTGACCGGCAATACGGCCGGTCTAGGCCGCGTGCGACAGGTGCGGCCATGATGCCGCAACTGAGCCAAGGACTTACATGACAACTTTTGCCGATCTGGGGCTTGACCCCAAGGTACTCTCCGCCGTTTCCGACGCGGGCTACACCGCGCCCACGCCGATCCAGGCCGGCGCCATTCCGCCCGCGCTCGAGGGCCGCGACGTTCTGGGCATCGCCCAGACCGGCACCGGCAAGACCGCGAGCTTCGTGCTGCCGATGATCACCCTGCTCGGCCGCGGCCGTGCCCGGGCCCGGATGCCGCGCAGTCTGGTGCTGGCGCCGACCCGCGAGCTTGCCGCGCAATGCGCCGAGAATTTCGACATCTACGCCAAGAAGACCAAGCTGACCAAGGCGCTCCTGATCGGCGGCGTCAGCTTCAAGGAACAGGATGCGCTGATCGACAAGGGCGTCGACGTGCTGATCGCGACCCCCGGCCGCCTGCTTGACCATTTCGAGCGCGGCAAGCTGCTTCTGACCGGCGTGCAGATCATGGTGGTGGACGAGGCCGACCGGATGCTCGACATGGGGTTCATCCCCGATATCGAGCGGATCTTCCAGCTGACCCCCTTCACCCGGCAGACGCTGTTCTTCTCGGCCACCATGGCGCCCGAGATCGAGCGGGTGACCAACACCTTCCTCTCGGCACCGGCCAAGATCGAGGTCGCCCGCCGCGCCAGCGCCGCCGAAAGCATCGAGCAGGGCGTGATCTGCTACACCGCCTCGCGCAAGGACCGTCAGGCCAAGGAAAAGCGCGAGCTGCTGCGGGCCCTGATCGACCGCGAGGGCGAGGCCTGCACCAACGCCATCATCTTCTGCAACCGCAAGACCGAGGTCGACATCGTCGCCAAGTCGCTCAAGGCACATGGCTATGACGCGGCGCCGATCCATGGCGATCTCGACCAGTCGCAACGCACCCGGACGCTGGATTCCTTCCGCGAAGGCAAGCTGCGCTTCCTGATCGCCTCGGATGTGGCGGCGCGCGGCCTCGACGTGCCGGCCGTCAGCCATGTCTTCAACTATGACGTTCCCTCTCATGCCGAGGATTACGTCCACCGGATCGGCCGGACCGGCCGCGCGGGCCGCGAGGGCAAGGCGCTGACGATCTGCGTGCCCTATGACGAGAAATGGCTGACCGCGATTGAGGATCTGGTCGAGAAGAAGATCCCGCGCGTCGAAAGCCCGCTGAAAAGCGGGGACGAGGACCGGGGCAACCGCACGCGTCGCAACAAGCCTCATGACAGCGATACCGAGGCCGCAGCGGCTCCGGCGACTCCGGCAAGCCCGGAACGCAGCGAGGAACCGCGCGAAAGCAGCCGGCCCGCCCGGAACGAGCGCCGCCCCGAGCGGGCCGAGCGCAGCCATGACAACCAGGACCATGGCAGGCAACAGGGCCGTCACCAGAGCCAGAACCAGAACCAGCGCCGCAGCGGCGGTCGCGGCCATCGCGACGAGCCGGTGGTGGGGATGGGCGATCACATGCCGGCCTTCCTGCTGCGCTCGTTCAAGCCCCGGACCGAGACCGAGTCGGAAGCGGTGGACGAGCCGGTGGAACAGAACGCCGAATGACGCTCTGACAGAGATCGCCGCGCCCCGACGGGGCGCGTGCAGAGACATGAAAAAGGCGCCCCGCGGGGCGCCTTTTTCATGTGGGAAAAGCGGAAGGGCCCCTGACGGCGCCCTTCCCTGCTCGGCTCAGGCGCTGAGCCGGCTGATCACCACGATCACCTCGGGCTTCTTGCCGATCTCGGCCTGGGCGGTCTGGCGCACGATACGGCGCATAGCCTCCTCGAGCTTGTCGTCATCGGCCAGGGTCTTGTCATCGGCGCGGCGCAGGAACTGGTCGAGATCCTCTTCGAGCACCTCCGACAGCGCCGCGCGCGACCGCCCGGTCTCGGGCAGGCCGTTCAGCTCGACCCAGGGCTCGCCCAGCGGCTCGTCCTCCTCGTCGAGGATCGCGGTCACCACCACGAGCCCCCTCAGCGCCATCCGGATCCGGTCGCGCACGATGCCGTCAAGCGCCCCGATCTGCACCGAGCCGTCCAGATAGGTCCGCCCGGTCTCGACGAACTCGGCCGGCTGCGGCCGCGTGCCGGTGAGATCCAGCATCGTGCCGTTGACCGCCACCACGGCCGGCAGGCCGTTTTCGGCGGCAAGCTTGACATGCTCGCGCAGGTGACGGTGTTCGCCATGCATCGGCACCACCATATCCGGCTTCATCAGCGTATGGATACGCGACAGGTCCGGCCGGTTGGCATGGCCCGAGACGTGATAAAGATCGGCGTCGTCCGACACCACATCCACGCCCATCTCGGAGAGCGCGTTGATGATGCGGATCACCTCGCGCTCGTTTCCGGGAATGGTCTTCGACGAGAACAGGAACATGTCGCCCTCGGCGAGGCTGAGCCCCATATACTTGCCACGGGAGAGCTGGGCCGAGGCCGCGCGCCGTTCGCCCTGGCTGCCGGTCACGATCAGCATCACCTTGTCGCGGGGCAGATCGGCCGCCTCTTCGGGGCTGACGACCTTGGGAAAATCGGTCAGCACGCCGCTTTCGATCCCGGCCTCGACCATCCGGCGCATCGCCCGGCCCAGCAGGCAGATCGAACGTCCGGCATCGCGCCCGGCCTCGGCCAGGGTCTTCAGCCGCGCGATATTCGAGGCGAAGGTGGTGGCCACGACCATGCCCTCGGCGCGCTCGACAAGCTGGCGGATCGCCGGCCCCAGCGTGGTTTCCGACCGGCCCGGATTGGGCGAGAAGACATTGGTCGAGTCGCAGGTCAGCACCTTGACCCCCTCGGCCGCGACCTGTCCCCAGAGATCCGGGTCGAACGGGTCGCCGACGATGGGCGTGCGGTCGAGCTTGAAATCGCCGGTATGAACGATCCGCCCCACGGGCGTGTCGATCACCAGCCCCGAGCTTTCGGGGATCGAATGCGACACCGGCAGGTAAGAGACCTGGAACGGCCCCGCATTGATCCGGGCGGGCCAGGGCTCGACCACGGTGATCTTCCCGGGATCCTGGCCCTGATCCTCCATCTTGTGGCAGGCGATATTGGCGGTGAAGGGCCGGGCATAGACCCGCGCGCCGAGGCGCGGCCAGAGATGGCCGAGCGCGCCGACATGGTCCTCATGGGCATGGGTGATGAAGATCGCCTCGAGCCGGTCGCGGCGTTCCTCGAGCCAGCTCATGTCGGCGAAGATCAGATCGACGCCGGGGCTCGTCTCCATGTTGGGGAAGGTGACGCCCAGGTCGACGAGGATCAGACGCTCCTTCCCCGGAGCGCCATAGCCATAGACATAGGCGTTCATGCCGATTTCCCCGGCGCCGCCGAGGGGAAGGTAGATCAGTCTGTTCTTGCTCATGTCGCCCCGTTTTCCTTGTTATAGGCGTGGATCACGGTCAGGCCGTGCATGGTCAGATCGTCTTCGATGCAGTCGAACAGGACATCGCCCTGTGCGAAGAGCGGCGCAAGCCCCCCGGTGCCGATAATCCGCATCGGCCGGTCGTATTCCGCCCGGATCCGGTCGCAGATCTCGCGCACGAGACCGACATAGCCCCAGAAGACCCCCGATTGCATGCAGGCGACGGTGTTGGTGCCGATCACCTGCGGCGGCTGGGTCACGTCCACATGCGGCAGCGCAGCCGCCGCCATGTGCAGCGCCTCGAGGCTGAGATTGACCCCGGGCGCGATCACGCCGCCGACATAGGCACCGTCATGGGCGACCACGTCGAAGGTGGTGGCGGTGCCGAAATCGACCACGATCAGATCGCCGCCATGCCGGTCGAAGGCCCCGGCCGAGTTGACCAGCCGATCGGGCCCGACATTGGTGCCCTGATCGACCCGCGCCATATGCGGCAGCAGGCATTCGGGCTTGCCAACGACCAGCGGTCGCAGCCCGAAGAAGCGGTCGGTGAAGACTCGCAGGTTGAACACCACCCGCGGCACCGTCGACGAGATGATCACATCCGCGATCTCGGGCTCGATCCCGTAGCGCTCGAGCAGGGTCGAGAACCAGACGTAATACTGATCGGCCGTGCGGGTATGTTCGGTCGCGGTGCGCAGCGTGCAGAGAAACCGCGTGCCGTCCCAGAGCGAGAAGACCGTATTGGTATTGCCGCAATCGATGCAGAGAAGCATGGGGATCCCCCCGGTCAGAAGAACACGTCCGCAGCGGCAATCGCACGTCGGCCGCCGGGCGTCTCTATGACAAGCTGCCCGTCTTCGTCCACCGTCAGGAAACGGCCCGAGATTTCCTCGGCGCCCATGCGCGCGGTGATGGTATCGCCGAGCCGTGCCGCGCGTTCGAGCCAGGCCGAGCGCAGCGGTCCGAAGCCGTTCTGCCGGAAGAACCGGTCCTGATGGTCGAAATGCTCGGCAAAGAAGGACAGGAATTCGAGCGGATCGACGGGCTCACCGATCTCTTCGGCCAGGGTGGCGGGCATCAGCGCGCGGGGCTCGACGGTGGCGGCGTCGGGAAGGGCGTTCAGATTGACCCCCAGCCCGATCGACAGCCGCCCGACCCCGGACACCGTGCCTTCGGATTCAAGCAGGATGCCCGCCATCTTGCCGCCATTCAGCAGCACGTCATTGGGCCATTTCAGCGTGATGGCGTCGCGATTGTCGAGATAGGCCAGACAGGTGGCGTAAAGCGCAAAGGAGGTGACGAAAGAATAGAGCGCTGCCGTCGCCGGAGGACATCCGGGCGAAAAGACGAGGGTCGCGGCCAGATTGCCCGACGGCGCCCCCCAGGCCCTGCCCCGGCGGCCGACGCCCGCCGTCTGGCGGCGGGCGACGATCCAGGTGGGCCGGACGAGGTCGCGCCGCCGGCGCGCCTCTGCCATGGTGCTGTCGACCTCATCGAGCAGGATCAGGTCATGTCCGGCCGGCCAGTGCCAGCCCTCGACCTCAGTTGACAAGGGTCTGGGCCGCAGCGAGTGCAAGCCCCTCGACGCCGAACAGGTTCACGACGCCGAGGATCATGGCGAAGGAGGCGGCCATCATGATGCCCCACATCACCGGCGGCATCGAGCCGTCCAGCCTGCGGTCGCCCTCGTCCCCGAAATACATGTAGAAGACGATGCGCAGGTAGTAGAAGGCCGAGATCACCGAGGCGATCACGCCCGCCACCGCCAGCCAGACATAGCCTGCATCGACGGCCGCCCGGATGACGTAGAACTTGCCGAAGAAGCCGACGAAGGGCGGCACGCCCGCCAGGCTGAACATCAGCATCATCAGCGCCAGCGCCTTCAGCGGCTCGACCGAGGCATACATGTGCAGGCTGCGGATGTCGGTGACCGGCTGGCCGTCCTTCTCCATGCCCATGATGAAGGCGAAGGTGCCGATGCTCATGGTGACATAGATCGCCATGTAGACCAGCATCGCCTGCACGCCGAGCGCGGTGCCCGCAACCAGCCCCATCAGCGCAAAGCCCATATGCGCGATCGAGGAATAGGCCATCAGCCGCTTGAAGTTGCGCTGGCCGATCCCGGCGAAGGCGCCAAGGAACATCGACAGCAGCGCAAGCACCGCCAGCACCTGCCCCCAGTCGTCCGGCACCGAGCCGAAGGCATCGAACAGCACCCGCGCGAAAAGCGCGATGGCCGCCATCTTGGGCGCCGTCGCGAAGAAGGCGGTCACCGGCGTCGGCGCGCCCTCATAAACGTCGGGCGTCCACATGTGGAAGGGCACGGCCGAGATCTTGAAGGCCAGCCCGGTGATCATGAAGACCAGCCCGAAGAGAAGCCCGACGCCGATCGGACCGTCGCCGATCGAGGCGAGGATGCCCGAGAACAGCGTGGTGCCGGCATAGCCATAGGTCAGCGACGCGCCGTAAAGCAGAAGCCCCGAGGACAGCGCGCCCAGCACGAAATATTTCAGCCCGGCCTCGGTCGAGCGGATATTGTCGCGCCGAATCGCGGCGACGACGTAAAGCGCCAGCGATTGCAGCTCGAGCCCCATGTAGAGCATCATCAGATCGCCCGCCGAGACCATCAGCATCATGCCGACGACGCCGAGCGTGATCAGCACCGGGAATTCGAACAGGAGCGTCTTCTGACGCCGCATGTAGTCATGGCTCATCAGCATGACAAGCGCGGCCGAGGCCAGCACCACCACCTTGGCAAAGCGCGCGAAGCCGTCATCGATCAGCGCGCCGCCGAAGGCGGTTCTGGTCGGCCCGGCGGTCACGCCGATCCAGACCGCCAGCGCCAGCATCAGCGCCGAGGTGGTCCAGACCATCACCGGTGCCGCCCTGTCCTTGCCGGTATAGACGGCCCCGACCAGTGCCAGCATCGCGTAGACCGAAAGGATGATTTCCGGCAGGACGACGGAAAGATCGTCAGAGATCATCTCGTTCCCCTCAGTTTCCGGCCAGCTGGGTCGAGACCGCGGTCTCGGCCAGTGCCGTCTGGTAGTTCGAAATAAGCGCCTCGACCGAGGGCCCGATGATGTCGGTCACCAATGCCGGATAGACGCCCAGAAGCAGGGTCATCGCCACCAGCGGCGCGAAGATCGCCCGCTCGCGCAGGTTCATGTCGCCGATGGTCCGGAGCGATTCCTTGATCAGGTCGCCGAACACCACCCGGCGATAGAGCCAGAGCGCATAGGCGGCCGACAGGATCACCCCGGTCGCCGCGACAGCCGCCACCCAGGTATTGACCTGGAAGATGCCCGCCAGCGTCAGGAACTCGCCGATGAAGCCGCTGGTGCCCGGCAGGCCGACATTGGCCATGGTGAACAGCATGAAGATCAGCGCATAGGCCGGCATCCGGTTCACGAGCCCGCCATAGGCCTCGATCTCGCGGGTGTGCATGCGGTCATAGATGACGCCGACGCAAAGGAAGAGCGCGCCCGAGACGAAGCCGTGGCTCAGCATCTGGAAGATCGCGCCGTCGACGCCCTGCTGGTTCGCCGCGAAGATCCCCATGGTCACGTAGCCCATATGGGCGACCGAGGAATAGGCGATCAGCTTCTTCATGTCCTTCTGCGCAAGCGCCACCAGCGAGGTGTAGACGATGGCGATGGCCGAGAGCCAGAAGATCAGCGGCGCCCAGATATCCGAGGCCACCGGGAACATCGGCAGGCTGAAGCGCAGGAAGCCGTAGCCCCCCATCTTCAGCATGATCGCCGCCAGCACCACCGAGCCCGCCGTCGGCGCCTGCACGTGGGCATCGGGCAGCCAGGTATGGACCGGCCACATCGGCATCTTGACCGCGAAAGAGGCGAGGAAGGCCAGCCACAGGAAGGTCTGCATGCCGCCGACCACGGTCTTGCCGCCGATCACGATGTCGCCCGCGCTGAACTGATGCGTCAGCAGGGTCGGGATGTCGGTGGTGCCGGCATCGATATACATCGCCAGCATCGCCACCAGCATCAGCACCGAGCCGAGGAAGGTGTAGAGGAAGAACTTGAAGGTGGCGTAGATCCGCTCCTTGCCGCCCCAGATGCCGATGATCAGGAACATCGGGATCAGGCCGCCTTCGAAGAACAGGTAGAAGAGCACCAGATCGAGCGCGCAGAACACGCCCAGCATCAGCGTCTCTAGCACCAGGAAGGCGATCATGTATTCCTTGACCCGGTGCGTCACCGTCCAGCAGGCGCCGATGGTGATCGGCATCAGGAAGGTGGTGAGCATCACGAACAGGACCGAGATCCCGTCGACGCCCATCTTGTAGCGCAGGCCCAGAAGCCAGGAGCGGTCCTCGACGAACTGGAAGCCGGTATCGGAGGGATCGAACTCGAACAGCACGAAAAGCGAGATCAGGAAGGTCGCCGTCGTCGCGATCAGCGCCACCCATTTCGCATTGGTCTGGTCCGACGGGCTGTCGCCCTTGAGGAAGACGCCCAGGATCAGCGCCGCGATCAGCGGCGTGAAGGTGATGATGGAAAGCAGGTTGTCCATTACTGGGCTCCCCCGGTCAGCGCCATCCAGGTGACGAGTACGGCAATGCCGATGACCATGGCGAAGGCATAGTGATAGAGATAGCCCGACTGCAGCCGGCCCGCGAGGCGGGTGAAGAAGGGCACGATGCCCATCGCCACCCCGTTGATGCCGCCATCGATGATGCCGCCATCGCCTCCCTTCCAGAGCGCCCGGCCGATATTGCGCGCGGGCTGGACGATGATCGCGTCATAAAGCTCGTCGAAATACCACTTGTTCAGCAGGAACAAATAGAGCGGACGGGCCGCACGCGCGGTCCGGACCGGAAGCTCGGGCGACTTGATGTAGAACATCCAGGCCACGGCGAAGCCCGCCAGCATCGCCAGGAAGGGCGAGGCCTTGACCCATTTGGGCGCGTGATGGGCGTTCTCCATCGCGTGGTTGTCGGGCGCGGTATAGATCGCCCCCTGCCCCGGCAGCGCGGCCGCGCTCTCGGTGGCAGTGTCGCCATGATCGCCGATCCCGGCCACGACCTCATGCGAGGGCACGCCGTAGAACCGGTTCACCTGGTCATGGCTGCCGAAGAAGTTACCGTACCACAGCATGCCCGCAAGCACCGCGCCGACGCTCAGCACGCCAAGCGGCACCAGCATGGTCGAGGGGCTTTCATGGGCATGCTCATGAGTGTGCCGGTCGCCCCGCGACTCGCCGAAGAAGGTCATGAAGATCAGCCGCCAGGAATAGAAGCTGGTGAAGGCCGCGGCGATCACGAGCATCCAGAAGGCGAAATAGGCATGCCCGCCCCAGGCGCTCTCGATGATGGCGTCCTTAGACAGGAAGCCCGCGAAGCCGATATGGGTCAGCGGAATGCCGACGCCGGTGATGGCCAGCGTGCCGATCACCATCGTCCAGAAGGTGAAGGGGATCTTCTTCCTGAGCCCGCCATAGTTCCGCATGTCCTGTTCGTGATGCATGGCATGGATGACCGAGCCCGCACAGAGGAACAGCAGTGCCTTGAAGAAGGCATGCGTCAGCAGGTGGAACATCGCCGCCGAATAGACCCCGACGCCCGCCGCCACGAACATGTAGCCCAGCTGCGAACAGGTCGAATAGGCGATCACGCGCTTGATGTCGTTCTGCACCAGCCCCACCGTCGCTGCGAAGAAGGCGGTGACCGCGCCGATGAAGACGATCATGTTCTTGGCATCGGGGGCGAATTCCAGCACCGGCGACATCCGGCAGACGAGGAACACCCCGGCCGTGACCATGGTCGCGGCGTGGATCAGCGCCGAGACCGGCGTCGGCCCCTCCATCGCGTCGGGCAGCCAGGTATGGAGGAAAAGCTGTGCCGATTTCCCCATCGCTCCGATGAAGAGCAGAACGCCCACCACATTGGCCGCGTTCCAGCTGCCGCTCAGGAAGCTGAGCTGGGTTGCCGCGAGCTCTGGCGCCTTGTCGAAGATGTCGTCGAAGCGGACGCTGTCTAGCAGGAAGAACAGCGCGAACATCGCCAGCAGGAAGCCGAAATCGCCGACCCGGTTGACCACGAAGGCCTTGATCGCGGCGGCATTGGCCGAGGGTTTGCGGTAATAGAATCCGATCAGCAGATAGGAGGCGACGCCCACGCCCTCCCAGCCGAAGAACAGCTGGACAAGGTTGTCGGCCGTCACCAGCGCGAGCATGGTGAAGGTGAAGAAGGACAGATAGGCGAAGAAGCGCGGCTTGTAGCTTTCGCCCTCGCGCCATTCCGGGTCATGCGCCATGTAGCCGAAGCTGTAGAGATGGACGAAGGCCGAGACCGTCGTCACCACGATCAGCATGATCGCGGTCAGCCGGTCGACGCGGATCGCCCAGTCGGCCACGAAGCTGCCGCTGTCGATCCAGCGGAAGATCTCGACCTGGCGCATCTCGCCGTCGAAGCCCATGAAGACGACCCAGGAGAACAGCATCGACAGGAACACCATCGCCGTGGTGATCCACATCGCGGCCTTCTCGCCGAACATCCGGTAGCCGAAGCCGCACAGAAGCGCGCCGATCAGCGGGGCGAAGAGGATGATCTTTTCCATGAGCCCCTAGCCTTTCATCACGTTGACATCGTCGACCGCAATCGAGCCGCGGTTGCGGAAGAAGCAGACCAGGATGGCAAGCCCGATGGCGGCTTCGGCAGCGGCGACGGTCAGCACGAACATGGTGAAGATCTGGCCGACCAGATCGCCCAGATAGGCCGAGAAGGCGACCAGGTTGATATTGACCGACAAGAGCATCAGCTCGATCGACATCAGGATGACGATCACGTTCTTGCGGTTCACGAAGATCCCGAAGATGGCGATGACGAACAACGCCGCGGCCACCGTCAGGTAATGTTCCAGTCCGATCATTCCGTTCCTCCGGGCCGTCCGCCCGCTAGTCCCTTCCGTTCCGGGATCGTGGGGCCGTTCACAGCCCCTGCCCCGGTTTGACATCCTTCAGCTCCATCGCCTTCGCCGGATCGCGGTACATCTGCGCCAGCACGTTCTGACGCTTGACGTTCGGCCGGTGGCGCAGGGTCAGCACGATGGCGCCGACCATCGCGACCAGGAGCACCAGCCCCGCAGCCTGGAAGAGATGGATGTAGTCGACATAGATGAGCTGCCCCAGAGCCAGAGTGTTGTGGATCTCGGCCGGGTCCGGCGTCGGCGCGCCCCGCAGCGCAGCGGCGCCGTCCGAGCTTTTCCAGACCCCGAAGACCAGCACCAGCTGGGCCAGGAACACCGCGCCGATCAGCCCCGCAATCGGGAAATAGGCCGCCATCTTCGCCTTGAGCTCGGAGAAATCGACATCGAGCATCATCACCACGAAGAGGAACAAGACGGCGACGGCGCCGACATAGACGATGACCATCAGCATCGCGACGAACTCGGCGCCCAGAAGCACGAAGAGCCCGGCCGAGCTGAGAAAGGCCAGGATCAGCCACAGGACCGAATGCACGGGGTTGCGTGCCAGGACCACGAACAGGCCCGAGACCACGGTCACCACCGAAAACGCATAGAACGCGAATTCACCCAGGGTCATTTGCCCGTCTCCTCGTCCTTGTCGTCGAATACCGCCTGCGCCAAGTCCAGCGCCCGGCTCATGGCGGGAATGCCGCCCAGCATCGCCATCTGGTAGATCACCTCGGCAATCTCGCGTTCCGTAGCCCCCGCCTCGAGCGCATGGCGCACGGCGATCTTGAACTGGGCATCGGCCTGCGCGCCCAGGACCGTCAGCCCCGCGACCACGACCAGAAGCCGGGTCTTGCTGTCCAGCCCTTCGGGGTTGAAGGTGTTGCCCCACATCATGTCCATGAAATCCTTGGGCATGGTCGGGATCAGCTTGTCGAACCCGTGCACCTGGAAGCTCTCCAGCGCCGGGTTGAAGGTGCGGGCCATCTTGTGGCTCTGCTCCAGCATCTGTTCGAAGAGTTTCGCGTATCCGCTCATCTGTAGGGCGCATCCAGTTCGAGGTTGCGGGCGATCTCGGCCTCCCAGCGGTCGCCGTTCTCCAGCAGCTTGGCCTTGTCGTAGAACAGCTCTTCGCGGGTTTCGGTCGCGAATTCGAAATTCGGGCCCTCGACGATGGCATCGACCGGGCAGGCCTCCTGGCAGAAGCCGCAATAGATGCACTTGGTCATGTCGATGTCGTAGCGCGTGGTCCGGCGCGAGCCGTCCTCGCGGGGTTCGGCATCGATGGTGATGGCCTGGGCCGGGCAGATCGCCTCGCAGAGCTTGCAGGCGATGCAGCGCTCCTCGCCCGAGGGATAGCGCCTGAGCGCATGCTCGCCCCGGAAGCGCGGACTGAGCGGACCCTTCTCATGCGGATAGTTCAGCGTGGCCTTGGGGGCGAAGAAATACTTCATCCCGAGCTTGAAGCCTTCGAAGAAGTCCAGAAGCAGGAAGTACTTGCCCGCCCTTTGCCAGTCGATTGCAGCCATGTCAGCCTCCCACCGCCCAGCGGGCATAGGCGCCGCCGAACAGTTCGAATTGAGCGAAGAAGGCCACCGCTACAACCCAGATCAGCGACATCGGCAGGAACACCTTCCAGCCCAGCCGCATCAGCTGGTCGTAGCGGTAGCGCGGGACGATGGCCTTGACCATCGAGAAGAGGAAGAAGAACACCGCCATCTTGCCGACCATCCAGATCGCGCCGTCCGGCAGGCCCGGGATGGGCGACAGCCAGCCGCCGAAGAACAGGATGCTCATCAGCGCGCACATCAGGAAGATCGCGATATATTCGCAGGCCATGAACAGCAGGAAGGGCGTCGAGCCGTATTCCACCTGATAGCCCGCGACCAGTTCCGACTCGGCCTCGGGAAGGTCGAAGGGCGGGCGGTTGGTCTCGGCCAGGGCCGAGATGAAGAACAGGAACACCATCGGGAAATGCGGCAGCCAGTACCAGGACAGGAAGCCGAAGCGACCGTCCTGGGCGGCGACGATATCGCCGAAATTCAGCGAGCCGGTCGAGAGGATCACACCGATGATGATCAGCCCGATCGACACCTCGTACGAGATCATCTGCGCCGCCGAGCGCAGCGAGCCGAGGAAGGCGTATTTCGAGTTCGAGGCCCAGCCGCCCATGATCACGCCGTAGACCTCGAGCGAGGAGATCGCGAGGATGTACAACACGGCAACGTTGATGTCGGCCATCACCAGCCGGTCCGAGAACGGGATCACCGCCCAGCAGAGCAGCGGCATCACGAAGGCGATCAGCGGCGCGATCAGGAAGACCGGCCGGTCCGCCCCCGCCGGGATGATCACCTCCTTGACCACGTATTTCAGCGCGTCGGCGACGGTCTGCAACAGCCCGAACACCCCCACCACGTTGGGCCCGCGCCGCATCTGCACCGCCGCCCAGATCTTGCGGTCGCCATAGACCAGGAACAGCAGCGAGATCATCACGAAGGCAATGACCAGAAGGCCATGTCCCATGATCGTCAGCGCCAGCCCAATGCCGGTATCCATGAAGTCAGCCATCTCGCCTCGTCATTCCTCAGACCGTCGGTATGCCCCGCGCGGCGCAGTCCCGTATTTCCTGCCGGGCATCGACCCGGCTGACGCCTCGCGGAAACGTCCTTGTCATCATGTAGACCGCGTCCGCCGTCCAGACGCCGCCCCCTTCCCGGCCAAGCGTCGTGCGCAGATGGCGCGCGAAGCCGTAGCCGTTGTCGAGCGCATGGCGCGCAACCGCGCAACGCCCGTAATCGTCAAGCCCCCCGACCCCGTCAGGCGCGCGCATCCGCAGCGCGACCGAGACCAGACCGTCCTTCAGCGCCACCGTCTCGGCGCCGAGATAGGCGGGCGCGCGGCCCGGGGCGCTGGCACCGGGCAGGGGCGAACAGCCCGCCGTGCTGCCGGTCGCAACCGCGAGGGCAAGCCCCGCCATATGCCGCGCCCCGCGGGTCACCCCTATTCGGCCGCCATCGGCGCCGCGCGCCGGGCGCTGGCACTGGCCGACAGCTCGGCCATCAGCGCCGAGGCCCGAGCGATCGGGTTGGTCAGGTAGAAATCCCTGACCGCATAGCGGAACTCGGCCTTGCCCGGTTCGGACAGCTCAAGCGGGCGCCAGTGGTTCTCGATCACCTCGTCGACCAGTCCCAGGTCGGGATGCGCCGCGGTCAGCTTGCGCCGCAGCTGGGTCAGGGTGTCGAAGGGCAGCTTCGCCTCGAGCTCGGCCGACAGCGCCCGCAGGATCGCCCAGTTTTCCTTGGCCTCGCCCGGCGGGAAGCCCGCGCGAACCGCCAGTTGCGGCCGGCCCTCGGTATTGACGAACAGCCCGGCCTCTTCGGTATAGGCCGCGCCGGGCAGGATCACGTCGGCACGATGCGCGCCGCGATCGCCATGGCTGCCCTGATAGATCACGAAGGGACCGGCGCCGATCTCGACTTCGTCGGCCCCGAGATTGTAGATCACCTCGGCCCCGCCGGTCGCGGCCTCGATGCCGCCTTCGGTCACGGCGCCCAGATCCATCGCGCCGACCCGCGACGCCGCGGTATGCAGCACCAAGAGCCCCGCGCCCAGCCGACCGGCCAGCGCCATCGCCTGGCTGAGGACGGCTTCGCCATCGGCCTCGGTCAGCGCTCCCTGCCCGACGATCACCAGCGCGTTCTCGGTCTTCTCGGCCGCGCCCGCCAGCCGGAGCAGCGCGGCGCGGTCGGTGCCTTCCTCGATCACGTCATAGGTCAGATCGACGACAGGACCGACCCGGTGCACCGCCGCGCCATGCAGCCAGGCCTTGCGGATCCGGGCGTTCAGCACCGGCGCCTCGGCACGCGGATTGCTGCCGATCAGATAGATCTGCCGCGCGCTGTCGATATCCTCGATCGCGGCGGTGCCGACATAGGCCGAGCGGTTGCCCGCCGGCAGCCTGGCGCCGTCGGTCCGGCATTCGACGGTACCGCCCAGCCCCTCGACCAACGATTTCAGCGCGAAGATCGCCTCGGCCGGGGCCAGATCGCCGATCAGACCGGTCACCTTGCGCCCGGTCATGGCGGCGGCGGCGGCGCGCAGCGCCTCGGGCCAGCTTGCCGGACGCAGCCTGCCGTTCTCGCGGATATAGGGCCGGTCGAGCCGCTGGCGTCTCAGGCCGTCCCAGACGAAGCGGGTCTTGTCCGAGATCCATTCCTCGTTCACGCCGTCATGGTTGCGCGGCAGGATCCGCATAACTTCGCGGCCCTTGGTATCGACCCGGATATTCGAGCCGAGCGCGTCCATCACGTCGATGGTCTCGGTCTTGGTCAGCTCCCAGGGCCGGGCGGTGAAGGCGTAGGGCTTCGAGGTCAGCGCACCGACCGGGCAAAGGTCGATGATGTTGCCCTGCAGCTCGCTGTCGAGCGTCTGGCCCAGATAGGAGGTGATCTCGGCATCCTCGCCGCGCCCGGTCTGGCCCATCTGGGTGATGCCCGCCACCTCGGTGGTGAAGCGCACGCAGCGGGTACAGGAGATGCAGCGGGTCATGCAGGTGCCGACGAGCGGGCCCAGATCGGGGTCGATAGAGGCGCGCTTGGGCTCGCGGTAGCGGCTGAAATCGACGCCATAGGCCATGGCCTGGTCCTGCAGGTCGCATTCGCCGCCCTGGTCACAGATCGGGCAGTCGAGCGGGTGGTTGATGAGCAGGAACTCCATCACCCCCTCGCGGGCCTTCTTGACCATGGGCGAATTGGTCTTCACGACCGGCGGCGCGCCGTCGGGGCCGGGCCGCAGATCCTTGACCTGCATCGCGCAGGAGGCGGCGGGCTTCGGCGGGCCGCCGACGATCTCGACCAGACACATCCGGCAGTTGCCGGCGATCGAGAGGCGTTCATGATAGCAGAAGCGCGGGATCTCGATCCCGGCAACCTCGCAGGCCTGAAGCACCGTCATGGCCGGGTCGACCTCGATCTCGGTGCCGTCGATGATGATCTTGCGTAGCTCTGCCATGCCCTTGCCTTGTCGCTTGCTGCGTCGTCCCGCCCCGGTCCGGCGGGGCGCGCGTATCCTAGATCCCGAAGCGGGCGCGCCCTGCGCCCGTTCCTGTCGCGGGCGCGGTCCGCCCGGCCGTCATCCCGTCAGTTCCTGCCCGCGCCGTCATCACTGGCGCGCCCTCAGAAGACGGCCGATCTCGGTCCGGGACCGGATCTCGGCCAGGCCCACGGGGCAATAGCTCGGGGGCTCGTCGAGCTGCACGCCACGGGCCGTAAGCCAGTTGCGGGCGGCGGTCTCGACCCGGGCCTTTTCGGCCTTGTCCTCGACGAAGGCCCGGATCTCGGCATCGGGATAGCCAAGCCGCGAGGCCTTCGACTTGAGCCGCTGCATATAGCCGAAAGCGGTCAGCATACGCGCCCCGATCGTGGGGCATTTCTTGCGGATCATGTCGGCGGTCGCGATCACCTGCAGCCCCCGGACGATCTCGGTCTGCTCGCCAAGCGCCGGACGCGTCTCGGCGCCCGCGGCCGAAACCGTGGCGGCAAGACCAAGCCCGGCGGCAAAAGCCGCGGCCCGTCCCAGGGGCGATATGACCGCCGTCAAGCTCACTCGGCGGCCACGGCGCTGGTGCGACCGGTCTTGCGGGCGCGGATCCGATCCTCGATTTCATCGCGGAAATGCCGGATCAGGCCCTGGATCGGCCAGGCCGCGGCATCGCCGAGCGCACAGATGGTGTGGCCCTCGACCTGCCTGGTCACGTCGAAGAGCATGTCGATCTCTTCGATCTCGGCCTCGCCGCGCACCAGCCGGTCCATCACCCGCATCATCCAGCCGGTGCCTTCGCGGCAGGGCGTGCACTGGCCGCAGCTTTCATGCTTGTAGAAGGAGGCCAGCCGCCAGATCGCCTTGATGACGTCGGTCGACTGATCCATCACGATCACCGCCGCGGTGCCGAGGCCCGATTTCTGCTCGCGCAGCCAGTCGAAATCCATCACCGCGTCTTCGCAGATCTGCGCCGGCAGAAGCGGCACCGACGAGCCGCCCGGGATCACCGCCTTGAGGTTTTCCCAGCCGCCGCGCACCCCGCCGCAATGGCGGTCGAGCAGCTCGCGCAGGCCGATCGACATGCTTTCCTCGACCACGCAGGGCCGGTTCACATGGCCCGAGATCGCGAACAGCTTGGTGCCGGCATTGTTCGGGCGGCCGAAAGACGAGAACCAGTCGCCGCCGCGGCGCAGGATGGTCGGGACCACCGCGATCGATTCCACGTTGTTGACCGTGGTCGGGCAGCCGTAAAGCCCGGCGCCTGCCGGGAATGGCGGTTTCATCCGCGGCATGCCCTTCTTGCCCTCGAGGCTTTCCAGAAGCGCGGTTTCCTCGCCGCAGATATAGGCGCCCGCGCCATGGGCGAGGTAAAGATCGAAATCCCAGCCGGTCCTGGCGGCGTTCCGCCCCAGAAGCCCGGCATCATAGGCCTCGTCGATGGCTGCCTGCAGCGCCTCGCGCTCGCGGATATATTCGCCGCGGATGTAGATGTAGCAGGCATGGGCCTGCATCGCGAAAGAGGCGATCAGCGCGCCCTCGATCAGCGTATGCGGGTCATGCCGCATGATCTCGCGGTCCTTGCAGGTGCCCGGCTCGGACTCGTCGGCATTGATGACAAGGTAGTGCGGCCTTCCGTCACTTTCCTTCGGCATGAAGGACCATTTAAGCCCGGTAGGGAAACCCGCCCCGCCACGGCCGCGCAAACCGGATTTCTTCATCTCGTCGATGATCCAGTCGCGGCCCTTGGCGATGATCTGAGCCGTGCCGTCCCAATGTCCGCGGGCGCGCGCGCCGGAAAGTGTGCGGTCGGACATCCCGTAAAGATTGGTAAAGATCCGATCCTGATCCGTCAGCATGGTTCGTCCCCGCTGTGTTGTCCTGACGCGGCCTCACGGCCAGCTGGGTCTTGGCGCGTCCGGCAGGCAGGCATCGCCGCCCGCCGGGCACAATCGTATCGTCTGTGCAGAAGGACGCCCCCTGCCGACAAGCGGCGCCGGGTCATCCCCTGCCGGGCTCAGCCTTCGCTGGTCAAAGCCCTGGCCTGTGCCACCCAGTCATCCCGGCTGACACGGCCCTTGAAGCCTTCCAAGTTCTCATCCATCCAGGCCACATCTTCGGCCGTCCAGGATGCGATCTGGTCGTAGTGGTATATCCCCAGATCGTTCACCTGCTTCTCGAGTTTCGGACCGACGCCCTTGATCTTCTTCAGGTCGTCGGCACCACCGGCCCTGGGAGCCGACAGCGCGGCAGGACCGTTCCCCACCTTTTCTTGGGCGGCAGTGGGCGCCGCCTCAGGCTTTGGGGACGCGGTCTCCGCAACGGCGGCCTTCGGCGCGACCCGGGCCGCGGGAGCGGCGGCGGGCGCCTTCGGCGCGGATCTCGGAACGGTCGGCGCCACTTTCGGACCGCCGGGTTTCGGACGGTTCGGGATCACGATCGCCGCATTGGCGTCGCGATAGGGCTTCATGGCGGCCATGGCCTCGCGCTTCTTGGCCACCATCGCCGAGAATTCGGCATCGGTATGGCAGAAGGCCCAGGTCAGGACGACGCCGGCAACGATGAAGGTGCCGAAGCCGCCGACGAAGGCGCCCAGGGCCCAGAGGCCGACACCATAGCCGATGGTGGCGACGGTCAGCCCGCAAAGCGCGGCGACCAGCCACCAGAAGATGGCAAACTTGAATCTTGCTTCTGTGCGAGAAATGTTCATGCGTTCTCTCCGCTACGACGGTTGTTCTCCGACGCCATTTGTAACGCTTTAGCTTCCGTCTGTCTTGACGTCTTCCGCCGCAGCCCCCGCGCCCCGCCAAGGCGTCAGAAGCGGCACTTCCGTTCCGTCGATCCGCTTGATGCCGTCACCGACCGCCAGAGCGCGGGCGGCAGAAGCATTATGTTCATTGACCTTCTCGCCATCGGTCAGGCTCGTGAGCCCGCCCTTGGGCTCCGAGGCGAAGCGGCCGTTCTGCGGCCCCGGCACCGGGACCTCGCCCCGCGCCAGCTTGTCGAGGATCGCAGCGAGGCTCTCGGCGGTGAGGTCCTCGTAATAATCCTTGCCGACCTGGATCATCGGCGCGTTCGAGCAGGCGCCGAGGCATTCGACCTCTTCCCAGCTGAACCGGCCAT
This sequence comes from Rhodovulum sp. MB263, assembly GCF_002073975.1. Classification (NCBI taxonomy): domain Bacteria; kingdom Pseudomonadati; phylum Pseudomonadota; class Alphaproteobacteria; order Rhodobacterales; family Paracoccaceae; genus Rhodovulum; species Rhodovulum sp. MB263. The sequence continues at coordinate 1,285,889 of NZ_CP020384.1, read as the reverse complement.
CGGCCGAGAGCATATGCGGCTCGGGCGCGATCTTTTCCTTGCAGACCGAGATCAGGTCCTCGGCGCCGCAGATCAGGCAGGAGGTGGTGCCGCAAACCTGCACATGGGCGACCGAGCCCACCGGCGCGAGCTGGAACATGAAGTAGAAGGTCGCGACCTCGAGCACGCGGATATAGGCCATGCCCAGCATGTCGGCGACATGCTCGATCGCCGGACGCGTCAGCCAGCCTTCCTGCTCCTGCGCCCGCCACAGAAGCGGGATCACGGCCGAGGCCTGACGGCCTTCCGGATATTTCGTCAGCTGCGCCTCGGCCCATTTGCGGTTCTCGGGCGTGAAGGCGAAACTGTCGGGCTGCTCGGGGTGAAGGCGTCTCAGCATCGGTCGCAAAACTCTTCGAAAGCTTGGGGTTGGGCGGCGCGTGTCATCTGTCGACCTCGCCGAAGACGATGTCGAGCGTGCCGATGATCGCCGCCACGTCGGCCAGCATGTGGCCCTTCGAGATGAAATCCATCGCCTGCATATGCAGGAAGCCCGGCGCGCGCAGCTTGGCGCGGTAGGGCTTGTTGGTGCCGTCGGCCACCATGTAGACGCCGAATTCGCCTTTCGGCGCCTCGACCGCGGCATAGACCTCGCCCGCGGGCACGTGGAACCCTTCGGTGTAAAGCTTGAAATGATGGATCAGGGCTTCCATCGAGGTCTTCATGTCGCCGCGCTTCGGCGGCGTGATCTTGCCGCGCGCCAGCACCTCGCCCGGCTCCTTGCGCAGCTTGGCGCAGGCCTGACGGATGATCCGGGTCGACTGCCGCATCTCTTCCATGCGCACCAGATAGCGGTCGTAGCAATCGCCGTTCTTGCCCACCGGGATGTCGAACTCGAACTCGTCGTAGCATTCATAGGGCTGCGCCCGGCGCAGGTCCCAGGCCAGCCCCGAGCCGCGCACCATCACGCCCGAGAAACCCCAGTCGAGAATGTCCTGCTCGGAAACGACGCCGATATCGACGTTGCGCTGCTTGAAGATCCGGTTCTCGGTCAGCAGGCCGTTGATATCGTCGAGCACGCGGGGGAAGTCCTCCGCCCAGGCGTCGATATCCTCGATCAGTTGCGGCGTCAGGTCCTGGTGCACCCCACCGGGCCGGAAATAGGCGGCGTGGAGCCGCGCCCCGCAGGCCCGCTCATAGAACACCATCAGCTTCTCGCGTTCCTCGAAGCCCCAGAGCGGCGGCGTCAGCGCGCCGACATCCATCGCCTGCGTGGTGACGTTCAGCAGGTGGTTCAGCACCCGGCCGATTTCCGAGAACAGCACCCGGATCAACTGCGCGCGGCGCGGCACCTCGGTGCCGGTCAGCTTCTCGATGGCCAGACACCAGGCATGTTCCTGGTTCATCGGGGCCACATAGTCGAGCCGGTCGAGATAGGGCAGGTTCTGCAGATAGGTGCGGCTTTCCATCAGCTTCTCGGTGCCGCGGTGAAGCAGCCCGATATGCGGGTCGGCACGCTCGACGATCTCGCCGTCAAGTTCCAGCACAAGCCGGAGAACCCCGTGCGCCGCAGGGTGTTGCGGGCCGAAGTTGATGTTGAAGTTGCGGATCTTCTGTTCGCCGGTCCGCACGTCCTGAAAGGCGTTGTCCTTCATCTCACACCTCGCTCCGGGCGGCCGCGCCGGCCCCGAAACCCTGTTGCCGAAGCGGCCGGAGAGCGGCCGCGCGATCGTCTTTGCCGCCGGAGCGGGCGATGACGGGACTGTCGCAGAACCGTTCCATCAGGCCTTCGCCTTCTCGTCGCCGGGCAGGATATAGTCGGCGCCTTCCCAGGGCGACATGAAGTCGAACTGGCGGAATTCCTGCACCAGATTCACCGGTTCGTAGACCACGCGCTTCTGCGCCTCGTCATAGCGGACCTCGGTATAGCCGGTGGTCGGGAAATCCTTGCGCAGCGGATGGCCGCGGAAGCCGTAATCGGTCAGCAGCCGGCGCAGGTCGGGATGGCCCGAGAAGATGATGCCGAACATGTCGAACACCTCGCGCTCGAACCAGTTGGCCGAGGGGTGGACCGACACGATCGAGGGGATCATCTCGTCCTCGCGCAGCGCGCAGCGGACACGGATCCGCTGGTTCTGGTACATCGACAGGAAGTGATAGACCACGACGAAGCGGGCCTCGCGCTCGGGATGATCGACGGCGGTGATGTCGACCAGCGACGAGAACCGGCAGCCCGCATCCGAGCGCAGGAATTCGGTCAGCGCGACGATCGCGGCCGGGGCGGCGTCGATATTGAGCTCGCGATGCGAGACCTCCCAGCCGATCACGCAGTCGGGGCGCTTGGCCGCGATCAGGGCGCCGAGTTCTTTCAGCGACTCATCCATGGCTTACCTCACGATGGTCCCGGTGCGGCGGATCTTGCGCTGAAGCTGCAACAATCCGTAAAGCAGGGCTTCGGCCGTGGGCGGGCAGCCCGGCACGTAGATGTCGACCGGCACCACGCGGTCGCAGCCGCGCACCACCGAATAGGAATAGTGGTAATAGCCGCCGCCATTGGCACAGGATCCCATCGAGATCACATAGCGCGGCTCGGGCATCTGGTCATAGACCTTGCGCAGCGCGGGCGCCATCTTGTTGGTCAGCGTGCCCGCGACGATCATCAGGTCGGACTGGCGCGGGCTGGCGCGCGGCGCGGTGCCGAAGCGCTCCAGATCGTAGCGCGGCATCGAGACCTGCATCATCTCGACAGCACAGCAAGCCAGGCCGAAGGTCATCCAGTGCAGGCTGCCGGTGCGCGCCCAGTTGATGATGTCGGCCGTCGAGGTCACGAGGAAACCCCGGTCCTGCAGCTCGGCATTCAGCGCCTGGGTGGCCACCTCGCGGTCGCCCCCGGCAGTATTGGGGCCGGTCATCACGCCCATTCGAGCGCCCCTTTCTTCCATTCATAGGCAAAGCCGATCGTCAGAACGGCAAGGAAAACCATCATCGACCAGAACCCGACAAGACCGATGGTGCCGAAAGCGACGGCCCAAGGGAAGAGAAATGCAATCTCGAGGTCAAAGATGATGAAAAGGATCGCCACGAGGTAGAACCGGACATCGAAGGTCATGCGCGCATCGTCGAAGGCGTTGAAGCCGCATTCATAGGCAGAAAGCTTCTCGGGGTCGGGGTGGCGGACCGCCACGATCACCGCCGACAGCATGAGGATAAGCCCCAGCGCGATGGACATGCCGAAGAAGATCGCAATGGGAAGGTAGTTGCTCAGGAGCTGGTCCACCTCGGTCTCCCTATCTTGCCGCGCGCGGCCCGGTGCCACGCGCACTGGTTTTCCGACCGTGACGTTAGTCGGGGGCGCGGCAGAGGGTCAACAGGCCCGCCCCGCGATCCGCGCCCCTCTGTTACAGCGCCTCAGCGGAAATGTATACAGTCGTGCGCATTGAAAATGCGACACTCCGGCTTTTGACATCAAAGCGCCGTAAAATCTGGGTTTCTGCCTTGTTTTCGGCTCGTTTACGCCTTGCTGCCGGGAGGCGTCAGGGCTCGGCCGGGCCGCTCCAGGCCGGTTTGCGACGCGCGAAGAAGGCCGCGATTCCCTCGGCAGCCTCCTCTGTTTCCCAGGCTGCGACAAGCTGTGCGATGCTGGCCTCGATCGCCGCCTCGTCGATCCGCGGCCCGAGGCTCAGGACCTGCGCCTTGGCCAGCGCGACCGCGCCCGGAGCACAGGTCAGATAGGGCGCGATCTCGGCCTCGACGGCCGCCTCCAGCGCCGCGTCGGGCACGGCACGCGCCAGAAGCCCCAGCCCGACCGCCTCGGCCGCGTCGAAACGCCGCCCCGACATGAACACCCGCCTGGCCCGCGCCGCCCCGAGCCGCGCCACGACATAGGGACCGATCGTGGCAGGCGTCAACCCGAGCCGGGTTTCGGTCAGGGCAAACCGCGCGGTCTCGACCCCGATCGCCACGTCGCAGACGGCAATCAGCCCGACGCCGCCGCCATAGGCCTGGCCCTGGACCCGGCCGATCAGCGGCTTCGGCATCTCGTTGAGCGCGCGCAGCATGGCGGCAAGCTTGCGCGCCTCGGTGGCGCGGCTGGCGCCATCGGCCTGCATCTGCGCCTTCATCCATCCCAGATCGCCCCCTGCACAGAAGCTTTCGCCCGCGCCCGTCAGCACCACCGCCCGCACCGACGGATCGGCGCCAAGCCGCCCTGCCGCCGCCGTAAGCGCCGCGATCAGATCCGAGGACAGCGCATTGTGCTTTTCCGCCCGCCGCAGCGTCAGCCGCGCCACGCCCCGCCCGTCGATGACGATCTCGAGCCCGTCCTGCATCCTGCCCCTCCCATCGGCTGTCGCGTCGAATCCTAGCCGCGGCCCCGCCCCCGGGGCAAGCCGGGCCAGCGCGATGCGGCCTTGAAACGGCGCCCCGGCTCGGGCAGCTAGGGGCATGGCCAAACCGACAACCGTCTTCACCTGCACTGCCTGCGGCGCGACCCAGAGCAAATGGGCCGGGCGCTGCGACGCCTGCGGCGCCTGGAACACCATCGTCGAGGATGCGCCCCTGAGCGCGGGCCCAGCCTCGAAATCCCTGGGCCCCGCGCGCGGCCGGCGGCTGGCGCTCAGCGATCTGGCGACCTCGGAACCCGAGCCGCCCCGCGCCGCCTCGGGTCTGGGCGAATTCGACCGGGTGCTGGGCGGCGGGCTGGTGCCGGCCTCGGCGATTCTGGTCGGCGGCGATCCGGGCATCGGCAAGTCGACTTTGCTTTTGCAGGCCGCCGCCGCCTTCGCCAATCAGGGGCTCAAATGCCTTTACATCTCGGGCGAGGAAGCCAGCGCCCAGGTCCGGATGCGGGCGCGACGGCTGGGGCTGGCCGAGGCACCGGTGAAGCTCGCCACCGAGACCGACCTGCGCGCGATCCTGACCACGCTCGAGGCCGAAAAGCCCGATCTGGCGATTCTCGATTCGATCCAGACGCTCTGGGCCGACATGGTCGACAGCGCGCCGGGCTCGGTCGCCCAGGTGCGCGCCTCTGCGCATGAGCTGACCGTCTTCGCCAAGCGTCATGGCACCGCGGTGATGCTGGTCGGCCATGTCACCAAGGAAGGCCAGATCGCGGGCCCGCGCGTGGTCGAGCACATGGTCGACACGGTGCTCTATTTCGAGGGCGAACGCGGCCACCAGTTCCGGATCCTGCGCAGCGTCAAGAACCGCTTCGGCCCGGCCGACGAGATCGGGGTGTTCGAGATGACCGGCGGCGGGCTTGCCGAGGTCGCGAATCCTTCGGCGCTGTTCCTGTCCGAACGCGGCACCCCTGCCCCGGGCGCGGCCGTCTTCGCGGGCATCGAGGGCACCCGGCCGGTGCTGACCGAGATCCAGGCACTGGTCGCCCCCTCGCCGCTGGGCACGCCCCGGCGCAGCGCGGTCGGGCTCGATGCCGGGCGGCTCTCGACCACGCTGGCCGTGCTCGAGGCGCGCTGCGGCATCCCCTTCGCGGGCTTCGATGTCTATCTGAACGTGGCGGGCGGGCTGAAGGTGACCGAGCCCGCCGCCGATCTGGCGGTCGCGGCCGCATTGTTATCGGCACGCGAAGATGTGGCATTGCCGCCCGATTGCGTGCTTTTCGGGGAAATTTCCCTCTCCGGGGCGTTGCGTCCGGTGGCCCAGACCGAAAACCGGTTGAAAGAGGCGCTGAAACTTGGTTTTTCCAGCGCCATCGCGCCCGAACGCAGCAAGCTCGGCGCACCCGGAGGCATGACGGTGCGGCAGATGCCCGACCTGACCGCCTTCGTCGGGGAAATTTTCGGCGCCGGTTAGCCCGAGGAGGGACGAGTCCATGGAATCATTCACCGTCGTTGACGGCATCGTTGCCGCCGTGATCCTGGTTTCGGCCATTCTCGCCTATTCCCGGGGGATGGTGCGCGAGATCATGGCGATCGCGGGCTGGATCATCGCCGCGCTCATGGCCTTCACCTTCGCGCCCCAGGCCGAGCCGCTGGTGCGCGAGATCCCTTACCTGGGCGATTTCATCGGCAGTTCCTGCGAGATCTCGATCATGGCCTCCTTCGCGGCGGTCTTCGCGGTGGCCCTGGTGATCGTGTCTCTGTTCACGCCGCTCCTGTCCTCGATGATCCAGGGCTCGGTGCTGGGGGGCGTCGACCAGAGCCTCGGCTTTCTGTTCGGCGCGGCGCGCGGCGCGCTACTGGTGGCGGTCGCCTTCTTCGTCTACGGCATGGTGATCACCGATCACAGCTTCCCGGCGGTCGAGAATTCGCGCTCGTCGGCGGTCTTCGCCTCGCTGACCGCCAAGATCGCCGAGGCCGACCCCGAACAGGCGCTGGGCTGGCTGACCACCCAATACGAACAGCTCGTCGGCACCTGCGGCGCGCCGCAATAAAGGCCCGCCACAGCACTCGGCGGCCCGTCTTCACTGCCCCGCCTCCGCCTGCGTCGCGGGGCCGTGAAGCTTTATTCATGATCCTTTCGTGACACCGCGCGCCGGACCGACTAGAGAGAGCCCAACCTCACCAGACGGATTCGGAGCCCCCGCCCATGCGCCCGCATTCCACCCGCACCATGCCGCCCGCACATCCCTTCGACGATGACAAGCTCAAGGAGGAATGCGGCGTTTTCGGCGTGATCGGCCTGGCGGATGCCGCCAATTTCGTGGCGCTCGGCCTGCATGCGCTGCAGCATCGCGGCCAGGAGGCCGGCGGCATCGTCGCCTACGCACCCCAAAGCGGGTTCCAGTCCGCGCACCGCTTCGGCTATGTCCGAGACAACTTCACCAAGGCCAGCCTGATGGAGACCCTGCCCGGGTCGCTGGCCATCGGCCATGTCCGCTATTCGACCGCAGGATCGAAGGGCCAGACCGCGATCCGCGACGTGCAGCCCTTCTTCGGCGAATTCTCGATGGGCGGCGCCGCCATCGCCCATAACGGCAACATCACAAATGCCGAGGCGCTGCGCCGCGAACTGATCCAGCACGGCTCGATCTTCCAGAGCTCCTCCGACAGCGAATGCATCATCCACCTGATGGCGCGCTCGCTTCAGAAGACCATCCCCGAGCGGATGAAGGACGCGCTGCGCCGGGTCGAGGGCGCCTTCTCGGTGGTCGCCATGACCCGCACCAAGCTCATCGGCGTGCGCGACCCGCTGGGGGTGCGGCCGCTGGTACTGGGCCGGATCGGCGAGGGCTGGGTTCTGAGTTCGGAGACCTGTGCGCTCGACATCATCGGCGCCGAATTCGTCCGCGAGGTCGCCCCGGGCGAAATGGTGCTGATCTCGCCCGAGAAGGGCGTCGAGAGCTTCCACCCGTTCGAACACCGCTCCTCGCGCTTCTGCATCTTCGAGCATGTCTATTTCTCGCGCCCCGACTCGATCCTGGGCGGCCGCTCGGTCTACGAGACCCGCCGCCAGATCGGGATCGAGCTGGCCCGCGAGGCGCCGGTCGAGGCCGATCTGGTCTGCCCGGTGCCCGACAGCGGCACCCCCGCCGCCATCGGTTTCAGCCATGAAAGCGGCATTCCCTATGGCATGGGGATCATCCGCAACCAGTATATGGGCCGGACCTTCATCGAACCGACCGAGCAGATCCGCAACATGGGGGTCCGGCTCAAGCTGAACGTCAATCGCGCCCTGATCGCTGGCAAGCGGATCGTCCTCGTCGATGACAGCGTGGTGCGCGGCACGACCAGCCGCAAGATCCGCGAGATGATCCTCGATGCGGGCGCAGCCGAGGTCCATTTCCGGATCGCGAGCCCGCCTACCGCGTGGCCCTGCTTCTACGGTGTCGACACGCCCCACCGCGACAAGCTTCTGGCCAGCCGCATGTCCGAGGACGAGATGTGCGACTATCTGGGCGTCGACAGCCTCCGGTTCATCTCGCTCGACGGGCTGTACCGGGCCGCGGGCGAGGCTGCCGGCCGAAACGACCGCTGCCCGCAATATTGCGATGCCTGCTTCTCGGGCGAATACCCGGTGGCGCCCAGCGACATGATCCAGAAGGGCTTCCAGACCAAGGCGGCCGAATAGCCGCCTGCGCCGGATTGTCGCCCGGCCGGTCCCGTCCGGGACCGGGATCTTGACGCCATCGCTCAGGTATTCCAAGGACCGTCCATGACAGACCAGAAACTTGCCCTTGTGACTGGCGCCTCGCGCGGATTCGGCGCGGCGGTGGCCGAAGAGCTGGCGCGCGCCGGCTATCATGTCGTCGCGGTCGGCCGCACCACCGGTGCGCTCGAGGAACTCGACGACCGGATCAAGGCCCTGGGCGGCAGCGCGACGCTGGCGCCCATGGACATCACCGAAACCGACGCGATGCGCACGCTGTGCCGGGGGATCTATGACCGCTGGGGTCATGTCGATCTCTGGGTCCATGCCGCGATCCAGTCGCCACCCTTCAGCCCGGCCGAGCAGATCGACCTGCCGTTCTGGACCAAGGCGGTGAAGGCCGATGTCGAGGCCCTGGGCGTGCTTGTCTCCTTCGTCGCGCCGCTTCTGCGCGCCGCCACGGGCGGCGGCAGCGCGGTGCTGATCGACGATCCGGCCGAAGGCCCCTTCCTGGGCGCCTATGCCGCCTGCAAGGCCGCACAGCGCGCGCTGTTCCAGGCCTGGGAGGCCGAGCAGGCCCGGCTTCAGGACGTGCATGTCCGTCGCTTCGTGCCCGCACCGATGCCCACGAACCACCGCAACCGGCTTTATCCGGGCGAGAAGACCGACACGCTGGCACGCCCGGCCGACGAGGCGCGCCGTCTGGCCGCCGAGCTGGGGCTGGCCTGAGCCCCCGTCCCGGTTCCCGCGCCCCGCACCGCAGAGACCTTCCTGCCCCATGCCTGCCCCACCCCGGGGCGGGCACTCTTCGGGGCGGGGCGACGACATCCCCGTCCGGAAAGGTTTCCGGCCGCAGCCCCCGGCATCGCCTTTACGCCTCGGGCCCGCTCCACTATGGAAGGGAAATAAGGCAAGGTTGAGCAGATATGCGCATTCTCATCACGAATGACGACGGGATCAACGCGCCCGGGCTGGCGGTGCTCGAGGCCATTGCGGCCGAAGTGGCCGGTCCCACCGGCGAGGTCTGGGTCGTCGCCCCCGCTTTCGAGCAATCGGGCGTGGGTCACATGATTTCCTATACCCGCCCGATGATGATCGCCGAGCTGGGTCCGCGCCGGTTCGCCGCCGAGGGCTCGCCCGCCGATTGCGTGCTGGCCGGGCTTTACGACGTGATGACCGATGCCCGGCCCGATCTGGTGCTCTCGGGCGTCAACCGCGGCAACAACGCCGCCGAGAACGTGCTGTATTCCGGCACCATCGGCGGCGCGATGGAAGCCGCGCTGCAGGGCCTGCCCGCCATCGCGCTGTCGCAATATCTCGGCCCGCTGAATTTCGACGAAGACCTGCAATTCGAGGCCGCAGCCGCCCATGGCGCCGCTACGGTCAACGCGCTGCTTGACGCCGCCCCCTGGGACAGCGCCGATTACCGGCTGTTCTACAACGTGAATTTCCCGCCCGTCCCGGCCGATCAGGTCAAGGGGCTGCGGGTGGGGCCGCAGGGCTACCGCCGCGATGCCTCCTTCGGGGTCGAGCCGCACCTGTCGCCCTCGGGCCGCAAGTTCCTCTGGATCCGGGGCGGCGCCCAGAACCTGCCCACCGCGGCCGGGTCGGATGCGGCGCTGAACCTCGATGGCTATATCGCGGTGACGCCGCTTCGGGCCGATCTGACCGCACATGACTGCATTGCCGATGTGAAGGCCCGACTGGGATGAACGATCACTCGACCGCAGAGCGCAAGATGCAGTTCCTGTTCGCGCTCAGGTCCGGCGGCGTGACCGACAGGCGTGTGCTGACCGCAATGGAGGAGATCGACCGCGGCCAGTTCGTCACCGGCCATTTCGCGCAGCACGCCTATGAGGACACGCCCCTGCCCATCGCCTGCGGCCAGACCATCAGCCAGCCCTCGGTGGTCGCGATCATGACCCAGGCGCTGGACCTGCAACCGCGCAACAAGGTGCTCGAGATCGGCACCGGCTCGGGCTATCAGGCGGCGGTGCTGTCGCGGCTCTCGCGCCGGGTCTATACGCTGGAACGCCATCGCAGGCTTGCCGCCGCGGCGCAGAAACGGTTCGAGGCGCTGGGGCTGACCAATGTCACCGCGATGGCCGCCGACGGCTCGCGCGGGCTGCCCGATCAGGCGCCCTTCGACCGCATTCTCGTGACCGCCGCCGCCGAGGACCCGCCGGGGCCCCTATTGGCGCAGTTGCGGGTTGGCGGTATCATGATCGTGCCGGTCGGTCAGTCCGACACGGTGCAGCGGCTGATCAAGGTCACCCGCGGCGAGAACGGCTTTGACTATGACGAGCTGAGGCAGGTCCGGTTCGTGCCCCTCCTCGAGGGGCTTGGCCAGGACTGAGGCCGAGGCAGGAAAAGAGAGAGGCGAGGGTCCGGCGAAACGGGCCCCGTACGCAGCGAGGATCGAGCGATGGACCCTATTTTCCCCGCCCGCCGGTTGCCGGCCCGGCTTCTGGCCCTTGGTCTGGGGATGACCCTGGTCGCCGGCTGCGAAAGCGGCTGGGACTATGATTTCCGCAATCTCGGCAACAACCCCTCACCGCCGCGGGTCGAGGCCGCCCCCCGGCCCGAGCCCGATCAGCGCGGCGTGATCTCCTACCCGAATTATCAGGTGGCCGTGGCGCGCAGTGGCGACCGGCTGACGGATGTGGCCGCCCGGGTCGGCCTGCCCGTCTCGGAACTCGCCGCCTATAACGGCATGAACGAGGATGTTCGGCTGAACAATGGCGAGATCATCGCCCTGCCCCGCCGGGTCGCCGAGCCCGGAGGCGCCATCGCCGCAGCCCCGCCCGGCAATGGCACCATCACCCCTGCAGGCCAGGTCGATATCGCGACGCTGGCGGGCAATGCGCTCGACCGGGCCGGAGGCACCGCCCCGGCGGCAAGCCAGCCCGCAGGGCAGGAACCGGTCCGGCACAAGGTGGCGCGGGGCGAGACCGCCTATTCGATTGCCCGGCTTTACAATGTCACGCCGCGCGCGCTGGCCGACTGGAACGGGCTCGGCCCCGACCTGACCGTGCGCGAGGGACAGTATCTGCTGATCCCGGTGGCGAGCGCACAGAGCCGCCAGAGCGGCCCGGCGACGGCAGCCGCCTCTGCCGCAGCTGCGACCAGCCAGACCACCGAAAGGCCCGGTCAGGGCTCTGCCGTCCCGACCCCGCCCTCGGCGGCCACGCCCCTGCCCAGGCCCGAGACCACGGCCAAGCCCGCCGTTCCGGCCTCGCCGCAGATGGCCAAGGAACAGAGCGCCCCAGCAGCCCGCTTCGCGATGCCTGTCTCGGGCAGCATCATCCGCGGCTATCAGAAGGGCAAGAATGACGGGGTCGACATCTCGGCCAAGGCCGGCACGTCGGTCAAGGCGGCTGCCGACGGCACCGTCGCCGCGATCACCCGCGACACCGACCAGGTTCCGATCCTCGTCGTGCGCCATGCCGACAACATGCTGTCGGTCTATGCCAATATCGACGGAATCGCGGTGCAGAAGGGGGCCAAGGTCACCCGGGGCCAGACCCTGGCACAGGTCCGCTCCGGCAACCCCGCCTTCCTGCATTTCGAGCTTCGCAAGGGCTTCGAAAGCGTCGATCCGATGCCCTATCTGACACCGTAAGGCACCCCCGCTTGCGGGGGCGCCTTGCGGGCAAAAATCTTCGCCGAAGATTTTTCAACCGGCGCATGCGGCGCCGGTATGGGTATTTAAGCCAAGAAGAAGCGGGAAATCGGGCAGTCAGATCCGGACACCGCGACGCGCCGCGAGATCGGTGAAGAACTGCCAGGCGACCCGGCCCGAACGCGCCCCGCGCGTGGCTTGCCATTCGATCGCCTCGGCGCGGAGGATTTCCGGATCGGTCGCGATCCCATAGGCCGCGCAATAGGCGCCGATCATCGCCAGATACTCGTCCTGGCTGCAGGGATGGAACCCGAGCCAGAGCCCGAACCGGTCCGAAAGCGACACCTTCTCTTCGGTCGCCTCGGAAGGGCTGATCGCGGTCGAACGTTCGTTCTCGATCATGTCGCGGGGCATCAGGTGGCGTCGGTTCGAGGTGGCGTAGAAGACCACATTCCCGGGCCGCCCCTCTATGCCGCCGTCCAGAACCGCCTTGAGCGACTTGTAATGCTGATCGTCATGGCTGAAGGAAAGATCGTCGCAGAAGAGCACGAAGCGCTCGGTGGCTCCCCGCAGCAGCCCCAGCAGCCGCCCGACCGAGGGCAGATCCTCGCGTTGCACCTCGACCAGCTTGAGCGGATGCCCCTCGGCCGCCACCGCGGCATGGACCGCCTTGACAAGGCTCGACTTGCCCATGCCGCGCGCGCCCCAGAGAAGCGCGTTATTGGCGGGAAGGCCCCGGGCGAAATGGCGGGTATTCTCGAGAAGCGTGTCGCGCGAACGGTCGATCCCCTGCAGAAGCGTCAGATCGACCCGGTTGACCTCGGGAACCGGGCTCAGCCGGTCCGGCGCGACATGCCAGAGAAACGCCTCGGCTGCCGCGAAATCGGGGGCCGCAGCCGGCGCAGGATAACGCCGTTCCAGCGCCTCGGCGATGCGCCGCAGGCTGTCGGCCACCTCCGGGCCGAAGGCGAGCTCTGTCGCCTGCGCCGTCATGGCCGGGGCTCTCCTTCGGGCCCGGCCGGCATCCCGTCCTCTGCCCCGTCCTCATCCTCGTCGAACCACAGGCCTTGGGCGCGCAGCTCCTTTTCGCGCTTCTTCTCGCCGCGCCGAACCAGAAGGATCGAGATCTCGTAAAGCCCGTAGACCACCGTGAACAGGATCACCTGGGTGATCACGTCGGGGGGCGTGACGACCGCGGCGAGCACGAGGATGCCCACCACTGCATATTTCCGCACCGAGCCCAGGCCCGCCGCCGAGACCAGCTCGGCCTTGCCCATCAAGGTCAGGAGCACCGGCAACTGAAAGCAGAGCCCGAAGGCCAGGATGAACTTGATCGTCAGCGACAGATATTCCTGCACCGAGCCATGGAAGGTGATGCCCGCGGTTTCGGACTGACCGCCGCCCTCGGCGCCAAGCGAACCTGTCTGCTGGAAGCCCAGGAAGAAATCGAAGGCCAGGGGCGTGATGACGAAATAGGCGAAGGCGCCCCCAAGAATGAACATGAAGGGCGAGGCCAGCAGGAAGGGCAGGAAGGCGCGCTTCTCCGAGCGGTAAAGTCCCGGGGCAACGAAGCGCCAGAGCTGGAAGGCAATGAAGGGAAAGGCCAGTGCGAAGCCGCCGACCAGCGAAATCTGGATCGCGACGAAGAAGCCTTCCTGCAGCTTGATCAGATAGAGCCCGCATTCCTGCCCGCGCTCGGCCAGGGCCGAGCAGATCGGATGGGTCAGGAAATTGAAGAGCGGGTTCCAGACCGTGAAACAGGCCACCATCGCCGCGACGAAGGCCGCCAGCGCATAGATCAGGCGCGAGCGCAGCTCGGCCAGATGCTCGATCAGCGGCGCGGAGGTATCGTCAATGTCATCGCTGGTCATGCATCGCTCGTCTTGTCGGGCGTCTGGGCGGGCATCTGGCCGGAGCTGTCTTCCGGCGCCGGAGTCTCACCCTCGGCGGCCTCTGGCGCGGCACGGTTTGCCGCCCCCGTTTCGGCCATGGCCCTGCGGATCTTCTCGGCCTTGGCCGCCCGCGCATCGGTCGTGTGGCTGGCGCCTTCGCCGGGCTTGGGCAGCTTCGGCTCCCATTTCTCGAACCGGTCGGCAGCCTCGTTCAACCGGTCGAGCCCGAGCTTGCGCGGATTGGCGATGTCCTTGAGATCGTCGACGGTCTCGCGAACCCCGGACTGATCGGCGGCATCATCCATCGCGCGCTGAAACTCGCGGGCCATGTTGCGCGCCTTGGCGGTGAACCGCCCCAGAGTGCGAAACATACCGGGCAGGTCCTTCGGACCCACGACGACCAGCGCCACGACGCCGATCAGCAGAAGTTCGGTCCAGCCGATATCGAACATGGGATCAGGCTCGCAACTGGCGGATTACGCCTTGTCCTTGTCGGTCTCGGGGGTCACGTCGCGGGCGGTGTCGAGGCTTTTCTGGGCCTCTTCGGTCTCTTCCTTCACGCCCTTCTTGAAGGCCGTTATGCCCTTTCCGACTTCGCCCATCAGCGACGAGATCTTGCCGCGCCCGAACAGCACGAGCACGACAACGGCGATCAGCAGAAGGCCCGGCAGGCCGATATTGTTCAGCATGGTCTTCTCCCTCGGGGACGCGACCGGCCCCCTTGCGACACAGGTGACACACATCTATTGAGTCTTGCCGCAGGTTCAAAGACCCATTCTCCCCGCGCAGCGCGATTATTTGCCCCTGCCCCGCAGGGCCCGCCCGCGACGCGGCCCCTTGCAGGCGAGGGCGAAATTCATTCACTTTCCTGTCGCGGGACAGACAGGCCCGCGAAAGAGAACAGATGGAGAGAGCCGGATGCATAGCGAGGACGTGAAGGGCAAGGTGCTGGAACACTGGAATTGCGACGACCTCGAGGCGGCGATGGCGGCCGGCGAGGTGGTGACGATCGACGTGAGGACACCGCAGGAATACCTGTTCGAGCATATCCGCGGAACATTGCTGCTGCCGCTGGCGGGGTTCGATCCGGCCTTCCTGCCGGAGGGCGGCGACAAGCGTCTGGTGTTTCACTGCGGATCGGGCGTGCGCTCGCGCAAGGTCGCCGAGGCCTGGCTGGCGGCAGGTCATGACCGGGTGGCCCATCTCGAAGGCGGCTTTGCCGCCTGGAAGGCCGCGCTCAAGCCCTATACCGGCACCGATATGGCCTCGGGCGCACCGATCCGGGTCAATGCCGCGACCGACTGAACCGCCCGACCGCGACCGGGCGGCCCAAAGCCGCCCGCAATCCCGTCAGGCGATCCGAGGCCCTTGTCAGTGGCTTGCCCTCGGCAGATTGCCGTTCGGCCTCGCCATTTGGCTCGCCCCGTCTTGCATAGGCCAGTTTGAAGCCCGGGTGAGCTTGCCCCCGGATCCCGGACTGGGGTGATGTTCACTATGCGGCCATCCTTGCCTGTTCGGACGTGCGGGAACCGATGCTCGAATGGCGGCGCCGGCGGTTGTAGAAAATCGCTATGTACTCGAACGGCGCGGCCCTCGCCTCTTGGCGCGACCGGAACCTGGTGCGGTGGACCGGTTCGTTCTTGAGCGAGCCGAAGAAGCTCTCCATCGGCGCGTTCTGCGCCTTCGAACGGTCCCCCGGACCGTTCGATCCGCTGGCGTATTGAACTCCACGATCGGAGTGACAAACCAGTCCCGGACCGGCCGCCGGTTCTGTAGCGCCATGCGCATCGTGTCGACCGCGAGGCTGCTTTTCAGGCGGTCCGACATCGACCACCCCACGATCTCCATGGTCGCCATGTCTCTCACCGCCGCAAGGTAAAGCCAGCCCTCGTCAGTGGGCACGTAGCTGATGCCGGCCAGCTAGATGCTGTCCGGCTCCGCGGCGCGGAAATTCCGCCGCAGCAGGTTTGGCGCAATGCCGAGATTGTGCCGGCCGTCGGTCGTCCGCGGAACGCGGCGGCCCCGGCGCGGCCCGGCGGAGGGATATCGTGATCTTTCATGAGCCTGGCCACCGTCTTCCTGGCCACCCGGATGCCTTGATCGCGAAGTTCGGCGTCGCCATTGCCGCTCGGACCAGTGGCACGTCAATGGCAACTGCGTGGCGCGCCGTATCGCTGGTGACTCGCATCGGAGATTTCCCGGATCCGTGGTGCCAGAGCGTCCCGCCGTGTCTGGCGCGCCGCCCGTTCGGGGGCAGCGGCGCGCCAGGCGTGGAACCAACTCGTGCTGACCGAGAGCACCCGGCACATGAGGATCACGGCGTGCTCGGCAGCGTGGGCGAAACAAGCGTTTGTACACTTAACCTTCTTGGCTAACGAATGACATTACGGTTTCGATGGGACGTCGCCCCATGTTTCGGTAACCCAGATGCGGGCGCTCGGTGTTGTAGTGGACGAGCCAGGCGTTGAGATCTGCCTGGAGGGCCTCGACAGTCTCGTAGAAGGTCTTGCGCATCTTCACGCGGAAGAACTCCTCCAGCACCGTGCCGTTGAACCGCTCGACGAAGCCGTTGGTCTTCGGCGTGCGGACCTTGGTGCGGCGATGCTCGATTGCGTTGAGGTCGAGATAGAGCTCGTAGGGGTGACGCTCGGTGCCGCAGAATTCGCGGCCGCTCGCCATTGGGCTCGAACCAATGGCGCCTTCAATGGCTCGCTCGGTCAGCACCGCTTTCACCGGCAGGTCCAGGGCGCGGTAGAAGGGCAGCACGTCGTTGTGCAGGACTGCGACCGCCGCCTCGGGCTGCTTGGAAACGTGCAGGAAGCCGAAGGCGTAGCTGCCGAAGGTATCGACGACCGCGTGCAGATAGACCTTGCCGATCCCCTTCAGCGTGCCGACGAAGAACGTGTCGGCCGAGAGCAGCTCGCCGGGAGTGCCTGATCCCACGTGTCGTTCCCGGAAGCACGGGTTCTGCTTCTCGAGGAAGGCGGCCTGTTCGGCAGTGATCTCGATGGTCTGGCCCGCATGGGCGTCCTCGAGCGCCAGCCAGCGGTCGCAGCGCGTGCCCAGGCCGTCGCCAGCGGGCTCGAACCGGTGGCGCCACGCTGGCGACCGTTCAGGATCTTCTGGATGGTGATCGAGGAGACCCGCACGCCCTCGAGCGCCAGCATCGCCTCGAAGCGGTTGCAGCCCTAGGCCGGATGTTCGAGCGCCAGCGCCTTGATCCGCTCGACCGTCTCCGGCGGGGTCGTTTGCGGGTGGGTCTTGTGGATCGGCGGCAGGTCCTTCAGCCCCTCGAAGCCCGTTCTCGGGCTTACGCGGCGCCACCGGCGCCACGGTCCCTCAAACCCAAAACCGGCGTTTCCACTCATAGAAGCTGGTGCGGTCCATGCCGCGCTGGCGACAGGCCTCGGCCACGTTGCCGAGTTCTTTCGCCAGTTCCAGAACGCTCATGCGGGTTTGCGCGATCTTGGTCTTCGCGTCACGAGCCTTGGGTTTCGTCGCTTTCGGTGTTCCATCCATGGCGGGCTCCTCCTTTCCCAAAATAGCATGGAAAGAAGGTTAAGTGGACACTTTGAACCCGGCGGTGAGGTGACGGCGGGGGTGTCTGCTCATGTGGGATCCCTTTCTCTGCGAGTACGAGAACTCCCGGTCCGGGATCCGCGGGCAAGCTCAGAACACCTAGGCTTCTAGAACAGAGTAATGTCAGTAGCGGTCTTTACTTTTGGCACCGTAATTCGTTTCTCGGTAGGTGCTTCCGTGGGGGGGAGGAGTACCAATCGGGCAGCTCCGGTCACCGGCCTGAAATGAAGGCGCCGGGCCTGCATGCCACCTAGACTCTCAGACAAGACTTCGAATCCCTCACGTCTAATGTAAGAGCGAGCGAAATCGACATTTCTGGCGCCGATATCCCTGAAAGCAGAACTGACACGCGCTCCGCCGAAGAGCTTCACCTTCATATCGGATCGCCGTGCACCAGCTTTGAGCAACTCATTGATAAGAAGCTCCATGGCCATAGCACCGTATTTTAGTTCAGTCGAACCTGTTTCTGCATCGCCGGGAAGAAGAAAGTGATTCATTCCTCCTAGTCCGACACGCGAATCAAAAATGCACGCTGCGACACAGGACCCAAGAACGGTAGAGAGCACGATATCAGGATCTCGTGAAACATGATATTCACCCTGCACCACTGAATGTACACGCGATGGCCAGGTGTCTTTGTCGGCTGTCCGATTTGGCGGTTGCGGTGTCATGCAGCGCTCCTTCGGCTACAGTTTTCAAGAACCGCCCGACCGATGGAATCCAGCGGCAGCCTGTTTCGAACGCCACCGAGCTCATAAGCCGCCCGAGGCATTCCGTAGACCAGCGATGTCTTTTCGTCCTGTCCGATCGTATGCGCACCTGCGCGGTGGAGCGCCAGCATGCCTTCTGCCCCATCACGCCCCATTCCCGTAAGAATGGCCGCGCAAACCCTCGACGCAACCGGAACCGCCGACATAAACAGAGCGTCGACCGACGGACGGTGACCGGATTGAAGCGGCCCTTCCCTGAGGCGGCAACGAAGAGCACCTGACGCCCCGACTTCGAGATGATGCGCCTTTCCCGGAGCAAGCAGAACGCGCCCCGGGACTAACGGCTCCTGGTCCTGAGCCTCCTCGACAGTCGCGGCGGTGTTGCGGTCAAGAAGGCGCGCAAGACCTGCACTGAAGGACTCGCTCGTATGCTGAACAATCAATGTCGGCGGGCAATTCGAAGGAAAATTCTCAAGAACCTTGACCAATGCATCAACTCCGCCAGTCGACGCGCCCAGAAGAATAAGACGCCCGTGTTGAAACGCCATTTCGGCATCGGACGACCGTATTGAAGCATCATGCGAAGTACGGCCCAAATGGACACGCAGCAAGCACTGCCGCAAATCTTCCACAGATGCGCCGTTATGCGTTACGGCTACTCCCTCGCGGATCAGAGAAGCCGGCAGGCGTGCCATGCCAGCCGCCGTTTCGCTCACGATAACGCAGCGAATTCCAAGCGCCTTAAACAGCATAAGAAGCACCTCGAACTCTGCAAGCCGCGCTAACGCTTCTGCAACAATCACTGCCTGCGGTGGACGACTTTCTGCAACATGATAGGTCTCGCTCAGATTTGATACGCACGCACCCAACGAAACTGCCCGCATCTGCTCGACAGCGGCCGCGAGCCGGTCTCTTGTCTCTGTCCGTTCGTCTGCGATCATTACACGCATAGCCCCATCCTTGCC
This sequence comes from Rhodovulum sp. MB263, assembly GCF_002073975.1. Taxonomy (NCBI): domain Bacteria; kingdom Pseudomonadati; phylum Pseudomonadota; class Alphaproteobacteria; order Rhodobacterales; family Paracoccaceae; genus Rhodovulum; species Rhodovulum sp. MB263. Next base: position 1,267,096 of record NZ_CP020384.1, on the reverse strand, counting down.
TCACTCCCCTAGAGTTTGATCCGGTACCAAATTGAGGCCCGACGTTGGCTTTCAGCCTTACCGTGACAATATCGTACGATATTGTCCCTACGGGATCGCCGATAAGCCGAAGCCCCTCAAAGGAAAAGCTGCATTCCTTGCTCGCATGCAGACCACTGGTATACGCATAAGAAAACCACGATCTTCTTCATACATGATAAAAGCTCATCACCGCCACCTTTCGCCCTCTTTTCGTCACCTCTCGACTTGAACAACAGAAGAGAACCAACTGGAACGCCGAATAGGTAATGCTGACATTAAAGCCCACCACCCCACGACTATCTTGAAAAGATACAAAAATTAAATCCCGAGAAACGCAAAAAATTTCGATTATCTCGACATGGGATTTAAAATCTGCACGCCCAGCCTTTCTTGACACGAACGACATACAAGCGCTAGAAGACGTCGATTTCTCCACCGGAATGAGGTGAGTCGCGAGTTTCCGCACCCCCCATAACCGTACGCAGTTGATCAAGACGCAGCCGGTCGATAATACTTTCCGGAACACGCGTTTCCTCAGGCATAAGCTTTGCGAGGTCCTGGCTAAAGGGCGCCATATCCTCCAAAATCTGAATGACCAGGTCGACGAGTTGCAATTCGCTTGCTCCTCTCTGGCGAACCGACTGGGCGACCTGTCGTTCCAGGACTGCCTTCTCATAGCGTCGCAGAAGTTCTGCTGCATGCAGAAGTTCATGGCCGAACACGTCCATAATCTCAGGCAAACGAGGACCCTCGGAGACAAGCTGAAGATCGTGACGTGTCACAGCCTTCCCACCACGGCTTCGATTGCCTTTTTCATAGTCGCTGTAGTGAAAGGTTTGCGCACCATATTATTTAACCCAAGTTGCTGCCCCTTTTGAATAAGCTCCGGTGTCGGCGTCCCCGTAACAAGAATATATCCGATACGTTGGGTGGAACGATTACGCCGCAACCCTTCGAGCAACTGCAAACCATCCATTCCGGGCATATTGTAATCGGCCAGCACAAGATGAACTGGATCGGCGGCAAGTCTGGACAACGCAGCGCGGCCACTTGCTTCGGTAGCCACGTGGAAAATGCCAAGCTCCTCCAATGCCTGGGTCACAAGCCCGCGACTGACGGTCATGTCGTCGACGACCATGATCCTAAGACTGTCCTTGAGAGACATGGATAGTGTCCTTTCCTTTTGCCGCTTTCAAGTTACGAAGCGGAACGTTTTCTGTAGGCCGTCACACCGGCGACCTCGACCAACGCGGTGGCTGGTCCGGATACGCGCTCGGAGTGACCGATGAACAGCATCCCGCCTGGAACGAGTTGCTCTGCGAGACGGCGCCAAAGAATCTGTTGGGTTTGACCGTCAAAGTAGATCGCCATATTCCGACACATGATCACATCAAATAGGCCGGACATCGGCCATGGACCATTGATGTTCAATTTCCTGAACGAAACAAGAGAACGAACATCCGAGCGCACTCGAAACTCCCGACTCTTTCCACCAGTTTTCTCGAACACCTGACCAGCCCAGGGACCTGAGGGGATTTTAGCTTCCTCATCGCTATAAACCGCGACCTCGGCTCGGCGCAGGACAAAAGGATCGATGTCTGTCGCAAGGATTCGAATATTCAGCTTTGGCGCCTCAGGACACAGGAGAACAACGCTTCCGGCCAAGGAATAGGGTTCCGGACCGGATGAGCAACCGGCCGACCAGAGACGGACTCTTCCCCCTGATCGCGCACGCTCGACAAGCTTTGGCAAGACATCGGCCTGCAGCTGCTCGAAGTGATGTTTCTCCCGGTAGAAATTCGTTACATTCGTCGTCAGAGCTGAAATGAAGTGTTCGCTTTCGGTTTCGATATTAGCCTTAAGATACTTATCATACTCAGCGAACCCCTTGAGATTAAGAGAGGCGATCCTCTTCCCAAGACGGGAATGTATCATGGCCTTTTTTGACGGTTCCAGATGCAAACCATATTCCGATTTCGCAAATACCGCTATACGCTGAAAGTCGCTCTCCTCGAAAACGATATCGGAGCTTCGTCGCGGGGTCATTGAAGGCGTGGGAGCGTTCATGCAGCATCCGTCAGGCCACGAGGCACCAGAATCTCCGGAGCCAGAATACGAGACATTCCTTCCTCGATCGAGATCAGGCCCAGAATGCTATTCGGAATATCGCCGCCGCCCATGGTCGGCGCTTCGCAGATCTGGCTGCCGTCAACTGTCAGGATCTCGGAAACCGAGTCGACCAGAAGACCGATCGTCTTCGAGCCGATAGCGACAACAATGATTACATGGCGCGGCGACGCCTCACATTCTCCGAGACCGAGGCGTGCGGCAAGGTCTATGATCGGAATAACCGCACCGCGCAAGTTCATCACCCCGAGCACCGCATCTTCAGCATGAGGAAGTGCTGTGACCGGCGTCCACCTCCGGATTTCGCGAATTTGCGTAATCTCGATGCAGAAACTCTGTCCTGCGGCCTTCAGAGTGACGAATTCCAGGAGGTCGTCATCACCCCATTGTTGCGGTCTGGGCATAGTCCATCTCCTCTCTGGAGGCCATGTCCCGGCCAAAGTGACCGGCCAGGGACAGGATGGCGTCAGTATCGATGATTAGGGCGATGCGGCCATCGCCCAGAATGGTGGCGGCCGAAATTCCTTCGATCGCTCCGTAATTGCCTTCGAGACTCTTGATCACGACCTGACGTTGATCGGAGATGTCATCGACGGCGAGCGCGACCAAACCGGATTGCTCGGAGCGGATCAAGATCAGGATATTGTCCGAGGTGATCTCAGCATCGGTCGGGAAACCCAGAAGTTTGGCCAGGTTCACGATCGGAACATAAGTGCCGCGGATCGACAGCAGTCGTCCGTCCCGCCCAAAAGGCAGAATGTCCTTGGGCTTGGGACGGATCGTTTCGACCACGCTCGAAAGCGGCGCCACCAACGTTTCACCGGCCGCATGGATGACCATTCCGTCCATCACAGCGAGGGTCAGCGGCAGGGCGATCGAGAATTTCGTGCCCAACCCCGGACGGCTGCTGATCGAGATGCGACCGCCAAGCGAGGCGATCGCGGTCTTCACCACATCCATTCCGACACCGCGCCCCGACAGGTTGGTGACCTTCTCTGCCGTCGAAAACCCGGCCATGAAAAGCAGGTTATCGATCTCGGCATCGGTCATCTTGGCATCTGGCGCAACCAGGCCCTGACTGACCGCCTTTTCGAGGACGCGCTTGCGATTGAGCCCGGCACCGTCATCGGAGATCTCGATCAGCACATCGCCAGAACTATGCGCCGCCGAGAGCTTGATCGTACCCTGCGCCGGCTTTCCCGCAGCCATGCGTTTCTCGGGGCTCTCGATGCCATGGTCCACCGCGTTGCGGATCATGTGCGTCAACGGTTCGGCCAGACGTTCGACCAGGGTTTTGTCGACTTCGGTCGACTCGCCTTCGGAGACCAGCGCGACGTCCTTGCCCAGGCCATAGGCCGCCTCGCGCACGATACGCTGCATCCGCTGGAACAAGGGCTTCACCGGTTGGGCCCGGATCGCCATCACCCCTTCCTGAAGTTCGCGCGCAAGATACTGGTAGTCGTCGAGATCGCTCATGATATCCGAATTGGACGCCATCCCGGAGGCCAGGAGCTTCTGCGTGATCACGGCCTGGTTGATGATGAGCTCGCCCACGGTGTTGATCAGCCGGTCGACCCGTTCCGGGTCGACGCGAAGAGTCGTCTGGGGCACCGACGCCGCGGGCTTTGCCGCTTTGGATTTCTCGGCCGCAGCCGGCTCGGACGTCACAGACGCCGCGTTGGCCGGTTCTGCCGCAGCTTCTTCAGCTGCGACCTGCGGAAGGGAAGGGTTTTCAGGCGCGCCGACGCTCATTGGACTTTCCTCGGCTTGAGCCCCGGGAAGCTCGTCCCCCAAAGCGGCCGATCCGCCGGAAACCTGCTCGATCTCGCAAATATCGTCGAGGAAGACGAAGGCGTCGCGGATGCTGGCCTCGGTCATCGTTCCGGTGAGCGTCAGCTCCCAGCACAGATAGCAGCGATCCGGATCGAACGCGTCGGCGTCAGGCAGGGCCGAGGCATCGCAGGAGACTTCGAGCTGACCCAGTGCGACCAGTTCGGAGAAGAGAAGTAAAGGATCATGGCCATTGCGGAAGAGCTCGGCAATCGCGGGGACGCGGATCTTGTAGACGTCCTCGGGCTCCTCCTCGGGGCCGTCGAAGGACATCGGCATGAAGGCGACAGGCGCGAACTCGAACGCCTCGTCGGGTTCGGGCCCCGAGGAACCGTCTTCCTCCGACCCCGAAAGCCCCACAAGGCTTTCGATAAGCTCGGCCATCTGCGGCGGTTCCTCGTCGCTTTCGGCCTGTGCCAGCTCGACCAGCTCGGCCAGCATGTCGCCCGAGCGCAGGATGACCTGCAAGGCATCCGGATCGAGGACCAGCGCCCCGGAGCGCAAGCGGTCGAGAACCGTTTCGAGGCGGTGTGCGAACTTGACCAGCGTGTCGAGAGCGAAAGCCCCCGCCGCGCCCTTGATCGAATGGACCGCCCGGAAGATGGCGTGAACCGTCTCTTCGGAGGCGGTTCCGGCCTCCAGCTCGCCGGTGCCTTCCGAAAGCTGGTCCAGAAGATCTTCGCACTCGGCGAAGAATGTGGCCTTGAGATCGTCGCGGGACATGGCTCAGCGCGCTCCCGTGACCCGGCGGACCACGCTGATCAGACCCTCGTCCTGGAACGGCTTGACGATCCAGCCGGTCGCCCCGGCTGCACGGGCACGTTCCTTGAGGGCGGCGCCGCTTTCCGTGGTCAGCACGAGGATCGGCACACGCGCATTGCTGCCGCCGCCGCGAATGTGCTCGATCACGCCGAAGCCATCCATCTTGGGCATGTTGATGTCGGTAATGACCGCGTCGTAGCGGTCCTTAGAGAACTGGTCGACACCGTCCTGGCCGTCATTCGCCGTCGTCACCGCAAAGCCGGCGGAACTGAGCGTCTCCCGGACCATCTCGCGTATCGTGAGCGAGTCGTCGATGGCGAGGATGTTGATCATTGCTGGGCCTCCGCAGTTCCTAGGATCATGTCATGCAGGCCGAGAAGGCTCAGTCCTTCGGAAAAGGCCGGCGAGGCGTCGGAGACGGAAAAGGTGCCGCCGCCGGATTCCACATATTGTCTGAGGAATAGAAGAAGCTGGGCCGAAAGCGCGCTTTGGGCCGGCGCTTCGGCCGCCTGTACAAGAAGCTGCTTCGGGGCCGCCTCCAGGACGGATTTCATGACACCACCCGCGTCCTCCGACCAGGCCGGATCGGTGATGTCGAGCTCATACTGGCATTCGGATTCCATTCCGATCCCTCGAGTTCCTGCAACGTGCGCTCTGTTCAGAAGTGAATACCCCCGCAGAGCCTAAGAAGTGGTGAATGGCAGAAGCCAGGATCGCGGCGCCTGCCCTTGCGATTGCCCCGCCGCGAATTCCGTCAGTCGGACAGGCGGAGTCAGGCGGACAAGCGGAATCAGGCGGACAGGCGGATCTGGCCGGAATTCTTCCGGAGCGCGTCGAGGGCGCGTATGACCTGACGAATCGTCGAAAATTGGCCGCGATCGCGGCGGGTCTGGGCCGGATCTCCGGCATAGCGGCTCAGAGCGGGATCACATCCACCTTGTGATCCGTGCGGTGCGAGCCCGAGGTCCGCGACGAGCCCTTGACCGGCGCCACATCCGCGTAATCGCGCCCGACCGCCACCGCGATATGATCGGGGCCGACCAGCATGTCATTGGTGGGGTCGATCTCGACCCAGCCGGTTTCGACGCCGCACCAGGCCCGGACCCAGGCATGCATGGCATCCGCCCCGTCCAGCCGCGCCTGTCCGGGCGGCGGAACGGTCCGCAGGAAGCCGCTGACATAGCCTGCCGGAATACCGATCGCGCGCAATGACGCGATGGTGACCTGGCTGATGTCCTGACAGACCCCGCGCCGGTTCCGGAACGCCTCGATCGGCGGGGTCGAGACCTCGGTCGCGCCGGGGTCGAAATCGAATCGCTCGTGAATCGCATGCGACACCACCTTCAGCGCCGCCAGAACCGACATGTCGGGACCGGTCAGCTCTTCGGCGAAGGCGGCAATCTCGGGTTCGTGCCGGATCCGTTCGGACGCGCCCAGGAAGTGATGCGGCGACATCGGCAGAATGCTGTGGATCGACTGCAGCTCGGCGCCGAGCGCGCCCAGCCCGCAGGAGAGATCGAGCATGGTGCCGCGCGGGATCCGCCGCACCCGGCCATCGAAGCGGAACCGGAACTCGGTCTTGCCCGCGTCATGGGCGATCTCGGTGGTGCCATTGCCGAAGAAATCGACCCCGTCGCGTCGGAAATCGGGCTCGGGATCGGCAGAGACCCGGCCCGAAACCAAGGTCTGCTCGCCATTGGTCAGCGGCAGCATCCGCAAGAGCGTGCGGCTCGAGGCGGCCGGGCTGTCATAGACATAGCCGATTTCGAGACGGATGTCGTATTCGATCGGCACGCGCGTTCCCTCCCCGGGCTCTAGCTCAGATAACGCTGGGTCAGCAATGTCGAGATGTCGCGGACGTCCTGCTGGAACCCGAAAAGCCGATCGGGGCCGATATCCTCGGGCACCGCCGCCGACAGCTCAGTATGCAGCAGCAGGATCGCCCGGGCCAGGTCGGACATCGGCGCGCCGGGGGCGCTCTGGCTCAGCATCCGCTCCTGCTCGCGCAGAAGATCGAGCTGGAAGAGGACAGAGCGCGGATTGCCGATATCCAACCCCAGAAGATCGATCACGGTGTTGCGGTCGGTATGGACGGAATAGCGGCGACGATGGGTCATCACGCTGTCGCCCACCTCGATCGCCACGTCGAACCCGCCGGGCGGCTGGGCCGGATCGGCAAAGACCGCCAGCAGCGAGATCATCTGGTCGGCCCGCTCCAGCGCGCGCCCCATCGTCAGGAAGCGCCAGCCGGACGAGCGGAACATGTTCTCATGTACCAGCCCCGAGAACCCGGCAAGCCTGCGCAGCAGCTCGCCCATCGCCCGGACCGCCGGATCGCCCGGCGCCACACGGCCGAAATGGCCCCGCGCGGTGAAGGCAAGGTCGGTCAGCGCGTCCCAGCCATCGGTCGAGAACCGGTCGCGGACCTTGCCCGCACAGCCCTGGGCAGCCTCGAAAAGCTCCAGCACCGCGGCCGGGACCGGCTCGCCGATATCGACCCCGAAGCCCTCGATGAAGGCGCCGAGCCGCGCCACCAGCGGCAAGGACGGATCGCCGCTTTCCGACAATCGCAGATGATAGGCGCGCAGCTCCCGCACCCGCGCCTCGGCGCGTTCGATATAGCGGCCGAGCCAGAACAGGTTGTCGGCGGCGCGGCTGGGCAAGAGGCTCGGGGCACGCCGCAGGAAGGGGCCCTCGCCCGGCCCGCTCAGCGTCTCGGGCTCGACCGGCCGCGCGCTCGTGACCCAGACATCGGCGACCGAGCCGCCATTCTTCATCGCCAGCGCGGTCGGATCGCCTGCCCGCCCGATCCGGGCATAGCCCCCGGGCATCACCACCCAGCCCTTGGGCGTGCGGGTCGCGAAGACCCGGATCAGCGCCGGACGCGGCAGAAGCTGGCCGTCGATCATGGCGGGCGTGGTCGACAGCGTCACCGCCTCCTGCCCCACCAGATCGGGCCCGTCGCGTTCCAGCCATTCGCCGATCGGGCGTCGCGCGGTGCCGCGGAAATCGCCGCCCAGCGCGGTCAGGGCATCGACCTCGAAGGGCAGATCCGGGGACAGCGCCCGACCGATCATCATCCGGTGCAGGTTCTCGTAGACATAGCTGCGCTCCCAGTCCTGCCCGCACCACCAGGTGGCGATGTTGGGCAGTTTCAGCGGCGCCCCCATCAGCCTTTCGCAGATCCTCGGCAGGAAGGCCATCATCGCCCGGGCCTCCAGCACGCCCGAGCCGAGGCAGTTCAGCATGGTGACATCCTGCGCACGCAGCGCGGCCAGCATGCCGGGCGTGCCGAGCGCCGAAGTCTCGTCCAGTTCCAGCGGGTCGGCAAAGCGCGAGTCGAGCCGCCGCCACAGCACGCTGACCGGCTGCGGCCCATGGATGGTGCGCACCATCAGCCGCCCGCGCTCGAGCTTCAGATCCTCGCATTCCAGCAGCAGAAGCCCGAGATAGCGCGCGATATAGGCATGCTCGAAATAGGTGTCCGAATGATGCCCGGGCGTCAGGATCGCGACCTTGCCCTCGCTCCCCGCCTTCAGCGCCGTCATGGCGTTGCGATGGGCGCGGAAGAAGCCCGCCAGACGTTCGACATTGGCCCCCGGAAAGAGATCCTGGAACACCCGGGAGGTCGCCATCCGGTTCTCGAGCGCGAAGCCCGAGCCCGAGGGCGCCTGACTGCGGTCGCCCAGAACCAGCCAGGACCCGTCCGGCGAACGCCCGACCTCGAAGGCCAGGAAATGCAGGAAATGGCCCGAGCGCGGCCGGATCCCCACCACCGGGCGCAGCCATTCGGGATTGCGCGCGATCAGCTCGGCCGGCAACAGCCCGCTGGCGACCAGATCGCCCGTCCCGTAGAGATCGGCCATCACCTTTTCCAGCAGGTCGGCCCGCTGCACGATGCCCTCGACCAGCCCCTGCCATTCGGCCCCGTCGATCACCACCGGCACATGCGACAGCGGCCAGTCGCGCAAAGCCGAGCCGCTCTGGGTGTGCTGGCGGTAATAGACGCCGGCATCATGCAGATGCTGGTCGCCCCGGGCGAAACGCTCGGCCATCTGTTCGGGGCTCTGCCGCGCCAGAAGCCCGATCAAGGGCCGCCAGACCGGACGCAGGCTGCCATCGGGTCGCAAGAGCTCATCGGCCACGCCGGCAGGCGGGCTGTAGGCCTGCAACAATGCCGCAACCGGGTCCTCGGCAATGTCTTCGGGGGCGGTCATGTCACGACAATCCGGGCGGGCGGCGCAGATCGAGGGTCATCGGAAATTCGGGATGCACGGGGTCGGGACCGGGCCGGTACGGCCCGGCATGATGCCCCATCTTCTCGAACCGCGCGAGCCGCCTTGCCTCGGCCTCGTTGGCATTGACCGGGAAGGTGTCATAGCTGCGCCCGCCGGGATGGGCGACGTGATAGGTGCAGCCGCCCAGCGCCCGGCCCGACCAGCTGTCATAGATGTCGAAGACCAGCGGGGCATTGACCGGCAGCACCGGGTGCAGCGCCTCGGCGGGCTGCCAGGCCTTGAAGCGCACGCCCCCGACCCGCACGCCGCTGGTCCCGGTCTCGGTCAGCGGCACCGGGCGACGGTTGCAGGTGACGGAGTAGCGGCCCGGATTGGTGGTCGTCAGCCTGACCTGCAGCCGTTCGACCGAGCTGTCGGTATGGCGCACCGTGCCGCCGATGGCACCGCGCTCGCCCAGCACATGCCAGGGCTCCAGCGCCTGGCGCAGCTCCAGATGCACGCCCTCATATTCGACCTCGCCGCAGAACGGGAAGCGGAACGCGGCCTGCGCCTCGTACCAGTCGGGCCGGAAGGCAAAGCCGTGATCCTGCAGATCGCGCAGCACATCGAGGAAATCGGCCCAGACGAAATGCGGCAGCATGAACCGGTCATGCAGCGCCGTGCCCCAGCGCACCGGCGCGCCCCTGACCGGAGCGTCCCAGAGCCGCGACAGGATCGCCCGGATCAGCACCTGCTGCGCAAGGCTCATGCGCGCATCGGGCGGCATCTCGAAGCCGCGGAACTCGACCAGCCCCAGCCGCCCCGTGGGCCCGTCGGGGGAAAACAGCTTGTCGATGCAGATTTCCGTGCGGTGGGTATTGCCGGTCACGTCGATCAGGACGTTGCGCAGCAGCCTGTCCACCAGCCAGGGCGGCGGCGCCTGGCCCTCGCCCGGGTCGGGAAACTGGCTCAGCGCAATCTCCAGCTCGTACAGACTGTCATGGCGGGCCTCGTCGATCCGGGGCGCCTGACTGGTCGGGCCGATGAAGAGCCCCGAGAACAGGTAGGACAGGCTGGGATGGCGCTGCCAGTAGAGGATCAGCGAGCGCATCAGGTCGGGCCGCCTGAGGAAGGGCGAGTCCATCGGCGTGGCGCCGCCCACCACGACATGGTTGCCCCCACCCGTGCCGCAATGCCTGCCGTCGATCATGAACTTGTCGGCGCCCAGCCGGCACTGCCGTGCCTCTTCATAGACCCCGAAGGTGATCGCCTTGCACTCCTCCCAGCTTTGAGCGGGATGCACGTTGACCTCGAGCACGCCCGGATCCGGCGCGATCCGGATCACGTTCATGCGCGCATCCTGGGGAGGCGTGTAGCCCTCGACATGGATCGGCAGGCCCAGCGCCCGGGCGGTCTCCTCGGCGGCAGCCAGCAGCTCCAGGTAATCCTCCAGTGCCTCGACCGGCGGCATGAACAGGCAAAGCCGCCCGTCACGCGGCTCGACCGCGATGGCGGTGCGCACGGCACCGGCCTTCGGATCGACGCCCTGTTCCATCACGGTCTGGCGCGGCCCCGCAGCCTGCGGTTCCGACACCGGCTGTGTCCGGCCCGGCGTCGCGCCGGGCATGGCAGCGGTCTCTTCCTCGCAGGCGATCCTCTCGAATTCCGCCATCAGCGCGTGACGGCGGTCCGCGCGCCCCGCATGGAAATCGGGCAGCGGACCGGCGGGGGCCGAAGGGTCGGCCGGATAGACGTAAGGATAGGCCGAGGGCGGCACGAAGGGCAGCGACCCCAGCGGCAAGCGAAAGCCCACCGGGCTGTCGCCGGGAATGAGGAAAAGATGGCCGCGCCGGGTCTTCCAGTGTTCCGAGCGCCAGCGCCCGGCAGCCGCCTTCGACTGCCAGCGCTGGATCGGCAGGGCAAAGCCCGCGGGCCGGTCGAGGCCGCGATTGAAGACCCGGGCGATCCGGGCGCGGGTCTCGGGATCCTTCAGTTTCGAATCCTCGGGGGTCACGTTGACCGGCAGCCCGGCCTCCTTGAGGATCCAGTCCACCGGGTCCTCATAGGCGGCATGGACATAATCCGCGCCGACGCCGATGGCCTCGGCCAGCCCGGACAGGAAGCGGCGGGCCTCCTCGGCACTGGCGCCGCTGCGGTCTTCCTCGGCGATGAGGTCCGGGTCCCGCCAGACCGGCACCCCGTCGCGGCGCCAGTAAAGCGAGAAGGTCCAGCGCGGCAGCGTCTCGCCCGGATACCATTTGCCCTGCCCGTAATGCAGAAAGCCCCCGGGCGCGAAGCGGTCCCGCAGCCGCCGGATCAGCCGGTCCGCGAGCCCCCGCTTCATCGGCCCGACAGCGTCGGTATTCCATTCCCCGGCCTCGAAATCGTCGATCGAGACGAAGGTGGGCTCGCCGCCCATGGTCAGCCGCATGTCCTGCGCCGCGATCTGCGCATCGACCTTCTGGCCCAGCGCGTCCAGCGCCTCCCAGGCATCCTCGGGAAAGGGTCTGGTGATGCGGGGATGCTCGGCGGTGCGATGGACCTCCATGTGAAAGCGGAAATCGACCTCGGCCGGGCTCGCCATGCCCGAGATCGGCGCGGCATTGCGGTAATGCGGGGTCGCGGCCAGCGGGATATGGCTTTCGCCGGTCAGAAGGCCACTGGTCGGGTCGAGCCCGATCCAGCCCGCGCCGGGCAGGAAGACCTCGGCCCAGGCATGCAGGTCGGTGAAGTCGTGATCGGTCCCCGCCGGCCCGTCGAGCGACACCAGATCTGGCTTCAGCTGGATCAGGTAGCCCGAGACGAAACGCGCGGCATAGCCCAGATGGCGCAGCAGCTGCACCAGCAGCCAGCTCGTGTCGCGACAGGAGCCGGAGCGCAACACCAGCGTCTCTTCGGGACTCTGCACCCCGGGCTCCATCCGGATCAGGTAGTCGATCTCGCGTTCCAGCCGGGCGTTCAGGCCGACAAGGAAATCGATGGTCCGGATCCGGTTGCGCGGGACCGAGGCCAGGAAGGCCTGCATCCGCTCGCCCGCGGGCTCGGGCCTGCGATAGATCGTCAGATCATCCGCCAGATCCGCCGGATAGTCGAAGGGCCATTCCTCGGCCGTCTCGTCGACGAAGAAGTCGAACGGGTTGTAGACCGTCATGTCGGCGACCAGATCGACCTCGATCTTCAGCTCGCGCACCGGCTCGGGGAAGACGAAGCGCGACAGCCAGTTGCCGTAAGGGTCCTGCTGGTGGTTGACGAAATGCCCGCCGGGCGAGACCTTCAGCGAATGCGAGATCACCCGCGTGCGGCTGTGCGGCGCGGGCCGCAGCCTGATCACCTGCGGGCCAAGGCTGACGGGACGGTCATAGCGGTAATGGGTCAGGTGCCGGATGGTCGCGGTGATCGCCATGGAGGATCCATAGGTTGACGCAGCTCTCCGGCAGCAAAGACGGTTTTGGCCCCGCTGTAAACTCGGGCCCGGCCACAACCGGGCCGCGACGGGGCTCCAAATCGCCTTTACGGCCCGAAACCTGCGACCAAGCCGTCTTTTCAGACGGGTCCGGACCTATCTGCCGTCCTTTTCATCCCCATCGGGAAGCGCGACACCGCGTTTTTCCATATAGGGCCGGAAATAGTCGCGGAAGGCCGAGAAGCCTTCGGCCAGCATCATGAACTCCTCGCGGTTCATGACCAGCACCTTGCAATCTTCCCTGGCGCGCACCGTGGTCCGGCGCCGGGTCGCCCCGAGGATCAGCCTTTCGCCGAAATGCCCGCCCGGGCCGATTACGCGGGTCGTCATGGCGCCGGTCCCGGCGTCGGTCTCGTCGGGCCGCTCCATCTCGACGGTGCCCGAAATCACCGTGTAGAACCCGTCCGAGCGGTCGCCCGCATTGTAGATACGGTCGCCCGCACGGTAATAGACATAGCGCAGCGGCGGCTTGCCGTAGAATTTCAGCTGCACCAGGCTGCGCGCGCCCAGCATGTCGAGCGACCAGTTGATCATCACCCGGATGCGGGTGCCGATGCCGGGCAGGAGCGCCAGGTAATAGGACCGCCAGATGAACCAGGCGGGAAAACCGGTGATGTTGCGACCGAAGACATTGGCGACGCCGCGCTTGGCGCCCAGCGAGGCCAGCGCCCCGCGCGAAGCATAGGCGAAGGGCTTCGGCGCGCGCCCCCTGACCGTGGCCGCGATGTTCCGGGCAACCCGCTTGGCCTCGCGCACCGCGAATTGCGCGGTCGGCGGGGCGAAATCGGCCCGTTCCGAGGCGCCCTCCTTCAGCGGGATCAGCGCGCAGTCGCCCAGCGCCCAGACCCCGTCGAGGCCCGCCACCCGCAGCATCCGGTCGACCGGGATTCGCCCCTTCTCAAGCGTCAGCCCCATCCGCTGCACCACCGGCAGAGGCGCATTGCCGATGGTGGCGACGATGGTGCGGGTGTCGATCACCTCGCCCGTGGTGGTGACCAGCTGGCGGTGGGTGGCGCTTTTCACACCGGTGCCCAGCTTGATCTCGATGCCGTGGCGCTCGAGATGGCCCACCGCGTAATCGGCCAGAGGCCTGGGCATCTCGTTCAGGATACGCGGCGCGAACTCGATCAGCTGCACCCGCACCTCGGACGGGTCGATCTTGGGGTAGAAGCGCAGCGAGCGGTCGATCATCTCCTTCATCTCGCCGACCGTCTCGACCCCCGAGAAGCCGCCGCCGACCACGGTGAAGGTCAGCGCGCCGCGCTTGGTGTCGGGCAGTTCGGTCACCTGGGCATGTTCGAGCTGCTCGATGATATGGCCGCGCAGGCGGCGCGCATCCTCGAGCGTCTTCATCTTCAGCGCATGTTCCTCGAGCCCCGGCATCCGCGAAAAGTCGGTGCCCTGGCCCAGCGCGATCACCAGATGGTCATAGCCGACCTCGGTCGGGCGCCGCTGGATGCCCTGGAAAACGGTCACCACCTTGCGCTCGAAATCGACGCTGTCGACCACGGCCTTGCGCACGAAGATGCCGTCGAGGATGAACCGCAGCGGCGAGACCGCATGGGCGGGCGTGATCGAACCGCCCGCCACTTCGGGCAGAAGCGGCTGGAAGACGAAATAGTTCTGGGCGTTGATCACCTCGATCTCGGCCTTGCGGCCGAACTGGCGACGCAGCGCGCGGGCTGCATACATGCCCCCGAAACCACCCCCCAGAACCACTATCCTGGTCGCCATCGCGCCCTCCTGTCCTCGCTCGGTCCTGCCTGACGGTCCTGCCTGGCTCTCGCGGCGCTGCAGGATAAAGCATCGCCAGCCCGCCGCCAGACGGTATATTGTCATAGGGGCAAGTTCTTCGGCCGAACTTGCGCCACCGGCCCGGGCAGGACCTGCTTCGCCCCGTCCTGTCCAGATCGCCAATTGCGGTTCGGCCCCGACTGTGGCAAGGCCCCGGACCAATGAAACGCGCCGCGCCCCTCACCGCCTATCTCAGGCTCTGCAACTGGCTCGACCGTGCCACGCTGGCCTATTGCGTGGCGGCGGCCCTGTTCCTGACCGGGTCGACCCTGGCCATCGTGATCCTGCGCTACGGCTTCGGCACCGGCTCGATCCAGTTCCAGAACGCCGCCGATTATGCCTTCGCGAGCCTTCTGGTCTTCAGCATTCCGGTCACGCTGGCGCGCGGCGGCCATGTCCGGGTCGAGGTCTTCTCCGAACGGCTGTCGCCGCGCTATATCCGCATTGCCGACATCGTCGCCGTGCTGGTCTTCCTGATCCCGGTTTTCGGGCTGATGATCCGGGCATTCTGGCCCGATCTCTCCTATTCCTGGTCGATCCGCGAGGGCGCGATCGAGACCGGCGGTCTGGACGGGCTCTTCATCGTCAAATCGACCCTGCCGCTGGCCTCGACGCTGATGATCCTGCAGGGGATCGCGATGATCGTGAAACCGGCCGAGCGAGGCAAAGACATGCAGGAGACCCTATGACGGGGCAGGAAGGCGTGCTGCTGGCGCTGCTGCTCGGGCTGTTCGGCGGCATTCTCAGCGGCATCCCGGCGATGCTGGCGATCGCGGGCGTGCCGCTCGTGACCGCGCTGATCGCCTCGGCCTTCGGGCTGTTCGACCTGAGTTTCCTCAACTTCTTCCCGGGCCGGGTCTGGGGCGTGATGTCGAACCGGCTGCTGATGGCGGTGCCGCTCTTCGTGCTGATGGGGGTGCTGCTCGAACGCGCGCAGCTTGCCGAGCGCATGCTGGGCGTGCTCGGCCGCCTGACACGCGGCTCGCCGCGCGGCATGGGGCTGAGCGTGCTGGCCTTCTCGGCGCTGATAGCGGCCTCGACCGGCATCATCGGGGCGACGGTGGTCATGCTGGTGCTGATCTCTCTGCCCGCGATGCGCTCGGCCGGGATCGACAAGCGGCTGGCGGCGGGGCTGATCTGTGCCTCCGGCACGCTCGGTCAGGTGATCCCGCCCTCGATCATCCTGGTGCTGCTGGGCGACCAGATCGGCAATGTCTATCTCGAGGCGCAGCAGGCGGCGGGCAATTTCGCGCCCGACCCGGTCTCGGTCGGCGATCTCTTCGCGGGTGCGCTGCTGCCCGGGCTGATGCTGGTCGCGATCTATGCCGTCTATGTCGCGCTGCGGCTCGGCCCCGCGCCCGAGCCGCGCGCGCCCCGCGAAGCGGTGCCCGTCTCGGAAATCCTGTTCACCTTCCTGCCGCCGGTCCTGCTGATCCTCGCGGTGCTGGGCTCGATCCTCGCCGGCGTCGCCACCACGACCGAGGCAGCGGCACTCGGCGCGGTCGGGGCGTTGCTGATGGCCGCGCAGCGGGCCGGGGGCAGCGCGTTCGGGCGCGGACTGATCGCCTCTGCGGGGCTTGCGGCGCTTCTTCTTGTCGGGATGGGCATGGCCGGGCTCGGCCGCGCAGCCCTCGGCACCCTGCCGGGCCTGCTGGCGCTTGGCGCCGCGATCCTGATCGCGACGGGCACGCTGATGGCGGGCCTCCGGACCTGGCGCGCGGGCCTTTTGCAGGGCGCGCTGAGCGATACCATCCGGATCTCGGGCATGGTCTTCGGCATCGTGGTCGCGGCCTCGCTGCTGTCGCTTGTCTTCCGCGGCTTCGGCGGCGATCATCTCGTCGAGGAGCTCATGGCAGGCCTGCCCGGCGGCGGCATGACCGCGATCTTCCTGGTGATGGCGGTGATCTTCGTCCTGGGCTTCATCCTCGAGGCGGTCGAGATCATCTATATCGTGGTCCCGCTGCTGGGCCCGCCGATCCTTGGCTCGGACATCTCGCCGGTCTGGTTCGCGATCCTGATCGCGATGAACCTGCAAACCTCCTTCCTGACCCCGCCTTTCGGCTTCGCGCTGTTCTATTTCCGCTCGGTCGCGCCGCCCGACATCACCACGCTCGACACCTATCGCGGCGTATTGCCCTTCGTGGCATTGCAGCTCGTGGCCCTCGGCGTCCTGGTCGCCCTGCCCGAGCTTGCGACCTGGCTGCCGCAGACGATATTCCGGTAGGCGCAACGCAAGAGGACATGATGCACCGCAGAACCTTCCTGAAAACGGGCGCCGGCGTCGCCGCGGCCGGCACGCTGGCCAGCCCCGTACTCGCCTCGGGCAAGATCCACTGGAAACTGCCCACCGCCTTTCCCAAGATGGCCCCCGCCGTGGGCACCAATGTCACCAATTTCGCCGCGCGCGTGGCCGCGATGTCGGATGGCCGGCTGAGCTTCACCGTCTATGGCGCGGGCGAGCTGGTGCCGGCCTTCGGCGTCGAGGATGCGGTGCAGGCCGGCAACGCGCCCGTCGGGCATGGGCCGACCTATTACGCTGCGGGCAAGAACCCCGCCCTGCACTGGTTCACCGGTGTGCCCTTCGGCATGACCTCGGCCGAGCACATGGCCTGGCTGCGCTGGGGCGGCGGTCAGGAGGTCTGGGACGAGATCTATGCCCAGCGCAATCTCAAGCCTCTCTATTCCGGCAACTCGAACACGCAGTCTGCCGGCTGGTTCAGGAAGCCGATCGAAAGCGTCGAGGATCTCAAGGGCCTGAACATGCGCATCGCCGGGCTCGGCGGCGAGGTGTTCCGCAAGCTCGGCGTCAATGCGGTGCTGATGCCGCCGGCCGAGATCTTCCAGGCGCTGCAATCGGGCGCCATCGACGCGGCCGAATGGGTCTCACCCCATCTCGACCAGGCCTTCGGGCTGCAGAAGATCACCGATATCTGCTACCTGCCCGCCTTCACCGAGCCGGGCGCCGGGCTGGCCGTCGTGTTCAACCAGGATGCCTGGGACGAGCTGACGCCCGATCTGCAGGCGATCTGCGAGGCCGCGGCGCTGGCCGCCGCCTATGAGGTGCAGGGCCAGTTCGACCATTTCAACGCCAAGTCGCTGGCCGAGCTCAAGGCGCAGGGCGTGCGCTTCCTCAACTTCCCCGAGGAAGTCATCACCGCCCAGCGCGATGCCTGGAACGAGGTCCAGGATGCGCTGGCCGCCGAGCATGCCGATGTGGCCAAGGTCCGCGCCAGCTACGACCCGGCCCTGGCCGAGGCCCGCGACTATGCCCGGGCGATGACCCTGCCGCTTCTGGCCGGGCGCAGCTGAGCCTGTCACCTCACCCCTCAAACCCGAAGGGCCGCCCTGCCGGGGCGTCCCTTCCATACTGTCGGGCACTGGTGGCCGGTTGCGGTCGCCGGTGAAGGACTTCACACGATCATGCCCGCATCTATGCAGTCGCAGGGTCGATGCGGGAAGCTATTGAATCCGGGATGGCTTTCACCACCATGAACGGACAAGATTTTCTCTTTTGCCGCCGGGGTCTGCCGCCATCTTCTCTTCGACACCAATCCGCTGGAGCTCGGTGTAGCTATCAGTCGAGGGGATGAATGTCTGGTCTTGCCCCCGTTTCACCGGACATTCAGGCGGTTGCAGCTTAAGCCGCAATGAACTCTCCGAGCTTGCCCCTTCATCCCGGACTGGGCTGATATTCACTGCGGCCATCACGGGACCCGTGTCGATCCTTGCCTGATCCGGCGTCCGGTCGCCGGTGCTAGGGTGACGACGGTGTCGATTGCAGAGGATGGCAATCTGCTCGGACAGAGCGGCCTTCGTCTCCTGGCGCATCCGGCCCCTGATGCGGTCGACCAGCTCGTTCTTGAGCGATGCGCAGAAGCTCTCCATGGGAGCGTTATCCAGCCACTTGCCTTTCCGGCGCATCGACGCGTCGGCTTTGCGGGTCTCCAGACGCCGCCTGCAGTCACTGGCCGCGCACTGGACCCCGCGATCCGAATGCCAGATCAACCCCGGTACCGGCCGCCGGTTCTGCAGCGCCATGCCCATCGCATCGAGGGCCAGCCTGATTTTCAGCTGCTCTGACATCGCCCCCCTACGATCTTCATCCCCGCCATGTCCTCGACCCCGACCAGATAGAGCCAGCCCTCGTCAGCCGGCACCTCGCTGATGTCGGCCAGCCAGATCCTGTCCGGCTCCGCAGCCCTGATATTCCGCTTCGGCAAGTTCGGCGCGATGCCGAGGTTGTGCCGGCTGGCGGTTGTCCGCGGAACGCGGCCGACCGCGCCTTGCTGGCCGATGCCACTCGCCATTGCCGCTCGGACCAATGGCGGACAAAGGCAACCGCGGGGTGCCCTGTAGCGCCCGCGGAGCGCCTCGAAGATCGCACATATCCCGGGAAGAAGACTGTCCCGCGCGGCATGGCGCAGCGCTCTTTTCGGGGCGGCGGCGCACCAAGGGGGGAACCAGCTCGTGCTGGCCGAGAGCACCTGCCAGATGAGGCCGACGCCGTGTTCGCCGAGATGGTCC
Organism: Rhodovulum sp. MB263; assembly: GCF_002073975.1. Taxonomy (NCBI): domain Bacteria; kingdom Pseudomonadati; phylum Pseudomonadota; class Alphaproteobacteria; order Rhodobacterales; family Paracoccaceae; genus Rhodovulum; species Rhodovulum sp. MB263. Next base: position 1,248,358 of record NZ_CP020384.1, on the reverse strand, counting down.
GCGATGAAGGCGAGCTTGTCCTTCATGGCTTCGCCGCCCAAGGCGCGAAAAGCGGTCACAGGCTCACTCGAACGCATGCCGCTCGCCTGTTCACCTGTCCGCATCGCATCCCCCTCTTCCTTCAGGCGCCGGTTCTCGCCGCGCAGCTCGATCAGTTCCGCGGTCTCGACCTGCTGCCGCCGGATTGCCCCGGCCGAACCAGCGGCCACGCGTTCAAGTCAAGCCGCCAGCTTTTCAGCCGCGACGGCGTCACGCCCGGGGTCGCGCGCGATGCCGGTCTGGGCGGCGCCGAGCTCTGACCGACGCGAAACGGCCTGATCCTTGAACCCGCCGGTGAAACGGCGGAGGCTGTCTGCTCATAAGGAGGCCTTCGCTTTGTAAGCACTTCGACTCCCGGTCCGGGATCCGGAGGAACGCTCAGGCCGGTTCTGCATCACCCTCGGGGATGGCCGCATGGCAACGGCATATCCCCCGTCGGCGGTGACGGTATCGATTTCCTCTCCGCGCGGGATCTGAGAGAGCCGCCCCCGCAATGAGAACGATCGGGAGACGATCCGGCGGATCCTTTTTCCGGCGAATGGGCTGTCGTCCTGACCGCGCGAGGGGACCTCGGCTGCGCGGATGTCGCCGGTGGCGGTGTTCATCTGGAGATGAAGCTTGCGTCCTTCGCGCCGGCGCATCGCGCCGTGCTTGCGTGCGGTCCAGTCTCCATCGCTGCGGAAGGGGATGCCATCCGGCATTGCCTCGCACCAATGGCGGGCAATAGCTCATTGTCGATCAACAGGTTCAAGGGTTGACAGAAGCAGCGGCATGGAGGCTGCACTGCGAGAAGTGCCTGGCGTTGGCACGGCGACGAACAGTCAGGACCTGGCCGGTCGAGCCCGGTCATCCGGATCAGGCGCGCGACCGGGCCGAACAGGCCCCTCAAGCTCAGACATGTCCGGATCGCAGTCGTCAGGGAAATGGCCCCCCGGACCGTTTCCTGCCCCTTCAGATTCGGAAAAAGCCTCTGGATGCCCCTGTTTGCCCCGGCCACCTGCCCCGCCACTCCATCTCGGAACCAAACCAGATCGCCAACGGCCCTGGTCGTTCCTGTCCGGGGAGCTGGTGTCATGTCGACGCCGCTGGCGGTGTGATCCAGGGAGGTCCTCGAGCTGCAGGATTAAGATGGCGTCTCGAAGCGTCACCCCAGGCCATACCGAGAGCCCGATGACCAAGACCAGCATGGACCGACCCGAACTTCTGCCCGGGCTGCGGCCACAGGATCGGCCTCATAACCCGCCGCCTCGGCACGCCGGTTCCATGGGCCGCTTTGCCAAGCCACCCGGTCCCCGACTGGCGCATGACAGGCGCCGCCCCCGCGACCCCGACCGTCCCGGCCCTCGCCACCCGCCGGGCAGACCTCCGTTCCAGATGATCCACCGCGAGGCCGCTGCACAAGCCACACAGCTCGCCCCAAGAGCCGACAGCGCGGGCGTCGAAGCCCGGATCTGGCGTGACCGGGGTCATTTTCCAGCCCCAAACCGGCGATGACAGGATCGCGCTTTGCCCTGACCGGAGGATCGCTGCTCCCCAGACCATCCCACCCCGCTTCCATACCCCGCCTCATCGCGCCAAGCCTCCCATTCCCGCACAGGCCCCCCTTCCCTGCCTCGGGATGAATCGCTTGACCTCGCCCCTTCTTCCCCCTATTCAGCCCGGACAGAATTCCCGGCGCTGCCTTTGCGGCGTCTGTCGCTTTATCGAAACGAGGAAAACAACCATGTCGCGCGTCTGCGAACTGACCGGCAAAGGGCCGATGACCGGCAACAATGTCAGCCACGCCCATAACAAGACCAGGCGCCGGTTCCTGCCGAACCTCAACGAGGTGACCCTGATCTCCGACGTCCTGGGCCGGTCCTTCAAGTTCCGCGTCTCGGCCGCGGGCCTGCGCACCGTCGACCACCGCGGCGGCCTGGACAACTTCCTGGCAAAGGCCAGCGAAGCAGAGCTTTCCGAAAAGGCCCTCAAGGTCAAGAAAGACATCGAGAAGGCCCAGGCCACCGCCTGATCCGGCCCGGCCTACCCTTCTTGTGCAAACAGTCCGACGGCCCCGCTTGCGCGGGGCCTTTTGCATGCGCCCCTTCTTCTTGGCACCAATACCCCCGCCGGAGGCGCCGCGCGCCTGCGCGCGGCCCGGCCCAACTCGGGCCAAGCGGGGCGCCAGCCCCGTGCAGGCTGGAGGCGGGAGCGCCCGCCCGCTGCCCGGCACGAAACCGGCTCGCCCCCGGTCTCGAACCGCTCTAGACTCGCGCCATGACCGGGCTCCGCTCTCTCCTCGGCCTCTGCCTCGCACTGCTGCTCGCGCTCACCTCGCTGAGCCTCGCGGCGGCACGCACGGCGCCGCGCCCGGTCGACCGGTTCCTGCTCTGCACCGGCTTCGGCCTGCAGGCCATAGAGATCGACGCGACCGGGCAGCCGATCGGACCGCCGCATATCTGCCCCGACGGGCTCGCGGCGCTGGCAGCCCTTGCCCCCGCGCCCCCAGCCCTGCCGCTCCGCCTGCTCCGCGCCCGGCCGCTGCGCCGCCCGGCCCGGCGGCCCGCTCCCTGCGGATGCCGCCCACCGCGGCCCCGCTCGCGCGCCCCTCCCGGTCGCATCGCCTGACCCCCGAAGACCCTTCCAGACAGCCAAGGACCAGGAGGCCAGAAATGTCCCTGAAAACCACTCTCTATGCGGGCCTGATCGCGCTCGCCTCCGCCCTGCCCGCCATGGCCGGAGATATCGTCGTCGAGGGCGCCTATGCCCGCGTCTCCTCGCCGATGGCGCAATCGGGCGCCGCCTTCATGACCCTCGTCAACAACGGCGCCGAGGACGACCGGCTGATCGCCGCCTCTTCCGACGCCGCCGAGCGGGTCGAGCTGCACACCCATGTCTCGGATGCCAATGGCGTGATGCGGATGATCGAGGTCGAGGAGGGCTTCCCGCTGCCCGCCCATGGCCGGCACGAGCTGCGCCGCGGCGGCGATCATGTCATGCTGCTCGGCCTGACCCGTCCACTGAACCCGGGCGACATGGTCGATCTGACCCTGACCTTCGAGAGGGCCGGCAAGCTCAAGATCCAGGCCCCGGTCGAGAAGGTCCGTCCGTCGGTGGGCGGCCATGCCGGCAACGGCGCAGACATGCCGATGAAGGGCCACATGGCGCAATAGGCCGCTCGGGGCGCCGGGGGCCATCCGGCCTCCGGCCCATCCATCCTCAGCCCCGGGCGCCGAGATAGTCCTCGACCCAGCCCGGCACGATCTCCGAGGCGGGCCCGTGCCGGACCCGGTCGAAATAGCCGGCCGTCTCGGAGGGCTCGAGGTTCAGCTCGAGCGTTCCGGCCCCGGCCCTTGCCGCATCCTGCACGAAGGCCGCCGCCGGATAGACGCTGCCCGAGGTGCCGATCGCCACGAACAGATCGGCCACGCGCAGCGCCTCCCAGATCTCTTCCATGTGATAGGGCATCTCGCCGAACCAGACGATGTCGGGCCGGGTCGCGGGCGCGCCGCAGGACGGGCAGGCATCCGCCACCCGCATCTCGGCCGGCGCCTGCCAGCCCGCGCCGCAGGCCGTGCAGCGCGCCCGTGCCAGTTCGCCATGCATGTGCCAGACCGCGCGGCTTCCGGCGCGCTCATGAAGATCGTCGACATTCTGGGTCACGATCCGGACCGATCCGGGCGGCAGCGCCGCCTCGAGCCGGGCCAGAGCCAGATGCGCCGGGTTCGGCGCCGCCTCGGCCGCATTCCGGCGCCGCGCATTGTAGAACTGCATCACCAGCCCCGGATCGCGGGCAAAGCCCTCGGGCGTCGCCACATCGTTCAGGTCGTAGCGGGTCCAGAGCCCGTCCACGTCGCGGAACGTGCCAAGCCCGCTTTCGGCCGAGATCCCGGCCCCGGTGAGAATCACGATCTTGGTCATCAGGCCTACCTCCGCTATCCCTCAGAGCAAAAGGAGGCCGCCATGACCACCCGAATCCTTTTCGTCTGTCTCGGCAATATCTGCCGCTCGCCGACCGCGCATGCGGTGTTCCAGACCCTGGCCCGGGCCGAGGGCCTCGATGTCGAGGTCGAAAGCGCGGGAACGGGGGGCTGGCATGTGGGCGATCCGCCCGACCCGCGCGCGATCCGCGCCGCGGCCGGGCGTGGCTACGACCTGACACGGCTGCGCGCCTGCCAGGTCAGGGCCGCCGATTTCGCCACCTACGATCTGATCCTCGCGATGGACCGCTCGAACCTCACCGCGCTGGAGCGGATGCGCCCGATCGACAGCGAAACGCCGGTCAGTCTGTTCCTCGACTTTGCCGAAGCCGACCGCGACGAGCTGCCCGACCCCTATTACGACGGCAGCTTCGATCTGGTGCTCGATCTGGTCGAGGACGCCTCGCGCGGGCTCATCCGCCATCTGGCGGGCTGAGCCCCGACCGCTCAGCCGACCGGATCGGGCAGCGGCCGGCCGTCCAGATGGGCGCGGATATTCTCGACCGCCATCAGCCCCATGGCGGTTCTGACCTCCAGCGTCGCGGTGCCGAGATGGGGCAGAAGCGTCACGTTCTCGCGGCCCCGCAGCGCCTCGGGCACCTCGGGTTCGAATTCGTAGACATCAAGTCCCGCCCCCGCGATCTTGCCCGCCTCGAGCGCCGCGATCAGCGCCGCCTCGTCGACCACCTCGCCGCGCGAGATGTTCACGAGATGCGCGGTGGGCTTCATCGCCGCCAGCACGCCGGCCCCGATCAGATGCCGGGTCGCGGCCCCGCCCGGCACCGCCGAGACGAGGATATCGACCTCGGCCGCCAGCGCCTCGGGGCTGCCCAGCGCCCGGGCCGGAAAATCCAGCACCTTCGGGCTGCGGCTGTGATAGAGAACCTCCATGCCGAAGCCGAAATGACAGCGCCGGGCAATGGCCTGCCCGATATTGCCCATGCCGAGAATGCCGACCGTCCGGCCGGTCACATGCAGCCCCAGCATCTGCGTCGGATGCCAGCCCTGCCAGCGACCCGCGCGCACCAGCCGCTCGCCCTCGCCTGCGCGGCGGCAGCTCATCAGGATCAGCATCATGCCGATATCGGCGGTCGCATCGGTCACGGCGCCGGGCGTGTTGGTCACAGCCACTCCGACCGACCGCGCCGCCGCCACGTCGATATGGTTGAAGCCGACGCCGAAATTGGCCAGCAGACGCGCCCGCGGCACGGGCACATCGGCGAAGACCGCGGCCGAGAAGGCATCGCCCAGCGTCGGCAGCACGATGTCATAGCCCGTGAGCGCCGCGCGCAGCTCGTCCGGCGACAGCGGCTGCGTCGATTGCCGGAACTCGGTCTCGCCCAGGGGCCGGGCCGCCTCGACGACCATCTCGGGCATCGGGCGGGTGACGAGGATCTTCGCCATCAGAACAGCCGCCCGCCCAGAGGCACGTCCTTGTCGGGCACGATCAGCACCACCTCGCCATTCTCGTCGGGCAGACCGAGCACCAGCACCTCGGAGCGGACCTTGCCGATCTGGCGCGGCGGGAAATTGACCACCCCCAGCACGCGGCGGCCCGGCAGGTCCTCGGGCGCGTAATGCGCGGTGATCTGGGCCGAGCTTTTCTTCTCGCCGATCTCTGGGCCGAAATCGACCCAGAGCCGGATCGCGGGCTTGCGCGCCTCGGGATAGGGCTCTGCCCGGCTGATCTGCCCCACCCGGATATCGACCTTGAGAAAATCGTCGAAGGAAATCTCGCTCATGCGCCCAGTTCCCTGCCGCGTGCCGTCGCGGCCGCGACCGCCTTTTCCAGAAGCGACGGAAAGCCGGTCTCGGGGTCCATCAGCACCGCCAGCGCCGCCGCCGTCGTGCCGCCCGGCGAGGTGACGTTGATGCGCAACTGTGCGGGGTCCTCGGCGGCCTCCTCGGCCAGTTGCCCCGCCCCCGCGACCGTGGCCTTGGCCAGTTTCATCGCCATTTCCGGCGGCAGGCCCGCGGCCTCGCCCGCCTTGGCCAGGGTCTCGATCAGGTGGAACACATAGGCGGGCCCGGAGCCCGAAACGGCCGTGACCGCATCCATCTGGCTTTCATCGTCAAGCCGCACCGTCTGCCCCACGGCCGACAGAAGCGTCTCGGCCAGCGCCAGCCCCGCCTCGTCGACCTTGGCGTTGCCGATCAGAGCGGTGATGCCGCGCCCGACGGCGGCGGGGGTGTTCGGGATGGTCCGCACCACCGGTGCCCCGGCGCCCAGCCGGTCGGAGAAATAGCCAAGCGTCTTGCCCGCCGCGATCGAGACGAACAGCGTGCGCCCATCGGCAAAGCCCGCCACCTGCGGCAGCGCCTCGTCCATCAGCTGCGGCTTGACCGCAAGCAGCACCAGCGCGGGCGCCCCGGGCAGATCCTCGTTGAGATGAAGCCCCTCGGCGGCCCGTGCGCGCAGCCAGTCGGAGGGGTGCGGATCGAGCACCCAGACCGCACCTGCGGGCAGGCCGCGCTTCAGCCAGCCCTCGAGCAGCGCCGATCCCATCTTGCCGCAGCCCAGAAGCACCAGCCCCCGGGCGGAAAGGTCGTCGAATTCCATGATATGCCCCTTCTGCCTGTCGGGGCCGGAGGTTAGGCGCGCCCGTAGGCATCCGCAATGGCGACCTGCAGGGCATTGGCGGGCGTGCGGTCGGCCCAGACCACCAGCTGGAAGGCCGGGTAGAAGCGCTCGCAGGAGGACACCGCCGCCTGGATCAGCTGGTCGATCTGCTCCGGGCTTGCGGTCTGCCCGCCCGACAGCATCAGCCCGTGGCGCCAGACCATGAGCCGCTGATCGTGCCAGAAGGTGAAGGCTCCGGCCCAGCACATGTCATTGGTGGCATTGAGCGTCTCGTAAAGCACCGGCAGACGTTCGGGCGGGGGCTCCATCTCGAAGGTGCAGACCAGCCGCAGCGTCTCGTCGAAGGCCGACCAGGCCAGGGTGATCGAATAGGTCCGCCACTGGCCGACCACCGCCATCGCGATCTGGTCATCGGTGACACGGTCGAATTCCCAGTCATGATGCGAGGCGAGAGTCTCGACCAGGTCGATGGGATGGATCTCGTCGCTCAGCAGGTAATCTTCGGTATAGCTCATGCCCGGCCTCGCTTTCGGTCTAGCCCAGGCTGGACCGAGGCCCACTAGGCTTTGGCTCTTGCTCTAGGTCCGGGGGAGCACCCCCGTTTCCTTACAAAATATGGTGAGGGCAAAGCCGGAGGCTGTAAAGTGGATTTTTGTTAAGTTTGAAAGACAGACCGCAATATCTTGTGGACAATTCAGGCGTGACGCGGAAATCCGGAACGCGTCGGGGATCTGTGGATAAAGAGATCCCTGCCGGACGGTCTCCGGCCAAAGCTCTCGGAAGGCCGGCCGGACCGCGCACGGCCTCCGGGCCCATCAGACGGCGCGGGTTGCCTTGCGCCATCGCGATGACGGCCGAGCGGAACCGGACAGGGAAAGAGACCATCTTCCGATGCGGAGAGGCGGCCCGTTATCCGGCGCGCGACGATCCAGAGGGGCAAAGACGGACAGCGGGACCGCCCGGGGGGCACAGCCCCATGTCAGATCCGGGTCCGGGCCGACAAAGGCTGGCAAAGGCGGGATGCCAGACAGGATCCGCCGATGCCGTGAGACGGATAAAGCCCGGCTGCGGCAGCAGACCGGACAAGGCCCGCGGCGGGACGCGCCGCTTTGCCCTAGAACGAATTTTCGTCGAAAATTCGCCCCCTGGCGGCCGCCGCGCAGAGCGCCGCCTATTTCGCTTCCAGCGCCGCGATCCGGGCTTTGAGCGCCTCGTTCTCCTCGCGCGCCTTCTGCGCCATCGCCCGCACCGCGTCGAATTCCTCACGCGTCACGAAATTCCGGTCGGCGAGCCAACGGTCGAGCATACTCTTCATGGCGGTCTCGGCTTCGTCCTTGGCCCCCTGGGCCACACCCATGGCATTCGTCATCAGCTTCGACATGTCGTCGAGAAATTTGTTGCGGGTCTGCATGGCGGCCTCTGGCTTTTATACTGGCTTTCACAATCGCGCCCTATATGGCCCGCAGGCGCGCCAAGCTCAAGGTTGACTTCGCCGCGCCGCACAGAGAACAGAAGACCCAGGATGCAAGCGGTACTCTCTTTCCCCGACCTCAGCCCCGAGATCTTCTCGATCTCGGTCTTCGGCCTCGATTTTGCGCTGCGCTGGTACGCGCTCGCCTATATCGCGGGCATCGTGCTTGGCTGGCGCCTCGTCGTCGCGCTGATGCGCCGCGACCGGATCTGGGCCGGATCCCGCCCGCCGATGCGCCCCGATCAGGTCGAAGAGCTTCTGACCTGGATCGTGCTGGGCGTGATCCTCGGCGGAAGGCTGGGCTTCGTGCTGTTCTACAAGCCCCATGAATACCTCCAGGCCCCCTGGGAGATCCCGATGCTCTGGCATGGCGGGATGTCCTTCCATGGCGGCCTTCTGGGGGTGATGGCCGCGCTCGTGATCTTCACCCGCAAACAGGCCGTTCCGCTTCTGCCGGCTGCGGACGCGCTCGCGCTCGCAGTGCCCATCGGCCTCTTCTTCGGACGGATCGCGAATTTCATCAATGCCGAGCTCTGGGGCCGTCCCTCGGATCTGCCCTGGGCCGTCGTCTTTCCGGGCGCAGCCGCGCAATACTGCCCCGACTGGAACAGCCTGCCCTGCGCCCGCCACCCCTCGCAGCTCTACGAGGCCGGGCTGGAGGGCCTTCTGCTCGGCGGGCTCCTGCTCTGGCTCGCGCTGGCCCGCGGCGCGCTCGAGGCGCCCGGACGGATCGCCGGAACCTTCTTCACCGGTTACGGGCTCGCGCGCTTCGCGGTCGAGTTCCTCCGCCAGCCCGATGCGCAATTCGCAGGCCCCGGCAACCCGCTCGGGCTTGCCCTGCACTGGCAGGGCTACGGGCTGACCATGGGCCAGTTGCTGTCTATGCCGATGATCGCGTTCGGCCTCGGCCTCATCCTGCACGCGGCAAGGCCCCGGACATGACCGAAACCCCGCTCGCCCGCCTTCTCGCCCGGCGAATCGCCGCGACCGGCCCCATCAGCATCGCCGAGTTCATGACCGATTGCCTGATGCATCCCGAACATGGCTATTACAGCACCCGCGACCCGTTCGGACTGTCGGGCGATTTCACCACCGCCCCCGAGATCAGCCAGATGTTCGGCGAGCTTCTGGGGCTCTGGCTCGCGCAGGTCTGGCTCGACCAGGGCGCGCCCGCCCCCTTCACCCTGGCCGAGCTGGGCCCCGGGCGCGGCACGCTGATGGCCGATCTCTGGCGCGCGACACGGGGCGTGCCGGGGTTTCACGCCGCCGCGCGGCTGCATCTTGTCGAGACCTCGCCCCATCTCAGGGCCCGCCAGCGTGCAACCCTGCCCGAGCAGGACATCGCCTGGCTCGACAGCGTCGACGCGCTGCCCGAGGCGCCGCTTTTCCTGATTGCCAACGAATTCTTCGACGCCCTGCCGATCCGCCAGTTCCAGCGCGACGCCGCCGGCTGGTGCGAGCGTCTGGTCGGGCTCGACGGCGGGCGGCTGAGCCTCGGGCTGTCTGCGCCCTTGCCGCTGGCCGCGCTCGATCACCGGCTTGCCGATACCACGCCCGGCGACATCGTCGAGACCTGCACCGCCGCCGAGACCATCCTCGCGCGCCTCGCCGCGCGGATTTCCGCCCATGGCGGCGCGACGCTGATCGTCGATTACGGCGGCTGGCACAGCCTTGGCGACACCCTGCAGGCGCTGCGCGCGCACCGGCCCGAGCCGGTCCTGGCCCATCCCGGCGAGGCCGACCTGACCGCGCATGTCGATTTCGAGGCGCTGGCCCGGGCCGCAACCGGCCTGCAGGTCAGCGGCCCCGTGCCGCAGGGCGCCTTTCTCGAACGACTGGGAATTGCGGCCCGAACCGAGATTCTGGCGCGAAACCTTGCCGGCGATGCCCTTGCAGGACATCTCGCCGCACATCGCCGCTTGACCCATCCCGAGGAAATGGGAACGCTCTTCAAGACGCTCGCCCTCACCCCCGCACACGCTCCCGATCCGCCAGGACTGCAGTCATGACTCTGGAAATACTCACCTCTGACGCGCTGGCTCCGCTCCGCCACGGGTTCTTCACCCGCCGCGGCGGCGCCTCTTCGGGGGTATTCGCGGGCCTGAATTGCGGCGGCGGCTCGTCGGATCTGTCCGAGGCGGTGGCGATCAACCGCAACCGGGTGGCAGGCGCGATGGGGGTGAAGAACGACCGGCTGGTCACCGTTCACCAGGTGCATTCCGCGGCTGTCGCGGTGATAGAGGCCCTGCCCGAAACCCCGCTGCGCGCCGATGCGATGGTAACGCGGCAGCCCGACCTGGCGCTGGGCGTGCTGACCGCCGACTGCCAGCCGGTTCTCTTCGCCGATCACGGCGCCGGCGTGGTCGGCGCGGCCCATGCCGGCTGGCGCGGCGCGCTTGGCGGCATTCTCGAGGCCACGCTCGAGGCGATGGAGGCGCTCGGCGCCCGGCGCGCGGAGACGACCGCGGTGATCGGCCCCACGATCAGCCAGCGTGCCTATGAGGTGGGTCCCGACTTCCTTGACGCCTTCCTGAGCGAAGACCCGGATTCGGCACGGTTCTTCGCCGCCGGCCATGGCGACCGGATGCAGTTCGACCTGCCGGGCTTCAGCCTCGCGCGGCTGCGGGGCGCCGGTATCGGCCAGGCGGCCTGGACCCGGCATTGCACCTATTCCGACCCCGAGCGGTTCTTTTCCTACCGGCGCAGCGTGCATGTCGGCGAGGCCGATTACGGGCGGCTGATCTCGACGATCCGGCTGTAAGCCCGGCATGGCGACCAGCGACCCGTTTCGCCCGGTCGATGCCACCGCCTTGGCGCTGGCCCGCAAGCTGATCGCCGGGGCCCGGTTCGCGGCGCTGGCAGTGCTGCGCGACGGCGCACCCTTCGTCACGCGAATCGCGCTGACGCAGGGGCCGGACGGTCTGCCGGTGACGCTGGTCTCGGATCTGGCGCCGCATACGACGGCGCTCCGCGCCTGTCCCGACTGCTCGCTCCTGCTGGGCGAACCGGGCCCCAAAGGCAATCCGCTGACCCATCCGCGGCTGACATTGCAGGCCCGCGCGGTCTTCGTCACCTGCCCCGCCGACCGGGCGGCACTGCGCGAAACCTATCTGAGGCAGCAGCCCAAGGCCCGGCTCTATGTCGATTTCACCGATTTCCATTTCGTCCGGCTGATGCCGCAATCCGGGCATCTGAATGGCGGATTCGGGCAGGCCTTCCGGCTCGACGCCGCCGATCTGACCGGCTGATGCCCGTTTTCGCGGCAGCGTGAGAGCAGACCGCCCCGGCCCACCCAATCCCGGCCCGCAATGCTTCCACCGCTGTCACAAAAGGCTCACAATCCGCGCCTAGGCATCGGAGGCATTCCGGTTCCATGCGAGTTCACGAAGACGACGCTTTCCGACATGACCTACCGCCTGAAACGCTCGGACAAGACCACCGAAGCCGCGCTGCGGCGGATCGCGGTCGAGGAAATCGACGCGGCACTGGCCGAGCTCGACGCGCCGCGCCTCGGGCTTACCGAGAAGGTGCATGCGCTGCGCAAACGCAGCAAGAAGCTGCGCGCCCTGATCCGGATGGTCCGGCCCGACTTTCCCGCCTATGCCCGCGAGAACGCGGCGATCCGCGACGCTGCACGGCGGCTGTCGGCCCTGCGCGACCGCGACAGCATGATCGAGGCCTTCGACCGTCTGGCCGCGGCCGGACGGCTGTCGGACCTTCCGGTCGGGGTCGCGCCGTTGCGGGCGCATCTGCTGGCGGGGCGCGCGCGCGCCATGGCGCGGACGGATATCGAGGCCGATCTGGCCGCCTTCCGCGAAACCATGGTGGCCCTGCGCGAACGGGCCCGGAGCTGGACGCTTTACGGCCATGGTTTCCGGCCGTTGCGGCGGGGGCTCGAACGCACCTTCGCCCGCGCCAGAAGCGGCCAGAGGGCCGCCGCGCGCAGACCGAAGGACGCCCAGCTACACGACTGGCGCAAGCGCGTCAGATATCACGGCTTCCATACCCGGCTCATGCGCCCCCTCGGGCCCGAGCGGCTGCGCCGGCGCTCGGAGCGGATCGACCGGCTCTCGGAGCTTCTCGGAGAACATCACGATCTCGCGCTGCTCGGCGCCCATGTCGCGGCCAGCCCCGACCTGCCCGGCGGTCCTGAACTGCGCGCCGAGCTTTGCGCCCGGATCGCGGCCCGGCAGGCGGAACTTGCGGCAAGGGCACAGAAGCTGGGCAGGAAGCTCTTCAGCCAGCCCGGCGGGACATTCGGACGCCTCTGGAAACGGCGCTGGAAGGCCTGGCGCCGGGCCTGAAGGCTCGACGCCTGCAATCAATCGGATCACGGGCGGCTCAGCCGCGCGCCAGCGCATCCTCGATCAGCCGCACCGTCTCGTCGATGCCGTAAAGCGCGATGAACCCGCCGAAGCGCGGCCCCTGGCTCGCGCCCAGCAGCACCTCGTAAAGCGCCTTGAACCAGTCGCGCAACGGGTCGAACCCGTGATCCTTGCCGACCGCGAAGACGAGGCTTTGCAGCTCTTCGGCATCCTGTCCGCCCTCCCAGAGCTTCAGCCGGGCAACGAGATCCTCCATCGCCGCGCGTTCCTTTGCATCGGGGGCGCGGAACTGGCGATGCGGCGCCACGAAATCATGGAAATAGCGCACCGCGAAGGCCGCCGCCTGATCGAGGTCGGGATGGGTCTCGGGCGAGGCCTCGGGCGCATAGCGTTTGATGAAGCCCCACAGCCCGTCCTTGTCGGTCGCCCCCGCCACCGAGGCCAGGTTCAGAAGCATCGCGAAGGGCACCACCATCCGGCTTTCGGGCGGGATGCCGCCATGGATATGCCAGACCGGGTTGTCGATCTGCGCCTTCGGCTCCTGCCCCGGATAGGCGCGCAACTGCTGATGATACTCGTCCACCGCCTTCGGGATCACGTCCCACCACAGCCGCTTGGCGGTCTTGGGCTTCTGGTACATGAAATAGCTCAGGCTCTCGGTCGAGGCATAGCTCAGCCATTCGTCGATGGTCAGCCCGTTGCCCTTCGATTTCGAGATCTTCTCGCCATTCTCGTCGAGGAAGAGCTCATAGGTGAAATGCTCGGGCTTCCTGCCGCCGAGGATCTCGCAGATCCGGTCATAGATCGGCGTGTTGGTGGAATGGTCCTTGCCATACATCTCGAAATCGACGCCGAGCGCGGCCCAGCGCGCGCCGAAATCGGGCTTCCACTGCAGCTTTACGTTGCCGCCCGTCACCGGCAGCGTCCATTCGCGGCCGGTCTCGTCATCGAAGGTGACGGTGTGGTTCGCGGCATCGACATGCTTCATCGGCACATAAAGCACCCGCCCCGTCTCGGGATGGACCGGCAGGAAGATCGAATAGGTCTGCTGACGCTCGTCGCGCAGCGATTTCAGCATGACCTTCATGATCTCGTCATAGCGTTCGGTCGCCAGCTTCAGCGTGTCGTCGAACCGGCCCGAGCGGTAGAACTCGGTCGCCGAATAGAACTCGTATTCGAAGCCGAAAGTGTCGAGGAAACGCCGTAGCATGGCGTTGTTGTGATCGCCGAAGCTCTCATATTCGCCGAACGGGTCGGGCACCGAGGTCAGCGGACGCTGCAGGTTCTCGTGCAGAAGCTCCTGGTTGGGAACATTGCCGGGCACCTTGCGCATGCCGTCCATGTCGTCCGAAAAGCAGATCAGCCGGGTCGGAATGTCCGAGATCGCCTCGAAGGCGCGGCGGATCATCGTCGTGCGCAGCACTTCGCCGAACGTGCCCATATGGGGCAGGCCCGAGGGACCGTAGCCGGTCTCGAACAGGATATGGCCCTTGTCCGCGGCCCCCTTCTCGGCGCGCTTGAGCAGCTTCCGGGCCTCTTCGAAGGGCCAGGCCTTGGAACTCATCGCGGCATCGCGGAGGTTGGACATGTTTCGCACTCTCTTCGCTGGCCGGACCCTGCGCCGGTCGCTTCGTGGCCGGACCCCATGCCCGGCAAGGCCCCGACTCCTATTGCCCCCCTTTCGCCTCGTCAATATTCTGCGCCGCAACAGGATCCACGGAGGCACCATTGACCGATACCGAAACGCCCCTTTCCGCCCAGGACGCGCTGGTCGCGATCATGGTGGCGGTCTCTGCCTCCGACGAGACCATCCGCACCGCCGAGCTGGTGACCATCGAACGGATGGTGAATCACCTGCCGATCTTCGCCGACTACGACCAGGACCGGATCCGGATCGTGGCCCAGACCGTGTTCGACCTGTTCAGCGAATATGACGGGCTCGACGCGCTGTTCGGACTGGTCAGCGAGGCCTTGCCCGAGAAGCTGCACGAGACCGCCTATGTGCTGGCCTGCGACGTGGCCGCGGCCGACGGGCGGCTGGGCGAGACCGAATTGCGGCTGCTCGAGGAAATCCGCTACGAGCTGAATATCGACCGTCTGGCCGGCGCGGCCATCGAGCGCGCGGCGCGGGCCCGGCACATGGTGCTCTAGCCGGTGGTGCCGGTCGGTCTGCCCGTCGATCTGCCCGCGCGGTTCTGGCCCTTTGCCGACCGTTTCGTGGCCAGCGCCCGGATCGTGCTCGACCGCCCGAAGGGCTCGGCCCATCCGCGCTTTCCCCAGATCGTCTACCCGCTCGACTATGGTTATCTCGACGGCACCCGCGCCATCGACGGCGACGGGGTGGATCTGTGGCGCGGCAGCCTGCCCGAGCCCCGGGTCAGCGGCGTCATCGCCTCGATGGACCTGACCAAGCACGATGCCGAGCTCAAGCTGCTCCTGGGCTGCACCGGTGCCGAAATGGCCCGGATCGATGCCTTTCACAATCAGGCTGGCTTCGTCGCCGGGCTGCTGATCGCCCGGCCCGACGGGGTCTGAGCCGCCTCAGGCATAGGTCCCGGCCCAGCGCCGCAACAAGTCGTGCTGCAGCATCCGCGCCCGCGTCAGCCAGGCCCGGCCGCCCGGCGGACGCTCCATCTCCTCGGGCCTGATCCGCGCCCGCCGCTCCTCGTCGGCCGAGAAGATCGCAAAGGCCATCTGCCGTCCGCCAGGGCGGCCGATATATCCCGCCAGCGCCGAGACGAAATTGAGCGTGCCGGTCTTGGCCACGACCTCGACCGGATGCTCGGGCAGCGGCCGGCCCGAGCCATCGCGCAGCGGGACCTCCTTCAGGAGCGGCCTGAGCTGCCCCTCGGGCGCGGCGATGGCCAGCGTGCGCACCAGGTCGAGCGGCGAGAGCCGGGAGGCCTCGCCCAGCCCGGAATGATCGACGAAGCGGGCCTTCGGCGCGCCCATCCGCGACGCCATCCACTCGGTCATCGCCTGTCCGGACTGGGCCAGGCTCTGCGGCTGCCCGCCGCGGGCGATGGTCGCGGCCAGCCCCACCACCTCGGCGGTGACATTGGTCGAGTATTTCAGCATGTCGTGCAGGATCTCGGACAGCGGGGCGCTGTCGATCCGGCCGATCTGGAAGGCCTCGGCCGATCCTTTCAGGACCTCGGGCGCGCCAAGCGCGATCCCCTGCGCCCGGGCGAGGGTCTGGAACACCTCGGCACAGTAAAGCGCGGGGCGGCGCACCGGCAGCCAGCGCGCGCCCTCGGCGCCCAGCGCGCCACGGGCCACCGTCCATTCGTCGATGCCGCCCTTCGAGGCATAGGTATAGACCGGGGTGGTACGGTCGACGACCAGCATCCGCGCCACGCCGACCGCGGGCGAATGGCGCCGGGCACGGGCATCCATCGTCACCGCATAGCCGTCGGAGGCGCGGCGCCATTCGAAATGGACCCGGTTGAAATTGAGGTTCAGCCCCGAAAGCGCCGGATTGTAGCCCACCTGGGGCGGCTGGTCGGGATCGATCGCCGGAACCATGGGCAATGCGCCTGCATGGTAGAGGAACCGGCCCGCGACCTCGACCACGCCATTGGCCCTGAGCTGTGCCGCGAGATCGCCAAGCTGGTCGGTATCGAGCGTCGGATCGCCCCCGCCCACCAGCACCAGATCGCCCTCGAGCCGCCCGCCCGCGATCGGGCCGGTGGCGATCAGCCGCGTCGTGAAGCGGTATTCGGGCCCCAGCGCGTCGAGCGCGTAAAGCGCGGTGACCGATTTCGCGACCGATGCCGGCGGCAGGCCCAGCTCCGGCCGGTGCGTCTCCAGAAGCGCCCCGGTCCCGAGATCGGCAATCGCGAAGGCGACCTTGCCCGACAGGCCGGCCCGTTCGAGAAGTTGCGCGGCATCGGCGATGTGGTCGCCCTGTTGCGGCCGAGGCCGCGGCACCAGCGAACGCTCGAGCGGCGCGCCAAGTGCAGCAGAGGCCGGACCGGCCAGAAGCCCGCCAAGAAACAGGCGCCGCGAGAAGGAATTTCCGGAATTTGTCATGCGCGCGAGTGAACCAAATCGGCCGGGTGGCGGCAAGCCGGGAAAGGGGACGCCGCCCCGATCCTGCCAGGCCCCGCCCCGACCCGGACCGGATGCTCCGGAGCCACCGCGCTCAGCGGGCGCAACCGGCTCACCCCCGCCGCCGCCAGTCGCCGCGGGCACGGATTTCCGAGGAGGACAGATCGACCATCGGCATGTTGAGATAGCACCAGGCCGGGGGCTGGCTGTCGGCCAGCAGAGCCGCGTCGCTCGGATCGAGCCGGTAGCGCGCATGCGTCCGCGCCGCCCGCGCCCGGCGCGCCGCCACCCCCTGCCCCGGCCGCGCCAGCACCCCCACCGGCACGGTGTCGAGGATCCAGCGCCAGCGGTCCCAGCGGTGGAAGCTGGCCAGATTGTCCGCCCCCATCAGCCAGACGAAGCGAACGCCGGGATAAAGCACCATCAGCCGCTCCAGCGTCTGGGCGGTGTAGCGGGTGCCGATCCGGGCCTCGATATCGGTGATCTCGACGCGCGGATGCTGGATCACCGCCTCGGCCGCCGCGATCCGCCGCGCCATCGGCGCCGGACCCTCGGCCTTCAGCGGATTGCCCGGCGAGACCAGCCACCAGACCCGGTCGAGCCCGAACCGCTTCAGCGCGATGCGGGTGATATGGGCATGCCCCTCATGGGCCGGATCGAAGGAGCCGCCCAGAAGCCCGACCCGCATCCCTGCCCGCGCCTTCGGAAACCCCGCCCGCATTCACTTGCCCCAACCGCTCGATCGACAGGGCCGCACGTTAACCCGCCCGTCATTGCCCTTGTCCAGCGGAATCGCTATGTGCTGGCGTGACTGTTACACCTTTTGCACGAGGCGTTCGCGATGGCTTCCTACCAATATGTCTACCACATGGACGGGGTGTCCAAGACCTATCCGGGCGGCAAGAAATGCTTCGAGAACATCCGCCTCAACTTCCTGCCCGGGGTCAAGATCGGTGTCGTCGGCGTCAACGGCGCCGGGAAATCGACGCTTTTGCGGATCATGGCGGGCTGGGACAAGGACTTCTCGGGCGAGGCCTGGGCGGCCAAGGGTGCGCGCGTCGGCTATCTGCCGCAGGAGCCCGAGCTCGACGCTTCGCTGTCGGTCCGCGAGAACGTGATGCTGGGCGTGGCCGGGAAGAAGGCCAAGATCGACCGCTTCAACGAGGTCGCGATGAAGGTCGCCGAGGAGTACTCGGACGAGCTGATGGAAGAGATGACGACCCTTCAGGACCAGATCGACGCCGAGAACCTGTGGGATCTCGACAGCCAGATCGACGTCGCGATGGAGGCCCTGCGCTGCCCGCCCGACGATGCGCCGGTCGAGACCCTCTCGGGCGGCGAGCGGCGCCGGGTGGCACTGTGCAAGCTGCTTCTCGAAGCCCCCGACATGCTGCTTCTGGACGAACCGACCAACCACCTCGACGCCGAGACCGTCGCCTGGCTGCAGCAGCACCTGATCGAGTACAAGGGCACGATCCTGATCGTCACCCATGACCGTTACTTCCTCGACGACATCACCGGCTGGATCCTCGAACTCGACCGCGGCCGGGGCATTCCCTATGAGGGAAATTATTCCAGCTGGCTGGAACAGAAGGCCAAGCGCCTGGCCCAGGAGGCCCGCGAGGACAAGGCCAAGCAGAAACAGCTGGAACGCGAGCTTGACTGGATCCGCGCCGGCCAGAAGGCCCGGCAGGCCAAGTCCAAGGCCCGGATCCAGGCCTATGAGGAGATGGCCGGCCAGTCCGAGCGCGAAAAGCTCAGCCGCGCCCAGATCATCATCCCCAACGGCCCGCGGCTGGGCGGCAAGGTGATCGAGATCAAGGGCCTCAAGAAGGGCTTCGGAGACCGGCTTCTGATCGAGGATCTCAGCTTCGCGCTGCCTCCGGGCGGCATCGTCGGCGTGATCGGTCCGAACGGCGCCGGGAAATCGACCTTCTTCCGGATGCTGACGGGGCAGGAATCCCCTGACGAGGGCCGGATCGAGTTCGGCGACACGGTCAAGCTGTCCTATGTCGACCAGTCCCGCGACGCGCTCGATCCCGACAAGACGGTCTGGGAAGAGATCTCGGACGGGCTCGACATCGTGGTTCTGGGCGATGCCGAGGTGAACAGCCGCGCCTATTGTTCCTCCTTCAACTTCAAGGGGGGCGACCAGCAGAAGAAGGTGGGGCTTCTGTCGGGCGGCGAGCGCAACCGCGTTCACATGGCCAAGCTTCTGAAATCGGGCGGCAACGTGCTTCTGCTCGACGAACCGACCAACGATCTGGACGTCGAGACGCTGCAGGCACTGGAAACGGCGCTGGAGGATTTCGCGGGCTGCGCGGTCATCATCTCGCACGACCGTTTCTTCCTCGACCGGCTCTGCACTCATATCCTGGCTTTCGAGGGCGAGGCCCATGTCGAATGGTTCGAGGGCAACTTCGAGGCCTATGAGGAGGACAAGATCCGCCGTCTGGGTCCGGACTCGGTCGAGCCGAAGCGGGTGAAGTACAAGAAGTTCGCGCGGTAGGTCACACTTGCAACACTGCCCCGCATGCCACAAAAATTGCGAAAAGGAGCAATTTTTGTGGCACAGTTTACTTTCTTTCCCGACGAAAGCGGGCACGTAACACAAGAGCCGGGCGTATCTGATGAGGTAGGCTCAGGACTCGTTCTCACTCAAAGCCAAAAGATGACGGTTGCGGCGAGAGTGATCGCTGAGAAGAAGGTCTTGGGGCATCTGTCATATCTGGTCGCGACACGCCGCCAGTCCTTGAGCCTGCCGAACATGATCTCGATACGGTTCCGGCGTTTGTCGTATTTTGCGATTGTTTTGCGCCGTTTCCGGCCCGGGATGCAGGCGCGTATCCCTTTGTCTTACAACGCTTCTCGGAACCAATCGGCGTCGTAGCCCCGATCCCCGAGCAGCCAGTCGACATCGGGCAGGCTGCTGAGCAACGCTCGCGCCCCGATGTAATCACTGACTTGGCCAGCGGAGACGAAGAAGTTGATCGGGCGCCCGTTGCTGTCGCAGATGGCATGCAGCTTGGAGTTCATGCCGCCCTTGGTGCGACCGATCAGGCGACCACGCTCCCCTTTTTTGCGCCCAGGCTGGACGCGGTGCGATGTGCCTTCAGGTAAGTCGCATCAATCATCACCGTCTTCTTCTCGCCGTGCTCGGCAGCCAGCGCGCCGTGGGCATGCGGCCCCGCATCCAGGCTGTTCCGTCTGTCGCAGCTGCGCCGAACGAGAGATGGTCGACCGATCTCGCACGCATCTGGAGCGGCAAGGACGGCTGGGCCTCGCTGCCCCTGGTGATCGACTGCCACACGCGCGGGCTGCTGGGCTGGCACCTGTCGAAGTCCGGCAAGGCCGCGACGGCCAGCGCCGCGCTTGAGCATGCCCTGATCGCGAGGTTCGGTACCCTGGGCCGGGTCGAGGAGGAGTTCCTGCTCCGCTCGGACAATGGGCTCGTCTTCACCAGCAACCACTTCACGACCATCGTCCGCGGGTACGGGCTGAAGCAGGAGTTCATCACCCCTCACTGCCCACAGCAGAACGGCATGGTCGAGCGCTTCATCCGGACGCTCAAGGAGCAATGCGTGCATCGGCACCGCTTCGAAAGCATCCAACACGCGATGCGCGTCATCGGTGACTGGATTGCCTTCTACAATAACCGCCGCCCCCATAAGGCGCTTGCCATGCGCACGCCTGCTGAGGCATTCACATTAGCGGCTTAACCTGAGCAGATTCCGCTGGGTCGATACACAACCGCCATCAAGGCATCCTCCCCTCCGGGACGCCAAGGCCATCTCGAGCGTTGTTCGGACCGGCGGCGCCGAGTCTGCGGACCGCCCCAAAAGCCGCGCCGCCGGTCCGGGGCCCGTCGCAACCGGGCAACGGTGGGCCGGGAAGGCGGGTCCGGCCGGGGACAGGGCTTGTGGCCGGCGCCATCCCGCCGCATTGAGAGCCCGAAACAAGACCCCAGAGCGGAGCGGCGTATATGGCCCAGGCAATCATCTCGCAGGACCTCACGATCGAAGGCGATCTCGTCGCCAAGGACAGCGCCGTGATCGTCAACGGACAGGTCAAGGGCAACATCACCGCCAAGACGATCGAGGTCAGCGCGACCGGACAGGTCACAGGGGCCCTTGCCGCCGAGGCGGTCACCATCAACGGCACGATCTCGGGCCGCGTCACCTGCACCGATCTCACGCTCTCGGCCTCGGCCCGGGTCCAGGCCGATCTGAGCGCAAAAAGCCTGACCTCGAGCAAGGGCGCCCGGGTCTCGGGCCGGGTCGAGATCACCGGACGCTGAGACGCGCGGCCCCGGCCCGTCCTGCCCGGTCAGGCCGCGATCGGGGCCAGCGCGGGCAGGACCGGTTCGTCGAAACTCAGCAGCCCCAGCAACAGCCCGGCCTGAGCCTCCAGCCGGTCGCGGAGCTGTTCGACCGCCTCATGCGAGCCGGGATGCTCGGACAGGAGCCGCAGATTGGCGGCCAGCGCGCGAGAAAGAGGCTCGCCCGCCCGGCGCCGCCCGGCAATATCGGCGCGCCAGTCCAGCGTCCTGAGCAGATGCACATCGGCACCGAGGATCAGCTCCAGCGCCCTGGGCGGGGCTGTCGCGCGATGCAGCTCGGAGGCATGCGGCGTGAGCGCGCCATAGGCCAGAAGACCGGGCGCCGACAGGATTTCCTCCAGCCGGAACAGGTCCTGCCGGGCCTCGGGATCAAGATGCCGGGCCGACAGGCAGACCGGTCGGCCCTCCTCGCCGATCACCACCAGCGCCTCGGCCGGATGCCCGGTCAGCGACCGTCGCCCGAAGGCGATGAAGCGTTTGACAAGACCAATGCACTCGCCCGCCCGGGCGTCGCGCGCCCGGGGAAACAGATCGGCCAGCAAGGCGCCCGCGCGCGCGCTGACCAGTCCGCGCGTCCATGCAAAAGGCACGGGCGCAAATTCTGCGATCTGGGTCATTTTCACGTCCTGCTCGTTATTTTTATGATATTGCGTGAATCAAGATAGAATTGACTTAAAATTTCAATCAAGAAAAAACTCAGGGATCGCGGCGCAGAAGAAAATATGTTGCCCGCCTGCCTGATCGCAAAGCGCCTGACCGCAGGTCTCAATCGGGCCGCTCTGCCCTTTTCTGCGCGCTGTTTCAGATCCGCCTTCGCTGATAAGGCAGAAGGTCATCGAAAAGCTGCAGGTTTTCGACAATGCCCCGTCATTCTGCTGCAAAGGAGCTTGCCTCAAAGACGGACATCTCGGCCCCGCCCGAAGCCCGTGCACGGGACCGGAGGCCTCTGCGCTCGGGTGACGGACAGGACCGACACGCGCCCCCCAGGCGATGCGGCGGGGCATCGTCTCACCGCCGCGCCCGGGGCGCGCGCGCCCGCCGCCGGATGGCTCGTTTCAGCCGAGCCCGGACGTCGTCTCCTCTGCACCGCGTCCGGCGGTGTCCGAAGACGGCGCCTTGCCGTTCTTCAGCGTCCCGGTCTCGTCGCGGACATGATCGGCGACATGGGCCCCGCGGTCGCCCACGGCGCGCTCGGGGCCGGTCGTGCTGTCGCGCCGGGTCAGCAGCTCGAGCTCGGCATTCAGCGCCGCGCCGATCAGCGTCACCGCTGCGCTGAGATACAGCCAGAACAGCAGCGCAACCACCGCACCCAGCGAGCCGTAAACCTCGTTGAGCCGGTCGAAACTGCGCATATAGGCGGCCAGCGCGACCGAGCCCAGCGCCCAGGCGCAGACCGAGAAGACCGCCCCCGGCGTCACCCATTGCAGCCGCGCGGCACGGCGGTTCGGACCGTAGCGGTAGACCAGCGCGATGGCCAGAAAGACCACGCCCAGCATCAGGACCCATTTCAGCAGGGTGATCGGCAGCTCGATGGCTGCGGGCAGCTTGACGAAGGCCAGCACGGCCGGGATCAGCACCACCGCCGAGAAGGCCAGAAGAGCCACGAAGATCAGAACCGCCGTCAGCGCCACCGCCAGGGCAATCCTCACGATCGGATTGCCCCGGTTCTTCTCGCCGTAAATGGCGTTGAGGCCGCGGATCAGCCCCGCAACCGCCGCCCGCGCGCTCCAGATCGCAAGCAGGATCGACACCAGACTGGTCCAGCCCAGCGTCGAGGAGCTGGTGCCGACCAGCGCCACGACCTGGCGCTGCATGACCTCGTAGGCGCCGGCGGGCAGCACCTCAGAGGCCATCGACAGCTGCTCCTGGATCATGGTCGGGTCGGCGAGAAAGCCCCAGATCGCGATCAGCGCGGCAAGCGCGGGAAAAATCGACAGGAAGCTGTAGAAGGCCACGCCGGCCGCGATCAGGGCGACGTTGCGTTCATCCATGCCTTGCCAGACGCGAAAGATCGCAATGCGCCAGTCGCGGGCACTGTACTGGCCGGGGCGGATCGCAGCCTGGCCCGGCCGCGACGATGTCTGGCTGGCGGCGTTCATGCGCGGCTCTCCCGGCCGACCCCTTCGGTGGGGCGGGCAAAGACGGACAGAAGGCTCAAGGGCATTTCCTCCGGATTTCCTGTGGGCATTTCAGCACGTCCCGTCCAACGCGCGAGGGTGCGCCCGGGTTCCCGCAAAACGCGCAATAACACCCATCGGCCCGGCCGCGAACCAGAAAAGCGGCGGCGCCCCGCCGGGCCGGGCCGATCCCGGGAACGCGGCGCGCGCCGGAACGTTCGGACAGTGCCCCAGACCGGACCCAGGACAGGACACCCGATGCCAGGATCTTCCGCCTTCTGCCTCATCGTCAACGACCGCGCCGGAGACCATTCCGGCCCCGGATCGCGCAGCGACATACTGCGCGGGCTGTGCCTGCAAGCGGGGGTCGAGGCCGAGATCTGGCGCCCGCGCCGGGGCCAGAGCCTGACCGGGCTGGCGCATGAGGCGCTCGAGCGGGGCTGCGGCACGCTGGTCGCCGCGGGCGGCGACGGCACGATCTCGGCCGTGGCCGAGGCCTGCCATGCCCGCGACGCCCCGCTCGGGGTGATCCCGCAGGGCACCTTCAACTATTTCGCCCGCGGGCTCGGCATCCCGCTGGAGCCCGAGGCGGCAGTCGCGGCCCTGGCCGACGGCACCGCTGCCGAGGTGCATCTGGGCGAGGTGAATGGCCGGATCTTTCTCAACAATGCCAGCCTCGGGCTGTACCCCGCGATCCTCGAGCGGCGCGAGACCACCTACAGGCGCTGGGGCCGCAGCCGGGTCGCGGCCTACTGGTCGGTGGCCCAGACCCTGGTCGGCGCCCGCCGCGCAATGCGGCTCAGGCTCGATCTCGACGGCGTCGCGCAAGAGCTGCACACGCCGCTCGCCTTCGTCGCCAACAGCGCCTATCAGCTGCGGCAGTTCAATCTCGAGGGCGCCGATGCGCTCGAGGAAGGCCGCTTTGCCCTTTTCACCGCCCCGGACGGCAGTCAGATCGAGATCATGCGCGCGACGCTCGGGCTTGCGCTCGGCGCCGCACAGGAGGGGCAGGATTTCGAGCTGCGCCGGGCGGCAAGGATCGTGATCGACCCGGGGCGACCGCGGGTGCTGGTCGCGCGCGACGGCGAGCGCGAGACCATGCGCAGCCCGCTGACGATCCGTCGCCGCGACCGCCCGCTCCGGGTGCTGGTGCCCGGGGCCGCGGCGTGATCCGCATCGCGCATATCTCGGACCTGCATTTCGGCCGCACCGCGCCCGAGCTGCGCGACCCGCTGATCGGGGCGCTGAACGCGGCCGGGGCCGATCTGGTCGCGGTGACCGGCGATCTGACCCAGCGCGCGCGAGCAGGACAGTTCCGCGCCGCCCGCGCCTTTCTCGACCGGCTCAATCCGCCCTGGCTTGCGGTGCCCGGCAATCACGATGTGCCGCTCGACAATCCATGGCTGCGGCTGCTTTGCCCCTATGCCCGCTATCGTCGCCATATCTCGGCCGATCTGGCGCCCCGGGCCCGGATCGGCGCGCTGACGGTGCAGGGCTTCAACACCGTCGATCCGCTGCGCTGGCAGCGCGGCAAGGTGCGGCGGCGCGATCTCGACGCGGCCTGCGCGGCCTTCGACGGCGCGCCGGGCCCCAGGCTTGCCATGGCGCATCATCCGTTCGAACAGGCTCCCGGCACTCCGAAAAGCCTGATGAAGCACGCCCGGCCCTCGCTCGAGGCGCTGGCGCGCTGCGGCGCCGATATCGTGCTGTCAGGCCATCTGCACCGCTGGCGGGCCGAGCCCTTCCTGACCCGCGAGGCCGGGCGGCGGGTGCTGCAGGTGCATGTCGGCACCGGGCTCTCGACCCGACTGCGCGGTCAGGAGAACGACTTCGCGCTGCTCGCCATCGAGGGCGATCAGATCGAACTCACCCGGATGGTGGCAAAGGATGGCGCATTCCGTCCGGCCAGCCTCGCCGTGTTCCGCAAGGGGCTGGCGGGCTGGACCGGGATCTGAGCCCGCCTCCCTCGTCCCGTCCGCTCAATGCCCGCCGCCGCCACCTGCCGCCGGGCCGGGGGCGCGCATGAAGAAGGCGCTGGCCGCGAGCCCGCCGAACAGCAGCGCAAGCATCAGGAAGACATCGATGAAGGACATCACCGTCGCCTGCTGGCGCAGCCGGGCCGCCATCTGCACCAGCGCCCCGGTCTGGCCGTCAAGCCCGCGCGCCGAGAGGTTCGCCACCATCATCGAGAGCTGGCGCATCGCGGCGTCATTGGTCCAGGTGATGGCCTCGCGCAGCCGCTCGTAATGCAGATCGCCCCGGTCCGAGAGCTGGGTATTAATCACCGCCAGCCCGACCGCGCCGCCAAGATTGCGCATCAGGTTGAACAGCCCCGAACCGCCCTTCATCTTGTCGCGCGGCAGCGTGCCGAGCGCCAGGTTGTTGATCGGCACCATGCTCAGCATCAGCGACACGCCGCGCAGGATCTGCGGCACCAGAAGCTCGTTGAAATCCCATTCGGCAGTCATGCCGGTCAGCATCCAGGTCGAGACCGCGAAACCGACGAAGCCCGCGACCAGCATCAGGCGCAGATCGATCCGGGCCGAGAGGAAGCCCGCGACCGGGGCGGTGAAGAACATGGCCAGCCCCGAGACGAAGACCGTCTCGCCGATCATCAGGCTGTCATAGCCGCGGATCGAGGCCAGATAGAGCGGGTAAAGATAGGTCAGCCCGTACAGCCCGATCCCCATCACGAAGCTGAAGGCCGAGCCCAGCGCGAAATTGACATCGCCGAAGGCCGAGAGATCGACGATGGGCTCGTCGCGGGTGAAGGCGCGCCAGAAGCTGACGATGGCGCCCAGCACGGTCACGACGACGAAGGCCGCGACCGTCTCGTCGGCCAGCCAGTCATTGCCTGGCCCCTCTTCGAGCACGTATTCCAGCCCGCCGAGAAAGGCCGCCAGCGCCAGCAGCCCCCACCAGTCGAAGCGGTCGAAAAGCCGCCAGTCGGGCCGGTCGAAATCGATCAGCAGGAAGGCGCCCAGCGTCACCCCGATGCCCGGCAGGACATTGACCAGGAACAGCCAGTGCCAGGACATCGTGTAGCTGAGATAGCCGCCGATTGTCGGCCCCACGGTCGGCGCCAGCGTCGCGATCAGCCCGATCACCGGCGAGACCACGCTGCGTTTCGAGGCCGGGAAGATGGTGAAGGCCGCGGCGAAGACCGAGGGGATCATGCCGCCGCCCAGAAAGCCCTGCAGCGCGCGCCACAGGATCATCTCCTCGATGCTGCCCGAGGTGGCACAGAGAAAGCTGGCGACGGTGAAGCCCGCCGCCGAGAGCGCGAACAGGTAGCGCGTCGACATCATCCGGGCGAGAAAGCCCGAAAGCGGGATCATCACCACCTCGGCGATCAGATAGCTGGTCTGGACCCAGCTGATCTCGTCGGAGCTGGCGGCAAGCCCGGCCTGGATCTCGGACAGCGAGGCCGAGACGATCTGAATGTCGAGGATCGCCATGAACATGCCGAAGACCATCACCACGAAGGCAATCACGCGGCGCGGCGTCAGTTGCGGCTCATCGGACGTCATCTCGGGGCTCCGGGGTGCGGGCGGGCTCAGCGCGCGGCGGCAAGGCGGGCGGCGGCCCCCTCGCCCGAACGCGTGTCGACCGCGACCACAGCCGACAGCCCCGCGCGCAGCTGCCCGGTCGCCGCCGCCTCGGGCGGCAGCGCGATGCGCACCGGCACCCGTTGCACGACCTTGGTGAAATTGCCGGTGGCATTGTCGGCCGGCAGCACCGAGAAGACCGAGCCGGTGGCGGGCGCGGCCGAGCTCACCCGGCCCTCGAAGCTGCGGCCCGGAAGCGCATCCAGCCTCACCTCGACCCGCGCGCCGGGGGCGATGCCCTGCATCTGGGTCTCCTTGAAATTCGCCTCGACATACAGCGCATCGTCAGGCACCAGCGCGGCCAGCTGCGTGCCAGCGCTGACCAGATCGCCGATCTCGATCCCCAGATTGGCGAGAATGCCATCGGTGGGCGCCCGCAGCACGGTGCGTTTCAGGTCGCGCTCGGCCTGATCGACGGCCAGTTCCAGCTCGTGCTTGTCGCCCTCGGCCTCGGCACGCTGGGCGACCAGAACCGCGACCTCGGCCCGCGCGCTCGCCACCGCCGCCACGGCCTTGGCCAGGCTGGCCTGCGCGGTGTCGTGGCCTTCGGTCGCGCTGTCGAGCTGGGCCTCGGCGGCGAAATTGCGCGCGGCCAGCCCCGTGACCCGTTCGAGCGTGTTGGCCGCGGTCCGCAATTGCGCCTCGGCGGCATCGCGATCGGCCTCGGCCTGGCGGACGGCCGCGCGCGCCGCCTCGATCTGGGCATCGATCCGCGCCAGCCTGCGCCCGGCGGTCGCGACCCGGCTTTGCGCGGTGGCCAGCGCGGTGCGGTAATCGCCATCCTCGAGCCGCACCAGAACCTCGCCCGCGCGGACATGCGCGTTCTCCTCGACCGGCAGGCTGGCGACATAGCCCTGCACCCTGCTCGAGATCCGGGCGATATCGGCCTGCACATAGGCGTCGTCGGTATCCTCGAAGAAGCGCCCCTCGGTCCAGTAATTCCAGCCGCCATAGCCCGCCCCCGCCAGGGCCAGCACCGCGATCCCGAGCAGGAACCTGCGCTTGCGCCCGCCGGGCAGGGCACCTCCGTCCCGCGACGGGGTATCGACCGCGGCATCGACCGGGGCGCGGTCCTGAACGCTCGAACGGTCCTGCGGGGACATGGGCGGCAACCTTCTGAACTGGGCCTGAAACCGGTTTGCGGCCAAAGGCGGATACGGGACGGCCCGGACCGATGGCAGGGCAAGGACCTGACTTGCACAGACTATCGAACCACGCGGTTCGATGCGACATCTAGGGCATCGCGCCGCAGCGTTCAAGACTTTATCGAACTGCCTGGTTCGATTAAACCCTGCAGACGACCGGGCCCCGCCCCTGTCGGGCAGAGGAAAGGAGACCCGTATCATGCACAGCGCGCCAGGCGATGCCACTGCCCCGCAAGCCGAGCCCGAGGCAGAGCCCCGGGCCGAGCCTCAGACCACCGCCCCCCGGGCGAAGAAGGACACCGCGCAGGATTGCGACAGCCCGCGTCGCGCCTGCCGCCGCCACGCTGCGGGCGAGGACCCCGCCAAGCGCGACCAGATCATGGCCGGGGCGATGCGGGCCTTTCTCGACAAGGGCTTCGATGCGACCAGCGTCAATGACATCTGCCGCGCGGCCGGGGTCTCGAAGGGCACGCTCTACGTCTATTTCGCCGACAAGCAGGATCTCTTCGTCGCGCTCGTGGCCAAAGAGCGCGAGAAGATGTTCGGGGGGGTCGACGCGGTGCTGCAAAGCGATCTGCCGCTGGCCGAGAAGCTGACCAGCTTCGGTCGCAACCTGGCCAGGATCATCAGCTCGGACCATGTCGTGCAATGGCAGCGCACCATCGCGGGCATCGTCGACCGCATGCCCGAGCTGGGCGTGCGGTTCTACGATGCGGCCGCGCTGCGCACCCATGTCGACCTGGCAGACCTTCTGCGCCGCGAGATGGCGGCCGGACGGCTCGAGCTGCCCGATCCGGTGCTGGCCAGCGCCCAGTTCATCGAATTGTCCGGGGCCGGGATCTGGCGCGCGCGGATCTTCGGCAAACGCCCGACACCGCCCACATCCGACGAGATCGACCGCACCGTCGACAGTGCCGTGCGGCTTTTCCTCAGCGCCTATGGCCGGCCCGGCGTGCGCCAGGAAGACTGAGCCCCGCTCCGCCTAGGGCGCGGCCACATCGACCCGCGTGTTCCAGCCCCGGCAGCGCTCGACCAGCGGCGCGGGCAGCGGACGGTCGGTGAAGACCGCGTCGAGATCGCGCAGCGAGGCGATCCGGACCGGGGCGCTGCGCCCGAACTTGGCAGCATCGGCGACCAGGAAGGCACGCCGCGCCTGGGTCAGGATGGTCTGGCTGACGCTCACCTCCTGGATATCGAAATCCAGAAGGTCGCCCTCGGCATCGAGCGCCGAGCAACCGATCACCGCGTAATCGACCTTGAAGGCCTGGATCGCGCGCATCGTCAGCGCGCCCACCAGCCCGCCATCCGAGCGCCGCAGCGTTCCCCCCGCCACCACCACCTCGCAATCGGGGTTCTCGACCAGAATATTCGCGACATTCATGTTGTTGGTGACGACCAGAAGATTGCGGTGGGTCAGCAGCGCCCGGGCCACCGCCTCTGTCGAGGTGCCGATATTCAGAAAGACCGACGCCTCCTCCGGAATGGACGCCGCACAGCGCGCCGCGATCGCTGCCTTGGCTTCGGCATTCAGCCCGCGCCGCGCCTCGTAGCCGATATTGCTCACCCCCGAGGGCAGGATCGCGCCGCCATGCACGCGCTCGAGCTTGCCCGCCCCGGCCAGCTCGGCCAGGTCGCGGCGGATCGTCTGCACGGTCACGCCGAAATGCTCGGCCAGCCCCTCGACGGTGACACGGCCCTCGCGCCGGGCAATGTCGAGGATGTCGGGCGCGCGGAAGGTCTGGGTCATCGGTTTTCCTTTCCCCGCGAGAATGTTCGGCTGCGACCCGTTCCGCAAGCCGACAGGCCATATATGCGGCTTTCAGGCGCCATTTCTGGGCTAAGGCCGCGCAACAACGGGCATAAAACGCTTCGATACGAACACAAAAGAATTACAAACGAAAATATTCATTGACCCTTCCTGCGGCGCCATGCTCCGCTTCCGACCGATGGAGGACCGAGTCATGCCGATGCGCAAAGCCGAAGCGACCGCGGATCAAACGCCGTCCGAGCAACCCTGCGACCTGCTGATCGTGGGCGGCGGCATCAATGGCTGCGGCATCGCCCGCGACGCGGCCGGGCGCGGGCTGTCGGTCACGCTGGCCGAGATGGGCGACTTGGCCTCGGCCACCTCCTCGGCCTCGACCAAGCTGTTTCACGGCGGGCTGCGTTATCTCGAATATTTCGAATTCCGGCTGGTGCGCGAGGCACTGATCGAACGCGAGACACTGCTTTCGGCCATGCCCCATATCAGTTGGCCGATGCGCTTCGTGCTGCCGCTCGACCGCGACATGCGCTTCGATGCCAGCACACCCGCCTCGCGGCTTCTGAGCACGGCCATGCCCTGGATGACGGGACGCCGCCCGGCCTGGCTGATCCGGCTCGGGCTTTTCCTTTATGACCATCTCGGCGGGCGCAAGATCCTGCCGCCGACGCGCAGCCTCGATCTGACGACGGATCCGGCAGGACGCCCGCTCAAACCCCGGTTCCGGCGCGCCTTCGAATATTCCGACTGCTGGGTCGAGGATGCCCGACTGGTGGCGCTGAATGCCCGCGATGCGGCAGAGCGCGGCGCCGAGATCCTGACCCGGACCCGGATCGTCAGGGCCCGCCGCGAGGACGGGCTCTGGACCGTCACCCTGCGCGACGGCGATACCGGCGCCGAGCAGACCCGGCGGGCACGGATCCTCGTCAATGCCGCCGGCCCCTGGACCGCCGATCTGATCTCAGGCGCGCTGCAGCAGCCCTCCACCGACAAGGTGCGGCTGGTGCGCGGCAGCCATATCGTGACCCGTCGCCTGTTCGAGCATGACCGCTGTTATTTCTTCCAGGGACAGGACGGCCGGATCGTCTTCGCCATCCCCTACGAGACCGATTTCACCCTGATCGGTACCACCGATGCCGAGCATGCCGATCCCGACGGTCCGCCCCGCTGCACCGAGGAGGAACGCGATTACCTGATCGGCTTCGTCAACCGCTATCTGGCGCAGCCGATCTCGGCCGCGGATATCGTCTGGACCTATTCCGGGGTGCGGCCCCTGCATGACGAAGGCGAGGGCTCGGCCTCGGCCGCCTCGCGCGACTATGTCGTCCGGCTCGATCGCGCGGGCGCGCCGCTCGTGAATATCTTCGGGGGCAAGATCACCACCTATCGCCGCCTTGCCGAAGCCGTGCTGGACAAGATCGCCGGGATCCGGCCGGACCTGCCCGGCCCCTGGACCGCGGGCGTGCCCCTGCCCGGCGGCGATGTCGCGGTCGACGGCATCGACGGGCTGATCGCTGCGCTCCGGCAGGACTATCCCTTCCTGACAGGGCCCTGGGCGCGGCGTCTGGTGCGCGCCTATGGCACCGAAGCCCGCAGGATCCTGGGCGGGGCGCAGGCCGTCGCCGATCTCGGCCGCGATTTCGGCGCCACGCTGACCGGAGCGGAAGTCATCTGGCTGATGGAGCGGGAATTCGCCTGCCGGGCCGAGGATGTGGTCTGGCGCCGCAGCAAGCTCGGGCTCCGGATGAGCCCCGGGCAGATCGAGCTGCTGGACGACTGGATGACAGAGCGGCGCAGGCACGCCGTCGGCGAATGACAGCCCGGCGACAGGACGTACCCTGCGTTTCTGCGCGCCCTCTGGCCCAGCCCCCGCGGCCTTGCAGGCCCACCGTCCGCACGACCGGCGCCGCGGGCCGGGCGAACGGTCGCGCGCCGAGACAGCACAGACCGCACAGGCTGCCAGGCGCGCAGGGCATCTCGAATCGCAGCTCGTCTCCGGATCACGCTCTCCTGACCTCTGCTCAGACTGTCTTTGGAACTGACCGGCATGGACGCCACGCCCTTCGCCACTACCATATGACACGCTCGGCCACGGTCTTGACCGGCAGGACCGACAGTCGCGGGCAGACCGGCCGCCACGGCCGGTGCGCCCGGGATGCAGTTCAGGCGTAACGACATCGCCGGGGGGGACCCCGGGGAGGGTGTAATGACAGCAGATCAGGAAGCCATGATCCGGGACGCGCTTGCCGCGCTGCCCTCCGGCGAATTCCACCTGCCCGACGCGGTGGGGCCGCGCTGGGACGATCTCTGGATCGGAGAGAAGGTCGGGCTCGGCAACGATTTCCTCAAGCATGTCCGGCAGGGCCGGTTCGAGGGGATCGAGGATACCGGCCGCAAGGAACATGGCCTGCATGTCTACCTGAAAACGGGCTGAGCGTCCGGAAGGGGCGCCGATGAGGCGCCGCCCGGCCGAGCGCCACATCCTTCCGGCCAGACGATCTCTCCGCGACGTCAAACGCACTGCGCTGGCGGCTGCGTAAAGGCGCGCATCGATGTCAGATCGCAGGAGAGGCGCGGCGCGGGCCTTCGGCACGGGCGCGCTGAAAGACATCCGGTCGGAGGATCGTCACGCGGTCCGGGCAGATGGTCGTGTCGTCCGCCCCTGTCCTTC
This sequence comes from Rhodovulum sp. MB263, assembly GCF_002073975.1. Taxonomy (NCBI): domain Bacteria; kingdom Pseudomonadati; phylum Pseudomonadota; class Alphaproteobacteria; order Rhodobacterales; family Paracoccaceae; genus Rhodovulum; species Rhodovulum sp. MB263. The sequence goes on along the minus strand of NZ_CP020384.1, from coordinate 1,216,291 downwards.
GCCCCGGAACGCCCCGGGTACTCCCCATGGCGGCTTCGGGGCGCCCCAATGGTCAAGCCTGAGCTTTGCCGGTCTTGCTCCGGCAGAGGGGAGCAGATATGTATTTATACACTGTATAAATACGGGGGTGAAATGATCACCGGACATGTTTTCATCGCAACCAGCCTCGACGGCTTCATCGCCCGGGACGACGGCGATATCGGATGGCTTCTGGAGCGTGACGCGCCCGACGAAGACCATGGCTACGACGCCTTCATCGCAGGCATCGACGCCATCCTCATGGGCCGTGGAACCTATGAGACAATCCGCGCGGTCAGGCCCTGGCCCTTTGCGCATCCGGTTGTCGTCCTGTCGCAAACCCTGACGCAGGACGACCTGCCCGAAGACCTGTCTAGGGAGACGGGCAACAAGGTCCGGGTCCTCGGCCTATCGCCCGACGCGGCGATGCGCCTGCTGCACTCCGAGGGTCACCGAAAGGTCTATGTCGATGGCGGCCGCGTTATCCAGTCCTTCCTGCGGGCGGGCCTGATCGCCGACATGGTGATCACGACCGTGCCCGTGCTTCTCGGCGCGGGACGGCGCCTGTTCGGACCCGTTGCCGGGGACATGCCGCTGCACCATCAAGAGACGAAAAGCTTTCCCTCCGGCCTCGTGCAGTCCCGCTACCGGATCCTTGCATGAAACGGCCCCGCGGAAGACCGCCACGGGCCGGCGCGCCGGTCTCGCGCGACGAGATGCTGACGGCCGCGCTCGCGCTTCTGGAGGATGAAGGCGCCGACGCCTTCACCATGCGGCGGCTGGCAGAGCGCCTCGGCATCAATCCGATGACGATCCACCATCATTTCGGCGGCCGCGACGGGCTGATCGGCGCGATGTCGGAACGCGCCCATGCCGGCGTCGCCGCCCCCGAAGAAGGCACGCCGACAGAGCGGATCGGCGGGCTCCTGAGGGCCTATCACAGGCAGGTGCGGCGCCACCCCGGCCTGACGCTGCTCATCTTCAGCCGACCGACCGTCTTTCCCGAACAGGCAGAGCGGATAACCCGGGAGATCTCGGCCCTGCTTGCAGAAGCCGGCCTGCCGGATCGCCAGGGGCGGTTATGGCGCGACATCCTCGTGGACGTCACCCATGGCGCGGCCCTGGCCACCGCGATGACGCAAGGAAATGCGGCCGACGCCCCTGCCGGGGATCAGGGAGCCGAAGATCGGGGATATGACGCCGCGCTGGACGAACTCATGCGCGCGCTCGGAAGGTAAGCGGCCCTGCGGCCTGCAAGAGGCGCGTGGCGGAAGATCCACTTGCCTGCCGAGACACAGACCGGCGCCGCGACAGGGCCGGAGGGTCAGCTTCCACCGTCCTCGCCTTCCGCCCCTTGGGCGGGAAAGACGAAGCAGCGGTCGCGGCGCATTGTCAGCCACATCGGCGTGCCGGGCGCGGGCAGGAACACGGCCGGCACGGTGGCCTTCAGGACCGAGCCGTCATGCTCCATGCGGAACTCGACCAGGCTTTCCGCCCCCATGAAGCGCGCGCGCTGGACCCGGGCGCGGGCGGCGACCCCGTCCCCGGGCGTCGGATTGGGGCCGCGGCCATTGCGGTCGAAATCGATCCGCAGATGCTGGGGCCGGATGATGATATCGACCTCGCTGCCATCCTCCATGCCCGGCGCGAGGAACTTGCCGAAGGGGGTCTCCGTCAGCAGATTGCGCACCGTGCCCCGGATCACGTTGATATCGCTGAAGAAGGCCGCCGCCGCGCGATCGACGGGCGCGTTGTAGATGTTATAGGGCGCGCCCTGCTGCACGATCCGCCCGCCGCGCATCAGCGCGATCTCGTCGGCCATGCGCATCGCCTCGTCGGGCTCGTGGGTGACCAGAAGAACCGCCGCGCCCTCCTCCTTCAGCACCTGCAGCGTCTCGTCGCGGATCTCGTCGCGCAAGCGGTTGTCGAGCCCCGAGAAGGGCTCGTCCATCAGCATGATCTTGGGCCGGGGCGCCAGCGCGCGGGCCAGCGCCACCCGCTGCTGCTCGCCACCCGAAAGCTCATGCGGGAAGGCGTCGATGAAGCGGCCCAGCGCGACCCGGTCGAGCAGGGCCTCGACCCGTGCGCGCCGCGCCGCCTTCGGCCCGGAAAGCCCGAAAGCCACATTCTCGGCCACGCTGAGATGCGGGAACAGCGCGAAATCCTGGAACATCAGCCCGACCGAGCGGCGCTCGGGCGGCAGCCGGAAGACGGTATCGCAGACCAGCTGCCCGTCGATCCGGATCTCGCCCGCATCCTGGCGGTCGACCCCCGCGATGATCCTCAGCGTCGTCGACTTGCCGCAGCCTGAGGGCCCCAGCAGGCAGGTCACCTGCCCCGGCAAGACCTCGAGCGTCACCCCGTCGACAACCTTGCGACCACCGAAGATGCGGTCGATATGGCGGATTTCGAGCCTCGGGCTGCGGTCGGAAGTCTCAGGCGTCACACGGGGCCTCGCGCTATTTCCGATGGAAACTATCGGATTTGGTTCGCAAAAGGCAATGCCCCCTCGGGGCGCGGGACGCAAGTCCCGACCGGCAGGATCAGCCCCGGCAGTAGGACTGCGCCCGGGTCCAGGCCGCGATTTCCTCGCGCTTCGAGGCCACGGTCATCGGTCCCCAATCGGCGGCAACGCCCCGGCCGCGGGCGGCGACCACCCCGTCGCGGACGACCGCGCTCGAGGCGATTCGTACCGCACAGCTCAGATTGGCCTTTCCATCGGTCAGCGCCGAACCGCTGGTGGCCGCGCAGCCATGATAGCGCGCGGTGGCAGGCGAGATCTGCAACAGACCGAACCAGCGGCCGCCGCCGCCCACCGCGGCCTCGTTCCAGGTGCTTTCATGCTTGGCCAGCGCCGAGAACAGCCCCGCCCAGAAGGCGCGGCGCTGCGCCGGGCGGGCCTTTTCATAGGCCGGACACCAGGTCTGGATATCGGCCGGGACGGTTTCGGTGAGGCCGGTGCCGTAAAGGCTTAGCGCATCGAGGCTGGCCTTGGTCCAGTCCGTCGCTTCGGGCATGTGGTCCCAGCGCATCGCCGGAAGACCGCGTCCCCTGTCTGCAATATCGGTTTGGCTGCAGCCGAGGGTCAGAAGCGAAAGAGCGAGAACAAGGGCAAGACGACGCATCGGGGCTCCGGAAGGCAACATCGGGCACCATGTCCCGCGCGCCCTTATGACCGAAACCGGACCCCTGCGGCAAGAAACACGCCCGCCAATGGGCAAAGGACCGCCGACATCGCGACAGGGTCAGGCCATTCAAAAGGCCAGGTCATGCCACCTTGCGCCGGTGCCGCCCCTCCTCGATCTCCTCCGCGATCGTCGCAACGAACGCCCCGAGATCCTGCGCCGCGCGGCTGGTGACGATGCCGTTCGTGACGACGACGGCCGCGTCGACCCAGATCGCACCGGCATTCTCGAGATCGGTCCGGATCGAGCGGCACGAGGTCATCTCCCGCCCCTCGACCACCCCGGCCTCGACCAGCAGCCAGGGGCCATGACAGATCGCGGCGACGATCCGGCCTTCGGCAACGAAGCCCCTGACCAGCCGCACCGCCTCGGGCGCGACGCGCAGGCTGTCGGGGTTCATCTGCCCGCCCGGCAGCACGAGCGCATCATACTCCCCGACCCTTACATCGCTCAGCGCCTTGGTCGCCTCATGGGTCGCGCCCCAGTTCCGGTTCTTCCAGCCCGTGATCGGCGCGCCGCCGGGACTGGCGATATCGACCTGCGCCCCCCTGGCGCGAAGCTCCGTCAGCGGCTCCTCAAGCTCGGCTTGCTCGAAACCATCGGTGGCCATGATCAATATCCGCGACTCCGCGATGCCGGTCATGTCGTCCTCCTGTGTCCCATCGACCCAAAGGAGGATAACGGCCCGCTATCGGCGACGTTCCGCGCAACGCCATTACGATTCCGTGAGGTCGCCACCCCCCGAGGATCCCCTTGCCCGCGCCCGCCCCCTGCCCTAAACATGCGCCCTGCCGCAGATGAGGATGCCGCCATGCTTGACCTGACCTTCGAGCCCCCGAAACCCAAGGTAATCTCCGGCGCCAAGGCCGAATGGGAACTGGTGATCGGCCTCGAGGTCCATGCCCAGGTCGCCTCGAAATCCAAGCTGTTCTCGGGCGCCTCGACCGGCTTCGGTGCCGAGCCCAATTCGCATGTCGCCTTCGTCGATGCGGCGATGCCGGGCATGTTGCCGGTGATCAACGAATTCTGCGTGGCCCAGGCGGTGCGCACGGGGCTGGGCCTGAAGGCCGAGATCAACCTTGTCTCTGCCTTCGACCGCAAGAACTACTTCTATCCCGACCTGCCGCAGGGCTATCAGATCAGCCAGCTCTACCACCCCATCGTGGGCGAGGGCGAGGTGCTCGTCGACATGGGGCCGGGCGTCGCGCGCCGGGTCCGGATCGAGCGCATCCATATCGAGCAGGATGCCGGCAAGTCGATCCATGACATGGATCCGAACATGTCCTTCGTCGATCTCAACCGCACCGGGGTCGCGCTGATGGAGATCGTCTCGCGCCCCGATCTGCGCAGCCCCGAAGAGGCCGCCGCCTATGTCGGCAAGCTGCGCCAGATCCTGCGCTATCTCGGCACCTGCGACGGCAACATGCAGAACGGCAACCTCAGGGCCGATGTGAACGTCTCGATCTGCCAGCCCGGCGCCTATGAGAAATTCCGCGAGACCGGCGATCATTCGGTTCTGGGCACGCGCTGCGAAATCAAGAACATGAACTCGATGCGCTTCATCCAGCAGGCCATCGAATACGAGGCCCGGCGCCAGATCGCCATCGTCGAGGATGGCGGCACCGTCGATCAGGAAACCAGGCTTTACGATCCCGACAAGGGCGAGACGCGCTCGATGCGCTCGAAGGAAGAGGCGCATGACTACCGCTACTTCCCCTGCCCCGACCTGCTGCCGCTGGAAATCGAGCAGGCCTGGGTCGACGAGATCGCGGCCTCGCTGCCCGAGTTGCCGGACGAGAAGAAAGCCCGCTTCGTCACCGATTTCGGGCTGACCGAATACGATGCCTCGGTGCTGACGGCCGAAGTCGAATCCGCCGCCTATTTCGAGGCGGTGGCGCAGGGGCGCGACGGCAAGGCCGCCGCCAACTGGGTCATCAACGAGCTGTTCGGCCGGCTGAAGAAGGACGACCGCGACATCACCGACAGCCCGGTCAGCCCGGCCCAGCTGGGCGGCATCCTCGATCTGATCGCCGCGGGCGACATATCGGGCAAGATCGCCAAGGACCTGTTCGAGATCGTCTATACCGAAGGCGGCGATCCGGCCGAGATCGTGGCCGCGCGCGGCATGAAGCAGGTCACCGATCTTGGCGCCATCGAGAAGGCCGTGGACGAGATCATCGCCGCCAACCCCGCCCAGGTCGAGAAGGCCAAGGCCAATCCGAAGCTTGCCGGCTGGTTCGTCGGTCAGGTGCTGAAGGCCACCGGCGGCAAGGCCAATCCGCAGGCGGTCAACGAGATCGTGGCCCGGAAACTGGGGTGATCATGCCGGTTTGTTACGAGTACCGTGTCCTTCCCGCCCCCGAACGCGGACGCCGCAGCCGGGGGCTCAAGGGGCCTGCGGAACGCTTCGCTTATGCGCTTGAAGAGACGATGAACGAGATGGCCGCCGAGGGCTGGACCTATCTCCGCGCCGAAAGCCTGCCCTCGGAGGAACGTCAGGGCCTGTTCGGCGGCCGCAGCCGGACCCTGCGCAACGTGCTCGTGTTCCGCCGCGCCCGCGAGGCCCGGCCGGATCGCGACAGGGACCAGGACGCGGATCGGGCCCCGGCCTTTTCCCATGGCAGCCCCGAGGCCATCGCCGCATCGGCCATGGCCTCTGCCCATGCCCTGCCCGAGCGGACCTATCCGCCGCTCGGCGCGCCCTCGCGCGCAGCGGTGCCGCCACGTCCCGAACAGGCGCTGGGCGGTGCCCGCCCCCGCAGCGACGAGGGCTGAGTCCCGCCGCCCGAGGGCGCGTCTCAGCTCCCGATTTCGATCGCCAGCGCGTGGATCTGCCCGATCAGTTCGGGTCCCAGCGCCTTGTGCACGGCCCGTTCGCGCGCCACACGCGACATCGGCGCGAAGGCCGGTGCCGCGATCCGCACCCGGAAATGACTCTCGCCGCCTTCCTGATAGCCGGCGTGACCGCGATGCTTCTCGCTTTCGTCCAGCACCTCGAGCGCCGTCGGCTCGAAGGCCTGTTCCAGCTTCCGGCGGATTTGCTCTACTCGTCCCATTTTTCCTCCTTCGCCCCCTTCATTCTTGTCTCCAATTGACTAAACTCTCGGGTCCGAGTCGAAAAGGTGGCTGCCATGACCAAAACCGACCCCTTCGGGTTCGACATTTCCGTATCGGCCGACAAGAAGCGCCGCACCCGGGGCCGGAGGGGCATGTCGGGCGCCTTCGAGACCTCGCGTCGCAAATGCGAACATCCCGGCTGCGACCTCGACGGCCAGTACCGCGCCCCGAAATCTCCGGACCAGCTGGACGAATATTTCTGGTTCTGCAAGGACCATGTGCGCGAGTACAACCTAAAGTGGAACTTCTTCAACGGCGTCACCGAAGAGGAATTCGAGGCCCAGATCGACAAGGACCGGGTCTGGGACCGCAAGACCCAGCCCTTCGGCAGCAAGGACGAACAGCGGGCCTGGGCGCGGCTCGGCGTTGACGACCCGCATCAGGTGCTGGGCGAGAATGCCACCCGCAACCCCGGCAAGACCGGCGGCGCGCTGCGGCGGCTGCCGCCGACCGAGCGCAAGGCGCTCGAGCTTCTCGAGGCCCAGGACACCTGGACCAAGGCCGAGATCCGCAAGCAGTACAAGTCCCTGGTCAAGGACCTGCATCCCGACATGAACGGCGGTAACCGCGCCGACGAGGAGCGCCTGCAGGAAGTCGTCTGGGCCTGGGACCAGATCAAGGACAGCCGCAGCTTCAAGTGAGACAAAGGCCCGCGGGCCGCTGCGGCCCGCGATTTCAGATGCTCCCGACTGCACTTCTCCCCTGAGCTCGATGAGATCCCGACAGGACAGGCCTGCGCCCTTGTCGGCGTCTTTCGGTTCGGGGCGTCTTTCCGCGATGGCCGGCACCGGCTGGTTCTGTCGAAATACTCGCTTGCGGAGCAACCCCGCATCAGATCGTGGGATATGGCTCCGATTTTTCGTGCCCCCGCCACATAAGCAGTCCCCTTTTACCCCTGTGAGGAACGCCACTCCAAATTCAGGCGACCTCTCGGCCGCTGACGGAGCTTTTCGACGCAATCGGCTCTCGACGGACGCGCCGCGGATGGGCCGAGCATGCGTTCATACAGGTCCTCGCCCCGGCCGAGACAATCACCCGGCACATTGCGCAAACAGGCGCCCGGCCGTCATCGCCCTTGCCTCCATCGCCGGGCTGTTCCGCGCTCGGGTCGAGGGGCGATAGACCCGGGGCCCTTTTCCCCGATCCAGTTTTTTCCTGCACGCCGACCGCCTTCCGGGCCACCTGCGGGGGTACGATGGCCGTTCGGGTCCACGAAGTCCGGGCCCTGATGCGCCCGTGTCCCGAACAGGGGCCTGCGCTCACGATATCGGGCAGGCCAGGCGCGGATCGAATTGTGGATGAGCCGATATGCCTCGTCTGAAGTGCGCAAGAGGGTTCGCGACGAGTCCCCCCCCCGGACGGATCTGCCGGCGCCTTCGGGACGCCTCGCCGGATTTGGCAGGGATCATTACCAAGCCCTGCGGCAGGGCCATCAACCATGGGGCCCATCCGAACCTGTCCGGTTCGGTCGCGGGCATGACCAGGAACCGGACGGCGGGCAACGGTATTCCGTCGTACAGCTTCACGCCGACGGATTGCCGTTCGAGGCTACGCTCCGGACGAGCGCGCGAACCGGCATATGCGTCTTGAGCGGTATTGAACCGGCGTCTCCCGAACGCGTGCAGCCGTCCGCCACAAGCCTGCAGACATCGCCATCGCCAGACGCCCTTGACGACCGCGCTGATCCACTCCCTCACCGCAACGCCCATTTGCCAGGGGCAGACTGCCACCCGAAAGACACCGCGCCTGCAGGAGGGGCTCGATCACACATTGCCCTGCGTCGAAATCCCGATGGAGTTTCCTTCGGCGGGCGGGTGCCTGCCGGGGCTTCCCCTTGCGCGCCCTGCGGATATGTTTCAAGACGGCCAGTGACAGGACAAGCGACGGGGTCATGATGAACGACGTAGTGAAACCCACCGAAGAGATCTCGGTTCGCGAGGTGTTCGGGATCGACAGCGACATGATCGTGAAGGGCTTCGAGGCGCCGACCGACCGCGTGCCCGATCGCGACCCGACCTACAAGTTCGATCCCGACACCACGCTGGCGATCCTTGCAGGCTTCACCCATAACCGCCGGGTGATGATCCAGGGCTATCACGGCACCGGCAAGTCGACCCATATCGAGCAGGTCGCCGCCCGGCTGAACTGGCCCTGCGTGCGGGTCAACCTCGACAGCCATATCAGCCGGATCGACCTGATCGGCAAGGATGCGATCAAGCTCAGGGACGGCAAGCAGGTCACCGAATTCCAGGAAGGCATCCTGCCCTGGGCGCTGCGCAATCCCTGCGCCATCGTCTTCGACGAATACGATGCGGGCCGGGCCGATGTGATGTTCGTGATCCAGCGGGTGCTGGAGGTCGATGGCAAGCTGACGCTGCTCGACCAGAACGAGGTGATCACCCCCCACCCGTCCTTCCGGCTGTTCGCGACCGCGAACACGGTCGGGCTTGGCGACACGACGGGGCTTTATCACGGCACCCAGCAGATCAACCAGGGCCAGATGGACCGCTGGTCGCTGGTGGCGACGCTGAACTATCTCAGCCATGATGCCGAGACCGCGATCGTGCTGGCCAAATGCCCGCATTACAATACCGAGAAGGGCCGCAAGACCATCTCGCATATGGTGACCGTGGCCGAGCTGACCCGGACCGCCTTCATGAATGGCGATCTCTCGACGGTGATGAGCCCGCGGACGGTGATCGCCTGGGCCCAGAATGCCGAGATCTTCCGCAATGTGGGCTTCGCCTTCCGGCTGACCTTCCTCAACAAATGCGACGAGCTCGAACGCCAGACCGTGGCCGAGTTCTACCAGCGCCTGTTCGACGAGGAACTGCCCGAAAGCGCGGCCAGCATGAGCCTCGGCTGACCCGATGCCGCGCGGTCCGGCGACCGGCAGCCAGATCCCCGACGGCGGGCCTGCGGCCCGTCGCAGGCCGCCTCGACCTGGCGGCCTCTGCCATGCGCTGGCCTGAAGCGAACCTGCCGCGCGCGGCCCTGCTGGCCCTTGCCGTTCCGCTTTGCTTCCCCGCCCTTGCGGGAAACGCCGATCCGGCCTTTCCCGCCACAGATTGCGCGGCGCTCTGGCAGGCGACGGCCAGCTTTCGTGCCAGCTATGCGATTGCCGAGGGCGCACCCTCCGAGGCCCGCGCCATGGCCCGGGCCTTCCGCGATGCGGGGCTTCCGCGCTCGGGCCTGACAGCTGCCGGATACGATGCCCGGATCGCCAGGTTGCGCCCGGTCTATCTGCTTCTGCTCGAAAACCATATCCTGAACGGAAGCCGCAGCTCGCGCGACCAGTATCTTCGCCTGTCCGGCCTCTGCGACGCCTTCGCCCGCAGCGAAGGCCTACCCGGTCACCCACCGGATCGTCGGACGCCTCTGCGGACGAAGTGACAATCGCGACACGTTACTGCGATCCGCTTCGCCCCCCCTGCCGCCGGATCGCTCCCTCGCAGCATGCTCCCATGTCAGACGAGGCGCGCGCAAAGCGAGGCGGGAAGCGTTCTGGCGATCGGCCATCCCACCCCGGGGCCACGGCAACCACGCCGGGGATGCACGGCAAGCGCAACCACAGCCCGGGGCGGCAAGCCGCAGTCCCGGCACGCCAGCAGGTGCGCTACGCTCCGGACTGGAGCCGCAGCATGGGGCGGCGCGACATGTTCGAGCGGCGCCTGAAGCCAGCCGGCCCTAAGCAACGCATGTCGGCTGGCCGGAGCGAAGCGAGGCGCGGGCCCGTCTGGCCGACATCGCCTGTCGCGGGCGACGGCATCCGGACCTAGCATGCGGGGCCGGCGTCGCCCCGGCGATTGCCGGATGGCATCGGGCGTTTTTCAGGGCGGCGGAGGCGCGACAGGACATCCCGCCGCTTTCCGCCTGCGGGCCACTGGCAAATTCCCGTCAACCTTTCTAGATTGGCCCCGCAAGCCAAGCGGATCCTGCCCCATGACCAAACCGACCGACAACCCTGCCGATCCCTTCAAGAAGGCGCTGGCCGAGGCCACCAAGGTCCTGGCCGACGACGCCGATCTGGGCGTCAGCTATTCGGTCGACCCGCCCGGACTGACCGACGACGCGGTGCGGCTGCCCCAGGTCTCGCGCCGGATGACCCGCGACGAGGTGCTGCTGGCGCGCGGCACCGCCGATGCCTACGCGCTGCGCCACAAATACCACGACGGCGCCACCCATGCGCGCTATCGCCCCTCGGGCCAGATCGCCTGCGAGCTTTACGAGGCGATGGAGATGGCCCGCTGCGAGGCGGTCGGGGCCCGCCTCATGCCCGGCACCGCCGGAAATATCGACGCGATGATCGCCGCCGAGGCCGCGAAGAAGGGCTATGCCCAGGCCCGCGAGGCCTCGGAAGTGCCGCTGTCCGTCGCGGCGGGCTATATCGTGCGCCATCTCGCGACCGGCCGCCCGCTGCCCAGGGGCGCGGCCCAGGCGATGGAGCTGTGGCGCGGCTTCATCGAGGACCAGGCCGGGGCGGCGCTCGAGGGGATCGACGCCAGCCTGGGCGATCAGGCCGCCTTCGCCCGTCTCAGCCGTCAGGTGATCGCCGATCTCGGCTATGCCGACCAGCTCGGCGACGATCCCGATGCCGATCAGAACGATGACGAGGACAGTTCGGCCGAAACCGAGGACGAGGCGCCCGAGGAATACGGCGAGGAAGAGAACCAGGACAGCGACGAGGCCGATGCCAGCCCCGAGCAGTCGCAGGACGAGATGCAGGACGCGGCCCAGGCCCATGTCAATCCCGACGATATCGACGACATGGAGATGGGCGAGGAGACCGAGTTGCCCGAGGGCGAGGCCCCGCACGAGCCGCCACCGCCCGCCCCGCACTCGCAGGCCGACCCCGATTACAAGGTCTTCTCCGCCGGTTTCGACGAGGAGATCGGCGCCCAGGACCTGGCCGAACCGGCCGAGCTGGAACGGCTGCGCGCCTATCTCGACCAGCAGCTCGACCCGCTGAAGGGCGCGGTCGGACGGCTGGCCAACAAGCTTCAGCGGCGGCTGCAGGCGCAGCAGAACCGCAGCTGGGAATTCGACCGCGAGGAAGGCATTCTCGATGCCGGGCGTCTGGCGCGGGTGGTGGCGAACCCGACCACGCCGCTGAGCTTCAAGGTCGAGAAGGATACAGAGTTCCGCGACACCGTGGTGACGCTGCTTCTGGACAATTCGGGCTCGATGCGCGGGCGGCCGATCTCGATTGCCGCGATCTGTGCCGATGTGCTGGCGCGCACGCTCGAACGCTGCCATGTCAAGGTCGAGATCCTTGGCTTCACCACCCGCGCCTGGAAGGGCGGGCAATCGCGCGAGCAATGGCTGGCCGAGGGCCGTCCGCAAAGCCCGGGCCGGCTGAACGATCTGCGCCACATCGTCTACAAGAATGCCGATGCGCCCTGGCGGCGGGCCCGCGAGAACCTGGGCCTGATGATGAAAGAGGGCCTGCTGAAAGAAAACATCGACGGCGAGGCGCTGGAATGGGCGCACAGACGGATGCTGATGCGGCCCGAGGCACGCAAGATCCTGATGGTGATCTCGGACGGGGCGCCGGTCGACGATTCGACGCTGTCGGTCAATGCCGCGAACTACCTCGAAAAGCACCTGCGCGACGTGATCGCCATGGTCGAGCGCCGCAAGGCCGTCGAGCTGATCGCCATCGGCATCGGCCATGACGTCACCCGCTATTATGAGCGCGCCGTCACCATCACCGATGTCGAACAGCTGGCCGGGGCGATGACCGAACAGCTGGCGGCACTGTTCGACAAGGACCCCCGCGCCCGCGCCCGCATGTTCGGAATCAGGAAGGCAGGCTAGATGTTCCAGAGTTTCGACAGCACCACCCGTCCCGAGGACGGCCCCGTCCGGCTGGCGCGCCTGCGCGAGGAGATGGCCCGCGAGGGGCTGGCGGGCTTTCTGGTGCCCCGCGCCGATGCCCATCAGGGCGAATATGTGGCGCCCCATGACGACCGTCTGGCCTGGCTGACGGGCTTCACCGGCTCGGCCGGGATCGCCTGCATCCTGATGGATCGCGCGGGCGTCTTCATCGACGGGCGCTACCGGGTGCAGGTCAAGGCGCAGGTCGATCTCGCGCATTTCACGCCGGTGCCCTGGCCCGAGACGAAACCCGGCGACTGGCTGAAAGCGGCGCTGCCGCAGGGCGGCGCGGTCGGGATCGATCCCTGGCTGCACACGCCGAAGGAGCTCGACGCGCTGAGCGCGGCACTCGAGGGCACCCAGGTCGCGATCCGCGAGACGGCCAATCTGGTCGACCGGATCTGGGCCGACCAGCCCGCCCCGCCGCAAGGCCCGATCGCGCCCTATCCCGAGGAACTTGCAGGCGAGGCCCATGCCGACAAGCGCGCCCGGATCGGACGGCTGCTGGCCGAGGCCGGGCAAAATGCGGCGGTGCTGACCCTGCCCGATTCCATCGCATGGCTGCTGAACGTGCGCGGCGCGGACATTCCGCGCAACCCGGTGCCCCATGCCTTCGCGATCCTGCATGATGACGGCCGGGTGACGCTTTATGCCGATCCGGCCAAGGTGAGCGACGCGCTCAAGGCCCATCTCGGCCCCGAGATCACGCTGCGCCCGGCCGGCGCCTTCGGGCCGGGGCTCAGGAGCCTTCTCGGCAAGGTCAGAGTCGATCCGGCCTCGGCGCCCTTGTGGGTGTTGCGCCAGCTCGAGGATGCGGGCGTCGAGGTCGCGCTGGCCGACGATCCCTGCATCCTTCCCAAGGCGCGCAAGACCGCGACCGAGCTGGCGGGCGCGCGCGCGGCCCATGCCCGCGATGCTGTCGCGATGATCGAGTTCCTGGCCTGGATCGATGCCGAGGCGCCCGGGGGCGGGCTGACCGAGATCGACGTGGTGCGCGGGCTGGAAGAGTTCCGTGCCGCGACCGGCAAGCTTCGCGACATCAGCTTCGAGACCATCGCGGGCACAGGACCGAACGGCGCCATCGTCCATTACCGGGTGACCGAGGCCACCAACCGCCGCGTCGCGCCGGGCGATCTGCTGCTGGTCGATTCGGGCGCGCAATATCTCGACGGCACCACCGACATCACCCGCACCATTGCCGTGGGTCCGGTGCCCGATGCGGCCAGGGCCCCCTTCACCCGGGTGCTGAAAGGCATGATCGCGATCTCGCGGGCACGCTTCCCCAAGGGGCTTGCGGGGCGCGATCTCGACGCGCTGGCGCGCAATGCGCTCTGGCAGGCCGGGCAGGATTACGACCATGGCACCGGCCATGGCGTCGGCGCCTATCTCTCGGTCCATGAGGGGCCGCAGCGCATCGCCCGGATCTCGACCGTGCCGCTGGAGCCCGGGATGATGTTGTCGAACGAGCCGGGCTATTACCGCGAGGGCGCCTTCGGCATCCGGATCGAGAACCTGATCGCGGTCGAGGAGGCCCCGGCGCTCGAGGACGGCGACGACCGGCGCATGCTGTCCTTCGAGACCCTGACCTGGGTGCCGATCGACCGCCGCCTGATCGCCCCCGAGCTGCTCGATGCGGGCGAACGGGCCTGGCTCGACGCCTATCATGCCGAGGTGGCCCGGCGGGCCCGGGACGGGCTGTCGGAACGGGCACGGGCCTGGCTCGTGGAGGCGACACGGCCACTCTGAGCCGCCGCATTCCCGCGCCCGGAGCCCTCCCGCCCGAAGTAATCCGCCCGGCCCCGCACTTTCGGGGGCCGGAGGCGGTATTGTCGTCCCTGCCCGTCCTGGGTACGGGCGGAACTGGACAAGACAAAGGCCAGCATGACAAAACAGCGGCGCAGAGATCTGCAGCCGACAGGACCAGGGAGAACACGCATGTCCGACCACATCACGATCCACAAGGCCGAGGGGGCCTGGGTGGTCCGGGCCGGAGGCGCGGTGATCGCCGAAAGCCGGAACGCGCTCGAACTGACCGAGCGCGACATGAAACCCGTCATCTATTTCCCGCGCGAGGATGTGGCGATGGCCTTCCTCGACCGCTCGGACAGCAGCACGACCTGCCCCCGCAAGGGGGTGGCAACCTATTTCACCCTGCGCGCCAAGAGCTATGACATCGCGGATGCGGCCTGGTCCTATGAAGACCCGCAACCGGGGCTCGAGCGGATCGCCGGGCATCTTTCCTTCTATGCCGACAAGGTGACGGTCGAGCAGCTCTAGGCTCAGCTGCCTTCGGCCCTGCCCGCCGTCAGACCTGTCCGTCGCTCAGGAATGTTCCTCGGCGGCGGTCATCGCCAGTGCGCGGGAATAGGCGCGCAGCGCATCGACATGGAACAGCGCGCCCAGCACCTCGGGCTCGCCACCATCGGCGGGCCGCGCCACCACCGGCACGAAACCGTGCCCCCATTTCTCGAAGACCGGCAGCGCCTCGACCAGGGTCGCGTCGGCTTCGAACATCACCCCCTGTCCGATCAGCTCGGCGCAGGCACCGGGCGAGGCCGCGCCGGAACTGTCGCGGGGCCGCATCAGCACGCCCGCGGTCAGGGCCGCCAGCAGATAGGATTGCGGCCCGGCCGCCAGCCGCTTGCCGCGCCGTTCGAGCTGGGTGAGGAAGAAGGACCGGTCGACGAGGCGGCTCGAGAGCGCCGTCGACAGCGACACCGCCACCATCACCGCAAGCCCGGTCTGCCAGTCGCCGGTCATCTCGAAGACGATCATCGTGGTCGAGATCGGCGCGCCCAGCACCGCCGCCGCGACCGCCCCCATCCCGGCCAGCGCATAAAGCGTCTCGGCCCCCGAGACATTGGGGAAGGCCGAGGTCGCTATGATGCCGAAGGCCAGCCCGGTCAGCGCCCCCACCATCAGCGAGGGCGAGAACACGCCGCCCCCCATCCGCCCGGCCATGGTCAGCGACACCGCCACCGATTTCAGCAGGCAGAACACCACCGCCTCATGCAGGACCAGCGTCCCGGTCAGGGCCGCCGAGGTGGTCTCGTAGCCGACGCCGATGATATGCGGAAACCAGATCGCCATCGCCCCGAGACCGAGCCCCGAGACAGCCGGCCGCAGCCAGCGCGGCATCCGGGTCCGGCGCTGCACCGCATCGCCGATCCCCTCGGCCCAGAAGATCGACCGCATCAGGATCACCGCGACGAGCCCGCAGACCAGCCCCAGCAGCAGGAAGGCCGGAAGCTCGCCATAGAAGGCCAGCCGGTCGGTCTGGGGCAGCGCGAATTCCGGCACGCCGCCGAATTCGAGCCGGTTGATGACGGTGCCCGCCACCGCCGCCACCGTGATCGGGGCGAAGGCATGGACCGCGAAATGCCTGAGCACGACCTCGAGCGCGAACAGCGTGCCCGCGATCGGCGCGTTGAACGAGGCCGAGACCGCGGCCGCGACGGCGCAGCCCAGCAGATCGCGCCCGGTGATGCCATCGGCATGGATCCGGTTCGACACCCAGGTCGCGACCACGCCCGCCATGTGCACCACCGGCCCCTCGCGGCCGGTCGAGCCGCCCGAGGACAGCGTGATCAGCGAGGCGCAGGCCGAGGCGAGGCCCGCCCTGACCTCGACCCGGCCCTCGTTGAGTGCGGCGCCCTCGATCACGTCGGCGACCGAACGCACCCGGGCATCGGGGGTGAAGCGGTGCAGCAGAAGCCCGACGACAAGCCCCCCACAGGCCGGGATCGCCAGGATCCAGCCCCAGTGCAGCGTCTCGGCATAGCTGTGCAGCCGGTGCGGGTCCTCGACCCCGTAAAGCGCGCGCTGCAGCGCGTCGATCGCCAGCCGGAACCCCAGGGCGGCGAATCCGGCCACCACCCCGATCGCGGCGGCGATGAACCAGAACTGCACCTGCGAGGGACCATGCACCCGCAAGACGCGCAAAACCCCATTCAACCAACGGAAAACGGCGCCAAACGCTGTCGAATTCCGCCGTTTCACCTTGTTCTGCCCGGCATTTTGCCTCTTTTGGTCGCGTTTGTTTGCCGAGGCTTTTCCCGGCCGCCGCTCTCGCCTAGGGTGCCCGCCTCTGGCCCTGTAAGGAGTACCCCGATGTTGAAACCGGATGCCCTCACCGAACTCGGGGAAATGCTAGGCGATCGCCTCAGCCGCTCCAAGTCCGATCTGGAGCTGCACGGCCGGAATGAAACCTATTTTCCCGCCCTGCCCCCCGATGCCGTGGCCTATCCGGAAACCACTGAAGAGGTCGCGCAGATCGTCCGGATCTGCGCCGCAAACGGGCTGCCGGTGACCGGCTGGGGCCGGGGCACCTCGCTCGAAGGCCATGCGCTGGCGCTCAAGGGCGGGGTCACGGTCGATTTCAGCCGGATGAACCGTGTGCTGAAGGTCAATGCCGAGGACATGGACGTGGTCGTCCAGCCCGGCCTCACCCGCGAGGATCTGAACCGCGAGTTGCGCGCCACCGGGCTGTTCTTCCCGGTCGATCCGGGCGCCAATGCCTCGCTCGGCGGCATGGCCTCGACCCGGGCCTCGGGCACGACGGCGGTGCGTTACGGCACGATGCGCGACAACGTGCTGGGGCTCGAGGTGGTGCTGGCCGACGGGCGGGTGATCCGCACCGGTACCCGGGCGCGGAAATCGGCCGCGGGTTACGATCTGACCGGGCTTTTCGTGGGCGCGGAGGGCACGCTGGGGCTGATCACCGAACTGACGCTGAAACTGCACGGCCAGCCCGAGGCGATCTCGGCCGCGGTCTGCGCCTTCGACGAGATCGGCGCCGCCGTCGATACCGTGATCCAGACCATCCAGCTGGGCATTCCGATGGCCCGGATCGAATTCGTCGATGCCGCGACCGCCGCCGCCTTCAACGCCTATGCGCATGCCGACATGCCCGAGAAGCCGCATCTGATGGTCGAGTTCCACGGCTCGGCCTCGGGCGTCGCGGAACAGGCCGAGAGCTTCGGCCAGGTCGTTGCCGACAATGGCGGCGAGGGGTTCAAGTGGTCCTCGCGTCCCGAAGACCGCACCGCGCTCTGGACCATGCGCCACAATGCCTATTACGCCTGCCTCGGGCTGCGCCCCGGCGCGACCGCTCTGGTCACCGACATGTGCGTGCCGATCTCGCGCTTGGCCGAGGCGGTGGAAGAGACCCGTGCCGACATCGCGAAGGCCTCGATCCCCGGGCCCATCCTCGGCCATGTCGGCGACGGCAATTTCCACGCGATCCTGCTGGTCGAGCCGGGCAACGCCGCCGAGCTGGACGAGGCCAAGGCGCTGGCGCACCGGATGGTCGAGCGCGCGCTGCGCATGGGCGGCACGGTCACCGGCGAGCATGGCATCGGCATGGGCAAGCTCGACTACATGGAAGAGGAGCATGGCGCGGCCTGGGAGGTGATGGGGCAGATCAAGCGCGCGCTCGACCCGATGACGTTGATGAACCCCGGCAAGATGGTCCGCGCCAACTGACGCAAGGACCCCACCGGGCCCTGTGCCAGCCCCCTGCCCGCCCCCGCGCCCGGCCCTCTGCCGGGGGGGCACCGCCCGGCCTTCAGAAACCGCCCGCCTCGCCTGCCTTCCCCGCCCCGCTTCCGCCCTGTCCGCAGCCCCGCAAGGCCCGGCCCCGGCACGGGCGGGCGCCCGCCCACGGAGGCGCCGACGGTTACCCCGGCAATGGCCCCGGCGGCACCCGCGATCGGGCTTTCGGCTCTGGTGCCGATGCGGTTTTGACGCTACACTGCGCCCCAGACCCGGTAAACGGGCATTGACAGAGGCTGATTGAGGCAGTGGCCGATGACGGAGATGGTCTACGGCACCGCGCCCATCCGGGCGGGTGAACCGGTTTTGCCGCGCTGGTGGCGGACCGTGGACAAATGGGCGATGTCCTTTGTTCTTATTCTGTTCGGCGTGGGCATGCTGCTGGGCCTCGCCGCCTCGGTGCCCCTGGCCGAGAAGAACGGCTTTGCCCCCTTCTACTATGTCGAAAGACAGGCCGTCTTCGGCGGGCTCGCGCTGTGCACGATGCTGGTCTTCTCGATGCTCTCGCCGACGATGGTGCGGCGGCTGGGCGTGCTCGGCTGCGGCGCCGCGTTGCTGGGGCTCGTGCTGCTGCCGGTCTTCGGCACCGATTTCGGCAAGGGCGCGGTGCGCTGGTATTCGCTGGGCTTCGGCTCGGTCCAGCCCTCGGAATTCCTCAAGCCCGGCTTCATCATCCTGACCGCCTGGCTGATGGCCGCAGCTCAGGAGGTCGAGGGTCCGCCCGGCAAGACCATGTCGCTGGCGCTGGCCGTGGTCGTTGTGGCATTTCTGGCGCTGCAGCCCGATTTCGGGCAGGCCGCGCTGATCCTCTTCGCCTGGGGGGTGATGTATTTCGTCGCCGGCGCGCCCTTCATGGTGCTGGTCGCCGTGGCGGGGGGCGTGGTCTTCGCGGGCACCGTTGCCTATGAGAATTCCGAGCATTTCGCCCGCCGGATCGACGGCTTCCTGAACCCCGAGATCGACCCCCGCACCCAGCTTGGCTATGCCACCAACGCGATCCGCGAGGGCGGCTTCTTCGGCGTCGGCGTCGGCGAGGGTCAGGTCAAGTGGTCGCTGCCCGACGCGCATACCGATTTCATCATCGCGGTCGCGGCCGAGGAATACGGCCTGGTGCTGGTCGCGTTCATCATCGCGCTTTACTGCGCCATCGTCATCCGCTCGCTGTTCCGGCTGCTGAAGGAACGCGATCCCTTCATCCGGATCGCGGGCACCGGGCTTGCCTGCACCTTCGGCGTGCAGGCGCTGATCAACATGGGGGTCGCGGTCAAGCTTCTGCCCGCCAAGGGGATGACCCTGCCCTTCGTCAGCTATGGCGGCTCGTCGCTCATCGCGGGCGGGATCATGGTCGGCATGCTGCTGGCGCTGACCCGGAACCGGCCTCAGGGCGAGATGACCGACCTTCTGCGCCGAAGGAGCCGCGAATGAGCGCCCCGCTTCTGGTCATCGCCGCCGGGGGCACCGGCGGGCACATGTTCCCGGCTCAGGCGCTGGCCGAGACCATGCTGGCGCGCGGCTGGCGGGTGAAGCTCTCGACCGACGCGCGCGGGGCGCGCTATGCGGGCGGCTTTCCGGCCGCAGTCGAGATCGAGACCATCGCCGCGGATAGCCCCGACCGGGGCGGGCCGCTGGCACGCGCGGTCTCGCCCTTCCGGCTGGCGGCGGGCGTCGCGGCGATGCTGTGGCGGATGCTGCGCGACAGGCCTGCCGTCGTGGCGGGCTTCGGCGGCTATCCGTCCTTCCCGGCGCTGAGCGCGGCGACGCTGCTCAGGCGGCCGCGGATGATCCATGAACAGAACGGCGTGCTGGGCAAGGTCAACCGGCTGTTCGCGCCCCGCGTCCATGCCCTGGCCTGCGGGGTCTGGCCGACCGATCTGCCCGAAGGCGTCGAGGCCTTCCATACCGGCAATCCGATCCGGGCCGCCGTGCGCGAGCGCGCGGGCGCGCCCTATATCCCGCCCGGCGACTATCCGATGAGCCTTGTCGCCATCGGCGGCAGTCAGGGCGCGCGGGCGATCTCGGAAAGCGTGCCCGCCGCCATCGCCGCCCTGCCCGCCGAGATGCGCGGCTATCTCAGGGTCTCGCATCAGGCCCGCGCGGAGGATCTCGAGCGGGTGGTGGCGGCCTATGAGGCGGCCGGGGTCACGGCCGAGGTCCGGCCCTTCTTCGACGACATTCCCGCCCGACTGGCCGAGGCGCAGCTGGTGATCAGCCGCTCGGGCGCCTCTTCGGTGGCCGATATCGCGGCCATCGGACGGCCCGCGATCCTGATCCCCTACCCGCATGCCGCGGGCGATCACCAGACCGCCAATGCCCGCGGTCTGGTCGAGGCCGGCGCGGCTATCCTGATCCCGGAAAAGGCGCTTGACCCGGCAGCGCTTTCAGACCAGATCGCCACGGTTCTGGGCCAGCCCAAGGGGGCGATGCAGATGGCGGTGGCGGCGATGCGCTGCGGCAAACCCGATGCCGTCGACGGGCTGGCCGAGATCGTCGAGGCACTGGGCGGAGAAGGAAAATGATGAACGCGGCAACCAAGCTGCCGACCGATGTCGGACCGATCCATTTCGTCGGGATCGGAGGCATCGGCATGTCCGGCATCGCCGAGGTGCTGTTGAACCTCGGCTACCGGGTGCAGGGCTCGGATCTGAAGGCCTCGAAGATTACCGACCGGCTGGCGGGCCTGGGCGCGACCGTCTTCGAGGGCCAGCGCGAGGAGAACCTCGAGAATGCCGAGGTCGTGGTGATCTCCTCGGCGATCAAGCCCGGCAATCCCGAGCTCGATGCCGCGCGGCGGCGTGGCCTGCCGATCGTGCGCCGGGCCGAGATGCTGGCCGAGCTGATGCGGCTGAAATCGAATGTCGCGGTGGCGGGCACCCATGGCAAGACCACCACGACGACGATGGTGGCGACGCTTCTCGATGCAGGCGGGCTCGACCCGACCGTGATCAATGGCGGCATCATCCATGCCTATGGCTCGAATGCCCGGATGGGCGCGGGCGAATGGATGGTGGTCGAGGCCGACGAATCCGACGGGACCTTCAACCGCCTGCCCGCGACCATCGCCATCGTGACCAATATCGATCCCGAGCACATGGAGCACTGGGGCAGCTTCGAGGCGCTCCGGCAGGGCTTCTACGATTTCGTCTCGAACATCCCCTTCTACGGGCTCGCGGTCTGCTGCACCGATCATGCCGAGGTGCAGGCGCTGGTCGGCCGGGTCACCGACCGCAAGGTGATCACCTTCGGCTTCAACGCCCAGGCCGATGTGCGCGCGATCAACCTGCGCTATGAGACCGGCAAAGCCCATTTCGACATCGCGCTGCAGGCCGAGGAGATGGTGATCGAGGGCTGCACCCTGCCGATGCCGGGCGATCACAACGTCTCGAACGCGCTCGCCGCGGTGGCGGTGGCGCGGCATCTGGGGATGAAGGCCGACGAGATCCGCAGCGCGCTGGCCGGTTTCGCAGGCGTCAACCGGCGCTTCACCCGGGTCGGCGAGGCCAATGGCATCGCCGTCATCGACGATTACGGCCACCACCCGGTCGAGATCGCGGCGGTGCTGAAAGCGGCGCGCCAGGCGACCGAGGGCCGGGTCATCGCCGTGCATCAGCCGCATCGCTATTCGCGGCTGCATTCGCTGTTCGACGATTTCTGCACCTGTTTCAACGAGGCCGACGTGGTCGGCATCGCCGAGGTCTATGCCGCGGGCGAAGAGCCGGTCGCAGGCGCCACGCGCGACGATCTGGTCGCCGGGCTGATCCGCCACGGCCACCGCCATGCCAGGGCCATCCTCAGCGAGGACGATCTGGTGCGGCTGGTGCGCGAACAGGCCGGCCCCGGCGACATGGTGGTCTGCCTCGGCGCGGGCACGATCAGCGCCTGGGCCAACAACCTGCCCGCGCGGCTCGCAGAGTAAGGGAGCGGACAAGGCGGCATGGTCTTCCATCTGGTCATTGCGAACCGGGGCCCGGTCCTCAAGGCGGGCCGTCGGGAACTGCGCAGGCCGCACCGCGCCGCGCCCCCGGTCGTGGATGCGGTGCCGCCGGCCCGGGCGTTCCGCGCCGCCGCCTTCCCGGTCGGCCTGCCCGCCGGTTTCGGCGGCGCCTTCGGGATGCTGTCGCGTGACAGCGGCCCCCGGAGCCGGACCCGATGACCGCGCCGCGGGCGGCGAACCTGGCCGCAGCAGCCCCCCGACATCGCCTCTCCGCCCGACAGAGCTTTCCGGCGCCGGGAACCTTTCCCGGGGGCAAGGCTCCGGGGGCCGCCCTGCCTTGCCACGAGGCCCCGAGATGACGCTGTCTCTGGCGCTGGCCTGTCTGTGGGTCCTGGTGGCGGTCGTGATCGGGATCCTGCCCGAAAAGCTCCACTGGATCCTGGCCTTTTCGCTGATCGCCTCCGGCATTCCCCTGCTGGGTCTCGTGACCTATCAGAGCGGCCCGCTCTGGGGGCTGATCTCGCTGACGGGGGGGGCATCGGTCCTGCGCCTGGCACCGGCCTATCTCGGACGCGGGCTCCAGCGGCGGCGGCGGCGCAGCGGCAAATGACCGGACCGACGCTCCTTCTGGCCTATGGCAGCTGGGCGGCGGGGCCGGTTGTAGCCTATGCCGCGCTGAGCCACGGATTGATGCGCAATGCCATCGGCTTCACCATCCTGTTCGGGCTTTACACCAGCTCGGTCCTGGCGATCTGGGGCAGCCTCAAGCTGCAGACCGCTGGGGGCGGCGGCGCGACGGTGCTGGCGCCCTCGGCCGTGCTCGCCCCCTGGGGCGCGGTTGCGCTTATCTCGGCGGTCCTTTATGCGCTCGGCGCATGGATCGGAGGCGGCGACGGATGACAGAAATGCCGGAACCGCGCGGCCGGCTGACCCCCGGCAAGGCGCTGAGCGAGTTGACCTGGCTTCGGGTCGGCGGCCCCGCCGACTGGCTGTTCCAGCCCGCCGATGCCGAGGATCTCGCCACCTTCCTGACCGCCCTGCCCGCCGACATGCCGGTCTTTCCGATGGGCGTTGGATCGAACCTGATCGTGCGCGATGGCGGCATCCGCGGCGTCGTGATCCGGCTCGGGCGCGGCTTCAACACGATTGCGGTCGAGGGTGCGCGGATCACCGCCGGGGCGGCAGCGCTCGATGCCCATGTCGCCCGCCGCGCGGCCGAGGCGGGGGTCGATCTGAGCTTCCTGCGCACCATTCCGGGCGCCATCGGCGGCGCGGTCCGAATGAATGCGGGCTGCTACGGGCACTATGTCGCCGATGTCCTGGTCTCGGCCCGGGCGGTGACGCGGACGGGCGAGAGGGTGACGCTCTCGCCCGGGGACCTGCGCTTCGGCTACCGCCAGAGCCACCTGCCCGAGGGCTGGGTCATCACCGAGGCGACCTTCGAGGGCCCGCCCGGCCAGCCCGAGGCGCTGGCCGCCCGGATGGAAGAGCAGATCGCCCGCCGCGATGCCAGCCAGCCCACCCGCGCGCGCAGCGCCGGCTCGACGTTCCGCAATCCGGCCGGGTTCAGCTCGACCGGGCGGGCCGATGACAGCCACGAGATGAAGGCCTGGAGCCTCATCGACGCGGCCGGTCTGCGGGGCGCGCGGCGGGGCGGCGCGCAGATGTCCGAGAAGCATTCGAACTTCCTCATAAATGCCGATGGCGCCACCGCCGCCGATCTCGAGGGGCTGGGCGAGGAGGTCCGAAAAAGGGTGTTTCAATCCTCCGGAATAGAGCTAGAATGGGAAATACTGAGGGTCGGCGAACCGGCCCCGGACAACCCATAAGCACGCGGGACGGAACGTTCCCGCATCACGAGGCAGCAGAAGTGGCGGGCGAGTCGAGCAGGACAGCCCCCCGTATAGCGGTATTGATGGGCGGCCCCTCGTCGGAGCGCGAGGTCTCGCTGTCATCCGGGCGTGAATGCGCCGCCGCTCTGCGTGGGGAAGGCTTCGACGTGATCGAGATCGATGCCGGGCAGGATCTGCCCGGGCAGCTGGTCTCGGCTGCGCCCGATGTCGTGTTCAACGCGCTGCATGGCCGCTGGGGCGAGGATGGCTGCGTCCAGGGCCTGCTGGAATGGCTGAAGATCCCCTATACCCATTCGGGCGTGCTGGCCTCGGCGCTGGCGATGGACAAGCAGCGCGCCAAGGACGCCTATCGCGAGGCCGGGCTGCCGGTGGTGGACAGCGTGCTGGCCGGCAAGGCCGAGGTCTCGGCCCGCCATGTGATCGCACCGCCCTATGTGGTGAAGCCCAATAACGAGGGCTCGTCGGTCGGCATCCATATCGTCCATGAGGCAGCCAACAGGCCGCCGCAGCTCGGCCCCGAGATGCCAGATATCGTGCTGGTCGAAAGCTATGCGCCGGGCCGCGAGCTGACGACCGCGGTGATGGGCGACCGGGCGCTCTGCGTGACCGATATCCTCACCGAGGGCTGGTACGACTATCACGCCAAATACGTGCAGGGCGGCTCGCGCCATGTGGTGCCGGCCGATCTGCCGGACGCGGTCTCCGAGGCCTGTCTCGACTTCGCCCTCCGCGCCCATCGCGCGCTGGGCTGTCGCGGCCTCAGCCGCACCGATTTCCGCTGGGACGAAAGCCGCGGCACCGACGGGCTGATCCTTCTGGAAACCAATACCCAGCCCGGCATGACGCCGACCTCGCTCGCGCCCGAACAGGCCGCGCATTGCGGGATTTCCTTCGGCCGGCTCTGCCGCTGGCTGGTGGAGGATGCGTCATGCGACCGGTGATGCCCCCCTATCGCGATCCGGCGCCCTCGCGCTGGGCCTATCGTGCCCAGCGTCTGTGGCTGACGCCGCTGGTGCGCCGTGCGGTGCTGAAGGGCCTGCCGCTGGTCGCGCTGGCCGCGATCCCGGCGATCTGGCTGGCCGATGCCGACCGCCGCGCCGCGATCGGCGACGGGCTGGCCGAGATCCGCCGCGACATCGAGACCCGCCCCGAATTCATGGTCAAGCTTCTGGTGATCGAGGGCGCCTCGGACCCGATCGACCGCGAGATCCGCGCCATCGTGCCGCTGAACCTGCCGGCCTCGTCCTTCGATCTGGACCTCGAGGCGATGCGCCAGGCGGTGACCGCGCTCGACGCCGTCAAGTCGGCCGAGCTGCGGATCCGGCCCGGCGGCGTGCTGGAGATGAAGATCGCGCAACGCCAGGCGGCGCTGGTCTGGCGCAGCCGCGACGGGCTGAGCCTGATCGATGCCGGGGGGCGGCGGGTCGCTGCGCTCGACAGCCGCGAAACCCGCGCCGATCTGCCCCTGATCGCGGGCGACGGCGCCGCGAAGGCCGGGCCCGAGGCGATGGCGCTGTTCGCGGCGGCCGCGCCGATTTCCGAGCGGGTGCGCGGGCTCGTGCGCATGGGCGAGCGGCGCTGGGACGTGGTGCTGGACCGCGATCAGCGCATCCTCCTGCCCGAGACCGGCGCGGTCGCGGCCCTGGAACGGGTGATCGCGCTTGAGGACGTGTCGGGCATGCTGGCGCGCGACATCCAGGCGGTCGATCTGCGCAACCCCGAGCGGCCGACGCTGAGGCTGACCGAGGCCGCGATCGAAGATTTCCGGAAAATCCGGACAACACAGGCAGGAGCGGTGAACTGATGACGGACCTCTATCACTCGCAGCGGGCGATGCGGCGGATGCGCAAGCTGGCGATGGACCGGGGCGTGATCGCGATCCTCGATGTCGGCAGCTCGAAGGTGGCCTGCCTGGTGCTGCGCTTCGACGGCATCCCGCCCCGGGGCGGGGTCGAGCAGATGGGCGCGCTGGCCGGGCAGTCGCGGTTCCGGGTGATCGGCGCGGCCACCACCCGCTCGCGCGGGGTGCGCTTCGGCGAGATCCACGGCATGAACGAGGCCGAACGCGCGGTCCGCACCGCGCTGCAGGCGGCGCAGAAGATGGCGCAGGTCCGGGTCGATCAGGTCATCGCCTGCTTCTCGGGTGGCGAGCCGCGCTCCTACGGGCTGGACGGCCAGGTCACGGTGCTGGACGATGCCGTGGCCGAGCAGGACGTGGCCCGGGTTCTGGCCGCCTGCGAGACGCCCGAGATCGGTGCCAGCCGCGAGGTGCTGCATGCCCAGCCGGTGAATTTCGCGCTCGATCACCGTTCGGGCCTTGTCGATCCGCGTGGTCAGGTCGGCCACCGGCTAGCCTGCGACATGCACATGCTGACGGTCGATGGCGGCGCGGTGCACAACCTTCTGCATTGCATCAAGCGCTGCGATCTGGAACCCGCCGGGCTTGCCTCCTCGGCCTATGCCTCGGGCATCTCGGCGCTGGTCGAGGACGAACAGGAACTGGGCGCGGCCTGTGTCGATCTGGGCGGCGGCGCCACCGGCATCTCGATCTTCATCAAGAAGCACATGATCTATGCCGACAGCGTGCGGATGGGCGGCGAGCATGTCACCTCGGACATCTCGAAGGGGCTGCATGTGCCGCTCTCGACCGCCGAGCGGATCAAGACGCTTTACGGCGGCGTGGTCGCGACCGGGATGGACGACCGCGAGATGATCGGCCTGGGCGGCGACAGCGGCGATTACGAGACCGACAGCCGCTCGGTCAGCCGGGCCGAGCTGATCGGGATCATGCGCCCCCGGGTCGAGGAGATCCTCGAAGAGGTGCGCGCCCGGCTCGATGCCGCAGGCTTCGAGCATCTGCCGAGCCAGCGGATCGTTCTCACCGGGGGCGGCAGCCAGATCCCCGGGCTCGACGGGCTGGCGGCGCGGATCCTCGGCAACCAGGTCAGGCTCGGCCGGCCGCTGCGCGTGCACGGCCTGCCGCAATCGGCCACCGGCCCCGGATTCGCGGCCCTGGTGGGGCTGTGCCTTTTCGCCGCGCAGCCGCAGGACGAGTGGTGGGATTTCGAAATGCCGATGGATCGCTACCCGGCCAGATCGCTGAAAAGAGCCGTGAGATGGTTCAAGGAAAACTGGTAAGCGCTACATATCGACAGATCGGCAAAATCTCGCAGATTGTTGTCAAGAGACATATGGATTTTGTGGTGTTAAAGCGTTTTTTCCGTGACGATCCGGCACTAGTTGCGTAGGATAAGACTAGATTTGGCGGAAAACGGCCCCCGAGGCCCCATAGAAAACAGCAGGCGGACCAGACCTATGGCATTAAACCTCACCATGCCTGAGCAGGAAGAGCTCAAGCCGCGGATCACGGTGTTCGGCGTCGGTGGCGCCGGGGGCAACGCCGTCAACAACATGATCGAGAAGCGCCTTGAAGGCGTCGAGTTCGTTGTGGCGAACACCGATGCCCAGGCGCTTCAGCAATCGAATGCCCAGGCCCGCATCCAGATGGGCGTGAAGGTCA
Source organism: Rhodovulum sp. MB263 (assembly GCF_002073975.1). NCBI lineage: Bacteria > Pseudomonadati > Pseudomonadota > Alphaproteobacteria > Rhodobacterales > Paracoccaceae > Rhodovulum > Rhodovulum sp. MB263. The sequence goes on along the minus strand of NZ_CP020384.1, from coordinate 1,189,237 downwards.
CCGAAGGCCTCGGCGCGGGCGCCCGCCCGACGGTCGGCGCGGCGGCGGCCGAAGAGTCGATCGAGCAGATCGTCGATCATCTGGCCGGCGCGCATATGTGCTTCATCACAGCCGGCATGGGCGGCGGCACCGGCACGGGGGCTGCCCCGATCATCGCCCAGGCCGCGCGCGAGCTCGGTGTACTGACCGTCGGCGTCGTCACCAAGCCCTTCCAGTTCGAAGGGTCCAAGCGGATGCGCCAGGCCGAGGAAGGCGTCGAGAACCTGCAGCGGGTCGTCGACACCCTCATCATCATCCCGAACCAGAACCTGTTCCGCATCGCCAATGAGCGCACGACCTTCACCGAGGCCTTCTCGCTGGCCGATGACGTGCTTTACCAGGGTGTCAAGGGCGTGACCGACCTGATGGTCCGGCCCGGCCTGATCAACCTCGACTTCGCCGATGTCCGCTCGGTGATGGACGAGATGGGCAAGGCGATGATGGGCACCGGCGAGGCCGATGGCGAGGATCGCGCGATCCAGGCCGCCGAGGCGGCGATCGCCAACCCGCTGCTGGACGAGATCAGCCTGAACGGCGCCAAGGGCGTCCTGATCAACATCACCGGCGGTTACGACCTGACGCTGTTCGAACTGGACGAGGCCGCGAACCGCATCCGCGACGTGGTCGATCCCGATGCCAACATCATCGTCGGCTCGACCCTCGATCCGGACATGGACGGCCGGATGCGGGTCTCGGTCGTGGCGACCGGCATCGATGCCGCCGCCCGGATCGACGAGGTCCCGCTGCCGCGCCGCCCGATGCGCGAGCCGCTGCGCCGCCCCGAGGAGGTTCAGGAGGCCGCCCCGGCGCCTGCCGCCGCCCCGGCCGCCCAACAACCGATGCGCCCGGCCGTCGCCGCCACCGCCGCTGCCCGCGAAACGGTGCAGGAACCGGCACAGGAGCCGTCGCTCTTCTCGGGCTTCGATCCCGCCAGCGCCGGCTTTGCCGCCGATGAGCGTGCCGAGACCGCCCGCGACGGCGCCGATCTGCCGCCGCCCGCCTACCAGCCCGAGGAAAGCCCGGAAGCCGAGACCTTCGTCGCGCCGCAACCGCGCAGCGCCGGCGAACCCACGCCCGAGGCGCTTGCCCGCCTGCGCGCCGCCGTCGCCAAGACCCCGGCACGCCAGCCGGTGCACACGCCGATGGCCTCCGGCTCGCAAGAGGATCCGCGCGGTGACAAGGGGCGGTTCGGCATCGGCTCGCTCATCAACCGGATGTCGGGTCACGCGCCGGAACAGACCGAGCGCAACCCCCACACCTTCCGGCAGCAGCCGCCGCTCTACAGCCGCGGCACGGCTGCCCATCAGGAAGAAGAGGATCTGGATCCCGATCAGGAACGGATCGAGATCCCGGCCTTCCTGCGGCGTCAGGCGAACTGATCGCCACGCGATTTGGCGCGGACAGTTTCGGGGGGCCGGGAGACCGGCCCCCTTTTGCTTGCGCAAGGCTTGAGAGCTGCCGTTGCGTCACCCCGGCCACCTCGACCGCCGGGATGTTTTCTCACTGTTAATCAGCCATTTGCCGAACAGGCGGGTTCCTGCCGCCCGCTGCGAGGCGTTGTTTCAGACCGTTGCAATGTTTGAATTGAGTAGCACCCGATCGGCCTCTACATCCATGATGCCGGGACGCGCGAAGCCCGGATCAACCGCGAGCAGATCCGACATGCAAACGACGCTGAAATCCCCGATCACCTTCACCGGAACCGGTCTTCATACCGGCCGCCCGGTCCGGATGACGATCCATCCTGCCTCGGCGGAATACGGGCTCTGGTTCCGGCGCACCGACATCGACAGCCCCGACGCGCTGATTCCCGCCCGCTGGGACGCGGTCGAGCCCTCGCGGCTCTGCACCAAGCTTGCCAATGGCTGCGCCTCGGTGATGACGGTCGAGCATCTGATGGCCGCGCTTGCCGGCTGTGGCGTGCATAACGCCCTGATCGAGATCGACGGCCCCGAAGTGCCGGTGATGGACGGCTCCTCCGCCCCCTTCGTTCATGGCATCCTGTCGCGCGGCCTGCGCCGGCTGGCCGTCCCGGTCCGGGTGCTGCGCATCCTCGAACATGTCGAGGTCTCCGAAGGCGCGGCCCGGGCCAGCCTCGGTCCGGCCGACATGCTGGAAATCGATTTCGAGATCACCTTTGCCGATGCCGCCATCGGCCATCAGGCCAAACGGCTGAACATGGCCAACGGCGCCTTCGTGCGCGAGCTTTGCGACAGCCGCACCTTCTGCCGCAACGCCGATGTCGAGGCGATGCGCGCGGCCGGTCTGGCTTTGGGCGGCACCTTCGACAATGCAGTCGTGATCGATGGCGACAAGGTCCTGAGCCCCGGCGGGCTGCGTCACCGCGACGAGCCCGTGCGCCACAAGATGCTGGACGCGCTTGGAGATCTGGCTTTGGCGGGGGCCCCGATCCTTGGCCGCTACCGCGGCGAGCGGGCGGGCCATGCGCTGACCAACCGGCTGCTGCGGGCGCTGTTCGCGCAACCCGGCGCGTTCCGGCTGGAAACCTGCTCGACCGCGCAGGGCGCGGCCCTGCCGGGCTTCGGCCTCAATCAGGCCGATCTGAAGGCCGTGGCCTGAGCTGCGCAGTTTCCGTGCCAAAGGCGTTTTGCACCGGATTTTTCTGTGCTAGGACAGCCCCAAGGCCCGGAAGGAGTGCGGATCAAGCACCGGTCCCGGGCAGCGTTTGAGGACGGGGTAACAGGCACATGGCGACAGGCAGCAGGCGCATCGGGGCGGTAGCGGCAATCATGGTGCTTTCGCTGACGGCGGCCTGCGACCCGATCGGGTCGCGCAAGCCGCCGCCGCTCGAATCCTACGACGCCCCCGCGATCTTCCAGATGGCCGAGACCAAGCTGGAGAAGGACCGCGACCTCGAGGAGGCGGCCCGGCTCTATGGCGAGGTCGAGCGGCTCTATCCCTATTCGGAATGGGCCAAGCGGGCGCTGATCATGCAGGCCTATACCTATCACCAGGCCAAGAATTACGAGAATGCCCGCGCCTCGGCCCAGCGCTACATCGACTTCTACCCGGCGGATGAGGACGCGGCCTATGCCCAGTACCTTCTGGCGCTGAGCTATTACGACCAGATCGACCTCGTCGGCCGCGACCAGGGCCTGACATTCCAGGCGCTGCAGGCGCTCCGGACCGTGATCGAGCGCTATCCGGACAGCGAATATGCGCAATCGGCGATCCTCAAGTTCGACCTCGCCTTCAACCACCTGGCGGCGAAGGAGATGGAGGTCGGCCGGTACTACCTCAAGCGCAAGCACTATGCCGCCGCGGTCAACCGCTTCCGCGTGGTCGTCGAGGATTTCCAGACCACGACCCATACCGCCGAGGCACTGTACCGGCTGATCGAAAGCTATCTGGCGCTGGGGCTCGACAACGAGGCGCAGACCGCCGGCGCGATCCTCGGTCACAACTTCCAGGGCACCGACTGGTATGCCGACGGCTACAAGCTGTTGCAGGCCAGGGGTCTGGAACCCGAGGCCAAGGGCGAAGGCTGGCTGCGCTCGGTCTACCGTCAGATGATCAAGGGCGAGTGGCTCTGAGCCGAACACAGGGGTTTGGAGCATGCTGCGCAGTCTCGACATCCGGGACATGCTGATCATCGACCGGCTGGAGCTTGCGTTCCGGCCCGGTCTCAACGTGCTGACCGGCGAGACCGGGGCCGGCAAGTCGATCCTTCTCGATTCTCTCGGCTTCGTGCTGGGCTGGCGCGGCCGGGCCGATCTGGTCCGGGCGGGGGCCGCGCAGGGCGAGGTCGTGGCCGTGTTCGAGCTGCCCGCCGGGCATCCGGCCCGCACGGTTCTGGCCGAGGCCGGGCTCGAGGCCGGGGACGAGCTGATCCTGCGCCGGGTCAACAGTGCCGAGGGCCGCAAGACCGCCTGGGTCAACGACCGCCGGGTCTCGGGCGAGGTTCTGCGGCGGCTGTCGGACACGCTGGTCGAGCTGCACGGTCAGCAGGATGATCGCGGGCTTCTCAATCCGCGCGGTCACCGGCAACTGCTCGATGCCTTTGCCGGATTGGAAAGCGATCTCGAGACTGTCCGTGCCGCCTGGCGCGCCCGCGCCCGGAGCGCGCGCGCCGTTGCCGAGGCCGAGGCCCGGATGGCCGAGCTCCGGGCCGAGGAGGATTTCCTGCGGCACGCGGTGGATGAACTCGATGCGCTGGCCCCGGAACCGGGCGAAGAGGCCGAACTCGACGCCCGGCGCCGGACGATGCAGGCCGCCGAGCGGATTCGCGAGGATATCGCCCGCGCCCATGCCGCGCTCGGCCCCGGCGAGGGCGCCGAAGGCCGCATGGGAGACGCGCTGCGCTGGCTCGAAGGCGCAGCGGATCGCGCCGAGGGACGGCTCGATGCCCCGCTTGCGGCCCTGTCGCGGGCGCTGGTCGAACTGGGTGAGGCGGTGCAGGGTACCGAGGAGTGCCTGGCGGCGCTCGATTTCGATCCGAGGGCACTTGAGGCCACCGAGGAGCGGCTTTTCGCCATCCGGGCGCTGGCGCGCAAGCATGGCGTGCAGCCCGACGATCTGGGCGGTTTCGCGGCAGAGCTGCGCGCGCGGCTGGCCGCGCTCGATGCCGGTGCGGGCGATCTGGCCACGCTCCGCCATGCGGCAGCCGAGGCACGGGCCGAATATGAGTCCGCGGCGGCAGCGCTCGGCACCGCGCGGCGCGCTGCAGCGCTTCGCCTCGACGCCGCGATGTCGGACGAGCTGGCGCCGCTGAAGATGGAGCGCGCCGTGTTCTCGACCGAGATCTCGGAGGCCGAGCCAGGCCCCGAGGGACAGGACGCTGTCGCCTTTACCGTCGCGACCAATCCCGGCGCACCCGCCGGCCCGCTGAACCGGATCGCCTCGGGGGGCGAACTGTCGCGCTTCCTGCTGGCCCTGAAAGTCAGTCTGGTGCGGGGCACGAGCCCGCTCACCCTGATTTTCGACGAAATCGACCGCGGGGTCGGCGGCGCCACGGCCGATGCGGTCGGCCGCCGACTGGCGGCGCTGGCTCGCTCTGCCCAGGTTCTGGTGGTCACGCATTCGCCCCAGGTCGCGGCCCGGGGGGCGCATCACTGGCGCGTGGAGAAACGGGTCGAGAACGAGATGACCCGGTCGATCGTGACACCGCTCGACAGCGCGGCCCGGATCGACGAGATCGCCCGGATGATGTCGGGCGACACCGTGACAGATGCCGCCCGAGCCGCGGCACGGTCGCTTCTGGAAGACTGATCCCACCTCCGGATCGGGGCGCGATTTTTCGACGAAAAATCGGAGCCTGCCGCGGGCCGGGCGATCAGTTTCCGCCCTGCCCGGCCTCGATGGCGCGCCAGCGCGCGACGTTTCGGTTATGCTCATCGAGGCTTCGCGCGAAAGCGTGCCCCCCCGTGCCATCGGCCACGAAATAGAGATAATCCGTGGTCTCGGGATTCAGCACGGCCTCGATCGAGGCGCGGCCGGGATTGGCGATGGGCGTCGGCGGCAGGCCGTCGATCTGATAGGTATTGTAAGGCGTCCGCCGTGCCAGTTCGCTTTGCCGGATCCCCCGGCCGAGCGGCGCCTTGCCACCGGTCACCCCGTAGATCACGGTCGGGTCGGTCTGCAGCCGAATCCCGCGCTTGAGCCTGTTGACGAAGACGCTCGCGACCCGGCGTCGTTCCTCGGGCACACCAGTCTCCTTCTCGACGATCGAGGCCAGGATCAGCGCCTCTTCCTTGCTGGCCAGCGGCAGGCCCTCGGCCCGCCTCTCCCAGAGCCGGTCGAGCAGCGCGCTCTGCCGGCTAGCCATCTCGGCCAGCAGAGCCGCACGCAGGGTCCCGGGCGTGAGCTCATAGCTGTCCGGTGCCAGGCTGCCCTCGGCCGGCACATCATCGATGTCGCCCTCGAGGAAATCGGCCTGTTTCAGCTCTTCGACCACCTGCCAGCTGGTCACGCCCTCGGCCAGCGTCACCCGGTAGCGCAGGTCGGGTTCTGCCATCAGCCTGGCATAGTCCGCCGGCACCTCGCCCGCCCCGGGATCGAAGGCCAGAACCTCCTCGTAGCGCCCGGTGGCCGCGTCGAAGCTCCGAACCTGCAACTCGGCGCTGGCGATGCCGATCCGAAAATTCACGTCGGTGCCACAGGTCGAGCGGCCCGCGCGGGTCACCAGATCGACGATCTGTTCCATCGAGGCACCGGCAGGCAGAAGGAAGCTGCCCGCCTTCAGCTCGTCGGCCTTTTCGGCATAGCGCGCGCCCAGCCGGAAGATCAGCGGATGGCGCACCGCCTCCTGGGTGCCCAGATCGCGCGAGACGCCGACCATGGTCGAGCCCGGCTCGACCCTCAGGCAGATCGCGGTCTCAAGCGGCCCGGGCTCGGCATATTTCTGCTTGGCCCAGATCACCAGCCCGCCGGCCAGCAGCAACAGCACGATGAACAGCGTCAGCGCGTTGGAGGCGATGGCCTTCCACATCAGCGGTCCCCGCGGCCCATGACGAGCGAGGCATTGGTCCCGCCGAAGCCGAAGGAATTCGACAGCGCAAGGCCGATCTCGCGCTTCACCGCGGCTTTCGGCGCCAGATCGATCCGGGTGCCTTCGGGCGGCGTATCGAGGTTCAGCGTCGGCGGCGCGATCTGATCGCGCAGCGCCAGGATGCAGAAGATCGCCTCGACCGCCCCCGCAGCCCCCAGAAGGTGACCGATCGAGGATTTGGTCGAGGACATGGTGGTGCGTTCCGCCGCCTCGCCCAGCAGCCGCTCGACCGCGCCCAGCTCGATGGTATCGGCCATGGTCGAGGTGCCATGGGCGTTGATGTAGTCGATATCGGACGGGGCCAGGCCCGCGCGCTTAAGCGCCGCCTGCATCGAGCGGAAGCCGCCATCGCCATCCTCTGCCGGCGCGGTGATGTGATAGGCATCGCCCGACAGCCCGTAGCCCAGCACCTCGGCATAGATCTTCGCGCCGCGGGCCTTGGCGTGCTCGAGCTCTTCGAGGATCACGACGCCCGCGCCCTCGCCCATCACGAAACCGTCGCGCCCGGCATCCCAGGGCCGCGAGGCGGTCTCGGGCGCATCGGCGCGCTTGGTCGACAGCGCCTTGCAGGCGTTGAAGCCCGCGATCCCGATCTCGGAGATCGGGCTTTCAGTGCCGCCCGCCACCATCACGTCGGCATCGCCCCACTGGATCAGCCGCGCCGCATCACCGATGGCGTGCGCCCCGGTCGAGCAGGCGGTCACCACCGCATGGTTCGGCCCCTTGAAGCCGAAGCGGATCGAGACCTGCCCCGAGGCGAGGTTGATCAGCGCCGAGGGAATGAAGAAGGGCGACACCCGGCGCGGCCCCTTCTGCTGGATCAGCACGGCGGTATCGGCGATGGCATTCAGCCCGCCGATGCCCGAGCCGATCATCACGCCGGTGCGCTCGCGCTCGGCCTCGGTCTCGGGCACCCAGCCGGAATCGGCCACCGCCTGGGTCGCCGCGGCCATCGCGTAGAGGATGAAATCGTCGACCTTCCGGCGCTCTTTCGGCTCCATCCAGTCATCCGGATTGAAGGTCCCGTCGGAGCCGTCGCCGAACGGGATCTCGGCGGCATAGGTCGTGACGACGCGGCTTGCATCGAAGCGGGTGATCGGCCCGATGCCCGACTGTCCCTCCAGGAGACGTTTCCAGGTCTCTTCCACCCCGCAGGCCAGCGGGGACACCATCCCCAGCCCGGTGACAACCACACGACGCATATGCCTCTCCTCGCTCTCGGCCCCGGCCCAGGCCCGTTCGGGCGATCTGATACAGCGGTTTGGGCGCCATGAGCAAGGGAGCGGCTGCCCGGACGGCGTTTTCGGCGCAGAGCTGCGGCACCCGCAAATATTCGTCAATCATATGCCGCAATACTCGGGCCTTCTCGACGCGAAAGGATGACACGTGCCATGCGACACAGCCGCGCCATGTCCGCCATGTCTGCCATGCGCCTCCTCGCCCTGGTCGCAGTCCTGCTGGCGGGCAGTGGCCCCGCGCGCGCCGAAGATCCCTGCCCGATGCATAACTGGCTGGTCTGGATCTATGTCGAGGGCGAGACCCTGGCCCGCACCGGGCCAAGCATGTTCCGGCTCGAAGAGGCCCGCAGCCTTTCGAAAGCCATTGCCAGCGCCGATCCCGACCGGCTCGCACGGGTGATGACCATGGCCGGGCTCGAAGAGGGGCTGCCGGTGGTCTCCGGCTACATCGCCCTGGTGGCCGAGAGGCTGCGCGTCGTCCCGGAGCCGCCCGATGCCGGCGCCGTGGTCCGCCGGATGCAGAGCTATCTGCAGCAATTGCGCTGCCGCGCCGACCCGGACTGGCGCGCGGGCCTGAAGCTCTCCGCGACCGGCGGCCTCGCGGGAGCACGCCGTTCGGGCAACGGGGGCGGCGACGGGCGGGTCGGCGCGCCGCACCCCCTGAGGACGGACAATGCCGCTCCACCGCAACGAGCCATCGCCAACCCGGCCGGGCAGGACCTGCTGGCGCTCTCTCCGGACGCGCCGCCCGAGACCGCCGCCATCGGCGCCCCCGCCCCCGGGGACGACAGCCCCGCCAATACCGAGCAGCGGCTTGAGGCCCGGCCGGACTTTTCCAGGGAAGCGATCAACGAGGGCCAGATCGGCACCCGGCTTCCGACAACGTCGAAACCCTTGCAACCCGCCCGGGCAACGCCTTGGATCGCCTATGCCGCGGCCGGGCTCGGCGGTCTGGCCCTGGCCGGAGCAAGCGTTTTCTACGTGCTTCGACACATGCGGCGCAGGACACCGCGGACGCTTTGCCACATGAACACCTATCTGCGGCTGTCCGACAGCCGAACCCCGGCCGTGGCGGTCGACATCAGCCCCAACGGCGCCAAGCTGCACCTGACGACCGTCCCCGAACCGGGAGAGCGCGGCACGCTCGAACTAAGCGATCTCGAGATTGGCTGCCGCGTCAGCTGGTCGACGAACTATTTCGTCGGCCTGGCCTTCCTCCGCACCCTCAGCAAGGCCGAATTTGAAAACCTGCTGAAATGGCATCGCTGGGAGCCCTCCTCCTCGGACATGCCCGATTACAACGGCGCATCGAACGCCGCCATGGACCAGACAGCAAGGGCCTAGCTGCATTCCCGGCCTGCACAGGCGTCGCGCCGGAGGCCGGGTCTCGGCGACGGATTATCGCATCGGCGGAGAAGCCGGGCGCCCCGACCGCAAACGCGCCCGGACGAAATCCGGATCGCGGCACCGCCCCCCTCGCACCGAAAGCCCGTGACGCCCCAAAGCACGGTCTTTCGCGCGGATCTGCGGTATCAAGGAACCCGGAGCCGCCATGCCGAAGGCCCCGGCGCTTGTGATGGGTGCCGCACCGGCGCCCGGCTCGGATCAACCCAATCGGTAAGCCCTTTGCCAAATGCCGCAGGATCACGGCGTTCACCGACAGCTCTTTCGCGGGCACATCCGCGACCTGCCGGCCGCGGCCCGCTTGCGGCAGCGCCGAGACCTCGTCTCGGCAATGACGGGCACGCGCGGCGCAGCGGGCAGGCGGGTCCAGGAGAGCCGCAGCGCTCAGGCGACGCCCCCTCCGGCGGACAAGCGCGATGGTATCCGCCCATCGCAGGAAAGCCAGGAGAGCTGGGATATCTTTGAAAAACACCGGCAGCCGCCGAGTGGTCGCCAAAGTGTGGAATGTCGTTCTCCAAAGAGACGGAACAGATCCGTTTACGAGGCAGAGACCAAAAGGCGGAACCATACCCCATAAGTTGGCACTCTGGGTGACGGTAAGCGAGGTTTCAACATAGTACTGGATAGTACTGGCCAATCCGCCCCGGCCCGAAACCTGGGCGGCCCTCGGCTGCGTCCTGCACGGCGCCGAGAGCCAGCCCCGGCCGGGCGGCCATCCGACCGGCGGATTCCCTCGCGCCGATCCGCGCCCGGGCCTCCCCCGGGCCGGTTTCTCTGTCGATGATTGTCCGGTAGGGTCAATGCGGTCAGGGGCCGTCCCGAGGGGCTCCCGCGAACGCCCCGCCCTCTGCCGCGCAGGGAGTTCCTTCCCTTCTGTCACGGCAAAGGCGCCAGCGTCCCCGCGGCGCGGCCGGGACCGCTCGAAAACCGACGACAACCGCCAAGCAGGGCTTCGCCGTCATCATCCGTGACAGGGCCCGACAGCGCGCGGGTGCCGGGGCCGGAGCCGTGAGGAAGCACGGAAATCGCCTTCGGCACGGTATCTCCGCGCGATCCAGACACGGCACAGGGCCGCGGGCGCACCGGCCGGCTGCCGGGCCGACCGGCTTCAGAGACCGAGCCCGCGGAAGACCGCCGGAAGGCTGTCGGGCAGATCCTCGGCAATGAGGCCGGGGCCGAAGACCCGGGCTGCCTCGACATGCAACCAGGCCCCGGCCATGGCGGCCTCGAAAGGCGGGCGGCCGCGGGCCAGCAGGCCCGTGACGATCCCAGCCAGAACGTCGCCCGCCCCGGCCGTCGCAAGCCAGGGCACGGCGCGGTCGTACAGCGCGGCATGCAGCGCGGCCCGGCCATCGGGCGCGGCAATCGCGGTATCCGCGCCCTTCAGGAGCACCACCGCCCCGGACCGGGCCGCCGCGGCGCGCACCGCGTCGATCCTGGAAAAGCCCGGGCCGCAGGTCGGCCGGCCGGAAAGCTTCTCGGCCAGATCGGGGAAGAGCCGGGTGAATTCGCCGCCATGCGGGGTCAGCACACAACCGCCGTGAAGCCTCGAAAAGAGGGCGTCCTGCTGCGCCAGAAGGCTCAGCGCATCGGCATCGAGCACGAGCGGGCGGCCGCTGTCGAGCGCCAGCCCCAGAAGCCCGGCCTCGCGCGATCCGGTGCCGAAGCCAGGCCCGAGGCCGAGCGCCGAAATCCGCGGATCCTCCAGCAGCGCAAGCAGATCCCCGGCCTCCTCGACCCGGCGCAGCATCGCCGCGGTCAGATGGGCCGCGCATTCGGCCAGCGCCTCCGCGGGCGCGCCCAGGGTCACCAGCCCCGCCCCCACCCGCAGCGCGCCGCGCGCGGCCAGCCGGGCCGCGCCGGTGCGCCCCGCGCCGCCCGCCAGCACCAGCGCATGGCCGTGGCTGTATTTGTGCCCGCCGACCGCGCCGGCCTTGCCGATCTCGTGCCCCGGCGCGCCGACCAGCGTCACCGACCCGGGACAAGGGCCGGGATCGAGCCCGATATCGGCCACCACGATCCGGCCGCAAGAGGCGCTGCCCTCGGCGGTGAACTGGCCGATCCGGGCGCGATGAAAGGTCACGGTCAGCGCGGCGGGCAGCACGCCACCGAGATCGCGGCCACTATCGGTGCAGAGCCCGCTTGGCATGTCGATCGCCAATGCCCGTCCGCCCGACGCGCGGAAACGGGCCATCGCCGCCGCCATATGCCCGGCGATGGGCGCGATCCCGCGGCTGCAGCCGCTGCCGAACAGCGCGTCGATCACGAGATCGCAGCCGCCCGCATCGAGCCGACCGGCCAGCGCCGCATCGTCCCAGGGCCGCACGCAGCCGAGCGCGACCCAGCGGTCGTAATTGAGCCGCGCATCGGGCGGCAGCCGGTCGGGTGCGCCGAAGAGCGACAGCTCCACCTGCCAGCCGCGTTCGGCCAAAAGCCGCGCCACCACGAAGCCGTCGCCGCCATTATTGCCGGGACCGCAAAGCACCAGCGCCGAAAGCGGAACGGTACCGAGATCGGGCCAGTGCGCCAGCGCCGCATCGACCACGCCCTCGCCCGCGCGCTCCATCAGCGTCCTGCCATCTGCATCGCCTCGCGCCAGAGCCTCGGCCTCGATGGCGCGCATTTGGGCAGCAGTCAGAAGCTCGGACATGGTTTTCCCCGAAAAGCGTTTCCAATTTGCTCATTAAGAAGGCATTGCGCTCAATTCATTGGCGGCACCGCAAGATTCCATGAATGCCAAACTTTCGGACCATCCTAGCCAATTGTGCCCCTTCGGGGAAAGTGGTCTGTCGGGCTTCGAACCATACCAAGAGGGAGTCGCGCGCCGTGAAGAAGATCGAGGCGATCATCAAGCCCTTCAAGCTGGACGAGGTCAAAGAGGCGCTGCAGGAGACGGGCGTCCAGGGTCTTTCCGTGATCGAGGTCAAGGGCTTCGGCCGCCAGAAGGGCCATACCGAACTCTATCGCGGCGCCGAATATGTCGTCGATTTCCTGCCCAAGGTGAAAATCGAGATCGTCCTGCCCGACGATCAGGTCGATGCCGCCATCGAGGCCATCGTCGCCGCCGCCAAGACCGAGAAGATCGGCGACGGCAAGATCTTCGTCTCGCCGGTCGAGCAGGCGATCCGCATCCGCACCGGCGAGACCGGCGAGGACGCACTCTAGTCACCCGAACCAAGCGCGCCGGGTGCGCCCGGCCAGGACGCGACCAAACCTAAAGACAGAGGGGAAGTAGGTCACATGAGCAAGAACAAGGTTCTCGAGACCATCAAGGACGAGGATGTCGAATATGTCGACATCCGCTTCACCGATCCGCGCGGCAGGCTGCAGCACGTGACGGTGATGGCCGATCAGGTCGATGAGGATTTCCTGGACGAAGGCTTCATGTTCGACGGCTCGTCGATTGCCGGCTGGAAGTCGATCGAAGCCTCCGACATGAAGCTGATGCCCGACCCGGACAGCGCCTATATCGACCCGTTCTATGCCGAGAAGACGCTTTGCGTGCATTGCTCGGTGGTCGAGCCCGATACCGGCGAAGCCTATGACCGCGATCCGCGCGGCACCGCCGAGAAGGCCGAAGCCTACCTGAAATCCTCGGGCATCGGCGATGTGGCCTATTTCGGCCCCGAGGCCGAGTTCTTCATCTTCGACGACGTGCGCTATGCCGTTTCGCCGAACAAGGTCGCCTTCTCCATCGATGTCGAGCATGCCGCCTGGAACACTGACACCGAATACGAGTCGGGCAACCTCGGCCACCGTCCGACCTACAAGGGCGGTTACTTCCCGGTGAACCCGTCCGACGAGGGCCAGGACATCCGCTCGGAAATGCTGTCGACCATGAAGCAGATCGGCATGAAGGTCGACAAGCACCACCATGAGGTGGCGACCTGCCAGCACGAGCTGGGCATGATCTTCGACAGCCTGAAGAAACAGGCCGACAACCTGCAGAAGTTCAAGTACATCATCCACAACGTGGCGCTGGCCTACGGCAAGACGGCGACCTTCATGCCGAAGCCGATCGCGGGCGACAACGGCTCGGGCATGCATTGCAACATGTCGATCTGGAAGGATGGCAAGCCTCTGTTCGCCGGCGACCAGTATGCCGATCTCAGCAATGAAGCGCTGTGGTTCATCGGCGGTCTGCTCAAGCATGCCAAGACGCTGAACGCCTTCACCAACCCCTCGACCAACTCCTACAAGCGGCTGATCCCCGGTTTCGAGGCCCCCGTGCTGCGCGCCTATTCGGCCCGCAACCGCTCGGGCTGCATCCGTATCCCGTGGACCGAGAGCCCGAAGGCCAAGCGCGTCGAAGCCCGCTTCCCCGATCCGTCGGCGAACCCCTATCTGTGCTTCTCGGCGCTGCTGATGGCCGGTCTCGACGGTATCCGGAACAAGATCGATCCGGGCGAGGCGATGGACAAGAACCTCTACGACCTGCCGCCCGAAGAGCTGGAAGGCATCCCGACGGTCTGCGCCTCGCTGCGTGAAGCGCTGGAGAGCCTCGAGAAGGACCACGACTTCCTGCTTGCGGGCGACGTCTTCACCAAGAGCCAGATCCAGGGCTACCTGGAGCTGAAGTGGGAAGAGGTCTATGCCTTCGAGCACACGCCGCACCCGATGGAATACAAGCTGTATTACAGCTGCTGACCCGGGTCCTTCGGACCTGCGAATTCCGGGAAAAGGGCGCCTTCGGGCGCCCTTTTCTGTCCGCGGTTTCGGCCAACGCGCAAGGCACGGCCGGAACGCATCCGGGCATCGGAAGATCCCGGCTCAAGGCGGATCGAAGGCCCGCCCCGACCGACGCCACATGCCGCGCGGCGGAAAGGCAATGGTGCAACAGGCGGGCCCCGCAAGAGCTGCGTCTTGAGGCCGGCCGGAACCTCACCCCGGGCGGCCTCTGTCGCGGCCCTGAAAACGGGCAAGGGTAAGGCGGCGCGGTCGAAGGCCACGCAGGATCCGCCGACCGCCCTTGTCAGATCGGACACCGCCCCTTGCACGGAAGCGGCGAGCGGCCCGGACGAGGCGCAGTCATCCCAACATGCAGAAGGGGCGCGCCCCGCAGGCCGCGCCCCTTCCAATTCCTAAGATATCGGGTCGATCAGTCGCGGCCGATCAGCCGCCAGACCGCCGGAACCGCCAGCGCGGCCAGCGCCAGTTTCAGCGCGTCGCCCAGCAGGAAGGGCGTCACGCCCCAGGCCAGCAGCGGCTGGTCCCAGCCGTAGAGCTGGCCGAGCCAGATCACGCCGGGGATGTAGAGCACGACATTGCCGACCAGCATGGCCAGGGCCATCCGGCCCATCGAGCGGTCCCAGCCGGCGCGGGCGAAGGTGCCGAGCGTGAGGGCGGCCAGCGCATAGCCGACCAGATAGCCGCCGGTCGAGCCCATCATGTAGGTCAGGCCCGAGGCCTCGGCCGAGGTTCCGGCGAAGACGTCGAAGCCCAGCGCGCCGATGCCGAGATAGCCCAGAATGGTGATCAGACCGCGCCGCGGCCCGTAGGCGGCGCCCAGCGTCAAAACCGCGAAGGTGGTCATGGTCATCGGCACCGGGAACATCGGCACCTTGATATGGGCCGCCAGCGCCAGGACCGCGATCCCGGCCACGACCAGAGCCGCTTCCCGAACCAGGCGCTGGGCGCCGTTCCGGGGCATGATATTGTCGACAAGGACCTTTTCGGTCAGGGCATACGCCATTACGGTCACTCCCGTTGCAATTCGTTGCGTCCGTATTGCCCGAGCGCCGCTTCCGGCGCAAGACCCGGCGGGTGGCTGCTGCGGGCGCAGGCTAAGATTCTGGCCGGTAGCTGCTTTCCATCGCATAATTCTTTCGCGGGCCGCGCACGTCCCAGCGGCTCGACCAGCAGGGCCAGGCCGAGAAATCGTAGCGCACGCGGTAAAGATCGGGCGCGCAATCGTGCCGCGCCCCGGGCCGGGCGCCGGGGCCCAGCGCATGAAAGAAGCGGCCATCCTCGAACAGGACCTCGATCTCCTCTGCGCCCCCTCTCTGTCGCGCGCGCCAGAGATAGCGCCTTGTCGCGACCGCCGGCGGCCGGCCAGGGATCTCGAGCTGCCCGGTCTCGTCATAGACAAGGCCCGCCGCCGGAGCTGAACCGTCGGGAGCGAAGACCGCCCGGCCCGTCAGCCGCAGCACCTGCCCCGTCAGCCGGTCGTCGATCCGGCGCGTCAGCCGCCAAGCTCCCTCGAAATCCTGAAGTTCCGGCACCCTGCCCCCGCTTCTTGCCGCGCCTGCCCCCAGGCGGTATCAGACCGCGAACCCACGTCCAAGCGAAGGCTGCGCCCATGATCCCCCGCTATGCCCGCCCCGAGATGACCGCCATCTGGGAGCCTGCCACCAAATTCCGCATCTGGTACGAGATCGAGGCCCATGCCTGCGATGCCCAGGCCGAACTTGGGGTGATCCCGAAGGAGAATGCCGAAGCGGTCTGGACCGCGAAGGACGTGGTCTTCGACGTCGCCCGGATCGACGAGATCGAGGCCGTCACCAAGCATGACGTGATCGCCTTCCTGACCCATCTGGCCGAACATGTCGGCGCCGATCAGGCGCGTTTCGTGCATCAGGGCATGACCTCGTCGGATGTGCTCGACACCTGCCTCAACGTGCAGCTGATGCGCGCGGCCGACATCCTGATCGCCGACATGGACAAGCTTCTGGCCGCGCTCAGGCGCCGCGCCTTCGAGCACAAGGATACCGTCCGCATCGGGCGCAGCCATGGCATCCATGCCGAGCCCACCACCATGGGCCTGACCTTCGCCCGCTTCTATGCCGAGATGGAACGCGGCAGGCGGCGCCTCGAGGCCGCGCGCGAGGAAATCGCGACCGGCGCCATTTCGGGCGCGGTCGGCACCTTCGCCAATATCGACCCGGCAGTCGAAGAGCATGTCTGCAGGCAGATGGGGCTGAAGCCCGAGACCATCTCGACCCAGGTCATCCCGCGCGACCGCCACGCGATGTTCTTTGCGACGCTGGGCGTGATTGCCTCGTCGATGGAGAACATCGCCATCGAGATCCGTCACATGCAGCGGACCGAGGTGCTCGAGGCCGAAGAGTTCTTCTCGAAGGGCCAGAAGGGCAGCTCGGCGATGCCGCACAAGCGCAACCCGGTCCTGACCGAGAACCTGACGGGGCTGGCGCGTCTGGTGCGCATGACCGTGGTTCCGGCGATGGAGAACGTGGCGCTCTGGCATGAACGCGACATCTCGCACAGCTCGGTCGAGCGCGGCATCGCGCCCGATGCGACGGTGACGCTCGATTTCGCGCTGAACCGGCTCGCGGGCGTGATCGACAAGCTGGTGATCTACCCCGAGAACATGCTGGCGAACATGAACAAGTTCAAAGGGCTGGTGATGTCCCAGCGGGTCTTGCTGGCGCTGACCCAGGCCGGTGTCAGCCGCGAGGATGCCTATCGGCTGGTGCAGCGGAACGCGATGAAGGTCTGGGAACAGGGCAAGGACTTCAAGGAGGAACTGCTGGCCGATCCCGAGGTCACGGCGGCGCTGAGCCCGGCCGAGATCGAGGAGAAATTCGACCTAGGCTATCACACCAAGCATGTCGACACGATCTTCGCCCGGGTGTTCGGCGAAGCCTGAACCGGCGATCTCCGGCCCGGGCGACGGTGCCGGGGCCTTGGCGGGCGCGCCTCGGGCAGAGGCGCGCCCGCTGAATTTTCCGTGACTTCGGCAGGCGCTGATTCGTGTTACGCTGGGGCACCTTCAGGACGGAGATGCGACCCATGACCACCAGGACGATCCTTGCAGCGGCGACCCTTGCGCTTCTGCCCGCCCTCGCCTCGGCGGAATGCGGCTGGCAGAAGCGGATCAATGCCAGTCAGTGCGGCGAAGGCCAGATCTTCGACTCGGTCTCGGGCCAATGCGTGGACCAGACCACCAGCTGAGCCCTGGCCCGGCCGGCAGCACAGATCCGAAGGCGGCGCGGCGGAGGTGCCGCCTTCTTTCATGTGACCTTCGGGCGGCGTTTTTCTAAACCGCCCCGATCGCGACAAAATTCCTCACGAAATTCCGCAATGCGGGCGGTCTTCGATAACTCCGGCTTAACACCCGGGGATTATGCCTCTTGGTCAGGAAGACGGAGACCCACGTGCAGAGTTTCGGAGCCCCTATCGCCTCCAGCGGCCTGACCTCGCGCCAGAAGGCGGCCATTATCGTTCGTCTGGTTCTGAACGAGGGGATTGACCTGCCGCTTCATTCGCTCCCGGCCTCCGTGCAGACCGATCTCGCCGACGAAATCGCCAGCATGCGTTATATCGACGGCAATACGCTTCAGGGCGTGATCGAGGAATTCCTGTTGGAGATCGAGCAATTCGGCCTCTCCTTCCCGGGCGGGATGGAAGAGGCGATGCGGTTGCTCGGCGACCATCTGAGCCCCGAGGCCGCGGCCTCGATCCGCGCCCGCTTCGGGAGCGGACGCGGCGGCGACCCCTGGCAGACCCTGTCCGAGCTGCCCGCCGACCGCCTGACCGAACTTCTGTTGGCCGAAAGCCCCGAGATCGCGGCCGTGGCCCTGTCGAAACTGCCCAGCCCGATCGCGGCCAGCACGCTCGGCCGGATGCCCGGCCCCGAGGCGCGCCGCATCGCCTTCGCGATCTCACGCACCGCCGAGGTGCCCCCGGCCGCCGTGACCCGGATCGGCCGCGCCCTGGCAGAGCGGATCAATTCCGCGCCCGAACCCGCCTTCGAACTGGCGCCCGAGACCAGGATGGGCGCGATCCTCGACGTGGCCCCTGCGGCGACGCGCGAGGATGTGCTGGAAGGGCTGCGCGAAACCGATGCCGAACTGGCCGAGAAGGTCCGCCAGGCGGTCTTCACCTTCGCCGACATTCCTGACCGGCTGGACGAACGCGACGTGCCGGCGCTGACCCGCGCGATCGAGCAGACCAAGCTGATCACCGCCATGGCCGGCGCCGACGGGCGGACCGGGCCGGCGGTCGAGTACATCCTTGCCAACATGTCGCAACGGATGGCCAACCAGATCCGCGACGAGATCAACGAACGCGACGCCCCCGGCGCCGAGGAAACCGAGGCCGCGATGTCCGATGTGATCGCCGCGATCCGCAGCATGGAGGCGGCCGGCGAAATCAAGCTGCGAAAGTCGAGCAAGACCGCCTGAGGCCCCGATCCGCCGCCCGGCGCCGCAAGCACGGGGCGGCGCTTGTCGCCCGGGCGCCGGGGGATTATGTCTGCCTGCGCGAGACATCGCGGCCCGACGACGGATGGCGGCGGGCGCGATGCGAGGCAAAGCGCAGATCCCGGCCAGGCGGACCGGACAACGAGAGGAAACCGGTCCGATGGGCAAGCGGGACAGGCGCTCCAGGCGTCTTGGCGACTGGCTGACAGATCGGGTTGCACGCCTGCTGATCGGCACCGCCCTCGCCCTGCCCTATGAGCGCCGGGTTCCTTTTGGCGGCTGGGTGACACGTCGGCTGATTGCCCCCGTCGCGGGCTATCGCGGCCGGGCCGAGGCCAACCTGGCGATGATCTGGCCCGACATGCCCGCCTCCCGGCGCCGCCGCATCGCCGATCAGGTGGCCGACAATGCCGGCCGCACCCTGATCGAGAATTACTCGACCGAGACCTTCCTTGCCCGGATGGCCACGACAGAGCCGAAGGGCCCTGGGCTGGCCGCACTCGCCGCCGCGAAGCAGGCCGGACGCCCCGCCATCCTCGTGACCGGGCATTTCGGCAATTACGAGGCCGCCCGGGCCGCGCTGGTCGCCCGCGGCTACGAGATCGGCGGGCTGTACCGGCCGATGGCGAACCCGTTCTTCAACGCCCATTACGTGCGCACGATGGAGGCTTTCGGCGGCCCGGTCTTCCCGCAGGGACGGCGCGGCACCGCGGGCTTCGTGCGCCATCTGCGCAGCGGCGGCATGCTGGTCCTGCTGACCGACCAGCATGCCCGGCGCGGCGCCGAGCTGCGCTTCATGGGCCATCCCGCCCTGACCGCGCTGTCGGCCGCCGAGCTGGCCCTGCGCTACGATGCCGAGCTGATCCCCTTCTACGCGACCCGCCGCCCCGACGGGCTGAGCTTCGAGATCGAGATCGAGGCGCCGGTGGTACGCGCCACCCCGCGCGAGATGATGCAGGCCCTCAATAACAGCCTCGAGGCCCGGGTCCGCCATCATCCCGAACAATGGTTCTGGATCCATCGGCGCTGGAAGGCGCACTGAGCGCGACACGCAGCCGCGCGCCGGCAGAGACCGCCCGCATCGTTATGCCGTCGCGCGAGGCCCTTGACGCGAGGGCACAGCCTTATCGCAGACGCGCGGCTGCCAGGATCGCCCCCGGCCCGGGACGCTGCAGGATCGCCACGATCGGCTCGTCCCCGGCGGCCTGCACGCTCACCGAAAGCGGCTCGGCCCCGTTCCAGCGCGCGACCGGGGTCCAGGCCTCGACGATATTGGCATAGCGCAGGGTCTTTCCGGCATTCTCACCGCGTTGGATATCGACCTGCTGTTCGGGCCGGTAGCGCACGATCTGAAGCACCACATCCTCGCCGAAGGGTTCGGCAGAGACCGCCGTCACCGTCACCATGTCGCCCTGCCGCGCGAGACCGAGCTCGACCGGACTGTCCGCGAGGGCATGCGTCTCGATCAGATGGGCGAGGTCCATCGGCCGATAGCCGACGACGTGATCAGCACCCTCGACCACCATCTGCGGGGTGTAGATCGAGCGTCGGCCCGCGGCATGGGCATAGGCCTTCTGCCGCAGGGTGAAGGCCGGATCGGCAAAGATGTCCTTCCAGCCGATATAATCCCAGTAATCGACATGCAGAGCCAGCGCGATCACATCGTCGCGCTTGGCCAGTTCGGCGATCAGCGCATCGGCCGGCGGACAGGCGGAACACCCCTGAGAGGTGAACAGCTCGACCACCACCGGGCTCGGATCCGACCGGGCGGGACCGGCAACAAAGATACATCCCGCCAACAGGACCGTTAGGACTGCGCGCATCAGACTCGCCTTGATTTCCCCTTCGCCCGATCTTCGTACCCAAGCGCCCGGACACCTGCCAATCAAGGATTCGGGAGGGGGCCGTGCGGATCGGCCGCGCGTCCTCTGGACATTTCAGTGCACAACGGTATACAAATTAATTCGCACCCCCCTTGATCGCCACGATGCGATCGGGCAAGAGCGTGCAGTAATTTTATGAACCGCGCGACACCCTGATGGAGAACGATCTTTCATGCCGATCACCGTTGGACAGGACACAGCCAAGACTCGCAAGACGCTGAGCGTCGGAAGCGCCAGCTATGCCTATTACTCGATCCCCGCGGCCGAAGCGGCGGGGCTCGGTGATTTCTCGCGCCTGCCGGCGGCGCTGAAAGTCGTGCTGGAAAACCTGCTGCGCTTCGAGGACGGCAAGACCGTCACCATCGATGACATCAAGGCCTTTTCCGACTGGGCCGCGAATGGCGGCAGGACCGCGCGCGAGATCGCCTATCGCCCGGCCCGCGTGCTGATGCAGGATTTCACCGGGGTTCCGGCGGTGGTCGACCTGGCCGCGATGCGCGACGGCATTCTGGGGCTGGGCGGCAATGCCCAGAAGATCAACCCGCTGAACCCGGTCGATCTGGTCATCGACCACTCGGTGATGATCGACGAGTTCGGGAATCCGCGCGCGTTCCAGATGAATGTCGATCGCGAATATGAACGCAACATCGAACGCTACACCTTCCTGAAATGGGGCCAGAAGGCGTTCAACAACTTCCGCGTGGTGCCGCCCGGCACCGGCATCTGCCACCAGGTGAACCTGGAATACCTTGCCCAGACCGTCTGGACCGATACCGATCAGTCCGGCGACCAGGTGGCGTATCCAGACACGCTGGTCGGCACCGACAGCCACACCACCATGGTCAACGGTCTGGGCGTCCTGGGCTGGGGCGTCGGCGGGATCGAGGCCGAGGCCGCGATGCTGGGCCAGCCGGTCTCGATGCTGATCCCCGAGGTCGTGGGCTTCAAGCTGACCGGCAGCATGGTCGAGGGCACCACCGCCACCGATCTGGTGCTGAAGGTCGTGCAGATGCTGCGCCAGAAGGGCGTCGTCGGCAAGTTCGTCGAATTCTACGGCGAGGGGCTCGACCATCTGCCGCTGGCCGACCGCGCGACCATCGCCAACATGGCCCCCGAATACGGCGCCACCTGCGGCTTCTTCCCGGTCGACGAGGAAACGCTGCGCTATCTGACCCAGACCGGCCGCGACAAGGACCGTGTCGCCCTGGTCGAGGCCTATGCAAAGGCCAATGGCATGTGGCGCGATACCGGCTACGATCCGGTCTATACCGACACGCTGCATCTCGACATGGGCACGGTCGTGCCCGCGATCTCGGGCCCGAAACGGCCGCAGGATCACACCCCGCTGACCAATGCCGCGCAGTCCTTCTTCAACGTGGTGTCGGATTATCGCGGCATCGACGAAAGCGAGGAAGCGCGCGACATGCTGGCCGAGGCCCCCGCGCCCGATCTCGATGCCGATCCGCGCAAGAGCGCAAAGGTCGAGGGGCAGGATTACGAGCTGCGCGACGGCTCGGTGGTGATCGCCTCGATCACCTCCTGCACCAACACCTCGAACCCCTATGTGATGATCGGCGCGGGGCTCGTGGCGCGCAAGGCGCGCGAACTGGGCCTGACCCGCAAGCCCTGGGTCAAGACCTCGCTCGCCCCCGGCTCGCAGGTCGTCAGCGAGTATCTCGAGGCGGCCGGGCTGCAGGAAGACCTGGACGCGATCGGCTTCAACCTCGTGGGCTATGGCTGCACCACCTGCATCGGCAATTCGGGGCCGCTGGCCGACGAGATCTCGAAGGCGATCAACGACAATGACCTGATCGCGACCTCGGTGCTGTCGGGCAACCGCAACTTCGAGGGCCGGATCAGCCCCGATGTGCGCGCCAACTACCTGGCCTCGCCGCCGCTCGTGGTGGCCTATGCCATCGCCGGCGACATGAATATCGACCTGACCCGCGACCCCATCGCCCAGGACAAGGACGGCAAGGATGTCTTCCTCAAGGACATCTGGCCGAGCCAGGCCGAGATCGCCGAACTGGTCGAGAAGACCGTGACCCGCGACGCCTTCCAGTCGAAATATGCCGATGTCTTCAAGGGCGACGAGAAATGGCAGGCGGTCGAGACCACCGACAGCGAGACCTATGACTGGCCGGCAAGCTCGACCTATGTGCAGAACCCGCCCTACTTCCAGGGCATGGGCACGGAACCCGGCGAGATCACCGATATCGAGGGCGCCCGTCCGCTGGCGATCCTGGGCGACATGGTCACGACCGACCACATCAGCCCTGCCGGATCGTTCAAGGACACGACGCCCGCGGGCAAATACCTGATCGAGCGTCAGGTGCCGGTGCGCGAGTTCAACTCCTACGGCTCTCGCCGCGGCAACCACGAAGTCATGATGCGCGGCACCTTCGCCAATATCCGGATCCGCAACGAGATGCTCTCGGGCGTCGAGGGCGGCTATACCAAGGGTCCGGACGGGGCCGAGACCTCGATCTTCGAGGCGGCCATGGCCTGGCAGGAGAAGGGCGTTCCGCTGGTGGTGATCGGCGGCATCGAATATGGCGCCGGGTCCTCGCGCGACTGGGCGGCCAAGGGAACGGCGCTTCTGGGGGTCAAGGCAGTGATCGCCGAGAGCTTCGAACGCATCCACCGCTCGAATCTGGTGGGGATGGGGGTGATTCCCTTCGAATTCACCGGCGGCGACACCCGCAAGACGCTGGGCCTGACAGGCGAGGAAAGCTTTTCGATCAAGGGCCTCGCGGGCGATCTGAAACCCCAGTCCGAGGTGCCCTGCACCATCGCCTATGCCGACGGGAGCGAGAAGACCGTGACGCTCAAGTGCCGGATCGATACCGCCATCGAGAAGGAATATGTCGAACATGGCGGCGTGCTGCATTACGTGCTGCGCAACCTCGCCAAGGCCGGCTGAGCCGCCAACCCTCTGAAAACAAAGTCGCCCCGGGGCTTACCTCGGGGCGATCTCGTTTGCTGAAACAAAAGTTTTGCGGACCGTCCCACGGGTTCTTCTTTGCGCCAGATCAAGTTTCGACTATGGTTTTGCCATATTCGAAGACTTTTGACGCTACGTTTTCAGAAGACCTTTCAGGAGACAATTGGGGGATCGTCACAACAGACGTCAACGGCCTTGATTTCGTGAGACAGGCTGGCGCTTGCGCCAACCGTGGCCACCGCGGCTATAGAGCCGCATCCTTTCATCATCCGGGCCCCTTCCAGACGGGCCTCTGCACGGGCCTCTGCGGACCGGGACCGCCCCAAGCCGGAAGCTGTCGGCACGCGCCCTCCGGAGACGGACTCGGGGCAACCTCGGGGCAACGCCCTGACGCGATGCAAGATGCAAACCTGGCCCGGAGACAGCGAAAAGACGGAGGGCGCGGGAAGGCCGGGTCTCAGTTCGATGCGGGCCGAGAGTCCTTGAGCAACGGCCTGATCTCGGCCTCGACGATTGCCGGTGTGAGCGGCCCCGGATGGCGCAGCCGCACGGTGCCATCGCCATCGAGAACGAAGGTCTCGGGCACGCCATAGACGCCCCATTCGATGGCGGTGCGACCGGACCGGTCGGCCCCGAGCGCGGCGAAGGGATTGCCGAGTTCGTCGAGGAAGCGCATCGCCTTGGCCGGATCGTCCTTGTAGTTGATGCCGTAGATCGTGACCCCGGCCCCGGCCAGAGCCTCGAGCTCGGGATGCTCCTGCCGGCAGGGCGCGCACCAGCTGGCCCAGAAATTCACCAGCTTGACCTTGCCATCGGCCAGCGCCGCGGCGTCGAAGGGCCCCTGCCCGGCCAGATCGGACAGCACCAGAGCGGGCGCGGGCTTGCCGATCAGCATCGAGGGAAGCGCATCCGGATCGTCGCGCCCCATGCCGATGAAGAAAAGCGCCGCAAGCCCCGCGAACAGGACCGGCGGCAGCAGCAGCAGGGGTGAAATCCGTCTTTTCTCAGACATCCGTTTCCCTCCGGGCCTCGACCTCGGCCAGCTGGCGCCGGACCCGTGCGCCGCGCCAGAGCGAGACCGCGATCAGCACCGCGATCAGCGCCATCGTCAGCGCATAGGAGGACAGCACGGCAACCGCGTATTTTCCAAGATCGGGGATCATGCCATCCGCTCCCTTGCAAGCATCGCCCGGACCCGGCGGGCCCGGATCTCGGTCCGGGTGCGCAGCAGGACCAGCGCGACGAAAAGGCAGACGAAGCCCGCGATGCAGAACAGAAGCGGGATGTAGAACACGTCGGCCACGTTTTCCTTCTTGTCGAGGCTGAGCGAGGCGCCCTGATGCAGGCCCTGGCTCCAGAAATTCACGGCATAGCGGCTGAGCAGCGCGAAGACCGAGCCGACGATGCACAGGACCGAGGTCAGGTCGGCGGCCGCGTCGGGGTTCTCGATCGCCTCCCAGAGCGCGATATAGCCGAGATAGAACAGGAACAGGATCATGAAGGAGGTCAACCGCGGGTCCCAGACCCAGTAGGTGCCCCACATCGGCTCGCCCCAGATCGCGCCGGTGATCAGTGCGATCAGGGTCATGGTCATGCCGATGGGCGCGGCCGCCCGCGCCGCCAGCGCCGAGACATGGTGGCGCCGGACCAGCCAGATCAGCGAGGTCACCAGCATCATCACCCAGGCATTGATGGCCATCATCGCCGCAGGCACGTGGATATAGATGATCTTGACGGTCGAACCGAAATTCTCGGCCTCGGGCGTCAGGAAGAAGCCCCAGACCAGCCCAACCCCCAGGCAGATCGCCGCAACCACCGAGAAGACCGGCAGCAGGACCGACGAGGTCTGCATGAATTTCTGCGGATTGGCATATTCCCAAAGCGACGGCATGAGCGTGTTCCTAGTGGCGTTTCCGAAGGCCCTCAAGTGACGAGCGTGTGAGGCCCCTAGCGCAGGTTGATACGGATTGCCGCAGCCGCGGCGAAGGGCAGCAGCGCCATGCTGGCAAGCGTGATCGCCGTCAGCATCAGAAGCGGCGTGCCGGTCTCGCGCCCGTCGATGCCGCGCGCCACCGCCTCGGCGCCGAAGATCAGCGTCGGCACGTAAAGCGGCAGCACCAGCAGGGACAGCAGCAGCCCGCCGCGCTTGAGCCCGACGGTCAGCGCCGCGCCGAAGCTGCCGATCATGCTGAGCGCGGGGGTCCCGAGCGCAAGGCTCGCCGCCAGCCAGCCATAGCCCGCCGCGGGCAGGTTCAGCAAAAGCCCGAGCCCGGGGGCGGCGAGCGTCAGCGGCAGGCCGGTCGTCACCCAATGCGCGGCGGCCTTCATCGCGACGACGCCCTCGAGCGGGATCGGCGCTGTCGCCAGCAGATCGAGCGAGCCGTCCTCGTGATCGAGCGCGAAGATGCGGTCGAGCGAGAGCAGGCAGGCCAGAAGCGCGCCGACCCAGAGGATGCCGGGCGCGATGGCGGCCAGAAGCCCGCTGTCGGAGCCGACGCCGAAGGGCACCAGCACGACGACGATCAGGAAGAAGGCAAGCCCCAACCCGAAGCCGCCACCGGCCCGGATCGCGAGCCGGAGGTCGCGTTGAAGAAGCGCGATCATGCAAAGGCCTCGTCGAAACTGTCGATCCGGCGCGGCCGGGCACGGAAGCCCGAGACGTCGAGCAGGCCTGCCTCGAAACCCAAGTCGATATGGGTGGCGATGAGGGCTGCGCCGCCCCGCTCGAGATGGCCGCGCACGGCGCGCCCGAACTGCGCGACCGAGGCCGCGTCGAGCGAGACCGTGGGTTCGTCGAGCATCCAGATCGGCCGGCCGGTGACCAGAAGCCGGGCCAGCCCCAGGCGGCGCTTCTGCCCGGCCGAGAGGTTCTGCGCCGGGCGCCGGGCGAGATCCGCGAGATCGAAGGCCTTGAGCGCGGGGGCGATGTCGGTCTGGCCGAAGATACGGGCCCAGAAGCTCAGGTTCTCGGCGACGGTGAGCGTAGCCTTGAGCCCGTCGGCATGGGCGGCATAGGCGATTGACTCGGGCGGGGCGGAAACGGTGCCCTCAAGCGGCGGCTGCAGGCCCGCGAGGGTTCGCAGGAGCGTGGTCTTGCCGCAGCCATTCGGGCCGCGCAGCATCAGCGCCTGCCCGGCGGCGAGCGTGAAGCTTACCCCTTCGAGCACCGGCACGCCGCCGCGTGCGCAGGCCAGATCCGTCGCCACCAGTTCCATGCCCCCCGCATAGCCGAAAGGGCAACGGGCGGGAAGCAGGAAAGCCGGACGGCAGGCGCCCTGAAGCGCGCCGCCTCCGGCGGGGTATTTTCGCCAAGAAGAAGAGCGCGACAGGAGGGGCCGACGGCGCGTCCCTTCGGACAGGTCCCATGGCAGCGACGACGCCCAAGTGAGGGATGGTCAGGGGTCAGGGGACGGGCACCAGCGCGACGGCGACCCGGCGACCTTCGGCCAGGAGCACATTGTAGCTGCGCGCGGCCGAGGGGGTCGACATCAGCTCTACCCCGATGCCCTCGGCTTCGAGCCGGGCCTGGAGCCGGTTCGGCAGCGGGGTCAGGCATTCTCCGGTGCCGATCAGCAGGATGTCGGCGCGGCCCGCAAGCGCCATCAGCGGCGCCTCGTCGCCGGGCCCCTGCCAGGCCAGCAGCTTTCCATCGGCGACAAGCGCGGCCCCCTCGTGGATCTCGCCCGCGATCCGGAAGAAGCCCGGGCCGTAGCCGTCGATGGGCAGGCCGTCGGGGATGGTCATCTCGGTCAGTTTCATCGGGGTCTCCTGTCGCCTGGCGCGCCCCGATCATAGAACGGGCGCCGGGCGGGGGAAACCGCCCGGCGCCCGGGTCTCGTGGCTTTCATCGTTTTCTCGCCGCAGGCCCCCTCGGGGGGCTCAGCGCTCGGCCTTGGCGAACTGCGTACCCGCGCCGTCCCCGCCTTCCTTCGACCAGTCGCGCTTGACGCCCAGCTTGAGAAGGATGTTCGAGGCCACGAAGATCGACGAATAGGTGCCGACGACGATGCCCCAGGTCATCGCGAAGACGAAGCCGCGGATAACGTCGCCGCCCAGCACGATCAGCGCGATCAGCGCCAGAAGCGTGGTGAAGGAGGTCATCGTGGTGCGTGACAGCGTCTCGTTGATCGAGAGGTTGAGCACATCCTTCAGTGCAATCTTCTTGAACTTGCGCAGGTTCTCGCGGACCCGGTCGAACACAACGACAGTGTCGTTGACCGAATAGCCGACGATGGTCAGAAGCGCCGCGATGATCGCGAGATCGAACTTGAGCTGAAGGCCTGCGAAGATGCCCATGGTCAGCGTGACGTCATGGATCAGCGCGACCACCGCGCCGACGCCGAACTGCCATTCGAAGCGCAGCCAGATATAGACCAGCATGGCCAGGATCGAGAGGCTGACCGCGATCGCCGCCGAGGTCACCAGCTCACCCGAGACCTTGGGCCCCACGCTTTCGACCGAGGGGAAGGTGATCGAGGGATCGACCTCTGTCAGCGCCGCTTCAAGTGCATCGATGGTTTCGGGCGTGACGCTTTCGGCATCGCCCTGGGCCTGGATCCGGATCTGGGCCACGTTCTTGCCCGGGCCGAAGCTCGGGTCGAACACCTCGGTGATCGAGACATCGCCGAGATCGAGCGCAGAGATCGCATCGCGATAGGCCCCGACATCGACCGGCTGGCTGCTTTCCGAGCGGATCGTGGTGCCGCCCTTGAAGTCGATGCCGAAATTGAGCCCCATGGTGAAGACCAGAATGACCGAGACCACCATCGCCACCAGTGAGGCAAAAATCGAGACATTTCCGAATTTCAGGAAATCCCAGCTGGTATCGGAGGGAACGAGTTTCAGGCGCATGGATATTCCCTCACAGCACGATGGTCTTGGGGCGACGGCGGGACATCCACATCACGATCATCATCCGCGTGACATAGATCGCGACGAAGACCGAGGTGACGATGCCGATGGCCAGCGTCACGGCAAAGCCGCGCACCGGACCCGAGCCCATGACGAACAGGATCACCGCGGTCAGGAAGGTGGTGATGTTGGCGTCGAGAATCGCAGAGAGCGCCCTCTCATAGCCAAGCTCGATGGCGCGGGCCGGGCCCTTGGCGGTCTTGAGCTCCTCGCGGATGCGCTCGAAGACCAGCACATTGGCATCGACCGCCATGCCGATGGTCAGCACGATCCCGGCAATGCCGGGCAGGGTCAGCGTCGCGCCGATCATCGACAGGAGCCCGAAGATCAGCCCTATATTCACGATCAGCGCGACATTGGCGAAAAGCCCGAACAGCCCGTAGCTGGCCCACATGAAGATCAGGACCAGAAGGAAGGCCGCGGCCGAGGCGATCTTGCCCGCCTCGATCGAGTCGGCGCCAAGCTGCGGGCCGATGGTGCGTTCCTCGAGGAAGGTCAGCTCGGCCGGAAGCGCGCCCGCGCGCAGAAGCACGGCAAGCTGGGTCGATTCCTCTACCGTGAAATTGCCGGTGATCTGGCCCGAACCCGACGGGATCGGCTCGCGGATGACGGGAGCCGAGATCACCTCGTCATCCAGTACGATGGCAAAGGGCGAACCGACATGTTCGGCGGTGTACTGGCCGAATTTGCGCGCGCCCGAGGGGTTGAAGCGGAAGGTGACCGAGGGCGCGCCGTTCTGATCGAAGGCAGGCTGGGAATCGGTCAGCTGTTCGCCCGAGACGACCGGGGTCTTCTCGATGATGTAATAGGTGCCGGGCTCGTCCATCGAGGGCAAAAGCTCGTTGCTGGCCCCCGGCGCCTGGTTCGGATTGCCGGTGCGCGAGACGACCGGGTTGAAGGTCAGCCGCGCGGTGGTGCCGATCAGCGCCTTCAGCTCGTCGGCCGAACCGATGCCCGGCACCTCGATCAGGATGCGGTCCTCGCCCTGACGCTGGATCGTCGGTTC
Organism: Rhodovulum sp. MB263; assembly: GCF_002073975.1. Classification (NCBI taxonomy): domain Bacteria; kingdom Pseudomonadati; phylum Pseudomonadota; class Alphaproteobacteria; order Rhodobacterales; family Paracoccaceae; genus Rhodovulum; species Rhodovulum sp. MB263. The sequence continues at coordinate 1,160,143 of NZ_CP020384.1, read as the reverse complement.
GCGCGTGCCGACCTCGTCGATCCGGCGGCGCACGATCTCCAGCGACTGGCGCAGGGTGCGGTCGATGGTGGCCTGCTTCTCGGGCTCGGACAGCTGCACGGTCAGAACCGCACCCTCGCCCGAAACGTCGATATCCGACGCCCCGACGCCGGTCAGGCTGACGATGGGCCGGGCCAGCGCCCGCACCGCCTTGATCGCAGCGGGCATGCCCGCAGGCTCGCCCAGCCTCACCTTCAGCATGCCGGGCGTGCCGTCCATCCGACGGATCGGGCCGACCTGGTCGCGGACATCGCGCAGCGCGTCGCGCACATCGGGCCAGAGCGCATCCATGCGATCGGCATAGACATCCTCGACCTGCACCTCGGCCAGAAGATGAGCGCCGCCGCGCAGGTCGAGACCGAGATTGACCAGGCCCGAGGGCAGCCATCCGGGCCAGCCGTCGCGCTTGGCGATCAGTTCAGGGGTCGCGCCCTGGGTTTCGATGGCCTTGAGGGCGTCGTTATGCCCCTCGACCCGGGAATAGAACATGTTGGGCGCCGCAAACAGCAACCCTATCAGAACGATGCCCCAGATCGTGGCCCGCTTCCAAAGCGCGAAATCCAGCATCGGCGATCAGGCCTTTTCCGCCGGTTCGGTCTTGTTGAGCACCTGGGCGATGGTGTGACGCACGACACGGATCTTGACGTTCTCGGCGACCTCGAGTTCGACCTCGGCATCGTCCTTGACCTTCGAGACCTTGCCGATCACGCCACCCTGGGTCACGACCTGGTCGCCGCGGCGCAGCCCGTCCACCATCGCCTTGTGCTGCTTTGCCTTCTTCTGCTGAGGGCGGATCAGCAGGAAATACATGATCGCGAAGATCAGGATCAGCGGGAGAAAAGAGCCGAAGGCGCCCGCGGCGCCTCCGCCGGCCGCTTGCGCAAAGGCTGGCGTTGCAAACATGTGGAAGTCCCCGTGTTCGAAGGGCAGAAGGGTCGCCCCGTTTTCAGTCGCGGCGCACCCTATCCGTGGGTCTTCTGCTTGGCAAGGCGCTGCGCCGGGGCTTCAAATGGCGTCCCGATCCGGGCATATCAAGACCATGCGACCTTCGAGCCGCCCGCCTGCCGCGATGTTGCTCGCCCTGTTCGTCATGGCGGGGGCGGCCGCCCTGCCGGCCGCGCCCCGGGCCGGGGGCACGCCGCAGCAGGCCGAGCCGCTGGCCGAGCCCCAGCACCGCGCCTGGCGCGCCATCGGCCGGGTCAATGTCGCGGGATTCGACACGGGCGGTTTCTGCACCGGCACGCTGATCGCCACCGACCGGGTCCTGACCGCAGCCCATTGCCTGTATGCGCTGCGCGGCCACCAGCTGGCGAAACCCGGCCAGGTACATTTCCTCGCGGGCTGGCTGAAGGGCGGCTACGCTGCCCACCGCACCGCCCGCCTCCTGCGGCCCAATCCCGGTTTCGAGCCGAACAGGCGGCCGGACAGCCGAAGCTTGCGCAGCGATGTCGCGATCCTTCTTCTCGAGACGCCGATCCCCGATATCGCGCCGCTTCCGCTGGCCCTGCCAGAGCGCATCGGCCCCGAGGTCACCGTGATCGGCTATCGCCGCGACCGGCCGAATGCGCTCAGCCGGATCGGTGATTGCCGCGTGCTGGTCCAGAGTCCCGGCATGGCCGGGCTCGGCTGCGCGGTGACCGAAGGCAGCTCCGGCGCCCCGGTCCTGCAACGCGCGGGCCAGGGCTGGCAGGTGGTCGGCGTGATCTCGGCCTCCCTGCGCGGCGCGGGCGAGGTCCGCGTGATCGCCGCCCGCCCCGATGCGGCCTTTCTGGCGGGTCGATAAGCCCCGGCTGAAACCGGTTCCCGGAGGCGATGGTTCGGGACAGGCTCCGGAACAGGGAGGATAAGACAAATGACGACAAAACGCTCGCCCCTCGTCGACTGGGTCCGCGAACTCTGGCGACCGGATTTCAACAGGGTCACCGGCTTCGGCTGGATTGTCCGCGTCGTCGTGGCGTTGCCCGTCCTCGCGCTTGCGTTCATCGCGTTTGGCGCAGCGGTCCTGACTCTGGTGCAATATGTCGGCGCCCTTGTCCTCGCACACCGCTTCGCCAGCGTCGAAGGGCAATATGAGGCGATCCGCAATGCCGGCCTCGTGCTCGCCGGCCTCATCGGCATTCCCTTTCTGGTCTGGCGCTCGATCGTCGCGCAAAAGCAGCTGAATCTGGCCGAACAGGGCCTCATCACCGACCGCCTCAATAAGGCGGTCGAGGGGCTGGGGGCGGAAAAGACCGTCAAGCGGCGGCTGACGCATCCGGACGGCTCGACCGAGATAGAGGAGACGACAGAGCCCAATATCGAGGTCCGCATCGGCGCGATCTACGCGCTGGAACGGATCAGCCGGGACAGCGACCGCGACCATGTGAACGTCATGGAGATCCTCTGCGCCTATATCCGCGAGAACTCACATAGGCCGCCGTCATCGCAGCCACTGTCCCGCTCGGAGGAAACGGACGCGGCGAAGGCTTCTCTTTCCGAACTGACAGACCTGACCGATGTCCAGACTGCATTGACCGTGCTGGGGCGGCGGGCAGAATCCCAACGGCAGCTGGAAACTTCTGCCCGCTACCGTCTTTCGCTGAGCAGATGCAACCTTGCCAAATGCGATCTCAGTGGCGCGGATTTTTCCCGTGCCGATTTCGCCGGATCCAATCTGAACGATGCATTTCTCTACCGGTCCCGATTTCGCGACTGCAATTTCACGTCTGCCAGCATGAAGAGAGTTCAGGGCTATGACAGCATCTTCGAGGGCGCTGTGTTCGAATACGCCAATCTGTCACAGGCCATCTTCAATCGAAGCCGCTTCCTCTTTTCTCCGGAGGCGCAAATCGGGGCGGACTTTTCGCAAGCTCAAATGGACGGCAGCATCATCAGCTTCTCGGGAGTGAGAGGCCCCTATAGGTGGGCTCTCGGGGCTAACTTTGCAAAAGTCACATGGCAAAATGCGACCGTAATTGGATTTAGAAACCAACGCGATACCGACTTTGGCTTCAGCACAGCCCGAACCGGCACCGACACCCAGCCACGTCCGCTGACGATCCATCAGGGGCTCGCCTTTCACGATTGCATCCTCGACGCACACCACTTCGGGAATCTCGATCTCGAACGCTGCTTCGGTGATGGAACAGTCGCGCTCATGGAGCCGATCATACGGCCGAGTCACTGGCCGTCCGAGCCTCTGAGCCCAACAATATTCGAACGTGAATGCGCCCTCTGGCGCGCCGATCCGGCCTCTTACGTCCCCCCTCAGGATCGGGCATAACCGGCCCGAGACAAAGACCCAGACCACCCGAGGACAAGACATGCACGACATCCGCGCCATCCGCGAGACCCCCGACGCTTTCGACGCCGCCCTGGCGCGCCGCGGGCTGGCGCCGGTCTCGCCCGAAATCCTTGCGCTGGACGAATCCCGCCGCGCGAAGATCACCGCCGCCGAAGATGCCCAGGCCGCGCGCAACGCTGCCTCCAAGGAGGTCGGCGCCGCCAGGGCCCGGGGCGACGAGGCCGAATTCGAACGCCTGCGCGCGCTGGTGGCCGAGAAGAAGGACGAGATCGCCCGGCTCGACGAGGAGGCCAAGGCCGAGGACAGGCGCCTTCAGGAGATGCTGATGGGCCTGCCGAACCTGCCGCTGGCCGATGTGCCCGACGGCGCCGACGAGGCCGACAATGTCGAGCGGCACCGCTGGGGCACCCCGCCCGAGCTGAGCTTTGCGGCGAAAGAGCATTACCAGCTTCCGGGCGTCGCCGCGGGCATGGATTTCGAGACCGCGGCCAAGCTGTCGGGGGCCCGCTTCGTGGTGCTGAAGGGGGCCGTGGCGCGCCTCCACCGGGCGCTGGCGCAGTTCATGCTCGACACCCATATCACCGAGAACGGGCTGACCGAGGTCAATGCGCCGGTGCTGGTGCGCGAAGAGATGATGTACGGCACCGGGCAGTTGCCGAAATTCGGCGAGGACAGCTATCAGACCCGCGAGGGCTGGTGGCTGATCCCGACCTCGGAAGTGACGCTGACCAATACCGTCAACGACACGATGCTGGACGAGGCCGACCTGCCGCGCCGCCTGACCGCGCATTCGCTCTGCTTCCGCTCCGAGGCGGGCTCGGCGGGCCGCGACACCGCGGGCATGCTGCGCCAGCATCAGTTCGAGAAGGTCGAGATGGTCTCGATCGTTCATCCTGGGCAAGGCCTCGAGGAACTCGAACGGATGACCGGCTGTGCCCAGGGCATTCTCGAGCGGCTTGGCCTGCCCTACCGGACGGTGACGCTCTGTACCGGCGACATGGGCTTCGGCGCGCGGCGCACCCATGACCTTGAAGTCTGGCTGCCGGGTCAGGCGACCTATCGCGAGATTTCCTCGGTCTCCTATTGCGGCGATTTCCAGGCGCGGCGGATGAATGCGCGGTTCCGGCCCGCCGGTGGCGGCAAACCGGAATATGTCCACACCCTGAACGGCTCGGGCCTCGCGGTCGGGCGCTGCCTGATCGCGGTGCTGGAAAACGGCCAGCGCGAGGACGGATCGGTCGCCCTGCCCGAGGCGCTCGCCCCCTGGCTCGGCGGCAAGACGCTGCTGACAGTTGAAGGAGAACTGGCATGATCGACCCGGTGAAGGCGATACTTGTCTTTGTCGCCACGGTATTCTTCGTCGCATCGGCGCTGATGCCGGGCGGTTTCTCGGGCTTTTCGCCCGACCAGTTTCCGGTGCCGCAGGACAATCCGCCGGTACAGCCCGCGGGCTATACCTTCACGATCTGGAGCGTGATCTATGTCTGGCTGCTGGTCTCGGCCGGGTTCGGGCTGTTCCGCCGCGCCCGCGACGGCGCCTGGGAAGCCTGCCGGGTGCCGCTGTTCCTGTCGCTCGCGCCGGGCGCGGCCTGGATCGGCGTGGCCCAGCTCTCGCCGGTCTGGGCCTCGCTGCTGTTGTGGTGGATGGCCGCCATGGCGATCTGGGCGCTGGTCGAGACGCCGCTTGTCGATCGCTGGTGGCTGCAGGCGCCGGTCGGGCTTTACGCGGGCTGGCTGACCGCGGCCAGCTGGGTCTCCGTCGGTCTTCTGGGGGCGGGGCACGGCATCGTCTTCGGCGAAACCGGATGGGCCTTCATCGCACTGCTTGGCGCGCTTGTCACCGGTGCCGCAGTGCTCTTCCCGCTCGACCGTGCCCCCGCCTATGGGGCGGCGCTGATCTGGGGGCTGATCGGCATCGCCGTGGCCAATATCCTCACCGCGCCGCTGGTTGCCATTGTCGCCCTCGCGGGTGCCGTCGTGGCCGGGTTCCTGACGGTCCGGGCCGCGACCTGAGCGCTCCACTCCGGCCGCCTTGCGCCGTCGCAGCCGGTGCCGGGGTATTTTCGCCAAGAAGAAGCAATGCTCCGGGTTTCTTCCTGGCTCAAATACCCATGACGGGACAGAAGGCGCCCGCCCCTGCACCTCGGGCGGCGCGAGGACTGCTCAGCCCTCGGCTTTCTTCCCGAGATGCTTTCTCAGCCGCGAGGGCGTCTTCTTCTTCCTGGCCTTGAACGGGTTGCGATCGCCCTGACCGCGGAAGGTCAGCCGGATCGGCGATCCCGGCATGTCGAAATCCTCGCGCAGCCCGTTGACCAGATAGCGACGATAGCTTTCCGGCAGTTTCTCGGGCAGGGAGGCCATCACCACGAAGGCCGGGGGCCGGGTCTTGACCTGGGTCATGTAGCGCAGCTTGATCCGCCGCCCGCCCGGGGCCGGCGGCGGGTGCATCTCGATCATGCCCGCGAGCCAGCGGTTGAGCCGCGCGGTCGGCACCCGACGGTTCCAGACCGTATAGGCCGAAATCACCGCATCATGCAGCCGGTCGAGCCCGCGCCCGGTCAGCGCCGAGACCGTCACCAGCGGCGCGCCGCGCAGCTGCGGCAGAAGCCGGGCGAATTCCTCTTTCAGCGCGATCAGCTTGTCCTGCCGGTCGGTCTCAAGATCCCATTTGTTGACGGCCACGACCACCGCGCGCCCCTCGCGCTCGGCCAGATCCGCGATCCTGAGATCCTGCGCCTCGAACGGGATCTGCGCATCGAGCAGCACAACCACCACCTCGGCGAATTTCACCGCCCGGAGCCCGTCCGAGACCGACAGTTTCTCCAGCTTGTCCTGAACCTTGGCGCGCTTGCGCATGCCGGCAGTGTCGAACAGCCGGACCGGCGTGCCCTGCCAGTCCATCGACAGCGAGATCGAATCGCGGGTGATGCCCGCCTCGGGGCCGGTCAGCAGCCGGTCTTCGCCGAGAATGCGGTTGATCAGCGTCGACTTGCCGGCATTGGGCCGGCCGACCACCGCAACCTGAAGGGGCCGCGCCGCGGTCGGCATCCGGACCGGCGCCTCCATGTTCTCGTCATCGTCTTCCTCATAGAGGTCGACGTCGATCTCGGGGGCGGCCTCGGCATCGAGCTTCGCCTCGGCGGCCTCGATCAGCGGCGCCAGCACGGAATGCAGCTCGGCCATGCCCTCGCCATGCTCGGCCGACAGGCGCAGCGGTTCGCCCAGACCAAGCCCATAGGCCTCGAAAAAGCCCGCATCCGAGGCGCGGCCTTCGGACTTGTTCGCGGCGAGAATCACATGGGCGGATTTCTTGCGCAGAATGTCGGCGAAGACCTCGTCGGCCGCCAGCACGCCCGCGCGCGCGTCGACCAGGAAGAGGCAGGCATCGGCCATGCCGACCGCGCGCTCGGTGAGCTTGCGCATCCGGCCCTGGAGGCTTTCGTCGGTCGCCTCTTCCAGACCGGCCGTATCGATCACGGTGAAACGCAGATCGCCCAGCCGGGCCTCGCCCTCGCGCAGGTCGCGGGTGACGCCGGGCTGGTCGTCGACCAGCGCGAGGCGCTTGCCGACCAGACGGTTGAACAGCGTCGACTTGCCGACATTGGGCCGTCCGACGATGGCCAGGGTAAAGCTCATGGGTCTCTCCGAACCGGATCAGAGCGCCCGCCTACACCATCCCGGGCCTAGCGGAAAGCCTCGAGTTCCCCGCGCTCGGAGAGCACGTAAAGCGTTCCGCCCGCCACAACCGGCCGCGAGGCGGCGCCGCCGGGCAGGTCGATCTCTGCCAGAAGCGCGCCCGAGGCCGGGTCGAAGCCCCTCAGCCAGCCATCATCCGAGGCCAGCCAGATCCGCCCGCCGGCCAGGACCGGCCCGTAATGGGCATAGACGGCCTTGAGCTTCTTGGGCTTCTTCTTGGTGAAATAGGGCAGATCCACCGACCAGATCCGGCTGCCATCGGAGGCATCGAGCCGGACCAGCTTGTCCTGATCGGTCATGAAGAACACCGAGCCGCGGACCAGAAGCATCGCGCCGTAAGCCCCGTCCTCGGCGGTCCAGATCCGTTCGCCCGAGTTGACGTCGAGCGCGACCGAACGGCCCGACTGGTTGCCCGCGTAAAGCACATTGCCCGCCACGACCGGATCGCCGGTGATGTCGGTCACCGAGGCATAGACCGCACCGCGGCGCTGACCGGCCAGCGCCGTGCCCCAGACCCGCACCCCGCTTTGCCGGAGCGCCGCAACCAGATCGGCCGAGCTGAACGGGAAGATCGCAAGCCGCTCGGTCACCGCAGGCGCGGCACCGCCCAGCATTCCGGCGGGCGCGGGCGTGCCCGGGATCTGCCATTGCACACGGCCATCGGCGGCCGAGATCGCCCAGGCGCGGTTGTCGCGGCTGACGAAATAGACCATGCCGTCGCGATAGGTGGGCGGGGCCGAGATCGCGGCATCGGCCTTCTGGGTCCAGAGCTCGTCGCCGGTCGCGGGATCCAGCGCGATGAGCGTGCCATAGCCCGTGGTGGCGAAGAGCCGTCCGTCGCCATAGGCCAGCCCGCCACCGCTGACATCCTTGCCGCGCTTGCCCTCGGGCCGCAGGTCGGCCTTCCACAGCACCTTGCCATCGGCCGAGACCGCCGCAGCCTGGCTGCGCGCGTCGAGCGTGTAGATCACGCCGCCCGCCACCACCGGCGGCGCGGTGATGCGGTAGCGGCGGCTGTTGCCGGCCCCGATTGAGGTCGACCAGATCCGCGCGGGCTGGGCCGACAGCGCGGCATGCGGGGTCAGATGTTCGGGATTGCCGCCGAGCTGAGGCATGTCGGGCACCGCCTGCGGCGCCGGCAGCGAAATCGCGCGCTCGGTTCCGGACGGGTCCGGCTGCGCGGCCTCGAGCCCCAGCGCCTCGCGTACCCCGAGGCGCTCGCCGGGCAGGATTTCCTCATCGCTGCCGCAGCCCGCAACCAGGGCGATCAGCGCGAGAACGCTCGTTACTTGGCCGAATTTCACTGTCGCTGTCCCCTTGATCCTGGGCCCGTCTTTTATGGCTGCCCGCCCCTGCCCGGCCTCAGCCTGCATCCTGCGATCCGCCAAGCGCCACAATCAACTGACTGGCGCGCCGACGCAAGTCCGCGCTGGCCTCGGCATCCTGAAGAAGCCCGCGCAGGCGATCGAGCGCGGCTTCGGTCCGGCCCGCCTCGATCTCGGCATAGGCGATCTGTTCGAGCACCAGCGGACGGAACGGACGCCCCGGTCCGGCCAGCGGTTCGAGCGCCGCGATCCGCCCCTCGGGCGGCATCTCGCGACCGCGCAGCAGAACGAGCTTCAGCGCTGCGAGGTCTGACATGTAGGGCGGCAGGCCATTGTCGGAGGCGACGGCCTCGAGCCGCTCGGTGGCCGCGATCCGCGCGGCGGCATCCGGGGCCTCGGAGGCGGCAAGAAGCGCGACCAGCGCGCCCGCCTCGCCATCGGCCTCGATCCCGGCCAGCGCCTGCGCGCGGGCGGCGGAATCCTGGATGTCGAGCGCCTCGAGAATACGGTCGCCCAGCGCCTGGGCATCGGCCTGGCGCTGCGCCAGGTCCCATTCGCGCCAGCCGGCACCGCCGACCAGAATCAGGATCGCGAGCGCCGCGATCCAGCCATAGCGGCGCATCCAGGAAAACAGGCGGTCGCGACGGACCTCTTCGGTCACTTCCTGGATGAAACTGTCGGGATTGGTCATGGGCGTCTCGGCGGTCCGGCTGCTTGGGCTCTGCTGGCGCCTGTCTTAGCGCAGCACCAGGCGCTTTGCAAAGCCCTGCAACTTTGGCTGCGGGCAGGGTCCGGAGCGCTTGTACGTCCCGGCGGTTTGACAGTACGATCAGGCACGACGGGGACGGCCGCCGGACCGGCCCGCAAAGACCCCGCCAGAGCCGCCGGCCCGAGCGGGAGCGATGATGGCGGCGATGGCCCGGCCCGGGCTCTGCCAGGACGGGCCGTCGTGCATCGGAACGAGAAAGGCAAGCCCGCCCATGCGTTGGATCTCGATGCTCACCGCCCTTCTGGTGACAGTGTCATTCTACATGCTGATGATGGAACGCCCGCATGTGATGGCGTTTGCCAGGGTCGAGCCGGTCAGCGCCGCACCCGACCCGGCCGCGGGCGACGGGGCGGCGCAGGCGGTCTCGGTCGTGGTCATCGACAGCAAGGCGCGGCCGGTGCGGGGCGGCGTAAGGCTTCGGGGCGAGACCGAGGCCGCGCGCAGCGTCGCGATGCTGGCCGAGATCGACGGCCGGGTGATTTCCGAGCCGCTCAGGAAGGGCAGCTCGGTCGCCGCGGGCGAAACGCTTTGCCGGATCGAGCCGGGGACGCGGCCGGCGGCGCTGGCCCAGGCCCGCGCGCTTCTGGCCGAGGCCCGCGCCCGCCTGCCCGAGGCTCGCGCCACCGTGGCCCAGGCCCGCGCGCAGCTCGACGAGGCCGAGATCAACGACCGGGCCGCGCAGCGGCTGTCGCGCGAAGGCTATGCCTCCGACACCCGGGTGGCGGGGACGGCCGCGGCCGTCTCGACCGCCGAAGCGGCCGTCGCCTCGGCCACCGCCGGGCTTGAAGCGGCCGAAACTGCCCGCCGCACCGCAGAGGCCCAGGTCAGGACCGCCGAGATCGAGATCGAGCGGCTGACCATCACCGCCCCCTTCGCGGGCGTGCTCGACGAGGATACCGCCGAACTGGGAGCCTTGCTGCAGCCCGGCTCGACCTGCGCCACGGTGATCGCGCTCGACCCGATCCGGCTGGTGGGGGCCGTGCCCGAGACCGATGTCGACAAGATCCGGCCCGGTGCGCCCGCGATCGGCCAGCTGGTCTCGGGCCGCGGGATCGAGGGAAAGGTCTCCTTCGTCGCCCGCATCAGCGATCCTGTCACCCGCACCTTCCGGGTCGAGGCCGAGGCCGCCAATGCCGAGGGCACGCTCCGGGCCGGGCAAAGCGTCGATATCCTGATCGCGGGCCCCTCGCGCGACGGCCATCTGGTGCCGCAATCGGCACTGACGCTCGACGATGACGGACGGCTGGGGCTGCGACTGGTCGACGAGGACAGCCGCGCCCGCTTCGTCCCGGTCGAGGTGATCCGCGACACGCCCGAGGGCATCTGGATCTCGGGGCTGCCCGACGATGCCCGGGTGATCGTGGTCGGCCAGGAATTCGTCGCCGACGGCACCCCGGTCGAGGTCCATCGCCGCGAGCCGCCGCAATGACCGGTCTCGTCGACTGGGCCGCGGCCCGCGCGCGCATGGTCGTGGCCTTCGTGCTGATGTCGCTGGTCGCGGGCGCATTGGCCTATGTCGAGCTTCCCAAGGAGGGCGAGCCCGATATCGAGATCCCGGCCCTGTTCATCTCGGTCCCCTTCCCCGGCATCTCGGCCGAGGATTCCGAGCGGCTTCTGGTCAAGCCGATGGAAACCGAGCTGTCCGATCTCGACGGGCTCGACAAGATGTGGGCCACCGCAAGCGAGAACTATGCCGGGATCGCGCTCGAATTCGAATTCGGCTGGGACAAGACCAAGATCATCGCCGATGTGCGCGACCGGATGAACAAGGCCGAGGCCGATTTTCCGGCCGGCTACGAGACCTACACGATTTCCGAGATCAACTTCTCGAAATTCCCCATCCTCGTCGCCAGCCTCTCGGGCACGCTGCCGGAACGCACGCTGGTGCGCGCGGCCAAGGATCTGCAGGACCGGCTCGAGGCGCTCGATCCGGTGCTCGAGGTATCGATGGCCGGTCAGCGCGACGAGATGCTCGAGGTGATCCTCGATCCGCTCAAGCTCGAATCCTACAACGTGACGGCGCAGGAACTGGTCAATGTCGTCACCGCCAACAACCGTCTGATCGCGGCCGACGAGATCGAGACCGCGCAGGGCGCCTTCGCGCTCAAGATCCCGGCCTCGTTCGAAAGCCCGCAGGATGTCTACGATCTGCCGGTCAAGGTGAACGGCAACCGGGTGGTGCGGCTTGGCGATCTGGCGGAGATCCGGCTGACCTTCGAGGACCGCAACTCGACCGCGCGTTTCAACGGCGAGCAGACGCTGGCGCTGCAGGTGGTCAAGCGCAAGGGCTTCAACATCATCGACACCTCGCGGCTGGTGCGCGAGGAGATCGAGAAGGCCCGCGCCGAGTGGCCGCCCGAGCTGCGGCAGGCGATCGTCGTCACCACCTCGAACGACCAGTCGAGCAATGTGGAATCTATGGTCAGCCAGCTCGAGGGCTCGGTGCTGACGGCGATCGCGCTGGTGATGGTGGTGGTTCTGGCCTTTCTCGGCACCCGCTCGGCACTGCTGGTGGGCTTCGCGATCCCGACCTCGTTCCTGTTATGCTTCGTGCTGCTGGCGATCCTCGACGTGACGGTGTCGAATATCGTCATGTTCGGGCTGATCCTCGCGGTGGGGATGCTGGTCGACGGCGCCATCGTCGTGGTCGAATATGCCGACCGCCGGATCGCCGAGGGCACCGGGCCGATGCATGCCTTCGCCGAGTCGGCCAAGCGGATGTTCTGGCCCATCGTCAGTTCGACCGCGACCACGCTCTGCGCCTTCCTGCCGATGCTGTTCTGGCCCGGCGTCGCGGGCGAGTTCATGGGGCTGCTGCCGGTCACGCTGATCTTCGTGCTGTCGGCAAGCCTTGTGGTGGCGCTGATCTACCTGCCGGTGCTGGGCGGGGTGGCGGGCCGGTTCTCGCGCGTCCTGTCGCGCATCAGCGCGAAGCTGAGACCGCAGCCCAGGCCGCTCCGGATCGGGCTGATGGCGCTGGCGCTGGCGACGGCCTTTCTCGGCCTGATGCGGATGCTGAACCCGGCCTATCCGGCGCCGGGTCCGGCCAGTTCCGGGGCGCTCGGGATGCTGCCCGGGATGGTGCTTTTCACGCTGGGTCTGATCGGCTGTTCGCTGGCGGCGAACGCGCTCCGGCGCGCGCGGCCCGAGCCGGTCGGGGCGGGCCACCGCCGCACGCTCTTCGGCCGGCTGATCCGCGCCATCGCGGGCAATCCGGTGATGCCGCTGGTGACGGTCGCCGCGGTCGGCGCCTTCGTCGCCGGGGTTTTCGTCTATTACGGCAAGCACAATAACGGGGTCGAGTTCTTCGTGAAGACCGAGCCCGAACAGGCCATCGTCTATGTCCGGGCGCGCGGCAACCTGTCGATCGGCGAGAAGGACGAGATGGTGCGGGCGGTCGAGCGCGTCGTACTGGCCGAATCCGGGGTCGCGAACGTCTTCTCCTTCGCCGGAGAGGGCGGCCTGAGCCAGAACACGGGCGGGGCGAGCCCGCCGCTCGACACGATCGGCCAGGTCCAGATCGAATTGCAGAAATGGCGGGAGCGGGCCGGGAACCCAGAGCTGAACGGCACCCGGATCCTTGAACGGATCGGGCGCAAGCTGGACCGGATCCCCGGCATCCGCACCGAGATCCTGAACATGGCCGATGGCCCCGCCTCGGCCAAGCCGGTGCATCTGAGCCTGAGGGGCGAGAACTGGGACGATCTCCGGACCGCGACCCGGATCGTGCGCGAGCGCTTCGACCAGACCGAGGGATTGCGCGACATCGAGGATACGCGGCCGCTGCCCGGGATCGACTGGAAGATCGATGTCGATACCGAGGAGGCCGGCCGTTTTGGCGCCTCGGCGGCGCTGGCGGGCCAGATGGTGCAGCTGGTCACCCGCGGCGTGCTGCTCGACACGATGCGGGTGCCCTCCTCGGACGAGGAGATCGACATCCGGGTGCGTCTGCCCGAACGCGACCGCCTGCTATCGACGCTCGACAACCTGAAGGTGCGGACCGAGCTCGGGCTGGTGCCGCTGTCGAATTTCGTGACCATCAATCCGGTGCGCAAGATCGGGCGGATCGACCGGGTGAACGGCAAGCGCTATTTCGACGTCAAGGCGGCGGTGGCGGACGGGCTGACCACGGCCGAGGGCCAGCCGATAAATGCCAATGAGCGGATCGCGACCCTGACCGGCTGGCTCGAGACCGCGCCGCTTCCGAAGGGGGTGAGCTGGGAATGGACCGGCGATCAGGAGGATCAGGCGGAAAGCACGGCCTTCCTGTCGAAGGCCTTCACCGCCGCGCTGGGGCTGATGTTCATCATCCTGCTGGCGCAGTTCAACAGTTTCTACAATTCGGTGCTGGTGCTGCTGGCGGTGGTTCTGTCCTCGGCGGGCGTGCTGATCGGGATGCTGGTGATGGGCCAGCCCTTCTCGGTGATCATGACCGGGACCGGCGTGGTGGCGCTGGCGGGGATCGTCGTGAACAACAACATCGTGCTGATCGACACCTATCAGGACTATGCCCGCTACATGCCGCGGATAGAGGCCATCGTGCGCACCTGCGAGGACCGCATCCGCCCGGTCTTCCTGACCACGGTCACGACCATGGCGGGCTTGCTGTCGATGATGCTGGGGGTCAGCTTCGACTTTGCCAATGGCGGCTATACGCAAGGCAGCCCGGCCTCGCTGTGGTGGACCCAGCTCGCGACGGCGGTGGTCTTCGGGCTGGGCGTCGCGACGGTGCTGACGCTGATCTTCACGCCCTCGCTTCTGGCCCTGCGCGAATGGGTGCGGGCGGGCGCCTATGGCTCGCTGCACCGTCTCGCGGCGCTGAGCGCAGGCCCGGGCAGCCGCGCCGCCCGCGACCTCGCGCTGAGCCGGGCCGCCGCGCGGCAGGACCCGCCCGAGATCATCTGGAGCGAGGCCCCCGGACCGACACCGCCCTCCGGGCAGGCCGCCGAGGATGGCAAGGACGGCAAGGATGGCGGCGGGAAGGGATTGCGCGCCGCCGAATAGCCCCCCCCGGCCGCCCGTTCCTGAGGGTGGCCTCGGATCGCAGGCCGGCGCGTCATGGGTATTTGAACCAGGAAGAAGCAGCGCGTCTCCGGTCCCCGGGGGGAAGGCCGTATCCCGGGCCCGGCGCCCCGGGCTCATTCGGCGGCGATATCGTCGTCCTCGCCCGCCTGCTGGCGCTGCCACATCGCGGCATAGCGGCCGCCCTGGGCCAGAAGCCCGTCATGGGTGCCGCGCTCTACCACATGGCCGTCCTCCAGCACCACGATCTCGTCGGCATCGACGATGGTCGAGAGCCGGTGGGCGATGGCGATCACGGTGCGGCCCTCGCCCATCGCCTTGAGTTCCGACTGAATGCCCGCCTCGGTCTCGGAATCGAGCGCCGAGGTGGCCTCGTCGAGCAGCAGGATCGGCGGGTTCTTCAGAAGCGTCCGGGCGATGCCCACGCGCTGTTTCTCGCCGCCCGAAAGCTTGAGCCCACGTTCGCCGACGAGGGTCTGATAGCCCCTGGGCAGGGTTTCGACGAAGTCGTGGATCTTGGCGGCGCGGGCCGCGGCCTCGATCTCGGCAGGACTCGCCCCGGGGCGGCCATAGGCGATGTTGTAAAGGATGGTGTCGTTGAACAGCACCGTGTCCTGGGGCACCACGCCGATGGCGCGGTGCAGGCTGTCCTGGGTGATCTCGCGCAGATCCTGCCCGTCGATCGCCACCCTGCCCCCGGTCACGTCGTAGAACCGGAAGAGCAGTCGCCCGATGGTCGACTTGCCCGCGCCCGACGGCCCGACGATGGCCACCTTGCGCCCGGCCGGAACCGAGAGCGAGACGCCCTTGAGGATCGGCCGGCCGGGGTCGTAGCCGAAGTGCACGTCGCGGAACTCGACCGCGCCGCCCGTCACCTTCAGCGCGGGCGCGCCGGGCCGGTCGGTCACCTCGGCGGGCTGTTCCAGAAGGGCGAACATGTCGCCCATGTCGATCAGGCTTTGCCGGATCTCGCGATAGACCGCGCCGAGGAAATTCAGGGGCGCGGTGATCTGGATCATGTAGGCGTTGACCATCACGAAATCGCCCACCGTCAGCTTGCCCGCCTGCACCCCCAGCGCCGCCATCACCATCACCGCGATCATGCCCGTCGTGATGATCAGCGCCTGGCCGAAATTCAGGAGCGACAGCGAATAGGAGGTCTTGATCGCGGCATCCTCATAGCCCGCCATCGCACGGTCGTAACGCTCGGCCTCGCGCGCCTCGGCGCCGAAATACTTGACCGTCTCGAAGTTCAGCAGGCTATCGATGGCCTTCTGGTTGGCATCGGTATCCTGGTCGTTCATCCGGCGGCGGATCTTCACCCGCCAGTCGGTGACGACGAAGGTAAACTTGACATAGACCGCGATCACCGCCGCCACGACCGCGAGATACCAGAGATCGAAGGCCAGCGCGAAGACGATGCCGACCATGACCAGCTCGACGATCAGCGGGCCGATGCTGAAGAGCAGGAAGCGCAGCAGGAACTCGACGCCCTTCACGCCGCGCTCCATCACCCGCGACAGCCCCCCGGTCTTGCGCGAGATGTGATAGCGCAGCGACAGGCGGTGGATATGGGTGAAGGTTTCCAGCGCCAGCCGCCGGAGCGCGCGCTGACCGACCCGGGTGAAGATCGCGTCGCGCAGCTGCTGGAAGCCGGTATTCATCAGCCGCGCCATGCCATAGGCGACGGTCAGACCGACCGCGCCCACCGCCAGCAGAAGCGTGTCGTCACGGACCTCGCCGGTCAGGCTGTCGACCGCGGCCTTGTAGAGAAAGGGGGTCCCGACCGAGACCACCTTGGCCAGCAGAAGGGCGGCCATCGCCAGCACGACGCGGCGCTTGACCCAGCCCTGACCCTGCGGCCAGAGATAGGGAGCGACCTTGCGGATCGTGCGCATGCCCTGCTCGCTGTCGAATTGCGACAGGTCTGCGGTTGTGGGACGTCTGCCACGGCGCATCGAAGAACGACCTTCCTAAGGGGAGCGCGGCCGACCCTAGCGCCGAAGGCCGGAAAAGGCCAGAGATGCGGGCAGCACTCGGCCTCTACTCGGGGCGCGGAAGGTCGAAGATCTGGCCCGGGTAAATCAGGTCGGGATCGCTGATCTGGCCGCGATTGGCCTCGAAGATCTTCACATATTGCATGCCGCGGCCATAGGTGCGGTCGGCAATGCCCCAGAGCGTATAGCCGGGCTGAACGGTGATCACCCGGGCCCCCACCGCGTCCCCGGGGCCTGCAGGCGGCGGCTGGACAGCGGCGATCTCTTTGGCGATCTCTGCGGCGGGCTCGCGCTGGAACGGGGTCTCGATCCGCGCAGCGACGCTGCCATCGGCGGCCAGAAGATCCGCCCTGAGGACATAACGACCGGCCGCGATGCCGGGCGCGTGGAAGCTCCAGCGGCCGGCCTCGTCGATCCCGGTCTCGGCCAGCGGCGCATTGTCGATATAGAGCCGCAGCGCTGCCCCGGGCCGGCCGTGCCCGGCAAGGCGCACGGCCCCGCGGGCATCATAGGAAATCGCATCGAGCGTCACACCGGAAACCGGCGGGGTCTCCTTTGAATGCGGAGGCTCGAGCAGGCGCACGCCTTCGGCATCCGAGATCAGGATGGCGGCGGCGGGCCCGGCCGGGGGCGGCCCGATCTGCGCAGAGGACGGCGCGGGCCTTTGCGAAGACCCCGGCGCTTCGGGCGGCGCATCCCCGGACCCGGGCGCAGCGACCCGGGCAGGCCCGGCGGCGGGAGCAGAGAGGTCGGGGGCGAGGATGACCGTCGCCTCGGAAGCGGTCCGGCGCCCGTCGGGCCCCAGCATCGCAAGCGAGATCCGTCGCGCCTCGGCGCCTTGGCCGAGATCGAACAGGACCGCGAAACCGCCCTCCGCATCGGCCTCGGTGCGGGCGGCCTCGCGTCCCTCGACCAGCACCGCGACGACACTGCCCGCCCCGGCCCGGCCCGAGACCAGCGCCCCGCCCTCGGGCGTGACACGCACGACATCGAAGGCAGGCGGCGCGGGGACGGGCGGCACCTGCGGCGGCACCGCCTCGGAGCGATCACCCGCGCCCGCTGCGGGGGCCTCGGCCCCGGGAATTTCAGCCTCGGGATTTCCGGAGCCGGGAGTGTCGGGTCCGGGAGTGTTTGGCTCGGGGGCATGACCGGCCGCAGCCGGTGACGTCACGGCCGCGTCGCCTTCTGCCTGCGGCCCTTCCTTCTTGCGCTCGTCGTCGCGACCGAGGAACCAGGCGGCGACCATGAGAACCAGCGCCGCCTCGCCGCCGAGGATGACCCAGCTCCAGACCGATCCCCGGCCCGATAGAAGGCCCGATCCCCGGACAGATTCCCTGCGCGCGCTGTCGGGCATCGCCCCTCCTCCCCCGCATGGGCCGCGCTGTGGCCCGATACCTTGCGGGACCATATCAACCCCGGTATCACGGGTCCAGAAACCCGATCTGCAGGCATGCCATGACCCTTCAAAACCACTCGATCTGTGTCTTCTGCGGCTCACGCGACGGCGGCCGCCCGGCCTATGCGGCCGAGGCCGAGGCGCTGGGCCATGCCATGGCCGAGGCGGGCTGGCGGCTGGTCTATGGCGCGGGCGATGTCGGGCTGATGGGCCGGGTCGCGCGCTCGGCACAGGCCTCGGGCGGGCAGACCTTCGGCGTGATCCCCGTGCACCTGCTTGACCGCGAGGTCGGCAAGCGCGACCTGTCCTCCTTCATCGTGACCGAGAACATGCATGAGCGGAAGAAGGTCATGTACATGAATTCGGACGCAATCGTGGTGCTGCCGGGCGGGGCCGGGTCGCTTGACGAGTTCTTCGAGGTGCTGACCTGGCGACAGCTCGGGCTGCATGCCAAGCCGATCTACCTGCTCAATACCGAAGGCTTCTGGAACCCGCTGAGCGCACTCATCCATCACTTCATCGACGAGGGCTTCGCAGAACCCTCGCTGGCGGGCTATGTCCGCATGGTGCCCGACGTGCCCGCGCTGATGGAGGATCTGCGCGCCGCCCTGTCCAGCCGCAGGCTTTCGGCCGAGTAAAGCGCAAGCGCCGTCCAGATCAGGGCGAAGGCCAGGATGTGCCAGCCGGTGAAGGGCTCGCGGAAGACCAGCGTCGCCACCAGAACCTGCAAGGTCGGGTTCAGATACATCACGAGCCCCACGGTCGCGAAATTCACACGCTTGGTGGCATAGCTGAACAGCATCAGCGGCACCGCCGTCAGCGGCCCGGAAAAGACCAGAAGCAGGCTGTCGCCGAGATCCTGGCCGAAGGCGCCCAGCGCCCGGCCGGTCAGCCCGGTCCAGTCCGCGACATGGACGCCCCAGAGCCAGACCAGCGCCAGCGGCAGCAGCAGCACGACCTCGGCGGTGACCGAAACGACCGGCCCTGCCGGCACGCCGCGCTTGGCCAGCCCGTAAAGCACGAAGGTGACTGCAAGCGCCAGCGACATCCAGGGCGCGACGCCAAGCCCCCAGGTCAGCGCGGCAACGGCCACGGAGGCAAGGCCCACCGCGCCCCATTGTAACGCCGAGGGCCGCTCGCCCAGCACCGCGAAGCCCAGCGCCACCGCGACCAGCGGGAAGATGTAATAGCCAAGGCTCGCCTCGACCGCATGGCCGATCTGGATCGCGTAGATGAAGAAGAACCAGTTGGTCGAGATCATCACCGCGGCCGCCGCCACCAGCCAGAGCGCCCGGGCCTGACCGAAGAGCCGCCACAATTCGCCGAGCCGCCCCTGCAGCATCAGCACCAGCCCGAAGAAGACCAGCGACCAGATCGTCCGGTGGCTCAGCACCTCGAGCGGCGGGACATGGGCCAGAAGCTTGTAATACATCGACGAGAGGCCCCAGATCACCGAGGCCCCCACCATCGCCAGAACGCCCTTCGCGGCCGGGCGCAGCGGGCTCATCGAGACGCCATGAAGCGGGCGAGCCGGGCAAGGCCCTCCTCGATATCGGCGGTCGAGCGGGCATAGGAAAAGCGCAGCGTAGCCGCCCCGCGCTCGGGATCGAAATCGAGCCCCGGCGTCACCGCGACACCGGCCTTTTCAAGGATCTCGGCGGCGAAGGCGCGGCTGTCGGTCGTTAGATCCGAGACATCGGCATACACGTAGAAGGCGCCGTCGGGCGGTGCGATCCGGGTGAAGCCTGCCTTGGGCAGCCCTTCCAGCATCAGCGCGCGGTTCTTGCGGTAGACGTCCATGTTGGCCTGAAGCTCGTCGCCGCAATCGAGCGCCGCCAGCGCCGCGACCTGGCTGGCATGGGGCGCGCAGATGAAGAGGTTCTGCACCAGACGCTCGACCCGGCGGATATGATCCTCGGGCACGACCATCCAGCCGACCCGCCAGCCGGTCATCGAGAAATATTTCGAGAAGGAGTTGATGACATAGGTCTCGTCGGTGATCTCGAGCGCACTCACGGCTTTGCGCTCGTATTCGATGCCGTGATAGATCTCGTCCGAGATGAAGGCTGCGCCGCGGGCATGGGCCGCCCCGATCAGCGCGCCCAGCGCGTCGCGGTCGAGCATCGTGCCAGAGGGGTTGGCGGGCGAGGCCACCAGAAGCCCGTCGAGGTCTTCGGGCAGATCGTCGGGCACCGGCTGCAGCCGGTGCTGGGTCTCGGTCCGGATCATCACGGGTTCCAGCCCCAGCGCCTTCAGGATCGCCTTGTATGAGGGATAGCCCGGCGCGCCGATCCCGACCCGGGCACCGACATCGAAGAGCGAGGTGAAGGCCAGCGTGAAGCCGCCCGAGGAGCCCGGTGTCACCACCACCCGCTCGGGGTTCAGATCGACCCCGTACCAGTCGCGGTAAAGCGCCGCGATCCGGGCACGCAGCGCGGGCAGGCCAAGACCAAGGGTATAGCCCAGCGGGCTTTCCTCCATCGCGCGGGCCAGCGCCTTGCGGGCCGCGGCGGGGGCGGGCGTGCCGGGCTGGCCCACCTCCATGTGGATGATTGTCCGCCCCTCTGCCTCGGCACGGGAGGCGGCCTCCATCACATCCATCACAATGAAGGGATCGACCTCGCCCCGGCTTGAAACCTTCATGCCCGCCTCCTTAGGGTGCCTGCCAGTTGCAGGCTTTCTTCCAGCCGAGGGGGACAAGGTCAATGGGAGCCATGACAGGACCGGTGCGCGGCGCGATCGGACTTGCGCTGGCGCTGATCCTGAGCTTCGCCCCGGCAGCCTCGCGGGCGCAGTCACTGATCCGCGATGCCGAGATCGAATATGCGCTGAAACGCCTGACCCAGCCGCTGGCGGTGGCCGCCGGGCTCAGCCCCGAGCGGGTCCGGGTGATGGTGCTTCAGGATTCGAGCCTGAACGCCTTCGTCCTCGACAGCCAGACGGTGATGGTGCATTCGGGCCTGCTGCTGAAACTGGACAGCGCGGCCGAGTTGCAGGCGGTGATCTCGCATGAGCTGGCCCATATCGCCAATGGCCATATCACCCGCAGACTGGCCAACATGCGCAGCGCGGGTTCAGCGGCGGCGATGGGGATGCTGATGTCGCTGGCGGTCGCGGCGGCGGGCAATGGCAAGGCCGGCGCGGGGCTCGCGATGGGCACCTCCTCCACCGCGCAGCGGCTTTTCTTCGCCCATACGAGGGCCGAGGAGGCCTCGGCCGACCAGGCGGGCGCGCGCTACATGGCGCGGGCCGGGATCTCTCCGCAGGCCATGGTCGAGGTGCTCGAGATCTTCCGCGGGCAGGAGGCGCTGAGCCAGTCCCGGCAGGACCCGTATGTCCTCACCCACCCGCTCAATGCGGACCGGCTGCGCAATGCGCGCGGCTATGCCAGCGCCTATAGCGGGGGGGCACAATCCGATCCCGAGGCCGATTACTGGTTTGACCGCGCCAAGGGCAAGCTGGGCGCCTTCCTGCAAAACCCGCGCTACACACTGCGCCGCGCCGAGAAGGACAAGACGGCCATAGGCATGATGCGCCGCGCCGTCGCCTGGCACCGCACCCCCGATGCCAGACGCGCGATGGCCGAGATCGCACGGCTCGAGGCGGCGCGGGGCAGCGATCCGTTCGTGCAGGAGCTGAAAGGGCAGATCCTGCTGGAATCGCGCCAGTTCGGCCCGGCCGTGCAGGCCTATGCCCGGGCCGTCCAGATGGCGCCGAAAGAGGCGCTGATCCTTGCGGGCTATGGCCGGGCGCTGCTGGCGCTCGACCGGCCGGCCGAGAACCGCAAGGCACTGGACGCGCTGGAGAAGGCGCGGGCCCGCGACCCGCATGACCCGCGGATGCTGCGCGATCTGGCTGTCGCTTATGCCCGTACCGGCAATAACGGCATGGCCTCGGTCGCGACCGCCGAGCGATATGCGGTCTCGGGCCGGATGAAGACCGCCGCGGTTCATGCCCGCCGTGCCGAAGGGCTGTTGCCGCGCGGCTCGCCGGGCTGGCTGCGGGCCGATGACATCCTGGCCGCGGCCGAAAAGATCAAACAGCGATGAAGCTGGTGCTGGTTCTTGCCGCTGCGCTGGTGACGGCGGCCCCGGGCCTTGCCCTTCCGCTCGGCGATGCGGAACGTGCCGCCTTCCGGTCCGAACTCCGCGCTTATCTGATGGAGCATCCCGAGGTCATCCGCGAGGCGCTGGACGGCGCCGAGAAACGGCGCATGGCGCGCCATGCCAATGCCGATCTGGCCCTTATAGAGGCCAATTCAAGCGCGCTTTTCTATGCCCCGGATGACTGGACGGGCGGCGCGCCCGACGGCGACGTGACGCTGGTCAGCTTCGTCGACTACCGCGCCGACGGGTCGGACCGGGCGCTTGCGGCGGCCCGCGACGCAGCCGCCCGGGACGGCCGGTTGCGGCTTGTGGTCAAGGAGGCCCCCAGTCCCGGCGATGAGGCGGCCGAACGCGCCGCGCGCTTTGCCATGGCGGTGCTTCGACTTGCCGGCCCTACCGCCTATGAGGCGGCCCAGGCCCGGCTGTTTGCCGCAGGTGCCACGCCCGAGGCCGCCACGCTCGACCGGATATCGGCGGATCTGGGGATGGACCCGGCCGAGGTGAGGGCACGGATGGCGGGTCCGGACATCACCGCGAAGCTATCGGAAACCCGCGCCCTGGCCGAGGCGCTGGATCTGGGTCCGGCCCCCGCGCAGGTCATGAAGCGGACGATGGTGCGCGGCGACGTGCCAGCTGTCGCGCTTCTGCGCATGGTCGAGGCGATCCGCCGCAAGAAGTGACCCCGGCCCCGGCTTTTGCCCATTGGCGCCGTCGCCCGGATATGGTGGAACAGGGTCCGACCCGCGTCACGACGAACGGAGAGAGCCGATGACCCGAATGACCGCAGCCGCGCTGATGGCCCTTGGCCTCACCGCCCCCCTCGCCGCCCCCCTCGCGGCTCAGACCGGAGCCTTCGAGCTCACCGACATGAGCGCGGCCGAGCGCGAGGCCTTCCGCGCCGAAGTGCGGTCCTATCTGATGGAGAATCCCGAGGTGCTGATGGAGGCGATCGGCGTCCTCGAACAACGCCAGGCCAATGCCCAGGCGCAGAATGACGAGACGCTGGTCCGGGTCAATGCAGAGGACATCTTCGAGGACGGCGTTTCCTGGGTCGGCGGCAATCCCAAGGGCGACGTGACCCTTGTCGAATTCACCGATTACCGCTGCACCTACTGCCGCAAATCCTATTCCGAAGTGTCGGAGCTGGTCGAAAGCGACGGCAATATCCGCTTCGTGGTGAAGGAATTCCCCATCCTCGGAGAACAGTCGGTGCAGTCCTCGCGCTTTGCCATCGCGGTCAAGCAACTGGCCGGGGACGCGGCCTATGAAAAGGTCCATGACGCCCTGATCACCTTCCGCGGCAATGTCAGCGACGAGTCGCTGAAACGGCTGGCCGAGGAGAACGGGCTGGATGCCGCGGCGGTGCTGGAGCGGATGAAGTCCCCCGAGGTCGAGGCGGTGATCGCCGACAACCACGCGCTGGCGCAACGGCTGCAGATCTCGGGCACGCCGACCTTCATCCTCGGGGACCAGATGATCCGGGGCTATGTTCCGCTCGACGGCATGAGGCAACTGGTCGAGGAAGCCCGGGCGGACTGACAGCAGAGCTTCGGGAAAATTCGCGAATTTTCCCGGGGCTTTCCTGACATAGCGGCGGCTCCCGGATCAAAATTCTTCGACGAAGAATTTTCGTCCGGCGGCACCGGTCGGGCTACTCGGCCGCTTCGGCCCCGGAGACGGTCTGGGCGGTCTCGATTTCAGCGGCCTTCTTCTCGACCTCCTCGACGATATGATCGATCATCGCCTCGTTCGAGATCCTGTGGTCCTGCTTGCCCGCGAGATAGACCATGCCATTGCCGTTGCCGCCCCCGGTAAAACCGACATCGGTCATCAGCGCCTCGCCCGGCCCGTTCACCACACAGCCGATGATCGAAAGGCTCATCGGGGTCTTGATGTGTTCAAGCCGCTTCTCCAGCGCCTCGACCGTCCGGATGACGTCGAAGCCCTGCCGCGCGCAGGACGGGCAGGAGATGATGTTCACGCCCCGGTGCCGCAGCCCCAGCGCCTTGAGGATCTCGTAGCCGACCTTGATCTCCTCGACCGGATCGGCCGAGAGCGAGACCCGCAGCGTGTCGCCGATCCCCATCCAGAGCAGGTTGCCCAGACCGATCGCCGACTTGATCGTGCCCGAGACAAATCCCCCCGCCTCGGTGATGCCCAGATGGATCGGCGCCTCGGTGACCTCGGCGATGCCCTGATAGGCGGCCGCGGCCAGGAACACGTCGGAGGCCTTCACCGAGATCTTGAACTCGAAGAAGTCGTTATCCTCGAGAATGCGGATATGTTCGAGCGCCGACTCGACCATCGCTTCGGGACAGGGCTCGCCGTATTTCTCGAGCAGGTGCTTTTCCAGCGAACCGGCATTCACCCCGATCCGCATCGAGCAGCCATGATCGCGGGCGGCCTTGATGACCTCCTTCACCCGCTTCTCATCGCCGATATTGCCGGGGTTGATGCGCAGGCAGGCAGCGCCCGCCTCGGCCGCCTCGATACCGCGCTTGTAGTGGAAATGGATGTCGGCCACGATCGGCACCGGGCTTTCGGCGACGATTTCCTTCAGCGCGCGCGACGAGGCCTCGTCGGGCACCGAGACCCGGACGATATCGGCCCCCGCCTCGGCCGCCCGCAGGATCTGTCCAAGCGTACCCTTCACATCGGTCGTCACCGTATTGGTCATGGTCTGGACCGAAATCGGCGCATCGCCGCCCACGGCAACAGGGCCGACATGGATCTGACGGGATTTTCGGCGGTCGATACTGCGCCAGGGGCGCACGGAATTGAGCGACATGGGTCTACCTGTCCGAGCGTTGGTTAATCCACCTTCGGGATAGAAGATTCCCGGACCCGGCGCAACGCGCGGCCTTGCCGCGCCCCCCCAGGGTGTGGCTCAGCGCGACGGCCCCGCAGCCCCTGCCGACACGTCATTCTGCGCCAGCGCCACCGCCAGATCGGGATCGGCCTGGATATCGGCCAGCTGATAACGCTCGGTCAACGCACGGGGCGAGAGCTCGATATTCTTGGCCACCTTCGCCCCCGGCGCCGACGGCCCGTAGGTATGGCCGTTGACCGAGAAATAGACGGAGCCCGAATTGCCCGCCCGCAGCCGCGGCGGCTCTTCGGTACGGGGCAGCACGTAACTTTCTCCGGCATCGAGGATCTTTTCGAGCAGCACGGTTCCGTCGGCGGCCGAAATCCGCACCCAGGCGGGCCGGACCGCGAGGATCGCGAGCTCGGGCGTCGCATCGGCGGCGACCACCTGGACAGATCCGCTATCTGCCCCGGACCTCCCGCGCATGAGGCCCCGCTGCCCTCCGGCCCCCGCCTCGGCCAGTGCCGTCGTGACGGCGGCGTCGAAGGAGCGCTCGGCCGCGCGCTGCGCCCGGTCGCTGACCAGAACGCCGATCTCGCCCGGGTCGATGGTCGCGATCGGTCCGTCACGGGCAACCATCACCGGACGGTCGAGCGCCTGGGGACGATAGAGCCGGTCGAGCGCCTCGACCGAGGGCGGGGCAGAGGGCGCGTTGTCCGAGACCGGCGCGTTCCCGGCCACCTGAAGCGGATCGACATCGGCCATCAGGCCCGGCTGGTCGTCGAGCGGGGCGAGCCGAACCTGCTGGATCTCCTTCAGCACCGACCAGCCGCCATAGCCGAGCACGGCGATCAGCGACAGCAGCACAAGCATCGAGCCGATGGCCCCGGGCTGGACCTGCGAAAACATCGCCGGGCCGCGGGGAACGAAAATGGCATTGGGGTCGGCCAGCGGCTCGGAAACGGGCTTGCGACGCGCCGGTTGCGGCTTGTGCGACGCGGCGGCGTCCATCGCATTTACGGTCGCGAAATCGCCCTCTTCGCAGAAGCGGCGATAGGCCCATTCCGGGTCGAGCCCGAGATAGCGCGCATAGGAGCGCACATAGCCCGCGATGAAACCGGGGGTTTCGAAGGCGGTGGGATCGGCATTCTCTATGGCGGCGATATAGGTGGCGCGGATCTTCAGCTCGCGCTGGACATCCAGCAGGGACTTGCCGAGCGTCGCCCGCTCGCCCCGCATGACATCCCCCAGACGCAACTCGAACGCATCGAACCCTCTGGGTGTGTCCTGCGAGTCATCAGCCGCGCGCGGCTGCCTGCGCCTGATCATGGAACCGCCCTGTGCCTGCCTTATTGTCCCTGCCGAGGCGGCGCGTCATGGAATCGCCGCCTCGTTTCCGAAACATTATCACAAGCGCGGGAGCGGTACACCCGCGGATGCGCCTAGGCCGTCAGTTCGGCGCGATTCAGCGCACATTGCGACCAGAGCTCGTCCATCGCACGGATCAGCGCATCCATCTGCTCGGGCGTATGGACCGGCGAGGGCGTGAAGCGCAGCCGCTCGGTGCCGCGCGGCACGGTCGGGAAGTTGATCGGCTGCACGTAGATGCCGTAGCCTTCCAGCAGCATGTCCGAGATCCGCTTGGTGTGGACCGGATCGCCGACGATGAGCGGCACGATATGGCTGCCATGGTCGATCACCGGCATGCCGAGCCCCTTGAAGCGGGCCTTGAGCACACGGGCCCGGTCCTGATGCCTCTCGCGGAGCGTGACATCGGATTTCAGGTGGTGCACCGAGGCACAGGCCCCGGCCGCGATGGTCGGCGGCAGCGAGGTGGTGAAGATGTAGCCCGGCGCATAGGAGCGGACAGCATCGCACATCTTGGCCGAAGCCGCGACATAGCCGCCATAGACGCCATAGGCCTTGGAGAGTGTGCCGTTGATGATGTCGATCCGGTGCATCAGATTGTCGCGCTCGGCGACACCGGCACCGCGGGGGCCGTACATGCCGACCGCATGGACCTCGTCGATATAGGTCAGCGCGCCGAATTCGTCGGCCAGGTCGCAGATCTCCTCGATCGGACCGAAATCGCCGTCCATCGAGTAGATGGATTCGAAGGCGATCAGGATCGGGCGGCCCTTCTCGATGCTTTCCAGCACCTGGCGCAGATGCGCCACGTCATTGTGGCGGAAGATGTGCTTGTCGCAACGGCCATGGCGGATGCCCTGGATCATCGAGGCATGGTTCAGCTCGTCCGAGACGATGACCAGATCCTTGAACAGCGCCGGCAGGGTCGAGAGCGTGGCATCATTGGCCATATAGGCCGAGTTGAAGACCAGCGCGGCCTCTTTCTGATGCAGGTCGGCCAGTTCGGCCTCGAGGCGGCGGTGATAGATCGTGGTGCCCGAGATGTTGCGGGTGCCGCCCGACCCGGCGCCGGTCGCCGAGATCGCATCCTGCATGGCGGCGATCACCGTCGGATGCTGCCCCATGCCCAGATAGTCGTTACCGCACCAGACGACAATGTCCTGGTTCTCACCGTCGGGACGGCTCCAGACCGCCTCGGGAAAGGCGCCCTTGCGCCGTTCGATATCGATGAAGGTGCGGTAGCGTCCTTCTTCATGCAGCCGGTTGATGGATGCGTCCAAAGCAGCGGTATAATCCACCGGGTCTCTCCTTTTGTGTCGGCCTCGCAAGGCCCTCGAAGATGTCCGTCACGTCCGCCCTGCGGAACCCGCCGGATCCTTCTGCGTTTCGGGGTCACCGACCGACCCCTTTGGCGTTCCGTCTGTCCCGGCCGGGACAGGGCGTAGCGCCGTTTCCGTTTCCCCGTCCGTTTCTCATATGCGAAAAACATCGGGTATCGAAGCATGATGCTGCACAATTTTCAGCCGATCCTTGCTTTTGCGCCATCTTCTCCGGGCCGGGCGTTCCGATCGGAAACAGGGTTTCTGCGATCCACCGGTACCAGAGCAATATGGCGCGATTCGGCCTCAAGGCGCGTCTGCGCACAGCATACGTCCGTCAGCTTAGCGACAGTTTTGAGGTTTGAACATTGATTTCTGTCAATTCAGATGGACAGGTACACTGTAAGCTTGGATAGACACGGTTCGCGGCGCGTAAAATGACGCCGCAGGCCCGCGCCGCGCGGCCGGAAGGCCCGGCCGCAGGCCCCGGCGCCTCAGCGGTCCTCGACCGCGATCCGGCAATCCGTGGCGCCGGATTGCTCGGCACAGGCCGACAGCGCGTCGGACGCAGCCCCCTGCCCCTTGCTCACCGCCCAGCGCCCCGTCGATGGCGAGATCGCCATCGCGCGCGGACCGCCGCGGCGTCCGTATTCGCGGCCCAGCCCTTCGGTGGCATCCGCCGACAGCTGCAATCCGCGCGGTTCCCAGCCCTTCGGCCGGATCTCGGCGGCGATCACGCAGGGCTCTCCCCGGGGCTTGCGCGCCGCGTCACAGCCCCTGAGCGCGGCGACACGAGCCGCGTCTACATCGTGGTAATTGGCCGCCGCCAGGGTGGCTTTGGACCGCAGGCCCTCGGTCGGCGCGACCGCGATGGCACCGTAATAGGGCTGCTGTGCCCCGACGACGGCGAGGGTCTTGCGGTCATTCTCCGACAGGAAGGGCAGATCGACCACCACGACTTCGGCCCCCTCGGGCTTGAACAGAAGCTTGCGCGCGCCCTTGCCATCGACCGGCGCGGCCGAGACCGCCGCCGCAGCCCCCAGCCCCAGTACCAGCCCCAGTGCGGGCCCCAGTGCGGCCCCCAGTACCGGGCCCGGCCCCTCCCCGAGCGGCAGCGCAGGCCCCGGACGCGCCCCTGTCGCGACCCGCATCTTCCGATTGGCATTCGACTTCGCGAGCCCGTTGCTCCGCAGCATATCGTCCTCCTGTCGCTTGATCTTCCGGGACCCTAGACCGGCGCGCGGCGCTGTTCCAGCCCTTCGCTCTGGCCTCCGGACAGGCCTCTGTCCAGCCCTCTGTCCAGCCCTCTGGACAGTCCCGGCCCGCCTGATAGGGTCCGCGCACCCCCCGCACCGGAAGGATATAGCGATGAGTCTCGACCCCGTTCTCGCCCGCATCGACGCCGACCTGCCGCAGGCGCTCGACCGTCTGATGGCGCTGCTACGCATCCCCTCGATCTCGACCGACCCGGCGCATGCCGAGGCCTGCCGCGAGGCCGCCGACTGGATGGTGCGCGACCTCGCCTCGATCGGCTTCGAGGCCCGCACCTGCCCGACCCCGAAGCACCCGATGGTCGTCGGCAAGGGCGGCGACACCGGCCCCAGCCTGCTGTTCTACGGTCATTACGACGTGCAGCCGGTCGATCCGCTGTCGCTCTGGGCACGCGATCCGTTCGATCCGGCGATCGAGGAGACGCCGAAGGGCAAGGTGATCCGCGCCCGCGGCGCGGGCGATGACAAGGGCCAGCTGATGACCTTCGTCGAGGCCTGCCGCGCCTGGAAGGCGGTGCATGGCAGCCTGCCCGCCCGGATCACGATGTTCCTCGAAGGCGAAGAGGAATCGGGCTCGCCCTCGATGGTGCCCTTCCTCAGGGAGAATGCCGAGATGCTGAAGGCCGATCTCGCGCTGATATGCGATACCGGCATGCTGGGCGATGCGACGCCCGCCATCGTTACCATGCTGCGCGGACTCGTCGGCGAGGAGATCACCATCACCGGCCCCGACAAGGACCTGCATTCGGGCATGTATGGCGGCCCGGCGATCAACCCGATCCGGGTGCTGTCCCGGATCATTGCCGCGCTGCATGACGAGACCGGGCGGGTGACGGTGCCCGGCTTCTACGAGGGCGTGCCCGAGATGCCCGAGGAGATCCTGGCACAATGGCAGGCGACCGGTTTCGATCCGGCGCAGTTCCTGGGCGAGGTCGGGCTGTCGGTGCCTGCGGGCGAAGAAGGCCGCTCGGTGCTCGAGATGCTCTGGTCGCGCCCGACCTGCGAGATCAACGGCATCTCCGGCGGCTATGAGGGCGCGGGCTTCAAGACCGTGCTGCCCTCGAAGGCCTCGGCCAAGATCAGCTTCCGCCTCGTCGGCAGCCAGGACCCGGTCCGGATCCGCGAATCGTTCCGCGAGATGGTGCGCGGCCTGCTGCCGCCCGACTGCTCGGTCGAATTCGCGCCGCATGGCGCCTCGCCCGCCTCGCAGATGTCGATCAGCGACCCGGCCTTCGAGAAGGCGCGCCAGGCCCTCTCGGACGAATGGCCTCATCCCGCCGCCTTCGTCGGCTCGGGCGGCTCGATCCCGGTGGCGGGCTATTTCCGGACGCTGCTCGACATGGACTCGATGCTGATCGGCTTCGGCAAGGACGATGACGCGATCCACTCGCCGAACGAGAAATACGACCTCGAGAGCTTCCACAAGGGCATCCGCAGCTGGGCCCGCATCCTCGCGGCCCTGTCTGCCTGATCCGCAGACCTGACCTCCGGGCCAGATCCCCGGGTCTGATCCTTGCACCTGACACCATCGCTCCGGCCGTCCCGAAATGCGGCCGGAGCCTCCCCCGAGCCCCTCTGCCTGACACGCTCCCCCGAAGCGCGCTGCCAGCGCCCGGATATCCGGGCGCGCCGCGCCACAGCGCGGCGCCGGGCCCAACGGGATGCGGCGACCGCCAGGCCGCCAAAGACGGGCGGGAGCGCCCTGCCCTCTGGCCGGGCGGCAATATTTTCAATTTCAGGAATAAGTGGCGCGGTTGACGGGGCTCGAACCCGCGACCCCCGGCGTGACAGGCCGGTACTCTAACCAACTGAGCTACAACCGCGCATCGCGCAGGACAAACAGGAAGGCGGTGGCGCGGTTGACGGGGCTCGAACCCGCGACCCCCGGCGTGACAGGCCGGTACTCTAACCAACTGAGCTACAACCGCAGCGCCTTCCGGGCTCGCCCGGCGTGACGTGCCTTTTATTGACGCCCAGAGCCCCCGTCAAGCGCCTCCGGTCGCAATTCTTTCGCCTTCGGCAAGGGTTTTTTCACGCCAGCCATCCGGCCCGGGCAAAAGCGCCTGAAATGCCCCTGCGGCAGCCCCCCGCAACAGGCCTCATCCAAAGGCCCGTCCCAGGCCCTGGAGACACGCTCCCGCCCCTCATCGCCCGTCACATACCGCCGACCCTTGTGAAGCCTCCGCCGGTCTCGCAAGATGCGGGCGTCGGAATCCTCCCTGCCCCCCCGCGAAAGGCCCCTCCGTGACCGACCTTCTCGTCCGTCCGCTTCGCCCCGAAGACGCCGCCGCCTGGCGCCGCCTCTGGACCGCCTATCTCGATTTCTATGACAGCGCGGTTCCGGCCGAGACCTGCGACATCACCTTCGCCCGGCTGCTGCATGGCGGCGACCCGAACATGGGCTGCCGTCTCGCGCTGATCGGTGGCCGTCCGGTCGGGCTGGTGCATTTCATCTTCCACCGCCATTGCTGGAAGCCCGAAAACGTCTGCTATCTGCAAGACCTCTATGCCGATCCCGAGGTTCGCGGCCGCGGCGTCGGCCGGGCCCTGATCGAGGCGGTCTATGCCGTGGCCGATTCCCGCGGCACGCCCTCGGTCTACTGGCTGACACAGGAGTTCAACGACACCGCCCGACAGCTTTACGACCGCATCGGCCAGCCCACAGCCTTCGTGAAATATGTCCGTGGCTGACGCCCCCCGCCAAAGCCACCCTCGGCGGAGCGCCACCGGACGGGGGCCTGTGCCGGGACCTGAGCCGACGCCTGTCACGCGGCATGCCTCGCGGGTGGCGAGCCTCGTGCTGGCCCTTGCGCTTGCAGGCTGCGCCGCCGCCCCGCGCCCCGAGCTGAGCGCCCCTCCCCCGACGGCCGCAGCCGAACTGCCGCCGATGAAGACCTTCACCAGCCACCGCGTGACGCCGCCCGAGCGCCCGAATGCCGCCATCGCCCGGGACTTCCTCGATCTTGCCTTCCAGATGGAAAGCGGGCGCCCCCTGCCCTACATGACCCGCTTCGAGGAACCGATCACCCTGCGCGTCACCGGCCCTGCACCGCCGACCCTCGGGCCCGATCTGGCCGCGCTTCTGGCCCGGCTCCGCCGCGAGGCCGGCATTAGCATCCGCCGCGTCGCATCCGATGCCGATGCCAAGGTCACCATCGAGTTCGTTGCCCGGGCCAAGCTTCAGCGGCTGGTGCCGCAGGCCGCCTGTTTCGTCGTGCCCCGGATCTCGTCCTGGGACGAATACCGCCGCAGCCGCCGCTCGGGCGAGATCGACTGGACGACGCTTGCCATCCGCGAGCGAGTGACGGTCTTCATTCCCGGCGATGTCAGCCCGCAGGAAGTGCGTGACTGCCTGCATGAGGAACTCGCACAGGCCATCGGCCCACTGAACGATCTGTACCGACTGCCCGATTCGGTCTTCAACGACGACAATTTCCACACCGTCCTGACCGGCTTCGACATGCTGGTGCTGCGCGTCTATTACGCGCCCGAACTTCCGAACGGCACCACCCGGCAGGAGGCCGCGCGGCTGCTGCCCGGACTTCTCGCAAGGCTCAATCCGCGCGGCGAGCGACCTGGCCCGGCCCTGCCGCCCTCGCCCACGCCGCGGGCCTGGATCGACGCCATCGAGACCGCGCTCGGACCGGCAACCTCCGCCTCGCGCCGGGTGGCGGCGGCCCGCAGGGCTGTCGAGATCGCCCGCAGCCAGGGCTGGCGCGACACCCGGATGGGCTTCAGCCTGTTTGCCCTGGGGCGGCTGTCGCTCGACCGGAACGCGGCGGAGACCTCGCTTGCGGCCTTCGTCGAAGCCGGAAGGATCTATGCTGCCCAACCCGTGACGCGGGTGCAATCGGCCCATGTGGCCATGCATATCGCCGCCTTCGCGCTGTCGGGCGACCGGCCCGCAGCCGCGATTGCGCTGATCGACGCCCATCTCGACGATGTCCGGGCGGGCGAGAATGCGGCGCTGCTGGCCTCGATGCTGTTGATGAAGGCCACGGCGCTCGAGATGCTCGGCCGGGGCAGCGAGGCAGGCGCAATCCGGCACGAGGCGCTTGGCTGGGCCCGCTACGGCTTCGGCTCGGCGGCGGAGGTGCGGGTCCGGATGGCCGAGATCGCCAGCCTGTCCCCGGCCCGGTCCGACTAGTCCGGGCCTGCAAGCCCTTTCCGACCGGGCCCGGCGGCCCTATTCTTGCGCCATGTTCCTGCCCTTCTTCCAGACCCTCCGCGCCAGCGGCATTCCGGTCTCGCTCCGCGAGTATCTGAGCTTTCTCGACGGCATGAAGGCCGGGCTCGTCACCTATGACACCGAGGGCTTCTATTATCTCGCCCGCACCGCGCTGGTGAAGGACGAGCGCCAGCTCGACCGGTTCGACCGGGCCTTCGCGCAAAGCTTCGGCGGGCTCGAGGATATCGATCCCGGCGAGGTGATCGAGGCGCTCGATCTGCCCGAGGAATGGCTGCGCAAGCTGGCCGAGCGCGATCTCAGCCCCGAGGAGCGGGCCGGGATCGAGGCCATGGGCGGGTTCGACAAGCTGATGGAGGCGCTCAAGGAACGGCTGAAGGAGCAGAAAGAACGCCATCAGGGCGGCAACAGGTGGATCGGCACCGCCGGAACCTCGCCCTTCGGGGCCTACGGCTACAATCCCGAGGGCGTGCGGATCGGTCAGGACGAAAGCCGCCACCGCCGCGCGGTCAAGGTCTGGGACCGGCGCGACTTCCGCAATCTCGACGATTCGGTCGAGCTTGGCACCCGCAACATCAAGGTGGCGTTGAAACGCCTGCGCCGCTGGGCCCGCGACGGCGCCCGCGAGGAACTCGACCTCGACGGCACGATCCGCGCGACCGCCGATCGCGGCTATCTCGACGTCAAGACCCGGCCCGAACGGCGCAATGCCGTCAAGGTGCTGCTGTTTCTGGATGTCGGCGGATCGATGGACGACCATATCCGGGTGGTCGAAGAGCTGTTCTCGGCTGCGTGCGCCGAGTTCAAGCATCTCGAGCATTACTACTTCCACAACTGCCTTTACGAAGGCGTCTGGCGCGAGAACCGCCGCCGCTGGGACCGGGTCACGCCGACCTGGGAGGTGTTGCGGACCTACGGGTCCGACTATAAGTGCATCTTCGTCGGCGATGCCAGCATGTCGCCCTATGAGATCGCCTTTGCCGGCGGCGCCAACGAGCACTGGAACGCCGAGCCCGGCCAGGTCTGGCTGGAGCGCGCCCGCGCACAATGGCCGGACCATCTCTGGATCAACCCGGTCCCCGAGCAGCACTGGCCCTATACCCGGTCGATCGGCATGATCCAGGAGATCTTCGAAGACCGCATGGTGCCGATGACCCTGGACGGGATCGAGCGGGGCATGAAATCGCTCGGTTAGCAGCGAACGCAGCCCGCGTTTCGTTGGCTGGGCTGACAGGCCGCGAGCCGTGTGCCCCCGTTCCTGTCGTTTCAGGGCGGCGGCGCGACCGCAAGCCGCCGCCGGGGCTCTGCGCCACCGTCACGCGGAAAACGGGAAGCCGGTGAGAAAACGCCTCTCGCCCGACATGACCGGTCTGGGCCCTCAGGCCTGCAAGCCAACGGCGCGACCGCGCACGAGGGCATGAGGCCGAGCGACGGGAAGGCAGGTGCCGGGCACGGGCCATCATCGGTCCGGGCACGATGGCAGGGGCGACCGAAAGCCGCCGGAGGCGCGCCCCCATCGCATGTGCGGGCGCCACCGCCCGACGAGCGCATGAAACCGCCCGCCCGGCCGCAGCCGGCGGGCGCGGCTGCCCGGAGGCCCCGAGGGAGACCGCCGGCCTCTCTGGGCGAAGAAGGACGGAAGTCCCGGAACCGTCCGCCCGCCGGCACGAGCCGGAAACACGCGCGCCCACCCCCGAGCCAGGCCGACCGCCCGGAGGGCCTCCATATGAAAAAGGGTCCGCCATGGCGGACCCTTTCCGGAACGTCGAAGCTTCGGGCCTCAGGCCCGGGGCTCGAAGCCCATATGCGTACCCATCGCCACCATGTCGGCCAGCATCCTGGCCGCGGCGTCGACAACGTCGGGATGGGCGTCACGGGCGGCCGCGCGGGCCTCGGCGACCATCTCGTCGATCATCTCCTGGGTCACCTCTTCGACCGGGTGCGAGCGCTCGGCCAGCACCGTGGCCCCGTCGGCGGTGATCTCGGCGAAGCCGCCGGTGACGATATATTTCCGCGACCCGGACTCGGTGAAGACCTCCAGCAGGCCGGGGCGCAGGGTGGTGATCAGGGGCGCGTGCTGGGGCATCGCGGTCAGGTCGCCCTCGAAGCCCGGGATCACGACCGAGGTCGCCTTTTCCGAGGCCACGCGGCGTTCCGGCGCCACCAGATCGAATTGCATCGTGTCGGCCATGTTGCCTCCTTGCAAGCTGGCTCCGGGCGGCAGAACCGCCCGGAGCCGAAACCCCTATCAGGCCGCGTCGGCCGCCATCTTCTCGGCCTTGGCGACCACATCGTCGATGTCGCCCACCATGTAGAAGGCGGATTCGGGCAGGTGATCGTATTCGCCGGCCACGACCGCCTTGAACGACGCGATGGTCTTTTCAAGCGGCACCTGGACGCCGTCCGAACCGGTGAAGACCTTCGCCACGTCGAAGGGCTGGCTGAGGAACCGCTGGATCTTCCGGGCGCGGGCCACGGTCAGCTTGTCCTCTTCCGACAGTTCGTCCATGCCGAGGATGGCGATGATGTCCTGCAGCGACTTGTAGCGTTGCAGGATACCCTGCACGTCGCGCGCCACCTGGTAATGCTCTTCGCCGACGACGGAGGGATCGAGGATCCGCGAGGTCGAGTCGAGCGGATCCACCGCCGGGTAGATGCCGAGTTCGGAAATCGCACGCGACAGCACGGTGGTGGCGTCGAGGTGGGCGAACGAGGTCGCGGGCGCCGGGTCGGTGAGGTCGTCCGCAGGCACGTAGATCGCCTGAACCGAGGTGATCGAGCCACGCTTGGTCGAGGTGATGCGTTCCTGCAGCGCGCCCATGTCGGTCGCCAGCGTCGGCTGATAGCCCACCGCCGAGGGGATCCGGCCCAGAAGCGCCGACACCTCGGAGCCCGCCTGGGTGAAGCGGAAGATGTTGTCGACGAAGAACAGCACGTCGGTGCCGGACTGGTCGCGGAACTGCTCGGCCAGGGTCAGGCCGGTCAGCGCGACGCGGGCCCGGGCTCCCGGAGGCTCGTTCATCTGGCCATAGACCAGCGCCACCTGCGACTTGGACAGATCGTCGACCTTGATGACGTTCGACTCGATCATCTCGTGATAGAGGTCGTTGCCTTCACGGGTCCGCTCGCCAACACCCGCGAACACCGAGTAGCCGGAGTGCACCTTGGCGATGTTGTTGATCAGTTCCATGATCAGAACGGTCTTGCCCACGCCGGCACCGCCGAAGAGGCCGACCTTGCCGCCCTTGGAATAGGGCGCCAGCAGGTCGATGACCTTGATGCCGGTCACGAGGATCTCGGACGAGGTCGACTGTTCGGCGAATTCGGGCGCCGGCTGGTGGATGGCGCGGGTTTCCGTGGCGTGCACCGGACCCTTTTCATCGACCGGCTCGCCGATCACGTTCAGGATGCGGCCGAGCGTGGCATCGCCCACCGGCACCGAGATCGGCTTTTCCAGATCGGTCACCTTGGCGCCGCGCACGAGACCCTCGGTCGCGTCCATGGCGATGGTGCGCACGGTGTTCTCCCCGAGGTGCTGGGCCACTTCCAGCACCAGACGCTTGCCGTTGTTCTCGGTTTCCAGCGCGTTCAGGATCTCGGGCAGGTGTTGGTCGAATTGAACGTCGACCACGGCACCAATCACCTGGGTGACCTTGCCTACAGCATTTGCCATTGTCGTTTCTCCGGTTCCGTTAGAGCGCCTCGGCGCCCGAAATGATTTCGATCAGCTCCTTGGTGATCGCAGCCTGACGCGAGCGGTTGTACTCGAGGTTCAGCTTGTCGATCATCTCGCCCGCGTTCCGGGTCGCGTTGTCCATGGCGGACATCCGCGCGCCCTGTTCGGAGGCGCCGTTCTCGAGGAGCGCGGCGAAGATCTGGGTCGCCACCCCGCGGGGCAGAAGCTCGGCCATGATCTCGCCCTCGGTGGGCTCGTAATCATACATGGTCGAGCTGTCCTCGGGTTCGTCGAAGACGGCCGGGATGATCTGCTGGGCGGTCGGTTCCTGGCTGATCACCGACTTGAAGCGGCTGAAGAAGATCGTTGCGACGTCGAACTCGCCCGCCTCGAAGCGGGAGATGATGTCCTGCGAGATCTCGCGCGCATTTCCGTAGCGGATGCGCTTGACCTCGCTCAGGTCGACATGGCCGACGAAATGGTCGCCGAGGTCGCGCTTCAGCTGCTCGCGGCCCTTGCGGCCCACGGTCAGGATCTTGACGGTCTTGCCCTCGGCGATGAGGTCCTGCGCCTTGTGGCGCGCCAGACGCACGATCGACGAGTTGAAGCCGCCGCAAAGGCCCCTCTCGGCCGTCATGACGACCAGGAGGTGCACCTTCTCGGAGCCGGTACCGACGAGGAGTTTCGGCGCATTGGCCGCCCCCGTGGCCGAGGCCGCGAGTCCGGACATGACCTTTTCCATCTGCGCGGCATAGGGGCGCGCGTTCTCGGCGGCTTCCTGGGCGCGGCGGAGCTTGGCCGCCGCGACCATCTGCATGGCCTTCGTGATCTTCCGCGTCGACTTGACGCTGGCGATCCGGTTCTTGAGGTCCTTGAGGCTAGGCATCTATCCCGATCCCATCCACGCTCAGGCGAAGTTCTTGGCGAATTCGTCCAGCGCGGCGCGGATCTTATCCTCGAGCTCGCCCTTCACCTTGCGGTCGTTGTTGGTGATGTCGTCCAGCAGATCCTGATGCCTGCTGCGCAGGAAGGTCAGCAGGTCGGTCTCGTAGCGGGTCACGTCCTTGACGGCGACCTTGTCGATATAGCCTTGGGTGCCCGCGAAGATCACGCAGACGATCTCGGCATTGGTCAGCGGCGAGTATTGCGGCTGCTTCATCAGCTCGGTCAGACGCGCGCCGCGGTTCAGCAGCTTCTGGGTCGCGGCATCGAGGTCCGAGCCGAACTGGGCAAAGGCCGCCATCTCGCGATACTGCGCCAGTTCCAGCTTCACCGGGCCCGCAACCGATTTCATCGCGTTGGTCTGGGCCGCAGAGCCCACACGCGACACCGACAGACCGGTGTTCACGGCCGGACGGATGCCCTGATAGAACAGGTCGGTTTCAAGGAAGATCTGGCCGTCGGTGATCGAGATCACGTTGGTCGGGATATAGGCCGACACGTCGCCCGCCTGGGTCTCGATGATCGGCAGGGCGGTCAGCGAGCCCGCGCCGTGATCCTCGTTCATCTTGGCCGAACGTTCCAGCAGGCGGGAGTGCAGGTAGAACACGTCGCCCGGGTAGGCTTCACGCCCCGGCGGACGGCGCAGCAGCAGCGACATCTGACGGTAGGCGACGGCCTGTTTCGACAGATCGTCATACACCATCAGCGCATGACGGCCATTGTCGCGGAAGAACTCGCCCATCGCAGTCGCGGTATAGGGGGCGAGATACTGCATCGGCGCCGGGTCCGAGGCGGTGGCGGCGACGATGATGGAATAGGCCATCGCGCCGGTTTCCTCGAGCTTCTTCACCAGCTGGGCCACGGTCGAGCGCTTCTGACCGATGGCGACGTAGACGCAGTAGAGCTTCTTGCTCTCGTCGTCGCCTGCGGCTTCGTTGTAGGATTTCTGGTTCAGGATCGTGTCGAGCGCCACAGCGGTCTTGCCGGTCTGCCGGTCGCCGATGATCAGCTCGCGCTGGCCGCGGCCGATCGGGATCATGGCGTCGACCGATTTCAGGCCGGTGGCCATCGGCTCATGCACCGATTTGCGCGGGATGATGCCCGGCGCCTTGACGTCGCCGACGCGGCGCTCGGTCGCCGCGATCGGGCCCTTGCCGTCGATCGGGTTGCCCAGAGCATCGACCACGCGGCCCAGCAGCGCATCACCACAGGGCACGTCCACGATCGCGTTGGTGCGCTTGACGACATCGCCTTCCTTGATGGCACGGTCCGAGCCGAAGATCACGATGCCGACATTGTCGACCTCGAGGTTCAGCGCCATGCCCCGGATACCGCCCGGAAACTCGACCATCTCGCCCGCCTGGACGTTGTCGAGGCCATGGACACGGGCAATGCCGTCACCCACCGACAGCACGCGGCCTACCTCTGCAACTTCGGCCTCCTGACCGAAATTCTTGAT
Source organism: Rhodovulum sp. MB263 (assembly GCF_002073975.1). Lineage (NCBI taxonomy): Bacteria > Pseudomonadati > Pseudomonadota > Alphaproteobacteria > Rhodobacterales > Paracoccaceae > Rhodovulum > Rhodovulum sp. MB263. The sequence continues at coordinate 1,121,480 of NZ_CP020384.1, read as the reverse complement.
CTGCTCCTTGAGGATCGCAGAGATCTCAGCTGCTTGGATACCCATTTATCCGACCTCTTTCATGGTGTTCTGGAGTGCACTGAGCCGCGCGCGGATCGAGGTGTCGATCATCTTCGAGCCCAGTTTTACGATAAGGCCGCCGATGAGACTCTCATCGACGGAAGCATTTATCTTGACGTCCTTGCCGGCGTTCTGCTTGAGCGCCTCGGCCAGGGCCTTGCGCTGGGCCTCGCTCAGCGGCCGGGCCGAAACGACCTCGGCGCTGACCTCGCCCTTGGCCTCGGCGATCAGCGCGCGAAGTTCGGAAACCAGCTGCGGCAGCACGAACAGGCGCCGCTTGGAGCCCATCAGCTGCAGCGTATTGGCAAGAATTTGCCCCAGCCCCATTTTCGACGCAATCGCGCCGATGGCACGCGATTGCTGATCCCGCGAATAGACGGGCGACGAGATCAGATCCCGAAAATCCCCGCTTTCGACAAGCGCGGCGTCGAGCGCATCGACATCGGCCTCGAGTGCGGGAATGGCATTGGCTTCCTTGGTAATCTCAAACAGCGCGGTGGCATAGCGCTTGGCAATGCCGGACGAAATCGAAGCTGGTTCGGACACGTCAACCCTTCCGATGTCTTAAGGCCCCTCGCATGCCCGTTAAAGACCCGGACGGGGCAGATCAAGCGGCGCGCCCTGACGGGCACGCTCTGAAATCGGCGTGGGTTTAGCAGAGGAGGATTGACCTAGCAACCGCCTAGAACCGTAGAATGTCACGCGCGTGCCACAGCTGTGGCACAGGGCCGGCCCCAAACCCCGGCCCCCGTCCGTGCCCGGCCCCCGCCGGACCGCCGGAGCGCCCCCGAACCGGACGCGCAACGCCATCAGGGCTGGGGTTTCAGGCCGGTTCGGCGCCGGGCTTGGGCAGCCCTTCGAGAATCCGCAACGGGCGCGGCAGACCATCCTGCACGGGCAGCCCGGTCGGACGGTAGACCCGCTTCGTTGCCTCGACCATCAGCACTCCGCCCGCATAATAGGCAGACATGCGTTGCCCCGCATTTTCCCAAATGGCTGCGGTTTTAAGCCAGAATCGCCTTGAGGTCGGGGGCGAGAAAAGCGCCGCCCGATGCGCCTCGGGTTCGAAACCGTGCTGGCGCAATTGCGCCTCGAGCTGACCGGAACTGTAGGGACGGCCGAAGCCGAACGGCGTCCCGTCCCGCCGCGCCCAGAGCCCCGAGCGGTTCGGCACGATGAAAAGCGCCCTGCCCCCAGGCCGCAGCACCCTCAGCGATTCCTCCAGCACCGCGGCCGGATGCTCGCTGGTCTCGAGCCCGTGCAAAAGGATCAGCTTGTCGACGAAGCCGTCGGGCAGCGGCCAGGCGGTCTCTTCACACAGCAGCGAGACATTCTCCTCGCCGGCCGGCCAGGGCATCACCCCCTGCTGGCCCGGCATCAGCGCCACCACCCGGCGCGCGCTGGCCCGCAAGGGCCGCAGCAGCGGCACCGCGAAGCCGAACCCCGCCACCGTCTGCCCCTTGGCCACGGGCCAGATATCGCGCACCTGTTGGCGGATTGCCCTCTGCGCCACGCGCCCCAGATTGGTACGGTAGTAGAAGTTCCTCAGGTCGAGAACATCGAGATGCATTGCCGCCTGCGCTGCCTCCGGGCTTCGGGCCTTGGAACGCAAGGATAACCAAGACGGACAAGAATACCATGCCCCTAGACATCGTCACCGTACCCTGCCTGAACGACAACTACGCCTATCTGGTCAAGGGGCCCGGCGGCGCGGTCCTGATCGACGCGCCCGAGGCCGGCCCGATCGCCGGGGCGCTCGAGACCCGCGGCTGGACGCTCGACACGATTCTGATCACCCACCACCATCACGACCATGTCGAGGGCGTCGCCGAGCTGCGCGCGCGCTTCGGGGCCAGGGTGATGGGGCCGGCGGCCGAGGCCGACCGGCTGCCGCCGCTCGACCGGGCGCTGTCAGAGGGCGACCGGATCGGCGAGGGACCCATTGCTGCCGATGTGATCGCGGTGCCGGGCCACACGCTGGGCCATGTCGCCTACCGCTTTGCCGCGGGGGATGCCGTCTTCACCGCCGACAGCCTGATGGCGCTTGGTTGCGGCAGGCTGTTCGAGGGCACGCCCGCGATGATGTGGGACAGCCTGAAAAAGCTCTCCGCGCTCCCGCCCGAGACCCTTGTATTCTCGGGCCATGAATATACATCCTCCAATGCCCGCTTCGCCCTGACTGTCGAGCCCGGCAATGCCGTGCTCCGCGACCGCTCCGCGGAAATCGACCGACTGCGCGCCGAGGGCCGTCCGACAGTTCCAGTTCCGCTTTCCGTAGAGCTCGCCACCAATCCGTTCCTGCGTGCCGACCGGCCCGAGCTCAGGCAGGCGCTCGGCATGGAAACCGAAAGCGATATCGAGGTCTTCGCCGAGATCCGCGCGCGCAAGGACAGGTTCTGAGCCACGCGTCCCGGCGGCGGGCCTGCCGAAAAACAGGGCGATCGCGGGACGGAGTCCAGGTTTTGAACAGAAAAAACTTGAAGCGGGCCAACAAAAACCAAAACTTAATCCTAAAGAGCAAAGGTAGAGGAACGGCAATGCCCACCTCTGCCACAGAAGGAAAGGAGCACGTCCCGTGCCTTCATTCTCAAACACTCTCGAGCAAGCCATTCACGCTGCGCTGGCCCAGGCCAATGCGCGCCGCCACGAACTCGCCACCCTCGAACACCTTCTCCTGGCACTGATCGACGAGCCTGACGCCTCCAAGGTGATGAAGGCCTGCTCGGTCGATCTCGAGGAGTTGCGCAAGACGCTGACCGAATTCATCGAAGATGAACTGGCAACGCTCGTGACCGATATCGAAGGCTCGGAAGCGGTGCCCACGGCGGCCTTCCAGCGCGTGATCCAGCGCGCCGCGATCCATGTCCAGAGCTCGGGCCGGACCGAGGTCACCGGGGCCAATGTTCTGGTCGCGATCTTTGCCGAGCGCGAATCGAACGCTGCCTATTTCCTGCAGGAACAGGAAATGACGCGCTATGACGCCGTCAATTTCATCGCCCATGGCGTCGCCAAGGACCCGTCCTTCGGCGAACAGCGCCCGGTCACCGGCGCCTCGGAATTCGAGGAGGAACCCCAGGCCGGTGCCGCGCAGCCCGAAGGCGGCGAGGCACGGGAATCCGCCCTGGCCAAGTATTGCGTCAATCTCAACGCCAAGTCACGCAAGGGCGATATCGACCCGCTGATCGGCCGCGACCAGGAGGTCGAGCGCTGCATCCAGGTGCTGTGCCGGCGCCGCAAGAACAACCCGCTTCTGGTGGGCGACCCGGGCGTCGGCAAGACCGCCATCGCCGAAGGGCTCGCGCGCAAGATCGTCGGCGGCGAGACGCCCGAGGTGCTGTCGAAGGCCACGATCTTCTCGCTCGACATGGGGGCCCTGCTGGCCGGTACCCGCTATCGCGGCGATTTCGAGGAACGGCTGAAGGCGGTTGTGACCGAGCTTGAGGATCACCCCGACGCGATCCTCTTCATCGACGAGATCCATACCGTGATCGGCGCCGGCGCGACCTCGGGCGGGGCCATGGATGCATCGAACCTGCTGAAACCCGCGCTGCAGGGCGGCAAGCTGCGCTGCATGGGCTCGACCACCTACAAGGAGTTCCGCCAGCATTTCGAGAAGGACCGAGCGCTCAGCCGCCGGTTCCAGAAGATCGACGTGACCGAGCCCTCGGTCGAGGATGCGGTCAAGATCCTCAAGGGTCTCAAGCCCTATTTCGAAGAACACCATGAGGTCAAATACACCTCGGACGCCATCAAGTCGGCGGTGGAACTGGCCGCGCGCTATATCCATGACCGCAAGCTGCCCGACAAGGCCATCGACGTGATCGACGAGGCCGGCGCTGCCCAGCACCTGATCGCCGAAAGCAAGCGCCGCAAGACCATCGGCCCCCGCGAGATCGAGGCCGTGGTGGCCAAGATCGCCCGGATCCCGCCGAAGAACGTCTCGAAGGACGATGCCAAGCTGCTGAAGGATCTGGAAACCACCCTTAAGCGCGTGGTCTTCGGCCAGGACAAGGCGATCGAGGCGCTCTCGGCCTCGATCAAGCTGGCCCGGGCCGGTCTGCGCGAGCCTGAAAAGCCTATCGGCAACTACCTCTTCGCCGGCCCCACCGGTGTCGGCAAGACCGAGGTGGCCAAGCAGCTGGCCTCAAGCCTCGGGGTGGAACTGCTGCGCTTCGACATGTCGGAATACATGGAAAAACATGCCGTCAGCCGTCTGATCGGCGCGCCGCCCGGCTATGTCGGCTTCGACCAGGGCGGGATGCTGACCGACGGTGTCGACCAGAACCCGCATTGCGTGCTGCTGCTCGACGAGATCGAGAAGGCCCATCCGGATGTGTTCAACATCCTGCTGCAGGTCATGGATCACGGCAAGCTGACCGACCATAACGGCCGGCAGGTCGATTTCCGCAACGTGATCCTGATCATGACCTCGAATGCGGGGGCCGCGGAACAGGCCAAGGCCGCCATCGGCTTCGGCCGCGACCGGCGCGAGGGCGAGGATACGGCCGCCATCGAGCGGACCTTCACGCCCGAGTTCCGCAACCGGCTCGATGCGGTGATCTCCTTCGCGCCGCTGCCGAAAGAAACCATCCTGCAGGTCGTCGAGAAATTCGTGCTGCAACTCGAAGCCCAGCTGATGGACCGCAACGTCTCGATCGAACTGACCCGCCCAGCCGCCGAATGGCTGGCCGAGAAGGGCTATGACGACAAGATGGGCGCCCGACCCTTGGGCCGCGTCATCCAGGAAACGATCAAGAAGCCGCTGGCCGAAGAGCTGTTGTTCGGCAAGCTCGCCAAAGGCGGCGTCGTGAAGGTCGGTGTCCGGGATGGAGAAATCGACCTGAGAATCGAGGAACCGGAGAAACGCCGCCTCGACTCCTCGAAGAAACCGCCTCTTCTGACGGCCGAATAGGCGCCAGAAAGGCGCGAAACCTGACAGTGTTCCTGCGGCGGCCCCATACCCGCCGCAGGTTTTCGTTTGCCCCAGAGCCCCCTGCCGTTCCAATCCCTGCGGCGCGCCATCCGCCTGTGCCAAAGAGCGTCACAGGCCATCTTCGAGGGGCGCAGGCTTCCGGCTCCGGAAGAACCACCGCCCAGCTTAACCGTCGCTCCGGCGACGCCCCTCCCCCGCATCGCGATCGATAAGGTAAAGGCGCTTCGCTCGCCACCGGACGACAAGCCCACTCCGGCCCAAAAGCGGCATTTTCCCACGCGGCTCACCGGGCTCCTCGATCCCCCGCGGCCCCGTGACCTCGCGAGGTCGTCCATCGACCGCGTCATGTCTCGATCGACATCAGCCTCCCGGATCACGGTGGCGAGGGGCTTCCTCTCAGAGTGCCCCGGCTCGAGAAGGAACGGAGAAAGAGGACAAGCGCCGACACTTCCGGCCCGGCGCCATCGGTCGCGATCATGATAGCATATGGGCCGCGCCAGCCGTGCAGCGCCCGGTCCGCGTCGATCCCGGCGCAGAGTCCCGCTATCAATCGCTCGGCAGTATCCTCTTGCGAAGCGGCTCAGCACTGGGGCGCTTCTCCGCCAGCGCAGGCAGGTCCGTCATGGGGTTGGGCCTCGTGCCCATCCCCGGGATCAGTCGGGATCGGCCCATGACCTCGCCGAGAAACCCCATGGCCACAGAAAGCGTCGCCTCGCGGCCCCACCAAACCGACCGCGTATGGTCGCCCCTCGTACCGTCCGAAGGCCGCCTCCAGTCTATCGCGACGGGCGAGGGATCTTCATTTCACGACAAGGCGTTTTCCGCCATTGGTCCAAGGACAATGCCGGGCACCTCCGCTTCGCCGGATCGGGCGTGGGTGCATGACGGCCATTCATACGACGAGGGCCCGAACGGTTTCGCATGCCCCTCAAGGATCGCGACATGGCATGCCGATATTGCAGGACAGTCGCAGGAACGGTGACGTACTCGTGGCACCGCGAAGTCCGGGCGGCAGGGGGGGCACGGCTCAAGATGACCTCGCCCCACCCCGATGTCGCCGGTCTCATTATCCAGAGCGTTGCGGGCCTTCTGCCATTGCCTCCGGCTGGAGGAGCCATGCTTGCAGGCCCACCATTCATCCACATGACGGATCTCGACAGCGGTGCTGTCCACCGGCTGCTTCAGGGGTCTGCCCGCTTCACGCCTGCCGACTGAACGAGACCGAACAGTCCGGCCTCGGCCCTCCGGATCAGGCTCTCGACCGCCCAACCCGTTGCCCAAGAGCAAGGCCAAAGCCTCGGGACGGCTGCCGGACGACCAGCAACGACCGGTCAAAGCGCCTCGTCCCTCGGGGACATCGGAAGATTTCACAGGCCCGGATGGGAATTGGTGCCCCCAGAGAGATTTGAACTCCCGACCTTCGGTTTACAAAACCGCTGCACTACCGCTGTGCTATAGGGGCGACGCCGCCTCTCCTATCATGGCGGGGCGCAACCGCGCAAGCGGCGGCCGCGGCTCAGCGATTGGCGCGCGCCAGAAGCCCGACCGCCACCAGCCCCACCAGACAGACCAGAAGCGCCGCCGGAGAGGCATCGGCCAGATTCTCGAGGCTGGCCTTGTCATAGACCCGCGTTGCGAGGGTGTTGTAGTTGAAGGGCCGCAGCAGCAAGGTCGCCGGAAGCTCCTTGACGCAGTCGACGAAGACCAGAAGCAGCGCGGTCCCGACCGACGTCCGGATCAGCGGCAGATAGACCGCGGTCAGCGTGCCGCGCGCGCTGCGGCCAAGCGAGCGCGCCGCCATCGGCAGGCTCGGCGCGATCCGCCCCATTGCCGCATCGGCCGCCCCCTGCGCGATGGCGAAAAACCGCACCGCATAGGCATAGATGATGGCGAAAGCCGAGCCGGTCATCAGAAGCCCCGGATCGGTGCCGAACAGCCCGAGCCAGGTATCGGCCAGCGCATTATCGGCGGCCGCCATCGGGATCAGCAACCCCACCCCAAGCACCGCGCCCGGCGCCGCATAACCGATCGTCGTCACCGGCAAGAGCAGCCGCGGCAGCGCCCGGCCGGTCAGGCGCACGCCATAGACCAGGAAAAGCCCGGCCGCGACCGTCACGACCGCCGCGATACCGCCGACGCTGAGCGTATGGATCAGCGCCCGGAGCAGCCCCGGATCGGCCCAGCCTCCGCTATTGGCCAGCGCATGGCTGAGGATCACGCCCACGGGCAGCACGAAGCCGATGGCGACCGGCAACGCGCAGGCGGCGGTGGCGGCCCAGCCCGCAGCGCCCTCCAGCGGCACCGGCACCAGCGGACGGTGATGCCGGCCCAGATTGTGAAAGCGCAGATTGCGCCGGCTGACCTTCTCGAGCGCGACCAGCGCCAGGATCACCGCCAGGATCACCCCCGCGATCTGCGCCGCCCCCCCGGCATTGCCGCCCTCGAGCCAGACCGAGAAGATGCCGGCAGTCAGGGTCTGGACCGCGAAATACTCGACCACACCGAAATCGTTCACCGTCTCCATCATCGCGATGGCCGCTCCCGCGGCGATAGCAGGCCGCGCCAGCGGCAGTCCGACCCGCCAGAACAACGCCAGAGGCCCCGCGCCCAGCGCCCGGGCCACCTCGTAGGACGCCCCCGACTGCTCGCGGAAGGCCGCCCGCGACAGCAGGTAGACATAGGGATAAAGGGCTGCCGACAGCACCAGCACGGCCGCCCCGCGCGAGCGGATCTCGGGGAACCAGTAATCCTGTGCGTTGTTCCAGCCGAAGACCGTCCGGAGCCCGGTCTGCACCGGTCCGGCATATTCGAGGAAATCGACCAGCGCATAGGCGCCGACATAGGCCGGGATCGCCAGCGGCAGCAATAACAGCCATTCCAGCCAGCGCACCCCGGGAAAGCGGTACATCGAGACCAGCCAGGCCGCCCCCGCCCCCACCGCCGAGGCCAGCACCGCCACCCCGACCATTATCGTCACGGTGTTGCCCAGATAGCGCGGCAGCGTGGTCGAGATCAGATGCGGCCAGATATTCTCCTCTGGCGTCAGCGCCAGCACCAGGACCGACAGGATCGGCATAAGCACCAGCGCCGCGATCACCAGCGCGCCCAGCGACCAGGGGTCGGGCCGGAACCGGAGCCGGCGCGGCGGGCTTAGTTGAGAGATTTGGTCAGACATGGCGCCTTGCGTAGCGCAAAGCGCAAATCCTGTCCAGAATGCGCAACGTGGTCCTAACGCGGGCCCGCCTCCCGGATCTGGCCAGGACGGCCTTTCCCCGGCGCCGAGGCGCATTCCGGCCCCGGCCGGAGGAAAGACCGGCCGCCCGGAATGGCACCGGAAAGGCAAAGGCATCGCAGCGACTGCCGCGATGCCCGGGCGGCCTCATGGTGCCGCCATTGCAAGACAATGGGGTGTGGCCTGCGCCCGCATGCCTTCAGGCCATGCCCAGCGCTTCCTTGTAAAGCTCGAGGATCGCCTCTTCCTCGGCAATATCCTCCTTGTCGCGCTTGCGCAGTGAAATCACCTTGCGCATCACCTTGGTGTCATAGCCCCGCGCCTTGGCCTCGGCCATGACCTCCTTCTGCTGATCGGCGAGGTCCTTCTTCTCGGCCTCCAGCCGCTCGAACCGTTCGATGAACTGGCGCAGCTCGCCGGCGGTGACGCGGTAGCTGCTGTCGGCGGAACGGGTATCGTCCTGCTCGTCCTCGATCTCCATCGGGCCTGTGTCCTTCTGCTTGCTCGGGCTCCTGACGTAGCGAAGCCCCTTCTCAGCCGCAAGACCCTTGCGCGCGCCAGACGCTTGGACTAGGCGCGGGGTCGCCAATCCAGCGAGGAGGATGCAATGGAGGCTTTGATCTGGGCCGGAGCGGCCGTGTCGGTGCTGGGCCTTGCGGGCATCCTCTGGTGCATCCGCGACATGCTGGGCGCGCGCAACAGCGGCCTGCCGGAACCCGAGATGCGCGCCCGGCTGCAGAAGGCCGTGGCCAAGAACATGGCTGCGCTGGCGCTTTCTGCCATCGGGCTGATGATGGTCGTCGTCGGCATCATGCTGGGCTGAGCGCGCCCCGCCTTGGCGCGACCGCCGCTGCCAGATTGCGCCCGTTCTTGATCGCCTCGGCAATAAGCGGGTCCAGCTCCCAGATCCCGCCGCGCGGCCGCTCGGCAGCCATGTCGCGCAGGGTCTTGCGCAGCGACAGCAGCCCGGCCTCGTCCGCCGCCCGCATCGGTCCGCCACGCCAGCGTGCGACCCCGAGCCCATGGACCGCCGCCAGATCGAGCTCGGCCGCCGTGCTCACGCCCCCCCGCCCCAGCAACGCCGCCCCGGCCTGAACCATCCCGGCCAGCACCCGCGCCTGGATCTCCGCCCCGGCAAAGCTTCGCGGCGACCCGACCGCCAGGACCTCGCGCGCGGCGGCGACGATCTCGGCGACCTGGGGATCGGGCTCGGCCGTGCCACCCGCGCCGTAGCGGTAATAGCCCCGCCCGGCCAGATATCCCTCGCGCCCCTCGCGCACGAGCTGACCGGGGATCAGCACCGGCCGCAGCTCGGGATCGTCGCCCCCGGGCTGGCGACGGCGCAAGGCCAGCAGTTGCGGCAGCCCCACCCGGTCGGCCATGCGGTAGGGGCCAAGCGCCATGCCCCAGGCCTCCATCGCCGCATCGATCGCAGCCGGCGCGGCCCCGGCCTCGACCATGGCATCGGCCGCGTCCAAAGCCCCCAGCAACAGCACCAGCGACGGGCTTTCGCGCTCGGCCACCAGCACCAGCCGTTCGAGCCGCCGGGCCAGCGCGCCGAAAACCGCAACCGGGCGCGGCCCGCTGCGGGCCGAGCGGATCACCTCGGCCAGACGACAGCCCGGCAACGCCTCGGGCAAATGAAACCAGACCGTGTCGGCCTCGCGTCCGGCCGGGGCGCCGAGGGCCGAGGGGCTCGCCAGCGCGCCGGTCGCCGCCAGCACCGCCTCTGGCGCGGCCGCGCGGGCAAGGTCGGGAAACCGCGCCTGCCGCTCGTTCATCGTTCCGGATCCGGCCTCGATCACCACATCGCATCCGGTCAGCGCCGAGGGTCCGGGCCCCGCCGACAGCCGCGAGCGGTACCGCACCCGAGTCGCCTCGTCCCAGCCCGCGGCAAGCCGCGCGGCGTCGAGCAGTGACTCGATCCCGGCGATGCCAGGCGCGAGCGCGGCGGCATCCGGTGCGCCCAGCCGCACCGATGGCCCGGCCGTCAGAAGCGCCGCCCCCAGCGCCGCCGCAGACGGCCCCCAGCCCCAGATCCCGATCCGGCGCGGCCCGGGTTCGGCCGGGACGCACGCGCGGGCATTCAGAACATGCTCGGCCGCAGCCAGATGGCATAGCGCGCGATGGGCCGCACTGTCGCGGCAATCCTCGACCGCCGCCTCCTCGAAGGCCAGCGCCGCCGCGGCGGGCATCATGGCCGCAGCCTCGACGCAATCGAGAACCGCCCGCCCTGCCCGGACCGCCCCATCGGGACCGGGCCCGGCGCGCAACCGCTGCAACAAGGCCTGCAGCGCCCGGAAGTCCGGCATCGGCCGCGACAGGGCCGGGCGCGGTCCGGCACGCTCGGCCAGAAGCCCCAGCACGAAGCGCAGTCCCGCGGCATCCAGATCGCCGTCGACCAGTGCATCGAGAAGCCCGGCCTGGCGCGCACGGGCAGCACTCAGCGGCCGGGCCGAAAGCATCATCTCGAGCGCCGTCAGCGGATCGGTCAGACGCGGCAGCCGCGAGGTGGTTCCGGCCTGCGGCGGCAGGCCCAGCGCGATATCCGGCAGACAAAGCGCGGCCGCGCGCCTCGCCACGCGATAATGGCAGGCAAGCGCCAGTTCGCAGCCGGCCCCCGTGGCAGGCCCCGGCAGCAAGGCAATCACCGGCACCCCGGCCGCATCGATGCGCCTGCAGATCGCCCCCAGAGAGACCTCCGCTCCGGAGGGGGCGGAAGATGTCGAGACCGCCTCTGCGGAAAACACCGCGCCGCGTGCGGCGATCATCACCGCCCGCGTCGATCGTGCCGCAAGGGCCGCGGTCAGACCGGCATCAAGCGCATCGCGCAACGGCGCGGTCAGGGCATTCTCGGGCGGCGTATCGAGCACAAGGCGCACCACCCCCGGCGCCGGATGCTCCACCGCCAAGACAGGCGCCATCATTCCTTCCCCCGTCCGGCCAGACCCGGCACGGCGCGACCGCCCGGATCCGAATTCATCGCAGGCCCATTAGGGAACGGTCGGGGCAGAAAGGCAACAGCCCGCCGCCCCGGGACAGCCGCACGTGGCGCCGGAGCGGCAAGGTTTCAGACGGGCATGTCGTCGTAGAGATCGTCGGAATCGTCACCCTCGAGCTCCTGCTCGAGCCGCAGGATATCCTCGGGCACCGGCAGGCCAAGTGCACGCAGCTCGGCGATCTGGCCGCGCAACTCCTCCTGGAGCACGTGACGGTCCTCGGGCCGCTTCTCGATCTCTTCGAGGATCAGTGCGATCCCTGCCTTGAGCTGTTCGAACGCCATCCGTGTCTCCCCGTCATGGATGTGCAGGTTTGCGCGACCTCATGGGTCTCGTCATCCTGCTCGTCAGCCACCGCAGACGCAACGGCCCAAGGGCTGCAGCAGCCCTTGGTGCGCAAACGCCGACCGACCTGGCTGGCCACGGTTCCGCTGGCCAGAAGGCTCTCGATCCGGGTCCTGATCAGGACGCGGGTTTCCTCGGGGACGGCGCTTTTGGAACGTGCTGGCATATGGCTGTGTCGGCTCGTTTGGCTCATCGGGCGGTTCCTATACAGCGGCCCCTATCGGACGCAGATGCGGCAAAATGGCGTTGCGGGAACCGCATCCCGCCACTCAACGGCGCCATCCTCGCCGCAGCGCACGCAAAAACCGTAACTGCCCCCCTCGATTCGCGCGAGGGCTGCACAGCTCCGACGAAAGCCGGCCCTTCCCGAACGATCCATCCCCTCAAGAAATTCACCCTCATCATACTCAACCACAAGTTCAGCCCGGAGCCCGGCCTGACACAGGTCGCGTTCAGTCTCGATATCCTGGAGCCGTCCACACCCGCGCTGCCGGCCGCGCCAGCAACCGGCGCCTGCGCGCGCCCCGCCTCACCATGGTTCGCCCGGAGAATGCCCGGCCGGAGCCATGTGACATCATGGCGAAAAACCGGCATTGACACATGTCAAATCACGAAGGAACGCGCATTGCACCTCTGCGCAAAAGCCGCAATGCTGGGCTGGAACCATTGCACGAAAAGGGAACCGAACCGCCATGGCAGAAGACATGAACCGCAATGCCGAAGGGCAGGACCTGCCTCCGATGACGTGGCTGGACAAGGATTTCGCCGCAGCGCCGCAACCTGGAATTGAATATCTGGAAGCACTCGCGCAGGCAGGTTTCCGCTCAGTCATCTGCAACCGGCCCGATGAAGAGGTGGCGGCGGATGAGGGCGCCGCGGCGATGGAAGCGGCAGCGCGGGCGGCGGGGCTCGGCTTTGCCGCGATCCCGGTGCACCATGCGCCGATCACGCCCGCCATGATCGAGGCGCAGGCCCGGGCGATGGCGACGCTTCCCGGCCCTGTCTTCGCCTATTGCCGGGCCGGCTTCCGGTCTTCGGTGATCTGGGCGCTGGCCCAGGCCGGGCGGCAGCCGACGGAAGACATCATGGCCGCGCTGGACCGGGCGGGTTTCGCCATGCCGGGCCTGCGCGAGCAGATCGAGGAACTGGCGCGCGGGCGCTGACCCGGCCAGGGGCTTTTGCCGTCAGGCCGACACGGAGGGGAAGTCCTCCGACAGATCGAGCGGCGCCGCGCCAAACCCGTCCCCGTCGAGGCCATTTTCAAGCGCATTCTCGAGATCGCTGTCGAGCCCTGCCGGATCGAAGGGGAATTCCTCGCCCCCCAGATCAAGCCCGTCGGCCGGGAGCCCCTCGGCCGCGAAATCGAGACCGCCTTCGTCGTCCAGACCGAACCCCGGTTCGCCCATTGGCAGCGCGGAACCAAGCTGCGGCGCCTCGAAACCCGGCACCTCGGTGCCGCCACCTTCGCTGTCGAGCTTGATCGCCCGGTCGCCATGCGCCTGGCCCAGCCGCCCGCCCGCGATCACGACACCGCCCGGCCCTTCGAGCTGCACCGCCCTCAGCGCCGCGGCGGGGAGCGGGATCAGATCGCCAGGGCGGAACCGGGCGATGGCCGCGGCCGAAACGCGGCTGCGCCAGAGCACCGCGTTGAGCGAAAGCTCGGCACCGAGAACGCCTGCGCGCAGCGCCTCGGGCCAGGGCCGCGCGACATTCCCGGCGGTCCTGGGGCGAACGACCGGCGCCGCCTCGGGCAAGGCGATGATCAGCCCGCCCGCGCGACCGCGCCCGGCCACCAGCCTGAGCCGGTAAAGCCGGTAGCGTCCGGACGCCATGATCAGCGGCACATGGCGCGGATCCTCGATCCGGGCGCCCTGGGTATAACCACTGGCCCAGTCGACGCCGTCCGCCTCTTTCATGGCGCGGCCGAAACGTTCGAGCACCGGATCGGTCAGATCGGCCAGCACCGCCGCATCGGTCGCCGTCAATGTCCGTTCCGGCGGCGCGGTTTCGGACAGGAACCCGATCAGCCGCCATTCGAGCAGCGCCAGCGCCAGTTCGGAGGAATAGACCACGAGACCGAGCCGCCCGTCGGATGTGCGCAGAAGGATCGGCAACGCGTCCGGCCCGATCTCGGCCTCGATCTCGGGCAGGCCCGCCTTTTCGGCCTTGCACTCCTCGACCAGGGCGGTCAGCCCGAAGGCATCGCGCGTGGCCCGCGCCATCTCGAGCCGGAGCGCGGCCGCACCGTTATTGCCGCCCCCCCGGGCGCCGCCCAGCGACACCCGGTCTTCGCCGAGGATGCGTCGCAGGATTGCATGATGTCCGTTTTCCGCCATGTCGCGTCCGTTCTCGATCGCCGTTCCCGATGGGTTCTCTCCGGTGATAGACCGCTCAGGGTTTAGAAAGGGTTGCCTCTAAAATGCGACCGATTTCAGGCGGCGTCGGCACAGCCAAGGGGGAGCGTCACCCGGAAGGCGGCGCCGCCCTGCCCGGGCAGATAGACGATCGCGCCCCCGAGCCGCAGCATGATCTCACGGCAGATCGCCAGCCCCAGCCCGGCGCCGCCGGCCTTGCGCGGATCGGTCAGGCGCGAGAATTTCTCGAAGATGATCGACTGGCTGCGTTCAGGGATGCCGCTGCCATTGTCGACGAAATCGACCGCAACGGCGCCCTCTTCCTCGGTCACCGATATCGTCAGCACCGGCTCGGCGGCATCGCAGTATTTCTGCGCATTGGTGACGAGATTGATGAAGACCTGGCTCAGCCGGTCGCCATCGGTCACGAGCGCCACCTGCTCGGCCGCCGGATCGCGCCGGATCGTCATCGGCGCCCGCCCCGAGCCGCCGCCCCCGGATCCCCCTCCGGCCGCCGCGACCGAGCGGTCGAGCAGATCGGACAGGCTCACCGGTTGCGGATGCAGCGAGACCTGGCCGTTTTCCAGCACCGACAGATCCAGCAGGTCGTCGAGCAGCCGGGTGAGGCGCATGCTTTCCTGATGGATGATCCGGGAATAGTCGACCAGACGCTCGGGCGGGAGATCGTCGTTTTCCATCAGGATCTCGGAAAAGGCCCGGATCGAGGTCATCGGCGTGCGCAGCTCATGGCTGATCTGGCTGAGAAAGGCGTCCTTCTGCACCGACAGCGAGGTCAGCTTCTCGTTGACCTCGCGCAGCTGGCGCGCGGTGCGGGCAAGCTCTTCGGACTTGGCCTCGAGCTGGCTCGAATATTCCATCATCTGCGCGGTCTCGTCGGCGACCCTCATCAGATCCTCGACCGAGACCGAGGACCGACCGACGATCTGGCCGACCATCGCATGGGCCGTGGCCGCGCCCACCGATCCGGCCAGCTTGCGCTCCAGCCGTTGCAGGAATTCGGGGGTGGGGTCGGGCAGATAGCCCTGCTTGCCCTGATCGATGGCGGCCCGCTGGAACAGCCGCTGGGCATCGTC
Source organism: Rhodovulum sp. MB263 (assembly GCF_002073975.1). NCBI lineage: Bacteria > Pseudomonadati > Pseudomonadota > Alphaproteobacteria > Rhodobacterales > Paracoccaceae > Rhodovulum > Rhodovulum sp. MB263. The sequence continues at coordinate 1,106,463 of NZ_CP020384.1, read as the reverse complement.
GGCGCCAAGGATGCGCTGCGCCATCAGCAAGAGGTCCTCGGCCTCGGCCCGCCCCTGGCTCCAGCCCTGCCCGGCCGGGGAATGATCGAAGACATTGACGAATTGCGCGGCCTGCAGCCGCTCCATCGGGCCGGGAAAATCGAGCATCGAGACCAGCGTGAAGGCCAGCGCATTGGCGCCCATCGAGAACACCACCGCATGGACCAGCGGATCGAGCCCGTCGAGCCCGAACAGCCCCTGCGGCCGCAGCCAGCCGATGCCCCAGGGGCCGTCGGCCAGCAGCCCCGCGCTCATGACGGCGCCCTCGCCGAAGCTGGGCAAAAACAGCGTATAGGCCCAGAGCGCGAAGCCAAAGGTCAGCCCGGCCAGTGCCCCGGCCCGGGTCGCGCCGCGCCACAGGATCCCGCCCAGCAGCGCCGGCAGGAACTGGGCCACCCCCGCGAAGGAGATCAGCCCGATCTCGGCCAGCGCCTCGCTGCCGCCGGTCAGCCGGTAGTAGAGATAGCCCAGAAGCAGCACGCCCCCGATCGAGAGCCGCCGCGCCCGCAGGACCAGCTTGCGCACATCGCCCGACATGGTGGCCCCCGCACGCGTCCAGTGCAGGAAAAGCGGCATGACGATGTGGTTCGAGACCATGGTCGAGAGCGCGATGGCCGCGACGATAACCATCGATGTGGCCGAGGAGAACCCGCCGAGGAAGGCCAGCGTCGCCAGCCCGTCCTGACCGCGGGCAAGCGGCAGGGTCAGCACGAAGAGATCGGGATTGGCGCCGGGCGGCATCTCGGCCAGACCGACCGCGGCGATGGGCACCACGAACAGGCTCATCAGGAAGACATAGGCCGGAAAGGCCCAGGCGGCGGTGGCCAGATGACGCTCGTCCTCGTTCTCGACCACCAGCACCTGGAACATCCGGGGCAGGGTCAGGATCGCGGCCCCGGCCAGGAAGGTCAGTCCGATCCAGCGGCCGGGCGCCAGCGGCATGCCCGCCAGCGGCGAGGCCTCGATCCGCGCCAGCGTCGCCTGGGCGCCGCCGCCGATGCCCCAGACCACGAAGAGCCCGACCGCCAGAAGCGCGACCAGCTTGACCGCGGCCTCGACCGCGATGGCGGTGACGACGCCGTGATGGCGCTCGTTGGCATCGAGGTTGCGGGTGCCGAAGATCACGGTGAAGACAGCCAGCCCGGCCGCCACGCTGAAGGCCGCGGCCTTCAGATCGGTGGGCTGCCAGGGCCCGTCGGCGCCCGCCGCGGCAAAGACCGCGAAGGACAGCGTCACCGATTGCAACTGAAGCGCGATATAGGGCGTCGTGCCCACCACCGCGATCAGGGTGACGATGACCCCCAGCATGTTCGACTTGCCGTAGCGCGACGAGATCAGATCGGCGATCGAGGTGATCCGCTGGGTCTTGCCGATCCGCACCAGCTTGCGCAGCGTCCACCACCAGCCGATCAGCACCAGTGTCGGCCCGAGATAGATCGTGGCGAATTCGAGCCCCGAGCGCGCGGCATAGCCGACAGCGCCGTAGAAGGTCCAGGCGGTGCAGTAGACCGACAGCGACAGCGTGTAGATCACGGGCGAACGCAGCCAGCCATTGGTGCCGCGCGCGCCGCGGCGCTCGGCCAGGAAGGCGACGCCGAACAGAAGCGCGACATAGACGAGACAGATCGCGACCAGCATGTCGAAGGCGATCATGGCGCCTCGCCGGAAGACTCGTCGGTCTCGCGCGGCACCGCGCGGATCAGGCGGGAGGACACGAAGGCCGAGGCGAGGATCAGCCAGAACCAGGCCGAGAACAGAAAGATCAGCATGCCCGAGCCGAGCCCCTCCTCGGCATCGAGCGCGGGGATCAGGAACAGCGCCGCCCCAAGCACCGGCAAAACCCGCGCCATGTCCGCGAGGCGACGCCGCCGGTATCCCTCGCGGGCCAGGAACAGCGGCGCGCGCGCCATCTCAGGCGCCCGTCAGTTCCCGCACCGAGGCCAGGACCTCGGTATTCGAGAACGGCTTGGCCATGAAGCGGCTCGCGCCCATCCGCTCGGCCAGGTCGCGATCCTTGACCTGCCCCTTGGCGGTCAGCATCAGCACCGGCAGCGCGCCGAGACCGGTATCCGAGCGGATGTCGCGCAGGATGTCGAAGCCCGACCGGCCCGGCAGCATCACGTCGAGGATCACGATATCGGGGCGGGTCTCGGCGACGCGGGCGAAGGCGGTGGTGCCATCGGCATGGGTGTCGACGCGCCAGCCGTCCCGGGCCAGAATGAAGCGGATCGCCTCGATGATGTTCGGTTCGTCCTCGATCAGCAGGACACGCTTGTCCATCCCCGGTCCCTTCCCTCCCCGTGCGGGCGTTCGCGCCCCGCTTGTGTCCCGACTATCATGCCAAAGCCCCGCCCTGTCAAAACCCCTGCTCAGAAGCCATCGGCCAGGATCGAGGGCTCGCGCCGGGCGACGCAGCCCCGGCGCGGGCAGATCCGGCAGGACGTGCCCACCGGCTGCGGCGCCAGGCGCGGCAGAGCGACCGTGCCCTCGGGCAGGATCAGCATCGCCGCCTCGAGCACCTGCGGCCCGTCGAACCCCGCCGCCAGTGCCGGCTGGCAGATCGCATAGGTCAGGAAACGCTGCGGCGCCGCGCCGCCCAGCTCGACCACCGCCCGCACCGGCGCCATCGGCCGCGACAATGCCTGATACAACGGCCAGAGCGGACAGGCCGCGCCGAAGCGGGGCAGCGCGAAGCCCTCGACCGGCTTGCGGAAGGTCAGCGTGCCCGAGCCGTCGCAGGCCACCAGCCCGACCGACCCGCCCGCGCGCTCTGCGGGCAGCGCGGCCAGCCGGCGAAAGGTCGCGCCCGGATCGACGCCGAAGGCCTGGGCCAGCGCGCCCGGATCGAGCCCGGCGCCGCGCGCGGCCTCGGCGAAGCGCTGCAGCGGCATCAGCTCGGCATCGCGGCGGTAGCGTTTCAGATGCGCCAGTGCCAGCTCGCGTGCGGGGGCCGAGGTCAGCTCGCGCGCCTCGGCCACGATCCGCGCCGGATCGGGCGGCAGGCTGCGCTCGAGCTCTGGCAGATGCCAGTCGCGCGCCCGCAGGAAAGCCTCGACTTCCTCTTGCGGCGAGGATTGCACGCCCGGATCTTCCGTGCCCTCGTCGAGATAGGCCACCAGCGCCTGCGCCCCTTCGGCCAGACGACGGCTGTCATCGCTGAGATTGCGGTGGAAGCGGCGCTGCCACTCGGCGTCGATATCCTCGGTATCGGCCAGGATCGCCGCGGTCGAGCGGATCGAGGTCACCGCCGAGATCACCTCGTGCAGCGAGGCCGACAGGAACGGGTCATGGGTCATCCGGTCGGTCAGCATCTCGACCGTGCGCTCGAGCTCGCGCACCCGGCGGTGGCGCTCGGCGAGCAGCCCCGCCCAGCCCGGGAACCGGCCCGCGAATTCCTCGATCCGGGGCAGATCGGCCTCGGCCGCATCCTGACCCGCCGCCGCCTCGCGCAGGGTCTCGATCAGCGCCGCACCGGCGCCTTCGGTCAGCGCCGAGGCCTCGACATCGAGGTTGCGGGCGATCTCGACCAGAAGCTTGCCGCCGATTCTGCGGCGATTATGCTCGATCAGATTGAGATAGGACGGGGATATTCCGGCCATTCTGGCCAGATCGGCCTGTCGCATGCCGATCATCGTCCGGCGTTCGCGAATCCTGGTCCCGGTCAGGGCGCTGCGCGGCATCCGAAAATCCTTATTTTTGCCAAGGGCTTTCTGCGACTGCACGACAATTTCTTTACGCCACCCTCTATGGACCTGTGTAATTGTTTACAAAAAAATCAAGCGCAGAAAAGCAGTTGTTGCCATGTTTTCGCAGCGCCCCCGATACTGGGGATGCTTTGTAAAGAGCCGGTCCCCGAGCAAGAGGAGGCAGGGGACCGACATTCAAGCATCACGGGAGGATGCCCATGACCAGACCGACCCTGACACGCCGTGGCGTGATCAAGACCGGGGCCTATGCCGGAGCGGGCCTTGCGCTGCCCACGATCTTCACCTCGCGGGCCCGCGCCTTCACCAATGCGCCCAGCGGCAGCACCGTCAAGTTCGGCTTCAACGTCCCGCAGACCGGCCCCTATGCCGATGAGGGGCTCGACGAGCTTCGCGCCCAGGAGCTGGCGGTCGAGCATCTGAACGGCATGGGCGATGGCGGCATGCTGAACACCTTCAGCTCGAAGGCGCTCGACGGCACCGGCATCCTTGGCAAGCAGGTCGATTACGTGACCGGCGATACCCAGACCAAGTCGGATGCCGCCCGCGCCTCGGCCAAGGCGATGATCGAGAAGGACGGCGTCGTCATGATCAATGGCGGCTCGTCCTCGGGCGTCGCGGTCGCGGTGCAGGGCCTCTGCCAGGAGGCCGGCATCATCTTCATGGCGGGCCTGACCCATTCCAACGACACCACCGGCAAGGACCGCAAGAAGAACGGCTTCCGCCACTTCTTCAACGCCTACATGTCGGGCGCGGCGCTGGCGCCGGTACTCGAGAAGGCCTATGGTACCGACCGCCGCGCCTATCACCTGACCGCCGATTACACCTGGGGCTACACCCAGCAGGAATCGATCCAGGCCTCGACCGAGGCGATCGGCTGGCAGACCGTCAACAACGTCTTGACCCCGGTCGGCGCGGGCGATTTCTCGTCCTATATCGCGCCGGTGCTGAACTCGGGCGCCGATGTGCTGGTCCTGAACCATTACGGCGGCGACATGATCAACTCGATCACCCAGGCGGTGCAGTTCGGCCTGCGCGACAAGCAGGTCAACGGCAAGAATTTCGAGATCGTGGTGCCGCTTTATTCAGAGCTGATGGCCGAGGGCGCGGGCGACAACATCAAGGGCGTCTACGGCTCGATGAACTGGAACTGGCAGCTGTCCGACCCGGGCACCAAGGCCTTCGTCAAGTCCTTCGGCGAGAAATACGGCCGTCCGCCGTCGAACTCGGCCCATACCTGCTATGTCCAGACCCTGCTTTACGCCGATGCGGTGGCCCGCGCGGGCTCGTTCGACCCCTGCGCGGTGGCCGAGGCGCTGGAAGGCTTCGAATTCGACGGCATGGGCAACGGCCCGGTCCTTTACCGTGCAGAGGACCATCAGTGCTTCAAGGACGTGCTGGTCATGAAGGGCAAGGACGACCCCTCGACCAAATACGACATCCTCGAGATCGTCGAGGTGACGCCGGTCGATCACGTCACCTATCCCCCGGATCATCCCATGTTCGGCGGCGCCGAGGCGACCCTCGGCCAGTGCAACAACGGCGCCTGAGCGCCCGCCCCCTTGCCTGACATACTACCGGCCGGGCCGCGCCCTTCGCGCGTGGTCCGGACCGCGCCCCGGACCCGGCGGGTCCGACGCTCCCTCAATGCACGGATGGGACCATGGACGCCATTATCCTTCAAATCCTGAACGGGCTCGACAAGGGCTCGGCCTATGCGCTGATCGCGCTGGGGCTTACGCTGATCTTCGGCACGCTGGGGGTCGTGAACTTCGCCCATGGCGCGCTGTTCATGATCGGCGCCTTCTGCGCGGTCTCGATGCAGCGCCTGCTGAGCCTGTCCTATGAAGAGATCGACCCGACCCGCACCGACTTTCTCGGCAATCCGCTGAAGGTCGAGGTGCCCTATGTCGAACACTGGTTCGGCCCCGGGATGGGCGGCGCGATCATCGACTGGTCGGTGCCCTTCGCGATCCTGCTGGCGATCCCGGTGATGATCGCGCTCGGCTTCGCGATGGAGCGCGGGCTGATCAAGCATTTCTACAAGCGCCCACATGCCGACCAGATCCTGGTGACCTTCGGTCTCGCGATCGTGCTGCAGGAGATCGTCAAGTATTTCTTCGGCGCCAATCCGATCCAGACCGGCGCGCCGCCGGCCTTCTCGGGCAGCTTCGATTTCGGCACGCTTCTGGGCTTCGACCCCAATATCATCATCTATCCCTACTGGCGGATGGTCTATTTCCTGTTCTCGCTGGCAATCATCGGCGGCGTCTTCGCCTTTTTGCAATTCACCACCTTCGGCATGGTGGTCCGCGCGGGCATGGCCGACCGCGAGACGGTGGGCCTGCTGGGCATCGACATCGACCGCCGCTTCACGCTGATGTTCGGGCTCGCGGCCGCCGTGGCGGGGCTGGCGGGCGTGATGTACACGCCGATCCTCGCGCCGAATTATCACATGGGGATGGATTTCCTCGTGCTCAGCTTCGTCGTCGTCGTCGTCGGAGGCATGGGCTCGCTGCCCGGCGCGGTGCTGGCGGGCTTCATGCTGGGCATCCTGCAAAGCTTCGCCTCGATGAACGAGGTGAAAAGCCTGATCCCCGGCATCGACCAGGTGATCATCTACCTCGTGGCAATCGTGATCCTGCTGACCCGGCCGCGCGGGCTGATGGGCCGCAAGGGCGTGATGGAGGACTGACCCAATGTTCGGACTGAGTGCCAGAGATACCCGTTTCCTGCTGATCGTGATCGCGCTGACCCTGCTGACCCCGATCCTGTTGCAACCCTTCCCCGAAGGCTCCAGCCTTGCCCAGTTCAACGCGGGCTATCCCGACCTGATGCAGAAATTCGCGATCTTCGGGATCTTCGCCATCGGCTTCAACATCCTGTTCGGGCTGACAGGCTATCTGTCCTTCGGCCATGCCGCCTTCCTGGGGGTGGGCTCCTACACGGTGGTCTGGATGTACAAGCTTCTGGGCTACAACGTGCTGCCGGGGCTTTTGCTCTCGGTGGTGATCTCGGCCGCCTTCGCGCTTCTGATCGGCTTCATCTCGCTGCGCCGCTCGGGCATCTATTTCTCGATCCTGACGCTGGCCTTTGCGCAGATGAGCTACAACCTCGCCTATTCGGTGCTGACGCCGATCACCAATGGCGAGACCGGGCTGCAGGTCTATGCCAGCGACCCGCAGATCCTGGCCACCGGCGGCGCGCCCAGCAGCCCGCACCTGTTCGGGCTGGTGATGCGGGACTCGGCACAGCTGAACCTCGGCGGCTGGGTCTTCACCTTCAATATCGGCTATTATTTCTGCGCGCTGATGGCGATCCTGGCCTTCTATATCAGCCTGAGGATCTTCCGCTCGCCCTTCGGGATGATCCTGCGTGCGATCAAGACCAACCAGACCCGGATGAACTATACCGGGCTCAATTCGCGGCCCTACACGCTGGCGGCCTTCGTGATCTCGGGCATGTATGCCGGGCTTGCGGGCGGACTGCTGGCGGCGATGGACCCGCTGGCAGGAGCCGAGCGGATGCAGTGGACCGCCTCGGGCGAGGTCGTCCTGATGACCATTCTCGGCGGCGCCGGCACCCTGATGGGGCCGGTGCTGGGGGCGGGCTTCATCAAGTATTTCGAGAACATCTTCTCGAAGATCAACGATGGCGTCCTGCATTCCTGGTTCGCGGTCCTGCCCGACGGGCTCGAGGATTTCGTGGTCGCCTGTTTCCACCCCTTCGTGGGCAAGGGCTGGCACCTGACGCTGGGCATCCTGTTCATGCTGGTGGTGATCTTCCTGCCCGGCGGGCTGGTCGAGGGGATGCAGCGGCTGCGGAACCTGTTCCGGCGCCGGCACAAGACCGGCGGGCCGCGGCGGAAGGATCCCGAGCACCGCCCCCACACCCCCCCGCATGTGGCCGAATGAGGAGAACGAGCGATGGGCATTCTTGAAGTCAAGGGCGTGAACAAGCGCTTCGGGGGCTTGCAGGCTCTGGGAGACGTCAACCTCTCGGTCGCCGAGAACAGCGTGCATGCGATCATCGGGCCGAACGGGGCGGGCAAGTCGACGCTTCTGAACTGCCTCGTCGGCAAGCTGATCCCCGATACCGGATCGGTGATGTTCGACGGCCAGTCGGTGCTGGGGCGCAAGCCGCACGAAATCAACCAGATGGGCATCTCGCGGGTGTTCCAGACCCCCGAGATCTTCGGCGACCTGACGGTGCTGGAAAATATCCTGATCCCCTGTTTCGCCAAGCGCGACGGGGCCTTCCGGATGCATGCCTTCGAGACGGTGGCGCATGAAAAGGACATCATGGCCCGGGCCGAACAGATGCTCGAGGACGTCCATATGCTCGACAAGTCGGGCATGCAGGCCGCAAGCCTCTCGCGCGGCGACAAGCGGCGGCTCGAGATGGCGATGTGCCTGGTGCAGGAACCGCGGCTCCTGCTGCTCGACGAGCCGACCGCCGGCATGGCGCGGGCCGATACCAACAACACCATCGACCTGCTGAAAGAGATCAAGGCCACCCGCAACATCACCCTGGCGATCATCGAGCATGACATGCATGTCGTGTTCAGCCTCGCCGACCGGATCACGGTTCTGGCCCAGGGCACGCCCCTGGTCGAGGATGTGCCCGAGAAGATCAAGGGCCATCCGAAAGTGCAGGAAGCCTATCTGGGCCAGGCCCATTGAGGAGGACCGGATGAACGTCAAACCCGATTTCAACAAGAACGCGAACCAGGCCGCGACGGCACCGGCCTTCCTGTCGGTCTATGACCTGCATGCCTATTACGGCGAAAGCTACATCGTGCAGGGCGTCAGCTTCAACGTCCACGAGGGCGAGATCCTGGCGCTTCTGGGCCGGAACGGCGCGGGCAAGACCTCGACCTTGCGCGCCATCGCCCGGCTGGCGAGCCCCCAGCTCACCTATGGCGAGATCTGGCTCGACCATGCGCCCCTGCACAGCATGGCCGCGCATCAGGCCAGTGCGGCGGGTCTGGGGCTGGTGCCGGAGGACCGCCGGATCATTCCCGGCCTCACCGTCGAGGAGAACCTGCAGCTTGCCCAGATCGTGCCGCCGGTGGGCTGGACGATCGAACGGCTTTACGATCTTTTTCCCCGGCTCGGCGAACGCCGCAAGCAGGAGGGCGTGACGCTCTCGGGCGGCGAACAGCAGATGCTGGCCATCGCCCGGGCCCTGGCGCGCGACATCAAGGTACTGCTGCTCGACGAGCCTTATGAGGGGCTTGCACCGGTCATTGTTGACGAAATCGAAAAAACACTCGTTCATATCAAGGAACAGGGCATCACGACCGTCATAGTTGAGCAGAACGCGATCCGGGCCTTGGAACTTTCGGATCGCGCCGTCATACTCGATACAGGCCAGATCGTTTTCGACGGATCGGCCGCCGAGGTCCTGAACAACGCCGAATTGAGGGCGGAATACCTCGCGATCTAGACCGCACGCCCCGGAAAGAAGGGCGGCGGCCCCGCTACAGGATAAAGTCAGTCAGAGGGAGTTCTGGAGATGACTGAGCATGTTTACCCGCCGGACCCGGATTTCGTGTCGGGCGCGCATATCGACTCGGCGAAATATGATGCGATGTACCGTCGCTCGGTCGAGGACCCGGAGGGGTTCTGGGGCGAGCACGGGCAGCGGCTGGACTGGATCAAACCCTATACCGAGGTCAAGCGCAGCACCTTCAAGATGGGGCAGGTCGAGATCCACTGGTTCCGGGACGGGACGCTGAACGTGGCCTCGAACTGCATCGACCGCCATCTGAGAACCCGGCGCGATCAGGATGCGATCATCTTCGTGCCCGACGAGCCCGACGCGCCGGTCCGGCACATCACCTATCGCGAGCTGCACGAGAAGGTGAACCGGATGGCCAATGTCCTGCTGAGCCAGGGCGTGATGCGGGGCGACCGCGTGGTCATCTACATGCCGATGATCCCCGAAGCGGCCTATGCGATGCTGGCCTGCGCCCGGATCGGGGCGATCCATTCGGTGGTCTTCGCGGGCTTCTCGGCCGATGGTCTCGCGAACCGGATCAACGATTGCGGCGCCAAGGTCGTCATCACCGCAGATACCGCCCCCCGGGGCGGGCGCAAGACCGCGCTGAAATCGAATGCCGATGCCGCGCTACTGCACTGCTCGGACAAGGTACGCTGCATGGTCGTCAAGCACACGGGCGACCAGACCTCCTGGATCCAGGGCCGCGATGTCGATGTGCTGCAACTGATGGAGCATGCCAGCCCCGACTGCCCGCCGCGCGAGCTGGCCGCGGAGCATCCGCTCTTCATCCTCTACACCTCGGGCTCGACCGGCAAGCCCAAGGGCGTGGTGCATTCCTCGGGCGGCTATCTCGCCTATGCCGCGATGACCCATGAATACACCTTCGACTATCACGAGGGCGACGTGTTCTGGTGCACCGCCGATGTCGGCTGGGTCACCGGCCACAGCTACATCGTCTATGGCCCGCTCGCCAATGGCGCGACCACCGTGATGTTCGAGGGCGTGCCGACCTATCCCGATGCGGGCCGGTTCTGGCAGATCTGCCAGGACCTGAAGGTCAACCAGTTCTACACCGCCCCCACCGTGATCCGGGCGCTGATGGGCCAGGGCACCGAGTGGGTCGAGAAATATGATCTCTCGAGCCTCAAGGTGCTGGGCTCGGTCGGCGAGCCGATCAACCCCGAGGCCTGGGAATGGTACAACGAACATGTGGGCCAGGGCCGCTGCCCGATCGTCGACACCTGGTGGCAGACCGAGACCGGCGGCCATCTGCTGACGCCGCTGCCCGGCGCCACCCCGACCAAGCCCGGCTCGGCGACCCGGCCCTTCTTCGGGGTGCAGCCGGTGGTGCTGGAACCGGAATCGGGCCGCGAGATCGACAGCACCGAGGCCGAGGGCGTGCTCTGCCTCAAGGACAGCTGGCCCGGGCAGATGCGCACGATCTGGGGCGATCACGACCGCTTCCAGGAGACCTATTTCAGCCATTACAAGGGCTATTACTTCTCGGGCGACGGCTGCAGGCGCGATGCCGACGGCTATTACTGGGTCACCGGCCGGGTCGATGACGTGATCAACGTCTCGGGCCACCGGATGGGCACGGCCGAGGTGGAATCGGCCCTTGTCGCCCACCAGGCGGTGGCCGAGGCCGCGGTGGTGGGCTATCCGCATGAGCTGAAGGGCCAGGGCATCTACGCCTATGTGACGCTGATGAACGGGGTCGAGGCGACCGACGCGCTCCGCAAGGAGCTCGAGAAATGGGTCCGCACCGAGATCGGCCCGATCGCCAAGCCCGACATCATCCAATGGGCGCCGGGCCTTCCCAAGACCCGCTCGGGCAAGATCATGCGCCGCATCCTCAGGAAGATCGCCGAGAACGATTTCGGCTCCCTCGGCGACATCTCGACCCTCGCCGACCCCTCCGTCGTCGAGGAGCTCATCGACAACAGGATGAACAAGGACTGACCGGATCCTCTACCCGAAGACAAGGGCCGGTGGCGATCCACCGGCCCTTGTCTTGTTCCGCCGATCCTCCCCCGCCGCGACAACGACAGGGCCGACTGCCGGCAAGGATCTCGCGGGCGCCCGTCCAGGCTTTCGCCCGGGCGCTCAGCAGCCCGGCGCCGTGACCGTGGCCATCTCGCTGATATTGCTGACCCCGGGCTCGCATTCCTCCGGCTCCCCGGCACAGCCCGCCAGCACCGCCATCAGCCCCATCCCGAGCACCAGCCCCGGCAGTTTCTTGCATTTCCGCATGTCTCTCTCCCTTTCAGCGACGGCGATCCGGCTCCGCCGGACCTGAACTGCACGGTCGAGTAAATCACATTCGCGCATCCGATCAAGACGGATGGGACGCCCTTGCCCGCCCCGTGCGAGAGGCCGGGAAAGCCCCGGCCGCCAGCGGTCTAATTCAGCGCCGCGTCGGAAATCGCATGGGTCCAGGCGCCCTCGGGTTCCCTTGTGATGACCGGGTCCGAGCCGCCCGACAGCAGCGTCTCGACCGTGCGCCGATAGTCCTCGGGATCGAGCGCGCCGTTCGAGCCCGCGGTCAGCTTGGCGACCTCGCCCATCATCCGGATCTGGTGCTTTTCGGTCTGCGCCCCGGTCTCGTCATGATCAAGCACGATCATCGCGGCCTCTTCGGGATTGGCTTCGGCCCATTTCCACCCCTTCATCGAGGCCCGCACGAAGCGCGCCAGCTTGTCGACCTCGGCCGGATCGGCCAGCTTTTCCTCGAGCACGTAAAGCCCGTCTTCCAGGGTCGCGACGCCCTGATCCTCGTATTTGAAGGTGATCAGCTCGTCGGGCGCGATCCCCGCATCGAGCACCTGCCAATATTCGTTATAGGTCATGGTCGAGATGCAGTCGGCCTGCTTCTGCAGCAGCGGATCGACGTTGAAGCCCTGTTTCAGCACGGTCACACCGCCCTCGGAGCCATCGGTCGGAATGCCCAGATGCGCCATCCAGCTGAGGAAGGGATATTCATTGCCGAAGAACCAGACGCCCAGCGTGCGGCCCGGGAAATCCGCTGGGCTGGCAACGCCGGTTTCCTTGAGGCAGGTCAGCATCATGCCAGAGGACTTGTAGGGCTGGGCGATGTTGACGATGGGCAGCCCCTTCTCGCGCGCGGCCAGCGCCGAGGGCATCCAGTCGATCATCACATCGGCACCGCCGCCCGCGATGACCTGGCTTGGCGCGATGTCGGGTCCGCCGGGCTTGATCGTCACGTCGAGGTCTTCCTCGTCGTAAAAGCCCTTGTCGAGCGCGACGTAATAGCCCGCGAACTGGGCCTGGGTCACCCATTTGAGCTGAAGCGTGACCTCGTCGGCGGCCTCTGCCGCCCCGGTCCCTAGAAGAAGCGCGGCCAGCGCCCCTGTCAGTTTCACGTCCATCCTTACCTCCTGTCGGGTCATTCGACCTTTGTGTTTGTCAAAGGCCCCGCTGCGACGGGTGCCAGAAGGTGACGGCGCGTTCGCACGCCGCCACCGCGCCGTAAAAGGCCGAGCCGACCAGGGCCGCCACGGCGATCTCGGCCCAGACCATGTCGAGCGCGAGCCGCCCGACCTCGGTCGAGATCCGGAAGCCCATGCCCCGGATCGGGCTGCCGAAGAACTCGGCCACGATGGCCCCGATCAGGGCCAGCGTGGTGGCGATCTTCAGCCCGTTGAAGATGAAGGGCATGGCTGCGGGCAGCCTGAGCCTTGTCAGCGTCTGCAGGTAGCTTGCGGACCAGGTCTTCATCAGATCGCGCTGCATGGCATCGGCGGCCGCCAGCCCCTGCAGCGTGTTGACCATGACCGGGAAGAAGACCATGGCCACCACCACCGCTGCCTTCGACTGCCAGTCGAAGCCGAACCACATCACGAGGATCGGCGCGGTGCCGATGATGGGCAGGGCTGCGATGAAATTGCCCACGGGCAGCAAGCACCGCTGCAGGAAGGGCGAGCGGTCGATGGCAATGGCAGTCAGCACGCCTGCGCCGCAGCCCAGCACATAGCCCGACAGCGCGCCCTTGACGAAGGTCTGGACGAAGTCGCCCCAGAGCACCGGCAGGCTGGTCGCGATCCGCGCGCCGATGGCCGAGGGCGGCGGCAGGATGACGGCGGGCAGATTCAGCCCGCGCACAAGCCCCTCCCAGACCACCAGCAGGGTCAGCCCGAAGAGGGCTGGCATCAGAAGACGCAGCCCGCGCGTGGCCCTGAGCCGCGCGAGCCGTACATTCACCACCCAGGCGACGGCCCAGAAGACAAACGCGCCGAAGACCCAGATCATCGCACCATCCCCATCCGTTTCAGCGTGATCCGCTGCACAAGCCCCACCAGCCCGACCAGCAGAGCGGCAAGGATCGCGGCCGCGAAAAGCGCGCTCCAGATCTGCACGGTCTGGCCGTAATAGCTGCCCGCCAGAAGCCGCGCGCCAAGGCCCCGGATCGCGCCCGTCGGAAGTTCGCCAACGATGGCACCGACAAGGCTCGCCGCCATCGCGACCTTGAGCGAGGTGAAGAGATAGGGCATCGAGGCGGGCCAGCGCAGCTTCCAGAAGATCTGCCCCGCGCGCGCCCCCCAGGTCCTCATCAGGTCGAGATCCATCGCATCGGGGCTGCGCAGCCCCTTCACCATGCCAACCGCGACCGGGAAGAACGACAGATAGGCCGAGATGATGGCCTTGGGCAGCAGCCCGGTGATGCCGATGGAATTCAGCACCACGATGATCATCGGCGCGATGGCGAGGATGGGGATGGTCTGCGAGGCAATCGCCCAGGGCATCACGCTTCGGTCCATCGCGCGGTTATGAACGATCCCGACGGCCAGCAGGATGCCCGCGCCAGCACCGATGGCAAAGCCCAGAAGTGTGGCCGAGAGCGTGACCCAGCAGTGATAGATCAGGCTGCGCTTCGAGAAGGCCCGGCCCTCCAGCGCCATCGCCCCGGTCGTCTTCCAGAGCTCGGCCCCCACCTGATGCGGCGCGGGCAGCTTGGGGCGCTCCTGCCGCATCGTGTCCGAGACGATCTGGCCGAGCGTCAGCTCCTGTCCCGCGCGCGCCGCCTGATCGAGCGCCCAGCGTGCGTTCAGCGCCACCGCCGCCCCGTACCAGAGCGCGAGGATCGCCAGCACCACCGTCAGGATCGGCAGGACATTACGCATCGCGCCGCCCCTTGCGGGCCAGCCGCCGCGCCAGAAGATGCATGCCCCAGAGCAAGGGCGCCAGGATCAGAAGAAACAAACCCCACCCTAGCACCGGCACCGCCATCACCGAGGGCAGGAAGACCCAGACCAGCAGGACCGCCAGCCACAGCCCGGCCAGCCCCGCCCCCGTCAGACGCTGTTTCCTAGTCATAGGCATGCCCCGCGCGCAGCCCCTCGCGGACGCGATGGGCGATTTCCAGGAATTCCGGCGTGTCGCGGATGTCGAGCGGACGCTCCTTCGGCAGCGGGCTGTCGATCACATCGGCGATCCGCCCCGGGCGCGGGCTCATCACCACGATCCTGGTGGACAGGTAAACCGCCTCGGGGATCGAATGGGTAACGAACAGGCAGGTCTTGCCGGTCCGCGCCCACAGCGCCAGAAGCTGTTCGTTCAGATGGTCTCGCACGATCTCGTCCAGCGCGCCGAAGGGTTCGTCCATCAGCAGGATATCGGCATCGAAGGCCAGCGCGCGGGCTATGCTGGCGCGCTGCTGCATGCCCCCCGAAAGCTGCCAGGGAAACTTGTTGCCGAAGCCCGCCAGATCGACCAGCTCCAGCACCTTCTGCACCCGCGCCGCCCGTTCGGCCTTAGGATAGCCCATGATCTCGAGCGGCAGCCGGATGTTCCGGGCGATGGTCCGCCAGGGGTAAAGCCCGGCCGCCTGGAAGACATAGCCGTAGCTGCGCTCCATGCGGGCAGTGTCGGGGCTCACCCCGTTGACGCTCAGGCGGCCGCCGGTCGGATGTTCCAGCGCCGCCACGCAGCGCAGGAAGGTGGTCTTGCCGCAGCCCGAGGGGCCGATGAAACTGACGAACTCGCCGCGCCCGACATCGAGCGACACATCGCTCAGCGCCTGCACGGGTCCGTCTGCGGTCTGGAACACCAGATCCACGTTTTCCGCCTTGATGACCGGTGTCTTCACGTCACGTCCCTTGCCTGCGGGGCGCGCGCATATGCGGCCCCGCCCCTCACATCCGGGCGCGGGATCGACCCGCACCCGCCCTCTCGCAAAGGGGCGCCCGGCCCTCAGACGCCGCTGGCCGGGATGCCCGCCCGCTCGATCTTGCGGGGCGCGGTCAGCGCCTTCCAGGAGGACAGCGCCTTGTTGACCGGCCCGTTCGGCGGGCGACTGACGAACTCGCCCCAGCCCTCCTGCGGCGTCACCTCGTCATCGGCGACGGCGACGCGACCGCGGCTCAGCGTGTAGCGCGGCAGGCCCCTGACCTCCTTGCCCTCGAAGACGTTGTAATCGATGGCCGATTGCTGGGTCGCGGCGCTGATGGTCCTGGTCTTCTCGGGGTCCCAGACGACCAGATCGGCGTCCGAGCCGACCAGCACCGCGCCCTTCCGGGGATAGAGGTTCAGGATCTTGGCGATATTGGTCGAGGTCACCGCCACGAATTCCTCAGGCGTGATCCGCCCGGTGCCGACGCCATGGGTCCAGAGCATCGGCAGCCGGTCCTCGAGCCCGCCGGTCCCGTTCGGGATCTTCGTGAAATCGCCGACACCATAGCGTTTCTGATCGGTGGTAAAGGCGCAGTGATCGGTCGCGACGCAAGACAGCGAGCCCGAGGCAAGCCCCGCCCAAAGGCTGTCCTGATGCTTCTGGTTCCGGAAGGGCGGCGACATCACGCGCCGCGCTGCATGATCCCAGTCGGCGTTGAAATATTCGCTCTCGTCCAGCGTCAGATGCTGGATCAGCGGCTCGCCCCAGACCCGCTTGCCCTGCATCCGCGCGCGCCGGATCGCCTCATGGCTCTCCTCGCAGGAGACATGCACCACGTAAAGCGGCACGCCCGCCATGTCGGCGATCATGATCGCGCGGTTGGTGGCCTCGCCCTCGACCTGGGGCGGGCGCGAATAGGCATGGGCCTCGGGGCCGGTATTGCCCTCGGCCAGAAGCTTGGCTGCCAGCTCGGCCACGACATCGCCATTCTCGGCATGGACCAGCGGAATGGCCCCCAGCTCGGCGCAGCGGCGGAACGAGGCGAACATCTCGTCGTCATTCACCATCAGCGAGCCCTTGTAGGCCATGAAATGCTTGAAGCTGGTGATGCCGCGCTCTTTCACCACCGTCTCCATCTCGTCGAAGACCTGCCTGTCCCACCAGGTGATCGCCATGTGGAAGGAATAGTCGCAATGCGCCCGGGTCGACTTGTTGTCCCACATCTTCAGCGCATCGAGCAGCCCCTGACCCGGCGAGGGCAGCGCGAAATCGACCACCATCGTGGTGCCGCCCGCCAGCGCCGCGCGGGTGCCGGATTCGAAATCATCCGAGGAATAGGTGCCCATGAAGGGCATCTCGAGATGGGTATGCGGGTCGATCCCGCCCGGCATCACATAGCAGCCGGTGGCGTCCAGAACCTCGTCGCCCGAAAGACCGGGGCCGATGTCGGCGATCTTCCCGCCCTCGATCAGCACATCCGCCTCATAGCTCAGATCGGCGGTCACAATGGTGCCGTTCCTGATAACCGTGCTCATGTCTTTCTCCCTGCGTCTAGCTTTTCTCTGGCGCTTTCAGGTGATTGATCTCCACCTCGTTGCGCACAGATCGTCTGTCCGCCTCTTGGCTTTGCCGGAACGAGAGCCAGGCAATCAGCAAACCGGCTGCCGCAAAGCCGATTCCCAGTCTTGTCATCCACTTCTCTTCGTTCCGGGCCTTCTGTTCTACGGCATACCGGTCTTCGAGAACGGCACGATCCAGCAGTCGGCTTGCCTGGATTTCCGAAAGCGTTCCACAAACGTGATTTTCGCAAAGGGTGCCCAATATCTGCTGATCCATGAGGGCCTGCAAACTCGAAGCTTCGAAGCTCTTTCGAAGGCTCTTCGCTTCTTCCTCTATGCTCTCCGGATACCCGCACCCTCCACAACCGTCGCCTCCAGCACTACCAAACTCACCGCCATAATCTGAACCACCGCCCCCCCAGCCGAACACCGTGCTTGGCAAAGCACAGATTAAGCCTACGGCAAGAAACCTTCCCGCCGTATTCACTCGACGATCCCCGCCGTTTCCAGCACCGCATGGCACAGCACATCGGCCCCGGCCGCGGCCCAGTCCTTCGAGATCTCCTCGGCCTCGTTATGCGAGAGTCCGCCGACGCAGGGGCACATGATCATCGTGGTGGGCGCGACCCTGGCGGCCCAGCAGGCATCGTGTCCCGCCCCCGAGACGAGATCCATATGCGAATAGCCGAGCTTCCCGGCCGCGCTCCGGACCGCGCTCACCAGATCGGGGGTGAAGGTCACGGGGTCGAAATGGCCCACCGGCTCGACCGAACAACCGACGCCCAGATCCTCGCAGATCGCCGCCGCGCGGGTCTCGATCTCGGCCCGCATCCGGTCGAGCTTGGCCTGATCGGGGGTGCGGATATCGACGGTGAAGACCACGCTCCCGGGAAGCACGTTGCGCGAATTGGGCGAGAACTGCATCTGGCCCACGCCGCCCACGGCATTGGGCTGGGCCGCCATCGCGACCTCCTGCACCATCTCTAAGATGCGCGCCGCCGCCAGCCCCGCATTCACCCGCATCGCCATCGGCGTCGAGCCGGTATGCGCCTCACGGCCGGTCAGGGTGAATTCCAGCCACCACAGCCCCTGGCAATGGGTGACGACCCCGATCTCCTTGCCCTCGGCCTCGAGGATCGGGCCCTGCTCGATATGCAGTTCGTAATAGGCATGCATCTTGCGCGCGCCGACCTCTTCCTCGCCCTTCCAGCCGATCCGGGCCAGCTCGTCACCATAGCGGAGCCCCTCGAGATCCTCGCGCGCATAGGCATAGTCGAGCGTATGAACGCCCGCGAAGACGCCCGAGGCCAGCATGGCGGGGGCAAAGCGCGCGCCCTCTTCATTGGCCCAGTTGGTCACGACGATGGGATGCTTCGTGCGGATCCCCAGATCGTTCATCGTGCGCACCGCCTCGAGCGCGCCCAGAACCCCCAGCACCCCGTCATATTTCCCGCCCGTGGGCTGGGTGTCGAGATGGCTGCCGACATAGACCGGCAGCGCATCCGGATCCTCGCCCGCGCGGGTCGCGAACATCGTGCCCATCCGGTCGACACCCATCGTCAGCCCGGCCTCGTCGCACCAGCTCTGGAACAGCGCGCGGCCCTCGGCATCGGCATCGGTCAGGGTCTGGCGGTTGTTGCCGCCCGCAACGCCGGGGCCGATCTTGGCCATTTCCATCAGGCTGTCCCAGAGCCGGTCGCGATTGATGCGCAGATTCTCTCCCGGGGTTGTCATCGTCTTACCTCACCTGTGTTTTCTTGTTTGCCGTCAGGGCCGCAGACGCACCCCCACCCCGCTGCGCGCCTCTGCGGCACCGGGAACAATGTCACTCGACCCTCCGGCGGATACGGTTGGGCCTCCCGCACAGGCGGGACGGCCCATGATCCTGCCGGACAGCCGCCCGGCTCTCACGCATCTCCACGAAAGCGCGTGATCCGCGGACTTCCGAAAGGCCCCGGTGACGGGATGCCCGGCCTTCCGGCCCTTGCAGACAGGCCCGGGACCGGCCCCGCGTCCGAGCACGCCCTCCCCTGATCGCCCCGGGGCCGGGACGGTCGGGGCCGTATCTGCGCCCGCCGGACCGCTCCGGCGGGCGGGCTGGTGAAAAAGCTCAGTCCAGCGCCTTGAGGACATCGGTGAGCTTGCCGAAGAGTTCGTCGATTTGCGCCTTGTTGATCATCAGCGGCGGCGACATCGCGATGATATCGCCGGTGGTCCGGATCATCAGGTCCTTCTCGAAGGCATCGAGGAAGGCCGTGAAGGCCCGCTTGGTCGGTTCGCCCGCGATCGGCTCTAGCTCGACCGCGCCGACCAGACCCATGTTGCGGATGTCGATCACATGCGGCAGCCCCTTCAAGGAATGCAGCGCCTCTTCCCAATAGGGCGCGAGGGCGGCGGCATTCTCGAACAGCCCCTCCTCGCGATAGATCCCGAGCGTCGCGAGCCCCGCGGCCGCGGCAATCGGGTTGCCGGAATAGGTATAGCCGTGGAAGAATTCGATGAGATGGTCGGGCCCTTGCATGAAGGCGTCATGCACCGCGGCCGTGGTCAGGACCGCGCCCATCGGGATTACCCCGTTGGTCAGGCCCTTCGCGGTGGTCATCAGATCGGGAAGCACCCCGAAATGCTCGGCCGCGAAGGACGAGCCCAGCCGCCCGAAGCCGGTGATGACCTCGTCGAAGATCAGGAGAATGCCGTGCTTCTTGGTGATCTCGCGCAGCCGTTCCAGATAGCCCCTGGGCGGCAGCAGCACGCCGGTCGAGCCCGACATCGGCTCGACGATGACCGCGGCGATGGTATCGGCGCCATGGAGCGCGATCAGCCGTTCCAGATCCTCGGCCAGATGGGCGCCATGCTCGGGCTGGCCGCGGGTGAAGGCGTTCTGCTCGGGCAGATGGGTATGGGGCAGATGGTCGACCCCGGTCAGGAGCGTGCCGAACATCTTGCGGTTGGGACCGATGCCACCGACCGAGATGCCGCCGAAATTCACCCCGTGATAGCCGCGCTCGCGCCCGATCAGCCGGGTGCGGGAGCCCTCGCCCCGCGCCCGGTGATAGGCGAGGGCGATCTTCAGCGCGGTCTCGACGGATTCGGAGCCGGAATTGGTGAAGAAGACATGCTCCATCCCCTCGGGCGCCATGTCGCGCAGCGCGCTGGCAAGCTCGAAGGCCCTGGGATGGCCCATCTGGAAGGCGGGCGCATAATCGAGCTCGGCCGCCTGCTTGGCGACCGCCTCGGTGATCTGCGGCCGGCAATGGCCGGCATTGCAGCACCAAAGCCCCGCCGTGCCATCCAGCACCTGGCGGCCATCCGCGGTGCGGTAATACATGCCCTCCGCACCCACCAGCATCCGTGGCGCCGCCTTGAACTGCCGGTTCGCGGTGAACGGCATCCAGAAGGCCGAAAGGTCATTGGGACCGGAATTACGATCGAGCGCCATGGGAGCCTCCCCCTGATTTCCACCCTCCGCCTGCGCAAAGGCGAAAGATCCAAAACAATTGACCAAACGGTCAGGAGCACGCTAGCAGAGGTCGAAGACCAGTCAACATAACGGTCCCGGCTCCGGCCCGGGTCGATTTCCGGGTGTCTGACCGAATGGCGGTTTCTGCCATCAGATGATGGGATTTTGCGCAATCGATGGAAAGTGAAATTCACCGACGCGTCCATTTCCGGAGCCCCGCATGACACCTTCGCCGCCCCGCACCCGCATTCAGCGCCGGAATCGCGAGACCATCCTCGAGGCCGCGCTGGACGTCTTCTCGAAACAGGGTTTCCGCGGCGCGACGCTCGACCAGATCGCCCGGAAGGCCGGGCTTTCGAAGCCGAACCTGCTTTACTACTTCCCCTCCAAGGAGGCGATGCACGAGGCGCTTCTGGCGGGCCTGCTGGACACCTGGCTGGCGCCGCTGCGCGCGCTCGATCCGGAGGGCGAGCCGCTGGACGAGCTTTTGGGATATGTCCGCCGCAAGCTGGTGATGAGCCGCGATTACCCGCGCGAAAGCCGGTTATTCGCCAATGAGATCCTGCAAGGCGCCGGGCATATCCGGCCGACCCTCGAAGGCGAGCTGAAAAGCCTTGTCGATCACAGCGCCGCAGTGATCGAGGGCTGGGCGCGCGCGGGCCGGATCGCGCCGGTAGACCCCTATCATCTGATCTTCTCGATCTGGGCGCTGACCCAGCATTACGCCGATTTCGACATTCAGGTGCGGGCCGTTCTGGGCGAGGGCAAGGACGATCCGTTCGATGGCGCCGAGCGCTATCTGACGACGCTGTTCCGCCGCCTGCTCACCCCCTGATCGCCCGCCTCCGTTCAGAAGTCGTTAACCTCGACACCAGAAATACGGAGCTTTCCTCTTCTCAACGCCGCCCTTTCGGTGCATATTTCTCGGTGGTGGTGGGGGCCTGAGCTGGAGCTTGGGTGACATGCAAATTATCGCTCCCATTTCGGTGGGTGGTGTGCACGATGTGGCGCCGACCACCGTCGCCCCTGCGGCGCCGACGGCGCCCGTTGCCGCTGCCCAATCCGGTGGCGGCGCAACCCAGACCCGCGCCGAGACCGGGCAACGCGGTCAGACGCCGATACGTCAGGAATTTCCCGCGCCCGATCCCGACCGCCCCGCTGGACCGCCGCCGGCCTTCGACACGACGCCGCTTCAACTCGAAGCCGAACGGCGCGTGAGCGAGGCTTCGGTCTTCTGGCGGGGTGAAGTGGTCACGGATACTGCCGAGCCGGCCCCGCGCCAGCTCGACATCGAAATCTGACCTACCCCAACCCCTGTTCCGCGGCGTTTTTCCGTCCGGGATTGTTGGGGTGGGTCGTCCAATTCCCGTAACTGGCGGGAACCTCCTTCCCCGTGCGCGGATCGACTTCGCCCGGGGAAAGTTCTCGCATGTCGATACAGCCCTCCACCGGACAGACCTCCACACAGAGATTGCAGGCCACGCAGTCTTCGTCCCTGACCAGGAAGGACCGGTCCGCCGTCATCTCGATGGCCTGATGGCTGGTATCCTCGCAGGCCGCATAGCAGCGGCCGCATTTGATGCAGGTTTCGGGGTCGATCCGCGCCTTGGCGATGTAGTTGAGGTTCAGATACTGCCAGTCGGTCACATTGGGCACCGCCTTGCCGACGAAATCCTCCGGGCGCGCATGGCCCTTGCGGTCCATCCAGTCCGACAGCCCCGAGATCATCTCCTGCACGATCCGGAACCCGTAGGTCATCGCCGCGGTGCAGACCTGCACATTGCCCGCCCCCAGCGCCATGAACTCGGCCGCATCCTTCCAGGTCGTCACGCCGCCGATGCCGGAAATCGGCAGGCCCCGGGTCGCCGGATCGCGGGCGATCTCGGCCACCATGTTCAGCGCGATGGGCTTCACGGCCGGGCCGCAATAGCCGCCATGGGTGCCCTTGCCGTCGATGGTCGGCTCGGGCGCCATCAGGTCCAGATCGACCGAGGTGATCGAGTTGATGGTGTTGATCAGGCTGACCGCATCGGCCCCGCCCTTGTGGGCGGCGCGGCTGGCCAGACGGATATCGGTGATGTTGGGCGTCAGCTTCACGATCACCGGCATCCGGGTGTTCCGCTTGCACCAGCGGGTGACCATTTCGACATAATCGGGCACCTGCCCCACCGCAGCCCCCATGCCGCGTTCGCTCATCCCGTGCGGACAGCCGAAATTCAGCTCGACCCCGTCGGCGCCGGTCTCCTCGACCCGGGCGAGAATGCGCTTCCAGGCCTCCTCCTCGCAGGGCACCATCAGCGAGACGACCAGCGCCCGGTCGGGATAGTCGCGCTTGACCGTCGCGATCTCGCGCAGGTTCACCTCGAGCGGCCGGTCGGTGATCAGCTCGATATTGTTCAGCCCCAGAAGCCGCCGGTCGGCGCCGTAGATCGCGCCATAGCGGGGACCGTTGACATTGACGACCGGCGCGCCGTCCTCGCCCAGCGTCTTCCAGACCACGCCGCCCCATCCGGCCTGAAAGGCGCGGCGGACATTGTATTCCTTGTCGGTCGGCGGCGCCGAGGCCAGCCAGAACGGGTTCGGGCTTTTGATGCCCACGAAATCGCAGGAAAGATCGGCCATGGATCAGCCCTCCGCCAAAGCTGCGGCTGCACCGCCGGCATTGCCCAGCCGGTCGTTCGCAGCCTGTCGAACATCATCTCCGAAGGCCTCGGGATGACGAAGAACAACCGCTTCGAAAAGAAGCTCGGGGTGACCTCGGTCAATCAACATCTGGAATCCCTCCGATGGGGTCGCTCTCAAGACCAGATCCATGACCGTCTTGACTTCTCCGTCCTTGGAAATCTTCTGCCTTGTCCTGGAAAGACGGACGGTCGTCCCCCTCTCGGCCTTCAGCATCTCTTCAAGCGCATGAATGGAACGCCACACATCATGCTCGACCGTCCCGCGACGCGCCGATGGCAATATCTCGCAAAGCCTTCGAAACGCGGCCTGTTCGACGGCAACGGCCCCCAACCGCCCGGCATTGTCGATGAACCTCCTGAGCTTCTCGGGGTCGTCAAGAATGGCAATTCTCTCCAGGGCAGCCTTTTCCCTGGCTGAAGGATCGGCCATGGATCAGCCCTCCGCCATCAGCTTTGCGTGAATGTCCTCGGCGGCATCGCGCCCCTCGGCCACCGCCGTCACCGTCAGATCGTCGCCGCCCGAAGCGCAGTCGCCCCCGGCCCAGACCCCGGCAAGCGAAGTCCGCCCCGGCCCGGTCACCGCGATCTTGCGGCCGGCAAGGGCGATCCCCTCGGGCGCGCCCTCGAGCTTCTGCCCGATGGCCTTGAAGACCTGATCGGCCCGAAGCCGGAAGGTCTCGTCGGTCAGCTCCAGCCCGGTTCCGGTCTCGCGGGTATAGGCGAATTCCACCGCCTCGACCGCGCCCTCGCCCAGCAGGCGCAGGGGTGCCGCGCCGGTCACGATCCGCACGCCCTTGGAACTGGCCAGATGCTGCTCTTCCTCCGAGGCGCCCATCGCGGCACGGCCGCGGCGGTAGACCATGGTGACGGTATCGGCCCCCAGAAGCTTCGACTGCACCGCCGCGTCGACCGCCGTCATGCCGCCGCCAATCACCACCACATGGCGCCCGACCGGAATGGAGGACAGATCCCCCGTCTGGCGCAGACGGGCGATGAAATCGACCGCATCCACCACCTGCGCCTTCTCCTCGCCCTCGGCGCGCAGCGCGTTGACACCGCCAAGCCCGATGGCAAGGAACACCGCGTCATGCCCGGCGCGCAGCTCGTCCAGCGTGATGTCACGCCCCAGCGCCTTGCCATTGGTCACCGCGATGCCGCCGATCCGCAGCAGCCAGGCCACCTCGGCCTGGGCATAATCGTCGACAGTCTTGTAGGCAGCGATGCCATATTCACTGAGCCCGCCCGCCTTGGGCCGTGCGTCGAATAGCTGCACCTCATGCCCCTTCATCGCCAGCCGGTGGGCGCAGGCCAGCCCCGCGGGCCCGGCCCCCACCACCGCGATGCGCCGCCCGGTCGGCGCCGCGCGAGGAAAGGGGTGGCCCTCGCGCGCCATCAGCCTGTCGGTGGCAAAGCGCTGCAGCCGGCCGATCTCGACCGGGCTGGCCTCGGCCACCATCCGCACGCAGGCCTCTTCGCAAAGCTGTTCGGTCGGACAGACCCGGGCACACATGCCGCCCAGGATGTTCTGCTGAAAGATCGTCCGTGCCGCTGCGGCGGGCGCACCGGTCGCGATCTCGCGGATGAAAAGCGGAATGTCGATGGCCGTCGGACAGGCCTCGACACAGGGCGCATCATGACAGAAATAACAGCGATCCGCCGCCACCGCGGCCTCGTGGTCACTCAGCGGCGGCGCCTTGTCGGCAAAGTTCCGGGTATAGTCTTCTGGCTGCAGACGCCCGGGAACCACGCCCGGGCTGAGTGGCGAATTGGCCATTCCGGCTCTCCCTGACCTCGTCTCCCGGCAAGCCTGCCACATGGTCTGATTTGATCAAAAGATAAATTTTCTCGCCTGCCGCTTTGCCGCAGATACGGGCCGTTCCGGGGCGCCTTCGCCCAGGGAAAGGGCACGTGTCGAAGAGCGTCATGCGAGAGCGCACGCGAAGCGGCACCATCCCGGCCGCCGCACGCCCGGGCATTGTCGGAACCTGCGGCATCTTTGACGGCCCGCCAGCCCCCGGCCCGGGCGCACCGCGAAAACCGGCCGCACCGCCTTTCCATGGGGGTTCCCCTCGCGTATAAGCGCCTCAATTCTCTTACCGCGGCCCTACGCTCCGGCGCGGGGCCGCGTGACCGATCGAGGACAGGCATGACCAAGACTTCCCACGAGGCGGATGTCGCCTTCATCCAGGCGCTGGCCGAGCTTCTGCGCGAACACGACCTGACCGAATTGCAGGTCAAGCGCGAATACGGCGAGGACGACTCGCTGGACGTGCGGGTATCGCGCTCGCAGCCGGCCCCCGTCGTCGCACAGGCGCCGACGATGCAGATGCCCGCCTATGCCCCGGCCCCCGCCGCGGCAGCGCCCGGCACCACCGTCGAAGTCAGCGCAGAGGATCCCGCCCAGCACCCTGGCGCCGTGACCTCGCCGATGGTCGGCACCGCCTATCTGCAGCCAGAGCCCGGCTCGGACGCCTTCGTCAAGGTCGGCGACAGCGTGACCGAGGGCCAGACGCTTCTGATCGTCGAGGCCATGAAGACGATGAACCACATCCCCGCCCCGCGCGCCGGGACCGTCAAGCGCATCCTCGTCGAGGATGCCTCGCCGGTCGAATACGGCACGCCTCTGATGATCATCGAATAAGGCGCGGCGGATCATGTTCGACAAGATCCTCATCGCCAATCGCGGAGAGATCGCGCTTCGCGTGATCCGCGCCTGCCGCGAAATGGGCATCCATTCCGTCGCGGTCCATTCCACCGCCGATGCCGATGCCATGCATGTCCGGATGGCCGATGAAAGCGTCTGCATCGGCCCGCCTTCGGGCACCGAAAGCTATCTGTCGATCCCCTCGATCATCTCGGCCTGCGAGATCACCGGGGCCCAGGCGATCCATCCGGGCTACGGCTTCCTGTCCGAGAATGCCCGCTTCGTGCAGATCGTCGAGGATCACGGCCTGACCTTCATCGGTCCCTCGGCCGAGCATATCCGGATGATGGGCGACAAGATCACCGCCAAGGAGACCATGAAGGCGCTGGGGGTTCCCTGCGTGCCCGGTTCCGACGGCGGCGTGCCCGATCTCGAGACCGCGAAGACGGTTGCGGCCGAAATCGGCTATCCTGTCATCATCAAGGCCACCGCCGGCGGCGGCGGGCGCGGGATGAAGCTTGCCAAGACCGCCGCGGACCTGGAACAGGCCTTCCAGACCGCGCGGGCCGAGGCCAAATCGGCCTTCGGCAATGACGAGGTCTATATCGAGAAATATCTCGGCCGGCCCCGCCATATCGAGATCCAGGTCTTCGGCGACGGCAAGGGCAATGCCGTCCATCTGGGCGAACGCGACTGCTCGCTGCAGCGCCGTCACCAGAAGGTTCTCGAAGAAGCCCCAGGCCCCGTCATCGACCCCGAGACCCGCGCCCGCATCGGCAAGGTCTGCGCCGACGCGGTGGCCCGGATCGGCTATTCCGGCGCCGGAACAATCGAATTCCTCTATGAGGATGGCGAGTTCTACTTCATCGAGATGAACACCCGTCTTCAGGTCGAGCATCCGGTGACCGAGGCCATCTTCGGCGTCGATCTCGTGCGCGAACAGATCCGGGTGGCCGAGGGCCTGCCGCTCTCGTTCACGCAGGACGAGCTTCAGCTGAACGGTCATGCCATCGAGGTCCGGATCAATGCCGAGCGGCTGCCGAATTTCGCGCCCTGCCCCGGCAAGATCAGCGCCTATCACGCCCCGGGCGGCCTTGGTGTCCGGATGGATTCGGCCCTTTACGACGGCTATTCCATCCCGCCCTATTACGACAGCCTGATCGGCAAGCTGATCGTGCGTGGCCGCGACCGGAACGAGGCTCTGGCGCGGCTGGACCGCGCGCTGGGCGAGCTGATCGTCGACGGGGTCGAGACCACCGCGCCGCTGTTCCGGGCGCTCCTGATGGAACCGGACATCCAGAGCGGCAATTACAATATCCATTGGCTGGAACGCTGGCTGGAGTCCGGGCCCGAGCTCTGACCGGCGCGCCCCCGGCCTGGGGAGCGATGATGGATGCCGACCGGCTCACGCCACTGACCCTGCTCAGGGCCTATGCCATGGGGATCTTCCCCATGGCCGAGTCGCGGCATGATCCGCGGATCTTCTGGGTCAATCCGCGCAAACGCGGCATCTTCCCGCTCGACGGCTTCCACATCTCGAAAAGCCTCGCCCGCACGATCCGCCGTGCCCGCTTCGCGATCCGGACCGATACCGCGTTCGAGCATGTCGTGGAATGCTGCGCCGACCGGCCAGAGACCTGGATCAATGCAGAGATCTTCCGGCTCTACCGCCAGCTCTTCGAGCTTGGCCATGCCCATTCGCTGGAAGTCTGGCAGGACGACATCCTGGTGGGCGGGGTCTACGGCATCGCGCTTGGCAGCGCCTTCTTCGGCGAAAGCATGTTCTCGCACCGCACCGACGCCTCGAAGGTGGCCCTGGCCTATCTGGTCGACCGACTCCGGATCGGCGGCTTCACGCTTTTCGACACCCAGTTCCTGACAGACCATCTGGCCAGCCTCGGCGCCGTGGAGATCGAGCGCGAGGACTATCTTTCACGGCTGGAGCGGGCGGTGAACCAGAACGCCACATTCGACCACGCAGGGCCGATCCCCGCGCCTCAGCTGCTTTTGCAGCGCAGCACCCAGACGTCGTAGCGGGCATTGTCGAGCGGGTTCAGGGCCGGGCTCGACGCGATCATCCAGCCCGAGAACAGGTGGCTGCCGCGGCTCGGATCGGAGATGTCGAGATGGGCGAAGGCGTCCGAGGCCGGGTTGTCGGCCGGAAAGCGGCATTCGTCCAGCGTCACCGTCAGCCGCCAGACCCGGCCGGTTTCGCCAGGGGCCAGCGTCAGATCGACCGTGTCGCCCGAGAGCTTGTCGAGCCCGCGCAGCACCGCGCCCCGAGGCGCCGTCTCGGTCACGGCCGCGGTCCGGGTCTCGGTCCGGGGGTCCTGCAACGCCAGCGGATCGGGCCGGGACACAAGCGGCAGCGGGCGGTCCGCCAGCGTCGTGTCGCCCAGCCCCAGCGCATCCATCATCTCTTCGGCGCGGGGCATCTCCTCAAGCGGCGCGACCGTCCAGCCATCCGGGGTCCAGCCCTCGGGGCTCCATTGCTGCTGCGCCAGAAGCGGGGTCGCGATCAGCGCCAGGGCCAGCGCCGCTCGGATCATTTCGGATCGTCTCCGCCATCCGTTCCGGCATCCGCGGCGCCCTTGTCGCCACCGCCGCCGACGAATTTCATCAGTAGCGAGATCAGCCCGACCGCCCCCTGGGTGTCGAGCACCTCGGCGCCCGGCTCGAGATTGAAGGGCGAGCCGCCCGGCACCAGCTCGAGGAAAGTGCCGCCCAGTAGCCCCTCGGAGCTGACCGACGCGGTGCTGTCATCGGGGATCTCGATGCCGTTGCGGACGGTGAAGCGAGTATCGGCGCGGAAGGTCTGCGGGTTGAGCTCGAGCCCGGTCACGGTGCCGACCTTGACCCCGGCCAGCCGGACGTCGGTACCGAGATTGACGCCCTCGGCAGACCGGAAGCTCGCGCTCAGCTCGTAATGCTGCTGGCCGGGACCGCCGATCATGCCGGTCGCATTCGAGGCATAGACGAAGAAGCCGGCAGCCAGGGCCAGCACGGCGGCGCCGGTGAGGATTTCGGTCGGACTGTTCTCTGCCATGGTTATTCCGGTTGCCAGGCCTCGTAATCGCGCCGCGGCGCGGGCTCGGGCCTGCGGATCGAGCCCGGCGGTGCATAGGCCAGGGGCGTGCCGGTCAGGTTTTCCTGATGCGGCTTCTCCCAGGCCCGGTGGGGCAGCGGCGCCTCGGTCGGCGGCGCGTCATAGGTGTGGTGCAGCCAGCCATGCCAGTCGGGCGAGATCCGGCTTGCCTCGACCTCGCCATTGTAGATCACCCAGCGACGCTTGCCGTCCTTCGAGCGGTAGAACACGTTTCCCTGCGCGTCCTCGCCGACCTTCTGACCATTGCGCGCGGTCCAGAGCCGCGTGTTCACGGTCTGGCCGTTCCACCAGGTCACATAGCTGAGAAAACTGTCGACCACGCCCATGCGTCCCTCCTGACCGGTTTCGAGTTGGTATGACCCAACTCGGCGCAGAGGTCCAGAGCGAGGGCGGGGCCTCACGCAGTCGCGACCGGCTCCGTCCCGCAATGGCAAGCCCGCGCCACAGAACGGCCGCAAGGCTGCCGCGCCCCGCAGCCCCTGCCCGGCCCTGAAGCCCTCAAGTCCGCTTCCCGGATCCGGCCGGGTCGAATCGCATCCCAGATCACGACCTCGAAACTCGGGACTTCCGGGAGCCCCGCAGAAAGCTCAGTCGTCCATCTTGAGCGCGTTGATGAAGGCCTGCTGCGGGATCTCGACCTTGCCGAACTGGCGCATCTTCTTCTTGCCGGCTTTCTGCTTTTCCAGAAGCTTCTTCTTCCGCGTCGCGTCGCCGCCATAGCACTTGGCGGTCACGTCCTTGCGCAGCGCCGCCAGCGTCTCGCGCGCGATCACCCGGCCGCCGATGGCCGCCTGGATCGGGATCTTGAACATGTGGCGCGGGATCAGCTCTTTCAGCTTCTCGCACATCGCCCGGCCCCGCAGCTCGGCGCGGTCGCGATGGACCATGACCGACAGCGCATCGACCGGCTCGTCATTGACGAGGATCTGCATCTTGACGAGGAAATCGGCGCGATAGCCCGAGATCTGGTAGTCGAAGCTGGCATAGCCCTTGGTCACCGATTTGAGCCGGTCGTAGAAGTCGAACACCACCTCGTTCAGCGGCAGGTCATAGACCGCCATCGCGCGCGAGCCGGCATAGGTCAGGTCCAGCTGCTCGCCGCGGCGGTCCTGGCACAGCTTCAGGACGTCGCCCAGATATTCGTCGGGCACGAGGATCGTCGCCTTGATCCGCGGCTCCTCGATATGGTCGACATAGGTCAGGTCGGGCATGTCGGCGGGGTTGTGCAGCTCGCGCACCTCGCCGTCCTTCATGTGGATCTTGTAGATCACCGAGGGCGCGGTGGTGATCAGATCGATCCCGTATTCGCGCTCGAGCCGGTCGCGCACGACCTCGAGATGCAGAAGCCCCAGGAACCCGCAGCGGAAGCCGAAGCCCAGCGCGGCCGAGGTCTCCATTTCGGAGGTGAAGGAGGCGTCGTTCAGCGCCAGTTTCTCGATGGCGTCGCGCAGATCGTCGAAATCGTTGGTATCGACCGGGAAGAGCCCGCAGAACACCACCGGCTGGCTGGGCTTGAAGCCCGGAAGAGGCGTCTCGCAGCCCTTCTTCTCGGTCGTCACCGTATCGCCGACGCGGGTGTCGCGGACCTGCTTGATCGAGGCGGTCAGGAAACCGATCTCGCCCGGGCCCAGCTCGTCGACATTCTGCATCGCGGGCCGGAACACGCCGATCCGGTCGACCGGATAGACGCCCCCGGTCCTCATCATCCGAATCCGGTCGCCCTTCTTCAGCATGCCGTCGATGATGCGCACCAGAACAACCACGCCCAGATAGGGATCGTAATAGCTGTCGACCAGCAGCGCCTTCAGGGGCTTCGTCGGGTCGCCCTCATGCGGATGGGGCAGGCGCTTGACGATGGCCTCCAGCACATCGGGAATGCCCAGACCCGTCTTGGCGCTGATCTCGATCGCTTCCGAGGCGTCGATGCCGATCACATCCTCGATCTGTTCCTTGACGCGGTCGGGTTCGGCCGCGGGCAGGTCGATCTTGTTCAGGACCGGCACGATCTCGTGATCGGCGTCGATGGCGGTGTAGACATTGGCCAGCGTCTGCGCCTCGACACCTTGCGTCGCATCGACGACCAGGAGCGAGCCCTCGACCGCGCGCATCGAGCGCGAGACCTCATAGGCGAAGTCGACATGGCCGGGGGTGTCGATCAGGTTCAGCACATAGGTATGGCCGTCCTTGGCCGGATATTCGATCCGGACGGTATTGGCCTTGATGGTGATGCCGCGCTCGCGCTCGATATCCATCGCGTCGAGCAGCTGCTCCTTCATGTCGCGTTCGGCGACGGTGCCGGTCAGCTGGATCAGCCGGTCGGCAAGGGTCGATTTCCCGTGGTCGATATGGGCCACGATGGAGAAGTTGCGGATGTATCTGAGCTCGGTCATGCGGGCGGATATGCGGTGCTTTTCGGAGCCGGTCAATGGGCTGTTTCGGGGCGGCGCTCCGGGCGGGCCGGGGCCGGGAAAGAGCGGTGCGGGGGCCAGATATACCACGTCCGCACGGAAACGCACGCAGGCTGTTGAGGCAAGGCGGATGCAGGGGCGCGGAGGCAGTCGCAAAGGCCGCACTTACCGGCTTGATCGGACGTAAGAGCAACCCCAGACTGGCCCTCACAGGGAGGGGGCGATGCCGATTATCGACTGGAAGAGTGCCGAGACCTGGCTGAAGACCCAGCCGCACGAGGTCCAGTTTGCCTTTGGCACGCGCTGCGCCTTGCGCGCGTTGCCCGCGGTGACGACTGCCAGAGATGAGGTTTTATCAGGGATCGTTTTGTCCGTCCTGCGCGCCATATTGGCGTCGGGAAGTGCAAGCTTCCCCGTCCTCGAGGAAGAGTCTTCCCGCGAGATTAAGGGCCGTTGCCGCTGCCGACAGAGCTGTAGCGGCCGCAGGCATGGCTAAGGCGGCAGCCGCTGTGGCGGCCGCCCGTGCTGCCGCCGACCGTGATCCCCTGGATGCACGATTGGAATGCAGAAGTGCCGTCGGCGTCGTATCAAATGCCAGCGATGCCGCCTTTGTGGATGCAGACACTTTGTCCAGAACGAATCCGGCTGACCCTTTCCGCCGACCGCTCTGGCCGGAGGGGGAACTTCCCGAGCTTCGGGCCCAGGACTACGATAAACTCCGCGCCTTCTGGCAGCAGGACCCACACGTCTGGACCTTCTGGGAAAGCGGGTATGCGGACATGCTGGCGGGCCGCCCCGTCGACTGGGACCTCCTGCGGCAGGTCGTTCTGCTCCCCGACGAGGATTGGAATGCCGGGCCCGAACGGATTGCGGACCGGATCGAGGAATTGCGGGCGCGTATCGGGCTTCAACGGCGGATCGAAGAGCTTGAACGGCAGCTTGCGGCGGCCGCGCGGGATCGGACCGGCATGGGGGGCAACAATCCGCCGAAGCCTATCGAGACCGAGGCGGAGCTTATGATCGTATGGCAGCCGCTGGAAGAGCTGAAGGCCGAAGCGGGACGGGAGATTCCGGATAAGGACAAGATTCGCTCTGCCATCAGTGCCTTGAGTGGGGTTCTGGCAGAGATCGGGAAATGGACCGGCGGAAAGCTCGACCGGGCCGTCGACAAGGCCATCGACTGGAGTGTCCCGGCGGGCCTGGGGTATCTCGCCTTGCATGTAGCGGAGATCCGGCAGGTGATCGACGCAGCCGAAGCCTGGCTGAAAACTCTTTAAGGCATCGGCTCTCGAAACCTGCGCCTTCGCTCCTAGATGGACTCAAGGGGACAACTGAAATGCCGATGACCGACCAGATCGCTGTCCGGGTCCGTATCGCGGGCCGGGTGCAGGGCGTGGGCTTCCGCGCCTGGACCTTGTCGCGGGCGACCGAGCTGGACCTGTCGGGCTGGGTGCGGAACGAAGCGGACGGAACGGTTCTGGCACTGCTTGCGGGGCCGGAAGACCGGGTGGCGCGGATGCTCGATGCGCTGCAAGAGGGGCCGGCTTCGGCGCGGGTCGCGGCCGTCGAGACCATGCCGGGCAAGCGGCCCGAGGGATCCGGTTTCCGCATCTCGCGCTGACCGGCGCTGCGTGCCGGACAGCAAATCAGGGCGGGCGGCACGGTTTTGATGCGTCTTTAACTCAGATTCGCTTAAATTTGCGATGAACCTGCAGGAGGACAAGTTTTGGAGGCCGCCATGCAACGGATGCCGGAACATCCTCGCGACTACACCCGGGCCGAACGCCGTTCGGACGCCATCGTGCATGTGACCGGGCTGACCGCCGCTGCGCTCGGCGTACCCGCCCTCGTCATTCTGGCCGTGGTGATCCGGGGCGATCTGTCCGCCATTGTCGCCATCGCGATCTACGGCGCCGCGCTCTGTGCCATGCTGGGCTTCTCGGCGCTATATCACATGGTCCGGCATCCCGGCTGGACGCCGATCTTCCGGCGGCTCGACCATTCGGCCATCTACTGGAAGATCGCGGGTACCTACACGCCCTTCACGCTGCTGTCGGGCCATGGCGTAACGCTGCTGGCCGGGCTCTGGGCCGCAGCCATGGCGGGCACGGGCCTGCGCGTCTTCGCGCCCTACCGGTTCCGGGCCGTCAATCTGACGCTCTACCCGGCCATGGGCTGGGCCGGCGCCGTCGCGGGCTGGAGCATATTCGCGGCACTGTCGGCCCCGGTTCTGGGCCTCGTGATCGCGGGCGGCAGCCTCTACACCCTGGGCATGATCTTCTACCTCTGGGAAAAGCTGCCCTATCACAACACGATCTGGCATGTCTTCGTCCTGATCGCCAGCATGCTGTTCTTCGCCGCCATCACCACCCATGTCGTCCAGACCGCCTGAACAGGGCCGGACGCTTATCACGTCTGCGTCGGCCCGGTTGCGGCGATGCAATTCCCTGCGCTAATCTCCCGCAAACAGATGCGGCCGGAATCGGAAGAGCAGTCCGCCACCCGGCCCGGGAGAACGACAGATGACAGTGAAGCTTTTCGCAACCGCGGCCGTTCTGGCCGGCCTTTCTGCAATGACAGCCAATGCAGGCCAGATCGAACGGGCCTGCCTCGCCTCGGACCGCCCCGGCGTGACCCGTGGGCTTTGCGGCTGCATCCAGCAGGCCGCCGACATCACCCTGACCCGCGGCGACCAAAGCCGCGCGGCCGGTTTCTTCCGCGACCCGCATCAGGCCCAGGTGGTGCGCCAGTCCGACCGTCAGCGCGACGCCGAATTCTGGCGCCGTTACAAGCTTTTCGGCGAGACCGCTGCAGCCTATTGCAGCTAGGCCGCGCCCCATGACGGGGCAGCTGCCGCCATTATTAATGCGTCTTGCCCGATAACGGAAACGGGCCAGGCTGGCTTCGGCGCTTGTTTCGATCCGGCCGCCTCTGTCCGTGCGCGCGCCGATACGGGATGACAGGCCAGCCATGAACCGCCCGAAGACCGGTTCATGGCCGTGACCGGTGCCCTTTGCGATCCCGGGCCACCGAGAAGCCCACGGAGAAGCCCACGGAGAAGCCCAGGACACACTTCCCCTGGCTGAAGCCCCGGCCCCTATCTCGCCGCATTCGTCCGTTATCGATTTTTTAACGACTGCCCTGCCAGAATAAGGACAGGATGACCGCCTGTCCCGGGACGCCGGTCAACAGGACCATCACCGGGACGGGGCCATGTCCTTCTCCGTGGCCATCGCCCTGACCGACACCGTGGCCGTCATCTGCACTCTCTGGCCGCTCCGCTCCCCCTCGGAGCGGCCAGTTCCCAAGTCTCGACACATCACTCACGACAAAGAAAAGGCCCTGGCAGGATCCGCCAGGGCCTTTTCGATCAGCCCCGAAGGGCCTCACTCCTGCGGGATCACACGCAGAGAGAGTTCGCGAAGCTGGTCATTGCTGGGCTCGTTGGGCGCGCCCATCATCAGGTCCTCGGCACGCTGGTTCATCGGGAACATGATGACCTCGCGGATGTTCTGCTGGTCGGCCAGCAGCATCACGATCCGGTCGATCCCCGCCGCGCAGCCGCCGTGGGGCGGCGGGCCGAAGCGGAAGGCGTTCACAAGGCTCGGGAAGCGCTTGCGCACCTCGTCCTCGGCATAGCCCGCCAGCGAGAAGGCCTTGAACATGATGTCCAGACGGTGGTTCCGGACCGCGCCAGAGACCAGCTCGTAGCCGTTGCAGGCCAGGTCGTACTGGAAGCCCTTGACGGTCAGCGGGTCGCCGTCGAGCGCCTCCATCCCGCCCTGCGGCATCGAGAAGGGGTTGTGTTCGAAATCGACGGCGCCGGTCTCGTCATCCTTCTCGTACATCGGGAAATCGACGATCCAGCAGAAGGCGAAGCGGTCCTTCTCGGTCAGGCCCAGCTCTTCGCCGATGACGGTGCGCGCCTTGCCCGCGACGGTCTGGAAGGACGGGGCCTTGCCGCCGAGGAAGAAGGCCGCATCGCCCACGCCGAGGCCCAGCTGCTGGCGGATCGCCTCGGTGCGTTCGGGGCCGATATTCTTGGCCAGGGGGCCCGCGGCCTCGGTCTCGCCATCCTTGTCGCGCCAGAAGATGTAGCCCATCCCGGGCAGGCCTTCCTTCTGGGCAAAGGCGTTCATCCGGTCGCAGAACTTGCGGCTGCCACCCTTGGGCGCGGGGATCGCGCGGATCTCGGTGCCGTCCTGCTCCAGCAGTTTCGCGAAGATCGCGAAGCCCGAGCCGCGGAAATGCTCGGAGACATCCTGCATCCTGATCGGGTTCCGGAGGTCCGGCTTGTCGGTGCCGTACCATTTCATCGCATCGGCATAGGCGATCTGCGGCCAGTCGGCATCGACCTTACGGCCGCCGCCGAATTCCTCGAAGATGCCCGCGATCACCGGCTGGACGGTGTCGAAGACGTCCTGCTGCTGGACGAAGCTCATCTCCATGTCGAGCTGGTAGAAGTCGGTGGGCGAACGGTCGGCGCGCGGGTCCTCGTCGCGGAAACAGGGCGCGATCTGGAAATAGCGGTCGAAGCCCGAGACCATGATCAGCTGCTTGAAGATCTGCGGCGCCTGCGGCAGCGCGTAGAACTTGCCCGGGTGCAGCCGCGACGGCACCAGGAAGTCGCGCGCGCCTTCGGGGCTGGAGGCGGTGATGATCGGGGTCTGGTATTCGCGGAAGCCCTTGTCCCACATCCGCCGCCGGATCGAGGCCACGACATCCGAGCGCAGGGTCATGTTGGCCTGCATCGCCTCGCGGCGCAGGTCGAGATAGCGATAGCGCAGCCGGGTTTCCTCGGGGTATTCCTGATCGCCGAAGACCATCAGCGGCAGTTCCTCGGCCTGGCCGAGCACCTCGAGCTCGCGGACGAAGACCTCGATCTCGCCGGTGGGAAGCTTCGGGTTCACCAGATCCTCGGAGCGCGCCTTCACCACGCCGTCGATGCGGATGCACCATTCCGAGCGCACCTTCTCGACAGCGGCGAAGGCCGGGCTGTCGGGATCGGCCAGCACCTGGGTGATGCCGTAATGGTCGCGCAGGTCGATGAACAGGATGCCACCATGATCGCGGACGCGATGGACCCAGCCCGACAGTCGCACGGTCTCGCCCACATGGGACTTGCTCAGGTCGGCGCAGGTATGGCTGCGATAGGCGTGCATCAGACGATCCTCGGGGCTCGTGTCTTCGGTTCGGGCCGATACACCCCCGATGGCCCGCGAAGTCAAGGGGAGCGTCGAGAGCGTCGGCCATCGCCTGCAGCTTTGCCCCCTAAGGCCGCTCGAAACCTCAAGGCGGCGCGCGACACCTCGTCCCCCGCGCTGACGGAGGGAGGCGCCGCCGTACCCTCCGGCGTGCCGCCCTGCCCCATGAAGCCATCGCAGCCCGCCCACGCGGCCGCGAAATCCCCAAGGCCCGGCCGGGGGCCGGGCCGGATTGGATCGGGGAAACCGGACCGGGGCGGCGCTCAGCCGCGGGTGATCTCGAAACGGCAGACCGCGCCGCCGCTGGCCGAGCAGCTCTGCTCGCGGGTGCGCAGGCGGCGGTCGACAAGGGTCTGGAACAGCCGGTCGAACACCGCCTCATGCCAGACGCAGATCGGATGGGGAGCGCTCTCGCCGCGGATCAGGGGATTGTCGGTCAGTTCGAACACCAGCGGGCGGGTCGAGACCACGCGGAAGGCGCCCGACCCGGCGAAGGTCCAGCTGTGCTTGGCGATGGCCCTGGCGAGAATCGGCGCCGCCAGCGCGGGCGGCAGCAGCTTCAGCACCCGCTGCGCCAGCGCCGGGATGCGATGGGCAAGGATGTAATCCCCGGTCCGCGCGCCGGCCTCCCGCAGGAGGTCGGGCGCGCGGCCGGGCAGGCGTCGGCGCAACGCGCGATGCATGGCGGCGGCCGGTCCCTCGTCCATCAGGCCGGTATCGGACGGAGGCGTCGACAGGCCCGCCGCATCAAGCATCTCGTCGCGAAGCGCCGCTCCGCCCGCCGCCTCCAGCACAGGGAGGAGCTGGAGAACGGCATTCGGTCCGATCCGGCCCGCGCGGCCGGACAGGTCGTCCTTCATGTCAGACTTCTTCCATCTGCTGATCGCCGCCACCGCAGGCCTTCACCTGCGAGGGATCGTCGGCGGGCATCTTGAAGCTGGTATCCTTGGACTTGCGCCGGGCCGCGGCCTGGGCCGCGCGGTCGGCATTCGACTCCCAGTCCTCGATCTGCGCGGCGGCAGGTTTGCGGGACATGTCGAAATCGAAATGCACCTTGTCCTTCGATTGCGGGCCCCAGTAGTTGTTCTTGCCGAGGTCATAGAAGGACCGGCCCACGCCCGCCTTGAGGAAGGCCTTGAGGCAGCCCAGCAGGTAGCGCCGGCGGAAGCCGTTGCCGCGCCAGGGATAGTGGAACAGCGCCTTGCGCATGTAGAACCGGCGATAGTTGTGCATCACCCGGTCCAGAAGCTGGGCCCGGTCCATCGCCTCGGGCTTCATGATCGGGTTCACGAAGTTGTAGCGGCTGTAATCGAAGACCTCGACCTTGTTATGCAGCTCCTGGAAGAGCGGCGTGAAGGGCCAGGGCGTGTACATCGCCCAGTTGGCGAGATCGGGCTGCCAGTCCCAGCAGAGCTGGAAGGTCTCTTCCAGCGTTTCCTCGGTCTCGTTGTCCATGCCGACGATGAACTGCGCCTCGGTCAGGATGTCGGCCTCGCGCAGAAGCTGGATCGCGCGCTTGTTGTCCTCGACCCGGGTTTCCTTGTTGAACTGGTCGAGCTTGAGCTGCGCTGCCGCCTCGGTCCCGAGCGAGATATGGACGAGCCCCGCCTTGCGATAGAAGGGCAGAAGTTCCTCGTCGCGCAGGATGTCGGTCACCCGGGTGTTGATGCCCCATTTGACCTTGTCGGGCAGGCCGCGGTCGATCAGCTCCTGGCAGAAGGCGATGAACTTCTTGCGGTTGATGGTCGGTTCCTCGTCGGCGAGGATGAAGAAGCCCACCTTGTGGTTCTCGACCAGGTCCTCGATCTCGTCGACCACCTTCTTGGGGTCGCGGATCCGGTAATCGCGCCAGAACTTCCATTGCGAGCAGAACGAACAGGTGAACGGGCAGCCCCGCGCCATGTTCGGGATCGCGACCCGGCAGTTCAGCGGGATGTAGATGTATTTCTCCCATTCGAGGATGGTCCAGTCGGGCTTGATCGAATCGACATCCTTGATGGTCGGCGCGGCGGCGGTCGCCACGATCTCGTCACCGTCGAGGAAGGCGAGCCCCTTGATGTCGCGGCGGCTTTCCGGCCATTTGCCGTCGCGGATCGCGTTCATCAGGTTGACCACGATCTCTTCGCCCTCGCCCCGCACGATGACGTCGATCCAGGGCGCCTCGGACAGGACCTGCTTGAACATGAAGGTCGCGTGGATGCCGCCGAGGACACGGACCGCGTTCGGCACCTCTTCCTTGGCGATCTCCATCAGCCGCTCGGCCGCGTAGATCGAGGGCGTGATCGAGGTGGTCGCGATGACGTCGGGCTGCAGCGCCTTCAGTTGCTTGCGGACCTCGTCCTCGGAAATGTCGTTGGTCATCGCGTCGATGAACGTGATGTCGTCATATCCCGCCGTCCGCAGCGACCCGGTGAGATAGGCCACCCAGGCCGGCGGCCAGTTGCCTGCGATCTCGGCGCCGCCGGACTTGTAGTTGGGATGAATAAAGACAATGCGCATGGATCGACTCCCCGTGTTTCGCGGGGAACATGACACATCCCCTGTCAATCTAAATTGACACAAGTCAAATCGCCGCCTCCGGGTTCCGCGGCCCGGAACACGCCCCGGGACCGGCCAGGGAACCGCCTTAGAACGGGCGCACCACATTGCCCGAGTGAAACAGGACCCCGAGCCCACCGGTGAACAGGATCCAGCCGGCGACCGCATGCAGGATCACCGCCAGCGGAAAATTCCGGCGCGCCTCGCAGGCCCAGGCGAAGACCAGCCCGCCGAGAAAGCTCAGCCCGCAGACGACCGCGTTCCAGTACATCAGATGGGCAAGCGAGAAGAGCCCTGCATTCAGCACCATCGCCATGCGCAGTCCCGGCAGGATCGGCCCGTAGCGTCGGAAGAACAGGACCCGGAACACGATTTCCTGCGGCAGCGCCGAGAGCGGCGGGTAGAACAGCAGAATCGAGGCCAGCAAGAGCGGATTGCCGCGCACCAGCGCCAGCGCGTCCTGCGGCACCACCAGAACCGTCAGCGTGCCGACGATCGCCGTGGTCACGACCGCGAAGCCCAGCACCAGCCACGGGTCGATCCCGCGCAGCCCGCGGATCAGGTCGGACCAGCAAAACCCTTCGGTCTGCCACAGCAGCCCCAACCCGACCGCGGTCAGGCTCAGAAGCACCGGAAACAGCGCCTGCGGCGGCATGAACAGCGCCATGGCCAGCGGGGTCCCGACATAGAACAGCAGGAATTCCCCCCAAAGCCTGCCGCGTCGGGGCACGCGGCGTTCCAGTGCGAGATCGAGCGTCCAGGCCATGTCTCCACTCCTCGTCTCAGGGCCTTTCCCGGGGCGGCGCGGTTTCGCCTGCGGGACCGGCGGACCCCGCAGGGGCGTCCGGCCCTCCAGCCTGGCAGTAAAGCCGGGCCGGGCCGGGGCAACGTTCCGGCATCATGCAGGCAGATCGTTCACAAATGCGGTACGGCCTGCACCGGTTCCACCGGTCCCGCAGGCGCACGCGCCGATTTTCCCTCGCCCACCCTTGCACCCCAAGGCCGCTTGGCTATAACGCCGAGCAATTTGCCAAAACTGAGAGCGGGACATGCCGAAGAGAACCGATATCAAGTCCATCATGATCATCGGCGCGGGTCCCATCATCATCGGGCAGGCCTGCGAGTTCGACTATTCCGGCGCCCAGGCCTGCAAGGCCCTGCGCGAGGAAGGTTACCGGGTCATCCTGGTCAACTCGAACCCGGCCACGATCATGACCGATCCCGAGCTGGCCGACGCCACCTAT
This sequence comes from Rhodovulum sp. MB263, assembly GCF_002073975.1. NCBI lineage: Bacteria > Pseudomonadati > Pseudomonadota > Alphaproteobacteria > Rhodobacterales > Paracoccaceae > Rhodovulum > Rhodovulum sp. MB263. The sequence continues at coordinate 1,066,238 of NZ_CP020384.1, read as the reverse complement.
ATCGAGCCGATCACCCCCGAGGTCGTCGCCAAGATCATCGAGAAGGAACGCCCCGACGCACTTCTGCCGACGATGGGCGGACAGACCGGGCTGAACACCTCGCTGAAGCTCGCCGACATGGGCGTGCTGCACAAATACGGGGTCGAGCTGATCGGCGCCAACCGCGCCGCCATCGAGATGGCCGAGGACCGCAAGCTGTTCCGCGAGGCGATGGACCGGATCGGGCTGGAAAACCCCAAGGCCACCATCGCCAACAACATGGAAGAATGCATGGCCGCGCTCGAGCATGTGGGCCTGCCGGCGATCATCCGGCCCGCCTTCACGCTGGGCGGCACCGGCGGGGGCGTGGCCTATAACCGCCAGGAATTCGAATATTACTGCAAGAGCGGGCTCGACGCCTCGCCGGTCAGCCAGATCCTGATCGACGAAAGCCTGCTGGGCTGGAAGGAATTCGAGATGGAGGTGGTCCGCGACAAGGCGGACAATGCCATCATCGTCTGTGCCATCGAGAATATCGATCCGATGGGCGTGCATACGGGCGACTCGATCACCGTCGCACCGGCGCTGACCCTGACCGACAAGGAATACCAGATCATGCGCAACGGCTCGATTGCCGTGCTGCGCGAGATCGGGGTCGAGACCGGCGGCTCGAACGTGCAATGGGCGATCAACCCCGAGGACGGCCGCATGGTCGTGATCGAGATGAACCCGCGGGTGTCGCGCTCCTCGGCGCTGGCCTCGAAGGCCACCGGCTTTCCGATCGCCAAGATCGCGGCCAAGCTGGCGGTGGGCTACACGCTTGACGAGCTCGACAACGACATCACCAAGGTCACGCCGGCGAGCTTCGAGCCGACCATCGACTATGTCGTGACCAAGATCCCGCGCTTTGCCTTCGAGAAATTCCCGGGCTCGAAGCCCGAGCTGACCACGGCGATGAAATCGGTCGGCGAGGCCATGGCCATCGGCCGCACCATCCACGAATCGCTGCAGAAGGCGCTGGCCTCGCTGGAAACCGGCCTGACCGGCTTCGACGAGATCGCCATTCCCGGCGCGCCCGACCCGGCCCAGATCGTCGCCGCGCTGACCCGGCAGACCCCGGACCGGCTGCGGGTCGTGGCCCAGGCGATGCGCCACGGGCTCAGCGACGACGAGATCCATGCCGCCACCAGCTACGACCCCTGGTTCCTGGCCCGCATCCGCGAGATCGTCGAGACCGAGGCACGGATCCGCAAGGACGGCCTGCCGCTGACCGAAGACGGGCTGCGCCAGCTCAAGATGATGGGCTTCTCGGACGCGCGTCTGGCCAGGCTCACCGGCCGCGACGAGGATCAGGTGCGCCGGGCGCGCGATAATCTGGGGGTCCATGCCGTCTTCAAGCGGATCGACACCTGCGCTGCCGAATTCGAGGCGCAGACGCCTTACATGTACTCGACCTACGAGACCCCGGCGATGGGCGAGACCGAATGCGAGGCCCGTCCCTCGGCCCGCAAGAAGGTGGTCATCCTCGGCGGCGGCCCGAACCGGATCGGTCAGGGGATCGAGTTCGACTACTGCTGCTGCCATGCCTGCTTTGCGCTGACCGAAGCCGGGTATGAGACCATCATGATCAACTGCAACCCGGAAACGGTCTCGACCGATTACGACACCTCGGACCGGCTCTATTTCGAGCCGCTGACCTTCGAGCATGTGATGGAGATCCTCCGGGTCGAGAAGATGGCCGGCACGCTGCATGGCGTGATCGTGCAGTTCGGCGGCCAGACGCCGCTGAAACTGGCCAATGACCTCGAGGCCGCGGGCATCCCGATCCTGGGAACCACGCCCGATGCCATCGACCTTGCCGAAGACCGCGAGCGCTTCCAGGAACTGGTCAACAGGCTCGGCCTCAAGCAACCCCGGAACGCCATCGCGGCCTCGGCCGCGGCCGCGATGAAAGCCGCCGAGGAGATCGGCTATCCGCTGGTGATCCGGCCCTCCTACGTGCTGGGCGGCCGCGCCATGGAGATCGTCCGCGACACGCCCCAGCTCGAACGCTACATCAACGAGGCGGTGGTGGTTTCGGGCAAGTCGCCGGTCCTGCTCGACAGCTATCTCTCGGGCGCGACCGAGGTCGATGTCGACGCGCTTTGCGACGGCGAGAAGGTCCATGTCGCGGGCATCATGGAGCATATCGAGGAGGCGGGCGTCCATTCGGGCGACAGCGCCTGCTGCCTGCCGCCGCACAGCCTGCCCAAGGAGATCGTGGCCGAACTGAAACGCCAGGCCGAGGCGCTGGCCCTGGCCCTCGGCGTGGTCGGGCTGATGAATGTGCAATTCGCGGTCAAGGATGGCGAGGTCTATCTGATCGAGGTCAACCCGCGCGCCTCGCGCACCGTGCCCTTCGTCGCCAAGGCCACCGACAGCGCCATCGCCTCGATCGCGGCGCGGCTGATGGCGGGCGAGAAACTGTCGGCCTTCCCGATGCGCGCACCCTACCCCGCCGATACCAGCCCCGACACGCCGCTGCCGCTGGCCGACCAGATGTCGCTGGCCGACCCGATCATGCCCTGGTTCTCGGTCAAGGAGGCGGTGATGCCCTTTGCCCGCTTCCCCGGCGTCGACACGCTGCTGGGGCCGGAAATGCGCTCGACCGGCGAGGTCATGGGCTGGGACCGCTCCTTCCCGCGGGCCTTCCTCAAGGCCCAGCTCGGGGCGGGCACCGATCTGCCGCGCGAGGGTCAGGTCTTCCTGTCGATCAAGGATGCCGACAAGACGCCCGCGCTGGTCGAGACCGCCAGGGTCCTGGTCGATCTGGGCTTCCGCATCTTGGCGACGCGCGGAACGGCGGGCTTCCTGGCCGAGAACGGGATCGAGGCCACGCTGGTCAAGAAGGCCTATGAGGGCGGACGCACCATCGTCGACGTGATGAAGGACGGGCTGGTCCAGCTGGTGATGAACACCACCGAGGGCAACCGCGCGGTCGAGGACAGCCGCTCGATCCGGAATGTCGCGCTGATGGACCGCATCCCCTATTTCACCACCGCGGCGGGCTGCCATGCCGCCGCCCTGGCGATGAAATCGCGCGAGGAAGGCGAAATCGGGGTGCGCAGCCTGCAGGGCTGATCCGCAACCGCCTGACGATCCGACGCCCGGGCAGTCCCTGCCCGGGCGCCTTGTCTTACGGGCTCAAAGCCCCAGCGGCCGCGCCATCTTCACCGCGTAGCGGTCGGTCATGCCCGAGACGAAATCGGTCAGGGCATGAAGCCCCGAATAGGGGTCGCGGACATCGCGCAGATCCATTCCGGCCGAGGCGACCAGCTTGCGCAGATAGGGTTTGTCCTCCTCCATCGCCGCGACATTCCAGCCATGGCGGGCCAGCTCCTCGATCACCGCATGGAAGCGGTCGAGCAGCGCAAAGATCAGATCGCGCCCCGCCACTTCCAGCTCCATCTTGCGCGACGAGGGGAAGATCCGCTCATTCGCGACATCGGAAATCGCCGCAAAGGCCTCCTTCAGCGCGAAGACATCGGTCAGCTCGGCCGAGAACCGGCCCGCGAGAATGTCGTCATGGTGGTCCAGAAAGGTCGCGACACTGGCGCGGATGGCGCCATGGACGGCGCGGGCGCGCAGATGGCCCACATGCTCGGCGTGCGTCCCGCCGGGGACGGGTGCGACTTCCTTGCCGATCAGCGCCTCCAGCAGCGGCCGCACCTCGCCATGGGACAGGACGCCGGTGGTATAGGCATCCTCGAGATCGAGGATGTTGTAGCAGATATTGTCCGCCGCCTCGACAAGGAAGGCCAGCGGGTGCCGTTGCCAGCCGGCATCCCGGGGAATCAACCCGGTGCTTTCGGCCATCCCGGCCAGATGCGCGGCCTCTGCCTCGAAGGCCCCGTATTTCTTCAGGCCGATGGTGGGCGCGTCCCGGCCCAGCGCACCGTCTTTTGCGAGGCAGGGATATTTGGTGAAGGCGCCCAGAACGGCATGGGTCAGCCGCATGCCGCCCTCGAGCCGGTACATCTCCAGCCGGGTCAGGATCCGGAAGCCCTGGGCATTGCCCTCGAAATGCTCGAACTCCCGGCGCTGGCCCGGGCTCAGATCGGCCTCGAAGGGGCGCCGGGTCGCGAACCACTCCGAGATTGCATCCTCGCCGGCATGGCCGAAGGGCGGATTGCCGATATCATGGGCAGCACAGGCCGCCTGCAGGATATAGGACAGCTCGTGGCCCGCCCCTTCGGACAGGATGCCCCGCGCGGCCAGCGCCTGCCCGACCTCGAACCCCAGCGAGCGGCCCACGCTGCTGGTCTCGAGGCTGTGGATCATCCGGTGATGCAGGTGGTCGTTCTCGTAAAGCGGATGCACCTGCGTCTTGTTGGCAAGCCGCCGGAATGGCTGCGAGAAGATCACCCGGTCGAGATCGACCAGGAAGGCGGGCCGCTCGGGCGCATCCACGATCTCCGACTGTCCGTGCCGGCTTCTGGTCAGAAGCCGTTGCCATTCCATGTATTCCATCGCTTTCCCCTTCGGCCGGTCGGCGCCAGCATAGCGGCTTCGGCTTGCGGCGACAGCGCCGATCGCCTACCCCCTTCCCCGGGGCTGGCCCGTGATGGCGCCCGGGCGCTGGCAGGAAGACGTCTCCGCCTCCCGCCTTGCCGCAGGCATAGGCGCGCGGCGGCAGGGCCCGATGGCGGCACCCGAGGGTGCGCGAAGGTCGCACCCACTACATATTGACAAAATCGCCCCATCAGCATCAATATCATGCTGCTTTGGTTCCCGCGGTTCATCCCGTGGGCGAAGAGGGAAGCCGGTGAGAGTCCGGCACTGCCCCCGCAACTGTCAGCGGCAAGCCGCGGCCCCGTGATCCACTGGCGCAACATGCCGGGAAGGAGGGCCAGAGCGTCCGAGCCGTGAAGTCAGGAGACCTGCCAGAGCGGACCGAACGACCGCGAGCGGTGGGCTCGGGTGCGTGCGTCGGGCCGGCGGGTCCGCGTGCCTCCCTGCGTGCCGCCCCCTGACCAGAACCGAAAGCGAACCGCCATGACCGCCCCCTCGCCCCGTTCCGTCGTCACCCGCGACGGCCAGACCGTTCCCTTCGATGCCGGCCGCATCGCCCGGGCCATCGCCCGCGCGGGCGAGGCCACCGGCGAATTCGGCGCCGAGGAGGCCGCCCGCCTCACCGATCAGGTGGTGCGGGTGCTGAGCTTTCGCCATGCGGGCGGCGCGCCCGATGTCGAGGAGATCCAGGATGCCGTCGAGCAGGCGCTGATCGGCGCCAACCGGATCGCGACGGTGCGCGCCTATGCGGTCTATCGCGCCCAGCATGCGCGGCTGCGCGAGGACCGCCGGGTGCTGGTCGATGTCGAAAGCTCGATCAACGAATATCTCGACCGGTCGGACTGGCGGGTGAATGCCAACGCGAATCAGGGCTATTCGCTGGGCGGCATGATCCTGAACACCTCGGGCAAGGTGACGGCGAATTACTGGCTGAGCCATATCTACCCGGCCGAGGTCGGCCAGGCCCATCGCGAGGGCGACATCCATATCCACGATCTCGACATGTTCGCGGGCTATTGCGCGGGCTGGTCGCTGAGGACGCTGCTGCGCGAGGGGCTGAACGGCGTGCCCGGCACCATCGAATCCGCCCCGCCGATGCATCTGACAAGCGCCCTGGGCCAGATCGTGAACTTCCTCGGCACGTTGCAGAACGAATGGGCCGGCGCCCAGGCCTTCAGCTCGTTCGATACCTATCTGGCGCCCTATATCCGGCGCGACGGGCTCGATTTCGCCGCCGTCCGGCAGGCGATGCAGGAATTCATCTACAATCTGAACGTGCCCTCGCGCTGGGGCACGCAGACGCCCTTCACCAACCTGACCTTCGACTGGACTTGCCCGGAAGACCTGCGCGATCAGGTGCCGGTGATCGGCGGGCGCGAGGCGGAGTTCACCTATGGCGAGCTGCAGTCCGAGATGGACATGATCAACCGCGCCTATATGGAGGTGATGACCGCAGGCGATGCCAGGGGCCGGGTCTTCACCTTCCCGATCCCGACCTACAACATCACCCCCGATTTCCCCTGGGACAGCGAGAATGCCGGTTATCTGTTCGAGATGACGGCGAAATACGGGCTGCCCTATTTCCAGAACTTCGTGAATTCGGAGCTCGAGCCGCATATGGTGCGCTCGATGTGCTGCCGCCTGCAGCTTGACCTGACCGAGCTTCTGAAACGCGGCAACGGTCTGTTCGGCTCGGCCGAGCAGACCGGCAGCCTTGGCGTCGTCACCATCAACTGCGCCCGGCTCGGCCATCTGCACAAGGGCGACGAGGCGGGGCTTCTGACCGCGCTCGACCGGCTGGCGGGGATCGCCCGCACCAGCCTGGAACTCAAGCGCAAGGTGATCGAGCGCCATATCGAGGCGGGACTTTTCCCCTATACGAAACGCTATCTCGGAACGCTCCGGAACCACTTCTCGACGCTGGGCGTGAACGGCGTGAACGAGATGATCCGGAACTTCACCGACGACCGCGAGGACATCGCGACCGAGGCGGGCCAGGCGCTTGCCCTCAGGCTGATGGATCACCTGCGCGCCCGGATGGTCGAGTTCCAGGAAGAGACCGGGCACATGTACAATCTCGAGGCCACGCCCGCCGAGGGCACGACCTACCGCTTTGCCCGCGAGGACCGGAAGCGCTTCCCGGGCATCCTGCAGGCGGGCACCGACGATCAGCCCTATTACACCAACTCGACCCAGCTTCCGGTCGGATATACCGCCGACCCGTTCGAGGCGCTCGAACATCAGGAGCCGTTGCAGGCGCGCTATACCGGCGGCACGGTCCTGCATCTTTACATGGGCGAGCGGATCTCGTCGGCCGAGGCCTGCAAGAAGCTCGTGCGCCGGGCGCTGTCGTCCTTCCGCCTGCCCTATATCACCGTGACGCCCACCTTCTCGATCTGCCCGAAACACGGGTATCTCGCGGGCGAGCACGAATTCTGCCCGAAATGCGACGCCGAGCTGATCGCGGCGAAGCGCGCGAAAGCCAGCTGAAGGAGTGATCCGATGACCATGATCGACAAGGACATGACGACCCGGGATGCCGAAATCGTCCTGACGGACGAAGAGCGCACCCGCTGCGAGGTCTGGACCCGGGTGATGGGCTATCACCGCCCGATGTCCTCCTTCAACACCGGCAAGAAGGGCGAGGCCGCCGAACGGGTCTATTTCGACGAGGCGAAGGCGCGGCTTGGCTGAGCTTGCGATCTCCGGGCTGGTCCGGCATTCGAGCGTCGACTGGCCCGGCGAACTGGTGGCGACGGTCTTCTGCCAAGGCTGTCCCTGGGCCTGCCGTTATTGCCACAACACCGAGCTGCTGGCGGCGGGGCCGGGCCGGATCGGCTGGGACGCGGTCCTGGCCTTTCTCGACCGCCGGCAGGGGCTGCTTGACGGGGTGGTGATCTCGGGCGGGGAACCCTTGTTGCAGAAGGGCCTGCCCGAGGTGCTTGCCGAGCTTCGGGCGATGGGCTTTCGCACCGGGCTCCATAGTGGCGGCGCCTATCCCGCGCGCTTCGCCCGGGCGCTGCCGCTGCTCGACTGGGTGGGGTTCGACGTGAAGGCCCCCTTCGATGCCTATGACCGGATCACCGGCGCCCCCGGCAGCGGCGCGAAAGCGCGTGAAAGCTTGGGCCTGCTGCGCGACAGCGGCGTTGCCGCCGATCTGCGCTGTACGGTTCATCCCGCCCTGCTGAGCCCTGCCGATCTCGCCCGGATGGACGACGACCTCGCGGCACTCGGCCTGCCGTCCGCGCGCCGACAGTCGTTTCGCGCCGAGGGCTGCACCGATCCCGCACTCTGCCGGACACCGGAAAGCCCATCGCCGGCCATGCTGCCGCCTAGATAAAATCCGACGGTCTTTCCTGCTTGCGGAGCCGGTCTTTCGGAACCGGGGTAAGGGAATCTTTGCGGCTTTGTCGCCAAATGCCCCTATCCGCTGCATCACAGCTTCCAGCACAGACAGGCCAAGGGGACGATGAAACGAATTCTGCAAATGCCAATCGGGCCGCGTCTCACCATGATGATCGCCGCCATCATGGTCGTGTCCATGTCAAGCATGGGTGGCTTTCTCTACAACCGCGCCTATGAGTCGAGCTATAGCAACGCCGTCGCCGATCTCGAAGGGATGGCGCGCGACCAGGCCACCCGCGTCAGCGAGTGGTTCGCCGACCAGCGACAGGCGCTTGCGGCACAGGCCGCGAACCCCTTCATCGCCCGGGCGCTGAGCGAGTTTCGAACGGCCCTCGATGCGGCCCCGGATGGCGTTGCCCCGGTTCTCTCGGCCTATGGCAGCAACAATCCCTATCCGTCTGGCGAACACCAGAAGCTGGCCGATGCCGGAGACGGGTCGGATTACAGCCGCATCCATGCCGGTATCCATCCCGGTTTCGAGCGGATGCTCGAGTCTTTCGGCTTTTACGATGTCTTTCTCATCGCCCCCAATGGACAGGTGATCTACTCGGTCGTCAAGGAAGCCGATTTCGGCGAGGATCTCGCGACCGGTCGCTATTCGGGAACGGCTCTCGGCCAGGTCTTCGAGCGCGCCTCCAAGGCCCCGGCCGGCACATCCTTCGTCTCCGACATCCAGGAATATGCGCCCAGCGCCAACGCCCCGGCTGCCTTCATGGCCGCACCGGTCTTTGCCGAGGATGGCACCCGGCTCGGCGTTCTCGCGATTCAGGTTCCGATCGGCAAGCTCTCGGCCATGGTCACGATGGCCTCCGCCCTCGGCCGCTTAGGCGACATGTATATCGTCGGTGGCGATGGCCGTGCCCGTACCTATTCGCGGTATGAGAACCGTTTCAATGTGCTGAGCCCTCTGCCCGAACGTCCCTTCATCACCGCGCTCAAGACCGGCCAGAGCGGACTTTTTTCGCCGGTCGAGGGCATCACCGGCACCGACAGCATCGTGTTCACCACGCCGGTCGGGGTCGATTTCGCCAACTGGACCCTGGTTGTCGAACTCGACCGCTCCGAATTCCTGGCCGCGCTGATCGCGTTCCGAAACAGCGTGATCGTCTTCCTGCTGATCGGGCTTGCCGCCGGCCTCGCCGTCAGCGTGCTGGCCGCCCGTACGATCACCACTCCGCTGAAAAGCTTCATCGCCTCGATGAATGAGGTCTCAAGCGGCAATTACGCCAAGAAGATCGACGTCGCCGACCGCCTGGACGAGATCGGGGCGATGGGACGGGATCTCTCCGCCTTCCGGGATCGGCTGGCAGAGGCCGACCGCCTGTCGCAAGAACAGGAAGAACGTCGCGCAGAGCAGAAAAAGGTCGTCGACCGGCTGGGCAGCGCGATCCGCGCCCTGGCCGACGGAGATCTGACAGAAACCGTGCAGGAGAAATTCCCCGACGAATACGAGGCGCTCCGCCACGACTTCAACAGTTCGATGGCGACGATGGGCAACCTTATCGGAGCGGTTCAGATCAACGCCCATGCGGTTCAGAAACTTGCCGAGGAAATCAGCGACTCGTCCGAGAATCTCGCCCGGCGCACCGAAAGCCAGGCTGCGACGCTGGAGGAAACCGCTGCGGCGATGGACGAATTGACCACCAGTGTCCGCTCAACCGCCGAGGGCGCGACCGAGGTCTCGCGCTATGTCGGCGAGGCGCAGAACCGGGCACAGCAAAGCGGCCAGGTCGTCGACGAGGCGACCGGGGCGATGTCGGAGATCCAGCGTTCATCCGAAGGCATCACACAGATCATCGGCGTGATCGACGACATCGCCTTCCAGACCAACCTGCTGGCGCTCAATGCCGGCGTCGAGGCCGCGCGCGCGGGCGAGGCAGGCCGCGGCTTTGCAGTCGTCGCTTCCGAGGTCCGTGCCCTCGCCCAGCGTTCCTCCGAAGCTGCCAAGGAAATCAAGACGCTGATCGACACGAGTTCGACCCAGGTCGAAACAGGCGTCTCGCTCGTCAACCGCACGGGTGCCGCCTTGCAGGACATCGCCTCACGGGTGAGCAGGATTTCCGAACATGTCGAGGGCATTGCCACGGGGGCGCAGGAACAGTCCGTCGGGCTCGGCGAAATCAACGTCGGCGTCACCCAGCTCGACAAGGTCACCCAGCAGAATGCCGCAATGGTCGAAGAGGCAACAGCCGCCTGCGTCACCCTCAAACAGGAGGCCGACAAGCTCCTGGCCCTCGTGGCCCGGTTCCGGCTCGATGACAAGGCGATGGCGACAATGACGGCGCCGTCTCGACGTCCCTCTGCTCCCGACGCCCTGGAATGGGCCTTGAACGAGAAGCCTGCGCCGCAGAGACCGATGTCTGCAGGCTGGACCGAGTTCTGAAACAGCTCGCGTACTGCGCGCCATAAGCGCGTTGCCGCGGCGGCAGACAACGATGAGTATTGTCATGCCGCCGCCCCATCATCCTGAGAAGGGCTACACTGTTTGTTGTTTCGGAAAGCCGGCGAAGATCGAACAATCACCCGGCGTCCGACGCGTCATCCTGCGTCGCTTGACGGGCAACCGATTGCACAGGTCAGGACCAGTGCATCGCCAACCGGTATCCGACACGCCAAAGCAGAGTGTAGTGGGTCGCCGAAAGCCGTCCGCCCGCTAGGCCTGCGACTAACGCGTACGAGGACTGATAGTGTCGCGGCCAAGCGGCATAACGCGCCAGCGTCGCCTTCCAGGCGAAGCTGGCCCTTGAGGCGCTCGGGGACGATGCGATCATCGTCAAGCGGAAAGGAAACCGGGCAGGCATCAGACGGATGCTCGATACCTGGAGCCGTAAGTCTCCAGATCACCCGGCATCTACCTAGGCCGGGGCCATTGCCGGGGAGCCAAGCGGGTCTCCAGCGTGATGGGGCTGTGGGCTATCCACCGCCCCGCCAGAATCAACGGGCCCCAACCGGATTTCGGTAACAGCCCGTGTTTTCAGCGGAACATGGTGCTCGACTGCCCGAACCAACAGTGGTTCGCCGACATCACGTTCTCTCCGATGCAGCGGGGACTTCCACGCGCCAATGTCCTGAAAGCACTGGCGCACAAGGCTCTCCTCGCCACGATCATTGACGCCCCGCCATCCGGACCTGCCGGTTGCGTCCGGATGGCAAGCGACCTCGCAAGGAGACCGGCCCCATCGTCAAGTCGACGCAGGCGGACCGGCGCAACTGGGACAGTGCGGCACCGATACGGCGCCTGCAACAAGGTCGCGGGTGCCGAAGGCGAATTGTCTCCGCCTCTTGGGGCGGCAATAATGGCCCAGGCGCAGTATTCCTTTGCAAGGCCCACCCTGACATGTCCGACACCTCGCTCGACATCCAAGCCTCTGCCGAACGGGTAGCCGACTGCCTGCGCGACCGGATCGTCAAGGGAGAATGTCCTCCCGGATCCCGGCTGGTCGAACGCAGACTCTCGGCCGAACTGAATGTTTCGCGCACCCCGATCCGCGAGGCGCTGAAGCTGCTGCGCGCCGACGGGCTGGTCGAAATCTCGCTGCACCGCGGAGCGCAGGTGGTGGCCTATACCGCCGAAGAGGCCGAGAACCTGTTCGACCTGATCGCAGCCATCGAAAGCCTTGCCGCCGAGCGGCTGGCCGGGCGCATCAGGCCCGAGGTTCTGGCCCGGCTCGAGACATTGCACGAGCGCATGCTGAAGCAATATGCCGCGCGCGAGGCCTCGGCCTATTTCGACACCAATACCGAGATCCATGACAGCATCGTGCGCGAGGCGGGCAACCCGGTCCTGATCGACAGCCACCGGCGGATCGCGGTGCGGGCTCGGCGCGGTCGTTTCATGGCGATCTTCGATGCCGAACGCTGGCGCCAGTCGGTCGAAGAGCACGAGGGCGTCATGGCCGCCTTCCGCGCCCGCGACACGGCCGCTGCAGCGCGGATTTGGCGACTACATCTGCGCCATAGCGGCGAATCGGTCGCCGAGACATTGCGACGTCAGGGCGGCTAGGCCCCGGGCCGCAGCCTCGAGCGCGCTCGAATCCCAGGCAAAAGCTGACGCATATCGCCCATATTTCGGGCGGGCATACAAATGGCATGCCATTTCGGGGAAATGGAATGCCATTTTGCGCCGCTCGCCCCGCCATCTCCTATCGTTTGAGAGGATGACGGACAGCTTGGCAGGACGATGCGACTATTACTGGTGAACCCGAACATGACCGAGGCGATGACCGACCGCATGGCCGACATTGCCCGGCGTATTGCCCCGGCGAAGACAGAGATCCTGGCGCTGACCGCGCAAAGCGGATTCCCCTATATCGCCTCGCGCGCCGAGGCCCAGATCGGCGGCGCGCTGGCCTGCGAGATGATCGCCGACCACGCCGCCGGGGCCGATGCCGCGATCATCGCGGCTTTCGGCGATCCCGGCCTGGCAGGCGCCCGCGAGCTTTTCGATCTTCCCGTGGTCGGCATGGCCGAGGCGGCGCTGGTCTCGGCTGCGATGCTGGGCGAGCGGATCTCGATCGTCACCTTCTCGCCGGTGATGCGGCGCTGGTATCTGGATTCGGTCCGCGACGCGGGCCTGACCGCCCGGTTCGCGGGCGTACGCACCCCCGACGGCCACGCATCCGATCTGGGCAATGTGCAGCAGAACCTGCGCGCAGAGTTGATCCGCCTGTGCAACCGCGCCGTCCGCGAGGACGGGGCCGATGTCGTCGTGCTGGGCGGCGCCCCGCTGGCCGGGCTTGCGCCCGAGATCCGCGGCGAGGTCGAAGCCCCGGTCGTCGACCCGATCAGCGCGGCCACATTGCAGGCGCTGGCCCTGGCGGTGCTGGCGCCTCAGACGGGCTTTGCCGGGCGCGCGTCGAAACCGCTGGCCAAGACCGCAACCGGCCTGTCGCCCGCGCTGGCACGCCAGTTCGCCCACGAAGCCTCAGGCTGAGCGGCACGACAGGCATTGCGACCCGGGACAGCCCCATAATCACAATCGGATCAACAGGAAAAGGATCTGCCATATGAAACCCCTCCTTCCGCGGGCCTTCGGGCTCTGCCTCGGCCTGTCGCTTCTGGCCGGTGCGGCCTCGGCCCAGACCGTGCTGCGCGTTGCCGGCAACTTCCCCGAAGAACACAGCGCCACCGGCGCCATGAACGTGTTCAAGGAAGAGGTCGAGCGCCTGTCGGGCGGCGATCTCGTGGTGCAGAACTTCCCCGCCATGCAGCTGGGCGGCGCGCAGGAAAACGTCGACCAGGTGCGGTCGGGCGCGATCTTCGCGGTGTTCACCTCGATCGCCTATTTCACCCGCTCGGTCCCCGAACTCGAAGCCGTCAGCCTGCCCTTCCTGTTCGACAGCCGCGAGAAGGCCTTCGAGGTTATGGACGGCCCTGTCGGCCAGTTGATGGACGAGGCATTGCTGGAACAGGGCTTCGTCAATCTCGGCTATGGCGAGCTCGGCTTCCGCCATGTCACCAACAGCGCCCGGCCGCTGAAGACACTGGAGGATTTCCAGGGCCTCAAGATCCGCCTGCAACCCAACGAGGTGCATCTGGAGACCTTCCGCGCGCTCGGCGCCAATCCGCAGTCGCTCGATATTTCCGAGCTTTACTCGGCGCTGCAGCAGAAGGTTCTGGATGGCGAGGAAAACCCCTATAACATCATCTATACCCGGCGCTTCTTCGAAGTGCAGAAATACCTGTCGGATACCGGCCACTTCTTCGACTTCATCAATGTCGTGGCCAACAGGAACGCCTTCGAGGCGCTGAGCCCCGAGAACCAGCAGGCCGTGCGGACCGCGATGCGCAGCGCCATCGAATGGCAGCGGGCAGAGGCGGCGCGGGTCGATCTGGAATTCCGCGACAAGCTGGTGGCCGAGGGAATGCAATTCGACGAGATCCCGTCAGAGGAACGCGCCCGGCTGCGCGCGGCGACCGCCGCCATCGCCGAAAGCCTGAAGGAGCGGGTCGATCCCGAGGTGATCGATCTCGTGCTTGAACAGGCCGCGCAGTGAACTGTCCGGGACACCCCGCGCCCGGGCCGGCATCCGCCGGCCCGCTGGCGCTTTTGCGCAAGGCGGTCGATCTGACCGACGCGCTGTCGCGCTGGATCATCGTGGCCGCGATGGCCGCCATGGCGCTTCTGATCTCGGCGCAAGTGTTCCAGCGCTATGTCCTGAGTTCGTCCATCGACGCCGCCGACGAGCTGTCGCGCCTGTTCTTCGTCTGGTCGATCTTTCTGGCCATTCCGCATGGCATCCGCCGCGGCGTGCATGTCGGCATCGACATCGTTCTGCGTCTCATGCCGGGCCGGGCCCAGGATATGTTGCAGCGTGGCTCGGCACTGGCGGGGCTTGCGCTGATGGCGGTGGTCTTCGTCACCGCGCTCGGCGCGGCCGAGGACAAATGGGGCGAGCTGATGCCGACCCTGCCGGTGACCGCCGCGCTTTACTACATCCCGGTCTGCATCTGCGCCCTGCATTCGGCTCTGCATCTGTTGTTGTTCGTCCTCGGCGGGCCCGCGATCTGGGGCGACGATGCCTGGAAGGAAACCACGTCATGAGCGCCCTTGCCGTCTCTGTCTTTGCCATTCTTGCCCTGATCGGGGCGCCCCTGGCCTTCGCCATCGGGCTGGGCGCGGTAGCGGCGCTTTACATGGGCGGGTTCGATCTGGTGGTGCTGCCGCAGCGGATGATGTTCGCGGTCAATTCCTTTCCGCTGATGGCGATCCCGCTTTTCATGCTGGCGGGCGAGCTGATGGTGAGGGCGGGCATCGTCGACCGGCTGGTCAGCTTTGCCAATTCGTTGGTCGGCCGGGTGCCGGGCGGCATCGCCCATGTGACGATCGTCGCAGGCATGGTCTTCGCCTCGGTCAGCGGTGCAGCCGTCGCCTCGGCCAGCGCGCTGGGTTCGACGCTGGTGCCCGCGCTCCGCAAGACCTACCCTGACGGCTATTCCAGCGCGGTGATCGCCTCGGCCGCCAATCTGGGCCCGGTCATCCCGCCCTCGAACGCGATGATCGTCTATGCGCTGATGGCGGGCTCCTCGGTCTCGGTCGGCGGCATGTTCATGGCCGGGATCGTGCCCGGCATCATCCTGGCGCTCGGGTTCATGGCGCTGGCCACGCTGATCGCCAAGCGCCGGGGCTATGCCCTCAGCGGCACTCCCTTCTCGCTGCGGAACGCCCTGATCGAGACCCGCCGCGCGGGCCTGATCCTCCTGATGCCGGTGATCGTCGTGGGCGGCATCGTCGGCGGCATCTTCACCGCGACCGAGGGCGCGGCCATCGCCGTGGTCTATGCGCTGGTGGTCGGCCTCTTCGTCACCCGCAGGCTGCGGGTCGCCGATCTGCCCGGCTGCCTGTTCCGGGCCGCGGTGATGGCCGCCATGGTCGGCGCGCTGATCGCCTTCGCCTCGGTCGTGACCTTCGTCTTCACGCTCGATCTGGTGCCGATGCGGCTCTCGTCCTGGATCCGCGACCTGACCTCGGACCCGATGACCTTCATCCTGCTGGTAATGGCGATGCTGCTTGTCGTCGGCATGCTGATCGAGTCGAATGCGGCCTATATCATGCTGGTGCCGCTCTTTGCACCGATGGCGATCAGCTACGGCATCGACCCGCTCTTCTTCGGCTTCCTGTTCATGTACAACCTCGTCGTGGGCATGATGACGCCGCCCGTGGGCGTGCTGCTCTTCGTCATGAGCGGGATCACCCGCGTGCCCATGGGCCAGCTCACCCGCGAGGTGGCGCCTTTCGTGGCGCTGCAATTCGGTGTGCTGGCGCTCTGCGTCGTCTTTCCGCCGCTCGTGCTCTGGCTACCCTCGCTGTTCGGATTCTGAAAATGACACCACCCTTCCCCGATCTTCTCGTCGACGGCGCCACGATCCTCACCTCGGACCCGGCCCGGCCCTTCCTGAAAACCGGCTGGGTCGAGGTCACGGCCGGACGCATCAGCGCCATCCGCGACACCCGCCCCGAGCGGATCGCCCCCTCGACCCGCATCATCCCCGGCGACGGCCGGGTGCTGACCCCCGGTTTCGTCAATGTCCATACCCATGCGATCCTCAGCATGGTGCGGGGCGTGGCCGAGGATATGGGCTTTGCCCCCGCCTATACGATGGGCGTGCCCCATGGCCATGACCTGCGCCCTGACGAGGCCCATGCGCTGGCCCGGCTCGGCGCGCTCGAGGCGCTTTCCTTCGGCTCGACCCTGATCAATGACAGCTTCACCCATCAGGAGATCGCGCTGCCCGCCATGGCCGGGACCGGCATCCGGGCCTTCGGCTGCGGGCGCATCCACGATGTCGACTTCACCCGCGTCCATCTGGGCGACTGGCGCTATGACGATGCCATCGGCGACTGGACGCTGGGGCTGGCGGCTGACCTGATCGCGGCCTTCCATGACCCCGAGGGCCTCAGGACCGGCGTCGTGCTGGCCCCCCATGCCCCCGATACCTGCTCGCGCGCGCTGCTGGGCCGGGTGCGCGAGTTGCGCGACGCGCATGGTCTGAAGATCAACACCCATGTTTCGCAAAGCCGGGTCGAGGTCGATTTCATCCGCGAGCGCGACGGCATGACCCCGCCAGAGCTGCTGGACGAGGTCGGCCTTCTCGACGACAGCCTGATCGGCGCCCATTGCATCCATCTGACCGAAGACGACATCGCCAGGTTGGGCCGGGCGGGGGCGCATCTGGCGCATATCGCCAAGGGCAATCAGACCCATGGCTGCCTCGCGCCAACGGCAAAGCTGCGCCAGGCTGGCATGAACCTGGCCCTGGCCACCGACAACATGCATGCCGACATGGTCGAGGTGATGCGCTGGGCGCTGGCCACGGGCCGCCTGCAGGAGGGCGGCGTCGGCGAGACCTGGCAACCCGCCGCGATGTTCGAGGCCGCCACCATGGGCGGGGCCCGGGCGCTGGGGCTCGAGGCCGAGATCGGCTCGATCGAGACCGGCAAGCGCGCCGATCTGGTGCTGTTCGATTTCCGGCGTCCGCATCTGCGGCCGATGACCAACGTTCTGGGGACCCTGGTCCATACCGGGCAGGGCCGCGATGTGGAAACGGTGGTCGTCGGCGGCGAGGTGGTGATCGCAGAGGGCGAGCCCCTGCGCGTCGACCGCATGGCAGTGCTCGACGCCGCCGAGACCGCCGCCGCCGCGCTCTGGGACCGCGCCCGGAACGAAGCCGCGCGCCCCCTCTGAACCGGCGCCTCTCTGGACCTCTGCCAGGGCCGTTGGGCAGGGGCAACGTTGGGGTGCGCGATTGCCACGGCGGCAGGGCGGACGACGCTCGGCCCTGCCGCCGCTAGGCTCGGGCGCGCGCCCAGCTTCACGGTACAGGCCGACATGCCGCGAAGCAGGTCGGGCGAGACCGGCGAGGCGGACCCAGGAGCATCACCCCCGGATCGCCACCGAGAATGGCCCCGAGATCCTGTCCCGAAAAATGGAACCTTATACCCTGAAGACACCGGGCCGAGGTCACGCCCAGCGCCGTGCCGCCGTCAGATGCACTATGCCGGCATCCCCCGTTATGTAGTTTTTTCTCATATTGCAAAGCGACTTGGAGAGGATGATCCTGAGACCCCGGCTTCCTGCTGGCCGGGCCGCCGCGAATGGCGCGATGTATCGGAAAGGACGTAAAGATGAAACTCAGTGCAAGAAACATCCTCGAAGGGACCGTGAGCGCGGTCGAAACCGGGACCGTCACCACCCATGTCAAGATCGATATCGGCGGCGCCACCGTCACCGCCTCGATCACCAACGAGGCCGCCACGGATCTGGACCTGAAGGTCGGCGACAAGGCCAGCGCCATCATCAAGTCCTCCGACGTTCTGGTCGGCAAGGACTGAGCCTGCAGGGCGGGGCGGACCGGTTACGACCGCCGCTGCCCCGCATTGCCCTCTCGCACAGCCGCCCTGCACCGGCGCCTCCGGCGGCGACCGATGCGGAAGCCGCGCGAAATCAGTGCTCGGGACAGGGCCGCCCGGCGTAATCGGGCTTGAGATCGATCAGCGGCGTTCCGTCGACGCAATCGAGCCCCCGCACCAGCAGCACGTCGCCCTCGCACCCCAGAAGCGTCACCACCGAAGAGGCCACCGGATTGGGCCGGTTGGGCGAACGCAGCGCGAATGTGCCCGTGGTCTCGCCGTCATTGCGCGGGCTCTGGCGGACAAGGTCGCGCCGCGCACCGTCCATCCAGTACAGCAGCAACAGCCGCTCCTTGCGCTCGATCCCCGCCAGCGCCTCGACCCAGCGCGGATCGATCTCGATCCGGCAGACCGGCCCGGCCAGGGCATCGCCCTGCCGCGGACAGTCGCGCGGGCTCTGCCAGGGCGTCCGCAGCCGTCCGATGAACCAGAGCGCGGCGTCGTCTCGCTCCGGAAGCGCCGTGCAGACCTCGCCGCGCCTGATCTCGGCCATCACCTTTTCCATGCCGGGTCCTTTCATTCCGGGCCGCACGGATCGGCGGCCGCAGCTCCTTCGTTATAGTGTACAACGACATAACGCGAGACAAGATCGCCCAACCGACCGCGCGGTTTTGCGCGGGAAGTGACGCCTTTCCCCGCCATGCCGACTGGCAGCGCCCGGGAAAGCGGCAGCGGCAGATCCCGCGGCCCGTCGGTTCGTCCCCGGCATCTCCCCCATGGCAGGCCGCCCGCCCGCAGCGGAGGGAGGCCGCGCGGCACTCGACAGTGGCAGACCGGCCGGCTTCGCGCTAAGACATGGCAATCTCGGCGGAAGGAGCAGGACGGCCATGCCGGTAGGATTGCGCAGTGCGTTGACGCTGGAACGGCCCGGGGCGCGGATGGGCGCCGACCGGGTTGCGCTTCTCGCGGCGATCGGCCGCACCGGTTCGATCTCGGCGGCCGCGCGCGAGGTTGGCCTGTCCTACAAGGCCGCCTGGGACGGGGTGCAGGCGATGAACAACATCTTCGCCAGCCCCCTTGTCAGCGCCGCCCCCGGCGGACGCGCGGGCGGCGGCGCCGTGCTGACGCCCGCCGGCGAGAAGGTGATCGCCGCCTTCACCGCGATCCAGGAGGGTCTGGAACGGGTGGTCGCCTCGCTGGACAACCAGATCGATCTCGATCCCGGCGATATTCTCTGGAGCCTGATGATGAAGACCTCGGCCCGCAACACCTATCGCGCCACCGTGACCGCGGTCACCGAAAGCCCCGTCAGCGCCGAGGTGCAGATGGATATCGGCGGCGGCCAGGCCCTGACCTCGGTCATCACCGGCCAGAGCGCCGCCGGGATGGGGCTTGCCCCCGGCATCGAGGTCTTCGCGCTGGTCAAGTCCAGCTTCGTCATCCTCGCCAAGGGTCGGGATTTCGGCCCGCTCTCGGTGCGCAACCGGCTGAGCGGCACCGTCACCGGCCGCACCGACGGGCCGGTGAACAGCGAGATCGTGCTCGATCTCGGCGGCGACAAGACGCTGGCCGCGACCATCACCCGCGAAAGCGCCGAGGCGCTGGCGCTTGCCCCGGGTGACAGCGCAACCGCGCTGATCAAGTCGAGCCATGTGATCCTGGCGCTGCCCTAACAGGGTGCTGAAATAGTCGATTGGTCGGAACGGCTTCCTCCGTTCCTGCCATTGCGCTGCTCCTATCCGCCGTCTTCCCGCCACGCGGCATGCTGGTCGGGAGTCTCCGCCCTCAAATCGCCAGTATTCGCGGCAGCCGGGCAAGATTTGCCGCCGCCAGGGCGAGGATGAAGCGGGACCGCACCCGCTCCACGCCGCGACAGGCCGTCTGCGCCGCGCCTCCCACCGTCTTGGACCAGCCGAAGAGTTCCTCGATCCGCTTCCGGTGCTTCTGCGACAGCGCATAGCCATTGTGCCGGGTGGTCCGTCCGTCGATGACGGAGGACCGCGCCTTCTGCGCGGGTCAGGTCGCCCTGGACGGCCAGCCCGCTGCGGTTCTCCATAAGTGCGCCCGATGAAGCATAGCATCGCGCCGGTGCCCGGAGATTTCCGGTAGAGCCGTACAACCGCATCTGTCGTCGAGGCATGCGTCGCGTTCGTGCGCTTCTGACCCCGGAAATCGACTTCGGCATTGCGGCTGGCGGGAAGGGGCATCTGGCGGGTTTCCGGATCGGGCCGCGGGGAGGGGCTTTGCGGGGCGGCGTCCCCTGCCGGAGGATCGCCGGGATCGCCATCCTCTTTCGGCCGGACGCTCTTCATCGAGGCCCAGGCTTTCACCAGCGTGCCGTCGACCGAGAAGTGGTCGTCCGAAAGCGGCGGCGCGACCTCTCGGTGGGCCAGGATGGCAGCCATCACCTTGCGTGACATGTCGGTGGTCAAAAGGCGGTCGCGGTTCTTGCTGAACACGGTCGGGACCCAGACCTGGTCGTCGATGCCAAGCCCCACGAACCAGCGGAACAACAGGTTGTAGTCCAGCTGCTCCATCAGCTGCCGCTCGGAGCGGACGGAGTAGAGGATCTGCAGCAGGCTCGCGCGGATCAGGCGCTCCGGCGCGATCGAGGGACGGCCGAAGTCAGTGTAGAACACCTCGAATTCTGCATCGAGGCTGGCGAGCGCGTCATTCACCACCTGACGGATCTTCCGCAGCGGATGCCGGGCGGGGATGCGCACCTCGAGATCGACATAGCTGAACAGCGATCCGCTCGTCTCGTCTGCACCGCGCATGCCTGTATCCGCCGTTGATCCCCGGCGGATGAATCATGTTCTGCAACCGGCGTCGAGGTACGACTATTTCAGCACCCTGCTAGACCCGGCAGAGCCCGCGCGCCGCGTCAGGTGCGGACGCCCAGCCCCGCCCGGCACCACTCGAGAAGCGCGTCCCGGTCGGGGGCAAGCCGGGCGGCGGCCCCGCCGGTGAACGCCTCCCAGGCCTCGCTGCAATCGGGCTTGACCGCGACCAGCACCGGCACCTGCCATTCGCAGGCGCGCTCGATCACCGCGCGGAACCCCTGCCCCTCGGCCTCGGCCTTGCCGAAACGCGGCAGGATCAGCAGATCGGGGCCGGTCTCCAGCGCGGCCAGCGCCGCGCAGGCGGCCTCGGCCAGGCCCTGCGGATCGAGACTGCAGCCCTCCGAACCCGAGCCCAGCTGCTGCGAGATCGGGAAGACGCCGCCGCCGGTCAGATCCTCGACCGCCAGGCCGCCATCCGCGCCGCGCTCCTGTCGGAAGCCCGCGACACGAACGCCCTCGGCGCGAAGCACCGCCACCACCGTCGCCAGCAACGGGTCGACAGACGGCTCTCGGGAAAGCGGGATCGCCGCCACACGAAAGCTCGCATCGTCGCCGGTCTCGCTCATTCGGGCCTCCTGCCGCCTTGCGACCGGAACCAAGGCTAGATAACGCCTCGCGCGCAGGCAATGGCCGCGCCTGCCCTCCAGGGCGGGACGCGACCATTCGCCCTGAAGGGCAGCGCAGTTTGCCGAAATCCGTGGCAGATCGCCTCGGAAACACGCGGCAGGCGCGCGCGCCTTACCGGCCCTCGATCCGGATCGAGAAGCTGCGCTGGGCACCGCGCGGGGGGGCCGGAAAGGGTGCGGCGCGTTCGACAAGGCGCAAAGCCGCCTGATCGAGCGCGGTCGAGCCCGAACTGCGCGCCACCGAAGCCGAGGCCAGACCGCCATCCGCCGCGACCCGGAACGCCACCACCGCGGCGCCGCGGGCACGGATCCTGGGCTTCGGCACCCGCGACAGCGCCCGCATCACCAGCCCGGGATAGTTCGAGCTTGCGGCATTGCCCGACTCGGCCACGGCGCCGCCCCGGCCACTGGTCGCGGCCTCTGCGCGCTCATTGCCCGCCGCCTGACCGGCACGGGCGTTGCGGTCGGCATTGCCTCGCGCCACCGGTTTCGCTTCGGGCTTCGGTTCGGGCTTGGGCTCGGGTTCCGCAGTCAAGGTTTCGGGCTCGGGGCTCTCCGCCACGACCATGTCAGGGACCGGCGCCAATGCCTGGGCAGGATCCGGCATGACGGTCTCGACCGGCTCGGGCCTGTCAGGACGGAGCGGTTCGAGGGGTTGTTCGGGCTCGACCACATCCTCGACGCTCTCGGCATCGAGCCGTCCGGCCGCCATATCGGCGAAGCTCGAACCGATCGCCGCCTCGGCCGCGCCGTTACGGCCCTCCATCCTGATCTCGACCTCGGGGACGAGAACCAGGGCAAGCGCTCCATGCGCCCCGAGCGCGAGGCCACAGGCCAGCAGCTTGCCGAAGCGGGAACTTGGTATCGTCATTGCAGCCCCCGTTCGGTGACGATCACCACCCGTTCGGCCCCGGCTGCGCGCAAGGCCTGCCCAAGCGCCACAAGATCGGCTGCAGGCACGTCGCGATCGGGAACGACCCGGGCGATGGTGACGCCCGTCTCGGGCTTCTCAAGCCCGGCGACGAAGGCCTCGGGCGTCGTCGCCTGCTCTTGCAGCGTGATCCGCCCATCGGCATGCAGAACCAGCGCCTCGGCGGGCGCAGCCCCTTCCAGCCCCTCGGTATCGACCAGTTTCAGGGTCGCATCGAGCGGCGCCGCCAGCGTGCCTGCGACGAGGAAGAAGATCAGCAGCAGGAAGACGATATTGATCAGTGCGATGGTCGGCTCGCGCCCGGCACGGCGTGCCTTCGCAGCCCTGATCGCAGCTTGTCTGGCCATCATGTCGCCCCCAGTACAGTCACGCCCAGCCCCGGGATCGCGCGAAGCGCGACCAGAAGATCGGTCAGCCGCTGCGCACTGACCCCGCCGCGCAGCGCCACCAGCACGACCTGCCCCGGCTCGACCGGACCCAGCCCTTCGGCCAGTCCGTCAAGGTCAAGCGCGCGACCGTTCAGCCGCAGCCGGTCGGGCTCGAGCTGCAGGAAAAGCGGCCGCGTCTCGCTGTCCGCCGCCGCCCCGCCCTGCCCGGCCGCCACGAGATCGACCTCGGCAAACCGGGTGAAGGTCGAGCTCAGCATGAAGAAGAGCAGCAGCAGGAAGATCACGTCGACCAGCGACGTGAGCGACAGCCGCCGCCGCCGCGGCCTAGCCATGATCCCGACCGTCCGACGCGACCGGTCCGGGCGCGCCGGGCGCATTGCCGGGGGCCAGAACGGTGTGAATGGCGGTCTCGGCCAGCACCCGCTCGGCCTCCATCCGGCCTTCGAACCAGCTCAGGATCAGCGCCGTCGGCATCGCCACGGCCAGACCGACCGCCGTGGTCAGAAGCGCCACCCAGATACCGCCCGCAAGGATCGACGGGTCGACCTGCGTGCCCGCCGCCTGCAGCGCCTGAAACGCCGCGATCATGCCCAGGACGGTGCCGAACAGCCCCAGCAGCGGCGAGAGCTGCGCGACCGAGTCGAGGAGCCGGAAGCCGCTTTCCAGCCGGGCAAAGCGGACCTCGGCCTCGGCCTCCAGCCGCTCGGGATCGGTCTGCCCCGACATCGCAAGATCGACCACCGGGCGCAGATAGCTGCGCGAACCCTCGAGCGCGGCCCGCGCCCGGTCCCTCTCGCCCCTGTCCCAATGCGCGACCGCCTCCGACAGCGCCCGGTGCCGGCCGACGCCCGAGGCCGCGAATTGCCAGAGCTTGTAAAGCACGACTGCCACCGTCAGGACCGAGACCCCGATCAGGATCAGAACCACCGGCCCGCCGAGATCGGCCACACGGCGCAAAAGCTCGATCACCGCGCCGATCATCCGATCAGCTCCACATCGGTGCGGCTGCTCAGCCCGAGCCCCTCGGTGCAGGCTGCCTCGCCCAGCGCTCCGGCCTCGCAGGTCGTCGCGCCATTGATCAGGATCTGCCCCAGATCGCCGCAATCGAGCCCGGGAACGGAGAATTGCCGCATCCGCGGCCGCCCGGCGGGCAACGTCCCGAAATCGAACAGGCTCAGACGATCGACCTGGCCCTGACGGTCGATCAGCACGGTTTCGAAAACCGCCCGGTCGATGCCGGCTTCATGCCCGTTCCGGGCCAGAAAGCTGATCAGGCAACCGGTCTCGGCCGGTGCAACCGCATTCAGCTCGATCGAGAGATGCGACCCGACCTCCTGCGCAGAGGCGCCGAGGGACGAGGCGAGAAGGCCGACCGCAGCCGCGGCGCCAAGGTGAGAGATGCCCATCGAGCGTTCCATTCCCTGAGATCCATTGATGCACTCTGTTCTCTGGCGGCGGGAAGGACCCGAAACTGGCTTGAGAAATCGGACGCAAAGAACCACAGCACGCCCGCAGGCACAATACCTAAGTAAAACACTCGGACCAATTCCGACCGTGACAACCAGAGCAGGACAGTCATAGCGGGAGGGGCATCATCGGACAGGTCTCATCGGACGGGCATCGCGGGGCGCAGCCCCTGCAAGGCCAGGCCAATGGCCAGGACGTCCCGTTCGTCCCCGGAGCCGCCTGCCATGGGGCGCCCGAGATTTCCGCAGATCCGCAATCGCTTTCGCGAAGACCATGGCGTCGCCTCGAGCCAATGCCGGACCGCTTCCACAATCTTAATCGAGGATGGTCGGCGCGACCTTCGGTGCTGCGATATCTGAATGGGGGCACATCCGGACAGTCCGCCGCGGCAGCTCGGCGCAGGCCGGATAACCGTTGCGGCCCAACACCTCGTCGCACATGAGGTCGCCGGGCACGAAGCCGGGTCCCAGCCGCCAGTTCGGTCCCCGCCACGGCCCATCGGAAAGCCCCGTCCGGAAGACCTCATCCTCCGGGGAATGGCCATCGTCCTTGCCGGCATCGCAGCGCGTGCGGGTCCCTGCCAAGGACAGTGCACAGCCCTTCACCGGGCCGTCGCCGCTCCCGATCGCCGCGAAGGCCCGCGCCGGGCCTGATATCGAGCCTAGATATGTCAATCTCCGGAGGGGCAGAACGCGCGGCTGATGCTTGCGCCCCAAGACGCGGCGGATAGGCCCCTTGCCGCAGTTCCGCCCCCGGGCTCTTATCCCGGTGCCAGGGGGCGGTCCCCTCTGCTCGCCACCAAAAGGGAAGACCATGGCAGACCACCAGCTACACCGAGGGCGTTTGATCGATCACATTCAGCTTGTGGTCCGGGACCTGAATGCAAGCGAACGCTTCTACAAGGCAGTCCTGTCGGCCCTCAAGATCCCGGTCATCAGCACCGGGAACGGGTATTTCCTGGCCGATGAGCTTGTCGTGTCTTCGGCCGACAGCCCGACGGCTCTGGGGGAGTTGACAGGACGGCACCATCTTGCCTTTCAGGCGAAAGACCGGGCCATGGTGGATGCCTTCCACAGCACCGCGCTGAAGAATGGCGGACGCGATAACGGCGCGCCGGGCCTGCGGGCCTATCATCCGGACTACTATGCCGCTTTCGTGCTGGATCCGGACGGGAACAACATCGAGGCCGTTTATCAGGGCGCGGCGAAACGCAACACGCCATCCGTCGTGATCGAGTTCTAGCTTCGCCGCGCCGACGTTAGCGCCGGGGATCTTGGGTCTGATTCCAGTCCTTCGGAAAGCCCCCAGCGCCGCCCGGAACGACCGGTCACGGTCAGGCAGCCTCGAGAAGCCACTGACTTCCGCCTCGGACCCGCCTGCGGTCGTTGGCCGCATGGGGCATGGATGCCAGCCAGTGTCGGAACCGCCCCTCGCCGGCGCCTGTCTCTCGCCGCGCTGTCGGGCACGATCCCGCGATTTCGCGCCGATATCGCCGGACCGGAGCAGACGCACGGCACGGTCCTCGATCTCGGCCCGGGACAGCATCGACGCCTTTCTCGGCGCACTCTTCCTCATCCGGGCCAGCCCACGCCGTCGGCCGGGCGCGCTGTGAGGCCCCTGGTATTCCCCCGCGGGCAATGTCCCGCTTGCCGACCGGATCGCCGCCGCCACGGTCGCATCGCGCCGATCTCGTTCGCGCGTCCTGGCCTTGGGCCTCTCTGGCACCGATAAGCGGCACAGCCTGCACCCGAAGCTCGACATCCTGCGCAGGGTGGCAGGCCCGGCTGGCGGCCGCCGAGATCTCTGCCTTCGCGCGGGCAGCTTGAGACCCGGAGGGCAGGAGGAAGACCTCGCGCCGGAAACGGGAAAAGCGGTATCGGGAGTGAAGAGAGGAAAGCGACCGGCCCGCCACCGGACCCGCAGACGTTGCCTGCCGCTCGGACGGTTCCGGATGCAGGGCCGCGCCCAGGCGCGAGCGCCGTGCAAAAGAAAGAACGCAAAACGAAAGGCCGCCCCTTGCGGCGCGGCCCCGGTCTGACCCTTGCCGGGTAAAACCCGGAGGCGGCTAGATCACTTGATCTTGCCTTCCTTGTATTCGACGTGCTGACGCACGACCGGGTCGTATTTCTTGACCACCATTTTCTCGGTCATGGTGCGGGCGTTCTTCTTGGTCACGTAGAAATGGCCGGTGCCCGCGGTCGAGTTCAGGCGGATCTTGATGGTTGTCGGCTTCGCCATGTCTCATCTCCGTCGCGCGGGCGGCATTGCGCCCGTGAAGTTCTTGAAGCCCGCGTTTTAGCGATCCGCGCCCCCGAGTCAAGCGGGTTCTGGCCCTGCAAGCGCAAGCCGGCCAGCCCCCTGCCCGCGCCCCGGAGGTGCGTGGGTCAGGCCAGCACCTGCGGCAGCCGCATCGCCTTGTGGATCCGCTGGCGCGCGGCACGCCCGAGATGCAGCGCCTCGGCCAGACGATCAAGATGCGCGATCTCGGCCGGGCTGTCGAGCCTGGTCGTCACGACCGCCGCGGCATAGACCGCCGTGCGCTGATGATTACCGGTCTCGGCCGCAAGCGCCCGGATATCGATGGGCCGGGCCATCTCGGCCTCGACAAAGGCAAGCTCGTCGGCCGTGGCATCGCCCAGAACATCGAGGATCGCCGCGCGCTCGGCCGCGTCGATCTCGCCATCGGATTTCGCCGCCATCACCATCGAGCGGATCAACAGCCGCGCATTCTTCTCCATCGAGACATCGGGCGGCGCGATCTCGCCCATCGCATTCAGGATATCCCTGGCATTGACCGAACCCGCCCAGGAGGCGCCGCCCAGCGCCGCCATCAGCCCGCCGAGCCCGACCAGCGCGTGATCGCCGGTCTCGCGCGCCTTCGTGCCCAGCCATTTGGCATTGGCCTTCAGCGCCGCCGCGCCCCCCGGCACCTGCATCCGCTCCAGGAGCGGCCCGATCTGGCTGCCGATCCCGGCCCGGGTCGCGGCCGATTTCACGGAATCGGCGATTCCCGCGCCGCCGCCCATCCTCTGGAACCTCTCGAGCCCCCTGGCCGCCGCAAAGCCCACGGCAAGGGTGGCCATCGTCCTGACAAAACTCATCCGGTCCTTTGTCCCTCTGCTATCCCCTGTCCGGGGCAGCGCGCTTCCCGGCATCGAACCCTAGAGGTTTTCGGGCATTGGCCAAGGCCCAAAACCGTCCCTCCCGGCACCAGGCGGAAGGGCGGCTTGAGGAAATACAGGCAGGATATGCGCGGACGGCCTGTAAGCCGGATTCTGTCCGGGGACACGAGGCCCCCTGGATGACCATTCCTCTGGGCGTACCGTTACCGATACGCTCAAGCTGCCAACCCGGACCCCTGGGCCGAAGCCGCCCTGCAGGTCTGGCCTGCGCGGGGTCCCTATTCGGCATTGCTCCCGGTGGGGCTTGCCGTGCCGGTCCTGTTGCCAGTCCCGCGGTGGGCTCTTACCCCACCGTTTCACCCTTACCTCCGGGCGAAGCCGGAGGCGGTCTGTTCTCTGTGGCGCTTTCCCTGGGGTTTCCCCCGCCGGGCGTTACCCGGCACCGTTGCTTCGTGGAGTCCGGACTTTCCTCGAGGGCGTGCACCCCCGCGGCCATCCAGCCATCCGCGCGGGCCCGATCTAGGCGCCCGCGGAGCCGGGGTCAACGGGGAAGCGGCGGGCAAGATCGGCAATCACGGCCATATCGGCCGCGGCAAGCGGCCCCGCGGCCCAGGGCCGGAACCGCTGGCGCAGCGCGTCGAGTACATGCGCCGTCTCCCATCCGGCACCATAGCCGAAGGCCGTGGCCGCGTTGCGAAAGGCGATCTCGTCGGGCGCGGTTTCGGCAGCGGGCGCTGCCCCGGCCACGGTCGGGCCGGGCGAGGGCCAGACCGCCAGGCCCTGCCGCGCGAGCCTTCGCCAGTCGAAGCGTCGGCCCGGATCCCATTTGCGGTCGGGCGCCATGTCGGAATGCCCGATCACCCGCTCGGGCCGGATCGACCAGCGTGCAAGAATGCCGGGCAGAAGCGCCTCGAGCGCAGCCATCAGCGGTGCCGGGAACGGCCGGTCGCCCGGATTGTCGAGCTCGATGCCGATCGAGCGGGAATTGACATCCGAGACCGCGCCCCAGCACCCGGCCCCGGCATGCCAGGCGCGGTCGGCCTCGTCGACAAGCTGAAGAACCTGCCCGTCACTGGCGATGAGGTAATGCGCCGATACCCCGGCCGCCGGGTCGCAGAGCCGGTCGAGCGCCGAGGCGGCATCGGCCATTGCGGTGAAATGCAGCACGACCATGTCGGGCCGCGCCCCGCCCCGCCGCGCCCCGCAATTGGGCGAGGGCCGCCAGAGCGGCGCCACGCCCCTAGCGTTCGGCAAGCCTGAACGGCGAGGGATCCCAGTAGCAGGCGAAACCGTCGCCATCGGGATCGATCCCCAGCCGGTCGCGCTCGGGCCCGCCATTCTTGAGGAAGGCTTCCTGGGCGTGATCGTCCGAGCCGTATTTGGCGCAGCGCCGGGCCAGCGTTTCGGGCGCAACGGCACGGCCGCGCTTGTAGACCTGCTGGCCGACCGGATTGCTGGTCCGCAGAGCGTATTCGATGATGCTGGCGCCATTGCCGCCCTCGCGCTGCGGAAGCGGCTCGGGCGGGATGACGGTATATTGCTCGCGTTGCTGCTCCAGCCGCTCGCGGTCGCTAGCGATGGTCTCGCGGGCACTGACGGCGGCAAAGCTCTGCTCGTCCGAGATCCGGGCATGGCTT
Organism: Rhodovulum sp. MB263; assembly: GCF_002073975.1. Taxonomy (NCBI): domain Bacteria; kingdom Pseudomonadati; phylum Pseudomonadota; class Alphaproteobacteria; order Rhodobacterales; family Paracoccaceae; genus Rhodovulum; species Rhodovulum sp. MB263. The sequence goes on along the minus strand of NZ_CP020384.1, from coordinate 1,037,438 downwards.
TCCGCCTGCGCGCCGGGCGTGGCGGTGCCGTCGACGCTCTCGACCGCCGGAATCGGCGCGCCGGTCACCTCGGTCACGACATCCTGCGAGGGCGCCGCAGTGATCGGCTGGGCCGACACCGCGCCCTGCAACACGCCTTCGCGATGGGCGCTGTAATCGGCGTAAGTGTCAAAGCCCTCTCCGGCCGCGGAATCGGGCAACTGCGTATTGCACGCAGCCAGCGCAAGAACCGCAATCGCGGAAGTCACGGCACGCATCGGGTCCATCCTGCTAATGGCGTCAATCCAAGTGATCCGGCGCGCCTTACCACCATTTCGCGGGCTTGGAAACAAATCCCGCGGCCTGCTCAAGAACATGTGCGGCATTCAGCAATTCGCCTTCGCCCCAGGGCTGGCCGATCAGCTGAAGCCCCAGCGGAAGCCCCTGGGCATCAAGCCCCGCGGGCACCGAGATCCCCGGCAGGCCGGCAAGGTTCACGGTCACGGTGAAGACGTCATTGAGATACATCGCCACCGGATCGGCATCGGCCATCTCGCCCAGACCGAAGGCCGCCGAGGGCGTGGCAGGCGTCAGGATCGCATCGACACCGCCTGCGAAAACCTCGTCGAAATCGCGCTTGATCAGCGCACGGACCTTGCGGGCGCGGTTGTAATAGGCGTCGTAGAAGCCCGCCGACAGCACATAGGTGCCAATCATCACCCGGCGCTGGACCTCCTTGCCGAAGCCTTCGGCGCGGGTCTTCTCGTACATCTCGACGATGCCGTCGCCCTGCCCGAGCTTTGCCCGGCGGCCGTAGCGCACGCCGTCATAGCGCGCGAGGTTCGACGAGGCCTCGGCCGGTGCGATCACGTAATAGGCGGGCAGCGCGTATTTGGTATGCGGCAGGCTGATCTCGACGATCGAGGCGCCCGCATCCTTCAGCATCTCGGCGCCGTCGGCCCAGAGCTTCTCGATCTCGGCGGGCATGCCCTCCATGCGGTATTCCTTCGGGATACCGATGGTCTTGCCGCGGATATTGCCGGTCAGCATCGCCTCGAAATCCGGCACCGGAATGTCGGCGCTGGTCGAATCCTTCGGGTCATGGCCCGACATCGCGCCCAGCATGATCGCCGCGTCGCGCACCGTCCGGGTCATCGGCCCGGCCTGATCGAGCGACGAGGCGAAGGCCACGATCCCCCAGCGCGAGCAGCGCCCATAGGTCGGCTTGATACCGACGATGCCGGTGAAGGCCGCGGGCTGACGGATCGAGCCGCCGGTATCGGTACCGGTCGCCGCCATGCAGAGATCGGCGGCAACGGCCGAAGCCGAGCCCCCCGAAGAGCCGCCCGGGGTCAGCTGCCGGTCGTCGATCTTCCAGGGGTTGACCGCATTGCCATAGGTGCTGGTCTCGTTCGACGAGCCCATGGCGAATTCGTCCATGTTGAGCTTGCCCAGCATGACCGCGCCCGCATCCCATAGATTCCGGGTCACGGTCGATTCATATTCGGGCCTGAAGCCGTCGAGGATCTTAGAGGCGGCCTGCGAGGCCACGCCCTTGGTGCAGAAGAGATCCTTGATGCCCAGCGGCATGCCGCAAAGCGCGGGCGCCTCGCCCGTCGCGATCCGCTTGTCGGCAGCCCTGGCCTGCTCGAGCGCGATCTCGGGGGTCTTGTGCACGAAGGCGTTCAGCGCGTCCGCGCCGTCGATTGCCGAGAGATAGGCCTCGGTCAGCGCCACCGAAGTGGTCTCGCCCTTGCGCAGCGCGTCGCGCGCATCGGCAATGGTCAGCCTGGTCAGATCGCTCATGGCGTTACTCCACCACCTTGGGAACCGCAAAGAAGCCCTCGCGCGCATCGGGCGCGTTCGACACGATCCGGTCCTGCATCTCGCCGTCGGTGACGATATCCTCGCGCCGCTTCAGCCGCATCGGCGTGACCCCGGTCATCGGTTCGACGCCGGTCACGTCGACCTCGTTCAGCTCTTCCATGAAGGTCAGGATGCCCGACAGCTCCTGCGCCAGCGCCGGCAGGTCGTCTTCCTGAACGGCGATCCGGGCGAGGTGCGCCACCCGCCGCGCGGTGTCGATGTCGATGGACATGGGGCCGCCTTTCCGTGCTCTTGAAATCCGTTCCCGCGTTTAGCCGTCTGCCGCGCATGCTGCAAGAGCGCGCCCGGTCGGCAGGCCGGCGCCCCCTGGCAATGTCGCGACCGGCCCCCAAAGCGGCGGCGCAGGAATGGCGCTTGCACTCGCGCCGGGCCTTTCTCCATAACGCAAGGCGCCGAAACGCGCGCCCAAGACATTCAAGGCAAGGACCCCGCCCATGGCCTCGACAGATTTCATCCTGACGCTCACCTGCGACGACCAGCCCGGGATCGTCGCCACCGTCGCCAATGCCGTCACCGCGCTGGGCGGGAACATCCAGGACAGCGCCCAGTTCCGCGACCCTGAAAGCAACCGCTTCTTCATGCGCGTGGCCTTCCACATCGCCGCGCCCGCCGAGGCCGAGGCCATCCGCGCCCGGCTTGCCCCCGCGATCAACGGCTATGGCATGGAGGCCGAGGTGGTCGATGCCTCCCGCCGGCCGAGGATCATCCTCATGGTGTCGAAATTCGACCATGCGCTGCTGCATATCCTCTACCAGATCCGGGTCGGCTGGATGGAGGCCGAGGTCGCCGCCGTGATCTCGAACCACGAGGACAGCCGCGCGACGGCCGAGGCCGCGGGCATCCCCTATTACTGCTGGCCGGTGACGAAGGAGACCAAGGCCGAGCAGGAGGCGAAAGTGCTCGCCCTGGTCGAGGAGACCGGCGCAGAACTGGTGGTTCTGGCGCGTTACATGCAGGTGCTCTCGGACAAGCTGAGCCGGGCGCTGGAAGGCCGGGTCATCAATATCCACCATTCCTTCCTGCCCTCCTTCAAGGGCGCCAAGCCCTATCACCAGGCCCATGAGCGCGGCGTCAAGCTGATCGGCGCGACGGCACATTTCGTGACCGCCGATCTCGACGAGGGGCCGATTATCGAGCAGGAAACCGAACGGGTGAACCATGCGCTCTCGGCCGAGGATTACGTGGCCGTCGGCCGCGACATCGAAAGCCGTGTCCTGGCCCGCGCCGTGCGGCTGTACCTGCAACGCCGGGTGCTTCTCAACGGACACAAGACCGTCGTCTTCATGCCGGGCTGAAACGGACGGGCGCAGCCGCGGACCCCGGCCCAACGCCCCCGCACGGGCCGGCGCCCCCGTCCGGCGGGGGCGTTCCGGTTTCCCCGACCTGCCTCCTGATGGGCCCGGTCCTGCCCGCGCGGGCCTCGGAGCAGCCGATCCCGAAGCGTTCCCTTTTCCGGGGCGCTCTCTTTGCGCTGGCAAATCTCGACCGCCGCGAGGCTCTGTTGCACAAAGCTCGTGGGCGATTCACCTTGTGAATCCAGCGTGATAGCTGGAGGGGATGAGCAGCCCATCCACCCCGACCTACAAGATCAAGAACTGGCGGTCCTACAACGAAGCGCTCAAGCGCCGGGGCTCGCTGACGATCTGGTTCGGTCCCGAGATGACGTGGGAGGCCGGGCCGACCGGCAAGCGCGGCCGGCAGCCCACCTACAGTGACGCGGCCATCCAGACCTGCCTGACGATGAAAGTCCTGTTTGGCATGGTCGACATTGGAGCGCCATTGGTCCGAGCGAAAATGTCGACCCGGCAGACGACAGGCTTCGTCGAGAGCCTTCTGCAGTTGAGCGGGCTGGACTGGTCGGTGCCGGATTTCAGCACGCTGTCGCGCCGCCAGAAGACCCTGAACGTGAACATTCCGTATCGGGGATCGGAGGGACCGCTGCACCTGCTGATCGACAGCACCGGCATCAAGGTCGAGGGCGAAGGGGAGTGGAATGCGCGCAAGCATGGCGGCGCCAAACGCCGCATCTGGCGCAAGGTTCACCTCGGGATCGATGAGAAAACACTGGAAATCCGGGCGGTGGAGTTCACCAGCAGCGATATCGGCGATGCCCCCATGCTGCCGGAACTGCTCGACCAGATCCCGCTCGATCAGGAGATCGACAGTGTCACCGCAGATGGTGCCTACGACACGCGCAAGTGTCACGACACCATTGCCGACCGGGGCGCCCACGCCGTCATTCCTCCGCGAAAAAATGCCAAACCCTGGAAGCCTGGCAGCGCAGGCGCGATTGCCCGCAACGAGGCGCTGCGCGCATCGAAACGCCTGGGCCGGAAGATCTGGCGGAAGTGGAGTGGCTACCATCGCAGAAGTCTGGCCGAAACCAAGATGCACTGCATGAAGCTGTTGGGCCAACGCCTGATGGCGCGGGAGCCTGACCGGCAGGTTGCCGAGCTTCAGGTTCGTGTCGCCGTCATGAACGGCTTCACTGCGCTCGGCATACCCGTGACCGAGGCCGTGGCATAAGTGTGTCCGGGAAAGGGGTAGCTCCGTCGTCAGCGGCTTTGTGCAACAGAGCCCGATCATGCCCAGAGCGCATCCTGCAGGCATTCCGTTCATATTCCCCTTTAAACTGCCCCCAAGAAATCTGACTATTTAATTAAAAATTACAGATAACTTGGCAGCTAATCTCAATAACTATGGAATACCCCACTTGCGTGAGAAGACCTCTATTTATTTCTAATAATACTGCCAAACACTCCCATCGCCACAAAATGCAAAATGGCCGCATTTTAATTCGACCTGAAACTGTGCCATTGTTTTCCCATTCTCGCGACAGGGGGCTTCCGGGGATGGATGTGATCGAGCGGATCAGAGGGTGCCGGATTTCTCTGGCGATCATTGCCATCGAGGCCGACGTTCCGGAAGACGAGATCGCTGCCGCCCTCGAAGGGACGCAGGCCCTGCGCTTTCTGCAGGAAAGCCGGATCGCGCGCTACCTCGACCGACAGAAGCCCTTGGAGAACCCCAGCTCCGGTTACCCCTGTCCCGGCCCCCGCCGAAGGCCTTGACCGGCGGCCGGATCGACCGGTCCCGATTGCGCGCCACACTGGTCTCGGCAGCACCATTCGCAGGGTACGCCATGCGCCTCCGGACATCCCCGGTCAGCCCGAGGACCGGCGCCCTATCTCATATCGGCGATAAACCTCGATCATCCATCCCAGCATCGCGGCATTCAGCACATGCCAGAGGAAATGCGTGCCAAGCGGCAAGGCCGCGCAGAGCGGCTGGTCGAGCGTACGGAACGCAAGCGAGATCGCCAGCAGGCCGACGCCGATCCCCAGCCCGGCCGCGACCCGAGGCAGGCGCCGGGCAAGCGCCAGGGCATAAAGGAGGATCAGCAACGCCACCGGCGCGTAGCCGGCCGAACTGCCGAGCCAGTCGAGGCGCGCGAAAAGCGATCCGGTCAGGGCCGCGTAGGGAATGAACAGCACCGTCAGCCCCAGCGACGGCCAGAGCCCCAGCCCCCAATAGGCGCGATTGGCCGCGAAGATATAAAGCAGGATGAAACCGAGAATCGGCGCCACATCCGCCATTGACGCCCATTCGGTCGCCAGAGTGTGAAAGAGAAAGCTGCCGATGCCGATCAGGCCCAGAACGACGGCAAGCGCCCGGGCCAATGGCAGTCCACCGCTCCGTCGCCACAGGATCACCGCCGCCAGCAGGAAGGCGGCGTTGGTCGCGGCATTCACCGGCTCGGACCAGAAGCCCGGATCGGAACGTTCGCAATAGGCGTCGATCTGTCGCGTCCAGTCCATGGGAATGCCCGCCCCGCTCTGCTACCTTTGCCGCAAATCTTGGGGCAGGTGGCCGGTGCGGCAAGGCCCACAGCAGAAGGAAACCGACCATGAAGATCGTCTGGCTGGGCCATTCCGGGTTCCGGATCGAAATCGAGGATCAGGTTCTGCTGATCGACCCGTGGCTTATGGGCAACCCGCTCTTTCCCGAGGAGAGACGGGCCGAGGCGATCGGCGGCGCCACTCATGTGCTCGTCACCCATGGCCATTTCGACCATGTTTCCGACACGATTGCGATCGCGCGGGAATTGTCGATACCGGCCGTCGGCATTTTCGACCTGATGAGCTGGTGGGAAGCCAGGGAGGGGCTCTCGGTGATCGGATTCAACAAGGGCGGGACCGTCCGGCTCGGCAATGTGTCGGTCACGATGGTCAATGCCACCCATTCCTCCTCGGTCCAGGGGCCGGAGGGGCCTGTCTATGCCGGAACCGAATCAGGTTACATGATCGCGGGCGAAGGCCATGTGATCTATGTCAGCGGCGATACCGACGTGATGGCCGACATGGAAATCTTCAACGACCTGCATGCGCCCGATATCGGACTGCTCTGCGCGGGCGGGCATTTCACCATGGACATGAAACGTGCGGCCTATGCGGCGCGGACCTTCTTCAATTTCAAGACGGTGATCCCCTGCCATTACCGGACCTTCCCGCTGCTCGAACAATCGGCGGAAGCGTTGAAACAGAACCTGCCAGGCGTCCGGGTGATCGAACCCGAGGTGCTGGCCCCGATCGAGATCTGAACCACAAGCCCCGGAGCCGGAGCCGATTTTTCGTCGAAAAATCGCGCGCGGCCCGCCTGTCGCTTCAGCGTCGTTCGGCGAAGAAGGCACGTAGCAACGCCTCGGATTCCGCCGCACCTATGCCGTCGTAGATCTCGGGGACGTGATGGCTCTGCGGATGCCGGAACACCTGCGCGCCATGCGCGACGCCGCCCGATTTCGGGTCCGCCGCCCCGTAATAGAGCCGCGCGATCCTCGCCTGTCCGATCGCAGAGGCACACATCGCACAGGGTTCGAGCGTGACATAAAGATCGAAGCCCGGCAAACGCTCGGACCCGGCGGCGGAACAGGCCGCACGCAGCGCGAGGATCTCGGCATGGGCCGTCGGATCGCGCAGCTCGCGGGTTCGATTGCCCGCCGTCGCAACGACCCGCCCATCGGCCGAGACCACCACCGCACCGACCGGCACCTCGTCGCGGCCTGCCGCGGCGCGGGCCTCGGCCAGGGCCTGGTCCATATGGCTGCGAAACGGGCTCATCGCCTTCTCTTGCCGCGCCGTCGCGCCCTGCGCAAGCCGCTTCCCCCGCCCTGCGATCCGGCGTAAACCCGGCCCCATGGACAAGACCGGACAAGAGGGCGAGCGGATCGCCAAGGTACTGGCACGGGCAGGCATCGCCTCGCGCCGCGAAGCCGAACGGATGATCGAGGCCGGACGGGTGACGGTGAACGGCCGCCGCATCGCGAGCCCCGCGCTCAATGTCGGCCCCGCCGACCGCATCGCCGTCGACGGCGCCCCCGTCGCGGCTCCTGACCGGCCGCGGCTCTGGCTCTATCACAAGCCCGCAGGGCTGGTGACCACGGCCCGCGACGAAAAGGGCCGCGAAACCGTCTTCGACAAGCTGCCCGAGGACATGCCCCGGGTGATGCCGGTCGGCCGCCTCGATCTCAATTCCGAGGGCCTGCTTCTGCTGACCAATGACGGCGCCATCAAGCGGCGGCTCGAACTGCCCTCGACCGGCTGGCTCAGGAAATACCGGGTCCGCGTCAAGGGCACGCCTGACGACGCGACACTGGCGCCGCTGCGCAAGGGGATCGTCATCGAGGGCGAGACCTTCCGGCCGATGGAGGTCACGCTCGACCGCCAGCAGGGCGCCAATGCCTGGCTGACCGTCGGTCTGCGCGAGGGCCGGAACCGCGAGATCCGCCGGACCATGGAGGCCGTCGGACTGGTCGTGAACCGGTTGATCCGGATCAGCTACGGCCCGTTCCAGCTGGGCGATCTGAAACCGGGCGAAGTCGAGGAATTGCGCGGCCGCGTGCTGCGCGACCAGCTCGGGCTCGCCGCCCCCGAGAGCGAAGCCACCGCAAAGCCGAAACCGCTGCGTCGCAAGGGACGCCCGCCGGTCGAGGCCTCCGGGCCGAAACCGGGACGCGGGCCGCGCCGCAACACGGGCCGACCGAGCCCCCTGACGGGTCCCGGAGGGCGTCCGCGCGGCAAGACCCCGCCCGACTGAATCGCGAAACCGGCCGGCACTTGCTTTTAACGGCGCTGTCGCATCCCATGTATAAGGGACGATCGTGGAGACAGAGGGGATAATGTCGAGCACTGGCTTGCAGAAACTGTCATTCTTGCTGCTCATCGCGCTGGTCCTTTACGTCACCCTGACGGGGGGCGCGTGATGGCGCATCGGTTCGGCGGCCGCTACAGCCCCGGCACGCCCGCCCCTCAGCGTTCCCCGTTCCAGGGGCGCCGTCCGGCCCGGGCGGCGGGGCGCGCCAATGCGATGTTCATCGTGCCGCTGCCACTTGTGTTAAGGGGCTTCTTCTCGGATCCGGCCGGGCTGGCGCTTTCGCTGGGGGCCTTCGGCCTTCTGATGCTTGCCGCCTGGCTGACCCGCGAGGGGCTGCGCGCCGAGGATGCCTGGGCCGCGCGCAAGATCGCCCGCCGCCCGGCAGTGCCGCGCAAGATCCTCGGCTCGGTCCTGACGGGAGCCGGGCTTTTCCTTGCCGGGATGGGCGATGCGGGGGGCGCTCCGCTGATCTTCGCGGCACTGGGCTTCGTGCTGCACAGCCTGGCTTTCGGGATCGATCCGCTTTCGGACAAGGGGATGGAGGGCATCGACAGCTTCCAGAATTCCCGCGTCGCCCGCGCCGTGGAGGAAGCCGAGAAACATCTCGCGACGATGTCCGAGGCGATCCGGCGTACGGGCGAGCGCGGCCTCGTTGCCCGGGTCGAGCATTTTCAGGCCACCGTGCGCGAGATGCTGCGCAGCGTCGAGGAAGATCCCCGCGATCTGACCGCCGCCCGCCGCTATCTGGTCGTCTACCTGATGGGCGCGCGCGACGCGACGGTCAAGTTCGCCGATCTCTATCCGCGCAGCCGCGATGCCTCGGCGCGGCAGGATTACGAGACGCTTCTGGCCGATCTCGAAACCCATTTCGCCGCCCGGACCCGGGTGTTGATGCAGGACGACCGGACCGATCTCGACGTGGAAATCGAAGTTCTGCGCGACAGGTTGCACCGTGAAGGCATCGCCCCGATGCCCGTCGCGCCCAAAACGGGAGAAACCGCATGATCTCGGACAACAGTCGCCGCATCGCAGCGCAGGATGTCGCCGAAGTTGAAAAAGTGACAGCCTCGCCCCTGCCCGAGCCGGCGCAGGACTTGGTCGCGCTCGACCGCGCAGAGCCGCCCGTCGCCGAGGCGATCCGCTCGCGCATGGTCGAGATCGACATGAGCGACAGCAATTCGATCATCGGCTTCGGCTCGGCGGCGCAATCCGAGCTGCAGACCATCAGCCAGGCGATGCTGGCCGATGTGCGCAACAAGGAGGTCGGCCCCGCAGGCGACTCGCTGCGCGAGATCGTGACCACGATCCGGGGCTTCTCGGTGTCCGAGCTCGATGTCCGCCGCGAGGCGAGCTGGTGGGAAAAGCTGATGGGCCGCACCGCGCCCTTCGCCAAATTCGTCGCGCGGTTCGAGACGATTCAGGGCCAGATCGACTCGATCACCGACCGGCTTCTGACGCATGAGCATACGTTGCTCAAGGACATCAAGTCGCTCGACAAGCTCTATGAGAAGACGCTCGATTTCTATGACGAGCTCGCGCTTTACATCGCCGCCGGCGAACAGAAGCTGACCGAGCTCGACACCAGGGACATTCCCGCCAGGGAGGCCGAGGTTGCCGCCGCGCCCGAGACCGATCAGGTGATCCGGGCGCAGGAGCTGCGCGATCTGCGTGCCGCCCGCGACGATCTCGAGCGCCGGGTGCACGACCTCAGGCTGACGCGTCAGGTGACGATGCAGTCGCTGCCCTCGATCCGGCTGGTGCAGGAAAACGACAAGTCGCTGGTCAGCAAGATCAACTCGACGCTGGTCAACACCGTGCCGCTCTGGGAAACCCAGCTGGCGCAGGCCGTCACCATCCAGCGCTCGAAGGAGGCCGCCGAAGCGGTACGCGGGGCCAATGACCTGACCAACGAGCTGCTGACCGCCAATGCCGCCAATCTGCGTCAGGCCAACAAGACCGTGCGCGAAGAAATGGAGCGCGGTGCGTTCGACATCGAGGCGGTGAAGAAGGCCAATGCCGACCTGGTCGCGACCATTCAGGAAAGCCTGACCATCGCCGACGAGGGCAAGGCCCGGCGCGCCCAGGCCGAACAGGATCTCTACAAGATGGAGGCCGAGCTGCGCGACGCGCTGGCCTCGGCCAAGTCGCGGGCGCAGGGCGCCGGCGCCGTAACGGGGGTCTGAACGCATCGTGGGGCCCAAGCTGCGCCGTCTCTTTCAGTCGGGGCTCCTTCTCGGGGTGTTGACCGGGTGTCAGCTCGCGCCCGAGCCCCCCGTTACCCGTCCGGCGGTCCGGCCCGATGCCGGGAGCCCGCCGCAGCCCTCGGCCGACAGCGAGATCCTGGCCCGGCATTACGCCCGTGTTCAGAACGACCTGCTGTCCCGCGGGCTCTTGCGCAGCGATGGCGGCGAGGCCGATGTGCCCTTCACCCGTCACACGCTGGTCGAGGATTTCATCCGGGTCGCCCTGTTCGACGAATACGTCACCCGGGGCGGAAACCTGATCGCGCGCGAGACCGAAAGCCGCCTGCGCCGCTGGGAGAAGCCGGTGCGCTTCGGTCTCGTCTTCGGCGAAACCATACCAGCCGAACAGCGCGCCACCGACCGGGCCGAAATCTCGGAATATGTGCAGCGGCTGTCCCGGCTGACCGGGCTTCCGATGTCGATGACCGCCCCCGAACAGGCCAATTTCCAGATCTTCATCGTCAACGAGGACGAACGCCGCCGCATCGGCCCCGAGCTGCGCCGCCTGATCCCCGGCATCGACATCGGCGCCGAAAGCACCATCGCGGTGATGCCACGCTCGACCTTCTGCATGGTGCTGGCCTTCTCCGAGGGCAATGCCAGCACCTATTCCAGCGCGGTCGCGGTCATCCGCGGCGAGCATCCCGACCGGTTGCGCCAATCCTGCGTGCATGAGGAACTGGCCCAGGGGCTGGGCCTGGCCAATGACAGTCCCGCCGCACGCCCCTCGATCTTCAACGATGACGAGGAATTCGCGCTGCTGACCCCGCATGACGAATTGCTGCTGAAGATCCTCTACGACCGCCGCCTCCGTCCCGGCATGCGCCCGGCCGAGGCCCGCCCCATCGTCGAGGAGATCGTTGCCGAGCTGATGGGGGGCGAGAGTTGACCTTCGGGTCGCTCCTCAGCCCCTGAAACATTCGAGTTCTTTGCGCGCTACCTGCTGGCGGGCTATGTCGTCATATTCGTGCGCTCCGCCTTCGTCATGGGCCTGAGACCGAAGCCCGCAGAGATCCTGATCGAGGCGATCATCCTCAGCCTCATCGTCCAGTTCATCGTCTATGTCCTGGCGGCATTCTATGGTTCAGTCGTCATCGCAAGCCTGTCAGAACACGACCTGCCGGACTGGTTAGTCGACCCTCCGGACATTCTTCATCTTGTTTTCATCGTCCTTGTGGTCCCGACGGGTCTCGGCTGGACACTGCGCCTTTTCCTCAGGTCGGATTGGCGCAACGGCCTGCTCCGCCGTCTGTCGCTGCCGGTCATACATCCCGTGCAGCGCGCGCACGATTTCGCGTTCGGAGACAATCGAGCACCGGGTCTGGTCGAGATAACCTTCAATGACGGCACCAAGATCGGCGGCTGGTTCGGGGAAAAATCGCTTGCAGCTAGCGACGACAGCCGCAGCGACCTATATCTTGAAAGAGCTTACATCATCGACAAGAACGGTACATGGCACGAGCCAAGCCATAGAAGAGCAATCCTTCTCAATCTCAGAGACGTACGATCCGTAGAGTTTCTCATGGAGGAAAAGGCAGAAGATGGACCAGAAGGCGAAAATGATCGTTAACGGCTATCAGGCCAAGCCAAGAGAACGATCGGCAGGCAACGAACGTGGCTATCAGGCCGGTGCGAACCACAGCACCAGACCCCCGACAAGTTCTCAATTACCCAAGAACGCCGAGTCCACGGTTCGGTTGCCGCAAGACAAATAAGACGACATGGGCATTTTCGACTTTCTCTCCGGCGAGTTCATCGACGTCATCCATTGGGTCGACGACCGCCACGACACCATGGTCTGGCGCTTCGCGCGCGAGGGCCATGCCATCAAGTATGGCGCCAAGCTGACCGTGCGCGAGGGTCAGGCGGCCGTCTTCGTGCATGAGGGCCAGCTGGCCGATGTCTTCCGGCCCGGGCTCTACATGCTGGAAACCAACAACATGCCGGTGCTGACGACGCTCCAGCACTGGGATCACGGCTTCCGCTCGCCCTTCCTCTCCGACATCTATTTCGTCAACACCACGCGCTTCACCGACCTCAAATGGGGCACCAAGAACCCGGTGATGCTGCGCGACCCCGAATTCGGCCCGACCCGGATCCGCGCCTTCGGCAGCTACGCGATCCGCGTCACCGACCCGGCCAGGTTCATGGTCGAGATCGTCGGCACCGATGGCGAATTCACCATGGACGAGATCGGCTTCCAGATCCGCAACATCATCGTTCAGGAATTCTCGCGGGTGATCGCGGGCTGCGGCATTCCGGTGCTGGACATGGCCGCCAATACCGCCGATCTGGGCGCGCTCATCGCCACCGAAGTGTCGAAGACGCTCGAGGCCTACGGCCTGACCATGCCCGAATTCTACATCGAGAATATCAGCCTGCCGCCCGAGGTCGAGAAGGCGCTCGACCGGCGCACCTCGGCGGGGATTGCAGGCGATCTGGGCCGCTACACCCGCTATTCCGCGGCCGAAGCCATGGCCTCCGCCGCCGCCAACCCGGCAGGCGGCGGCATGGCCACGGGGCTTGGCGCGGGCATCGGAATGGCGATGGGCACTGGCATGGCGGGGGCGATGGGGCCCTGGGGCGCGCGCGCCGAACCAGCGGCAGCCCCGGTTCCGCCGCCCCCCCCGCCTCCGGCCGAACATGTCTGGCATATCGCCGAGAACGGCCAGATCTCGGGTCCGTTCTCGATGGCCCGGCTGGGCCGGATGGCGACCGAGGGCAGCTTCCGGCGTGACAGCCATGTCTGGACCCAGGGCCAGGACGGCTGGAAGCGCGCCGAGGATGTGATCGAGCTTGCCCGGCTGTTCACCGTCGCCCCGCCGCCGCCACCGCCACCGCCGGGGGTATAGCCCGCCGATGACCGCCGCCGATCACCGCTTTCCCTGCGACCAGTGCGGGGCCGACCTGCGTTACTCGCCCGATGCGGGGCAACTCGTCTGCGACCATTGCGGCCATCGCGAGCCGGTCGAGGACGGCCCCGCCCCTGCCGAGGCCCTGGTCGAACTCGACTATCAGGCCACGCTCGACGCGATTCTGCCCGAGGCCGAGCTTGAGGAGATCCGCCAGACCAAGTGCACGAATTGCGGCGCCGAATTCGAGTTGGACGAGGACACCCATGCCGCGGAATGCCCGTTCTGCGCCACGCCCGTGGTCACCGGAACCGGGCTCAGGCGGCGGATCAAGCCCAGGGGGGTGCTGCCCTTCGCACTGTCCGAGGCCGAGGCGCACAAGGCGATGACCGACTGGCTCGGGCGGCTCTGGTTCGCGCCGAACGGACTTAAGGATTATGCCCGCAAGGGCCGCCGGATGCAGGGGATCTACGTTCCCTACTGGACCTTCGACGCCGACACGACCACGAATTACCGTGGCCAGCGCGGCACGGTCTATTACGAGACCCGCAAGGTGACGCGCAACGGAAAGACCGAGACGGTGCAGGTGCAGCGTACGCGCTGGCACTCTGTCTCGGGGCGGGTGGCGCGCGTCTTCGACGACGTGCTGGTGCTGGCCTCGACCAGCCTGCCCAAGCGCTATACCTATGCGCTCGAACCCTGGGATCTGTCGCTGCTGCAACCCTATCAGCCGCAATTCCTCGCGGGCTTCCGCTCGGAGGGCTACACCGTCGATCTCGAGGACGGCCTGATCGAGGCGCGCAAGATCATGGAGCAGGTGATACGCCGCGACGCGGCCTTCGATATCGGCGGCGACCGCCAGCGCGTCGACTGGCTCGAGACCCGGATCTCGACGCTGACCTTCAAGCATGTGCTGCTGCCGGTCTGGCTGGCGGCCTATCGCTATCGCGGCAAGACCTACCGCTTTGTCGTCAACGGCCGCAGCGGCCGGGTACAGGGCGAACGACCCTGGTCGGCCTGGAAGATCGCCTTCGCGGTGGGGCTGACGCTGGCCGTGGTCGGCGGGCTGGCGGCGGGCATCGGCTATCTCTCGGGGCTCGAGCAGTGAGCCCTTGCCCCCTCTCAGGTCCCGGCCCGAGCCGTCAGGCAAGCGACGGGACGCGACCCGGATGATCCTCTGCGCGGGCGAGGCCCTGATCGACATGCTGCCCCGGACCAGCACCGGAGGAGAGCCCGCCTTCGTCCCCCATCCCGGCGGCGCGGTCTTCAACACCGCCATCGCGCTGGGACGGCTGGGCGTGCCCACCGGCTTTTTCGCGGGCCTCTCGACCGATCTCTTCGGCACCCGGCTTGCCGAGGCGCTGGCCGCCTCGCGCGTCGGGACCGGGCTTTGCCCGCGCCCGGCCCGGCCGACCACGCTGGCCTTCGTCACCCTTCACGAGGGCCAGGCGCGCTATGCCTTCTATGACGAGGCCACGGCCGGGCGGATGCTGACCCCCGCCGATCTGCCCGCCCTGCCCGACCATACGCGCGCGCTGTTCTGCGGCGGCATCTCGCTGATGACCGAGCCCTGCGGCAGCGCCTATGAGGCGCTTTTCCTGCGCGAGGCCGGGGCCCGGGTGACGATGCTCGACCCGAATATCCGGCCCGGCTTCATCGCCGACGCCCCCGCCTATCGTGCCCGGATCGCACGGATGATCGCGGCCGCCGACATCGTCAAGATCTCGGACGAGGATCTGCACTGGCTCGAAGGCCCGGGCGAGCCCTGCGATCTGGCGCGCGGACTGCTGGGCCGCGGCCCGCGGCTGGTGCTGCTGACCCGGGGCGCAGGCGGCGCCCATGCCCTCGGCCGGGCAGCCGAGCGCTTCCTGCCCGCCCCCGCCATGCAGGTCGTCGACACCATCGGCGCGGGCGACAGCTTCAATGCGGGTTTTCTGGCTGGCCTGTCAAAAGCGGGCGCCCTCGAGCGCGCGGCGCTCGCCCAGGGGCTGCCGGACAGCGTACTGGAGGCCGCGCTCTCGCTTGCGATCCGCGCCGCCGCCGTCACCGTCTCGCGCGCGGGCGCCAACCCACCCTGGATGGAGGAACTGGCATGAGAGCACTTGTCCAGCGTGTGAGCGAGGCCGCCGTCCGGGTCGACGGCGCCATCATCGGCGAGACCGGGCCCGGACTTCTGGTGCTTGTCTGCGCCATGACCGGCGATACCGGGGCCGAGGCCGACAAGCTGGCCCGGCGCATCGCCCGGATGCGGATCTTCCGCGACGAGGCCGGCAAGATGAACCGCTCGCTGCTCGATACCGGCGGCGCGGCGCTGGTGGTCAGCCAGTTCACCCTGGCTGCCGATACCGCCAGCGGCAACCGCCCCGGCTTTTCCCGCGCCGCCGCGCCCGATCTGGGCGAGAAGCTCTATCTGCGCTTTGCCGAGGCGCTGGCCGCCGAGGGTATCGAGGTGGCCACCGGCCGGTTCGGCGCCGACATGAAGGTTGCGCTCGTGAATGACGGGCCGGTCACGATCTGGATCGAGACATGACCGCGCCCGCCTCTTTCGCCCCGGCCCAGGCCTGACCGCCGCCACGCCGATGGCCCTGCCCGCCCCCTTCGCAGACTGGTTCGCCACCCGTGGCTGGCAGCTGCATCCGCATCAAAAAGCGATGCTGGAGCGGGCCGAAACCCCCGCGCTCTTGCTGGTCGCGCCGACTGGCGGCGGCAAGACACTTGCAGGATTCCTGCCTACCCTGGTCGATCTGGCCGAAAATACCCCCACAGGCTTGCACAGTCTCTACATCTCGCCGCTCAAGGCGCTCACGGCCGACATCCGGCGCAATCTCGGCCGCCCGATCGAGGAGATGGCGCTGCCGATCCGGGTCGAGGACCGGACCGGCGACACCCCGCAATCCCGCCGCCGCCGCCAGCGCGCCGATCCGCCCCATATCCTGCTGACAACGCCCGAAAGCCTCGCGCTGATGCTCAGCTACGAGGACGCGCCGCGCATCTTTGCCGGGCTCCGCCGGGTCATCGTCGACGAGATCCATGCGCTGGCCGACTCGAAGCGGGGCGATCAGCTGAGCCTCGCACTGGCCCGGCTGGACCGGCTCTGCCCCGGCTTCCGGCGCATCGGGCTGTCGGCCACGGTCGAGGACCCGCCCGCGCTTGGCCGCTTTCTGGCCCCCGCGCGCGCACCCTGCGACATCCTGACCGCCGATCCCGGCCCGCCCCCCGATATCGCCATGCTCGAGACCGGCGCACCGCCGCCCTGGTCCGGCGGCGGCGCGCGCCATGCCATCCCCGCCGTTCTGGCCGAGATCGCCCGGCACCGCACCACGCTGGTCTTTCACAACACCCGCGCCCAAGCCGAGCTGTTCTTCCGCGATCTCTGGCTTGCCAATGAGGCGAACCTGCCGATCGCGATCCATCACGGCAGCCTGTCGCGCGAGGCCCGTCTGAAGGTCGAGGCCGCGATGGCCGAGGGACGGCTGCGCGCGGTCGTCTGCACCGGGTCGCTCGATCTGGGGATCGACTGGGGCGATGTCGATCTGGTGATCCAGGTCGGCGCGCCGAAGAACGTCAAGCGTCTGGTGCAGCGGATCGGCCGCGCCAATCACCGCTATAGCGCGCCTTCCAAGGCCCTGCTCGTGCCTGCGAACCGGTTCGAGGTGGTGGAATGCCTCGCCGCGCTCGAGGCGGTGCGGGCCCGCGATCTCGACGGCGCGCCGCGCGGCCCCGGTGCGCGCGACGTGCTGTGTCAGCATATCCTCACCTGCGCTGCTGCCGGTCCCTTCGAGGCCGATGCGCTGTTCGACGAGATCCGCTCGGCCGGGCCCTATGCCGAGCTTCCCTGTGCCAGCTTCGAGTCCTGTCTCGATTTCGCCGCAACCGGGGGCTATGCGCTGCGCGCCTATGACCGCTGGCAGCGGCTGAAGCAGGCACCCGACGGGCGCTGGGCGCTGCGCGATCCGCGCGCGGCCCGGCGCATCCGGATGAATCTCGGCACCATCGTCGAGGAGGAACGGCTGAAGGTGCGCCTCAAGCCCGCCCGCCGCGGCGCACCGCTTGGCGAGATCGAAGAGGCCTTCGCGGCCACGCTGACACCCGGCGACAGCTTTCTCATCGGCGGCCAGGTGGTACGCTTCGAGGGGCTGCGCGAGATGGTGGTCGAGGTCAGCCCAAGCCCCGGCCGCAGACCCAGGATCGCGGTCTTCGCCGGCACCAAATTCGCCACCTCGACCCGGCTCTGCGACCGCATCCTCGCCCTGCTGAACGCGCCCGACTGGCCCGGCCTGCCGCCTCATACCTCCGACTGGCTGAAGCTGCAGCGCAAGCTCTCGCGCTTGCCAGAGCCCGACCGGCTGCTGGTCGAGACCTTCGCCTTCGAGGGCCGTCATCACCTCTGCATCTACGGCTTTGCCGGGCGGAATGCACAGCAGACCCTGGGGCTTCTGCTGACCCAGAGGATGGAGGCGGCCGGGCTTGGGCCGCTGGGCTTCGTCGCCGCCGATCATGCCACCCTTATCTGGGGCCTCGACCCTGTCGAGACCCCGGCCGACTTGCTCGATTCGAACGGGTTGCAGGCGGCCTTCGCCGATTGGATTGCGGGAAACGCCGTCATGAAGCGCAGTTTTCGAACATCGGCCATCATCGCCGGGCTGATCGAGCGCAACCTGCCCGGCCAGCGCAAGACCGGGCGTCAGGCCACGTTTTCCTCCGATATTCTCTATGACACGCTCCGCCGCTACGACCCCGGCCATGTGCTTCTGGAGATTACCCGCGAGGAGGCGATGAAGGGGCTTGTCGATTTCGGCCGGATCGAGGAGATGCTGGACCGGGTGCGCGGCCGGATCGACCATATGCGCCTCGACCGCGTCTCGCCTCTGGCCGCGCCGCTTTTCCTTGAAGCCGGGCGGGTGCCGGTTCGGGGGACGGCCGAACAGCGCCTGATCGACGCCGCCGCCGCGCGGCTGATGGCCGAGGCGGGCCTTGCCTGAGCGCTTGCCTTCCCGCCCCGGATCGGATCGAGAGACGCCATGACGGGACATGATTTCACACTCGCCGGGGCCCGGCTGAGCGCCCGCGGCTCGGGGGCGCTCTGGTGGGAGGACGAAGCGCTTCTGGCGGTCGCCGATCTGCATCTTGGCAAGGCCGAACGGGTGGCGCGGCGGGGCGGTGCCCTCCTGCCGCCCTATGATACCGACGAGACGCTGACCAGGCTGGCCGACGAGATCGCCGCGCTGGCCCCCCGAAGGGTGCTCTGCCTTGGCGACAGTTTCGACGATGACGCGGCGGCGCGCGCCCTGCCCGAGCCTGCGGCCCGGCGGCTGCTGGCACTGATGGCCGGCCGGCACTGGATCTGGATCTCGGGCAATCACGACCCCGCCCCGGTCGCGCCCGGCGGCAGCGCGCTGGCAGAGGCCGAGATCGGCCCGCTATGGTTTCGCCATATCGCCATTCCGGGCGAACGAAACGAGATTTCAGGGCATTACCACCCGAAGGCCCGGCTGTGCCTGGGCGGGCGCAGGGTCTCGCGACCCTGCTTCCTGATCGATCACGCGCGGGCGATCCTGCCCGCCTTCGGCACCTATACCGGCGGGCTTGCCAGCCGCGACCGGGTACTCGAGCAGCTCATGGGGCCAGAAGCCGTGGCCGTGCTGACCGGGCCGAAGCCGCTGGCGGTGCCGATGCGCGCCTGAACAGGGCGCGCCTCAGACGGCCAGCCCCTCGGGTTCGGGCAGGCCATGGGCGCGGCAGCAGGCGGTGACGGTATTGGCCAGCAGGCAGGCGATCGTCATCGGCCCGACCCCGCCCGGAACCGGCGTGATTGCCCCGGCAACCTCTACCGCGCTGGCGAAATCGACATCGCCGACAAGCCGGGTCTTGCCCTCGCCCTTCTCGGGCGCCGGGATGCGGTTGATGCCGACATCGATCACCGTGGCACCGGGCTTGACCCAGTCGCCCGGGATCATCTGCGGCCGGCCGACAGCAGCGACGAGAATATCCGCGCCACGGCAGAGCTCGGGCAGATCGCGGGTGCGGGAATGCGCGACCGTCACGGTGCAGCTTTCCTTCAGCAGCAATTGCGCCATCGGCTTGCCGACGATGTTCGAGCGCCCGACCACGACAGCATTCAGCCCCGACAGACTGCCCAGCCTGTCGCGCAGCATCAGCAGGCAGCCCAGAGGGGTGCAGGGCACCATCGACTTCTGCCCCGTGGCCAGCAGCCCGACATTCGAAATGTGAAAGCCGTCGACATCCTTGGCCGGGTCGATGGCATTGATCACCTTGGCCTCGTCGATATGGTCCGGCACCGGAAGCTGTACGAGAATTCCATGCACTGCCGGGTCGTCATTCAGCTGCGCGATCAGTGCCAGAAGCTCGGCCTCGGAGGTTTCGGCGGCAAGGCGATGTTCGAAAGAGGCCATTCCGACCTCTTTCGTCTGCTGGCCCTTGTTGCGCACATAGACCTGGCTGGCCGGATCTTCGCCGACCAGGACCACGGCCAGCCCCGGGGTCAAGCCGTGCTCGGCCTTCATCGCCGCGACATGGGCCGCGACCTTCTCGCGGATACTGGCGGCAAAGGCCTTGCCATCGATCAGGGTTGCCGTCATTGCCGCTCCTCCCCGGCCCCAAGGGCCATTTCCTCGCGCCCGATCGACCATTCGATGAGATCGCGCCACAGCTTTTCGGCCAGACCCGGATCGAGCCCCTCGACCGACGCCCGGGCGCGGACATTCGCCACCACCTCCTCGACACGGTCATCGATCCGGGCCGGAAGACCGGCCCCGGCCTTGATCTGGGCGGCCCGCTCGATATAGCGGGCGCGCTCGCTCAGAAGGGAGACGAGACGCGCGTCGAGCGCGTCGATCTGGATGCGCAGGTCATCCATGCTGTGGCACTTGTCAGGAGCGATCATCGGGCCTCTCGCGTTCCGGGATCCGTCGGAGGCGTGTTAGCCCGCCCGCCCCGGGGGATCAATCCGTCTGCAGCTCAGAACAGCCCCTCGACCTGCCCCTCGGCATTCAGGCCGATGATCTCGGCCGCCGGATGGCGCGGCAAGCCCGGCATGGTCATGATCCGGCCGCAGATCGCCACGACGAAGCCCGCCCCGGCCGCCAGGCGCACCTCGCGGATCGGCACATCGAAGCCCTCGGGCGCCCCGATCCGTTCGGGGTCGGCGCTGAAGGAATACTGGGTCTTGGCCATGCAGATTGGCAGATGACCATAGCCCGCCTCTTCCCAGGCGCTCAGCCGGTCGCGGATATTCTGATCGGCCACGACATGATCGGCGCGGTAGACCCGGCGCGCAATGGTCTCGATCTTCTGGAAAAGGCCCATCCCGTCGGGATAGAGCGGCGCGAAACCGCTATGCCCGGTCCCGGCCAGCGCCACGACCATCTCGGCCAGCCGTTCGATGCCGGCACCGCCCTCGGCCCAGTGCCGGCACAGCACCGCCTCGGTCCCCTGCCCGCGCACGTAATCCTGCACTGCGGCGATCTCGGCCTCGGTATCGCCCGCGAAATGGTTGATGGCGACGATCGCGGGCACCCCGAAGGCGCGCATGTTCTCGATATGGCGCCCGAGATTGGCGCAGCCCGCCTGCACCGCCGCCACATCCTCGGCCTTCAGATCGGCCCTGGCGACGCCGCCATTCATCTTCAGCGCCTTGACGGTGGCCACGATCACCACCGCCGAAGGCGCAAGTCCGGCCTTGCGGCATTTGATGTCCATGAATTTCTCTGCGCCGAGATCGGCCCCGAAACCGGCCTCGGTCACCACGTAATCGGCCAGCCGCAGCGCAGTGCGCGTGGCGATGACCGAATTGCAGCCATGGGCGATATTGGCGAAGGGGCCGCCATGGACAAAGGCGGGCGTGTGTTCCAGCGTCTGCACCAGATTGGGCTGCATCGCCTCGCGCAACAGCGCCGTCATCGCTCCGTCGGCCTTCAGATCGCGCGCATGGACCGGCGCCGCGTCGCGGGTATAGCCGATGATGATGTCGCCCAGCCGGCGCTGCAGATCGGCCAGATCGGTGGCGAGGCAGAGGATGGCCATCACCTCGGACGCCACGGTGATGTCAAAGCCGGTCTCGCGCGGGTAGCCGTTGGAGGCCCCGCCCAGCGAGCAGACGATGTCGCGCAGGGCCCGGTCGTTCATGTCCATCACCCGCCGCCAGGTCACGCGGCGCGGATCGATATCCAGCTCGTTGCCCCAGTGGATGTGGTTGTCGATCATCGCGGCCAGCAGGTTATGGGCCGAGGTGATGGCATGGAAATCGCCGGTGAAATGAAGGTTCATGTCCTCCATCGGCACGATCTGGGCATGGCCGCCGCCGGCCGCACCGCCCTTCATCCCGAAACAGGGCCCGAGCGAGGCCTCGCGGATGCAGATCGCCGTCTTGTGGCCGAGCCGCGACAGCCCGTCGCCCAGCCCCACCGTCGTCGTCGTCTTGCCCTCGCCCGCGGGCGTGGGGTTGATCGCGGTCACGAGGATCAGGCGGCCTTCGGGACGCCCCTCGAGGCCGGCGATGTACCCGGCCGCGACCTTGGCCTTGTCGCGCCCATAGGGCAGCAGGGCCTCGGCCGGAATGCCGAGCCTAGCGCCGATTTCCTCGATCGGACGCTTATCGGCTGCGCGGGCGATTTCGATATCCGTCTTCGGCGCCATGCCGATCCTCCATAGGTTCCCGTTTTGCAGAGCAATAGCCGCTTGCCGGCGCGAGGGCCAGCGCCTCAGAGGCAGGAGAAAAGCGCCACGGCGCGAGCAGCGGGGCCACCTGCCGGTGGGACCGGAAAGGCGGCATCGACCTTCGGGCAGAGGATGCGATCCCGGCCCCGGCCGGAAAGGACGCAAGGGTGGACGGAAAGCAGCCCGGGGGCTGCCATGTCGGCCCATGCCGGGGCCGCGCCCGGCTGAAAAGGAAAACCCCGGAACCTGTGGGGGTCCGGGGTCTTCGGTTCGGTCAGAGCGCCCTGGCTCAGGCCATGGGTTCCGGCTCGAAGCCGGATTTGGGGCGCGGCTTGGTCTTCGGAATGGCCGTGACCGAGGGCGTGTCGCCGCCGGTGCCGGGCGTGTCGTCATCGCCCCGGCTCAGCGCCTCGCCGGCGATGACCTTGGTGATCTCGCTGCCGGTCAGCGTCTCGTATTCCAGAAGCCCCTGGGCCAGCCGTTCCAGATCCTCGCGCTTCTCGGTCAGGATCCGCGTCGCCGTCTGATAGCCCTCGTCGACCAGCGCCTTGACCTTGTCGTCGATGATCTTCTGGGTCGCGGTCGAATGCTTGGGACCGCTGTTATAGGACCCGAGATAGCTGTCCTGTTCATTGGCATAATCGACATAGCCAAGCTCGGGGTCGAAGCCGAACTGGGTCACCATCGCCCGGGCGATCCGGGTCGCCTGCTGGATGTCCGAGGAGGCGCCCGAGGTCACGTTCTCCCTGCCGAAGATCAGCTCTTCGGCCACGCGCCCGCCCATCGCCATGGCGATCTTGGACTTGTACTTGGTGTAGCTGACCGAGAGCTGGTCGCGTTCGGGCAGCGACAGAACCAGACCCAGCGCACGGCCACGCGGGATGATCGTCGCCTTGTGGATCGGATCGTGCTGCGGGACATTGAGGCCGACGATGGCATGCCCGCCCTCGTGATAGGCGGTCAGCTTCTTCTCGTCCTCGGTCATGACCATCGAGCGCCGTTCGGCCCCCATCATGACCTTGTCCTTGGCATTCTCGAAATCCTCCATCGTCACGAAGCGCCGGCCGACGCGCGCGGCCATCAGCGCCGCTTCGTTGACGAGGTTGGCGAGATCCGCGCCCGAGAAGCCGGGCGTGCCGCGAGCGATGATGCGCAGATCGACATCGGGGCCAAGCGGCACCTTGCGGGCATGAACGCCCAGGATCTTCTCGCGGCCCTTGATGTCGGGGTTCGGCACCTGCACCTGGCGGTCGAACCGGCCGGGACGCAACAGCGCGGGGTCCAGCACGTCGGGGCGGTTGGTGGCCGCGACGATGATGATGCCCTCATTGGCCTCGAAGCCGTCCATCTCGACCAGAAGCTGGTTCAGCGTCTGTTCGCGCTCGTCATTGCCGCCGCCATAGCCGACGCCACGCGACCGGCCGACAGCGTCGATCTCGTCGATGAAGACGATGCAGGGGGCGTTCTTCTTGGCCTGCTCGAACATGTCGCGGACGCGGGAGGCACCGACGCCCACGAACATCTCGACGAAGTCGGAGCCCGAGATGGTGAAGAAGGGCACGCCCGCCTCGCCCGCGATGGCGCGCGCGAGCAGCGTCTTGCCGGTGCCGGGCGGACCGACCAGCAGAGCGCCTTTCGGGATCTTGCCGCCGAGACGCGAGAATTTCTGCGGATTGCGCAGGAATTCGACGATCTCTTCCAGCTCGTCCTTGGCCTCGTCGATGCCAGCCACGTCGTCGAAAGTGACGCGGCCATGCTTTTCGGTCAGAAGCTTGGCCTTGGACTTGCCAAAGCCCATGGCCCCGCCGCGTCCGCCACCCTGCATCCGGTTCATCAGGAAGATCCAGATCCCGATCAGGATGATGAAGGGCAGAAGCGTCCCGATATAGGCCAGAAGGCCGTTCTGTTCCTGCGGCTCGGCGGTGACATCGACGTTCTTGGCGAGCAATTGCTCGGTCACGTCGGTGCCGCGCGGCACGATCGCGGTAACGGTGCTGCCATCGGCTTCCCGGATCACCGCACGTTCGCCGTCAAGCTTGACGCTCGAAACCTGGCCGGCCTCGACGTTGCGGAGGAACTCGGAATAGCTGATGGTCTGCGAGGACATGGCCCCCTGCCCACCGCTGAACAGGTTGAACAGCGCCAGGATCAGCAGAAACAGGACGACCCAGAAGGCGATTTGTCGCGCGTTGCCCAAGGCGTACTCCTTGAATTTCGGTGTGCCGGGCAAAGGCGCGCCCGGCCATTGGTCTAAGATAGCGATTGAGGGCGCATGTTCAATGCGAGAGAAGATGGGCCGTGAAGGAAGGGTTTACCGCCGCGCTCCAGTTTTTTCCATACCCGGCCAGCGGTGCGGCGATCAGCGCGCCCCCCTGCCAGACCGAGGGCGAGGCGATCAGGGTCGTCCGCGGCAGCCCGGCCGCGCGCCAGTCCGGACAGGCGGCAAGCCCCTCCGCGCCCAGCGCACGGATCTCGAGCCCCTCCGGAGCCCCCTCACCAGAGCCTGCGTCGGCCGGGCCGGAAAGCCGCCAGCGTCCGTCCCAGAGAGTTCCGGGCGCGCAGCTTAGCCCGGCCACGGCGGCGGGCTCGCGGCCGATCCGGATCCGCCCCCGGGCGCGTTGCAGAAGACAGCCGTGAAGCGTGGCCCGGGGCCCGCGCATCAGCGCCGAGAGCGCGGCCTCGAGCCCCCGGGCGCGCGGCGGATAGCCCGCACCCGAAACCCAGCCGAGCCCCGCCAGGACCAGCCGGCGCGCGATCTCTTCGGGCAGCGCGGCAAGCCCCCCGGCCTCGATCAGCAGATCGCCCGCCTCTTCGCGCACCAGACGCGCGGCCGCCTCGGCGGTCGCGGCGTCCAGCGCGGCGCGGGCAGAGGCCAGCCGGGTCGCGGTCGCGGCCAGCCCCGCCGCACCGATCCCGACCGGGCGCAACAGCTCCAGCGCCTGCCGGACCCGCACCCGCTCGAAGCGCCGGTCGTCATTCGACGGATCCTCGATCCAGTCCTGCCCGCATTCCTCGAGATAGCTGCGCAGATCGGCGCGCGGAATGCCGAGAAAGGGACGCAGCCAGCTCACGCCCCCGGCCCGCCGCTCGGGCGCCATCCCGGCCAGCCCGTCGACACCGGCCCCGCGCGCGAGCCGCATCAGCACCGTCTCGGCCTGATCGTCGCGGGTATGCGCCAGCGCCACCCGACCGATGTCCCGGTCCCTGGCCCAATACGCAATCAGCCGCAGCCGGGCCTGCCGCGCCGCAGCCTGCAGGTTGCCCTGCCCGTCCCAGCCCTGCCAGACGAGGATGTCATGGGGAATGCCGCGGGTCGCGCAGATCTCGGCGACGCGGCGGGCCTCGGTAGCGGCTTCTGGCCGGAGCCCATGATCGACGGTCACCGCCGAAACCGCCGGCCCGGAGGCCCCCGCCCGCGCTGCCGCGGCCAGGAGCAGGGCAAGGGAATCTCCGCCGCCCGAAACCGCGACGGCCAGCGGTGCCGCGCCCGGACAGGCCCGCTCGAGCGCGGCGGCCAGCATTTCGGCGCGGGCGCTCAGTTGCACCCGGCGGCCCCCATCGCCCCCTCGGCTTGCTGCGCCTCGGCCGACCCGGCGAAGCGGTTGCGTACCTCGCCCAGCGTGACGCAGGCTTCGCGGCTCTGGCCCAGCTCCTTCAGCGCCAGCCCGAGTTTGAGCAGCGCGGCCGGGGCACGCGGCCCCGAGGGGCTGCCCGAGAAGCTCTCGAGATAGGCCCGCGCGGCCTGCGAGGTCTCGCCCGCCGCGGACAGCGCCTCGCCGCGCAGGAACTGGGCCTCGCCCGAAAGCGGGCTGCCCGGATAGGTCTCGCCGAAGCGGGCAAGGATCTCGGCCGCCTTCACGTTCTGTCCGGCTTCGAGCGCGGCCTTGCCCGCGTCGAAATCGGCACGCTCGCCGACCGCAAGCTCCATGCCGTCCGTGCTGCCGGTGCTGTCGGGCGCAGGCGTGATCGCCCGGGCGGGCGTCTGCGCTCCGGAACCGCCGCCCAGCGTCGAGGTCTGGCCAAGCTTCGAAACGTCGCCGCCCTCGAGCTCGACCAGCCGGAATTCGAGATCGCCGATCCGGCGGGTGCCGTCATCGACCACCTGCCGGACCCGGTGCTCGAGTTCCTCGGTCTTCGAGGTCAGCCGCTGAAGCTGTTCCTCGATCGCGTCGAGCCGCTGCAGCGCCGAGCCGCCGGCAGCCGTTCCCATGGCGCCGCCGGTGGTCGAGAACTCGCGCTTGAGCCCCTGCACCGAGACATTCAGCACCGTCAGTTCCTGGCGGATATCCGCCAGGGTCTCGTCGCGCGACTGGGCGGAGGCGGGCCCGCCCGCCGCCAGCCCCAGAGCCACCGTCAGGGCAAACGCCGCAATCCGCATCATCATCCTGTCCTCCTCAGAACCCCGCGGCCGGCGCGAGCACGCTCACCGCCCGCCGGTTCTTGGCATAGCACGATTCCGCCGAGCAGATCGCGAGCGGACGTTCCTTGCCATAGGTCACGGTCTGCAGCCGGTTCGGCGAGACCCCGCGCGAGACCAGATATTCCTTGACCGCATTGGCGCGGCGGGCACCGAGGGCAAGGTTGTATTCGCGGGTGCCCTGCTCGTCGGCATGGCCTTCGATGGTGGCGGCATAGGCGGTGTTCTGGTTCAGCCAGTTGGCCTGGCCGTCAAGCGTGACGGTCGCGTCGGGCGAGAGCGAGCTCTGGTCGACGGCGAACAGCACGCGGTCGCCGACGGTCTGGTTGAAATAGGCCACCGAGGTCGGGTCGCTGGGCGAGCCGTTGGCGCCATAGGCGCCGGCGGCGCCGCCATTGGCCGAACCGAAGCGGTCGGCATTGGAACAGGCCGAGACGGCAAGCGCCGTCACCAGCAGAAGAGATGTGGCGATGCGGGTCATTCGAGAAGTCCTCTTTGTCGGGTCATGGCCGGCAGGTGGATCCTACCAGCGGGATCGGATGACGCAAACGCGCCCGGGACTCCGGGCGCGTCTGTGGGGGCTCAGGGCTGAAGCGGCGACCACGATGGGTCGGAGCCCTGGCCCTGATAGGGAACCTTCCGGAGGTTCCGCCCGGTGATGTCGACGGTATAGAGCCCAGGCGCCCCGGCCGCGCCTGCGGTTTCGCGGGTGAACATGATCACCCGGCCATTCGGCGCCCAGGTCGGGCCCTCGTCGAGGAAGGAGGCGGTCAGCAGGCGTTCCTCGGACCCGTCGGTCCGCATCACGCCGATATGGAACCGGCCCTTGTTCTGCTTGGTGAAGGCGATGTAATCGCCGCGCGGCGACCAGACCGGGGTGCCGTAGCGCCCCTGCCCGAAGGAGATCCGGCGCGGCTCGCCGCCATTCGCGGGCATCACGTAAAGCTGCTGCTTGCCCGAGCGGTCGGATTCGAAGACGATCTGGCTGCCATCGGGCGAGAAGCTGGGCGCGGTCTCGATCGAGGGCGCATCCGACAACCGGGTACGCCGTCCCGATTGCAGGTCAAGCTCGTAGAGATCGGTATTGCCGCCCTGCGACAGCGAGAACAGCACCCTCTGGCCATCGGGGGCAAAGCGCGGCGCGAAGGTCATGGTGCCGGGCTGGTCGTCGAGCATCCGGCGCTGGCCGGTCGCCACATCCAGCAGGTAGATCCGGGGAAAGCCGCTTTCATAGCTCGTGTACAGCACGCGGTCGCCCGTGGGCGAGAAGCGCGGCGCGATCACGATCGAATTGGCATCGGTCAGCGCCTGCATGTTGGCGCCGTCGTAATCCATGATCGCCAGTTGCTTCGCGCGCTCGTTCTTGGGGCCGCGCTCGGACACGAAGACGACGCGGCTGTCGAAATAGCCGCCCTCGCCGGTGATCCGCGAATAGACCTGATCGGCCACCTTATGCGCCACCCGGCGCCAGCTTGCCGCAGCGCCGCCGAATTGCAGCCCGTCGCCCAGCGGCGCCTGCGCGTAGACGTCGTAGAGCCGGAACTTGACGCTGAGCCGCCCCGAGCCGTCGATACTTACCGAGCCGGTGATCAGCGCCTGGGCGTTGATCGCCTTCCAGTCTGAATATTGCACCGGGCTTGCAAAGCTCGTGACCGTCGACAGGAAGGCCTCGCGCGGGATCTCGCGAAACAGCCCCGTGCCCTCCAGATCGGCGGCGATCACCCGGGTGATGTTCTGGGCATATTCGGCCGCGGCCGCGTTCTCGGCCACGAATTCGGGCACGGCGAAGGGCAAGGGCTCGATCACCCCCTCGTCGATCACGATCCTCAACGGACCGTTCTGAGCCTGCGCCGGCAGCGCGGCATGTCCAAGGACCAGCGCAAGGATCGCGGTCAGAAGGCGCAGCATCATCGAATCCTCATCTTTCCTGGGTCGAAGGTCATCTCGATCTGACGCCACTGGTCGTATTTCTCGACCGGCAGCGGGAAACCCGACGACCCGCACATCACAATGGCGCGGCGCGCCGATTCGTAGGTCTGGCGCGCGGCGGCTTCCGACCCGCCGGACCAGGAAATCATCCGGATCGACCCGATCCTGGGCTTTCCGGTCTCTTCCATGTCCACGCCGAGCACGACAGAAGTCTTCAATGCCTCGGTCGAGAGCGAGCCGACATTCCAGCAGCGCGAGACCGAGACGCGAAGCGCGTCGCGCTCGCCACCGGTCAGCGGCGGGCCGCTGGCGGCGCGCCCGGCCCCGCCAGTGCCCTCGGGCGCCGCGGCCGGTTCGGACATCGCATCGGCCAGGGCATCCGCGATCGCATCGGCCTGGCTGTCCTCTTCCGAGGCGGCCTCTTCGGGGGCCTCCGGCGCGGCGGCGGTCTCGGTGGGCGGCGGGGTCTCGCGCGGCGGTGCGGCGGGGCGGTTCGGCCGGGTCCGGGGCCGCGGCGAAGCGGCCATGGCGAGCCCGGTTTCGGGCTGTTCCTCGGCCTCGGTCACGGTCTGGGTGGCGGCCTCTTCGGGCGCAGCGTCGTCGGCCTCGGGGACCGGGCGCTCGGCGGCCGGGTCGGGACGGGTCGCCTGCGACGGCTGCTCGGCCACGCGGGCATCCTCGGGCGGCGGCGCCGAGGGTTCGGGCGCAATCCGGGTCGAGGGGCGCGGCGGCGCGGTATCGGTCACCGGCGCCTCGGGGGCATCGGGGATCTCGGGCGCCTCGGGCGCGGTCACGGTCTCGGCGACATCGGCCTCGGCGGGGGGCTCGAGCGCCTCGGGCGCCGGATCGGGTTCGGCCGTTTCCTGCGGCACGGGCGGCGCGGGACGCTGGGGCCGGGCCTCGGGGGCGGGCGCCGGACGGGGAGAGCTGGGCAGCGAGGGGGCCTCGGGCGCAGCGATCTCCTGCGACGGCTTCGGCGCCGCGGCCGGAGCCGTCAGCGCCGCGAACTCGTCGCCGGACAGAATCGTCACGTCGCTCACCTCCATCGGCTTCGGCGGCGGGGCCTCGAACAGCCCTGCCAGCATCACCCAGGCGATCAGCCCCAGATGCGCCCCCCCCGAGATATAGGTCCCGGTGTTCATTTGGCCGCCCTACTCGTCCCGGCCATCAAGGCTCGGACCGCCGGTATCGGTCACCAGACCGATATTGCGGAACCCCGCGGAATTGAGCGCGCCCATCACCTGCACCACACGTTCATAGGGGATGCCACCATCGGCGCGCAGATAGACCTTGTCATCCTCGCGCTCGGCGGCCACCGCCTTCAGTTTCGGGATCAACGCCTCGGCGGCGATTTCGGTTTCCTGCAGGACGATCCGGCCATCAGCGGTCAGCGTGAGGGTCAGGGGCGCCTCCTGCTCGGCCGGCAGCGCGGTGGCGGCGGTCTTGGGCAGTTCGACCGGAACGCCCGCGGTCAGCAAGGGCGCCGCGACCATGAAGATGATCAGAAGCACCAGCATCACGTCGACCATCGGCGTGACGTTGATCTCGGACATCGCCGCGGGATGGCGGCGGTGGCCGCGCACCCGCCGTCCGCCCGAGCTTTTGCGAGGGGTCAGGCTGGCACCCATGGCTCAGGCGTCCAGCTGGCGCGACAGGATGGTCGAGAATTCGTCGGCGAAGGATTCGTAGCCCCCGCCCAGCCGGTCGCTGTCGGCGGAAAGCTTGTTGTAGAAGACCACCGCCGGGATCGCGGCCAGAAGCCCCAGCGCGGTCGCCACCAGCGCCTCGGCGATGCCGGGCGCCACCACGGCGAGGTTGGTGTTCTGCTGCAGCGCGATCTGCTCGAAGGCATGCTTGATGCCCCAGACCGTGCCGAACAGACCGACGAAGGGCGCGGTCGAGCCCACGGTCGCGAGGAAGGAGAGCCCGGCATTCAGGCTGTCGGTCTCCTTGGCGATGGCCACATCCATCGAGCGGTCGATCCGGGCGGCGGCCCCCGCGATCAGCTTGCCGTCCTGACGGTGGCTGCGGCGCCATTCCATCATGCCCGCGGCGAAGATCCGCTCGGGCGCGGCCTGCGGCTCGGGGCCGATCTTGTCGAACAGTTCGTCCAAAGGCTCGCCCGACCAGAATTCCTCGTCGAAGCGCGCGGCCTCGGCCCGGGCCTTACGGTAGGTGATGATCTTCTGGACGATGATCGACCACGACCAGAACGAGGCCAAGATCAGCAACAGCATCACCAGCTTGACCGTGATCGTCGCGCGCAAGAAAAGGGCGAGCAAGGAGAAGTCAATCTCCTGCGCCATCGCAAGGGTATCGGTTTCCATTCTGCCTGCTCGTTGGATGGGTCCGGTTCTTCGGACCTGCGTTACACCGGACGCTAGCGCGTTTTAAGGGGGATTGCCAACACATCCGCGTCAGCGCGGGGCCCCGCCGGCCCGGTTTCGAGACTTCGGCGAAACTCTGCCGGAAGCCGGACCGGCCGCCCGCCGGGCCCGAGCGCGGCGAGCGTCACCCGGGCCTCGAACAGCCGGGTCCCGCCCCGCAGAACCGCCTGATCCAGCACCAGCCGCGCGGGCGTGAGCCGCAGCAGATCGGTCTCGACCGTCAGCAGATCGTCGAACCTGGCCGGGCTGAGATAGTCGGCCTCGACGCGGCGCACCGCGAAGACGGTGCCTGTTTCGGCCTTCAGCCGCAGCTGATCGATGCCGATCCCGCGCACCCATTCCGAGCGCGCGCGTTCTATGAACTTGAGATAATTGGCATAATAGACGATGCCGGCAAGGTCGGTATCCTCGTAATAGACGCGGAGGGTCAGCCGATGCGTCATTGTTCCTGCCCGAGTATCTGTATCTTTCCCAGGGTATGGCCGACACGGGCGGCGAGGCGCAGCGCATGGCTGGACTCGCGCGCGACCGCCGGCATCGCCGGGTCATAGCCCGCCCGGATCACCGCCGCAATCTCGGGCCGCAGGACCAGCATGCCGCCGGGCGCACGGGCCAGCGGGCTGCACTCGGCGAAGGCGGTATCGGACCACAGGAGGATCGTCTGCACGATCTGGTTGAGCGCGATCGACTCGGCGGGCATCCGCGACAGATCGGGGTCCATCCGGATGAAGACGAAGGCCGCCTTGATCGCACCCTGTTCGTCGAAGCGGAAGAAGCGGTACTGGTTGGCCCCCGCCGCCTGCAGCCGGGCGACCCGGCGCGCCAGATCGGGCACCAGCCGGTCGAGATGCGGCACCTGCACCAGCTCGGTCCAGTCCTCGAAGAAGAAGACGATGAGATTGGAGCCCAGGTCGGGGTCTGTCTCGGCCATCTCGTGCCCGGCCAGCCCCACCACCGCCTCGCAGGCGCCCTTGAAGGTCGCCAGCGTGGCATCGTCGACCCCGAACACGACCGGCGCGATGGGGCGGCCCCAGCGCGCGAACAGATACTCGCCCTCCGACCGGGTAAACAGCGCGGTCACCTCTTCGGGCGTCATCTCGGTCTCCTTTCGGTTTCGGTCGTGGTCGCCTTGCACAGACCCCGCGACGCGGCTCCGGTCAGGCGCTCCCGTCAAAGAGGTCGGTCTGCGGGGTCTGCCCCGGCGCGCGTGGCGGCGCAAGCCCCAGATGGGTCCAGGCCTTCTGTGCCAGCATCCGCCCCCGCGGCGTGCGCTGGATCAGGCCCTGTTGCAGAAGATAGGGCTCGATCACCTCTTCCAAGGCATCCCGCGACTCAGACAACGCGGCAGAAAGCGTTTCGATCCCGACCGGACCGCCGGCATAGTTCTCGGCGATCAGACGCAGGTAGCGCCGGTCGGCCCCGTCGAGCCCGACCGCATCGACCTCCATCCGCGTCAGCGCATGATCGGCGACCTTGCGCGTGATCCGCCCGTCGCCCTCGACCAGCGCGAAATCGACCACCCGGCGCAAGAGCCGCCCCGCGATCCGGGGCGTGCCGCGGGCGCGCCGCGCAATCTCGCGGATGCCCTCGGGATCGGCCGGAATGCCCATCAGGCGCGATCCGCGCGCCACGATCTCTTCCAGTTCGGGCACGGTGTAGAATTGCAGCCGCACGGGAATGCCGAAACGGTCGCGCAGAGGCGTCGTCAGCAGCCCCAGCCGGGTCGTCGCGCCGACCAGCGTGAAGGGCTGCAGCTCGATCCGGACGGTCCGCGCGGCCGGGCCCTCGCCGATCACCAGATCGAGCTCGAAATCCTCCATCGCCGGATAGAGCACCTCCTCGACGACGGGCGACAGCCGGTGGATCTCGTCGATAAAAAGAACGTCACGCTTTTCCAGATTGGTCAGGATCGCCGCGAGATCGCCCGCCTTGGCCAGCACCGGCCCCGAGGTCATGCGGAAATTGACGCCAAGCTCGCGCGCGACGATCTGCGCCAGCGTGGTCTTGCCCAGGCCCGGGGGCCCATGGAACAGCGCATGGTCCATCGCCTCGCCGCGCTGGCGCGCACTTTGCAGGAAGACCCGCAGATTGGCCCGCGCCTCGGCCTGGCCGATGAAGGCCTCGAGCGTCTCGGGGCGCAGCGCGCGGTCGGAATCCTCGGGACGCGCCTCGGGGCGCAGCATTGGGTCGGGTCCGGTCATTCAATCAGCCTTCAGTCCGCCTTGGGGGCCAGCAGCTTCAGCGCCGCGCGGATCAGCGCCGGGGTGTCGGCCCCGGATGTTTCGCCCGCGGCCCGCGCCACCGCCTGGGCGGCTTCGGACGGAGCATAGCCGAGATTGCCCAGCGCCGACAGGGCATCGGCCTGGGCCGAGACCGAGGTCGAAACCGGGGAGGCGGCAGGAGAAGCGGCCGGAGCCTTGCCCCGGACAGGCGGCGCGGGAGTTGCGGGCGCGATCACCTCGCCCGCGGCAAGTTCGGCGGACAGCTGGCCGCCCAGCGCCATCACCGCGGGCGCCTTGTCCTTCAGCTCGTTGACCACGCGCTGGGCGATCTTGGGGCCGACGCCGGGCGCGGCCTTGACCGCACCCCAGTCGCCCAAAGCAATGGCCCGGCCGACACCCTCGGCGCCGAGCGTGCCGAGAATGGCCATCGAGGCCTTGGCGCCGATCCCCTGCACGCCCATCAGGAGCCGGTGCCATTCGCGGTCATGCAGCGTAGGAAAGCCGTAAAGCTGCAACAGGTCCTCGCGCACCAGAAGATCTGTATAAAGCGCGACCGCCTCGCCCAGCCCCGGCAGCCCCATCAGGGTGCGGTCCGAGACATGGACGACATAGCCGACGCCGCCGACATCGATCATCACCTGATCGGCGCCCTTGTGGATCAGCCGCCCGGCCAGCCGCCCGATCATGCGCCTGCCCGGGCCAGCGCTGCCGCCAGCCGCGCGCCCCCCGCCAGATGGTGCGCGTGACACAGCGCGATGGCCAGCGCATCGGCGGCATCGGGACCTGCGATCTCTATGCCCGGGAATTGCAGCCGCACCATATGGTCGATCTGGCGCTTGTCGGCATGGCCGACACCGACAATGGCCTTCTTGACCGCGTTGGGTGCGTATTCGCCGACCGCGAGCCCGGCCTGCGCCGGCACCAGCAGCGCGATCCCCCGCGCCTGCCCCAGCTTCAGCGTGCCCGCCGCATCGCGGTTGACGAAGGTCTGTTCGACGGCCGCCGCCTCGGGGGCGTGGCGGGCGACGATCTCGGTCAGCTGGGCGTGCAGCGACAGAAGCCTCTCGGCCAGGGTCTCGCCCGAGGAATGACAGACGCCGTTGGCGATGTGACCGAGTCGGCTGCCCCGTTGCTCGATCATCCCCCAACCGGTGTTCCGGAGGCCCGGGTCGATGCCCAAGACACGCATGCTCGCCCCATTTCTTGTGGCATTTCGGACGCAGTAGCACGAAAAGCGAACATCGGCCAGATGCAATGCGGAAGCCCGGTTTCGGCGTCCCCCCGGGAGGCGCCCCTGTCCAGAGCCGGAAAGCGGCTGTTCGAGGTCGAAAAACGACCAGACGCGGAAGCAGTTTTTCCCTTTTCCGACAGGCAATTGCCGGGACCTTTCCGACATGCGTCGGATGCATGTATCGCATGCGGAAATGTCGGGTTGCCTCCCGCATTCCGGACGCCTAGCTGAGCTTTCATGTCGTCGACGAACGACTCGCAGCGACGGAAGGACCCAAGAGATGGCCATGTTCGAAGTTTCGCATCCGCAACCGGCCCGCCTGCTGGCCGACGCGCCCCGGTTCGGCCTTGTGAGCGCCCTGTTCGCCCGTCTCCAGGCCTGGGACGAGGCCCGCCGCACGCGCAATGCGCTGTCGCGTCTGACCGATCGCGAGCTTGACGATATCGGCCTGTGCCGCGGCGATATCGACCGCCTTCTGAGCTGAGCGCCCTGCCCGCCCCGGCAGCTTCACGACAACCAGCCCCGACCCTTCCGGCCGGGGCTTTTTGACGGGGAAATCGAAGGGAGAAATTGCCGCCCGCGCCCGAACGGGGCCGCCCGGCCTTTATCCCTTTCCCGCTGATTTTGCGGCAAGCTCGTCACGACGCCCGGATGCATGTCCCGAGCGGTTTCAAACCGGATGGGGCCCACGCAAATTACGGAGCGCAACGCATCGGCCGGATGGCAGCCCTATCGGTCATGCGACGCCACAACCGGCATGTCCGCCGATTGCCAGCGTTCCATTCCCTCCAGGGGGCAGATGCGCCGGATCCGTCCTGCATCCCGGGCTTGCGTCAAGTCTCTCTGCGTCAGCCCGAATGCGGGGTGATGGCATAGCCCGCCTTCCGGTTCCGCCGCATCGAATGGCAAGGCCTCGACATGTCTGCGAAGACAGCCGACGATCCGCGAGACGCGCAAAGGACCGTAGGCCAGGCCGGCGATACGATCCGGGGGTTCCGACCAGCGCCGCACCTTTGCATGTGCCCTGCATCCGGCAGATCGCATCCGCCATCAGCGCGCTGCCCCCCTCACGCCCTGCCCCGAGGGAAGCAAGGAGAGAGAGCCTATCAGACCGCAGTTACCTTATACCCCGATCCGCGACTCGAGGCGGCAAGACACCCGACCACCTCACGCCAGCCTTAGGGTCCAGACTCATTGAGTTTCACAGCCAGAACAAGACGGTTGCGGCGAGCATGATCCCAGAGAAGAAGGTTTCCGGGCACCGGTCGTATCGGGTGGCGACACGCCTCCAATCCTTCAACCGCCCGAACATGATCTCGATGCGGTTGCGCCGTTTGTACCGCCTCTTGTCGTATTTCACCGCCTTCTTGCGGGATTTCCGGCCGGGGATGCAAACCTTTATCTCCTTGTCTTTCAACGCTTCTCTGAACCAATCGGCATCATAGCCCCGATCGGTCAGAAGCCAGCCTGCCTTCGGCAGACTGGCCAGCAGCGCCGCCGCGCCGGTATAATCGCTGACCTGCCCAGCCGACATGAAGAACCCGATCAGGCACCCCTTGGCGTCGGCAACGGCGTGCAGCTTGGTGTTCATACCGCCCTTCGTCCGACCTATCTGGCGCTCGCGCCCCCCTTTTTCACCCCAAGGCTCGACGCCGTGCGCTGTGCCTTGAGGTAGGTTGCATCGATCATGATCGTCTTGTGTTCGGCGCTCTTGGCGGCCAGGCCGACCATGATCCGGGCGAAGACCCCGTGTTCGGGGCTTCTCTCGAACCAGTGGCGTTCAACCACTCACCTCCAGCGCTTCCAACGGTTATAGAGGGTCTTCGCCGGGCCGTATTCCTTCGGCGCATCGCACCAACGCAACCCATTGCGATTGATGAAGATTATGCCGCTGAGGACGCGACGATCATCGACGCGGGGCTTACCATGGCTCTTGGGAAAGAACGGCTTCAGGCGTTCCATCTGTGCATCGCTCAGCCAGTAAAGATTGCTCATCGATCAGGTCTCCTTGCGGAGCCTGAATCATGCCAAATGCCTGAAATCAATGGGGCTGCAGCCTAGCTTCCTCGCGCAGCGTCAAACGGTAAGGGCTCGGAACGGACCTGCGGCAGCGCAGCATGGCGCTTGAGCGCCTAGCGCCACCCACTTCGGCGCTCGCTGCCGATAGCAGCCTTCGCACCAGGCGGGACGGATGACCGCAGGCAGCCCTTTGTGAAGGCGTTGCGAGGGACTGACTTGGGTCGAAAACGCTTGACGTTTGGGGTGCTTTTGCGTGACGCCGCCTGCCCATTTGATTCAGAAAAATAGCACCTGCGAGTCAGAGTTCGCGTGATATCCGGCACAAAATGTCCAACTGACAACTCACGACTTTTCCGGAAATGTTGCAACTTGCGCGGCAATCGTTACAATGTTTTGCTCCTGTCCCCCCCATGACGGCCCGCCTCCGACTCGCCGGGCAAGTGTAGTGCTCGGTTTCCTTGAGGGCCTGATGGCCCAATCGATGCACCTCAACCGGCTGACCAAGCACCATTCCTCCGGTGGCAAGTGGCCATAACCGTATCGCTAGAGCCAGCAGGATGGCGCGAAACCCGCCCAAGGCCGGTTCAGTCCAGCAGGAATTCCAGCCTGCCCCAGGGAGTACCGAGAGCCCCGCGCGCCAAATGAAGACAGCCATTGCCGGTATCGCTCAGGCAGGCAGTTGCCTCCTGGAGCGCAAGCGGACCGCGAGGAGCAACCTGAAAGCCGATCGCCTTGGCTTCCCGGTCATCCGGGGATGGGCCCTGGACGCACCTAAGCCATATCTCCGGAAAACCGCAAAAGTCATCGCGGCACAGGGCGGAACGACATCACCCTGGCCTCCGGCATGATCAGCCGGGCCGTGTCATGGCTGATCTCGACGAGGGCAAAACCCGTCCGGGCACGCTGTGTCAGGATCAGGTCGCGGGCAGTTTGCCATGTCGCCATATCGAGCCCGCCAAGCGCTTCGTCGAGCAGCAGGATCTCGGGGCGGATCAGCAGGGCACGGATCAGTGCCACGCGCTGCGCCTGACCTTTCGAGAGGCTGTCTGCGGACGCATCCTGCAATGCCGCCATCTCCAGTCCGGCCAGCATGGCGCTTGCCTCGGCACGGGCCCTGGGGGCGACGAACAACAGGTTCTCGATGGCCGAGAGGTCCGGAAGCAGGCGCGGTTCGGCAAAGGCCATGCCGATCCGGCGGGGCCGGAGGAGGATCCGGCCCGATGTCGGCCGCTCCAGCCCGGCGATCACCCGCATCAGGCTGGTCTTGCCCGTACCGCTTGGCCCGCTCAGGCGGAGGCTCTCCTGCCCGCGGATGGTCAATGACAGGTCTCGGAAGACCGGGGCCGGGCGGTCGGGATACTGCAGGCCGATGTTTTCGGCGGCGAACAGGGTCATGGTCGTTTCTTCTCGCGGATCAGGACCGCAAGCGCGATCTCGGCCAGTCCGATCAGCGCGAGGATCACGAGAACCAGCGCAAACAGCCGGTCGGTCTGAAGCCAGCTTTGGGCACGTTGGACCGCGGCGCCAAGGCCCTCGGCCCCCGACAGAAGCTCGGTCAGCAGCGTCACGCGGATCGCGTTGGCAACCGCGATCCGCAATGCCGGGCCAAGTGCTGTCCAGAGTGCGGGCAGGATGATGCGGTGCAGGCGGCGGATCGGGGGCACGTCAAAGAGCCGTGCCATCTCGTCAAGCTGCGGCTCGATCGCGCTCATGCCTTCGGCGACGGCGATCTGGAATACCGGGACGAGCAGCGCCGCCACCGTCAGGATGGTCGTCGTGGTGCTGCCATCGAACCACAGGATACACAGGATGGCGAGCACCGGTGCGGGCAGTCCCATCAGGATCAGGCGCAAGGGGGCGAGCAGCGCCGAAACGACAGGCCAGCGCCACCCCGCAAGGCCGAGCGGCGCACCGATGGCGAAAGCCAGCGCCAGTCCGCCGGTGGCGCGCCCGAGGCTCGGCCCCAGGGTGCCGGACCAGAACCCCGGATCGCCGAGCAGCTGGCCAAGCGCCTTCAGGACCGCCAGCGGACCGGGCAGGATCGCGGGCAGGTTCGCCCGTGCGGCGAGCGACCAGAAAAGGACGATCGCCGCCACGCCGGTCAGGAAGGCCAGCTTCCGCGTCATCTTCCGTAGAAATCCCTGTCGGGCAGCCTGCCTCCGACCGCGTCAGGCTCGATCTCGAGGATCGTGGCATAGAAATCGATCAGAACATCTGCCTTTTCCGGCATGGGAAGGTCGATGGCCGCGATACGGGCAAAGCCGGCCCCTGCCTGCACCATCCCGGGGAAATGTGTGGCCAGCAAATCGGCCGCGCTGGCCGGGTCTGCGGCAAGCTTTGCGAAGGCCGCGTGATAGGCGGCGCGGATCTCGGGCCGGTCCGCGAATGCGGGATTGACGATGACCACTCCGGCAGGGGGGCAGTCTGCGAGTGCGGTTGCGTCCCGCCAGAGCGTGCAGAAATCCGCCCGGCGCGTCAGGTCCCGATCCTGTGCCAGAGCGAGTGTCGCCATCGGCTCGGCCAGCAAGGCGGCGTCGACACCCCGTTCAGCGAGCAGAAGCTGCATGCCGGCGATGAGGCTGCCGGTGTAATGCGGCTGCCATGTCTCCGGACCGGGGGGCGCGATGCGGCGCATCATCAGGTCGGGGAGGTAGCCCTTGAACGGCAGGGCGAGGCTTGCCCCGTGCAGACCGGCCAGGTCCGTCAGCTCGCCCCCCCGCCCGACGATCGAAAGACTGCCCTCGGTGATCGTCGCGGACATCACCTGCAACTCCATGCCGGTCGCATCGAAGATCGCTGCCGTGGGCGAGGGCGCGACCGCCATCAGCGGCCTGTCTGCGACGACCTGCTTGCGCAAGTCCTCGGGACTGGCCCAGGGACGAAAGCGGAAGGTGACCCCCTCGAGCGGCTGATCCTCGGCCAGCGCAATCAGAGGCGCAGTTTCCCAGATCGGCGGGCCGGAAAGCAGGATCTCTTCGGCGAGCGCGGGCAGCGGCAGAACCGCGACGAAAAGGAAAAGCAGACGCATATCATATCTCCTTGCGGGCGGCATCCAGACGAAAGCGGCCAAAGGCCGTGGAAAGAAGCTGCGAGCTCGGACGCACGAGACCGGCCCCGGCCATCGCGTCGGCGATCTCGCCATCGGCGAAAGAGACGTCGCCCTGACGCAGCGCCGGCAGCAGCCGCCCCAGCACATGTTCGGAGGGCGCAGAACGGTGATCGCTCAGCGCCTCGTGGAAACTGACCATCACCCCGCCAGGCGCCAGCCGCTCGGACAGCCGGAAGATCAGCGCGGGCAGGCCCTTGTCATGGAAATAGAGAGACATCGAGCACCAGATGATGTCGAATTGCCCGCCGGGCAGGGTCTGGTTGTAGTTTCCGGGCAGGATGTCGAGCGGCAGGCTCCCGGCCTCGGCCCGGATCCGTTCGGCCACCGGCGGCAGGTCGAAAAGCGTGATGCGCAGATCGGGGCGCGCTTCCAGCAGTCGCGCGGCCAAGGCCGAGGAGCCGGGCCCGATATCCAGGAGGGTCCGGGCCTGGGCCCATTCGGGCAGGCCGGTCAGGCAGGGCATGGTTGCCTCGGTGGCAACCGCACGGTGAAACCCTGCGAGCGAGCGGTGATGCGCATCCCAATGCGCCTCGTCGAACAATCGCGCCCCGGAGCCGCTGGCCTTGCCCGCCACCAGCGCGCCGAACTGCCCGAGGCCCGCATGCCGGGTCCCGGCCATCATGCGCAGGGTCTCGATCATGTTGCACGGGCTGCCCGTCTTCACGAAGGGCAGGATGTCGGGGGCGGTGCGGAAACCGGACTCGTCCGCTTCCATGAAGCCCGCGGCCACCAGGGCGCGGAGCGCAAGGCTCAGCGGGCCGACCGGCAGCTCCATGCGCTGGGCCAGCAGATCCGCGGCGACATGGCTTTCGCAAAAGCCGAACACCCCGCTATCCAGCGCCCAGTCGAGAAGCGCATAGCGGATCGGGCCTTCCAGTGTCTGCAGAAGAAGCCCGGCGCCCGACGAGCGATCCGGGCTCACCATGTCATCCTCCAGTTCACGCCGACTGTCCGCGGGCTGCCATCCTCGACCATCACGCCGCGGATCGTCGAGGAGGCGGTGCTGTAATATTTCTCATCCAGCAGGTTCTTCGCCCAGAGCGTCAGCTCGCCCTTCCCGAAGCGTCGGGAAATCTCGGCATCGACGGTCATGAAGCCGTCTTGCTTCACGCTGTTGCCCGGATCGAACCAGTAGCTGCCCGACCCGTGCAGGCTGATCCTTCCGCGCCAGAGCTCCGTCTGACGCGAGAGCGCAAGGCCCCAGCTCTCCTCTGGCGCCATCGGCAGGGCATTGCCCGACCAGTCGACCGGCACCAGCGATCCCGTGGTCAGATCCATCGAGGTGGTCCTGAACGCGCTTGCCCGTGCGCGCTGCCATCCGGCATTGGCAGAGAGTTCCCAGCCCGATCCCAGCGGCGCGGTCAATTCCGCCTCGATGCCGTAGCTTTTCGCCTCGCCGGCATTCGAGATATATTGCGAGGCCCCCGGAATGGTCTCGGTGATCTGCTTGTCCCTGACCGTGGTGTGGAAGGCCGCGAGGTTCAGCGCCGTGCCGGTCGCGAATTCATGCTTCACCCCGATCTCGGCGTTCCAGCTGTATTCGGCGTCATAGCTCAGGCTGTCGGCGCTGTTGGCAAAGCCGTAATTGTAACCCGCTGGCATATAGCCGCGTGCATAGCTGGCATGGATCGTGGTCCTGTCCGACAGGTCATAGGCCAGCGTCAGTTTCGGCAGCACCGTGGTCGAGCTGTCATCGCCCTCGTAGCGCATGCTCGCCATGGGCGAGGTGAAGCGCTGCCAGGCCTCCGACGAGACGTGATCCAGTCGGAGCCCGGCCCCCAGACGGAACCGCTCGCTGATCGCATATTCGCCGAAACCGTAAAGCGCCGCGCCTGTCTGGTCGATCTCGGTATGGCGGTCGGTCGACATGGCGCCAAGGTCGAAATCGGCATCGGTGCTTTGCCTGAAGGCATTGACGCCGAGCACCCATTTCAACAGCCCCGCACCGGTCGAGGTCAGGCGGATCTCCTGCGAGAGGGTGCGATCGCGGACATCCAGTTCCGTCACACCAAGGGTCAGCGGAGAACCGTCGAAATCCAGCACGAAATCGCGGTCGAAGGTGGTGAAGCCGGTGATCGCCGTCAGATCGAACCCGTCAAAGCTGGTGCCGTATTCCAGCGCGGTGACCGATATCCGGCGACGCTCCCGTGACGGGTCTGAATAGACGCTTTCATAGCGCCCGGTGGCCAGAGGGCCGGAAATATAGCGGAACTGCTCCTTGTTGAACTTCTGATCCTCAGCCAGCGTGGACAGGCGCAGATAGCCGCCATCCTGCAACTCCCACTCGGCCGCCGCATAACCGGTGAGGCGCCGGTTCTTGCCGCCGTCATCCGCGCCGGAAACC
Organism: Rhodovulum sp. MB263; assembly: GCF_002073975.1. Taxonomy (NCBI): domain Bacteria; kingdom Pseudomonadati; phylum Pseudomonadota; class Alphaproteobacteria; order Rhodobacterales; family Paracoccaceae; genus Rhodovulum; species Rhodovulum sp. MB263. The sequence goes on along the minus strand of NZ_CP020384.1, from coordinate 995,993 downwards.
GGGTTGGAGATCACGCCCGGATCGCGGGCATGTTCCAGCCCGAAGGACAGCGCAGGACCGTTTTCCGCACGCCCGGACCACGACACCGACCCGCTGCCGCCAAGCGGCGAGGCACCGGCATCCGATCCCGAAACGCCCAGAGTGATCTCGCCGCCCTCGCGGCTGCCGGGCCGGATCGTGTCGACGGCCAGCAGCCCGGCCTCGGAATTGCGCCCGAAGGTGGTGCCCTGCGGCCCCTTGAGCAGCGTCACATTGGCGGCTCCGAAGAAATGCGGCAGCTGGATCGTGCCCATCGGCAACGCCACGCCGTTCACAAGATAGCCGACCGGATCGGACAGCGCATTGTCGAAGGCCGACATGCCGCGCACGACCAGCCGTTCCTGCGAATTGGCGCGCTGGAAGACGGTATTGGCCGAACGCCCCACCATGGCGTCGAGATCGGGCGAGACCGGCTGCGCCAGATCGCCCTCGCCCAGAACCGTTGCCGTCGCGGCGGATTTGCGGGCCAGTTCCTCCCAGTAATTGGCGAAGACGGTGATCTCGCCCAGATAGATCGTGTCCTCTGCGGCCCGCGCCAGGCCCGGGATCAGGCTGCCCGTCAATGCGGTGGACAGAGCAAAGAGCGCGATCCGGCTCGGGGCCGGGCGGGATGAAGAATGTCGGGACATGGGCGGCCTCCTTTTCGGGGCTCAGTGCCACGGCCCGGAGGCGGAATCTTGTAGCTGACGAAAATACTCTTGAATTTACCGAAAGCGGGTCAGGTTTTCTTACGAACCTGCCGCCGCCACTCGCTTGCCGTCATGTCATGGTGCCTGCGAAAGACGTTCGAGAGATGGCTGGCATCGGAAAAGCCACAGTCGTCGGCGATCTCGGTAAAGCTGCGATCCGTGTGCCGGATCAGCCGTTCGGCGGCCTCCAGCCGCAGGCGGCGCAGATGCTCGAACACCGTCATTCCGGTGGCCGCGCGATAGATCTGATTGAGCGTGACATGGCTCATCCCCAGCTCCTGCGCGATCCCGGATATGGTGATCGGGTTGGCGAGGTTGTCAGAGAGAAAAGCGGTCACGCGCGCGATCAGCAGCCCGGGATCGCCCCGCGCGGCGCCCTGGTCCGGGGCGGCGGCGATCTCTTCCAGCGCATGCCCGATCAGTGCGAGACACTGGCCTTCCTTGCGCAGGAGCGCCGCCGGATCGGTGCGCCCGTCCAGCAGCGTCTTCAGCGTGGACTTGCCGGGAACCGGCAGGCGCAGGCAACGGAATTGCGCTGTTTTGGGCAACAAAGGCTCCAGCATGCCTGCCAGCGCGAGGGACAGCCGCGATACGGAAAGAGCGATGACAAGATTCGAGCAGCCATCGCCTTTTTCGACGATGCGTTGCACCCGTTTGCCACCCGAGCGGATGATCCAGCCCTGGCCACCGCTGATCTCATGCGCTGCGCCCTGCGGATCGATCAGCAACATGCGGCCCGAGAGGTTGAAGGTGAGGATCAACTGATCCTCCGGACGACGAATGTCGCCCACATGCCGGAGAGCAGCGGAGAAATGACTATGCGCCAGCACGAGGCCGGGTGTGATCCGCATGACGTCGACATGGGTGTTGCGGTGCAGCCCCGGGATCGTGACCGAGGTCGGGCTGCCTGCCTCGAAGGGCGTGAAGCGGTGCGGCTCGATCAGGGTCATGTCTGGCAGGCGTCGATTTTGAAGGGGATGTGGCGCAGGCGAGCATGCCCTCTAGCAGACGCGGATTGAGTGAACGAGCTTTCTTCCCCGACGATCACGCGGCTTTCCGCCTTCAGACACCGCCCCGGAAGCGAGGTCGCGGTCGAAACGAGAGACAGTGCCCTGAATTCGACAGTCGTATCACTCCCGGCCTCGGCGATGTCACCGAATGGTGCATGCACCTGATGCCGAAGGCCCGGAATGCGCCGCAGCTTATGCTGCCGAAAAAGGTCCGGTGCGCGGGGAATCGCAGGGACCGGGGCATAGGGTTCTGCAGGGGCGCCGCCGCATGGGGCAACAGTAAGGGCCATCCGCCACGATCCGCAAGACAAGGTGATGGCTCTAGACAGACAGTAACTTATTTAAATAGTCAAGAATTGTGCCGATCCTGATGATGATCTTGATGACATTGCGATGTTGGAGCCCTCCCCTATGTGTCGGCCGTGCATGTTCATGCCTCGGGACGATTTGCTACGGCACCCTGACAGGACCGAGCTGAACAAGCCGGTGTATCCCATGCAGACCGCGGCGGCATGGATGCGGAAGACCTCGCCGATGTCGATTTCCTGCAGAGATTGGATTTTGCATGCGCATCACGATGTGGGCTCGTCGCCAAGCCTGATCCGTGCCTTCGGCTTGTGCGGGCTTCGTGACGTGAAGACAGCCACGATCGAAATCTTCTCGGCTGCTTACGTATCCGCTTGACCTTCCTGACTGAGGAATGACGTGACAGTCTCGATGGGGCTGCGTCCCATGTTGCGACACCCCGGATGCGGGCGCTCGGTGTTGTAGTGGACGAGGCGGGCGCCGAGATCGGTCCGGAGCGCTTTGAGGGTCTCGTAGAAGGTCTTGCGCATCTTCACGCGGAAGAACTCCTCCAGCACTGTGCCGTTGAAGCGCTCGACGAAGCCGTTGGTCTTTCGGCGTTCCCCCTGGTGCGGCGGTGCCCGATGACGTTGAGCTCGGGATAGAGCTCTCAGGGGTGCTTTTCGGTGCCGCAGAATTCGCGGTCGCCCGCCATCGGCCTCGAACCGGTGGCGTCTGCAATGGCTCGCCCGGTCAATACGGCTTTCACCGGCAGATCCAGATCGCGGTAGAAGGGTGATCACCTCCCCGCAAATCGGACAGTGACGGAAGCCAGGGGCGATACACCGGGATCTGATGGCCCGGACCGATATGATATTTTTGCGGAACAAGGCCCACGGCAGCCCTTGCCGGGCAGATCCCGGGGCGGGGCATGCGTTCCCTGACACCACCACGCGGCGCCGGTCTTCGGAATGTCGGGCCGGATCATGACGGTCGGGCCGGTCGGGACAGTCGCTCATATGCCGAGGACATGGGCAAAGACCGACCGCGTCCCCTCGCCCGCCGTCGCGAGAGCGACATGTGGCAGGGATTCCCTCTGCCGCGCGCTTGTGCTTATCTCGCATCATGAAGACGGATTTCATTGTCATCGGCGGCGGTATCGCCGGGGTCTCGGTCGGCGCACGGCTGTCGCATCTGGGCCGTGTCAGGCTTTTCGAGGCCGAGAAGGCCCTTGGCTACCACGCCTCGGGCCGGTCGGCGGCGCTGTACGACGAATGCCTCGGCGCGCCCGAAATCGTGACGCTGAACCGTGCAGGACGCGCCTATCACGAGACCGCCAATGGCGGCGTGCTGACGCCCCGGGACCTGATGGTGATCGCCCGGGCCGAAGACCGCGCCGCCTTCGAGCGGAATTGCCGTCGGATGGCGCTGGCGCCGATCTCTCCCGCCGAGGCCCGGGCACGGGTGCCGATCCTCGCGCCGGCGCCGCTCGCCTTTGCCGGGATCACCACGCGCGCCTGGGACATCGATACCGACCGCCTGCTGCAGAATTTCGCCCGCGAGATCCGCGCCCAGGGCGGCAGCATCGAGACCGGCCGCCGGATCACCGCCATTGCCCGGCTCGCGACCGGCTGGCAGGTCCAGGCCGGAGACGAGCTTGCCGAAGCCCGGATCCTGGTGAATGCCGCCGGCGCCTGGGCCGACGAGGTCGCGCGACTGGCCGGGCTGAGACCGCTGGGCTTGATCCCGATGCGCCGCTCGATGGCACAGCTTCCGGCCCCCGCAGGCCACGATATCCGGACCTGGCCGATGGTGATCGGCGCGGGCGAACGCTGGTATTGCAAGCCCGAAGCGGGCAAGCTTCTGGTCTCGCCCGCCGAAGAGGACCCGATGCCGCCGCATGATGCCTATGCCGACGACATGGTGCTGGCCGAGGGGCTGGACCGCTATCAGGAGATGGTGACCGAGCCGGTGACGCGGGTCGAGGCCAACTGGGCCGGCCTGCGCACCTTCGCGCCCGACCGGCTGCTGGTCATCGGGCCCGATCCGCGCGATCCGGACTTCTTCTGGCATGCGGGACAGGGCGGTTTCGGCATCCAGACCTCGCCTGCGGCCAGCGCGCTTGCCGCCGATATACTCGGCGACCGCGCCTCCGAGCTTCGGCGCGCCCTCGAGCCCGCTTTCAGCCCGGCCCGGTTCGGCTGATGCCGAAGCGGCTGATCCTGCCCCACAGCGCCTCGGCCGCGACGCCGGACACGGACGGGCGGCTCAGCGCCCCCTCCGCCCGACGCAATGCCGAGGCGATCTGCGCGGTGCTGGAACGCGTGGCGCCGGCGCGGGGCCGCGCGCTGGAACTGGCCTCGGGCACCGGCGAACATGCGGTGCGCCTGGCTGCCCGGCTTCCGGGCCTCATCTGGCAACCGACCGAGATAGACCCGTGGCGCCGTGCCTCGATCGATGCCTGGGCGGCGGACGCGGCGCGGCCGAACCTTCGCCCCGCGCTGGAACTGGACGCCTGCCAGCCGGACTGGGGCGCTGCCCGGGCCGGGCAGGACCTGATCTTTGCCAGCAACATCCTGCATCTGGTCTCCGATGCGGAGGCCCGGACCCTGATCGAAGAGGCCGCCCGGGCGCTGGCCCCCGGCGGCGTTCTGGCCCTCTACGGCCCCTTCCTGCGCGATGACGGTTTTGCCAGCCCGGGCGACGCGGCCTTCCATGCCAGCCTGATCGCCCAGGACCCCGATATCGGCTACAAGCCGGTGGCCTGGATCGCGGCGCGCGGCGGGGCGGCAGGGCTGACGCTTGAGGCACAGATTTCCATGCCTGCGAATAACCTGACAATAATTTTCCGCCAGCCCCCTGTGATCGCGCAACGGAACCGTTAATTAGGTCAGTGTAAATCGCATTTCCGACTCATCTTCGGAGCAGAGGAGACAGACATGGACTGGACCGCAAAACGCGATGGCACCAAGGATCAGCTGCGCCGGCTGAACAAGGCCCTTCCAGACCAGACCAAGGCGTTCGGAGCGCTTGGCAAAGCCGTGAAGGAAGGCGGCGAGCTCGACTTCAAGACCAAGGAATTCATCGCCCTCGGCATTGCGATCACCCAGCGCTGCCAGGCCTGCATCGTGCTGCATATGGAGGCCCTGGTGCGGGTCGGTGCCAGCCGCGAAGAGGTCGGCGATGTGCTGGCCATGGCGATCCAGATGGGCGGCGGTCCGGCCATGATGTACGCGGCCGAAGCGATGGAATGCTACGACCAGCTGACCGAGGAAAAGGCGCAGGCCGCCGAATAGGCCCGAAGGGGCCGGGGCGCCTCGGGGCGCCCTGCCCCGGTTGCAGTTGCCGCAGGCACCGGATGCGACTACCTCTTGGACACAGCGTTCCAAGGAGTCCTCCGATGCGCCGCCCCACCCTTTCCGTCCTTGCCCTTCCGGGCCTCGTTCTTGCCCTTGCCGCAGGCTCCGCCAATGCGGCCGGTGGTGTGGCCAATGCTGCGGGCGCCGAGCCCCAGCGCGCTCCGATTCTCTACGAGAAATGGGACGCCAACCGCAGCGGCACGATCTCCCGCTACGAATTGCAGGCCCAGGCGCGCCGGATCTTCGCCAGCTTCGACACCAATGGCGACGGCCGGATCGACGCCGCCGAGGCCGCGGCTTTCGATCATGCGCGCGGTCCGCTGGCCTATTTCCGCGGCGAGCAGGCCTCGGAGCGCAGGGTCATCGTCATGGGGCAGAAGCTGATGCGCAACGATCTGAATGGCGACGGCCTCATCGATCTCTCCGAGTTCCGGCTGGCCGCCTATGAATGGTTCGCGATGCATGACCGCGACGGCGACGGGCGGCTCACGCTCTGGGACGTCTCCGCCCGCTGACCGACGGAACCGGCGGCGAGACGGCTAGCCGTCCGCCCGGATCCGCGCGTTCGACGGGTCGTGGGGGCTGTCCCCGACCACCTCGGCCGTCCAGAGCGCATCGAACATCCTGACGCTCAGACGCGTACCCGGCTTTGCCAAATCGGGCCGCACATAGCCCATGCCGATGGACTTGCCGAAAGCCACCGACCAGCCGCCCGAGGTCAGCCGTCCGACCCGGATCTCGCCGTCATATAGCGCCTCGCGCCCCCATGGGTCGGCATCTTCGGGTCCGTCGATCAGCAGCGTGACGCATGTCGAGCGGATGCCCCTGGCCTGCATCGCCGCCTTGCCATGGAAGTCCTTCGTGAGATCGACGAAGCGGTCGAGCCCGGCCTCGAGCGGCGTCGCATCGCGCCCCAGTTCGGTGCCGAAGGCGCGGTAGCTTTTCTCCTGCCGAAGCCAGTTCTGCGCCCGCGCCCCCACCGGTTTCAGCCCATGCGCGGCGCCCGCTTCCATCAGCCGGTCGAAGAGATGGTTCTGCATCTCGATCGGGTGGTGCAACTCCCAGCCCAGCTCGCCGGTATAGGCCACCCGAAGCGCGTTGACCGGGACCATGCCCAGCTCGATCTGCCGCGCCGACAGCCAGGGGAAGCGCTTGTTCGACAGCGCCGTCGCCGGGTCGGCATCGCGGATCAGGCCGGCCAGGATCGCCCGCGCATTGGGTCCTGCCAGCGCGAAGACGCCATGGCGCGTTGTGACGTCCTCGACGATCACCGTACCGAACTCGGCCGCCTTGTCCTCGACCGCCTTCAGCAGGAAATCCTCGTCATAGGCGTGCCAGGCCCCGGCCGAGACCAGATAATAGACGTCCTCGGCCTGACGGACGATGGTGTATTCGGTCCTGACCGTGCCTGCGACGCTGAGGGCATAGGTCAGGTTGACCCGCCCAACCTTCGGCAACCTGTTGCAGGTGAACCAGTCGAGGAAGGCCGTCGCCCCGGGACCGCGCACGACATGCTTGGCAAAGGCGGTGGCGTCGATCAGCCCCGCCGTCTCGCGGATCGCCCGGGCCTCGGCCTCGGCATATTGCCACCAGCCGCCGCGCCGGAAACTGCGCGCGGCATGGTCGTCGAAGCCTTCGGGGGCGAAATAATTCGGTCGCTCCCAGCCATTCACCTGCCCGAACTGCGCGCCCAGCGCCTTCATCCGGTCATAGCAGGGCGCTGTCCTCAGCGGCCGCGCGGCGGGGCGTTCCTCGTCGGGATGGTGCAGGATATAGACATGCTCATAGGCCTCCTCGTTCTTGGTGACGGCATAATCGGTCGTCATCCAGGACCCGTAGCGGCGGGGGTCGAGCGCGCCCATGTCGATCTCGGCCTCGCCCTCGGTCATCAGCTGCGAGAGGTAATGCCCGCTGCCCCCGGCGGCGGTGATCCCGAAGGAAAAGCCCTCGGCCAGCCACATGTTGCGACGCCCCGGCGCCGGCCCCAGGAGCGGGTTGCCATCGGGGGTATAGCAGATCGGGCCGTTGAAATCGTCCTTGAGCCCCACCGTTTCCGAACTCGGGAGCCGGTGGATCATCGACATGTATTCCTCCTCGATCCTCTCCAGATCGAGCGGGAACAGATCGGCGCGGAAACTGTCGGGGCAACCATAGGCAAAGCGCACGGGCGCGCCGCGTTCATAGGGGCCGAGGATCCAGCCGCCGCGTTCCTCGCGCACATACCATTTGGCATCGGCATCGCGCAGGACCGGGTGTTCGGGATTGCCGGCCTTGCGCCATGCGACCAGAGCCGGATCGGGTTCGGTCACGATATACTGATGCTCGACCGGAATGGCCGGGATCTTCAGCCCCAGAAGCCGCGCCGTGCGCTGGGCATGGTTGCCGGTGGCGGTGACGACATGTTCGGCAGTGATGACGGTCTGTTCCCCGGTGGGGACGAGGTTCCCGCCCCTCTCGGCCATCTTCGTCAGGCTCACCCGCCATTCCGACCCGGTCCAGTCATAACCGTCGACCTGCCATTTGCGCTCGATCACCGCGCCAAGCTGGCGCGCGCCCTTGGCCATCGCCTGGGTGACGTCGGCAGGATTGATATAGCCGTCGGTCGGATGGAAGATCGCCCCCACCAGATCCTCGGTCCGCAACAGCGGCCAGCGTTCCTTCATCTGGGCGGGCGCGAGCCATTCATAGGGCACGCCGCAGGTTTCGGCCGTGCTGGCGTAAAGCCTGTATTCGTCCATCCGTGCCTGGGTCTGCGCCATGCGCAGGTTGCCCACCACGCTGAAGCCGGGGTTCAGACCGGTCTCGGCCTCGAGCGTCTTGTAGAACCTGATCGAGTAGTCATGGATATGGGTCGTCGCGAAGGACATGTTGAAATAGGGCAAAAGCCCCGCCGCATGCCAGGTCGACCCCGAGGTCAGCTCGTCGCGTTCCAGCAGCATCGTGTCCCAGCCTGCGCGGGCGAGATGATACGCGATCGAGGTTCCGACGGCACCGCCGCCGACCACCAGAGCTTTGACATGGGTCTTCATCGGCCTTCACTCCTGCTTGCCGCGCCATTGCTCCAGTTAGGCAGGATTCGGCGCGCAGGGCGGAGGCCATCCGACCCCAAATGGCCAGAAACCGACGCGTCAGGCCGCGCGGCTCAATGGCGCGTCGGGCCGAAGTCGAAAAGCGTAAGCCTCAGCCGGCGCGGCGCGGCGTCCTCGAAGCGGTAGGGAATGAGAACCTCGCGGCTGAGCACGGGCGCCGGAAGGGTCGCGCCGCGATAGCCCTGCTCCCGCAGCAGACCCAGCGCCTCATCGGGCCGCTTGCGCTCCTCGATCACCAGCACGCGTCCGTGCGGCATGATCAGCCAGTCGGTCGGATAGGGCGGAAACGCCGTCCAGCCGGGCCGGTGCAGCAGCAGGTTTCCGGTATAGTAATGCGGCCCCAACAGCCGCGGCACATCGGGAACGGTCTCTTCGATGACCTCGGCCAGCCGGTCGACCCGAAGCGAATCGCTACCCGCGCCGCGCAACCGCGTATCGGCAATCGCGGCCAGAACCAGCAGGGCCAGACCGGCCATCGCCCGGACGACATTGCGCCGGGTACGGCCCGATGCATCGGCCAGAAGCGTCATCATCGCGGCAGGCAGCCCCAGAATGAACAGCGGCAACAGCCAGCGCGGCCGGAAAAAGCCGGTATCCGTCACCACCACGCCCAAAGCGACCAGCCCCAGCCCGATCAGCGCCGCGCGCATCAGCACGGCCGCCTCGGGCCGGATATGCGGCAGCCGCCGCATCGCCCGCCCGCCAAAAGCCAGCGCGGCCGCCGCCATCAACAGCGCCGGCACCGCCTCGATCAGGGCCGATTGCACGACATAGGCCAGCCCCTTCGGCCACATCGCCTGCGCGGCCCCTCCCGCACCCGCCCGGAACTCCCAGGTATCCGAGAAGGTGGCAAGCGGCGCGGCCAGCATCGCGGCATAGGGCGCCGCGATCACCACCAGCGCGACCGCTCCCGACAGCCACAGCCGCCGGTCCCAGAACACGCCCCGCCAGACCGGCATGCTGAGCCCTGCCAGGATCAGCGCAGGCGGCACCATCCAGTAATTCGGCTTGGCGAGCCCTCCAAGCCCGATTGCCAACCCGAACAGAAGGTAGCGCCCCCGCCCCGGTGCGCGCAGCAGGTGGAGGAAAGCCGCGACCGTCAGCGCCGTGGTCAGCGCCAGAGCGATGCTGTGCGAGCCGGTGCGCTGCGACCACCAAGCCAGGGTCGGGATCAGCCCCAAGGCCAGCGCCCCCAGCATCGCCGGCCGCACACCGGCTAGCGGCCGGAGCGCGAGGAAGGTGACGGCATAGGTAGCACAGAGCATCAGGTTCTTGGCCAGGACAAGACCCAGGGTGCCGACCCCGAAGAGCTTGAAGAAAAGCGTCTGATACCAGTTGTAAAGCGGCGGCTGCGACCCCGAGGCGAAGTGCCAGTCGCGCGCCAGCACCACCATTTCGGCCTCGTCGCCCTCGAAACTGCCGCCAAGCGCAACCCTGAGGCCGACCTGGGCCGCGAAATAGGCGCCGAGCGCCAGAAGGAACACGGTGGCGATCCGCCGGTCCGAAGCCGGGGCGTGATTGTCGGTCATGGCAGCGCAGGCATCCTTGCAAGCACATAGCGGAACGGCATCTCGGCCGACGAACCGCGATAGGGCAACGAGAAGGCGCCTTCCTGCAGGCGTTCGATCCCGGACCCGGCCCCTGATCCGGCTGGCCAACCCGCCTGAACTGCCCCGATCTCGAGACTGGGCGGCACATGCTCGCGGAACAGAAACAGTACCGGTCCGGCCCCGAAGCGATGCGCGGCGAAAGGCAGATAGGGCGCGATCTGAAGGCCGGGCGCAAGGGCGGCAAGATTGCCGGCAGTGTAGAATTCGGCGATCACCGGCACGCCCTCGGCCCCGTCGATCTCCGCCAGTCGCGCGGGCAGGCTGTCGAAGACAACATCGCGCCGGGCGCCATCCTTGAAGCGGTCATAGCCGAGCCCCGCCATCACCAGGAGCGCCAGAACCGCCATCAATGCGAACACCGTGGTCCGTCCGCGCGCGGCCAGGCGTGGCGCAAGCGCCGTGAAAAGCCCCGGCACGGCCAGGAAGGCAATGGGCAGAAGCCAGCGCGACGTGATCGTCCCGGCATGGGCCGCCCAGATCCCGGCCGCTGTCAGAACCACGGCAAAGAGCGCGGCCCGCAGCAAGAGCGCGGGAAGCGGGCCGGCGCCGGTTTCCGCGCGGCGCCGCCCAAGGCTCAGCCCCCAGGCGATCAGGGCGACCAGAAGCGGCAGCGCCATGAGCGCCAGAAGTCCGCCCGGCAATTGCGACAGGCCCTCCGGCACGAGACGTCCGGGGGCCGCGCCCGCGTCGATATGCAGCTTGCCGAGCGAAGAAAAGGCGAGATCGCGATTTTGCAGCATCCAGGCATAGGGGGCTGCAACGATGAGACCGGCCAGCCCCGGCGCGATCAGCGCACGGCGCCGCAAAAGCGCACCCCGCATCGGCGCCAAGGTCAGCGCGGCAAGGCCCAGCGCCACCGGCACCAGGAAATAGTTGTACTTGGCCAACCCGCCCAGCCCGATGGCCAGCCCCAGCACGGCCCAGGACAGGAAGCTGCCGCGCCGCATCGCCCAGAGGAAGGCTGCGAGCGTCGCCGCCGAGGTCGCAAGCAGCATGTTGGAATGGGTCGTCGCCCGTTGCGCCTCCCAGGCCAGATCGGGGATCAGGAACAGCGAAAGCGCGCCAAGCGCCGCCGTGGCCGCAGGCAGCCAGAGTCGCAGCCCCAGAAAGACCGCCAGATAGGTCGCCCAGAGCAACAGGTTCTTGAGCAGTGCCAGCGCCGGCAGCCCACGCCCGAAAAGTTCGAAAAAGCCAAGTTGCAGCCAGTTGTAAAGCGGCAGTTGCGGGCCGTATCCCAGCCGCAGCCCCGGCGTCATCACCAGCATCTCGGCCTCGTCCGTCTCATAGGCGCCGCCCAGCGCCAGACGCAGACCGGCCTGGACTGCGAAATAGACCGAGATCGCAAGAAGGAAGATCGCCGTCCGCCGCCGATCGGCCGCATCATCCATGACCATGCGCCTAGAGCATGCTCGGCACGACCAGATCCGGCGGTCGGTGCCCATCGGCGAAGGTCTTGATATTGATGATCACCTTTTCCCCCATCTCGCCGCGCCCCTCGATGGTGGCCGAACCCATATGCGGCAGAAGCACGACATTGGGCAGCTCGCGGAGCCGCGGGTTGATCTCGTGGCCGCGTTCGAAGACGTCAAGACCGGCGCCCGCGATCTCGCCCGCGCGCAGCATCCGGGTCAGCGCATTCTCGTCGATCACCTCGCCCCGCGACGTGTTGACGATGACCGCATCCGGCTTAATCAGCTTGAGCCGCCGTGCATTCATCAGATGGAAGGTCGAAGGCGTATGCGGGCAATTCACGCTGATCACGTCCATGCGGCTGACCATCTGGTCGAGGCTCTCCCAGTAGGTCGCCTCGAATTCCTCCTCGATCTCGGGACGGAGCCGCTTGCGGTTGTGGTAATGGATCTGCATGCCGAAAGCGCGGGCGCGCCGGGCGACGGCCTGACCGATCCGGCCCATGCCAAGGATCCCGAGCCGCCGGCCGCCGATCCGCCCGCCCATGAAGGCCGTGGGCGCCCAGCCGCGCCATTCGCCCGCCTGCATCACATGCAGCCCCTCGGGAATGCGGCGCGTCACCGCCAGCATCAGGGCCATCGTCATGTCCGCCGTGTCCTCGGTCACGACCCCGGGCGTGTTCGAGACCAGAATGCCCCGCTGCCGCGCGGTCTGGACATCCAGATGGTCGACCCCGGCACCGAAATTGGCGATCAGCTTGAGCCGGTCGCCGGCCTGGGCCAGCATCGCCTGGTCGATGGCGTCGGTCACACAGGGAACCAGCACATCGGCCCGGCGCATCGCCTCGACAAGTTGTTCGCGGCTCATCTTGACATCGGCCTCGTTCAGCTCGACATCGAAAAGCTCTTTCATCCGGGTCTCGACCGGCGCGGGCAACCGTCGCGTCACGACCACACTGAGGCGTTGTGCCGGCATCGCTGGGCCTCCCTGCTTTTCAACCGGTTGCGTCAGTGGCAAACTGTCCGAGATCGGGGCGCGGCACAAGACCCCGAAACCAGCTGGCAGGACGTTATGCGGGCAGTACTGCGCAGATGCGCATCCTTGACGATCATCCTTCTGTTTCTCATCGGATCTTTTCCCTGGGCCGGGCCAGCCCAGGCGACCGAGCGCGGGCGCGTGACCAATTTGCCGCTGCCGCGATATGTCTCGCTGAAGGCCAGCGAGGGCAATGTGCGCCGGGGACCGAGCCTCAGCCACCGGATCGACTGGGTCTATACGCGGCGCGGCATTCCGCTGCAGATCACGGCGGAATTCGGCCATTGGCGGCAGGTCCGCGACCGCGACGGCGCCGGGGGCTGGGTGCATTACTCGCTGCTGTCGGGCGTGCGCACCGTTCTGGTCGATCAGGACATGCTGCCGCTCTTGCGTGTCCCCCGCCCCGATGCCGAAGTGCTGGCCCGGGCCGAGATCGGCGTGATCGCGCGGCTGGAGGAATGCACGCCCGACTGGTGCCGGATCAATGCCGATGGCGGATCGGGCTGGGTGCCCAAGACCGCGATCTGGGGGGTCGACGCCGACGAGATCCGCGAGTGAGCTTGCCCCTCCGGGCGGAGTGCTGCTAAGCGGAGCCCATCAGCTTACCGAGCCTGCGGCCATGACCAACACCTCCCGCCTGAACCTCTCTGCCGGGCTTGCCTCTGTCGCGACCGCGATCGCGCTGGTGGCCCTGAAGCTCTGGGCGCTGGGACAGACCGGGTCGCTGTCGATTGCGGCCTCCCTGGCCGACAGCGCGCTCGATCTGATGGTGTCACTCGGGGCTCTGGCCGCGATCTTCTATGCTGCACGTCCGCCCGATGACGACCATGCCTTCGGGCACAGTGCAGCCGAGGATCTTGCCGCGCTGGGACAGGCCGTGTTCATCCTGGCCTCGGCCAGCATCATCGCCTTCGCGGCGATGACCCGGCTTCTGGCCGCCGATCCAGAACCGCTGTCGCAGGAAGGCCCGGGGATGGTCGCCATGGCCGTCTCGATCGTGCTGACGGCATCTCTGGTGCTGTACCAGCGCCGGGTCGCGCGGAAGACGGGCAACCGGGTGGTGGAAGCCGACTCGCTGCATTATCTGGGCGATCTGCTGCCCAATATCGGGGCGATCTTCGCGCTCTGGGCCTCGGCCAATCTGGGTCTGGCGCGGATCGACGCCGTGATCGCTCTGGCAGCGGCCGGCATGCTGGCGGTCGGCGCGCTTGGCATCGGCAAGGGCGCCTGGGACGCGCTGATGGACCGCGCCGCACCGCCCGAGACCATCGCGCGGATCGAGGCGCTGGCCGGGGACTGCGCCGGCGTGCGCGGTTTTCACGACCTCAAGACCCGGCGCTCGGGGCCGCGCCTCTTCGTCAACCTGCATATCGAGCTGGACGGCGCGCAAAGCCTGAACGACGCCCATGCCATCGGCGCGCGGCTGAAACATGCGATCCTCGAGGAATTTCCGGGCGCGGATGTGATCATCCATTTCGACCCGGCGACCTGAAGCCTGACCTCAGGCGGCGCCGCAATCGGGGCAGCCGGACCGGGGATGAAGCGCGATGGTGCGGCTTTCGCCATAAAGCGCGTCATAGATCAGCATCCGTCCGCCAAGCCCCTCGCCCGCGCCAGTGACGGTCTTGATCGCCTCGACCGCCATCATCGCACCGACGACGCCCGGAAGCGCGCCGACCACACCCGCCTCGGCACAGCTCGGCGCCAGCCCGGGCGCAGGCGCCTCGGGAAAGATGCAGCGATAGCAGGGCGTGCCATGTGCCGGGTCGTACAGGCTGATCTGGCCCTCCCATTGGGCGATGGCTCCGGCGATCAGCGGCTTGCCCAGACGCGCGGCCATCCGGTTGACCAGATAGCGGGTCTCTAGATTGTCGGTACCGTCGAGGATCAGATCGTAATCGGGAAAGAGCGCCTCGGCCGTGGCCTCGTCGAGCCGGCGCCTGTAGGGACGCACGGTGACGAAGGGATTCTGAGCCAGAATGGCCTTTTGCGCGGAAAACACCTTGGGCATGCCCAGGCGCGTGTCGGTGTGAATCACCTGGCGCTGAAGGTTCGAAAGATCCACATCGTCATCATCGACGATGCCGATGGTCCCGACCCCGGCCGCCCCCAGATAGAGCAGCGCAGGTGATCCGAGCCCACCGGCACCGATCACCAGAACCCGCGCCTCCTTGAGCTTGCGCTGGCCCGGTCCGCCGATCTCGCGCAGCATGATATGGCGGGCATAACGATCGAGCTCGACCGGCTTCAGCGGCCCCTTGGGCGCCATCGGCACCACCTCGCGCGCGACCCGCCGCTTGAGCGCGCCGAGGACACCGCGATAGGCCAGGACCAGCAGCCCGACGACACCCAGCGCCGCCCAGCCCTCGGGTGTACCACCGATGGCATGGCGCAGGGCATGGCCTTCGGGCATGGCGATCTGCACGATCAGCACGGCCGCGTAAAGCCCCGCGATCATGCCCCAGCGCAGTTGACGAGAAAGCCGCAGGAGCATCCCCAGCGACCAGAGAACCAGCGCAAGGCCAAGAACCAGCCCCATCAGCCGCGCCCCGTCGAGCCGAAGCCGCCTGCGCCGCGCAGGGTCTCGTCAAGCTCCCCGACCACCTCGAAGGCGGCCTGCACCACGGGCGCCACGATCATCTGCGCGATCCGCTCGCCATGGCGGATGGTGAAGGGCTCTGCTCCGAAATTGACCAAAAGTACCCCCAGCGGTCCGCGATAGTCGCTGTCGATGGTGCCGGGCGTGTTCGGAAGCGTGATCCCGTATTTCAGGGCCAGCCCCGAGCGCGGACGGATCTGCACCTCGAACCCGGCCGGGAAGGCCATCCGGAAGCCCGTGGGCACAATCCGCCGCTCCATCGGCGCGAGGGTCAGACCCTCGTCCCTGATATCGGGCGGCAGGTTCGCGCGGATATCGGCCCCGGCCGAGCCCGGCGTCTGATAGGCGGGCAGCGGCAGGTCGCGATCGGCCCAGTCTTCCCAGACGATTTGCAGACGCGGGCTCATGCCAGGGCCTCCGCGATCCGATGCGCAAGCCGGGCCGCCACTTCGGCCTTGGGCAGGCGCGGCCAGGTCTCGACGCCCGCCTCGGTGATCAGCGACACCTCGTTCTCGGCCCCGCCCATGATGCCGGTCGCGGGCGAGACGTCATTTGCGAGGATCCAGTCGCAGCCCTTGCGCGCGCGCTTGGCCTCGGCATGGGCCACGACGTCATGGGTTTCGGCGGCAAATCCCACCACAAGGCGCGGCCGCCCCTCGGCCCGCCCGGCGATGCGGGCCAGGATGTCGGGGTTTTCGGCGAAGTCCAGCTCCGGCGCCCGGCCCGAGCCGTCCTTCTTCATCTTCTGTCCGGAAGCATTGGCGACATGCCAGTCGGCGACGGCGGCGGCACAGACCGCGGCATCGGCCGGAAGCGCGGCCTCGACCGCCTCCAGCATCTCGCGCGCGGTCTCGACCCGCACGAGATCGACCCCGCCCGGCGGCGGAACCGAGGCCGGACCGGTGACGAAGACCACCTCGGCGCCCAGCGCCACCAGCGCCCGGGCCAGTGCCGTGCCCTGCGCACCCGAGGAGCGGTTGGCGATATAGCGGACCGGGTCGATGGGCTCATGCGTCGGGCCCGAGGTCACGACGATGCGGCGCCCGGCAAGCGGCCCCGCGCCCACGCCCAGCGCCGTCCCGATCGCGTCAAGGATCTCGGGCACCTCGGCCATCCGCCCCGGCCCGTATTCGCCGCAGGCCATGTCGCCCTCGTTCGGGCCGACGAAACGGATACCGTCCGCTTGCAGCATCGCCAGATTGCGCCGGGTCGCGGGATGGGTCCACATCCGCACATTCATCGCGGGCGCCAGCAGAACCGGCTTGTCGGTCGCCAGCAGCAGGGTCGAGGCCAGATCGTCGGCCAAACCGCCCGCCATCCTGGCCATCAGATTCGCCGTTGCTGGCGCCACCACCACCAGATCAGCCGCACGCGAGAGCTGGATATGCCCCATCTCTGTCTCGCGGGTCAGATCGAAAAGGTCGCGATGCACCGCCTCGCCCGCCAGCGCCGAGACCGAAAGCGGCGTCACGAAGCGCTCGGCCGCGGCCGTCATCACCGGCGTGACGGCCGCCCCCCGCTCGCGCAGGCGGCGGATCAGGTCAAGCGTCTTGTAGGCGGCGATCCCGCCCGCGATGATCAGAAGAATGCGTTTGCCGGAAACCATGCCGCCCGCGCCCCGTTCGCTGTTCCGTCTGCCTTTGGAAACCACGTCTTAGGCCGCAGACGGGGGCGAGACAAGCAAAGCCGCCGCGTCGCTAACCGCCGGTCAGCGCCGCGCAGGGATCGTCGCGCTCGGCCGCACCGGTGACCAGCCAGTAGTCATAAGGCGGCACGCCGGTGGCGGCGACCTCGATCTGCCCGACCGAAATCAGCCGCGCGCCCTTTGCGACGAGGGCAAAGGCCGCCGGCAGTCCCCAGTCGATGCGGGCATGCCCGTTGCCCGCGATCACCGCGACCGGCCCGCCGGTCTCGTCCAGCGCCTGCCGTGCGGCCCGCGCCAGCGCCGCGTCGCGCAGCCGCTGCGCCTCGACCATGCCGGGCAGAAGAGGCTCGGGCAGCGCGTTGCAATGAGCCTCGCGCTGATCGCGGACCCGCGCCTCCAGCTCGGCCGCAGGCAAGGGGGTATCAAGCCCATAGATCCCCGCCGCCGCCCCGAAGACAGCGGCCGAACCGTCGCTCACCGCCCGGCGCACCTCGTCGCGGGGCAGTGCCGCACCAAAGATGCGCGCCTCGGGCGCGGCCGAGAAGATCGGGAAATACATCGCGAAATCGGGCCAGCCCGATGCCTCCCAGCCCAGCGCCTGGCCCAGCGCCACGCCGTCGAGCCGAAGCCCCGGCGTCACCTTCGCCGCCTGCTCGGGCGTCAGCATCTCGAAGACCAGCGCTTTGGGCGACAGCGCCCGGACGGCCGCGGCCTGGTTGGCGTGCTGTTCAGGATTGTCATGGGTCTCACCCAGCACCACCACATCGGCAGCCGGAAGCGAGGCGAAAGCCGCCGGGCCGATTTCCTCGGCGCCGGCGGCAGTGGCGGTCAGGGCCGCGGCCAGCGCGGCGATTCTAGCAACATGTCTCACGCGAGGAAGTGAAACACCTCGGGCGACTGGGCTTCAAGGCTCTTGCGCATCTTGCCGAAGGCCGCGGCCTCGAGCTGACGCACGCGCTCCTTCGACAGCCCCAGCTCGTTGCCGAGACTTTCCAGCGTGCGCGGGTCGTCGCGCAGCTTGCGCTCCTTGACGATGAAGCGTTCCCGGTCGTTCAACTGGCCCATGGCATGGACCAGCCACCCGCGCAGCTGCGCCCGGTCGCGCCCGTCCTCGACCAGATCGGCCGCCTGCGCACTGTCATCCTCGATGGTCTCGATCCATTCGCGGCCCTCGTCATCGGTCGATTGCGTCGCATTCAGCGAGAAATCCGAGCCCGACAGCCGCCCTTCCATCATCTCGACATCGTGCAGCGGCACGCCGACCTCGGAGGCGATCATCTGGCGCAGCTGGTGACGGTCGAGCGTCTCGCCCCGGCCCGCCGCCTCGCGTTCCAGCCGGGCCTGAACCCGGCGCATGTTGAAGAACAGCGATTTCTGGCTCGAGGTCGAACCGGTCCGGACCATCGACCAGTTCCGCATCACATAGTCCTGGATCGAGGCCTTGATCCACCAGACCGCATAGGTCGAGAAGCGCACGCCGCGGTCGGGGTCGAACTTGTCGGCCGCCTTCATCAGCCCGAGACTCGCTTCCTGGATCAGGTCGTTCATCGGCGCGCCGTAGCGCTTGAATTTTGCCGCCATCGAGATCGCCAGCCGCATATAGGCCGTGATCAGACGATGCAGTGCGGCTTCGTCGCGTTCGTCGCGCCAGGCATAGGCCAGCCTCAGCTCGGTCTCGGCGTCCAGAAGCTCCGCCTTCATCGCCTGACGCGACAGCGAGTTCGCATCGTATCCGTCAAGTGCCATGGCATGTTCCCGTCAGACAGAGATTTATCATTCCCTAAACTATACGCGCGCGATCTGGTTCCAGATCACACAAGAGCTTGAACTATTCGAAACATTCCCGCGCCGCTTGTGTGCATCTTCGCACAGAAGCGGCAGCGATCCGAAACCCCGATCCCGCCCATCACGAAAACGCGTTTCGAACCGGGACCGAAGCGGGCTAGGCTCACGCCATGACCTACGTTCTGTTCATCGGCGATCGGACCTATTCCAGCTGGTCCCTTCGCGGCTGGCTGATGCTGGAGAAATTCGGCCTGCCCTTCAGGGTAGAAGAGGTCGGGCTCTATACCGGAACGCTCGCCGCCGATCTGGGCCCGGTCGCGCCCGCCCGGCTCGTGCCGGCGCTCATGATGCCCGGGGGCGAACCGCTTGGCGACACGCTGGCCATGGCCGAAACCCTGGCCGAGCGCCACCCCGAGGCCGGGCTCTGGCCCGAGGACGAGACCGCCCGGATGCGCGCCCGCTGGCTGGCGGCCGAAATGCATTCGGGCTTTGCCGACCTGCGCGCGCATTGCCCGATGGCGCTGATACGGTCCTATGACAGCGTCCGGCCGCCGCCCGAGGTGCTGGCGGATCTCGACCGGCTGCAGATGCTCTGGTCCGGCGCGCAGGAGCGCTTCGGCGCAGGCGGCCCCTGGCTTTTCGGGCGCTATTGCCTTGCAGATGTCTTCTTCGCCCCGGTCGCGGCCCGAATCGCGACCTATGGCCTGCCGGTCGGCGATGCGGCCGCAGCCTATGTCGCCCAGCATCTGGCCGATCCGGCCTTCCGCCGCTGGCGCGCCGAGGGGCTGACATACCGCTACACGCCCGAGCCCTATGCGATGGATCTGCCGCATCTGCCCTGGCCGGGCCCCGAGCCCGTGCCGGCCCGGGCCGTCCCGCATGGCACCCCGATCAATGCCGCCTGCCCGCTCACCGGCCGCCCCCCGAGCCATTTCCTCGAAATCGAAGGCACCGTTATCGGATTTGCCAGCCTTCGCGCCCGCGACATGGTCGCGAACGACCCCGAGGCTTTCCCCGACGTCGCTGCCATTTACCATTCGGTAACCAAGGAGGCGTAGCCGTTTCCCGGTTCGAACCGGAGAGCGCGAGATGGTAGCCCGTGCCTATACCGTGGCCTTCGACGGGATCGAGGCGCGGATCGTCGAGGTGCAATGCGCCGTGGCGGCGGGCCTGCCCGCCTTCTCGGTCGTGGGCCTGCCCGACAAGGCGGTCAGCGAGGCGCGCGACCGGCTGCGCGCGGCGCTGGTGGCGATGGGCGTGGCGCTGCCTTCGAAACGGATCACCGTCAATCTCTCGCCCGCCGACCTGCCCAAGGAGGGCTCGCATTTCGACCTGCCGATCGCGGTGGCCCTGCTTGCCGCCCTCGACGTCATCCCGCGCGACATGGCCGAAGGGGTGGTGGCGCTGGGCGAGCTGTCGCTCGACGGGCGTCTGGTGCCGGTGATCGGAGCCCTGCCTGCGGCGATGGCCGCAGCCGAGGCAGGGCGCGCGCTTCTGTGCCCCAAGGCCTGCGGCGCCGAGGCCGCCTGGGTCGGGGCGACACAGGTGCTGGCCGCGCCCGACCTTGCATCGGTCGTGCGCCATTTCACCGGACAGGCCCCGCTTGCCCCGGCCGAGCCGGGGGAGATCGCCCCCATCGCGGCCGCGCTCGACCTGTCCGACGTCAAGGGACAGGAGCGCGCCAAGCGCGCGCTCGAGATCGCGGCTGCAGGGCGTCACCATCTGCTTCTGGTGGGCGAGCCCGGTTCGGGCAAGTCGATGCTCGCGGCGCGGATCCCGGGCATCCTGCCGCCGCTTTCGCCCGCCGAGGCGCTTGAGACCTCGATGATCCAGTCGCTGGCGGGCCTGCTCGACGAGGGCGGCATCTCGCGCCAGCGCCCGTTCCGCGACCCGCATCACACCGCCTCGGTCGCGGCCATCGTCGGCGGCGGTCGCGGCGCCCGCCCCGGAGAGATCAGCCTTGCCCATAACGGCGTGCTCTTCATGGACGAGTTTCCCGAATTTCCGCGCCAGGTGCTGAACACGCTGCGCCAGCCGATCGAAACCGGCGAGGTCGTCGTGGCGCGCGCCAATGCCCATACCCGCTATCCCTGCCGGTTTCTGCTGGTGGCCGCGGCCAACCCCTGCAAATGCGGCTATCTCGCCGACCCGGCCCGCGCCTGCGCCCGTGTTCCGCAATGCGGCGAGGACTATCTCGGCCGGATCTCGGGTCCGCTCATGGACAGGTTCGATCTGCGCGTCGACGTGCCGCCGGTGGCGTTCCGGGATCTCGATCTGCCCGCCTCCGGAGAAAGCTCGGCCGAGGTCGCCGCTCGGGTCGCGGCCGCACGCATGCGTCAGAGCGCGAGATTCGCGCATACCCCCCGCACGCGGGTCAATGCAGAGGCCGAAGGCGCCCTCCTGGAAGAGATCGCCGCCCCCGACGCCGAGGGCCGGGCGCTTCTGCTGCGCGCGGCCGAACGCTTCCGGCTGACCGCCCGCGGCTATCACCGCGTGCTGCGCGTGGCCCGGACCATCGCAGATCTGGACGGCACCGACCGGGTCGCCCGCCCGCATGTGGCCGAGGCGGTCAACTTCCGCCTCGGCATAGGAAATCTCTAGCAGCGCGCAGAAATGGCCCCGCGCCCGGGGGCAGCCCCTGCCTACATCGCAGAGAGGGTGGCGAAGGTGACGATCGCCACCGCCGCCACGCCCATCGCGATCAGCAATCCAAGCGGCAGGCGCGCAGATCCGGCCTGCCGTTTGCCCTGCGCGACGGCCAGCCCGCCCCCCAGCGCAAGAAGCGCAAGCCCAAGGAAGGCGCCGATCCATTCCATTCTGGCCAATGTCGTCGACATGGGTGCCGCCGCGACAGGAAAGATCGTCGCCAGATCGAGAAGGTAAACCGCCATGAAGGCAGCACCGGCGAGCGCCGGATAGATCCCCACCCGTCCGGTCCTCAGAACGCGATAGGCCAGGACCAGGCTCCCGAGACCGAGCAGCGTCAGGAAGACGTTGAATGAGGCCAGGACAGGGACGCCATATCCCGGGAAGCTGCGGGTTTCGACAAATCCCCCCGGCACCATCAGGGTCAGGTTCAGGGTGCTCAGGACGAGAAGGGCCGCGAGACCGCGTATCTTGGTCATGTGTCTGTCATTCCGGGTTATCAGGAGGAAGAAGAGGCGCCATCAGAAGAGAAAAGGCGCGCTCGGAAAAACGTGCCTCCTCGCCCTCGGCCAGGTCGGAGGCGTTCATCGCGAACCAATGGTCGACGGTGATGAGGATGTTCAGGGCGACATCCGCGAGCAGCCCGAGGGGAAGGTCGTCCCGCACCGCTCCGACCGATTGCCCCGCGGCAAGCACGCGCTCGATATGGCCTCGCAACAGCGCAAGCGGCCCGGCGAAGGCGCGCTGTGCGGCAGCTTCCCGGTGCAGGGTCCTGAGCAGCGAGGCCAGGCATTCATCGCCCTGAAGCGCCCCGGCCAGCCGACGGCACAGGGCCGCAATCTGCGTCCAGTAGGTCTCGCGGTCGGCCCCGGCAATCGCTTCGGCATTCCCACCGAGCGTGCCGAGGGGCGCCAGACGGCGTTCGAGTGTGGCCCGGAACAGGTCGCCCTTGTCGGCGAAGTAGTGATAGGTGCGTCCTTTGCTTTCTCCCGCTGCCGCGATGATGCGGTTGAGGGAGGCGTTTTCGAACCCATGGTCGCAGAACTCCAGCTCTGCCGGGTCAAGCCAGCATGCACGCGCCTGATCGCTCAGTCCGGCGAACCTGGTACGACTGGCTGGAATGGGCAGGGACAATCGGGCTCCGACAGGATGAGGAAATCAGGGATGCTGCCCGCATTTAGACCACCGGTCTAAAAATGTCAAATCGGCGGCAACCCGGCATAGAACCGGGATTTGCGACAGGTCATTGTGGGGACAGAGCAGGCGACGCACCCAGGGCGGGATGCCGTGGTCTTTCAAGGCATGGCGGAGGCAACAGACATGGCCGCCGCGCCCGTCCCCTGCAGGCTGCCCGGCAACGCGCCGGCGCCGGCGCCGGTGAAATCGCTGCCGCAGCGGCGGTCATTAAGAGCTTTGGCATTCCGGAACGGCACAAACCCTGGCGCTCCGTCCACAGGCGGGCCTGCCCCACGGACAGCTTCCTTTGCCCTCGCCCCCCGAGTTCGCCCGATGACGCGGGGCCCCTTTGGGCGGATACCGTCGAAAAACTCGCCGAATGGCTTCAAGAGGCCAGAACGGCGAAAAACCACTTCGCAGACACACCGGGCCGTAAATTCCGTTCCTCAAGAGGTGCACGCTCGGAACGGTTTCCTAAATGCAGAAAGTGATTTTATGCCAGCCGAAGTTTTTCAACGGAACAGGCGGTCAGCAGAGATCTGCACCGACTCGGTGCTTCGCCGGAGGATGTCCGGTTCGTCCTGCGGTCGCGGGCGGCGCCAGGCTTGGGCATGCTCCACCAAAAGCATCACGACCTGCCCCCCCTCCGGCGGCGAGATCCGCAACGCCGCCCGTCCGATAGGAAACCGGACAAGGCGGAAGAACGGGTCGATGCCGATCCACGAAGGCGGCAACGCGATACCCCTTCAGCCGGCGCGGCGTGCCTCGATCGCCTCCCAGATCAGAGCGGCTATATTGGTCTTGTCGAAGCGCTCGAGCTCCTGGATGCCGGTCGGCGAGGTGACATTGATTTCGGTCAGATGCTCGCCGATGACGTCGATACCGACAAAGATCTGCCCGGCCTCCTTAAGGGTCGGACCGATGGCGGCACAGATCTCGAGATCGCGCGGCGTCAGTTCGGCCCGTTCGGCACGCCCCCCGACATGCATGTTGGACCGCGTCTCACCTGCGGCCGGCACCCGGTTGATCGCTCCGACAGGGGAACCGTCAACGAGTATCACCCGCTTGTCCCCCCTGCTGACAGCCGGAAGGAATTTCTGCGCGATCAGCGGCTCGCGATTCATGCCGGCGAAAACTTCATGCAAGGAGGCGAGGTTGCGGTCATCCGGACCAAGCCGAAAGATCCCGGCGCCGCCATTGCCGTAAAGTGGCTTGAGGATGATGTCGCCATGCAGATCCTTGAAGGCGCGCAGCGTCTCCAGATCGCGGGCGATCACAGTCGGCGGGATCAAATCGGGGAAACGCAGGACCAGCAGTTTTTCGGGAAAATTCCGCACCCAGAACGGGTCGTTCACGACCAGAGTGCCGGGCGTCAGCATCTCGAGAAGATGCGTCGTCGTGATATAGCCCATGTCGAAAGGCGGATCCTGCCGCAGCCATACGACATCGAAGCCGCCGAGATCGAGCTCGCGCTCTTCGCCAAGGGTGAAATGATCGCCCCTGACCCGACGCACCTCCAGCGGCCAGCCCCGCGCCATCACCCGCCCGTCGTTCCAGGACAGCCGGTCCGGGGTGTAGTAGAACAGGCTATGCCCGCGCGCCTGAGCTTCCTCCGCAATCCGGAACGTACTGTCCGCATCGATATTAACGGCCCCGACCGGGTCCATCTGAATGGCTACCTTGAGCGGCATTGCGTTCTCCCTCGCCCGGCCTTCCCAACCGCCGCCACCCTGGGCGATGCGGCATCCGCTCTGGATGACCGAGGCGCCTGGAATTTGCAACCGCGCTCAGGCGCAGAACGCGTTCTCGAGAATGTCGACTTCGCCGAAACCGTTCACAAGCGCAACGTCGAAACGGATATCGGTCAACTGCCCGCCGGGTTCGCCCGCAAGATATTCCTGCGCCGCCGTCATGACACGATCCATCTGGCGCCGCGCGACCCGCTCGGCAGCACGGGCGAAACTGCGGCTTTTCTTGACCTCGACGAAGACGAGCGCGTCGCCATCACGGGCAACGAGGTCGATCTCGCCGCCCGCCCCGCGCCAGCGCCGGGCCACGATCGCCATGCCGCGCCCCTCATACCCACGGGCAACGCAGTCCTCGGCCGACCGCCCGGCGTGATAGGAAACCGTTCCGCTCATCCCGTTCCCTCCGGCTTGGCAGCATGCCGTTCTCGCAACAACGCCGCCTGGTAAACCCGGCGCCGCGGCAGTTCGAGCGCCGCCGCCACTTCGGCCACCGCGTCCTTCACGGAAAGACGCGCCAGCGCCTCGTCCAGCGCCGCGTCGAGATCGTTCTGCTCGACAGCCCTGACAGGAGCCCGTCCGACCAACAGCACGATCTCGCCGCGAACCTCACGGTCGCGAAAGGCCTCTGCCAGTTCGGCGAGACTGCCACGCGAGACCTCTTCGAATCGCTTGGTCAATTCCCGGCAGACCGCTGCGTCGCGATCTCCTCCGAGAGATACCGCCATTTCCGCTAACAACCGGCTAATGCGTTTGGGAGATTCATAGAAAACCAGCGTCGCGGGCACATTCGAAAACTCGTCCAGCATCCGGCTGCGCGCGCCCGACTGGGCAGGCGGAAACCCCGCGAACAGCACACGATCACTTGGCAGGCCCGCAACCACCAGCGCGGCCAGCATCGCCGAAGGCCCCGGCGCGGCATGCACCGCGACCCCGGCCGCGATCGCGGCGCGCGCCAGCGGAAAGCCCGGATCGGACACCATCGGCGTGCCCGCCTCGCTGACGCAGGCGACCGACTTGCCCGCAGCCGCCATCTCGACCAGCGCATCGCGCACCGAGGCCGCGGAATGGTCGTGATAGGCGATCAACGAACGCTCGCCGAGCGCAATGCCATGGATCTGCATCAGATGACGCGCCGTGCGGGTATCCTCTGCCGCGATAGCGTCGGCCGACGCCAGAACATCGAGCCCCCTGAGCGTGATGTCGCGCGCGGCACCGATCGGCGTGGCCACGAAATAAAGCCCGGGGGCCAGCGGATTTCGGAGGATCTCCAAGGATTCTTTTACCTGTCTGACGTTTACTTGCCCCGTCGATCCGCATAGGGTCGCCGACGAGATCGCCCCAGCGAAGGAGACGTCCATGTTCGCCGTTTTTCGCGCCTGCCGCAAGCGGTTGCCAGCGGTTCGGCCGAGGGTTCTGGCATCGGTTCTGGGTCTCGGCGCACTCGCTCTACTTGCGGCCTGCCAGCCCGGAGGTATCGGCGGCGGCCCGTCGATCGACGGATCGAAACCGGTTCCGGTGGCACTGCTGGTGCCGGGCGGCTCGGCCAATGCGGGCGACCAGGTTCTGGCGCGCAGCCTCGAAAACGCCGCACGTCTCGCGATTTCGGATCTCAAGGGTGTGAAGGTCGATCTTCGCGTCTATGAAACAGCAGGCAATCCCGACATCGCCGCCAAGGTCGCCTCCGAGGCCGTCTCGGACGGCGCCAAGATCATCCTCGGCCCGCTCTATGCACAATCCGCAAATGCGGCCGGCCTGGCCGTCGCACGGCGCGGCGTCAACGTGCTGAGCTTCTCGAACAACCCCGAGATCGCCGGCGGCAACGTGTTCGTGCTGGGACCGACCTTCGAGAACACAGCCAACCGTCTGGCGCGCTACGCCGCGGCACAGGGC
This sequence comes from Rhodovulum sp. MB263, assembly GCF_002073975.1. Classification (NCBI taxonomy): domain Bacteria; kingdom Pseudomonadati; phylum Pseudomonadota; class Alphaproteobacteria; order Rhodobacterales; family Paracoccaceae; genus Rhodovulum; species Rhodovulum sp. MB263. Next base: position 969,978 of record NZ_CP020384.1, on the reverse strand, counting down.
CGGACCAATGTCATGATCGTGCACGATCCCGATGTGGCGGGCGAGGCCGGGCGCGCGGCAATCGCCTCGGCCGTGGCACGCAGCGGCGGATCGGTCGCCGCGACCGGCAGTTACGAGCTGTCGCAGAACGGCGTGGTCCAGGCCATCCCCGCGCTCGCGCGCAAGGCGCGCGACTCGGCCGCACAGGCTATCTTCTTCACCGCCAGCACCGCCGGCGCCCTGCCGCTGCTGGCGCAACTGCTTCCGGAAAACCGCGTCGATCCCGCCAAGGTGCAGTTCATCGGGCTGACACGCTGGGACATCCCGCCCTCCACCCTGGCGCTTCCCGGACTGCAGGGTGGCTGGTTCGCCCTTCCTGATCCCGGCGTTTCGGACCGGTTCGAACGGCGCTACACGGCCGCCTATGGCGAGCCGGCCCATCCCGCGGCGGGCCTTGCCTATGACGGCATCGCCGCGATCGGCGCCCTTGCCAGCCAGGGCCGCAGCGACGCATTGTCGGTTTCCGCCCTGACCCAGCCTTCGGGCTTTGTCGGCGTCAACGGCGTGTTCCGCCTGCGTACAGATGGAACGAACGAGCGGGCCTTGGCCGTGGCCGAGATCCGCGACAACCAGGTGACCGTGATTGACCCCGCTCCAAGAAGTTTCGGCAGCGCAGGCTTCTAGCCCGTCCAGAGCCCGCAAGACGACCCAGGCGCCGGACAGCCTGATCTGCCCGGCCTCCGACATTTTCGATCAGACGGCCTTCGAGGCCGAACTGACCCGGCTGACGGATCAGGGCATCGACTCCAAGGCCCTGCGGGATGCCGTTGTGCATTACCTTTCCGAGGCCCGGCAGAAGGGGCGCTGCGCGATCGCTGCGGCCTTTGCCGACAGGCCATTTGACGCCGGCCCGACCGTGCGCGCCTACACCTGGCTCACCGACTGCCTGGTCCGCGCGACCCTGAGGGTCTCCGGCGAAGTCCTGCACCCGCGGCCCAACCCGACCGAAGGCGAACGGCTCGCCGTATTCGCGGTCGGCGGCTACGGCCGAAGCGAGATGGCGCCGCATTCCGATGTCGACCTGCTGTTTCTGATCCCCTACAAGCTGACCCCCTGGGCGGAAAGCGTGATCGAATCCACGCTCTACATGCTCTGGGACCTAAGGCTGAAAGTGGGGCACGCCTCACGCACGGTGAAGGACTGCCTGCGACTGGGGCACGAGGATTACACGATCCGCACGGCCCTGCTGGAAAACCGCCTTCTCGGCGGGCATGCGCCGCTGGCCAGGGCCCTGGACAGCGCGCTTTGGGACGATCTCTTCAAGGGCACGGCGGCCGAATTCATCGAGGCCAAGCTGGCCGAACGCTCGGAACGTCACCGCAAGCAGGGTGGCCAGCGCTACGTGCTGGAACCCAATGTGAAGGAGGGCAAGGGCGGGCTGCGCGACCTGCAATCGCTCTACTGGATCGCGAAATACGTCTATCGCGTCGACCGCGCCTCTCAACTGGTCAAGCTGGGCTTCTTCACCCGCGACGAATTCACCGGTTTCGTCGCGGCAGAGCGGTTTCTCTGGGCCGTGCGCTGCCATCTGCACCTGATCGCGGACCGCGCGATCGACCAGCTGACCTTTGACATGCAGGTCGAGGTGGCGGCGCGGATGGGCTATGCCGATCATGGCGGGCGCCGCGCGGTCGAGCATTTCATGCAGGACTATTTCCGCCACGCCACCACCGTTGGCGACCTGACCCGGATCTTCCTGACCAAGCTCGAGGCCGCCCATGTCAAGAAGGAACCCGCGCTGATCGGGCTGTTCCGGCGCCGCCGGAAGGTGCCGAAAGGCTACGAGATCGTCCAGAACCGCATGAATGTCTCGGACCCCAAGGCATTCCTGGCCGACAAGCTGAACCTGCTGAAGATCTTCGAGGAAGCGCTCCGGACCGGCACGCTGCTGCATCCCGACGCGATGCGACTGATCCAGGCCAATCTGCGGCTGATCGACGAGGATGTCCGCAACGCCCCCGAAGCACAGCGGATCTTCCTCGACCTGCTGCTCAAGCACGGCAACCCCGAACGCTCGCTCCGGCGGATGAACGAGCTTGGCGTGCTCTCGGCGCTGATCCCGGAATTCGAGCCCATTGTGGCGATGATGCAGTTCAACGTCTATCACAGCTACACGGTGGACGAGCACACGATCCAGTGCGTCTCGACGCTCGCCCAGATCGAGCGCGGCGAACTGATCGAGGAACTGCCCATCGCCAGCCGGATCCTCAAGGACGGCCTGAACCGGCGGGTGCTCTATGTCGCGCTCCTGCTGCATGACATCGGCAAGGGCCGCCCCGAAGACCATTCGGTGCTGGGCGCGCAGATCGCGCGCAAGGTGGCGCCGCGGCTCGGGCTCAGGCCGGAGGAATGCGAAACCGTCGAATGGCTGGTGCGCTATCACCTGCTGATGTCGGACATGGCCCAGAAGCGCGACCTGTCCGACCCGCGCACGGTGCGCGATTTCGCCAAGGCGGTGAAAACCCGCAAGCGGCTCGACCTGCTGACGGTGCTGACCGTCTGCGACATCATCGGGGTGGGCCCCGGCACCTGGAACAACTGGAAGGCCCAGCTGATCCGCAGCCTCTACTGCGAGACCGTGCGCGCGCTGGAAGGCGGGCTGGAGGATGTCAACCGCGACCGCCGCGAGGCCGAGGCCCGGCGCGCGCTGCGCGAGGCGCTTCCGGACTGGGACGCGAAGGAGCTGCGGGCCGAGATCGGCCGCCATTACGGCCCCTACTGGCAGGGCCTGCCGACCGGAACGCATGTGGTGATGGCAAGGCTGCTGCGGGGCATCAGCGACGACGAGATCCGGATAGATCTGGCCGAGGATGCCGACCGCGACGCCACCCGGGTCTGCTTTGCGCTTTCGGACCATCCCGGCATCTTCTCGCGGCTGGCCGGCGCGCTGGCGCTGGTCGGCGCCAACGTGGTCGACGCGCGCACCTATACCACCAAGGACGGTTACGCCACCGCCGCCTTCTGGATCCAGGATGGCGACGGCTCGCCCTATGACGCCTCGCGGCTGAGCCGGCTCAGCCAGATGATCGAGAAGACCCTGATGGGCGAGGTCCGCCCGCGCGAGAAGCTGGCAGACCGCGACAAGTTCAAGAAGCGCGAGCGCAGCTTCCGCTTCCCGACCTCGATCACCTTCGACAATGACGGCTCGGAGATCTACACCATCATCGAGGTCGATACCCGCGACCGGCCGGGGCTGCTTTACGACCTGACCCGGGTCTTCGCGACCAGCAACATCTATATCGCCTCGGCGATGATCGCGACCTATGGCGCGCAGGTGGTCGACAGCTTCTATGTGAAGGACAGCTTCGGGCTGAAGCTCTATGCCAGATCGCGGCAGGAGTCGCTTGAACGCAAGCTGCGCGAGGCGATCGTGAAGGGCACCGAAAGGGCGAACAGCTAATGCGCCCGATCCGGCTGGTGTCGGGCTTTATGACCGTCGGCGTCTGGACCCTGGCCAGCCGCATCCTGGGTTTTGCCCGCGACATCCTGATCGCCGCCTATCTCGGCACCGGCCCGGTGGCCGAAGCCTTCCTGGTGGCCTTCTCGCTGCCCAATATGTTCCGCCGCTTCTTCGCTGAAGGGGCGTTCAACATGGCCTTCATTCCGCTCTTCTCGAAGAAGCTCGAACGGGACGAGGGCGCGCTCGACTTCGCCCGCGACGCCTTCACCGGGCTTGCGACGATCCTGATCGGCTTTACCCTTCTGGCCCAGATCGCGATGCCTGCCCTGGTGCTGGCCATGGCGGGCGGCTTCGCGGCCGACCAGCGCTTCGACATCGCGGTCGTCTATGGCCGGATCGCCTTTCCCTATATCCTGTTCATCTCGCTGGCCGCACTCCTGTCGGGCGTGCTGAACGCCACCGGCCGCTTCGTCGCCGCGGCGGCGGCGCCGGTCCTGCTGAACATTCTCCTGGTCGGCGCGATGCTGCTGGCGGCCGAAATGGGCTGGCCGGTCGGCGATGCGCTGGTCTGGACGGTGCCGCTGGCCGGGATCGCACAGATGGCGCTGGTCTGGGCGGCTGCCGCGAAGGCGGGCTTCCGTCTGACCTTCCGCCGCCCCCGCCTCACGCCCGAACTGAAGCGGCTGGCCATCATCGCGGCGCCGGCAGCACTGGCGGGCGGCGTGGTGCAGGTCAATCTGCTGATCGGACGTCAGGTCGCCAGCTTCTTCGAGGGCGCCGTAGCCTGGCTCTCCTATGCCGACCGGCTCTACCAGCTGCCGCTTGGCGTGGTCGGCATCGCCATCGGCGTGGTGCTCCTGCCCGATCTCTCGCGCCGTCTGGGCGCAGGCGACACCGCGGGCGGGCGCGACGCCTTCAACCGCGCGGGCGAATTCGCCCTCGCCCTGACCCTGCCCGCCGCGGTCGCCCTGGCCACGATTCCGGGGCCCATCGTGGCGGTCCTGTTCCAGCGCGGCGCCTTCGACCAGGCCGATGTGGCGGCCACGGCACTGGCCGTCGCGGTCTATGGCGCGGGGCTGCCGGCCTTCGTGATGCAGAAGGTCCTGCAACCGCTGTTCTTCGCGCGCGAGGATACCCGGCGCCCGTTCCACTACGCGCTCGGCGCGCTCGCGGCGAATGCGGTTATCGCCATCGGGCTGGCCCCGGTCTTCGGCTATATCGCTGCCGCCTGGGGCACGACGCTCGCGGGCTGGGCCATGGTGGCGCTGCTCTGGCGCGGATCGCGCCGCTTCGGTACTGCCGCCGAACCCGATGCGCGGTTCCTGCGCCGGGCCGGCAGGATCGCGCTGGCCTCGGCGCTGATGGGGGCGATCCTGTGGCTCGCGGCCCGGGGCGCAGAGCCCTGGCTGACCGGGGGCGGGCTACGCTATCCGGCCCTGGCCGGGCTGGTGGCGCTGGGGATCCTGTCCTATTTCGGGCTGGGCCACCTGCTGGGCGCGTTCCGGCTGTCGGAATTCCGCCGGGCGATGCGCCGTCAGCGCTGACGGATCTTCGCCCGCACCCGGGCCCAGCCGCCGGGGCTGACCACGAAGGACAGCAGGAAACCGGTGCAGAACCCGGCCAGATCGGCGACCCAGTCGAGCCCGCCGCCGAACAGCAGGCCGAACAGAAGCTGGATGCCCAGAAGCAGCCCGATCAGGGTGAAGGCCCGGTACTGGGTCGGGCCGGTCCCCGCGAGCCGCACCCACATCAGGAAGGTGAAGGCCCCGATCAGCCCGTAGACCGCAGGATAACCGCCGATCAGCGGCATCGGCGTATCGAGCAGAAGCCCATAGGCCAGCGCGCCGACGATGGCCGCACCGAAAAAGACCAGCAGCACCGCCCAGGCCCGGAACACCTCGCCCACCATCTTGCCCAGCGCCAGGATGAAGACCACGACGAAGACCGCATGGGTCAGGCTGGCATGGATGAAGGGATAGGTGACGAAGCGGATCATCTGGTCGGCGGGAAACTGACCGCTCTGCAGCATCCAGTCGAGAACCTGCCCCGAAAAGCCGTAATCGCGGATCGCCTGCAATCGCCAGCCGACCGCGGCAGGTCCGCCCACGAGCCCGCTCGCCCCGAGGCTCAGGACCGCCTCCATCGCGATGACCGGCAGCGCCAGCAGCCAGACCACGGCGGGCAAGGGATTGATCGGCGGAGCGTTCGGATCGGACTGCATGCGACACGGGCCTCGGTTGACGCTGTTCCCCCGCATCGGTAAGCGAACGAAGCGTGAAATTCCAGACGGAGATGAACCGATGGCCGAGGTGGTCCACACACCGCGAGTCTTTTCCGGCATCCAGCCCTCGGGCGGGCTGACGCTGGGCAATTACCTGGGCGCGCTCAAGCGCTTTGGCGAAACCCAGGACCAGGGCGACATGCCCACGATCTACTGCATCGTCGACATGCATGCGATCACCGTCTGGCAAGACCCCGAGAAACTGCGCCACGCCACGCGCGAGTTGACGGCGGGCTTCATCGCCAGCGGCATCGATCCGAAGAAATCGATCCTGTTCAACCAGTCGGCAGTGCCCGGCCATGCCCAGCTGGGCTGGATCTTCAACTGCGTCGCGCGGCTCGGCTGGATGCAGCGCATGACCCAGTTCAAGGACAAGGCGGGCAAGAATTCCGAGAACGTGTCGTTGGGGCTGTTCGCCTATCCGGCGCTGATGGCGGCCGACATCCTCGTCTATCATGCCACCCATGTGCCGGTCGGCGAGGACCAGAAGCAGCATGTCGAGCTGACCCGCGATATCGCGATCAAGTTCAACAACGACTATGGCACCGATTTCTTCCCAGTCCCCGAGCCGGTGATCGAGGGCGCCGCGACCCGGGTGATGTCCTTGCGCGACGGCACCAAGAAGATGTCGAAATCGGACCCGTCCGACATGAGCCGGATCAACCTGACCGACGATGCCGATGCCATCGCCAAGAAGATCAGGAAGGCCAAGACCGACCCCGAACCGCTGCCCGAGACCCTCGAAGGGCTGGAAGGACGGCCCGAGGCGCGCAACCTCGTCAACATCTATGCCGCCCTTTCCGGCAAGACCGCAGCCGAGGTCGTGGCCGACTATGCCGGCCAGCAATTCGGCAGCTTCAAGCCCGCGCTTGCCGATCTGGCGGTCGAGCGGCTGTCGCCGATCTCTTCCGAGATGAGCCGCCTGATGCAGGACCCGGCCGGGATCGACCGCATCCTCGCCGATGGCGCCGAACAGGCCGATGCCATCGCCGCCCCGATCGTGCGGCGCGCCCGCGAGATCGTCGGGATGATCGGCGCCTGACCTACGTATATACGCACATATCGCCTGGTTTTTCCGGCGATATGTGCGGCCCCTTCGGGATGCTATCTTTCGCAACGAAAGGAGACATCCCATGCCCCCTCTTCCCGCCGGAACCCGCATCGGCCATATCCACCTGAAGGTCGCCGATCTCGACCGCGCCATCGCCTTCTATTCCGGCGTTCTGGGCTTCGAGCTGACCCAGCGCTACGGGCCGGGAGCGGCCTTTTTGTCGGCAGGCGGCTATCATCACCATCTCGGTCTGAACACTTGGGAAAGCCTCGGCGCCACGCCGCCCCCGCCCGGTCATACCGGGCTTTACCACAGCGCGATCCTGTTTCCCGACCGCGCGAGCCTTGGCGCCGCGCTGGCCCGGGTGCTGGCGGCCGGCATCTCGCTGACCGGCGCGGCCGATCACGGCGTGAGCGAGGCCGTCTACCTGAACGATCCCGACGGCAACGGGGTCGAGCTTTACCGCGACCGCCCCGAGGCGGACTGGCCGCGCGATGCCGAACGCCGGCTCCGGATGGTGAACCGCCCGCTCGATCTCGACGCGCTGCTGGCAGAGGCCGGTCGCGGAGACGATGTCGAATTCACAGAACCGAAACAGGCCTGACACAAAACGGAATCGCTTGCCGCCGAGGGTCGGGAAGCCGGGTTCCGCCAGGTCCGGTTGGCCCGGGGGCCGCCCCGCAATCCCCAAGTCGGTGCATTCGCCCGTTGCGCCCGTCCCTGCGGAATACGGATCCCGAAGCGCCCCCGGCCGTCCCGCCGGGGGCGTGTTTCCCTGCGCGGGGGCGCCGCCGACCGCACGTCGTCCCTGCGACGTGCTCCGATCTGGACGGCTCTCTGCCCCGGGTCTAGGGTGCGCCAAAATTTTCCGAAAAGAGGCGCCGTCATGGCCACAGGTACGAATATCCGAACCTATTACAACGGAACCTGGCACAGGAGCGACATTCCGGTGATGTGCGCGGCCGATCACGGCGCCTGGCTGGGCACCACGGTCTTCGACGGCGCGCGCTATTTCGAGGGCATCGCGCCCGATCTTCAGGCCCATTGCGACCGGATCAACCGCTCGGCCGAGGCGCTGATGATCACCCCCACCATCGACGGGGCGGACATGGCCGAGATCGTCCGCGAGGGGCTGAAGACCTACCCCGCCGATGCCGCCGTCTATATCCGGCCGATGTATTGGGCGCTCGAGGGCGACTCGCTGGGGGTCGCGCCCAAGCCCGGCGCCACCGGCTTTGCGATCTGCCTCGAAGAGATCCCGATGGCCGCGCCGGGCAGCGCCACCACGATGACCACCACCCGCTTCCGCCGCCCGACGCTGGACTGCGCCGTCGTCAATGCCAAGGCGGGCTGCCTGTACCCCAACAACGCGCGGATGCTGGCCGAGGCGCGGGCCAAGGGCTTCGGCAATGCGCTGGTCGCGGATGCGCTGGGCAATGTCGCCGAGACCGCGACAGCGAATGTCTTCATCGTGAAGGATGGCGAATTCTTCACCCCCATCGCCAATGGCACCTTCCTGGCCGGGCTGACCCGCAAGCGGCATATCTCGAACCTGACGGCGGCGGGCTACAAGGTTCATGAGGCGGTTCTGAGCTTCGAGGATGTGCGCCGCGCCGACGAGGTGTTCCTGTCGGGCAACATGATGAAGGTGACCCCGGTCAAGGCCTTCGACGACGTGCAGTACCAGCCCGGCCCGCTGACCGCGAAGGTCCGCGAGATCTATTGGGACTGGGCGCATTCGGCCGCCTGAGCCCCGCCCAGTCGAAAGCGTGAACCGGGACGGTCGCGCCATGGGTATTTAAACCAGAAAGAAGACCGAAACGCGGGCCCGCCGGCAACCGGCCGGCCCGCAGCAGGGGGGAGTTGCCAGCGCCGGGCCGGTCGGTCATGCTGAGGCGCGGTTCCCGGAGGAGGACCCGATGCGCAAATTTCTTGTGGTTCTGGACGACAGTCGCGAATGTCTGAACGCGATGCGTTTTGCCGCACTCAGGGCCGCGAAGACAGGCGGCGGGGTGCAGATCCTGTCGGTGATCGCCCCCGAGGAGTTCAACCACTGGATCGGGGTCGGCGATCTGATGCGCGAGGAAGCGCGCGAACGGATCGAGGCGCATTACGAGGTCTTCGCGAAATGGATGCGCGACCGGCAGGGGATCGACCCCGAACTGGTAATCCGCGAAGGCGAGGCGGTGCCCGAGATCCTCGCCCAGATCCGCGAAGACCCCGAGATCGGCGTGCTGGTTCTGGGAGCGGGCACCGACAGCAAGGGGCCCGGGCCGCTGGTGACCCAGCTTGCGCGCAGCTCGGGCAGCCTGCCCGTTCCGGTCACGATCGTGCCCGGCGGGCTCTCGAAGGAGCGTCTTGAAGCGGTGTGCTAAGCGATCGCTGGCCGGGCGCTGGCAGGCATGTTAGAATTGCTCTAAAGTTGACAAATCGCCCGGTCGAGCGCATATCCGAGCGCAAAGCTAAGGAATAGGCACATGTTTATCCAGACCGAATCCACACCGAACCCTGCCACCCTGAAGTTCCTGCCCGGACAGGCGGTTCTGGAGACCGGCACGGCCGATTTCCCCAGCGCCGAGGGCTCGGCGAACTCGCCGCTCGCGACACGGATCTTCGGCGTGGAGGGCGTGCGCGGGGTCTTCTTCGGCACCGATTTCGTGACCGTGACCAAGGCCGACGCGGTCGAATGGGACCATATCAAGCCCGCGATCCTCGGCGCGATCATGGAGCATTTCCAGTCCGGCCAGCCCGTGATGACGGGTGAGAATGCGGATGCGGGCCATGCCGAACATGACGGCCCCGACGAGGATATCGTGCGTCAGATCAAGGAGTTGCTTGATACGCGCGTGCGCCCGGCCGTTGCCCAGGATGGCGGCGACATCACCTTCCACGGCTTCGACCGCGGGGTGGTCTATCTGCATATGCAGGGCGCCTGCGCCGGCTGCCCCTCCTCGACGCTGACGCTGAAGATGGGCATCGAGAACCTGCTGCGGCATTACATCCCCGAGGTTACCGAGGTCCGTCCCGTCGCCGACGCGATGTGATGGGCGGCAGCATCGCTCCGATCCTTGCCTTCGACACCTCCGGTCCCCATTGCTGCGCGGCCCTGCTTCGGGATAGCGAGATCGTTCTGAGCAGACATCTGGAGATGGCGCGCGGCCAGGCCGAGGCCCTGATGCCGCTTCTGGAAGCCGTTCTCGAAGACGCCGGCCTTGGCTGGAAGGATCTGGCCGGGCTTGGCGTCGGCGTCGGTCCCGGCAACTTCACCGGTATCAGGATTTCGGTGGCGGCAGCACGCGGGCTGGCGCTGGCGGCGGGTCTGCCCGCCATAGGTGTCTCGATGTTCCAGGTGCTGCGCCGCAGCGCCCCCGGCCCCGACGCGGATCTTCTGAGCCTCGAGGCGCCGCGCGGTCTGGCCTATGTCCAGCCGCTGCGGGCGGGGCGAGCCGGGCCCGCGCGGATGATCGATCCCGACGCCCCGCCATCTCTGGCCGAGATCGGGGCCGAGGGCATCGCCCATGTCACGGGCTTTGCCGCCCGACGGCTCGGCACGGCCTTCGGCACCGGCTGGCACGAAGCGGTGCCGGTCGGTATCGCCCCGGCGATCGCCCGGGAGGCGGCCGCGCTTCTGCGCGGCGGCGAGCTTCCGCCCCGCCCCGCCCCGCTTTACGTGCGCCCCGCCGATGCAGCACCTCCCGCCGACCCGCCGCCGGCCATCCTGCCATGACGCCGGCTGCACTGGCTGCACTGCATGCCCGCTGCTTCACAACGCCGCGCCCCTGGAGCGCTGCCGAATTCGAGGCGCTCCTGGCCACGCCCGGAACCTTTCTCTGCGGCGATGCGCAGGCCGTGGCCCTTGGCCGGGTCGCCGCCGGAGAGGCCGAGTTGCTGACCATCGCCGTCGCGCCCGAATGCCGAAGAACCGGGCTGGGCCGGGCAAGGCTGGCAGAATTCGAGCAGGCAGCGCGCGCCCGCGCGGCACAGGAGGCCTTTCTCGAGGTCGCCACCGACAATGCCGCCGCCTGCGGACTGTACCGGGCGGCGGGCTTCAAGCTGGCCGGTTGTCGGCCCCGCTATTACGCCACCCCCGACGGCCGACGCATCGACGCTCTGGTCATGCGCAAGGCCTTCTCGTCGCAGGGTTGAAATCCGGTTGACGCCTGCCCCGGCGCGCGGCCTTAATCGGTATGGGCAGATGGCCATCGCCTCCCAACGGCCCGCCTTGCCTTCTGGCCGACACAACAACCGGGAGACAGCACGAGATGACGAAGATGCAGCAGACCATGGCGGCCGCGGCCGCTCTGGCCTTGACGGCCGGCACCGCGCTAGCCGATCCGGCGCTGATTTACGACGTCGGTGGCAAATACGACAAGTCCTTCAACGAGGCCGCCTTCACCGGCGCCGAGCGCTGGAAGGCCGAGACAGGCGGCAGCTATCGTGAGATCGAGCTGCAATCCGAGGCCCAGCGCGAACAGGCCCTGCGCCGTTTCGCCGAGGCCGGACTGAACCCGATCGCGATGACCGGCTTTGCCTTCAAGTCGGTGCTTGAAGAGGTCGCGCCCGACTATCCCGACACCAAATTCGAGATCATCGACGAGACCGTCGAGGCCGCCAATGTCCGCTCGATTGTCTTTTCCGAACATGAGGGCAGCTATCTGGTCGGGATGATGGCCGCGATGGCGTCTGAAACGAACACCGTGGGCTTCGTCGGCGGCATGGACATCCCTTTGATCCGCAAGTTCGCCTGCGGCTATGCCCAGGGCGCGAAGGCGGTCGATGCCGATGTGACCGTCCTGCAGAACATGACCGGCACCACCGCCGATGCCTGGGCCGACCCGGTCAAGGGCAGCGAGCTGGCCCGCGCCCAGATCGGCCAGGGCGCCGACGTGATCTTCGCGGCGGCCGGCACCACCGGGCTGGGCGTGTTGCAGGCAGCAGCCGATGAGGGGATCCTCTCGATCGGGGTCGACAGCAATCAGAACCACCTGCATCCCGGGCAGGTTCTGACCTCGATGGTCAAGCGCGTCGATCTGGCCGTCTACGAGGCTTTCAGCGCCGGGGCCGGGATGGAGACGGGCAGCTTTCGCCTTGGTCTGGCCGAAGACGCCGTGGGCTATGCCATGGACGAGAACAACAGGGACCTGGTGAGCCCGCAAATGGTCGCGGCGGTCGAGGCCGCCAAGGCCAGGATCGTCTCGGGCGAGACCGTGGTGCATGATTACATGTCCGACAACAGCTGCCCGGTGAACTGACCGCCATGGCGGGGGCGGCACTTTCCGGCGCCGATGCCACCGTCCCGGCGCTGGAATTGCGGGGCATTTCCAAGGCCTTCGGGCCGGTGCAGGCGAACCGGAACATTTCGCTCCGGGTCCGGCGCGGCTCGATCCACGGCATCATCGGCGAGAACGGCGCCGGCAAATCGACGCTGATGTCGATCCTTTACGGCTTTTACCGGGCCGATGCGGGCGAGATCCTGATCGGTGGCCAACCGGTCCGGATCACCGACAGCCAGGATGCGATCCGCGCGGGCATCGGCATGGTGTTCCAGCATTTCAAGCTGATCGAGCCCTTCACCGTGCTCGAGAATATCATCCTGGGCCGCGAAGAGGGGGCGCTTCTGTCCCGGTCGCTGGGCAAGGCCCGGCGCATCCTGCGCCGGCTTGCCGCCGATTACGGGCTGGAGGTCGACCCCGATGCCCGGATCGAGGATCTGGGCGTCGGCATGCGCCAGCGGGTCGAGATCCTGAAGGCGCTCTATCGGCAGGCCGACATCCTGATCCTCGACGAACCGACAGGCGTGCTGACGCCATCCGAGGCCGACCACCTTTTCCGGATATTGGAAAACCTCAAGTCGCAGGGGAAGACCATCCTCCTCATCACCCACAAGCTGCGCGAGATCATGGCCGCGACCGACACGGTTTCCGTCATGCGGCGCGGGGAGATGACCGCCACCCTGCAGACGGCCGAGACCAGCCCCGCCGAGCTGGCCGAACGGATGGTCGGCCGAAAGGTCCTGTTGCAAACGGAAAAGTCTCCGGCCCGGCCGGGGCGCCTTGTGCTGGACATCGAAGGGCTCTCGGTGATCGATGCCGAGGGCGTGCGCCGCCTCTCGGACGTCTCGCTTCAGCTTCGCGCAGGCGAGATCCTCGGCATTGCCGGGATCGCCGGAAACGGCCAGTCGCATCTGCTGGAGGTGCTGGGCGGCATGCGGCCCGCAACCGGCCATGTCCGGATCGAGGGCAAGGAGATCGACCTGTCCGGGCCGCGCAGCGACGCAGGCGCACGGCGCGCGGCCGGCATCGCCCATGTCCCCGAGGACCGGCAACGCGAGGGGCTGATCCTGCCCTTCCACGCCTGGGAAGATTCGGTCTTCGGCTATCACACCGATCCCGCACTCCGGACCCGGCTGCGCCTGATGGACAATGCCGGCATCCGCGACCGCGCCGAAGCCCAGATGGCGCGGTTCGACATCCGCCCGCCCGATCCCGCCCTTGCCGCGCAGAACTTTTCCGGCGGCAATCAGCAGAAGCTGGTTCTGGCGCGCGAGATCGAGCGCAATCCCGCCCTTCTGCTGATCGGCCAGCCGACCCGGGGTGTCGATATCGGCGCCATCGAGCTGATCCACCGGCGCATTCTCGATCTGCGCGACGCGGGCAAGGCAGTGCTGCTGGTCAGCGTCGAGCTGGACGAGATCCTGGGCCTTTCCGACCGGATCGCGGTCATCTGCGGCGGGCGGATCATGGGCGAACGGCTGGCCGCCGAGACCGACGAGACCGAACTGGGCCTGATGATGGCCGGGCTCGGCGGAGAGGCAGCCTGACATGAACACGATACCGAAATGGGCCGATCTGGTCCTGATCCCGCTGATCAGCCTCGCGATCGCGGCGCTGCTTTCGGCGCTGGTGATCCTCGGCATCGGCGAAGACCCGGTGGCCGCAGTGAAGATGATGGTCTCGGGGGCGCTCGGCTCGACCTATGGCTGGGGCTACACGCTCTACTACGCGACCAACTTCATCTTCACCGGGCTTGCGGTTGCCGTCGCCTTCCATGCCGGTCTGTTCAATATCGGCGGCGAGGGGCAGGCAACGCTGGGCGGGCTGGGCGTGGCGCTGGTCTGCCTCGCCCTGCCCTGGCCGCATTGGGCGCTGGCGCTGCCTGCGGCCGCGCTGGGCGCCGCGCTGTTCGGCGCCGCCTGGGCCGCCATACCGGCCTGGCTGCAGGCCCGGCGCGGCAGCCATATCGTCATCACCACGATCATGTTCAACTTCATCGCGGCCTCGCTGCTGAATTACCTTCTGGTCAACGTCCTGCGCCCGGCGGGCGCGATGGACCCCTCGAGCGCGCGCTTCGGCGAGGGCACCCATCTGCCGACGCTGCATGATCTGGCGGCGCCCTTGGGCATCGCCTTCTCGAAGGCCGCGCCCGCCAATATCAGCTTCCTGCTGGCGCTGGCGGCCTGCCTCGCGGTCTGGCTGCTGATCTGGCGCACCCGTCCCGGCTATGAGATCCGGGCGCTCGGCCATTCCGAACCGGCGGCACTCTATGCCGGCATCCATCCGCTGCGCACGGTGATGTGGGCGATGCTGATATCGGGCGCGCTGGCCGGGCTGATGGCGGTCAACACCGTGATGGGCGAGGCCGAGCGGCTGGTCATGAACTCGGTCGGGGGGGCGGGCTTCATCGGCATCGCGGTCGCGCTGATGGGCCGGAACCACCCCCTGGGCGTCCTGCTCGCCGCGATCCTGTTCGGCTTTCTCTATCAGGGCGGCGCCGAGCTCGCGCTGTGGACCGACATCCCGCGCGAACTGATCGTGGTGATCCAGGCGCTGGTGATCCTGTTTACCGGCGCGCTCGACAACATGGTGCGGATGCCGCTGGAACGGCTGTTCCTCGCCCTCGGGAAAGGGCGGGCGTGATGGATCTTGCAACGCTGCTGCAGGTGCTCGATTCCACCATCCGGCTGGCCACGCCGCTCTTGCTGGCCTGCCTCGCCGGGCTGTTCTCGGAACGCTCGGGCATCTACGATATCGGGCTCGAGGGCAAGATGCTGGCCGCGGCCTTCGGCTCGGCTGCGACCGCAGCGGTGACGGGCTCGGTCTGGCTGGGGCTTCTGGCCGGGATCGGCAGTTCGATGGCGCTGGCCGGGCTTCATGGGCTCTCGGCCATCACCTTCCGGGGCAACCAGCTGATCTCGGGCGTCGCGATCAACTTCCTGGCGGCCGGTCTGACCGTGGTGCTGGCCCAGGACTGGTTTCATCAGGGCGGGCGCACGCCCTCGCTGTCGGGCGGCGCGCGGTTCGACGCCATCGCCCTGCCCCTGGCCGAGACGCTGCGCCCGGTGCCCGTCCTGGGCCCCGTCTATGCCGAGCTGATCTCGGGCCATACGCTGCTGGTCTATGTCGCCGTGGCGCTGGTTCCGGCCAGCTGGTGGGTGCTGTACCGGACCCGCTTCGGTCTGCGGCTGCGGGCCGTGGGCGAGAACCCCGAAGCGGTCGATACCGCGGGCGTCTCGGTTCCCGCCACGCGCTATGCGGCGGTCGCGATCTGCGGCGCCCTCTGCGGGCTGGCGGGGGCCTATCTGGCGACCTCGTTGCAGGCGGGGTTTTCCAGGGACATGACCGCCGGGCGGGGCTATATCGCGCTTGCCGCGCTGATCTTCGCGAAATGGCGGCCCTGGCAGGCCCTGGGGGCGACCGTCCTGTTCGGGCTGCTGCAGGCGATGGCGCTGCGCTACCAGAATATCGAGCTTGCCGGGATCGCATTTCCGGGGCAGGTGATGGACGCGCTGCCCTATATCCTGACCGTGGTGATCCTGGCAGGCTTCGTCGGACGCGCCGTCCCTCCCCGTGCGGGCGGCGAGCCCTATGTCAAGGAGCGTAAAATCTGACCCTGCCGGGCCGCGCATCCTTGCCAGGACCGGCAAAGGCGCTTTAGGGACCGGTCATGCAGATCTACCTACCCATCGCCGAAGTATCCGTGAATGCCTTCCTGCTGCTGGGGCTTGGCGGGATGGTCGGTATCCTGTCGGGCATGTTCGGCGTGGGCGGGGGGTTCCTGCTGACGCCCTTGCTGTTCTTCATCGGCATTCCCCCGGCCGTCGCCGTCGCGACCCAGTCCGCCCAGATCGTCGCCTCGTCGATCTCGGGGGTGCTGGCGCATTTCCGCCGCAAGACGGTCGATCTGCGCATGGGAACGGTGCTTCTGGCCGGCGGCATGGCAGGCGCGGTGCTGGGGGTCTGGATCTTCAACCTGATGCGCGGCATCGGCCAGGTCGATCTGCTGGTCAAGCTGTGCTATGTGGTCTTCTTGGGCATCATCGGCGCCCTGATGTTCGTCGAGAGCCTCGCCGCCATCAACCGCACCCGCAAGGGCGTCGCGCGCAAGCGCAAGCAGCGGACCTGGTTCGACGCCCTGCCCTTCAAGATGAAGTTCCGCACCTCGGGGCTGTATCTCTCGGCGATCCCGCCGCTGATCGTGGGCGCCTTTGTCGGTGTGCTGTCGGCGATCATGGGGGTCGGCGGCGGCTTCATCATGGTGCCCGCGATGATCTACCTGCTGGGCATGCCGACCAAGGTGGTGATCGGCACCTCGCTGTTCCAGATCATCTTCGTCAGCGGCTTCACCACAATCCTGCATGCGACGACCAACCATACCGTCGATCTGGGGCTGGCGCTTCTGTTGCTGATCGGCGGCGTCGTGGGCGCGCAGATCGGCACCGGCATCGGGCTGAAGATGAAGGCCGAACAGCTTCGCATCCTGCTGGCGGTGCTGGTTCTGGCGGTCTGCGCCAAGCTTGCGCTCGACCTGCTGATCGAACCGTCCGAGCTTTACTCCATCGCGGACCGGGTGCGCTGATGCTGCGTCGCCTGACCCTTCTGCTGCCGCTTCTGCTGCTGGCCGCCCTGCCCGCCCGCGCCGAAAGCGTGGTCGCGGGCCTCAGCCAGACCCGGGTCTCGATCACAACCAATTTCGCGGGCTCCGAGATCCTGATCTTCGGCGCGGTCAAGCGCGATGCCCCGCCCCCCGAGGCCCCGCCGCTCGAGGTGGTGGTCACCGTCGCCGGGCCCTCGACGCCCGCGACCGTGCGCAAGAAGGACCGCCGCGCCGGGATCTGGATCAACACGGAATCGGTCCGGATCTCGGCCGCGCCCAGTTTCTATGCCGTGGCCACGACCGCGCCCCTGGACCGCGCGCTGTCGCAGACCGAGGATCTGCGCCACCAGGTCTCGATCCCCCGCGCGATCCGCTCCGTGGGCGTCACCGAGGAAACCCCCGAGGCGCAGAGCTTCATCGACGCGCTGATCCGCATCCGCTCCGAGACGGGGCTGTATCAGGAACTGCCCGGCGCCGTCGAACTGGACGAACAGACCCTGTTCCGAACCTCGATCGCGCTTCCCTCGAACCTGACCGAGGGCGAATATGCCACGCGGATCTTCCTGACCCGCGGCGGCGAGGTCGTCGATGCCTATGAGACCACCATCGGCGTGCACAAGGTCGGGCTCGAGCGCTGGACCTATCTGCTGGCCCATGAGCATCCGCTGGCCTATGCGATCCTCTCGCTTGCCATCGCCATCGCCGCGGGCTGGGGCGCATCGGCGGCCTTCCGGATGATGAAAAGCTGATCAGCCGCGCCCGATATAGGGCATCGTCGTCGCCATCACCGTCATGAACTGGACATTGGCCTCGGGCGGCAGATCGGCCATGTGCAGGACCGCGCGCGCGGCATGGGCGACATCCATCGTGGGCTGCACCGGCCGCCCCTCGGCCCGCGCCCGTTCGGTGAGATCCTCGACCAGCGCGGTGCGGGCATTGCCGATATCGATCTGGCCGCAGGCGATGCCGAAGGGCCGGCCGTCGAGGCTGAGCGTCTTGGTCAGCCCGCTCACCGCATGCTTGGTGGTCGTGTAGCAGACCGAGCCCTCGCGCGGGACATGGGCCGAGAGAGAGCCGTTATTGACGATCCGCCCGCCCTGCGGCACCTGCCCCCGCATCCGGGCGAAGGCCGCGCGGGCAGCCAGGAACATGCCACCGACATTGATCGACAGCACCTGCGCCCAGTCGGCCGGGTCGATCTCGTCGATCGGACCCGAGGGGCCGAAGGTGCCGGCATTGTTGAACAGCACATCCAGCCGCCCGGCCCAGGCCATGAAGGCGTCGAAGGCGGCGTCAACCTCTTGGGCATCGGTCACGTCGGCGGGCAGCGCCAGCGCCGCCTCGCGTCCTGCCGCGATCTCGTCCAGAAGATCGGCCCGGCGCGCCAGCAGCCCGACCCGCCAGCCATGGTCCAGAAACAGTTCGGCCGTGGCGCGGCCGATGCCGCTGCTGGCGCCGGTGATCAGGATCGTCCTGCCGGTCATGGGCGGGCCTCCTCGGCGGTCAGGGTCAGGGGTGCGGGGGCGGCCGTCAGATCATCGGCGCTCAGCGTCCCGGAGGGTCGCGCCAGCCGGTAGCGCGTGACCCAGAGCAGCCGCTCTTCGGCGCGGGTGATCGCGACATAGGCGAGCCGCTTCCAGAGCGGCTGGCCCGCCTCGACCCGCCCCGCCCGGGCGGCCGCGTAAAGATCGGGGGCGAAGACCTGCACCGCCGGCCATTGCGAGCCCTGCGCCTTGTGGATCGTCACCGCCGCCCCGTGCAGGAAGGCCGCGCCCATGGTGGCGGCATAGGGGATGAAGGGCTCTTCCTCCTCGGGCATCTCGATCTTGACGATCGAGGCCACCGACAGCCGCGGGTCCTCGGCGCCGATCACATGCATGATCGAAAAGCCCGGCTTGCGGCCGGGGCCGACATAGATCACCTGCGCGCCCTTGATCAGCCCGCGCGCCTCGAGATCGATCCGCTTCTTGCGGTGCTTGAGCGGCAGCTCGATCCCGTCGCAGATCAGCGGCTCGCCCGGCAGAAGCGCATCGGCCGGCGCGCCATGGGCATGGCGGAAGGCATGGATCAACCGGATCCGCGTCGCATTGCGCCAGACCAGCACCGGCGAGCGCGCCATCAGGTCGGAATCGACCCGGGGTGCCAGTTCGACCCGGCTGTCGCGGGCAGCAGCCTGTTCGACCATCCGCTCGAAGCGGTCGAAATCGACCTCGGGGTCGGCCAGCGCATGGGCCAGATCGAGGATCGGGTTATCGGTCTCCTGACGGTGGATGCGGTGCAGTTCCATCGTCTGCGGTCCGGCCAGCCGGTCGAACACCATCTTGCCCGACTGGTTGACCGGCGCCAGCTGCGCCGGATCGCCGAACAGCACGAGCGCGGGGAAAAGTTCGCGCAGATCGTCGAACTGGCGTTCGTCCAGCATCGAGGCCTCGTCGACGAAGCCGATATCGAGCGGGTCCTCGCGCCGTTTCCAGCCATTGATGAAATCACTGCCCTTGAGCCCGGCCGCAGCCAGCGCCCCGGGGACCGACGCGACCGAGGCATAGAAGGCCTGCGCCCGGTCGAGCGCGGCCTCGGTCAGCCCCTCGATCTCGGGACGTTCGCCCTCGCCGGTCAGCCACTCGGCGATCTTCTCGTATTCGGGGTCGTAGACGGGGGTGTAGATGATGCGGTGGATCGTGGTCGCCGGCACGCCGCGCTGGCGCAACACGCTGGCCGCCTTGTTAGTCGGCGCCAGCACTGCCAGGGTCCGGCGTTCCTTGCGGCGCTTGCTCTCGTAATCGCCCGAGACGATCTCGACGCCTGCCTCGACCGCAGCGCGCACCAGCTCGGCCAGCAGCAGCGTCTTGCCCGACCCGGCCTTGCCGGTGATGGCCAGAACGGCGGTCTTGCCTTCGGTCCGGTTCGCGAGGCAGCCCTCATCCAGATCGACGCCGAAACCGCGCAACAAGTCCGTCACGCGGTCATGGGCTTCGGCCTGATCGTCGGAAAAGCGCAGCTCGGGCAAGGTCATGAGCGCAGCCTACAGGCCTCGCCCGGCAGGTGCCAGCGCGATCAGGCGACGGCAAGCTCGCGCGGGGCCGTGGTCGGCGCCGAGAACGAGGCCCGGAACCAGTCGAGCGAGGTCTCGCGGCCGATGCCGAGCCGGGCAAGGGTGCGCGGCCAGGCCGCCTCCTGCATCTCCCAAAGGCCAAGTCCGATCAAGTTGCGGCCGTGGCCCGCCCTGCCGATCACGTCGGGTTCGACCCCCATCAGGCGATAGATCCGTTCCATCCGCAGATCGAAGACGGCAACGAAATGCCGGACCGCGAAATGGGCCATCACCTCGCCCGCGCCGAGAACCAGCCCGGCGGTCACCTCGCGTCCGGCATCTGGCGCAAGGCAGAAGCGGGTGCATTCCCAGATCAGCGGGCTTTCGATGCGGACGCCGCCAGTGACATGAAGGAAATGCTCGTTGACCATCGTCCTCCCGGTGGTCGGCAGAAACCGCATCGACCCGCCATGTTGGCCATTCGCCTGTTCCCAGATGACATAAAGCGGGTTGAGCCCGTCATACTGGTCGCGCTCTTCCCCGCTGTCATCGACCGTCACCGCCCAGCCGAGACGATCGTGGAACTGTCGCGCCCGATCCCGGAACATGGTGTCGCGCAGAAGCGGAAACTTGTGAAGGTCGACGCCGTAGATGTAACGCAGCATGATTTTTAGCCCTCTGCCGATCACTTTATCGGGTCAGGCTAAGGAGCGCTTGGTTACCAACGCGCTAAACAGAAGCGCGCCGGGGTCACGTTGCCTCGATATTTTTTAATTTCAACAAGGGCTTAACAATAAGACCACGATCAGACCACGATCAGACCCGAGCTCAGGGCGCGGGCGACGGCATGCGTGGTGTTGAGCGCGCCGAGCTTGTGCCGCGCGGTTTCGACATAGACCCGCAGGGTATGCTCTGAGATCGACAGCTCCTGCGCGGCCTGCGCCCGGCTCATGCCCTTGGCCAGAAGCGTCATCGCACTCAGCTCCCGCGGCGAAAGCGCAGCGCGCGGCGCCGGATCGGACCATTGCTCGAATTCCAGCGCCTTCTTGTTGAAATCATGCGCAATCAGGATCAGGTCGCGCAGGTTGACCTGCTTGAACATCTCCCATTCCGCGTCCGAGCAGCTGTCATTGACGGTGAACAGCGCGAACTGGCCCTTCGGTCCGTGCAGCGGGATCGAGACGCCCTGATTGCCGAGCCCGTAGGACATCGCGTCGCGCAGGAAGGCCCGCGCCTGTTTCGAGGACCAGTCCAGCTCTTTCCAGTCGACCGGATGAAACCGGCTGTAACAGCCGAAGATCACCGGGTCGATCATCAGGTAATCGCATTCGAGATAGCGGTCGACCCATTCGGTCGAGTAGGTACCAGCGCCATAGCGTTCGCCGACGCTGTTGACCCAGTGATAGACGATGTGCAACACGCCATAGCGGTCGCGCAGATCCTCGGTGACCCGATAGAGATCCTCAAGCGTCGTTGCCCGTTGCAAACGGTCCAGGAACGATTCTAAGCCTCCTTGCATCACATGAATCTGCATCACCCCACGCCGTCATCGACGACGCTCTCTCCCCAACCTGACCTCGTGCACGACCTGCCTCGAGGGAGGAAATCTCGACTGCGGCCATAGCCTGACAGGTGAGAAGCTCCTCGGACAGTGCTGTCAGTCCGTTCTTTCTCGCGTAGTTCTTGAGGTCGCCAAGAATGTCGATCAGCCATTCGTGCTTCATGGTCGTTGTCCATTCCTAGTGGTTAATGAAACGTTAAAATAACTCTAGCATAGGACATAAAACCGAGAAATTCGCGTATTTACCCTCCCCGAAAATGGGGAGGGGGCCTGAAGCCAAGTTATTGTTTTCTGGAAAGCGGCAGACCGATTCGCATCAGGAGACGCGAGACTCGCAGAAAGCACGCAATGCGTGCTTTCTAGAATCAATCACAACCGTAGGGTTAAATCAAGCCGAGGGGCCGGCCTCCAGCACATCGGCGAAAGTCCGCAGACCGGTCCGCGGCGCCTGAACCAGAACCGACATGTTCCCGGGCTTGTGCTCGTTGCGCAGCATCTTCAGATGCGCCTGCGGGATCTCGGCCCAGGGGAAGACCTCGGACATGCAGGGATCGAGCCGGCGCTGACACATCAGCCGGTTCGCCGCGGCGGCCTGCTTGAGATGGGCGAAATGGCTGCCCTGGATGCGCTTCTGGTGCATCCAGACATAGCGCGCATCCATGGTCAGGTTGAACCCGCTGGTGCCCGCGCAGATCACCACCATGCCGCCGCGCTTGACCACGAAGGTCGAGACCGGGAAGGTCGCCTCGCCGGGATGCTCGAACACCATGTCGACATTGACGCCCTTGCCGGTGATCTCCCAGATCGCCTTGCCGAACTTGCGGACCTCGCCGAACCAGGCCTTGTATTCGGGCGTGTTGACCTTGGGCAGCTGGCCCCAGCAGTTGAAGTCCTTGCGGTTGATGACCCCCTTTGCGCCCAGATCCATGACGAAGTCGCGCTTGCTCTCGTCCGAGATCACGCCGATGGCATTGGCACCTGCGGTGTTGATGAGCTGGATCGCGAAGGAGCCGAGCCCGCCCGAAGCGCCCCAGACCAGCACGTTCTGGCCGGGCTTGAGCTCATGCGGATGGTGGCCGAACAGCATCCGGTAGGCGGTGGCCAGCGTCAGCGTGTAACAGGCCGACTCCTCCCAGGTCAGGTGCCTGGGTCGCGGCAGAAGCTGCTGGGCCTGGACCCGGGTGAACTGGGCGAAGGAGCCGTCGGGTGTCTCGTAGCCCCAGATCCGCTGGCTGGGCGAGAACATCGGATCGCCGCCATTGCATTCCTCGTCATCGCCATCGTCCTGGTTGCAGTGGATCACGACCTCGTCGCCCACCTTCCAGGTCTTCACCGCCGATCCGACGGCCCAGACGATCCCCGAGGCATCGGACCCCGCGATGTGATAGGGGGCGCCATGACCGTCGAAGGGAGAAACAGGAATGCCGAGGCCGGCCCAGATGCCGTTATAATTGACGCCGGCGGCCATCACCAGGACCAGCACCTCATGGCTGTCGATGACGGGGGTCTCGACCACCTCGGCCTGGAAGGACTTGTCGGGCTCGCCATGACGCTCGCGCCGGATCGCCCAAGCGTACATCCTGGG
Organism: Rhodovulum sp. MB263; assembly: GCF_002073975.1. NCBI lineage: Bacteria > Pseudomonadati > Pseudomonadota > Alphaproteobacteria > Rhodobacterales > Paracoccaceae > Rhodovulum > Rhodovulum sp. MB263. Next base: position 947,157 of record NZ_CP020384.1, on the reverse strand, counting down.
CGGAACATATCCCAAAGGCGGCATCTCGCCGATCTCGTAAAGCTCTTTCTCGGGCGCGTCATAGGGCGCGATCGACGGGTTGGTATCGAGTGCCATGGGGGCCTCCATGTCGGTCCTTGCTCTTCGCCGCATCGCAGAATCGAACGGCTCTTTCCGCTGAGATAGATCTGGTCGCGCAACTTTTCAACGTAATTTGCTACTGTCTTGGTAATTTTATGTCTCTTTCGATTCGGGGATGCCGCGACGCAGCGAATTGACATCGCCATATTCTTTCCCTTATCTGCTATACAACGAAATATTGTTGCAAATCGATCTGCGAGCCGAGCCATGACCGAGACGACCAAAGACCGACCCTGGCTGTTCCGCACCTATGCCGGCCATTCGACCGCCGAGGCCTCGAACGCGCTTTACCGGGCCAACCTCGCCAAGGGGCAGACCGGGCTGTCCGTGGCCTTCGATCTGCCGACCCAGACCGGCTATGACAGCGATCACGAGCTGGCCCGCGGCGAGGTCGGCAAGGTCGGCGTGCCGATCGACCATCTGGGCGACATGCGGACGCTGTTCGACCGGATCCCGCTGGAACAGATGAACACCTCGATGACCATCAACGCGCCCGCGCCCTGGCTGCTGGCGCTCTATATCGCCGTGGCCGAGGAACAGGGCGCCGATGTCTCGAAGCTGCAGGGCACGGTGCAGAACGACCTGATCAAGGAATATCTGAGCCGCGGCACCTATATCTGTCCGCCGAAGCCCAGCCTTCGCATGATCACCGATGTCGCGGCCTATACCCGCGAGCATCTGCCGAAATGGAACCCGATGAACGTCTGTTCCTATCACCTGCAGGAAGCGGGCGCGACACCCGAGCAGGAGCTGTCCTATGCGCTGGCGACCGCGACTGCGGTGCTCGACGATCTGCGCGGGAAGGTGGCGCCCGAGGACTTCCCGGGCATGGTGGGGCGGATCTCCTTCTTCGTGAATGCGGGCATCCGCTTCGTCACCGAGATGTGCAAGATGCGCGCCTTCGTCGAGCTCTGGGACGAGATCTGCCAGGAACGCTACGGCGTCGAGGACCCCAAGCACAGGCGTTTCCGCTACGGGGTGCAGGTCAACAGCCTCGGCCTGACCGAGCAGCAGCCCGAGAACAACGTCTACCGCATCCTGATCGAGATGCTGGCGGTGACGCTGTCGAAATCTGCCCGCGCCCGCGCCGTGCAGCTTCCGGCCTGGAACGAGGCGCTGGGCCTGCCGCGCCCCTTCGACCAGCAATGGTCGATCCGGATGCAGCAGATCCTGGCCTACGAGACCGACCTTCTGGAATACGAGGACCTGTTCGAGGGCAACCCGGCCGTCTCTGCCAAGGTCGAGGAGCTGAAGCGGAACGCCCGGGCCGAGCTCGCCCAGATCGACGCGATGGGCGGCGCGGTGGCCGCGATCGAGCATATGAAATCGCGCCTCGTCGAAAGCAATTCCGACCGCATCGGCCGGGTCGAGACCGGCGCCACGGTGGTTGTCGGCGTGAATGCCTGGACCGAGGGCGAGCCCTCGCCGCTGACCTCGGGCGAGGATGCGATCATGGTGGTCGACCCGGATGTCGAGGCCGACCAGATCGCCCGGCTGACCGCCTGGCGCGAGAACCGCGACAGCGCGGCGGTCGAGGCCGCTCTGGCCGCGCTGCGCGAGGCGGCCGCGACGGGGGCGAACATCATGCCGCCCTCGATCGCAGCTGCCAAGGCCGGCGCCACGACCGGCGAATGGGGCGACGTGCTGCGCGCGGTCTTCGGCCAGTACCGGGGCCCGACCGGCGTCGCGAAGAACCCCTCGAACCGGACCGAAGGGCTCGACGAGGTCCGCGCCGAGGTCGACGCGCTGGCCGCACGGCTCGGACGGCGGCCGAAGTTTCTGGTCGGCAAGCCCGGGCTCGACGGCCATTCGAACGGCGCCGAGCAGATCGCGGCCCGCGCCCGCGATTGCGGCATGGACATCTCCTATGAGGGCATCCGCCTCACGCCCTCGGAAATCGTGGAGGCGGCCAGGGCCGAAGGCGTTGACGTCGTCGGGCTGTCGATCCTGTCGGGCAGCCATATCCCGCTGATGGAGAGCCTGATGCGGCTGATGAAGGAGCACGAGCTGACCCATATTCCGGTGGTGGTGGGCGGCATCATCCCCGAGGAGGATGCAAGGCGGCTGCGCGCGATGGGCGTGGCCAAGGTCTACACGCCCAAGGATTTCGAGCTGAACCGGATCATGTTCGACGTGGTCGGCCTGATCTCGCCCGAACGGGTGGCGGCGGAATAGCCAGCGGCTATAACGGGGCTCTCAGCGGTTGAGGAGACCCCCATGAGCCTTCATATCGGCGCGAAGACCGGCGAGATCGCCGAGACCGTCCTGCTGCCCGGCGACCCGCTGCGCGCGGAATGGGCGGCCCGGACCTTCCTGACCGACCCGGTCTGCGTCAACCGGGTGCGCGGCATGCTGGGCTTCACCGGGCTCTGGCGCGGCCATCGGGTGACGATCCATGGCAGCGGTATGGGGATGCCCTCTATGTCGATCTATGCCAACGAGCTGATCCGCGAACATGGCGCGAAGACGCTGATCCGGATCGGATCGGCCGGCGCGATGCAGGACCATGTCGAGCTGCGCGACATCGTTCTGGCGATGACAAGCTCGACGCTGTCGACGCCCTCGCGCGGCACCTTCCGCGAGCTGAATTTCGCGCCTTGCGCCGATTTCGGGCTTCTGGCGGCGGCGTACGGGGCGGCGCAGGCGAAGGGCGCCCGGCCCCATGTCGGCGGGATCTATTCGGCCGATGTCTTCTATGACGAACGCCCCGATCTCAATGCCGAGCTGACCCGGCATGGCGTTCTGGCGGTCGAGATGGAGGCGGCCGAGCTGTATATCCTGGCCGCGCGGCACGGGGCGCGGGCGCTGACGGTGCTGACGGTGTCGGACCATCTGCTGAGCGGGGCGACGCTTTCGGCCGAGGACCGGGAAACAGGCTTTGGCGAGATGGTCGAGATCGCGCTGGAAGCGGCGTTTACCTGACCATGTTTCCCAGAGCCGGAGGCAGCGCCTCGGGCTGGCGTTGCGGTTTGGGTATTTTCACCAGGAAGAAGATCAGAGCCCGTGCGAGCGGTCGTAGGGCGCGGGTTCGGGCGGCGTCCAACCGTCGAGCGCGCCCGGAGCGGGGGCGAAGATCTCGACGCCCAGCGGATGGCAGCGCGCATGCTCCGTCGAATTGCCGCTGCAATCGCCCCAGGGGCAGGCACTGAGCGCGCAGAGAAGGTCGATCTCGGCGAAAAGATCAAGGTGGTCGCCCGGCCGGACAGGGCTTGCCTTGGTGAAATAGCGCTGGCTGTCGCGGGTGAAGCCCGTGCACATGAAGACGTTCAGCACGTCATGGATATGGGGCTCGGCCGCCGCCGGGCTGAGGCCGGTGTCGGCGGCGACCGCCCGGATCAGGTTCGAATGGCAGCAGCGGTGGAAGGGCGCGCCACCGAGCCGGGCATTGGTATAGGGATCGCAGCGGGTGCCGATCACGTCATGGACACCCGCGCCATCGGCATCGATGCCGTACCAGCCGAGGCTGTCGACGATCACGGTGGCCATCGGGCGCAGATGCGGAAAGCCCGACCAGAGCCGGTCGCCGGTGGTGACATGGGTGCCGTGCAGAGCGCGCGTCTTGCCGGAATAGAACCTCTCGGACAGCTCATGGGCGTTCCAGAGGTTCAGATCGCCGACCTGTGGCCCCTCGATGCAGGAGATCCGCAGCACATGGCCCGCCGGAACGCGGAAGGCCCGGGCGTCGCGCGCGGGGATCCTGAGCTGCGCAAGCGAGGTCATGCCAGCCCGGAGCCGGTCATAAAGCGCCATGGGCGGCGCGGGCAGGCTCTCGGGCGGGTAGCAAACGACCGGGGCCGCGGCCCGGCGCCGGGCGGCATCGGCGGGCTCGGATGGAGGCTCTGTCGGCATCGGGGGCTCCTTATTCAACCGGGCGGCCGAGCACCGCAATGGCGAGCCCCAGCACGGCCAGGACCGCAAAGCCCGCGGCACGGCCCCCCTGCCCCGCCCGGCGCGCGGCCAACGCCGCGATCGCGGCTTCCAGCGCATAGTAGAGCGCGAAGGCCCGCGAGGCATAGGAGATGATCGCGAAGACATCCGCCGTCCAGGTCAGCACGATACCTGCCGCGACCAGGGCCGCATAGGCCGCGCGGTTGCCGATGAGGCCCTTCGAGCGTTCGGCGACCAGCCCGCCCGCGCCGGTGGTATCGGCGACCGAGGCGCTGAACTGCGCGGCCAGTGCCGCCACCGTCAGCACCAGCGGCAAGAGTGGCGAGACCGCGGATGTCATGCCGATGATCGCGGTATCGTCGAGCGCGCCCGTGCCCGGCGCGAAGCACAGGACCAGGAGCGTGACATAGACCAGATAGATCGCGGTCGAGACATATTGCGCGCCCCGCATCGATCGGATCCTCAGATCCGCGTCATACTCGGCACCCAGATAGCGCGAGGTCTCGAAGCCCTGCACCGTCACGATCAGCCCGAAGAACAGCGTCAGCGCGGCCCAGGGCTCGACACTGGCGGACGTCAGCACCGGGCCGGTCGTGGCGGCCGTCTCGCCGAAGAAGAGCCCGAGCCCGACCAGCAGCCCGCAGATCGCCGCGAGATTGAGGCTGACCGCGTATTTCTCGAGCCCCTCGAGCGCCTTGAACCCTTTGGTGAGGCCGGTCACGAGGATCAGCAGGAAGACCGCCGTGGTCACCCCCCGCGCGGCCGGCGGCGTATCGAAAGGGGTCAGGCGGACCGCGAAGGCGCCCAGAAGGTTCAGGTAATAGGCAACCGAGATGACGTAAGAAAAGGCCAGCATCCAGCCTGCCGCCGTTTCGGTCAGGGCACCGAGACGGCCGGGCGGGCTGCCATGGGCGCCCGCGGCGATGCTGTAGCGGATCGCGCCGCCGAAGCCGAAGGCGATCAGGGCCAGAACCGCCATCGCGGCGGGGGACCAGATCCCGAGGCTCTGGTTCAGGATCGGCCCCAGCACCAGGAAGCCCGAGCCGATGATCGAGGCAAGCGGCGTCACCATCGCACGCCAGAACCGCCAGCGCCGCATCGGCGGCGACAGGATCAGGAGTAGTCCCGCCGCCGCCGTGCCGAGTATCAGGATGTCGCGCAGCACCTGGCGCGCGCGTCAGACCGCGCGCTCGACCATCATCTTCTTGATCGAGGCGATGGCCTTGGCCGGGTTCAGCCCCTTGGGGCAGGTCTTGGTGCAGTTCATGATGGTATGGCAGCGATAGAGCTTGAACGGATCTTCCAGCGCATCGAGCCGCTCGCCCGTCGCCTCGTCCCGCGAGTCGATGATCCAGCGATAGGAGTGCAGGAGCGCGGCCGGGCCGAGATACTTGTCGCCGTTCCACCAGTAGGAGGGGCAGGAGGTCGAGCAGCTGGCGCACATGATGCATTCGTACAGCCCGTCGAGCTTCTTGCGGTCCTCGATCGACTGGCGCCATTCCTTGGCAGGCGTGTTCGATTCCGTTTCCAGCCAGGGCATGACGCTGGCATGCTGGGCGTAGAAATGGGTGAGATCGGGCACCAGATCCTTGACCACCGGCATATGCGGCAGCGGGTAGATCTTCACGTCGCCCTTGATCTCGTCCATGCCGCGGGTACAGGCCAGCGTGTTGACCCCGTCGATATTCATCGCGCAGGAGCCGCAGATGCCTTCCCGGCAGGAGCGGCGGAAGGTCAGGGTCGGGTCGATCTCGTTCTTGATCTTGATCAGCGCGTCGAGAACCATCGGCCCGCAGCTGTCGAGATCGACGAAATAGGTATCGACCCGCGGGTTCTCGCCGGTATCCGGGTCCCAGCGATAGATCCGGAAGGTCCGCAGGTTCTTGGCGCCCTCGGGCTTCGGCCAGGTCTTGCCCTTGCGGATAGTCGAGTTCTTGGGGAGCGTGAGTTGGACCATCGGATCAACCTCTCTTGGCTGGGCGCGAGATCGCCCCTTCATCAGTCTGGTGCATCAGGCAGACCCTGCGGTCCCGACCTGCAAATGCGTCGATATGGGTCTCAGGCATGGCCCATCACCTCGAGTATGGAGCGCGCCCGGTTGTCGAAACCGTGACTGGACCGGACATGCGTCGCGATCTCTTTCCGGTCCTGCCGGTCATCTTCGAGGGCGGTGCCAAGAAGTTCTGCGAATGTCCCATCGCTATAGGCAAATACGGCAGGGCGCAAATCCCCAGGCAGGCCCGGCATGTCCTCGGTCAGGACCGGGCGGCCGCTTGCAAGCACGTCATAGACCCGGTTCGACACGAAGCCATGCGCCAGCATGTCAGGATGGTGATCGTTCAGCACCACCCCGGCCGATGCATAATGGCGCCCCAGCTCGGCATTCTGAATCTCCACCCCCCGCAGCGTTCCGGGCGGCAGCGCATCGTGCCAGCCACGCCCCCAGACCGACAGGCTTCGGCCTGTGGCAAGCGCGCGTTCGACCACCGCACGGGGAAAGCTCTTGCGGCGGTTCCCGACAAAAAGGATCTCGGAGGCCAGAGCCTTCTCGGCCCGATCCGGCGAGAAAAGGCCGGGATCGGTGCATTGCGGCAGGAAGGAAACCGCCCGTGCCCCGCGCCGCTCGAGCTCGGCCATGTAAAGCTCGGATGCCACGAAAATATGCTCGGCCTCGCGGATCTCGCGGTCGGTGAGGGTGTCCGGCCGCGAGATCAGCCAGATGAAGAGCGGCCGACGGCCAAGCTTCGGCCAGGCCTTGCCGCCCCGGATCACAAGGTCGATCTCGTCCTGCCACAGCCAACGCTGCGGCACCGCCCGCATCCAGAAACCGCCCGAACGCCGCTTGGCCGTCGCGATCCGAACCCCGCGCCCAGCCCGTTCCAGCGCCCGCGCCAGCGATTGCGCGAAGAACCAGTCGCCCCAGATCTTGCCGGGGCGCGGATCCGGGCAGGGCAGACAGAGGCGGATGTCTCGTGTCATGCGTCCGAAACTCCCACTGGCCTCACCTTTCGCACTCGAAGGGTCGCCCGGCACGGGGATTCTTGAACGCATATTCCTGAATTTCACGGGTCACGGCGACATGACGCTTGGCGGTAAAACCGGCATAGATGCTTTCTTCATGCGCCAGCGCGCGAAGATAACCGGCAGGTCGCGGCAGGCAGACCTGTGTGATGTCGTTCTCGAAACACCAGCGTGCCATGCGCACGTCGATGAATTTCTGCGCCGACCGGACGCTTTCGAAATCAGGGAGGTGCTCGGGCTTCGAGATCATGACGCCCGTTCCGAGTTCATCCGCAACAATCGCCTGCCGGAAGCCCGCATCGAGTTTCAGGGAATCCCGGACCTCACCGCGACGGCGGAAGAGCTCCTTGCGGTAGCGGTTCAGACCGCTCAGCGTCTTCTGACGCAACTGCGGCTTGCGGTACACCGCGCCACAATAGCCCCCGACGAGGCGCCCGGGGCCAAGGGCCCGCATCGCCGCGATACTGTCCTTCACGTAATGCTCGGGAAAGACGATGTCGTCATCCAGCAGGAACACCCATTCCGCGCCCCGGTAATCCGGAAGGAACTTGCCGGTGTCCTTGGTATCCTCGTCCGGACGGATCGCATTGACATTGCCGAAGGACAGCAACTCCGCCGGAACGGAGGCATATTCGTTCAGAACGACATTCAGCACATCAAGCTGAGGAGCAATCCGCGCCACCGTCGCCAGCATGCTGCGCTGCCGCGGCGGGTAGGTTGCCATCGTGCCGACGATCATGCCTTAACCTTCCATCCCTGAAACGATGCCCGGAAAACCGAAAGGGGCCGCGGCTACCGGCCCGGTTCCTGGCCGCCCCGACGGGCAAGGCGGCCAGTGTCGCTCAATACACCCGCGCCTTGGGCGCGATCTTCTTCATGTCGATACCGCCCTCATCGGTGGTGCTCAGCGGGTCGAGATGAACCGGCCGGTAGGCCAGTTCGACCTTGGTGCCCTCAACCTTGGCCAGCGAGTGCTTACGCCAGTTGACGTCGTCGCGGTCGGGATAGTCCTCATGGGCATGCGCCCCGCGGCTTTCCTTGCGGGCCTCGGCCGCGACCACCGTGGTCAGGGCGTTCGGCATCAGGTTGGTCAGCTCGAGCGTTTCCATCAGGTCCGAGTTCCAGATCAGCGACCGGTCGGTGACCTTGATGTCCTCGAGCTTGCCCGCGACGGCAGTCATCTTCTCGACGCCATCGGCCAGCGACTTGTCGGTGCGGAAGACGGCCGCATCGGCCTGCATCGTCTTCTGCATCTCGAGCCGCAGCTCGGCCGTAGCGACCGAACCCGTGGCATGGCGCAGCCCGTCGAACCGGCCCAGCGCCTGGTCGATCGCCGCTTTCGGAGGCGCGGGCACCGCGGTTTCGGGATCGACGATCTGGCCCGCGCGGATCGCGGCGGCGCGCCCGAAGACGACAAGGTCGATCAGCGAGTTCGACCCCAGCCGGTTCGCGCCATGGACCGACGCACAGCCCGCCTCGCCCACGGCCATCAGCCCCGGCGCCACGCGGTCGAAATCGCCCTCGACCGGGTCCAGCACCTCGCCCCAGTAGTTGGTCGGGATACCGCCCATGTTGTAATGCACCGTCGGCAGCACCGGGATCGGCTCCTTGGTGACATCGACGCCCGCGAAGATCCGGGCCGATTCCGAGATGCCCGGCAGGCGCTCGGCCAGGGTTTCGGGCGGCAGGTGGCTGAGGTTCAGGTGGATGTGGTCCTTGTTCGGCCCGACGCCCCTTCCCTCGCGGATCTCGATGGTCATGCAGCGCGAGACGACATCGCGCGAGGCCAAGTCCTTGTAGGTCGGCGCGTAGCGTTCCATGAACCGCTCGCCTTCCGAGTTGGTCAGATAGCCGCCCTCGCCCCGCGCGCCCTCGGTGATCAGGCAGCCCGCGCCGTAGATGCCGGTCGGGTGAAACTGCACGAATTCCATGTCCTGCAGCGGCAGCCCGGCCCGCGCGATCATGCCGCCGCCATCGCCGGTGCAGGTATGGGCCGAGGTCGCGCTGAAGAAGGCCCGGCCATAGCCGCCGGTCGCCAGCACCACCATCTTGGCCGAGAAGACATGCATCGTGCCGTCATCGAGCTTCCAGGCCAGGACGCCCCGGCATTGCCCGTCCTCGGACATCAGCAGGTCGATGGCGAAATACTCGATGAAGAACTCGGCCTTCTGCTTTAGGCTCTGGCCGTAAAGCGTGTGCAGGATGGCATGGCCGGTCCGGTCGGCGGCGGCACAGGTGCGCTGCACCGGCGGGCCTTCGCCGAATTCGGTGGTATGGCCGCCGAAGGGACGCTGATAGATCCGCCCCTCTTCGGTGCGCGAGAAGGGCACGCCGTAATGTTCCAGCTCGTAGACCGCCTTCGGGGCCTCGCGCGCCAGGTATTCCATCGCATCGGTATCGCCCAGCCAGTCCGACCCCTTGACGGTGTCGTACATGTGCCACTGCCAGTGGTCGGGGCCCATATTGCCGAGGCTCGCAGCGATGCCGCCCTGGGCCGCGACCGTATGCGACCGGGTCGGGAAGACCTTGGTCACGCAGGCGGTGCGCAGGCCCTGCTCGGCCATGCCCAGCGTGGCGCGAAGACCGGCGCCGCCGGCCCCCACCACAACCACGTCATATTCATGCGTCTCGTATTCGTAAGCGGCCATGTGTCCTGCTCTCCGTTGTCTCAGATCGCGATCCGCACGACCGCGTACACGCCCGCCGCCATCACCGCATAGCACAGGCAGGTTGCGCCCCACAGCAGCGCCTTGCGGGTCATGCCGTCACAGTAGTCCTCGATCAGCATCTGAACGCCGCGGCGGAAATGCAGCATGCCCGCCGTGATGGTCAGGAGCGCGACGACCGCCGGGAACGGCCGCGAGAAGGTGGCGATCACCTCGTCATGCGGGGCCCCGAGCGAGGTGCCGACAAAGAACACGAAAAGCGGCACCAGCAGCGTCAGGCCGACGCCGCTGACATTCATGGACCAGTGGTGATGCGTGCCTGCCTTGGCGGCGCCGAGCCCCTGGGCGCGCTTGCGGTCGGTGATATAGCGCATGATGCGGGCCTCCCTCAGAAGATCCAGAGGATCAGGACGGTCAGGACGGTCAGCACGCCCGAGCCGATGATGCAGGCCCAGCCGAGCTTCTCGGCGGTCTCGAGCTCGAGCCCGTAGCCGCTGTCCCAGATGATGTGCCGGATGCCCGCCAGCGTGTGATACCACAGCGCCCAGAGCGAGCCGAACATCACCAGATTGCCGAGCCAGGAGGTCAGCACCCAGTCGGCGCGGGCAAAGGCCTCGGGTCCGGCCCCGGCGGCCAGCAGCCACCACACGATCAGCACCGCGCCGAGGATCAGCGCATTGCCGGTCACGCGGGTCAGGATGGAGGTCACCGAGGTGAGCTGCGGGCGGTAGATCTGAAGGTGGGGGGAAAGCGGGCGGTTTCCCCGTTCGATGTCAGCCATGGGGTCCCTCTCGTGCTGGGGCTGTGCTGTCGGGCGATGTGATAGCGGATTTTGGGGCGGAGTCACGCTGTGAACACAGAATTGCGCAGGTTTTTCCGCTGCAAGCGCAAAAAAATGGGTTTTGTGATCACGGTCCAACAGCTCGTGATCACAGTTTCAGATCTGATCCTTGTGGTCCGAGATGCAGCGCCAGCGAAAGCGGTAGCTCCCCTTGTCCAGGCGCCGCACCAACAGCAGGCGGCAGGTATCGGCGCCGCTGTCATAGGTCAGGAACTTGCCTACCCCCACCGCGTGGTCCTGTCCGTCGAAGGACAGATTGGCAAAGCCCGTGGCGCCGCCCCGGACAGTCAGCGGGATAATGCGCCCGTCGCTGGCCTCCACGTCCCAGGTCTCGCGTACGGGCAGATCGAAGACGCCGAAGCTGACATGGGCGATGACGGCGGTTGCGTCGTCGAGCGGCCGCGCCGCCACGGCCGCCACCCGCGCCGCCTCGGTCACGATGGCCGCGCGCGCTGCGGTGTCGGTCGTATCCCCCACGATCCGGTCCATGCCATCGGCGATCCGGGCCAGTTGGGCCACGGCTTCTTCGGCGGTCCGGGGCACAGGGTCGTGAAGGAAAGCGTAAAAGCCCAAGGCCGCCAGGCCCATGGTCGCGGCGCCGCCGACAAAGGTTCCGATCGAAGCAAGCCTGTTCAACATCCACATAAAGGAAAACGAGGGCCCGAAGACCCTCGCATCCTATCACGAACCGGCCATCTTCCCTATACCGGCATCAACGCCCAGTAATCGAGGTCCAGCAGAACCTCGGGGCGGTACTTGCCGTCCTCGCCGCGCAACTGCCCCGGCACGCCGCCCGCCTTGACCGCCACCAGTCGCAGCCGGATCGCGCCGACGCCCGGTGCTGCGGTCTCGGCCTTGTCCAGCACCTCGGACCAGGCGCGCACGGTATCGCCCGCGAAACAGGGATTGGCATGGGCCCCGCCATTCAGCCCGACGATCATCTGCGCATTGGCCAGCCCGTTGAAGGACAGCGCACGGGCCAGGCTGATGACATGGCCCCCATAGATCAGGCGCCGCCCGTCCTCGCGGAAAGTGGCGTCGAAATGCACCTTGGCGGTGTTCTGCCAGAGGCGGGTGGCCTGCATGTGCTCGGCCTCCTCGACGGTCACACCGTCGACATGGTCGATCACCTCGCCGATCCCGTAATCGGCCATCCGGTGCAGCTCGCCCGCCAGGGTGAAATCGTAGCCGGTGAAATCGAGCCCCTCTGGCAGCACCAGATCGCCCGGCGCCACCACCTTGGCCAGGTCGGGCATCACGGTCTCGGGCGCGGGGGCCTCGAGGTCGCGCTTGCGCACCATCACCCAGCGCACATAGTCGAGCACCAGCTCGTCGCGCTGATCAAGCCCCCGGGTCCGGACCCAGACCACGCCTGATTTGCCGTTCGAGTTCTGCTTGAGCCCGATCACCTCGGATTCGGACCGCAGCGTGTCGCCCGGCCGGACCGGACGGTGCCAGCGCCCCTCGGCATAGCCGAGATTGGCCACCGCATTCAGCGAGATGTCGGGCACGGTCTTGCCGAAGACGGTATGGAACGCGATCAGATCGTCGAGCGGAGCCGCCCCCAGACCGCAGGCCGCCGCGAAGGCATCCGAGGAATAAAGCGCATGCCGCGCCGGATAGAGCGCGTGATAGAGCGCGCGCTCGCCCCCCGATAGGGTGCGCGGCACCGCATGCGGGATCACCTGGCCGACCGCGTAATCCTCGAAGAAGCGCCCCGGATTGGTCTTGGCCATGGCTCAGAGTTCTCCCAGTTTCAGGTCGGGGCTGTAGTCGCCCTCGACATCCTTCACCACCGCCTGGGCACAGCGCATCTTGCCGCTCGCCGGGTCATGGGCATAGGCGGGCGAGCCGTAAAGCTCCCAGCCCCCGGCCAGCGCCGCGCTCACCCTGTGGCAGAAGGCGGCGGTGTCTTCATCGGTCAGCAGCCGGTAGACACGCATCACGACACCATCGGCAGCGGCGGGACGCCGGCCCAGAAATGGACGAGGATGATCGCGACATACAGCGCGATGGCGATCCCCCCGAGCCGCAGGTCTCCCTTGAGCGAGCCGCCGGTATAGCGGGTGACGCCCTTCTCGGACCGGTTGATCAGCACGATCTCGGCCACCGCCCAGGCACCGAGCCCGCCGAAGAGAATGATCGAGGCAAGGTCCCAGTTCACCAGCAGATGCGCCACCGCCCAGGTGAGGAAGCCGTACAGCATCGGGTGGCGGAACCATTGCCGCGCATGGCTTTTCGAGCTGCCGACGCCGAATAGCGCGACCGCGCCCAGCATCAGCGTGTTGTTCACATGGATCAGCCAGGACGGCCCGGCAAAGCGCTGCGGCAGCCCCGCCGTCTGGTAACCGATCACCATCAGCACGACCGAGACCACCAGCGGCACCGCGAAGAGCGCCTTCGAGGCCATGCCCAGCCTGTCGTCCAGCATCGCGCGGACGCCCGGGAACAGCCGCTTGAACAGATGCGCAAAGCTCCAGAGAGCCACGCCGAGGATAAGAAGAAACATCAGACCGCCTCCAGTTCTGCAATCGCGGCCGCCTTGGCCAGCGTCTCCCTCGCCGTAACGATATGCAGGTTCTCGACAATGCGGCCATCCACCACGGCGACGCCCTGCCCGGCCCGTTCGGCCTCCTGGAAGGCGGTGATCTGGCGGCGGGCAAGCTCGATCTCGGCTTCGGTGGGGGCGAAGGCGGCATTGGCGACGGCGATCTGCGCCGGGTGGATCAGGGTCTTGCCGTCAAAGCCCAGATCGCGGCCCTGCGCGCATTCGGCCGTCAGCCCGGCCTCGTCCTTGAAGGCGTTATAGACCCCGTCGACCGCGACGATGCCATGGGCGCGCGCGGCCAGCAGGCAATGCGTCAGGCTCGTCATCAGCGCCAGCCGGTCGGGCCGGAACCGGCAGCCCAGTTCCTTGGCCAGATCGTTGGTGCCCATGACAAAGCCCTCGAGCCGCGGATGCGCGGCCAGCGCCGCGGCGTTCAGGATGCCCTTCGGCGTCTCCATCATCGCCCAGAGCGGCACATCCGGGATCGCGGCGGCCAGGTCGTCCAGCTGGGCCGTGGTCTCGACCTTCGGCAGCAGCACCGCATCGGCCCCGGCGCCCGCGATGGCCGCGACATCGTCCCGACCCCAGGGCGTGTCGAAGCCGTTCACCCGGACGATCCTGAACCGGCTGCCATAGCCGCCCGCCTTCAGCGTGTCGGCCAGCAGGGTGCGGGCCGCGGGCTTTTCCTCGACCGCGACGGCATCCTCGAGATCGAAAATGATCGCGTCGACCGGCAGGCCCCGCGCCTTGTCGAGCGCGCGGTCCTTCGAGCCGGGAATGTAAAGCACCGAACGGAAGGGACGGGCACGCGGGTCCATTGATTCTCCTCCAGAGTCATTTTGTTGCGCAAGCCAACACGGCAGAGTCAGAATGCGCAACCCCTTTTGCGCCGCAGCGCAGAAAATGCAACGCGCGGCGCGCTAGCCCGGTCTTGGCGAAGCTCACGCAATCTTCGGCGCATGCCTTCGGGTCCCCCCGCCCCCCATTCAGTCGCCACAGGAGCCTGCCATGCGCGCCCCCCGCCCCTTCCGCCATCCCGCGACCCTGCCCGTCCTTGCCGCCCTGACGATCCTGCTGCCGCAGCTGGCGCTGCCCCAGAACCAGAGCCAGTCTCAGCCCCCGGTTCAGGCTCAGGCTCCAGCTCCGGCGGCCGGGCGCCAATGCGGCCAGCGAGAGGACATCCTCAATCAGCTCCGCAACCGTTATGGCGAGTCGCGCCAGGCGCTGGGACTGGCCGGGAACGACGCCGTGGTCGAAGTTTTCGCCAACACCCGGACCGGCACCTGGACCGTGACCGGCACCTTCGCCAATGGCCTGACCTGCCTTCTGGCCAGCGGCGAAGCCTATGAGCCGGTCGCAGAGCCGCCGGGCCAGGGGATCTGACAGGCTCAGGTCAGCCCGTCCCAGAGAAGCTTGGCCCCGGTCAGCGCAAGCGCCACATAGGTGATGCCGAAGAACCAGCGCTCCGGGACCAGCCGGTGCGCCCGGACCCCCAGCCAGACCCCGAGAACCGCGACCGGGGCCAGCAGCAGCACCGCCAGCCAGGTATCGGCGGTGAAGATGCCGAGAAAGGCATAGGGGCCGAATTTCAACAGGTTGATGGCCCAGAAGACCAGCACGGTGGTCGCCTGGAAGGTGGTCTTGTCCAGCCGCTGCGACAGCAGGTAGACGGCGACTGGCGGCCCTCCGGCATGGCTGACGAAGCTGGTGAAGCCCGCCACCGCGCCCGAAACCGCGCCTGCCGGGCGCCCGAACGGGCGCTGCCGCGCCGGGATCAGCTTCATCCGCACCGCCAGCTGGAAGCCCACGAATCCCAGCGCCACCAGCCCGATCAGCACCCGGAACACATCGGGATCGGTCAGGTGGAACACCGCCGCCGCCAGCGCGATGCCCGGCACCGCGCCAAGGATCAGCACCCGGGCCGAGGCCCCGTCCCAGCGCCGCCAATAGGGCCGGAGCGCGGTCACATCCATCAGCATCAGAAGCGGCAGCGTCACTCCCAGCGCCACGGCCGGGCCCAGAATCACCACCATCACCGCCGAGCCCGCGAAGGCCACGCCGCCGCCGAAACCGCCCTTGGACACACCGGCGAACAGGATCGCCGGGATTGCCACGGCGAAGAAAAGCGGACCGAATTCGATCACGACAGGGCCTCCGGATACAACTGGTCCGGACCCGTCTAGCCGATCGCGGCGCGATCAGGAACCGTCTGGACCTGCGCCCGGCCTTGCGGCAGCCTTGCACCGAAGGCGCCAAAGGACTACGCATCGCGCCGGAACCAACCAATCGGGGAACAATCAGACATGGCCAGACCCAAGATCGCTCTTATCGGCGCGGGGCAGATCGGCGGCACGCTCGCCCATCTCGCCGCGATCAAGGAACTGGGCGACGTCGTTCTTTTCGACATCGCCGATGGGGTGCCTCAGGGCAAGGCGCTCGACATCGCCGAATCCGGCCCCTCCGAGGGCTTCGATGCGGGCCTGAAGGGCACCAACGACTATGCAGACATCGCCGGCGCCGATGTCTGCATCGTCACCGCCGGCGTGCCGCGCAAGCCGGGCATGAGCCGCGACGACCTGCTGGGCATCAACCTCAAGGTCATGAAATCGGTCGGCGAAGGCATCCGCGACAACGCGCCCGACGCCTTCGTGATCTGCATCACCAACCCGCTCGACGCGATGGTCTGGGCGCTGCAGCAATATTCGGGCCTTCCGCCCGAGAAGGTCGTCGGCATGGCCGGCGTTCTGGACAGCGCGCGCTTTCGCCACTTCCTGAGCCTCGAATTCAATGTCTCGATGAAGGACGTCTCGGCCTTCGTGCTGGGCGGCCATGGCGACACCATGGTGCCGCTGACCCGCTATTCCACCGTCGGCGGCATCCCGCTTCCCGATCTGGTGCAGATGGGCTGGACCACCCAGGACAAGCTCGACGCCATCGTGCAGCGCACCCGTGACGGCGGTGCCGAGATCGTCGGCCTGCTGAAAACCGGCTCGGCCTTCTACGCCCCCGCCACCTCGGCGATCGAGATGGCCGAGGCCTATCTCAAGGACCAGAAACGCCTGCTGCCCTGCGCGGCTTGGGTTGACGGCGCGCTGGGGCTCAAGGGCCTTTACGTGGGCGTGCCCACCGTGATCGGCGCGGGCGGCATCGAGCGCGTGGTCGACATCAAGCTCGACAAGCCCGAACAGGAGATGTTCGACAAGTCGGTCGACGCCGTGCGCGGCCTGGTCGAGGCCTGCAAGGCCATCGACAACAGCCTGACCTGAGGTCTCCGCCGCCAAAAGGCGCAACGACACCGGCCTGCGCCGCCTCAAGGGCGGCGCGGGTTTTTTCTTGCCTGCTTCAGGCAGCCGCCCCCCCCACGCGGTGCAGTCATTCTTTCGCCCCTTCGGATCGACGCACGATCGACGCGGCGGCGGCGGTCGGCCCCTTTCCCGGACCGCGCGGATCGTTTCTGCCAGTCGACAGAAGATTTCGGAAACCTCGTCTTAAGTGTCCCGGTCTAAGAGGGTCGATGTCGGCCCCGCAGAAAAACCGTCGCGGGCGCCTCGCATCGCGAAGGACCAGAGATGAGCTCGAACGCCGAAGCCGCTCAAGACAAGCCAGATTTCCAGACCGCCCTTGCCCAGGCGCTCGGGGCGCAGATCCTCGACGAGGCCCATGTTCTGAGCTTCGACATGGAAACCAGGACCCTGGTTTCGGCCAGCGAAGCGACGATCTTCCTGCTCGAACTCTCCGGGGACACGCTCGGTGTGCACGATTTCGACAGCCTGATCGCCTCTCCCGGCCAAACCTCGGACGATCTCTGGAATCGTGCCGTCGCCGGAACCGGGCAGGTCTGGTCCGGCAGCTTCGCCGCCAGCCGCTCGGGCAGCGCCCATCCGATGCAGATGCGCAGCGTCGTCTCGATCTGTCCTGATGGCAGCTTGCGGCTGTCGGTGGTGGGCGAGCCCGCCAGCGCCGGCCTGCCCGCAGCCGGCTCTGCCAGCGCCGGGGCCGGGCACCCCCTCGCACCGCTCTGCGACAGCGCGCTGACCAGCGCCCGCTACGATGCCGAAGGCCATATTCAAGAGGTTTCGGCATCGATGTGTGCGCTGTTGGACCAGCCTCCCGACGACCTGAT
Organism: Rhodovulum sp. MB263; assembly: GCF_002073975.1. Classification (NCBI taxonomy): domain Bacteria; kingdom Pseudomonadati; phylum Pseudomonadota; class Alphaproteobacteria; order Rhodobacterales; family Paracoccaceae; genus Rhodovulum; species Rhodovulum sp. MB263. The sequence continues at coordinate 929,950 of NZ_CP020384.1, read as the reverse complement.
CGGCCAGCACATGCGCCGCCAGCTCGACGCCGAGTTCAGCCGAGCAAAGGCCTGGACCGAGGCCTGGGCCGGACTGGCCCGGGGCGAATGCGCGGTCCTCGACATCCCGCGTCGTCATGGCGGCCGCGGCATCGTCTGGACCCGATCCCATCTTCTGCCGCTCACCGAAGCCGGGGGAGGATTTTCCGGCGCGCTGGAAATTGCCGTCGACATCACCAGGGAGAGGCGCGATCTCGACCGGATGCGGGCGCGGCAATCCGCGCTCGACAGCCGCCTCGCCACCGCCGAATTCCGCACCGACGGCACGATCCTCGAGGCCAGTGCAGGGTTCTGCAAGCTGCTCGGGCTGACACAGACCGATCTCGAGAGCGCCAGCCACAAGACCCTCATGCCCGCCGAACTCGCCGGGGCGCGCCGCCATGACGATTTCTGGGACCGTCTGTCCCGTGGCGAGCCGGTTTCGGGCCTCTTCCGCCACGAGAGCCCCGATGGACGCATCGTCTGGCTGTCGTCGTGCTACCTGCCACTGGCCGGCGCCGGGACGGAGGAGGTGCAGTCGGTGCTGTTCGTCGGCCATGACGTGACGGCGGCCCGCAAGGCCGAGGCCGAGGCCGAGAACAGGCTCGACGCGCTCGACCGGGCGATGATGGTCGCCGAATATGACGGCGCCGGCCGGATCCGCTCTGCGAATGGCGGATGGCTCGACCGCATGGGACATCGCATCGAGGACATTCTCGGCCGTGGCCTCGACATTTTCCTCGACAAAGACAGCGTCAAGGATGGCAGCGCGGCCCGCTTCTGGGAGGATCTTCGCGAAAACGACGGCTTCTCGGGCGAACTCGTGTGGGTCGATGCCGACGGCCGCGAAGTCTGGCTTCACACCGTCTTCCACCCCGTCACAGACCCCGAGGGCCACGCCGACCGTGTCATCCAGATTGCGGTCGACATCACGGATACAAAGCGCCGGATGCTCGATCTCGACGGCAAGTGGCAGGCGGCACTGAACCATCAGGCGGTGGTCGAATTCGACCCTGACGGCAAGATCCTCGAGGCCAATGAGGGCTTCCTGCGGCTCGTCGGCCATTCGCTGCGCGAGGTCCGGGGCCAGTCGCACAGCTCGTTCTGCCCCGGCGACTACATCCGGTCCTCCGCCTATACCGATTTCTGGATGGCGCTGCGCAAGGGCGAGGCGCAATCCGGCCGCTACCGCCATGTCGCCCGCTTCGACCGGGACCTGTTCCTGCTGGCCCATTACACACCCCTGACCGATTTCCGCGGCGAGGTCGACCGGGTGGTGATGTGCGGATATGACATCTCTCCCCAGATCGAGCTGGAACGCGCCACCGCCGCCCGGGCACAGGACCTCACCACCGAAATCGACGGCCTGCGCGAGGTCAATGACATGCTGCGCGGCGATGCCGACCTGCTGGCTCGCACCAACGAGAAGCTGCAGGACAGCGCCCGCAATGGCGACCGCCTGCTCGATGGCGCGCTGAGCGAGATGCGCACCGCGCGGGAAGCCGCCGACAAGGTCACCGAGATCGTCGACCTGGTCGGCGACATCGCGGTTCAGACGAACCTTCTGGCCTTCAACGCCGCCATCGAGGCGGCCCGCGCGGGCGAGCATGGCGCGGGCTTTTCCATCGTCGCGGACGAGGTGCGCAAGCTTGCCGAACGCAACGGCGAAGCCGCACGCGAGATATCGCGCCACATCGAACGGGCGAATGACAGCATTCTGCGATCGGCCGATGGCACCGAACAGACCATCGAACGTATCCGCGCCATCGGCAGCATGGCCGAGGAGGCATGCGGCGGGCTGACACAGGTGCTTGCCCATGCCGGGGTGGGCGAAGCCGCGGCCGTGACCCTGGCACGCCTGGCGGAAGAGCTGGGCCAGGCGGCAGGACCAAAGGAAAGCTGATGCAAACCGCATCCCAGCTCCGCCGCGAAACGACATATGCCCTGATGGAGGTGGAGGGCGGCGTGATCGGCATCGATATCGAGCATCTCTCCGAAGTCGCTCCGATCGACGCGCTCTCGCCGCTTCTGATCGCTCATCCCGCATTGATGGGCGCAATCCGGCTGCGTGGTCATATCATCCCGGTGGTCGATCCGCGCAGCATCTCGGGCATCGACCCGGTCGGCGCTCCTCCCGGCATCGCCGCGATCCTGAACCAGGGCGACCGGGTGCTGGCGCTTGCGGTGAACGCGATTTCCGGTCTGGCTCGGCTGGCCGACAACGCGGTCCAGCCGCTTACCACGGGCGGTTCCGGGACACCCTTCTTCGTCGGCGGCTTCTTTCACGAAGGACAGCTGGTGAACGTGGTCGACCCGGCCGCGCTGTTCGCTCTGGCCGGGCTGCCCGTTGCCAGCCGGTTCCTCCGCGACGAACGCCCCCGCGGCGGGGCGGGCGGCGAGGGACGCGCATTTCTGACATTTCGCGCAGGCGACGCCACATTCGCCGCCCCTGCGGTCGAGGTCCACCGCACGCTGCCGCGCCAGAGCGTCGAACGGAATGCACTGACCGGAGGCGACTGCCTCGGCTCGGTCACCGTCAACGGATTGCGTGTTCCCGTGCTCGACGCAACCGGCCTTCTGGGGCTTGGCGGTGCGCGCGAAAGATCCGACCCGGAAATCGTGGTCTTCGGCTTTGGCGACGACCGGCTGATCGGACTCGCGGTCGACGTGATCAGCCGCATCGCGACCTTCCGCCCCGACGATCTTCAACCGCCACCCGCGCTTCTGGGCGGCGGAGCGGGCGCCATCGCCTCACTGGCCATCGCAGAGGACGGGGCACAGACCTATGTGATCGGAGGCCCGCGGCTGCGCGAGATGAAGGGGTTGCAGGCCATCGCCGAAATGTCGGCCCCGGTCAGCCCGAAACTTGCCGCGCATGCCACTGCCCCCGCGCGACCGGGCGGGGCCGCGATGCCGGCCCGCCCCGCGGGCATCGGCGCGGAAGCCGCGCCGGACAGCCTGACTGCCGCCGCGTCCGGCGCCCTCCTCTCCGATCCCGGATCCGACCCGGGCGAGACTTCCGCCCCTTCGCCCGACGCACTGATCCGCGATCGCCGCCGCTACCTGATCTTCCAGGCCGGTATCGCCCATGCCGCGCCGATCGAAACGGTCATGCACATCATCGAACCACCCTCCGCCATAACCCCGATGACGCACAGGGCCCCGGGCGTACTCGGTTTCTTCTCGGTCGGCGGCCGGGCAACGACGCTGGTCTGCCTGTCCGGGTTCCTGGGCGAAGCCCCGCCGCGCAAGGGCCAGCATAGCCGGGTGCTGCTGGTCGGCCCCTCCGAGCGCAGAATTGGCTTTCAGGTTTCCGCGGTCGAGGGCATCGAACCTGCAAACTGGCGCGCGCTCAACACCGCCCCAGCGCCCTTTCGCGAAGAGATGGTCAGCCTCGGACGCGGCACGGCGCAGCGCCTGCTGCCCTGCCTGGACATCTGCCGTCTGGCCGCCGACATCGCCGAACGCATCCACGACGAGAGCATCTATGCCTGAGCCGGACAGGTCCCGTCCCGCCCCGGCCCTCAGACCGGCGCGCGGGTCTCGATCCGGCTGCCCGCCGGATCCTTGTGCACATAGAACCCGTTCGGGATCGCCTCCTGCACCAGCGGCACATGCGAGATCAGCCCGACCGCCCTGGTATGCCCGACCAATGCCCCCAGCGCCTGCAGGACCCGGTCGAGCGTCCCGGCACCGTCCTCGGTGTCGAGGCTGCCGAAGCCTTCATCGATGAAAATCGTATCGAGCCGCACCTTGCCGCTGGCGCTTTCGACCGCATCCGCGAGCCCCAGCGCCAGTGCCAGCGCGGCGATGAAGGTCTCGCCGCCCGACAGCGTCGTCGTCGGACGCGCCTTGCCGGTGAACAGATCGAAGACCTGCAGCCCCAGCCCGCGCCGTCCGCGTCCTCCGCCCCCTTCGGCCTCGCGCTCCAGCCTGTAGCGCCCCCCGCTCATCGGCCCGAGCCGCCGGTTCGCCGCCGCCAGCACCCGGTCGAACATCGCGCCGATGGCATAGGTCTCGAGGTCGAGCCCCTGGGGATTGCGCCCCTCGAAAAGCGCCGACAGGCGGCGCAGGGGCGCTGACGCGGCCTCCTCGGCCCCGAGCCGCTGCAGCGTTCCGACAAGATCGTCGCGAAGCGACGCCAGATGGTCCGACGCATGCGCCGCCGCGGCGCGCCGCTCGGTCGCCTCCGCATGCCGGGCCTCGGCTGCGGCCAGAACCTCGCGCAGCGCCGGCAGATCGGGCCGCGTCCGCCCCTCGATCGCCTCGGCCGTGGCCCGGGCGCGTTCTTCCGCCACCGCCAGCGCGCGACCATGCGCCTCGACCGCGGCCCGGTCCTCCTCCAGCCGGGCAATGGCGGGTTTCAGCGCCGCCAGATCGTCGGCGGAAAGCCCGGTCTCGCCCAGTCGCCGGGCAAAGGCCTGCCGGGCGCCCTCGTGCCGGGCGCGCGCCTCGGCCATCGCCCGTACCGCCGCCTCATGGCCGGCGCGCGCGGCCAATGCCGCCTCGCGGGCATCGGTGGCGGTCTTCATCGCACCCTGCCGCGCCGCATCGCGCGCCTCGAGCGCCGCCTGCCGGGCGGACAGCGCCGCCGTCAGCGCGGTCTCCGAGCGCAATGCTTCGGGCACCGGCGCCAGCATCGCCTCGATCCGCGCGGCTTCGCGCAGCGCCTCCGCCTCGCGTTCGGCAATGACCTCGCGACAGCGCTCGCGCGTGTCTTCGGCCGCCCTGACCGCCGCGTCGAGCCGGGCAAGCAGGCCCTCGGCAACGGCGATCTCGGTCTCCGCCCCAAGCGCGGCCAGAGCCTCATGGGTGGCCCGGATCCGGGTCTTGAGCGTCGCCGTGTCGGTTGCAGGCCGGTCAAGCCCGGCCAGCCGTTCCTGACGGCCGGCCAGCACACCGCGTTCCGAGGCAAGCGCCCGGTCGGCCTCGCGCTGCGCCCGGTCGGCCTCTTCCCATGCCGCCCGCGCCGTCCGCAACGCCGCCTCGGACGCCGAGGCCTCGCCCGCCCCGGCGGCAGGCGCCGGATGGTCGGTCGCGCCGCAGACCGGACAGGGAGCGCCCGGTTGCAGACCGGCCGCCAGATGCAAGGCCTGGCTCCGCGCCAGACGACGTTCGGCCGCCTCCATCTCGGCATGGGCGGCGCGGCTCCGACGGACGGCGTGTTCCAGGGCCCGAACCAGCCGGGCAACGGCCTCGGTGGTCTCACTGACGTCGCGGGTCGCGGCCTCGACGCTCAGCGCGGCCTTCATCTCGGTTTCGAGCGCCTGCAGCCGGGCAGACAGCAGCGCGCGATTGGCCGATGTCTGCCGTGCCGCCTGCACCGCCTCGGCCGCCTTGCCACGTTGCGCCATGCGCTGAGCCAGCGCCCCCTGCGCGGCGGAATGCTCGGCCCGTGCCGCCTCGGCCCCGGCCTGCGCCTCTTCCGCGCGCTGCCGCAGCTCTGCCGCCGCCGCAAGCGTCTGGGCATGACGCTTCAGCGTCTCGACCTCGCGGCGCAGCGCCTCGGTTTCGGGCCCGCGTGCCGTCTCGGCCTCCTGCCGCGCCGCCGCGCGCGTCGCGGCGGTCTTGGCGGTTTCAAGACGCGCCTCGGCCGCATCCATCCGTCCGGACGCCGCCTCGGCCTCGCGCGCGGCCTCGACAACCCGCGCCTCGAGATCGAGCAGCAGCCGCGCGCGATCGGCCCGGCGCAGCTGCGCCGCCAGCTCGGCCATCGCGGGCCCCGCCTCGCGTATCCCGGCCAGCGCCTGGTCTGCCGCCGCCGCCGCCAGAAACCGCGCCTCGGTCTGTTCTGCCGCGCTCAGCCCCGCACGGGACGCCGCCGCCTCGCGCGTTGCCGCCGCCTCGGCACTCCGGGCCTCGACCAGCCGCGCCTCGGCCGCGGCAAGACCGGTCTCAAGCGCCTCCATCCCCTCGAAACCCTCGGCCGCAAGCCGTCCCTCGCAGACCGCGCGCGCCTCGCGCAGCGTCCGTTCCAGCATCTCGGCTTCGGTCTTCATCGTCGCGGCGAGACGGCGGTAGATCGAGACATCGAAAAGCTCGCGCAGGATCTCGAGCCGCTCGCGGGTGCGCGCGGCCAGGAAGGTCTCGAACCGACCCTGCGGCAGCAGCACGATCTGACGGAACTGGTGCGACCCATAGCCCAGAAGCTCTGTGACTGCCGCCGAGACCGCGCCCACCTTCTTTTCGGCCAGGATCTTGCCGCGCCCCTCGGCCCCGATCCGGTCGAGCGGCAGCCCGGTCGCGTCGAAAAGATAGGCCTCATGCGGGTCGCGGGTCTCGCCGCTGCCGCGGGTCTTGGGCCGCGACTGATCGGGACGGCGCAAGAGCACATAGCGCCGGTCGCCCAGATCGAACACGAACTCGACTTCGGTCGGCATGTCCGGATCGGCATGATCGGCACGAAGCGAGGGCGCGTCCTGCTCGGCCCGCGCGGCCTCGCCGAACAGCGCGAAGGTCATCGCGCTGAAGATCGTCGACTTGCCCGAGCCGGTCCGGCCGTAGATCCCGAACAGCCCCGCCGCCACCGCGGCGCGGAAATCGACCACCTCGCGGCCGGGAAACGGGCCGAAGGCCTGCAAGGTCAGCCGGACCGGCCTCATGCCCCCTCCTCGCCGCCGCGCAGCCCGTCGAGGGTCGCGGCAATCGCGGCCAGTTCCTCGGCATCGGCCCGCTCGCCGCGCACCTGATCCAGGAACCCGCCGATCACCGCCATCGGATCGTCGAGCCCGCGCGGCACCGGGCCCAGCGCCTTGAGCTCGGGCGCCCGCGCCTCGCGCGCATAGCAAAGGTCGCAGGCATTGGGGAACACCGCGCGCAGCCGCCGCATGGCGTCGATCACCGGCGCCTCGTCGGTCAGGACAGCGCGCAGGAAATCCTCCGAAGGCGGCAGCCGCAGCAGGTCTTCATGGCGCCCCTCGACCACCCGCACGCCCCGGATCGGCCGGAACGGGATCGGCGCGATCCGCACCTCTCCGGCACCGTCGATCTCGACCAGGCTCATGGATTTCTCCTCGCCCGCCTCGTCGAAGCCGAAAGCGAGCGGCGCGCCTGCATAGCGGATCTCGGGCCGACCCGCCGATTGCGGGCGGTGCAGATGGCCGAGCGCGACGTAATGGGCGCCGTCGAACAGCTCGGCCCCGACCGTCTCGACCCCGCCGATCCGGGCCAGCGGCCGCTCGGCCTCGCTGACACAGGCGCCCGCGACGGTGCCATGGGCGACGACGACCCAGCGCGCACCCTCGGGCAGGGCCGCCCGGGCGGCGCCGATCTGGGCGCGCAGGACATCCTCGGGCGAGGTGAGGGTCTCGTCGCCGAAGGCCTCGCGCGCGGCATATTCCCAGGCGAAGGGTAGCGCCGAGAACGCGACCGGACCCTCGGCATCGGCAAGGATCAGCGGCGGTTCCTCGGCCGCGGCCGTGCCCCGGATCAGCGCCCGAGCGGTGTCGGTCATCACCGACATCGCCTCGATCCGGTCGCCGGAATCGTGGTTGCCCGCGATCATCACCACCGCGGCGCCGGTCTCGGCCCGGATCCGGCTGAGGAAGGCGTTGAACTGGCGCACGGCGCTGGCGGGCGGGGCGGCGCGGTCGAAGACATCGCCCGCGATCACCAGCGCATCGACCTCATGCGCCAGGGCCGCCGCCGCGATCTGGTCGAGAATGGCGGCATGGTCTGCCTCCAGCGAGAGGCCGTTGAACTGGCGCCCGAGATGCAGGTCGGCGGTATGGAGAAGTCGCATGCCGGAGATCGTTCCGCCAATCGGGGCCAAAGTCCAGAGGAAGAGCCGGGTGACGGCCAGACCAAGCTCAGCGCATGAAGCGCGCGGCCTCGATCCAGTCGACCATGGCGACGTCGATCTGGCGCAGGATCTCGGCGGCCTGCGCGGGCTCGTTGCGGTTCTCAAGCGCATCCAGCGCCATGTGCAGCGCCCGGTGCATCTGCTGCACCCCGTCGATCGCCTCGCGGCTGGCCACTGGTTTCATGCCTGCTTCTCCCGGCCCTGATGTCGGGGACCAGAGATGGACCGGAACCCCGGGCAGAGGCAAGGGGGGCTCAGAGCCTGTCCGCCGCGCGGCGCTCGCGCTCTTTCAGCGCGCCCCAGCCCAACGCGAAGGCGATGGTGGCCAGGACGAAGAGGATGCCCGGCGCATTGATCGCGGGCGACAGCCCGAAGCGCATCCGCGCGCCGATCTCGGTCACCAGCGGGTGCTGGCCGCCGATCGGGAAGATGGTGGTGGTGTAATTCTCGAAGCTCTGCAGGAAGGTGATGATGGTGGCGGTCAGGATCTTGGGCCTCAGGAATGGCAAGGTGATCCGGCGGAAGGCCTGGAACGGCGTCGCGCCGAGATCGCGCGCGGCCGCCTCGAGCGCCATGTCCTGACGCTGGAGCCGGGCCATGAACATCAGCATGGCATAGGAGGCGATGAAGCTGGTCTGGGCGAGGATCGCGGTGAACAGACCGGCGGCGACGCCCAGCTCGTTCCAGAAGATCGCCGTCGAGATCCCGAGGATGATGCCGGGCGTCAGGAGCAGCGAGACCAAGGCGCTGTAGAGCCCCCCGTCGGCCGGCCGCCGAACCGCCGAGCCGCCGAGAGGCAGCGCCCCGGCCAGCCCGATCACCGCGCCCGCGATCAGGATCGAGTTCATCAGCCCCAACCACACCCGGCGATCCTGCCAGAGCTCGGCGAAACAGCGCGGCGTGAGCCCCTTCCAGACCGTGACCGAGGGCGGGGAATGGTAGTAGGAGCCCGCCGCCACCATGATCGCGAGCGGCAGGAACATGTTGAGGAAGAAGACCACCATATAGATCCGCAGAACGAGGCCGCTGCCCTGCCGGGTCATTTCGCGATATCCCGCAGCCGGACCTTCAGAAGCCGCATCATTAGGAAGACGAAGCCGGTACAGACCGCCAGCAGGCTGACCGCATGGGCCGCGCCCGTGTTCCATTCCGAGACCTGGAAGAAAAGAATCGGTTGCAGACGAGCTGCGCGAACCAGGGCGCCGCGGTCCCGCGGGTCATGATACATGGCACCGAATAGGAGACGGCCGACAGCATGAAGGTCATGATGCAGCCGACCGCGATGCCGGGCCGGGCATTGGACAGGACGATCCGGCGATGGATCTGTCAGCTCCCGGCGCCCAGGTCGCGCGCGGCCTCGATCTGGTTGGTATCGAGCGTTTCCAGCACGTTATAAAGCGGAAAGATCATGAACAGGATATAGGCATGGACCATCGCCACGAAGACGCCGGTGCCGCTTTCAAGAAAGGGTATCGGGCCGATGCCCGCAAGCCCCAGAACCGCGTTGAGCGGCCCGCCATGGTTCAGGATCATCTGCCAGGCGAAGACCCGGAGCAGCTCGTTGATGGCATAGGGGATGACCAGCGCCAGCATGATCAGCGCGGCCCGCAGCGGCGGCTGGAGCTTGGCAACGGCGAAGGCCACGGGATAGCAGACCGCGAAGGCGATGGCGGTCACGGCCAGCGCCGCAGGGATCGTCCCGGCGAAGATCCACAGATGCGGCCGCCCCATCTGCGCGTGATCCGACAGGGTCCAGGTCCGGACCGGGGTGCTTTCCTGCGCTTCCAGCCTGCCGATCCGGGCCGCAAGCCTGGCGCGTTCGGCATCGTTCGCGGCCAGCCGCCCGGCCCGGTCGGGCGGGCCATCGGAGGTTTCGGCTGCGGCGCGGTGCAGCGCCAGCACATCGAGGCAGTTATAAAGCTGGTCGATCTCCAGCGAGAGCTCGGCCGCGCCCGCCGGGCGCTCCATATTCCAGAGCGAGCGCTTGATCATGATCGCCTGTGGCGCGGCGATCAGCCCGAGAATCCAGGTCCCGGCCAGAACCACCAGCAACACGGCCAGCGGCGCGCCGAAGCTGCGCCCAAGCCGCGTCATCGGCCGTTCCGCCCCCGGGCAGGATCACCCCCGCCGCTTCGGAAAAGCCGAGACGAAGCGGCCCCTATGGCAGGTCTCCGGCGCCCGAATTGACCCGCTGCACGGTCAGGGCCCCGGCCGGGGTCTCGACGATCAGGGTCGAGAAGGCGCCCTCCTTGTCGCGGCGCGCAAGACGGCCCCCGAGGGTATTGGCCGCAGCCTCGCCCGGACCCAGCAGATGAAGGCGTTCGGACCGCAGGAACAGCACCGTCTCGACGCCCGGGGCCAGCCCGCACGGGTTCTGCGCCAGGAAGCTGCCGCCCGCGGTCGCGATCCGGGCGCGGTCGCGGGCGACGGCTTCGATCCGTCCGGACAGACGGTTCATCTTGCCGACGAAGGTGGCGACGAAGGCGGTGGCGGGACGGTCATAGATGTCGTCGGCACTGCCGACCTGCACGATCCGGCCATGGGGCATCACCGCGACCCGGTCCGACATGGTCAGCGCCTCGCCCTGATTATGGGTGATGTAGACGAAGGTGATGCCGGTCGCGACCTGGAGCTGCTTGAGCTCGGCCCGCATGTGCTGACGCAGCTTGAGATCGAGCGCGGAAGGCGGCTCGTCCAGCAACAGCACCGCCGGCTCCACCGCCAGCGCGCGGGCGATGGCGACGCGCTGGCGCTGCCCGCCCGACAGCTCGGCGGGCAGCTTGTCGCCCTGCCCGCCCAGCGCGACCATGTCCAGGAGCTCGAAGGCCCGGTCGCGACGGCGGCGACGGCTCCAGCCCCCCATCTCGAGCCCGAAGGCCACGTTCTCCCAGACCGGCATCAGCGGAAACAAGGCGAGGTTCTGGAAGATCAGAGCGGTCGGACGGGCCGATCCCGGCCATCGGTTGTCCACCGATCCGCACCTCGCCCGCGGACGGCTCGAGAAAGCCCGACAGCAGGCGCAGGATCGTGATCTTGCTGCAGCCTGAAGGCCCGAGGATCGGGAAGAAGGCGCCCGCCTCGATGGCCAGATCGGTGGGATGGACGGCCCGGAAGCTGCCAAAGCGCACCGCCGCCCCGACAAGCGCGACATACATTCCGCGGGAGGGTGAGGTCATGGGGGCAGGTCCGGAAAAGGGCAGGCGCGGGCGGCCGGAGCCCCCCGCGCGTCAGGCCGGCCGGTCAGACGTTGGTGAGCTTTTCGGTATATTCCTCGCGCAGCGGCGAGATCCAGGGCGTGAACATCGGCCACCACCAGAGATTGTTGATGGCATCGCCCTGATAGGCGAAGGTGAAGGCCTCCTTCCTGGCCTCGGTCATGTGCCAGGGCGGCCGAATTGCAACCGGCGGCATGCGAGAACATGCCGCCGATCCCGGGCGTCAGCAGGGAATTGAGGGATTCATAGACCTGGTCGACATTTTCAGCGCCCGAGGGAATGGCGGCGGTGGCTTCGGTGGCATTGCTCCAGAACGCGCCGATATTGCCGCGGTGCTTTTCACGAAGGTGATGCAGGCATCGAAGACACGGCGGTTTTCCGCTTCCGAGGCTTAGATGTCCATCGCCCGGTTCGAGCGCACCTCACCGATGGCGTCGAGACAGATAGGAAGGCTGGTCAGCACCGATTTCTGTCGCAGCGCGACCTGACGGTCGAGCCCCCCGGCCCAGAGATGGCCATAGGACAGCGCGCCCGGGGCGATGTCATGCAGGCTGGCATCCCAGGTGATGCCCTCGGTGCCCCCGTCGAAAGGCACCAGATAGCGCCTGCCGCGATGCGCTACCCCCCAGTTGCAGCGACGAGCACCAGAGCGCGGACTGGACCCGCTCGACCTTCAGCTTGGACCCGTCGATCTCGTCCAGCAGGTTGCCGTCGTCGTAATCGGGCCGGCGGTCGACCGAGGGGAACAGGATGTCGAAGCCCCTGCCGCCCGCGCTGCGCAGCTTCGCGGTCGCTTCGTCGTTCGAGCCATAGGTCGAGAGATTGACCTTGATGCCGGTCGCCCCGGTGAAGACCTCGAGGATCTCGCCGGTCCGGAAATAGTCGCCCCAGGCGAAGACCTTGACCTCGCCCGACGAGGCCGGGGCCCGGCACGCGATCAGGGTCGCGGCCAGCATGGCGGCACCGCTTGCCAGCACGGCACGGCGGGACAGGGAGGACAGCGTCATTGTCATCTCGTATCTCCTGACAGATCGAAAGGAGCCGACCGCAGGATCAGCGGCCATTCGCGACGCCGTTGCACCCTTCATGTGACAGCCATATGCCATCTGCCACGGCACGGCCTTTCCGCCGAAGCCGCGCCGGGCGCCGTTCGGCGGGCTCCCGCCCGGCAACGCGGCAAGGACAGGGCTGCCCCTAGGCGCGGCGTCCCGGCCCCGCTATCCAGACCCCGGAACGGAACGCGCGGAAAGGAAGGCCCCGACGATGACCATCGCAAGACGCCCGCTTCTCATGGCTCTCGCCGCCTCGGCGCTTTCGGCCTGTAACGGCGGGGCACTGCGGCCTGTCGCCAATCCCGGCTTCGAGGCCTGGCGCCGCAGCTTCCGGCCGCGCGCGGCGGCCGCGGGTATCACCCCCGCCACGCTCGACCGGGCGCTCGGCCGCGCGGACTATCTTCCCGGAGTGATCGAGAAGGACCGCAACCAGACCGAATTCACCCGCAGCCTCGAGGATTACCTGGCCATCGCCGCCTCGGACGAACGTGTCGCGACCGGCCGGGCGATGCTGGCCCGCCATGCCCGGCGCCTTGCCGAGATCGAGGCGCGCTACGGTGTCGCGGCGCCGGTCGTGACCGCGATCTGGGGGCTGGAAAGCCGCTATGGCGCGCGCCGGGGCGACATTCCGGTGGTCTCGGCGCTGGCGACGCTGGCCTATGACGGCCGTCGCGGCAGCTTCTTCGAGGGTCAGCTGATCGCGGCGCTGAAGATCCTCGACCGGGGCGACATCACCCCCGCCCGGATGACCGGCAGCTGGGCGGGCGCGATGGGCCATACCCAGTTCATCCCGACCTCCTATCTGGCCTATGCGGTCGATTTCGACGGCGACGGGCGGCGCGACATCTGGTCCGACGACCCGACCGACGCGCTGGCCTCGACGGCGGCCTATCTGCAGCGCTCGGGCTGGCGCGCCGGCCAGCCCTGGGGGATGGAGGTGCGCCTGCCCGACACGCTCGATCTGGCCCGGACCGGGCGCGGGCGCCGGCAGGACGCAGCCGCCTGGTCGGCCCTGGGTGTGACGCGCAGCGACGGCCGGCCACTGCCCCGCGCGGGCGCCACTGCCCTCCTGGCCCCGGCCGGTCGGCAGGGCCCCGCCTTTGCCCTTTTCGCGAATTTCGACGTCATCCTGCGCTACAACAACGCCGTCAGTTACGGCATCGGCATCGGCCATCTCTCCGACCGGCTGGCCGGCGGGCCGCCGCTTTCGAAGGCCTTCCCGCCGGATGCGACCGGCCTGACGCTGGAGGACCGCAAGGAGCTGCAGCGCCGCCTGACCGAGGCGGGCTACGACACAGAGGGAACCGACGGGGTGATCGGTCCGAAGACCGAAGAGGCGATCCGGCGCTATGAGGCGCGGAACCGGCTGACAGTTACCGGCAAAGCCTCTCGTCCGCTGCTGGCCCGGCTGCGCTGAGTCGGCACCGAAGGGCAAGCGCGGCCCTTGCGACGCCCGATGATCCCATTGGCCATCGGCGCGGGACATGTCGCCGAGCGCAAAGCTCCGTTTTCCCCGGACCTGCCCATCGGCGGGCTCGATCCCCTCTGCTTCTCGACCGGCACGGCCAGTGCGCGGTGCTTCCTCATGAGGGTGTTCACCAGCGCAAGCGGCGGCGGGGCCGTTGAGCGCTGAATGCGGCCCTGAGCGATTGAACCAGTCAAGCCAGCGCGGCAGGCCGGCATTGCGTGCCACCGAAGACGGGCGCGCAAGCCCATGGGCCCATTCGCGCAGAAGGGTCTGGAGTGAACCGGCCGGGAAAACGATCTGGTGGATCGTTTTCCCGGCGAACCCGCGCGGCCTTTGGATTTGGCGGATATGCAGCCAACGCAACGCCTTGCGGAAACGGTGTGCGTGCCGGGCTCTGCCGTTGTCGCTCATCACAGGTTCGCCTTTGATGCCTTGATCCGGAACCGGCGCAGGGCACGTAGCAGGAATGCGGTGGTCGTGGCCCTGACCTCGTCCGCCAGCACCACGACAGAGAGCAGCCGGGTCGCGTCATCGACCGTGACATGGACAAAGTCGCAGCCCGCGCCTCGGTTGAGGCAGCCACTGCGGGTATCCGTGACGCGATGGCATCTCTATGGGCCACCGCCCGAGCCTCTTGATGTCGGGAGGGATGAGGTCACCCTGCCGCTCTCGCTGACACGCCGCACGGGCGCGGGCAGAGCCCGGGGCACAACCGGCACCTGGCACGGGAGCGCCACAGGGACCGGCCGGTCCTTTCTCTCCACAAGATCCATTGCGTCCATGACATAACCTGGCTCGGCGCCTCTGTCGGCGCGGGACCGGCCCGCCCGGAGCCCGGTACGCGCGGAGAACAGCCTCATGGCGACCCGAAACTGGCCCCCCGGCCCTCCGCCCCCCGGAATCGGGCACCGGCAGATCGAGGCGCGACAGGGACATAAGAGCTGCGCAATCGCTCTTCCTTGGCCAAGGGCGGAAAAGAGGTCGCCACGGCCATGCAAGACGCCAGCCCCGGGGCATCGGAGCCGGGCGGTGCCCCTGTCCGCCGAAGGCAGGCCCGATGTCCCGGCACGCGGGCCCTTACGTCGCCTCTCGCCTCCTCCCCCCTCTCGCTGACTTGCCGGACCCGCCATTTCGGCCATTTCCGGCCGAAAGGACCCGGCCACTGCGTCTTTGGGCCGTCTGGCTCCGACTTTTGAGCAATCGACCCGGAGGCCGCGCCGGGCTATCCTCGAAACAATCTGGAGGATATTGAATGATGTCACGCCTCCACCTGAGCTGGCAGGTCGTTCTGTGTGTGGGACTGATGCAGCTGGCCGCACTGGCGCTGGCGGCGCTGGTGCTGTTCCACAATGCGCGCGAAGCGGTCGAGGTCGAGATGGCGGCGGCCGAAGCCGGCGCCCGGGCGCAGGTGATCGCGGCGATGGGCGCGGCGCTGCGCAATCGCCCGCCCGAACAGGTGATGGCCGAGCTTTCCGAGACCCTGATCGAGCCGCGCCATGTGCGCATCGGGCTGACCGACGCGCGAACCGGCGCCCTGCCGGTGATACGGGCCGAAAGCCGCCTGGCGCACGAGACCGCCCCCCACCGCCGCCGCGCGCCGGGCTGGTTCCGCGATCTGGTGATGCCCGCGAACCGCGAGACCCGGATGTCGGTGCTGGCCGATGGCACCGATTACGGCACCGTCTCGATCGCAACGGCGCCAGAGGACGAGATCGACGAGGTCTGGGAGGATGCCGCGGCACTGCTCTGGGCGCTGGCGCTCGGCTTCGGCCTGACAGGGGTCTTGCTGGTTCTTCTGATCCGGCGCGCGCTCGGCCCGCTCGACAGGCTGCGCGACGGGCTCGGCGCGCTGCGCGGCGGGGCGCTGCACACCCGGCTTCCGGAGGTACCGACCCCGGACTTCCGACCCCTGGCGGACGGGTTCAACGCCCTCGCCGACAACCTCGAGGCAAGCGAGGCCGACCGCGCAGCACTTGCGCGCAAGATCGTCGAGCTCGGCGATCACGAACGCCGGACCATCGCGATGGAACTGCAGGACGAGTTCGGCCCCTGCCTGTTCGACCTGAAGGTCAAGGCGGGCGCCATCCAGCGCGCCGCGGCACGGGCCGGCGATACGGCATTGCAGCGCGAGGCCGCCACCCTGTCGGCCATCGTCGATCAGATCCACACCGCCAATACCCGGCTGCTGACCACGCTCCGCCCGATGACACTGGGCCAGTTGCCGCTGCTCGAGGCGCTCGGCGACATGCTCGACGGGTTCCGCAGCACCCATGGCAATCTCGACTGGACGATCGAGCTGCCCGACCGCCTTCCCGAGACCGAGGAGATCGTCGATCTGACCGCTTATAGCTTCGTGCAGGAGGGCGTGACCAACGCCCTGCGCCACGGAAGGCCCGACAGGCTGCGGGTCGAAGTGCGACCAGAAGACCTGCCGGGCCAGCCAAAGGCCCTGTGTCTCACGGTCGAGGATGACGGGGTGGGCCTTCCCGACCGCACGGTCGAGGGGCGCGGGCTCACGGCGATGCGCGACCGCGTGCGCGCGCTGGGCGGCACGCTCGAACTGGGGCGCCGGCGGGGCGGCGGCACCCGGCTTTCGGCAATCCTGCCATTGACATGGAACACCTCGCCGCGGGCAGAAGCCGCACCCGCCGGATGACACCCCGGCGGATCGCCGGGGACCATGCGCCACCCGATATCCGCCGCCCGATATCCACCGCAATGGGCGTCCGGGAAAGCACGCCAGGGTCCGGCCCGGGAGGGCTTGTCAGGATCGCGACGGGCCTAACCCGAGCGCCGGAAGCAGATCCTGATCTTGCCGCCCCTCTTCGCGCCCCGGGCGCCGGAAGCGGGGGTGCACGGTCTCGGCCGGGGCCCGAACGCAACCGCCGCGCCCCGTCCGGCGCAATCCACGACAGGACCAGCTTGCGCGCGGGCTCGGCCTGGGCAACGCGGCCGGGCCGAGCCGGGCGTGGATGTCAGGCGGGGAAGCGCTCGCGCAGCAGGATCGGCCTTCTCGACAGCCCCCTCGGCCGGGCGGTGGGCGCGCGGGACCCCTCGGGTGCCGGACCTGCCCGAGGCGGGTTCTCGCCCCGGCCCAGCCGGATCGGCGGCGCGCGCGGGCGGATGCGGGCGCAGCGATGCCTCCCCGGTGCATACCCGGTTTTCTCTGGCATCCCGGCGGTCAAGGGCCTAGGTCAGAGCTGAAATCATAGAGGAGTCCTGCCCGATGCCCGGCCTGCGTCCCGATGTCGATCCCGACGGTCTGAGCGAGTTTTCCGTCGTTTTCACCGACCGCTCGCTGAACCACATGTCGGCCAAGTTCCAGACCGCCATGCGCGACATTTCGGAGATGCTGCGCGAGGTCTATGGCGCGGCCGAGGTCGCGCTGGTGCCCGGCGGCGGCACCTTCGCGATGGAATCCGTCGCGCGCCAGTTCGCCACCGGGCGCCGCGCGCTGATCGTCCGGAACGGCTGGTTCTCCTATCGCTGGACACAGATCTTCGAGGCGGGCGGCTTCGCCGGCGAAACCGAGGTGCTGATGGCGCGTCCCGCCGGCAATGCGGCCAAGGCGCCGTTCGCGCCCGCACCGATCGAGGATGTGGTCGCGAAGATCCGCGAGACCCGTCCCGATGTCGTCTTCGCGCCCCATGTCGAGACCTCGGCAGGGATCATCCTGCCCGACAACTATATCGCCGCGATGGCGGCGGCTGCGCATGAGGTCGGCGCGCTGATGGTGCTCGACTGCATCGCCTCGGGCTGCATCTGGGTCGACATGCAGGCAACCGGCGTCGACGTGCTGATCTCGGCGCCGCAGAAGGGCTGGTCGGCCTCGCCCTCGGCCGGGATGGTGATGCTGTCGCCCCGCGCAGCCGAGCGGCTGGCCGAGACCGCCTCGAATTCCTTCGCCATGGACCTGAAGAAATGGCGCGCGATCATGAAGGCCTATGAAGATGGCGGGCATGCCTATCATGCCACCATGCCGACCGACGCGCTGATCGGGCTGCGCGACGCCATGGCCGAGACCCGCGAGATGGGCTTCGAGGCCGCCAAGGCAGCGCAGGCCGAGCTGGGCCGGAAGGTCCGCGAGATGCTGGCCGCACATGGCTTCGCCTCGGTCGCCGCCCCGGGCTTTGCCGCGCCGGGCGTCGTGGTCTGCTATACCGACGACCCCGAGATCCAGTCGGGCGCCCGGTTCCGCGCCGAGGGCATGCAGATCGCTTCGGGCACGCCGCTGCAGGTCGGCGAGGGCGCCGAGTTCCGCACCTTCCGGATCGGTCTCTTCGGGATCGACAAGCTCGTGGATACCGATGCCACGCTGGCCCGGCTGCAGGCGGTCGTCGAACGGGTGGTCTGACCCCGGCTCGGGCGGGGGCCCGTGGCCGGCCTCCCCCGCCCGGCTCTGCCTTGCCCGGTGACAGCGTCCTTCCCCGGGCAAGGCAGAGCCGGTCGAGAAAGCGCAGCACGGCCTGCGCTTTGCCCCTGCGTCGCTCCGGCACCGGCAATCATTCCGTAACATTGGGCCGTTACTTCTGGGCCATCACAAGCAATGCCCGTTCGTAACGAGTTCAGGGAGGCGCCGCGGCGCCTCCCGGCGTCAGCCGTGGGATAGCCGGCCGGGGGTGCCCTGCCCGGGACGTGCGACGTGCCGTCTGGATTTCAGGAAATCTTCTGCCCCGCAGCAACGGGCCCGGGCGCATCCGCTCCGTGCGTGCGGGTTTCAAGAGGCGCTCGGGGGATGAACTGCCGCGCCCGACCGGGCGCGGCGTCGCGGATCTGCCTCAGCCTTCCGCAGCAATCTCGGCCTTGCGCTCCAGCCGCCGGGCATGCAGCACCGGCTCGGTATAGCCCGAAGGCTGCCTGCGGCCCTCGAAGACCAGATCGCAGGCCGCGCGGAAGGCCACGCCCCCGAACTCCGGCGCCATCGGCAGATAGGCCGGATCCTCCGCATTCTGCCGGTCGACCACCTCGGCCATGCGGCGCATCACGTCCGCCACCTCGTCTTCTGTCACCACGCCATGATGCAGCCAGTTGGCGATATGCTGGGCCGAGATCCGGCAGGTGGCCCGATCCTCCATCAGGCCGATATCGTTGATGTCGGGCACCTTGGAGCAGCCCACGCCCTGGTCGATCCAGCGCACCACATAGCCGAGGATGCCCTGCGCGTTGTTCTCGACCTCGCGCAGGATCTGCGCACGGGTCCATTTGCGGAAGGCCGCGAGCGGAATCTCGAGAATGCCGTCGACATGGGCGCGCCGTCCGCCCGCCTTCAGGCCCGCCTGCACCGCGAAGACATCGATCTGGTGATAATGCAGCGCATGCAGCGTCGCGGCCGTGGGCGACGGCACCCAGGCGCAGGTGGCACCGGCTCTGGGATGCTCGATCTTCGAGGACAGCATCGCCGCCATCCGGTCGGGCATCGCCCACATACCCTTGCCGATCTGGGCCTTGCCGGACAGGCCGCATTCGAGCCCGATATCCACATTGAGGTTCTCGTAGGCGGTGATCCAGGACTTGCGCTTGATGAATTCCTTGCGGCTGAAGGGCCCGGCCTCCATCGAGGTATGGATCTCGTCGCCGGTGCGGTCGAGGAAGCCCGTATTGATGAAGGCCACCCGGTGCTTCGCCGCGCGGATGCATTCCTTTAGATTGACCGAGGTGCGGCGCTCCTCGTCCATGATGCCGAGCTTGACGGTATAGCGCGGCAGGCCCAGCATCGCTTCGACCCGGGTGAAGGTCTCGTCGGCGAAGGCGACCTCGTCGGGGCCGTGCATCTTGGGCTTAACCACATAGATCGAGCCCGCGACCGAGTTCCGCGCGCCCCCGGTCTTCGTCAGGTCATGCATGGCGATCAGCGTGGTGATGGCCGCGTCCATCAGCCCCTCGAAGACCTCCTGGCCCGCACCGTCGCGGATCGCGGGATTGGTCATCAGATGGCCGACATTGCGCACCAGCATCAGCGCCCGCCCCTTGAGCGCGCTAGGCGTGCCGTCGGGGGCGACAAAGTCGAGATCGGGCGACAGCGCCCGGGTCAGCCGCGCGCCGCCCTTGACGAAGTCGGTGGTCAGGTCGCCCCGCATCAGCCCGAGCCAGTTGCGATAGGCGACAATCTTGTCGGCGGCATCGACGCAGGCCACCGAATCCTCGCAATCCATGATCGCCGAAACAGCACTTTCCAGCCGGATATCGGCCAGCCCGGCCTGATCGCGTGCCCCCACCGGATGGGTCCGGTCGAAGACCAGCTCGACATGCAGGTTGTTGTTCTTCAGCAAGACCGCGTCCGGCGCCCGCGGATGGCCGCGATAGCCGACGAATTTCGACGGATCCTCAAGCGGATGATCGTCGATCAGCAGGGCGCCGCCCTGGACGTGATAGCGCCGGGCATCGGCATGGCTGCTGCCCGCGACCGGGAAGGCCTCGTCCAGAAACACCCGGGCCCGGGCCACCACGCGGGCGCCGCGGCCGCGGTCGTAACCGCCCGCAGGGGCCGGCCCGCCCATCGCATCGGTGCCGTACAGCGCGTCGTAGAGGCTGCCCCAGCGCGCATTGGCCGCGTTCAGCGCATAGCGGGCATTGGTGATCGGCACCACCAGCTGCGGCCCCGGCACCGAGGCGATCTCGGGGTCGAGCCCCTCGGTCTCGATCTCGAAATCCCCGCCCTCGGGCCGCAGATAGCCGATCTCTTCCAGAAACGCCTTGTAGGCCTCGTGATCGTGCGGCGCGCCGCGGCGGGCCTGATGCCAGGCATCGATCTGAAGCTGCAGCTTCTCGCGCGTTTCCAGAAGCGCGCGGTTCTTCGGCGTCAGATCGTGCAGGAGCTCCGCGAAGCCGGTCCAGAACCTGTCGGGCGAGATCCCGGTCCCGGGCAGCGCCGCCTCTTCGACAAAGGCCGCCAGATCTGCCGCAACCTCGAGCCCGGCCTTCGCCACATATCCCGCGCCTGCACGTCGTTCCGTCACGGCCCGTCTCCCTTCCTGTTTGTCCCATCAAAGCTCAGACCAATTCCGGGCCGGTTTGACAAGTCCTCTCGCGCCGACCTGTCCGGCCCGCCGGGTCTGCGTTATGCTGAAGCATCGGGGCCAGCCGCGATCGGTTCCCGTCCACCTGCCGGGCGTCGTCTCCGCCGGTCGCGGCATCGGTCTTCGCCAGGACATGCCATCCCGAAGCCGGGGCTGTCCTGCGGCGTCGCCATTCGCTGGCCCTGGCGCAGGGACCGGAACGAACCGCCTCGCCTCCGCATGTCCTGCGGATGGCACCGGCCCCTGCCCCGGCAATAACCGAAGCGAGGGGGGGCCATGCGTCTTCCGAAGCGTGCCCTCCGACGGGCTCAGCCCCGCAAGCGGGCCGCGTAAAGCCGCCGCACGCTCATGGCGATAGCGCCCTCGATCGGCAGCCAGGCCAGGCAATAGGCCCAGACCAGAAGTGCCGCGGTCCAGCCGATGGGCGTGACGAGCAGGCCATAGACGGCGATCAGCGTGCCTATGACCTGGGTCACCTCGGTGGTCGCGAAAAGCTTCCAGTCGGGCCATGGCCGGGTCCAAAACCAGTTCTGGTTGCGGGTGACGTAAAGCGTCATGTGGCCGGACACGAGCAGTTTCAGGAAGATCAGCGTCTGGATCGTCTCGCGCGGCAAGTGCAGGATGCTGTCGACATACCAGAACAGCAGGAAGGTCTCGACCACCCCCATCACGCCCAGCGTCGAGGCGACGGTGATGACGCGGCGCATGTCCCAGCGCACGGGTTTGGGCGAGACCGCAACATTGTCGAAGGCGATCATCATGATCGGGAAGTCGTTCAGCACCGCCAGAAGCACGATCATGATCGCGGTGACCGGGTAGACATCATAGGCCAGGATCGCCAGCGCCATGAACAGCAGCACCCGGATGGTCTCGGCGATGCGGAAGGTGGCGTAGCTTGTCATCCGCTCGAAGATGCGGCGGGCCTCGGCGATGGCCTCGGTGATGATCGACAGGCCCGTTCCGGTCAGGACCAGATCGGCCGCGGCGCGCGCGGCATCGGTCGCACCGCTGACCGCGATCCCGGCATCGGCGCGCTTCAGCGCGGGGGCGTCATTCACCCCGTCGCCGGTCATCGCGACGATGCTGCCGCCCTGCTGCAGCACCTCGACGATGCGGAACTTGTGTTCGGGCAGAACGCGGGCAAAACCGTCGGCCGCGCGCACGCGCGCCTCGACCTCGGCCGGGTCGCCCTCCAGAAGCTGGCCCGCCGGGTACATCGCCTGCCCGAGCCCGAGCTGCCCCGCGATCTGGCGGGCGATGGCCTCGTGATCGCCGGTGATCATCTTGACGGTGACGCCCATCTCGCCGGCCTTCGCGATGGTCTCGGCGGCATCGGGCCGGGGCGGGTCGAAGATCGGGATCAGCCCGAGGAACTGCCAGGCGCCCTCGCCTTGGGCCCGGGCCGCACCGATGGCGCGGAACCCCTGGGCCGCCAGGGCATCGACCTCGGCCTCGAGCGCGGTCCGCGCCGCCCCCTCGAGCCCCGCAAGATCGAGGATCACCTGCGGCGCGCCCTTGGCAAAGCGCCAGGTCTCGTCGCCGCGCCGGGCCTCGGCCAGCGTCCGTTTCGAGACCGGATCGAAGGGCGTGAAGGTCCCGAGCTTGTAATCGCGCCGCGCCTCGATCCCGTCGGCGGCGGCCAGCACCGCCTGGTCGATGGCATCGGGCGCATTGGCATTGCAGGCAAGCGCCGCGGCCAGCAGCAGATCGTCCCGGCTCGCGCCCGCTGCGGGGCGCGGGGTTTCGACCGTCAGCTGGTTCAGGGTCAGCGTGCCGGTCTTGTCGGAACAGAGCACATCGACGCCCGCCATCTCCTCGATCGAGACCAGCCGCGAGACGATGGCCTTCATCCGCGCCAGCCGCTCGGCGCCCACCGCCATGGTCACCGACAGCACCGTCGGCAGCGCCACCGGAATGGCGGCAACCGTCAGGATCAGGGCGAATTGCACGGTCTGCCACAGCGGATTGTCGCGCCAGATCGACACGATCAGGATGATCGAGACCAACACCAGCGCGCTGACGATCAGGAAATTCCCGATCCGCATCACCGCCTGCTGGAAATGGGACTTGCGCCCGGGCCCCTGCACCAGCGCCGCAGTGCGGCCGAAATAGGTCTTCATGCCGGTGGCGGTGACCTCACCCACCATCTCGCCCAGCCGCACGATCGACCCCGAATAGGCGGTGTCGCCTACCGCCTTGTCGACCGGCAGCGACTCCCCCGTCAGCGCCGCCTCGTCGGCCGAGAGATACTGCCCCTCGGTCAGGCGCAGGTCGGCCGGGACGATATTGCCGATCTCGAGCCTTACCAGATCGCCCGGCACCAGCTCTGTCGCGGCGATCTCCTGCCAGCGGCCGTCGCGCAGCACCCGGGCGGCGGGGGCAAGCTTCTGCTTGAGCAGGGCAATGGCCGAATCGGCCTTGTTCTCCTCGAAGAAGCCGACGCCCGCATTGACCAGCAGCATGGCAAGGATCACGCCGAAATCGGCCCAGTCCGACAGGACCAGCGACAGGATCGCCGCGATCTCGATCAGCCAGGGGATCGGCCCCCAGAAATACCCGAAGACCCGCTTGAACAGGCTCCGGTGTTCCTCGGCCAGAGTATTCGGGCCGAAGCGACCGAGCCGGGCCTGTGCCTCGGCGGTGCTCAGCCCCTTTTGCGGGTCGGTGGGGGGCAGCTTCTCCCCCTCTGGCTGGTCCTGTCCGTCCATCACTTTCCTCCCTGTTCCGCGATCCACTCCGCGATGCCGGGCCAGACATCCGCCAATGTGTGCCGGCCCATGAACAGCCCGATATGCCCGCCCTTGGCGAGCAGCTTGCGGATCTGCGCCTTCGGCGTGCCCAGGAGATCCTCGGCGGCGAAGACCTGTTCCCGGGTGGTGATATCGTCGCCTTCACCCGCGAGAAGGTATGCCGGACAGGTCACATCCTTCAGAGACAGCCGCCGCCCGAGGCCCATGAATTCACCCCTGGCAAAGAGGTTCTGCTTGAACAGCAGGTCGATGGCCTGAAGGTAATAGCGGCCCGGCAGATCCAGCGGGTTTTCGTACCAGCGCTCGAAGGTCTCGGTCCGCTCGATATAGTTGCGGTCCTCGATATGGGCATAAAGATCGAGGAACTTGCCCAGATACTGTTTCTCCGCATGCATGTTCTTCCAGCCGGTCAGCATCAGGCTGCCCGACATCCGGCCGTCATGGGCGGCCACCATGTCCCGATAGGCCGATAGCGGCGTCTCATGCGCCATCCGGCGGATCGGCCCGTCGCCCGCATCGGTGTCGATGGGCGAACCCGCCAGCACCAGGGCCGCCACCTTGGAGGGAAAGCGGGCGGCGGCCATTGCCGACATCCAGCCGCCCTGGCACAGCCCCACCAGGATCGCGCGCCCGCCGACCTCGTCGATGGCGACATTGATCTCGGCCAGATACTTGTCGATGTCGAAATCGCGCATCTCGGGCGTGGCCGATTTCCAGTCGGTGACCAGCACCCGGCCAAGCCCGGAGGCCAGAAGCGTCGCGGCCAGGCTTTGCCCCGGCGCGAAATCGGCGATGGTGGCGGAATGGCCCGCATAGGGCGCGTCGATAATCACCGGAAGGCCGGTGCCGCTGCCCCCGAAATCGCGCAGCCGCATGGTGTCGAGATCGAGCAGAACCTCGTTCGGGCTGGCCCAGGACGGCTCGGGCGGGGCCGAGATCTCGGCCGCTTCCTGTACGAAGCGAAGCCCGTCAGCCATCGCCTGATAGCCGGCCTCCTGCCACCCCAGAACCGCGGCCATCGGCCAGAACAGGGGAACGGATTGCTCGGTTTCGTGAGGGGTATCGGCCATGACGCGGCTCCTTCTGCGGACTGGACGGCGCCAGTCCCGCGGCCGCGTCGGCCCCTGCAGAGGGGCGGGGCATCGGGGGCTTCGGGACGGCTCCGGAACGGATCTTGTCCCCAGAATAGGGGGCCCGAATGTCCCCAGCGTTATGCCCGGCTTACGAATATGTAAAGTGACAATGCTGCGACGCGGCATTGCCTTGCCCGCCCGGAACGCTAGCGCGTAACGCAAGCCCGAATCGCAGGCCCGAATCGCAGGCCGGTGTCTCACGCGGTCACGATCCGCTGCGACGCCGGCATCGGGCCGGGTGGACCGGAGCGGGCGGACGCGGCGACCGACAGACTGACAGGTCCGGCCGCCGCACCCCGCCTATTTGGTCAGGATCAGCTTGCCCGAACGGGTGATCCGAAGCGTATAGGCGACGCCGTCGAGCACGATCACCGCAGTATTCCCGCCGCCGGTCAGGATGCGGGCATCGTGCTGGGTGGTCTCGTCACTGCTGTGGCGGATGGTCTGGAGGAGGGTCATGCCCGCACCCTCCGGGCTGCCGTCATCCCGGTCCTGCACATGCTCGGTCGCTCCATCCTGTCCCTCCATTAGGTTGCGGTTTCTGCAGCAAGGCCCCTGCCCCGGCCCCGCCGCGTCCGGGAACGGCTGCAGGACCGTCCCGGGATCCGGCAGGCATCGCCCCGGCTCCGGCCATCACGGGCCGGAACGGGCTGGTATCTGGACAGAGGCAGACTCATCGCGAGGTACTGTCTTGAGAGGCAGGGGACCGGGCAACGAGCTGGGGCCTGACAAGTGAGTGTTATATCGGCACGGCGGACCGCACCTCGTACCTGAGCATTTCTATCAACTTTCAGGGACGGAGGAAAGAGGGCAATGCGCATAGCCGATCGGCCGCGCCCGGACGGATCTTGCGTCATGTCGAGGAAAACGCGCAGGCCCGGCGGCAAAGCGCCTGTGCCCGGGATCAGCTCCCCGGGATCAGACCCCGCCTGCGTGCGGGGCCTGACTTCTGAGTCGTATCAGCCAGCGTCCGGACGCCGGGCCTGCAGCGCGGCATGCACGAGCAGGGCCAGATAGATGAGGTCGAGCGCCGTCAGAAGCAGCCAGATCCGGGTGAACATCAGCCCCACCGCGACCACGGTGGCAAACATCATCAGCCCCACCAGCGCGCGCGGAATGCGCATCGCCTTGGGCGAGAAGGTCCGCAGCCGCGAGATCATCAGAACGCCGACGAAGCCCAGCCAGAACGCCACCAGATGCGGCACCGGCCGCAGATCGACGATGCCCGCCAGCGAGACGAACAGCGGCAGCAGGCCCAGCATCGCCCCCGCAGGCGCGGGCACGCCGAGGAAATGGTGGCTGGTCTCGGCCTCGTTCTCGTCACGCATCACGTTGAAGCGCGCCAACCGCAGACAGCAGGCCGCGGCAAAGACCAGCACGAAGATCCAGCCGAAATTGTTCGAGGGCTCGAGGAAGAACCGATAGATCAGAAGCCCCGGCGCGACGCCGAAACACAGGAAATCCGACAGCGAATCGAGTTCGGCCCCGAAATTCGAGGTCGCATTCAGCCGTCGCGCCAGCAACCCGTCGAGCCCGTCCATCAAGGCCGCCAGCAGCAAAAGCAGCGCCGCCCCGTCATAGCGCCCATCCATCGCGAAACGGATCGAGGTCAGCCCGAGGCACATCCCCGACAGCGTCACCAGGTTGGGCAGAAGCTGCAGGAACGGCACCTGGTCGCGGTGTTGCGGATCGCGGCGGATGAACTTCTTCATCGTCAGCCCTCCGTCGGGTCAGGCGCCGAGATCGGCGATGACGGTCTCGCCCGCCACCATGGTCTGGCCGATCGAGACCAGCGGCTCGACCCCTTCGGGAAGATAGATATCGAGCCGCGAGCCGAACCGGATCAGCCCGAAACGCTCGCCGGTGGCGAGGCTCTGACCCTCGGCGGTCCAGCACAGGATGCGCCGCGCGACCAGCCCGGCGATCTGCACCACGCCATAACGGCGCCCGTCGGCCAGCTCGACCGCCAGCCCGTTGCGCTCGTTGTCTTCCGAGGCCTTGTCGAGCGAGGCATTGAGGAACTTGCCGGGGCGGTAGGCGATTCCGGTCACCCGGCCCGCCGCGGGCAGCCGGTTCACATGGCAGTTGAAGACCGACATGAAGACCGAGATCCGGGTCATCGGCGCCTCGCCCAGGCCCAGCTCGGCCGGCGGCACGGCGGGTTCCAGAAGCGACACGATGCCGTCGGCGGGCGAGACCATCAGCCCCGGCCGGGCCGGCGTCACCCGTTCGGGATCGCGGAAGAAATAATAGACCCAGACCGTCAGGCCGAGCCCGATCCAGCCCAGAGGCGCCCAGATCAGGAAGAACAGAACCGTCAGGCCCGCAGCGATGGCGACGAAACGGCGCCCCTCGGGATGCATCGGCTTGACGACGGTGGAGAGCATCGAAACGGACATGGGCCCCGCCTGGTTGAGTGGTTTTCTCGTGAATAGTCCTTTGCGCGGACGATGCAAACCGCAGATCGGCGCAGGTCAGGCCGTCTCGGTCGCGAGCCGCCTCAGGAAGGACTTCAGCAATGCGCGCTCTTCATCGGTGAAGCGCGCTTCGATGTCCGCCCCATAGGCGCGCGCCCGCGCCGACAGTCGCGCCAGCGCCGCATGCCCCTCGGGCGTCAGCGACAGGATCTCCGAGCGCCGGTCGTCGGAATCGGGGCAGCGCTGCAGAAAGCGCTTTTCTTCAAGCGCCCGTACCGCACGCGAGATCTTGGCCTTGTGGGTCATCGACAACCGCCCGATCTCGGAGGCCGACATCTCGCCATGGCGCCCCAGATGCACCATGACCCGCCATTCGGTCCGCAGCATCCCGTATTCGGCCCGATAGATCGCATGAAAGCCGGCACTGGTCTCCTGGGCGGCCTGGTTGAGCAGATAGGGCAGGAACTCGCCAAGATCGAAATCGGGGTCGGGATCGGAGATCATCTTATCGTCTCGCAACGGGCATGCGGCGAAAATGCAGGATCCGGCGGGGCAAGTAAACCGACCCGGCGGGCCGATATCCATTGGCCAGCGCGCGCCTGAAACGGGGCCGGCCCCGGTCTCCGGATACGGACCTCTCCAGAGACGTCTCTCCGGTCGGCAGGGCCGTAGTCTACCGGCCGCGCGCCCGACCCTCGGCAGGCCAGCGCATCCCGAACCGCGTGAACGCGCCCGGAAACACCATCAGGACTGGCAGGACAGCGCCGCCCACCGGGCTTTCAGCCACTCCAGACCGAAGCCCTGCTGGGATGACAGATCGCCGGTCGCCCTCGCGATCCGGGGCCTCCGGCGCCGCGACCCGGATTTCCGTTGTCCGGCAGAACGCCCCCCCGCCGCCCGATCATCGCCGATCCGGCCACCTTTGCGAGGGTCTGGTTCAAAACGCCAGGACAGGGCGCGAAAGCCCGGACCGGTCCGCTCTTTGTTCGACGGAAAACGAGGCCGGGCGCGCTGCCTCCGGCATGGGCGGCAAAGGCCGTGCCGCCGGCCGATGTCGCAGCGATCTCTCAGGATGAAAAGTCGCCAGCCGGTCTTCCGCTCCCGGCGCGAGCATGCCGTCTCATGCCGTCCGGCACCGAAAGAACCGCATGGGCGCAAGATCCGTATGATCGGGAGGCTCACCCCAGGGCAAGGAGCCTGCTGGCCCCCATGCTCCGGCCGCGTTTCTGTCCTCGACCATTTTACCCCCGGCCCTGACGCGTCAGGGCCTTGGAACCGGCCGCCCTCTCCGATCGGCCCGCAGTCGTGCCTCCTGCAAGCTACGAAACCTGAGACCGGGACGAAAAATCCCTCAGACCGGCCGCGCCGGATCTACGGATCTGTCCTGGATATATGCCGACAAGGCGCGCAGCAGGACGGACCTCACCCAAACGCGCATCTTGGACTTGTGCTGCGTGTTTGCGAATGCTAGAGGCTAGGCCGCTGATCTGGCGAGTTGGCGGAGTGGTTACGCAGCGGATTGCAAATCCGTGTACAGGAGTTCGATTCTCCTACTCGCCTCCATTTACTTTCAAGCACTTGGCTCGACCACCCGCTTGCGCGGTGCGCTCCGTTTACAGCGCCGTTTACAGTTTTGTTCACGCTACACCCCTTTTCGCTTGGGCAAGTTTGATCAGAACGGCATCGGTTTCGTCGGGGGAGACGCGGGCATAGTGCTCGATCACGTTTGCCGCGTAGCGGACCGACCAGCCCATGTGATTGGCGATCTCCGCGAGCGAGAGACCCGCATTCAACAGCCGCGTCGCGGCGGTCCCGCGCGCATCGTAAAGGCGCAGGTCATCGGACAGCTTCGCCTTGTCGCGCCACTGGCGGACGCCCTCGGATGCCCGGTGAGGCGTGAGGGCATGGCCTCTCGCATTGGTCAGGATCAGCAGCCGACCGGCCGGGGTCGTGTCGATAATTTCGGCCAGCTCGGGCGTGATCGGGATATGGGCCAGCCGCTTGCGCTTGTTCGTCCTGACGCGCAGGCGACGGCCAAGCGGAGTCTGCTCGACATGGGCCGGGGTCAGCTTGATCAGGTCGGCCGGGCGCAGACCGGTCTCGCAGGCGGCGCAGAGGATGCGGCGCACCCATTCCGGGGCAACCGCGTTGAACGCGGCGCGGTCGGTCTGGGTCCAGACGATTTCCGAGCGGTCCACATCATAGAGCCGATGCAGCTTGTGACAGTGATGCTCGGTCAACTTGCCCTCCTGCACCGCCCAATTCAGGATGCGGACAGCATGAGTGCCCGCCATGTCGTGCTGTTTGGGCGAGTGCTTCCAGAGTGCCCGCCAGGCATTCACTTCCCCGCGCGCGCCGCGCTCCTCGAAGATAACGGCGGGCGCGTCCTTGAAGTGCTCGGCAAAGCGCAGCGCCCATTTGCGGATGTCGGCCCGCGACCGTTCGCCCTTGGGCATCGCGGTGCTGGACAGGAAGTCATCCACCATCCTGGGCGTCATGTAGTCGGCCGGTTGCGGTCGAGCGGCAGCGTCCGCGAAAGCCTGATAGAAGGCCGGATCGCGGGGCTTGCAGTATTCATCTTCCCAGAATTTCGGGCCTCCGCGCCACGCATAGAAGTGAAAACGGCTCTTGCCGTTCGCCAGCTTCCGCCGGACCCGGTGCACGCCTTTGGGCAGGTCAGCTTGCGGCACGGCCTGCCCTCCACTTTTCAAGCGGCGTCATGTCCGGCGTAGCGGTATCGCCCGCCACCACGGCTGTAATCAGGAAGCGCTTTCCATCATTGGTCTCCACAACGATGGAAACCTGATCATAGCCCGCAGCCTTCGCAGCTTCAAAAGCGGGTGTCAGGTCGGATTTTCGGATTGCGGCGGGACGGCGCTCCATCGTCATGCCTCCCCAAAACCGAGCGCGATCACGGCTATCTTGCCCGTGCGCGGGTCGATCTCGCCCCAACCCATCGGGATTTCGGCGCCGCAGCAGGCTTTGAGCACGCGCGCCACGTCTGCTTGGGTGAAGCTGTTCGGTTTGCAGGCCATGTGCAGTTCTCCTTGCTGCGTTTCTATGGCGGAGCGAAGAGTGCGCCGGTCAGACGTTGCTGTTCGGGTTTTCCATCGCGTAGCCGCCCGCATGAAGGCGCTTGAGCAGGCGCGAGAAGATCGCGCTATAATCGACGACGATGTAGGCCCCGGCGTCGGCCCCTTCCGAAATCAGCTTGCCAAGCGTGGCGCCCACATTGAGCGACCCGTAGGCGATTTCCATGACGGGATCGCTCCCTTTTCGGCTGGCGCCAACGAAGTAGGGCGCGGCGTTGCTTTCGATGATCTCCGCCAGCATCTGGACGGCAAAGGAACAGGCCGAAGAGGCAACGTCCTGATTTCCTGTCCCGCCCGTGACCTCGGCGAAGACCGCTACCGAAAACAGCTCGGACAGCGTGAAGCGGTGCCAGCCCTCGCTTGCCCCGAGGTCGAAGAACCCCTTGCGACGCCAGCTCTGCACGGTGTTGAGGTTGGTTTCGGTCAGTGAGGCGACTTCGGAAACCGTGAAGCGCTGATTGGTGAATTCCATTTTCTGATCTCCAGATCTCGATACATGTATCCAAGCACATGATTTCGATACCCGCCTAAGGGCTCGCAGTCAAGACGTGTGCCATCGCACATGATTTATCCATACGGGCAGCGCCAATAACCAAACGTTCCTCACCGCGCCGACGGCGCGACCCCGACCAACAGGCGCGCTTCCTTCCAGATCATGCTGGTCTCCCAGTCTGCGCCGCACTGTCCGCACACGGTTTCGACGATCACCTTGGCTGCGAAATCGGCAGCGCAAGTACTTGGAAGAGACATCATCTCTTCCTCGATCTTGTTCGAATGCCGGTAGAAGAGCAGGTCCAGCTCTGCGTCTTCGCCCCTTCCAGTCACATTGCAGACATGCCGCCTGGCGGCATCGAGGATCGCACGATGCCGATGGAAGAGCCTCAGGATCTGCGATTGATCGGCTTCGGCCTTCGTCATCGTGGGTACAGCCAGCGGGGCGGCGGCGAGGAAAGTCCGACGCTTCATGCCCTCGTCTCCATGAGGTGGAGGGTGTGCCTCAGGGCCGTGCGCAGATAGCTGCGGGCCTCGCGCTCGCTCTGAGAGTATCGGCCCGGCCGCTCCGTGGCATCGAGAGCGAGGGCCAAGCAGTCGTGGATCTCATAAAGGCGGGCAGCAGGCAAAGCCGTGACGGCTGCCGGAAACGGGTTCGGCATTCTGGGCTCCGTTGTCAGAGGTGTCAGTTTCGAATACACTGTATTCAAAACACACACTGCATACCCTGTCAACAGTTTCGAATACCATGATAACACATGAGCAATGCCGCATGGCGCGGGCCGCCCTTCGACTCGGAGTTCGCGAAGTCGCTGAGCTGTCCGGCGTCTCGACCATGACCATCAGCCGCTTTGAGAACGGTCAGTCAGGCGGCCAGGCGGAGACGCTCCGAAAGCTGCAATCTGCCTTCGAGGCCGCCGGTGTCGAGTTCATTCCCGAGAACGGCGGCGGGCCAGGGGTTCGGCTTAAGAAGTGAACAATTAGCCCTTACTCACCCTCTTATCGGGTGAGCGAAGGTTAAGATATAGACCAAAGCAGAAACCCTCACTCACGACCCCTGACGCGTCCTACCGGAGCCGTAAGCTCAGTGGCTTGCCCAGCAATTACGCAAGCAAGGGGGTGTCTAGCTGAAGAGTTGTGCCTAAAGCTGTCTTTCAGTTTCCGCGTCTATAGCGTTAACTATGTCGCGAAAGAACTCAATCACTGAAGCTGCATCTTCTCGTGATACCGGGTTTGGCCGTTGGGCGCCTGGAGGCGTGTCCATGGAGTGAGCTATGAGATCTCTGCGGTCACCAATCAACGTTAGCTCGGCTCTGATGTCTTGTTCGGTTCGAGACAGATAACGGCCCGTTTCCTGCATTCCGGAGAGAACTCTCGCCCATTTCTCTTTTGCGGGGCAGGTCCAAACATAGCTAAGAGCCTCCGAAACGCCGTCTGGCCGATAAAACGATTTGTACTGGATGGTGGAGTAGATGCTATCCCGAAAGAACAAAAGGCGTTCGGCAGGCGTCTGCTCCTCTATGCCAAACATACTTTCAAGTCGAACAGAAACTTGCCGCAAGTTGTTCGTAAGCGTCGGAGGGTCACGGTCGATCAGACGAATGCCTACCTCTGAAACCATTTCAGTCATGTACAGATCAAAAGCCGAAACGCATGTAATCCATACGTGCCGCAAAGCAAAGTCCTGATTGGTCGCGTCGAAGTTCTCCAAGCATATCTCGGCTTCTCTTAAATTCCGCTCAAGGACTCCCGCTGCATTAGTCATAATTTAGAATCGTGGTGACTTTTTTGCAGATTCCGTCGAAAATTTCATCGAAGACCTTTACATTCGCTTCGACGCTGTCTTTCACATTTCCGCGAAGTCCGACATACTTAAGATCAGCTTGATCAATGCAGAAAACCGGTTTTCCAACTTCGGTAGCAATATGAACTGCCTGCGCAAAATCCGGAACGCGAGCAAGTGCGTAAATTCGGCGCTTGTCGGGATCTGTTGCATCCGCAGGAAGTTGAATTTCGGATGCGGTCCCGTAAGCTACCTGATCGAAAAGAGCTTGCGCAGCTTCCATCCTAGGCACGAATTCTTGTTCAATCCGTTCATCGATCGAGGTTAAACGTTCGTGATACCGTCCAGCAGCTTTACTCTTGTGTCTGTTAAAGCGAGAATGAACTGCGCCAAGGAATTTTGCCCACCCTTCGGGTAGCGGGTAGGTGGCGTCAAGAAACGCATCTCCGAACCTCTGTTTCCAGTTTACCCACTTTTCAATTTCGAGTCCCAGGGTCTTCAGCGACATAAGAGAGAACGGGTCTGGGTTAGTAGGAACGATGAATGCTTGGCTTATCATGAAGAAGTTTTGATTCAGGGCGCCCAGACCGGGGTTGATGTCAACGATACTAAAGTCAACTTCATGAGTTTTCTCGATAAGTGAAATTAGCTGGTGCAAGGCCCCGGGAAGGTTTCTCGTTACCGAAAGGGTGCCACGCGTTTCTTGTGCCAAGCTTATCTGCCCTTCAAGGGCCGACAAATCTGGGTGCCCAGGCAAAACAAACAAGCTGTCGTTGTTCTCCGCAGTAGGGCAGGTGAACCCTTCGATAGGATTTGGTCGGCCTTCGAATACAGGGCGGACAGCATCGTAGATATTGGACGAACGCGTTCCGTCATCTTCATAATATTCTTCAAAACGCTCGCCGAGTGCTCTCGCGGTAAGATTTACTTGCGAGTCGCCGTCTACAAGAAGCACCCGATGCCCTTGCTGTGTCAGCTTCCAGCCGATGTTGTATGCTGTAGTCGTCTTCCCCACGCCACCTTTGTGGTTGAAGAGTAGTATTCTGCGGGCCATTGGCTGTCTCCGGTTGCTCATATGCTTATTGTCGGGCCATTCCCCAAAGTAATGGCGGGCAGCGCACCATTGCTTTAAATCAGATGGGTGCCGTGTGCACAAGAAATGTGAGGTACGCGCTTCCCGATACTGTTGCTCGTGCCTGCCCTACAGGTCGGTGATGCAAGGCTCGGTCCTGCAATTGCGGCGGTGGTGTAATTGCTGGCACACAGGAAGGTATGCTTCCTGCGCTGAACTTCTATGCGGGCATCTCCCATGGACTGGCAGCTCCCTACGAATTGCCGTCGCTGGCGGCGAGCACAGCATTCGGAAAATTGGACCACGGCGCGGCCGAACTGGTGTCCTGATCTGCACATCGGCTGCTCGAAGACAGGCCGGGGCGTTTCCGCACCCCGGCCCGATGCCCGCCGCGCCCTGACGAAAACCCAGGCCGCGGGCTGTCGGGGTTCTTCGCCCACCATGCGGGACACTCGCCGACTTGCCCCAATCGCGTTTGCGGACCCCTCCCGCCAGGTGCGATCACCCCTGCCGCGTCAGAGCCGCCGCACGCGGCTCTGAGCATCCTTTTGGGCGGATTGCCGGATCACGCGCCGGGGTTCTTGTACCAGGCGCGGTGATCGACGAACCCGGCCCCGAAATCGAGGCGCACCTTGAACTCGCTGGCATCGGTCTCGAAGCCGTCGCGGGTGAAGATCTGCGGCCCCGAAGCCCCGTCCAGATAGGCGTGCTGCAACGCATCGGGACGGCCCGGCAGGGCGGCGATGTACCAGGCCGCCGGGTCCGTCAGGTTGGCATCGGCCAGAACCGTCAGCTTCTGCTGGAACGGGTTCACATCGTCGGCCGACGCGGCCGAGATTTCGGCTACCAGCCGTTCCGCCTGCGTTTCCAGCTCGGGCGGCACGATCAGAAGCGCGGGGTCCACCCGGATCGCCTCGCCCGCCAGCCCCTTCTGGCGACGCATCGCGGTGCGCGCGAGGGACAGCGAGCCGATGGAGAGAGCCGCACCGGTCTCGGCCAGGTTGCCATGACCGGCATGGAAGAGGGTCTTTCCATCCGACATGGCCGGACCCGCGCCGCCATTCGCCTCGAGGAGCCCGGCGAAGATGCGCGCCTCGGTGAGCGCCGCACCCTGACCGAACAACCGCGAGCTCTGCTCGAAAGCACGGAGGTCATCGTTCACGATGGCCTGCCGGGTCAGGGTGAAGATCTTGCCATAGGTTTCCAGCACGAAGGCCTCGCCCGCATCGGTGATCTGGCCTTGCCCGAACTCGCCGTTTTCCAGCACCTTCGCCAGCTCGACGCCGCCCGAGACGCGAACGGTGTTGATCGGCCGGAAATCCGGGGCCGAGACTTCGCGGGAGGCCTTCTTGATCTGCGACTCTGCGGCCTCGTAGGCCGCCAGCAGCACCTTGTTCGAGGCAATCGCCAGGGCCGTCTTGAAATCGTCGGCGCCCATCGCACCACCCCACATCACGGCATGGCGCTGCCCCCGGAGGAAGCTGCTGCCGGCCGACAGCCTCGCAAGGTCATCGAGCCGCATGTTCGCGAACTCCCGGCCGTGGGTCGGGACATGCCCGGACTGCATCCGCGCCAGAAGACCATCCGCCATCGCGTCGGCCCGAGACGGCGCTTCCTGACCGATGCCGATGGCGCAGGGGCGGATCGGCGGCTCGTTGCTGGCCATGAGCGCCATGGCCTCGTTCGCGGCGACCCGGGCGATTTCCTTGGTGATCGCCGCCGCGTCGGTCTCCGGCAGAGCGAGACCCGCCATCGCCGCGCGTTTCGCGATCGACATCAGCGCCGCATGGTCAAGCTGCTCCCCCTGAACGAAGGGCGCGGAAACCTTCTGAAACTCGGCCAGCCCCGACGCGACGGCCTCGGCCTGCGCCGCGCTGACGCCGGTTTCGGCCATCAGATCCGCGAACTCGGCCGAGAGCCCGGCCTTGAATGCCGCGCCGCGCATTTGCGCCAGGTGGCGGGCGGAGGGCTGGCCATTCCGGGCCGCGCTGGCCGACCCGCTGGCGGGCACCCCCGAGGGAGTGCCCTCGGCCCGCGCGATGCCAGCGCCGCGCCGACCGGTCAGAGCGGAGTGCTGCGCGGGGTTTGAGGCGAAGGCGCCCCGGGTATCTTCAGCGATCATGGTGATCCTCGCTTTCAATGCGGACGAGACGGTCGCCCTGCCGGTCCCCGTGGGGACAACAACAACAACCGAAACCGACAAGGCTTCGATTATTCAGTGACTTGGAGGCATCGGGGTGCGAATTACCCCCGTGCAGACCCATGCCAGGAAGGACCCGCCACCGGCTTTCGAGATTGCAGAGGCCCTTGAAGGGAACCGCAGCCCTTGCCCCGAAGCGCTGGCGCTTTCTCTGCCCATGGACCGACGCCAGATCGCCCCGCGACCCCGGATGGTTGATCCGGGACCGGGACAGCCCCGCCGGGTCCGGGCGTGTCCCGAGCGGGAAGGGGTCCCCCCTACGGGGGGATCCCCTTTCCCTCCTGCGGTTCGGTCCACCATACGCCGTGCGGCCTTTGCCCCGACCAACCGGGACAAGAGATTGGTTGGCGTATTTTCCCGCATTTTCATTGCCTTGGCAGAAACCGGGACAAGCGGGACAAGCCGGGACAAAGCCCTCTGTCCCACCACACCGGGACAAGGCGGGACAGGCCGGGACAAGATGCGTTGTCCCGGTCATTGCACCACCCACACCAGGTCGTCCCGCACGACGATTTCCCGCGCGGTTTCAAGCTCTTCCCTGCACCGATTGAAGGCCCGCTTGCGCGTGTCCCGGTTTTCGGAGGAGGAAAGCTCGCCCTCTGTCATGCAGGCATCGCGCCACAGATCGAAGCTCACGCCAGCGTGGCTCGGATATTGCGGCTTGCGGTGAGCCTCGCCACGCTCCTCGATCAGCCTGTTGAGGAGCGACAGGGCCTTTCGCGCCGCTTCGCTCACGCCCGCGCGTCCCGCCTCTGCGGGCACCGCCGGGTCAACCAGACAGGTCGTGACGGGGTCGCCGTCCTGGTCGAGACCAAGCTCGACCTGCCGGAGCTGATAGCAGAAGCGATAGCCGGTCGGCCCGTCGCGCTGCTTTGTCACTTCGGCGGTGATCTGCCCCAGGTCGTCGCGGGACAGTTCTATTTCGGTGTCGATTGCGGCACGAAGGGACGAATGCCCCCGCGCCCCGCGCCCGGTGTCCTTGCCGGTATGGTGCACCAGCATGACATGCGCCCCGGTGACGCGCCGGATCAGGTCGAGATTGCGCACCAGGTCGGCAATATCGGGAGCCGCGTTCTCATCCCGGCCCCCCATCACCCGCGCCATCGTGTCGATGACGATCATGTCGAAGCCCGCGCCGCCCACGGCGGCAAGGTGTTGCAGCACCTCGGTCAGTGGCGCCGCCGCGCTGTCCGGCCCGGTCAGCGTGACCGGGATCGACAGCACGAAGAATTCGGGCTCATCGAGCGCCGCCACCCGGTTGGCGAAGCCGCCGCCGCCCTCGGCCGCGATGTAGAGCACGCGGCCCTTGTTCACGCGCCGGTTTCCCCAGCTGCGGCCCTTGGCGACATGGTGCGCCAGATCCAGGGCAAGGAAGGATTTTCCGCTGTTGGACGGGCCGTAGAGGACGGACAGGGCCGACTGGTCAAGCCAGCCCTTCACCAGATACGGGCGGTCCAGACAGGGCGACAGATCCGCCGCCCAGGTCGTGGCCCCCAGCAAGGACAGGGCGCGGGGCTTCAAGCGCGCACGATTGCCATAAAGATGGCTGACCGCGCCCTCGGAAGCGCCTTCGGTCCCTTTTGTCGGATCTTTGGTCATGGCCGCTCGTTCCTCTGCAACGGCCTCAGGCCGCGTTTCCAGCCCAGCCATTCCGCACCGCGAGCCGCACCAGCTCGGGCGGCGGGGCCTTGAAGCGCGTGTAGTCGAACGCGGCCACCGGCTCGGATTGGAGAGCGTCATCATCGCCAAAGAGGCCGTCGCAGAAGTTGAGCGCCAAAGCCTCGTCGGCGGTCATCCAGGTTTCCGCCGCCATCCAGGCGCGGATACGCTCGACCGGATGGCCCGTGGCGCGGGCGTAGGCCTGCGCATAGGTTTCGGAAATCTTGTCCAGCATGCCCGCCTCGCGGCGCAGGTCGTCTGCGGTTCCCCAGGCAAGATTGGACGGCTCATGGATCATCAGATGCGCCGCGCGGTGCATGGCGATCTCGGCCGCCCCCATCACCAGGAGCGACGCGGCAGACGCCGCCACGCCCAACACTTCCACCCGGACCTGCCCGTGCCGGTCGAGCTGGGCCAGGATCGCGGCCCCGTCCGAGGCAATCCCGCCATAGGAATTGACGGCGATCACCACCGGCACGCCCGCATTGTCGTCCAGGAACGCGCCGATCCGGGGCGGGGTATTCTCGCCCTCGCCAATCGGCCCGTAGATATGAAGGGTTTCGGTCATTCTGACACCTGAGCTTTGGGGGGCTGTTGCGGTTGCGCCGAGGGAGCGGCGGCGAGGTAGCTGCTGCTCGGCCGCTGGCTCTTCGGATTGGCAAGCCGTCTCATGCCGCCACCTCGATTTCCGAGATATGCCGGAGGAACGCGGTCTGATCGCGCGGCGCCATCGCCTCGAAAGAGGCCAGCGCGAAGGCTTTCAGCTCGGCCCGATTGGCGAGCGAGGCCCAGAACCGGGCTTCCTCCATCCCGCGCAGGAACGGGGGCATGGGTGCCCCGGCCGCGCGCAGGACCGTGGCCGCCGTCATTTCGGCCTGCTCGGGCTCCAGCGACCGCAGCGCCGCATAGGCCAGCGAGGCCCGCTCGCGCGCCGTGAGTCGCACCATGGCCAAGAGGCGGAACCAGTCCCAGCCATCGAAGGACGCATAAGTCAGCGCATGGCCGAGAACCCGCGCCATCCGCTTATGCGCGGGCTTGATGTCTTTGGAGAGAAGTTTCGAGGAACGACTGCCGTTTACAGGCGCCTCGTAAGCGTTTGTTTTTTGAGGGGGCAGACCTTGGGGGCGTTTACAGGATTTGCCCGCGTTTTCCGTGTGGTCGGAAGGATTGCAAATCCGTGTACAGGAGTTCGATTCTCCTACTCGCCTCCAATACTTTCAATGGGTTAGTGCCTTGCTTGCTCATTGGGGTATCACCTCGGGTATCAGTTTCTTGTTCTGGTCTCGTTCTGTTCAGCGTCTCTTTTCCGCAGCCTGACGCGCCCGCATGATCTGCCGGGCCTCGCCCGCGTATTTCTCGATCATCGCTTTCGTGGCGTGTCCGCTGTAGGCCGCGATCTCGTCGTCGGTGCAGCCGTGCAGCGCCAGTTCCTGCACCCCGCGATAGCGCAGCGCGTGCAGGTCGTAGGCTTCGAGCCCGAGGCGGCGCCGCTCCTTCAACATGATCTGCGCCATGTAGCGATAGCTCACGGGGTTGCCGTCGCGCTTCATCAGGATCGGTCGTCCAGCGATGGGCACCGCGCCGAGCGCGCCCTTCGCACGATCCAGAGCCGCCCTGAGCTGGTTTGTGCACGGAAGCACGAGGGACTTGTCGGTCTTGTTCTGGCAAAGGGTCAGGGACTCGCCGTTGTAGTCGCCCCAGCGGAAGCCCACCCAATCCCCCGGCCTCTGAACGCTGCCGACGCCGATTTCGAAGATCAGGCGGGGCAGTTCTTCGGCTTCCGAGCGGAATTTCTCTACCGCCCAATCCGGCCAGGGAAAATGCTCTTTCCGGCGTTTCTCGGGGGTCTTGAGGGCCCGAACCCCCTTCGCAGGGTTGTTCGCCAGCCAGCCCAGGTCGATAGCGTGCTCGCAGAGGATCACCAGCATCTGCGGGATGTAGTTCGCGAAGCGGGTCCGATGCGCGTTCGCCTTCTGCGCGGCGATCACGTCCGCCCGCGTCAGCGCCTTCACGTCGCGGGTGCCGATCTTCTCCCGGAGGTAGGCCATCACCTTGTCATAGTCTTGACGGGTGCGGGGTTTCAGCCCCAGCCAGCGGTCAGAGGTCCGGTAATCGTCCATAAGGGCGTTCCAGGAGGTCTTGGCCTGCATCCGCTTCCCGGTCAGGATCTCCCAATACTCCCGGTCGAATTCCGCGGTTCCCTCTGGGGCCATGATCCTGCACAGACGCCCCCTGAGGCGCACGTAGATGCGTCCGCTCGGATGCCGCCAGAGATAGCGCTTGCTCACCAACTCACGTCCCCCATGCCCTCGGCCGCTTCCCCGCTGGCAATGCGGCGGAGGTCTTCGACCGGCCAGCGGATCAGGCCAGGAGCGATCTCACGGCCGCGCGGCAGGTGCCCCGCCTCCACCAGCGCACGAAACTCGGCCTGCTTCATATCGAGAAGCCGGGCCGCATTGCGTTCGCTTGCGAAGATGGGGCTTGGCTTAAGCATTCACCTTTCCTTTCAGTCGTAAGAAGTGCGGCGCCTTGGGCAGAAAGAACCTATCGACACTGAAACCAGACCATTGATCGGCGCACTTCTTTGAAACTGCAGTTGACCCGATCAACTCACCCATGCGTTTTCGAGTAAGCCCGGTCCATGACCTCTTGCGGATGCAGCCCAAGGGCGCCGCATACACGGTCAAAAAGTTCGAGCAGATCCACCACAATGAACGCCTCGGGTTTTCTGAGGCCGATACGGGCGACGGCCAGTACATCTTCTCCGCCCTTGTTCGGGCTATAGGGCAGGATCTGCGAGTGCTCTCCGGAGACGAACAAGAGGGTTCGCACATTACTTGCTTCGAACGGAAGCCCAGGACAGCGCCCCGGCTTTCCGGGAAGCGGGCCAGCCCCCGTGTGAGCGAACAACTGCGCGGCGCGAAAGGCGATGCTGAGGTCGGTAACCCCGACTTTGACCAGCGCTGCTGCAGTGGCGATTTCGATCACGTTGTGCCAGGAAAAGCGCCGGTGCCTGCCTTGAGACCCCCCTCCCTCGATTTTCTTGTGCCCAACAATAACGTCGCGCTTGATCCAGTTTTGTAGCGTGGACATCGAAATATCCGCCGCTTTGGTCACGTCTCCCGCGGAGAAGTGCTGTTGGAAAATGTTGATCACTTCTGACTCCATATGGTCGCGCGACCATTTATGTCGGCCTGATGGATATTGTCAAGCGACCATTTGTTTCGGCGTTCAACAGTCAATGATCCGCTTTTCCGCCTCCCGGCAAATCCTGTCGAACAGGGCGGCAGCGTAGGGCTCGGGGCATGCCCGGTTGGCGTCATAGGCAACCCGGCGCAGATCCTCGAAGGTGACGGGGCGCCGGTAGGCGCGCCACAGGCGGAACCGCTGCCAACGCGCGCGGAGCCTTTTTCCTGTCCAATAGGCGCGCTCACGGCCGAAGAAGGGGAGGCGGAGCAAAGCAAGGCTGTTCGCGCAGGCGCGGTCTTTGGGCATTGTCAGGTTCTCCTAACGGGGGTAATGTTCCAAAAGGGAACATAAGGAATGTTCTATTTTGGAACAAGAGAAAACTTCACTAGCCGCGCAGATTCGAGCGGCGAGGGCGCTGTGCAATCTTTCTCAAGAGGCCTTGGCGAGGGCAGCGGGTGTATCATCAATGACCGTTAAGCGGGCAGAAGGCTCAGGCAGCCCTTACCCTGCACAGAAGGCCATTGATGCGATCCGCTCTGCCTTGGAGGTCGCTGGGGCCGAGTTCATCCCCGAGAACGGCGGCGGCGCAGGGGTTCGGCTGAAGAAGGTGGCAAGCGGTGGCCACGACTTTTGACCAAACGCGCCTCTGATGTCCTCAATTTGAGGGAATTGGCAACCAACCCAGATCCGGGTCGTTCGCTCGCCCCAAATCTGGGTTCAGTGCCGGGCGAGGGCCGGTCCAAATCTGGATCGGCCCTCCGATGGAGGACGGACGCCCCAAATCTGGGTTCTCCTCAATCTGAGGAAACGTCCGCCCACCCAACAAGCGCGACCGCCCTATTCGTTCCAGTCCACCAGTTTCAGCGCCTGCGCCGGGTCGATCCCGGCCTCTTTGGCTTGCACCATCGCGCCGATGATCGCGGACATGGCGCGCGCCCGGCCGCCCGCGTCGAAGGCTTGCAGCGGCGTCATCACGTCCAGGGTGACAGCCGTCCCCAGCTTCTCGGACGCCTCTTCTGCGATCAGCGCCGCGATGGGCTGCAGCATCCACTGTGCCAGATGTCGCTGGGCCTCCCGAACCATCGGCCCCGTGGTCGCCGGGTTCAGAAGCCCAGGCAGGACACCGAAAGCGCCGCTGACAGCATTGCGTGCCGCGTCCAGCGTTTCCTTGGTCATCGCCTTGGAAAGATCCGGCGTAAGGTCGTCCGGGTGCTGGCCGATCTGGGGGTGTTGCCCGGCGGCGGTGGCCTGTGCCACGCCCTCGACCACCAGGACCGAACCGCGCCGCCCACGGAACGCTGCACGCATCGCCGCCATGTCGTCAGAGTCCGAATCCGGCAAAGGCACGATCTGCGTCCCGATGGGCGCATTTTCGTAGGTCTCGGAAAGCGCGGTTTCGACGGCCTGCAGAAGCCCGGCCGTGAGCCGCGCCCGTCGCAGAGGGGCGGAGCCGATCCAGGGTTGCGCGGCATCCGCGCCGATACGGATATGCAGCACCTCGCCCGCCAGCGCGGTGAAGGTCGCACCGCCGCCCACTTCGGGAATCGTCAGCCGATAGGCCCTCGGGCGGCCATCGCGGGTGGACAGATCCCAATCGGAGGCGGGCACCAGCCTGTCGCCGCGCAGCCAAAGCACAACCTCGCCACGCAGGGCCAGAGACCGGCCGATCATCGCCAAGGTGAAGCGGTCCAGCAGCGGCGTGCCTTTCACCTCCGCCAGGGAAAGGCCCTGTTCCCATAGGGAAACGCAGGTCTGCACCGTCGCGGTCAACTCAGCCACCCCCGATGCCCCGGCGATCCAGTTTTCGCGCAGCCGCATCACTTCGGCAGTGAAGCTCGACGCCGCCCGGGTTTCTTCCTTGCGCTTGAATGGCCACATGGTCACGCCCTCCATCTGTTAAGGGCGCGGGCCAACCCTGCGTCCTCGGGGTCGCCCAGCGCCCAGGCACGGGCCTCGATCTGGGCGGCCGGATACCCCCACCGAGATCCCGGGGCCGTTCCCCCTTTCCGGCAAGCGCTTCAGCCAGACCGCCGCCGAGATCGGCGAGATCGGCGAGATCGGCGACGACGCCCTCTGCGGGCGCAACAACCTCTCCGACCTGGAGGATCGCGACCTCGCCGGGATGCTCCGGCTCTTCGGCAACCGGAGCATGCAGCATGACACGGTCGCGGCCGTCGCCGATGTCGAGGCCGATCTGCCCGGACGGGGCTCGGGCTTCTTCTTCTGCGACAGCAAGGCCCTGAACACCCCTGTCGCGAACTCCTGGCATTGCGGCTTCTGGATCCGGCGATACCGGAATGCGCGCGGCTTCCTGATCGTCCAGACCGAGGATGCCGGCGACATCTGGGTGCGCTCCTACAACAGGGACCATTATGGCTGGAGCCCCTATATCTGCATCAACAGAAGCCTGACGGACGCCCAGGCCCGGGACGACGGCAGCCCTGAGCCCGGACTGGTCAGCGGCGCGGTGCTCGGCGCCTGGCGGGATGCGGTCTGCCTCGGCCACGGGCAGCGCTGGACCGATGTGAAGGCCGTCCGCGCGGCAGGCGTCACCTACCAGAACAGCTCGAAGCGTCCGATCCTGGTCAGCATCGGGGTCGGCGGCGGCGCGGCGGCGGGCTTCATCTATGTCTCGGCCGACAACCGGAGCTTCGTGCGCATCAGCGCCATCGCCGCCAGCGGCGCCCCCAGCTGCGCCAGCTTCATCGTGCCGCCGGGGCATTACTACCAGATCTCCAACTGGAGCGGCACGATCTGGTCGGAGCTGGTCTGATGGAACAGGGCTTCTACCACCCCGAGCGCGGCTACTGGCAGACCATCGGCACCCCCTCGGCCGCGATCCTGGCCACCTATCCCGAGGGCACCATCGACGTGCCGCTCCGGCCCGGCCCCGACCACGCGCTGGTCGATGGCGCCTGGGTGCCGGTCGAGCCGGACCCGGCCGGGCAGCTGGCCGCCTGGCGCGACAGCGCCACGCTGACCCGGCTCGACCTGGCCTCGGCCCTCATCGCGGCCGGGATCCTGACCCAGGGCGAGGCCGAGGATCTCGCGGCCAGGCGGATGCCCGGGGCCCTGGCCGCCCTGGCCGACCCCCTGCCCGAAACCGAGCGCTCCGCGGTGCGGCTTCGCCTCGTGGGCCTTGCCGAGTTCGCCCGCGCGGACCCGATATGGGACGCGCTCCTGGGGCCGGAGTTGGCCGATGCAGTGTTCGGCCGGCAGGATGGGGAGTGAGGCCGTGATCGAGGCCACCGAAAGCGCGCTCCGCACCGCGCTGGCCATCCTCGGGGCGATCCTGCTGGTCTGGATCCGCACCGACGGGCTGGCGGTGATCGCCCGCATGGGCATCACCCTGGCCTCGGCCGCCATCGGCTATGCCGCCGGGCCCGAGATCGCGCTCTGGATGGGCACGCCCGAGCGGCTCACCATCGTCGGCGTCACCGTGCTCGGCCCGCTGGCGCTGGAAACCGCCGCCGCCACGCTGCTCTGGCTCAAGCGCGATCCGCGCCAGCTGGCCGAGGCCCTGCGTCTCTGGCGGGGCGGCAAATGAGCCTGCC
Source organism: Rhodovulum sp. MB263 (assembly GCF_002073975.1). NCBI lineage: Bacteria > Pseudomonadati > Pseudomonadota > Alphaproteobacteria > Rhodobacterales > Paracoccaceae > Rhodovulum > Rhodovulum sp. MB263. The sequence continues at coordinate 886,039 of NZ_CP020384.1, read as the reverse complement.
CCTCTACTGCGCCCTCACCGCCGCGATCTGGATCGCGCTGATCGCCTGGCCCTGAGGCCCGGGCCGTCCCCAACCCCACAGGAGTTTCCCCATGCACCTCGTGCCCCACTGGCGCGCGCTGATCCGGCGTGCCTGGTCGATCCGTCTCATCCTGCTCGCGGGCCTGCTGTCAGGGCTCGAGGCCGGGCTCTCGCTGGCCTCGCCCGATGCGCTGGACATCCCGCGCGGGTTCTTCGCCGGGCTCTCGGCGCTGGTCACCGCGGCCGCCTTCGCCGCCCGGCTGATCGCCCAGAGGATGGAGTGAGCCGATGCGCAGGATCCTGAAGCGCGGCGCCGCCGCCACCGCCCTCGCGCTCAGCTTCGTCGGCGGCAATGAGGGCCTGAAGACAGAGGCCTATCTCGACATCGTCGGCGTGCCGACCGTCTGCTTCGGCGAAACGCGCGGCGTCAATCTCGGCGACAGCTACACGCCCGCCCAGTGCCGAGCGATGTTCGCAGGAAGGCTCGCAGAGTTCGAGGCCGGGCTCGACCGGCTGATCGCCGATCCCGTCGAGACCCGCATCCCCGACCGGACCTATGTCGCGATCCTCGACTGGGCCTATAATGTGGGCCTCGGCGCGGCCGGGCGCTCGACGCTCATCCGCAAGCTCAACGCGGGCGACCTGCGCGGCGCCTGCAATGAGCTTCCGCGCTGGCGCTTCGCGGGCGGCAAGGGCGTGCGCGGCCTCGCGATCCGCCGCAACAAGGCTCGCCAGCTCTGCCATGAGGGGCTCGACGGCGTGCCGGCCGATGCGCCGTTCCGCTGGTCGGGCGCATGAGGACGCTCCTCGCGGCGCTGCTGCTGGCAGGCTGCGGCGGGCTGCCGGTCCCGCTCGGGCCGCAGGTCGCCGCCAATGTCCAGGCCGGGGCCGAGAACGTGCAAGGTGTGAAGGTCGAGAACGCCCCTTCCATCCTTCGGCCCCGCACCCGCGAGATCCGCCAGGAGCAATCCGAGAACCACCTCCGAGCCGACCGCGTCGACACCGTCATCGTCAATGTCATCCCGCCCTGGATCGTCCTGGTCGCGCTGATCGGATGGATCGCCCCCTCGCCCGGCGAGATCGGGCGAAGGGTCAGAGAAGCGGTCAGGGGGCGGCGACAAGCTCGAAATTAAAGCCCCAGTCAGTTCTCAGCGGCACCGCACCTTGCATGCAGGCGCATGCTATTCCTGCCTGGGACCTCGCTCAAGCAACTTGTCGAGCTTTCCGATGATTGAGCTGAGAGCGAGGAAAACGAGAGCAGTTAGGACAAAAGCAATGGGAGTATCCAAGTTTCGCGAGCTGCCAGCGTATCGTGACACGGCGAAATCGCTGCCGAAAATTTTCACGCATATGTTGATTGTTCCAATAAGAAGGAGAAACCAACCGAATCCTGTCAGTGTGTACCTGATCACTGAAACGCCCATTTCACTACCGTGTTCGGTCTGAATTTAACACCTTGGGCTATGACGGAGCAACCGGCCGAATGCACACCCCGCCGGGGTCTTGCCGTGGCGCTCGATCGAGGAGGTGCGGCTGACTTACTCGGTCTCGAAGAGCGGCGCGACCGCCGCGCGGGAGTTGATCATCGCCAATCGCGAGGTCAGGGTGGGGCTCGTATGAGTTCCCCCGGCCCGGGCGGCGTTTAACCGGATCCTGGGGGCCCCGGTAAAAGGTCCGTCCCCATGCGCCGTCTCCTGTCCCTGCTCCTGCTGAGCCTCACGCTCCTGACCTGCGCGCCGGTCGCGCAGGCGCCGCAGAGCGTTGCACCGGCCGCGCCCTATACCCGCGCGGCCTTCGGCTCGGGCTGGACCGATCCGGACGGCGATTGCCTCGATACCCGGGCCGAGATGCTGGCGGACCTCTCCACCGTGCCGGTGCGGCTCGCGCCCTCGGGCTGCTCGGTGCGCCACGGCCGCTGGTTCGCACCGTATACCGGGCAGGTGATCACCGAGGCGGGCGATCTCGACATCGATCACATCGTGCCGCTGCGCTATGCGTGGGGCCACGGTGCCGCCAGTTGGCCCGCCGCCAAGCGCGCCCGCTTCGCCCGCGATCCCGTCAACCTGCTGCCCGTCAGTGCCTCCGCAAACCGCTCCAAGGGCGCGCGCGGACCGCTGGAATGGCTGCCGCCGGATCCTGGCTTCCGTTGTCAGTATGTGCTGCGGTTCCGGCGGATCGCCGCAAGCTACGGGCTTGTGCAGTCTGCCGCCGAGGAGCGGGAACTGGTCGCGCTGACCGGGCGGCTGTGTGGGGCATAGGGGCGGAGACCGGACGTTCGGCCCTGTTCCCAAGCATCGGCCGAGGTTCCCAGAAGCGGACGCTCAGCAGGTTGCCAAACCGTCTTCGCCGCCCATCTTGAAGGAAGGGTCGGGTGAACTGCCATGGACCGTATGCACTGCGGCCAACCCTGTCACTCAATAGAAATAGAGCTCTCCGCCGATAGCTGCATCTTGAGCGGCTCTTCGCCAGTGGTCGAGGCAATCGTTTCACTCTGCACCTGTTTGCGCCTACAGTCTAAGTGATTGATAATGAATTTCACAGACGAGGCTGACGTTGGGTAGCGAGGACTTTTGGCTGGCCCTTGAGGCAAACTCACCGAATGGAGACGGTCATTCTTCTGCGGCGGTTCATGAGGTAACCCTTCCTTCGGTAAGAGCACTTGACGCGCAATTTGGCGTTTGGCCGAAAAAACACCTACCTGAAGATATTTCATCCAACCTTTTTGGGGAGAACTTCTTTTCTTCAGAAGAAATTTTGCACGCAGAACAGTCAACGCATACGTTTGCCATTCTGGATGCCGCGAAAATACCTTATTTACCCGACACGTTGGCGAATAGTGGGTTAACGTATCTGAACTTGTTTCGAGGCACCGCTGCGCAAGAGCTCGCAGATGTTTCTCCATATATAGTCAAATTGGAAATCGAAAATGATTTCGTGCGGAAGCTTTTTACAGACACAGGGAGGAAAACTGACCTGTGGAGCAACGAGGTCGGCATCTATGTTAGGTCGAAAGACACAATAGAAAATATGCTGAGGCTATTTCGGCAGTTCACACGGGTTCGCGATGAGCACGATAACTGGAGCTATTTCAGGTTTTGGGAGCCCGATGTGGCAGAAGTGCATTTTTCATATCTCTCGCGCCGAGCCGACCTGGCGACGGGTTGGTTTTATACAGACAATGAAAATCCTGTTGGATATGTGATAGTCAGGCGAGACGGAAGAGCGACCAAATACATTCCGAACGGGCCATTCGCGGGAATTTCTTTCAATAATTTCAGGATGGAGGTCGAAGAAAAGGAGACACTTAAGGCGCGTCGCGTTCAAGCAAACTTTTTGAAAATCCAGAGTCGTTTGGCAACACTCCTCCCTGGAAAAACTGAGTTCGAGATAAGAGACGCGCTCAATCGTGTTGCTGAACGCTTTTCGCAATACGGCTTCGTCAACACCGGCTCCATATTCGCGCTTTGTTGGTATGAGCTGACCCAAGGCCCTCATTTTGAACGCAAACTAAAAGTGAGCGCCCTGAAAGACTTGGAACAGAAGCAAGTCGCGGAGGACTTGCGAATCTTGAAGCTTCAATCGGCCTTGGGCCAATAGACCACGAGAAATTCTATGAAGATATTCGCGAAGTTTGCCTCATTTAGCCTCCTCCTGTTTTTTGTGGCGGCTTGCAAGGCCGAGAGTGTAACTCAAAACTTTAAATACAACCTCAAAACTGAAGAAGGGTGGCCGGTGGTTGCCTTTGTGGAATCTCCGTCATTTGGTCCGGTTTTTGCAGATTATGAGGAAAAGGCATGGGTTCAAAATGGGGGTTACACAGATGCTGATGCAAGTTTGCCTGTCAGGAATATATTAAACAGCGCTCGCGATACGACACATGTTCACTTCAAGATAACTTGGTATGAGGTGGTGACCGAGAAAGTATATTCTTCATCACTGGATGTTGATATGAGAGACCTGAAACTCGATCCGATCACATCCGATTTCGGAATTTTGATTTTTCGCATTTCTGCAGATGGCATGGTGCAGGCCGTCACCTATGATGAAAGTTATCCACCGAGCGACAAGCCTCGAGTCGCAATCAAACTCGCAGAAAGCTGCGGCAAGCAAGATACAATTTCTGACGAAAGGAAAAAATCAAACATGCAGTTCATGCTGGGAAATTCGGAGGTTAAAGGGTGGTTTTCCCATCGCCTCTCTGAAATGGATATCCCAAAACACTGCAATTGAGGTGGCCGAGCTATGGATGATCTCTCATTCCCCAAGGACGACTTCTTCGACCTTCAGCAGAAGGGGTCCATCAGTGCGGTTACGACGAGCTGCCCCTTGATCGATCTGGAAATCGCGTTTTTTTCGATGGGACTGGGAATAACCTTGCAAATGTTGAAGAAGGCAATCGGGTACGCGCTGAGGGTGGTGTCGTCAGCCAAGCGAGCTATGTGAACGATCTTAGCAATGTCGCGAAACTATACCGGAGCTATGATTCTTTCGTCCCGAAGACTGCAGAAAATAACACTGATGGGGCTAAAATACGTCGATTTTCAGAAATTTTTGACGGCATCGGCACCACGGCAGGGCAGGATGACAGCACCATTGGCTTCGCCCTCGGATGGGGGCGCTCAGGTGTGGAAGAGCGTGTCAAAGATGCTTTCCTAGTCTTTCTAAGGCATCTGAATAAGGCTAAGTCTTCAGGAGCAATAAAATCAATTAAGGTTGATGTTTTTGGCTTTAGTCGGGGTGCGGCTGCGGCGAGGCATTTTTTAAATTGCGTCAAGCGTGGCCATGCTGGTCACGGATACGGCGGCCCATTTTATGAACTTCAAGAGGAAGATAAGTCAAAACTGGAGATCCGTTTTCTAGGCATATTTGATACGGTTGTTTCTTGGGGGCTTGTTGCGAACGATAGCAGCTGGGGCAATCTCAGGATCACGTTGCCCGACGATATAGCGACCAAGATTGTTCACATAACAGCACTGGATGAATTTCGAGAAAACTTCCCACTCACCGAAGCTCCCAACAGCGCCGAAACAATTCGCATGCCGGGGGCCCATTCTGATATTGGAGGCGGCTACCCAGAATTCTATGAGGAATGCGTAGAGGTAAAGCGCGCTCGGTCACAATTTGATAACTTCAACCCGCGGCCGGCCGAGACAGGACGAGTGTTTGGCTACAGTGATTTCACGGCAGAAGACTTGGCTATATTCAATCAGCTAGTTTCTGATGGCTGGATAAATAAATCAGACCACAATGCATTGACACGGGAGTACGAAACCATTGGCTCCAACCGGTACGATCCCTACTGGAACCGCTGGTTTCTAAAGCGCAAATGGATTAAAGATCCTGGCCTATCCCACGTCGCACTTCATGTCATGTTCCGGAAGGCCATTGACGCGGGCGTTCCATTCACAGCCTTGATCTCTGGGCGCAATTATGACCTTCCTGAGAATGACGAGGTGCTGGAATATTTGAAGGATCGTCTACTTTCTGGTGAGATCATAACACCCGCTGAAAGTATTCAGTATCGTCGCAACTACGTTCATCACTCAGCGAGCTGGACCCCATCGGGGCCATTTTTCCCGCTGCAGCCGCATGAGGGGGCAAGCCGGCGCACCGTTTACAATAACGATGGCTCCACGAAGGAAAGTTAGACCGCGTGTTCGCGCTACTTTTGGTCATTGCCGCACTAGGCGCGTCCGGCAGCCAAAGTGTTTCGCCGGTGAATGCTCTGCCCGGCGCGTGCGTTTGCTCAAGGCTCCCCAAGGCTGGCTTTCGCCGCACCGGGCACCAGCGACCGCTCTCGGCTGATTGTTTTGAAAAACTCCGGCAGCGGCTGAGAGGCCGCCCGAGTTTGGAACGTCGTTCTTTGCAGAGGAGGCTGGGTCCGTTAAGAGCCGGGATCGCAGAAAAGCGAAGCGATGTCCCATGAACTGGTGCTCAGCGGCCCCGCAAGCGAACTTTTCAACAGCACCCGCAACGAAGACCCGCCTTCATCGCCGATTGAGAGCTGTTCTATGGGCCAGGCGGATGTCCACTTCCGTGTTTCGTCAACGGTGTTGGCAGCGTGGCGCTCAACGGCGGCTATCGGCAGGGACCGCCCGAGTCGGTGGCGCCAGGCGCTCCGGCGCCATGCTGCGCCGCCGCAGGTCCAATCCGAGCCCATACTGCCGCACCCCAGCGGAGCCTTCGCTGCGGGTGCATTCGTCCGCTCACAGCCCAATTTCACCGAGCGAGCAGTTGCGGCATTTTGCGGTTGCAGCGAGAAGATGTTGGTAAAGTCGGCCGTGAGCCGACCTTCGTGACAGGCACTGCAGATGTCCGTTCCAACCCAGGAGCCGACCTTCGTACGAAGCGCAGCGGACGGCCAAGGTCAGTGTCATGGCAGCGCGGACCTTTCGAAATGAGCGAAGTATGTTGCAAAACAAAGATTACAGTGCAACGCTGATACTCAGCGTAAAAGAAGCGGCTATCGGTTTGCTCGACAATTTCCCAGGTATTATTTTGGACCGCGCGAACACCCACTCATTTACGGTACAGAAGTGCCCCGAGAAGCATACGGGTCAGGGTCGCGCGCTTATCAACGGCAAGAAGCGTGACGGAACAAAGCGCTTCCAAATAGTCCGGTTGACAGCTCCACGAGGTCGTTGCGCGTATGCCGCCGTCGTTGGTCATAATGATCGAGAGAATATCATCAGGTTAGATTACGATCTCCGAAAAACACTGGGAGTCGATTTAGGGCAAGAGGTGGAGATAGAGGTTAAGAAGTGCGTATTCTTGGGCATTCTCCGTTGGTATCTAACAGTGCCGGACCCACTTATCCGGGTGCCCGCATATCTTGCAATGGTCTCAACTTTCCTTGGCTTCATAAGCTTAGTCTTGGCGCTAAGACCTACTTGAGCCTTTCTGGCATAGAACGAACCATCGCGTTGCCGCGGCGAATTCACACTTCCCGCCGATCCTTCCGGCACTCTCGCAGCCGCGCCATAAATCGAGCACTCGCGGCGAACGGCGGCTTTGTCCGCTCTCCAGACCTTTGCGGCTCCTGCGCGTGCTGCAACCGCGATGAACGGCCGCTTCCGTGATCTACGGGCGGCGCGGGCTTGAGGTGTCCAACGTCGGCAATCGGCAGGGAGCGCCCGAGTCGATGGCGCCAGGTGCTCAGGAGTCATGCTGCGCTGCCGCAGGTCCGCTCCGAGCCCATCTTTTCTGTTCATCAGCCTGCAGACGAATGCCGACCTCCCTAACAGGCCGCAAAGGGGCAGCAGCGACCGTCTTTGATGTATAGGCATTGGCATGGGCTTATGAACATCTTCGATTACTCATCCTATGAACCATAGTCACATGCTAATAGAGAGACACAGTGGTCTGCCCCTATCGGGTGGTCCGGTTTCAGTCTTAGTGCATGACGGGTCTCGGTGCCAAGGTAGATGCATGCGGCGGGGCTGATCCCGGAGCTCAAAACGGTGCCCAGTGAACGGCCTCCGGCGCTGGTGGCCGATAGCCCAGGGACGAGTGAGGCCGCGCGGTGTTGTAATGGACCCGCCACGCCTCGATCACCACGCGTGCCTCGGCCAGCGAGTAGAAGATCTCGCCGTTTAGGTGATCGTATACGATCACCGTCCCTGAGCTTCGAGTTGAAGCTCTCGCAGTAGCCGTTCTCCCAAGGACTATGCGACAGGACGGTTTAGCTGATCGACGGATGAACGTGAATCTGGAAAGGTGCCGGTAGATGGCCGATATTGAGAAGAACTACCGCGCTCGCGCCGAGAAGCTTGGAGAACCGACCGCACGCGAACCCATGCCTGAAGCGGAGCTGGCCTATTGCGAAGGCCGTCTGCCACCCCGCCTGATCCGCTTCATGGAAGAGTTGGGTTATGCGACTTTTCAGCAGGGTGGAGTGACTATTGCCAAGCCTTACACTCTCGCCCCGGTCCTTGCCCTCGTCTTCAAGTCTGACCCCGACCTCAGACACGATGATTGTACCGTTGTTTCCTACAATCCATTTGGCGATCTTCTTGTCTGGTCCGACAGATTGAAGACATTCCGCATTTCTCTAGCCGAGGGCCGCATTAGCTCACAGGAGCTTGCTCCGACACAGTTTGGACCGCCACTTCAACGACCAAAACCTGCATCCCCTCCCGACCCAAACCTCATTGCTCGCAGCGCAGTCATGGTGCGCCCGGACGACTTCGACTTCCTCGACTATGCAGGCCAGGAGATGCTCGCCCGCTGCATTGCTATGCACGGCCCGATCGATCTCGGCGAATGCTACGGCTTCTTCCCTGCCCTCGCGCTGGTCGGCGTCGAGAGCCCGATGCGCCGGGTAGAGAACATCCGCCGGGTGCCCGCGCTGGAACACTTCGCTTTCCTCGCCCAGGCGCAGCCTTTCTACCTCACCAAGGTCGGCCCGGCTGGCGTCGAGAAGGTCCGTGAAATCGGGTAGGAATCACCGGAACAGCGACCACCAACGCGATCTGTACTCTTCGGCGTGACGAGAAAGACCGAAAATGCGGTATTCAGATACCAATCCACTTAGGCTTAGACTTTTCAACGCTCTCTAGGCATTCATGATACGTTCTGCGGATTTTTCGCGTCAACCTAAGCAAAAAGATGCGTAAAGTCAGAGACATGCTAACTCTTGCAAATCCGTGTACACCGGTTCGATTCCGGTACTCGCCTCCAAAACACCATCTAAGTGTATGAATTTGCGTCGAATTCATACACACATGTCGGCGCACCCCACCTAAAACCCAACATCCCCTGGTCAAGTGGTGTCAACCTGTGTTCACCCTTGGTCACAGGGCAGAGGGCCTCTGTCTTGATCGGCTGCCCGGCTCGCCCCTTGTGTTCAGTGAGCATAGGTGCAACTCGAGCCGCGCCCGCACTTGACTTCTGCCCAGTAACTGGCTACCTATCAACCCGCATCTAAAGACTCTCGCGTGCTCGGCAGGGCTATGCATTTAGCTCTTCTGGCCATGCTTCTGTATCGGCAAACTCGAAATATACGCCCCGAGCGTTGATCCGGTTAATGTCGCGGAAGGCGTTTGAAGGAACTTTAGACTAAGAACAAAGAAGGGTGGACGAAGGGCAACCTTCGCCACCCTTATTCTATGTGGCCATTTGGAAATATGTTCAAATGTGTCTTTGGGCCATAGTCATCCTCTTGGCCATGACAGTTCTTAAGTCTGATATGGATGCGATCTTTTGGCTTCTCTTCCGTAACATTGAAGTGTCGCTTATCTTTAATTGAAATCCCAAATCTTATAAACTTCCCAGCGCGACAGAAGAAATCATGGGGTGGAAGCTCCCCCGCTTCAGCATGTTCTTCCAGGCCCAGCTGAAAGAAGTGACGACGATCATCAACATAGAACTTTGTTGCATCCCCGCCCCCCTTTCTCTTCGGCGTTTGACGTCCTCCTACGCTGGCAAAGTAAGATTGAAGAATTCGAATGAACCGGCCTTCAGTCGCGTGGTCTTTCAGCAATCTCGGCAGTGCTCTAAGCTCGTCGGCATCAAAGGCAGTAACCGGAAGAAGAAGCATAGTTCTCTGCTTTTGGCTCCCGCCAGCCTTAGCAATTTCAGAGAAGTTTTTCAGCCAAGAGCTGAAGTGCTTGGAAAAGAAGTTTTGATAGTTTGGTTGCCATCCAGGGAAGTTGAAAAAGGTTGTGAAGAAGAGATTTTCACAGCCATCGACCCAATCATATACGTCAACACCAACGACACAAGCGACCGCATCATATCTCTGAGACACCCTTACGACATACTCACGATATGATAGGCCATCCTTGTTGTGAGGGTCGAACCGAAACACCTTCAACGAGCTAAAGGCAAGGCCGCTGCCTTCGCGATAGGCTTTCGGAATTGCAGCCTCCTGACGATCATCAAAATAATTTTGAATTTCAGGATCATTTGTTCCAACAACGATTGCCGCCTTCATTTGCCTTCCATAAGTCGAATCAGAACATTTACTGGGATATTGACACCATCTCTCTCAGAGGCTGGAAGCTTTGAAAGCTGGTGAATGAACGCATATAGGGCTCGGCGACTTTCAGCCACGTGAGCGTTCTTGGCATGCCTCGAAATCGGACCGGCCTCAGCTTCGACCTCGACGCCATCCTTTTCTTCTCCAGCGTCCACCTTGAATTCAAAATCTTCACCCGCGGGAATGACTCCCAACTTTAGTGTCTCTTTCGGGTGCTGAACCACCTTGAATTCATTATCCCGCTCAGAAATGAAAGCGCTCAGGCTTTTTCCAGACGTGATGGACTTGTAATCAACTCCATTTCTCCTGAGCTCCATTCCAAGATTGCTCAACAAGACTGGTTTCGCCTCAGCAGCCCAAGCCTCCTGGACGATTTCTTTAATTTTCCCTGCAAGGGATTCTGGGCTTTCCTCTGACAACAGCGCCTCCTTTCATAAGAGCTACTCAGATGTGTTGCGTACACTTCTGTTGTGTCAGGCTTCCTTTCGAAGGTCTAGGGAGCAGGTCGCCGAAAAATTCTTACCTTGAGGCCTGTCGGAGCACATTTTTCATCGCCACCACCGGCTGGACGGATGTGAGCTACCCCCCGAAATTCGGACAGTGACGTAAGCTACGATTTGCAGTCTGCTGATCTTCGACGAGAAGGAGATCAGAGATGTCGAAACGCAAGCAGCACGCGCCTGAGTTCAAGGCGAAGGTCGCGCTGGAAGCCCTGAAGGGTGAAGAGACGGCGGCCGAGCTGGCGAGCCGGTTCGGAGTGCATCCGACGATGATCCATCAATGGAAGCGCGCCCTGCTCGAAGGCGCGTCCGGCGTGTTCGAGCGCGGTGGCCGCAAGAGACCCGAGATCGACGAGGAGCAGGTGAAGGAGCTCCACGCCAAGATCGGGGAGCTGGCGGTGGCCAACTCTTTTTTGGAACGAAAGCTGAAGCCCTGGGGCGGGAAGTGAGGCGCGGTATGATCGAGCCTGACCATCCTCAGCTGTCCATCGGTCAGCAGTGCAGGCTGCTGTCGATTGCGCGCTCGTCCTATTACTACGAGCCGAAGGGAGAGACCGCACAGAACCTCGGCCTGATGCGGCAGATCGACGAGCAGTTCCTGGAGACGCCGTTCTTCGGTGTCCGCCAGATGACCTGGCACCTGCGCAATGACGGGCATCTCGTGAACGAGAAGCGAATACGCCGGCTAATGCGCCTCATGGGGCTGATGCCGATTTACCAGAAGCCCAACACGAGCAGGCCGGCGAAAGGACACAAGACCTATCCTTACCTTCTGAAAGGGCTGCACGTGGATCGTCCGAACCAGGTCTGGTGCTCGGACATCACCTACCTGCCCATGCGCCGCGGGTTCCTATACCTCATAGCGATCATGGACTGGCACACGCGCAAGGTTCTATCCTGGCGGATCTCGAACACCCTGGAGGCCGACTTCTGCGTCGAAGCACTGAGCGAGGCCATCCACAAGTTCGGCCCGCCCGAGATCATGAACACGGATCAGGGCAGCCAGTTCACGTCCTGCGCCTGGACCGACCGGCTCCGCCGATCCGGTGTGCGCATCTCGATGGATGGGAAAGGCCGATTCCTCGACAACATCTTCATCGAGCGGCTGTGGCGAACCCTGAAATACGAATGCGTCTACCTGCATGCCTGGGAGACCGGATCAGAGACGAAAGGGGCTATCCGGAAATGGATGACCTTCTACAACCACCAGCGTCCTCACTCAGCCCTCGGCGGCAAGCCACCGGCGCTGGTTTATTGGCAGAGAAATGATATCAACAAACCCGATCAGCAGGTGCAAAGAGTAGCTTAAATTACGCCAGATACTGTCCAACCGATGGGGAGTAGCTCACACCACGCCTAAAAACGGGACCATCTCTCCGGCTTTGTCTGCGGTGTTTATGGCTCCAAGGTCACTGACCAGTAGCGTTACCAAGCCGAAGACCATCGAAAACACTCCGGCGATCACGACCGGGTAAAGGGAGAAACTCGCCAGCGAGGATACCCAACGGTGGAAGTAGTCTTTCGTCACGTCGAACATCGAACAGAGGATCATGACCGGCGCCAATCCGATTAGCAGCGTTATCATCATTTTCGCGAGTACCAAGACCGCTCCTGCCAACCCGCCGACCAAAGCAATTAGGGCCATGAAGAAGACACCCATCAACGCTTTGCTAACTCTGGACATATGCGAGGCGGCTTCGTTGCCGTACTCCGCTAGCCGGTCCATTTGGAGATCAAACCGTGCGGCGAAATAGGCCGAGCCAATGGCCTCCTCACCTGTGGCGGAGCCAATTAGGCTCCCAGCAAGCTCGTCCAATCCGTCGATTAGGTGTTCACTGACAAAGTTGAAGTTCGCCCAGTTAAGCGCAAATGCCTTGATCAAGCTGATTTTGAAGAGCAGCACCAGCATCTCTCGCCCGTCCATGGGCGAATTTGCCATGCCATGTTGATGAAGAGCGCGATGATCGCAACGGTCGCGGCCCCCATGATGATCGTGCCGGAAACCTCTGCTACGGCGGCGAACTGCGAAGTTGCGACGGCATCGAGGCCCTTGTCGGCTGCCTCTACGATGAATGTAACGATCCCCATCAATCAGCCTCCTGACATTGTTCCCGCAGTGCCGCGCGAAGGTTCGAAATGACAGGGAAATACTCGGCGGCAGCCCAGGTGACATGAAGGCTGTCCGTTGCCTGCGGATCAGCGAAGCCAAGCGCCTCGAATTCCTCTTCGATGCTGGACCAGTCAGGCCAGAGTGCATCGCATTCACATGAGCCCGCCTCTAGCGCCGCCTGGTGTCTTTGCAGGGAATAGAGGTCATCTGCGGCGGTATTGCGCCATGCATCGCGGAATCCGCTGTAGGTCATTCCATCCGGGCGCTGTCTGACCGTGCAGCCGTAGCGATCTGTTCGGGCAGAGCTGGCGGAAAGTAAAGGCGTGGCCGTGTCTGCGTAGACGGGGCCAGCTGAGGCGAACAGGATTAGCGTGGTGAGCAATTTCATGTCGGTTTCCTCCGGTCAGTCGGCGCTTCGAGGTGATTGGTCGATGTGCGTGAAGTCGCGGTTCGGCGCCGCGCTAAACCGCAGACGACCTGCGCCGCGAGGCGGGCATGCTGGACAAGATTTCCGAGACCTATGCGCAGGCCTATTCCCGAGCCACGGGCCATCCGGTCGAGCGTATCCGCGCCTGGATGGCGGCGGAAACCTGGATGACCGCCGACGAGGCTTTGGCGCTCAACTTCTGCGACGGCCTCTTTGGCGATGATGACGCTCTCCAATCCGAGCCGGTGGCCGCGTTCGACTACACGCGCTTCAAGGCCCCGCCGCCCGAGCTGGTGCGGCTCGCGGTGCGGAATGGCTGGACTGGAAACGCGGCCTGAGGCCGTCGCAGGGGAACGAGCGGCCATGGCCAAAGATCCGACAAAAGGGACCGAAGGCGCTTCCGAGGGCGCGGTCAGCCATCTTTATGGCAATCGTGCGCGCTTGAAGCCCCGCGCCCTGTCCCTGCTGAGCGCCACGACCTGGGCGGCGGATCTGTCGCCCTGCCTGGCTCGCCCGTATCTGGTCAAGGGCTGGCTCGACCAGTCGGCCCTTTCCGTCCTCTACGGCCCGTCCAACAGCGGGAAGTCGTTCCTCGCCCTGGATCTGGCGCACCATGTCGCCAAGGGGCGCAGCTGGGGAAACCGGCGGGTGAACAAGGGCCGCGTCCTCTATATCGCGGCAGAGGGCGGCGGCGGCTTCGCGAACCGGGTGTCGGCGCTCGATGAACCCGAATTCTTCGTGCTGTCGGTCCCGATCACGCTGACCGGAACGGACAGCGCGGCCGGGCCGCTGACCGAAGTGCTGCAACACCTCTCGGCCGTGGGCGGCGCTGGCTTCGACCTGATCGTCATAGACACGATGGCGCGGGTGATGGGGGGCCGGGATGAGAACGCGGCCCCTGACATTGCCGACCTGGTGCGCAATCTCGACCTGATCCGGCGTGTCACCGGGGCGCATGTCATGCTGGTGCACCACACCGGCAAGGACACCGGGCGCGGGGCGCGAGGGCATTCGTCCCTTCGTGCCGCCATCGACACCGAAATCGAACTGTCCCGCGACGACCTGGGGCAGATCACCGCCGAAGTGACGAAGCAGCGCGACGGGCCGACCGGCTATCGCTTCTGCTACCAGCTTCGGCAGGTCGAGCTTGGGCTCGACCAAGACGGCGATCCCGTCACGACCTGTCTGGTTGACCCGGCGGTGCCCGCAGAGGCGGGACGCGCGGGCGTGAGCGAAGCGGCGCGAAAGGCCCTGTCGCTCCTCAACAGGCTGATCGAGGACCGTGGCGAGGTTCACCGCAAAGCTCGAAGACCAATAGCGCGCGCCCAGGCCCCTTGAGCCGAAGCGCATATTCCGTCCAGAATGCGGGCGTCAGACCGAGTTGCCGCAGCAGCTGATCTGCACATCCTTGGAAAACGGGCGGAACGTGGGCTGGTCGCTGTCAAGCCCCTCCCAAGCGCCCTCGATCACGTAGTCGGGCGGATACCCTTGCGCGTTGAACAACTCCCGCGGGCTGAGCATCCGCATGCCGATGTCGATCACAACGAAGGTCTGCCCGTCGATCTCCAGCGTGACGAACTCGCCGCCGTCCCATGCACCATGGGCACGCAGGAACTCGGCCACCTCGCGGGACCGGGCCTCGTGTTCCTCGGCGAAGGGCGGCGCGGCCAGGTCGGCCTGCATGTGCCCTATGCGGTCCTTGACAGTCACGGTGTGGCAAGGTTCGTCCATCCGGGCGCCGTCGCCGGTGCCGTAGTATTTCGCGAACCAGGCTGCGACCGGCGTCTGGTGGCTGCCGCTGGCGGCGACCGTGGACAGGGGAGCGCGCGGGTCATGCCCGGCATGGGTGGCCATGCGCGGCCCGCCGTTCTGCTGCGCGAGGAAGGCCGCCACCGGGTAGTGCTTCACGCCGCCCGCGACCACGGTGTTCAGCGGCGCGCCGATGTCGAGCGCGCGCGGCGCCTGCCCGGGCCGTTCGCCATTGCCGACATGAACCATGGTCGCGGCCAGCAGGCTGTTCTGGTCCTTCTTCGAGGCGCAGATCGTGTGGTGCGGAGCCCCGGCCGAGCGGTTGCCGCCGCCCTGCTGGGCGTAGGTCAGGACCGGCGCGACCACGGCGCTGTGGCCGCCACCGGCCAGCACGGTCGGATGCGGCGCCGTGGCGGCACCATCGCGGCGGGCGGTGCCCTTGAGGCTCAGCAGATGCGGCGTGACGATCCCCAGCGGCATCGCGCCGCCGGGCCGCTTGATCCAGCTGTTCGCGGTGACGGTCGGCATCGGGTCGCGCAGATCGGCGCCCGTGGCTCCGCCGTTGAAGCGGGTCAGGCTGGGCGCCACCAGCGCCTTTTCGCCCCGGTTCGCGCCGGTGATCGTGCGCAGCGGCCGGGCCAGATCCTCGGTCCGGGCGCCGTGGGTCAGGTTCACGATGAAGGGCCGTTCGGCCTCCAGCACATAGCGCTTCATGCCGCGGGCAATCCGGGCGACCGACCAGGCAAACCCCCTACGGGCTGCCACTCGTGCGAAACAGCGTTGAAATCATTTAGGTTTTCGCTGTTTTTGTATCACGGATTTCAAGTGATACACTGTTCTCTATATGTTCATCACCCATGACCAGCTTTTTCAGCTGCGCCGCGCGCGTGTAACGCTCGGCCTCCTGAAGGGTCTGGTGACCACCCCATGCCATAATCGCATGCGCAGTTCCGCCCGCTTCAGCGATGGCTGTCAGTCGCGATTTTCGAAGGCCGTGTGCAGACTTGCTGATGCCTGCGGTTCGGGCTGATTCTGCGATAAGGTTGCCAAGCCCCTTCACCGACCGGACCTTGCCGTTTGCCTCCAGGAAGGTGAACCCGCCAGATGTGACCTGGAGGGCATCTTTCACCTGGTTCAGTTCCACAGCCCATCCACTTGCAAAAGCCGGAAGCGCGCTAGTCCATGGCACATGTGCGGGCTTGCCCACCTTGCTTTGGTTTGCGCTTTTCCATAGGCTTCCGACATCGCATCGAATTCGCGCTTCATCGCGCTGCGATATACTGCGGAAAGGGACTTCCAGTCCCTGCCCGCTCGTTCGGCGCGGATGGATGCGGACAGGGAGCCAATGGCCACCGGCGCGACGCGGGCAGCCTTCGCCAGCGGGTCGGCGCTTCCAGCTTCCGCAGCGGCCCACGCAGCAACGAAATCCGGATGTGTTTCCGGCAGGTCGGGAAGGCGAATTCCTGTCGCGCGATGGTATTTCACGACGCGATCACCACGTCTTTGACGCCTGATCCCCTTCAACTGGACACCCCAAACAGGCTGTCGCATTCCGAATCTCCTGAAAGGTTCCCTTCAGTTGGGAGCCCGGAAGCAAATGCGTCAAGGTCAAGCCTGTCATATAGGCGCTTCGCGCCAAGCTGGCGACGCGGGATGTTCAAGCTGCGCAGTGTGCTGGTGCTGACCCCGAGATAGTGCGCTGCTTCAGGTGCGGGAAGTAGTCGCGGGGCGAACTGAATATCACGCGTGCGCATCTGGCATTCCGCCCCACGCCTCGCCATCGACCTTTCCTTCTTTCATGGCGCTGTCGACCAGCTCGGCGATAGCGTCGCGGAACGCCTTGTCGGCGGGGTCTTCGACCGGCCTCGGAAAGGCGTCCGAGGCCCGGCAGATACCGCCGCCGCATCCCTGCCCCTCGGTCACCAGCTCGCCGCAGGCGGGGCAGATCCGGGGCTCTGCTGGCGGTTGCCCGGCCTGCGGATCGCCCAGCAGAAGCCGCTCCGCGCGGCGCGGATCATCGGCCAGGCGCAGCCGCCAGCAGAGCTTGACGGCCGCCATCACGCCCGCGCGGTAGCGCAGATCCTCGCCGAGCTCGGCCTCGATCAGCTCGAGCCCCCAGCGCAGCGCGCGCTCGATATCGGGTGCCCAGCTGCCGCCCAGAAGCGAGCTGCGGATCAGGTCGCGGCCGAAGAGCCGGATCATGTCCTTGCCGTCCCGGCGGATCGTCAGCCGGGCCTCGGCCGGGCTCGTCTCGGCCTCGCAGCAGCCGAAGCTGCGGGTAAAAATCTCGGCCATCAGGCGGCCTCCTTTCCTGCTTGCCCGCCCCATTGCTCGGCCGCGGCGACGGCGAGGCCTTCGAAGGTGCGGGATCTGATCTTCCAGCGGTCGGGTCCGGGCGGGGCCCGATGGACCGCGCTCCAGCGCTTGTGCGCCTCGGTGCCGGGCGCGGGCGGGGTCAGCCGGTTGGTGGCGCTCAGCGGCGCGAGCCCGCGCAGGTAAAGCCCCGTGACCGACAGCCCCGAGGACATGATCGACGATGTCGCGCCGGGCCCCTATGCCTTCGGCGCGCGGGGCCGGAATGCGCGCGGCATCTGGTCGGACTGGGCCTGGGCGGGCGCGACGGCGGTGCAGGGCGAGAACGCCCCGCCGGGCGCGATCACCGGGCTCTCGGTGCAGGCCTCGGGTGGTGCCGTCGCCATGCTGCGCTGGGACCGGCATCCCTCGCTCGACGTGCGCCAGGGCGGCCGGATCGAGTTCCGCCATGCGGGCGCGCTCTCGGGCGCGACCTGGCAGAGCTCGACCGGGATCGGCAAGGCGGTCTCGGGCGGCGTGACCGAGGCGACCCTGCCGCTCAAATCCGGCACCTATCTCGCGCGCGCCCATGACGCGATGGGCACGCCCGGCCCGGTCTCGGGGATCGCGATCCGTGCCGCCTCGATCATCCCGACCACGACCGTCGTCACCCTGGCCGAGGCCCCGGACTTCGCGGGGGCGGCCGAGGGCTGCCGCGCGGCGGGGGGCGTGCTGGCGATGGCCCCGGGCCAGACCCGCGCGATCTACGCCTTCGCGGGCCGGATCGATCTGGGCAGGGTCCAGCCGGTGCGGCTGATCACCGATATCGAGCTCCTGATCTCGGAGGCCGAGGATCTGTTCTGGCAGCCCTCCGGCACGGCGATGTGGACGCCGCCCGACGCGCGGCTCTGGCAGGGTTCGACCGATGCCTATGGCGATGTCGACCTGCAGGTCTCGCTCACCGATGACGATCCGGCGGCCGATCCCGCCTGGGGGCCCTGGCAGAGCTTCGATGCCGCCGACTTCCCGGCCCGCGCCTTCCGCTTCCGCGCGATCCTGAGCGTCGAGAGCCCCGATTACACCATCGGCATCACGGGCCTTACCGTGACTGCCCTCCAGGCCGCATGAGGATGACATGAGCCAAGGCAGCTATCTGCTCGACAACACCCATACCAAGGCCCAGGCCTTCGCCATGCTGCAGGGCGCGCTTTCCGCGATCCAGAGCGGCAATGCCGGGGCCACCCCGCCCGCCGAGACCGCGGCCGGCATGCTCTGGGTCGACACCGCCACCCGCGCCCTGAAGATGCGCAACATCCCCAATAACGGCTGGATCACGCTCGGCAGCTTCGCCTCCGGCGGCTTTGTTCCGGCCGGGGTCCGGGAGCTGACCCTGGCCCAGGCCACCGACCCGACCGGCACCGAGTTCGGCGCGCTGTCGGGGGCGGTTCTCAGGGCCGCGGTCGAGGCCTTCGCCCCGCCGCAGATCCGCCCGCGCGTCTACAGCTATCACCTGAGCGACACCTCGGCGCCCACCGGGATCATGGATCTGACCGATGCCACCTGCGCCGTGATCCGCTTCACGATGAACCCGAACCGGCTCGGGGCGGACGAAGGGTTGCAAATCCGGCTGAGCGTCGATGGCGGCAGTTCCTGGAGCGCCTGGACCGAGATCGCCTATCATTCCTGGGTCAACGGCGCCTCGATGCAGGGGCAGGTCCATATCAGCTTCGACGATATCGAGGCCGCGTGGCGCCGGACCATGATGGTCTTCCACGGCAGCTCCACCGCGAGCTGGGGCCACGCGGTCTCGTCGGTCTCGGGCAGCATCGCCCTGGCCGGCCGTCCGACCGGCCTGCAACTCCGCCTCGGCCGGAACAGAAGGGGATCCTTCGCGGCCGGTACGGCCGAGATCTTCTCGGGGCCGACCGAGAGCTTCGTGATCGGCGACGATATCAGATGACCGCCGCGCGCTGTTCCCATCCGCCCTGTTCCCATCCGCCCTGTTCCCATCCGGCGGAGGCCCCATGCAGGAATTGACCACGCAGATCCGGGACTGGTGGGGGGTGATGCTCTCGCTGCTCGGGCTGGCCGTCTGGTCGGTCCGGCTCGAGGCCCGGGCGCGGACCAACACCGCCGCGCTCGACCGCGAGACCGCCCGGCTCGCCGAGGAGATCCGCGCCCTCGAGGCCCGCTGGCAGCGGCAGCGCGCCGAGGATCTCGCCGCCCGCCAGCGCGACCGCGAGGAGACCAACGCGCTGCTCCGCGAGCTTCGCGCCGACATCAAGACCGTCCTGCAGCGCGTCCCGCGCTGATCGCCCCTCATCCCCGACAGGAGTTTCCCCATGCACCTCGTGCCCCAGTGGCGCGCGCTGATCCGGCGTGCCTGGTCGATCCGTCTCATCCTGCTCGCGGGCCTGCTGTCAGGGCTCGAGGCCGGGCTCTCGCTGGCCTCGCCCGATCTGCTGGGCATCCCGCGCGGGCTCTTCGCCGGGCTCTCGGCGCTGGTCACCGCGGCCGCCTTCGCCGCCCGTCTGATCGCCCAGAGGATGGAGTGAGCCGATGCGCAGGATCCTGAAGCGCGGCGCCGCCGCCACCGCCCTCGCGCTCAGCTTCGTCGGCGGCAATGAGGGCCTGAAGACAGAGGCCTATCTCGACATCGTCGGCGTGCCGACCGTCTGCTTCGGCGAAACGCGCGGCGTCAATCTCGGCGACAGCTACACGCCCGCCCAGTGCCGAGCGATGTTCGCAGGAAGGCTCGCAGAGTTCGAGGCCGGGCTCGACCGGCTGATCGCCGATCCCGTCGAGACCCGCATCCCCGACCGGACCTATGTCGCGATCCTCGACTGGGCCTATAATGTGGGCCTCGGCGCGGCCGGGCGCTCGACGCTCATCCGCAAGCTCAACGCGGGCGACCTGCGCGGCGCCTGCAATGAGCTTCCGCGCTGGCGCTTCGCGGGCGGCAAGGGCGTGCGCGGCCTCGCGATCCGCCGCAACAAGGCCCGCCAGCTCTGCCATGAGGGGCTCGACGGGGTGCCGGCCGGGGCGCCGTTCCGCTGGTCGGGCGCATGAGGACGCTCCTCGCGGCGCTGCTGCTGGCAGGCTGCGGCGGCCTGCCGGTCCCGCTCGGGCCGCAGGTCGCCGCCAATGTCCAGGCCGGAGCCGAGAATGTGCAGGGCCAGAAGGTCGAGAATGCCCCTTCCATCGTCCGGCCGCGCGCCCGCGAGATCCGCCAGGAGCAATCCGAGAACCGCCTCCGCGCCGACCGCGTCGACACCGTCATCGTCAATGTCATCCCGCCCTGGATCGTCCTGGTCGCGCTGATCGGATGGATCGCCCCCTCGCCAGGCGAGATCGGGCGCCGGATCGGCGGGGCCATCAGGGGAAAACAGGCCAAGATAAGCTCTCAGTAGTCGTCGCAAAACCAATGGAGCAGCGTGGATGCGCCATCGTTCAAGGCATATGCTCGCTTGTCGCCAGCGCATCCTTCTTCACAACAGCCAGAACCCCACATCTCTATCGACGGGCAAACCGGAGCCCAGGACTTGGCAGCGACGTTCATGTCGAGTGCCCACCGTATACACCCGCAGGCTATCGCTGTCGGCGAGCCGCTCATCGATCCTTGAAACGATGCGTCTAAGCGCAGCATCTGATAACCTTGCTTCGAAGACCGAATACTGCACGCGCGTGGCTTCCGCCTCAAGCAATGCCGCGACTTGGCGCCTCACCCTGTCGCTGGATATGTCGTAAGTGATGATCCGAAACATTGCTGACCGTACCACGATGCTATGCCTCCATGAGGTATGGAACGAAATCCGAGGATGTGCCGCTGCGGATTGATCGGACAAGAAAACGGCACTGGAGAAGCATGAGGGCTCTCCACCCCATTTTGCCCTTTCGATCAGGGCGGTTCACTCGCCTGGCAACGACGGCCTCATATCCCTGGACCAGCGCCTGTCGCCCTTCGGTCGACAGGTCGATCTTGCCGACGTCAGTCTCGCAAAACATGTCGGCCGAAAGACGCCTCGCATTGAAGAGAAAGACCGCCAGACCCTCTGTGGTTGCAGCCCGGAACGGTTCCATCATGTCGAATACCAGGCCGTCATGTCGGTCACGTGATCCATGAAGGAATGCGAAGCCAGGATGCAGCCCGGCACCTTGAACTGCGGCACGTATGTCACGCTCCAGAATACCGGTTAAATAGTTGATCGCGGCATTGAGTGGGCTTCTGGCAGGACGTTCCCTCTTGAATGGAGCCCCGGCTCCGGCCAGGAGACCGATCGCACGCCAGTAATGCGCCGAGGATGCCCCCTCGAGGCCCATCGCCGCTTCGACGCTTCCGGCCGTTTCTAGCTTTCCCAGTTCGCGCTTCATCGCCTGAAGAGCCTCTTCCACCGGCGCCAGCCCTTGCCGCCGGTTGAGGCGAGAAAGCTGCGTACGTTGGTTCCGTATCCGGCTCTCGACAAGACTGCGGGCGATGCAGAGCCGGAAATCCTCTGTCAGTACAGCCTTCGCCTGCGCGAGGTGCAGCCCGCCTTTCCGGCTGAGGCGCGGTTCGACGGTGCCCCGTGTCTGGCCATACCCGTCGACCGCGGCCAGCGGCGTTCCGCTGTCCATCGCCAGAAGGACAGCACCATGATCGAAGCCAACGTCCGGGCCGACTTCGATCCGGCCAACCCGGTGTTGTCCGATCGCGATGAGTTCGGCGCCGTCCTCGCGCCGGACCGAAAAGCTGCGATTCCGAGTACCGAGACTGTGTTCGGGATCGAGTACATAAAGGACGCGATTTCCCTGGTCGAACCTGGACCCTTTCTCTTCGAGCAGGATCACTCCGTCGTCCGTCACTTCCGATTTCAGCGGCTTTGACGGCACCGCTGGCTTGGGTTCCGCCTTTTCTTGAACCGCGAGGCTCTTCAGGAAGAGATAGCCGATAAAGTTGAACCCTCTGTCGAAATTGACGATACGCGTGCCTTCCTCGTGCAGGCGCAGACGGTGATGCGACAGGATCTCGACGCAGTGGGCCAGGGCCTTTTCCGCCCGCCGTTGCGACTTGCAGAGGATGACGAAGTCGTCGGCAAAACGCACCAGTTTGACGCCGCTTTCCTCGATCTCCTCGTCCAGAGCATCAAGGTAGAGATTGGACAGCAGCGGTGACAGCGGCGAGCCCTGGACCAGGCCGACGCCTTCGGTTCCGAGGCCTTTGCCCTGGTGCGCCAGCAGCCGTTCCGTCAACGAAAGGACCGGCCCGGCTCCTGGGATACCGGCAATCAGCTCCTTCAGCTTTCCCATGAGGATGTCGTGGTCGATATTGTCGAAATAGCGGACGATGTCAGCCTCGATCACGAATTCATAGCCCCGACTTCGCCATTGCTCGATCCGGGCGACGGCCTTCGTCACGCCGCGGTTCGGTCGGTATGCGAAGGAGCATTCCTCGAAATGCGGCTCGAGGATTGGCACCAGCGCCGTGGCAATGCTGGTATGGACCACCCGGTCCCGGATGCTGGGAATCGCGAGAATGCGGTAGCCGGGTTTCTTTTTCGGAACGCTGACCTTGCGGTAAGGGCGCGGGACATATTCGCCGCTCAACAGGTCGGCGCGCAGCTGGTTCAGCCGGGCGAAAAGGTCCGAGCGGAACTCATGCCGCGTCACTCCATCCCCTCCGGCGGACCCTGCATTGGCATCGACGCGGGCCCATGCAGCGTTGAGGGCATCATAGCCGGTGATGCTGTCCCATAGGTCCGGGGCGGCATTTTGTATCGTTTCACCTCATAGTCCTGACGGCTCCGGTCCCCCGGCGGATTTGACCTGGGACCGGTTTCCCCCGCTGCTGACTGTCTCAGGCCGCTGTCAGAAAAGCGGTCATGCAGAACTTAGTAGGAGAAGATCGCCTCGCCAGAAGAGTCTCAGGCCGCTGTCAGAAAAGCGGTCATGCAGAACCAGGCTCCTGTAGGAGGCTGACAAGGCATGAATAATATGACATCGTTCCGAAGGAAATAGAAGACTCTGCGAATTTTTCGCCCGCGGAACCCGGAGTGCTTGACCACATCATGATATTTCCCCCTTAAAACAATGGCTTCATAGTTTTCTGAGGGCGATTCCGCATGCATGACGTCGTTTCAGGTGCCGATTGTGGTGAAGTTGAGCGTCTTTACCCATCTGGTGCTCTCTGGCATCGTCATTTCTTTCTCCCTCCAAGCTCAGGCCCGTCCTTGCCATCGCCGCAGGTCCATTTTTCACGAATCCAATATAGGGAGGCCCATCCATGGCCAAGCATCTTCGCCCGATCAGCGAGAGCTATACCGATTTCCGTGAACCCGAAAGAGACCGCCGCCTGGGGCGCGGGCTGCACCACGACCATGAAGGGGACCAGATCCGCCCGGCGGCACTTCCCGGCTACCTTTCTGCAAACCCGAAGGCGCTCTTGCGGCAGACGATTGCCGTTCTCGACAAGGTGGTCAAAAAGCGCAACCGGTTGAGCGCCATGCATCCCGAAGCCTATCGCGACAGGGTCTATCTGGCGGAGGCGCTGTGGATGCGCCTGATCGCGAGGATCAGGGAAGTCGAGAAAATCGATGAGGCAGAGATTTCCGAACTTCGCCGACTCTGGAATGCCAAATCGCATCCCTATGCCATGTATGAGGTTGTTCCCTCGGGACCGCTGAACGACAGGAACGGGCAGGCAATCCAGAAATACCGCGATGCCGATGGCCCCCAGGATCCGGTCATCGCGCGTACGGATTTCGAGGGCGTGTGGCATGGCCGGTTCTGGCAGGAGGAACCCGGGCGGGTGGATTACGGCGCCATCGCCGACCGGATCATCGCCCATCTCTTCGACCAGGAGGTCGTCATCGGTGGCGGGCCCAGGCGGATAGGTTCCGTTTCGGTGCCCAAGGGAGATCCGAACGGCACGCCCGGACCTGAGACGCGGCGCGGCCTGATCGTCGCGCGGGGCGAAGCCATCTCGAGAAGCGCCAGCGATCCACGAACGCCCTCAGGAAAGCTGCAGGCCCAGGCCACATGGACGACATGCGCCGAGGCCCGGTATTTCGGCGATGACGGCAAGGGCGGATCGGATATCGCAAAGGCGATCTTCGAGGAACTCGAAAAGCCGGAGAACCATGCGGGACCGATCTACCCGTCCTGGTTCGGCTCGCGCCTTTTCGACCATTTCGGCAGCTTCAAGAAAAGCCTGCCGCTGGAGAGAAAGGACCCATTCAAGGACCAGATCTGGGCGCTGCATAATGCCGTTCGGCAGTATTACCAGCGCCTCGCCAAGTCGGATCGTTTCCGCATTGCCCTCCGGAAGGCGCAGGCCGACGTGCCGGACAAAAGCGAACTTCTTTCGTTGCTTCCCAAGGACCGGCAGCATCTTCTTCTGGTCCTGGGGGGCAAGAAGAGGAATGCCGAAATGAGCGAGTTCATCCGGCTTGGCAAGCTCTTCGTTCATGCCAGCGATGCCCTTCATGATTTCAGGGAGGATGATCCCGCGGCATTGGAAGCATTCGAGAAGCGGATGACCTTTCTGGCAACCAGCATCGGCCAGAGCGAGATCAAGCAGATAGAGACCTTCGCCAGAACGTGGCGCAACGCCGTTGGCCTGACGCTTCGCACGTTGAAAGGGCTTGCAGATCCGAAGGGGAAAATGGGCAATGACGAGAACCGAGACCTCTGTACGAAGGATGTCATGAGAGAGGTCGTGGACGACGACTACGAGAAGTTCGATCAGGACCAATTCGAGCGGCACATTCCGATCATCTTCGGCGCCAAGTATCTGCCGGACGGCAAACGCCATCTTCCGGACGGCAAACGCCGTTCGCGTGCGTCGATCTTCACGGGCAACAGGGACAAGAGCCATCAGGCCGAGTTGCTCTGGGCGATGATGTGCGTCGTGCGTTCCGTTCGCAACCGGACGAACCATTTCAACGTGCGCCGGGCTCTTCTTAGATTGCTGGAAAACGGGATCGTCCATCCGATAGCGGGTGACCCCAGCAAGCAAAATGCCGACAGCCGAAACCTGCAACATGTGTCCCCTGCTGCTCTGGATGCGTTCAAAGAGCTGCTGAAGTTCGACCTTGCAATCCAGAAGGATGCGGTACGGACTGCCCTAAAGCAGGCCAAGGCCGACGAATTCGTCGAGATGGACAACCTCAAGCACCTGGTGGCGCATCTCTCCGGCACGGACGACATCACTGTCCTGAACATCCCGCGGTTCGCCGCCGTCATGGACAAGGTCCGCCGCCTTGCAGATAACAATGACGTCGATCTTGCACCTGGGCTTGTCACGCTTCAGAAGTCCCTCCCGCCGAAGGACGACCAGAAAGAGAGTGATGCGGCTCGATGCCGTTACCGGCTACTTCTCGAACTCTACCAGTCCGGCTTTCGCGGCTGGCTGTCTGGTATTCAGTCGGACGCCGAAAGGAACAGGGAACTTTGCCATTGGGCCGTCCTACAAGTCGGGCGCTCCAAGGATGCCAGGAAAACGAAATACGATGCACGGACGAAGCGGTATTATCGCTCGCCGATCTCGCTGATCGACGATCTTGGCCTCGATCGCTACGACGACATCTCGGCGCTTCTTGATGCGTTGGCCGCGCAATCGACCCGCGAGCAGGGGCAGGATCTGAGATACAGCCCTGACGCTCGGGTTCAGAGGCAGGGGGCGAACCGGATCGAGGAGTTCCGGCAGGAACTTTTCGCACATATCTTCGCCAGGTATCTTGCGGAACCCGGTCCCGAAGACCCTGATTTCGGTTGGATCGGCGAGATCGACACCAAGCGTGACTGCTGCGACCTCAGTGTGGCCCTGGACGGCTTCCAGCCTCCAGAACAGGCATTCCGTGCGGACTGGCACAGCCAGTTCTATGCCTGGCTCTACATGGTCCCGCCCATAGAGGCCTCACGCCTGCGCCACCAGATGCGCAAATCCGCGTCAATGGATGGCAAATGGTCCGAAACGCTTGAACTGTCCTGCGGCGAGCGCAAGGAACGCGACGAGCGGGCCCAGGGCATCCTTGCCGACATGGACCGCCTGTTCTCGCTTTACACCAAGGTTCAGGCCGCGGGCTTCAGCGGGCAGGAACACGAAGGAGCTTTGGAAGAAAAGGGACTGTTCTATCAGGACGCGTCCTTCTTCAAGGAAGTGTACCAAGAGGAAGGTACCGCCAATTATCACACGACCTTTCCCGGGACCCGCAGTGGGTTGCGTCAACTCGTCCGCTACGCCCATCTGCCGCCTCTGACGGGGATATTCGAAAAGCACAAGGTTACAGCGGGCGAGGTCAAAAGCTTCGCCGGGCTTCACAACGAAAAGCGCCGAGATCCGGACAAGATCAACTGCGTAAAACAGCGGGAAAGCTTTCGGGGGGAAATCCTGCAGTCGATCAAGGACATCCCGAAGCCCAAGGACAAAAGCTATAGTAAGTTCCTTTCGGATCTGGAAGAGAAATGTCGGAATTACCAGACAGTCGCGACCGCAGCCGCCATCCATAACTTCCAGGCGAACGGGGCGCGCCTCAACGATCACGTGCGCCTCCATCAGATCGTCATGCGTGTCTTGACCCGGTTAACTGACTATGCGCTTATCTGGGAACGCGACCGCCTGTTTGCGTTCGTCGGCATGCTGTACAAGGAAACAGGCGGAACCGGGCTCAAGCCCGCCTTTGGGCCCGGGATCAAAAGAAATGCCTCCCCGCAGATCGGCATCCTCGTGACGGCGCCGGACCTCTTGAGGAGGTCCAAAACAGAGCCAGGTCAGGTCTTCATCCCATATCTGGATCCCGAAACGGGCTTCGATGCGCCCCCGTTCGAAGAACGGTGTAAAATGTTGTCCGAGGACCATGCCCGGAAGTTTCAGCTTCATTTCATAGATGCAGGTGAGCGTCCAAGTGACCTGACGCTTCGTTCGAATGAAAAGCCGGGCGGTTACGACGCATGTAAGACCTTCAAGCGGGGCACGCGAAAGAAGACCATCCGGGACGATCTGGCGCATCACAACATTCTCGATCTTCCTGGAAGGCGCGGCTTGAATCTGACCTATGTGGTCAATGCGGTTCGCTCGCTGATGAGCTACGACCGGAAACTCAAAAACGCGGTCCCGAAATCGATCAAGCGGATCCTCGGCGAGGAAGGGCTGATCATCGAATGGCAGATGAAGGACGACCGGTTGAAGAAGCCGACGATCTATCCCGATGTGGAAACGCACCTGACCATGGTCCCGCCGCATATGATGTCCGCGCCCGTCAGCTTCACCCTGCCGAGGGCATCGGTGCGGCTGGTCTCGATGACGCGGGCCATGTTCGACTTCGGCGGGTCTGGCTACGGGGACGAGGTTGTCCTGGCGGGGAAGACGGTCAAACAAGCGGTCTATCCGGATGCGTTCACGGCCCGTTTTCCGCAGACGCCGGAGACCCTGAAAAAGGAGACGAGGCTTGTTTTTACCTCAGAAAAAGAGCAAATCTCCGATTGAGAAAGAAAAAATACGGAGATCACGCCAGTCAAGCCCGGAACCGAGGCTGAAAATGCGCCAGGACGGGATTTGCTTCAGATCGCCGCCGCCTTCCTTGTTGAAAAGCAAGGGGCTGCGGAGATCAGGTTCTGCATGACGGTCTTTCTGACGACCGCCTGAGACGCGACATTCCAAACATGGTTCGTTCCTTAACAGGTTCTGCATGACGGTCTTTCTGACGACCGCCTGAGACTCTTCCCCTTATAAAGTAACCGCTTTCCTGTTCTGCATGACGGTCTTTCTGACGACCGCCTGAGACCCGACTCACAGCCTTCGCGCTTATCACCAGCGCTGGAGGCCATTGGCCGTCCTTTCCGAAGCGGTCAGGTATTGACGGCCGAGGCCGGTCTTCGCAGCATCCGGAGAGCGCGCCTCAAGGGGACTGGAATATCATGCAGGCATTCGAGGATTTCCTTGCCGCGGTAGCGGGCGTCGATCTTTCCCCGGCCTTCGTTCAGGATGACCGGCCCGGCCTGATCGTCGACACACAGTCGGCGGCGGCGGGCATATCGCTTGTCAAGGCATCCGAGCGCAATGTTCTGGGCGTCCGTCAGTCCAGCGTGATCGCGATGGTCCTGAACGAGAACCTGCCGCTGCATGGCGCTGAACTGGCTCACTTCGCCTCTCTCGCGGACCTTGTCCGCGGCTGCTCGTGGAAGGTGGAGGATGCCAGCCCCGACAGTGTGACGGGGGTGCTGTTTCTCGCGGCAAGGCTGTCCGGGGTGTCTTTGCCCGATGCCGTGCGGGACCAGTGGCTGCCCGCGATTTCCGGTTGGGAAAGAACCGGTGTTGTCGACCGGCCGGAAGAACGATCCTGGCCAGCACTTGCTGCCGCACTGAGCCACAGCGTTCTGGGGGACCGCAGCGTCGGGGTGGTCCGCCATGGTTCGTTCTGCCGAGCCTGGCAGATGACGATGGGATTTGCGGTGGAAGCTCTTCGAGCTGGGTGGGATCCAGCCGAGATCCCCGTCTCTGCCGATGGTTCATACCTGGCCCAGGCCAGGGCTGCTCTGGAGGAAGAGCGGGCGCGGTACGAACGCAAGCTTTATGCCCAGCAGGTTCACCAGTTGAGCCTTCCCATGAAGGAGTGCGGGAGGCGTCGGCTTGTCGACGCCATCGTCACCAGCGAAAGCGAGTTCACCGGGTCTCTGAAAGTTTTCGCCCGCAATGATCGCACGCATGCCCCCCTGGGCCGCGGCTTCACCGTGCTGGTTATCGTTCGCCCGGGAATCAAGGAGACCGAGCCGGGAAACTGGGTCACCGTCTCGGTCGATACACGGGCGGGCGTGCATCTGCTTGACTTCTGGCGAGAGATAGAACGGATGGAGACGGCCGAATGGGACCGTCAGGCTGTCCGGCGGCCGCCGCGAACCAAGGATAGCCGCCTTCTCGTCGGTTTGCCCGAACACGAGCAGAAGTATCACCAGACATGGTATATTGCCCCAGGGCACAGCCTGGTCGCCTCGCCCCATGCCGTGTCCCGGATAGCGGGAAGCGCATCCGCCGGAGAACAGGTCCCAAGCCAGCTGAAGCTCGATGCGGTTCTCGAGGCACTTTTTCGGATCTACGATCCTTTCGCGCTCGTTCCGGTGACAGATCTTGAAGACGGCACCTTGAAGCGCTTGCCCGACGTGAAAACATCAAGGCGCACTGGCGGAAAGCATGTCCTGAGTGCCTGCTGGTCCAGGGAAGACCCGTTGCCGCATCCGGCGAGCCCCGCAAAGCTCTGCGGTCTGTTTCCGACTGCTGCGCGCGTCATGGGGGCTCGGACTTACGGCGTGTCGCCAGAGCGAGCGATGCAGGACGCACCCGATCTTGAGGATGTCGACCTCGTATCTTTTGGCCAGGGGATCGCGGTCTTGACAGATGGCGGCGTATTTCTGCTCGACTCGGGACGGAGACGCGCCGCTCGATTGGATGTCGCCGTTGAAATGGTTCGAACCCTTTCGGATCTGGCGGATCGTTTAGACAAGATGCAGGCTGAGGTCGCCAAGCGAGCTGAGGAACAGGCCAAGGAACTTGAGAGCCGTGCGCGCATTCGAACATGGCTGGCACATCAACGGTTCTGCACATGTCTGAACGCCGAACTGATCCGCATCCGCGGGAGCCTTGACCAACCACTCGAAACCAAGCTGGCCGGTCTGCAACCTCTCAGCGACGCCATCTCATTGAGATGGAATATCCGACCACGCCTGCGGGAGCTGACGAATGAAATCGAGGCGCTCCAACAGAACGGAAGGGCGGCAGAGGAACTTCGTGCATTTCGCGCCGGGAGGTGGGCTGCGGCGCTGGCTCTTGCTCTTGTCACGGCTGATGCATTGGCCGGTCGGGTTACGCATGCGCTCGAGGCTTCCACCTTCTCCTGGGTCTACTATGCGCTCGCCTATCTGGGCGATTGGCTTGAGGTGACTGTGTTCATGGCGATTTTTTGCGGGGCTGTAGCCCTCATTTTCCTGGCCAGCATTGGTCTACGCGGGACTCCGGCTCCGTCGGCAAACCGATAGTCGGCAGCGTTAACAGCTTGGTGCTCGAGCAAGGCAAGCTGCGCCCGACACCCGCGATTCTCTCTGGGTTCCGCTGCGATACACTTCGCGATGCAACTTATTGATCTCAAATGAGCGGTTACCTAGCGACGATACAGCCTAACTTACTGTTTTTCCGCAAGTAGTGAACGACCACGCAGGATCGCCCGGCGGCGGTCGCGTGCCTCGGCCCGGCCCTGCGGCGTGCTGATCGGGTCCAGCGCCTCGGCGGTGCGAAGAGGGCCGATCATGCCGCACCTCCCCGCGCCCAAAGGCGCTCGCTGGCGGTGGCGCGGCTGGCCGCTTCCTGGCCGCCGTGGATCAGATCGGCGGCCCGGTGATCCGGAACGCGGCCGGTTGTCTCGATCATGCGGCCCTCGGCCATCGTGACCGGGAGATAAGCGGTGCCGGGGCCGTCGCACCAGCGTTCGGCCGAGGCGGTGTCATGGACGATCCCGGCCGTTGTCCAGCCGGTGGCGGTGCGCTCGCAGATCAGGAACGCGCGGCGCGAGGGGAAGGAGGCGATGATCATCACCATTCCTTTTCGTCGCTGGGGTTTTCGCGATAGCCGAGAAGGTATTCCTCGACTTCTTCGGGGTCGGTCAGAGGCACCCGGACGCGCCCGAGCGGGTCGAGCCATTTTTCCGGCCGTGGGCACCGCCCGTAGTATCGATCCGCGTCCCCCCGGGCGTAAGGCGAGCCGCTGCCCCGGTTCGGAATGGCCGCCACGGCGGTGGAGGCGCGAAGGGGGGCGGTCATCACAGCACCTCCCGCAAGGACGCGAGGAAATGGAAGGCCGCAGCCATCAGCTCGAGCTGGGTCCCGGCGATGAACAGCGCGAGGGCGAAGCCGCGCCAGGTGGGGGTGGTGGATGTGTCGTGCATGGGGTGTCCCCTTGCTGTGATCAGTAAGGGTAATTTAATGTATGATAAATCATGCGTTAACACGCAATGGGGGAAATAACCTACACCCCAACCTGCCGCCGGCCCTGAGGTTGCGTCATCCCCACCTCATCAGCGGAAGGCTGGTGGCATGAAAAATCCCGCGCGAGGCGGAGCCGGGATGGTCGCGGAGTGCGGCTTTCTGCGTGGTAGCGCCTTGCCGTTGGCCTGTGGGAGAGACAGACACAGATGGAGCGACCAGAATGGCACGCCCAACTTCTCTCCGCTGATCTTGAGGTCAAGATGAACCGCACTCTTGCTGCTTTTGCACTTCTCTCCGCTGGCGTTTTGTCGGCCTGCCAAACCACGCAAGTTGGCGACGACGGGGGCAGTTCGAGCAAGTACTCGCGCGTTGTCGCAAGGGATCTTCAAGGGGGCTTCATGCCCAACGAAACCTTGGAGTTCTGGCCCGCAGTCGTTCCGGAGGAGTCGGTGTCAGCCGCAAGAGTGGGCGTCGATCCCGTATCCGGAGGACAATATACCTATTTTAGCGGGGGCAAGTCTGAGCTCCTGCTTCCTAGTGGTGAAACGTGGATCCTTGGCTGCCGCACAGACACCATCCGCGGAACAACACTTTGCAACATGAACTTCGAACCAATGGATCAGGGCTTGATCATGAACGTGTCCACCTCGGGGGCGGTTCGCTCAATTTGCGTGGGGGGGCACGACTTCCCGGGGCGCAGGGCGTTGGTTCGGATCGATCAACACCCGGCGATTTCATCGGACCGCAACGGCTGCTTCCATGGAGGATCGGCGCAACGCGTTGCCTCTCAACTCAACGGGGCTCAGGTCCTGCAGACCGAGGCGGTGAAGTGGCCATATGACTCCGGAATTCAGCGCCAGTTTGCCCTCAGCGGAAGTTATCCTACCGCCAAGAGGCTTTTTCGCTACGCGCTCAACGCAGACAGCACCCTTTTCGCCAGCCCTGGCGAATAGGTTAGGGGCCGTGACCAAAGAAGAAGAATCCCCAGCTCTGCGGTCGGACCGGACTGGCGCCAGGGCGGCATAACGCTTGAGTGTCTGCCGCCGCCCACTTGGGCGCTCGCTGCGGATAGCGGCCATTCGTCACCCTCTGTCTTCACCAGTTGACGAATCGTAGAAGCGGACATCCGCTCGGCGCATTGAACAACTCTCAACCAGCGACGCAGGCGGCCGAGGCTGTGTGGAAACGCGCCGGCGCGGGCTGTCGGCTGCTGGTTGGCCGCGCTGCTCGCTTTCAGCCGCCTCCGACACTCTTTGCGCGCGTGGCGGCGTGGTTATCCCTTTCAGGCAAGGCGTGGCGTCTGCGCTTGAGGCGCGACAGCCCCCGATCAGGCGGCAATGGCCCGCATCAGGCCCCGAATGCCCATCAACGCGACCACTCGCTTGATATTGTAGGCAAGGACATTCAGCGCCATTTCGGTGCCGACGTTCTTCAGCCTCCGCGTCAGGAAATGGGTGTGCCCCATCCAAGCCTTGAGTGTGCCGAATGGGTGTTCGACCGTGCAGCGGCGCAGGGTCATCGGATCGGCCTCCCCACCCAGTCTTTTGCGCATCGCATCAACCAGATGCTCATGGTCCCACCGGGTGATCCGGCGTTCCTTGCTGCTGGTGCAGCGGTGACGAACCGGACAATGCTGACACTCATTGGTCAAGTAGCGGCCGACCCGCAGGCCGTCCTCCTCGCGCGTGTAGCGATAGATCAGCTCTTCGCCTGCCGGGCAGACATAGACATCGCGGGCCGTGTCATATGCGAAGTCGGCCTTCACATACATGCCCTTGCCCCGGTTGCCCGATGTCTCGGGGCGCGGCACGGTCGTGGTGATCCCCGCCTGATGGCAGGCCAGGATCTGAG
Source organism: Rhodovulum sp. MB263 (assembly GCF_002073975.1). Lineage (NCBI taxonomy): Bacteria > Pseudomonadati > Pseudomonadota > Alphaproteobacteria > Rhodobacterales > Paracoccaceae > Rhodovulum > Rhodovulum sp. MB263. Next base: position 853,164 of record NZ_CP020384.1, on the reverse strand, counting down.
ACCCGCTGAAGTATCCCTTGTCGGCTATGGCATGCAGGTCGTCGCGCCGAAGAGCCTTCCTGGCTGCCGCCGCCATCGGGTGCAGCTGGTCGCGGTCGAAGCCCTGATTGGTCACGTCATGTGCCACGATCAGATGCGTCCCGGTATCGACCGCGGTCTGGACGTTGTAGCCGACCATGCCGCTGTGCCGGGCGCTGGTCGCCATGGCGCGGGCATCGGGAACCGTCAGCGAGATCTGCCCGTCGGGCGCCTCGGTCAGGGCCTTCTCCATTGCCTTCAGCCGGGCAATCTCCTGCCGGATACGACCGTAGCGGCGAGCGAGATGGGCGACCTTGTCAGCCCGGGCTTCCCCCTCTTCCTGGCGGTCGATACGGGCCATGTCATCGACATACCGCGAGACATCAGCCTCCAGATGGGCCAAGCGGCTGGCGATCTTGTTCTTTGTGAAGTTCCTGTCGCGGTTGTTCACGGCCTTGAACTTGCTGCCGTCGATGGCCACGCAATCGCCCTTCAGCACCCCGATCCGCCGGCACAGCTCCACGAACTGCGCGCAGGTCCTGCGGATCGCTGCCCCGTTATCGCGCCGGAAATCGGCGATGGTCTTGTGATCGGGCACCAGGCGGCCGGTCAGCCACATCACCTCGACATTGCGACCCGCCTCACGCTCCAGGCGACGGCTGGACGGGATGCGGGTCAGATAGCCGTAGATGAAGAGCTTCAGCAGCACAGCCGGATGGTAGCCCGGGAGACCGGTTCGGGCGGGCACACAACGCTCGAAGTCGAGCGCCGGAAGATCAAGCTCCTCGACGAAGAGATCGACGACACGGACCAGGTGATCCTCGCCGATCCAGTCCTCGAGACGATCAGGGAAAAGCGTGACCTGTTCCCGGTCGATGCCGTCGATGAAACCCACCATCCCTGTCTCCCGCTGCCTCGCGGAAGCTTACCACCAGACAGCGTTTCCACACAGCCTCGGCCCGCACCAGTCATTCAAACGCGCCATAACAAATGACCGATCTGTGATAAGGTCGACACAACTCCGCGAAGTTGATGACCGAAGAGGACAGCTTTGAGGAGGCACTGTCTGATTGACCGCCAGGGCTATCGGTGTGATCTTTGGAAGGCCAAAGCAAACGTCGAAACCAATCGCTCGGAGAAAAAGATTGCGTAAGGTCACAGAAAGGACGTCTAGCAAGGGTGAAATACCGGGCGCCAAAGATTCCAAAGAAGTGATTTCACAAAACAGGTCTGGCGAAATGTTTTTCGCAGTTGTTGGACCGGTTGGCGCGGGTGGGTCTCGTGTAATAGATTCTCTATTGCGAGCCTGCGCGGCGTCTGATTACAAAACTGAGTGGATAAAAGCCAGCACTCTAATCAAGAAATGGCACGAGGAAATTGGCACACCTCTTCCGGAAGTGACGGAAAAAACACTGGAGCTTGTCGAGGCGTATCAAGATGCGGGGGACAAGATGCGCGAGCGGGATGCGGCAGAGGTGGCGAGGGCAGTGATGCGTGAAATTGCCCGACTCCGGGCTAAGGCGAACGAAGTTAACTACGTGCGAGGTGAGCCAGTAAGGCCAAACAATGAGCGGCGCGCCTATCTAATTGATTCCATTAGGCATCCTGCAGAGGTCAACTTGCTACGGCGTACATATGGGAATGCGTTTGCTCTTGTTGGGGTTGTTTGTGAAGAAAGCAGGCGTGAGCAACGGATACTTGAGAAGTATTTTCGCAGACCGCGTCATGGTGAGCAGGCTGTAAAGGACCAAGTGAAGCGCTTTATGCAGCGCGATTCTGATGATGCAGGGAATAAACGGGGGCAACATGTCGCGGAGGCGTTTTTCGAGGCGGATTACTTTGTCGACAACTCTGAAGATGATCCTTCAGGCACAAAGTTTGCGCTCGATGAGCCCCTTGGCCGGTTGGTGAATATTGTCGCTCATGATCAGATCGTTCGGCCGACTATGGAAGAAACGGCGATGCATCATGCGCACTCTGCGCGAGTGAGGAGCGCTTGTCTGTCGCGCCAGGTGGGGGCAGCGCTCGTCGACAGCGATGGCACGGTTGTTGCGACAGGCGTCAACGAGGTGCCTGCCGCGGGCGGTGGGGTATATGGCGAGGGGTTTGGAAAGCCGCATGAGCATGAGGATCATCGGTGTGCCTTTCGTGAAACGAGGTTCTGCAGCAGCAACCAGCAGCAAAACAAAATCATGGATGAGCTGATCGCTGCGCTGCCGGAGCTCGATGCCGTCGGTGACAAGCTGGGGCTTGCTGCGCGGATTAGAAAGACTCGCTTAGGTGGGCTGATCGAGTTCAGCCGCGCGGTACATGCGGAAATGGATGCGTTGCTGTCGGCGGGGCGCGAGGGCGTGTCGACGGTAGGGACAAGACTTTTCGTTACTACCTTCCCATGTCACTATTGCGCTCGGCACATCGTCGGCGCAGGAGTGTACGAGGTTCAGTACATCGAACCCTACCCAAAGAGCCTCGCCCTGGAATTGCATAGCGACGCTATCGAAACAAATCCCTTCAAGTGGCAGCCTCCTGAGCGCAAGTCTATGGCAGTACAGAAGAAAGGTGCTGAGCAGCAGCCACGACCCGAGACCGCACCAACGCCACGCGAACCAGGGAAGGTGCTCTTCAGGCCTTTCGTCGGCGTTTCCCCGCGCATGTACACGAGAGCATTCGAGAAAACCTGGCGCTTGAAGGATAAAGTCACTGGAGATTTCGAGATGGAAGCGCCAGAGTGGGGGGACGAGTGGTCCCCGTTCACCGTGGGATACCCTGAACTCGAAGCAGCTCTAACAAAGTAGCAATGACACATCCGAACCTGCGTCTCATAACCAAGGAGATCCACAGCCTCCCCGCTCCAAAGGTGGTATCTGAGGCGCATCCCTCACGTGTGCGATCAGGGGAGCAGCTCTCCTTTTCGTTCGACGATGTAGACTCCCGCGACGGTCATCGCGTCGAAATCGTTGCCATGGACGGCTTGCACGGCAGACGACTGTGTGAGCTTATCATGTCGAAGAAGCCCAAGGTCGTATTTGACTTGCGTCACGTCATACGTTTCGATTTGCCTGGAACCAGTCGCGAGCAAGTCTTGAGCTATTTTCGCGCGGCAAACACGCTCGTTGTGCGCGACCCTCTTCCTTGGCACGCTTTGCAACGAAGAGATTTCATTGCTGGTGACAAGGTCATATCTCAAAGGCTCGAGCACGAGACTGTTGAAAGAAAGCAGTCCCCGGTAATGTTGTTCGTTCCAAAAGAAGAACATGTAGGGTTTATTTCCGCATATCTGAATCGGGTTTTTACAAGCCGTGGAGATGGCCGTTGGGAAATCACGGCCATCCATTGAGGCTTTGATCTCGAGTTTCAGCTACTGTTTCATTCGCATCCAATAAAACCTACTTTACCACTCGCAAACGGGCTTTGGGACCCGGAAGCGGATGAAGAGCACGCAGGTCGTCTTTAGTTGAGCGGAGTGCTCGGGCGAGATCAGACAAGCCGTAGCCGAGTTCCTCGAGATGAAGCCTAACAATCTCAGGAAGGACGGTGGGCATTTCGACCTTGAGATCAAGTTCGGTCGGCTCCGTTCTGCGGTAGCCCATCGAGCTCATCTGCCTCCATAGATACTGGCTCTGGCTGGCAGTGATCGCGCCGATCTCTTTTGCCCGGTAGAGAATCGCCGCCATCGATACCCGCCAGACAGGCTTCAATGCGGCAAGCCTCTGGATCGTAAGACGCCGCCCGGATAGGTGAGGGCGAATATCGCGCGACGGCATGAGTAGCGCCGATGCGAACTTGTTCGCCTCATCTTCCATTTGGGGTGATGGCACCTGATGCATTACGACATGCCCGAGTTCATGCGCGAGACTGAACCGCTGCCGATCAGCAGGCATGTTGCGATTCAGAAAGATACATGGAGGCATGTCCGATATCTGGACCGTGAACCCATCGACCTTGAGCGCGGCGAAATCGCAATGGACGACTATACACCCCGCTCGTTCCACCCATTCAACCAACTCCCGGATCGGTCCCGTAGGTACGAGCCAGGTTCGCCTGATGAGATCGGCGATGCGTTCGGGGTCGCCGCCGTACTCGTCTACATCCAGACGCGGAAGGGACAACTCCGGCTCCAGCTCGGCGGCATCGAGCAGCCTTCGGATGTGTAAGATCCTGATGTTGAGTTCGGCTTCCAGACGCTCGATCGCCTTCTGCCCAACGCTCGCCCGCTTCCGGTATTGCACGCTCATCGGGAGGCCAATGACCCGGTCGTTCTGGAAGAAGAAATCGGCAGGAAAGTTCAGGGCTTCACTGACGCTTTTCAACACGTCTTCGGTGGGGCCGATCAGCCCGTTTTCGAGTTTCGACAAATTGGCCTGTGACACCCCTGAGCGCGCGGAAAGCTCTGTCTGACTCCACCCCCGCGCCTGCCGCGCTATCCGCAGCAGGTCTTGATTGAAACCGGCGGGCATCAGTCTTGACGCTTCTTGCGGTCGTCCGCGGCACTCTTGAGCTTGACGATGGCCGTAGCAGGACGCCCGGGTTTCGGCTCGGGCATCGGCAATGGAACTGCGGCCTCGCCCGCATCCAGAAGGCTGTACTCCCAAGCAATCTGATCGTTATTGCGGGCGACCACACAAATGTCCTCGATCCGTGTTTCCAGGCGATTCAGTTTGTAGACTACCTCGACGCGCTGAACCTCCGGCAAGCCGAACAAGTCCTGGTCATGGTCGTGAAAAGCGAGCGCCAGTTGAGTAGCGACATTCGATGAACGGCCCTTCTCATCTGCTTTCTTGAACCGAAACAGCACCGTGTCCCGAACGAGGAACTTCATCGTTTCGTGGCCTGCGATCACATGGACGGCATCGTGGTCCAGCAGGGCACTGTTCGCGCGTTCGATTATCTGCTCCCAGACAAAATTCGCGCGGCTGCGTTTGCAACGCCAGACGCCGTTGAAATCGCTGGCCAGCCAGTCCTCCCACGCCTCTCGGACCGCGGAGACGACCTGGTCGCGGATTTCGTCCAGAATGGGGCGTACGGTGACTTCAACAGGAATTGACATGCTCATGCCTCGCATTGTTGTGCAGGACGATAGCTGTGCCTTTTTGCAAAATCAACTCCAAATTATTCACGATAGCATTCACGGCGGACATTCCAACGCCATGCCTCGAACGTCGGCTCCCGCCGATGTGGGCCAACACCTATACCTTGCGCGCTAGCTCGGCCGGCCAATGCAGCTTAATCGGTGCCGCCCACTTGAGCCGAACCCCGTACATCGTGGGCGTCTGGTCGTTGAAGCTATGAAGGTCGAAAGTGCCGTGGTCTCGCCCCTGGCGGACCAGCTTCACCCAGCCTAGCCCCTCTTCGCACTCGCAAACACACCGCTTGCCAACGGCCTCGCTGGGCACGCTTCCGTCCGACCAACGCGTGTAGAACAGCAGATCGCCCGCCGAATAGACCGGCTCCATACTGTCGCCCTCGATCTCGACTGCCACGATGTTATGAGGGGAGAGTCCAGGAGGACACTCGACCTGTGGGCCGTCGCCTTTTTCATAGGTATCGAAAACCGGTACGCGTGCGCTGGCACCGACCTTGCCAGCGATGGCAATGGAGGGTTGTTCTCGATGCCCGCCAGTGATCTCCTGGACGTCCACCCCTAGGACATCTGCGATCTTCAGCAGGTTTGCATAAGTTGGGCTCCTAGTCTTCCGGCTTATAATGTCTCGGACGCCAGTCGGCCCCATACCGGCCGCCAACGCTACGGCGCGGTTATTCGTGCCCCTATCCTCAATAAGGGCCTTCAGGCGCTCTGCGATCATCTGTCCGCTATCCATGTAGGTACTATCCTACACGGGGGGAACGGCCGCAAATGTGATATATCCTCTTTACAATGTGTGATATATCATACATCCTGGGCGGCATGATGATGTCTGCCTTTCGTAATGAGATTGAGGCGTTCCTCGCGGAAAGCGGGATGAAGCCTTCCACGCTGGGGCGTGAAGTTCTGAATGACCCCGGTTTCGTCGCTCGTATCCGCAAGGGTGGAGAATGTCGTCCAAGCACCATCGACAAGGTTCGGCGTGAGATCGAGGATCTTCGGAGAGCCACGCTCACCGGGGACGCCGCATGATGCCGCGCCCCTGGCCCCCCATTCCTCAAATGAACAATGAAAACGGCTTTGCTCCATGCGCCCAAGGTGCGCGCAGCGCGAGCCCCCCTCACGCGAAGACAGCCAAGATCGAGATGCTGATCGAGCGGTTCGAGATAAGCGGCGACGATGACCTGGACCTGCGGAGCGAGGAGGAGAAGGCCCGCGCCGCGGTCACCAACTGGATGCGCTGGCAAGGCGACCTCGGCCACCTCGACCGCTGGCAGCAGGCGGCGATCTGGGGCGCGCTGTGGGGGCAGACGGTGCTGATCCGGGACGGTGCGGGTACGGACGAGGGGTGGGTCTATGTGGCGGCGTTGCGGAAGCTGGCGGATGTGGTGGATTGAGTTTGCCCCCGGATCGCGGACTGGGTCGATATTCACCCTGCAGCCCGATCCGGCGCGCCAGAAAGCTTCCGCAGTACGGCCCAACTTGCCGTGGTTTCAGGAATTTCTCCCTGGCCGCCCTTGAAAGGACTGACGGGTAGACGCAAGGGTAGGACGGTACCGGAACGAGTGTAGGAAATGGCGAAATGGACCAGGAAAAGCTTCAAAGGATCGTCGAGCGTGTGAACGTTCTTGAGACGCGGCTTGGCTCATTTGCTCCGGATGCCATCGAGGAGGCAAAAGGTCTCGCGGACACCGTGCTTGACCCGAAGACCGCGAGCCGCTCCGATATCTGGTCCCGGATCTGGGACAAGCCTCTATACGCCAATGCAAAAGTCGCAGTTGCTGACCGTTGGGCCGAACAGCTCAGGCCCTTTGTCTCCAGCGCCCTGGCTGAATGGGGCGGAGAAGACGCCACATTCCGTGTGACGAAGCTTGGCAAGGGCATGTCGAATGACAGCTATGGCCTGGAGGGCAGCCTGGCCGGCCGGATCGGGAAAGAGGTACGCACGGCCCGGTACCGGTTGTATCGCATTCAGGGCGCCGCCATCGGCCTCCGGTCCATGCCAGAGAAGTCCCCCTTCAAGGCGTTTCTCGGGCAGCCGCTTGACGATGTCGTCAGTACACTGCGTAAAGCCTTCGGCGAAGGGTGGGGCACGATCAGCATCCTGCATGCGCTGACCGATGTCGGATTGGCCGCGAAGCCGGATCTGCACCTTGTCAGGACATGCGAAGCGGTCGAATTGCTGGATGAACTCCACGTCTCAGACATTCCAAGTCCCAAGCAATGCCTTGAGATCAATCAGAGGATCTCGGCGCTCTGCATTGCGAAGTACGGAAGTGCCAACGCTTGGCAGCTGCGCTATATCGACAAGCTCTTCATGGAGATCTCGCGCTCCGGTCTACTGGACACGCAGGAAGGAAAAGATGCGCCCCTCCGGAGCCGTCACACGGCCGGTTCTGACGGACGAGAGGGGTGGAAGCCTGCCATCCCTGCACAGCCAGAACTTCCGGGAGATAGCTGGGAACGCGGTGCGGAACTCGAGTATCTCGAGATCTGCAAGCTCGAAAAATCGGAGGGAGCGTTCAAGCTGAGTATAGAATTTCCGGGGGGTGCTCCTTTCTTGCGGGCGGGGTACATTGCGCCACAGGATCTTGTTCGATTGACGGCTGTCGCGGCGAGCCCTGATGGCGGGGAGATCCGGGGAGACGAATATCCCCTGGAAATCACCGGCATGGAGATCAACTGCCTCGAGAGAGCCGTAAAGCTGCGCGCAAGACAGATGGTCCGGTGAGGACGTGTTCGCCAAACATGTTGGAATGAGCCTTCGCAGATCGGCAGGGTCCAATCGGATTTCACGGCGATGCCTATCCACTTGACGGCGAATCCGCCGCGTGCCAGATTGGCATCATCGTCAGGGGTTTGCGGAAACGCGAGACCCTGTTTTCGTTTTAGGAAGCGGCTTCAACCCGCAACGTCAGCCCGAGCGCCTTCGTCACGCCGAGGATAGTAGACAGCCTCGGGTTTCCCTTCTCACCCAAGGCGCGGTGCAGCGCCTCCCGGGTGATCCCGGCGGCCTCGGCCGTGTCCTTGATCCCGCGCGCCCTGGCGACGATCCCGATGGCGTGCTTGATGTAGGCGGCGTCACCCGTCTCGAAGGCGTCGGAGAGCAGCATCGCTTGCGCTTCCGGCGTGTCGAGATATTCGGCTGCGTCGAAGCGGGTAGTTTCGATAGGCATGGTTGCTTCCTAAATTTCCTTGGCCATGGTCTTGGCCTTTTCGATGTCCCGGCGCTGGGAGCCTTTGTCGCCTCCGCAGAGCAGGATGATGATCGTCTCGCCCTGCTGGACGAAGTAGACGCGGTATCCCGGGCCGTAGGTGATCCGAAGTTCACCAATGCCGTCGAAGAACTTGGCGTCGCCCATGAGGCCAGCTTCAAGCCGGGCGATCCTGATCGCGATGCGGGCTTGCGCCGTGCGGTCTTTCAGCTTGCGAAGCCATTTCGAGAACTCGGCGGACTGGTGAATTTCGTAACCCATGAGTGAAATATAGATCACGCGCTCGGATCATGCAAGTATAAAGTGATCTAAAGGTCACATGCGCGCTCGCCCATAGCTCGCCCGTTTCGTCCCCCTCATTCCGAAGGGCGAGCAGGCCCGACATGCGGCAATGCCAGAGTCTGGCCGCCAACCATGCACCCCGATCAGACCGGGAGACCGAAATGACCGGAAGCAAGTGCGAATGCGGCGGGCTGATGGTCCTGGTGAGACGTCATCCGTTCAGCAGCATATGGCGGGAGGAGTGCACCTGCGGTCGCTGCGGGCCTTGGCGGTTCCGAGAGCCGATGGTCATCCCGGGCGGTAGAAGACAGCCCGCCAGGCGCGTCACCGGCGACAAGGGCTGAGCCATGGCAGGCCAGTGGCGCATGGGGGCTCCGCGCACATGCTCCATCTGCTTGTCTTCCAGCCAGGTTGCGAGATCGCCTGCGATGTAGGACGAGCCGTTGTCGCTGAGAAGTCGTGGCCGGTGTAGCACGGTCGGCTGGTCGCAACCGGACGCCTCCAGCGCGAGTTGGAGCGTGTCAGTGACATCTTCGACCCGCATGGTCTTGCAGAGCTTCCAGGCGATCACATATCGGCTGAAGTCGTCTAGGATGGTGCTCAGATAGTACCAACCCCATCCGGGGCGCGCGACCGAGACAGGCCCCGGCTGCGGAAGGGAGGCCACCGAGGCGGCTCAGGCCACCTGTTCGACAGCCGCGACCACCTTGCCCACGACCTCGATCAGCTGTGCGTCATCCTCGCATTCGGCCATGACCCGGATCAGCGGTTCGGTCCCGGATTTGCGGATCAGAAGCCGCCCATGCCCGTTCAGGCGCTTTTCGGCCGCGGCAATCGCCGCCTGCACCGGCGCAGTGGCCAGCGGGTCGGCCCCGGCGGCATAGCGGACATTCCTCAGCAATTGCGGCACCCGGTCGAACCGGCGCGCAAGCTCCGAGGCAGGACGCCCGGTCTCGACCATCGCCGCCAGGAACTGAAGCCCGGCCAGAAGCCCGTCGCCGGTGGTGCAATAATCGGTCATCACGATATGGCCGGACTGTTCGCCGCCGAGGTTCCATCCGCCCTTGCGCATCGCCTCGACCACGTAACGGTCGCCGACCGCCGTGCGCTCCAGCCGCAGCCCCTGCGCCGCCAGGTGCCGCTCGAGCCCGAGATTGGACATCACCGTCGCGACCAGCGTGCCATTGCGCAACCGCCCCTGGACGGCCCAGCGTTCGGCAAACAGCGCCATGATCTGGTCGCCATCGGCCACCGCCCCGGTCTCGTCGATGATCATCACCCGGTCGGCATCGCCGTCCAGACAGATCCCCAGATCGGCGCCATGGGCCACCACCGCCGCAGCCGCGGTATCGGTATGGGTCGAGCCGCAGTTCTGGTTGATGTTGAAGCCGTTCGGATCGGTGCCCACGGGCACGACCTCGGCACCGAGTTCCCACAGCACGGTCGGCGCCACCCGATAGGCCGCGCCATTGGCACAGTCGACCACCACCTTCAGCCCATCAAGCCGCAGCCCGTGCGGGAAGGTGGTCTTGAGAAATTCGCCATAGCGCCAGAGCCCGTCATCGATCCGCTTGGCGCTGCCGATATTGGCCGGCTGGCTCAGCGCGATCTCGCCGGCAAGAATCGCCTCGATCTCGGCCTCGGCCTCGTCCGACAACTTGAAGCCCGAGGGGCCGAAGAACTTGATGCCATTGTCCTCATGGGGATTATGGCTGGCCGAGATCATGATGCCGAGATCGGCGCGCATCGACTGGGTCAGAAAGCCCACCGCAGGCGTCGGCACCGGTCCCAGCAGCAAGACGTTCATGCCGGTCGAGGTCAGCCCCGCGGTCAGCGCGTTTTCCAGCATGTAGCCCGACCGGCGCGTGTCCTTGCCGATCACCACCCGGTGCCGGTTCAGCCCGTCGGTGCGGAAATAGCGCCCCGCCGCCTGCCCCAGGCGCAACGCCATGTCCGGCGTCATCGGATGGCTGTTGGCGCGACCGCGCACGCCGTCGGTGCCGAAGATCTGTCTAGTCATGGCCCACCTCAAGCCCCTTGACTGCCGCGTCGAGCCGCATCGCCTGTCGGGTCTCGGCCGCGTCATGCACCCGCACGATCTGAATGCCCTGCGCGATGGCGGCCAGCGCCACCGCGACCGAGCCCGGCCCCCGCGCCGCCGCCAGCTCGGCACCGCCGACGGTGCCGATGAAGCGCTTGCGCGACGCGCCCAGCAGCACCGGACAGCCCAGCCCGTGAAACAGGGCGATCCCGCGCAGAAGCGCCAGGTTATGCGCCAGGCTCTTGCCGAAGCCGATGCCCGGATCGACGACGATGCGCGAGGCCGGAATACCGGCCGCCAGCGCCGCCCGCACCCGCTCGACGAGGAAATCATAGACGTCCAGCAACACGTGATCGTAATGCGGGTCGTCCTGCATCGTGGCCGGGTCGCCCTGGGCATGCATCAGGCAGACCGCCGCGCCCGCCCGCGCTGTCACCCCCGCCAGATCCGGGTCGAAGCCCAGCGCCGCGACATCATTGACCATATTGGCGCCGGCCGCGAGCGCGGCCTCGGCCACCGCCGCCTTGCGGGTGTCGATCGAGACCGGCCGTTTGACCCCGGCGGCACGCAGCGCCGCGATGACGGGGGCGGTGCGCTCGATTTCCTCGGCGACCGAGACATCGGCCGCGCCGGGCCGGGTCGATTCGCCGCCGATATCAAGAATGTCCGCATGCTCGGCCAGCGCCCGGGCATGGGCCAGCGCCGCCTCTGGCCGGTCATGCTGCCCGCCATCGGAAAAGCTGTCGGGCGTGACGTTGAGAATGCCCATCAGCCGCGGGCGGTCCATGGTCAGCCCGGCGACAGCCGGACGCGGCGCGGTCAGCGCGAGGCGCCAGTCCTCGGGGATCGCGCGCGCCGGGACCAGCCGCGGCGGCTCGCCCCGCTCCAGCATCTCGGCCATTGCGAACCAGCCCCAACCTCCGGCCAGTGTCAGAGCCTCGGAGGGGCGGGCGGGATCGGTCTGTACGATGGGACGGAAATAGCTGCTCATGGAGCGTTGATCTGCCAAGCCGGGGCGCTTGGCAACCCGTCAGATCGCGCCTCCCGCGGCGCCGGGCGAAACATAGCGCACATCGAGCCCGGGCGCGGGATGCTCGGGGACATCCTCGCCAATGACCAGTACCGTCTCGGCGTGCAGCCCTGCTGCGAACCAGAGCGCAAGGGCCAGCGCGTCATGCGGCTCGGCAGAGGGGCTTTCGACCGCGTCGAGCACGATCTTCGAGGGCGCCCAGACGCTGATCTGGCCATGCTTCATCGCCCAGTCGATCTCGGTCCGGCTGCCCCGCACCACGCAACGCGGATCGCGCCCGGCCAGCACCCAGGCATTCTGCTCGATGGCCAGCAGATCGATCCGGCGCTGGACCAGCGGCGCCGTCGCCTGCGGCGCGGGCGTCTCGGCCGCCCCGACACACAGCACCAGCGGCCGCCCCCCGGCCTGCCAGCGGTCGAGCCAGGCGGGCAGCTCGGGCGCGGCCAGTGCGGCATTGGTCAGGAACACGACAAGCGGCGCGACCGAGGGCTCGGGCTCGGCCGCCACCGGCACCGGGCGCGGCAGATCGGGTGCACGGTCGCGCACGATCTCGACCCCGAGCGCGCCGGGCCCGCGGTCGAGCTTCTCGATCCGGATATAGGCCCGCATCGCCTGCGGCGCGGCCAGGATGCGCTCGGCGACCCGCTCGGCCAGGGTCTCGAGCAGGTTCAGCCGCTCCGAGGAGAGTTCGGCCGCGATCGCCTCGGCAATCATGTCATAGGACAGCACCCGGTCGACATCGTCGTCCAGCGGCGCCGGATGCGGCCGGACCTCGACCACGACATTGAACCGCACCCGCTGGGTCGAGCCGCGCTCGGCCTGAAAGGCCCCGATCTCGACCTCGGCGACATGGTCGCGCAGCGAGATCCGGTCGCGCAGCGGCCGGGCCGGATCCATGGCCTCGGCCCGTTCAGAAGGATGGGCAAAGGCAAGGCGGATGTCGTCTGTCATCTGGGTCTCCGGCATGCTGGCTTTCCTCATAGGCGGAAACGGGCGCGACGAACAGCCCGGCGGCCGGATGATACGGGATGCAACGGGGCGGGCGCTTCAGTTGGCCGCGACGGCAGCAGGCTGACGGTAGAACAGATGCTGGCCGATCGAGGCCGTCCGCGGCAGGCGTCGCGCCCAGCCCGGATCGACGCTGCGATTGTGGTAATGTGTGGCGCCGCCGGTCAGCGCCCGCGGAGCGCCATCAAGCATCAGGCGCGCGATCTTGCCCAGCCGCCGATAGGCCCGCTGATCCGAGATACGCTCGGCGCGGCCATCGCAGGTATAGGAAAACTGGCAGCCATGCAGCTTGCCGCTGCCCTGATGCACCACGCCGCAGACGCTGTCGGGGTAAAGCGGCGAGGCGACGCGGTTCAGGATCACCTCGGCCACGGCAAACTGACCCTTCACCGTCTCGCCGCGGGCCTCGAAATAAAGCGCCTCGCTCAGGCAGGTCCAGGAGTCGCCGCCCTTGGCAGCGGGTTGGGCATCGAGCCATTTCGGGTCATAGCGCCGGGCATCGCGGACTGTCGGGGAGGTGGCGAGGCGGTTGATCCGGCGCGAACCGAGCCTCTGAAGCCCCGCACGCTCGGCGCCGAGAAGCCGGGCGAGATTGTCGCCCAGAACCGCTGTCGGATCGTTCGACTGCGATCCCGTCATCTCCGACTGGCCCGCCGGAGCGACCAAAAGCAGGGCTGTAGCTGCCGCAATACCTGCGACCCGAACATTTACCCGACCCATTCTGCCCCTCATCGCTGGCCAGGGCCCTCACATGACCCTGGGGCGGGCCTCTACCCTCAAAGGGCCTAAATGTCCATCCGAGGGCCCATTTTGCAATCATTAGGCGATTAATTTGATGATTGCCGTCCTGCGGAAAAATTCGCTTCTGACGCGAAAACTGGCAACCAAGCCGTTGATTCAATAGCGCCCATGTTTTGGGCGTCGCGCTGTGCCCAGCGCCAGCTGTGCGGCGGCAAGTCGCGCAACGGGCACCCGGAACGGCGAGCAGGAAACATAGTCGAATCCGGCCTGGCGACAGAAGGCAATCGAATCTGCATTGCCGCCATGTTCGCCGCAGATCGACAGCACGACCTCGGGCCGGGCCTGCCGTCCGCGTTCGGCGCCGATGCTCAGAAGCTCGCCCACGCCCTCGGTATCGAGCACATGGAACGGGTCTTCGGCAAAGACCCCCTGCTTGACATAGGACCCCATGAAACGCCCGGCATCGTCGCGCGACAGCCCATAGGTCATCTGGGTCAGATCGTTGGTCCCGAAGCTGAGGAAGGCGGCATGCTGCGCGATATCGCCAGCCCGAAGCGCGGCCCTTGGCGTCTCGACCATCACCCCAAGCCGGTAGGCGAAATCGGCGCCGCGCTCGGTCCGCACCGCGGCAGCGAGCGAGTCGATCCGGGTCTTGACCAGTTCGACCTCGCGCATCGCCGAGACCAGCGGGATCATGATCTCGGGCACCACCGGCTGCCCCTTGCGGCTGACCTCGATCGTGGCCTCGAAGATGGCCCGGGCCTGCATGTCGTAGATCTCGGGCACGGCGATCCCGAGCCGCACCCCGCGCATGCCCAGCATCGGGTTGAATTCGGACAAGGCCTTGACCCGTCGGGTCACGTCGGACACCGGCAGGCCAAGCGCTTCGGCCAGCCCGTGGATCCCCTCGCGCGACTGCGGCAGAAACTCGTGCAGCGGCGGGTCGAACAGCCGGATGCAGACCGGAAGCCCCTGCATGATCTCGAAAAGCCGGATGAAATCGCTGCGCTGCATCGGCAGCAGCCGCTCCAGCACCGTGCTGCGGTCCTCGGGGCCGGCAGCAAAGATCATCTCATGCATGACCGTCAGCCGGTCATGTTCGAAAAACATATGTTCGGTGCGGCAGAGCCCGATCCCGTCAGCACCGAACCGGCGCGCGGTCTCGGCATCGGCGGGGGTGTCGGCATTGGCGCGGATGCCGATATCGCAGGCCGCCTCGGCCCAGCCCATCAGCGCATGGAACGCATCGTCGAGCGCGGGCGGCAGCATCTTGGCCTCGCCCAGCAGCGCCTGCCCGTTGGTGCCGTCAAGCGTGACGATATCGCCCTCATGCAGCTTGCGCCCGTCCGATGTGATCAACACGCCGTCGCGACGGTTCAGACGCATGTCCGAGACGCCGACGACGCAGGGAACCCCCAGCCCGCGCGCGATCACGGCGGCATGGCTGGTCATGCCGCCACGCTCGGTCATCACCCCCGCCGCCACATGCATGCCGCGAATATCCTCGGGCGTGGTCTCGCGCCGCACCAGGATGCAGGGCTCTCCGCGCGCGGCACTGGCCTGCGCCGCGGCCGAGCCGAAGACAAGCCGCCCCACCGCCGCGCCGGGGCTCGCGGCAATGCCCTGCGCGATCACCTGCCGCCGCCCGCCCGGATCGACCTGGCTGTGCAGAAGCTCGCTGACCGCGCGGGGCTCGATCCGGGCCAGCGCCTCCTCGCGGGCGATGATCCCCTCATCGGCCAGCATCACCGCGATCCGCACCGCGCTGCGCGCGCTGCGCTGCACCCGTACCGCGTCCAGCACCCAAAGCCGCCCGGCCTCGATGGTGAACTCGATCTGCATCTCTTCGCACAGATTGATCCGGCA
Organism: Rhodovulum sp. MB263; assembly: GCF_002073975.1. Lineage (NCBI taxonomy): Bacteria > Pseudomonadati > Pseudomonadota > Alphaproteobacteria > Rhodobacterales > Paracoccaceae > Rhodovulum > Rhodovulum sp. MB263. The sequence goes on along the minus strand of NZ_CP020384.1, from coordinate 837,880 downwards.
GGTCTCGCCGTACCGCTTGAGCCGGGTGAAAAGCTCGGGGCAGCGATCCTCGAGCGCCGGGCCGCGCGGATCGCGGGTCAGGAACAGCGCTTGTTTCTGGCGGCTGACCGCATCGCGCCCCTGACTTTGCGCCAGATAGCGCCCGGTGATGCGCCGCTGTCCGGTGGTGCTGTCGACGAACTGGATCACCCCCGAGCCGCTTTCCCCGGGCCCCAGTCCCAGCGCCATCTGCTGCACCACAAGCCCCAGCCCCGCCTCGGCCGGCGCGCCCTTGGCCTGGCGCAGAAGCCGCGCCGTCGTGCCCTCCCAAGCCCGCGCCATCGAGCGCAGAACCTCCAGCAACTGCCGCGCCGGGTCTTGCGGAAACCGCTCTTCGGTTTCCTCGGCATAGGCTGCAAGGGCCGCCCTCACCGCCTCGGACGAGCATTCCTCGGCCTCGAACAGATCGGGATCGAGCCGCGCGACATGGACCGCATAGGCCTGGATGAACCGCAGATAGAGCGCATTGGCCGGGGTCTCGCCATGGCTTGCGCACAGCGCGGCATGGCGGGCGTCGTTCATGCCGATATTCAGGATCGAAGCCGGCCCGCCCCAGTCGGGGTCCTGCGAGCTGGGCCGCACGGAAACCAGAGGCGCCGCCCCGAAGACCGCCAGCAGCGCCTCAGCATCGGGCATCTGGCCCAGCGCGATCCGGTGTACGGCCTCGAAGGACAGCGCGACGGTACGCGGCACCGGCAGGTCGATACGCACCAGCCGCTGCAGGCACTTGGCCCGCCCGCCATGGCGGTCGGCGGCAATGGCCGCCTCCGGCGTTATCTCGGTAAAGTCAACGATATCCGTGAGTTTCCGCACCGCAGCATCCTTCCCCCCTGCTGCAGCATACGCCGATGACGGCGTCTGACAAGCAAAGCGTCACGACGCGGCACTCAGCCCTCGATCCGGGTCAGATCGGCCACGCGCCCACAGGTCGTCCGGATGCGGTGCAGAAGGTTCAGCCGATTGCGGCGGATGATCTCGTTGTCGGAATTGACCTGCACCGCCTCGAAGAAGGCATCGACCGGCCCCCGAAGCGCGGCCATGGCGGCCATGGCCTTCGCGAAGTCCTCGGCCTCCATCGCCGGACCGATGACCGCCTCGGCCATGTCGAGCGCATCGAAAAGCGCCCCCTCGGCCGGGTCCTCGGCGAATTTCCGGTCGGCCCCGAACGAGTATTCGACCCCGTCCTTTTCCTCGGCCTGGGTCAGGATGTTGTTAGCCCGCTTGAAGCCCTGCACCAGGTTTTCGCCATCCTCGGTGCCCAGCACCGCCTGCAGCGCCCCGGCCCGCCGGACCAGCAGCGTCAGGTCGTCATTGCCGGGCATGGCCAGACAGGCGTCGATCACGTCATGCCGGATGCCCTCGGCACGCAGGTGGACCTTGAGCCGGTCATGGAAGAAGGAGAGGAGGTCGGAAGATTTGCCGCTGAAATCACGCAGGTAATCGGCTCGAAGCCTATCATGTTCCTTATTCTGGCCTTCGATTTCATCTGCCAGCTCTGACAAATGCCGGCTCACCCAGGGCTTATCAGTTTGGAATTTCCTGAGAGCCGCTGCGGCTTCTTCCGCCCCGTAGGATGGAAACACTTTAGTCACGTCCATGAAATGACTTAGACGCCAATCCAGAAAGCCCTCAAGCTGGAGGCGCACGCCGTTCGATACAATCAGCCGGATCACCCCCAGCGCGGCGCGACGCAGCGCGAAGGGGTCTTTGGACCCGGTGGGTTTCTCGTCGATGGCCCAGAAGCCCGTCAGCGTGTCGATCTTGTCGGCCAGCGCCACGGCGACCGAAACCGGCGCGGTCGGGACCGCGTCGGAAGGGCCGAGGGGCTTGTAATGCATCTCGCTAGCCTCGGCGACCTCGGCGGGCAGGCCCGCGGCCTCGGCGTAATAGCGGCCCATCAGGCCCTGAAGCTCGGGGAATTCATAGACCATCTGCGAGGCCAGATCGAGCTTGGCGACCTTTGCCGCCTGTTCCGCCAGATCGGGATCGGCGCCGACCTTCGGCGCGATCTCACGGGCCAGCGCGGCGATGCGGCCGATCCGGTCCGCCTGGGACCCAAGCGCGCTCTGGAAGGTCACATGGGTCAGCGCCTCGCGCCACTTCTCCATGCCGGCCTTCGCAACGGCAAGGTCGTTGCCCCAGAAGAAGGCCGCATCCGACAGGCGCGCGGATAGCACTTTTCCGTTGCCCTTGAGGATGGTCTCGCCGTTATCGGCGGCTTCCCGGTTCGCGACTGTCACAAATCGAACAATCTGCCCCGTTTTCGGGTCCCTGACCGAGAAGAACTTCTGATGCTCCTTCATCGAGGTCTGAAGCACCTCGGGCGGCAGGTCCAGGAAGGCCTCGCCGATGGTGCCCATCAGCACCACGGGCCATTCCACGAGCCCCGCGACCTCGGTCAGAAGGCCCCTATCCTCGACCACCTCAAGACCCTGGGCGAAGGCCGCGTTGGTGGCGTCATGCCAGATCTGCTCGGCGCGTTCATCCTGATCGAGCATGACCTTCGCGCGCTTGAGCCTGACCGCGTAATCCTCGAAGCCCGTCACCCGGAATGGCTCGGGCGCCATGAAGCGATGGCCGCGGGTGGTGTCCCCCGCGCGGATGCCGTCGATCTCGAGCGGCACGATCTCGGCCCCGGCCTCGGTGGTCAAGAGGCACAGGATCGAGTGCAGCGGGCGCACCCAGCGCAGGTTGCCCGCGCCCCAGCGCATCGACTTGGGCCAAGGGAAATTACGGATCACGCCTTCCAGCACCTCGGCCACGATCTCGGACGCGTCGCGGCCGGGCTTCTCGATCAGCGCGACCCAGACCCGGCCCTTCTTGTCGTCGCGGGCCTGAAGCTGGTCCTGCGTCAGCCCGGTCGCGCGCAGGAAACCTGCGAGCGCCTTTTCCGGCGCATCGACACGGGGGCCCTTGCGCTCTTCCTTCAGGTCGGGACTGCGGGCCGAAAGCCCCTCGATGGCCAGAACCAGACGGCGCGGCGTCGACCAGACGCGGGCATGGGCATAGCTCAGACCGGCCTCGACCAGCCCGTCGGTCACCCGCTGGCGCAGCGCCTCGCGCGCCCCGGCCTGCATGCGGGCCGGAATTTCCTCGGAGAAGAGTTCGATCAGAAGGTCGGGCATGGGACGTCCCTAATTCGCGGCCTCGGGCGCATCGCCCGTCCAGCCGCCGGCTTTCGTTTCGACGAAGGCATCGGCACAGCGCTTGGCCAGCGCCCGCACCCGCCCGATATAGGCCTGGCGCTCGGTGACCGAGATCACGCCGCGCGCGTCCAGAAGGTTGAAGAAATGGCTGGCCTTTATGCACTGGTCATAGGCCGGATGGACCATGACGATGCGCTTGCCGCTGCGCGGGTCGTCGGCCGGCTGATCGAGGATGCGGGCGCATTCGGCCTCGGCCGCCTCGAAGAACTGCAGAAGCTTGTCGGTGTCGGCCACGTCGAAGTTCCAGCGGCTGTATTCCTCCTCGGTCTGGCGGAACACATCGCCGTATTTCAGTGCGATCGGCGCATCGGGATCGTTGAAGGGCATGTCCATCACATGATCGATGCCCAGCACATACATCGCCAGCCGCTCCAGCCCGTAGGTCAGCTCGCCCGAGACCGGATGGCAGTCATGGCCGCCAACCTGCTGGAAATAGGTGAACTGGCTGACTTCCATGCCGTCGCACCAGACCTCCCAGCCCAGCCCCCAGGCGCCCAGCGTCGGGCTTTCCCAGTCATCCTCGACAAAGCGGATGTCGTGATAGTCGAAGTCGATGCCGATGGCGGCCAGCGAGCCCAGATACAGCTCCTGCAGGTCGGGCGGGCTGGGTTTGATCAGAACCTGATACTGGTAGTAATGCTGCATCCGGTTGGGGTTCTCGCCGTAGCGCCCGTCGGTCGGCCGTCGCGAGGGCTGGACATAGGCCGCAGCCCAGGGCCGGGAGCCCAGCGAGCGCAGCGTGGTCGCCGGATGGAAGGTGCCCGCGCCCACTTCCATGTCGTAAGGCTGCAGGATCGCACAGCCCTTCGACGCCCAGTAGGTCTGGAGCCTGAGGATGATCTCTTGGAAACTGCGCGGTTTGCCGTCGCTCATGGCGCCTTGAATCCCCTGTCCCGGTGGATGACCGGGCCTCAATAGGCAAGCGATGCAACAGGGTCAATCAACCCGACACGAAAGGGTCTTGTTGACGTGCATTAAACGACGTTCCTGCTAGGGTCGCGACAGATTCGCCGCACCGGCGAAAACGGACTGGACGACAAGGTTTACAAGACTGATGAGATTTCTAGCAACGATCGCCTTCGTGCTCTTGGCGGCGATACCTGCCGCCGCGCAGGACCGCGCCTGGGTGCAGGTCGAGGCCCATCCGACGCTGCGCGAGACCGAAGAGCGTGCCCGCGCCTATGCGGCCACCCTCAAGGACGTGGGCGCCTACCGACTGAGTTCCGGCTGGTATTCGATTGCCGTCGGCCCCTATTCCACCACCGAGGCCGAAGCCGAGCTTGCCCGCTACAAGGCCGCAGGCCTTGTTCCCGCGGACACCTTCATCGCCGATGGCGCGAGTTATGAACGGCGGGTCTGGCCGGCCGGCGCCCGGATGCAGGACCCGGCCTCCGACAGCGCGGCCCCGTCCGCGACCGTGGCAGCCCCGGCAACGGCGGCTCCGGCCGCCGCCGCGCCCGCCGCGCTGCCCGACGAGACCCCGTTCGAGGCCCGCCAGTCCGAGGCCCGGCTTGACAGGACGGCCCGGCTGGAGATCCAGACCGCGCTGAAATGGGAAGGGGTCTACAGCTCGACCATCGACGCGGCCTTCGGCCCGGGCACCCGCCGCGCCATGGCCGACTGGCAATCGGCGCAGGGCTACGAGCCGACCGGCGTCCTGACCTCGCGACAGCGGGCCGAACTGGTCGACGATTACAAGGCACAGATCGCGCGCCTGGGCATGACCCCTGTCGACGAGCCCGAGGCCGGGATCCGGATCGAGATGCCGATGGGCCTTGTGAAGTTCGACCGCTACGAACCGCCCTTCGTGCATTATGCCAGCCGCGGCGACAGCGGGGTCACGGCGCTTCTGATCAGCGAGCGCGGCGACCAGTCGACCCTGTTCGGCCTTTACGACGTCATGCAGACGCTGGAAATCGTGCCGCTGGAAGGCCCGCGCGAACGCTCGTCGCGAAGCTTCACGCTGACCGGAAAGAACGACCGGCTGCAATCCTACACCCATGCCGAGCTGACCGGAGGCATGGTCAAGGGCTTCTCGCTGATCTGGCCCCCGTCTGCGGACCCCAAGCTGATGCAGCGCGCGGTGGCGATGATGAAGGACAGCCTCGATTCGGTGCCGAATGTGGCGCTTGACGACACGCTGGGCGAGGCCACGGAAGAGCAACGCGCCGACATGCTCTCGGGACTGGAGCTGCGCAAACCCGAGGCGACCCATTCGGGCTTCTTCGTCGATGCCAGGGGCGCGGTCCTGACCACGACCAACGGCCTTGAGGCCTGCCGCCGCATCACCATCGGCCCCGAGCTCGAGATGACGCTGGCCGCGACCGATGCCGCTCAGGGGCTGGCACTGCTCCGGCCCGGCCGGACGCTGGCGCCGATCGGCTTCGCCGAATTCGCACCGGGCGTGCCGCGGCTTCGAAGCGATATCGCGGTCGCGGGCTTTTCCTATGGCGAGGTGCTGGATCTTCCGGTGCTGACCTATGGCGTGCTGGCCGATCTCAAGGGGCTTTCGGGCGAAGAGAATGTCGACCGCCTCGAACTCGACGCGCTGCCCGGCGATACCGGAGGCCCGGTGCTCGACGCCTCGGGTGCAGTCATCGGCATGCTGCTGGCCACTCCCGACGGCGCCCGGCAACTGCCCGAGCAGGTGCGCTATGCGGCCGACGCCTCGGCGGTCGGGGCCTTCCTCACGGCCAACGGGATCGACCCCCGCAGCTCTTCGGCAACAGGCGCCCTGCCGCCTGCCGAACTGTCGCGCCGTGCGGCCGACATGACCGTTCCGGTCTCCTGCTGGAACTGACCCCTGAGGGCGGGGGCGGATTTCGGTCCGCCCCCGTTCAAACCTGCCACCTCCAGACCAGTCCCTTTCAGAACAGTCCAGACGCGCTCACTCGGGCCCGCTCATTCCCGCCGGTTCAGCCCCGCAGTTTCAGGCCCGCCAGAACTGCACGGTGAAGATCGCGAAGACCACCATCAGTTCGAGCCGGCCGACAAACATCGCCATCGACAGGATCCATTTGGCGATATCGTTCAGCCCCGCGAAATTGCCCGAAGGCCCGATCTTGTCGCCGAGCCCCGGCCCGATATTGCCCAGCGTCGTGGCCGCGCCCGACAGCGCCGTCGTCGCATCGAGCCCGGTCGCCCCCAGCAGCACCGAGACCACCCCGAGCGCCACCACGAAATAGACGAAGAAGGACATGACCGAGGACAGCACGTCCTCCTCGACCCGCCGCCCGTCATAGCGCGGCTGGAACATCCCGTGCGGCGCGTGGATCGACTTGATCTGGACCCGGATCGCCGAGAACAGAAGCTGATAGCGGAAGATCTTGATCGAACAGGCGGTCGATCCCGCACAGCCTCCGATCAGCCCGATGAAAAAGAACAGGATCACCGGCAGCGCGCCCCAGAGCTGATAATCGGTACTGGAAAAGCCCGTGCCCGAGATGATCGAGGTGACATTGAACACCCCCTCGCGGAACGCATGCTCATAATGATCGCCGTTGGCGAGCACCCGGAACGCCGCAATGACCAGCACGAAGGCGGTAATCACGCCGAGATAGGTCCAGATCTGGCTGTCGCGCAGGATCGGCCGCACCTGACCGGCCAGAAGCTGCACATAGCGCACGAAAGGCAGGCTCGCGAGCACCATGAAGACCGCGGCCACATATTCCGGCACGCCCTGATAAAGCGAGAAGGACGCGTCATGGGTCGAGAAGCCGCCGGTCGACACCGTGCTCAGCGCGTGGTTGAGCGCATCGAAGAGAGGCATGCCGACGACGACGAAGCACAGCATGCAGGCCACCGTCAGGAACAGGTAGATCCCGGAGATCTGCGCCGCGATCTCGACCGCGCGGGGCAAGACCTTGCCACCGGTCTCGAATGCCTCCGAGCGGAAGATCTGCATGCCGCCGACCTTGAGTTCCGGCAGGAACACCATCGCGACGACGATGATGCCGATGCCGCCGAACCATTGCAGCATCGAGCGCCATAGCAGCGTGCCGCGGGGCAGCGCATCAAGCCCGGTAAAGACGGTGGCCCCGGTCGTGGTCAGCCCCGACATCGCTTCGAAGAAGGCATCGACCGGACGCGCCTCGGGCAGGCCCAGCACGAAGGGGATGCCCGCGAAAAGCGGCAGCGCGAGCCAGACCGCCGAGGTCAGCAGGAAGGTCTGGCGGATCGACAGCCCGCCATCCGACCCGCTGGCACAGGACAGCGCCACCAGCCCGCCGGTCAGACCGGTCAGGAGCGCCGATTCCAGAAACGCGCTCCAGTTCGGGTTGCCGTCCCAGAGGTCGAGCGCCATCGGAAACAGCATGGTGGCGCCGAGTACAGCCACCAGGAGGCCGATCACATATCCAACGGGACGCAGGTCGAGCATGGGGCGCAGGCTTGGCCGCAGGACCTCGACCTGTCAAGCAGCCTCAGCGGCCGTGGACCAGCGTCGAGAACAGCTTGGGGTCGAGACTATCGGCCGCGAAGGTCTCGCCTTCGGTCAGGACGCTGACGGCATCATGGCTGTGCAGGCTCTCCTGATGGCTGGCGATCACGCGAAAATCGCCGATCCGCGGCTCGGTCAGCAGCGCCTCGGCAAACAGCCGGGCGGCATCCTCGACGAAGATCGGATTGGCCGCATTGAGCTCGGCGAAGGCCTGTTCGTCCTCGCGCTTGACCATCACCTGGGTCTCGGTCGGCACCGCCTGGCGGCAAAGATCGATCAGGTCCTCGAACCAGAGACAGTCGCCGCCGGGTTCGAGCGCGACCGAGATCCGTGCCACCGAGCGCTGCGAATGCGGCGTGGCCAGCTGACCGCGCTCGCGCCGCGCATGTTCGGAAAGTTCAAGCGAGCAGGGGCAGGTCGAGCTGTAGACATAGTCGAGATGCATGATCTGTCTGGTCACACCGGCGGATTCCACCAATTCCAGCGCGAAGTCGTAATATTGGAATCCGTCAAGTCCGGAGCGCAGCGACCGCACCTTCACCGGGAACGAGAAACGCATCATGATCCGCGCGTCGAAGCTGTCGAGATCGGCCTTGTAGCTGGCCAGCGCGGCTTCGATCACCTGAAAGCTGAAGGTCCGCTCGGCATGGGCATAGAAGCTGCGCATGATCCGGGACATGTTGATGCCCTTCTTCTCGGCCTCCAGACTGACGGTGCCGGTGACCGAGGTTTCCAGCGTCAGATCGCCATTGTCGCGGGTATGGAACCGGATCGGCAGGCGGAAGTTGGAAATCCCGACATGCTGGATCTGACGGCGCGCGCCGCGGATCAGGCTGGCCGGACCGTTCTGCAGATCGGGCAGGCTTGCCTTATAGGCCGCGTCGGCCTCGAACCGGTCCGGATAGGTCCGGCTCAGGGACGGATACTCGGGCACCGGCCGCCCCGGGCAAAGCGCCGACAGGGCCGGATCGAGGGTCTCGATCTCGCTCTCGGAAGCCGCTCCGGCCCAGTCGCGCAACAGCGCCAGGGCACGCTCCGCCTCTGCGCGCGTCGGTTCGCGGTCGATGTCGCGGCTGAAAACATTCATCGGGGTGTTCCCTTCTCGACCTCGCCATGCCTCCAAAATGGGCGCAAAGCGCGGAAAGTCCATGACGATGACCCAGATTTTACGACCGATTCTCCGGACCGGCCCCGCCGAAGACAGCTCCGGCCGGGGGCGTCGCGCTCAGATCCGGTCCAGCGCCGCGCGCAGATCGGCCAGCAGATCGGCCGGGTCTTCCAGCCCGACACTCAGTCGCAGAAGACCGGGCCCGATGCCCAGCGCGGCCTTGGTCTCGTCGCTCAGGCTTTGATGCGTCGTGGTCGCCGGATGGGTGATGATGCTTTTCGCATCGCCGAGATTGTTCGACAGGCGCCAGATCTCGAGCCCGTTCAGAAACCGGAAGGCGGCCTCCTTGCCGGCCGCGAGATCCAGCGCGAGAAGCGTGCCGCCCTCGGGGAAAAGCGCATGCCCCGGATGGCTGGCAAGCCCCGGATAGATCACCCGGGCAAAGCGCGGATCATTCTCGAGTTCTTCGGCGATCAGCCGCGCCCCGGCGGCCTGGGCGCGCACCCTCAGATCGAGCGTTTCAAGCCCCTTGAGCATGACCCAGGCATTGAACGGGCTGATCGCCCCGCCGGAATGCTTCATGTAGGTCTGCACCGGCCCGCGGATCACCTCGCGCGGCCCGAGGATGGCGCCGCCCAGACAGCGGCCCTGCCCGTCGATATGCTTGGTCGCGGAATAGACCACCAGGTCGGCGCCCTGCTCGAAGGCCCGCGAGAAGACCGGCGTCGCGAAGACGTTGTCCACGATCACCCTGGCACCCGCGGCATGGGCAATCGCGGCCACGGCGGGCAGGTCGACCACCTCGAGCACCGGGTTCGAGATCATCTCGAAGAAGACCGCGGCGGTCCCGGGCGTCACCGCCGCGCGCCAGGCCTCCAGATCGGTGCCGTCGACCAGCACCACCTCGACGCCGTAGCGGCCGAGAACCTCCTCGAGGATGTAGAGGCAGGAGCCGAACAGCGCCCGTGCCGCAACCACCCGGTCGCCCGCCTTCAGAAGCGCCATCAATGCGCCATTGACCGCCGCCATGCCCGAGGCACAGGCAAAGGCATCCTCGGCGCCCTCGATCATCGCCAGCCGGTCCTCGAAGATCGCGACCGTCGGATTGCCATAGCGGGCATAGATGAATTCGTCGCGCCCGGCCTTCTCGAACCGGGCCTCGGCGGCTTCGGCGCTGGGATAGTCGAAACCCTGGGTCAGGAAGAGCGCCTCGGACAGCTCTGCATACTGGCTGCGGCGCGCCCCTTCATGAACCGCCCGCGTGCGTTTCGTCCAGTCCCGTTCCATGGCGCACCTCCTGCGCAAAACAAAAAACCCCCACCGTCACAGACGCCGGGGGCAAGCTCCGACCTCTTTAGCGGTTTGTTTAACGTGGCCCGCAATCCGGTGAACAAATCGCCACGAGAGCATTGGGTATGCCCTCTCCGGCAGGGCGTCAAGCGTCGTCATGCAGCTTTAACAGCGGCTTCACGGGGCTGTTTCAGAGTTTTCGTATCGGTTGGCCGCACGGAACTTTCGGAGCGGACGGGATGCCCCTGATCCAGGTCAACGCCACCGGAGAACGGCCCGAACCCCAGGGCGGGACGGCACGGCTTGGTCCGCTGCTCGATCGCGCGCTGGCGGGGCTGGCGCCCCGCGCCCCGGTCGCGGTCCTCATCCACGGTCTCAAGTTCAGCCTCAGCGATCCGGCGCAAAGCCCGCACCGGCATATCCTGGCGCTCGCCCCCGAGGATCGCTGCTGGAAGGCGGTGTCCTGGCCGAGGGCGCTTGGCTTTACCGGGCAAGGCCGGGCCGAGGGGCTCTGCATCGCCTTCGGCTGGGAGGCGGGGCACAATGTCTGGCGGGCCTATGAGGAGGCGCCCCGGGCGGGTCTGGCGCTGGCCCGGCTGATCGAGGCGGTGCGGGAGCGCGCCCCCGGGCGCCGTGTCGATCTTCTCGCCCATTCGCTGGGCGCGCGGGTCGCGCTGTCGGCGATGTCGGGTCTTGCCGAGGGTGCGATCGGTCATGCGGTGCTGATGGCCCCGGCCGAATTCGCCCCGGCGGCGCGATCGGCGCTTGGCTCGGCCGCGGGGCGGCAGGCGCGGGTACTGAATGTCACCAGCGGCGAGAACGACCTTTACGACTGGCTGCTCGAACGCTTCGTGGCGCGGCGGGGCGACGGGCCGACGCTCGGGCGCGGGCTCGGCCGCACAGAGCCGAACTGGACCGATTTGCGCATCGACGATGCGGCGACGCTGGCGGCGCTGGCCCGGCTGGGCCATCCGGTCGCGCCGCCCGAGCGGCGGGTCTGCCACTGGAGCCCCTATGCCCGGCCCGGCATGCTGGAGCTTTACGCGGCGCTGATCCGGGGCGCCCTGCCCTACGATCTGCTCCGCGCCCGCCTTCCCGAGGCCCGGGCCGCGCGCTGGTCACGCCTTCTTGCGCTGCCCCGGGTCGCACTGCCCTTGCCCTTCGCCGGAAACGCCCCATCCTGAGCCGCGAAACGGAACGGGAGACGCGAATGACATCCGAGATCGAGCTTTACTACTGGCCCACGCCGAATGGCTGGAAGATTTCCATCGCGCTCGAGGAAATGGAGCTGCCCTATCGGCTGACCTTGGTCGATATCGGCGCGGGCGACCAGTTCAAACCCGACTTCCTGAAGATCGCGCCGAACAACCGAATGCCCGCCATCATCGACCCCGACGGACCGGATGGTGCGCCGGTCTCGATCTTCGAATCGGGCGCAATCCTGCAATATCTGGCCCGCAAGACCGGGCGCTTCTGCGGCCGGACCGAGCGCGAACGCATCGCGGTCGACCAGTGGCTGATGTGGCAGATGGGCGGGCTGGGTCCGATGGCGGGCCAGGCCCATCACTTCCTGAAATACGCCCCGAGCCTCGAGCCGCCGCAGGACCTGCCCTATGCCAAGGACCGCTACCGGGCCGAGGTCGCGCGGCTTTACGGCGTGCTCGACCGGCAGCTGGCGCAGGCGGAGTTCGTGGCGGGCGATTTCTTCTCGATTGCCGACATGGCGATCTGGCCCTGGGCCTCGAACTGGGAAGGACAGGAACAGAACCTCGATGACAAGCCGCATATGGCGCGCTGGCTGGAAAACGTGGGCACCCGTCCCGGGGTGCAGCGGGGCCGGGCGCTGGCGGCCGAGAAGAAGGCCGATCTCAGCACCGACCGCAAGGCGCAGGCCATGCTGTTCCGGCGGAGCTAGGCCCGACGAGCCAGCACCCGGAGGCAGGCCGGGGCCGGGCGAAAAATCTTCGTCGAAGATTTTTCGTCCCGCTCAGCCCTCGCGCCCTTTCTCCTCGAGGCCATAGCGCTTGAAGAGCCGCCCCTGTGCCATGAAGAAGCCGAAGATCGCGACGGTCAGCCCGAAGGTCTTGAAATTGACCCAGGCATCGGTCGACATCGTGCGCCAGATCGCCTCGTTCAGGACCGCGAGCCCGACGAAGAACAGCATCAGCCTCCGGGTCAGGATCATCCAGCCCGCCCGTTCCAGAGGCACTGCTTCCTCCAGCACATATTGCAGGTAGGATTTCCCGCGCAGAAGCCCGAAGCCGAGGACCGCGGCGAACAGCGCATAGATCGCGGTCGGCTTCATCTTGAAGAAGCGCTCGTCGTTCAGCCAGACCGTCAGCCCGCCGAACACAACGACCAGCACCGCCGTCGCGATCTGCATCTTCGAGACATGCCTGGTCAGCGCCCAGAGGATCGCCGTCGTGATCAAGAGAAGCGGAATGAACCCCGCCGTCGCCAGTATGAAGCCCTCGTATTCGGTGCCGGCGATGGTGAAGGTCCGGTCGCGTAGCCGCAGATAGGCGACGAAAAAGGCCACGATCGGCCCCAGTTCCAGCGCCAGTTTCAGCCCCGGATTGATCTTGCGCTTTTCGGCCATCGGCCTCAGCCTCCCATCTCGACAATCACCGCCCCGGCCGCGATCAGCGCCATCAGCGCCAGCCGCCGCGGCCCCACCTTCTCGCCCAGGACCAGCCAGCCGATCAAGGCCGCAAATACGGTCGAGGTCTCGCGCAGCACCGCCGCCTCGCCCACCTTGTCGAGCCGGGTCGCCATCATCACCGCGCCGAAGCTCAGGAAGGCCACGAGCCCGCCCGCAAAGCCCCGCAGCATCAGCGGCCCCGGCGCCGGGCGCCCGGCCATCTGCCGCCAGCGCATCAGCGCCAGCCAGGGCATCGTGCTCAGCCCGTCGATGAAGAAGAACCAGGCCAGGAAGGTGAAGGGATCCGCCGTCGCCCTGATGCCATAGGCATCGAAGGTGGTATAGGCTGCGACGAAGCCGCCGGTCAGCACCGCGAAGGCAAGCGCGGGTTTCAGCGTCTCGCGATCCGTCGCCCAGTGCCGCAGGTTGTAGACCGCAAGCCCGTAGATCCCGGCCAGAAGCACCGCGATGCCGAACCATTGCATCGGCCGGAAGACCTCGCCGAACAGCGCCCAGGCCCCGATCACCGTGAACAGCGGCCCGGTGCCCCGCACCACCGGATAGACGACCGTGTAAGCGCCCTTGGTATAGGTGTAGCCCTGGGCGAGCTTGTAGCCCAGATGGATCGCGAAGACGCCTGCGAAGATCGGCCACATATGCGGCTCGGGCCAGGGCACCACGAACAGCGCCACCGGCGCGGCCATGACACCGTAGGAGAAGTCGATCGCGCCGCGCGACAGCCAAGGATCGTGCCGTCCCTTCTGCAGCGCGCCGAAGACCGCATGCAGCACCGCCGCCGACAGCGCCAGAACCAGCGCCAGATCATGCCCGGCGGAGGTCCCCTCGACCGAGGCGATCCAGTCGGTCATCGTCGTCCGATCCCTCGCCCTGCCCCCCTGGGCGGGCTATCTGCCCATAGGGAAGGATCAGGAGGAAGGCAGATGCTGGACAATCTCGCAGCCGAGTTTTCCGAGCCGTTCGGCGGAATGCCGACGGAGGTCGCGATACTTCGGCTGGTCGCCGCGATGACGCTTGGCGGTCTGATCGGCTTCGAGCGCGAGCGGCGCGGCAAGCCCGCCGGGCTGCGCACCCATATGCTGATCGCGCTGGCCGCCTGCCTGTTCACGCTGATCGCGCTGCGGATGATCGACGCGGCCAGCGCGGGCGATGTCACGCTCCGGATCGACCCGTTGCGGCTGATCGAGGCGGTGACGGCGGGCGTGGCCTTCCTGGCCGCCGGGGCGATCATCACCAATCGCGGCGGCGTCCGGGGGCTGACCACCGGCGCCGGCATGTGGCTGGCGGGCGCCATCGGGCTGGCCTGCGGCACCGGGGCCCTGCCGCTGGCGGGACTTGCGACGCTGGTCGCCCTGATCGTGCTGGGGGTCGTCCGGCTGCTCGAATAGCGCGCTCCGCCCGGCGCGGCCTCAGTCATCGAGCCCGGCCAGCGCGTTGGCGAAATCCTCGGGCTCGAAAGGCGCCAGATCGTCGATCTGCTCGCCCAGACCGATGGCATGGATCGGCAGGCCGAAGCGGTCGGCCAGCGCCACCAGCACGCCCCCCTTGGCGGTGCCGTCGAGCTTGGTCATCACCAGCCCCGAGACATCGGCAAGCTTCCGGAAGGTCTCGACCTGGCTCAGCGCATTCTGGCCGGTGGTCGCATCCAGCACCAGCAGCGTGTTATGCGGCGCGGTCTCGTCGCGCTTGCGGATCACCCGCACGATCTTGGCAAGCTCCTGCATCAGGTCCTGCCGGTTCTGCAACCGCCCGGCGGTGTCGATCATCAGAAGGTCGGTGCCCTCGGCCTCGGCCCGGGCCATGGCGTCGAAGGCGAGGCTGGCCGGGTCGGCGCCCGGCGGCGCGGTCATCACCGGCACGCCTGCGCGTTCGCCCCAGACCTGAAGCTGTTCGACGGCGGCGGCGCGGAAGGTATCGCCCGCGGCCACGATCACCGACTTGCCCGCGTCGCGGAACTGGCTGGCGAGCTTGCCGATGGTGGTGGTCTTGCCCGAGCCGTTGACGCCGACCACCAGCACCACCTGCGGCTTCTTCGGATAAAGCGGCATCGGCCGCGCGACGGGCTCCATGATCCGACCGATTTCCTCGGCCAGCAGCGCCTTGATCTCATCGACCGACAGCCGCTTGCCGAACCGCCCCTCGGCCATGTTGGCGGTGACCCGCATCGCGGTATCGACTCCCATATCGGCCGAGATCAGCAGCTCTTCGAGGCTTTCCAGCATCGCATCGTCAAGCTCGCGCCGGATCACCGTCTTCTTCTGCCCGGACGTCTTCCGCTCCGGGGCCATCTCGTCGGAGCGCCCGAACACGCGCCCGAAAAAACCCCGGCGCGGCGCATCCGCCGCGGTCTCGTCGCCGCCCCCGTCTCCGGGGCCGGTCATATCCTGCCGAATTTCGTCCGGAGCCGCGGGGAGCAGATCCGAGGGCAGCTCGGCCGGAATGTCCGCCGGGATCTCCTCGGGCATCGAAGGCGGGACCTCATCGGGCCAGCCGGGCGCTTCCTGCGGCGGCTCGGGCGGGTGCTCGGAGGGTCCCGGCGGGATGTTCAGCGGCTCGGGATCGGGCACAGGCACCGGAGTCGGAGCCGGTTGCGGCTCGGGGTCCGGAACCGGAACGGGCTCGGGCGTCGGCGCCGGCTCCGGGGCGGGATCTGGGGCAGGGCCCGGTTCAGGCGCGGGTTCAGGTTGCGACCTCGGGTCAGGTTGCGGTTCCCCGGATCCGGGCGCGGAGACATGGGGCGCCGCCCCGGCAGCGCCCGAAACCAGCGGGCTCGGAGGGTCTTCTTCGCGCGGCGCCACCGGCTCCGGCCTGGCATCGGCCGCGGGAGTTGGCGCGTAAGCGTGTTCGGGAGCGGCGGGCGGGACCGGGGCCGAAGCGGTCTCGTCGGGACCGATGGCGGCGGATGCGGCCTCCTCTTCGCGCCCGCCATCGCGCACGATCTCTTCCAGACCCTGCTCGATCTTCGAGGACGACTTGCCGAGCCGCTGTCTGAGCTTGCTGAAAAACGCCATATCGTCTCCTGCGCCTCCCCTGTGAGACCCTGTCCTGACCTATGCGGAAACGCCCCGATATGGAAGGGGGCGCGCCCGGCGCCATCTTCGCCGCAGGCGCCCGCCGACGCCATGGTTCCCCCCGACGCACCCTGCCGATGCCCCTGCCCGCCGACGCAGCCCCCCGCGCGGCGGCGCTGGCGAACCGGGACCGGCTCTGGCAAAGTGAGGACAAGGACAGACCGGAGGATCCCCATGCGCCGCGCACCGACCGCCCTTCTTCTCGCCGCCGCCCTGCCCGCCCTGGCGGCCGGGCTGACCGCAGCCGAGGCCGCCGAGCCGATGTCTGGGGCCGCCTTCGACAGCTATGCCACGGGCAAGACGCTGTTCTATGCCTCCGGGGGCCGCGCCTACGGCGCCGAGCAGTATCTCAGCGGCCGCCGCGTCATCTGGACCTTCCTCGATGGCGACTGCGCCGAAGGCGTCTGGTTCGAGGCGGCCGGGCAGATCTGCTTTCGCTATGACCGCGACCCGGAAGATCCGCAATGCTGGAGCTTCTTCGAATCCGGTCGCGGGCTGATGGCGCGGTTCGAGAACGACCCGGAGCAGACCGAACTGATCGAGGTCAAGCAAAGCCGCGAACCGCTGATCTGCTCTGGCCCGCGCGTCGGCGTCTGAAACGGTTGCAGAGGGTGGTGCGTGAACCGTCGCGCCCTAGCAGGTTCCGCAAGGGCGAGCCGGCCCTGACCACCCGGAAGATGCCGTTCACCCCCTCCGGTCATCAACCCGCGCCACCCCGCGCGGCTTGTGCGGGAAAAGGGGCCGGATCACCTCCAATCCGAAGCCGGTCAGATCGAAACGTGCCATGCTCACCTCCGCTTTCGGAAGCGAAGCACTGACAGGCCGATCAGGGAATTCCGTTTATGGGGTCAGAGCCCAGACCGCGCGCCGGAGGGCCGGACGGCCGCAGATCAGAGCAGAGAGCCCTGTTCGGGCGGCTCGTCGCTCTTGCGGCTGCGGCGCGGCGGCCGGCCGCCGATGGCAAGACGCCCGTCCCGGAACTCGATCTCGAGCGCGCCTGCCTGTTCGGCCGCGGCCCGGCTCGTGATCACCTTTCCGCCCGTCCGCACCACCGCAAAGCCGCGCCGGAGCGTTTCCTCATAGCTGAGCCCCGCCCGCATCCGCTCGAGCGCCTCGAGCCGCGCGCGGTGCCGGTCGAGCCCGGCGCCCAGCGTCGCGCGGAGCCGCGCCTCGAGCCGGCTCAGCGCCTCGCGGCCGGTCTCGACGCGGCGCTGCAACAGCTCGGGCCGGACCCGGCGCGCGGTCTTGTCCAGCTCTGACGCTCGCAGCCGCCCAAGCCGCGCCAGTGCGGGCACGATCCGGGCCGCGCGCTCATCGGCGCGGCGGCGGTCCTCGGTCAGCCTGCGCCTCAGGCTGGCCGGCCGCAGCGCGGCCCCCGCCTCGGACAACCTTAACCGCTCGCGCGAGACCCGGGCCGACAGCGCCGCAGGCAGACGGTCGGCGGCACGGTCGAGCCGCTGGGCCGCGAAATTCAGAAGCGTCTCGGGGCGGGGCAGCGCGCGCGCCAGATCGGCCAGCCGCTGGCGCCGCTGCATCAGAAGCCGCCCAAGCGCCGCCGAGCGGCGCGCCTCCAGCCCGTCAAGCGCGGCGATCAGATCGAGCCTCACCGGCACCGCCATCTCGGCCGCCGCCGTGGGCGTGGGCGCACGCCGGTCGGCGGCATAATCGATCAGCGTGGTATCGGTCTCATGGCCCACCGCCGAGATCAGCGGAATTTGCGATGAGGCCGCGGCGCGCACCACGATTTCCTCGTTGAAGCCCCAGAGATCCTCGAGGCTGCCGCCGCCACGGGCCACGATCAGCAGATCGGGCCGCGGGATCGCGCCGCCCTCGGGCAACGCGTTGAAGCCCTGGATGGCGCGGGCCACCTCGGACGCGCAGGCCGCGCCCTGAACCGCGACGGGCCAGATCAGCACATGGCGCGGGAAGCGGTCGCCGAGCCGGTGCAGGATATCGCGGATCACCGCGCCCGAGAGCGAGGTCACGACCCCGATCACCCGCGGCAGATAGGGCAGCGCGCGCTTGCGTTCGGCCGCGAACAGCCCCTCGGCCGCCAGTGCCGCCTTGCGCTTCTCCAGCATTGCCATCAGCGCGCCGACGCCCGCGGGCGCGATATCCTCGATCACCATCTGATAGCGCGATTGCCCGCCGAACGTGGTCAGCCGCCCGGTGGCAATGACCTCCATGCCCTCCTCGGGCCGGGTCGCCAGCCGCTGCGCGGTGCCCTTCCAGATCACCGAGGCCAGAACGTTCCGGTCATCCTTGAGATCGAGATAGATATGCCCCGAGCGCGGCAGGCTGACCCGCCCGACCTCGCCGCGCACGCGGACATGCGAGAAGGCGCCCTCGACGGTGCGCTTCACCGCACCGGAGATTTCCGAGACGGTGAATTCGGGGGAATTGGGGCCGCCGGGGCCGGCATCGTCGATCAGGTCGGACATGGCCCCTTGGTGCCCGGAAATCGGGCGGCGTTCAACTGCCTCCGCGTCGCGCCCGACCGAAGGGCGGCTCAATGCGCGATGCGGACCTGCGCCAGCTCGCGCAGATAGACTGCAACGCCCCGGGGGCTTGCCAGATCGACCCGCATCGCGCCCCGGGTGCTCCAGACCAGATAATCGGCGCCCTGCACCAGCGCCGCCTCGGTCGCCGGGCCGAAGGCGCCGTCGATCCGCGCCGCGTAAAGCCCGACCTCGCAAAGCTCGGCCTGTACCGCCCGCCGCTCATCGGGGCCGAGCCGCTGAAAGCCGGTCTCGAGCAGATCGGCGCGGTAGGGCGCGGCCAACAATGCGCCGGGGATGGCGGTCGGGGCGAAGGCGATGGCGGGGCGGTTCATCGGGGCACCTCTGGAGCGGCGGTTGCGGATGGAGCGGGGGTTGCGGATCGGTCGGCCCTGGAACGTGGTGGGGCCATCGGGGATCGGTCGGACGGGACGTGCCTTTCGGCGAAACCGGTTAATGGAGCGTTTACCTTTCGGGTATCGCCTGTCGGCGGGGCATCGTTGCGAACAAAGCAAGACGTTTTCGCGGTCGCTTTCGGGGTGTGTGCGGGCTGCTTGCCCGGGACCGCCGCGCAGCCTACAAGGCGCCGGACGAGAGCTTGGCGAAAGGCGGCAGATGAACATCCTCATTCTCGGCGGCGGCGGGCGGGAACATGCGCTGGCCTGGGCGATCCTGCAGAACCCGAAATGCGACCGGCTGATCGTGGCGCCGGGCAATGCCGGGATCGCGGCGATCGCCGAATGCGCGACGCTCGATATCGAGGATGGCGGCGCGGTCGCTGCCTTCGCCGAGGAAAACGCCGTCGATTTCGTGGTGATCGGCCCCGAGGCACCGCTGGCCGCGGGCGTGGCCGACCGGCTGGAGGGCGCGGGCATCCTCTGCTTCGGGCCTAGCCAGGCGGCCTCGGCGCTGGAAAGCTCGAAAAGCTTCACCAAGGCAATCTGCGATGCCTGCAACGCCCCCACCGCAAGCTATGGCCATTTCACCGATGCCGCGGCCGCGAAGGCCCATATCCGCGAGACCGGCGCGCCGATCGTGGTCAAGGCCGACGGGCTGGCGGCCGGCAAGGGCGTGATCGTCGCCATGACCCTGGCCGAGGCCGAGGCCGCCATCGACGACATGTTCGGCGGCGCCTTCGGGGGCGCGGGAGCCGAGGTAGTGATCGAGGAATTCATGGAGGGCGAGGAAGCCTCGTTCTTCGTCCTTTGCGACGGCACCGACGTGCTGGCCATCGGCACCGCCCAGGACCACAAGCGCGTGGGCGAGGGCGATACCGGCCCCAACACCGGCGGCATGGGCGCCTATTCCCCGGCGCCGGTGATGACCGAGGCGGTCTGCGCGAAGGCGATGGAAGAAATCGTCCGGCCGACCGTGGCCGAGATGGCCCGGCGCGGCACCCCCTACAAGGGCGTCCTCTATGCCGGGCTGATGATCCGGGACGGCCAGCCCCGGCTGGTCGAATACAATGTCCGTTTCGGCGATCCCGAGGCCCAGGTGCTGATGATGCGGCTTGGCGGGCAGGCGCTCGACCTGATGCTGGCCTGTGCCGAGGGCCGTCTGGCCGGGGCCCGTGTAAACTGGGCCGACGATCATGCCATGACCGTGGTGATGGCGGCGAAGGGCTATCCCGGCGCCTATGAGAAGGGCTCGGTCATCGGCGGGCTCGACGCCCTGCCCGCCGACAGCTTCCGGATGGTCTTCCATGCCGGCACCCGCGCCGAGAACGGCAAGGTGACAGCGGCAGGCGGCCGGGTGCTGAACGTGACCGCGCGCGGCGCAAGCCTCGCCGAGGCGCGCGACCGGGCCTATGCGATGATCGACCGGATCGACTGGCCAGAGGGGGTCTTCCGGCGCGACATCGGCTGGCGGGCGCTTTAGCAGGGCGGCTGACAAACTCCATCAAGCACCGGATTTGGCCGGTCTGATCGACCTCTGGCTCGGGCGAGAGCTCTCGGCTCACCGAGATCGCGCCCGAGTGGGGGGATATATGCACCGCGCCAGCCGGGCCGGGACTTTTCCGGCAGCCTGTTCGCCCCCGCTCCGGCCTCAGATCAGCAGCACCAGCATCAGGATCGAGGCCAGCAGAAGCGCCATGCCGAGGATCTCGGCCGCGCGCAGCTTCTCGTGGAAGACCAGCACCGAGGCGAGGATCGAGAAGATCAGCTCGATCTGACCGAGGCTGCGGACATAGGCCGCGTTCTGCAGCGCGAAGGCGGTGAACCAGCCCGCGCTGCCCAGCATGCCCGTCGCGCCCACCGGCAGCACCGACCGCCATTTCCGCGCCACCCGGGCCAGCTCGCCGGGTTCGCGCCAGGCCATCCAGGCCGCCATGGCCAGCGTCTGCATCGCGGTCACGCAGCTCAGCGCCACCAGCGCCCGCATGAGCGGGTCGGCACTGTCGACCTGCAGCGTCGCACCGCGATAGCCGATGGCCGACAGCCCGAAGAACCCGCCCGCCAGAAGACCGAGCCCCAGCGCGCGCCAGGACATGCCGCCCCAGCCCCCCGGCGGGCGCGACAGCGCGATGACGCCCAGCACCCCGACGGCGATGGCCGCCATCCCCGGCGCCGAGACCGGCTCGCCCAGCAACAGCGCCGAGAAGGCCGCGACCTGGATCGCCTCGGTCTTGGTGAAGGCCATGCCGACCGCGAAGGAGCGCTCCGAGAACAGCGCCACGGTCGCGAAGGTGGCAATGATCTGCGCCAGCCCGCCGGTCGCGGCATGGGCCCAGAAGGCGGGCGCCATGCCGGGCAGCGCCTCGCCCCGCAGGGTCAGCAAGACGGCAAGCCCCAGAACCGCCAGCGGCGCCGCGAAGACGAAGCGCGAAAACGTCGCCCCGGCGGTCGAGAGGCCAAGCCCCTTCAGCCGCTTCTGCAGCATGAAGCGGACGGTCTGCACCGCCGCCGCCCCGATCGTCACGACCACCCAGAGATCCATGGACGTCCCCGATGCGCCCGCCCCGGTTCCCCGGCGCGCCGTTTGTTCCGCGCGGCCGGGACCCAGCCCGTTGCCCCGCCCGGTGTCTTCCCCGGGACCGTCGGAGCCGCTTTGCTCAGATCTGTTTTTCGGGCAGCTGCACGATCAGCCCGTCCAGCGCCTCGGTGACCTTGATCTGACAGGTCAGGCGCGAGCGCTTGGGATCGGTGGCATAGGCGAAATCGAGCATGTCGGCCTCCATGTCCTCGACCGGCGGCAGCCGGTCGACCCAGTCGGGATGGACATAGGCATGGCAGGTCGAACAGGCGCAGGCCCCGCCGCAATCGGCATCGATGCCGGGCACGCCATTGTCGCGGGCACCTTCCATCACGGTCAGCCCGTTGGCCACATCGATGACATGCTCGGTGCCATTATGTTCGATATAGGTGATCTTCGCCATGACTGCCCCTCGCATTCGGCTATCGGTCGGGGCCGGAATAATCGAGCTTTGCCGCTTTTTCCAGCGAAAGCGGAGCCGCTGGCCCCTGCCGCCGCCCGGCGCGTGCCGAAGGCATTTTCTTCCCCGCCACGCGATGGCATTGTCGCCCCGTCCAGTTCCGGAGACGCCGATGACGACCCAGCCCGCACCCCCTCCTGCCCACCTGACCCTCGACGATTGCGGCCCGGACGACCTGCCCGGCGTGCATGCGATCTATGCCGAGGCGGTCCGGACCGGCACCGCCAGTTTCGAGCTTGTCCCGCCCGAGCTTTCCGAGATGCGCGCGCGCTGGGAAAAGGTGACGAAAGCGGGCTTTCCCTGGCTGGTGGCGCGGGCCGGAGAGCGGGTCGCGGGCTATGCCTATGCCAATACCTTCCGTCCGCGTCCGGCCTATCGCGGCACGGTCGAGAATTCGGTCTATGTCGACGCGGCCTTTCGCGGACAGGGCGTGGGGCGGGCGCTGCTGGCGGCCTTGCTGGCGCGCTGCGAGGCGGCTGGGTTCCGGCAGATGGTCGCGGTGATCGGGGATTCGCAGAATAGGGGCTCGATCGCGCTGCACCGCGCGCTCGGCTTCGAAGATGCGGGCGTGCTGCGGTCGGTCGGCTGGAAACATGGCCGCTGGCTCGATTCCGTGGAGATGCAGAAACCGCTCGGGCCCGGCGACACCACTGCATTTGACGGCTTGTCCGGCGATTAGCCGCAACGGCGATGGAGCGGCAGCGCCGACGCCCCCGAACCGCTCCTGACGTGCGGCGGGGCGCCCCGGTTGTCCGGATGCTGCCCCCGGCCCGGCCTGTCGTCCCGGCTACAGGGGCAGTCTGCGGGGACAGACTACCGAGAAGGAACCAGCCCGGCACCACCAGCCGCCCCCGGCATCACCCGCAAGCCGTGCGAAAGGGCCGGACCGCCGATCCGGCGCTGAAAGGCCCCGCTCCCTGCTCTGAGACGACCATCCGGCCGGCCGGGAGCGCGGGAACGCGGCATCCCTTCCTTTGACAGTTTGCAACATCTGGTCCAGCGGACGCTCCTGAGGGAAGGGAAGCCGCAAAAGCACAGGCCGAAGCCCGCAATGCCCCCGACATATCGGGACGTAGCGGGAAGGAAGCCCATGACAGACATGTCCGACATGAAGCGTCGTTCCTTCCTGAAACGCAGCGCGCGGGCCTGCCGCATCGCCGAAAGCGGCACCCTGGCCGCGCCCGCCGTGCTGGCCGGGACACCAATCGTCGTGAAGATGCAGACCTCCTGAGGGGCATCGAACATCGGGGACGAATTTGCCCTCCTATTCAACCCGCTGTGTCGAGGAAATGTCGGACAGCTCGAGATCGACGCGTTCCCATGGGTGCCGTGGTTGCGGCCTTCCAGCTGAGGAATGCGGTCGATGACGGGATGCTCGACGCCTCGCATCCGATCTGCACCTATTGGTACGGCAAGAACAAGGCGACCTCGCTCTTCGGCTCCGAACCGGTCTTCGGCGGCTCTGCCAGCAGGATGCCGAGCTGGTTCCAGGAGGGTGGCGGCGACGAGCTGTTCCGCAAGCTGCCCCAGGACGTGATGGGGCTCGAGGTGATGAGCTTTCCGGTCTTTCCGATGCCCGCCCAGCCCTTCGGCTGGATCAGGGGCAAGGTCGGCACCCTAGCCGATCCGCAGGGCTTCAGGTTCCGCACGCTGGGGCTGGCCGCCATGCTGGCCGCGCTGCGATCCGGTCTTCGCCAGCGGCATCCTCTGCGTGGGCGCCTCCCCTGGCATCCTGATCTCGACCTCGCTCCTGCTGATCGTCGATGCCGCGGCCACCAATGCCTCGATCGCGCGCCTTTACGGCTGCGATCCTGCCCGGGCTGATGCCGGTCGGGCGCTATCTCGTCTATATCGTCGGCCGCTCGATCCTGCAGCCCTCAGCCGTGCCGCGCCCGACCGCGGCCGGGAACCCCGATAGGCCCGTCGCGCGGCTTCAATGGAGGATCGTGACCTGCTTCCTGCCGCTGGCGATGCTGATCGCGGCGGTGCCGGGCTCGATCATGTTCGGGCGGGCGGCACCAACCGAGGCGGCCCCGGCAGGCGGGCTGGCGCTGGCCCTCATCTGTCGCGCGCTCAGCTGGCGGCGGCTGCGCGAAAGCGTCTATCTGGCGTCCGCATCACGGCGATGGTCTGCGGGCCTTTCGTCGGCAGCCACACCTTCCCGGCGGTGGCCTCCTATCCCGGCGGCGGGCAAAT
The DNA here is from genome assembly GCF_002073975.1 of Rhodovulum sp. MB263. NCBI lineage: Bacteria > Pseudomonadati > Pseudomonadota > Alphaproteobacteria > Rhodobacterales > Paracoccaceae > Rhodovulum > Rhodovulum sp. MB263. The sequence goes on along the minus strand of NZ_CP020384.1, from coordinate 813,942 downwards.
GATCTGCCAGATCGTCGAGGGCCTGAACCTGACGCCGGTGCGGTTCCCGATCCTCGCCTGGCTTGTCATCGTCCTCCCGGGCGGGCCGCTTGACTGGCCCGAGATCGTCATCCTCTTCGCACCGAGTTTCCTGCCGCTGCCGGTGCATTTCGAGATCGACACGCTGTTCTTCGGCATCCTCGTCGCGCTGGACCTGCCGACGAGCTTCCTGACCCCGCCAATGGCGATGCCGGCCTGTTCCCTCAAGGACATCGCGCACGCCCGGGCTGCGGCTGCCCGGGATCGCCCGTTGCGTCATGCCGGTTCTCGCCTGCGTGCTGATCTCGATGGTGCTGATGTACGTCCTGCCGCAGATCGTCTACCTTCGGCCCGAACTGGTTTGCGGATGAGGGCGCGGGCATGAAGGATCTCGAGACGGCACTGGATCTGGGGGCGGTCGAGCTGCGCGACCGGCTGGCACGCGGCGCGCTGTCGGCGCTCGATCTGGTCGAGGCCTGCCTGGCCCGGATCGCCGCGCATGAGCCCGTGATCCGCGCCTGGACCTGGATCGACCCCGATCACGCCCGCGAACAGGCCCGGCGGCTCGATGCCCAGCGCGCCTCGGGACGGGCGCTGGGGCCGCTTCATGGGCTGCCGGTGGGGCTGAAGGACGTGATCGACACCGCCCGCATCCCGACCGGGAATGGCTGCGCGCTCGATGCCGGCCGGGTGCCCGCGCGCGACGCCTTCGTGGTCGAGCGGCTGCGGGCGGCCGGCGCGCTCATCCTCGGCAAGACGGTGACGACCGAGCTGGCCTTCCTGCATCCGGGCAGGACCCGGAACCCGCATAACCCTGCCCATACGCCGGGCGGCTCGTCCAGCGGCTCGGCTGCGGCGGTGGCCGATGCGATGGTGCCGCTGGCCATCGGCACCCAGACCGGCGGCTCGGTCATCCGCCCCGCGGCCTTTTGCGGCGTGACCGGGTTCAAGCCGACCTTCGGGGCGATCCCGCGGCGCGGGGTCTTGATGCAATCGCCCCATCTCGACACGGTCGGGGTCTTTGCCGCCGATCCGATGGGCGCGGCACTGCTGGCCGAGGCGCTGTTCGGCTTCGATGAGGCCGACCCGGCCACCAGCCTCACCCCGCCGCCGCGCCTGCTCGACACCGCCCGCAGCGCGCCGCCGCAGGCGCCTGTCTTCGCCTTCGTCAGGCCGCCGGGCTGGGAGCGGGCCGATCCCGACACCCATGCCGCCTTCGCCGAGCTGACGGCGGCCCTTGGCGATCAGGTCTTCGCCCTCGATCTGCCGCAGGCTTTCGAGACCGCCGCAGAGCAGCGCGCCCGGATCAACATGGCCGAGATGGCGCATCACTATTCCCGCTATGACCGCGACGGGCGCGATCTGCTTGGCGCCGAGACCCGCGACGCCATCGACAGGGGCGCAAGGATGCCCGCACGGGACTATCTGGCCGCGCTCGACTGGCCGAAGCTGCTGAATGCGGGGCTCGACGAGATCTTCGCACGCTGCGACGCGATCCTCTGCCCTGCGGCGCCGGGCCCGGCCCCCGAGGGCATCGGCACGACCGGCGATCCGATCTTCAACGGGCTCTGGACGCTCTGCGGCACGCCCGCGGTGACGGTGCCGATCCTGACTGCGGGGAACGGCCTGCCGATGGGGGTGCAGCTTGTCGGCCCGCGCGGCGACGATGCCCGGCTGCTGCGCAGCGCGCAATGGCTTTACGACTGGGCCGCCGGGGGCTGACCCCCGGCCCTGCAAGCGAGGGACCGCCTGCTGGCCGTCGAGGTGCCGCATCCCGACCTTCGGCAGGCGACCGGCCCTGCCCTTGCGCCGGTCGCGGCCGATCTGCTCCTCGCCGCCCGGTCAGGCCGCGACTGCCCCTTCGCAAGACCGCTCGATCGGGCCTCTTCCTATGACGAGACCGACAAATGCCGGATATGCCGCCCACCGGGTCGCATGCTAGCATCCGGGCAGGCCCAAGGTGGAGTCACGAGGAAAGCACGGGGGAGGATCGCGGGCCGCAAACGGGGAGAGTGCCCTGGAGGGAGGAGAGATGAAGACCACCTTGACCGGCGCGGCCGCATGGCTCGCCCTTGCGCTGCCCATCCTCGCGCAATCGACGGATGTGCCCGACAATCTGGAAAAGCTCGGTAATTTCCGCACGACCGGCACCACAGATTTCACCTATGTCGAGCAGGACGACCCCTATGCCGACGGGATCCGCCGCACGCTCGAGCGGATCACGCTGCCCGATGGCTTCCGGATCGGGCTTTACGCCGTGGTGCCCGATGCACGGCACATGGCGGTCGGACCGCAGGGCATCGCCACCTTCGTCGGCACCCGCAAGGACAAGGTCTGGGCGGTGACCGACCGCAACAAGGACCGCGTCGCCGACGAGGTGAAGGATTTCGCGCCCTCGCTGACATTTGCCATTCCGAACGGACCCTGCTTCTCGAAGGACGGCTTCCTTTATGTAGCCGAGCAGAACCGCGTGCTGCTGTTTCCGGCCGCCGAGTTCTTCTACGAAAGCCCCGATGTGGCGGCCTTCAGCCTGGTGCCGCAGGGCGCGCTGATCCCGCCCGGAGAGGAAAGCTACAACCACAGCGCGCGGGTCTGCAGGATCGGCCCGGATGGCAGGATCTATATCTCGCTCGGCCAGCCCTTCAATGTCGCGCCAAGGGACAAGCTTGAGCTTTACCGTGAACTGGGGATCGGCGGCATCATCCGGATGAATACCGACGGCACCGGGCGCGAGGTCTATACCCATGGCATCCGCAATTCCGTCGGGCATGATTTCGACCCGGCGACGGGCGATCTGTGGTTCACCGACAATCAGGTCGACGGTATGGGCGACGACATCCCGCCGGGCGAGATCAACCACCAGACCCGGATGGGCCAGCATTTCGGCTTTCCGTGGTATGGTGGGGGCGATGTGCGCACCGATGCCTATGCGGGCGAGGAGGTGCCCCATGAGGTGGTGATGCCCGCGGTCGAGACGGTCGCCCATGCCGCCGATCTGGGCATGACCTTCTATACCGGCGACATGTTCCCCGAAGAGTATCGCGGCGCGATCTTCTCGGCCCAGCACGGGTCCTGGAACCGGACCGAGCCGATCGGCGCGCGGGTCATGGTGACGCGCATCGCCGGGGATGGCAGCGCCCGCACCGAGCCCTTCGCCGAGGGCTGGATCGACGCCAATGGCGAATATCTGGGCCGTCCGGTCGATGTGGCCCAGCTTCACGACGGCTCGCTGCTGGTCTCGGATGACCTGGCGGGCGCGCTCTACCGGATCTGGTATGACGGGATGTGAGCCACCCCTTCCCGCCGGGGCGCAAAGGCAGAGCGGCTGACCCGGCCCTGAAGGCACGCGGATCCTGGCCGTCACGGCCCGGCGGGCCTGACCGAAGCCGCCCACCGCCCGCGGATCCGGGCCCGCGCCGGGCGCTCTGCTGCGCCTGGGCCCGGGATCGCCGGACAGGCTGCCCCCCGGATGATGAAACGGGGCATGCTAGGCCCTCAAACTGACCGGGAGCTGAAGAACCAAGGCCCTGATTGCACACAATGAATTGCGTTGTCCCCACCCCGGGGCAGGCGCAGTCTGCGCTCCGTCCCGGCGCCCTGAACGCGCCCGAGCCAGCAAGGAGACGGAAATGTCCGATACCAAAGCCAGCCCCCCCGCAACCACCGAAACCTATTCCTTCCGGCAGAAACTCGTCCATTGGGCCGTGGTCGTGCTGGTCGCCGCCCAGTTTCTTGTCTTCGACGCCATCGGCCGCGATTTCGGCCGCGGCATGAGAACCGGGGACTGGGTCTATTCGCCCGCCGCCACCGGCCATATCCTGTTCGGCTTCGCGATCCTCGCCCTGATGGTCTGGCGGCTCAAGCTGCGCCGCGACGAGGGGGTGCCCGCCCTGCCCGCCGCCGAACCGGGCTGGGCTGCGACGCTGGCACGCCTGAGCCATGCCGCCTTCTACCTGATGCTGCTGGCGATGCCGGTGGCCGGCGCGGTGGCCTGGTTCCGGCAATCGGGCAACGCGGCCGAGATCCACGAGGCCGCCGCCACCCTGCTGATCGCGCTGATCGCGATCCATGTCGCGGCTGTCGCGCTGCACCAGTTCCGGTGGAGAAGCAACATCCTGAGCCGGATGATGTGAGCCGGAACGCGCCTCCCGTGCCGACCTCTCCCTGACCGGCCGGGAGGCGCGGTCTGCGGCCCGATCTGCCCGCGGGCCATGCCCCTCCGCCCGGGCCTGTCTGCAGTCAGGGGATACCCAGACCGGCTGAGGCCTGTTTCAAGATCGAAAACCGAGGCTTTCCTTAGCCGAAGCCCCGTCCCGATGCCCTGTCCCGATGCGCAACGGGCGCTGCCCCCCTTGCTGGGGGGAGCGACAAATCGACAGCGGATCATACAGGATTTCGGGCGATGTTGGCGCTCGCGACGGGCCATGGTCATCCAGCCGCGCCGAGCCGGTCTGTCGCTCTGCGCGGCAGGCAGGCCCAGAGCCAGATCATCGCAAACTGGCACGAGCGTTTCAGGCGTCTCTGTCTGGCATGCCGGAGCCTCCATTCCCGGCCTCCGCTCCAACGGCGCAGGCAGGTCCGTGACCGGGGCGCTCATCGGGGAGGCTCCTCCGGTTCAGCCTGGATCGGCAGCCCTTCCAAGCCCCCCGATGGCCATCGAAAGCGATACCACGCTCCCGGAGATCACCCGAAGAGGTTCGCCATGGTGCCGCCATCGGTCCCAAGACCCTGGCCGACGCCTGCTCTCGGCAAGTCGCCAGTCTCGCCCGGACCAATGCCGCGACAAGGCTCGTTCCATGTGACAGACGCCGATGGGACAATGCCTGCCTCGCAGAGGTCCGGGCATGTCGTCTTGGGTCTCCGGTCGTCTCGGGAAGCCGTGCCGCTGCAGGCACCGAGCGGGTCGGATGCGGGACCGGGAGCCGGAGAGCATGACGCCCGTCCTTCAGGGGCGGCAGTCTGTGCCGGTGGGACGCAACCCCGATGACGGCGCCGGCTTCGCTGCGACCGGCCGGGCGCGGTTGCCTTGATCCGGTCTGACGATCCGTAGCCGTCTCGCCCTTGGTCACGTGGCGACCATGTGCCGGTCCTTTGGAAAAACGCGTCACTGGATCCTCTGCCGATCCTCCGTATTCCCGGCGCGGCATCGCGATCGTGCTGCTCTGCCGGCCCGCGTGGCGGTGGCACTGCCGTGACGCATTCGATCCGTCATGCGTCCGGCCAGTCGGACCCCTCCGGCCCGTCCGGCGACCGGATCTCCGGTCAAGCCATGGGATCAACCAGCTAGAGAACCTCCTCGAGCCGGTCCCATTCGGCGTCAGAGCCCGGCAGCCCGAGACGCAGCCAGCCCGAAGAATAGGGAAAGATCCGCGACCAGATCCATGACCGGGCCAGCCGGGCCTGGGCCTCGGCCGCATCCTCCGTCTCGTAGAGCCGAAACAGCGCCGTTCCGCCCAGCGGCCGCCAGCCCGCCGCTTCGGCCAGCCCGTCGGCGCGGGCCGTCTCGGCACTCAGACGCGCCCGGCTTTGCGCTTGCCAGCCCGCATCGGCCAGGGCCAGCGCGCCCGCCTCGAGCGCCGGTCCCGAGACCGCCCAGGGTCCGGCCCGGCCCGCCAGCCGCCCGATCAGCGCCTCCGGCCCCAGCGCAAAGCCGAGCCGGAGCCCCGCAAGCCCGTAGAACTTGCCGAAAGAGCGCAGCACCAGCACATTCCCGGGGCAGGCGCCGGGCAGCAGCGACAGCTCGGGATGCGGATCGGCGAAGCTCTCGTCGACGACCAGAACCCCGACGGTGGCGGCAATGTCATGCAGCGTCCCGGGCGAGAATCGCCGCCCGTCGGGATTGTTGGGATTCACGATCACCGCCAGCGCCGCCCCCGCGAGCGCCTCGGCCCCGGCAACGGTCTCGACCGCACGGCCCACCGCCTCGAAAGCGCCGCCATATTCGTTATAGGTCGGCCCCAGCACCCGCACCGCGCCCCTGGGCGCCAGCACCGGCAGCAGCTGGATCGCCGCCTGCGCCCCCGCCAGCGGCAACAAGGGCCAGACCGTGCCATAGGCGCTCTGCGCCGCGGCACAGAGGCGCTCGATCGCGGCCCGGCCCGGCAACTCGCACAGCGCCGCAGCCGAGGCGGGCGGCGCGGGATAGGGCACCCGGTTGATCCCGGTCGAGAGGTCGATCCAGTCGCCGGGCGAGCCGCCGAAACGTGCCATCGCCCCGGAAAGATCGCCCCCATGATCGCGCCCGTTCACCATGCCTTACCCTCCGAAACTCCAGACCAGCGCCGCCAGCCCCAGCGCCAGCCCCGCCATCGCCCTGACATAGAGCCAGAGCCCCCGCCACAGATCGCCCGGCCCCGGGTCGGGCGCATCCGCGTTCAGCCAGGGCTCGTCGCTGACCCGATCGCCATAGACCCGCGGCCCCGACAGCCGCAGGCCGAGCCCGCCCGCCATCGCAGCCTCGGGCCAGCCGGCATTGGGCGAACGATGCGCGCCCGCATCCCGCATCATCGTCTTCGCCGCCCGGACCGGATGCCCGGCCGCGAGGCAGAACAGCCCACCTGTCAGCCGCGCGGGCAGAAGATTGACCAGATCGTCAAGCCGCGCCGCCACCCGGCCGAAATCCTCGTAGCGCGCGTTGCGATGCCCGATCATGCTGTCGAGCGTGTTCACCGCCTTGTAGCCCGCGATCCCCGGCAGCCCCAGCAGAACGCCCCAGAAGACCGGCGCCACGACCCCGTCCGAGGCATTCTCGGCCAGGCTTTCAAGCGCCGCCCGCGCCAGCCCGGCCCGGTCGAGCTGCGCCGGATCGCGCCCGACGATCATCGAGACCGCCGCGCGCGCGCTCGCGATATCGCCCGCCGCCAGCGGCCTTGCGACCCGGGCCACATGGTCGAAAAGGCTGCGCGAGGCCACCAGCGGCGCGGCCAGGATGCCGGTCAGCACGGCACCCGCCCAGCCGCCCGGCAGGATAAAGGCCAGCGCGCAGGCCGGCAGCACCGCCGCCAGCAGCGTGAGCGCGACCGCAAGCGCGCCCCTCCGCCTGCGGGTCGCGGGCGCGTCGCCGGGCCGGTTCATCCGCACCTCGAGCGCAGCGATCAGCGCCCCGATCCAGGTCACCGGATGGCCGATCCGGGCATGAAGCCGGTCGGGCCAGCCCATCGCCGCCTCGATGGCCAGCGCCACCAGCATGGCCGCCGCGCTCATCGCCTGCCTCCGCCGGTCCGGAACCGAAGCACCTGCCCGAGCCCGGCCGCGCGCAGCGCCGCCTCGGATCCGGACGGGGCCGTGCCCGGCGCGAACAGAAGCCCCTGCGCGGTGCCGGTATGGGCCGCGACCACTCCCAGCGCGCCGAGGCGCCGGCCCAGATCCAGCAGCGGTGCCGGGTCGGGACCACCGCGCAGGGCATGGCAGCGACGCGCACTTTCAGAGGCCAGCCGCGCCCGCCCGGCCGGATCGGGCGTGACCCGCCAGGCCTCGACCAGATCCGTGATGTCGGCAAAGGCGGTATCGGCCGGATCGGTCCGCCGGCCCCCGCCGCAAAACCCGCCCACCACCTCGAAAGCGGGTTCCGGCGGCAGCCGACCCAGCACCCGTGCCGCGCGCGGCGCCCAGAGCAGGCGCCCGGGCGCGGGATACATCAGCGGATCTGTCGCGCCTTCCAGCGCGAGGCACAGAGCGGCTTCCTCTCCGGCCGAAAGCGCATGCGGGGCGAGGCAGCGGATCGTTGCCAGCAACGCTGCGGTCGAGGCCCCGGCCCCGCCGCCGGGCGGCATGCCCGCGCGAAGGCGAAGCCTGCCGGGCCCGGTCCCGAGACGGGCTGCAAGTGTCATGAGCTGCGCCCGGCTCAGGACGGGGCGCCCCCCCTGCCAGAGCCCCGGCATGCGCCCGGGCAGCCGGACCGCGCGCAACTCCAGCGCCGGACAGGGCACCGTCACCAAGGCCAGCGGCCCCCCGGCCCCCAGCCGCCCCTGCAGGAATTCACCGAAATGCCCGGCAACACGGGCGCTGCGGCGAATGTTGGCGGCGGGACGCCGGACAGAGGCAGAGGACAGGCAAACGGGCATCGAAACATCCGCGAGGCAGGACCGACCCTCGCAATGGCATTCCCTGAGAGGGGATGCAACGGCAGGACGTCACCGTCACCCCTGTCGCGGCCGCGAAACCGGCCCGGAAGACCGGAGCATCGCCCGGATCTGCCATCGGCCTGCCCGTCGGACTAATCGGCCTTCGCGATTGCCCCCGAATGTCCGAGCGCGCGCATTCCTCCGCGCGGTCTGTCCGAACAGGCTCCGGGCCCCGGCGCACCCACCCTGTGACCTCACCGACCGGGGCGCCGAGTTCCGAGCGCGGATGGGTTTTTGTCGTCATCGGTCAGAGGCATTTCGGTTGAGACACCGACAGATCGGATCGACCGCCTGTCGCCCCCTTGCGCCATCGGCATGACGGCCCGGTTCGACGACACCCCCTTTGCGAAGCGATCAAGTCGGGTCGCCCGGGAGAAGAGGCGAAAGACAGGCGACACTATATCAAGACGCGGTCGGAAACCCCGGATTTGTCGCCCTGAGGTTGCATCCGGGCATGGCGACTATGACCAGGACGGGATCAGGCGGCCCTCACCTTCGCTGCGCATTGAACAGACAGGAACGGAGGGAATCGACCTCAAGCGCTCTGACCGAAAGACGCTTTCTGACATCGAAAATGCGAAGAGCCGCTCCGGATATGACCCTGTCCGGGCGCCGCGCGACGTCGGAACGATACCCCGCAAGGCGGTGTAAACGCCGGAAACCGGCGCGCTAGAAACGATGCGTTGGAAATGGTAGCGGAGGAGGGATTTGAACCCCCGACACAAGGATTATGATTCCTCTGCTCTAACCAACTGAGCTACTCCGCCAAGAGTGCGCGCTGAGTAAGGGAGGCGGCCGGGGGCGTCAAGAGAAAATTCGAAGGAAATCCGGGCCGCGAGCCGCGTCATTCCGGCCGGGCGGATTCTTCGCGGTGCGGCTGTTGCTGCGGCCCGGTTAGGACACCGCCGGGCGCCGGGAGAAGCCTGCAATGACAAGCATGCCGCTCCGGGGCGGGCCGGAGGCTGTCAGCGCCTCCGGACGGCAAAGGTCGGCCCGGGCAGGTCCGCGACGCCCCTCGCCCGAAGAAGGGCGTGACGCCGGAAATCGTCATGGTCGGGCAGGAGAGCGAGAGCGACGGGTCCGCACCGGCAGCATGCCCATGGACCGGGTCGGCACCGCTCCGGGCAGGCCCCGGCCTGAATGCCCTGGGCCCGACATGGATAGGCCACGGGCCGCCCGGAGGCGCGCTTTGGGCCCGGTCACCGCAAACGACACGCGCTGCGTGCCTTCGGGCCCGCGCCAGCACCCTCCCGGTGCGCCAGCGTCGCCCCCGCCCGCAAGGCAGCGCCGGTCGACCGTTTCACGCCTGTGCCGTCCCGGTTGGTGACGCGCGGTCGCGCAGGGGGGCGCCGCTCGGCAAAGGCAGGCAAAGGATCGGACGCCGCCGCGAAAACCGCGATTTCGAAGGCTCCGGCCGCGTCTTCGGGATGAGGCAGCCGTCACCGGTCCCCACGGCGCGCGCCCGGGAAAGCCGCCGCGGCGATGCGATTGGCGACGGGCATGGGTCTTGTTCCGGGTCAAGGCGGGCGTCCCCCTCAGGGCCGGGGCCTTCCGCGGCGACAAGACAGACCCGGCCCGCAACGGCAGAGGACGGACGATGACGCGTCGGGGCAGCGGCCCAAAACGCATGGTCCTGCATCGCGCCCCGGCCAACCGGCGAAAGGCCGCAGGCTTCCGTCAGGTCACGGTTCCCGGCGCTTCGGCATCTCGCCCATGACGTGTAGGCTGGACGAACATATGCCGAAGAGGGAGGAGACCGAGATGCCGAACTGGCCGATTGCCCTGCTGCTCTGCGCTTTTGCCGGGGCAGCCATCGCACAGGAGGCGGCCGATGCCGTCGCGCCCGAAGCCGCTTCCACGACCGCGGCCGAGGCCTTTGCCGGGATCTCGCCCGAGGCCCGCGCCGCCTGGGACAGCCGCGAGGCGGGCCGCCCGACCGAAGCCCGGGACTGGATGGTCGCCGCCGCCAATCCGCTGGCGGTCGAAGCGGGCGCAGCGATCCTTGCCCGGGGCGGCAGTGCCGCCGATGCCATGGTCGCGGTGCAGACGGTGCTGGGGCTGGTCGAGCCGCAATCCTCGGGGCTTGGCGGCGGCGCCTTCTTGCTGTGGTACGATGCCGAAACCGGCGAGCTGACCACGCTTGACGGGCGCGAGACCGCGCCCCTGGCCGCGACGCCGCAATTGTTCCAGACCCCCGAGGGCGAACCGCTGGCCTTCTATGACGCGGTCGTGGGCGGGCGCTCGGTCGGAACGCCGGGCACGCCGATGCTGCTGGAAGAGGCGCATCGGCGCTGGGGCCGGATCGCCTGGCCCGATCTCTTCGAAGATGCCACCCGGCTGGCCGAAAAGGGCTTTCAGGTCTCGCCCCGGCTGGCAGAGCTGGTCGCCGGCGATGAGGCGCGCCTGCGCCGCCACCCCGCGACCGAGGCCTATTTCTTCCCCGGCGGCGCACCCATCGCCGCGGGCGCGACGCTCGTCAACCCGGCCTATGCCGACACGCTGCGCCAGATCGCGCGGGACGGCAGCCGCGCCTTCTATACCGGCGCCATCGCCGAGGATGTCGTCGCGGCCGTGCGCGGCGCCCAGGACAATCCGGGGCTGCTGTCGAGCATCGATCTGGCGCTTTACCGGGTGAAGGAACGCGCCCCGGTCTGCGCCCCCTATCGCGGGCACGAGATCTGCGGGATGGGGCCGCCCTCTTCGGGCGGGCTGACCCTGGGCCAGATCATGGGCCTGCTCGAACCCTACAATCTGGCGGCGCTCGGTCCCGAAGCGCCCGAAAGCTGGCGGCTGATCGGCGACGCCTCGCGGCTCGCCTTTGCCGACCGGGGCCGCTACATGGCCGATGCGGATTTCGTACCGGTGCCCGCGAAAGGGCTGCTCGACCCCGCCTATCTGGCCGAACGCGCCAAACTTCTGGAAGGCGACGACGCGCTGCCCGAGACCGCCCCCGGCAGGCCCGAATGGGATCATGCCGGGCTTTGGGCCGATGACCGCTCGATCGAGTTCCCCTCGACCTCGCATATCTCGATCGTCGATGCCGAGGGCAATGCGCTGTCGATGACCACGACCATCGAGAACGGATTCGGCTCTCGGCTCTTCGTGCGCGGCTTTCTGCTTAACAACGAACTGACCGATTTCTCGTTCCAGACCCATGAGGACGGCCGGCCCATCGCCAACCGGGTCGAACCCGGCAAGCGGCCGCGCTCGTCTATGGCGCCGACCATCGTGCTGACCGAGGGCAAGCCCTCGCTGGTGATCGGCAGCCCGGGCGGCAGCCGGATCATCGGCTATGTCGCGCAGGCCATCCTGGCGCATCTGGACTGGGGGATGGATGTGCAGCAGGCGGTGGCGATGCCGCATCTCGTGAACCGCTTCGGCGCCTACGATCTGGAAGCGGGCACATCGGCCGAGGGTCTTGCCGAGCCGCTGACAGCCCTCGGCTTCGAGGTCGGGGCGCGCGAGCTCAATTCGGGGCTGCATGCGATCTCGGTCAGGGACGGGCTGCAGGGCGGCGCCGATCCGCGCCGCGAGGGCATCGCGCTCGGCCGCTGAGACAGGCACCGGGATTGTGCGGGGGCCTTTGCCGGGCCGCCCGAGGAAAGCCGCAAGGGGCCAGGCCGCAAAGTGCCCCCCTTCGGGAAGCGTCGCGCGCTGCATCGCTTCGGAGAGAGGTTGCAAAGGCGCGCCAAAGCCTGGGCATGGCCGAGCCCCCACAAGATGCCCGCCTGTCAGACAGGGTCCGCGGCATCAGCTGAGGCGCCTGCGACCGGGTCCCGCTGCGATCCTTCGCGAACGGCGCCCCGCCCCGGGCGGCAGCCACATCGCGCAGAGCGAAATGCGAAAGCCTCTTTTCCTGCCCGGCCGCGCCGCTTATACTCTGTGCCATGGAACGCCACGGACATATCACATCCTTTGCCGCGCAGCCTGCGCGCGCGCTGTCCCTCGGCCTTCTTCTTCTCCTTAGCCGCCTCTGAGCGTGCCGAGAAGGCGCGACCGCTCAGAGGGTATTTTTCGCGCCGCATTCCCCAAGGCTAAAGAAGAGAGAGAATCTGTCATGAGCGAGAATTCGCACCAGGACCGCGTCCTGATATTCGACACCACCCTGCGCGACGGCGAGCAAAGCCCCGGCGCCACCATGACCCATGACGAGAAACTGGAAATCGCGGCGATGCTCGACGAGATGGGCGTCGACATCATCGAGGCCGGCTTCCCGATCGCCTCGGAAGGCGATTTCGAGGCGGTCAGCGACATCGCCAAACTGTCGAAGAACGCGGTGATCTGCGGGCTGGCCCGCGCCCAGTTCCCCGATATCGACCGCGCCTGGGACGCCGTCCGGCATGCCGCCCGGCCGCGCATCCACACCTTCATCGGCACATCGCCCCTGCATCGCGACATCACCGCGCTGACGCAGGACGAGATGGTCGAGCGGATCGAGGCGACCGTGGCCCATGCCCGCAATCTCTGCGACGACGTGCAATGGTCGCCGATGGATGCGACCCGGACCGAGCATGACTACCTCTGCCGCGTGGTCGAGACCGCGATCAGGGCGGGCGCCACAACCATCAACATTCCCGACACGGTGGGCTATACCGCGCCCCGCGAAAGCGCCAAGCTGATCGAGATGCTGCTGGAACGCGTGCCCGGCGCCGACGAGATCGTCTTCGCGACGCATTGCCACAACGATCTGGGCATGGCGACGGCGAACGCGCTGGCGGCAGTCGAGGCCGGTGCGAGGCAGATCGAATGCACCATCAACGGGCTTGGCGAACGCGCTGGCAATACTGCGCTCGAAGAGGTGGTGATGGCGCTGAAGGTGCGCAACGACATCATGCCCTTCCGGACCGGCATCGACACCACCCGGATCATGGGGCTGAGCCGCAAGGTCGCCACCGTCTCGGGCTTTCCGGTGCAGTTCAACAAGGCCATCGTCGGCAAGAACGCCTTCGCGCATGAATCCGGCATCCACCAGGATGGCGTTTTGAAGAATGCCGAGACCTTCGAGATCATGCGCCCCGCTGATATCGGGCTCAATGCCACGAACCTGGTGATGGGCAAGCATTCGGGCCGCGCCGCGCTGCGCTCGAAGATGAAGGAGCTGGGCTTCGATCTGGGCGACAACCAGCTGAAGGACGTCTTCGTGCGGTTCAAGGCGCTCGCCGACCGCAAGAAGGAAGTCTATGACGACGACCTGCTGGCACTGATGCGCGACAGCGATCTCGATGCAGAGCATGACCGCATCCAGGTCAAGTTCCTGCGGGTGATCTGCGGCACCGAGGCGCCGCAATCGGCCGACCTGATCCTCGCCCTCGACGGGGTCGAGCACCGGGTGACGGCGCAGGGCGACGGGCCCGTCGACGCCACCTTCGCCGCGGTGAAGAAGCTGGTCGAGCATGACGCGCATCTGGAGCTGTACCAGGTCCATGCCGTCACCGGCGGCACCGATGCCCAGGCCACGGTCAGCGTGCGGCTGTCGGAAGACGGCAAGATCGCGACCGGCCAGGCCTCGGACACCGATACCGTGGTGGCCAGCGCCAAGGCCTATGTGAACGCCCTGAATCGGCTGATGGTCCGGCGCGAGAAGACCAGGCCCGAAGAGAACCTGGCCGCGATCTGATCTGCGGCCCGACTGTCCGGGCGGTTGGCCACTGGCCGCCGCCCGGACAGGACGATATCGTAAAAATGCAATTCGGAATCGATGATATCGCCAAGCTGCGGGTATCAAATGTTCGATTAGTGAAAGCGGCGGAAATACGCTTCCAGCCAGAAGAATGCGCCCTTTACCGCGCCGCCGCCGACCGCCTATAACGTGGGCCGGTCCCGATGTCTGAATCGCGGACCCTGACTTCAATTGCGGGACCCCACGACATGGCAGGATTTGGCGGATTGTTCTCGTCGGACATGGCGATCGACCTCGGCACGGCGAACACGCTCGTCTATGTCAAGGGACGCGGCATCATCCTCAACGAGCCCTCGGTGGTGGCCTTCCACGTCAAGGACGGGCGCAAGCAGGTGCTGGCCGTCGGCGAGGATGCCAAGCTGATGCTGGGCCGGACGCCCGGCTCGATCGAGGCGATCCGGCCGATGCGCGAAGGCGTGATCGCCGATTTCGACGTGGCCGAGGAGATGATCAAGTATTTCATCCGCAAGGTCCACAAGCGCACCACCTTCACCAAGCCCAAGATCATCGTCTGCGTGCCCCATGGCGCGACCCCGGTCGAGAAGCGCGCGATCCGCCAGTCGGTGCTGTCGGCGGGCGCCCGCCGCGCCGGGCTGATCGCCGAACCCATCGCCGCGGCCATCGGTGCCGGCATGCCGATCACCGACCCGACCGGGTCGATGGTGGTCGATATCGGCGGCGGCACGACCGAGGTCGCGGTCCTGTCCCTGGGCGACATCGTCTATGCGCGCTCGGTGCGCGTCGGCGGCGACCGGATGGATGACGGCATCATCAACTACCTGCGCCGCCAGCAGAACATCCTGATCGGCGAGGCCACGGCCGAACGCATCAAGACCTCGATCGGCTCGGCGCGGATGCCCGATGACGGGCGCGGCGCGGTCATGCATATCCGCGGCCGCGACCTCCTGAACGGGGTGCCGAAGGAAATCGAGATCAACCAGGCCCAGATCGCCGAGGCGCTGGCCGAACCCGTGCAGCAGATCTGCGAGGCGGTGATGACCGCGCTCGAGGCCACGCCGCCCGATCTGGCTGCCGATATCGTCGACCGCGGCGTGATGCTGACGGGCGGCGGCGCGCTTCTGGGCGAGCTCGACCTCGCGCTGCGCGAACAGACGGGGCTTGGCATTTCGGTCGCCGACGAGTCACTCAATTGTGTGGCGCTCGGCACCGGCAAGGCACTGGAATACGAAAAACAGCTTCGGCATGTGATAGATTACGAAAGCTGAGCCCGGCCTGACCCGGGCAGGCCCCGCGCGCCGCAAGCGAGGCAGACTTGGCCGCAGATCGCAACGCCCAGATCGACTATGCCCGACCGATCCGCCGCATCCTGATCGGCGGGACGGTCTTCGTGCTGGTCGCATTGTTCGTGCTCTGGCGCATTGACAGCCCCAGGGTCGAACGGATGCGCGCCGCGCTGATCGACCGGGTCGTGCCCGGCTTCGAATGGGCGATGGCGCCGATCACAAGGGGCGCCGAGCTGGTCGAGGGGTTCCAGTCCTATGCCCGCCTCGCCGAACAGAACCAGGAGCTGCGCCGGGAGCTGCGCCAGATGAAGGCCTGGAAAGAGGCCGCCCTGCAGCTCGAGCAGGAAAACGCCAAGCTTCTGGATCTGAACAATGTGCGGCTCGACCCCAGCCTGACCTATGTGACGGGTGTTGTGATGGCCGATAGCGGCTCGCCGTTCCGGCAATCGGTCCTGCTGAACGTGGGCGCCCGCGACGGCATCATCGACGGCTGGGCCACCACCGACGGGCTTGGCCTGGTCGGCCGGGTCTCGGGCGTGGGCAAGACCACGGCGCGTGTGATCCTGCTGACCGATTCCAACAGCCGGCTGCCGGTGACGATCCAGCCCTCGGGTCAGCGCGCGGTGCTGTCGGGCGACAATTCCGCGGCCCCCGTCCTTGATTTTGTCGAGGACCCCGCCTTGGTGCGCCCTGGCGACCGGGTGGTCTCCTCGGGCGATGGCGGCGTGTTTCCGGCCGGTCTTCTGGTCGGCCATCTCGCGCTCGGCCGCGACCAGCGGCTCCGGGTGCGGCTTGCGGCCGAATATGACCGGCTCGAATTCCTGCGGGTGCTCAGAAGCCATGCCAATGAGAGGATCAGCGACCCTGGCGCGCTGGTGATCCCCGCCCCCGACCCCGGCCCCACCACGGCGACCGATCCCGGCGGAGATCCCGGCAATGGTTGACCCGACCACCCTCGACCGCTGGGTCTACCGGCTGGTCTTTCTCGGAATTGCGGTCATGACGGTGTTCGTGCTGATCCTGCCGCTCGAAGCCCGGCCTGGCCGCCTGCCCGCCCCCGACTGGATGCTGTGCCTGACGCTGGCCTGGCTGCAGCGCCGGCCCGATTACCTGCCCCCGTGGCTGATCGCGGGCGTCTTCCTGATGCTCGACATGCTGCTGATGCGGCCGCCCGGGCTGATGACGGCCCTAGTGCTGGTCGGCTCGGAATTCCTGCGCGGGCGCCAGCAGGTCTCGGTCGAAACCGCCTTCGGACCGGAATGGCTGGTGACCGCGGGCACGATCTTCGCGATCTTTCTGACCGAAGGGGTGGTGCTGGCCCTGTTCTCGGTGCCCGAGGCCGATTTCGGACGGCTGATGTTCCTGGCGCTGGCCACGGCGCTGGCCTATCCGCTGGTCGCCCTGGTATCACGCTATGCATTGGGGGTCCGCCGGGTGACGCCGGGCGATCTTGACCCGAGGGGGCTCGGAAGATGAAGCGATCGCAACGGGAAGCCGAGGAAAGCAGCCGCCGGATCGGCCGCCGCGCGCTGATCCTGGGCGGCGCGCAGGCGCTCTTTGCCGGGGTTCTGGCGCTCCGGATGCGGCAGCTTCAGGTGACCCAGGCGGCCGAATTCCGCATGCTGGCCGAAGAGAACCGGATCAACATCCGCCTGATCCCGCCCGCGCGCGGCATCCTCTATGACCGCCAGGGCCATGTGATCGCCGAGAACGAGCAGAATTACCGGATCGTCATCGTGCGCGAGGATGCGGGCGACCCGGAACAGGCGCTGGCGCGGCTGACCCGGCTGGTGCAGCTCGACGAGGAAACGGTCGAACGCGCGATGAAGGAGATACTCCGCCACAGCCCCTTCGTGCCGGTGACCATCGCCGACCGGATGCGCTGGGAAGAGGTGGCAAGCGTCGCGGTGAACGCGCCCGTGCTGCCCGGCATCTCCCCCGAGGTCGGGCAGTCGCGGCATTATCCGATGGGGCCGGATTTCGCCCATATCGTGGGCTATGTGGGCCCGGTATCGGACTATGACCTGTCGAAGCTCGAGGATCCCGACCCGCTGCTGCAGATCCCGCGCTTCCAGATCGGCAAGACCGGGGTCGAGGCCAGAGAAGAGGAGCTGTTGCGCGGCAAGGCCGGCACCCGCCGGATAGAGGTCAATGCCGCGGGCCGGGTGATCCGCGAGCTCGACCGGATCGACGGCCAGCCCGGATCGGACCTGCAACTGACCATCGATGCCGGTCTCCAGAACTTCATGCAGGCGCGGCTTGGCGAGGAAAGTGCGGCGGCCGTGGTCCTCGACCTGCAGCATGGCGACCTGCTGGGCATCGCCTCTTCGCCCAGCTTCGATCCCAACAAGTTCGTCCGGGGCATCTCGGTCGCCGATTACAGGGCACTGACCGAAACCCCGTTCCGGCCGCTCTCGAACAAGGCAGTGCAGGGCGCCTACCCGCCGGGCTCGACCTTCAAGCTGGTGACTGCGCTGGCGGCGCTGGAAGCCGGGGTCATCACCCCCGAGGAAACCGTCTGGTGCCCGGGCTTCCTGAAACTCGGCGGCAGACGGTTCCATTGCTGGCGCCGGGGCGGGCATGGTCATGTCAACCTCATGGAAAGCCTGCAGCAATCCTGCGACGTCTATTACTATGACATCGGCCAGCGCGTCGGGATCGACAATATCGCGGCGATGGCCCGCAAGCTGGGGCTTGGCGTGCATCACGATCTGCCGCTCTCGGCCGTGGGCGAAGGCCTGGCGCCGGACCGCGCCTGGAAACGCGCCCGCTACGGTCAGGACTGGCAGGTCGGCGACACGCTGAACGCCTCGATCGGCCAGGGCTACGTGCTGGCGACGCCGCTGCAGCTTGCGGTGATGTCCGCGCGGGTCGCCACCGGACGCGCGGTCACGCCGCGGCTTCTGCGCTCGGTCGACGGGGTCGAACAGCCCTCGGGCGCGGGGGCGCCGCTCGACATCAAGCCGGTCAACCTAGCCCGGATCCGCAACGGCATGGACGCGGTGGTCAATTCGCGCCGCGGCACCGGCCGGCGGTCGCGGGTGGTGGCCGAAGGCATGGCGATTGCGGGCAAGACCGGCACCAGCCAGGTACGCAACATCACTGCCGCCGAACGCGCCGCGGGGGTCTTTCGCAACGAGGACCTGCCCTGGGAGCGGCGCGACCATGCGCTGTTCGTGGCCTTCGCGCCGGTGGAGGCGCCCAGGGTCGCGGTCGCGGTCGTGGTCGAGCATGGTGGCGGCGGCTCGACCGCCGCCGCGCCCATCGCCCGCGACATCACGCTGCGCGCGCTTTATGGCAGGGTGCCGCCGGGCGATGCCTATCCCGAAAGCGACCGCTGGGAGGCCGAGCGACGGCTGCGCGATCTGCCGCTGCACGATCCCGGGTCGCGGTCCTCGGGCGGAAAGGGACGGGCATGAGCTATCTCGAATATAACGTCAAACGCGTGCCGACCGGCCTGTCGAAGGTGCTTTACGTCAACTGGGCGCTGGTCCTGCTTCTGACTGCCGTGGCCGGGATCGGCTTCATGATGCTCTATTCGGTGGCGGGCGGCCGGCTCGAACCCTGGGCCGACCCGCAGATGAAGCGCTTTGCGCTCGGGATGGCGGTGATGTTCGCCGTCGCCTTCGTGCCGATCTGGTTCTGGCGCAACATGGCGGCGCTGGCCTACGGGATCTCGGTCATGCTGCTCATCGCCGTCGATTTCTTCGGCTCCGTGGGGATGGGCGCGCAACGCTGGATCGATCTCGGCGTGGTCCGGCTGCAACCCTCGGAACTGTCGAAGATCACATTGGTGATGATGCTGGCGGCCTATTACGACTGGCTCGACATCCGCCATGTCTCGAAGCCGCAATTCGTCCTGCTGCCGGTTCTGCTGATCCTGCTGCCGACGGCGCTGGTGCTCAAGCAGCCCGATCTCGGCACGGCATTGCTGCTGACCGCGGGGGGCGGCATCATCATGTTTCTCGCGGGCGTGCACTGGGCCTATTTCGCGGCGGTGATCGCCGCGGGCGCCGGGCTTGTCACTGCAGTCTTCGCCAGCCGCGGCACGCCCTGGCAATTGCTGAAGGATTACCAGTTCCGCCGCATCGACACCTTCCTCGATCCCTCGACCGACCCGCTGGGCGCGGGCTATCACATCACCCAGTCGAAGATCGCGCTCGGCTCGGGCGGCTGGGCGGGCCGGGGCTTCATGCAGGGGACCCAGTCGCGGCTGAACTTCCTGCCCGAGAAGCATACCGACTTCATCTTCACCACCCTCGCCGAGGAGTTCGGCTTCATCGGCGGGATGTCCCTGCTGGCGCTTTACGTGCTGATCATCGTCTTCTGCATCTCGTCGGCGATGCAGAACAAGGACCGCTTCTCGTCGCTGCTGACGCTGGGGATCGCGGCGACCTTCTTCCTGTTCTTCGCCGTCAACATGTCGATGGTGATGGGGCTCGCTCCGGTCGTGGGGGTGCCCTTGCCGCTGGTCTCCTATGGCGGCTCGGCGATGCTGGTGCTGCTGGCGGCCTTCGGGCTGGTGCAGAGCGCGCATATCCACCGGCCGCGGGGGCGCTGATGCTCAGGATCCTGTTCTCGGCACCGACCGCACTCTGGGAGGAGTATCGCACTCCGCTGAGGCAGGCCCTCGCGGAAGCGGGCATTGCGGCCGAGATCACGACCGCGACCGAGGCGCCGGACGAGATAGACTATGTGGTCTTCGCGCCCCGGGGCGGACTGTCGGATTTCAGCCCCTTCACCCGGGCAAAGGCGGTGCTGAGCCTCTGGGCCGGTGTCGAGACCGTGACCGGAAACCCGACCCTGACCCAGCCGCTTTGCCGGATGGTCGATGCGGGCCTCGAGGAAGGCATGGTCGAATGGGTGACGGGGCAGGTTCTGCGCCATCATCTGGGGCTTGATCGCTACATTTGCGCGACCGGGCCGCATTGGGACCAGCGCGTGCCGCCCCTGGCGCGCGACCGGACGGTCGCGGTGCTGGGGCTGGGCGAGCTGGGCTGGGTCTCGGCCCGGGCGCTGGCCGCGCTCCGGTTCCGGGTGCTGGGCTGGAGCCGGACGCCCCGCGCACTGCCCGGGATCGAGTGCCGTCACGGTACGGACGGGCTGCGCCCGGTGTTGGAGGCGGCCGAGATCCTCGTGCTGCTCTTGCCCCGGACGCCGGAAACCGAGGGGCTGCTCGATGCCGAGCGGCTGTCCTGGCTGCCCGAAGGCGCGGTTCTGCTCAATCCGGGCCGGGGGGCGCTGATCGACGAGGCGGCGGTGCTGGCAGCGCTCGATGCCGGCCGGCTTGGCCATGCCACGCTCGACGTGTTCCAGACCGAGCCGCTGCCGCCCGATCATCCCTTCTGGCAGCATCCGCGGGTGACGGTCACGCCGCATGTCGCGTCGGAGACCCGCCCCGCCTCGGCATCGCGGGTGATCGCCGAGAATGTGCGCCGCGCGGAAGCGGGCGAGGCGCTTCTGTTCCGGGTCGACCGCGCGCGCGGGTATTGAGGCCACGCGATCTGGCCCGGGCGCTCCCGCCCCCGGCCTTGCGCGGGGGCTTGCGCGCCCCGCTTGTCCGGCCTTGGGCCGAGCCGCGCGCGAAGCGCGCGCGGCGCCTCCGGCGGGGGTATTTGAACCAAGAAGAACGGGCGGGCTAGAGCGGCCGACCCAAAGCCTGAAACGCCGGGGATTCCCATGAGCGCTGATCTGTGATTCATCCTGCTTGGGAGGATGGCTCATGTCATCACCTTTGCCGAATGCGCTGCGGGCGCAGTTTCAGAGATTGATTGAAGAAGGGTTAAGCGGGCGCGCTGCGGCGTTGCGTTTGAAGCTTTCGTCCGCCACAGGGGCGCGGTGGGGCCTGGCGATCCGGCAAACTGGACAGGCCAGAATTGCGCCGCAGGGCCGTCCCCGCGGCAAGGGCAAGCTTGATCCGTATCGCACCTTTCTGATCGATCAGGATGGCGACATGACCATGCCCGAACTGGCTGCTGCGCTGGCGGATGCCACCGGCGTTCAGGCTCACCCGGATACGATTGGCCGGTTCCTGCGCAAGCTTGGCGTCACGTACAAAGAAATACGTTGGTCGCGACCGAGCGACGCCACGCAAGGGTAAGAAATCAGCGCAACGATTGGATCGAGCACCGCCTGCCAGCCGTCTCGGCCCAACCTGATCGTGTTGTCTTCATTGATGAAACCTCCGTCAAGACAAACCTGACCCGGCAGCGTGGCCGGTCACAGCGGGGCGAGCGGCTGGTGATGGATGCGCCCTTCGGATCATGGGGACGCAGATCTTCATCGCGGGCCTCAGCACCGACGCGCCGATTGCACCTTCGGTCATCAAGGGGGCGATGGATGGCGAAGCCCTTGCAGCCTGCGTCGAGCAGGTTCCGGTCCCGGAACTGGAACCAGACACCGTTGTCATCCCGGACAACCTTGCCACGCACAAGAATGTCGCCGCCGCCAAAGCCGGATGCTGGTTCCTGCCGCCTTCCAGCCCCGAGCTGAACCCTACCGAGATGGCATTCTCCAAATTCAAGCACAGCTGCGCAGGATGGGCGCACGAAACGTCACTGATATGTTTCAAGCACTTACAGAAATCTGGACACCTCCGATAACCTCTCCGAACGGTGATCTGGAATGCTGAGACGGGCATTTGGGACTCGTCAGGGCGGAGCTACCGTTTGACGTGGATTGTCTCCGCTGGACTTCCGGGTCAGGAGGTCGCTGCTCGGCCGAGCAGCCAGCGCAATCGGCCCATGTTGTAGACCATGTTCGCCAAGGTGATTGCTGCCTTTGCCCGCTCGAACCCGATCGTTCGGATGAACAGTCCCATTCGGTCCTTCTGGTGGCCGAAGACGTGCTCCACCTTCGAGCGAACAACAGGCTTTCGACCGTTGGCCCGCGACGTCCTCTTCGACATCGGTCGAGCGCGGGGTTTCTTGCGATGGATCTCGCTCACCATGCCGTTGTCGGCAAGCCATGCTCAACTCCCAGCTACGAGATCAGTGAATCACGAGAGCACGCGCGCATCCAAGGTTTCCGGAGGCGTCCATCTGTGACCTCTTCTCACCGCAAGAGTGCTGGAACGACTTCAAGGCTGCCGGACATGTAGCAGGTTAAAGGACGGGTGCTTTAGCGCAGCCGCGGCGGCGCGTCGGGATCGGTCAGCGGGATTTCGGTTGCGGGCTCTGGCGCGGGCAGCTCGATCCGGAGGCCCAGCCGGGCGAGACGCGTGGCCATCGGCGCGCTGACGGGGAAGAAAGCCAGATCCAGCGCACCGGTCTCGAGCCCGCTGAAGCGGACCGCCTCGGAGACCGCGCGCGCCAGCGCGGGTTCGGCCCCCTTGGCCGGATCGAGGAAGGCGAGCAGCAGAGAGCTGGCCCCGTCCGGATGCCGGAGCCCCGCGAGCCAGGCGCAGGCGGCCAGCCCGCCCATGCCCGCAAGGCAGTTATCGAGCGCGGCGAGGAGCGGGGCGGGCAGATCGCCCGGCGGTGTCAGCGCCTCGGGGGCGAGATCAAGCGTCTCGGGCGTCGCGGTCAGCATATCGGCCCACCAGGCAACGGCTTGGGGCGGCAGGAGTTCGGCCGTCTCGCCGCCAAGATCGATGCCGAGCCCCAGGCCCTCGGCGCTCAGCATCGCCGCCAGCTTCCGGCCCGGCATCGCGGCATAGGGTGAGGGCGCACCGGTGAAATCGGTCAGCCGACCTTCGTCGGCGAAGGCCAGAACGACGCGGCCCTCATCGAGATCGAAGACCGAGGGTGCGATCCGGTCGTCGCCGGCCTCGCACTCGAGCAGCAGCACCAGTTCGGTGGCGGCGAGACGGCCGTAATAGGCCAGCCGCAGCGCCGGATCGTCGGGCGCAGCAGTCATTGCAGCATGGGCGCGGTCGAGCGGGGAAAGGGGCTGCGGAGCCGCGGGGGACATTTCGGCGGTCATGCGAGAACCTCTGCGACGCGCTGGCGGAGGACGGGCAGGAGCTCGGCCTCGAACCAGGGATTGCGTTTGAGCCAGGCGCTATTGCGCCAGGACGGATGTGGCAAGGGGAAGACTTGCGGCGCATGGGCGCGCCAGTCCCGAACGGTGGCAGTCACGCCCGGCCGGGCCGCGGCGCCGAGATGCCAGCGCTGGGCATAGCCGCCGATCAGCAGGGTCAGCGGCACCGGGCCGAGTGCCGCGAGAACCGCCCGGTGCCAGGTTTCGGCGCAGAGCGCCGGCGGCGGCAGATCGGCCCCCGCGTCGTCATAGCCCGGAAAACAGAAGGCCATCGGCAGCACCGAGACCCGGGAGAGGTCGTAGAAGGTCTCGTCGCCGATCTCCATCCAGCCCCGGAGCCGGTCGCCCGACGGATCGCAGAACGGCCGCCCGGCCTTGTGCACGCGCAATCCCGGCGCCTGACCGCAGACAAGGATGCGCGGCGCCGGGCCGAACCAGGGAACCGGGCGCGGCGCGTGGCCCGTTGCCGTTGCGGCGAAGCGCCCGGCACAGAGCCGACAGGCCGCGATGCGGCTGCGCAGAAGGTCGGGGGCGGTGGTCATGGCACCGACCTAGGGCATAACCGGCGGCCCGGCAATTCGCGGTCTCGGGCAATTCGCTGCCTCAGGCGAGGGCCTGCGGATCGGGCATCCCGCCTCCCGCGGGCGAGCACAGACCGGGTCGGCGTATTTCGGGGCGGCCAAATGACCGCCGGCCCGGTTGCCCCTGTCTCCGGCTTCGATTATGCCACCTTCAACGGAGCGAGAGAGGGGAACGGCGGGGGAATGTACCGAGTCTGGAATTTCGTGACTGCCTATTCGCTGTTGCTGATCGGGGGTGCCGTCACGGCGCTGTTCTGGGTCAACCTTCATCCGAATTCCTACCATGATTTTGTCGAATACGTCCTGATCGACGACTTCTTCATCGGTCATGCGCATGAGGTCGACGGCCATGTCAGCCGGACGCTGACCGTGCATTACCTCGTCAATGACCTGCTGATGGCCTTCTTCTTCGCCATCGCGGCCAAGGAGGTCTGGGAAGCGATCATCCTGCGCAACGGCTCGCTTCGCGGGCGCAAGGCGGCGACGCCGCTTTTCGCCACGCTGGGCGGCATGCTCGGCCCGATCGCCGTCTATCTCGGGCTTGCGGCGATCCTCGGTTCCTCGACATTCGACGCGGTCCATCGCGGCTGGGCGATCCCGACCGCGACCGATATCGCCTTTTCCTATCTGGTCGGGCGGATCGTCTTCGGCGCCGGGCATCCCGCTGTACGTTTCCTGCTGCTTCTGGCCATTGCCGACGATGCGGCCGGGCTGATCATCCTGGCGATATTCTACCCTTCGGGCGATCTGCAGCCCCTGTGGCTGCTGCTGTCGGGCGGGGCGGCGCTTGCGGTCTTCGTGCTGTTCAACTGGCTGCCGCGTCGGATGGATCGCGGCCGTCAGATGCGGCCCTGTTCAAGCTGGACCCGCCGCTATCTGGGCTTCTGGCCCTATGCTCTGGCGGGCGCCGCAAGCTGGTTCGGCTTTCAGGAGGCGGGTCTGCACCCGGCGCTGGGGCTGTTGCCGGTGGTGCCCGCGATCCCGCATGCCGACCGCGCCTTCGGCATCTTCTCGGAGGCCGAGCAGTATCTCACTGACCTGCTGAACCATATCGAGCACAATCTGAAGGTGCCGGTCGAGATCGTCCTGTTCTTTTTCGGGCTCTGCAATGCCGGGGTCGAGTTCTCGTCGATCGGCGTGCCGACCTGGCTGGTGCTGGCCGGGCTGCTGATCGGCAAGCCGGTGGGCGTGTTGCTGTTCGGCTGGCTGGCGGCGCGGCCGTTCAGGCTTGGCCTGCCGCAGGGCATGCGCACCGCCGATCTGCTGGTCGTGGGCTGCGTCGCGGCCATCGGCTTCACCGTGTCGCTCTTCATCGCCTCGGTCGCGTTCAGTTCGGGCGTCACCCTCGACGGGATCGACGTGCAGGAAGCCGCCAAGATGGGCGCGCTGTTCAGCTTTGTCGCGGCCCTGATCGCCATCGGCGCGGGCAAGCTGATGCGGGTTCGCAAGCAGAGCTGAACCTGCCTGCGGCCGATGGATCGGACAGCAGGACACCGCCCGGATGCATGGCCCCAGAGCCGGTCATACGGCATTGGCTGACGTTATCGGCAGGACAGCGCGGCGGCGCCCTTGTCCGCCCCTGAGCCGGCCCGACAGGGGCGGGCCTTTCGGCAGCACCGGAACGCGCAGAGATCTCACCCTCCCGCGCGGACTGCGGGACAGGCAGGCGAGGACGGGAAGAGCAGCCGAAGGCTGCGCATGACCTCCGGGCCCGGGGGCTCCACCCCCGCGAAAGAGACGATGACAGGCGGCAGCCCCCCTGCCCCGCCACGGATCGACAGTCCGAAGATCGCCAGAGCTGGCCCGACAACCGCCGGCCGCCCCCCGGGAGGCGGCCGATCCGCACGGCATCGAAAATACCGCGCTTGCCCTTTTGATCTTCGGCGGCATTTCCCCCATGATCCAGCAAACCGCTTCCATCCTTTGCGAACGAGTATCGGCCTGACATGAAACATATCGAGATCGGCGGCCTGCCCGTCGGAAATACCCGGCCCCTGACGGTGATCGCGGGCCCCTGCCAGCTGGAAAGCCTGGACCACGCCCTGATGATCGGCCGCGCCATGAAGGACGCCTGCGCCGCAGCCGGGGCGGGCTACGTCTTCAAGGCCAGCTTCGACAAGGCCAACCGCACCTCACTGTCGGGACGACGCGGCCTCGGCATCGACAAGGGGCTCGAGGTGCTGGCCGAGCTGCGCCGCCAGCTCGACGTGCCGGTCCTGACCGATGTTCACAGCCCCGAGCAATGCGCCCCCGCCGCAGAGGCCGTCGACGTGTTGCAGATCCCGGCCTTTCTGTGCCGCCAGACCGATCTTCTGCTGGCCGCGGGCGAGACCGGCGCTGCGGTCAATGTGAAGAAGGGCCAGTTCCTTGCCCCCTGGGACATGGCCAATGCCGTGGCCAAGATCGAATCGACCGGCAACCGGCGGATCCTTCTGACCGAGCGCGGCGTGTCCTTCGGCTACAACACCCTCGTCACCGACATGCGCAGCCTGCCGATCATGACGCGACTCGGTTATCCGGTGGTGATGGATGCGACCCATGCGGTGCAGCAGCCGGGCGGCCAAGGCGGCTCGAGCGGCGGGCAGCGCGAATTCGCCCCGGTGCTGGCCCGCGCGGCCGTGTCCCTTGGCGTGGCGGCGGTCTTCATCGAGACTCACGAGGCCCCCGACAGTGCGCCCTCCGACGGACCGAACATGATTCCGCTCGACCAGATGCCGGATCTGATCGCGACCCTGATGGCTTTCGACCGGCTCGCCAAGGCCCATCCTCTGTCGATCTGAGCAAAGGATGCCCGGACGCATTTTTTCGTCAAATTGGGCTTGAAGCCGGTCCGGGCATCCCGTATCTACGCCTCCACGTTGGGGCGTAGCCAAGTGGTAAGGCACCGGTTTTTGGTACCGCGCACCGTAGGTTCGAATCCTACCGCCCCAGCCAATTTCGTCTATTTGTGACGTTCGCCGAAGATTGGAACCTATCCGGTTCTACTTGGCATCTTGCTCGGGCAAGACTGGCATCTGCTGACATTCCGAATGTCTCACCGTCCAGAATCCCTCTGAACTGACAGACATTTGCGCGCGTATGATCTCGTCCCTAAACTGAGGTCTGACGAACACGGAGGGCATGGGTATGGCCAACTGGTATTCGGCCGACCTGCACTTCGGCCACCACCGCATCATCGACTTCTGCAAGCGCCCCTTCGCCTCAACCGCGGAGATGAACGCAGCCCTGATCGCCAACTTCCAGGCCTGCGTCGCGCACGATGATGACCTCTGGATTTTAGGAGATTTCGCCTTTGGCCGCGCTGATGATACGGCACAGTTCGAGAGCTGGTTTCACAGCCTCCCCGGCCGTAAGCATCTGATCATCGGCAACCACGACGATGAAGCGGTCATCTCTCTCCCATGGGCGAGCACCGAGTACATGGCCGAGATCCAGGACGGAGATCATAGCCTCGTCCTTTGCCACTATCCGATGATCACTTGGAACGGCGCACGCAGAGGCGCCCTGCAGCTGTTCGGCCACGTCCACGACCAATGGGCAGGCTCGCGAAACAGCATAAATGTCGGCGTCGACCAGTGGGATTTTCGACCGATCCAGATTGAGGAAATGGCAAAGCGGGCAGTTCCAGAACGCTCATGCGGGTTTGCGCGACCTTGGTCTTCGCGTCACGAGCCTTGGGTTTCGTCGCTTTCGGTGTTCCATCCATGGCAGGGTCCTCCTTTCCCAAAACAGCATGGAAGGAAGGTTATGTGGACAAATTGTACACTTAACCTTCTTGGCTAACGAATGACATTACGGTTTCGATGGGACGTCGCCCCATGTTTCGGTAACCCAGATGCGGGCGCTCGGTGTTGTAGTGGACGAGCCAGGCGTTGAGATCGGCCTGGAGGGCCTCGACAGTCTCGTAGAAGGTCTCGCGCATCGGCGGCAAGCCTTTTTTCGGAGTTGATCCGCTGCCTGCCCTGCGGCAGTTACAGCAGCTCAATGGAGAGCCCCCTTTCGTGAAGGGCCCCGACTGCTATTTCTCGAACATCGAAGTCACGGCGTTCGAATGCCTGCTGCTGATGCCGGGTGGCGGGTTCCGTGCAACGCGGGAAGGAACGGAAGAGGCCGGACAGAAAACGATCGGTTGGCAGAGAAAGCAGCGGACGCCGCCTGAGGACCTGAAAAGTCACGTGCGTCTTGATCTTGCCACTTGAACGAAATCGCTCCTGCTCTCCATCTGATTAACGTGATGGCTAAATACGCAGACATGGACCACAAAACCTTCTATCGGGGTGCGGCGCTGGACCGGCACAGGTTCGCGGCTCTGGCGAATTCAGACGGAAGCTACAGCCCGAACCGGCCGTTTTCCTCGAGCACCCATGTCGTGGAATTCGATCTGCGCACGGGCGCGTGGCAGGAGATTGCCCATCGCACGTGGTTCGGCGTGGGCGTCGCGCGATGGCAAGGCGCCGGAGCGGCCGGAGCGGCGGGGCTCATGGTGCTGTCGCAGCAGGGGGATGTGCTGGAAAGCGGCGAAGAAACCCGGGACAGTCGGCTTACCGATGGCCCGCTGGCCTGGATGGTCAGCATCGACTGCGTGGCCAGCGGACTTTATCCTGACCGGGACCTTGGAAGGACGCGAGTTCATCAACCACGATCCCACCCTGACGCGGCGACTGCGTCCTGTCGAGATTTTGGCCATGACGCCCGAAACCGATGGCCCCACCCTCCGAAATGCCATGACCAAGCTATTGGCGGGATCTGGCCTGACCGATGAAGGCCTGTTCAGCCTCGCGGAATTCATGCCGCTCACCTGAGAGAGCTCGTGGCCGGGATCCTGTGCGCTATCCTCAACGCCATTGCCGCGCTCATACCGACGGGACGACCGTCAGAGACCCAGCGCGCGCTCCCAGCGTGATATTCAGGACCGACGAATGTAACTCCCAGTCCGGGGTCCGGGGGCAAGGTCACCACCGCCGTCGAGACCGGCGCCGCGGTCTTCAGCCCCTCGAACATCAACAGGAAATAGAGCGCGAAGATCCCGCCCTGCACCAGAAAGCGTCAGGCCGCGCGGAACTGCTGCAGCCGCAGCCCCGATCACCGCCCCGGCCAGAAGGAAACGCAGCGCCGTCAGCGCCACCGGATCGATATCATTGACAATCAGGCTGCCGAAGCTGAACGCGCCTGCCACCAGCACCGAAAAGCCCAGCATCGCCAGATGGCCCCGAGCGCCTCGCCGCGCGGGACCGCGCCCAGACCCAGGGCCATCTCAGGGCCATTCCTTCGCCGCCTCCTTCAGCCGCGTGGTCAGCGACTGGACCTTGGCGGTGCGGTGCAGGTCGACATGGGTCACCAGCCAGAGCGGCACGTCCCATTCGGCCAGGGGCGGATGCATCTGCTCGAGCCCGGGCAGCCGCTCGGCCCACCAGACCGGCACGAAGCCGATCCCGGCCCCCGCCGCCACCGCCTCGACCTGCGCCCGCGCGTCGGAGGCGCGAAAGCCCACCCGCCGGGCCGGGACATTGGCCTTGAGCCAGCGGTTGAAAGGCGCCCGGTGATCCTCGTCGGACGGGCCGACATAGAAATGCGCACCGACATCCTCGCCCAGCCGGCCATGCGCGGCGACATAGGCGGCATTGGCGTAAAGGGCGTAGCGAAGGGTATAGAGCCTCTGCACGATATTGTCGGGCTCGTCGGGCTGCGATCCGGCCCGGACCGCGACATGGGCCTCGCCATATTCCAGACGATAAAGCCGGGAATCGGCCATAAGGCGCAGGGTCAGCTCGGGATGTTCGGCCTGAAAGCCCGACAGAACCGGCACCAGCAGCGGCGTCAGGCTGTCGACCGTGGTCACCGTCAGCTCGCCGGTCATAGCCGCGCCGCGGCCGCGCAGCCGTCCGGCAAGCTGGCTGAACTGATCGGCCGTGACCTGGGCCACCCGCAACAGCTCCTCGCCCGCCTCGGTCGGGGTATAGCCGCGGGCATGGCGCTGGAAGAGCTTGACCCCCAGCCTGTCCTCCAGCGCATCGACATGGCGGATCACGGTCGCATGATGCACCCCGAGCGCCTCGGCCGCACCGCTCACCGTGCCCCGACGCGCCACGTGATAGGCGGTGCGGATCTCATCCCAGTTGTCGACGTCCATGACGAAGGCTTCACCTGTGCAAAAATTCACAACTCCCGCGGATGCTGGGCAATTGCCAGAGCCGAAGCAAGGCCCAACTTGTCGAAATGCCCGACACCGGCGACCGGCCCGGCCCCGACTTGACTCCGGACGCCTTTCATGGCTTAAGCGGGCGCAATTCCGGTCGGTGCAACTCCGTCCGGTCCCGGCGTGTCGCCGGGATCGCCCCCCGTCAGCGAGGTTTCGCCCACGGGGGCAAATCGCGTTTGGCGCATTGCGACGCGCTGACAAATCGCGCCATCCCGGCCAGACTGTCGGGACAGGCAGAACGGTCGAAGGAGGGCCAGGGCCATGTTCGAAAGTCTTTCCGACCGCCTTTCCGGCGTATTCGACCGGCTGACCCGGCAAGGGGCGCTGAGCGAAGAGGATGTCGCGACCGCGCTCCGCGAGGTCCGCGTCGCGCTTCTGGAGGCCGACGTGTCGCTGCCGGTGGCGCGCGATTTCGTCAAGTCGGTGCAGGAGAAGGCCACCGGCCAGGAGGTGACCAAGTCGGTCACCCCGGGCCAGCAGGTCGTCAAGATCGTCCATGACGCGCTGGTCGATGTGCTGACCGGCGAGGGCGAGCCCGGCTACATGAAGATAGACAACCCGCCCGCGCCGATCCTGATGGTCGGCCTGCAGGGCGGCGGCAAGACCACCACCACCGCCAAGCTCGCGAAGCGCCTGAAAGAGATCAACGGCAAGCGCGTGCTGATGGCCTCGCTCGACGTGAACCGTCCGGCCGCGATGGAACAGCTAGCCGTTCTCGGCGTCCAGATCGGCGTCGACACCCTGCCCATCGTCAAGGGGCAGAAACCCGTCGACATCGCCAAGCGCGCCAAGCAGCAGGCGGCGATGGGCGGCTATGACGTCTACATGCTGGACACCGCCGGGCGCCTGTCCATCGACGAAGAACTGATGGCCGAGGTCGAGGCCGTCCGCGATGTCGCCACGCCGCGCGAGACGCTGCTGGTGGTCGACGGCCTGACCGGTCAGGACGCCGTCCACACCGCCGAGAATTTCGACGAGCGGATCGGCATCACCGGCGTCGTGCTGACCCGGATGGATGGCGACGGCCGCGGCGGCGCGGCGCTGTCGATGCGCGCGGTCACCGGCAAGCCGATCAAATATGTCGGTCTGGGCGAGAAGCTCGACGCGATCGAGGAATTCCACCCGGAACGGATCGCGGGCCGCATCCTCGGCATGGGCGACATCGTCAGCCTCGTCGAGAAGGCGCAGGCCACCATCGAGGCCGAGCAGGCCGAGCGGATGATGAAGCGCATGCAGAAGGGTCAGTTCAACATGAACGACCTGAAGATGCAGCTGGAACAGATGCTCAGGATGGGCGGGATGGAAAGCATCATGGGGATGATGCCCGGCATGGGCAAGATGCAGAAACAGGCCGCCGAGGCCGGTTTCGACGATTCCGTGCTGCGCCGCCAGATCGCGCTGATCAACTCGATGACCAAGAGGGAACGCGCCAATCCGCAGCTTTTGCAGGCCAGCCGCAAGAAGCGGATCGCGGCGGGCGCGGGGCTCGAGGTGCCGGAACTGAACAAGCTTCTCAAGATGCACCGGCAGATGTCGGACATGATGAAGAAGCTGGGCCAGAAAGGCGGCCGCGCCATGCTGAAAAAGGCTCTGGGCGGCATGTTCGGCAAGGGCGGCATGCCCGACATGGCCAATATGGACCAGGCCCAGATGGAAGAGGCCGCGCGCAAGATGGGCGCAGGCCTGCCGGGCGGGATGCCCGGCGGCATGGGCGGCGGCATGAGCCTGCCCCCGGGGCTCGGCGGGCTTGGCGGGTTCGGCAAGAAGAAGTGACGTGACCGCGGCGCCGATCATAGACACCGCGCGGCTTAGGCTGCGCCCGCACCGGACCGAGGATTTCGGCCCCTATGCGGCGCTGTTCGCCTCGGAGCGGGCGCGCTTCATGGGCGGGCCGCTGTCGCGCCGGCAGGCCTGGCAGCTCTTTGCCGCCGATGTCGGGCAATGGGGGCTGCTGGGCTTCGGCGCCTGGGGCGTCGAGCGCCGCGAGGATGGCGTGGCGGTGGGACAGGTGGCGCTGAACAGGCCCGACCATTTCCCCGAACGCGAGCTGGGCTGGCTGGTCTTCGACGGCCATGAGGGCCAAGGCTATGCCACAGAGGCCGCCGAGGCGGCCCGCGACCACGCCTTCGGCGCGCTCGGCTTCGACACGCTGGTCAGCTATGTCTCGCCCGAAAACCGCCGCTCTGTCGCGCTGGCCGAACGGCTTGGTGCGATGCCTGACCCGGTCGCGCCCCGGCCCGATCCGGGCGATCTCGTCTATCGCCACCGGTGCCCGGAGGCCCCGGCATGAAGATCGAGATCGTCTGCCCAGAGATTGAGACCGAGCGGCTGATCCTGCGCGGCCCCAGGGCGGCCGACTGGGACGCCCATGCCGCCTTCGCCACATCCTCGCGGGCACGCTATATCGGCGGGCCGTTCTCGCGGCGCGACGCCTGGACGAAATTCGCCGCGCGCTGGGGCCATTGGGCGCTCAATGGCTATGGCATGTTCACCGTCACCCGGAAGGGCTCGGACGCGGCCATCGGCGTGATCGGGCCGCATTTCCCCGAAGGCTGGGCGGAACCGGAACTGGGCTGGATCCTCTATCCAGAAGCCGAGGGTCAGGGCGTGGCGCGCGAGGCCGCGCTGGCCTGCCGCCGCTTCGCCTATGAAACGCTCGGCTGGACCACCGCGATCAGCTATATCGACAGCGACAATGAGCGCTCGCGCGCGCTGGCCGAACGGCTGGGCTGCAGCCTCGATGCCTCTGTCCCCCACCCGTTCGAGGAAGACTGCGTGGTCTACCGCCATCCGGGACCCGAGGCCGCGGCATGAGCGTGATGCCCGTCATCCCCGCGCTGAGCACGGCGCGCCTCACCCTGCGCGGCCCCGAACCGCGCGACTTCGAGGTGCTGCGCGCCTTCTATGCCTCGGAGCGCTCGGCCTTCGTCGGCGGGCCGAAAAGCCCCGAGGGCACCTGGCGCCAGCTTGCGGCCGAGATCGGCCATTGGGCGCTGCGCGGCTACGGGCGCTGGATGGTCACCGAAAAGGCCAGCGACCGGACCGTCGGCATGGTCGGGCTCTGGAACCCCGAGGGCTGGCCCGAACCCGAGATCGCCTGGGACCTGTTCGAGGGCTTCGAGGGCAAGGGCTATGCCACCGAGGCCGCCCGCGCCGCCCGCAGCTATGCCTATGAAACGCTCGGCTGGCCCACGGCGATCAGCCTGGTCAACCGCGCCAACACCGCCTCTGCCCGGGTCGCCGAGAGGCTGGGCGCGGTCCATGAGGGCGAGGTCCGCCACGAGACCTATGGCGCCATCGGCGTCTACCGCCACCCGGCGCCGGAGGCCTGCCGCTGATGGCCCATTCCGCGATCCCCGTTCTGGAAACCCGGCGGCTGGTCCTCAAGGGCCCCGCCCCCGGGGATTATCCGAATTTCGAGGCGACCTTCACCAGCTTCCGCGCGCGGTTCATGGGCGGGCCGCTCAGCGAATACGAATCCTGGATGCTCTATGCCGCCGAGATCGGGCATTGGCAGATCCACGGCTTCGGCATGTGGATGATCCATGACCGCGAGACCGGCGCGACGCTGGGCATGGCGGGCGGCTGGCATCCCAAGGGCTGGCCCGAACGCGAGATCGCCTGGGTGATCTGGCCCGGCATCGAGGGCCGGGGCATCGCGCTCGAGGCCGTCCATGCCGCGCGCAGCTGGTGCTATGACCGGCTCGGCTGGACCACCGCCGTAAGCTATATCGACCCGAAGAATGTCAGCTCGGTCCGGCTCTGCGACCGGCTGGGCGCGCGACGCGACGACAGCGCCCCCAGCATCGACAGCCATGACATCGTCTATCGCCATCCCCCGCCTGCCGAGCTTCGGGCAACGCCTCTTTCCGCCCGGATCGAGGCCGAGCTGGCCGGCCATATCGACCCCTCGTGCCAGCCGAAAGGAGCGCCCCTTGACTGACGACGCAAGCCGTGCCGCCGAGCTTCTCAAGGAGCACCGGGCCAGCATCGACCGGCTCGACGCCATCCTCGTCTACACCCTGGGCGAGCGCTTCAAGCACACCCAGTCGGTGGGCCGGCTGAAGGCCACCCACGGCCTGCCGCCCTCGGACCCGGCACGCGAGGACCAGCAGATCGCACGGCTCGAGGAGCTGGCCCGCCAGGCCGATCTCGATCCGGAATTCGCCAAGAAATTCCTGAACTTCATCATTCAGGAAGTGATCCGTCACCATATCGAACACCAGAAATAGGCAGACCCCTGCCGATCAAGCCAACGAACAGGAGAAACTGACATGGCTCTGAAACTTCGTCTCGCCCGCGGCGGCTCGAAAAAGCGTCCCTTCTACCGGATCGTCGTCACCGACAGCCGCATGCCCCGCGACGGCCGCTTCATCGAGAAGCTGGGCGTCTACAACCCGCTCCTGGCCAAGGACAGCGAAGAGCGCGTGAAGATGGATGTCGAGCGTGCGCAGCACTGGATCAGCCAGGGCGCCCAGCCGACCGACCGCGTTGCCCGGATGCTGGAAGCCGCCGGCGTTCTGACCAAGACCGAGCGCAGCAACCCCAAGAAGGGCGAGCCCGGCGACAAGGCCAAGAAACGTGCCGAGGAAAAGGCCGCCAAGGCCGCTGAAGCCAACGAGGCCGAATAAGCCATGGCCACCGGGACAGCAGCCCGGGCCGACCGGTTCGCGCCCGCCTTCCGCGACGAGCTCTTCGAGCTGATGCGGTGGCGGCGCGACGTGCGCCATTTCCGCACCGATCCGGTCGCGCCCGAGCTGCTCGACCGCTGCCTTTCGGCGTTCCGGCTGGCCCCGTCCGTGGGCCTGTCGGAACCCTGGCGGCTGATCCGGGTCGAAAGCCCGGCCGCCCGCGCTGCCGCGCGTGCCAATTTCGAGGCCGCCAATGCCGCGGCCCTCAAGGGCTATGAGGGCGAGAAGGCCGCGCTTTACCCACGGCTCAAGCTGTCGGGCATGGATCGCGCCCCGGTCCAGCTTGCCGTCTTCTGCGACGAGACCACGGCGCAGGGCGCGGGGCTCGGCGCCGCCACCATGCCCGAGATGCGGCGCTATTCGGTGGTGGCCGCGATCTCGATGTTCTGGCTTGCCGCGCGGGCCGAGGGGCTGGGGCTCGGCTGGGTCTCGGTGCTCGACCCCGACCGGCTTGCCCGCGATCTGGGCGCGCCCGAGGGCTGGAGCCTCGTCGCCTATCTCTGCCTCGGCTGGCCCGAGGTCGAACGCGACAACCCCGAACTGGAAGAGGTCGGCTGGGAAACCCGCGCCGCCGGCCTGATCGTCGAGGAGCGATAGGACATGACCGACAGGGTCTGCGTCGGCGCGATTTCCGGGGCTTTCGGGGTCCGGGGCGAGGTGCGGCTGAAAAGCTTCTGCGCCGATCCCGGGGCCATTGCCGATTACGCGCCGCTTTACACCGAGGATGGCAGCCGCAGCTTCGGGCTGCGGATCACCCGCGCGGTCAAGGAGGGCTTTGCCGCACGGATGTCCGGGATCGAGACCAAGGAAGAGGCCGATGCGCTGAAGGGCGTTCGGCTTTATGCCGACCGCGACCGGCTGCCCTCGCTGCCCGATGACGAATTCTACCACGCCGACCTGATCGGGCTGACCGTGGTCGACCCGGGCGGCAAGGTGCTGGGCACGGTGCGCGCCGTCCATGACCATGGCGCGGGCGATCTGCTCGAGATCCAGGGGCCGGGACTGACCTCGACCGTGCTTCTGCCCTTCACCAATGCCTGCGTACCGACCGTCGATCTTGCGGCGGGGCGTCTCATTGCGGATCCGCCCGAAGGGGTGTTCCCCTGAGCCTCACCCCAATCCGCTGACCAGGAGCGTCAAGCCCATGAACCTGCCCCAGATCTTTTACGCCGTGATCCTGTTCGGTGCCGTCCTCGGCGGCGCCACCGGAATCGATGCCTGGGTCATCGTCGTGATCGCAGCCCTTGCGGTCGTCGCCAACGTGTTCGACCCCACCGCCAGGCAGAAGCGCGCCGAGGACGGCAAGACCCTGACCAAGGCCCTGCCGATGATCGTCGTCAACCAGGTGATCTGGACCAACCTCGCCTTCCTGATCGGCCTGGGCGTCGCCTGGCCCTTCGGCGGCAGCATCGTCGCCCTGCCGGTTCTGGTGCCGCTGATCGTCTCGGCCATCGGCTGTGCCGGGGCGCTCGCCGCTGGCATGAAGCCCGGCCCGAAGGCCTGACCCCTCCGCCACCCCGGAAAACCCGAGAGAGACCGCCCATGACGGACAGACCCAAATCCCATGGGCGGCTTTCGATCTCGGCCAGCCTTCGCCCCGGCGACCTGATGTCCGACCGGCCGCGCCTAAAGGGCGCCTGGAGCGCGCGGGTCATCACGCTTTTCCCCGACGCCTTCCCCGGCATCCTCGGTCTGTCCCTGACCGGCAAGGCGCTCGATCAGGGGCTCTGGGCGCTCGAAACCATCGACCTGCGCCCCTTCGGCGAGGGCCGGCACCGCAATGTCGATGACACCCCCGCGGGCGGCGGCGCCGGCATGGTGCTGCGGGCCGATGTGGTGGCGAAGGCCTTCGACCGGGCCGCGCTCGGCACGCCCGGGGATCGCGGCCGCTGGCCGGTGATCTATGTCTCGCCGCGCGGGGCCCCCTTCACCCAGGCCACCGCCCGCCGCTTCGCCGCGGCCGAGGGCCTGACCGTGCTCTGCGGCCGGTTCGAAGGGGTCGACGAGCGCGTACTCGAGGAATACGCGGTCGAGGAAGTGTCCTTGGGCGATTTCGTCCTGACCGGCGGCGAGATCGCGGCCGAGGCGATGATCGACGCCACCGTGCGGCTGTTGCCGGGGGTGCTGGGCAATGCCGCCTCGACCGAGGAGGAAAGCCATTCCGCCGGGCTGCTGGAGCATCCCCACTATACCCGCCCCGCCGACTGGCGCGGCCGGGCCATTCCCGAGGTGCTGCTGTCGGGCAATCACGGTGCCATCGAGCGCTGGCGCCGCGACATGGCCGAGCGCCTGACCGAGGCCCGCCGCCCCGATCTCTGGGCCGCCTATCGGCGCAGGACCGACTAGATCGTCCCGCGCAGCGCAGGCCGCAAACAGCTTGATCGCCGCCCCTGCCTTGACTATACACCGCCCGTCCGGGGCTTTCGCGAGTCGGCCGGACCCTTTCTTTTTGGCCTCGCGTTTCTTCGACGCGGCCCGGGCCGGGGGAAGGATCACCGAACAGGAAACGCAACCTGATCTCTGGCGGGCGCCCCCGGATGGGACGAAGGCGGACCCGGACGAAGGCACAGAGCTCTGAGGCGGCAAGAAAACTTCGCGGATCCAAACCGCGAGCGAAACCGGAGACATGCGATGAACCTGATCGCGCAACTGGAGGCCGAGCAGATCGCCGCGCTCGGCAAGACCATTCCCGACTTCAAGCCGGGCGACACCGTCCGGGTGGGCTACAAGGTGACCGAGGGCACCCGCACCCGGGTGCAGAATTACGAAGGCGTGTGCATCTCGCGCAAGAACGGCCATGGCATCGCCGGCTCGTTCACCGTGCGCAAGATCTCCTTCGGCGAGGGTGTGGAACGGGTGTTCCCGCTGTTCTCGACCAATATCGACACGATCGAGGTCGTCCGTCGCGGCCGCGTCCGCCGGGCCAAGCTCTACTACCTGCGCTCGCGCCGGGGCAAATCGGCCCGGATTGCCGAAGACAGCAACTACAAACCCAAGGCGTAAGGAGCGGTCTTATGCGCAAGGACATCCACCCCGATTACCACGCCATCGAGGTC
Source organism: Rhodovulum sp. MB263 (assembly GCF_002073975.1). NCBI lineage: Bacteria > Pseudomonadati > Pseudomonadota > Alphaproteobacteria > Rhodobacterales > Paracoccaceae > Rhodovulum > Rhodovulum sp. MB263. Next base: position 776,370 of record NZ_CP020384.1, on the reverse strand, counting down.
AAGCTGACCGACGGCACCATGATCACCATGAAATCGACCTACGGCAAGGAAGGCGACACTCTGTCGCTCGACATCGACCCCAGCGTGCACCCGGCCTGGACCGGCGGCAGCTCGCGCCTGATGGATACCGGCGGCCGCGTGTCGAAGTTCAAGAAGAAATACGAGGGTCTCGGCTTCTGAGCCACCCTGCGAAACGCATCGCGGAACGCCGTCCCTCGGGGGCGGCGTTTTCGTTTCAGGACCTCCGCCCCGCCCCAGCCTCGAACCCCTCCCCGTGATCCGTCCGGATCGGCCCATCGGCGCGATACCGGGCGCACCGTCCCGGCTTTTGCCGCAGAGCGTCTGCAGCTTGCTGCGCGGACCGGTCCCGCTGCGGAGCCTTGGGAGAGACCGGCCGCGCCCGCGTCGCTTATGCGGCGCGCCATCCTCGACACGGCCCTTCGCTTCGCCATTTTGCTCAGGCTGCAGCCGCGCCAGGCAGGTTTGCCCCGCCGGGCCAGAACCCGTCGCAAAAGATCGCTGCTGAAACTGTCTCCGAGACCGACAGCGCTCCGGACAGGCCAAACCCCCGGCAGAAACTCCGAATGGCGCCCGATCCGCGCGCGCGCCGGTCATGCCCCCCGCATGCGCGAGACCGGGATCGCCCCTCTTTCCGCGTTTCGCGCAGCCCGCAGCGCAGGGACCGCCGGGGCGGCGCGACCGCGTGGATGCCTGGCTTCGAGCCACCCCGGAACTGTCGATCGGACGACCGCCGCGATCCCGGCCCGACAGGACGCGATCTCGGCCCCGGGCATCGCTGGAAGGCTGCCTGAAGACATTCCCTCAAGGCCCCGCAGCGGCTTCCAATCCCTCCCCCCTCACCTTAAAGTGAGCGTGGGTCTCTCCGGCGAGGGGCCGGTCAGGAAGCGAGGTTGGCAGTGGCGCATATCATCGTCGTCGGCAACGAAAAGGGCGGCGCGGGAAAATCCACCGTGTCGATGCATGTGGCCACGGCGCTGGCCCGTCAGGGGTTCCGGGTCGGTGCGCTCGATCTCGACGTGCGGCAGCGTTCGCTGGGCCGCTTCTTCGACAACCGTTCGGCCTATATCGCCCAGAGCGGCGTCGACCTGCCCTCGGCCGAATTCCGCGAATTGCCCGAGATCGACCCCGCCGAGCTCGACGAGGGCGAGAACCTGCATGACCGACGCCTGTCCACCGCCATCGCCGAGCTCGAACGCGAGAAGGACTTCATCCTGATCGACTGCCCCGGCTCGCATACGCGGCTCAGCCAGGTGGCGCATACGCTGGCCGATACGCTGATCACGCCGCTCAATGACAGCTTCATCGATTTCGACCTGCTGGCGCGGCATGACGGCGGCACCGGCAAGATCCTCGGCCCCTCGATCTATTCGGAAATGGTCTGGAACGCGCGGCAGATGCGGGCGCAGGCCGGGCTGAAACCCATCGACTGGGTGGTGCTTCGCAACCGGCTGGGGGCGCAGCAGATGCACAACAAGCGCAAGATGGGCAAGGCGCTTGAAAACCTCTCGCGCCGGATCGGGTTCCGGGTCGCGCCCGGTTTTTCCGAACGGGTGATCTTCCGCGAGCTGTTCCCGAACGGCCTGACCCTTCTGGACCTGAAGGATACCGGCGTGACCAGCCTCAACATCTCGAACGTGGCCGCGCGCCAGGAGCTGCGCGACCTGATGGCAGCGCTGAAACTGCCCGAGGTCGAAGCGGTGGCCTGAGCCGGCCTGACGCCCTGCCCGGGCGCCGGCGGTTCTGCCCTTTCCGGCCTTCGGCACTGCCAAGGCGCGGGCCGATTTCGGAGCGGCACCGAAAACGCCCCCTTCTTCACGGGTCATGTCCGGCTGGCATGATCCGCAGCCGGAGGGGCCCCCTTCGGAACGGAACGATCACCCTTTCAACGAAACGACCCTGTCCGTTCGGAGCGACCCCAGGAAGGCCCGGTCGTGGCTGACCACGACCACCGCGCCGTCATAGCGGGCCAGTGCCGCTTCCAGCGCCTCGATCCCCTCGAGATCGAGATGGTTTGTCGGCTCGTCAAGAAGCAGAAGCTGTGGCGGCGGCGTCGCGCCGAGAACGCAGGCAAGACCCGCGCGCAGCTTTTCGCCGCCGCTCAGCCCCCCGGCGCGGCGCAGCGCATCCCTGGCGCGGAACCCGAACCGGGCCAGCGCGGTGTGGGCCGTTTGCGTCGTGGCCTGAGGGTTCAGATCGAGAAAGGTCTCAAGCAGCGTCCGGTCCGGATCGAGCATCCCGACATGCTGGTCCAGAAGTTCCCAGGGGACACAGACACGCGCCTGCCCCGCCACCGGCGTGAGCGCGCCGGTGATGAGCTTGAGAAGGGTGGTCTTGCCGCTGCCATTCGGTCCCGCGATCACGACGCGCTCGGGACCGGTGATGGTAAGCGAAAAGTCCCGGATCGCCGGAGCCGCCGCATCATGACCGCCGGTCACGCGGTCCATGACCAGGACGGTCCTGCCGGCCGGCAGGCCGCTCGGTGCGATCTCCATATGGAGCGGGGTCAACAGCTCGGTCTTCTCGCGGGCGGCGGAGAGGGCCTCCTGGGCCGCATCCATCCGGGCCTCGCGGAGGCGCGCCCCCGCGCCGCCGGAGGCTTCCGCGCGGCCCCTGGCAGCATCCATCATGATCTTTGGCTGATCCCCCTTCGCCCGTGACTTGCGGCCGCCGCTGTCCTTCCGGGCCTTGCGCTCGGTGGCCTGCTGCGCGCGGCGCGCGACCTCTGCCCGGGTCTTCTCCGCATGGGCTGCGTCCTGCGCCGCTGCGGCGCGCTCGCGGGCCTTCTGCTCGCGGAAGGCCATGTAATTGCCCCCGTATCTTGCCGCGCCGAGGGAGGTCAGCTCGACGATGGCATCCATCTCCTCCAGCAACTCGCGATCGTGACTCGCGACGATCGCTCCGCCGGTCCAGCCGCGCAGCAGCTCGATCACCGCACGACGCCCCGTGCGGTCGAGATTGTTCGTCGGCTCGTCCATGAGCAGGAAATCGGGCTCTGCCAGGATCAGCGCGGCCAGCGCCGCCCGACTGCGCTGCCCGCCCGACAGCGTGGCAAGCCGGGTCCGCGGACCGGCCGCGAGACCGACCTTGGCCAGCGCCGCCTCGATCCGGGCGGGCAAGGTCCAGTCCGCCGCGGCCAGCTCATCGGCGCTCGCCCGCCCCTGCTCGGCCCGGTCGATCACATTCAGGGCCTGACGCGCGCCCAGAAGATCGGCGATGGTCTCGTCGGGATGCTGCAGAGCCTCCTGGCGCATCATGGCAACCGAGCCGGTGATGCCGACCTGGCCGCCTGCCGGAGCCGCAGCCCCAGCGATCACGCGCAGAAGAGTGCTTTTCCCGGCACCGTTGAGGCCGACGAGACCAGAGCGCTCGCAGCCGAAGGTGAGATCGAGACCGGTGAAGAGCGGTGTGCCGTCAGGACGCGACCAGGACAGGCCGGAGAGCGAAACGGATGCAGGCATGGGACAGGACTTCTCGCAAGGAAACCGAAAGGGAGCGGGCTGCGAGCGTCATGTCCATGGGCGGGTGCATCTCCTGCGATGGGATGGCAGGTATTTACCAAAGCCGATGCGCTCTGGCAAGGTTCCGGGGGGGGGACTGCGCCGAGAGGGCTCGGGGCCGGGTCTCGACCGTCAAGAAGCGCCTCCCACCCGCGCAGCGGGTGCGGTCAGGGTGACTGACGAGTGGCGGCGGCAAAACCGGGCCGCGGCGCCGAGGCGCCCGACAGGGAAATCGTGATCGCAATGGGCAGGCGCCCCGACCGACCGCCGTGACCGTCCTCGCGGGGAAGGCTCAGCCGATGTCGTGGCCCGCGGCCCGGGCCGAGACTTCCTGCAGGCCATGCACCAGGAAGATGCCCATCAGGCCGTGATAGAGGATCGCGCCGCCCAGTACGTGCAGCATGTAGATCCAGCCCTCGGCAAAGGTCGAGATCACCACGACGACAAGCGCGCCCAGCGCCGATGCCGCCAGCGCCACCAGCATCGCGCGGCCGTTGGGCCCCAGCCTGCGGGCGACGATGGCGCGGCGCTCGAGCTCGGCCGCGCCCAGCAGCACAACCAGCGAGAAGCCGAGATACAAGGCGAAGACCTGCATCATCCCTGACATCCTTCTTTCTGCTCTCTGCGGCCGCAGCCGGTTGGGTCGGGGCCGCCCGTTCCGCAAGCGTTACCTCCGTCGCACGCATTTCGCAATGACGCGCTGTGCGCAGTCGCCAGGCAACCGGCCCCGACCCGGCCGGGCACGACCCAGCCGCCCCGACCCAGCCGGCTGCGACAGCCCGGAGCCTCAGGCGGTAGCGGCCGGCCCCGCGGCCCCGGTCTCGACCGCCTGGCGGGCATGGGCGACCAGATGGTCGAGAAAGGCCTCGGCCACGACCGAGAGATGCTTGCCGCGCGGATAGGCCACCTGCCATTGCCGCAGCAGCGGAAAGCCCGCCACGTCCAGCACCGTCAACGCGCCCGTCACCCCTTCCAGCGCCAGCGTGTCGCGCGACAGCGCCCCCAGCCCCAGCCCGCCGATCACCGCCTGCTTGATCGCCTCGTTCGAGCCCAGCTCCATCCGCATCGGCAGCGTGAGCCCCCGCGCCCGGAAGAAGCGTTCGACCGCCAGCCGCGTGCCCGAGCCGCGCTCGCGCAGAAGAAACGGCTCGCGCGCGACCCGCTCGGGCGGAATGCCGCGCTCGGCCGCCAGCGGATGGTCGGGCCGCGCGATCAGGACCAACGGATTGTCGGCAATGGCCGTCGCCACCACGTCGAGCCCCTCGGGCGGGGTGCCGAGAATGCACAGATCGTCCTCGCGGGCGGCGAGCCGGGCCAGCACCGCCTGGCGATTGGTGACCGTCAGTGCCACTTCGATGCCGGGATTGGCGTCGCAGAACTGGCCCAGGAGGCGCGGCAGGAAATATTGCGCGGTCGAGACGATGGCCAGCGTCAGCCGCCCCGCACGCAGGCCCCGCATATCGGCCAGCCGCATCTCCATCCGCCCGACCGCATCCAGCGTCTCGCGCGCGCCGTCGACCACCACGCGGCCCGCATCCGTCGGCTGCATCCGCTTGCCGATCCGGTCCAGAAGCGTGACGCCCAGACTGTCCTCCAGCTGCTTGACCTGGGTGAAGACGGCGGGCTGGGTCAGGTTCAGCTCTTCGGCGGCGCGGGTATAGCTTTGATGCCGGGCCACCGACAGGAACACCGACAATTGCCGCAGGCTGATCCGCATAATATGCAATTCCCTATCTTTAACCTAAAAACTATTCAGTTTTACAAAGGCATTCAAGCGCCCATAGTGCCGCCCAACGACAACATCCCGTCGGAGGAGCACAGATGGCCAAGACCTATGACGCCGGTGTCAAGGAATACCGGTCGACCTATTGGGAGCCCGATTACACGCTGAAGGACAGCGACATCCTCGCTGTCTTCAAGGTGATCCCGCAGCCCGGCGTCTCGCGCGAGGAAGCCGCGGCCGCCGTCGCCGCCGAAAGCTCGACCGGGACCTGGACCACGGTCTGGACCGACCTGCTGACCGATCTCGACTATTACAAGGGCCGCGCCTACGCCATCGAGGACGTGCCGGGCAGCGACGAGGCCTTCTATGCCTTCATCGCCTATCCGATGGACCTGTTCGAGGAAGGCTCGGTCGTCAACGTCTTCACCTCGATCGTGGGCAATGTCTTCGGCTTCAAGGCGGTGCGCTCGCTGCGGCTCGAAGACGTACGCTTTCCGCTGTGGTTCGTCGCCACCTGCTTCGGCCCGCCCCATGGCATCCAGGTCGAGCGCGACAAGATGGACAAGTATGGCCGCCCCCTTCTGGGCTGCACCATCAAGCCCAAGCTGGGGCTGTCGGCCAAGAATTATGGCCGCGCGGTCTATGAATGCCTGCGGGGCGGGCTGGACTTCACCAAGGATGACGAGAACGTCAATTCCCAGCCCTTCATGCGCTGGCGCGACCGGTTCCTGTTCTGCCAGGAGGCCATCGACAAGGCCGAGGCCGAGACCGGCGAGCGCAAGGGGCACTACATGAACGTGACCGCGCCCACCATGGAAGAGGTCTACAAGCGCGCCGAATTCGCCAAGGAGCTGGGCACGCCGATCATCATGTCGGATTACCTGACGCTGGGCTGGGCGGCGCATAACTCGCTGTCGAAATGGTGCCGGGACAACGGGCTGCTTCTGCATGTCCACCGCGCGATGCACGCGGTGCTGGACCGCAACCCCAATCACGGCATCAACTTCCGGGTGCTGGCCAAGATGCTGCGGTTGCTCGGCGGCGATCACCTGCATTCGGGCACCGTGGTCGGCAAGCTCGAAGGCGACCGGGCGGCGACGCTGGGCTGGATCGACCTTCTGCGCGACCGCCATATCAAGGAGGACCGCTCGCGCGGGATCTTCTTCGATCAGGACTGGGGCGCGATGCCGGGGGTCTTCCCGGTCGCCTCGGGCGGCATCCATGTCTGGCACATGCCGGCGCTGGTCTCGATCTTCGGCAATGACTCGGTCCTGCAATTCGGGGGCGGCACACTCGGCCACCCCTGGGGCAACGCGGCCGGGGCCGCGGCGAACCGGGTCGCGCTCGAGGCCTGCGTGCAGGCCCGCAACGAGGGCCGCGAGCTGGAAAAGGAGGGCAAGGAGATCCTGACCGAGGCGGCGAAACACAGCCCCGAGCTGAAGGTCGCCATGGAGACCTGGAAAGAGATCAAGTTCGAATTCGACACCGTCGACAAGCTCGACACCCAGCACCGCTGAGCGCCCGGAGGGAGAGAGAGAATGAGCAAGGTTCAGGACTACACCTCGCGGCTGTCGGACCCCGCGAGCCGCCGGATGGGCACCTTTTCCTACCTGCCCGAGATGGATGACGCGCAGATCCGCAAGCAGGTGGAATGGATCGTGAAACATGGCTGGAACCCGGCCATCGAACATACCGAGCCGCAATTCGCCAAGTCCAACTACTGGTACATGTGGAAGCTGCCGATGTTCGGGGAAACCGATGTCGACGCGATCCTGGCAGAACTGAAGGCCTGCCATGACGCGAACCCCGACAACCATGTCCGCCTGATCGGCTACAACAATTACAGCCAGAGCCAGGGCGCCAACATGGTCGTCTATCGCGGCACGCCGGTCTGACCGGCCGCCCTTGAAACAGCGCACCGCGCCCTGACCGGGCGCGGTCCCGACCAGTGCCGCATCATCCCCGGGGAGGACGGACCATGACCGACATGCTCGACCAGTACCGCGTTGCGGACGAGCCCTATTACCGGCCCGTCGCCGACGAGGTCGCGCTTTACGAGGCCGCCTATGCGGCGAAGATGCCGGTGATGCTGAAAGGCCCGACGGGCTGCGGCAAGACCCGCTTCGTCGAGCACATGGCCTGGCGGCTGGGCAAGCCGCTGGTCACGGTCGCCTGCAACGAGGACATGACCGCCTCGGACATCGTCGGCCGCTTCCTGCTCGAGCCCGAGGGCACGCGCTGGCAGGACGGCCCGCTGGCCTTCGCCGCGCGCCATGGCGCGATCTGCTATCTCGACGAGATCGTCGAGGCACGGCAGGACACCACCGTCGTCATCCACCCGCTGACCGACAACCGCCGCGTCCTGCCCCTTGAAAAGAAAGGGGAAATCTTGCGCGCGCATGAGGATTTCCACCTCGTGATCTCGTATAACCCCGGCTATCAGAGCCTGATGAAGGACCTGAAACAGTCCACCAAGCAACGCTTCGGCGCGCTCGATTTCAGCTATCCCGAGCATGCGACCGAGGTCGAGATCGTCACCCATGAGGCGGGCATCGATGCGACGGAGGCGGGCAAGCTGGTCTCGATCGCCGAACGCGCCCGCAACCTCAAGGGCCACGGGCTCGACGAAGGAATTTCCACCCGGATGCTGATCCATGCCGGCTCGCTGATGGCGCGCGGGATCGAGGCGCCCGCCGCCTGCCGCATGGCGCTGGTGCGCCCGATCACCGACGATCCCGACATGCGCGACGCGCTCGACGCCGCCGTCGCCACCTATTTCTGATCGCCATGGCGAGGCTCGAGGACTACGCAGAGCTGCTGGCCGATCTCGACGCGCCGCAGCGCGAGACGCTGGAAGAGCTCTGGCCCGAGGCGGTGCGCCTGCTCAGCCCGCGCGGGCTCGACAACTGGCTGAAGGGCACGGCGGCGCTGTCGCATATGGGGCGCGGCGATCACATCGTGCGCAGCTGGATCGAGACCGTGCCGACCGTCGCCCGCGATCTGGGCGAGGACATCATTCCCGATCTGGCGCAGGCCTGTCTGGGCTTTGCCTCGCGCACCTCGGGCGCGGTGATCGAACGGGTTCTGGCGACCGCCCCCGTGGCCTCGCGCCGCCTGTCGGACCCCGAGCTCTTCCGCGCCTATCTGCAACTCCTGAACCAGTTGCTGGCGCAGGCGCCGCGCGGCCTGCGACCGATGCTGGAGCATCTCGAAGAGCTGCTGAGCGTGCTGACGCTCGGTGGCCTGCGCCGCTGGGCCAGCTGGGGCGCCGAGGCGCATCGCACCGATTACGAAGAGCTGAGCCGCTATTTCGGCCTCGAAAGCGCGGAATCGCAGGCGATCCTGCAACGTGAGCGCAAGGGCACGCTGTTCGTCGACATCCACCGGCGGATCGGGATGTATCTGCGTGCGCTCTGGGGCCGCGATTTCCTGATGCGCCCGACGGCGGGCGATTTCGAGGCCCGCGAGGGAATCCGCCCCCATATCGCCGAGTATTTCCTGCATCTGCCAGACGCCTATGACGACTGGGAGGGCGTGCCGGGGCTCGACCTCTACCGCGCCGCCGCCGCCCATGCCGCCGCCCATGTCATGGTCACCACTGCGCCGCTGAAGGGCGACGAACTGAACGCGCTGCAACGCGCCTGTATTGGCCTGATCGAGGACGCGCGCGTCGAGGCTCTGGCCATCGCCCGCTTCCCGCGCCTGCGCGATCTCTGGCTGCAATTCCACCGCCCCGCCGCTGACGGGTCGATGACCGCGCGCTTCGGCCGGATCGCGCTGGCGCTGCTGGACCCCGACACGCCGCTGGAGGACGAGACCGCGGACTGGGTGCGGGCGGCTTTCGCCGGGGCCGATCCGGGCACCGCAGAGACATCCTTCGATCTGGGCCTGCAACTGGCGCATCGTCTGCGCAACGAGCCCTATTCCGCCTGGCGCGACGGGCAGGCCGCGCCCTATCGCGACGACAACCGTTATATCTGGGAATTCGAGGCAACGGTCGACTGGGAAAAGGGCGTCGCGCCCGAACAGCAGGTCCGCAAATATGTCTCGGTCTCGGAGATGGTGAACGAGGTCGAGGTCGAGACCGCGGGTGACGACGCCCAGGAGATCTGGGTTGCCGAGACCGAGCTGTTCGACGATGACGGCGTCTCGTTCAACGAGAAGGAGGGCAAGGCGCCCGTCGCGCCGCCCGTGCCCTATGACGAGTTCGACTACCGCATCCAGATGCACCGTCCGGCCTGGGCCATGGTGCAGGAAAAGCGCCCGCGCCTCGGCGATCCGGCCGATATCGACGCGATCCTGACCGAAAACCGCAAGCTGACCCAGCGGATGCGGCACCTGCTGGACGCGATGCAGCCGCAGGGCGTCCAGCGCATCCGCAGGCTCGAGGATGGCGACGAGATCGACCTGAACGCCGCGACCCAGGCGATGATCGATATCCGCATGGGGCGGCAACCCGACCCGCGGGTGATGATGCGGTCGGTTCGCAAGACCCGCGACATCGCGGTGATGGCGCTTCTGGACCTGTCGGAATCGACGAACGACCCGGTGACGGGGCAGGATCAGACGGTGCTGGACCTGACCCGGACGGCGACCGTGCTTCTGGCCGAGGCCATCGCCAAGGTGGGCGATGCCTTCGCGCTGCATGGTTTCTGCTCGGACGGGCGGCACAACGTCTTCTATGCCCGCTACAAGGATTTCGACCAGCCCTGGGGCGAGATCCCGAAGGCGCGGCTGGCGGGGATGGAGGGGCATCTCTCGACCCGCATGGGCGCCGCGATCCGCCATGCGGGGGCGCATCTGGGCCGCGTCGCCGCCGCAAAGAAGCTGATGCTGGTCATCACCGACGGCGCGCCCTCGGATATCGACGAGCGCGATCCGCAATATCTGCGCCAGGACGCCCGCGCCGCCGTGCAGGAGGTCGCCAAGACCGGCGTCATCCCGTTCTGCCTGACTCTCGACCCGCGCGCCGATCAATATGTCGCGCAGATCTTCGGGCAGCGGAACTTCCTGGTGCTGGAAAACATCGCCCGCCTGCCCGAACGCCTGCCCCAGCTTTACGCGGGCCTGACCCGCTAGGCCCTGCCCGGAGTCCTGCCCGCACTGCGCGCCTCTGCCCTAGCAGGCTGCAACGGCCTGTCGGCGGTCAGGGGCCTCCAGATCGGCGGATGTTCGGGTGAAGATCGAAAACCGAGACGAATTTGACCAGGCGCCCCCTTTGGCGAGGCGCAATGGGCCGCGGATCAGAGAGTGCCTTCCGAACCGGCAGAGCCCTTCGGTGGCATCGAAAATCAGGGGGAAGCGATAGCCCCCGTCCTTCCATCACCTCCGCCTTTATCCACAACCCGGCAAGGCCGCTATACGGCCGGACGGAACCAAGGCGAGAGATTGCCCCTTCCCAAGAGCATATACCGTAATTCAGCGGCATGCAGGCGACCGCAACGCGCTCGGCATGGCCGCATCGGTGCGGTCCTGCCCCGCCGAAGCGGCACGGCCCCGGTCCCGATCGGCAAGGTCCATCCCGCGCGGACGGCCGACTGGAGGACGGAGCTCGCGGCCGCTCGGCCGGCCCTCGGGCCGCTTCAGGCCCGGGGCGGCGCCGTTCTGGCAGGCGGCGGCGTCTCGGTCTCGGCAACGATGCCCCGCCACCCTGCCCGGCCCCCTTGCTTGTCGTCGCGCGGCATCCTCGGGGGCCTCCATCCTGCGCCTCGACGCCAATCGCGATCTCAACACCCCCGAAACCGGCGCCTCGGGCGTTCCGGGCGGGATCGCGCCGAGCGGTCCGGCGGGGCTTTGGAAGACGGGCCCCGGCGCCGCACCCCGGCAGATCGTCCTTGCCGGCACCCGCGATCTCGATCCGGTCGAACAGGCCCTTATCGAGCGTCGCGCCCCGGCATCGCCCCGACCGAATATGCCGTCGGGATATACCCTCTGGCACGAGCTGTCGCCTGACGCGCTGAACGTCTGAGCCCGGGTCATGGCCGGGTACCGCCTTCCGGGGCCTTCCGGGGCTCGGGATCGCCGAATTCCAGGCGAGTTGAAAGAGGGCGTCAGGCCGGTTTCGCCCGGGCCGCTGCCGGACGGAGGCGCTCGCCCCGCTGTTTCGGGCCTGAAGCCCCCGAGCGAAACGGAAAACCCCGCCCCGGCAGCGCGGCCGGGACGGGGCTTTGATGCGTGTCGCGGGGAAACTGGCCTCCGAGCGATTACTCTTCGGACAGCTTCGAGATATAGGCGTAGACGTCCTTGACCTCTTGCGGGTCGCGGGCGTTGTAGGTCATCAGACCGCGCGCCCGGGGATCGTCGAGATAGTCGCGCAGGTAGGCGGTCGGGTCTTCGGCATAGATCGAGACCTTTTCCTCGTCCCAGACCAGACCGGCTTCTCCGGCGGCCTTCATCGACTTGGAGTAGCGGAAGCCTTCGACCGTCCCGGCGGTGCGGCCCGGCATGCCATAGAGGTTCGGACCGACCTTGAGACCGCGACCGGCCAGCGTCTCGCCAGAGGGGCTGACGACGCTGTGGCAGGTGGCGCACTGGATGAAAGCCTTTTCGCCCTTGGCGGGATCGCCGGTCACCACGGCGGCCGGGGCGGCGGCGGGTTCCTCGGCAGCGGCAGGCTCTTCGGCGGCCGGTTCCTCGGCAGCGGGTTCTTCGGCGGCAGGCTCGGCGGCCGGTTCGGCAGCAGCTTCCTCGGTCGCATCGCCACCGATCACGGGCTCTTCGCTGCCGGTGAGCGCCTCGCGGGTGTCCTGCACCGCCTCGGTCACGGCCTCGCCCGCGCTGTCGGCCGCATCTTCGGCCGTCTCGACGGCAGCCGTCGCGGCATCAACCGCCTTCTCGGCAACGGTCGGCTCTTCGGAAGCGGGTTCTTCGGCGGCAGGCTCCTCGGCAGCCGGTTCTGCTGCAGCGGGCTCTTCAGCGGCCGGTTCCTCGGCAGCCGGTTCCTCGCTCGCGGCGGCCGCGATATTGCCGAACAGCTCTTCGACGCTTTCAGGGGCGGCGGCAGCCTTTTCGGTCGCGGCGGTCAGGGCCGAGGACTTGCCGGCCAGAGCAGCGGCGCGCTCTGCGAGATCGGCATATTCGGCGGCAAGCGCGGAGGCCTGCTCGGCCAGGGTCATCGCCGAGGCCGCGGCATCGGGCGTGGCGACGGGAGCGGCAGCCGCAGGCGCTTCGGCGGCGTCATCCGCAGCAGCAGTCTCCTCGGCGGCAGATTCCCCGGCAGCCTCGTCCTGGGCAGCAGTCGCCTCGGCGGCGGGGGCGGCGGCTTCCTCGGCAGCAGGCGCGTCGGCGGCTTCGGCAGCCGGTTCCTCGGCGGTGGCTTCCTCGGCTGCGGGCGCGGCGGCGACAGCGTCCTGGGTCGCGGCGGCATCCTCTGCGGCGGGAGCGTCAGCACCTTCTTCGGCGGCCGGAGCCTCGGCAACGGCTTCCTCGGCAACGGCTTCCTCGGCAGCAGGTTCCTCGGCAGCGGCTTCCTCGGCGACCGGGGCTTCGGCAGCTTCGGTGGCGGTTTCAGCAGCGGAGGCAGCAGGCGCCTCGGTCACAGCTTCTTCCGAAACAGCCTCGTCGGTAACAGCCTCGTCGGTAGCAGCCTCGTCGGCCGGCGCGGCCGCTTCGGCGGCGGGAGCCTCGGCGACCGGCGTCTCGATCACGGGCTCGCTCTTGGTTTCCTTGCCGCCACTGAAGCCGACAGCCGCGATCGCGATGCCAATCGCCGGCGCGGCGACGATCAGCCGGATCAGGTTATGCGAATTATTGGACATGGTTCATCCTTTTTTCGTTCCGCTGCCGACGGCCAGGACCACCCCGTCCGCGGCAGGACGTCCTCCTGCGGGTTCCGGCGGGAGCCCCTGATGCCTCCCGCAATCGGCCAGACGAACCGCCGGAGCGCCAAAGCACAGCCCGGCGCCCTTTGGCCGCCATGCGGGACCATACCCAACAGAGCGCATGATGGCAGCCTTTTGTCGCCGCCTGCGACTCTGCTACGCGGGGCTTGCCCCTTGTCAGACCGTATCGGCAGCCAACGACCGCGCAACCGGCAGGGTTTGCGCCGGATTTCGGCGGGTTCGCGCCTGATCGGACCGCGCGGAACGCAGCATTCCGGCCCCGAATCGACCCGTGGCTTCAACACGATTCCCCGGCAGGAAGTTCCGCGAAAACAGACAAATTGAATACCTGTTCTGCGCGGACTTCAGTCTGCCGTCAGGCTGAGGGCGTTTCCTGCGCCGACCGGCCCGATGATGCGGCCGGCGCAACGACCCAAAGGACGAACGCCCATGCGCAGCCTTCTCATGCGATATGCCACCCCCTCGACCATCGCGCTTTTCCTGGTCTCGCTGATCACCGGGATCGCGCTTTTCTTCCATCTCGGCCCCCGGGCCTTTCACGGCATCCACGAATGGCTCAGCATGGCGCTGATCCTGGGCTTCGGGCTGCATGTCTGGCGCAACTGGCGACCGATGCTGCGCTACCTGACGGGGCGCCCGCTGGCCCTGTCGCTGGCCGTCACGCTTCTGGCCTCGGCCGCCTTCTTCCTGCCGACTGGCGGCAGCGGCGGCGGGCGGCCTCCGGTCTTCGGGCTGGCGATGCAGGTGATGGCCCAGCCCCCCGCCACGGTAGCCCCGGCGCTCGGAACCACCGTCGAGGAGCTGACCGCCCGGCTTGACGCAGCGGGCTTTGCGATGAGCGATCCGGCCCGGCCGCTGAGCGAGATCGCGCGCGCCTCGGGCAGGTCTCCAATGGAGCTGGCACGGGTTCTGGCCGACCGGCCGCGCTGAGTCCCGCAAAAGCTGCGCAGCGCCCGCCAAGCGACGGGCGTTTCGCTGGCCCGGCAGCTCAGGCACAGGCAAAGCCCGGCCCGACCGGGGTTTCGCGGATCTCGCCGCCCTCGCGGTCGAGAAAGAGCGCCGACAGCCCCAGCCGCCGCGCCAGCGCCGCTCCGGCCGCGCTTCCCAGCACCATCAGCGCCGTCGCCCAGGCATCGGCCTCGATGCAACGCGGCGCCAAAACCGTGACCGATGCCGGGCTGTCGGCCAGCGGCGCGCCCCGCGCCGGATCCATGGTATGCGACAGCCGCCGTCCGCCCAGATCAACCCAGTGCCGGTAATCGCCCGAGCTCGCCACAGCTCCGGCCTCGAGTGCCAGCAGACCATGCAGCGCTCGGCACCCCGGATCGGGTCGCTCGAGCGCCACTGCCCAGGGCTGCCCGTCGGGCCGGGGCCCGAGCGCGCGCAGATCGCCATCGATGGCCAGAAGCGCACTTTCGACCCCGAAGCCCTGCGCCACCTCGGCCAGACGGTCAACGCCATGGCCCTTGGCGATACCGCAAAGATCGAGCGCAAGCGGTCCATGCTTGCGCACCCGCCGGTTGGCGACGTCGAGGTCCAGAAGCTCATGCGCCGGACGCCGCCGCAGGGCGAGCGCCGCACCGATCCGGGCCGGATCGGCGGGGGTGCCGGAAAACCCCCAGGCCGCGGTCGCATCGCCCAGCCCGATCTCGAAGGCCCCGCCCGAGGCCCGCCCGATGGCCAGCCCCATCGTCAGGACCGTCACCAGCCCCTCGGGCAGATCGACCCAGAGACCGGCCGGCGCCCGGTTCAGGCGCATCAAATCGCTGTCGGGGCGGCGGACCGACATCTCGGCCTCGACCGCCTCGACCGCCGCCGACAGGGCGGCCCGGAGCGGCGCAGGGTCGACCCCGGGCGCGGCATGCAGGAGCGCGGACCAGCGCGCCCCCATCGCCGGGCCGTTCAGCGCCAGCCGCCGCGTCGAGGCGGAGAGCTCAGTAGACATCCTCGACATAGCGCCCCTCCGCCTTCAGCCCGGACAGGCTCGCCTCGCGGCCCGACAGGATCTCGTCGAAGGCCTCGGCCACCCCCGCCGCCATCGCCCGCCCGCCGCAGACCATGACCTGCGCGCCCTGCCCGATCAGACCCGCCACCCGCTCGGCATCGCGGCGCAGAAGATCCTGAACATAGGCCCGCTCGGCACTGCGCGAGAAAGCGGTGGCGAGACCGGCCAGCCGTCCGTCGCGCATCCAGCGCGCCAGTTCGTCGCCATAAAGCAGATCGCTTTCGGCCGTGCGGGCACCGAAATAAAGCCGGATCGGCCGCCCGGAGCGATTGGCCCGCACGAAGCCCGCCAGAGGGCCGATGCCGGTCCCCGCGCCGATCAGGATCAGCGGCGCCCGGCCGGGCCCGGCATGAAAGCCGGGATTGGGCCGCAGGAAGGCCGTCACCGTCTGGCCCGGGGAAAGCTCGAAAAGCTGCCCCGAGCAGAGCCCGCCCGGATGCTTGCGCACGCAGATCTCGGCAAAGCCGTCCTCACTGCCCGAGGCCAGCGAATAATAGCGCGGGCGGGTGTCGCCCTCCGGCAGCACCGCCAGCAGATCGCCCGCGCGGAACGCGCCGAAGCCCTGCCCGGTCAGCCGCTGCCAGAGGCTTCTCCGCGGCAGGGCGAAGCGCAGGATCGCGGCCGGGGCCTGCACCTCGGCGCCATAGTCGCGGCGCGAGACCAGCCGCAGGCGCAGCGGCACGGGCGGGGCGACGGGCGGCGCCAACTCGAGCGCCAGTCCGAGCCGCTCGGCCAGCGCATGGCCCCAGCGCGCGAAATCTGCTGCCGACTGGCGGTCGACGCGGGCGGGCGGCATCAGTTCGGCCCAGCCCGCCGCGCGCGCGGCAGCAGCAACCTTGTCGGCATAGCCGCAGAAGGCGGGAAAGCTGCTGTCGCCGAAACCGAGCAGCGCGAAGGGTGCGGCGGGCGGAGCGGGCAGCGCCGCGAGCCGGTCGAGAAAGCCCCGCGCCGAACCCGGCGCATCGCCTGCTCCCGAGGTCGCGGCCAGGATCAGCACCTGGCGGGCAGAGAGATAGCGCGCGGGCGCAAACTCGGCCATCGGCGCCACATGCACCCGGCAACCGGCCCGGACGAGCCCCGCGCGCAAGGTCTCGGCAAAGCCCCAGGTGGTGCCGCCCTCGGAGCCGACCAGCAGGATCGTGTCGGCCGCCCCGGGCGCCACCGCCCGGACGCGGCGCAGTGCCCCGGGACCCAGCCGACGCCCCGCCTGCTGCACAAGCCCGGTCAGGCCCAGAAGCGGAACGCAGAGCGCCGACAGCCCGAGCATCAGCCCGAGCGCCGCCGCGCCGCGCCCGCTGTGAAGCCGGATCGCCAGCGCGCTCAGCCGCTCGGCCGCGCTGGCGGGCGTCCAGTCGAGCAGCACGCCGCTGAGCGGGTCGGCATGGCCGCTGCCCGCGACCGTCCGCAGCGTGAAAAGATCGCCCGGAACCCCCGGGCGCGGCAGCGCAAGCTGGCGAAGCTCGGCCGCGGGCAGATCCGCCAGCGAGAGCGTGACCGAGGCCGCAGGCGCGTGGGTTCGGGGCAGCAGATCGAAACTGTCCGCCGCCAGCCAGAGCCCGGTCAGCGCCGAAACCGCCAGCCCCGCCGCCGCGACGCGCCCCAGATCGAGATGGAGCCGCTGCCGCCAGAGCCCCCGCGCCGGAACGAAGAAGGCCCGGATGCCGCCCAGCCGCGGCACCGCCAGCGCCAGCCCCGACATCGTCAGGATCAGCATCGCGAGGCTCGCCGTCGCGACGACCAGCCGCCCGGCATCGCCCAGAAACAGCGCCCGGTGCAGATTGGTCAGCCAGAGCTGAAGCGGAGAACGCAGCGCCGGGCCGAGGATCTCGCCGCTCGCCCCGTCGACGTACCAGCGCGCGGCACTGCCCGCGTCGAAGGCATAGGCGGTGATCCGGCCCGAGGCCGAGACCCGGATCTCTTCGAGCCCGGGCACCGTCGACCCGAGCCGCTCGGCCAGATCGGCCACCGAGATCGCGGGCAGCGGCGGGGTGCCCAGCGCCTCGGCCGCAGGATAAAGCGACAGCGCCGCCCCGCTCAGGGCGGTCACCGACAGAAAAAGGGCGGCGGCAAGCCCGGCCCAGCGATGCAGCGGACGGATCATCGGAGCCTCCTCACATGTCGTAGGCGAAACTGGCGATATAGCCGCGCCCCGCGACCGGACGGCCCGCGCCCTCGGTCGTGAGCGGCAGCACGATCTCGGAGGGGCTGTCGCGCATGTCCTCGACGGCGGCGTCGATATGCAGCGCATAGCCCGCATCGAACAGCGCCCCGGCCAGATCGAGGCTGACGGTCAGGGTCCGACCCGCGCCGACGCTGGCGCCGGTGATGCCCTCGACCTCGGCGCTGTCGCCGCCGGTGGCCGCGGACCAGTCGGACAGGTGCTTGTAGTACTTGGCCTTGGCCCCGGCCATCCAGAGCGAGCCGACATAGGCGCCCGAGGCATCGGTGACGTAATAGGCCAGATAGGCGCCGTCACCGCCGTAATCGGCCAGTGTCGTGGTGAAGGTCACCTCGTCGCCAAGGGCCAGGCCCGGAGCGGTCAGGGCGGTGCTGACGGCGAGGGCGGTCGGCAGGGTCTTCATCTCTTGTCCTCCTGTCAGGTCGCGTTCAGTTGGTCCGGGCGCGCGGAGCGGCGCCATTGTCGAAAAGCCCGTTGGCAGGCGGGGTGCCGGGCGCAGGTGCCCGCATCGCCTGACCGCCGCCGCTGCGCCGGTCGCAATCGAAGCCGGGGGTGGAACAGCGGCCCTGATTGCGGTCCTGGCTCCGGTCCGGGCGCCGGTCGTCGTCGCGATCCCGGCCGACCCGGCCGTGATGGTCGTCGCCCCGGTGCCACAGGCCGCGATGGCTCTCATGCCGGGCGCCGCCCGCCAGACAGACGCCCGATCCGGCCTGCCGGGCCATGGGCCGGGACAGGTCGGGGCCAGTGGGGACGGTGAGGCCAGTGGGAGCGGCGGATTGCGCGACGGCCGCGCCGGACAGCCCGAGGGCCAGGCAGGCGGCAATGATGGGAAGCGAGATGCGGGTCATGTCGGTCTCCTTTTCGAAGGATGGTGTCGGTCGATGGTCCGGTTTTCGCCCCCGCGCCTGATCGTCGCCTGACGGAGCGGCAAAAACTGCTTCAGCTTCCCGTCAGGCGGGGCGCGCTATAAGCTCGGGCCGAAACAAGGACGACACGATGCGTATCCTGCTGATCGAGGACGATGGCGTGCTGGGGGCGGCGGTGGCCGACCAGCTGCGCGCCGATGGCCATGGCGCCGACTGGGCGACGCGGCTTGACGAGGCCGCCGACACGCTGGCGGTGGGCGCCTTCGATCTGGTGCTGCTCGACCTGATGCTGCCCGACGGGCGCGGGATTCCCTTCCTCAGGGCGATGCGGGCGCGGGGCGATGCCACCCCCGTGATCATCCTGACCGCGCTCGATCAGGTCTCGGACCGGATCGAGGGGCTGAATGCGGGCGCCGACGACTATATGGTGAAACCCTTCGATCTCGACGAGCTCTCGGCCCGGATCGGATCGGTGGCCCGGCGCTACGCGGGCAATCCGAACCCGCTGATCCATCTGGGGCCGCTCGAGATCGACCTGGCCGCCAAGGCGGTGCGGCGCGACGGCCGGCCGGTGGCGCTGACCCATCGCGAATGGGCGCTGTTCGAGGCCTTCGTGCAAGCGCCGGGGCGGCTGCTGTCCAAGGCGCAGCTCGAGGAGCGGCTCTATTCCTTCGATGACAGCATCGAGAGCAACACCATCGAGGTGCATGTCAGCCGCCTGCGCAAGAAGCTCGGCCGGGCCGTGATCGACACCGAACGCGGGCTCGGCTACCGGCTGGGCAGCCCGTGAGGGGGCCGCGCTCGCTGCAGGGCCGGCTGGCGCTGGCCGTGGGGCTGGCAGTGACCGTGCTCTGGATCGCCGCCGCCGGCGCGACGCTGCGCGAGCTGCGCCACGAGATGGACGAGGTCTTCGACAGCGCGCTGCGCGACGCCGCCCACCGGCTGCTGCCGCTGGCGGTCCGCGCCCATGAGGGCCGGCACCGTGACGAGGACGACCGCCATGACAGCCGCCGCAACCGGCATGCGCGCGACTGGTCCGAACGCATCCGCCAGTTCGACGGCGAGGTCGAGGATCTGAGCTATGTCGTGCGCGACCATGACGGCACGGTCCTGCTGATCTCGGAGGATGCCGATCCGGAGGGTTTTCCGCCCTACCACAAGAAAGGCTTCCGCCGGACCGCGACCCACCGGCTGTATTACGACAGGGCGCGCGACGAGGATGTGACCATTGCCGTGGCCGAGCCCCTGTCGCGCCGGGCCGAGGTCGCGCGCGAGATCGCCGCCAATCTGGCGCTGCCGCTGGTGGTGGTGATCCCGCTCAGCCTGCTGGCCATCGTGATCGCGGTCGGCACCAGCCTGCGGCCGGTGCGGGCGCTGCGCCAGTCGCTGGCCGAACGCGGCGCGCGCAATCTCTCGGCGCTTGGCGAGGGCACCCTGCCGAGCGAGCTGCGCCCGATTGTCGGCAGCATCAACGAGCTTCTGACCCGGCTGCGCGCCGCCTTCGAGGCCGAACGCAGCTTTGCCGCCAATGCCGCGCATGAGCTGCGCACCCCGGTCGCGGGCGCCATCGCCCAGGCCCAGCGCCTGCGCGCCGAAACCTCCGACAGCGCCGCCGCCGCCCGGGCAAGCGAGATCGAGACCACGCTGAAACGGCTGAACAGCCTGTCGGAAAAGCTGATGCAGCTGGCCCGCGCCGAGGGCGCGCGGCTGACGGCATCCGAACCCTCCGACCTGCGCCAGGTGCTGGACATCGTGGCAGGCGATCTCGAACGGCTGGGCCGGGCCGGGCGCATCGCGCTGTCGCTGCCCAAGGCGCCGGTCCTGTCCGATCTCGACCCCGATGCCTTCGGCATCCTCTGCCGCAACCTGATCGAGAACGCGCTGAGACATGGCTCCGGGCCGGTCGAGGTCGCCCTTACTGCCGAAGGCGTGCTGTCGGTCGGCAATGGCGGCGATCCGGTGCCATCCGAAGACCTGGCCCGGCTGACCGCGCGCTTTGCCCGCTCGAATGGCGGCGCCGAGGGGGCCGGGCTGGGGCTGGCCATCGTGCGCACCATCGCCGAACGGAGTTCCGGCCGGATCGAGCTGATCTCGCCGCGCCCGGGCCGGGCCGACGGGTTCGAGGCCCGGTTCACCCTGCCCCGGCCGCGCTAGGTTCCGGAACGGTGCCGCGTCGGATCCCGGTCAGGCGCGGGCAGTGGCCAGCGCCAGCCCGTCGACCACTGCGGTGAAGGCCTCCGAGCGGCGGATCTCGGCCCCCGGACAGGCGGCGCGGGCCTCGGTCTCGACCAGCCCCATCAGGCTCGAGCCGCCGACCAGAACCACCGCGCCGATCCGGTCGGGACGGGCCCGGGCCAGCATCAGCGTCTCGTAGATCGCCAGGCGCAGCGGCTCGCGATAGGGCGCGAGCGCCGCGTTCAGCGAGCCCGCAGTGACCGGCGCCCCGAGCCCGGGTTCGATCTGCCCCATCCCGATCCAGGCGGGCGCCCCGCCCAGGTTGGCGGCGATCTTGCCCGCCTCGACCGCGAAGGCCAGCTCATGGCCGAGCCGCACGTCGATCACATGGCCGAGCCGCGCCATCGTCGCCCGGTCGACCGCATGGCGCTCCATGTCCTCGACCGCGCGTTCGGTCTCGCGGTTATAAAGGAAGGGGATCATCGCCCAGGTCGACAGATCGACATAGATCGCCTTCGGCACCGGCAACAGACCATCGCCGAAGCTCCGGCGCAGCGCGCCGCCCAGCCCCAGCAGCGGCATCGCATGGGCCATCGAGACCGCATGGTCGAAATCGGTGCCGCCAAGCCTGATGCCGTGACTGGCCAGGATCTCGATACCGTCCGGACCGGCGCGGAACACCGAGAAATCCGAGGTGCCGCCGCCGATATCGACGATCAGCCCCAGCTCGTCGGGCCGGGCATCGGCGCGCGCGGCCAGCGCCGCCGCCTCGGGTTCGAACCGGAAGTCCACCTCGCGAAAGCCCGCGGCCTCGTAGCAGCCGCGCAGATCGGCCTCGGCGGCGGCGTCGCGGACCGGATCGGCGCTGTGGAAATGCACCGGGCGGCCCGACAGGACCCGCTCGAAGCGGGTGCCCGCAGCGGCCTCGGCCCGGGCCTTCAGCTCGGCCAGAAAGGCGGTGACGATCCCGGCCAGCGTCCGCCGCCTGCCGCCGATCGGGCGCGCCTCGTGGAAAAGCGGCGTGCCCAGCACGCTTTTCAGCGCCCGCATGTAACGCCCCTCATCGCCCGCGATCAGAGCCTCGGCGGCGGCCGATCCGATCCGCATCGGCGCCCGCTCGTCGGGAAAGAACACGGCGGTGGGCAGGGTCTCGGCGCCGGGCTCGATGGCCAGCCGGCGCACCCGGCCCGCCTCCAGAACCGCTGCGGCCGAATTCGAGGTTCCGAAATCGACGGCAAGCATGGCAGAGCTGGCGGGCATGGCGGGGATCCTTCCGGGGGCGGAGCCCGGCGCGCTATCAAAAACCCCGCCTCCCCGCAAGAGGCGCCGCGCCCGCCTAGAGACAAGGCTTGAGGCAAGGCTTGGTTTTCGCGCCCTCCGCAGGCATGATTTCCCCAGGCGAAGATATTTCAGGGAGGCATTTTCATGTCACTGGATCTGCTCGTCGCGGCACAGGGCATCGCGGCGGCCGAGCCCGAGCCCGGCCTGCCGCCCGATCGCCTGAGATTTACCCTCGAATACCGTGTCCCGCCCGATTGCACGGTCGAGCGCGGGCGCATGGCCAGGCTTCTGGGGGGCGAGTGTTTCAGCCTCGAGCCACTCGACGATCTGCTGCCCTGCTTTCTGGTGCTGCAATTTCCGGGCATCCGGCGACGGATCGCGCCCGAGACGCTTTTTGCCGCCGCCGACGCGCTGGCAGGAGAGATGGGGCTGGTCTCGGCGGTGCCAGATATCGGCGCCAGCTTCGTCGTCGCGCCCGACGACCCCGAACAGAAAGAAAGCGTGGCCGATGCCTTTCTCGCTTATACCTGCTGGGCCGCGCCCGACGAGACGCTGGCCGATGACTGGGCCATCGAGGCGATCAACGTCAAGCCGGTCTGGGCGCGCGGCATCACCGGGCGGGGCGTGCTGGTGGCCCAGCCCGATACCGGTGTGGCGGATCATCCCGAACTCGCGGGTCTGCTAAGTCTCGGCCAGGCCTGGAACACGCTGACGGCCACGGCCGACCCGACCGATCCGCTCTCGGAAGGCATGAGCAGCCCGGGCCATGGCACCGCAACTGCCTCGACCCTCGCAAGCCGCGCGCCGGGCCGGGTGTTCGGCGCCGCGCCGGGCGCCGAGGTGGTGCCGATCCGCTGCATCGACGCGGTGGTGCTGCGTCTCGACCCGACCCCGGTCGCCCGGGCGATCCTGCATGCGGTGCATATCGGCGCCGATGTGATCTCGATGTCGCTGGGCGGGGTGCTGTATTCGCGGGCGATGGCGGCGGCGCTGGAACGCGCGGCCGCGGCCGGCATCGTGATCGTCTCTGCGGCGGGCAATTGCGTGCAGCCGGTCACGGTCTATCCGGCACGCGACCCGAACGTGGTCGGGATCGCCGGAACCGACCATCTGGACCAGCCCTGGAAGGGCACCAGTCGCGGCAGCCGGATCGCGGCAGCCGCCCCGGCCGAGAATGTGCGGGTCGCGCGGCGCCGGCCCGGCGATGGTGGCCAGGGCACGACCGGGCCGGGTCAGGGCACGTCTTTCGCCGCCGCGCTGACCGCAGGCGTCGCGGCGCTCTGGATCGAGCATCACGGCCGCCAACCCCTGCGCGACGAAGCCGCCCGGATCGGCCTCACCGTCAACGACCTGTTCCGCACCGCTCTGAAGGCCACCGCGCGGCGGCCCGCGGACTGGCCAGCGGGCATGGGTGCCGGCGTCGTCGATGCCGATGCGCTGTTGCGGCTCGAGCTGTCGCGGATCGGGCCGCTTTCGGCCCCCGAAAGCGCTGCGCCGCCGCCGGAAGACGCGATCCTCGCCGCGCTGGACGACAGCTATGAGGAGATCGGGACCGGCGCGGGCGACTGGCCCCGGATCGGGGCCGAGGTGATCTATCTGCTGGGCGATGCCTGGCTGCGCGAGAACCGCGCCGCCGGGGTGCCGGTCGAGACCGCCGCCTGCCCGCGCCCGAGCCCGGGGCTGGTGCGGGCGATGCCCGGACCGGTGATGCGCGGACTGGCCGCGCGGCGGGATGCAGGCGCCTTCACCCCGCCCCTGATCGCGGCCACGGGCCCCTCGGCGCAATATGCGAAGTTGCTGGCGGCAGGCCGGCCCGGCACTGCGGAATCGAGCGTAAATCTGAGCGAAACCGAGGCCCGGGCGCGGCTTTCCGGCGAGGGCGCCGGGCGGCTGATGGCCCGGACCCGCACCTGCTTCGACCGGCTTCAGGCCTGCGGCCTCGGCGATCGCGACGCCCAGGCCCGGGTGCTGGAGGGCGCCGAGGGCGTGATCCGCATGGCCGCCGAGGACCGGCTGCACCAGCTCGACCTGCCCGGCCGGATCGCGCTCGAGGCGCTGGTCCGGGTTCAGGACCGCCCGGCCTTCCGGGTCACCGGCGGCAGCGTCGATATCGACGATCCGCTGGCGGGCGACTGGGCACCCTTTCTGGGGCTGGTGGCCGATCTGCCGGACTGGACCCGCTCGGTCGGGCGGATCGACCTCGACGGCACCCATATCGGCAGCGGCTTCCTGATCGCGGGCGGCCGGGTGATGACCAACCGCCATGTGCTGGAGGCCTGCGCCGACGAGCTGACGGGGCAGGGCGGAACGCTCTGGCGCTTCGACCGGGGCGCCGTCACCATCGACTTTTCCGAGACCGCCGATGGCAGCCAGCGCCATGCGCTGAGCGGCGTGGTCATGGCCGGGCCCGACCCGATCGGCGGCGTCGAGCGGCTTGGCCATCTCGACATGGCGCTGCTGAGCCTCGACGCCTCCGCCCCCGGCCTGCCCCGCGCGCTGCCGCTGGCACGGCAGATGGACGAGGCCGCCGAGATGGTGGTGATCGGCTATCCGGCACGGCCCGGGACCTCGGCCTTCGTCGATCCGGCGACAGGGGCGATCAGCCGCGAAATCGGCACCCGGCTGCGCGAGATCTTCGGCACCGATTACGGCCGCAAATATGTCGCGCCGGGCCAGGTCATGCAGGGACCGGGCCGGCTTCCGGGCGACAGCGAAGGCTGGGTTGTCAGCCATGACTGCACCACGCTCGGCGGCAATTCCGGCTCGGTCCTGGTGCAGTTCACCGCCACGCCCGCCGTGGCGGGGCTGCATTTCAGCGGCGCGCCGCTGACCGCCAACAAGGCCCATGCGCTGGGCCAGGTCGACCGGAGCCCGCTCGGGCCGATCCCCGGGGCGACCTGGCTTTAGCGCGCAAGGCCCGGCGCGGTTCCGTCCGCCGCGATCCCGAGGCGCCCCTTCGCGCCCCGGGCCTCGTGCGACATTTTCGAGGCTGCCTTGGGGCCGTCCTTCGGGGGCGCCTTGGGTGCAGTCCAGGGCGCAGTGCAAGGCACGGTCGCGGTCCCAGTCGCAGGCGGCACCCCTGAGACAGCTTGCCATGCGCGACCCACCCCGTGCTGCACATCGCCCTTTGCCCGGGCCGCGCGGCGGGCTGCCATACGAGCGTCCTCATCCGCGGCCGCCCGAGGCCCGAGGGACAGCCCTGCGGATGGGCCCCGCGGATGGCCCCTCCCCCTTCGCCTGCGTGCCCCGGATCGTCGGGCGGAGGGCCACACGCCGCGCGCGCAGGCCGTCCTCCTCCCGGCGGCTACCAGGCTGCTGAAAAAGGCAATTTGAAGCCGGGATCCTCGTCGACTTCGTTGGCCCCCGACGCGATCAAGATACTTCAGCGCGATGCGAGAGCCCGAAAGCGCGGTATTCAGTTCCCGGGCCGCTCAGCCTGAGACTTCTTCAGCCGCCAGCTAAGGCCGGCCTCTTCCTTCGACCGCACCCCTCTGCCGCTTCCGGCGGCCGAGAAGATGGCGAGGAGCGTCCACTCGGTCGAGATGCCGGGCATTGGCCGCAGGCCGACCGAGGACGGTCCCGGCGCCTGCTCGCCCCGGCCAGATGCCCGCGTCTGTAGCGTCCGACCGGGTCTCCTGCACCGGCCGTTCTGGCCGGAGGACGCCCGGACTGCCCGGCTTGCACTCGGGCCGACCGCCACAAGGGGGCCGGGGATCGGGGCGCGTTCCGAGCGGATCGAGCAGGGCAGCGGGCCGGAGGCCGGGGCCTAGATCGGCTCGATCAGTTCCGGCCCCTCGGCCCGGGTCGCGTTGACCGCCGGCCCGACCCGATGGAGCTGCAGCACCCCGTCACCGGCCGGGCGCATCAGCGCCGCCGCGCCATGCCCCGCCTCGCCCAGCCAGAGCGGCCAGTCGGCCGGCTCCAGGATCACCGGCATCCGGTCATGGATCTCGGCCATCCGCGCATTGGCCGCGATGGTGACGATGGCGCAGCTCGTCAGGCTGCGGCCCTCGCGCGCCCAGTCCTGCCAGATCGCGGCGAAGGCCAGCGGCGCACCATCTCTGCGGCTGGCATACCAGGGCAGCCGTGACCCTTGCGGCCCTTTCTGCCATTCATAAAAACCCGAGGCCGGGATCAGACAGCGCCGCTGGCGCGCGGCGGCGGCGAAGGCGGGCTTCCGCGCCAGCGTGTCGGCCCGGGCATTGATCAGGAGCGGCCCGTCGCCCGGGCTCTTGTACCAGCCCGGCAGGAAGCCCCAGCGCATCGGTCGGAGCCGCCTGAGCCCCTCGGCCGACGTGACCGCCCCGACCGTGTCGGTCGGGCAGATATTGAAGTCGGGACCGGCGGGCAGGTCATTGCCGGGCACCGCCCCGAAAGGCGCCGCCATCGCCTCTGCCGGCATCGTGATCGCGAACCGTCCGCACATGTGCCATGGAAGGCCCGGCGCGGAGGGACTGTCAACAGAGCCGCGCGCTCGGCGCAACCCAGCCGACCGCATCCATGCCCCCCCCTTGCCCTTGCAGAGCGCCGGGGGCTAGATGGGCGCGACCGTTTTCCTGTCCCAAAAGGCTTTGCCATGAACAAGACCCCCCCTGTCGATTTCAACGACCGGATGCTCTCTCTCGGACTTGCCCGGGTGTCGGAAGCTGCCGCAATGGCCTCGGCCAAACTGATCGGCCATGGCGACGAGAAGGCCGCCGACCAGGCGGCGGTGGACGCGATGCGGCGACGGCTGAACCAGCTGGACATCAAGGGCGTCGTTGTGATCGGCGAGGGCGAGCGCGACGAGGCGCCGATGCTGTTCATCGGCGAGGAAGTGGGCACCGGCGAGGGTCCGGCGGTCGACATCGCGCTCGATCCGCTGGAAGGCACCACGCTGACCGCCAAGGACATGCCGAACGCGCTGGCCGTGGTCGCGATGGGCCCGCGCGGCACCATGCTGCATGCCCCCGACGTCTACATGGAAAAGCTGGCCATCGGGCCGGGCTATCCCGAGAACCTGGTCACGCTCGACATGTCGCCCTCGGAACGGGTCAGGGTTCTGGCCGAGGCCAAGGGCGGCAGCGCCGATGACATCACCGTCTGTATCCTCGAACGGCCGCGCCATGAGGACCTGATCGCCGAGGTCCGCGCCACCGGCGCCGCGATCCGGCTGATCACCGATGGCGACGTTGCGGGCATCATGCATTGCGCCGACCGCGGCCGCACCGGCATCGACATGTACATGGGCTCGGGCGGCGCCCCCGAGGGCGTCCTGGCCGCCGCCGCGCTGAAATGCATGGGCGGGCAGATGTGGGGCAGGCTTCTGTTCCGCAACGATGACGAACGCAGCCGCGCGGCCAAGGCCGGGATCACCGATCTGAACCGGGTCTATGCCCGCGACGACCTGGTGCAGGCCGATGTGATCTTCGCCGCGACCGGCGTGACCGACGGCTCGCTCCTGCCGGGGATCAAGCGCGAGGTGGGCTATCTGACCTCGGAGACGCTGCTGATGCGCTCGAAGACCGGGTCGGTGCGGCGGATGTTCTACCGCAACCCCACCAAGTAAGGCATGACACGCGCATATCTCGGGGTCGAGGCTTCGGCCACCGGGCGGCGCTGGGTCGGCCCCTCGGAGGAAGAGATGCGCCAGGCCGAGGCTCTGGCGCAATCCACCCTGTTGCCCCCCGCCGTCGCCGCCGTGCTGGCCCGCCGGGAGGTGACGGCAGACACAGCCGCCGCTTTCCTCGACCCCACCCTCAAGGAGTTGCTGCCCGACCCGCGCGCGCTGCGCGACATGGGGCGGGCGGCCGAACGCGTCATCGCGGCGCTGACCGGGCGCCAGCGGATCGCGGTCTTTGCCGATTACGATGTCGATGGCGGCGCCTCGGCGGCGCTGCTGCTGGACTGGCTGCAGGCCATGGGGCACCGCGCCACGCTTTATATCCCCGACCGTATCGACGAGGGCTACGGCCCCAACGTGCCCGCGATGCAGGCCCTGGCCCGCGACCATGACCTGATCGTCTGCGTCGATTGCGGCACCCTCAGCCATGACGCCATCGCCGCGGCGGCTGGCGCCGATGTGGTCGTGCTGGACCACCACCTGGGCGCCGAGACCCTGCCGCCCGCGCTGGCCGTGGTGAACCCCAACCGGCAGGACGAGGATGGCAGCCTCGGCCATCTCTGCGCGGCGGGCGTCGTGTTCCTGCTGCTGGTAGAGCTGAACCGGCAGATGCGCGACGCCGGGATGCGCGGCCCCGACCTGCTGCAATCGCTCGATCTGGTGGCGCTGGCGACCGTGGCCGATGTGGCGCCGCTGGTCGGGGTCAATCGCGCGCTGGTGCGCCAGGGGCTGAAGATCATGGCCCGGCGCCAGCGCCCCGGGCTGGTGGCGCTGTCCGACGTGGCGCGGATGGACAGCGCGCCCAAGCCCTACCATCTGGGCTTCCTGCTCGGACCCCGTGTCAATGCCGGCGGTCGGATCGGACAGGCCGATCTGGGCGCGCGGCTGCTGGCCACCGCCGATCCGGACGAGGCCGCCGCGCTGGCCGAACGGCTCGACCAGCTCAACACCGAGCGCCGCGAGATCGAGGCCGGCGTGCGTGCCGCAGCCCTTGCGCAGGCCGAGGAGAGAGGCACCGACGGTCCGCTGGTCTGGGCCGCGGGCGAGGGCTGGCACCCGGGCGTCGTCGGCATCGTCGCGAGCCGCCTGAAGGAGGCCACCAACCGCCCCGCCCTGGTGATCGGCTTCGATGGCGACGAGGGCAAGGGCTCCGGCCGCTCGGTCTCGGGCGTCGATCTGGGCGCGGCGATCCAGCGGCTGGCCTCCGAGGGGCTTCTGGTGAAGGGCGGCGGCCACCGCATGGCTGCTGGGCTGACCGTCGCGCGCGACCGGCTCGAGCCCGCCATGGCGCGGCTTGGCGAGCTTTTGGCCCGGCAGGGCGCGGGCAGGATGGGGCCGGCCGATCTGCGGCTCGACGCGCTGTTGATGCCGGGCGCGGCCACGGTCGAGTTGATCGACGAGATCGAGCGCGCGGGCCCCTTCGGCGCGGGCGCCCCCGCCCCCCGCTTCGCCTTTCCCGACTGCGCCATCCTGCATGTCCGCCGGGTCGGCGACGCCCATCTCAAGCTGAGCTTCGGCGACGGTCTCGGCGCGCGTCTCGATGCCATCGCCTTCGGTGCCTTCGACGGCCCGCTCGGCCCGCTGATCGAGGCCCATGGCGGCGCCCGCTTCCACCTTGCCGGCCGTCTGGAGATCAATTCCTGGAACGGACGGCAGTCGGTCCAGCTGCGTCTGGAGGATGCGGCCCCGGCCGCCTGAGCCCGGCTGCGCGGGGTGGCAAAAATTTCTTTGCGGAAGGTCGAAAAAACCTCTTGCGCCCCCCCGCGGTTTTGCCTACTTACCGCGCCACGCACCGAGCTGGCCCGTTCGTCTATCGGTTAGGACGCCAGGTTTTCAACCTGGAAAGAGGGGTTCGACTCCCCTACGGGCTGCCATCCGGTGCAAAAAAGAACTGAAATCATTTAGTTTTTCTGTTTTTGTATCATAGATTTCAAGTGATACACTGTTCCTTGTGCTGTGACCCCCGATGTTCATCCAGCTGAAACCAGAGTCTTTTGCTGAATTTGGCGCGGTTGCGCCGACGGAGCAATGGGCGATCTGCGCAGCAGTTCAGTTGCGCGAAGCTGATCGCCCATTGCGTTGAGTTGGGCGGCGAAGGCCGCCGGGGCCTGATAACCGAGGGCCGAATGCGGTCGCTCGGTGTTGTAGATGTGGGTCCAGCGGGCGACAGCCGCGCGCGCATGGTCGATGCCGAAGAACAGGGTCTCGTTCAGCAGCTCGTCGCGCATCCGGCCGTTGAACGCCTCGCAGTTGCCGTTTTGCATGGGCTTGCCAGGCGCGATATAGTGCCACTTCACCTGCATCTTCTCGGCCCATTCGAGGATCGCGTTCGAGGTGAACTCGGTGCCATTGTCCGAGACGATCACACCTGGCTTTCCGCGCCGCGCGATCAGCGTTGTCAGTTCCCGGGCAACGCGGCGGCCGGAAATCGAGGTGTCGACGACCGCAGCCAGGCTCTCCTTGGTGACATCGTCGATCACGTTCAGAATGCGGAAACGCCGTCCGTCGGCGAACTGGTCTTGGACAAAATCGACCGACCAGCGAGCATTCGCCACAGCCTCGGTCACCAGCGGTGCCCGTGTGCCGATGGCGCGTTTGCGGCTGCGACGCCGCCGCACGGCCAGGCCCTCTTCTCTGTAGAGCCGCTGCGTGCGCTTGCGGTTCAGCACATGGCCATCGCGGCGCAGGATGACATGCAGGCGTCGATACCCGAACCTTCGGTGCGTCTCTGCGGCGGCACGCAGCACATCGCGCAAGGCAGCATCATCTGGTCGCCGATGCTGATACCGCACCGAGGACCGATCTGCCCCGATCACGGAACACGCCCGCCGCTCGCTCATCTCATAGCTCTGTTTGAGATGGGCGACGGCCTCGCGCCTGGCGGCGGGCGTCACCATTTTTTTGACAGCAGATCCTTCAGCGCGGTGTTGTCGAGCATCGTTTCGGCAAGCAGCCGCTTCAGCTTGGCGTTCTCGTCTTCCAGGGCCTTCAGACGCTTTGCTTCTGACGGCTCCATGCCGCCAAACTTCGCCTTCCAGGAATAGAACGTTGCGCTACTGATCCCATGCCTGCGACAGACCTCTGCCGTCTTAGCCCCTGCTTCCTGCTCACGCAGGATCGAAATGATCTGCTCTTCGGTGAACTTCGATCTCTTCATATCCGGTCCTCTCATTGGAACGGACTCTAGCATCAGATGCACGAGTTATCGGGGGGCACAGCACTTGCATGTTAATCACCCATGACCAGATTTTTCAGCTGCGCCGCGCGCGTGTAACGCTCGGCCTCTTGAAGGGTCTGGTGACCACGCCATACCATAATCGCATGCGCAGTTCCGCCCGCTTCAGCGATGGCTGTCAGTCGCGATTTTCGAAGGCCGTGTGCAGACTTTCTGATGCCTGCGGTCCGGGCTGATTCTGCGATAAGGTTGCCAAGCTCCTTCACCGACCGGACCTTGCCGTTTGCCTCCAGGAAGGTGACCCGCCAGATGTGACCTGCTGGGCATCTTTCACCTGGCTCAGCTCCACAACCCATCCACTTGCAAAAGCCGGAAGCACGCTATCCCATGGCACGTGTGCGGGACATGACGCTCCTGACCTGCGCGCCGGTCGCGCAGGCGCCGCAGAGCGTTGCACCGGCCGCGCCCTACACCCGCGCAGCCTTCGGCTCGGGCTGGACGGATCCGGACGGCGACTGCCTCGACACCCGGGCCGAGCTGCTGGCGGCTCGACTCTGACGCCCTCGGGCTGCGCGGTGCGCCATGGCCGCTGGTTCGCGCCCTATACCGCCGCGACGCGGCCGAAGGCACGGGCGATCCGTACCATTGGGGTCAGGTCGAAAGCGATTACCGGGGCAAGGTGCGCCTGAAGGTCAATAATGGCCGCGAGGATCAGGCGGCCGAGGCCCGCTATGTCGCGGCGGCGCGCGAATGGACCGAGGCGCATCGGCTGCGCGGCGTGGCCCATGTCTACTTCGAGGCCGATTACGACCGCGATCTCTTCCCCAGCGGCGCGCCCCAGATCCGCGTCCGCGCCCGCGGCAAGGGACGAGCGCCCGGCAACACTGAAGCGAACAGATTTTTCGGGGAACTATCCTGCGCAGGCCGGTGCGAACCCGGCGGACAGGGCCGCGACGAGGAAGGCCTGGCGCGCATCCTCAACGGAACTCATGCATTCCATAGCGGATTCAACCTTGGCAAGTGCCGTGTGTCGGGCCCCGTCCGAGACCGGCCATCTGCGACGCAGCCAGTAGCGGGCTTTCTCGATCGTTGCAAAGCGTTCGGTGTCGCCATCATGCGAGGTCATCAGCACCATGGGGTGGCCCCATTGGATTTCCATCATTCGTAAAGTCTTTCTTTTCAGGTGATCGCGGCCGGCGCATACGGGCAGGCATTGCTTCGCCACCCCGTGCCGCCCGGCGCGGAAACAGAAGGGGATCGCGCCGACCTCGTCCCGGTCGATACCCATCCATGCGGATAGGGTGCGCGGCACATCTGAGCGGAGACAAGTCTGGCTGCGATCAGCTCCGCCGTATCGGCGGAGCCGGGCATGCCAGGCGCTTCGGATGCCGCTGAGTTACGTCGGCAGAGCGCAGCCTTTGCCTGGTGCACTCTTCCAACGGGCACTTCAGGATCCTGAAGCTCATGCTGCTATTGCGGTGCAGGCGGAAACGCGAAGGCTGGATAGGCCCTGATGTTTCCCGCCTGAACCAGCGACACCCGCGAGCGCGTGTCGCTGCGAAGGCTTTACGCGAGCGCCAGGTTGCTGGCGGACTCGCGGCCGTCACGGCCGGTTTCGATGTCGAAGGTAACCTTCTGACCGTCTTCGATGTGGCTGATGCCTGCACGCTCGACGGCCGAAATATGAAGGAAGATATCCTTACTGCCGTGTTCCGGTTGAATGAAGCCGAAACCTTTGGTGCTGTTGAACCATTTCACGGTGCCATTGGCCATATCCGTGTTCTCCTAAAGTAATGCTGCCCACAGGATCGCGACAGCCCGGCAAAAGTCGATCCAAGTCGATCAACCGAAACCGGGTCAGCGGCAGCAGCATTTCGAAGAGAAAAAACGTTAGCGCTTCGTGTATGAAGGCCAAGGCCTGCCAATGCAAGGATTCTTTTCTTACGGCTGAACGCACCAAGCTTCCCTCACTTGTGATCCTCGGGGCTGAGCAACCTTCGATGGTCGCATTCGCCCGCCACTGAGCGCGTCGGTGAACTCAAGCAGACTCTCCCCCTGATGGCGAGGTACACTCTGCCGTGCGCCCATCACCCGCTGCCGATAGCGGCCACTCAGCGTTCACTCCCATCACCGGTGACGGCACTTAGACGCGAAAGCCCGCTTGCATCGTCAGCGACAACGGCACCGAGTTCACCAGCCGCGCCATCCTGAAGTGGGCCGACAAGAACGAGGTGCCCTGGCATTACATCGACCCGGGCAAACCGCAGCAGCACGCCTTCATCGAAAGCTTCAATGGCAGCCTGCGCGACGAGCTCTTGAACGAGGAGATCTTCGATAGCCTGGACGACGCCCGCCGGAAGCTGGCGCTCTGGCGCTACGATTACAACGCCGTCAGACCGCACTCGTCTCTGGGAAACAAGACGCCACTCGAAGCGCACCGGACGCTTGAGCAATTTGAGGGCCCCGCGCCCGGCGCGCTTGCCCAGAACGTCATGTGTGGATGGCTCCTGCATAGCAAGCGGGAAATGACTTTAATTCACCCATTCAGAGGAGGTCGTGTGTCCGGCCTGTTTGCGCGGCCTTGCAACCGCTGGCCCTGATGGCTTCCGCGGCCCGGGTCCCTGTCAACTTTGCGGGCTATAGCGCCCCGGACGTTCGGCGGGTTCTCCCGGTTTCGCGGCTGTGGGTGTCTCCATCATCTCGTCGGTCTTGCTATTCTATGTGTCGGGCTTCCCGCATCATGCACATGCACATGCACATGCAGGTCGCGGCGACCAGGCTTCCTCCCGTGTCAAGACGGCCCAGATGATCCTGGCCGTCTTGTTGGCCATGGCGATGGTTGCCAGCCGGAACGGCTTTCTCTCCAGCAGCTTTCTCAGCCACGGGTCTCCCTTGTCCGGCCGGACCTTCACCTGCATGGCGCGCGAGGTCATGCCGACCACGAGAAGTTTGCGCAGGTACTGATCCCCCATCTTCGTGATCCTGCCCAGCCTTTCCTTGCCCCCGCTGGAATTGTTCCTTGGTGTCAGCCCTGGCCATGCAGCAAACTCACGTCCGTTGCGGAACTGACGGCCGCTGCCGATGGTGGCGACGATTGCCGAGGCCGTAACCGGTCCGACGCCCGGAATGGTCTGCAGCAGTTTCATCCGGCGGTCCGCCCGCGCCACGGCCTGCAGCCGCAGGTCATGCCAGCGCACGAGGTAATCGGTCGACAGAAGCTGCCGGCAAAGGACGCGAATGACGTCCTGCCCGATCTCGGGAATGTCCGGCTCAGATCCGTCCAGGACATGCGGACCAGCCACCCATCCGCCAGTTCGGTGGTGACCAGCGCCTCCGGCACCCAGGCGACGCCATGCCCCTCGAGCACCATGAACTTCAGCGCTTCGGCCAAAGACGTTTCATTGATGTGGACGACATGCATGTCCGGCGTGCCGTCACGGCCACGCGCCAACGAACTCAGCCGGAAGAGGAACGACCCGCGTGAGTATTGCAAGAGCGGCAGACTCTGGCACGGCCGGTCGAGCGGGAAGTGCAGCGGGTTCGCCACCGCGGTCAGATTGTCCTGCCCGATGGTCAGATGCGGATACTGCACCGGGTCCAGCGCCAACGGCAGGCTGTCGTGGTGGTAGGTCAGCATGAAGTCATAACCGCCCTCGGTAAGCGCCTGAAGGCACTGCGCGTGGTTCTCGGGCAGCACCCTGCTGGACAGATCGCCCAGCCGCTGCCGCATCTGCGTCAGCCAGTTGGGCAGGAAGGTCATGGTCAGGCTATGCAGCGCCGCAATCGCAATCGTCACAGGGGCCAGCATCGCGCCACCGTGGCCGCCCAGCTTGGCCCGGCTCGCATGAAGCAGCTGGACGACTTCTTCGGCCGTTTCCTGAAAGGCGAGCCCACTCTCGGTCAGGGCGACGGGATAGGTCGACCGGTCGAGAAGCTCGGCGCCCACCCAGCTTTCCAGCGCACGGATACGGCGGCTGAAGGCGGATTGCGTGACATGCCGCTCCTCGGCCGATGCCGAAAAGCTGCGCGTCGCCGCGAGGCTGAGAAAGTCTTCAAGCCACTTGAGTTCCATGAGGCAGCTGCTCTTCCATTTACCCGAACCCGGCGCTCCGTCCCCACCGCGGCCCGATGCACCGATCGGTGCGCCTGCACCTCAGCGGGACTGCTCGAAACGGACGCTGCCTTGGGCTGTTTCACCAACAGGGACGATGCCAATGCCGTTCTCCACGCCGCGCTCGGTCAATACGACGGCGGCCAGAATTACAAGCACCACGAATGTCATCGCAACGATGGTGAACAGGCCGTTCCACGCAAGGGTGATCTGTGCGGGCTCGACCCCTAAGGCTCCGGCCAGGACGACCGAGCCCGTCGTGAACGGCGATGCCCCGAAGGCGACACCCCACCCCGCGGCAAGCGAAAATGCCAGCAGGTTCGGCTCCAGCGCCTCCGAGGGAATGGCGGTAAAGGTCCCGGCAATCAGCGAAGCTGCGACCAGAGGGTTGAGGCCCGCAGCCGAGAATACGGTAAGGGCGACGGCGACGCCGGGGTAAAGGACATAGCGATTTTCGACCAGGGGGCCCATCACCGCCTCCAACCAATCCTGCGGCAAGAGCGGTGCCACTGCGGCGGCCATGAACCCCGCGGCCCCCAGGGATGCGATCTCGGGGATCGCACGGACGAAATCGGTGTCCCGGCACATCCGCCCCCGTTGGGTGATTGCGCCCCGGACCGTCCCCCCCGCCTGTCGCGCCTGGAGCGCTGTCCACAGGACGCAGGCAATGATCGCCGCGATCATGACCGCGCTGAGTAGCGGGATGTCGAACACCAGGTGCAGCCCGCCGATCGCCACACACATGAAGGCGACGACCCCAAGCACCTCGATCAGCGCCGCCCAGCTCAACCGTAGTGCGGCGATATTGATGCAGGCCGGGTTCACTTCACGGTTGGCCGCGATCAAAGCCGTCAATGACACTGGCGCGAATTTTGAGAATGCCGCTGACATGAGAGCTTGGATGGATTCTGAGGCAGTCGTTGAACTTGGCCAAGACGCCGAGTGGCCAACGCCAGAGAGCCATGAGCTATGGCTGGATTTCACCACCAGCTATGTGCCCCCCGAGCGGAGTATCTGGAGTACGCAATCTGCAACCTTCGAAGCTGAATGGCTCAACCCAGAAAATGTGCCTGCGACTGGGGTGGCTGTAAAACTTGTCGATCATGGAAACGAAATTCTGATCCTTTCTGCCAAGATGGAAAAAATTGGTCGACTTGCCGAGCCGCTCATCATGATGTCGCAGGGCATAACCACAGCGCGAGTCGCGCCGGACAACCAATACCTTGATGTCGTCTACCACGGACCCGAAGACTTGAACCTGCTCGCGGCGTAATCCCCAAACTGACCGTAGCCATCCATGCCGTGAACGAATGCTCACCGCCCTTCGAGCCAGGGCGCATCGCCTTTCTGCGCCGGGCGTGAGGGGTATCTATGGGCCGCATAAAGCCACAATTCCCTTCCCAGAACTGTGACACTCCGTGTCTTCGTTGGTAGCTTTGAGCCCAGTACCCCAAGAAGTCCTCGGGGGGCGTCAATCAGGTCTGATCTCGCGCTGATGGCGCGCAAGAAGCGTGACCAGTCTCCGGCCGGAAATTACCTTCTGGCGCTTGAGGTGTATTAGGCCCCGTTCGACCGGGTCGAGTTCAACGTCGTCTCCACAGACGCGAGCAATGTTGTTGGCGTAGACATCGGCTCCGGTGACGGGCACCTGACATTTTCTCCGACGCTGATATCGGCTCAGGATCGTAGCGACAGCTTGCGTCGGCTGAATGGTCTTCATCGGAGTTCCCATTGCTTCTAAGCGACCTCGTGTCCAGGGTCTTACCATCGCAAGCCAGCCCCACTGCGCCATGCTCAGGCTCAGGCTCATACAGGGAGGGCGCAACGGCCCTCCGCCGGATCCGTCGCTTCATGCCACGAACCGCACATCCCCTTCATACACGAAAGGCGCCGGAGCGTCTGCCCCGGCGCCTCTATCATCGTCCTTCAGAGAGCAGCCCAGGGGCACCAGGCGGTACGTTTCGCCCTTGACACCCCTTGCGCAGACTTATGCTTCCGTTTGCGCATTCATCTGCTTTCTCTGACTGTGGCGCTCCACCTGACATTACCTATCAGCATCTAAAAAACTCTTTTCTTTTCAATTCGCTTTGGTCCCACCGGCACAGCTTATTGACACAAAATTTCATAATAAATGACCTTCATCCAAAGAGTTTGGTGCGGTTAAGGAGCGCAACTCCCTGCCTTCGCTGAGGAGCGGCAGAGCGTTCCGCGTTAGCCGGGGCAGTCATCTCGGCTGCCCAACCTCACAAGAACGGGCATCAGTCTCCTCATGCAGCATGCCTCGACATCCGAGATGAACGCCGCGTTGATCGCAAACTTCCAGGCCTGCGTCCGTCATGACGATGACCTGTGGATTCTGGGGGATTTCGCGTTCGGACGCGCCGAGGATACAGCACAGTTCGAAAGCTGGTTTCACAGCCTCCCTGGGCGCAAGCACCTGATCATCGGCAACCACGATGATGAAGCGGTGATCTCGCTACCCTGGGCAAGCACCGAGTACATGGCAGAGATCAAGGACGGCGATCAAAGCCTCGTCCTGTGCCATTACCCGATGATCACATGGAACGGCGCTCGGCGGGGTGCTTTGCAGCTCTTCGGCCATGTTCACGACCAATGGCCCGGCTCCCGCAACAGCGTGAACGTAGGCGTCGACCAGTGGGACTTTCGCCCCGTGCGGGTTTCCGACATCGTCAGTCGGGCTGCGAAACTGCCCGTAAACAAGCACTGGCATGATGTGGAGCACGGGAACGAGCTCAGTTGAAAGCGCTGCGCTTGGCAGGCAGCGCCCGTCGCACGCAGCCATTCCAACACGATGGAGGTCTTCTCCTCAGACGAATGATGCTCCCGCGTACGCCAGAAAATGTCCCTTTACCATCGCCTCAGCTTATTGGGGTCGGCATTATTGCTTTCTTGAGTTCCACTCCTTGGTGGCCTTGATGAGCCTAAAACCTCCGCTACACAGTTAAATCAGATATCTCAGAGGCGGAGAATGCGGTCAATCAATCATCGCCCGTCACGCCTTTTTTGTATGATCGACTAGTCAAGTGCTCCTTGACATTTTTGGCGCCCATCATTCGAGGCGAAGTATATATCTTAAGGGAACGTCAGTCTTATAGAACCCTCCCGAGTCCGCGCCCTACGAGAGCTGCTATTTCGCTTGGCCGATATGAGGCTGCGAGGAGGCTATTCTCCTCTTCACTCAAGCCATTCTCCAAACCATCCCATTCCATCCGGGTGGCAACTTCTGCAACCCGTTCAAGACTATCCAATAAGCGGGAATCATATTTTGGCTCTGGGCTCACAGGAAGCCATTCTGCACTTCCAGGATGGAGAACGCGGATAATGTCCACCGTGGCGCCGCCGAACCCACCCGCCAAGAAGACAGGCTGTTTATTTTCAAGAGAGAGCAAGACTTCTTCTACGATGCCAGGCATAGCGCCTTCAAAACCATCGCGTTTTCCACCGACTACAATGCGGGCGTCGGTGTTCTTTGCCATGTAATTGCGCAAGCCACTGAGCGCCATGGCCCTTTCTGTGGAAGAGAACTCGCTTACTGGCTGCTCATTCAGAGGGCCCTCCAGACGAACCCCATCGCTGTCCAAGAAGTGAATCTCACCAAAGAGACCAAGGAAGTCTTTCTGTTCGGCGATCTGTTCCTTGCTCATCGACCGATGAATGCTCCACGCCAAGCAAACCTTCAGAGGCCTGTCACGGCGACCATAGCGATGAAGTTCTTCGATGAGGAAAGTCGTGATGCCTTCGGGCTGCAAGTGCCCACCGTAATAGAGGTCACCGCCCGCGATGACAACGGAGCGCACGAGTTCTCCCAAGGTCATGCGGAAGTGGGTCTCAGTGAGGCCTAGACGATCGAGGTCCGGGCTATTCGAGACAGAAATTCCTAAGCGCTTGCCTTTCAAGGCATCTGCAGGCAGCAGTTCGGCCCTTTGCTTATCGTCGGCCACTTTAACCTCCTCTGGTCGCAAGCTGGCGTGGTGTCATTATGTCGATATCACGGCCCAGCTGTGTGCTCTTTGCATATTCTTGTAGTACCTCCCGCTCGGCCTCTCCGAGAGGCGGATCAGGATGCAGTATGCGCAAGGCACCCTCTGCCTCCCTCAGAACTCCGGACGCGAGCTGAGAGCCGATCCAATGGAGTAGGGTTAGCGGCTCGGGCGCATGGGGTGCCCACCAGGCTATATCCAGCTCCGGGCGCTCGCCGGATAGATCTTTTTGGTGTAGCCAGAGCGCCCTCTTAAGGCACTCGTCTACGAGCAGATTGAGGGCACGATAGACATCCCTTTTCTGCCAGCGGCCATCGACTTTTCGAACCGCCACTCGTGGGACATGATCCATCAGAAAGGAGCCGCGCTCCTCACCAAAGCCGATAGCGTCCATCATTATCACCGGCATGCCATTGGTTTTCGCCAAGGCAATTTCGCGCTGACACCACGAGCGGCTGGCGTAGAGATCGGTACGAATGGCCAGCATCGCGCTCTGACTAGCATTCCCTCTGAGCTCAGCATCCCAGTCAGAGCCTGGCTGAAGGTCACTGGCATCGAAATACTCGCGCAGCCGCGTATTCCCAATGACTTCACGCACTAAATCGACCAAGGCGTCAACGTCTTCACCTTCAGAGCTGCTATGACGCTTGGTGTGGCTAATGAAGGTTGTCAATCGATCCATCTCATCCGGCGAGACCAGCTGAGCTATTCCTTGCGTTAGATCGCGGCACAGCATGCTCAGTTGGCTTTCACCAAGCTGCTCAGGCCTCCCGGCAGCGACGAACTGATAGCCCCCCAAAATATCGCCTAACTTCGTACCATTCGTGGCACCGCCTGACAGCAAAAAGGGGTAGATTCCGATTTCACCGGGTGCTCGCGCCTGATCCTCTTGGAGCGCAGCGATGTATCGACACCAACTCGACGTTTCGTCCTCGACGCTAGCGGCGAGTTCTGTGCCAAGTAGAGGAACGATCACAGTGAACCTGGCCGGTCGGATACCGTTCGGAGCAGGATGAGCGCTATTGTAGATCGGCCTTGGTGCGGTTCCGGAGCCTTCCCAAGGCGTGCTGCGAAAGGAGACCTGAATCCCTCCCCCAATGACACCTGAGAATGTCGGGCCATGCATGAAGTGTTTGAATATCGCATCAGCCGTCTGGAGACCCGACGTATCCTGCGGATGCCAGACGATGAAAACTTCGATGATTGGCGGTAGCATCGATTTCCTTGACTATCGGACTTGATCTGAGCGCGCGCCGGACACATGATATCGTGGAAGTGACTGCGCGGACGTCAGCATGTAGTGTGAAGCAGAGGATACCATCAATGAGCAAGGGCAGCAAAAATGTTTTTATTAGCCACATCCACGAAGACGATGCAGGATTAGCCGATCTGAAGAATCTTCTGAAAAGTAAGGGGATGGAGGTCAGGGACGGCTCCATAAACTCAGACAAGCCCAACAACGCAAAATCTCCAGACTACATTAAATCTCAAATTCTTGCGCCCAGAATTGATTGGGCTAGCACACTTATAGTTTATATCACTCCGGAAACAAAAAACAGTGAGTGGGTGACTTGGGAGATCGAGCGGGCTCGTGAAAAAGGCAAGACCATCGTCGGTGTTTGGGAGCAGGGATCGAACGGTTGTGAAGTTCCGGAAGCGCTTGATGAGTACGGCGACGCGATCGTCGGCTGGAACGCTGATAGGATCATCGATGCGATTAATGGAGAATACGAGCGCTTTGAGGACCCAAAAGGTCAGCCTCTCCCACCCCGCGCTATTCGCCGCCATCCGTGCGCATGAGGGTATAGAATGAAAGCCCTCCACAGCTACGTTGTGCGCTTCGATAGTGGGTTTGCACCCAATCCATTTTATGGATTTTGCACTTTGGCAACCTGCAAGCCTAGCATCAGGCAGCATGCCGCTATTGGGGACTGGGTCGTTGGCACCGGCAGCAATCGCAAAGGGGTGCGACGTGGAGGGCATCTCGTCCATGCGATGAGGGTCCAGGAAGCATTGACATTCTTCGAGTACTGGAATGATCCACGCTTTTCTGGCAAAAAGCCCAATCTGCACAGCAGTTACCGGAAGGCATGCGGAGATAATATATACAGCCCTGACCCTGGCAACGGACGCTGGGATCAGCTCAACTCGTACCACAGCACCATGGATGGAAAGCCTGTTCAGAAGCATATTAACCGCGGCACCTCAGTGAACCGGGTTCTTATTTCCTCTGAATTCATCTATTTCGGTGCTGAAGGGCCGCTGATTCCTCAGGAATTACGCGATGCCGGCCTCATACACTCTGGGGTCGGGCGCAAGAAAATTTGCCACCAGGATGTGATAGATAGTTTTGAAGTTTGGTTAGCCGATCTTGGCATCCAAGGCTATCAAGGTCGACCATATGACATGATAGAAGAGGCACGAAAACGGAAATGATAAATTTAAGAAGCATGCCCCAGATTTCAATTTCTGATTACGAGAAATCCGTTGCGCTCACAGATCGTTTTACTGACGATGAGATTACGCCGATATTGCTCGGTCTTTTTGGTGAAGTCGGCAGCGTCATGAGCACTTCCAAGAAGCTTCATCGGGAGAAGGGCGCCTTTGAAGCTGGGTATCGACGCGACGTTGAAGAAGAGCTGGGCGACACGCTTTGGTATGTTGCTGCGCTTTGCAGGAGGCTCAAACTCAGCTTGTCCGAGCTTTTCGTTGAGGGGACTTCAGACGATCAGTTTGCCGCAGATATCACCGCAAATTCGGATCCAAGCGCCCCCATAGCACGTGTGATGACAGCAAAAGGCCTTGGACCACTCGACGACGTCTTATTAAAACTAGGAGAAGAATCCGCCCGACTTCTTGGCATCGAGTCTGATGAGAAGATTGCCAAGCCCATAATGATTGAATTTGTACGCGCCTACATTCAGGCCGTGCAGGCGTCAGGAGTGTCCTTCTCTGAAGTCTTGAAATCAAACATTCGAAAGTCTACTGGACGCTTCCTGAAACCGTCTCCAGAGTCTCTTCCTGACTTCGATTCCGGCTTTCCAACAGAGGAGCAACTTCCGCGTCGATTTGAGATAGAGATCACGCAAAGGTCGAATGGAAGAAGCTACCTTAGATGGAATGGAGTTTTTATCGGGGACCCGCTCACGGACAATATCGCGGACCCAGACGGTTATCGCTTTCATGACGTTTTCCATTTTTCGAACGCAGCCATTCTGCACTGGTCCCCGACCTTCAGAGCATTGATCAAACATAAGCGCAAGAGTGATCCCAATGTTGATGAGGCGCAGGACAGTGGCCGAGCAATTGTTGTCGATGAGGGCGTATCCGCCTACATCTTCGCGCATGCTAAAGCATTGAACTTCTTTGAAAATCAGACCTCCGTCTCCTTCGATTTACTGAAGGCTGTGAGCAACTTCGTTCGCGGTTACGAGGTTGAGAGATGCCCGCTTAATCTTTGGGAGACTGCCATCCTACAGGGGTATGGGGTCTTTCGTCAGATGCGTGAGAATAATGGTGGTATCGTGGTCGGAGATCGAGATAGGAGGACCATTGAGTACAGGCCGCTGAAAGGAACGTAGCTGTGAGCGCGGATGATATACTTAAGGCCTTAGAACACCTAGATTTTGAGAACACCTTCAACCCCTACTTCGAGCGATGCCCCGATCACGATTCCAAAGAAGCCCCTGAAATCAGGCGGTTTTATCTGCACGCAATGTTAGAACGCGCAGCCGTAGCCGATCTTGATGCTATCTGGGTCGGACGTGATCTCGGCTATCGTGGCGGCAGAAGAACCGGACTTGCTCTCACAGATGATGTCCATTTTTCGAGCCATTTGAGTCGCTGGGGTCTGGAGCCTGAACGGCCAACGTATGGAGAGCCAGTGGCAGAGCGGACCGCCTCGGTGATTTGGAATATCTTGCTTCAGGTTCAGGTGCCCATTTTTTTGTGGAATGTCTTCCCGCTCCACCCTTTCGAAGAAAATAAGCCATTCACTAATCGCGCCCATAACGCAAAGGAGCGAAGGGCTGGGACCGATATACTTGTTCACATCGTAGAGTATTTGAGGCCAAAACGTATAATCGCCGTTGGAAACGATGCCTATAAGGTTGTTTCCTCAGCGGTCTCGTGTGGGAATGTCTCAAAGGTTCGCCACCCCAGTTATGGCGGGCAAAGCGAGTTCTTGGCAACGATGGAGAGCCTATATGCGGATGTCATGGAAGACCTTGAGCCTGACCTGTTCTCCGCGATGCGGCGCAGTGAGTTGCATTTGCATTCCTAGGCAGCAACGCGTTCCTACCCTGTACACTCCCACCCTAGCAGGCTGCTGAAAAACTCCGGCGAAGTCGATTTCGACGCCAAGGCCCTTCATTTACTTCTCTCGTCGAGGTGATGAAAACTCGTCGCATCGGGACCTGACGAGCGAGGCGAGAGCTGCGCGTGTCAGACCTTTTTCAGCGGCCTGTTGGGAGACTCAGTGAAGGCCGGCGGAGAGTCTTGTCCCGATGCTTCCGAAACACTCCTCAAAGCGTAGCAATAGCCAGACGACCATGGCGTCGTCAGCGAAGTCCTCGGTCACTGCGGCGAAGATGTCGTCGATCTCGTCTTGGGTTTCGCGCTTCGCCAAGCTCGTCGCGTTGCGCACGAAGACCGCACGCCGGTACCCATCCTTGAAGGTCAGCCGCAAATCGAAATGATGGGGGTACACACCCCTCTGGCGACGGCAATAGTAGTAAACAGGGGCAAGCTGCACTTCCAGTCCATAGAGTTCGGGGCTGCGAAGGGCATCCAGGGCGACGGCGTATTCGGACTCGCCATCGAAATGGTAAACCTGCCGGATGCCGCCCGTCATCGGCGTTGCGAGAGCTGTCGACACACGCTTGACTGTGTCGCTTCGAGTCAACGGATTGCGGTCACCTGCATAGGGCAGAACCCCGTGGATCGGCGCCACCACCAGGGCTGGCTGTTCCTTCTTGGGTGCCGGTTGGTCCTGCAACCAGTCTTCGTAATTCGACATGCCGTCTCCGTTCCCGGAAACGAGGCGTTTCCGGGCTAGTCATCTTTTCATCCTGGAGCTCAGACCGCGCTTGCCCGGACCGTTCTCGGCCTCTAGCGTGGCAAGTGATACACGGGCGATCTTTGCCCCAACTTCCAGGCGCGCACCCGAGGGTGCGCGTTTTCTTTTGCGCAGAGCCTGGTCCTCATGGACCGCCGACCCTGCACATGGTGAAGGTCCGCGAATCCGCTGAAAATCCAAAACAGAAAAATGCGCCCGGCCTTCAAGGCTTTCGCTAAATTGGAGTCAACCCCCTGAAAATGCGAAAAAATATCCTCTAAATTTTCTTCAGATGACCACTTCGGGGGCCATCGGCGCCACGTTTCCGGGGCCTGCAGGACGAGCGCGGCCATGTTCTCGCAAGGTGATGAGCAGGACATCGCGAGAAGAAAGTTGCGATGCGTCTTGGAGTGATCATCCCCTGAGGCAACGAGGCTTCCACCAGCTCGCCCCAGAGCTGCACAGCGGGGACCGGTCGCCGCTTCTGCACCGCTGCCCAGACCTCGGCGGCTGGGGGCGTGTCGATGGGAGCCGCTGTTAAGGCGGTTTGGAGATCGGCGAGTTTGTTCCCTTGGCGGGGACAAACCAGCCAAATCGCAAACCTCGACATCCGGCCGCATAGAGAAAGGTGGCCGGGACCTTGGGGCCCGCGCCCTGTAGCGCGCTACCACTGCATCCGGACACTGCACGCTTGAGAACAAAGGTATGTCGCCGAAGTGACGTACAGCATTGCAGGCGACAAGTACTCGGAACCAGTCAATGCCACCTGGACGCGAAGGCTTCCCACCTAGGGAGCGTCTGATATGTCGGAGATGGAACTCGACCTCTGGATTTCGATGAAACTTGTATCGCGCCCACTGCCCGCCTTCCTGTCTGACCCCTTCCGCAAGCACCCGCGAGCGCTGGCACTCGAGGACGACACGATTGCGACGTCCGGCGGCGCGAATGCCAGGATTCACCTCTCGGAGATCACAGCAGCTCCCGTCGTGCAGCGTGGTCGTGTCTCAGCCCGCCTCACCCTAAATCTCGGCATCCAGCCCTGCGTCCTGCTGCCCGGGGTCCAGGAGGCCGCCGCCAGAGCATTCGCGCAAGCTGTCGAGACAGCCTGGTCAGGCTACAATCTTGCCCAGCTTTC
The DNA here is from genome assembly GCF_002073975.1 of Rhodovulum sp. MB263. NCBI lineage: Bacteria > Pseudomonadati > Pseudomonadota > Alphaproteobacteria > Rhodobacterales > Paracoccaceae > Rhodovulum > Rhodovulum sp. MB263. Next base: position 731,702 of record NZ_CP020384.1, on the reverse strand, counting down.
CAAGGAAGACGACGCAATTGCGTCTCTGATGACGGCGATTGAGGGATTGAAGGCACCGGCGAGATATCCCGCCGCCTGCCTGGTAGCCCCGGCCGCAAGCCAGGCCGCCGACCTCGACGCCCGCGTCCTGAAGAAGCTCACCCCGGCAGCCCTGGGCGAGGAGACGATGGCGCGGCTGGCTCCGATCACGGAGCTCGCGCGTAATCCAGAGCAACTCCGCGATGCGGCGATCGCGGCCTTCGTCGACCAGCAGCTGACGGACTGGAAAGAGTTCTTCGATACCGTCGAGTCCATGCCGCTGACGCCGGAGCAGCGGCTGTCCGTCGTGGTCGACGAGGATGCAACGCTGGTCCTCGCTGGCGCGGGCTCGGGCAAGACCTCGGTCATCACCGCCAAGGCCGCCTATCTGGTGAAGGCCGGTATCAGGCAGCCGCATGAGCTTCTGCTCCTGGCCTTTGCCAAGGATGCCGCCACCGAAATGTCCGAGCGCATCGAGGCTCGGTGCGGCGTGCCGATCATGGCGCGCACCTTCCACGCCCTGGCCTACGAGATCATCGGCACGGTCGAGGGCGAAAAGCCGCCCCTCGCACCGACGGCGACCGACGACAAGGCCTTCCTCCAATTGATCAAGGACATCCTGCGCGACATCGTGAGCCGGATGGCCGACATCGCCGGAACCGTGGTGGGCTGGTTCGCCGGCTTCTTCGAAGACATCCCCAATGCATGGGACTACGACTCCGCCCACAAGTGGTATTCCGAGGTTGAAAGTCGGAACCTGCGAAGCCTGAAGGGCGACACCGTCGCCAGCTTCGAGGAGCTGATGATCGCCAACTGGCTGTACCTGAACGGCATCGCCTACGAATACGAGCCGACCTACGAGCACAAACTGGGCGGGACCGGCAGGCGCGCCTACACGCCGGACTTCCGGCTCACTGAGAGCGGCGTCTATCTTGAGCATTTCGGCGTCCGCAAGACGACGCGGAAGGACGGTTCGGAGGAGCTGACGACCGCCCCCTTCATCGACCGCGATGCCTACTTGGAGAGCATGGCGTGGAAGCGCCAGGTCCATGCCGAACACGAGACGATCCTGATCGAAACCTATAGCTGGGAGAACGAGGACGGCCGCCTGCTCGAGGCGCTGGCAGAGAAGGTCGCGCCGCATGTCACGCTCCGCCCGCGCCCGGCCCTCGAAATCTACGACAGCGTTACGTCCCTTGGTGTCGTGGACGGCTTCACCTCACTGATCGCGACCTTCCTGCGTCACTTCAAGAATGGTGGGTATCACCTGGATGATTGCGAGACGAAGGCCGCGACCCTGAAGATGGGCAAACGCGGCGAGGCCTTTCTCAAGATATTCGGGGCGGTGTATCGCGAGTATCAGGACAGGCTGGGCGAGCGCATCGATTTCGAAGACATGGTGAATCGCGCGACCGCGCTGGTGGAAAGCGGGCGCTACGACAGCCCATTCCGCCATATCCTTGTCGACGAATTCCAGGACATCTCGACCGGCCGGGCGCGGCTGATCCAGGCGCTCAAGAACCAGCATGCGGAGGCGAGGATATTTGCCGTAGGCGACGACTGGCAGTCCATCTACCGGTTTGCCGGATCCGACATCCACATCATGCGCAACTTCGGTCGCGAGTTCGGCGGCGTCTTCGCAGCGCACTCAGGTGTCCACCGCACGGTGGACCTCGGACGGACGTTCCGATCGGTCGACAAGATCGCCCTGGTCGCCCGGCGCTTCGTGCTTTGCAACCCGGCGCAGATCACCAAGACGGTTGTTCCTGCCGGCGAGGCAGAGCATCCCGCGATCCGGATCGCATGGACCCGGCGCGAGTCCGGCGACCAGGTACTGAACGAAACCCTGAAAGCTCTGGCGGCAGAGCCCGCTCCTCCCGGTCGCAAGGCCACGGTGCTCTTGCTGGGCCGTTACCGCTTTGTCGAGCCCGACATGCACAACCTCCGGCGGCGGCATTCGGACCTGACGATCACCTTCAAGACCATCCATGCCTCAAAGGGTCTGGAGGCCGACCACGTTATCCTGCTCGGCGCCGATAGCGCACGCATGGGCTTTCCATCGATGATCGTTGACGACCCCCTTCTCGCCCTTGTCTCGCCCGAAGCGGAACCTTTCGCCAACGCTGAAGAGCGCCGCGTGATGTATGTCGCCATGACCCGAGCGCGGAGCACGGTCACGATCTTGGCGTCCGAGGCACGCCCGTCAACTTTCGTCACCGAACTAATGAAAGATCCCGCCTATGACGTAGCCACCCCACGCGAGGCTCAGGAGCGCACTCACACCTGCGGGCAATGTGGCGGGCGCCTGCTATTTCTGCCCGGCGGTGAAGGGCCAGGCTGGTACCGCTGCGAGCACATCAAACACTGCGGCAACCGCATGCCCCCGTGCCCAGCTTGCGGCACCGGGCTTCCGGTTCGAAAGGAACCGAAAGGTGAGAAGATTTGCGGGGAGTGCGGAGCCGTCCAGGAGCCATGTCCGGAATGTACCGACGGCTGGCTCGTGGAACGCAAAGGACGATACGGGACCTTCCTGGGCTGCGTCCGTTTCCCAGATTGCACCGGAAAGTCGAAGAAGGAACGCCAAGTAGGCAAGCGAACAAGTGGCGAACTAGACGCCGGAAAGCGGCAGCGCCCTTTGGGCAAGCCCGGCCGGAGATAACGCTCAAACGCGGTGCAAGGGCGGGGAGCGGACCTTCGCGACCATTCCGAAGCATCGGCCGAGCTTCCCCGAACCGGACCTTCACCGCGCCCCAACGCCGCGTCGGCTGAATCCAGGAAGTCTGGGCGGACAGAGGCCCTACTAGGTTGACGCTACGTATCGCATAGGCTTCCTCAAAAGCTGCACTGGCTGCCTGAATTCCGGAGCCGGTAGGCGTCAGCCGCGCGAATTCTAGCTAAGAAGTTACCGCAATCAGCCAATGATTGCATTCAACTTTCGAAATTTCAATATGCCAAATCAATCTTCCCTACGTACCCATGCAGGAAGGACGTCCTAGCCATGGATGGAAGGCCGAAAGCTACGCATCCCAAGACCTGAGATGCGAAGGTGTAGGTCAGACAAAGCAGCATAAGAGTTCTGGAGCCAGACAGGAAACTTGGTAACTCTACCACGGCCTGCCGCCAGTTATCTTGGGTTCATCGATATTGCCTGCATTCGTCTGTGGCTGCTATATTTTACCGCAACCCAAGGATCGACTGTGGTGGGTCGCGCCCATCCGTTTGAAAAATCTATACAATGCTTAATAATTTTGAATTTCGGTGAAGAGAAATATTTATGGATTATTTGAGTAGGACTCTCTCCTGCCGTTCGGCGCGAGCATATTTGATCCAACCCCTCCATGTGAGCTATGTGCATAGCGCCCAGCAATTTGTCTGCGGCGCGGCTCAGGAAGACTGCTACCTGACCTCATCGCGCCATCCAAGTCCGTCAAATCGCGCACTACATCCATGTATCTTTCTCGGAGCGGCACACCCGCCTGGATAGCCTGATGCATCATGCCATTAAATGACGGCGCGGCCAGACCCGTCTCCACATTACGTATATACACCTTATCGCCCTCGTTAAACAAGTGGCGGTTTATCGTGAGAACACTGTCATTCTCAAAAAAGCCCCGATCCAGAAGAAATTGTGGCGGATCAATATGCCTCTCGGTCACGCCGACACCGGGGGTGCATCCGGCAACGTCCCCGTGACAGCCGGGCATCAACACTTCGGTCGCATGCCCGGGAAGCGCACTGGTCGAGGGGAAAAATAAACGAAACTCATCATCGGCAACCACATGATAGACAACTTCAGCCGACTCCTTTGTAATATTCAAATCAATCATGCTTTCGCTAGGGACGAGCCAACAAGTTGGTGTCAGAAGGCGATATAGACTGCAATAGGCGCTGGCGACTTCGGTGACTGGGTCCATCTCTTTCGCATTGCCCGGAATTCCAAAGCTTCCGACTGTGTCATACATTCCCAGAAACCGAACTTTTATCTTCGGTTGCCCCATTCCGGCGACAGCATTGCAGAAAACCCGTGCCGTAGCCGCTCCGCGTGAGAAGCCGAAGACATCGACCTGAACTGAGCGCAAATGCTCAATTCCACCGTATCTATTGATAAAGCTACGCAGCACTGCCGTGCCCTTTTGGAGTTTTTCCTCCAACCCACTACCGCCCATCCCGGTTGCGCCCGTATACGCACTGTCTGCGCCACCAACTTCGGTCCCAATGCCCTCCACATATGCCGAATGATAAACTGTATCAGGCCCGCCGCACGGAGCCCGGACCATGTCTTCATACCCGAAATACAGCAAAGAGAGACGATAAACATTGGTGTGAAAATTGTTGTAGCTTCCACCCATTTCGTCTGTTTGCTTCATGTTGAATGCAGTTACGTTGGCGGCATTGTTGAAGGTGCCATCAAAAAATATACCGACGTTAAGCGCAACGTTAGGGCAACTGGCAGAAAGCGCATCTACTCGGGCGTTAGCTTGCGGGGACGCGTCCGCCATGATCGCATCCGTCGCGTTGAAAATCGAGTCTGCCCAAGATCCATCGGCCATTGGTTGTCGTCCTTCCAAGGTTAATCTGCGCGCGTCATGATTTCAGTGTTGGGGGTCAGGGCAGGGACTGGTCGGGGGCGGCAGTGCCCTTTCTTTCTGATAGCGCTTGACGTCAAACACGACATCAAAGCTCCTACCGAATTCGTTAACCGGATCGCGGGCAACGGGCGGGGCCGGCGTACGTTGCGCACAGACCGAAGCAATGCGCGGGTAGTCCTCTGCTGCGATGGGGGCCATGCTGTTTGCAAGCCTCGCATTCAAATGCAAACGTTGCGCTGAAAGCGTATAGATGGAAACGGCACCATGCGCGCCGAAACGCAGAACAAGAGGGAGGTTAATTCCGTCATGTATCAATGCAAGTTGGTTGGCAAGATCTGAGGTTGTCAGCCGCACCTGCGCCTCATAGCTTCGCCCGCTGCGCAGTTCACGCCAGTGGATATCGAATACCAAATCATCGGCTGCGGGAAACGATACGAGCATTTGACGCCCCCCTCCTGGCACTGGATCATCTGAGCCGCCCTGAACAATTTGTTGCGGAAGAGGTTTGCCGTTGCCGCTAAGGTTAAGCAGGATCGGCCATCCTTTCGCGGCCTCTGTCGCAAGCGCTACATCGTAGGGCTGAGATGCACCAATCTTGTTCCACGCAACAAGAAATAGCGCAGCCAGAAGTGCTGTTGCACTTGCCCGCGCACCCCACGCAATGGCTCTATTTCGCGTCATGCGTTATGCTCCCGGATTGTGGTCATTTCTTTCAGGCGGTCAGCCAGCCCTTTCATTCGCTTGCTCTCATCGCCGGGGCCCGCCAGAACCGCCTCTATCTGCGCGCTATGTTCCGGCGTTTCAAAAGCCCACGGCAGGTGCAGGCGAAACAGGCAATAAGCATGGACATACTTCACTGTTACCAGACCGTAGCGGTTGCTTGCTTCATTGCACCAGCCCATGGCGTAGCTGCGCCAAGTGCGCCAGCCTGGACGCACGGCCCATTCCATGGCTGCCGCTTCGGGGCCTGCTGTCAGAACGGGGTTATCGTGCCACAGCGCCTCAGCAATTTGCAAAAACGCTTGTTCTCTGCGCATGATGGAAAGGTGGTGCAGCAGCCTCGTGCTCAATTGAGGCAACGGTTGCCCGGGATCCTCCATTCCAGAGGTCGGCTGCAGATAATGCAAAGAACGATGATCTGCAGCCCAAAGGAGCAGAGACATTGGCGCGATCAGCGACCTGAACAACGCATCCGCTTCGACTGATGCGCCCGCCTCAAGAAATCCGGGCTCCCAGAAACGCACATGAAACCACTTTCCTTCAGTGTCACGCAGTCGTGTGAAACGTCGTAGATGACGTCGCAGTGCCGAAAACTCCAGTTTTGTACGCAGGAATATTCCGGGCCTATACCGCCAGAGATGCCATGGCGCATCCGATAAGCTGAACAGCCGCCGCGTCATGCTATTATCCTCCGTCAGTGCTACCAGCCACGGAGCCCGATCACCAATTTCCTGAACTGCCTCTCCCTGAAATAGACACTGATGTGAAAGGCCCGAAGCTGCTAAGATGTCGGGCAAATCTGGCAAGCGGGCTGCATCAAGCACGGCATAGCATTGTTCAGGAGAATCAGTTTGTAGGCTCGCATTCGAAGTCACATCGAACAGAAGATCATCAAGCGGTTCTGGCACGTTTTTTGGGAGGGCGGCGCCGAACTGGCGACCCAAGGGGCAAAACTCTTCGATAACCTCGCTTTCACCAATCGAAGTGGAAATCTGGGATTGCGGAATTGCTTTCAGCGCAAGCCATATGTCGGTTTCATCTATCGTGTTTCTCGAAGAGCTCATGACTAGTCTCTCAGAATGTCTCGTAAAATTTGGTAATAAAGTCCACGCAGGCGCTTCCTGAGTGCAATGAGTACTATGGCGCAGTGTGTCAGGCTAGGGGCAGGACTCATGGCTACTAAAAACGGTTACTGGGAGCGCTATAGCTTATAGTGCCTACTTAACCTTCTTGGCTAACAAATGACATGACATTTTCGAGCGACCTGCGCCCCATGTTTCGACAACCCAAATGCGGGCGTTCGTTGTTGTAATGGACGAGTCAGGCGTCGAGATTGGCCTGGAGCGCCTCGACCGCCTCTTAGAAGGTCTCGCATTTTTCGCGAGAGAACTCCTCCAGCCCCGTGCCGTTGAACTACTCGACGAAGCCGTTGGTCTTCGACGTGTGGACCTTGGTGCGGCGATGCTCGATGGTGTTCAGATCGAGATGGAGTTCGTATGGGTGCTTTTCGGTACCGCAGAACTCGCGACCGTTATCCGTCAGCACGCCCTTATAGGCAGATCCAAGGGGGCTGCAACCGCGATGAAAGGCCGCTTCCGTGATCCGCTGCCGGATCGGGCTTGGGGGACCGAACGGCCGCTATCGGCAGCAAGCGCCCGAGCGGGCGGCCCAAGGGGCTCCAGCTCCATGCTGCGCCGCCGCAGGTCCGCTCCGAGCCCATTGCAGCCGTTTAGTCCTGGGCGTATCCCGCCAACATGAACACATGGCGCCCTGCATCCGGAATTCGCTTTAAGGCTTTGGGTCTGCACTGGCGAGGCAATCGGCTGCTCGCCTCCGAAGTATATGAGGACTCAGGGCGGCTAAAGGGTGTGCGCCCGCTTGGCGGTACGGTGGAGTTTGGCGAAACAGCACAGACCGCTGTCATCCGAGAGTTTCAGGAAGAACTTGGGATAACGGTGAAAATCGTTGGCAGCCCGACTTTCATTGAAAACATCTACGTTCACGAGGGGAGCCTCGGGCACGAGATGCTGGCAATTTTCGACGTGACGTTTCCGCCTGAGGCTTTCGCCGGACAGACCCGTATCGCGTTTCGAGAGGATAGCGGTGTGGAGTGTTTCGCCGAATGGTTTGCTCTAGAAGAGCTGGACGGTCCTGGACAGCCTCAACTCTATCCGACAGGTCTGAAGGCACTCCTGAAAAGCAAGCGATAAGCGGCAGCTCCGTCCCGCTCTCCGGACCTTGGCGGCCTGAGTGCATGTTGCAGCGGGGATGAACGGCCGCTTTCGTGAGCCGCAGGCAGTTCGGGCTTGGGGCGTCGAATGGCCGCTCACGGCAGGGAGCGCACGAGTCGCTGGCGGCAGGCGTTCAGGCGCTATGCCTCGCCTCCGCAGGTCCGCTACGAGCCCAAACTGACCAGAGCGCGCCAGACCGATTTTGCACGCGCAGCGACGCGCTCAGCGTATCGACCGGCAGTTCGTGAACACGGTGGGGTCTCAAACCATATCGCCGATCCCGAGTCCCACGAACCGGAGGAACAGCAGTTTGCCCCGGATCAGCCGTTCCGGAGCAATCGAGGGGCGTTCTCCGCTAACGTGGAGCCGACCGACCTCGGCATACAAGGCGCGCAGCGCATCGTTGACGATCGCCCTGATCTTGCTCAGCGGATGCCGCGCCGGGATGCACTCTTCGAAATCGATGTAGCGGAACAACGATCTCGCCACCTTGTCCGACCCGCGCACCGCAACCTCACCTCAGCGGTGGTGGCGGTGTTTCACGTTCCGAGAGTTACATCGAGGTCGGAGTTTTTCCGCGGCCTGCAAGTCTTAGGTGTCAGTCTGCTCATGCCCTCCTTCCATCACACTGGGTTTGCGAGTAATTCCGTTGTGGGCTTTGCGCAAGGGGACCTCGCCAAGGTCAAAAACTGGAAAAGGGACCATACTTGATAATTAAACCATCTCGACTTTGGCTGAGGCATGCCTGCCAAATATATCCATCACTTCGCTGATGGCGCATAATCGCCTTACCAATTTCGGTCGGTGCGTCAAACCAGGAGCGAAAGGTAACTCTTCTTTCACATGTGGCGGAGCCTACCGCACGTGAAAGAACAATTTTGGTGACACTTGGCCTTCCCATCGACAAAGAAATTAGCTCGCCGTAGTCTGCAATTAGATGTTTCCTGTAGGGCCCGGCGATCTCATAATAAACTCTCCTATCTTCGCTCCAGATGCTGTTATCATTCAATTTCATGCAAAAACGTGCGCCCGGCTCGCAGCCACCGGAGGAGGCTGGCCTCCGTGCCGATTGGAACGTTTCAATGAAAATTCCTTCTCTGGCGAGAGCGCCGGACACTCTCAGATGCTCTTCGAACTCTCCCACCTTAATTCGATCTTCCTGACCGTAGTGAGATCTATCGATCAGAACTGGAAGGCGCTGCAAGGAATTCACAAATTTAAGGATATCTGAATCAGACAAGCCGTATCCACCGGCTTCTTGAACCTCGGCTCCTTCAGAGGTCTCCCTGCCAAGCACGCCGCTTCCGGTAGGGATCGGACCAATTCCCGCGGGCTTATCTGCAATGCGCGTCCGATCCGAAACGTTCATTGTCGGGATCGTTCTTTCAGTCCCGCCAAACCTGTTGCCCAAATAGAAAACGCCGTCGTCTCCAACGGCGATAATCGCTGTGGGGCAACCGGCACTTCCACACATATATGTGTTCCTGACCACGAATACCTTCCGAGATCCCACAAAAATATCGGAGGGAAGTCGAGCCGAGCGGTAACTGTATTCCCGCACGGAACATGAAGTTTGGCAACCGCTTCGGATCATTTCTGGAATAATCTCAAGTAATTCCTCCGTTGAAAGCATCCTGTCCGCCAAGGCAGATGTTGTTAAGGCAGTCGACATCAATAGAGTCAGCCAGATCCGCGACATGTTGATCCCTTTCCGAATATCGCCAGATGCACATTATCCAAGCAGCTTGCCGTTGGACCTCAGAATTGCTCAGCCAGGCCACGCGAACAAGCGTTTTCCGCCCTGGATAGCGCTTGCCGGCGCCTCAACCGCATTGAGATCATGTGTCCACCTAATCTTATTTCCATGCTGTGGGGGGGGGGCGGTCATAGATGCGACGCTCTTGGATGCCATTACAACGGAGTATTGATGCCGACCTCATAACTGCGGTCCGAATGCCCGCTTCGTCCGGATCGTGTTGAAAACTCCGGCGGCGGTCGAGAGATCGCCTGCTTTTGGAATGCCACTCCCCATAGGGACAAAGAGGTCGGAATGCGAGACAGGGGCGCGAAAAACCGGAACCATCCCCCCCCCGACTGGATGCTCTGTGGTCCTAGAAAAGAGCTTTTCAACAGTTTCTCCGATCTTCGGACTCCAGCGGCTTGAGGGCGTGCCGCGGCGAGGATGAACGGTCACTTCTGTCATTTTCTGGCTGCTCAGGCTTGGAGCGCTGTACGTCGGCTATCGGCAGAGAGCGTCCGAGCGGGCGGCCCGAGGCGCTTAAACGCCTGGCGCCCTAGTCTGGGCGCTCGCTGCCGATAGCCGCCCTTGAAAAACTCGCTTGAGCGTCTGCAGGATGCCATATTTTGGGAAACAGTTCTCGGGGCCGTCGGGCCGCACCGGACGGCCTGCGGCACGCGTTCCATGCACCCGATGAAGGTCGCGCAGATCTACCGGAAGACGGGCAGTCCGGGGCCGTGCAGCACCTGCCTGATCACACCAAGATGGACAGCACGGTCCGCTCTCTCGGCGTCGAGCTGGAGGACGCACTGACCATCTCGAAACGCGTCAAGATCCGAAGGAGACGCGCCGGTGTTGCAGGCGGCATGTCACCGCATATTGCGCCGCGGGCGGCCGAAGGGCGTCTGGCACCGGCCGTCAGGCCGCGACCGGGAAGCCTTCCGGCTTGAAGCGAACCATGCTGTCGGGCCCGCGCGGACCGAGATCGTAAAGATGCGGCCGCGCCGCGAGATAAGCCCGCCAGGTTTGTTCAGGGAGGGCGCCGATCCTGATCCCGTGCTTGGAGTGCATGGTCGCCCCGAGGGTCGCCAGCCGCATCCCCGCGCCTTTCGTGCTGGCCGCGGCAATGATCGCGCGGATCTTCAGATCCAGATCGTCGACGGCCGGGGCGCTTGTCACCAGCCTGATCGACGAACCGGGATCGATCAGGACGAAGTCGGAACAGGCACCGCGAAACCCGCTGGGAGCCTTGCCCTCGCCAACGCCCGTGACCATGGCGCCATGCTCGCGCAGGCGATGGGCAAGATGGGTAAAATCGCCATCCGAACTGGCAATGACGAACCGATCGATCCCGCCAGACAGCGCCAATTCCATGGCATCGATCACCAGAAGCACGTCCGAGGCATTCTTCCCGGTGCCGGCGTGGATCATCCGGAAGCCGCAGGCGCCATGCCATTCGGAGGTGCGCCGGGCGTTGGTGTAGACCCTGACGACGGTCGGGCTTCCCTGCCGCGAGGCGATCGAGAGGATCCTCTCGGCAGGGAAGCCACTGATGTTGTCGCCATCGACCAAAACCGCCAACCGAGACATCAATGCAAATCCCCGATTTCATCGCATTTCACGGAAGACTGCCGAAACAATACGGCAAGATTTCGGCGCGTTGCGCCGGGGCCGGCGCATCGCCGGACGCTCACCTCGCCACGTCCGCGGCACCGCGAAATCCTGCCAGTCGTTTCCTGCCGATAGCCGCCGTTGAACGCTCCGGCCTCTGCTGTCTGTGAAGTCTCCTCTCCGAACCTTGGCAGCTTCAGGGCACGCTGCAGCAGTGATCAACTGCCGCTTTTGTGATCCGCCGGGGGAATGGGACCGAGGCGTCAAAGTCCGCAATCGGCAGGGAGCGCCCTGCGCGGCTCAGCGTGCGCTCGACGTTTTCTGCAATTTCGTGCCGTCCAGGGACGACGCGACGAAGCGCCTTCGCTTGCTACTCCCAACTGTCATCCAAGAAGCTCTTGAGATCGAAATCGGGGTCTCGCGCCCCCATGCGGTCAACCTGATCCTGGATCGGTCGCAGGCGTTCGAGCAGGTTCTGTCAAGCCCGTAAACGAACGAATTCGCGAAGCAGCTGCACTCGTAGCTCATGATACTCCGCAGTTTCCACATCGACATCGCAAATGGCCAAGAGCAACTCATGCATCCTCATCCCCGTCATCGAAACACTGACGCGGATCGATCCGGCGGAAATCCTCAGCGAGAAACGGGTTCAGTCCGGGGCCTACAGCTGTCCGCATGTGGTAGACCTCCGCGAAATGCTTCCTGGACGACAGACATGCCTCGAGGCCGTCGGCCCGGAGAGCACGCGTCAGCGCCTCGACGATGAACTGAGCGAGCAACCCGAACTCGTAGTCCGCCGCGTGCATGAGACGTGACGCGAACTCCGCCTCCCTGACATCGTCGTCACGCTGCACCTTCGCCCTGTCGCAGTAACGCGCCACAAGGCCAAGGACCTGAGGGCGGCATCGACGACCTCGATATGGAGGCGTGCGGCTGCCTTGTTCGACCGCCGCAATTCTCGGATGGTCGCTTCCCAAACGGCGAGCGAAGTTCCACGCGCATTCGGCAATCCAGCCGGAATGGTGTGCCATGCATCGACACGTTTTTCCAACTGAGGGAGGAATGCGACGCAGGGGTCATTGGAGCGGTTTACCTCGCCATTCTCCTCCGCTTCGAGAAAGCAATCGACGTAGAGCTGCTTGCGGAAGATCTCAGCTTTTTCGGCTGCGCCCATCCGGCTGATGAGCGCGCTGCTTCCTGAGCCGATGATGGTGTGAGCCGGGGCCGAAAGGCCCTGAACGGTTCGGGGCCTCCTTGAAGTCAAAAGGAGGATGACATGAAACTCGTTTCCCGATTTGAGGCGGCAGCGCTGAGCACCGCCGAAGACGAACTGGTGATACGTTCGCCGCGTCCCTAACCCAAAGCGGTTGGCCGCCCTCTACGGTGTGCCGCCGCGCCTTTCCAGCTATTCAATATCCTTGGGCAGTCTTTGCCCAATATCCATACGGTGGGCATAGAGCGCTTCGAGGATGATTGTGCCGCTCTCATCCAGCCGGAAGAAAACCGACACCGGGAAGTCCTTCAGGCCCCATTTGCGAAAGTCCTTGCCCTCAAGCTGGGTGTAGATCGCACAGGCCAGCGGCGTGGCGGCGATGAAGCCAATGCTGCTTTCAATCTGATCGACAAATTTCAGGGCAATGGCCGTGCCCGCGCGCTCGCGGTAGCTGGCCGTGATGTCGAGAAGCTGTCGTTTGAAGAGAGCACTGCGGACGATACGATTCATGGGCACCTATTCGCGTGCCGCCTTGCGGGCATCGGCAAGATCGCTGTTCGTCCAGTCGGAATAGTCGTTTTCACTTAAGGACTGCGCCAGCATGGCGTTGATCTGGCCGCGCTCCACGTCCTGGGCTTTTTCCATGTGCCTGCGGATCAGATCGCGGATGAACTCGCTCGGTGTCTCATAGAGCGCGCCCTTGCCGGTGATCTCACCGACATAGTGTGCCAGAGGGTCTGGCAGTGTGGTGTTTAGGCGCTTTACCATCTTGTTTTCAGATGCGTTTTCCATAGCGGCGCTCCTTTCAGCGTTGGAACCATTATCTCACATATGCGCGCCACACGTCAACTGAGCGCGCATTAAACGCGCAAACGCGTGCTGAGTGCCTCTTGAAAGATTTTTCTTGTCTTCGAATCTGAAGAAGGGAGCGTCCGCCGGAGGGGACGCAAATTTTCCCCTGCGTCAAAAAAGGCTTAGCTGCGCGTCATTCCAGCCCATGCGCGCAGCTTCATGCTCCAGCCATGCGGAGACAAAGGGGACCGCGCCGCCATGCTCGGCGACAATGCCGACCGGCAGGAAGTGCGAGCGATAGCCGGTTTCGGTGACGGGCAAGGCGACCTTGGACGACGAGAACCGGCTCCGTGACCTGGTTCACGCCAGCGGGAGTTGGTTCGCGCAGAAGACCGAACTCCGCCACCGCAGCGACCGGTTCCTCTGCGCGACGTTATGGACGGACTTCGACCTTCTGGGGGATCGGGAGGCCGCCAAGAACTTCGCCCCACGGTTCATGCGCGACTTCGACATGATCTCCATCGAAGTGCCCGGTCATGAGTTGCTTGACCCGGACGAGGTGCTGCCGCGCCGCATTGTCCCGATTACACCTGAGGACATAATCGCCGTGCATTGGGAACACCGCGCTTGGCTGGAAGAACGACTGGCGACCCCACATTTCGCCGGTAGTGGCAGGACCTTTGTTGTCACGCACCACGGCCCGCACAGTAGCGGACCTTTAAGGCTCTGCGCAGCATCGTCCAATGCCCTGAGGTCCGCTGTGCGGACGAAGCTGACGCTGGTCTATCCGCAGAAGTGCATCCCGAGCACTCAGGCGACGGCATTCGCGATGCGTATGTCCCTCCCAGGAGGTGCATCGAAAAGACGGCCGTATTCCCGAGTGAACTGCGTCACGCTAGCGTAACCGACCGTGTGGGCTGCCTGCGCGATCTTCGCACCCTCTGCCAGCATGAGCCGCCTCGCTTCAATCAGGCGAAGCTGCTTCTGGAACTGGAGAGGCGACAGGGTCGTGATGGCGCGGAAGTGCTTGTGGAACGCGGGCTCACTCATTGCGGCGGCCTCCGCGAGTTCCTCGACCCTGATCGGACGGGCGTACTCCCGCCGCAGGATATCGACCGCGCGCGCGATCCGTCCCGCGTGGCTGTCCGGCACCCCGAGCGCAGCGATGGCGGGGCCGTGAACCCCCATGAGAAGCCAGTAATGCAGCTCGCGCAGCAGGCCGTCGGCAAGGACCGAGAGGGCCTCGGGCCGATCCAGCAGGCGCGCAAGTCGAAGGGAGGCATCGATGACCTCTGTGTCAATCGGCTCCACCCTCACGGGCGGCGCTTTACCCGACCGCACGGAGACGGCCGGGCGCAATGCTCGCAGGATCGCGGGGTCGAGTTCGAGCACGAGCGCGTAGTAGGGTTCCGCGATGCTGGCGTGGGCGATCCGGCTGACTGTCGGGATATCCGCCGCGATGACCATCGCCTCCCCCGGCGCATATTCGAAGCTCGCGCCCAGCGTCGTCACACGCTTCCTTCCCTGCAGCAGCATGGCGATCACGGGCTTCTGGACGGCAACCATCAGCTCTCCCGGGTGCAGGGCACGCACTACGGACAGGCCCCGGGCCGGAGTCGGCGCCGAACCGTCGGGCCCGGCATTGGCGTCGGCGAACCGGCGGCAATGGACGAGCAACTGAGCAAGGGGCGAACTGCTTTGGGCAATGGTCATGCAATACCTTATGTTCTGGATTGGCCTGTCGGGGAAGGGAATAATGGAAACAGGCAAGTCTTGGCGAGGTTCAGGCAACTACAAGCGCCGGCGCGCTTTTATTTCAGAGTGACACCATGACACCCTGAAAGGACACTCCCATGAGCAAGATCGCTCTCGTCACCGGCGCCAATCGCGGCCTCGGTCGCAACACCGCTCTCGCCATCGCCAAAAGCGGCGGCGACGTCATCGTCACCTATCGGTCGAACGCCGGGCAAGCACAGGAGGTCGTGACCCTCATCCGCGAGATGGGGCGCCAGGCCGTGGCGCTGCCCCTCGACGTTGCCGACACCGCAAGTTTTCGGGCCTTCGTCGAAAGCCTGCGCTCGGATTTGCGCAACACTTGGTGCCGCGACAGCTTCGATCATCTCGTCAACAATGCCGGGCATGGCGAATTCGCCCTGATCGAGGAGACCACCGAAGCGCAGTTCGATCGCCTGTTCGCAGTCCATGTGAAGGGCGTCTTCTTCCTCGCTCAAGCCCTTCTGCCGCTCCTGGCCGACGGGGGGCGGATCGTGAATTTTTCGTCCGGCCTGACGCGGATCTCCTTCCCCGGCTTCGCGGCCTATTCGGCGGCAAAGGCGGCGGTCGAGATGCTCACGGTTTACATGGCGCGGGAATTCGGAGCGCGGGGCATCGCGGCAAACACGGTTGCGCCGGGCGCCATCGAGACGGATTTCGGCGGCGGACTGGTCCGCGACAACCCCGAGGTGAACGCTCAGTTCGCGGGGATGACGGCGCTCGGCCGCGTCGGGCTGCCGGACGACATCGGTCCGATGATCGCCAGCCTTCTGCGGGACGATAATCGCTGGGTGACTGCACAGCGCATTGAGGTGTCGGGCGGCCAGACGATCTGATCACCCTGCATGACGCGCCGGCTCCCTCGGCGCGTCATTTCACTGGCCGATTGCTGTGACCCCCGATGTTCATCCAGCTGAAACCAGAGTCTTTTGCTGAATTTGGCGCGGTTGCGCCGACGGAGCAATGGGCGATCTGCGCAGCAGTTCAGTTGCGCGAAGCTGATCGCCCATTGCGTTGAGTTGGGCGGCGAAGGCCGCCGGGGCCTGATAACCGAGGGCCGAATGCGGTCGCTCGGTGTTGTAGATGTGGGTCCAGCGGGCGACAGCCGCGCGCGCATGGTCGATGCCGAAGAACAGGGTCTCGTTCAGCAGCTCGTCGCGCATCCGGCCGTTGAACGCCTCGCAGTTGCCGTTTTGCATGGGCTTGCCAGGCGCGATATAGTGCCACTTCACCTGCATCTTCTCGGCCCATTCGAGGATCGCGTTCGAGGTGAACTCGGTGCCATTGTCCGAGACGATCACACCTGGCTTTCCGCGCCGCGCGATCAGCGTTGTCAGTTCCCGGGCAACGCGGCGGCCGGAAATCGAGGTGTCGACGACCGCAGCCAGGCTCTCCTTGGTGACATCGTCGATCACGTTCAGAATGCGGAAACGCCGTCCGTCGGCGAACTGGTCTTGGACAAAATCGACCGACCAGCGAGCATTCGCCACAGCCTCGGTCACCAGCGGTGCCCGTGTGCCGATGGCGCGTTTGCGGCTGCGACGCCGCCGCACGGCCAGGCCCTCTTCTCTGTAGAGCCGCTGCGTGCGCTTGCGGTTCAGCACATGGCCATCGCGGCGCAGGATGACATGCAGGCGTCGATACCCGAACCTTCGGTGCGTCTCTGCGGCGGCACGCAGCACATCGCGCAAGGCAGCATCATCTGGTCGCCGATGCTGATACCGCACCGAGGACCGATCTGCCCCGATCACGGAACACGCCCGCCGCTCGCTCATCTCATAGCTCTGTTTGAGATGGGCGACGGCCTCGCGCCTGGCGGCGGGCGTCACCATTTTTTTGACAGCAGATCCTTCAGCGCGGTGTTGTCGAGCATCGTTTCGGCAAGCAGCCGCTTCAGCTTGGCGTTCTCGTCTTCCAGGGCCTTCAGACGCTTTGCTTCTGACGGCTCCATGCCGCCAAACTTCGCCTTCCAGGAATAGAACGTTGCGCTACTGATCCCATGCCTGCGACAGACCTCTGCCGTCTTAGCCCCTGCTTCCTGCTCACGCAGGATCGAAATGATCTGCTCTTCGGTGAACTTCGATCTCTTCATATCCGGTCCTCTCATTGGAACGGACTCTAGCATCAGATGCACGAGTTATCGGGGGGCACAGCACCCCGTCTCGATTCTGTGCAGTGTGTGCTCTACGCCATACAATGCTTGGGTCTCAACCGATTGGGACACCTGCGAGATAGAATTAGATGACTATCCAAACACCTTAGTTGAGGCGGAGCCTGCGAGAGGGTACTTCAACGACTATGATGACTACGATCATGATTATTACGAATGGCTTGAGCAGCAGGAGCGGCCCCATAGGGAAATTTTCCGTACGCTCTGCCAGACACTCGACAATATTGAGGAACTTTGCCAGCTAAGGGTGGATGAACAACAGTCCAAGATTTTGAGAAGAATGCTGCTTGCTCAAAGCATCACGGCAATGGAGATCTTCTTTTCTGACACACTCATACCGGCGGCGGCTGCGAGCGTGGAAGTGCAAGAGCGGCTGCTGAAATCAAAGTCAATAGGAATTGGAGAGGCGCAATTTAGGCTTTCGGATGCCGCCGGAAAACCAGAGTTTGCGAAGGAGAAGCTGGTCAGCTATCTGCGTGCAGTTTCTTTTCATGACATAGCTAAGGTAGCCAAGCTCTTCCAGGTCGGACTCGGCGTCGACATACTTCCTAGGGAAGTGGAGTTGAAAAAAATAGAAACTGCAATCAAGCAACGTCACGATTGCGTCCATCGAAATGGTAAAGATCGAGAGACCGGCGGAGAACTAGAAATTTCTAACACTTGGCTCCTTTCTCTGACTGCAAGTTTGAGGAACATGCTTAGAGCTGTAGACGAAAAGGTCGAAGCTAAATACGCCCAATGAAAGGCTTCGACGTTCGCAGTAGAGGGGTGCGCTGCCATTTGTCACATAGAAGCTTCAAAATGTATGAGTTCGGAGCAGGTCCTGGGCGGCTCAGCGTTCTCCAAGCCAAGAGTGGGTGGGTCTACATGGCCAGGCGGCCCTTTCCGGACTTTCACTTAGGCCGAAAGCGCCGCAGCGCAGCTTCCCCGAAGCCGCCATTCACTACAATCGCAGTATGTAAACCTCGCCTAGAGGCCACCTCGCTTTGGACTTGGTGATTGGAAATCCCGACAGAGAGAGGGGCGTCAAGCCAGCTGGCAGGATGAACTGCAGCAATGACTGCGAGAACGCCCTCGAAGGGGGAAAGTGCTTGAGGCCAGCGTCGAGGAGGCACAGGATGCAGATCCATGCTCGGCCATCCCTGGGCGTGCTGAGGTAAAGCGTGTTCAGCGTGGACTGACGTTGCGCAAGCAAGAGATAGCAACAGCGCAATTTGGACCTATTCAGGCTACGCTCGCACGGTAGAGCGTTGAATTCGATACAGAAATCAGATTGACTGAGCGAGCTCCGAGAAGCAGCGAAAAAGAGGTCACGCATTGAAGTGGATAAATTGGATAAAGCTGGTTCTAAGAAATGGTGGCGATGTTCCTTCCATCACGCGGTTTGAGGGGGAGCTAGGGTGGGGCAGAATACGAGCTGTCCTAATACGCAATCCCATGGTCGGAGGTGACGAGGTCATTGCCAATTCCTTTTTGGAAGCAGGGGAACTCGTGTCATTTAAGAGAGGCGAAGATATCGTCAGTCAAGGCGACGTCGAGGATGATAGCGTCTACTTCTTACTTTCAGGTGCGGCGGATGTCTTCGTAAATGGAAAACGTCGCGATGACATCCAAAGAACAGCTCCGATCACTGTTGGA
Organism: Rhodovulum sp. MB263; assembly: GCF_002073975.1. Classification (NCBI taxonomy): domain Bacteria; kingdom Pseudomonadati; phylum Pseudomonadota; class Alphaproteobacteria; order Rhodobacterales; family Paracoccaceae; genus Rhodovulum; species Rhodovulum sp. MB263. The sequence goes on along the minus strand of NZ_CP020384.1, from coordinate 713,209 downwards.
GAAATGTCGGCCCTTAACCCAGCCCAGAAGAGAAGTGCGACGGTTCGGGCAGCTTCAAGACAGCTTGTCGCTCTTAAAGTCGAGGGTGAGACGTTTCGAAAGGTCGTAGGAGAAAATAGAGAATTTCTTCGTCGCGTGCATGAGGACTTTTCTGGACGTGGAAGGCAAGCAATTTTGGCGACCGGAATTTCGCGTAGAACTTCAGGATGGAATTGGACGGTCATTTCTCTGACTGCTGGCGTGCTTTCAGCCGCAGCGATCTGGTATACCCTAAGGGTGGACGGAAATCCTGTTTTTGTTCGCGTGCTTTTGCCACTCGTTGTGGGTCTGACGATTTTCCTGCTTACTCTGCTGGCGGATCCCGTCTATCGGTTCTTTCGCTTGGGGACCTTGTGTGTAGGTGCGATCCTGGTCGACGAGGCGTTGCAGTGGCAGGTTCGAGGAAGCTTTATGGGGGCCGAATTTCAGTATCAAATCTCTTCAAGTGGGGACCCGCAGCAGGCAACGGCTCTGTTGGCCCCAATAGTTCTTGGCGCATTGGCCGCGTATCTATTTTGGATCGACACCACTAAGCGATAGAGATGCCAAGTGATTAGACCGCGGCGCTTCTTAGGTAAGGTAAGGCATGAGTATCAACGACGACATTTCTTCTGATGTTATGAGAATTAGAGACGCGGATTGGAATAAGAGGAGCGGCTCTAAAGTCCCCTCCCCTGGAGATGTTACTCTATCGAACGGTGCAGTTGAAATAGATGCAACATATCTATATGCCGATATGGCGAATTCGTCGCGCATGGCAAAGGAACTCGACCGGAGGGTTACGGCAAAAATTCTCAAATCTTTTCTTGCGTCCTCATCAAGATTGATAAGTCACTTTGGTGGAACCATCATGAGTTTCGATGGCGACAGGGTGATGGGGGCCTTTATGGGCGACGCCAAGAATAGCTCGGCAATAAAGTGCTCGTTCTCTATTGCATATTCAGTAACCCAACTTATCAGACCTAAATTTGAATCAAAGTATGACACAGTCAAGAACGCTGGTTTCAAAATCCGGCATGCAACAGGCGTTGATACTGGAACTGTGTTCGTGGTCCGGGGCGGTATCTACGGGAGTAACGAATTGATTTCAATTGGCAGGGCCCCAAATCTGGCTGCCAAACTGAGCGATCTGCGCGAGGGTGAATATACAACATTCGCCACGAAATCAGTTTACGACAGAACTAATAAACTCCAAAAGCAACGGCTTGATGGAAGTTCGGACATCTGGGAGAAACGTGATTGGGATTTCTGCGACGAGAATATCACGATCTATCGATCCAGTTATTGGCGAAAACCCGGTTCGAACTGATTTTTTTGGCCCGAAATGTGAAAGAGCTTCCCGAAAGGATAGGTGTCGGCCCTTCCCCAGAAAGGTGAGAGACTCGCGGTTGCAATGAATTCCCGCCCCCTTGTAGGTATGTCGAGTTCGGCGAAGCGAGCTTGGCGGAATGTCCGTTTTGGTTCTCAGTCTAGGGTGCGTGGGCACATGCAGAGAAGGTCCGGAATCCGCCCTTCGCGCCAGGGCAGGTCATCATGCAGCGCCGGACGTGAGCAATGACTATGGCCCCTTGAAGCAAACCATTCGCTCCCAAGAATGATGACGCTTCGTGTATTGGTATCTGGTTTTAAGCCCAGTACCCTGGGAAGCCCTCGGGAGGCGTCACTCCGGTCTGATCTCCCGCTGATGGCGAGCAAGAAGGGTGACCAGTCTTCGGCCGGAAATCACCTTCTGGCGCTTGAGGTGGATGAGGCCCCGTTCGAACGGGTCGAGGTCAACGTCGTCTCCACAGGCGCGAGCAAGGGTATAGGCGTAGACGTCTGTTGCTGTGACGGGCACCTGACAATTTTTCCGACGCTGATATCGGGCTAGGATCGCAGCGACAGCTTGCGTCGACTTAATGGTCTTCATCGGAGTTCCCACCGCTTCTAAGCGAACTCGTGTCCAGGGTCTCACCATCGCAAGCCGCCCCAATGCGCCATGCTCAGGCTCATACAGGGAGGGCACAACGGCCCTAAGCCGGATCCGCCGCTTCATGCCACGAACCGCACATCCCCTCCATAAGTAAAAGACGCCGGAGCGTCCGCCCCAGCGCCTCTATCACCGTCCTTCAGAGAGCAGCCCGGGGACACCAGGCGATACGTTTCGCCCTTGACACCCCTTGCGCAGACTTATGCTTCCGTTTGCGCATTCATCTGCTTTCTCTGACTTGAGCCTAGAGCATGATTACTGGCATTTCGAATAGCCACAGCTCATGCATGTTCTGCAACCTTCCACCATCCGTATCTCATAGGCACCGCAGCTCGGGCAGGACGGGCCGCGGGGGGTGTCGCCAACCGCCATCTCCTCGTATTTCGGATCGATCTTCAGGCCCTTGCCCTCGGCCTCGATGAAGCCGATGGTCACCAGATGGCGCTCGATCACGCCGCCGATGGCCGCAAGGATCGAGGGAATATACTTGCCCTGCATCCAGGCCCCGCCGCGCGGATCGAAGACGGCCTTCAGTTCCTCGACCACGAAGCTCACATCGCCGCCCCGCCGGAACACCGCCGAGATCATCCGCGTCAGCGCTACCGTCCAGGCGAAATGCTCCATGTTCTTCGAATTGATGAAGACCTCGAAGGGGCGGCGGCGACCGGCGATGACGATGTCATTGATGGTGATGTAGATCGCATGCTCGCTGTCGGGCCATTTCAGCTTGTAGGTGTTGCCCTCCAGCTCGTGCGGCCGGTCGAGCGGATCGGACAGATAGACGACATCGGCGCCGGTCTCGGCCTCGGGCGTCTTCTCCGAGCTCTCCGACACGCTCAGCACCGAGCCGGTCACGTCATTCGGCCGGTAGGTCGTGCAGCCCTTGCAGCCGGTTTCATAGGCCTGCATGTAGACGTCCTTGAAGGCATCGAAGGCGATGTCCTCGGGGCAGTTGATGGTCTTGGAAATCGAGGAATCGACCCAAGTCTGGGCCGCCGCCTGCATCCGCACATGCTCGGAGGGCGGCAGGGTCTGGGCATTCACGAAATACTCGGGCAGCTCGGCATCGCCGAACTTGTCGCGCCAGAGCTGGACGGCGTAGTCGACCACTTCCTCCTCGGTCCGGCTGCCGTCGCGCTGCAGCACCTTGCGCTTGTAGCTGTAGGCAAAGACCGGCTCGATCCCCGACGAGACATTGCCCGCGTAAAGGCTGATCGTCCCCGTGGGCGCGATTGAGGTAAGCAGAGCGTTCCGGATCCCATGCTCGGCAATGGCCGCACGCACATCGGCATCCATATGCGCCAGCGCACCGCTTCCGAGATATTGCTCGGCATCGAAAAGCGGAAACGCGCCCTTCTCCTTGGCCAGTTGCACCGAGGCCAGATAGGCGGCGCGGGCGATCCGGTGCAACCAGCGCGAGGTCTGACGCGCCGCCTCTTCCGAGCCGTACCGCAGGCCCACCATCAGCAGCGCATCGGCAAGCCCGGTGACGCCAAGACCGATCCGGCGCTTGGCCTTGGCCTCGTGACGCTGCGCGTCGAGCGCAAAGCGCGAGATGTCGACCACGTTATCCATCATCCGGACCGCGGTCGCGACCAGCGCCTCGAGCTCGGCCTCCTCGAGCGCTGCCCCCTCCTCGAAGGGGTTGGCGACAAGGCGCGCGAGGTTGATCGAGCCCAGCAGGCAGGCGCCATAGGGCGGCAGGGGCTGCTCGCCGCAGGGATTGGTGGCGGCGATGGTCTCGCAATAGGCGAGGTTGTTCATCTGGTTGATGCGGTCGATGAAGATCACGCCCGGCTCGGCATAGTCATAGGTCGCCTGCATGATCCGGTTCCACAGATCGCGCGCCTCGAGCGTGTGATAGACCTTGCCGCCGAATTGCAGATCCCAGGTGCCGTCAGCCTTCACCGCCTCCATGAAGGCATCGGTCACCAGCACCGAAAGGTTGAAGTTCCGCAGCCGTGCCGGGTCCTGCTTGGCGGTGATGAACTGCTCGATATCGGGGTGGTCGCAGCGCATCGTCGCCATCATCGCGCCGCGGCGCGAGCCTGCCGACATGATCGTGCGGCACATCGCGTCCCAGACATCCATGAAGGAGAGCGGCCCCGAGGCATCCGCCGCCACGCCCTTCACATCCGCGCCCTTGGGCCGGATCGTCGAGAAATCATAGCCGATGCCCCCGCCCTGCTGCATCGTCAGCGCGGCTTCCTTCAGCATGTCGAAGATGCCGGCCATGCTGTCGGGGATCGTGCCCATCACGAAGCAGTTGAACAGCGTCACAGCCCGGCCCGTGCCCGCGCCCGCGGTGATCCGGCCCGCGGGCAGGAACCTGAAATCCTCGAGCGCGGCAAAGAATTCCGCCTCGCGGGCATCCCGCTCCGCCTCGGGCTCGGCCTCGGCCAGCGCCCTGGCGATGCGGCGCCAGCTGTCCTCGACCGTCATGTCGACGGGCGTCCCGTCCGAGCCTTTCAGACGGTATTTCATGTCCCAGATCTGCTCGGCGATGGGGGCGGCGAAACGGCTCATTTGGGGATCCTCGGATGCGCGCGGAAGATTACTCGGCAAAGGAGGTCGGTGGGGTCGAGAGTACCGACGCTGTTCCTTGAACTCCGCAACAGATAGCTTAGTTTGGGGTCTCATCAACAGAATCTGGTGGATGCACGATGGCGAGGGGCCATGTCAATCTGGTAAAGCTCTGCGTCGGCGCAGAGCGGGTCGAGGACCTGATCGACTGGCAGGCCGCGCGCCGTGCCAGCCTGCCCGACGGGCTGCCCCGCCATGTCACCCGGATGTGGCCCAAACGCGCGGCCGAGCTGCTGGATGGCGGCGCGCTCTACTGGGTGTTCAAGGGCATGATCCTGGCCCGGCAGCGCGTGCTGCGGCTTGACGAGGTCACCGGCGAGGACGGCATCACGCGCTGCGCCATCGTGCTCGACCCCGAAGTGATCCGAACCGAGGCGGTGCCGCGGCGTCCGTTCCAGGGCTGGCGGTATCTCGAAGCGGGCGATGCGCCCCGCGATCTGCCCGCCGCCCGCGCCGAGGAAGACGAGCTGCCGCCGCAATTGATGGCCGCACTGGCCGAGATCGGGGTCAGGTAGACCGGACTTGCCTGCCGCTGCGGCAAGTTTGCACTGGCGAAACGCCGTCCAGGGACCGAAACCTGCACTTCAGGGCAATGGCCGCCTGCGAGGGGCGCGACAGCGAACACCAGGGGGACAGGCCGGTCGTTGCCCAGCCCGATGCACGGGCTCCCTGCGCACGCGCGCCCCGCAGCGGCAGCCGAGCCTAAGCATGGCCGCCGCGAGCCGGCCGTCAGGCCGCGAGCCCCAGGCGGTCCAGCATGGCATGCAAGTTGGTGCGGTCGATATCGCTGAACGCGGCGAGGCGCGACTTGAACAGCGTCGCCTGACTGCGATGGATCAGCCCGTCGGACAGGATCTTCAGGTGATTGGCCCGCAGCGTCTCGCCGGTCGAGGTGATATCGGCGATGGCTTCGGCGGTCAGGTTCTTGACCGTGCCCTCGGTCGCGCCCTGGCTGTCGACCAGCTGATAATCGGCCACACCCGCATCGCGCAGGAACACCCGCACCAGGCGGTGATACTTGGTCGCGATCCGCAGCCGGTGGCCATGAGCGGCCCGGAAGGCCGCCGCCGCCGCGTCGAGATCGTCCAGCGTATCGACATCGGCCCAGCAGCGCGGCACCGCGATGATCAGATCGGCAAAGCCGAATCCCATCGGCTCGAGTTCCAGCACCCGGTTTTCCCAGTCGGCGATCCGCTCCTGCACCAGGTCCGAGCCGGTCACGCCCAGATGGATCCGTCCCGAGGCCAGTTCGCGCGGGATCTCGCCCGCCGAGAGCAGCACCAGCTCGATCCCGTCCACCCCCTCGACCGCTCCGGAATATTCGCGTTCGGACCCGGTGCGGGCGATCGAGATGCCGCGTTCGGCGAACCAGTCGAAGGTCTTTTCCATCAGCCGCCCCTTGGACGGCACCCCGAGCTTCAGCGTCATGCCATCGCCTCCGTCAGAGACAGCACCAGTTCCGGCCGGACCACGCCGCCGACCGCGGGCACCTCGCGGCCGCGCCCCAGAATGCGGGTCAGCGCGTCATAGCGCCCCCCCGTGGCCACCGGCGGCAAGCCCGGCTGGCCCTCGGCATAGAAACCGAAGACGAAGCCGTCATAATATTCCATCGTGGTGCGGCCGTAGCTTGCCTCGAAATCCAGGAGATCGACATCGATCCCCTGCCCCGCCAGCGCATCCAGCCGCGCCTGCATCCGGTCGACCGCCGGGCCGATGGTCTTGAGATCCACCGCGATGTCGCGCAGATGCGCCAGCGCATTGACCGAGGTCTCGCGGATCGACAACAGATCCTCCAGGAGTTCCGTCTCGCCGGTCGAAACCGGCGGCTCGGCCGCATCCTGCACCAGCGCATGCAGCCTCTGGGCCACATCGGCGCGCGAGCGCAGTCCGATTTCCGGCGCGGCGGCATCCAGCACCGCCTCGATCCCATGGGTCTCGATCTCGGACAGCAGCCGCTTGCGGCTTTCCGGAAGCGGCATCCGCCCGGCGAAACGTTCCAGCAGCGCGCGGAAGCGACGCGGACGCCAGACATGGCGCCGCAGCGCCGCCTTGCGCTTGTCGGTGGTCGAAAGCCCATCGACGGCAGCAAGGATCAGCCCGATATCGCCGGTCGCGGCCCGCAGGTCGAGCGGCGATAGCGCCTCGGAAAACAGCGCAAAGACCTCGGCATCGGCATCGGCCGGGCTCTCGCCGCCGAAGAGCTCATAGCCCACCTGGATGTATTCGTTGGGCCGGGACGGGTCGCGCTCCTGCCGCCGGAACACCTCGCCGCAATAGGTATAGCGGGCCGGGTCGGCAGCACTGTCCATATGCATCTGCACCACCGGCACGGTGAAGTCGGGGCGCAGCATCTGTTCGCCCCGCAGCGCATCCGAGGTCACATAGGCCCGCGCCCGGATATCCTCGCCGTAAAGGTCGAGAAGGGTCTCGGCCGGTTGCAGGATCGCGGTCTGCACGGGCTCGGCCCCGGCCCCCCGGAAGAAGACATGCAGCCGTTCGGCCTGTGCGAGGATGCGGCCCTTGTCCCGCACCGCTCAGCCCTCGCCCTGCGCGAGCAGCCGCCGGACCTCGGCCACAAGATCGGCGCGCGCCGCCTCGAACTGGGCTGGCTGGGACTTCCATTCCTCGAGGCTGGCGCTTTCGGCGATCTTCGCGCCCAGCACCAGATCCTTGATCTGGACGACGCCGCGCGCCGCCTCGTCGCTGCCCTGGATGATGGCGACCGGCGATTGGCGCTTGTCGGCATATTTGAGCTGGTTGCCGAAATTCTTCGGATTGCCCAGATAGACCTCGGCGCGGATGCCCGCATTGCGCAGCTCGCCCACCATGGTCTGATACTCGGCCATCCGGTCGCGATCCATCACGGTCACGATCACCGGCCCGTCCATGCCGGCCCCGGCGCGGCCCTTGGCGCGCAGCGCCGCCAGCAGCCGGTCGACGCCGATCGAGACGCCGGTCGCAGGCACGTCCTGCCCGGTGAAGCGCTTGACCAGATCGTCATAGCGCCCGCCGCCCGCGACCGAGCCGAATTGCCGCGGCCGCCCCTTCTCGTCGAGGATCTCGAAGGTCAGTTCGGCCTCGAAGACAGGGCCGGTATAATAGCCCAAGCCCCGCACGACGGACGGATCGAGGATGATGCGGTCGGGGCCATAGCCCTGCGCGTCGAGCAGGGTCGCGATGGTTTCCAGCTCGTCGACGCCCGCGGTACCCATGGCCGAGCCCGCCACCAGCTCGCGCAGCCGCGCGCAGGTCCCGGCGCCGCTCTCGCGGCGGGCGGCCATGAAACCCATCACCACCTCGGCCTGCGCCTCCGACAGCTTCGCGCCGTCGGTGAAATCGCCCGAATCGTCCTTGCGGCCCTCGCCCAAAAGCGCCCGCACGCCCGCCTCGCCCAGCCGGTCGAGCTTGTCGATGGCGCGCAGCACGATGCCGCGTTCGGCCTCGAATTTCGAGGGATCGGCCGGGTCGAGCACGCCCGCGACCTCCATCACCCCGTTCAGGACCTTGCGGTTATTCACCCGGACGACATAGTCGCCGCGCGGGATGCCGACGGTTTCCAGCGCATCCGAGAGCATGGCGCAGATCTCGGCATCGGCGGCGACGCTCGCGGCGCCCACGGTGTCGGCGTCGCATTGATAGAACTGACGAAACCGCCCCGGCCCCGGCTTTTCATTGCGCCAGACCGGCCCCATGGCATAGCGCCGGTAGGGGCTGGGCAGATCGTTGCGGAACTGCGCCGCGACGCGTGCCAGCGGCGCGGTCAAGTCATAGCGGAGCGCGACCCAGTCGCTGTCCTCCTCCTGCCAGGCGAAGACGCCTTCATTCGGGCGGTCGACATCGGGCAGGAACTTGCCAAGCGCCTCGACGGTCTCGACCGCGGAGGTCTCAAGAGGATCGTAACCATAGCGGTGGTAGACCTCGGCGATACGGTCGAGCATCGCCTTTCGTTCGGTGACATCGATTCCGAAATAGTCGCGGAACCCCTTGGGCGTCTCGGCCCTGGGGCGGCGGGGTTTCTTGTCCTTGGCCATCGGTCTCTCGCCACTGCCTACGCGTCGCGCGGGGTCTAGCGGAAGGGGGGCCGGGGGGCAAGGTCGCGCAAGGTCCGGAGGACGCATGGAACGGGAACTGACCCTATTGGACAACCGGATCGACCGGCTGACGGGCGAACTTGCCGGGCTGAGCCGTGCCATAGAACAGCAGGGAAAGGAGATCGACCGGTTCCGCCATCTGGTGGCCACGACACTGGCCCGGGGCGCCGAACGCGACCGGCCATAAAGGTGCGAGGCCGGGCACCGATCCGGGCCGCCGGGACGGGGGCGGGCCTCGTGAAATGGGTATTTGCGCCAGGAAGAAGGCACCGGAGCACGACGTTCGGGACAGCTGGACACAGCGCTGCCGGAGGGCTTTGCTCCTGCCCGAGGCTGTTTTGACAAAAGGGGTTCGCCCCGCGCGGCAAGTATGATCGAAGCTGGTATCGGCGATGGAGACCAGCTTGGCACGCGCCCTTATGTCGGGCGAGGAATGGGCGTTCTTTGAGCGTTTCATCCTGACTGTCCGCGCGCCAAACGGGCGCAAACAGACCAGCCATCGCCTTGTTCCGGATGGAATTTTCCGGATCTCCCGCACCGGCGTGCCGTGGCGCGACCTGCCCGAAGCGTTTGGAGAATGGTCGAGCTCTCTCCCCGCTGAACGTCAAACGCCTCCACTACGACACCCCCTCGCCGACTTCATCTTGCGTCGGGGTCGACAGTCCACCGGACGGCCGCCTGTTCCCTCCTCACCGACAACTTCGCAAGCCGCCTCAAGACGCTCAGCGGTCTCACGCCCTACGAATACATCTGCAAAGTCCGGACCTCAGAGCCAGACAGATTCAATGTCGCTCGGATCCACCAGATGCCGGGACTGAACACCTAACAGGCCGCTGAAAAACTCCGGCTTTGCCTTGTTGCGCAAAGATCCGGCTTTTTTGCTGCTTATCGCAAGGCTGATGACGGACTGTCGGGGCTGACATCGGCCGGCCCGGCGAGAGGGCGCGGTGCGGATCATTTTCCAGGAGCCTGCCAAGGATAGGAAGGCGTCGGCAACTTTGCCGACCTTGGCAAGACTGCACCCGACCGGACGGGAAAGGGCGTGCCATCCTCGGCTTTCGTCGGCCGCGCGTATCGCCTTGCGGGCGCAGCGGCCCGCAGGCCCCACCGCGAGAACGGCCGACCCCGCCACCAGCCGCGGAGACAATCACGGGACCACCATCCCCGGCTACGAGCGGCGCCTATTCGGGGAGAATGGCGGCCCGGCTCAGACCTCTTCGACCATGGCGACACCGGGCAGGCTGCGCAGCGCGCCCTTGATCTGAGGATTGACCGGGTAGCGGTCGTTCAGCGTCATCCGGACCTCGCCGGGCAGGTCGGGGGCAAGCAGGCTGAATTCGATCGGGCCGCGACCGCCGCGCGCCCCGCTTTCGCCCCGTGCCCGGTCGAGCAGCGCCGCGACCGCCTCGACCGCAGCCTCGGTCTCGAGCACCACCTTGAGCCCGGTCACCCCGGCTTCGGCCACGACTTTATCGATCGGCTTCACCGACCGGCCCAGAAGCTTCAGTTGCTCGTTCTCCAGATTGGCCTCGACCTGGATCACCACATTCATGCCCGGCTCCAGCTGATCGCGCGCAACCTCGAGCACGTCCGAGAACAGCGTCACCTCGAACAGCCCCGTCGGGTCCGACATCTGCACGAAGGCGAAACGATTGCCCTTTGCGGACTTCCTCTCCTGCCGCGCGGCAACGGCGCCCGCCATCTGGACGAGGGCCGGTCCCGCCTTGGTCTTTTCCTCGACCTCGGCCTTGGTCATCACCTTCTTGCGCCTGAGCGCGGGCATGTAATCGTCGAGCGGATGCCCCGACAGGTAGAAGCCGATGGCCTTCTGTTCCTCTGCCAGGCGTTCGTTCGGTAGCCAGTCCGGGGTCTGCGCCAGACGCGGCTCGGGCAGATCCTCGCCCGCCTCGCCGAACAGCGAGACCTGCGCCGAGGCGCGCTGATCGTGGATCGCGGCCGAATAGCCCACCAGCGCGTCGAGGCTTTCGAAGACCCGGCGGCGGTTGCCATCGAGCGTATCGAAGGCCCCGGCGCGGGCCAGCATTTCCAGCGGCCGCTTGCCGACATGCTTCATGTCGACGCGCCGGGCGAAATCGAAGAGCGAGGCGAAGGGCCGGTCCTCGCGCGCCGCGACGATCATCTTCATCGCCTCGATCCCGACGTTCTTGAGCGCGCCCAGCGCGTAGACCAGTGCTCCGTCCTGAACGTCGAAGGTCGCGAGCGAACGGTTCACGCAAGGCGGCACGATTTCCAGATCGAGCCCGCGCCGAACCTCCTCGGCATAGACCGCCAGCTTGTCGGTCAGGTGGATATCGCAGTTCATGATGCCAGCCATGAACTCGACCGGATGGTTCGCCTTCAGCCAGGCGGTCTGGTAGCTGACCACCGCATAGGCAGCGGCGTGGGACTTGTTGAAGCCGTAATTCGCGAATTTCTCGAGAAGGTCGAAGACCTCGGTCGCCTTTTTCGCATCGACGCCGTTCTTCTTGGCGCCGTCCACGAATTTCGGACGCTCCGCGTCCATCGCCTCCTTGATCTTCTTGCCCATGGCGCGGCGCAGCAGGTCGGCGCCGCCCAGACTGTAGCCCGCCATCACCTGGGCGATCTGCATCACCTGTTCCTGATAGACGATGATGCCCTGGGTCTCGGCCAGGATGTGGTCGATGGTCGGGTGCACCGATTCGAGCGGTCTCAGCCCCTGCTTGACCTCGCAATAGGTGGGGATGTTCTCCATCGGACCGGGACGGTAAAGCGCCACCAGAGCGACGATGTCCTCGATGCAGGTGGGCTTCATGCGCCTCAGCGCATCCATCATCCCCGAGCTTTCCACCTGGAACACCGCGACCGTGCGCGCCGAGGAGTAAAGCTGGTAGGTCTTCTCGTCATCCAGCGGGATATGCCCGATATCCTCCTCGGCCCCGGGCGGCGGCTGGTACAGCACCGTGCCGTCGGCCGCCTGATGCAGCGACCGTCCGCCGCGATGGATCAGGTCGACCGCATTGCGGATCACCGTCAGCGTCTTCAGCCCGAGGAAGTCGAACTTCACCAGACCGGCCTGCTCGACCCATTTCATGTTGAACTGGGTCGCGGGCATGTCCGAGCGCGGGTCCTGGTACAGCGCCACCAGCTCATCGAGCGGCCGGTCGCCGATCACCACGCCCGCGGCGTGGGTCGAGGCGTTGCGCAAGAGCCCCTCGACCTGCTGGCCATAGGTCAGCAGCCTGTCGACGACTTCCTCGTTCTTCGCGGCCTCGCGCAGGCGGGGCTCGTCGGTCAGGGCCTGGGCAATCGAGACCGGCTTGACCCCTTCGACCGGGATCAGCTTCGACAGCTTGTCGACCTGGCCATAGGGCATCTGCAGCACCCGGCCCACGTCGCGCACCGCGGCCTTGGACAGGAGCGCGCCGAAGGTGATGATCTGGGCCACCTTCTCGCGGCCGTATTTCTGCTGCACGTAATGGATCACCTCCTCGCGGCGATCCATGCAGAAGTCGATGTCGAAGTCGGGCATCGAGACCCGTTCGGGATTCAGGAAGCGTTCGAACAGCAGCGAATAGCGCAAGGGATCGAGATCGGTGATGGTCAGCGCATAGGCCACCAGCGAGCCCGCGCCCGAGCCCCGCCCCGGCCCCACCGGAATGCCATGTTCCTTGGCCCATTTGATGAAGTCGGACACGATCAGGAAGTAGCCCGGGAACCCCATTCCCTCGATGATGTCCAGCTCGAACTGCAGCCGTTTCTCGTAATCCTCGACCGGCGCGGCATGCGGGATGACGGCCAGCCGGGCCTCGAGCCCCTCCCAGGCCTGGCGGCGCAGCTCCTCGACCTCGTCATCGGCGAAGCGCGGCAGGATCGGCTTGCGCTTTTCCGACTTGACCGCGCAGCGCCGCGCGATCTCGACGGTATTTTCCAACGCCTCGGGAAGATCGGCGAACAGCGCCGCCATCTCTTCGGGAGTCTTGAAATAATGCTGCGGCGTCAGCCGGCGGCGCGGCTGGGCCTGGTCCACATAAGCCCCGTCGGCGATGCACAGAAGCGCGTCATGGGCCTCGTACATGTCGGATTTGGGGAAATAGACGTCATTGGTCGCGACCAACGGCAGGTCCATGGCATAGGCCATCTCGACATGGCCGCGCTCGGTCTCGCGCTCGGCCTCGGTCGGCTGCCCGCCCTCGCCCGGATGGCGCTGAAGCTCGACATAAAGCCGGGTCGGAAAGGCCGCCGCCAGCCGGGTCAACAGTGCCTCGGCCTTCGGGCGCTGCCCGGCCCGCAACAGCCGCCCCACCGGACCGTCCGGGCCGCCACTGAGGCAGATCACCCCGTCCGCATGGTCCGCAAGCTCGTCGAGCGTCACCTGCGGCAACTGCCCGCCCGTATCGAGATAGAGACACGAGTTCAGCTTCATCAGATTGCCGTAGCCGGTCTCGTTCTGGGCCAGGAGCACGACCGGCGCGGGCGCGCGCGGGGCTTCGCCAGGCGCCGCCGGATCATAGCTGAGATCGACCTGGCAGCCGATGATCGGCTGGATCCCCGCGCCGGTCGCCATCACCGAGAATTCCAGCGCACAGAACATGTTGTTGGTATCGGTGACGGCAACGGCAGGCATGCCCGCCGCCGCGCAGAGACCGGGCAGTTTCTTGACCCGAACCGCGCCCTCGAGCAGCGAATATTCGGTATGAACTCGGAGATGGATGAATCGGGGCGCGGACATGGGCCGACCCTAGCGCTCCGCCGCGCCGGGCGAAAGCCTCAGACCGGCTCCAGAAACTCGATCCGGTTGCCGAAGGGATCGTCGATATAGAACCGCCGCATGCCCGGCAAAGCCCCGTCCCAGCGTGGCGCCAGCCCGGCGCGCTCCAGCCGGTCGGCCAGCGCGCCGAGACCGCGCACCTCCAGCGCCGGATGCGCCTTGCGCGCGGCAACAAAGGGCGTTTCCACCCCCAGATGCAGCCGCAACTCGCCGCGCCGGAACCAGACCCCGCCGCGCGCCGCCAGCGCCTCGGGCTTTTCCTCCTCCTCAAGCCCGAGCAGCGCAGCGTAAAAGGCCCGCGCCTCGTCCTCGCGGCCCTCGGGCATCGCCAGCTGAACGTGATGCAGCGCGTGCGGATACATGGCCTCCCCCGGTCCTTCCTTGCCCCGACATCCGCCAGCATAGGGCCGCGAGCCGCCCGCTGCCAAGTCGCGACGCCCCGAGGACCCGCATCGGTTGCACCTTTTCCGGGCAGATCCCGACATCGCCGCCCATCCCCGCCCGGTTTTTCCTTGCCAAGAGCCGCCCCGCCCGCTCTCCTGACCGACGCTCCCGCACAGGGCCGCCCCTTCTACGCCGCATCGAGGGGGCCCGGCCCGGGGACACCCGCAAGAACCCGGTAAGGCGGCGGAATCACGGCATGGACATCGCCTTTCTTCTGAACGGAGAAAGAGTGGCTTTGACGGGGGTTGCGCCCACCGCGACGCTGCTCGACTGGCTGCGCGAGGCCCGCGGCCTCACCGGCACCAAGGAGGCCTGCCGCGAAGGCGATTGCGGCGCCTGCACGGTGATGGTGACCGATGCCGGGGGCAGCCGCGCGCTCAATGCCTGCATCCTCTTCCTGCCGCAGATCCACGGCAAGGCGATCCGCACCGTCGAGGGGCTTGCCGCACCCGATGGCCGGCTGCACCCCGTGCAACAGGCCCTGATCGACCATCACGCCAGCCAGTGCGGCTTCTGCACGCCCGGTTTCGCGATCTCGATGGCCACCGCCCAGAAGACCGGCGAAACCGATCTCGATGCCGCGCTCGCCGGCAATCTCTGCCGCTGCACGGGCTATGCGCCGATCCTGCGCGCGGCCGAGGCCGCCCAGGGCGCCCCGGTTCCCGACTGGATCGACGAAGATGCCAATTTCTTCTTGGCCGAAATACCCTCGGGGGGGGCCGGTCCGCAGGACCGGCGGGGGGCGGACAGCCCCCCCATCTTCCGCCCCTCCGCCTTCCGCCCGGCCACGGCCGACGCGCTTGCCGCCTGGTACGACGCCCATCCCGATGCCACGCTGATCGCGGGCGCCACCGATATCGGCCTCCGGGTCACCAAGGGCCTGCAGGATCTCGGCAAGGTGGCCTTCCTGTCGGACTGCGAGGATCTCACCCGGATCGAGATCACCGAAACCGACATCCGCCTCGGCGCAGGCATCACCATCGCCCGGCTGCGCGAGGCGATGCGCGCATATCACCCGCATTTCGCAAGGATGCTGACCCGCTTCGGCTCGGCCCAGGTCCGGGCCGCCGCGACGCTCGGCGGCAATATCGCCAACGGATCGCCCATCGGCGACAGCCCGCCCGCGCTGATCGCGCTGGGTGCCACCCTTCACCTGCGCAAGGGCGAGACCCGCCGCACCCTGCCGCTCGAGGCCTTCTTCCTCGACTACCGCCAGCAGGACCGCGCGCCCGGAGAATTCATCGAGGCGGTGACGATCCCGCGCCAGCCCGACAGCCTGCGCTGCTACAAGCTCTCGAAGCGCCGCGATCAGGACATCTCGGCCGTGCTGGGCTGCTTCAACCTCGTCCTCCGCGAAGGTCGCATCGAGACCGCACGCATCGCCTTCGGCGGCATGGCGGGCATTCCGAAACGCGCCCGCGCGGTCGAGGCAGCACTGACCGGGCAGCTCTTCTCGCAGGCGACGATCGACGCCGCCCTGCCCGCCTTCGCCGCCGATTTCCAGCCGATGTCCGACATGCGCGCCTCGGCCGGATACCGGCTGCAGGCCGCCCGGAACATGCTGCTCAGGCTCCGGCACGAAAGCCGGAACGAGCCCGCCGATATCGACGAGGTCGCCCCGTGAGCGTGAAGAGCCCCCTGCCCCATGACGCGGCGCGCCTGCATGTGACCGGTACGGCGCGCTATCTCGACGATATACCGGCCCCCGCGGGCACGCTGCACCTGGCCTTCGGGCTGTCGCAGATCGCCCATGGCCGGATCCTCGCGATGGATCTGGCCCCGGTCCGCACCGCCCCCGGCGTGGTGGCGGTGCTCGGCCCCGACGATCTCGCCCCGATGCCCGACTGCTCGCCCTCGGCCCATGACGAGCCGTTGCTGGCCCCCGGAGAGGTCAGCTATTGCGGCCAGCCGCTTTTCCTGGTGATCGCCGAAAGCCACCTTGCCGCCCGCAAGGCCGCGCGGCTGGCCGAGATCCGCCATGAGGAATGGCCCGCGATCCTGACCATCGAGCAGGCGCTGGCCGCGAACAGCCGGTTCGAGGACGGGCCGCGGATCTGGGAACGGGGCGATGCGGCCGCGGCCATCGCGGGGGCTGCCCACCGGATCGAGGGCGTGATCGAGATCGGCGGGCAGGAGCATTTCTATCTGGAAGGCCAGGCTGCGCTCGCCCTACCGCAGGAAGGCGGCGACATGGTCGTCCATGCCTCGAGCCAGCACCCCTCCGAGATCCAGCACAAGGTCGCGGACGCGCTGGGGCTGCCTATGCATGCGGTCCGGGTCGAGGTGCGGCGCATGGGCGGGGCTTTCGGCGGCAAGGAGAGCCAGGGCAATGCGCTGGCCATCGCCTGCGCGCTGGCCGCGCGCGCGACCGGGCGGCCCTGCCGGATGCGCTATGACCGCGACGACGACATGGTCATCACCGGCAAGCGCCACGATTTCCGCATCGCCTATCGCGCCGGGGTCGATACCGAGGGCCGGATCGCGGGGGTCGACTTCCGGCATTACACGCGTTGCGGCTGGGCCCAGGACCTTAGCCTTGCGGTGGCCGACCGTGCGATGCTGCATGCGGATAATGCCTATTTCCTGCCTGCGCTGCGGATCGAAAGCCACCGGTTGAAGACCCATACCCAGTCCGCGACCGCCTTTCGCGGCTTTGGCGGACCGCAGGGGATGGTGGGCATCGAGCGGGTGATGGACCATGTCGCCCATGCGCTTGGCCGCGATCCGCTGCAGGTGCGCCGGATCAACTATTACGACAGTGCCCCGGACGCGGCGGGGGGGCTGTCCGCCAGGAAGAAGACGACCACGCCCTATGGGATGGAGGTCGAGGATTTCATCCTGGACGAGATGACCGCGGCACTGGCCGAACGCGCCGACTATGCCGCTCGGCGGGCGGCGGTGGCCGAGTGGAACGCGCGGCATGCGGTGCTCAAGAAGGGAATTGCGCTCACACCCGTGAAATTCGGGATTTCCTTCACGCTGACCCATCTGAACCAAGCCGGCGCATTGGTGCATGTCTATCAGGACGGGTCGGTGCAGCTGAACCATGGCGGCACCGAGATGGGCCAGGGGCTGTATCAGAAGGTGGCGCAGGTTGCGGCCCATGCCTTCGGGCTGCCGGTGGCGGCGGTGAAGATCACCGCGACCGATACCGGCAAGGTGCCCAACACCTCGGCCACTGCCGCCTCCTCGGGCAGCGATCTGAACGGGATGGCCGTCAAGGCCGCCTGCGACGAGATCCGTGACCGGATCGCCGCGCATCTGGCCGCCGAGCACCAGACCGACCCGGCGCAGGTTCGCTTCGCGGATGGAAGGGTGTTCGCGGGCGGCGCCGAGATGAGCTTTGCCGAGGCCGCGCAGCGCGCCTATCAGGCCCGGATCAGCCTGAGTGCCACCGGCTTCTACCGCACGCCGAAGCTGAGCTGGGACCGGATCGCGGGACGCGGACGGCCATTTCTCTATTTCGCCTATGGCGCCGCACTGAGCGAGGTGGTGCTCGACACCCTGACCGGCGAGAACCGGATCCTGAGGACCGATATCCTGCATGATGCCGGCGCCAGTCTGAACCCCGCGCTCGACTTCGGCCAGATCGAGGGCGGTTTCGTGCAGGGCGCCGGATGGTTGACGATGGAGGAACTGGTCTGGGACGCGAAGGGGCGGCTTTCGACCCATGCACCCTCGACCTACAAGATCCCGGCGGTGGGCGACCGCCCCGAGATCTTCAATGTGGCGCTGTGGGACGGCCCAAACCGGGAGGAAACGATCCACCGCTCGAAGGCGGTTGGAGAGCCGCCCTTCATGCTGGGCATTTCGGTCCTGATGGCGCTGTCGGATGCGGTCGCAGCCTGCGGCCCAGGTTATCCGGCGCTCGACGCGCCCGCGACGCCCGAGCGCCTGCTGGCCGCCATCGAGCGGGTGCGGGCATGAGCCTCGACCGGGACGCCCTTGCGCGGGCGGTCCGCGCCCGGGGCCGCGTCGCGCGGGTAGCCGTGGCTGAGACCCGCGGCTCGACCCCCCGCGAGGCCGGCGCATCGATGCTGGTCTGGGCGGAAGGCCAGCAGGGGACCATCGGGGGCGGCACGCTGGAATACGAAGCCACGGCCGAGGCCCGGCAGCTGCTGGCAGGCGGCGGCACGCGGGTTGCGCGGATCGCGCTCGGCCCGGGTCTCGGACAATGCTGCGGCGGCGCGGTCCTGCTGGTGACGGAAATCTTCACGCCTCGCGAGCTTGCCGCCCTGCCCGGGGATGCCCATGCGCGGCGGGTCGAGGGGCATGCCGAGATGCCCCTCGCGATCCGTCGGGCGCTGAGCGAGGCGCGGAGCGGCCTCGGCCCCCCGCCGGTCCTGCTGCGCGAGGGCTGGCTTCTCGAACCCGTCGCCCCGCCGACCCGTCCACTCTGGATCTGGGGGGCGGGCCATGTCGGCCGGGCGCTGGCGGCCGTGCTCGCTCCGCTGCCCGGCATCGGGATCACCTGGATCGACACCGCCGCCGCGCGCTTTCCGGCCGAGTTGCCCGAGGGCGTGCTGCCACGGGTCGCCCCCGATCCCGCCACCCTGGTGCCAGAGGCGCCCACCGGCGCGCACCATCTGGTACTGACCCATTCGCATGCCCTCGATCTCGCGCTCTGCCACGCGCTGCTCTGCCATGGCTTCGCTTCGGCGGGCCTGATCGGGTCGGACAGCAAATGGGCGCGGTTCCGGAGCCGGCTGGAGCAGCTTGGCCACACCCCTGCCGAAATCGCGCGCATCTGCTGCCCGATTGGGCAGAAGTCTTTGGGGAAACATCCTCAAGCCATTGCGATTGGCGTCGCGGCCGCGTTACTAAGCGAGGGCGTCGAAGGGATCGCAGCGAGGGACATCGCCGGGTGACAGCGCTATTGACAGTCGAGGGCCTGAGCAAGGCCTATCCCGGCGTGGTCGCCAATGACCATGTGGGCTTTTCGATCGGCGCGGGCGAGGTGCATGCGCTTCTCGGCGAGAACGGTGCCGGAAAATCCACCCTGGTCAAGATGATCTACGGGCTGGTGCAGCCCGATTCCGGCCGGATGACCCTGCGCGGCGCGCCCTATGCGCCCTCCGAGCCCAGCGCCGCCCGCCGGGCCGGGGTGGCCATGGTGTTCCAGCATTTCTCGCTGTTCGACGCGCTGAGCGTGGCCGAGAATATCGCGCTGGGGATGGAGACGCCGCCGCCGATGCGTCGGCTGGCCGGCCAGATCCGCGAGGTCAGCGAAACCTACGGCCTGCCGCTCAAGCCCGACCGGCTGGTGGGCGATCTTTCGGCCGGCGAACGGCAGCGGGTCGAGATCATCCGCTGTCTGCTGCAGGATCCGCGGCTGCTGATCATGGACGAGCCGACCAGCGTGCTGACGCCGCAGGAGGTCGAGATCCTGTTCGCGACGCTGAGGAAGCTGGCCGCCGAGGGCACCTCGATTCTATACATTTCGCACAAGCTGGAAGAGATCCGCTCGCTCTGCGACCGGGCGACGATCCTGCGGCTGGGGCGGGTGGTCGAAAGCTGCGACCCGCGCGAGAAAAGCGCCGCCGAACTGGCCGAGATGATGGTGGGCGCCAAGCTTGCCGTCCCGGCCCGCGCGGGCGGGGCGCCGGGAGCGGCGGTGCTCGAGGTGAAGGCGCTCAGCCTGCCCTCGCCGAGCCCGTTCGGGACCAGCCTGCGCGATATCTCCTTCACCGTCCGGGCGGGCGAGATCATGGGCATCGGCGGGGTCGCGGGCAATGGCCAGGACGAATTGCTCGACGCGCTGTCGGGCGAGGCGCCAGTCGGGCCTGAAACCGTCCTGCTGCATGGCCAGCCGATCGGCGCGCTGGGGCCGAGCCTGAGACGCCGGATCGCGGTTCTGGCCGCGCCCGAGGAACGTCTGGGGCATGCCGCGGCGCCCGACATGAGCCTGACCGAGAATGCGATGCTGACCGCCGCGATCCGGCAGGGGCTGGCCAGCCACGGCTTCCTGAAATGGCCCGCCGCCCGCGCCTTCGCCGAGCGGGTGATCGAGACCTTCGACGTGCGCACCCCCGGGCCGCAAAACGCCGCGCGCTCGCTGTCGGGCGGCAATCTTCAGAAATTCGTCATCGGCCGCGAGGTGCTGCAGCGCCCCGAGGTTCTGGTCGTGAACCAGCCGACCTGGGGCGTCGACGCCTCGGCCGCCGCCGCGATCCGGCAGTCGCTGCTGGATCTGGCCGCCTCGGGAACCGCGGTGGTCGTGATCAGTCAGGATCTCGACGAGCTGATGGAAATCTCCGACCGCTTCACCGCGCTGAACGAGGGCCGGATGTCGGCGCCGCGCCCGGCGCGGGGCCTGAGCCTCGAAGAGATCGGCCTGATGATGGGCGGTGCCCATGGCATGGAGGTGGCCCATGTGGCCGAGTGAGGAGACAGCCCCTTGATCAGGCTGGAGAAACGACCCTCGCCGTCGCGCGCCTGGACGGTCGCGACCCCGGTTCTGGCGGTGGCGCTGACCATGGTCGCGGGTGGCATCCTGTTTGCCATGCTGGGCAAGGACCCGGTCGCGGCAATCCGCACCATCTTCTGGGATCCGCTCTTCAATGCGCAATTCGCCAGCTATTCGCGGCCGCAGCTTCTGGTCAAGGCCGGACCGCTGATCCTGATCGCGATCGGGCTCAGCCTCGGCTTTCGCGCGGGTATCTGGAATATCGGCGCCGAGGGGCAATACATCATCGGCGCGCTTTGCGGCGCAGGCGTGGCATTGGCGCTTTATCCGCTTGAGTCCTTTATCGTCTTTCCGCTGATGGTACTGGCCGGAGGGCTGGGCGGCTGGGCCTGGGCGATGATCCCGGCGCTACTCAAGACCCGGTTCCGAACCAACGAGATCCTGGTCTCGCTGCTCCTGGTCTATGTCGCCGAGCAGATCCTGGCGGCGATGGCGCTGGGCCTGATGCGCAATCCCGAGGGCGGCGGCTTTCCCGGCAGCCGCAACCTGCAGCAATACCCCGCCGCCGCGAATACCGAGCTGATCGCGGGCACCGGCATGCATTGGGGCGTGGTCGCGGCCTTCATCGCGGTGATCGCGGCCTATGTGCTCCTGAACCGGCACATGCTGGGCTTCCAGATCCGGCTGACCGGCCAGTCTCCGCGTGCGGCCCGCTTTGCCGGGGTCAACCCGAACCGGCTGGTGGTGATCTGCCTCGGCGCCTCGGGCGCGCTGGCGGGGCTTGCCGGGCTGTTCGAGGTCTCGGGGCCCGCCGGGCAGGTCAGCATCGACTTCAACCAGGGCTATGGCTTCACCGCCATCATCGTCGCCTTCCTCGGCCGGCTGCATCCGGTCGGGATCCTGCTGGCCGGGCTTCTGATGGCGCTTACCTATATCGGCGGCGAACTTGCACAATTCATGCTTGGCGTTCCGGCCGCGGCGATCCAGGCCTTTCAGGGCATGCTGCTTTTCTTCCTGCTCGGGGTCGATGTCTTGTCCAATTACCGCATCCGGTTCGGCCGGCGGGGAGTTGCGTGATGGATCTTTCGGCAATCAATCCGGTCGTGCTGATCGCCTCGCTGATGGTCGCGGCGACGCCGATCCTGCTGGCCGCCCTCGGCGAGCTGGTGGTCGAGAAGGCGGGCGTGCTCAATCTCGGCGTAGAGGGCATGATGATCACCGGGGCGATCTGCGGCTTTGCCGCCGCGGTCGAGACCGGAAGCCCCGCCATCGGCTTTCTCGCCGCGATGCTGGGGGCGGCGCTGCTGTCGCTGGTCTTCGGGCTTCTGACCCAGGTGCTGATGTCGAACCAGGTCGCGACCGGGCTGGCGCTGACGCTGTTCGGGCTCGGCCTCTCGGCGCTGATCGGGCAACGCTATGTCGGCCTCAAGCCGCCCGCGACCGCGCGGCTCGATCTCGGCACGCTCTCCGATATTCCGGTCCTGGGCCGCATCCTCTTCTCGCATGATCTCGTGGTCTATCTCAGCCTTGCCCTAGTGGCCGCCGTCTGGGCCTTTCTGCGCTTCACCCGGGCCGGGCTGATCCTGCGCGCGGTCGGCGAGAACCATGACGCGGCCCATGCGCTCGGCTACAAGGTCGTGCGCATCCGGCTGGCCGCCATCGCCTTCGGCGGCGCCTGCGCCGGGCTCGGCGGCGCCTATCTCAGCCTCGTGCGGGTGCCGCAATGGACCGAAGGCATGACCGCGGGCGCAGGCTGGATCGCGCTGGCGATCGTGGTCTTCGCCTCCTGGAGGCCGACCCGGGTGCTGCTCGGGGCCTATCTCTTCGGCGGCGTCGCCGTGCTGCAGCTGAACCTGCAGGCGGCGGGCGTGGCCGTGCCCGTCGAGCTCTTGTCCGCTTCGCCCTATCTGGTAACGATTCTGGTTCTGGTCATCATGTCGGCCGATCGCGGCCGCGCGGCCCTGAACGCTCCGGCATCGCTCGGCCGGGTCTTCCACGCCTCGACCTGAGGCCGCCCAATCAGCAGGGGCCGACCGCGGCCCGCAACACCATCATCGGGAGTATCCATTCATGAAACTCAAAGCGATTCTGGCCGGTGCCGCGCTTGCCCTCGGGCTGGCCGGAGCGGCACAGGCCCAGGACAAGACCAAGATCGGCTTCGTCTTCGTCGGCCCGATTGGCGACGGCGGCTGGACCTACGAGCATAACCAGGGCCGGCTGGCGGTCGAGAAGGAATTCGGCGACAGGATCGAGACCGTCTATCAGGAAAGCGTCCCCGAAGGCGCCGATGCCGAGCGCGTGCTGACCCAGATGGCGCTGTCGGGGGCCAAGCTGATCTTCACCACCTCTTTCGGCTACATGGATCCGACCATCAACGTCGCCCGGAAATTCCCGGACGTGAAGTTCGAACACGCGACCGGCTACAAGCGCGCCGAAAATGTCGGCACCTATTCGGCCCGGTTCTACGAAGGCCGCGCCGTGCAGGGGCTGATCGCCGGCCGCATGACCAAATCGAACATCGTGGGCTATATCGCCTCCTATCCGATCCCCGAGGTCGTGCGCGGCATCAACGCGGCCTATCTCCATGCGAAGAAGGTCAATCCCGATGTCCAGTTCAAGGTGATCTGGGCCTATACCTGGTTCGATCCGGCCAAGGAGGCCGATGCCGCAACCGCCCTTATCGAACAGGGCGCCGATGTGATCCTGCAGCATACCGACTCGACCGCGCCGCAGGCTGCCGCCGAGAAGGCCGGCAATGTCATCACCTTCGGTCAGGCCTCTGACATGGCCGAATATGCGCCTTCGCCGCGGGTCTCCTCGATCATCGACAACTGGGCCCCCTATTACATCGAGCGCATCCAGGCCGTGCTGGACGGCACCTGGGAAAGCGACGACACCTGGGACGGGATCGGCCCCGGAATGGTCAAGATCGGCGAGATCTCGAGCGCGGTGCCCGAGGAGGTCAAGGCCGAGGCGCTGGCGCTGAAGGCCTCGCTCGCCAGCGGCGAGTATCATCCCTTCACCGGGCCGCTGAACAAGCAGGACGGCTCGCCCTGGCTGGCCGAAGGCGAAGTCGCCGATGACGACACCCTGCTCGGCATGAATTTCTTCGTCGAGGGCCTGACGGTCGAGATCCCGCAATAAGCCCGAAAGCCGCCGGGGCCGTCATGACAGCGGGAATTGTCATGACGTGCGGCCTCTCGGGGGCGCTAATGATGTGACCGTCCCCCGACGGCATCTGTGTGCCAGGTTGGGTCTGCGAAGATCCATATAGGAGGACGGTCCCGTCGGAGTTTATCGCGGCCGGGCCCACCCCGGGGAAGAATGTGTCCGGGCCCGGTGCCGGGCGAAGACTTCCAGCGACACCTTCGGCGTCTCAGGGACTTGACGACCAGAAGGGCTCAGAGGGTCGGGGCGCGCAAAAGGCTGCTGCCCCAGATCCGGACGCGGCACGTGGGCTGTTCGAGGATCTGGATGCAGAGCTGCAAGACCGATTGAACGAGATGATCGCCCGTCCGTCCCCCTCCGGACCCGGGATCGGCCCGGTATCGAACCGGTGCCCGGTTCGACGCCTAACCTCCTGAACTCGGCACTCCAACAGGAGAGGACGTCGCTGCGCTGACAAGCCTGTCGCCCGTTGCACATCAGAGAGGGACACTTCGTGGGAAGTGCGCCATTGCCGGCGGCCGGCGGACCTTGTGGCATGTCCTGTTCCAGCCCGCGCTGCTCGCCTCCCGTCACAACCCTGCACTCAAAGCCTCCGCTGACCATCTTCGTACAGCCGGAAAGCCTCACAAGGTCATCGTGACTGCGGTCGCGCGAAAGCGCGTCATCATCGCCAATGCACTGTATAAAAGGCGCCAGATCCGGCAGCCAGGGGCCACATGAGAGATACAGTTGCCAAGAAAACGCGGGCGCTCCGCCCATCAGCCCGAGACGACCCGGACTGCCGAAACCACAAGCGGCGCCAGGCAGACGTTCAGCAAACCCACCAGAACCATCACCAGCCCCGCCACCGAGCCTTCGGCCCGGCCGATCTGATGCGCCCGGGCGGTGCCCGCACCATGCGCGGCGACCCCCAGCAACGCGCCCCGCGCCAAGGCCGAACGCACCGGCAGCCAGGCCAGCACCAGATCGCCCAGCGCCGCGCCCAGAACGCCGGTCATCACAACGAAGACCGCCGTCAGGTCGGGCAACCCGCCGATATCGGCCGAAACCTCCATCGCGAAGGGCGTGCTGATCGACCGGGGCAGCAGGCTCAGCCGCAGACTCTGGTCCAGCCCGAAGAGGCTTGCCAGCCCCCAGCTGACCGCCACTGCCGTCGCGCTGCCCGCCACCATTCCGACCAGCAGCACCGGCCAGGTGCGCCGGATCAGGGCGCGCTGTTCATAGATCGGGACCGCGAAGGCCACGGTCGCGGGTCCCAGCATCAGCATCAGCCAGCCCGCGCCGCGGATATAGTCGCGATAGGTTTCGTGCAGCGCCAGCACCGTGATCGTCAGCAGCGCGGGCGCGACCGCCAGCGGCATAAGCCACCAGCGCGGCCAGCGCCGGTAGACCCGCTTGGCCAGAAGATAGAAGCCGACAGTCAGCAGCGACCAGCCCAAAACCGGCCCGAAGGGCTCAATCCAGTGCAGAAGGCTGTCCATCGCCCCCGATCCCCCAACGGCAGCACAGCTCGACCGTCAGCGCGGTCACCGCCATGACCGAAAGCGTCCCCAGGACGATGATCAGCAGGATCTGCAGACCAAGCAACCCGAGGAACTCCCGGTGGTTCAGCACCGCCAGAACGGCCGGCACGAAAAACAACAGCATCTCGGCCAGAAACCAGTTCGCGCCCCGCCGGAGCGTCCCCGTCCGCAGAAGCCCCGAACCGAGCAGCGCCAGCGCCGCCGCCATCCCCACCAGACCGCCCGGAAGCGACAGCCCGCTCAGCCGGACCGCAGCCTCTCCGGCCAGCCAGAAACCGACCAGAATGCCGATCTGCACCGTCAGGCTCCGCCGCACGGCAATGCGAAGCCGTCTCGTAAGAAGGCGCGTCGTCAAGATAAATCCTCCAGGGGGTCTGCCAGCGGGACATCCCCGCCAGGACTTCATGTGGGCAAATCGCGGCATTCTTCAAATGACTTGTTTGAATGTCATTCAGTCAATATTGGAATGGATATGGAATTCAGGACGCTCAGGGTCTTTGTCGAGGTGGTCCGTGCCGGAGGGTTCTCGGCCGCCACCGGGCGCGTGAATGCGACACAGTCAACGATCAGCAAGGCGGTGCGCCAGCTCGAGGACGAGATCGGCATGCCGCTGCTGATCCGCGGCCCTGCGGGGATCGCCCTTACCGCGGCGGGCGAGATCGTGTTCCAGCGCGCGCAGACCCTGCTGGCCGGACGCGAGACGCTGAAGACCGAACTGCAGGAGCTGGCCGGGCTGAAACGGGGGCTGTTGCGGATCGGGCTGCCGCCGATCGGGTCGAGCGAGCTTTTCGCGCCGGTTTTCACGCTTTACAGGCAGCGCTATCCCGGCGTCGACATCAAGCTGGTGGAGCATGGCAGCGACCGGCTGGAGGAGTTGCTGCGGGCCAGCGAGATCGACCTCGCCGCCTCGCTGCTGCCGGTATCGGAGGAATTCGACTGGCTGGCGATGCGGCGCGATCCGCTGGTCGCGCTGATGGCGCCCGATGCGGCGCTGGCGCAGGTGCCCGGGCCGCTCACCCTGGCCGATCTGCGCGACATGCCCTTCATCCTGTTCGACAGCGGGTTCGCGCTCAACCGGATCATCCGCGCCGCCTGCGCCCGGCATGGCTTCGAGCCCGAGGTCACGGCCCGCTCGAGCCAGATCGACTTCATCATCCGGCTGGCCGCGGCAGGGCTGGGCGTGGCCTTCCTGCCCCGGCTGATCGCCCGGGCGCGGGTGCATGTGCCGGTCGCACAGGTGCCGCTGGACGAACCCGGCACCGACTGGGCAATGGCGACGCTCTGGCGACGCGGCGCCTATCTGCCCCATGCTGCCCGCGCCTGGCTGGACATCGCCGCAGACGATCCCGCCGGGGCCGGCCCGGCGCCGTAGCCGGACGAGACCGCAACCGGAAATCCGTCGCGCCCGATGCGATCCGGTAGGTGGACGATCCTCGACCACCGGCCCCTGGGTTCTCTACGGAAAAACGACTGATCCCCGGTCTTCGGAGGCTCATTTGCCCCTGGGCTGCGCTGTACCCTTCGCGTCGCGCATTGCGCCCTGTCCGGGACAGGACCACGACACGACAGGCGCCCCCTCGGCAATATAAGCAGCAAAGCCCCCCCAAGACGGCTCCGACCGCTTCCGGCCCGGGCGCAGCGCATTGCCCGAGGAGAAACGATCAGTGGTGCGGACCGGCACGGTCAACGTCCATGCCCGCGCCCGCCTGCCGGGTTCGCGACCGTGGCCTCGACCGCCCCCGCCGCAAGCCGGCACCACATGAGGGCGGAAGCGGCACCCCGCAAGAAAAGGAGAAAAGGCCAACACTCCGCCACTGCCGATGAAATCCTGACGGGCGCCCCTCGCACGACGCGCTGGACGGATCGACCGCCCGCGATGCGCAGCCCGGTGGGCGCACCGCCAGTTTCGCCCGGTGTGGCGCCACACCTGAGGCGACAAGATTCGCACCTGGACCAGCCCTTGCCGCCGGGCCAGATGCAAAGCACACATAAGCGTCGACACGGCAGGGGCCGTGACGCGGCCCCCCAATGCCCTGCCGGGCTATCTCAGCCGCCGCAGCACCGCCATGCTGGCATAACCGTCGGGGATCATCCCGACCGCGCTCTGATAGGCCCGCAGCGCCGAGACCGTGTTCGGGCCGATCCGGCCATCGACCCCCCCGGTATCGAAACCGGCACGGGTCAGGCGTTCCTGCAGCTCCTTGCGCTCGGCCGAAGCCAGCGCCCGGTCGTCGCGCGGCCAGGAGCCCCGGATCGGGCCGCCGCCCTTCAGCCGGTCGGCCAGATGCCCCACCCCGATCACATAGGCGTCGGCCGGGTTATAGCGCGCGATCACGCGGAAATTGTCGAAGATCATGAAGGCCGTGCCGCGCGCGCCCGCGGGCTGCAGGATCGCCGCGCGGCCATAATCGCGGACCGCCCGGCCGTCCATGTCGCGCACCCCGAGACGCGCCCAGTCCGAGGGCATCCGCTTGACCGAACGGTCGGCCAGCCGGTGATCGAAGCCGCGCGGCAGCTGCACCTCGACACCCCAGGGCTGCCCTCTGGTCCAGCCGAAATGCGCCAGATAGGCCGCGGTCGAGGCCAGCGCGTCGGTCGGATCGTCCGACCAGATGTCGCGCCGCCCGTCGCCGTCGAAATCGACCGCATGGTCAAGATAGGAGGTCGGCATGAACTGGGTATGACCCATCGCGCCCGCCCAGCTTCCGGTCATGTGCCGGGCATCGGTATCGCCCGACTGGATGATCTTCAGCGCCGCCATCAGTTGGGCCTCGAAGAAGGCGGCGCGGCGCCCCTCATAGGCCAGCGTCGCCAGAGACGAGACGATCGGTGCCGAGCCGCGATAGCTGCCATAGGAGGTCTCCATGCCCCAGATCGCGGCGACGATCTCCTTGTCGACACCGTAGCGCGCCTCGATCCGGTCCAGCACCGCACCATATTGCGCCAGCGCCGCGCGGCCGTTCCGGACCCGGGTCTCGGACACCGCATTGTCGAGATAGTCCCAGATCGGCCTGACGAATTCCGACTGGTTGCGGTCGCGCCGGATCACGTCGGCCTGGAAGCTCGCGTCCGCGAAGGCCCGGTCGAAGACGCCCGGGCCGATGCCCTGCGCCAGCGCCCGGCCGCGAAAGCCCGCGACCCAGCCCGGAAAGCCCCGCGCCTCGTCGGCGACAGTGTCGGGCGCGCCCGTCCTGGCCAGCGCAGCGACAACGGCGGACCTGATCTCGGGTCGGGGGCTCTTGCTCATTTCCAGCGTGTCCGGGCGGGGCAAGGGGCGCGGCACGCGCTCCAGCATCGCATCGGCGGGTCCGCCCAAGCCAAGGGCAACCCCGAGGGCAACCCCAAGGCTTGGGGCCAAGGATCTGTATCGGGTCATCTGCTCGCACCTTTTATCAGGCTTTGAGCCAGTGTAGCGCAGGTCAACTCAACCGCAAAGCGGGGTTTCTGCGGACCGAGGCGCCGGGCCGCGCAGAGCCTGCCCGCGCCCTGCCGGCCCGCTCCTGCCGATCAGCGCCCTGCCCGTCAGCGCCGCGTCCGCTTGACCTTGCGCCTGACCTTGTCCGATTTCGCCTTGGACCGCGCCACCTTGCGCCGCACCGGCTTGCCCCGGCCGCGCCCGGGCCCGCGCGGCACCGCCCGGTCCTCGATCGACAGAAGCTCGAAGGTCAGGCCCCCGGTCACCGGCACCGCCTCGGCGAGGCGCACCGTCACCCGCTGGCCGATACCGATCACCAGCCCGGTATCGGCGCCCATCAGGGTCTGGGCATCGCGGTCGTGGTGGAAATATTCCCGGCCCAGCTCGCGGATCGGGATAAGCCCGTCCGCCCCTGTCTCGTCAAGCGAGACGAAGGCGCCGAACCGCGCGATCCCCGAGATCCGGCCGCCGAATTCGTTGCCCACCCGCTCGGAGAGATAGGCGGCGAGATAGCGATCGGTGGTGTCGCGTTCGGCCGCCATCGAGCGCCGCTCGGTCTCGCTGATATGCTTGGCAGTGGCCTCGAGCTCGTCGACATCCTCGGGGCTGAGCCCGTCCCGGCCCCAGCCATGCGCCGAGATCAGCGCCCGGTGCACGATCAGATCGGCATAGCGCCGGATCGGCGAGGTGAAATGGGCATAGGATTTCAGCGCCAGACCGAAATGGCCGAAATTCTCGGGGAAGTAATAGGCCTGGGTCATCGAGCGCAGCGTCGAGAGGTTGATCAGCTCGGAAAACTCGGTCCCCATCGCCTGATCGAGCAGGTCGTTCAGCTGGCGGGTATGCAGCACCTGCCCCTTGGCCAGCGTGAAGCCCGAGGCGCCCGCCACCTCGCGCAGCGCATCGAGCTTTTCGGGGCTCGGCTCTTCATGGACCCGGAACAGAAGCGGGCGTTGCAGCCGGGTGAGTTCCTCGGCGGCGGCGACATTGGCCAGCACCATGAATTCCTCGATCAGCCGGTGCGCATCCAGCCGGTCGCGGAACTTCACCGAGGCCACCTTGCCCTCGTCGGACAGTTCGATCCGGCGCTCGGGCAGGTCTAGATCCAGCGGCTGGCGCGCCTCGCGGGCCCGGATCAGCGCGCGATAGGCGGCGTAAAGCGGGTGGATCACCTCCTCGAGCAAGGGCGCGATGCGCTCCGAGGGCGTGCCATCCTCGGCCGCCTGCACCTCCTCATAGGCGAAGGCACCGGCCGATTGCATCAGCCCGCGGGTGAACCGGTGCGACAGCTTGTGGCCCGAGGCGTCGATCTTCATCCGGACCGCCATGCAGGCGCGCGGCACGCCCTCATGCAGCGAACACAGATCGCCCGACAGCCGGTCGGGCAGCATCGGCACGACCCGGTCGGGGAAGTAAGAGGAATTGCCCCGCCGCCGCGCCTCGCGGTCGAGCCGCGAGCCCGGGGTCACGTAATGGGCCACATCGGCGATGGCGACCCAGAGGATATACCCGCCCGGATTCGCCGGATCGTCATCGGGCATCGCCAGCACCGCATCGTCGCGGTCGCGCGCATCCGCCGGGTCGATGGTGACCAGAGGCAGCGAACGCAGATCCTCGCGGGTGCCCAGCCCGGCGGGCTTGGCGCGGTCGGCCTCGGCGATCACCTCGTCGGGGAAGTCGTCGGGGATGCCGCGCTGATGAATGGCGATCAGGCTGACCGCCTTCGGCGCGGTCGGATCGCCCAGCCGCTCGACGATGCGGGCCCTGGGCAGCCCCATCCGGCCGCGCGGCCCCGCCAGTTCGGCCTCGACCAGTTCGCCATCCTTCGCGCCATGGGTCAGGCTGGCCGCGACCGTCCATTCCTTGTCGGCGCCCTTGTCGATTGGGACGATCCGCCCGCCCTCGGTGGCCTTGCGGAAGATCCCCAGGATGCGTTTCGGGTTCGCGCCGATCTTGCGGATCAGCCGCGCCTCGTATTGGTGATCCTCGGCGCGGACCTCCTGCAGCTTGGCCAGGATCCGGTCGCCCTCGCCCAGCGCCGCATCGCTTTGCCGGGGTAGGTACAGCACCTTCGGCGCCGCACCCTCGCCATGCCATTCCAGCGGCCGGGCAAAAAGATCGCCATCGGCATTGGGCGCGAGGATCTGCAGCACTGTCACCGGCGGCAGCCGGTCGGGGTCGCGATAGCTGCGCTTGCGCTTTTCCAGATGGCCCTCGTCCTCGAGCTCCTTCAGCAGGCGCTTGAGGTCGATGCGGTCAGCCCCCTTCAGCCCGAACGCCTTGGCGATGTCGCGCTTGGAGGTCTGGCCGGGATGGGCGGCGATCCAGTCGAGGATCTCGGTCTTGGCGGGGATGCGGGTCATGGCCGAGACCTATCACGCAGCCCTTTCGCCGTCAGCCGGAAAGCGCGAGCGCCGGGACGAAACGGATCAGCCGAAATAACCCCCGAGGATGCGCGTATAGATCCGCTTCAGCTCTTCGATCTGGGCAGTCTCGACCCGTTCGTCGACCTGATGCATGGTCTTGCCCACCAGCCCGAATTCGACCACCGGGCACAGATCCTTGACGAAACGCGCATCCGAGGTGCCGCCCGAGGTGGAAAGCTCGGGACGGCGGCCGGTCTCGGCCTCGACCGCATCGGCCACCAGACCGGACAGCGGGCCCGGGGGCGTGACGAAGCTTTCGCCCGAGACCTTGATCTCGATCCCGATCTCGATGCCGGTCTCTTCGGTCACCCGGGCGGCCTCGGCGGTCAGCCAGTCGGCGAGGCTTTCCGAACTGTGCGCCTCGTTGAAACGGATATTGACGGTGGCCCGGCACTGGCCCGGAATGACATTGGTCGCCGGATTGCCGGTATCGAAGGTGGTCACGGCCAGCGTCGAGGGGTCGAAATGCCGGGTGCCCTGATCGAGGCTGTAGGCATCGAGCCGCTGCACCAGCCGTGCCAGCGCCGGGACCGGGTTCTGCGCGCGCTGCGGATAGGCGGCATGGCCCTGTATCCCCCGCGCGTTGAAATAGGCCGTCATCGAGCCGCGCCGGCCGATCTTCATCATGTCGCCCATGGCCTCTCGGCAGGTCGGTTCGCCGACGAGGCAGACAGCCATGTGTTCGCCCTCGGTCTGCATCCAGTCCAGAAGCGCGATGGTGCCGTCCGTGGCCTCGCCCTCTTCGTCGCCGGTCAGGGTCAGGACGACGGCACCGTCGGGCGGGGTATCGGTCACGAAATCGATGGCAGCGGCGACGAAGGCCGCGACGCCGGATTTCATGTCGGTCGCGCCCCGGCCCCAGAGCTGGCCGTCACGGATCTCGGCGCCGAACGGGTCGGCCGTCCAGGCGGCGGTGTCGCCCGCCGGCACGACATCGGTATGACCATTGAAACCGAAGGTCTTCTCATGGCCCTTCGCGCCCCAGCGGGCGAAGAGGTTCGCGGTGCCGTTCCGGTCGATCCGCCGGCACTGGAACCCGGCGGCCGCGAGCCGCTCGGCCAGCAACTCGAGCGCACCGCCTTCGGTGGGCGTGACCGACCGGCAGCGGATCAGCTCGGCGGTGAGGGCAACGGGGTCGGTGGAGGTGGTCATCGGCGGCTCCGGCTTTCGGTCGTCCCGAGCGATACCCCCGCGACAGCCATGCTGCAAGGCGACAGGACAGGGAGAGGGTCGGGGGCGCTGCCCGGCCGTCGCTTGCGGCCGATGCGCCCTTCCGGACCGAAGCCTCTAGATGGAGTGCATCCCAGACGCCGGGCATGAGGTGCGGACGCGTTTGGTGCGGAAAATCCTTGCGTCCTGCCCGGCAACGCCTTTCCTGGGCGCATGGTGAAGCTGGTCCTCCTTCATAAAGCCGACTCGATCTACGAGGACGAACCCGATATTGTCTACGATTTCCCAAGGCCCTACCTGAAGGCCGTCGAGGAAGCGGTCGGGGACTGGATTGTCTATTACGAGCCGGTCAAGGCCGGACCGCGCGGTTACTTCGCGGTGGCGAAGATCGGGCGCGTGATCCCGAAGCCCGGCGCCGAGGGCCGGTTCCTCGCGATGATCGCGCCTGGCAGCTTCCTTCCGTTCGACCGGGAGGTGCCGCGTCTGTTGAATGGCCGGCCGATGGAAGCCGCGCTGACCGACCCCGACGGGAGGCCGAAGAAAGGTGGTGCGCAGCAGCTCGCCGTGCGGCGGCTGGCCGAGGCGGATTTCGCGCGCATCGTCGATCTCGGACTGCCGCCGCAGCTCGAGCGGATCGAGGCGACGCGTTACGACCCGCAGCCGGCAGAGCTGGCCGAGGATGCCGGACTTTTCGAGCGCCCGGTGCTCGAGCGGCTGACGCGGAGGCCCTATCGCGACGTCGCTTTCCGCCGGAAAGTCCGCGCGGCCTACGGCTACCGATGCGCCATGTCCGGCCTGATGCTGCGGAACGGCGGCGGACGGCCCGAGGTTCAGGCGGCGCATATCCGGCCTGTCGAGAGACAGGGCAGCGACTCGGTGCGCAACGGGCTGGCGCTGTCGGGCACGTTGCACTGGATGTTCGACCGGGGCCTGATCTCGGTGGCAGAGGATTGCGAGACGATCCTCGTTTCGCACAACAAGGTCCCCGGCGACGTGTCGCGACGGTTGCTGGCGCCTGGCGGCAAGCTCGTCAGGCCCGAGGACGCGAGGAACGCGCCGCATCCGGAGAACCTGCGCTGGCATCGGGAAAACGTCTTCGGCCGCGGTTTGCCCGACGGACCGGCTCCATGGGAGGACCGCGCCTGAGGGGCAGTTCCGTAACGGGCCCCGGCGCCCGGCCAGATTGACGGTGCAGAGGCGATGCGACACGATCTTCTTCGCGCTCGCCCTCCTGCGAGACGAAATGGGCCCAGTTCTTGCCGCCGATGAGCCGCTCGTTCAGATGCGAGCGCGACCGCTCCATATCGCCCACGTCTCTGCCCTCGCGATGCGCCTCAAAGCCCCGCCTTTTCGCCGGCCAGGCGAACACGCATCTGTCGGCGTCAGGTGGACGCGTCACGCGGACGCCGGCCCCGCGCGCAGAGAATGGCCCGGAAAGAGTGCGGCAGATCTCGCCACGCTGCGGGTCACAGCCGACATCAGCCCCCAGCCAAATCATCGGCACATAAAGATAATCAACGGTCGAGCCGGGGGCGCTGCCCCCCGGACCCCCGGGGTATTTCGGCCAAGAAGAAGGATACCTGGGCGGCCGGGCTCAGGCGCTTTCGTCTTCGCCGAAGAAGGGATCCATCTGGGCGACGATGACCGCGTTCTCGGCCAGCGCGCGGGCCATCAGAGCCTCTTCCTCGGGGTCGATCTCATGACCCTGGGCGCGGCGTTCGGTCAGGGTGCCGTAGCCGGTCACGTCGAGCGGCGCGAGGCCTGCCTGTTTCAGCACGGCCACGGTCTCGCGCACGGCTTCGGGTTCGTCGACGCCCGAGGCGTAGCACATCAGCCCCGCCCCGGTAGCACCCTCGGGCAGGCCGTCATCGGGCTTGCGCCCGACCTCGACCAGCAGGGTGTAGACCTGCTGGCGGCGGCTGGGTTTCTCAGTCACGCAGCAGCTCGTTGATACCGGTCTTGGACCGGGTTTGCGCATCGACGCGTTTCACGATCACCGCGCAATAGAGGCTGACGCCGCCCTTCGAGGGCATCGAGCCCGCGACCACCACCGAATAGGGCGGCACCTCGCCATACATGACCTCGCCGGTCTCGCGGTCGACGATCTTGGTCGACTTGCCGATGAAGACGCCCATGCCGAGGACCGAGCCCTCGCGCACGATGCAGCCCTCGACCACTTCCGAACGGGCACCGATGAAGCAGTTATCCTCGATGATGGTGGGGCCGGCCTGCATCGGTTCGAGCACGCCGCCGATCCCGACGCCGCCCGAGAGGTGCACGCCACGGCCGATCTGGGCGCAGGAGCCGACGGTGGCCCAGGTATCGACCATGGTGCCCTCGTCGACATAGGCCCCGAGATTGACGAAGGAGGGCATCAAGACCACGCCCGGCGCGATATAGGCCGATTTGCGCACGACGCAGTTCGGCACCGCGCGAAAGCCTGCGGCGCGCCAGTCTGCCTGACCCCAGCCCTTGAACTTGCTGTCGACCTTGTCCCACCAGCCGCCATCCTGCGGGCCGCCCTCGTGATGCTCCATGTCCTTGATCCGGAAGCCCAGAAGCACTGCCTTCTTGGCCCATTGGTTGACATGCCAGTCGCCCGAGGCCTGCCTTTCGGCAACGCGCAGCGTCCCCTTGTCCAGCGCCTCCAGCGTGGCCTCGATGGCGTCGCGGGTCTCGCCCCGGGTGGCGGGCGTGATCGTGTCACGAGCCTCCCAGGCGGCCTCGATGGCCGTTTCGAGCTGGGCGTTGGACATGGGGGTAACCTCCCGTCAAAAGGTTTCTGGTCTCGTTGGCGGTCAGGCTATAGACGCTAGTTGCTCAACGCGCAATCCAAGCGAGATCCCCCATGCATGACGACGCCCGCCGCCCGCTCCGCGACGCCTTCCGCGATATCGAGAGCGCGCGGGAAACCCCCGACACACCGCAGACAGCCTCGCCCTCCTACCGGCTGGCCTTCGCCGACCCTGATTTCCTGTGCCGGGACGAGATGCGGCCGGTCAGGGTTCAGCTCGAGCTGCTGAAGCCCGATATCCTGATGCGCGAATACGGCATCGAAAGTACCATCGTGCTGTTCGGGGGCGCCCGCATCCCGGAACCCTCACAGCGCCACACCGCCCGGACCGAGACCCTGGCGGAGCTGTCGAAATATTATGACGAGGCCCGGGAATTCGCCCGGCTGATGACGCTGAAGGGGCAACAGGGCAAGCGGCTCGATCATGTCATCGCGACCGGCGGCGGGCCGGGGGTGATGGAGGCCGGAAACCGCGGCGCGGCCGATGCGGGCGGCGTGTCGATCGGGCTGAACATCGTGCTGCCGCATGAGCAGATGCCGAATGCCTATGTGACGCCCGAGCTCTGCTTCGACTTCCACTATTTCGCGATGCGCAAGATGCATTTCCTGCTGCGAGCCTCGGCCATCGCGATCTTCCCCGGCGGGTTCGGCACGCTGGACGAGATGTTCGAGGCGCTGACGCTGATCCAGACCCACCGAATGGACCCCGTGCCGTTTCTGCTGTTCGGCCGCGACTTCTGGGAGACGGTGATCAACTGGAAGGCGCTGGCCGAGGCCGGAACCATCAGCCGCGAGGATCTCGAGCTGTTTTCCTTCGTGGAAACCGCCGAAGAGGCCGTCGCGATCATCGAGGCCTGGACCCCGCCGCGCTAGCGCCGGAAGATCCGGCCGTCGACCGCCGCGAGGCCCAGCGCGATGCAGGCCATTCCGGCGCAATCGGTGGGGGCCAGCCGCTCGCCCAGCACCAGCCCGCCCAGCAGGACCGCCGAGACCGGGATCAGGAAGGTAACCAGCGACAGGCTGGTGGCCCCGGCGCGGGCGAGGATGCGGAAATACAGAAGATAAGCCAGCGCGGTCGACAGCACCGCCAGGCCCAGCACCGCGGCGCAGATGGCCGCACCGGGCATCGGCAGCGTCCAGGGCCGGTCGGCGATCAGCATCGCCGGGCTCAGCAAAAGCGTCGCGGCGCCGACCTGGCCTGCCGCCGTGACCAGCGGATCGCCCCCCATCCGGCGGAACCGCCGCCCGAAGACCGCCGCGCAGGCATAGGACAGCGCCCCGCCCAGCACCGCCAGCTGGGCCAGTGCATTCGTCCCGAGCCCTGCCAGCGCGTCGGGGCCGATCATCACGGCCACACCGGCCAGCCCGGCCGCGACCCCGCAAAGCTTCAGCCCGCCCGGCCTCTCATCGGTCAGCAGAAGACACGCCACCACCACGGTGAAAAGCGGCGTGGTTGCGTTAAGGATCGAGGCCAGCCCCGAGGCGATGCTGTGCTGTCCGGCCACGATCAGGCTGAACGGGATGACATTGTTCAGAAGCCCCATGCCGAGAAAGGCAGGCCAGACCCGGGGCGCGCGCGGCAGCACCCGTCCGGTTGCCGCGACCGCGCCCCACAGCACCAGTGCGGCCAGCGCCACGCGCAGCCAGACCAGCGTCAGGGTCGGCAGCTCGGCCACGGCGATGCCAACGAAAAGGAAAGACCCGCCCCACAGCACCGACAAGGCCAGAAGCATCGCCCATTCCGTCCGCCCCATGGTCAGGCGCTCTGCCGGCTCCGCGCTGGATGTCATCCCCTGCCCTCCTGCCGCTTTTCCGCAAACTGGCGCGGCAGGACCGGGCGCGCGCCCCGAAAGCTGCGGAAACCTACGACACGCGCAGACCCTCAGATCACGCGGTCAGTGGACGTCGGGGGCGTCGGGGCGGCGGACGATGCGTTCGGGCTCGGGCAGGCCGGCTTCGGCCGCGATCTGGAAGCGGTTCTTGCGGGCGCGTTCGGTCGCCGATTTCAGCTGGCCGCAGGCGGCCATGATATCCTCGCCCCGCGGCGTCCGGATCGGGCTGGCATAGCCCGCCTTGTAGACGATGTTGGCAAAGGCCTCGATCCGGTCCCAGTCAGAGCGCTGATAGGGCGCGCCGGGCCATTCGTTGAACGGGATCAGGTTGATCTTGGCCGGAATGCCGGAAATCAGTTTGACCAGCCGGCGGGCATCGGCATCGCTGTCATTCACGCCCTTCAGCATCACATATTCAAAGGTGATCCGCTCGGAATTCGAGAGCTTCGGATAGGCCCGGAGCGCGTCGAAAAGCTGGGCGATCGGGTATTTGCGGTTGATCGGCACGATCTTGTTGCGCAGCTCGTCGGTGGTGGCGTGCAGGCTGATCGCCAGCATGCAGCCGATCTCGTTGCCGGTGCGCGCGATTTCCGGCACCACACCCGAGGTCGAGAGCGTGATCCGGCGCCGCGAGAGGGAAATCCCCTCGCCATCCATCGCGATCAGCATCGCGTCGCGCACCGCCTCGAAATTGTAAAGCGGCTCGCCCATGCCCATCAGCACGAGGTTCGAAATCAGCCGGGTCTCGTCCTTGGGATGGCGCCCGGGTTTCGGCCATTCGCCCAGATCGTCGCGCGCCAGCATGACCTGGCCCACGATCTCGGCCGCGGTGAGGTTGCGCACCAGCCGCTGGGTGCCGGTGTGGCAAAAGGTGCAGGTCAGGGTGCAGCCCACCTGCGACGAGATGCAGAGCGTGCCGCGCCCGTCCTCGGGAATGTAGACCACCTCGACCTCATGGCCGCCCGCGATCCGCACCAGGTATTTGCGGGTGCCATCGGCCGAGACCGAACGGGTGACGATCTCGGGCAGCTCGATGACGAAACGGGCTTTCAGGAGGGCGCGGTACTCCTTGGCCAGGTTGGTCATGGCGTCGAAGTCGCGCACGCCCTTCTGGTAGATCCACTGCCAGAGCTGGTTGACACGCATCCTGGCCTGCGCCTCGGGCGTGCCGGCGGCGATCAGCGCCTCGAGCAGGCGCGGGCGGGTCAGCCCGACCAGATTGATCCGGTCGGTTTCCGGCAGCTTGCGGGGCAGCGTCAGCACATCCTGGACGATGGGCGCGGACATCGGAGGACTCCTGTTCGGGAACTGGCAGCCCTTACCAGAGTCGCGCCCGTTTTGAAAGGGTCGAGCGCAGGCAGGCTTCCCTGCGCGTCGGCGCGGCCGCGACGCGGGCACTTATTACAAAAACGTTACCGGGCTGTCATCCCCCCCGCCTAAACGCGGGCAGCGCCCTGACGCGGGGCAGGATTCATAGTTTGGAGAGACGAATGCGTCTTCTGTTCACCACTGCCGCCGGCATTCTGGCGGCCGGCTCGGTTCATGCCGCAAGCTGGACCCTTGCCAGCCATGCCGATTACGCCTTCCTCGACGAGAACCAGACCGGGCTTCAGATGACGCAGGGCATCGCCTGGAATGCCGGGGCCAATGAATGGGTCACCTCCTGGCAATTCGGCCTGGCCCGTTTCACCGAGGACTGGCAGCTCATCGAGGCCAGCGGCCGGTTCGATCCTGCAACCGGGCAGATCGTCAGCGGCATTCCCGCGGCGCTGGCCGATCGGGGATTCGACCATATCGGCGATTTCGAGATCAGGGACGGGATCGTCCACGTGCCGCTCGACAGCGCCGAGGACCATTACCGGAACGGTCATGTGGCACTCTTCGATGCCGCGACCCTGTCCTATACCGGCACGCTTCACGAGATGATGGGCGATCCGACCAACCGGCGCGACGATGTCGCCAGCTGGACCGCGATCGACCACGAGACCGGGCTGGGCTATGGCAAGGAATGGGCGCTTGGCGATACGCTCAACGTCTATGACGTGACCGACTGGAGCTATCTCGGCACGCTGCAGATGGATCAGGAGCTGAAACGCGTCCAGGGCGCCAAGGTTCTGGACGGGATGATGTACCTTTCCACCGATATCGACACGAAATCCGTCTACAGCCTCGATCTGGCGAACGGCCATGTCGAGGAGCTGTTCCGGCTCCCGGTCTTCGAGGGCGATATCCGGTTCGAAACCGAGGGGCTTGCCCTGCGCGAACTCGCCGATGGCAGCCTCGAGATGTTTGTCGAGATGGTGATCGACCCGGAGGCAGAGGACGGCCCGCTCGACGCCTATACACGCCTCTACCGCTACGTCCTTGAGAACGACCCGGCCCCGGTGCCGGTCCCGGCCACGCTGCCGCTGGTGCTGTCCGGGCTCGCGGCCTTCGGCCTCATCCGTCGCCGCCGGGCCTGAAACGCGACCGCCAGGGCATCCGTGCGATGCCCTGGCGACCGTCTCCCGGCACCGGCCGGATCAGTTGGCCGAGCAGCGGCGCGCCGCCTCGTCCATCGCCGCGGTGAAGCCGTAAAGCGAGAAGGTGTCGGTGGTCTTGGTCCCGCGCGAGGACATCCCCACCACCTCGGCCTCGGCACCGCGCTTCATCGCCTCGATGATCTTCGCGTCATCCGCCTTCGAGGCCGGCCAGGCCCATTCGCCTTCGGTGAAAAGGTCGAACTTGCTGTCGCCCACGCTCAGCGCCACGGTCGAGCCCGACTTGAACGGATAGCCGCCCGAGAAGGACACCTCGCCCTTGATGCCGTCGCCGGGACGGAAGGTCACGAACAGCAGGATCTCGCCGCGCCGGGCCGACACGACCTGGCCGCCACGGGTATTGACGGTCTTCTTCGGTGGCGACACGCTCCAGCATTCGGTGGGATTGGTCTCGACGAACACGTTCCAGTCGGTCTTGACCGCCACGTTGTTGGTCGATTCCTCCTGCGCATGCGCCGCTGTCACCGCCAACGCCAAAGCGCCGCCCGCGATGGCCGCTCTGAAAAGGGATGTCATCGTCTTACAGCCTCCAGCTGTCTTTGCCTCTCGGCCCGCCTTTATGGGGAAGCGTTTCCGGTGGCGCGGCAGGTCCGAACTCGATATGCGCAGCCTAGCCCAGCCACGCGCGGATGTGAAAGTCTTCATGGCACAAAGTCAACCGGACTTGAAGGGGAGCAGGACATGACGGCGGCCGTGGACATGGTCGAGGTGCTGCGCGGCGGGATGGTGGAATCGCGCCATCGCGGCCACGCGGCGATCTGTGACGGCACCGGGCTCGTTGCCGCCTGGGGCGATCCCGGGGCGCTGATCCTGCCGCGCTCCTCCTGCAAGATGCTGCAGGCCCTGCCGCTGGTCGAAAGCGGCGCGGCCGATGCCGCCGGGCTCGGGCCCGAACAGCTGGCGCTGGCCTGCGCCTCGCATCAGGGCGCGCCGCTGCATGTCGCGAAGGTCGCGGCCTGGCTGGCGGAAACCGGCCGATCCGAGGCCGATCTGCTGTGCGGCGTGCAGCCCACGCGCGACCGGAGCGAACGCGCGCGGATGATCCGCGCGGGCGAGAGCGCCTGCCAGCTTCACAACAACTGTTCGGGCAAGCATGCGGGCTTTCTGACCCTTGCCCGGCATCTGGGCGCGGGACCCGATTACATCGACCCCGACCACCCGGTGCAACGCGCGGTGCGCGCGGCCTTCGAGGAGATCACCGGGATGACGAGCCCGGGCTTCGGCATCGACGGCTGTTCGGCGCCGAATTTCGCCACCACCGTCACCGGGCTTGCCCGCGCGATGGCAGCCTTCGCCGCCGCCCGCCCCGATGCGGGCGACGCACGCGCCCGCGCCGCCGGCCGGCTGAGCGAGGCGATGCGGCGCCATCCCGATCTGGTCGCGGGCGAGGGCCGGGCCTGCACCGAGCTGATGCGCGCGATGGAGGGCCGGGTCGCGGTCAAGACCGGGGCCGAGGGCGTCTTCGTGGCCTTCCTGCCCGGGCGCGGCCTTGGCGTCGCGCTCAAGATCGAGGACGGCGCCACCCGCGCCGCCGAGGCCGCCATTGCCGGGCTTCTGGTCCATCTGGGGGCGCTCGACCCGGCCCATCCGGCCGCCCGCAAGCGGATGCTCGGCCCGATCGTCAACTGGCGCGGCATCGAGACCGGCCAGATGCGGCTGGCACCGGGCTTCGCCTGAACTGGGCCTTGCATGCGCCCCGCCACTGCGCTCTGATTGGGACGCAGACGTCCGAGGTGCCCTTTCATGACCGACCCCCTGATCGAGCGGCGCGCACGCCTGCTGGGCCCGAACGTGCCGACCTTCTACGACGAGCCCGTCCATATCGTCCGCGGCGAGGGGGTATGGCTCTGGGATGCCGCCGGACGGCGCTATCTCGACGCCTATAACAACGTCCCCCATGTCGGCCATTGCCACCCGAAGGTGGCCGAAGCCATCGCTGCCCAGGCCGCACGGCTGAACACCCATACCCGCTACCTGCACGAGACCATCCTCGATTATGTCGAGCGGCTGACGGCGACCCTCGGCCATGACCTGAGCCAGGCGGTGATGGTCTGCACCGGGTCCGAGGCCAATGACGTCGCGCTTCGCATGGCCCAGGCGGCGACCGGAAAGACCGGGCTGATCGCGACCGACAACACCTATCACGGCAATACCGCCGCGGTCAGCGCGCTCTCGACCCGGCGCCCGCCGATCGGCGGCTACCCGCCCCATGTGCGGCTGGTACCCGCCCCCGACAGCCTCGCCCCGCTTGGCGGCAGCGCCGAGGCCCAGCCCGAAGCCTTCGCCGCCAATGTCGCCCGAGCCATCGCCGAACTGGAAGAGGCAGGCCACGGCTTTGCAGGCTTCATGCTGTGCCCGTTCTTCGCCAATGAGGGCTTCCCGACGCTGGCCCCGGGCTTTCTCGATCCCACCGTCGAGGTGGTGCGGCAGGCGGGCGGGCTCATCCTCGCCGACGAGGTGCAGCCGGGCTTCGGACGGCTCGGCACCGCCTTCTGGGGCCATGAGGTTCTGGGCTTCGCGCCCGATGTCGTCACGCTCGGCAAGCCGATGGCCAATGGCCACCCGGTCGGCGCCGCCGTGACCCGCCCCGGGATCATGGCCGCCTTCCGCGGCGCCTTCGGCTATTTCAACACCTTCGGCGGCAACCCGGTCTCGATGGCCGCGGCGCT
This sequence comes from Rhodovulum sp. MB263, assembly GCF_002073975.1. Classification (NCBI taxonomy): domain Bacteria; kingdom Pseudomonadati; phylum Pseudomonadota; class Alphaproteobacteria; order Rhodobacterales; family Paracoccaceae; genus Rhodovulum; species Rhodovulum sp. MB263. The sequence goes on along the minus strand of NZ_CP020384.1, from coordinate 671,390 downwards.
GGCGACCCTCGAGGTGATCGAGGAGGAGGGCCTGATGGAAAATGCCCGCGCGGTCGGCGCCTACGCGCTCGAACGTCTCTCGGCGCTCCGCCATCCCTGGCTGGCCGAGACCCGCGGCCGGGGGCTTTTCTTCGGCGCCGAATTCATCGACGAGACCGGTGCGCCCGCCACCGAATTCGCCATCCGGCTGGTCGAGGGGCTCCGCGCCGAGGGCATCCTCACGGGCCGGATCGGGCGCGCCATGAACACGCTCAAGTTCCGCCCGCCGATGCCGTTTTCGCGCGAGCATGCCGATCTCGCGCTCGATAGTCTCGAGCGTGTCCTGGCCCGAACGGAGGTGCCGCGATGACCGAGGCCGAAACCCTGTGCCTGGCCGAAGAGGCCGCCACCCATTGGGAGGGCTGCGCCGCGCCAAGGCTTCTGTCCCATCGCGAGAACGCGGTCTTCGCCGTCGCCCTGCCCGACGGACGCCGCGGCGTGCTGCGGCTGCACCGGCGCGGCTATCAGAGCGCCGATGCGATCCGCTCGGAACTGTGGTGGATGCAGGCGCTGGCCGAAGCCGGGGTGGCGGTGCCCTGCCCCGAAGCCACGCGTGACGGCGCGCTGCTCGCCCATCTCGAGGATGGCCGCGTCGCCTCGGTCCTGAGCTGGGTCGCGGGCACTCCGCTGTCCTCCGGCGCCCGGCCGCTCGAGGGCGGTGCCACCGCGCAACTGCGCCGCTTCGCGGAGCTCGGACAGGCGATCGGCAAGCTGCATGTGACCACCGACCGGCTGACCCTGCCGCAGGGCTTTTCCCGCCCGCATTGGGACATTGACGGGCTGCTCGGCCCCGCGCCGTTCTGGGGCCGGTTCTGGGACCATCCCGCTGCCAGCGAAGCCGAGGCGATCCTGCTTCAGGAAGCCCGGCGCTTTGCCCGTGAAAGACTGTCGGCCTATTCCGCCGCGGGCGGAGATCACGGGCTGATCCATGCCGATCTGATGCGCGAGAACGTGCTTTTCGACGGGCCCCGCGCCCATCTGATCGATTTCGACGATTGCGGCTTCGGCTTCCGGCTCTACGACCTCGGCACTGCGCTCGTGCCCAATCTGGAAGAGCCCGGGCTCGATGCCATCGCAACCGGCCTGCTCGAAGGCTATGCCACCGAACGCGGGCTGAACGATGCCGATCTGGCGATGCTGCCGGTCTTCGTCATGATGCGCACACTGGCCTCGGTCGGCTGGACCATGCCCCGGCTCACGCCCGACGACCCGCGCATCCGCGCCTATCTGAACCGCGCGATCCGGACCTCTCACGCGGTGATGGAAGGCCGTCCGCTGTTCCGGACGTTGTGAGCCGCCCAGACCGCACGCCCGCGGCCAATGGCGCGCCCTGGGTATTTAAGCCAAGAAGAAGCAGAGATACGCGCGCTCGTTCTTCTTGGTCCAAATACCCATGACGGGAGGCCTACCAAAGGCGGGCCGCCGGGATATCAGACCACGACCTCCATCGGCGCCTGCGCCCCGACGGCGAAGACCCGCTTGTAGCGTTCGATCTCGGCGGCGGGGCCCATCGCCTTGTTGGGATTGTCGCTGAGCTTGACGGTCGGCTGCCCGTTGGCGCTGACCGCCTTGCAGACCAGACTGAAGGGCGCCAGCGCGTCATCCGGCACGAGGCCGCGGAAATCATTGGTCAGCAGCGTGCCCCAGCCGAAACTGATCTTGGCCCGGCCCGCGAAGCGGTCATGCAGCTCGATGATCTTGTCGACATCGAGCCCGTCGGAAAAGATGATCAGCTTCTGGGTCGGGTCCTCGCCGCGCGCCTTCCACCAGCCGATGGCGGTCTCGGCGCCCTCGGCCGGATCGCCGGAATCGATCCGGATACCGGTCCAGCCCGCAAGCCAGTCGGGCGCATTCTCCAGAAAGCCGCGGGTTCCGAACGTGTCGGGCAGCATGATCCTGAGATTGCCGTCATGCTCCTCGTGCCAGTCCGCCAGCACCTTGTAGGGGGCCCGGGCCAGCTCGGCATCGGTCTTCGACAGCGCCGCCTGCACCATCGGCAACTCATGCGCGTTGGTGCCGATCGCCTCGATGTCATGGCGCATCGCGATCAGGCAGTTCGAGGTACCGGTGAAGCGGTCGCCCAGCCCCTCGATCATCGCCTGCACGCACCAGTCCTGCCACAGGAAGGAATGCCGGCGCCGCGTGCCGAAATCGGCGAGCTTCAGCCCGTCGAGCCCGCGCAGCCTTTCGATCTTTTCCCAGAGCTTGGTCATGGCCCGGGCATAGAGGACCTGCAGCTCGAACTTGCCCAGCCGCGCAAGCACCGCGCGCGAGCGCAGCTCCATCAGCACCGCCAGAGCCGGGATTTCCCACATCATGACATCGGCCCAGCGCCCCTCGAAGGTCAGCTCGTACTGGCCGTTGCGCTTTTCCAGCGTGTAGGGCGGCAGCCGCAGCCCCTCGAACCACTCCATGAAGTCGGGGCGGAACATCTGGCGCTTGCCATAGAAGGTGTTGCCCCGAAGCCAGGTCGACTCGCCGCGGGTCAGCCGCAGCGTGCGGATATGGTCGAGCTGCTGGCGCAACTCGCCTTCGTCGATCAGCTCGGCCAGCCGGATGTCGGTCGTGCGGTTGATCAGCGAGAAGCGGACCTGGGTCTCGGGATGGTTCCGATAGACCGACTGGCACATCAGGAGCTTGTAGAAGTCGGTATCCAGCAGCGACCGCACGATCGGGTCGATCTTCCACTTGTGATTGTAGACCCGGGTCGCGATATCGGCCATCGGTCAGGGCTCCAGAACGATATTGGCGTCCAGCATCGTGGTCCGCGCATCCTCGAGCGAGCCGTTGAGGTCGATCCCCCGGCAGGCGCCTTCGAGCACGGTCACGGCATAGCCCAGACGGTTGGCATCGAGCGCCGAGTAGAGCACGCAGAAATCGGTGGCGAGCCCGACCAGGGTGATCTTCTCGATCCCCTTCGCGGCGAGGTAGTCGTCGAGCCCCGTCGGCGTCTCGTGATCGTTCTCGAAGAAGGCCGAATAGCTGTCGACAGCCGGATCGGAGCCTTTCCGGACGATGTGATCGGCCTTCGAGACGTCGAGATCGGGATGGAAGGCCGCCCCTGCGCTGTCCTGGACGCAATGCACCGGCCAGAGGATCTGCGATCCATAGGGCATCTCGACCACCTCATAGGGCTTGCAGCCCTCGCGGCTCTCGGCAAACGAGCTGTGATCGGCCGGGTGCCAGTCCTGGGTGAACACCCGCAGCTGGAACTCGTCCAGAAGGGCGTTGACGCGCGGAATGATATCTTCGCCGCCGGCAACGGCAAGCGCGCCGCCGGTGCAGAAGTCGTTCTGGATGTCGACGACGATCAGGGCTTCGTTCGCGGGTCGCATGAGCGTTCCTCCGGTCTCGGTCGATCAGGGGTTAAGGGGCTGGTCCCGTCAGGTCAATGCCCTGCTCTTGCCACAGTCCCGTTGCCTGCGGCCGCGCCCGGCCATGGCTCCCACTCGCGCCTGAAGCGTAGCAGGCGCGCCCCGCATCTGTCGATGGTTGCGGCCGCCGGCTGGACGCAAGCCCGGAGACGGTTAGATTTAAGCTGGTGACAAGCTTGCGGAGCCCTGCCGATGCTTCATCTCGTGACGCCGTCCACCGTGACCAACCGGGCCATCATGCGGATCCGGAAAGTGCCGCGCCAGTTGATCGGGCACGGCATGGGACTGTTGCCGCATGGCTCGTTCGGGCGCGGGATCTTCTGGCGCATGGCGACCGAGATCTCCTTCCTGCGCTATTGCGCCGCGCTGACGCCGTTTCCCGTGGCGATGCTGCTCTTTCCCGAGGCAGCGCTGCCGATCGGGCAGTTCCCCGCCTTCATGTTCCTCGTGGTCTATCTGGTCGAATCGCGGGTGCTGTCGGTCGACAATGCCGAACGCCGCCACCGGCTGATGCCCGAGGAAGAGGCCGAACGCGGCGCCGACATCGCCCGCGCCCGCGGGCGCCAGATCCTGACCCGGATCGCGGCACGGCGCGGCCTGCGCAGCGGCGACCTGCATCTGGTGATCGAACAGTCCTCGCTGGCGCGCATCCCGCCGATAACGCTGGTCTCGCTGCAAACCGCGACGCCCGAGCCGCAGATCCTCGAGCTGGACGAGGAGGAACGCCAGCTGATCCGCGACACCCTGTTCGACGCCGAGTTCACCGAAGAGCGGATGCATGTGACCAGCCTCGCGCTGGGCCGCTTCCTGCATGACGTGACGCTCGACGCCCGCAGCGTCTCGGCCCATGCAAGGCTCGAGGCACTGGCCACGGCGTGACGCCCCGCCTGCCCAACCGGCCTGGACGGACCGACGCCCCCGAAGCGCTGCCGATCCCCCCATTGCGGTTTCCCGATGCGCCATTCCGCAGGTCCGCCCCGCCTGCATGGCCTTTCGCGTCTGCTGTTCCGGCAGTGGCGGCGAAGAGGGGCGGTGACGACGGATGCCGCCCGGAAACAACGCCCTTCAGAAAGCGGTAACCACTTAACCTGAACGAGATAGCCGCCCGCCGGGCCCGGACATAGGCTGAATTCGGCGAGAACCGCCCGCAGGGCGTCGGTCGCCCTCTTGCAGCGGCGGGCCCCTAGAGACGGAGCGAAGGATGGTCACCATGGTAAGTCTTCTGGGTGTCATGGCTGTCGGCGCCGATCGCGGCGCGGGGGCCTTGCCTCATGGCGAAGACGGAGCCGGCGACAGGGCCGGGCCGGATCGAGCAACCGACGCCCTGATCGCGGTGATGGACCTTCACGCCGCCCTGGGTGAAACCGCGCCCGAAATCGACGGCATGTCGCGTGCCGACGAGTTGCTGTTCTCCTGGCTGTCCGGCGGCCCGGATATCGACGATCTGCCCCCCCTCCCCGATCATGCCGGGGATCTGCTGGCCGGAGATGACGGCCACGATCCGGCCCGGGCCGGGCCAACCGCGGGACCGCGCCTTGCCGAGGCTCTTCCCGGTGCCGGGACCGGGCTCTTCTCGGTGCAGGATCTGTTCGAGGACGGAACGCCCCTGCCCACGGTGATCGACGATTACGACCAGAGCACCGATGCGCTCTTCGTGGTCTATGACAGCGCCGCCCATCCCGCCCCGGTCCTGTTGATCGATGCGACCGAAGTCGGGGACGGGGACGCCTTGATCCGCATCGACGGACAGCCCTTGGCCATCGTCATCGGGGCCGGAGACACGTTGCGGCTCGGGCATCTGAGCCTGGTGCCCGATACCATGCTAGCGGAGGTATTGGCCGCCGGAGCGTGAACCGACCGCCCCGGGCCGAGGCGGACCGGGCCATGGGCGCCCGCATCGCGCGCCGCAGGTTCCGCTTTCAAAATCCGCGAGAATCCCCTATATGCCCGCATCCGTCCCGCGCTGGGGCGGCCTTTCTCCAAGGGCCCTGCTGGACGACATCCCGGCTTGCGCCATCACCTTCTCAGACAAGGAGACCCCGATGTCGATCACTGCCGAAGAAAAAACCCGCCTGATCAAGGAATTCGGATCGAAGGACGGCGACACCGGTTCGCCCGAAGTCCAGATCGCGATCCTGACCAGCCGGATCACCACGCTGACCGAGCATTTCAAGACCCACAAGAAGGACAACCATTCCCGCCGTGGTCTGCTCAAGCTCGTCGCCCAGCGCCGGAAGCTTCTGGACTATCTCAAAGGCAAGGAAGAGGCCCGCTATCAGGACCTCATCAAGCGCCTGGGCATCCGCCGCTAAGACCGGCGCATGGCCTGAAACGGAAACCGCGCCCCTCGGGACGCGGTTTTTTTCATGTGTTTTCTCATGTCCCGAGACGCGGTTGCCCGCCCGGGTCAGCTGGCCAGTGCAAGACCCGTCAAGGTGCCGTCATAGTTGAATTCGGCCGCGAAGGCATGGGTCATCGGCGTTTCGCGGAAGCCGAGATCGAGCACCACTACATTGTCGTCGCGGGTCCAGACCGAACTGAGATCGAGCGCGGTCCAGAGCGCCTCGGCATCGATCCCAGACGGCGCGGCATCGCCGAACATCGCCCGGAAGACCTCGGGCGCGTTCTCATGCAGCCATGACGGAACATTGGCCGCCACTTCCTCGTAATTGTCGAGGAAATGCTCGCGCGCCTTTTCGATATGCCGTGGCAGCCTGTCGAGAAACTGCGCCAGCGCGGCCATCGCCTCGCGATCCTTCAGCGTCGCCAGCGCATCCAGGCTGGCCGGACGCACGATCCCGGGGCCCACCGGCAGCGTGGCCTGGCCGTCTTCCAGCGAAATTGTGCCGAATGCTTTCGTTTCCATGGGGTTAACTCCTGTATGCTCGCGCGGATATGTCGATGGTCCCTGATTTGCGGCCAGCATCCATGAAAATTCGATCTGCTCCAGACCTGAACTGGGCATATCCGGGTTTCGGCCCGTGCAACCCGGCACGCAATTCACCAGGACGGTCAAAAGGCCGGGACTGCCCCTGTCCATTAACGACTTCGTCCTTTCCAAACGGCGCGATTTTCCTTATGCCGCACGCATCTGAGACGTTGTGCCCGGACCCCGGCACTCGCGAACGATAGGAGGGGTCGGCGGCAATGGGGCCGCCATTTCAAACGGGAGACCCGGGAGGGCCCGGGAGTGCTCCCTTGCAGGATACGCTGAATGTTCAACGTGACGACCAAATCGATGCAGTGGGGGGAAGAGACCCTCACGCTGGAGACGGGCAAGGTTGCCCGTCAGGCCGACGGGTCCGTGATCGCCACCCTGGGCGAAACGACGGTCATGGCAAACGTGACCTTCGCCAAGGAACAGAAGGAAGGGCAGGATTTCTTCCCGCTCACCGTCCATTACCAGGAAAAATACTATGCTGCGGGCAAGGTGCCCGGCGGCTTCTTCAAGCGCGAGGCGCGGCCGTCCGAAAAAGAGACGCTGACCGCCCGCCTGATCGACCGTCCGATCCGTCCGCTGTTCGTGCCCGGCTTCAAGAACGAAGTTCTGGTGATGTGCACCGTGCTGTCCCACGATCTGGTCAATGACCCGGACATCGTGGCGATGATCGCCGCCTCCGCCGCGCTGACCATCTCGGGCGTGCCCTTCATGGGCCCGATCGCCGGCTGCCGCGTCGGCTTCGTCGACGGCGAATACGTGCTGAACCCCGATGTCGACGACATGCAGGGGCTGCGCAACAACCCCGATCAGCGCCTCGACCTGGTGGTCGCCGGGACCCGCGATGCGGTGATGATGGTCGAATCCGAAGCTTACGAGCTGACCGAGGCCGAGATGCTGGGCGCGGTGACCTTCGCCCATGAGAACATCAAGCCGGTCTGCGACCTGATCGTCAGCCTGGCCGAAGCGGCCGCGAAGGAACCCTTCGACTTCACCCCTCCGGACTATTCGGCGCTGTACGACGCCGTGAAGGCCGCCGGCGAAGACAAGATGCGCGCCGCCTATGCCATCACCGACAAGCAGGCCCGCGTCGCCGCGGTGTCTGCCGCCAAGGACGAGATCAAGGCCACGCTGAGCGAAGAGCAGCTGGCAGATCCGAATCTCGGCTCTGCGATGAAGAAGCTGGAATCGACCGTGCTGCGCTCGGACGTGGTCAAGCATGGCCGCCGGATCGACGGCCGCGCGCTGACCCAGGTGCGCCCGATCGAATGCGAAGTGGGCCTTCTGCCCCGGACGCATGGCTCGGCGCTGTTCACCCGCGGCGAGACCCAGGGCCTGATCGTGACCACGCTGGGCACCGGTGATGACGAACAGATCATCGACGCCCTGCACGGCAACTTCCGCTCGAACTTCCTGCTGCATTACAACTTCCCGCCCTATTCGGTCGGCGAAGTCGGCCGCGTGGGCAGCCCCGGTCGCCGCGAGATCGGCCATGGCAAGCTGGCCTGGCGCGCGCTGCAAGCGGTTCTGCCCGCGCCCACCGACTTCCCCTACACGATCCGCCTGGTCTCCGAGATCACCGAATCGAACGGGTCCTCCTCGATGGCCACCGTCTGCGGCGGCTCGCTGTCGATGATGGATGCGGGCGTTCCGCTGAAAGCCCCGGTGGCCGGTGTGGCCATGGGTCTGGTGCTGGAAGAGGATGGCGAATTCGCGGTCCTGACCGACATCCTCGGCGACGAGGACCATCTCGGCGACATGGACTTCAAGGTCGCGGGCACCGAGAAGGGCATCACCTCGCTGCAGATGGACATCAAGGTGGCGGGCATCACGCCTGCGATCATGGAGAAAGCCCTGGCCCAGGCCAAGGACGGCCGGATGCACATCCTCGGCGAGATGGCCAAGGCACTGACCGAAGCCGGCGATTTCTCGGCCTATGCGCCGCGGATCGAGACCATGACCATTCCCACCGACAAGATCCGCGAAGTGATCGGCTCGGGCGGCAAGGTCATCCGCGAGATCGTGGAAGTGTCTGGCGCCAAGGTCGACATCAACGACGATGGCGTGATCAAGATCGCCTCGGCCAATGGCGATGCGATCAAGAAGGCCTATGACATGATCTACTCGATCGTGGCCGAGCCGGAAGAAGGCAAGATCTACAAGGGCACCGTCGTCAAGATCGTCGATTTCGGCGCCTTCGTGAACTTCTTCGGCAAGCGCGATGGCCTCGTCCATGTCAGCCAGATCGAGAACCGCCGCCTGAACCATCCTTCCGACGTGCTGAAGGAAGGCCAGGAGGTCTGGGTCAAGCTTCTGGGCTTCGACGATCGCGGCAAGGTGCGTCTGTCGATGAAATGCATCGACCAGGCCACCGGCGAGGAAGCCCCCAAGGAAAAGGAAGCCGACGAATAAGGGCTTCGGAATATCCGGAAGAAAGGGGCGCGGTCCGCGAGGGCCGCGCCTCTTTCCGTTTCCCCCGGACCGATGCCGGGCTTTCCGGCCCGGGCAGGATCGGGTTTTCCCGGCAATGCTCCGGCTGAACATCCTGACCCGGACCATGCCGACACGATCTGTTCAGGCCCTTTTCACGGCCCTTTTCACGGCGCGAGCCCCTGTCGGCGGGCATACCGGACGGATGCAGCGCAGATCTCCCGCCGGGCACGTCCTGCATGCCATCCCAGCCCTCCCGGAAAATCCCCGGATCACAGCCAGCATGATGCTCTCTGCGGGTATGGCCGCAGACGGGCGCCGGACCATGGCCTGCGCCGGATCACCGCCGCGATACGGAAGGCGTGGCGGAAAGGCCCCGGTCTGCTAAGAGAGGGGCCGGGCCCGAGGCAGAGGGGAGCGACGCGCCGCAGGCCAGAGAGGCAAGAGGATCGGCAAGGGGGCACCTGCCGGAGACGGAGAGAACAATGCGTATCGATTATGATGCCCTGTCGCAAACGCTTGCGGCGCTGACCGAAGGCGAGACCGACACGGTGGCGCTCATGGCGACCATGGCCTGCGAGCTGCACCATGCCGATGACCGCTTCGACTGGACCGGTTTTTACCGCAATGTCGGTGCCGAAATGCTTAAGATCGGACCCTATCAGGGCGGACATGGCTGCCTGACAATCCCGTTCTCGCGGGGCGTCTGCGGCGCGGCAGCCCGCAGCGGCGAGGTTCAGATCGTCGACGATGTCCTGGCCTTTCCGGGCCATATCGCCTGCGCTTCGTCCACCCGCTCGGAGATCGTGCTGCCGGTCCATGACAGGACGGGCGCGCTTCTGGGCGTGCTCGATATCGACAGCGACCGACCGGCCGCCTTCGACGCGACCGATGCCGACGGTCTGGCCCGGCTCCTGGCCCAGACCTTCGCGCGGCGATGAGCCTCGGGGCCTGGGCCGTCTTCGCACTGTTCTGGGCGCTCTTCGTCACCACGCCGGGCCCGAACGCGGTCAACTGCATCACCAATGGCATGACCCACGGGCTGCCGCGCGCGCTTTGGGGCGTGGCGGCGATCCTGACCCAGGCGGCGCTGTTCCTGACCCTGTCGGCGGCGGGCATCACCGCGCTGATCGCATCCAGCCCCACGGTCTTTGGCTGGGCCAAGCTTGTCGGCGCGGCCGTGCTGATCTGGCTCGGGCTGCGGGGCTGGCGCAATGCCGCCATCGCGGTTGCCCCGCGCCCCGCCTCGGGCGCCTCGATCTATGGCCGCGCCTTCCTGATCGCGACGGTAAATGCCAAAAGCGTCGCGGGCTACCTCGCCGCCTTCTCGCAATTCGTCGAACCGGGCGTGCCGATCGCCCGGCAGATGACCGCCATCGTGCCGACCGCACTGACGCTGACGGCGCTGTCCTACAGCACCTATACCGCGCTCGGCGCCTGGCTCGGCAGGCTCGCGCTCGGGGCGGTGATGAATACCCGGCTCCGGCAGGTGCTGGCGGCCTGCTTCATCCTGTACGGGCTCCTTCTTGGCGCATCGGCGCTTTGAACCGCCCGCCGCGCGGCCCCGGCCGACCACGCCCGCCCATCGGGAACCCCATCCCGGTCAGGCCTTCCCGCCGCGGCCTTCCGCAACGGCCTCGCCCTTGACGATGCCATCCGGGGTCCAGAAAACGTCGCTCTTGCGCGCGGCACGGATCAGCGCCTTGTGGCGGCGCATCTTCTCGGGGTCGGCATAGCCGCGCGGATGGTCGAGATGGATCAGCGGCGCGGAATAGCGCAGATGCACGCCCGTCACCCCGGCATTGTTCAGCCGCACACCCAGATGCTTGTCCTGCCCGCCATATTTGATGGTCTCGTCATAGCCGTTGATCCTGAGCAGATCCGCCCGCCAGACCGAGGCATTGGCGCCGCAAAGCGCCCGCGTCACCGGCGAGAGCCGGTCGAGCACGGCCATGACCGGCACCGGAAACGGCCGGGTCTTGAGCCAGGTCGACAGCTTGCGGATCGCGCGATGTTCCGACAGCCAGCGGCGATCGAAGACAGTGCCGTCCTGCACCAGCCCGGGGGTGACGGCGGCGGTGGCCTCGGCATCAAGTCGGATCAGGCTGCCGGTCGCGAAGCGACCCGGCCGGGTCAGCGCCAGATGCCGCCCGACGAAATCTGGATGGATCAGCACATCGCCGTCGATGAAGACGATGATATCGGCCGTTGAGCTGGCAATGGCCTTGTTCAGGATCGCGCCCTTCTCGAAGCCGCGATCCTCGTGCCAGAGATGGCGGAGGGTCAGCTCGGGATGGCGCGCGGCGAAGGCGTCGATCACCGCCTTCGTCTCGGGGCCCGAGCCGTCATCGGCGACGCAGATGCTGCCGGGCGCGACCCGCTGGCAGGCCACAGACTCGAGGCAGAGCGCCAGCGACCGCGGATTGTTGTAGGTCGAAAGGATCAGTTCGGATCGCATCGCGGGCCCCCGGGGACGTGACGCCCCCCAGATAGGCGCTCCCCCCGGCAAAGCCAAGCGGGAGGAGCGGCCGGGCTCAGCCGGCGTGCTTGACCTTGCGCAGATAGGGGAAGATCTCCTCGACCTCGCCGAACTTCGCGCGCGCCTCCTCGGTCGAGACCGAGAGGCCAACGATCACGTCCTCGCCGGGGCGCCAGTTGGCGGGCGTGGCGAAGGGGCCGGTCTTGTTGGCCTGGATGGCGTCGAGAACCCGCAGGATCTCGTCGAAATTGCGCCCCACGGTCATCGGATAGATCAGCATCAGCTCGATCTTCTTGTCGGGATTGATGATGAAGGTGGTCCGCACCGTGGCGGAATCGTTCGGCGTGCGGCCGTCGGGCAGATAGGCCTCGGCCGGCAGCATGTCGTAAAGCTTGGCGACCTTCAGCCCCTCATCGGCGATGATCGGGAAGGAGGCGTCGCAACCGGCATGGGTCTCGATATCGGCCTTCCATTTCGCATGCTCTTCGACCGGGTCGACCGACAGGCCGATGATTTTGGCATTGCGCCTGGCGAACTCGCCCGTGAGCCGGGCGGCGGCGGCGAATTCGGTGGTGCAGACCGGGGTGAAATCCTTCGGATGCGAGAACAGGACGGCATAGCTGTCGCCGATCCAGTCATGGAAGCTGATCGGACCGTCGGTCGTCTCGGCGGTGAAATTCGGGGCGGTGTCGTTGATGCGCAAGGACACGGGCGGGGCTCCTTTCGAAATGAGAAACGCGTTCCGCTCTTTAGATAGGTTCCAGTTGCTGCATGTGCATCCCCTTTTTGCTGCAGCTGCAAAAGCGACATGTCGCAGGGGTGTCAGAACGGCGCCCGGGAGGTGAAATTCATGCCTGCGCCGCCATCGGGATGACGCAGCCGCAGCGCCTCGGCATGCAGCATCAGCCTGGGCGCCTCGCGCGCCGGGCCTTCGGCATAGAAGGGATCGCCGAGGATCGGATGGCCCAATGCCAGCATATGCACCCGAAGCTGATGGCTGCGCCCGGTTTTCGGAAACAGTCGAACCCGGGTCGCGGTCTCTTCATGGCGGACGACGCGCCAGTCGGTGATGGCCGGGCGGCCGTTCTCGGGGTCGACCATCTGCCGCGGCCGGTTCGGCCAGTCGACGATCAGCGGCAGATCGACGGTGCCGGTCTTGGGCTCGAGCCGTCCCCAGACCCGGGCGAGATAGGTCTTCTTCGTCTGCCGCTTTTCGAATTGCAGGCCCAGATGGCGCTGGGCATGGGGGGTCAGCGCAAAGACCATGACGCCCGACGTATCGCGGTCGAGCCGGTGCACGAGCAGCGTCTCGGGAAAGACCGCCTGCAGGCGCGCCAGCAGGCAATCGGCCAGATCGGGCCCCTTGCCCGGCACGGAAAGCAGGCCCGGGGGTTTGTTCACCACCAGAAGCTCGTGGTCGTGATGCAGGATCTCGAGCGGCGTGTCGGGGGGCGCATAGCTGTCCATGCGCCGCGCGGTAGCCGGTTCGGTCCGCCGGTGCAAGTTCCGAGCGCCGGACGGACGAAACACCGGGGATCGCGGCCGGTCCTCTCCTGCGCCGCGCAAGGGCTCACGCCCCTGCGCCTCGGGATGCCCCCTCCGTGACATCCGGAATTGCGTCACGCGGCGGTCGGGTCTCGCGGAATGGCCGCCCAAAGCGTCTTGGTCTGATCTTCCTGACCTGGCGCATCTCGCGGGTCTCACGCCCCGGCCCTGCCCTCGTGCCGGTCCTGTCACCTGGACCAGACCTTGTTGCGGAGCCCAATTTCGGAAGGCGCCCCCTTGCCCTTTCCACGAGGAATGCGGCTGTTCGCTCAGGCGGGACGCGTCCCGCGGGCGGGACTTTGGGCAGGGGCTTTGCAGGCGCCATGCAGTCCCTGCCGGGCCGTGTCGGGGCTCTTTCGCCTCTGGAGCTCTTTCCCGCCTTTGAGGATGTGACCGCCCCCCTGTAACCGGGCGATGAAATCGCTTAAGGCCTCAGGATACGGGGCAGCCGAGAGCCGGTAGCGCGCCCGGTGGCCGGGCGCAGGCGACCGACTGCAGGCGGCCTCAGGCGTCGGACCCGCCGGTCCCGGAAGCCCCGCCGATACGGGTCATGAAATGCCGGATGATCAGCGCATAAAGCGCCGCGCACATCGCCAGAGTTGCGAAAAGCTGCAGGATGACGAGGATGGGCGCCTGCGACAGCCCGGTCAGGACGATGAGGTTCAACAGGATGCCGACCCCGAAGATCATCAGGAAGAACGGCGGAATATGGCGGATGGCCTTCATGGGTCGCGAGCCTCTTTCTGTAGCCTTCCCGCAGCCTAGAGCGAAGCGCCGGGCAGGCCAAGGGGAGGCGGCATGCGTCTGACCGCGGAATTCTGGGTGCAGGCCTATCTGGCGCGGCTGAGGCTCGAGGGCATTCCGGCCTTCGTGGTGGCGCATGGCGACGACACGGCCGGGGCGGTTCTGGTCAAGCTCAACACGCTCGACGGGCAGGCCCGCGCCTTTCAGCGCGCCTTCGATCTGAGTTCGGGCGAGCGGCGCTGGATGGAGCTGGCCGAAGGCGACGAGGCCGGGGTCGATGCCGCCATCGGGCGCCAGCGCGGCTTCGATCCGGATCTCTGGGTGATCGAGGTCGAGGACCGTGGCGGCCGCCATCTGCTGGATGCCGACGGGCTTGCGTGACGGCACCGCTACGTCATGGGTATTTTCGCCAAGAAGAAGACCGAAGCGGGGGTGAGGCGGTGATCGAGTGGCGTGACGAGGGGGTGGTGCTGGCGATGCGTCCGCATGGCGAGAGCTCGGCCATCGTCGATCTGTTCACCCCCGGCCATGGCCGCCATCCGGGCGTGGTGCGGGGCGGTGCGGGGCGGCGGCTGGCGCCGGTGCTGCAGCCGGGCGCGCAGCTCTCGGTGGTCTGGAGGGCGCGGCTCGAGGATCATCTCGGCGCCTTCGCGGTCGAGCCGCTGCGCAGCCGGCTCGGCCATGTGATGGGCGACCCGGCGGCGCTGGCCGGGCTCGATGCGGTGACGGCGCTTCTGGCCTTTGCCCTGCCCGAGCGGGCGCCGCATCCCGCACTTTACGCCCGCTCGGTCGCGCTGCTCGATCTTCTGGGCGAGGACGGGGACTGGCCGCTGGCCTATCTGCGCTGGGAAATGGCCCTGCTGGAGGAGATGGGATTCGGGCTCGATCTCGGCCGCTGCGCGGTCACCGGCGCGCGCGACGATCTGGTCTTCGTCTCGCCGAAAAGCGGCCGCGCGGTCAGCCAGGCGGGGGCGGGCGACTGGGCCGACCGGCTGCTGCCGCTGCCGCCCTGCCTGATGGGCCAGGGAGCGGCGCTGCCCGGCGAGATTGCCGCAGGGTTGCGCCTGACCGGGCATTTCCTTTCGAAACGGCTGGCGCCCGCGCTGGGCGACCGGCCGCTGCCCGGGGCCCGGGCGCGACTGGCGCGGCTTCTGGCGCGCGCATCGGGTTGAGCGGTGCATTTGCTTTCCTGGGGCGCTGTGCTATCGACGCCGCCGAACGGATGTGAAGGGGCGGCCCGCATGGACGATCTCAGGCAGAAATATCTTGGCGCGATTGCCGATGCGGCCGACGAGCCGGCGCTGGAAGAGCTGCGGCTGCAGGCCGTCGGCAAGAAGGGCGAAGTCAGCCTGAAGATGCGCGAATTGGGCAAGATGACGCCCGAAGAGCGCCAGCAGGCGGGCCCGAAGCTGAACGCGCTGAAGGACGAGATCAATTCGGCGCTGGCGGCCAAGAAGGCGGCGCTGGCAGATGCCGCGCTGAACGAGCGGCTTCGGGCCGAATGGCTGGACGTGACGCTGCCCGGGCGACCGCAGCGGCAGGGCACGATCCATCCGGTGAGCCAGGTCACCGACGAGATCACCGCGATCTTCGCCGATATGGGCTTTTCGGTCGCCGAGGGGCCGCAGATCGAATCCGACTGGTTCAATTTCGACGCGCTGAACATCCCGCCCGAGCACCCTGCCCGGCAGGAGCATGACACCTTCTTCATGTCCCGTGCCGAGGGCGACAACAGTTCGCCGCATGTGCTGCGCACCCATACCTCGCCGGTGCAGATCCGCGCGATGCAGGAGACCGGCGCGCCGATCCGGGTGATCGCGCCGGGCCGGGTCTATCGCTGCGACTACGACCAGACCCATACGCCGATGTTCCATCAGGTCGAGGGGCTGGCGATCGGCCGCGACATCTCGATGGCCAACCTGAAATGGGTGCTGGAAGAGTTCTGCCGCGCCTTCTTCGAGGTCGAGGGGGTGGAGCTGCGCTTCCGCGCCTCGCATTTCCCCTTCACCGAGCCTTCGGCCGAGGTCGATATCCGTTGCTCCTGGGCGGGCGGCTCGCTGAAGATCGGCGAGGGCGACGACTGGATGGAGATCCTCGGCTCGGGCATGGTCCATCCCAAGGTTCTGAGCGCGGCAGGCGTCGACCCCGCTGAGTGGCAGGGCTTTGCCTTCGGCATCGGGATCGACCGGCTGGCCATGCTGAAATACGGCATTCCCGATCTGCGCGCCTTCTTCGACAGCGACCTGCGCTGGCTGCGCCATTACGGCTTCTCGGCACTCGACGTGCCGACGCTGCAGGGCGGTCTGAGCGCCTGATGCGAGCGGCGCGGCGTCAGCGCCGCGCCCGCACCCCGTCGAGCAGCCGGGCCGCCTCGTCATCCCCGACCGGAGCGAAATCGGCGTAATGGGCGGCCGTGCCGCGGAAATCGCGGGGGGCGTCCAGAAAGATCAGCCGGTCGGTCATCCCGCGCATCTTCCAGACCACCTCCTGCGGGCCGACCGGGACCGCCAGCCAGATCTCGAGCGGACCGCGATTGTGCAGCGCCCGCAATGCCGCGCGGACCGAGGCACCGGTCGCAAGCCCGTCGGCGACAAGGATGGCAGTGCGGCCCGAGACCTTTTCGGGCGCGCGGCCGCCCAGAATGCGGCGGCGCGCCTCGGCGATATCGGCAAAGCGGGCCTCGACCTCGGCTGCGAGATCGGCCTGGCTCAGTCCTGCGGCGGCAAGGATATCGGCCTCGAGGACGACCTCGCGCATGGCGCCATCGACCACCGCGCCCACCGCGCGCTCCGGATCGCCCGGCATCCCGATCTTGCGCACGAAGGTCAGATCGAGCGGACAGCCCAGCGCCTCGGCCACGGGGACCGCGACCGGCACGCCCCCCGGGGGCAGCGCCAGCAGCACGGGGTTTTCCGGGGCCGCGGCCAGAACCTTCTCGGCCAGCAGCCGTCCGGCCGCCTCGCGGGACTGAAACATCGCCTCGTCCTCCCTTGCGCGGTTCAGCGCCGGAGCGTGCCGCCCGTCGCCTTCTCGACCTTGGCCACGATCTTCTGGCCGACCGCCTCGATATCCTTCTCGGTCAGGGTCTTGTCGGTCGGTTGCAGCCGCACGGTGATCGCCAGCGACTTCTTGCCCTCGCCCAGCGCACCGCCGACGAATTCGTCGAAGACCCGGACCTCCTCGATCAGCGCCTTGTCGGCCCCGGCCGCGGCATTGACCACGTTGATCGCCTCGACGCCCGCATCCAGCACGAAGGCGAAATCGCGTTCGACCGCCTGCAGGTCAGAGACCGTCAGCGCATCCCGCGTGGCACTCTTGCGCCGCGGCATCGGCGGTTCCTCGACGAAGACGGTGAAGGCGACCGCTGGGCCCTTCACATTCATCTCGGCCAGCACCTTCGGATGCAGCTCGCCGAAGGTCGCGAGCACCTTCTTGGGCCCGAGGCAGATCCGCCCCGAGCGGCCCGGATGCCACCAGCCCGGCGCCTCGCGCAGGATCTGCGCCCTGGCGGGGGCACCGATGGCGGCCAGCACCGCCTCGCAATCGGCCTTGGCATCGTAGAGATCGACCGGCCGGCGCGAGCCATAGGGGTCGCGCGGCGCCGAGGCGCCGACCAGAAGCCCCGCCGCCTGGATATGCTGTTCTCCCGGTTCGGCGCCCTGGAAGGCGGGGCCGACCTCAAAGAGCGCCAGATCGGCGAAGCCGCGCGCCTGGTTCCGCGCCGCAGCCTGCAACAGCCCCGGCAGCAGGTCGGGCCGCATATGGCTCATCTCGGAGGAAATCGGGTTGTCCAGCGCCATCGCATCGCTGCCGCCGCCGAACAGGGCTGCACTGGCCCGGTCGACGAAGGAATAGGTGACGCATTCATTATAGCCAAGCGCCGCGCAGGTCCGCCGCGCGGCCGAAGAGCGACGCTGCATGGGCGTCAGGATCGCGGTCGGCACACCGGGCTGCGGCCGCGCCATCGGCCGGCCCTCGAGCCGGGTCAGCGAGGCGACGCGGGCCACTTCCTCGACCAGATCGGCCTCGCCTAGCACATCGGGGCGCCAGGACGGCACATGCGCCATGTCGCCCTCCATCCGGAAGCCAAGGGCCGTCAGCGTGGCGCGCTGGGTCTCGGCCGGGATCTCCATGCCGACAAGGCTTTCGACCCGGTCGGTATCGAGTCGATAGGCCCGCGCCATATCGGGGACAGCCCCCGCGACCACCACATCGGAGGCCTCGCCGCCGCAGAGATCCAGAATCATCCGGGTCGCGGCCTCGATGCCCTCGGGCGTCCAGGCCGGGTCGATGCCGCGTTCGAAACGGTAACGCGCATCCGAATTGATCTTCAGCGCGCGGCCGGTCATGGCGGTGCGGATCGGGTCGAAATAGGCGGCCTCGAGGAAGACATCGACAGTCTCTTCGGTACAGCCCGTCGCCTCGCCGCCCATCACGCCGCCCAGGCTCTCGACACCGGTCTCGTCCGAGATCACGGTCATGCCGGGCTCCATGACATAGGTCTTGCCGTCGAGCGCGAGGAATTCCTCGCCGCCCTCTGCGGCATGGACCCGGAGCCCCCCGGCGAGCCTGGCGATGTCGAAGACATGAAGCGGCCGGTTCATGTCATAGGTGAAGTAGTTGGTGATATCGACCAGCGCCGAGATCGGCCGAAGCCCGATCGCCCTCAGCCGCTGTTGCAGCCATTTCGGCGACGGTCCGTTCGTCACGCCGCGGATTGCACGGCCATAGAAGACCGGGCAGGCGCGCGCCTGGGTCTCGGGGGCGATGGTCACGGCAACCGGACAGGGGAAGCTGCCCGCAACCGGCGCGACCTCGACCGGTTTCAGCCGCCCGATCCCGCGCGCGGCCAGATCGCGTGCAACGCCATGGATGCCCAGCGCATCGGGACGGTTCGGCGTGATCGCGATCTCGATCACCGGATCGACCTTGGCCGGATCGTTCGCCGCCAGCCAGTCGACGAAGCTCTGCCCGACCTCGCCCGAGGGCAGCTCGATGATGCCGTCATGCTCGTCCGACAGCTCCATCTCGCGCTCCGAGCACATCATGCCATGGCTCTCGACGCCGCGGATCTTGCCGACCTGGATGGTGATGTCGAGGCCCGGAATGTACATGCCGGTATGGGCGATCACGACGGTGATACCCTCGCGCGCATTAGGGGCGCCGCAGACGATCTGTTTCTCGCCCTGCCCGGTCGCGACCTGACAGACGCGCAGCCGGTCGGCATCGGGATGCTGCTCGGCGCTGAGCACCTTGCCGATGGTAAACTCCTGCAAGGCCCGGGCCGGGTTCTCGACGCCCTCGACCTCGAGCCCGAGGTCGGTCAGCGCATAGAGGATCTCGTCGAGCGTGGCCTCGGTCTCGAGGTGCTCCTTCAGCCAGGACAGGGTGAATTTCATCGTGGATGAGCCTTCTGGGGTCGCGGGTCGGGCCTGTCTCTAGCCCAAAGGGCGCTCTTGCGAAAGGGCCAAGGCCCGACCGGGCATGGCGCCGCAGCCGGGCAGCATCGAGCCTGGGCTCCCGGCCCCTCTGGCCGATCCGTGCCGGCGCCCGCCCCTGCCCCGCCCCTGCCCCAAGGGCCAGGCAGCGGGATCTCGTCCCTTCCCGGTTCCCGCACCGCCGGGCGCGGCGGCGGCACCGCAGAGAACCACCTCTTCCATGCCATTCTCCGGTCATTTTCCCCATCTACGATTACCGGACGGTAAGAAATGGCGTCTAGCCTCGCCGACATGTCAGCAGGAGACAGGACGGCATGAAACTGCACTCCCAACTGCGCGGCGACGCTCTTCACATTGTCGTCGACGAGGAGAGGATCGATTCAGCGGTCGCCATCCGGTTCAAGGAAGCCGTGCGCGAACAGGCGGCCGATGGTCCTGCCCGGGTCGTCCTGGATCTCGGCCGCGTCGATTTCCTGGACAGCAGCGGCCTTGGGGCCGTGGTCTCGGTGATGAAACTGATCGGACCGGAGGGCAAGCTCGAGCTGTGCAACCTCACGCCGAATGTCGACAAGGTCTTCCGCCTGACCCGCATGGACCGTGTCTTCACAATCCATGACGACCCGGATACCGCCTTCCCCGAAAGGCAAGGCATCGCATGACCCTGTCGCGCGCGCCCCATGGCGAGGCGCCCCGGGCGGCAAGGAACGCTTCGTCCCGTCGGACCGCCGAAAGCCAGCCTCCGCTCATGGTCGAGGCCACCCCGCTTGGCGTACGGGCCGCCCTGCTGGAAATGCGGGCACGCTTCGGCCCGTCGATGCCCTTTGACGGCTCGCTCGGCATGGCCGAGACCGTGCTGGCCGAGGTGCTGAACAACATCGTCGAACATGCCTATTCCAAGGATCGCCGCGGCCCGATCGAGCTCCGCCTTGTCCGCGATGGGGTCTGGCTCCGGGTCGATGTGCGCGATTACGGTCGCCCGATGCCCGATGGCAGCCTGCCCGAGGCAGAGAGGACAGGCGCGGATATTCAGGCCGAGACCGCCCCGGAAGGAGGGTTCGGCTGGTTCCTGATCCGCGCCTTCGCACGCGACCTCGACTACAGCCGCAACGGCCAGCAGAACCGGCTGACCTTCTCCGTGCCGTTGAAAGAAGAAGGCTAGACCGCAGCACAGGCCGCAAAAAAACCGCCAAACCTCCCCCTGCAGGCCCAACTCCGATGAGACACTGCAATCGTAGCTGCAATTGGCTTCCCTCGGCGTCACGTTCAATATCAGCCCCCACCCAGAACGTGGCGCCGAGGTCTTTCCCGATCGGTCCTTGCCCCCAGTCGCGCATGATCAGAAGGCCCCCTTCCCCGTGAAGCCCGGCCTGGAGAAGACAGCGCATGAGGGTCGTTGCCGCATCGAGGACTTCAGGCCTTTCAAGGTCGTTGCGCCAGATCTCTGACCGTCGGGGGGTCCCATCGTGGCACCACGCGGTCAGACGAAAGACACAGGCAAACCAGCCCCCACCCGTCATCGCAGTCCGGTCCTGTTATCTCGCTTCGCGGCGCAGGCGCGGGTCAAAGTCGATCCGTTCGGGCAAGCAGACATCCTGGCGCGCGTCGCATGATGGCAGCGCCCTGCGCTGTGCTTGGCTGCGGCGATCCGTTTTGTCCGTGGGCCAGGGGCTTCGGCGAATTGCCGCCAATGCAGACTGCTGGAATGCGGCCGGCTTGCTGCATCTTGCCCCTTCCCCACCGGCCCCTCTCACGATGGGCAATGAGGCACTGACCGCCAGTGGCTCGGGGAGACAAGCGAATGGCATCGCGTTCCCGGGCTACGGCCGATCGCAGGCCCGCAAGCATGCTGCGGCGCCCCGACAGGCGCGGCGCAAGGTCCAGCGGCGATGGATCCCTCCCATTGTGCCCTCAAGACGCGGCCGTCCCAGGCCGAAACGACGACAGCCCGACCGCCCCGGTCCCGCCAAAGCAGGTCCCCGGAGAAGGTCGTTGGCGGCCATCAGCGGCAGAACCGCCGATGGCGCCGAAAACGCGCGACGCGGCCCGGCACCTCACGGGCGATCTTGGGAAGAGGCCTTTCTCGATGGCACAGGCCGCATAGCGCCACATGGACGCTGACGGCATCCTGCCCGGCGCGATGACAGAGCCCCGGGCAGAAGCGTTTCAATCGCGCATGACCGCCATCACGGCGCGGCCGATATCTTGCAGGGCACGGTTACGTGTCTGGGCATCGGCATCGACATCCGAGACGAAGATGGTGACGATCCAGGGGGAGGCGTCGACCGGTGTGACCAGCGCAACGAGGTTGCGCGTATGGGTGCCGCTGCCGGATTTGTCGAGGATCACCCAGCCCTCCGGCGCCTCGGCGCGCAACAGATTGCCGGTCACCCCGCCCTGGCTCATCCACGCCGCCAGCTGAGTGCGCGAAGACCGGGACAGGACATCCCCCAGCAGCAGCCCGCGCAGGGTTTCCGTCATGGCCGCCGGGGTCGTGGTGTCGCGCAGATCGGCGGCGTTGAAGGTATTCAGCGCGGGTTCGGTGCGGTCCAGCCGGCTGATCCTGTCCCCGGCGCTGCGGAAGAACCGGGTCACGGCCTGCGGACCGCCCAGATGCTCGATCAGCAGGTTTGCGGCCGTATTGTCGCTCATGTCGATCGCGGCGAGGCAAAGCTCGGCGATGGTCATTTCGCCACCAGCCCGTTTCTTCGCGACCGGCGCATAGTCCAGAAGGTCCGATTTCCGGACCGGCAGTTCGGTTTGCAGCGACAGCTCTCCGGCGTCGCGACGGGCCAGCACGGCCCCGCAAAGCGGAACCTTCATCGTGCTGTTCATCAGGAAGCGCTCGTTCTCACGATGCGTCCAGGACAGCCCCGAACCGGTATCCACCAGCGAAACGCCGACGCGGGCGCCAAGTCGGCTTTCCACCCGTTCGACGGTATCCGCGAGCGTTTCCAGAGAGGTTTGCGCAAGGGATGCGGAGGCCAGAGACAGGCCGAGAGTGAGCCCTGCCGCGACACGCGACAGGACGGATGCGGTAAAGCGCATGGGATCGTCCTTTTTGAGCTTCGCGCCTGAGGCGCTCGGGGAAAGACATCATGTGATGTCATGACGAACCTAATATTTCGGCTTGAACTTCTGCTTCAAACGACAAATCTTATAACCGGCCATTAGAACAGGTAATGCCATGGACCGCCCTGACCTGCCGCTCAATGCCCTGCGGGTCTTCGAGGTCGCGATGCGGCAGGGCAGCTTCACCAAAGCCGCGATCGAGTTGCGCGTGACCCAGGCCGCGGTCAGCCACCAGATCGCGCGGCTCGAGGATCTGCTCGGCGTCGTGCTGTTCCTGCGCACCTCGCAGGGGCTGGTCCCGACCGACGAGGGACGTCTGCTGTTCCCGGTGCTCGAACACGGGTTCGATGCGATGGCGCGGGTGCTGGAGAGAATTGGCGGGCGGCGCGATATCGAGGTGCTGAAAATCGGCGTGAACACGACCTTCGCGCTCGGCTGGCTGATGCCGCGGCTGGCGGCCTTTGCGCAGGCACATCCCGAGATCGATCTGCGGATCTCGACCAACAACAATCGCGTCGAGATCCTGCGCGAAGGTCTCGACATGGCGATCCGCTTCGGCACCGGTGGCTGGACTGGACATGACGCAATCCCGCTGATCGAGGCCCCGCTGACACCGCTCTGCGCTCCGGCAATGGCCGCACATCTGCTGCATCCGGCAGATCTCGGCCAGATGACGCTGCTGCGCAGCTACCGCAGTGCGGAATGGCCGGGCTGGTTCGAGGCCGCGGGCACAGCCTGCCCGCCGATCACCGGCCCCGTGTTCGACAGCTCGGTCGCGCTTGCCGAACTGGCCGCATCGGGGGCCGGCGCGGCGCTGCTGCCGGTCACGATGTTCGAAAGCTACATCGCGCAGGGCCGGCTGGCACAGCCCTTCGGTGTCACGCTCTCGGCCGGGCGCTACTACCTGGCCTGGCCGTCGGACCGACCTGCAACCCCGGGGATGCGCCTCTTCTCGGGCTGGCTGTCGGGCAAAAGCGCCTTGTAACCCCGCCCCCTCACAAGCGCAGGACCTCTGCATCAAGCCCCCAAGGCAAGCCAACGACGCTGAACTCACGCCCCGACCTCGCTGTCTTAGCCCTTGAACCAAGCGCAGTGAAACATGACGGTCCGCGCCCGGCGGCAGGGGCAGAGACAGTACCCCGCGCGGGAAAACCCGACAAAATCGCTCTTGTAATCGCAACCCGGATGGATTTACCGGCTTCTTGACGAGTTTGCCCGCTGATGGAGGCCCCCCCCGATGTCAAGAAAAGCGATCCTTGCGCTTGTAAGCGCTGTACTGGCGGGCTCTGGCATGGCGGTACAGGCCGCAACCGACTACCCCCTGACCATCGAGAATTGCGGCCAGAGCGTCACCTTCAGCCAGGCACCGCAAAACGCGGTGGCTCTGGGCCAGAACAGCGCAGAGATCATGCTGCTTCTGGGGCTGGAAGACCGGATGGCCGCCACCGCCTTCTGGCCGAATTCCGTGTTGCCCGAACTGGCAGAGGCCAATGACGGGGTCGAGGTGCTGACCGTCGAATTCCCGACCCTAGAATCCGTTCTGTCCAAGCAGCCCGATTTCGTTGCCGCCATGCTGACGACGCTGCTTGGCCCTGACAGCAAGGTCGCCAACCGCTCGGATTTCGACGAGCTTGGCATTCCGACCTACCTGTCGCCGAGCGCCTGTTCGACGACGCTCGATGTCGGCGATGCCTACGGCTCGCGCGACGAACTCTGGAACATGGAGCTGCTGTACAAGGAGATCGGGGACCTGTCCCGGATCTTCGATGTGCCTGAACGCGGACAGGCCGTGATCGAGGATTTCAAGATGCGCGAGGCGGCCCTGCGCGCGGAATTCGCCGGGAACGAGGATCTGACCTTCCTGTTCTGGTTCTCCAGCCCGTCGCCCGCCGATGATGCCTATCTCGGCGGCGGCAACGGACCCTCGGGCTATATCGCGGATATCCTCGGCGGGTCCAACGCCATCCGGACAGAGGCGGAATGGCCCGTGCTCGGCTGGGAAGGCATCATCGCGGCGGATCCGACCGTGTTCGTTGTGGCCCAGGTCGATCGCGATCGCTGGGATCTGGACACAGCCGAAAGCAAAATCGAATTCCTGACATCCGACCCTACCGTCAGCCGGATGGAGGCCGTTCGAAGCGGCCGGATCGTGGTCATGAGCGGCGCGGCGATGAACCCCGGCATCCGGACCCTTTACGGGGCCGAGCAGGTGGCCGAACAGTTGAAGGCGCTCGATCTGCCGTGATGTCCACCGACGTTTCAAAAGACGGGGCCGCGCGCCTCTCGGTCTTTCTCGGCCTGTCGCTCATCGCCCTGGTCTTCGCCATCGCCGCCGCAACCGCGCTTGGCGATTACAATATCCCCCTGCGGACGGTCTTCCTGTCGGTCACCAACGAGCTCGGCCTGACCGGTGCCGAGATCCCGCCGATCGAGCAGAGTGTCGTCTGGAACCTGCGCCTGAGCCGCGCGCTGGTGGCGGCCCTGTCCGGGGCGGGGCTGGCGATCTGCGGGGCGATCCTGCAGGCGCTGCTGCGCAACGCACTGGCCGAACCCTTCGTGCTGGGCGTGTCGGCGGGGGCCTCGACCGGGGCGGTCTGCGTGATCGTCCTGGGCATTGGCGCGGGCAGCCTGTCGCTGTCGCTGGGCGCCTTCGCGGGGGCTTTCGCAGCCTTCGCCCTCGTGGCGCTTCTGTCCAACGGCGCGACCAGCGGGCCGAACCACACGATCCTGGCAGGGGTCGCGGCCTCGCAGCTTTTCAATGCGCTGACCTCCTATATCGTCACGACCTCCGGCAATGCCCAGCAGGCGCGGGATGTGATGTTCTGGCTTCTGGGCAGCTTCGGCGGCGTGCGCTGGCCGGATTTCCAGCTTTTGCTGGTCGTGGTCATCGTCAGCCTCGCCATCTGCATCTGGATGGCACGCTCGCTCGACGCCTTCACCTTCGGCGACGAGGATGCCGCGGCCCTTGGCGTGCCGGTTGCCCGTATCCGACTGGCGCTGTTCGGCGTGACCGCGCTTCTGACCGCGACGATTGTCAGCATGGTCGGCGCCATCGGCTTCGTCGGTCTGGTCGTGCCGCATGCGGCCCGATATGTTGTCGGGCCCTTGCATATGCGGCTGCTGCCGGCCTGCGCGGTGGTGGGGGCGGTCTTCATGGTGATCGCCGACATCGCCTCGCGCATGATCGCGACACAGCAGACCGTGCCCATCGGGGTCGTGACGGCGCTGGTCGGCGTGCCGTTCTTCGCGATCATTCTTTACCGCGCGAGGCCGCAGGTATGAGCATTCTGGCCGAGAACCTGACCTGGGGCGTGAAGCGCAAGACCATCGTCTCGGACGTTTCGCTGAGGGTCGCCCCGGGCGAGACGCTGGGCCTGATCGGCCCCAACGGATCGGGCAAATCCTCCCTGTTGCGGCTGCTGGCGGGGCTGCGGCGCCCGCTGCGGGGCCGGGTCCGGATCAACGGGCAGGACATCGCCCATGTCTCCCGCAGGGCATTGTCGCGACAGCTGGCCTTTGTTCAGCAAAGTGCTGCCACCGACACCAATGTCACGGTGAGCGATGTCGTGCGGCTCGGGCGGACCCCGCATCGCTCGGCTCTGGCGGGCTGGTCCGAGACCGACGAGGCCGCGGTGACACAGGCGCTGGAACGCGTGGAAATGGCATCGCATAGGAAACAGGCCTGGCAGACCCTTTCGGGAGGCGAGCGCCAGCGGGTGCATATCGCGCGGGCGCTGGCGCAGACACCGCAGGTGATGTTCCTCGACGAGCCGACGAACCACCTCGACATTCACCACCAGATCGAAATATTGGCCATGGTCCGCGACCTCGATCTGACCAGCGTCATCGCCCTGCATGACCTGAACCTCGCGGCCATGTTCTGCGACCGGATTGCGGTTATCGAAGGAGGGGTCATGCGCGCCTGCGGCACACCGGATGTTGTCCTGACCCAGGACGTCCTGCGCGACGTGTTCAGGGTCACGGCGCATGTCTGCACCTATCAGGATGCGCGTCGGCCGCATATCCGGTTCAGCGCGGAATGAGACGGTCCGTATGGCGCGCGGCCCGGACCCTGGTCCGGATGATGGCAGAATGACGGACCGGTCGGTCTTCGCCGCACCCCGTCCTGCCGGCCGGAACGAGCGGCTGGGCATCACCTTGCGGGTGCTCTCGACCCTCGCATTTGCCATGATGGGCGTCTGCGTGAAGGCGCTTGGCGACGCCGTCCCGCTGGGACAGGTGGTGTTCTTCCGCTCGGCCGTGGCCCTGCTGCCCTTGATCGCCTTCCTGTGGTGGCGCGGAGAGTGGCCCCGCGGGCTGGCGACGTCCCGTCCCATGGGACATATCGGTCGCTGCCTGATGGGCGCGGTCGCGATGTTCACCTCCTTTGCGACGATCCGGCTCCTGCCGCTGGCCGAGGCGACGATGCTGTCCTATCTCGCGCCGGTGATGCTGGCCCTGCTGGGCTGGGCTCTGCTCGGAGAGAGGCCGAGCGCAGGCCGGATCGGCGGTGTCGTGCTCGGCCTTGCCGGAGCGGCGGCCTTCTGCCTGCCCGCCTTTGCCGGGGCCTTGCCCGACAGCGGCGCCCTGGGCGTGGCCCTGGGGCTTTTGACCGCGGCTCTGACGGCCGGTGCGCTGATCCAGGTGCGCCGACTGACACTGCTGGGCGAAGGCGCCGGAGCCATCGCCTTCTGGTTCGCCGTGGTCTCGGCCCTGATCGGCCTTGCGACACTGCCCTGGGGCTGGGTCTGGCCCGGTCCGGCAACACTCCTGCTGTTGATCGGAACCGGGCTGGCGGGCGGTATCGCCCATATCCTGATGACGCTGTCCTTCAGCCATGCCGATGCCTCGGCACTGGCCCCCTTCGAATATCTTTCGGTTCTGTGGGCCGTGGCGCTGGGTTTTGCCTTTTTCGCCGAACTGCCGGGCCTGGCCTTCCTGCTGGCAGGGCCATTGATCCTGACAGGCGCCTTCGTCGCCCGCCCGGCACGGCGGCAATAGTCCCCGCGAGCTTTGAAGGGCGGCGCCTGTCCTTCCGGCATCCGGACGCCCCTGCCCGGCTCGCCCCGAGCGCAACAGACCGCGCCGGAATAGCGGTTGCGGGCAAAGCCGATGAGGCAGGTCTTCGACCGCGCCGCGGATGCGGCAATAAAGCCACGGAAAAAGCCGTGGAGCGGTCCGGCGAGGCGGATCCGGGCTCCGGTCGCACCCGCGCGGGGCCGCTCCAGCCCGGCGCCGCTCGCCCCGAGCGCATCAGGCGGCGGGACCGCCAAAGGAAGGGCTTTCGTCGTTTCAGGACAGTGACGCCCCGACAGAACGGACAGGCCGCGAGCTCTCGAGGTAAGGTTTTCCGGAATGACGCCTGCGACCGGCAGGCAGTTGACCCGATAGGGGTTTCATGCTCTGTGCTCGGTCGCCGGTTTCCCGTTTGGGAATGAAAAGGGAATTCGCCGCGGGCCAGATGTCCCGCGAACCGAAACTGCCCCCGCAACTGTAGGCGGCGAGCGGCGGTCCGACAACGCCACTGGGCATCTGCCTGGGAAGGCCGGACCGGCGGACGACCCGTCAGTCAGGAGACCTGCCGGCATGAAACCACCATCAACCGGGCGGGGTTGCCCGGGGAAAGGGATGTTCATGCCCGGATCTTTCGGCCGTGCTCAGCCAGGCGCGTCTTGCGCCAGCCAAAGAACTGACATCCGCCCAGCCCGCAAACCCCGGGGCCCGGAAGCCAATTTCCGGAGAGTTTCCATGAACACCAAGACTGCCTTCCTTTCGGCGGCCCTTATGGTCTGCGCGGGCATGGCCCAGGCCACCGACTATCCCCTCACGCTGGAGAATTGCGGCCAGACCCTGACCTTCGACGCCGCCCCCGCGCGCACCGTCACCGTCGGCCAGGGCACGACCGAGATCCTTTACCTGCTGGGTCTCGCAGAGCGGGTGAAGGGCACCTCGGTCTGGTTCACCGATGTCCTGCCGCAATTCGCCGAGCTGAATGCCGGGATCGCGCGGCTGGCCGACAACGATCCCAGCTTTGAGAGCGTGGTGGCCGCGCGGCCCGATCTGGTGACCGTACAATACGAATGGCATATCGGCGCCCAGGGCATCGTCGCCACCCGCGAGATGTTCCATGATGTCGGCGTGCCGACCTACGTTCTGCCCAGCGACTGCGCCGGCAAGGATAACAGCCGCGGGTCGGACGGCACCCGGACCGAGATGTTCTCGACCGACTCGATCTACCGGTCGATCGAGGAACTGGCGCGGATCCACGATGTCGGGGAGCGGGGCGCGGAACTGATCGACGAGCTGAAGGCACGCGAGGCCGCAGCCATCGCACAGGCCCGGGCGCTGGATCTGCCCGAAACGGCCTCGGCGGTGTTCTGGTACTCGTCCGCCGAGATGGACATCGACCCCTATGTGGCCGGGCGGAAGGGCGCGCCGGGCTACATGATGCAGGAGCTCGGGATCGAGAATGTCGTGGCCTCCGACGAGGAATGGCCGACCGTGGGATGGGAGAGCATCGCCAGGGCCGACCCGACGGTGATCGTGCTGGCCGAGATGACGCGCCGCCGCTTTCCCGCCGACGATGTCGAGAAGAAGCTTGAGTTTCTCCGCACCGATCCGGTTGCGAAGGAAATGACGGCGGTCCGGGAAAACCGGATCGTGGTGATGGACGCCCAGGCGATGGATGCAACGGTGCGGGCGATCTACGGGCTGGAGGAGCTGTCCACGGCGCTGGCCGGATTCGATCTGAGCAAATGAGGTCCGGCGCCCGTCGGGCCCGCTGGCACTGGGGGTGGATCGCCCCCCCGGTGCTGCTGGCCGCGCTGATCGCCGGAACCGCGATCGGCGAGACCCGCATACCCGCCGCGACCGTGTTCCAGGTGCTGGGCAACAAGCTGTTCGGCACCCTCTACCCGGTTGCGCGGATCGACGAGGGCATCGTCTGGAACTACCGCCTCGCCCGCGCGGTGGTGGCGGCCGCCTGCGGGACGGGGCTCGCCCTGTCGGGCGTCGTGCTGCAGGCCCTGCTGAGGAATGCGCTGGCCGATCCCTATCTGCTGGGGATCTCCGCCGGGGCCTCGACCGGCGCGGTTGCGGTCACCGTCGCCGGGCTCGGCGCGGGCGCGCTCTCGCTGTCGACAGGCGCCTTCGCCGGGGCGCTTCTGGCCTTCGTCATGGTCGCGACCCTGGCGCGCGCGGCAGGCGGCGGCACCGGGCTGCAGGCCGCGGGCGTGATCGTACTGGCCGGGATTGCGGGGGCACAGCTCTTCAACGCGATGACCGCCTTCCTGATCGCGAAATCCGCCAATGCCGAACAGGCCCGCGGCATCATGTTCTGGCTTCTGGGAAATCTCTCGGGGGCGCGCTGGCAGGACAGCCTGATTGCCGTGCCTGCCGCGGCCTTGGGGCTTGGGGTCTGCCTCTGGCATGTGCGCAGCCTCGACGCCTTCACCTTCGGGGCTGACAGTGCGGCCTCGCTCGGCATCAACGTGCGCCGGGTGCAGGCGGTGCTGATCGGGACGGCGGCTCTGGTCACCGCGCTGATCGTGTCGCTGGTTGGCGCCATCGGCTTTGTCGGGCTGGTGATCCCCCATGCGATGCGGTTCCTGGTGGGCGGGCGGCACCGGCTGCTGGTGCCGGCCTCGGCGCTGGCGGGCGCGGTGTTCCTGATCGCGGCGGATATCGTCTCGCGCATCCTGATCCCGGGACAGGTGCTGCCCATCGGCGTGATCACCGCGCTGATCGGCGCGCCCGCCTTCGCGGCGATCCTGATCCGGGGGAGGGCCCGGAAATGATCCTGAGCGGGGAAGGCCTTGGCTGGCGGGTACAGGGGCGCGCCATCGTCTCTGACATCACGCTGTCGGTCATGCGCGGCGAAAGGTTCGGGCTGATCGGCCCGAACGGGTCGGGAAAGTCGAGCCTGCTGCGGATGCTGGCCGGTATCCGGGCACCAAGCGAAGGCGAGGTGCGGCTGGAGGGGCGCCCCATGAGCCGCCTTCCCCGCCGCGAGGTCGCGCAGCGGGTGGCGCTGGTGGAACAGCAGGCCGAAACGACCGAGCGGATCACCGTCCGCGACGCGGTCGAGCTGGGGCGCACGCCCTGGCTCTCGGCCCTGCATCCGTTCTCGGACGAGGACGAGGCCGCGGTCGAGGCGGCGCTGATCGCCGTCGGCATGCAGGATTTCGCCGCCCGCCACTGGCATACGCTTTCGGGCGGCGAGCGGCAGCGGGTCCATATCGCCCGCGCGCTGGCGCAGCGGCCCGGGCTGCTGATCCTCGACGAACCGACCAACCATCTCGATATCGGGTCGCGGCTGTCGATCATGGCCCTCGTGGAGCGGCTGCCGGTGACGACCATCGCCGCGCTGCACGACCTCAACGAGGCGATGGCCTTCGACCGGCTGGCCGTTTTGCAGGGCGGGCGGCTGATCGCGCTCGGCCCGCCCGGCGAGATCCTTGTCCCGGCGCTGCTGCGCGAGGTGTTCGGGGTCGAGGCCCATCTGTTGACGGATCCGGCGGACGGTGCCCGGGTTCTCCGTTTCAAGCCTGTTTGATGAAAGACGCAAATGATGCGAAGACTTGCTCTCTCTGTGCTGTTGCCCGCCATGATCCTCTCCGCCCCCTTCGCGGCGGCAAAGACGGTCGAGGTGAAGATGCTGAACCGCAACGCCTCGGGCCCGATGGTCTACGAGCCGGATTATCTGGTGATGGAGCCCGGCGATACCGTGCGGTTTCTCGCCACCGCGCCGGGCCATAATGCCGGAACCATCGACGAGATGCTCCCGGCCGGGGCAGAGCCCTTCAAGGGCCAGATCAACGAAGAGATCGAGGCGACCCTGACAGAGCCCGGCATCTACGGGATCAAGTGTTCGCCGCATTTCGCGATGGGCATGGTGATGCTGATCCAGGTTGGCGACCGGCCAGCGGCCGAGACGGATCTGCCCGCCGGGCTTCCGACGCGGGCCGACAGGCGCCTGCGCGAGATCATCGCCCGCCAGAACTCCGGGCAGGAACAGGCAGAACCGCAGACGTCCCCCGAGCCGGAGGCCGGGCCGGACACCGCGCCGGACACCGAGTGATCCGCCGCCACCGCGCCTGCTGTCCGCAAAGGCAGGAGTTCGCCGCAAGCGGGCGCGGTCTGTTTCCCTTCCCGGGCATCGGGCGCAAGGTCTCGCGGCCCGAACGCGCATAGCGGAAAGCCCGGGAGCCCGTCGAGATGCGCTTCGCCCACCCGAGGCGCATACCCGTGCCTCTCCGCCTTCACCACCGGACCCCGACTGGCGCCCGGGACGCGTTCGACAGAGCCGCAACCGTCCAGCCGCTCTGCAAGCTCGCCGAGCCACCGCGGCAGGATCGCCCGCGGCAAGCCCCGGCAGCGCGTCGCCCTGCAGGGTCGCGCGTCATTCGGCCGGAAGCCGCGCCCTCTTCGGAACAGACCCGGATATCGCGCCCGAAGGCCGCGTCGAGCTGTAAAAGCACCTGCATCGTCAACAGGCGCCGGCGGCGCTCGATCTGGCAGGGATAGCCGGGCGAGACGCCCGCCTCCCCTGAGCCTCCCCTTAACCAGGGGCGCCTCGGTCCGCCCGCAGGTCTTGCAAAGCGGCCACCGCATGCCGCCAAGGCCTCCCTCACACCAGCCACGTCCCGGAATTCGCAACCTTCGCATATCTCAGGAAAAACCTCGAAGGTCTTCGCATTTTCAGTACTTTTCAGGGTAAATCTCTCCGATTAAGCCAAATGAAACCTCCGGGAAATGCAAAGGTTGCGAATAATGGTTCCGTGCTCACCGCAGAATACAGGCACATCGACAGCCCCCACCCGGGTGACCGCGCTGATCTTTCCCGAGACGGTCAACCCCCACGGCACGCTCTTCGCGGGCGCGGGGCTTGCGATGATGAGCAAGGCCGCCTTCCTCGCGGCCAGCCGCCGCGCCCGCCGCATGGTGGTGATGGCGGGATCCGAGAGGATCGCGTTCCGCACCCCCGTCCTGCCCGGCGAGGCGCTGGAACTGACCGCCATCGTGACCCGCATCGGTCGAAGCTCGATGAGCGTCGAGGTGACCGGCGAGGCAGAAACACTGACGACCGGGGCGCGCCATCTGGCGATGACCGGCCGTTTCGAGATGGTCGCGGTCGACGAGACCGGACGTCCGACCCCGATAGCCATACCCACGGAGGAGAAGACCCGATGAAGGACGGAGCACCGCAGCTCGAGCTGCACCGGCTGCACATGCACAAATCGGCCGATGCACTGGCCCGCGAGGACCAGCTGGCCTGGAAACTGGCGGAACTCGCCGCCGATCCGGTCTCGGTTCCCGACGATACGGCCGGGATGATCGTGAACCGGGTGATCGACAACGCGGCGGTGGCGGCGGCCTCGGTGGCGCGCCGTCCCGTGGCCTCGGCCCGGGCGCAGGCGCTGTGCCACCCCTACAGGCGCGGGGCGACGGTCTTCGGGATGCCGCAGGACACCCGCGTCTCGCCCGAATGGGCGGCCTGGGCCAATGGCGTGGCGGTGCGCGAGCTCGACTTTCACGACACCTTCCTCGCGGCGGATTATTCGCACCCGGGCGACAATATCCCGCCGATCCTCGCGGTCGCCCAGCATTGCGGGCTGTCGGGCAAGGCGCTGCTGCGCGGCATCGCGACGGGCTATGAGATCCAGGTCAATCTGGTCAAGGCGATCTGCCTGCACGAGCACAAGATCGACCATATCGCGCATCTGGGCGTCTCGGCCGCGGCCGGGATCGGCACCGCGCTGAACCTGCCCAGAGAGGTGATCTACCAGGCGATCCAGCAGGCGCTGCATGTCACCACCACGACGCGGCAGTCGCGCAAGGGCGAGATTTCCAGCTGGAAGGCCTATGCCCCTGCCTTCGCGGGCAAGATGGCGATCGAGGCCGTCGACCGGGCGATGCGGGGTGAAGGCGCGCCCAGCCCGGCCTGGGAAGGCGAGGACGGCTTCATCGCCTGGATGCTGTCGGGCCCCGATGCGGTCTATCAGGTGCCGCTGCCCGGCAGGGGCGAGCCGAAACGCGCGATCCTCGAGACCTATACCAAGGAGCATTCGGCCGAGTACCAGAGCCAGGCGCTGATCGATCTTGCGCGCCGCCTGCGCGGCGAGATCGGCGATCTGCGCCAGATCGAGAGCATCGTGATCCATACCAGCCACCACACCCATCACGTGATCGGCACCGGCGCGAACGACCCGCAGAAGATGGACCCCACGGCCAGCCGCGAGACGCTGGATCACTCGATCATGTATATCTTCGCCGTGGCGCTTGAGGACGGCGCCTGGCATCACGAGGCATCCTATGCGCCGGAACGCGCCGCGCGACCCTCGACGGTCGATCTGTGGCACCGCATCTCGACGCTGGAAGATCCGGACTGGACGCGCCGCTATCACAGCCGCGACCCGCAGGAAAAGGCCTTTGGCGGTCGCGTGGTGGTGACGCTGAAAAATGGCCGGGTGATCGAGGACGAGATCGCACTGGCCGATGCCCACCCGCAGGGCGCCCGCCCCTTCGAGCGACCCAATTACGTCAAGAAGTTCCTGACGCTTTCCGAGGGCATGCTCGACGCAAAGGAACAGGACCGGTTCCTCAACGCGGCCGAGGGCCTCGCGGAGCTCCCCGAGGGCGGGCTGGACGCCCTGAATTTCACCGCCCTGCCGGAGAAACTTGGCACGCATTGCCCCAAGGGCCTTTTCGAGCGGAGCGGATCATGACCGGCATCATCAGGAAACCGAAGAAATCCGTCGCCCTCTCGGGCATCGTCGCGGGCAACACGGCGCTTTGCAGTGTGGGTCAGACCGGCAACGACCTGCATTACCGCGGCTATGACATCCTCGACATCGCCGAGGCCTGCGATTTCGAGGAGATCGCGCATCTGCTGATCCACGGGCATCTGCCCACGACGGCCGAGCTGACCGCCTACAAGGCCAGGCTCAGGCGCCTGCGCGGTCTGCCCGCCGCGCTGCGCCAGACGCTGGAGGCGATCCCGGCCGCGACCCATCCGATGGATGTGCTGCGCTCGGGCGTCTCGGCACTGGGATGCGTGCTGCCCGAGCCCCATGACCAGAACCCGGCCGCGGCGCGC
Organism: Rhodovulum sp. MB263; assembly: GCF_002073975.1. Taxonomy (NCBI): domain Bacteria; kingdom Pseudomonadati; phylum Pseudomonadota; class Alphaproteobacteria; order Rhodobacterales; family Paracoccaceae; genus Rhodovulum; species Rhodovulum sp. MB263. Next base: position 637,237 of record NZ_CP020384.1, on the reverse strand, counting down.
GACATTGCCGACCGGCTGATCGCGGTCCAGGGCTCGATGCTGCTTTACTGGATGCATTACGCCCGGAACGGCCGCCGAATCGACGTCGAGACCGAGGACGAGACCGTGGCGGGGCATTTCCTGCACCTGCTGCATGGTGCGCCGCCCGGCCAGGATCATGTGCGCGCGATGCACACGACCCTGATCCTTTATGCCGAGCATGAATTCAACGCCTCGACCTTCACCGCACGCTCCATTGCGGGCACCGGGGCGGACATCTATTCGGCGATCACCGGGGCCATCGGCGCGCTGCGCGGGCCCAAGCATGGCGGTGCCAACGAGGCTGCCTTCGAGATCCAGAAGCGCTATGCCACACCCGACCAGGCCGAGGACGACATCCGCCGCCGTGTCGCCGCGAAGGAGGTCATCACCGGCTTCGGCCATCCGGTCTATACGGTTTCGGACCCGCGCAACGTGGTCATCAAACGCGTGGCCCGGCATCTGGCCGAGCATGAGGGCGCGACCCGGAGGTTCGACATCGCCGAGCGGATCGAGGAGGTGATGGCCGATGCCAAAGGCATGTTCCCCAATCTCGACTGGTTCTCGGCGGTGTCCTATCACCTGCTGGGCGTGCCAACCGAGCTGTTCACGCCGATCTTCGTGATCGCGCGCACGGCGGGCTGGGGCGCGCATGTGATCGAACAGCGCGCGGATGGAAAGATCATCCGCCCCTCGGCCAATTACATCGGCCCCGAGAACCGCCGCTTCCTGCCGCTCGACCAGCGCGGCGGGCTGCTGACCGATCAGACGGAGGCGTAAATGCCCTATCTCGTTGCAAACGACCTGCCCGACCTCCCGGCGCCCGCGCGGTTCCGCGCGGCTCTGGCCCGGCCCGGGATCTACCGCCTGCCGGGCGCCCATAACGGCATGGCCGCGCTTCAGGCCAAGGCCGCCGGGTTCGAGGGAATCTATCTGTCGGGCGCGGCCATGACCGCCCAGATGGGCCTGCCCGATCTCGGCATCATCACCGTCGACGAAGTGGCCTTCTTCATCCGCCAGATCGCGCGTGCCTCGGGCCTGCCGCTGCTGGTCGATGGCGATACCGGCTATGGCGAGGCGCTGAACGTCATGCACATGGTCCGGACCTTCGAGGAGGCGGGTGCTGCGGCCGTCCATCTCGAGGACCAGCTTCTGCCCAAGAAATGCGGCCATCTGAACGACAAGAAGCTGGCCCGCCCCGAGGACATGGCCGCCAAGATCGCCGCCGCCGCCCGCGCCCGGCGCGATCTTTTCATTATCGCGCGCACCGATGCAGCGGCCTCCGAAGGTCTCGAAGGAGCGGTCGTCCGCGCGAAGCTTTATGTCGAGGCAGGGGCCGAGGCGATCTTCCCCGAGGCATTGAATTCGGTCGAGATGTTCCGCGAGCTCCGCGCCCGGCTGCCCGGGGTAAAGCTTCTGGCCAACATGACCGAATTCGGCCGGACGCCTTCGTTGACGGCGGCCGAGTTCCAGGAGCTGGGCTATGACATGGTGATCTGGCCGGTCAGCTCGCTGCGCGTGGCCAACAAGGCCCAGGAGCGGCTTTACGCCGAGCTTGCGCGCTCGGGCTCTGCGGCCCGGCAGATCCCCGAGATGCAGACCCGCGCCGAGCTCTACGAGACGATCGGTCTGAACGCCTATGAGGCGCTCGACCGCTCGATCGTGGCCAGCGTGGTACCCCAGCCGGCCTGACCGGCAGGGGCAAAGACGGTCGGGGCAGTGAAGGCTCCGGCCCATCCAGCCCGGCGCACACAGAGGATGAAGGCGTTCGCCACCGCCTGGGAGCCAGCGTCCCGTCAGGCCGCGCCGGGTCGTCCGAGCACGTTGATATGAAGGCCATGACCGGCATCGCGCAAGGCCTCCATCACCTCGAACTGGTGCCGGATATCGAGCGCGGCGGTCGGCTCGTCGAGTAACAGGGCAACGGGATCGTGGGACAGCGATTGCGCCAGCACCGCAAGCTGGCACAGGCCGCCCGAAAGATCGCACAGAGAGGTTCCGGCACTTGCCCCCGCGGTCCGCGCGCGCCGCTCTGCCTGCGAAAGCCCGGGCATCAGAAGATCCTGAACGGTCGCCAGCGTGGCGCCACCGGTTCGAGCCCGCTGGCGACGGCCTGGGCACGCGCTGCGACCGCTGGCTGGCGCTCGAGGACGCCCATGCGGGCCAGACCATCGAGATCACTGCCGAACAGGCCGCCTTCCTCGAGAAGCAGAACCCGTGCTTCCGGGAAAGACACGTGGAATCAGGCACTCCCGGCGAGCTGCTCTCGGCCGACACGTTCTTCGTCGGCACGCTGAAGGGGATCGGCAAGGTCTATCTGCACGCGGTCGTCGACACCTTCGGCAGCTACGCCTTCGGCTTCCTGCACGTCTCCAGGCAGCCCGAGGCGGCGGTCGCGGTGCTGCACAACGACGTGCTGCCCTTCTACCGCGCCCTGGACCTGCCGGTGAAAGCGGTGCTGACCGAGCGAGCCATTGAAGGCGCCATTGGTTCGAGCCCAATGGCGAGCGGCCGCGAATTCTGCGGCACCGAAAAGCACCCCTACGAGCTCTATCTCGACCTCAACGCCATCGAGCATCGCCGCACCAAGGTCCGCACGCCGAAGACCAACGGCTTCGTCGAGCGCTTCAACGGAACGGTTCTGGAGGAGTTCTTCCGCGTGAAGATGCGCGAGACCTTCTACGAGACTGTCGAGGCGCTCCAGGCCGATCTCGACGCCTGGCTCGTCCACTACAACACCCAGCGCCCGCATCTGGGCTACCGCAACATGGGGAGACGTCCCATCGAAACCGTAATGTCATTCGTTAGCCAAGAAGGTTAAGTGTACACCTTATTGCACAATCGAAGGATCTTGCGCGGCAAGGTGATTGTCGTCGCAGGATATTGTCACGCCTTGAGAGCAGGAAATCGCACGCCCAAGCCGCCGAAGACCTTGGTCTCTTCGATTCAGAAACGACACCGAAAGAACACCTGATTTTATAAATCAGCGCGAATTCTCCAAATCCGTACATGACTTGTTTACAATAAATACCGGCGGAGCAGAAAAATCACCACATCGACCGCCTCGGCACGCAATCCCGTCTGCGCAACCTCAGCTTACATCTGGCGATTACGCTTTATTAGGCAGCCTCATTTAAATGAGATCCGGCGACACCGCGACGCATCTTCAGTCGTCGCGCGCCCCCTGTTGCTCCGTTCGATGTGCTCACATTGTTCGGTGCGCCCATGAGGAACGAGGCACGCATTGAAAAGACCCGGCGCCCTCCCCTATGTCTCGATCGGAATAGCCTCGCTCTGCATCAACGCGCTATCCTTGGCGGCGCCGCTTTTCATCCTGCAAGTTTACGACCGCATCATCCCAAATCACTCGGAAAATACAGCCGCCCTCATAGGGTTGGGCGTTCTTTGCGCCTTAGCACTTGAGACCGTTCTAAAGATCGCGCGGTCCAGAATTCTGTCGCCCCTTGCAACAGATTATGAAGTCCGGGCCAGCTGTGGCGCCGCACGTCATCTCTTTCACGCCGACCTGGCGGCATTTGAGCGTGTTTCGCCGGGCGCGCATATGGAGCGGCTCGCCGCCGTTGCTCAGCGACGCTTCAATGGGACCGGGCAAACGCTTCTGGCCATCTGCGATTTCCCCTTCCTGTTCGTTTTCATGTGGATGATCTGGATTCTGGGCGGTCCGGTGATCATCGCGCCTGCTCTCGGCGCCATTGCCCTGGCTGTTGCGGCAGCACCGGCAAACCGCTCTGCGCGAGAGGCTCTCGCCCGCGCGCTGTCTTTGGACGACCAGAGATACGATTTCCTGCTCAGCACGCTTTCAAGCCTGCCCTCGCTCAAGGTCGCCAATCTGGAACGCCCGGTATTGCGCCGATACGAGGCCCTTCAGAAGCGGCGCCTTGCAGCGCAGGGGGAGGCATTCACGGCCGATCAGCGGCTGACCGACCTGTCGCAACTCGTCGTACAGCTCTCGATCATCGGGGTCATCGTGCTGGGCAGTCTGCTGATATTGCAGGGCCATATGTCGATAGGGGGACTATCTGCCTCGACCTTGCTGGCAGGTCGTTTCCTGGCACTCATCAGAAACCTCATTCTTCTGGCTTCGCGCCTGCAGACATCCAGCATCGGGCGCGAGCAGATGGATGCGATTTTCAAAATCCCCGTCAGATCGGCTTCCTCCGGCATTCTGAACGCCAGTCAGGCACCGCCGAGGCTGAGCCTGCGCGGCGTCGTCTTCGACGATAACAATGGCAAGCGGGTGCTCGACGGCGTCAATCTGGACCTTCGGGAAGGTCATACAATCGGTCTTGTCGGAGACAACGGCAGTGGCAAGAGCATCCTGCTGGCCCTTGCCGCAGGCCTGTACTCCCCGACTGCCGGAGAGGTTCTCCTGGGCGGACATCCCCTATCCGACTATACCGACGAAAGCCTGCGCAGGACCATCTCGCTGGTGTCCCAGCAAGAGACCTTGTTCGCAGGCTCAATCCTCGAGAACATTTCGATGTTCGCCCCCGAACGCGTCGATGCCGCGCTCGGAGCCGCAGAGCGAACCGGTCTCACCGAGCTGATCAAGCCATTGCCGAAGGGCTTTGCCACGATCGTCGGCGACGACGCCGCCGACGGGTTGCCACGCGGTGTCGTGCAGCGCATCGCCCTTTGCCGGGCGCTGGCCCTGGACCCGCAGGTCCTGCTGTTCGACGACGCCAATTCGGCAATTGACGACCAGGGCGATGAAAAGGTCGCCGAGCTTTTTGCAGATATCCGCGAACGTTGTGCGATCCTTTTCGTCAGTCACAGGCCAAGCGTCCTGGGCCGCGCCGATGCGATCGTGCGGCTGGCAAACGGACGGATCAGCACCGTCGAGGGCACATTCTGATGGCAGATACCGGAACCGAAAGCCGATCCGGTGGGGCCAATGGGCCCTTGGCCCGTTTCGGGGCGCCCCCTGCCATGCATGCGCAAGGAAAGGCGCAGGACCCCGTCGACGAAACACTTGCCACCTGCCTGTATGACGCGCTGCGCGATCTCGGCTGGCGGGGCGAGCTTCGGGATCTGCGCCTGTCCTTCGCATTGGATCTCTCGGGCGACAGAGTGCTGGACACGCTCAACGCCGCTGCCCGGCTCGGCTTTGCGGGACATATCAGGCGCGGTCGGGTGTTTTCCGGCAAGGATCTGGCCCGCACAGCCCTCGGGCCGGGCGGCATGACGCAAGGCTTGCTGTTCTTGCCCCTCCGTGGAGAGCCTCGCTTTCTGCGGATGCGCACGGGCGATACCCGGGCCTCGGAGCGCCTGGGCAGGGGCACGCTCATTCGCTTTGAACGCGTCGAAACGCCTGCTTCGGAAATCGGGAAATCCTGGCTCGGCCGAAGACTGCGTGCGCAGCTTCCGCTGATCCTGCGCGCGCTGCTGCTGACGTTTTTCGCAAATCTGGCAGCGGTGGCGAACCCACTGTTCGTGATGGCGGTTTACGACAAGGTGGTGGTGTCGGAATCGACCGCCCTGCTCGCCTATCTTGCCGCTGGAGTGGTCGCCGCCGCCTGGATGGAAATGCTGATGCGTCGGCTCCGCGGTCGGATCATGAACCGCGCCAGCCAGCGGTTGGGATATATCGTCGGGAACGCGGTCTTCGGCCGAATACTGACACTGCCCAGTCGCACGACCGAGAGAGCGGGACTGTCGAGCCAGATTGCCAGAGTGCGCGACGTGGATCGAATCCGGGATCTGTTGCGCGGCCCGCTCGAGCAGGCACTGCTCGACACGCCCTTCACACTGCTTTTCATTGCCGCTGTCGCCATCGTCGGTGGCTGGCTGGCCCTGGTCCCGCTCTGCTTCATGATCCTGTTTGCAGCGCTGGCGGCGATCGGTGAGCGGCATATGCGTGGCCGTGGTGCGGAAGTTGCAAAGGCGAACGCTCAACGCCAGCTCGTGACGCTCGAAATGATGCATCGCATGCGTGCGATCCGGGCCGCGGGCGGCGAAACGGTTTGGCTGGAACGCTATCGCGACAGCGCGGCAAAGGCAGCCCGGGCGAGCGAGCGCAATACCACCTCGGCCCAGATTTTGGCAGCCATCGGCCAATCGCTTGGCACAGGAGCAGCTCTTGCGACACTCTTCGCGGGCATTTTCCTGGTGCTCGCCAATGCCATGACGACCGGCGGGCTGATCGCCAGCATGATGCTGGTCTGGCGCCTGATCGCGCCGGTTCAAAACGCATTCCTGGCAGCAACGCGAGTCGGTCAGCTGGTCGCATCCGCCCGCCAGATCGACCGGCTGATGGACACCGAGGCAGAGATCGCCCCTGGCGAAGGCGACGGCGAGCGGCCGCCGATCCGGGGAGAGATCGCCTTCAACCGCGTGACGTTCAGATATGGGCGCGAAACCGAACCGATTCTGAGCGGCGTGAGCTTCACCGCGCAGCCCGGAGAGATCATTGCCATTGTCGGTCGCAACGGAAGCGGAAAATCAACTCTGCTGAAGCTGATCGCCGGGCTATACGACGCGCAGGCAGGCAATATTCGCCTGGATGGCCGAGACCTTCGGCAATTCGACCCGACGCATCTGCGTCGAGCCATTTCCTACGTCCCGCAACTCCCAAGCTTTCATTACGGCACACTCCGCGAAAACCTCTTGATGGCAGAGCCGGAGGCCGACGAACCGGACATTGCCGAAGCGCTGCAGCTCGCAGACGCGGCGACAGCCGTAGCGGCATTACCCGAAGGCTTGGATACCTTCTATGATGCCCAGCTTGTCACCTTGCCTGTCGGCCTGCTTTCACGTCTGTCACTGGCGCGCATGTATCTTCGGAAGGCGCCTGTCGTTCTGTTGGACGAACCGGCGACGGGCATCGATTTCATGGGAGAATTCGCCTTCATCGGCGGACTGGAGCTGCTACGCGCTCGCGGCGCGACCGTACTTATCGTCACCCATAACCGCCAGCATCTCGGCATCGTGGACAAGATCCTGATGCTTGAGGATGGCACTGTACGCTTTTTCGGCTCGGCCGAAAAGGTGCGCGACCGAATTCCCAAGGGGTTGATCTGATGTCTGACGAAGAAAGCGCATCGACCGGGATGAAGAACGGGTTCGCCGTCGAGGATTTCGTCCGCGATACCGGCATCGGCCCTTTGACCCATGCCATGATCTGGACGATCGCCGGAGGTCTTCTTGCATTCCTGGCGTGGGCTGCAATTACGCCGGTCGACGAAATCGCCAAGGGTACAGGAGAATTCGTTCCCGCCGGTGCCGTGCGTTCGCTTGACCATCTGGAAGGCGGCATCGTGGAAGAGGTGTTGGTAAAGGAAGGCGAGGTCGTCGCCGAAGGCCAGCCATTGCTGCGATTGACCAGCACGGCGACCACCTCCAACCGTGACCAACTGATCACTCGGCGGACGACACTGCAACTGCAGGCCGAACGTTTCGCAGCCTTCGCCGAGGGGCGGCGTGCAAATTTTCATCGTTTCACAAACGACGACAAACTGATCGCGGAACAAGAACGCCTTTTAAATGCCCAGATTGGCGTCCGCGTTAGCCAGGAAAACGTTTTTCAGGAGCAGGTCACCGGATTGGAAGCACAGATCGAGGCGGTGGTTCTGCAGAAGGAAACCCTCGCCGAGGCATTGGCCCTGATTGACCGACAGGCCTCCATTCGCGAAGGGCTGGTCGGCAAGGGGTTGAACCCGCTCCTTCAACTGCTCGAGATACAGCGAGAGCAGACCATGGCGGTGGCGGAACTGCGCGAACTGGACCGTAGCATATGGTCCCTTCGCAACGAAATCTCGCAGGTCCACACCCGAATCAGTGAATTTCACGGACGCTTGCTCGAAGAAGCGCTTAACCAACTTCGAACCGCCAATGCAGAGCTTGCCGAGATCCGTGAGCAACTGACCGCTCAAAATGACAGGATCAAGCGACTGCTCATCGTGGCGCCGACGGCAGGTATTGTACAAGAGCTCGCCGTACGCACCGTTGGTGGTGTGCTGAAGCCCGGCGAGACAGCCGCGAGACTGGTACCATTGGATGACGAACTGATCGCAGAGGTTCAGATTTCACCGCGCGACATAGGATTTGTTCGGGTCGGCCAGGCGGTGAAACTGAAGGTCATTGCCTTTGATTTCAGCCGCTACGGACATGTCTATGGAGAGATCTCGAGCATATCGCCCAGCACATTCCTGGACGCCAACAAAGTGCCATATTACCTATGCCGCATACATTTAGATTCTCGCCAGATTGGCTCAGAAGATGAAGCGCGCCACTTTCTTCCTGGAATGACGATTCACGCCGAAATTTTGACCGGGAAAAAGACCATTCTTCAGTATTTTTTAAAGCCGCTCTACACAATAGTCGATGGTACGCTGGGGGAAAGGTAACCCAGGGTTCTGGGGAAGCGTTTGATGGCTGAGGGTGAAAATACTGCGGATCCTCCACTTGGGACAGAGAATGACGCGTTGAGCGCTCAGGTTGCACGGCCTGGCCGCGAGCGCGTCGAAGTTATCGAACGCCCTGTAGACGCAAACGCGGCCATACGTGCCGTCGATGACCGCAGCCTGTCTTTGATCCATCGGGGCGAGGTCGAAGAGCCAACCCTGCTCCGCGCGCCCGCTCCCGCCTCCGTCGGCGAGCCCTTGGCAGAGACCATCGAGGCTTGGCGCGCAGGCGAGACGACAGCCATGTCAGTCTCCGATCTCGGGCCGGTGCCGTTCTTTTCATGGGGTGCCCCCGCCAGCGGGGCCTCGTTTGCCACGATTGGACTCCCTAGTAATGCACTCTCTGGCGGCATGTCGAACGTCGTCGATGGCATGAACGTTGAGGATGCTACCCCTTTCGATATGGCCGAGTTCGCCGCACAATCGGTCCAGACTGTTGACACAATTCCCCCGGCCATACCGGCCGACAGCGTTGAATTTCCCAACGAGGACATCTCCGCCGACGATAGCCCTGTCACCCCGGTCGTCGATGCGCCCGACCTCACCGTCGCGCCCGCCACCGGGGCCGAGGACGGCGCCATCGCCCTCGATCTCTCCGCCGCGCTGATCGACCCCGCCCCGGGCGAGAGCCTCGCCCTCACCCTGGCGGGCCTGCCAGAGGGCGCCACCCTCTCGGCCGGCACCGACAATGGCGATGGCAGCTGGACGCTCGCCCCCGAGGATCTCGCCGGGCTCACCCTCACCCCGCCGCCCGATGTCCATGGCGATCTCGCGCTCTCCGTCACCGCCGTCGCCAGCCTCGGCTCCGACAGCCGCAGCGTCACCGCCCCGCTCGCGGTCACCGTCACCCCGGTCGTCGATGCGCCCGACCTCACCGTCGCGCCCGCCACCGGCGCCGAGGACGGCGCCATCGCCCTCGATCTCTCCGCCGCGCTGATCGACCCCGCCCCGGGCGAGAGCCTCGCCCTCACCCTGGCAGGCCTGCCAGAGGGCGCCACCCTCTCGGCCGGCACCGACAATGGCGATGGCAGCTGGACGCTCGCCCCCGAGGATCTCGCCGGGCTCACCCTCACCCCGCCGCCCGATGTCCATGGCGATCTCGCCCTCTCCGTCACCGCCGTCGCCAGCCTCGGCCCCGACAGCCGCAGCGTCACCGCCCCGCTCGCGGTCACCGTCACCCCGGTCGTCGATGCGCCCGACCTCACCGTCGCGCCCGCCACCGGCGCCGAGGACGGCGCCATCGCCCTCGATCTCTCCGCCGCGCTGATCGACCCCGCCCCGGGCGAGAGCCTCGCCCTCACCCTGGCAGGCCTGCCAGAGGGCGCCACCCTCTCGGCCGGCACCGACAATGGCGATGGCAGCTGGACGCTCGCCCCCGAGGATCTCGCCGGGCTCACCCTCACCCCGCCGCCCGATGTCCATGGCGATCTCGCCCTCTCCGTCACCGCCGTCGCCAGCCTCGGCCCCGACAGCCGCAGCGTCACCGCCCCGCTCGCGGTCACCGTCACCCCGGTCGTCGATGCGCCCGACCTCACCGTCGCGCCCGCCACCGGCGCCGAGGACGGCGCCATCGCCCTCGATCTCTCCGCCGCGCTGATCGACCCCGCCCCGGGCGAGAGCCTCGCCCTCACCCTGGCAGGCCTGCCAGAGGGCGCCACCCTCTCGGCCGGCACCGACAATGGCGATGGCAGCTGGACGCTCGCCCCCGAGGATCTCGCCGGGCTCACCCTCACCCCGCCGCCCGATGTCCATGGCGATCTCGCCCTCTCCGTCACCGCCGTCGCCAGCCTCGGCCCCGACAGCCGCAGCGTCACCGCCCCGCTCGCGGTCACCGTCACCCCGGTCGTCGATGCGCCCGACCTCACCGTCGCGCCCGCCACCGGCGCCGAGGACGGCGCCATCGCCCTCGATCTCTCCGCCGCGCTGATCGACCCCGCCCCGGGCGAGAGCCTCGCCCTCACCCTGGCAGGCCTGCCAGAGGGCGCCACCCTCTCGGCCGGCACCGACAATGGCGATGGCAGCTGGACGCTCGCCCCCGAGGATCTCGCCGGGCTCACCCTCACCCCGCCGCCCGATGTCCATGGCGATCTCGCCCTCTCCGTCACCGCCGTCGCCAGCCTCGGCCCCGACAGCCGCAGCGTCACCGCCCCGCTCGCGGTCACCGTCACCCCGGTCGTCGATGCGCCCGACCTCACCGTCGCGCCCGCCACCGGCGCCGAGGACGGCGCCATCGCCCTCGATCTCTCCGCCGCGCTGATCGACCCCGCCCCGGGCGAGAGCCTCGCCCTCACCCTGGCAGGCCTGCCAGAGGGCGCCACCCTCTCGGCCGGCACCGACAATGGCGATGGCAGCTGGACGCTCGCCCCCGAGGATCTCGCCGGGCTCACCCTCACCCCGCCGCCCGATGTCCATGGCGATCTCGCCCTCTCCGTCACCGCCGTCGCCAGCCTCGGCCCCGACAGCCGCAGCGTCACCGCCCCGCTCGCGGTCACCGTCACCCCGGTCGTCGATGCGCCCGACCTCACCGTCGCGCCCGCCACCGGCGCCGAGGACGGCGCCATCGCCCTCGATCTCTCCGCCGCGCTGATCGACCCCGCCCCGGGCGAGAGCCTCGCCCTCACCCTGGCAGGCCTGCCAGAGGGCGCCACCCTCTCGGCCGGCACCGACAATGGCGATGGCAGCTGGACGCTCGCCCCCGAGGATCTCGCCGGGCTCACCCTCACCCCGCCGCCCGATGTCCATGGCGATCTCGCCCTCTCCGTCACCGCCGTCGCCAGCCTCGGCCCCGACAGCCGCAGCGTCACCGCCCCGCTCGCGGTCACCGTCACCCCGGTCGTCGATGCGCCCGACCTCACCGTCGCGCCCGCCACCGGCGCCGAGGACGGCGCCATCGCCCTCGATCTCTCCGCCGCGCTGATCGACCCCGCCCCGGGCGAGAGCCTCGCCCTCACCCTGGCAGGCCTGCCAGAGGGCGCCACCCTCTCGGCCGGCACCGACAATGGCGATGGCAGCTGGACGCTCGCCCCCGAGGATCTCGCCGGGCTCACCCTCACCCCGCCGCCCGATGTCCATGGCGATCTCGCCCTCTCCGTCACCGCCGTCGCCAGCCTCGGCCCCGACAGCCGCAGCGTCACCGCCCCGCTCGCGGTCACCGTCACCCCGGTCGTCGATGCGCCCGACCTCACCGTCGCGCCCGCCACCGGCGCCGAGGACGGCGCCATCGCCCTCGATCTCTCCGCCGCGCTGATCGACCCCGCCCCGGGCGAGAGCCTCGCCCTCACCCTGGCAGGCCTGCCAGAGGGCGCCACCCTCTCGGCCGGCACCGACAATGGCGATGGCAGCTGGACGCTCGCCCCCGAGGATCTCGCCGGGCTCACCCTCACCCCGCCGCCCGATGTCCATGGCGATCTCGCCCTCTCCGTCACCGCCGTCGCCAGCCTCGGCCCCGACAGCCGCAGCGTCACCGCCCCGCTCGCGGTCACCGTCACCCCGGTCGTCGATGCGCCCGACCTCACCGTCGCGCCCGCCACCGGCGCCGAGGACGGCGCCATCGCCCTCGATCTCTCCGCCGCGCTGATCGACCCCGCCCCGGGCGAGAGCCTCGCCCTCACCCTGGCAGGCCTGCCAGAGGGCGCCACCCTCTCGGCCGGATGATCGCCGCTGTCGCGGCCGACGGCTCTACGACCTGGTCCCTGAGCGCGGCCGATCTGGAGGGCTTGACCCTGATCCCGCCCGCAGGGTTCACAGGCGATTTCGATCTGGAAATTGTGGCCATTGCCAGCGATCCGGTCGGCGGCGTCGCGTCCACCACCCTTTTGCTGCCGGTGACAGTCTTTGCAGACGAGCCTTCGCTGCCACCGCCGTCGCAGGTGATCGCGCTGAACGGATTGACCACCCAGGAAGACACGGCCGTGGCGCTGGAGCTCGGACAAGCCTTCCTCGATGCCACCGGCTTCTCGAACCTGAATTCCGCGACGATTTCCGGCTTGCCGGAAGGAACGACCCTCTCTGCCGGCGAGTTGCAACCGGACGGAAGCTATCTGGTTTCCGCAGCGGACCTCGAGGGGCTCTTGCTGACGCCTCCCAATGACTCGGATGTCGACATGCGCATCGCCGTCCGCTTCGAGCTCACGGATGGCGCCGAGGTCAACGCGGCTTTCGATCTGCAGGTGGAGGCCGTGGCCGACATGCCGACGGTCACGATCACCGGCGCCTCGAGCGATGACGTCTCGATCATTCCCTTCAATATCGGGGGCGGACTGAGCGATGTCGACGGGTCAGAGACACTGACGCAGTTCGTGTCCGGCCTGCCGGAAGGCGCACGCCTGTCGGCAGGCACTTATGCGGGCGATGGCCTCTGGTCATTGACGCCAGAGGATCTGGCGGGGCTGACATTGCGCCCCCCGACAGATTTCTTTGGCAGCTTCGGCTTCACGACGACAGCCGTAGCCACAGAATCCAGCAATGGCGACGTGGCTGTCTGGAACCAGAACGTCACCGTGACTGTCTCGGGAGGGCAGGAAGGAGAGGTCTGGCAGAGCTATGACGTACGCGGAGAGGAAGACACGCCAATAGATCTGGGGAGCTTTCTGCTCCTCTTCGATCTGGCCGGGCTCGCTTCCATCAGTATCGCGGGCGTGCCGGAAGGCGGGACATTGTCGGGCGGCTATCTCGATGAAAACGGCGACTGGATCATCGCCGTCAGTCTGCTTGCAAACCTGACCTATACGCCGCCCGAGCATGATGCTTCCGACGTCACGTTGACGGTTGTCGGCAAGATTCTGTCCTTTCCGATCACCCTTGCTCGCATCGATGTTCTGGTTGACGCGGTCGCGGATGCGCCCGACCTGTCGGTCGGCGCGCCCGACGGGGTCGAGGATCAGGCGCTGAGCCTGACCGTCGCCGGCGCGCTCATCGACACCGATGGTTCCGAGACCCTGTCCTTCGCCGTTCTCGGGTTGCCCGAGGGCGCGGTGCTGAGCGCGGGAACGCGCGACCCGGCAAGCGGGACCTGGATCCTGACAGCCGAGGATCTTTCCGGTCTCACCCTGACGCCGCCTCCCGATTTCAGCGGCCAGCTGACCTTTGACGTGAGAGCGATCTCGCTGGAAGACGAGGGTGACGCGGCCATCACGACAGAGACGATCTCGATCGCAATCGCGCCCCTGACCGATACCGCCTCGCTCATCGTCCAGGCCGCGCAGGGGGATGAGGACCAGCCCATCCCCCTGAGCATAGCATTGAGCTCGGGCGATACGGACGGGTCGGAAAGCGTGACCTCCATCGTGATCTCGGGCCTGCCTGACGGAGCGGTACTGAACGCCGGAACCGATCTCGGCGGGGGCCGTCATGCGCTGCTTCCAGAGGATCTCGCCGGCCTGACGATCACGCCGCCGCCCAACTTTTCGGGACAGTTCGAGCTGCAGATCGAGGCGACATTGCAGGATGGCACCGCTGATCCCGTCTCGGTTTCAAGCTCGGTAACGGTAACGGCGGCACCGGTCGCGGACGCGCCGATCCTGATTGTGGTCGACGCCCTCGGTGTCTTCGACGCACCGGTGGATCTGAACATCTCGGCCGCCACGGTCGTGCCGGACGGGACAGAGGCGCTTTCCATCACTCTGAGCGGACTGCCCGAAGACGCCTATCTTACGGCCGGACGCAACATCGGCGGCGGGGTCTGGTCGCTCGAAACCGGACAGCTCGACGGATTGCAGCTTCTTCCGCCAGCGGACTGGTTCGGCACATTATCCCTGACCGTCGATGCCTATGCCACAATCCCCGGTACGGGCGACATCGCCCAAACCACGGCGACCTTCGATGTCCAGGTTCCCGAGCCTGCCCCCGTGCAGGTATCGGTTGCAATCGCTCCCGACTTCACGATCGACAGTATCGACAGCGTATCCCGGGTCGTCGTCACACTGACGGAGGATGTGCTTTTCCCCGACGATACCCTTGCCCTGTCCGACGAAGCGGCCTCCGATCCGGTGCTGTCAGCTGCCCTGAGCGAAGGGGCTCCCAGCCTGCGCTTCGAAAACGACGGGCGGGACGCGATCCTCGAGGGCGACGCGCCAGTGGAGATTTTCGAGCAATTGGTGCGCGGCCTGCAGTTGCAGACCTTCTCGGATCAGGGCGGCAGAACGGTCTCGATCGATGTGTACGATGCCGCCGGCGATCTCGCCCCGTTCGAGTCCGAAAGCCTGACCTTGAGGCCGAACGAACCCGCCGCGTCGTCCGACCCTGGCGATCTCGCCAGCACAGATGCAAGCTTCGACGTGACATCCGATCCGATGAGCCCGAGTTGGGACTCGGGCGGCGATGCCCAGGATCCGCTGCCAGCGGAGGATCCTGCACCTTCCCAAGACATGACGGCCTAGCAGGGAGGCACGGATGGAAATTCTTGTCGTCGACGACGACGATCTGATCCGGGAACTGATCATCCACAGCATAGGGCAGCTCGGCCATATTCTGCACGCAGCGGATAGCGCCGAGAATGCCCTGAACCAAATTCAGGCCGGCCTGAACGTGGATCTGGTGATCAGCGACTGGATGATGCCCGGGATGACAGGCGTCGATCTTTGCGCCGAGATCCGCCGTAAAGCGAGGCAACGGCACGTCTTTTTCCTGCTTCTGACCGCGCGCGAAAGCCGCGAGGACTACCTGTCGGCCATGGAGGCCGGCGCCGACGACTTTCTGGTCAAGCCCTTCGATCCGGAAATGCTGGCCGCCAAGGTCCGTGCAGCTGAACGCATATTCGACCTGCAAACCCAGCTGGCGCTCAGCAACACGCAGTTGACGCAAAGCAACCAGGAACTCGACGACGCCATTCGCAAGCTGAGGAACGACATCAACGCAGCCGCCAAGCTTCAACTTGGATTACTGCCACCTGACAAGGTGCGTTTTGGCCGTTTCAAGATGTCGGCCGCCTTGCTGCCATCCTCTGCGGTGTCGGGAGATCTCTACAATTATTTCAGCCTGGGCGACGAAACCTTCGGGCTCTATTCGCTCGACATCGCCGGACATGGCGCACGCGCCGCGATGATGACCTTCGCGATTTCCCGCTACATCATCGACCTGGGGGTCGTCAGCAATTTCGAACAGTCTCGGACTTTAAGCAGCTATGTGCAGGAATTGAACGAGATCTTCCAATCCATCCCGCCGGACAACGACTATTTCACGATGCTGCTGGCGACGGTCTCGGCAGATGAGAAAATGCGGGTGTGCCAGGCCGGACATCCTCACCCGATCGCCACGCCGATCGACGGCGGCCCGCCTTTTCCGCTGGGCGAGGGCGGATTCCCGGTAGGGCTGCAGGAGGGCGTCTCATATGAGGAATTCCTCGTGGATCTCAAACAGATCCACCGGGTCGTCTTCTATACCGACGGCATCACCGAATGCGGTGGCCCGAACGGAGAATTGTTCGGCGTCGAGCGCTTTCAGCGGCTGTTGCATGAGGCGGCGAGCAGTCCCCTGGATGACGTCGTTCCGGCTGTCAAGCAAGCGATGGTAGACTGGCATGGAAGCGACGAATTCGATGACGATATCTCAATAATTGTCCTCGAGAATTGCAAGGCAACGTCGGAGGTCCCATGATCAAAACCGAAACCTTAGCTGGAGTGGTCATCTTCGTGATCGACACGCAGCGCCTGGACGCAAGCAATGCGACTGCCTTTCACTCGCAGTTGTCACCGCTGATCAAGGGCCACGACCGGATCATACTGGATTTCACCTCCGTGGAATTCATGGATTCAACCGGGATTGGCGCGCTCGTCGGCGTCACCAAGGGAAAAGACACTGACGCACGCATTGCCATGTGCGGCCTGACCCCGGCAGTCGAGACAATCTTCAAGCTGCTGCGCATGGACATGTTTTTCCTCGTTGCCGCCGATCGCTCCGATGCCATCGCGCTGCTCGAAGCCTCCTGACGGGCGCGCGACATGCCCGGTCGCTTCATATTGAAGTACGATTTCCTGGAAGCTCCCCGAATCTGGGACGCTATATGCCACGAAGTCAGCGAAAATTATTCGCCGGACGAGCAGATACGACTTCGTCTTGGCATGACCGAGATCATCAACAACATCGTTGAGCACGCTTCCACTGGGCGGGAGGATGCGCGGTTCTCCCTTCGGGTTCTGAAACTTGACGGGCGACTGTTTTTATGCCTGTCGCATGAAGGCCCCGCTTTTGTGCCGTCGCCGGAGGCCATGGACCCCGACAAAGTGCTTGCAAGTGAGCGAACCCGCGGACGCGGCCTGTGGCTCATCTCTCAGTGTTTCACGGAGGTGAGGTATCGCGATCGCGGCCTCACGCAAAGGATTATCGCGCGACTATAGCCGCTCAATCGACGCCAGATCAGAACGCATCGGATAGCGATAGAGGCGAACCTTAAGAGATCAAACATGTTTGCCGGCGATTATGCTGCCGTTCAGATGATGCGGGACGCCTCCAAATGAGCTTTCTCAGGCCCAGAAAATCCCTGCCCAGGCATCCGGTGATGGCGGGCATGATCGTCTTCCTGATCGTCCTGGCGGCTGCCAACGGGGCGATCACCATAGAGAAGCGGGCTCTGCTGGAGGCGGAACGCGATCTGGTGGCTCAGGAGGTCATGACGTTTTCAGCTCGTTTGCAGACAGAGATCAACTCGAACGTATATCTTGCAAACGGACTCATTGCATTCATCACGGCAAGCAAGTCCGTCGACCCACAGGAGATGAAAGCGGCAATGGCGTCACTACACGGGGCGGGACGCAACATTCGCAATATCGGCATGGCCCCCGGAAACCGTATCAAATACGTATTCCCCGCACCCAGCAATTCTTCCGTCATCGGCCTGTATTATCCCGACATCAAGGAACAATGGCCCGCTGTAAAAAAAGCCATTGACAGAAAGACAACTATTGTGACCGGACCTCTCAACCTCAAGCAAGGCGGTGTTGGCCTGATAAGCCGGACACCGGTATTTCTTGGGGACGGCTCCTATTGGGGTATTCTGAGCCTGGTTCTGGACGCGGAGAGCGTGTTTGCACAGGCTGGCATGCTCCCTCTTGAGAACCACCTGGATATCGCTCTGCGCCTGAAGGCTGACGATGGCGATCCGGGTCGGGTCTTCAGAGGTCAGGAACAGCTTTTCGCACCGACCTCCATCTTACGAGACATCGTTCTGCCGGGGCTGGTTTGGCAAATCGCGGCCACACCACGCGGTGGGTGGACACACAGCCTCGGTCATTTGCAACTGCTTCGAGGACTTTCCTTGCCACTGGCCCTGTTTCTCGGAGCGCTGGCGACAGGGCGCCAACGCCAGGTACTGAACCTGGCCCGTACTGAAAGGCGTCTGGCTTCGGTGGCAAAGGCGATCCGCGATGCAATCGTGGTCGTCGACGAATCCGGAGAGGTCGTCGAACTGAACACCGCAGCCGAGACCATGTTCGGCAGGTCGGCCGCGCAAACCAAATCGATGCCCGTCTCCGAGATATTCCCGGTCGAGGCAGTCCTGGCCAACCCCTCCACCCCGTCAATTGTGCAGGGCCGGCGAGCAGACGGTACGGAGCTTTGTCTTGAGATCAGCTCAAGCAGCGTTGAGCTGCAGGGCACATCAAAGACCATCTACTCGATCCGCGACGTCGGCGATCGCATGGCGATAGAAAATGCCCTGAGACAGAGCGAAGAGCGTTTCCGCAATATCACCAGTCAGGTTCCCGGCGTAATCTACCAATGGCAGGAGGGCCCGGGGACCCGCCACGGTTTTACCTATGTCAGCCCCCGCTCTTACGAAATTCTCGGCCTTGAAGCAGACGCTCTTGTCGAGGATTGGAGCTTGTTTCAAATCCATCCTGACGAAATCGATGCCTGGGTCGCGAGCATCTCGCATTCGATATCGACTGGCGAAGACTGGCAATTCGAAGGCCGCTTTCTGCGTGACGGCGAAACTCGATGGTGGCGCGCCTTCTCAAGACCTCAGCGCGCCGCCGACAGCCCTGATGATACCGTCATCTTCACTGGCGTGATATTCGACGTGAGCAGTGTCAAGGCTGCCGAGCAGGCTCTGATCGCCAAAGAGCGGGAGCTGGCAGTCGTTCTCGAGAGTGCGCTGGACGGGATCATTTCCATTGACATGCGTGGAGTGATCCTTTCCGCAAACGCCGCGGCGGCACGAATATTTCAATATCGCGCTGCAGAACTCGTCGGCCAGAACGTATCGATTCTGATGCCCGAGGCGGTCGCCAGAAAGACTGGAGCCTATTCGGAGACCGAGTCGCTGGGCGTCATACGGAAGGTCGTCGGCATGTCGCGAAGGCTGACGGGACGACGCCGAAATGGCGAAGAGTTTCCCGTCGAGCTAAGCGTCTCTGAGATGATGACCGAGTTCGGTTCCGCCTATACGGGCGTCTTGCGCGACATCACCGATCGCGTCGCGGCGGAACGTGAGCTGGAGGCGGCGCGCCTCGGCCTCGAGCAGAAAGCCAACGATCTGGAAATTCTGGCAGATCAGCGAGACCGCGCCCGCCGGGACGCGGAGCGCGCCAGCGAAGCAAAATCGAGCTTCCTCGCCGTCATGAGCCACGAGTTGCGCACACCAATGACTGGAATCCTGGGCATCGCCGACTTGCTGCTTGCGGAAACCCAATCGGTTCGCCATCGCAACTGGATCGACACGTTGCGACGTTCAGGGGTGAACTTGCTTGCCCTGCTCGACGACATTCTCGATTTCTCGAAGATCGAAGCGGGCAAGCTCAGCCTCGAGGCGATCGCCTTCCTGCCGGATACCGTGATCGCAGATATTTACGAGCTGCTGTCCGGCACCGCGCAGAAAAAGGGGCTGGATTTCAGGATTGAGCATCGGATATCTCCATCGCCGACGCTCATGGGCGATCCGATGCGGCTGCAGCAGATATTGCTGAACCTGACCACAAATGCCTTGAAATTTACCGACAAGGGCAGGGTAACTCTGAGTTTGAGCGGTGCCGAAAAGCTTCCGGACGGACGGTGGCGCGTGGAATTCGAGATTGCGGATACCGGCATCGGTATTCCATCCGATCTTCAGGCGAATTTGTTCCAACCCTTCACACAGGCCGAGGCCTCGACCACACGCCGTTTCGGCGGTACCGGATTGGGGCTGGCGATCTCGGGACGCCTGGCGCAAGCGATGGATGGCGAAATCAACGTTAGCAGCGTCGAGGGAGAAGGCTCTGTTTTTCGGCTGACGATCAGTTTGCCCGAGGCGACCGAGGCAACGAACAACATCACTCATCCCGCACACATCGCGCTGGAACCTACCCATGGCAAACCTCTTAACATCCTGATCGCAGAGGATAATGAGACCAATCGCCTCCTGCTGAACGACGCCCTCGAGATGTGCGGTCACACGGTTTCCACAGTCGAAAATGGCGCCGAGGCTGTCACTGCAGTTAAAGAGGGTGATTTCGACGCTATCATCATGGACATGCAGATGCCGGTGATGGACGGTATGACCGCAGCCCGAGTGATCCAAGCGGAGAACGAAAATGGGCCTCCGATCATTTTGCTGACAGCCGATGCGCTTGCTCGGCAGAGTTTCGAAAAAGAAAAAGCATTCTCGGCAGTCCTGACCAAACCCATAGACTGGAATAAACTTTTTTTCGTTCTGGGCAAATTCACGGGAGGATCCGATGAATTATCGGCCACCACGCAGCAGCACGATATGCCATCCAATTTTATCGGAATTCCGACGAATAATTCTGATCTACGCGAAAAAGTCTCCGCAACCGAACCGCCTACACTTTCACTGGAATGGCTAGATGTCTTACGTCAGACGATACCACCCGATCGCGTCCGCTCTATCTTTGCTTCTCTGATTGAAAAGTTGGACCTCCAGTCGCAAGACCTGCGTGCTCGCCTTGATGACGGCGATCTTGAAGGAGTCGAACGCACGCTGCACAGCCTTCTGGGATTGAGCCGTCAATTCGGTTTAGGACGGGTCTCCGCATGTTGCCAGAAGATATCCATTGCTTCGAAGTCAGAGAGCATTGCAAGCCAAAGCTCCTTGCTAAAACAGTTCGACACTGAGATCTCATCGGCCCGTAAAGCTCTCGAAGCACATATTTCTAGCCCACCTCAGTCCTCTTCATGATGTCTTGGTCTCGTCTTGTGCCTGTTTCCCTGGGCGGATCTGCCCCTCGGTCACAGTGACGAGTAAACTAGGCTGCAGCCCCATTGATTTCAGGCATTTGGCATGATTCAGGCTCCGCAAGGAGACCTGATCGATGAGCAATCTTTACTGGCTGAGCGATGCACAGATGGAACGCCGGAAGCCGTTCTTTCCCAAGAGCCATGGTAAGCCCCGCGTCGATGATCGTCGCGTCCTCATCGGCATAATCTTCATCAATCGCAATGGGTTGCGTTGGTGCGATGCGCCGAAGGAATACGGCCCGACGAAGACCCTCTATAACCGTTGGAAGCGCTGGAGGTGAGTGGTTGAACGCCATTGGTTCGAGAGAAGCCACGAACACGGGGTTGTACACTTAACCTTCTTGGCTAACGAATGACATTACGGTTTCGATGGGACGTCGCCCCATGTTTCGGTAACCCAGATGCGGGCGCTCGGTGTTGTAGTGGACGAGCCAGGCGTTGAGATCGGCCTGGAGGGCCTCGACAGTCTCGTAGAAGGTCTCGCGCATCTTCACGCGGAAGAACTCCTCCGGCACCGTGCCATTGAACCGCTCGACGAAGCCGTTGGCCTTCGGCGTGCGGACCTTGGTGCGGCGATGCTCGATGGCGTTGAGGTCGAGGTAGAGCTCGTAGGGGTGACGCTCGGTGCCGCAGAATTCGCGGCCGCTCGCCATTGGGCTCGAACCAATGGCGCCTTCAATGGCTCGCTCGGTCAGCACCGCTTTCACCGGCAGATCCAGGGCGCGGTAGAAGGGCAGGACGTCGTTGTGCAGGACTGCGACCGCCGCCTCGGGCTGCTTGGAAACGTGCAGGAAGCCGAAGGCGTAGCTGCCGAAGGTGTCGACGACCGCGTGCAGATAGACCTTGCCGATCCCCTTCAGCGTGCCGACGAAGAACGTGTCGGCCGAGAGCAGCTCGCCGGGAGTGCCTGATTCCACGTGTCGTTCCCGGAAGCACGGGTTCTGCTTCTCGAGGAAGGCGGCCTGTTCGGCAGTGATCTCGATGGTCTGGCCCGCATGGGCGTCCTCGAGCGCCAGCCAGCGGTCGTAGCGCGTGCCCAGGCGTCGCCAGCGGGCTCGAACCGGTGGCGCCACGCTGGCGACCGTTCAGGATCTTCTGGATGGTGATCGAGGAGACCCGCACGCCCTCGAGCGCCAGCATCGCCTCGAAGCGGTTGCAGCCATAGGCCGGATGTTCGAGCGCCAGCGCCTTGATCCGCTCGACCGTCTCCGGCGGGGTCGTTTGAGGGTGGGTCTTGTGGATCGGCGGCAGGTCCTTCAGCCCCTCGAAGCCCGTTCTCGGGCTTACGCGGCGCCACCGGCGCCACGGTCCCTCAAACCCAAAACCGACGTTTCCACTCGTAGAAGCTGGTGCGGTCCATGCCGCGCTGGCGACAGGCCTCGGCCACGTTGCCGAGTTCTTTCGCCAGTTCCAGAACGCTCATGCGGGTTTGCGCGATCTTGGTCTTCGCGTCACGAGTCTTGGGTTTCGTCGCTTTCGGTGTTCCATCCATGGCGGGGTCCTCCGTTCCCAAAATAGCATGGAAAGAAGGTTAAGTGGACACATATTCTCATGTTACTCTGGAGCTATGCCCGATTTCAGATCACGGAGCCTGATCAGGCAGCGCGGGTATCGGGTTCGCGCACGGCCACACCGTCAGTGAATCTGGCGCCTTCGATGACCTGTGGCAACGGACCCGCCATGGTCTGCACCACTTGAGTGGTGCGGTTTGAAAGTTATTGGATGAAGGGCCTCTGGTCCATCGGGAGGGCGGCCGCAGGGTCCGGCCGGCCGCGACGCGGACCGGGGGACTCCGCCTTGATGCCGTAATCCCCCACCTTGGTGCACAGATGCCATTGGGGGCGGATACAGCATCAAGGCCCATTCAGGGGTTTCCCATCTGCCGGGAGGTCTTCTTCAAGATGGAAAACGGAGGCGATCTTGGGCGGGCGGACGCTGATAAACATGCAATGGGCGCGGATCATGGGGCATCTGCCGGGACGCGATGGGCTGCCGAGGCGGCGCCGACAATCGATGGTTTGTAGATGCAGGGCTGTGGCTGGCGCGGACGGGCGCGCCTTGGCGGGATCTGCCACCCGCCTTCGGCAAGTTTAAGGGAACGCAGGCGCGGGGCCGCAGATGGGCGATGGCGGAGGGAGCGCATTTTCAATGAGACGGGCGTGGAACCCGACTTCGAATACGCCCTCATCGACAGCGCCGTTTGCAAGGCCCCTGCGGGTACGAGAGACAGAGGGGGCTCAGGGGATCGGGCGTTCGCGTGGCGGCCCCATGCCACCGCCGATGTTCCGGGGCGCCCGCTGCGGCCGATCCCGACCGCCGGACAGCGCGACGAGTGCCTGCAGGCTGCGGCGCTGATCGACGGGGCCGCGGGCCTTTGCCACGTCATCGCCGATGGCAGGCGCTCTGCGCAGGAAGATCGCAGACGGGGGCGAGGCCGAGGCCCAGATCCAGACGAACCCGCCCCGCGCGGTCGGGCCCCTCCCCGCTCCCGACCTCCATGCTGAACGCCCCAAAGCCGAGAATTCCTATTGCCAGATCAATCGCTTCCGCCGGATCGGCTTGCGATGCGAAAAACACCCTCAAGCTTCATGGGGCTCGTCTTCCTCGTCTCGGCACTCGATTGTCTCGGATAAAGGAAGACAGGGCCTGAAGGCGCCGGGCCGTCACTCGGCCCGTTCGATCCGCACGAAAATCCCGCGCTCGGCGACCCAGACCCCGTAGGACGACACAACCTGCGCCTGGGTCAATCCGTCATGATTGGCGGGCGCCGTTTCCGGAGCCAGCTCGCGCGAGGGCCAGAACCAGGCGCCGCAGGGCCTGCGCGCACCGCAGGCGACGCGCCCTGCCTCGGCGAAGGCGGCCTCGTCCCGCGGACCGCCGCACACCACCACCGACACGATCCGGGAGCTGTCCACGATCGCGCATTGCGACGGCATCTCGGCGGAAACGGTCTGTTGCGCGACCTCCTGGGCCTGCAGTCCGGTCGCCGAGATCAGTCCCGCAACGGCTGCCAGAGCATATCGAACCATCGGATTTCGACTCCCCCACTTGCGGCAGGCCCTGCCCGAGGCCAAGTTTGCCATCCCTCATCGCGACAACTATAACCGTCCCGACATCAGAAAGGTATCTGCAAGTGACCGAGAAACGACATGTCCGCGTGCTGATCATCGGGTCGGGCCCGGCGGGCTATACCGCTGCCGTCTATGCCGCGCGCGCGATGCTGGAGCCGGCTCTGATCCAGGGCATCCAGCCCGGCGGCCAGCTCACCATCACCACCGAGGTCGAGAACTGGCCCGGCGAGACCGAGATCCAGGGTCCCGATCTGATGGTCAAGATGGAGGCCCATGCCCGCGCCATGGGGGCCGAGATCGTCTCGGACTACATCTCGCGGCTCGACCTGTCGAAACGGCCCTTCACCGCCTTTGCCGACAGCGGCACCACCTATACCTGCGACGCGCTGATCCTCGCGACCGGCGCCCAGGCGAAATGGCTGGGCCTGCCCTCGGAAGAGAAGTTCAAGGGCTTCGGCGTCTCGGCCTGCGCCACCTGCGACGGCTTCTTCTATCGCGGGCAGGAGGTCGCGGTGATCGGCGGCGGCAATGCAGCCGTGGAAGAGGCGCTTTTCCTGACCCGCTTCGCCTCGAAGGTGACGCTGATCCACCGCCGGGGCGAGCTGCGCGCCGAGAAGGTGCTGCAGAAGCGGCTGTTTGCCAATCCAAAGGTCGAGGTGCTGTGGAACCACGCGCTTGACGAGGTGACGGGCACCGACGCCCCGCTGGGCGTCGAGGGCATCCGGGTCCGCCATGTCGAGACCGGCGAGACCCGCGAGATCGCCTGCAAGGGGGTCTTCATCGCCATCGGCCATGCGCCTGCCTCGGAACTGGTCAGCGACCAGCTCGAGACCCATATGGGCGGCTATGTCGTGACCGCGCCCGATTCCACCGCGACCTCGATCCCCGGCGTCTTCGCCGCGGGCGACCTTACCGACCACAAGTACCGCCAGGCGGTGACCTCGGCCGGCATGGGCTGCATGGCCGCGTTGGAGGTCGAGCGTTTCCTGGCCGAGGCCGGGCTCGACGAGGGCAAGGAGACAAGCCTGCCGCTGGGCTACGGGGCCGAAGTTCCGCAAGACGCATGATCGCCTTTCGGGGCCTCGTCTGGCGGCTGATCGCGGCCGAGCGGGCGGAGGCACCCTGCGCCCCCGTCTCAAGCCCCGAGGGCCGGTTTCATCATTCCGGCGAGGCCGTGCTTTATGCCTCGCTCACGCCCGAGGGCGCGGGCGTGGCCATCGCCCGCTACCTGACACCGGACGCCCCGGCGCGGGCGCTGGTCCCGCTTGCGGTCGCGGCCGACCGGATCGTCGATCTGCGCGCCCTGCCCGACCCCACCCGCGCCTCGGTCGTCTGGCAGGATCTGCGCAGCGCCGGGGCGCCCTCTCCGACCTGGGCGTTTTCCGATGCCGCGCGGCGGGACGGCGCCCAGGGGATGCTTTACCCCTCGCGCAGCCGCCCCGACCTGACCCATCTGGTGCTGTTTGACCCGGCTCCGCCGCTCGTGCGCGCTGCGGGCCCGGCACGGGCCTGGCCCTGAGCCACCGCCCCGTTCCGGGGCCCGCGCGCGCGGCGCTCCGGCGTTTCGCCGGGGCCGCGACAACCGGGAAGATGGTCCGCCATCGGCGGAAAAGCGACGCGGTCGGCCTTTTTCCCCGAATTGCCGAGCCGCCGCTTGCACCGCGCGCAGATTGCAGGCTAAGCCCCGGCCATCCGGGCTGCCCGGCCCGCACCGCCGCGTATTTTGGTTGAACCATCAGGTCCCGTCATGTCGATTTCAAACCTCGCCCCGATCCCCGAACTGTACGTTTCCCACGAGAGTGCCCAGAAGCTGAAGGCGGAGGCCGGGGAGCTTCCGAGCTGGGATCTGACGGCACGGCAGATCTGCGATCTCGAACTCCTGATGAATGGCGGGTTCAACCCGCTGAAGGGCTTCCTGAGCCAGGCCGACTATGACAGCGTCGTGGAACGGATGCGTCTGGAGGACGGCACACTCTGGCCGATGCCGATCACCCTGGATGTCTCGACCGAGTTTGCCGACGGGCTGGAAATCGGCCAGGACATCGCCCTGCGCGACATGGAGGGGGTGATCCTCGGCACGATGACGGTCACCGACCGCTGGGAGCCCGACAAGCATCGCGAGGCCGAGAAGGTGTTCGGCGCCGACGACATCGCCCACCCGGCGGTGAACTATCTGCATCACACCGCGGGCCGGATCTATCTGGGCGGGCCGGTCACCGGAATCCAGCCGCCCGTGCATTACGATTTCCGCGCCCGCCGCGACACCCCGAACGAACTGCGCGCCTATTTCCGCAAGCTGGGCTGGCGCCGGATCGTGGCGTTCCAGACCCGCAACCCGCTGCACCGCGCGCATCAGGAACTGACCTTCCGCGCCGCCCGCGAGGCCCAGGCGAACCTCCTGATCCATCCGGTCGTGGGCATGACCAAACCGGGCGATGTCGATCACTTCACCCGGGTGCGCTGCTACGAGGCGGTGCTGGACAAGTACCCGCAATCGACCACCACGATGAGCCTTCTTAACCTCGCGATGCGGATGGCGGGCCCGCGCGAGGCGGTCTGGCACGGGCTGATCCGCAAGAACCACGGCTGCACCCATTTCATCGTCGGCCGCGACCATGCCGGCCCCGGCAAGAACTCGGCCGGCGAAGATTTCTACGGCCCCTATGACGCGCAGGAGCTGTTCAAGGAATACGAAGACGAGATCGGCCTCGAGATGGTGCCGTTCAAGCACATGGTCTTCGTCCAGGAGCGCGCCCAGTACGAGCCCGCCGACGAGATCGAAGAGGGCGTGACCGTTCTGAACATCTCGGGCACCGAGCTGCGCCGTCGCCTGGCCGAGGGGCTGGAGATCCCGGAATGGTTCTCCTTCCCCGAAGTGGTCTCCGAGCTGCGCCGGACCCGTCCGCCGCGGGCGAAACAGGGGTTCACCGTCTTCTTCACCGGGCTTTCGGGCTCGGGCAAGTCGACCATCGCCAATGCGCTCATGGTCAAGCTGATGGAGATGGGCGGGCGTCCGGTGACGCTTCTGGATGGCGACGTGGTGCGCAAGCATCTGTCTTCCGAGCTGGGCTTCTCGAAGGAGCATCGTGACATCAACATCCGCCGGATCGGCTATGTCGCCTCCGAGATCACCAAGAATGGCGGCATCGCTATCTGTGCGCCGATCGCGCCCTATTCGGCGACGAGACGGGCGGTGCGCGAGATGATCGAGGCCTATGGCGCCTTCTGCGAGGTGCATGTGGCCACGCCGCTGGAGGAATGCGAGAAGCGCGACCGCAAGGGGCTCTACAAGCTTGCCCGCGAAGGCAAGATCAAGGAATTCACCGGGATCTCGGACCCCTATGAGGCCCCGGCGGATCCCGAGGTCGCGGTCGACACGACCGGCATCGACGTCGACAACTGCGCCCAGCAGGTGATCCTCAAGCTCGAACAGATGGGCCTGATCGCCGGCCGCTGAGGACTGCTGCTGAAGCCCGCGGGAAAAAGCCCGCAGGGACAGGACAGCGACGCGCCGCCCCGAAAGGGCGGCGCGTCTGCGTTTCGGGCCGGCGGGGCGCTGCCTCGCGACCGCCGTCCCGCGTGACATCTCGCCGGACCTGTCGGGTGCCGACGGGGCGACCGCGCCGCTTTCGCCTCCGGGCATGCGGCAAGCGCGTGTGGGGGGTATTTTCGCCAAGAAGAAGGGCCCACCTGACCCGCCCCGCCTGATCCAGGCTGCCCCGGGCCGGGCCGAAAGGCTGCTGTCCCATCCGCAGGGGCGGGGAGAGGCATCCGTTCTTTTCGAGCCGCTCTTGTTGCCCAGTTCCGGACGATGGCCTAATGCTTGGGCAGAACCGGGAACAAGGGAGTTCCGATCCGATGAGCGAAGACCGTCCGTACGGGTTCGATACGTTGCAGATCCATGCCGGGGCCAAGCCCGACCCGGCCACCGGCGCCCGCCAGGTGCCGATCTACCAGACCACCTCCTATGTCTTCCGCAACGCCGAGCATGCGGCGGCGCTGTTCGGGCTTAAGGAAGTGGGCTTCATCTATTCGCGGCTGACCAACCCGACCGTGCAGGTTCTGGCCGAGCGGGTGGCGGCGCTGGAAGGCGGCGCGGGCGCGGTCTGCTGTTCCTCGGGCCATGCGGCGCAGATCATGGCGCTCTTCCCGCTGATGGCGCCGGGCCGCAACGTGGTCGCCTCGACCCGGCTTTACGGCGGCACGGTCACCCAGTTCAGCCAGACCATCAGGCGCTTCGGCTGGTCGGCCAGGTTCGTCGATTTCGACGATCTCGACGCGGTCGCGGCTGCCATCGACGACGATACCCGCGCGGTGTTCTGCGAGTCGGTCGCCAATCCGGGCGGCTATGTCACCGATCTCGACGCGATCTCGAAGATCGCGGACGCGGCCGGGCTGCCGCTGATCGTCGACAACACCTCGGCCACGCCCTATCTCTGCCGCCCGATCGAGCATGGTGCGACGCTGGTCGTGCATTCTGCCACCAAGTATCTGACCGGCAACGGCACGGTGACTGGGGGCGTGGTGGTCGATTCCGGCAAGTTCGACTGGTCGGCGAGCGACAAGTTCCCCTCGCTCTCCGAGCCCGAGCCCGCCTATCACGGGCTGAATTTCCACGCGACCTTCGGGCCCGCCGCCTTCACCTTCCATTCGATCGCCGTGGGGCTGCGCGATCTCGGGATGACGATGAACCCGCAGGGCGCCCATTACACGCTGATGGGGATCGAGACCCTCAGCCTGCGGATGGAGCGTCACTGCGCCAATGCGGTCAGGGTCGCAGGCTGGCTCGAGGCCCATCCCAAGGTGGCCCGCGTCACCTATGCCGGGCTGCCCTCCTCGCCCTATGCCGAGCGTGCGAAACGGATCTGCCCCAAGGGCACCGGCGGGCTGTTCACCTTCGCGCTGAAGGACGGCTATGACGCCTGCGTCAGGTTCGTCGATGCGGTGCAGCTGTTCAGCCATGTGGCGAACCTGGGCGATACCCGGTCGCTGGTGATCCATTCGGCCTCGACCACCCATGCCCAGCTGACCGAAGAGCAGCAGATCGCCGCGGGCGCCAATCCCGATGTGGTGCGGGTGTCGATCGGGATCGAGGATGCCGATGACCTGATCGCCGATCTCGAGCAGGCTCTGGCGCAGATCTGAGCCCGTAAGCCGACCGCGCCCGAACCCGGACGCGGTCGGCCTCCTGCGCCTTACTCGGCCGCGTCGCCGAGTTCGAAGACCATCGTCACCGTCGCATCGAGTGCAAGCTCGCCCTCGGCCATCGGCATAGAGTCGGCCATGGATTCAAACGACATCTTCATCCGCATCGGCATCGGCTGGCTCGCCCCCTGCTCGACGATCGAGACCAGCGAGCCGAGGCTCTGCCCCGAGGCGGAGGCGAACAGCTCTGCCTTGCGCCGTGCCTCGGCCACCGCGGCCCGACGCGCCTCGTCCAGGACCGGTCCGGGTTCCTGCAGGCCGAAGCTCAGACCGTCGAGCGTGTTGGCGCCGGTCCCGATCACCGTGTCGAGCAACGGCCCGAGCCCGTCCAGTTCCCGCACTCTCACGGTCACCCCGTTGGCGGCACTGTAGCCGGTGATCCGGGGACGCTTGCCATCCGCGCGGTCGCCCCAGACCGGCGACAGGTTCAGCCCCGATGTCTGGATGTCGCGCGCCTCGATACCCGCGGCCTGCAATTCGGCCATCACCCGGCCGAGATCGTCCGAAACCAGGGCCATGGCCTCGGCCGCGGTGTCGGCCTCATGACCGACGCCCAGCCTCAGCGTCGCCATGTCGGGCGTTGCGGTCGCGGTGCCGGTTCCGGTGACGCTCAGTTCGGGGGCGGCATCGGCCGCGATCGGCGCGACCAGCGCCGAAACGACAAGGGCAAGCGGGGCAAGAGGGACAAGACGCATGAAAACTATCCTCGTTCTTTCTGTCATCCTTAATTGGTCTTCGAACAGACCGGGACAAGACGCCCCCGGCTCCGACATGCCGTGCCCCCTTCTTCCGGTCGGCGGTTTCCTGCTATAGTCCGCAGGATCGAGCTATGGGACCGGGGCATAACCGGTGTAGAGAGCCGCAATGAAACCAGATTTCGCGCTGACGCTCGCCGAGGACGGGATCGGCCTTCAGCACCGCGCCAAGGCGGGCTGGCGGTCTCTGGGCGAGGTGTCCCTGCACGACCCGGGCCTGGTCCAAACGCTGCGCCTTCTGCGCGCGACCGCGGGCAACCTTGCCGAGGGCCGGCCCCTGGTCGCGCTGGTGATCCCCGACAGCCAGATCCTTTACACGGAGCTTCCGGTCGAGGGCGAGAGCCGGGCCGCGAAACGTGCGAGCCTTCTGCGCGGGCTTGACGGGCTGACGCCCTATCCGGTCGAGGAGCTGGTCTTCGACTGGCAGGAGACCGGCGGCAGGGCCCGGCTGGCGGTGGTCGCACGCGAGACGCTGGCCGAGGCCGAGGCCTTCGCGCAGGCCCATCAGTTCGATCCGGTCAGTTTCGTGGCCCGGCCGCCCGCCGCGCAATTCGAGGGCGAGGCATCCTTCGGCCCGACCGCCGCAGCCGCAACGCTGCTGGCAGCGGACGCACCGGCGGCCCCCGAGGCCAGACCGGACAAGGCCCCGCGCCCCGTCCCCGAGGCAAAGCCCGTGCCGGAGGCCAAAACAGCCCCCGAGGCCGCCCCCGCTTCCGGTGCAGAGGCCGCGCTCAAGACAAAGCCGGCAGCCAAGGCCGGCACCCCACCCAAGGCAGCCCCCACCCGGGAGGCAGAGCCTGCCCCAAAGGTCGTCTCCACCCAAAAGACAGGGCCCGCGCAAAGAACAGAAACCCGAGCGCAGGCCAAGCCCGCACCTGCCCCCGGGGCGCAGGACAAACAGGTTGCACCACCGCCTGCGCCTGCCGTCGATCCAGCCCCGGCGGCCGTCTCCGTGCCTGCACCCCCGGCTGCCAGTCCGACTCCATCGGCGCCAATCTCACCTGTCCCCGCCTCTCCTTCCGCCCCCCGCCCGCCACAAGCGGAGGCCCCCGCCGGGACGGAACAATCCGCAGCGCGCCCCGCTGCGGGGACCGGGCGCCGCCCTACCGGGTCGGTCCGTCCGGAGCCGCAGCCGATGCGCGGGCTCGACCTGAGCGCCGCCGCGCGCCCCTCGGCCGGGCCGGAGCCGATGCAGATCGTCAAACTGGGCGGGGCGGGGATTGCGGTCGTTGCGGCCGTCGCCCTGGGGGCGATCCTGCTGCCTCGGGACCCGACACCCGCTCCGGATACCGGCACCACCGCGGGTCTTGCCCCGCCCTCCGGGGCAGAGCGCTCGCAAGCCGGGGCACCGGACCGGCAACCGCCTGCCGAGCCTTCCTCGGGGCGCGCGTCCGGTGACGCGCCGCACCAGCAGGCAAGCGGCAACGCACCGCGTGCCGATAGCGCCACCCCGGACTCGCCCGTGCCGGCGCCGCTGTCAGAAGCCGAAGCGCTCGAGGCCTATGCCAGTACCGGGATGTGGCAGCGCGCCCCGGACCCGATGAGCGCACCGGCGCAGGACCGGATCGGAGATCTGTATGTCTCCGACATCGATCGGGCGGTCCGGCCGCCCGAAGCCGGCATGCTGCCCGATCCGCAGATTGCCCGCAGAGACGACCAGCCGCTGCCGATGCAGGCCGACCCGCCCGGGCCCGACCAGACCTTCGAACTCGACGAACACGGTCTGGTCGAGGCCACGCCCGAAGGCGCGCTGACACCGGATGGCGTGACCGTGTTCCGCGGCAAGCCTGCGGCGGTGCCGCGGGCCCGTCCCGCCGATCTCGTGCCCGAACCCGAGCCGATTGCGGTGCCCGCTCCCGGCGATACCGCCGATGGTGCCGAGATTACCACCGATGGCGTTCCGGTCTACGATGTCCGGCCCGAAACGACCCCCCCGGGCCGCCCCGGCGATCTGGGCCCGCCGGCCGGAACGGCCGCCGACGCGCCCGAAGATCCGCATGTCGACGCTCCAGACGACCGCGCCGAAGCCCTGGGCGACGACGCCCCAGCGGCCCAGAACGCGGCGCTCCCCCAGGAGAGCGCTCCGCGGCCATCGGCGCGCCCTGCGCCTCAGACGGCCGAGGCGCCGCCGCCCGCAGTGGTCGCGGCCGACCCCGCCCTGGCCGCCCGGATCGCAAGCTACTCGCCCCGCACCCGGCCCGCATCCGTTCTGGCCCGGGCCGAAAACCCGGCCACCGCTGTTCCCGGCACGCATCCGCGGGCACGGCCAGAAGACCTGGCGCCCGCGCCCGCCACCGATGCCGCTGTGACGGCCGCACTGGAAGACCTCGCCGACGGCGAGGACGAGGCTGCGGACTCCGACGAACTGCCCGACAACGCGCTCAGCGCCTCGCTCCGCCCGGCCTCGCGCCCTTCGGATTTCGAGGACAGGACGGTGCAGGCCGTTGCAGCCCCGGTGCAACCGGCCATTCCCACCGCCGCATCGGTCGCCCGGCAGGCCACCCTGCCCGATGCCATCAATCTTCGTAATCTCAACCTGATCGGCGTCTACGGAACCTCGGCCGACCGCCGCGCGCTGCTGCGGCTGCCCTCTGGCCGCTTCGTGAAGGTCAAGGTCGGCGACACCGTCGATGGCGGCCAGGTCGCGGCCATCGGCGAAACCCAGCTGCGCTATGTCAAGCGCGGCCGCAATATCGTACTGGACCTGCCGGGCGGCTGAGCGCGCGCTCCCGGCCCCAGCTTTCCTGCCTGCGCCCCCGCCGGGACGCCGCCCCCTTCCTCACTCATGCTTGACCGAGACGCTCTCGGACCCGAGGATTCCAGACGACATGGACAGCTTTCTGCTTCCCGCCCTGATCTGCCTTGCCGCAGCGGTGATCGCCGTTCCCCTCGCCGCGCGGCTAGGGCTCGGATCGGTTCTGGGCTATCTCGCGGCCGGCATCGCCATCGGCCCGTCGCTCGCCCTTCTCGATGCCGAAGTCGAGGACATCCGCCATGTCGCCGAATTCGGCGTGGTGCTGATGCTGTTCCTGATCGGCCTCGAGCTAGAGCCGAGAACGCTCTGGCGGATGCGCACCCGGCTGGTCGGGCTGGGCGGCCTTCAGGTGACGCTGACCACGCTGGCGATCATGGCCGCCGCGATCCCGGCGCTGGGGCTCGACTGGCGTCCGGCGCTGGCGGTGGGGCTGGTCTTCGCCCTGTCCTCGACCGCGATCGTGCTTCAGACCCTGTCCGAGAAGGGTCTGATGCCCACCAATGGCGGGCGGGCGAGCTTTTCGGTGCTGCTGGCGCAGGATATCGCGGTGATCCCGATGCTGGTGGCGCTGCCCTTGCTGGTCGCGGCGCCGAAGGCCAGGATCGCGCCCGACGGCTCGGTGATACGCCCGGCGATCGAGGCCGCACCGCATGGCGGCAGCTTCTCGCTGGTGGCGGGCCTGCCCGCCTGGGGCGTGGCGCTGGTGACGCTGGGCGCGGTGGCGGCGGTGATCCTCGCCGGGCATTACCTGATCCGTCCGGTCTTCCGCTTCGTCAACATGGCGCATCTGCGCGAGATGTATACCGCGCTGGCGCTGCTTCTGGTGATCGGCATCGCGGTCCTGATGGGGATGGTCGGGCTCTCGCCCGCGCTTGGCACCTTCCTCGCGGGCGTGGTGCTGGCCGATTCCGAATTCCGCCACGATCTGGAAAGCAATATCGAGCCGTTCAAGGGCCTGTTGCTGGGGTTGTTTTTCATCACCGTGGGCGCGGGCATCGACTTCAAGGTGCTGCTGGCCGACCCGGCCGGGATCTTCGCGCTGGCGCTTGGGGTGATGGTCGTCAAGGGGCTGGTGCTGGCGGTGCTGGGCCGGCTCTTCGGGCTGAAGGGGCGCGACCGCTGGCTGTTCACCCTGGGCCTGGCCCAGGCCGGTGAATTCGGCTTCGTGCTCCTCGGGCTTGCCGTCCAGCAGGACGTGCTGTCCCAGCGCCTGACCCAGACGCTCCTGCTGGTGATCGCGCTGACCATGCTGATGACGCCGCTTTTCTTCTTCGTCTACGAGATGCTGTCGAAGCGCTTCGCGGTGGCCGGGATCGGGACCGACCGCGCCCCCGACCGGATCGACGAGCGCAACCCGATCCTGATCGCCGGGATCGGCCGGTTCGGACAGGTGGTGCAGCGCATGCTGCAGATGTCGGGCTATCCCGCGACCATGCTCGACGACGACCTCCCCACCATCAACCTGATGCGCAAATTCGGCATCAAGGGCTTCTTCGGCAACCCGACCCGGCCCGAGACGCTGATGGCCGCGGGGCTGGGCACGGCGCGGGTCTTCGTGGTGGCCCTCGACGATCCGGCGGCCACGACGCGGGTGGTGCGCTATGCCCGGGGGGTGCGGCCCGATCTGACCATCATCGCCCGCGCCCGCGACCGCGCCCATGTCTACGAGCTTTACCGCGCCGGGGCCGACAAGATCGTGCGCGAACTGTTCGACAGCTCGCTCCGCGTCGCGCGCTATTCGCTCGAGGCGATGGGGCTGAGCGCGACCGAATCCCGCGAGCGCGAGAGCGCCTATTACGATTTCGACCGCCGGATGGTGCGCGAGCTGGCCGATCTGTGGAAACCGGGCGTGCCGGCCGAACGCAACGAGCCCTATCTGCGCCGCGCCCGCGAGCTGAATGGCGAGCTCGACACCGCGCTGCTGTCGCGGCGGGCAAGACGGCGCGCGGCAGAAGAGGCGACCGCAGAGGGGATTGCGACGGAGAAGGCGGCAGCCGAAGGGGCTGCTGCAGAGGCGGCGGCCGAATCCCGGGACTGAACCGGCACAGCCTCGGCCATCATGATCGGGATCGGTCGGCCCGATCCGGGTGGGGCCCCTGCAGCCGGTCGGCCGCTCCCGTGCCCGGCAGGAGCGCCCGGTTTTCCGTCAGTTCGCCCCGGGGCTCCGGGACCGGGACCGGGACCGGGACCGGGACCGGGAACGCATCGGGCCCCGCGCCCCGGCCTGGCAATCGCCGCGCCGAATCCGATCGACCGCGATCCTGCCCGGGGACAGCCTTTCGGACCAACACATGAGGAAATGCAGGCAGGGGGCGCGCGCCCATTTCCCGCAACTCGGCCCAACTTCAGTGAAAAGCGATACCGGAGATCATCAGCCGGTGCAGCGAGCCTGGCTAAGAGAGCCGCCCGCCCCTCGAGGCGACGCTGTGGCGGATGAGCTCAAGCCCCCCCCCGGCCAGCGCCGGATCCTCCGCCGCCAGCCGTCGGGGGCGCACGTTCATGTGGCCCTCCAGGCTCAGACGCGGCCCGGGGCGTAGAGGCCCTCATAGATCGGGGCCAGCGTCGCGTGCTCGAAGAGCGAGGAGACGCTGGTGCCTTGCCAGATGTTCATGATCGCCTGCGCGAACAGCGGCGCGGTCGGCACGATGCGGATATTGGGCGTGGCAAGGACGGCCTCGGTCGGCTGGATCGAATCGGTCACCACCACCGATTTCAGCTGCGAATTGCGGATGCGTTCGACCGCGGGGCCGGACAGCACGCCATGGGTGATATAGGCATGCACCTCCTTGGCGCCGGCCTCGATCAGCTTGTCGGCAGCCTTGCAGAGCGTCCCGGCGGTGTCGCAGATGTCGTC
Source organism: Rhodovulum sp. MB263 (assembly GCF_002073975.1). NCBI lineage: Bacteria > Pseudomonadati > Pseudomonadota > Alphaproteobacteria > Rhodobacterales > Paracoccaceae > Rhodovulum > Rhodovulum sp. MB263. Next base: position 601,991 of record NZ_CP020384.1, on the reverse strand, counting down.
GACGATGAAGCAGATCTGCCCCTCGACATCGCCGATCACGGTCATCTCGGCCACCTCGCCCGGGCGCACCCGGCGCTTGTCGACGATGGCCAGCCCCGACCCGATCCGCTGCGCCAGTTCGCGGGCGCGGGTCACGCCGCCCACATCGGGCGAAACCACGGTCGTCTGGGGGGCGAGCCCGTTGAATTCATGCGCGATGTCGAGCGCGAAGATCGGCGAGGCATAGAGGTTGTCGACCGGGATGTCGAAGAAGCCCTGGATCTGGGCAGCGTGCAGATCCATCGTCAGCACCCGCTCGATGCCGGATTCGGTGAGCAGGTTCGCGACCAGCTTGGCGCTGATCGGCGTGCGGGCCTTGGTGCGACGGTCCTGACGGGCATAGCCGAAATAGGGGATCACGGCAGTGATCCGCGCGGCCGAGGAGCGGCGCAGCGCATCGGCCATGATCATCAGTTCCATCAGGTTGTCATTGGCCGGGTTCGAGGTCGGCTGGATCACGAACATGTCCTCGCCGCGGACATTCTCGTAGACCTCGACGAAGATCTCCTGGTCGTTGAACCGTTCGACCCGGGCGTCGACCAGGTCGACATTGATGCCCCGATGCATCGACATCCGCCGGGCAATGGCAGAGGCAAGCGGACGGTTGGCGTTGCCCGAAATCAGTTTCGGTTCGTGAATATTGTGCATGGGGAGTGTCTCCGGCGGCGGCCGATTCGCGCGTGTAACGATACGTTGACAGCGCTTAACACCGAGCTACGGTCTTGAAAACCTTATGAGGGAAGGGGCGTCACGATGGCCCATATCGACTATTACTTCACTGTGATCTCGCCATACGTGTATCTGGCAGGCAACCGGCTGGAAGAGATCGCGGCCCGCCATGGCGCGACACTCACCTACAAGCCCGTTGATATAATAACGCTTTTTTCCCGTACCGGCGGCACGCCCCTGCCCCAGAGGTCCGACGCGCGCAAAGCCTACAGATTGCAGGAGCTGCGCCGGCAATCGGCGAAAGCCGAGTTGAAACTGTCCCTCGCGCCCGCGCATTTTCCCACCAATCCGGCGCCCGCCGCCTATGCCATCATTGCCGCGCAGGCAGCCGGTGGCGGCGATCTCGGGCAATTGGTTCATGCGCTGGCGCGCGCCTGCTGGGCCGAGGACCGCGACCTGGCCCAGGACGAGGTCATTCGCGACTGCCTGCAGGCGGCGGGGTTCGATCCGGGGCTTGCCGACCGGGGGCTGCTGGCAGGGGCCGAGACCTATGCCGCCAATCTGGAAGAAGCGACCGCCCGGGGTGTCTTCGGCTCGCCCTTCTACATCACCGATGACGACGAGCGGTTCTGGGGCCAGGACCGGCTCGACGATCTCGACCTGCATCTCGCGGGAAAGCTCTAGCGCGCCCCGGGTCCGGCCCCGGATCAGACCTCAAACCGGGGCGCGCGCGGCTCAGTCGCCCCGGACGATGGCCAGAAGCGCGTCGACCTCTTCGTCGGTCGTGCACCAGGAACAGACCAGCCGCGCCGGCAGGGGGACATCGCCCGGGCCGTCCAGCGACTGGTCCATCGGCCAGAAGTAATACTGCGCCCCGGCCGCATGGGCGCGGCGATGTGCCTCACGCGGGAAGGCGGCGAAGACGGCATTGGCCTCGGTCGGGTGCAGCAGCGTCGCGCGGTCAAGCGCGGCAAGCCCCTCCGACAGCCGGGCCGCCGCATCATTGGCCCGCGCCCCCAGCTTCAGCCAGAGCCCGTCCTTGAGATAGGCGGCCATCTGCGCCGACAGATAGCGGTGCTTCGAGAAGAGATGCCCGCCCCGCTTGCGCCGGAGCTCGAATTCCCAGGCATGGGCCGGATCGAACAGCACCACCGCCTCGACCCCCATGCAGCCATTCTTGGTGCCGCCGAAGGACAGGACGTCGATGCCCGCTTTCCAGGTCATCTCGGCCGGGCTGGCGCCGGTCGAGACCAGCGCATTGGCAAAGCGCGCGCCGTCCATGTGGACCGGCAGGTCGTATTCTGCCGCGACCGCAGTCAGGGCGGCGACCTCGGCGGCGGAATAGACCGTGCCGAGCTCGGTCGCATTGGTGAGCGAGACCGCGCCGCGCTGGACATTGTGCACACCCGCCCGGGCGGCATGGGCGATGGCCCCGTGCAGCGCCTCGGGGGTCAGCTTCGCATCGGCGCCCTCGACCAGCGTCAGCTTGGCACCGCCGGTATAGAATTCCGGCGCGCCGCATTCGTCTTCCTCGATATGCGCGTTGCGATGGCAGAAGACCGTGGCCCAGGACGGACAAAGCAGCGCCAGCGACAGCGCATTGGCGGCAGAGCCGGTCGCGACCAGATAGACCTCGGCCTCGGGCGCCTCGAAGGTCTCGCGGATCATCGCGCGGACATCGGCCATGATCGCGTCACTGCCATAGGACATGGCATAGCCGTGATTGGCCCCGATCAGGGCATCCAGGATCTGCGGCGGCACCGGCGACGTGTTATCCGAGGCAAAATGCATGGCTGTTACAGCTCCTCTTCGATGAGGTGATCTTCCCAGTCCTCGAGCGGAACATCGAATTCCGGAATGGTCCAGCCCTGAACCGACTTCCCGGCCTCGTGCACGCTTTGGGGATCGCCCGAGACCAGAGGATGCCAGTCGGCCAGCCCGCGCCCCTCCCAGAGCCGCCGATAGGCACAGCTCGCGGGCATCCAGTAGACGACCTCGCCCAGCGTCTTCGGCGACAGCACCACGCATTCGGGCACGATGCTCTTGCGGATCGCGTAATTGGCACAGCGGCAGGTGCTGTCATCCAGCAAGCGGCAGGCGATGCGGGTGAAGACGACCTCGCCGGTATCGGCATCCTCGAGCTTGTTCAGACAGCATTTGCCGCAGCCGTCGCAGAGCGCCTCCCATTCGGCGGGCGTCATCTCCTTCAGCGCCACGCGCTCCCAGAATCGCGGGCGCAGCTTTTGCGGATCGGTCTTGCGGGGCCGGCGCGCCACCGGCTCAGTCCCGCGCGAAGGGCAAGGGACGATCGCCGGTCAGGATCGCCCGGGCCCGGCTGCAATCGGCATCCATCTGCGCGACCAGCGCATTCAGGCTGTCGAATTTGGCCTCGTCGCGCAGGAATTCGACCAGTGCGACCGACAGGTGGGTGCCGTAGAGATCGCCCTCGAAATCGAAGAGATAGCTTTCGCAATTCGGGACATTCTCGCCGAACATCGGTCGGATCCCGATCGAGGCGGCGCCGTCATAACAGCCCTGATGCGGCCCAGAGAGCACGTCGACCCTGACCGCATAGACGCCGAAGCGGGGCCGGTGCAGGCCGCGGATCGACATGTTTGCCGTCGGGAAGCCCAGATCGCGGCCGCGCGCATCGCCATGCAGCACCTCGCCTTCGATCCGGTGCCAGTGGCCCAGCATCGCGGCGGCATCTCCCGGGCGTCCCTCGCTCAGCGCGTGGCGGATCGAGGTCGAGGAGACCTCGCCCACATGGTTCGACAGAAGCGGCACGGCGGTGACGCCGAACCCCATCCCGGCGCCGAACCGCGTCAGGTCCGCGACGGTGCCGGCGCGCCCCTTGCCAAAGCAGAAATCCGCGCCGACGACGACATGGGACAGCCCCAGACCGTCGACGATGACCTGCTGCGCGAAGGCTTCGGGCGAGAGCCCCGCGAGACGCGCGTCGAAGGGCAGTTCGTACAGGTGATCGATCCCCAGCTTGGCCAGCCGGTTGGCACGGGCCTCGGCATTCATCAGCCGGAACGGGGGCGCGTCGGGGGCGAAGAACTCGCGCGGATGCGGCTCGAAGGTCAGGATGCCCAGCGGCACGCCCAGGCGCTCTGCCTCGGTCCGGGCCGCCTCGATCACCACCCGGTGGCCGAGATGAACGCCGTCGAAATTGCCGATAGCGACCGCGGCGCCGCGGTCGCCCGTGGCGTTTCCGGTCCAGGAGGCAAAGGTCTGCATGGCCCCCGATTGCACCGGAGGCCGGGCCGCGTCAATCGAATTTCTTGCTGGGCGCCAGCACCACGGCCTCGCCCTTCAGAACCGGCTTGCCGTCGACCAGGCAGCGACAATCCAGCGTCACCCGACGGCGCGCATGGTCGATGCTCTTGACCTCGACCTCGGCCAGCACCATGTCGCCGGGACGCACGGGCGCCATGAATTTCAGGGTCTGGCCCAGATAGATCGTGCCATGGCCCGGAAGCTGTTCGCCGATCACCGCCGAGATCAGGCTGGCGGTCAGCATGCCATGGGCGATCCGGCCCTCGAAGATCGTCTCCATCGCGTAATCGTCGTCCAGATGTACCGGGTTGCAGTCGGTCGAGACCTCGGCAAACATCTCGATATCGCGGTCGGTCACCTGCTTGCGCAGATGGCGGCACATACCGATCTCGAGTTCCTCGATACAAATCGTTCCGCGTGGCATGTTGTCGAGCATTCCCGGCCCCCGGTGGATCATGTTGCACCGCAGCATAGCGAAGATATCACCCTGCCGCAATGCAGGAGGGTAATTTTTCGCCACAAAGCGGAACCAGAAAGCAACTTTCTTGCGTCGGGAGTTTCATCATTTCACCCGGCCAGCGCCCGACCTGCAGGGGCATGCTGGGCCGGAATGCCGGGCAAGGCAAGGGCCATGTCAGGAAAAGGCCAGGGCGCGCAAGCTCTTGCGCGCCCCGGACAGGGCCGGGCACAAGGACCCGAGCGAACGGGACCGGGATCAGCGCAGGAAGCCGATGGCGTAGGTCGGGCTGGCCATGTGCTGTTTCAGGAAGGCGTCAAGCCGTTCGGGGTCGGGCTGGTGCCGGGTCTCGGTCTCGGCCGCGGCGAGCCCGCCCGAGATGAAGAGCGAATCGAGATCCTCGCCGATGGCACCCGCGATGTCGGTACGGATGCCATCGCCGATGCACAGGATCTCGGAATCGGACACATCTGCGAATTCGGCCAGCCGTTGCCGGGCCAGATCGTAGATCGGCGGCTGGGGCTTGCCGAAATAGAGGCTCTCGCCGCCCATCCTGGTATAAAGCTCGGCGATGGCGCCTGCGCACCATTCGCGGGTCTCGCCCCGGTCGACCACCAGATCGGGGTTGGCGCAAAGCAGCTTGAGCCCCTTCTGCTTGGCATACAGCAGTTGCGGGCGCAGCACGTCCGGATCGGCATGCGAATCGAACGGGCCGGTGCAGACGATGCCCTCGGCCTCTTCCAACGGGACCCGCTCGATCTCGACCGGGTCGCGAACGATGCCGATCGGGTCGAAGAAGGTCAGGTCGAAATCGATGCCGATGAAATAGACCCGCTTGCCGACAATGCCGCGGAACAGCGCGGCCCGGGCACTGTCGCCAGAGGTGGCGATGGTGTCCCAGCTGTCGCGGGCGACGCCGATCTCCTCGAGCTGGCCCTCGACCGCCTTGCGGTGGCGCGGCGCATTGGTCAGCAGCACCACCTTGCCGCCCTGGGCACGGTAGCGCTGAAGCGCTGCGACGGCCTCGGCGAAGGGCTCGCGCCCGTTATGCAGGCAGCCCCAGAGATCGACGAAGAGAGCCTTGTAGCGGGACGAGACCTCGTCGAGGCTCTCGATGATCGGTGTCATGGGCGCATTTCCTTGAAAGCAGGGAGGCGCCGGATGCGGCGCCTCCGAAACTCGTATCAGCGGTCAGAGTTGCAGATTCGGGATGATCTGCTTCTTGCGGCTGACGATGCCCGGCAGCACCACGGTGTCGCCCGCGACAGTGGCGGCAAAGCTCTTCTCGGCCACCGCCTTGACCAGCTCGTTCGGCACCAGAAGCGTGGCCTCCTGCCGGAGAATATCGACGACGAAGAGCAGAACCTGATCGGCGCCATCCTCTTCGGCCACGCCGGTCATCGCCTGCATCAGGCTGTCCTTGCGGTCGAGCACGGTCTTGGGCGAGGTGGTTTCCAGCACCGAGACGCGGAATTTCTTGCCCGCGACCTCGTATTGCTTGGAATCCATCCGCAGCAGTTCGGCATCCGAGAAGGCCGAGACGTCGGATTTGGCCGCGAACATCTCGGCAGCATAGTCCGGGATCGAGATATCGAGCTCGGCGGCGAGCCGTCCGGCGACGGCGGTATCGGCAGGCGTCGTCGTCGGCGAGCGGAATTCCAGCGTGTCGGACAGGATGCAGGACAGCATCGCGCCCTTGATATTGTCTGGCATCTTCGCCGCGTCCTCGCCCATCAGATCGAACATGATGGTGGCGGTGCAGGCGACGGGGCGCACGGTGATCTCGATCGGCGAGCGGGTCTTCAGCCCACCCTGCAGCAGGTGGTGGTCGATGATCGCGAGCACGTTGGCCTCGTTGATCCTCGAGGGCAGCTCGGCGACGTTGTTGGTATCGACGATCACCACATCCTCGCCCGGGGCGACATCGGCGATGATCTCGGGCTGCTCGAAGCCCCAGCGCTCCAGAACGAACCGGGCTTCGGTATTGGGCGTGCCCAGCAGCTTGGCCTCGGCAGCCATGCCCTTGATTTCGGAAAGGTACCAGGCCCAGATCAGCGGCGAGCCGGTGGAGTCGGTGTCGGGGGCCTTGTGGCCGATAACCTTGATCGTCATGTCATGTGCCCAATTTGCGGATGTCTGAGGTCGGCGCCCTTATAGAAGCGGCGCGCGCAGTTGTCACCCGGGCCCGCACACCCTTTCTGCGCTGCAGCATGAGCGGACGGCGCCTTCCCGCGCCGAGCCTCTGCCATCCTGGCGTCGTGGCGCCAAGGAAGCGTTCGGACTTTGTTCGTGCCCGGTTCGCTGCCCGTTCGCGGTATCTCCGCGCAGGTGCCAAGCGGCCTCGGGCAGGCGTTTTTTTCGCAATTTTTTCGCCGGGCCGATGCTTGACAGCCAGTCGCGGCTTTCCTATCTCCGCCTCATTAGCACTCACCGGGTGCGAGTGATAAAACCTCGGCACCCAGAACCAAGGAGCGTTCGAACATGGCATTCAAACCTTTGCACGACCGGGTTCTCGTTCGCCGCGTCGAAAGCGATGAGAAGACCAAGGGCGGCCTGATCATCCCCGACAGCGCCAAGGAAAAACCGGCGGAAGGCGAAGTGATCGCCTGTGGCGAAGGCGCCCGCAAGGATTCGGGCGAGCTGATCGAAATGGCGGTCAAGGCCGGCGACCGCGTTCTCTTCGGCAAATGGTCGGGCACGGAAGTGACGATCGAGGGCGAAGAGCTGCTGATCATGAAGGAAAGCGACATCCTCGGCATCATCGCCTGAGCGGTTCGCCCTTAGAAACAACCAGATAACCAGGAGCAAGCGATATGGCTGCCAAGGACGTCAAGTTCGATACCGATGCGCGCAACCGCATGCTGAAAGGCGTGAACATCCTCGCCGATGCGGTCAAGGTCACCCTGGGTCCGAAGGGCCGCAACGTGGTGATCGAGAAATCCTTCGGGGCGCCCCGGATCACCAAGGACGGCGTGACCGTCGCCAAGGAAATCGAGCTGGAAGACAAGTTCGAGAACATGGGCGCGCAGATGGTGAAGGAAGTCGCTTCCCGCACCAATGACGAGGCCGGCGACGGCACCACCACCGCGACCGTGCTGGCTCAGGCCATCGTCAAGGAAGGCACCAAGGCCGTGGCCGCGGGCATGAACCCGATGGATCTGAAGCGCGGCATCGACATGGCCACCGCCAAGGTCGTCGAGGCGATCAAGGCCGCTGCCCGTCCGGTCAACGATTCCGACGAAGTCGCCCAGGTCGGCACCATCTCGGCCAACGGCGAAGCCAATATCGGCCGCTTCATCGCCGATGCGATGCAGAAGGTCGGCAATGACGGCGTGATCACCGTCGAAGAAAACAAGGGCATGGAAACCGAAGTCGAAGTCGTCGAAGGGATGCAGTTCGACCGCGGCTACCTCTCGCCCTACTTCGTGACCAACCCCGACAAGATGGTCGCCGAGCTGGACGACTGCATGATCCTGCTGCACGAGAAGAAACTCTCGTCGCTGCAGCCGATGGTTCCGCTGCTGGAATCGGTCATCCAATCGCAAAAGCCGCTGCTGATCATCGCCGAGGATGTCGAAGGTGAAGCGCTGGCGACCCTCGTCGTCAACAAGCTGCGCGGCGGCCTGAAGATCGCTGCCGTGAAAGCCCCCGGCTTCGGCGACCGCCGCAAGGCCATGCTGCAGGACATCGCGATCCTGACCGGTGGCCAGGTGATCTCGGAAGATCTCGGCATGAAGCTCGAGAACGTCACGATGGACATGCTTGGCCAGGCCAAGAAGGTCACCATCACCAAGGACGAGACCACCATCATCGACGGCCATGGCGACAAGGCCGAGATCGAGGCCCGCGTTTCGCAGATCCGTCAGAACATCGAGGAAACCTCCTCGGACTATGACCGCGAGAAACTGCAGGAACGTGTTGCCAAGCTGGCCGGCGGCGTTGCCGTCATCCGCGTCGGCGGCATGACCGAAGTCGAGGTGAAAGAGCGCAAGGACCGCGTCGACGACGCCCTGAACGCGACCCGCGCCGCGGTGCAGGAAGGCGTGATCGTCGGCGGCGGCGTGGCCCTGGTGCAAGGCGCCAAGGTGCTTGACGGCCTGACCGGCGACAACAGCGACCAGAATGCCGGTATCGCCATCGTGCGCCGCGCGCTCGAGGCCCCGCTGCGTCAGATCGCCGAAAACGCCGGTGTCGACGGTGCCGTCGTTGCGGGCAAGATCCGCGAAAGCGGCGACACCCATTTCGGCTTCAACGCCCAGACCGAAGAATATGGCGACATGTTCAAGTTCGGCGTGATCGACCCGGCCAAGGTGACCCGGACCGCTCTGGAAGACGCGGCCTCGGTCGCGGGCCTGCTGATCACCACCGAGGCGATGGTGGCCGACAAGCCCGAGCCGAAAGGCGCTTCCGCCGGCGGCGGCATGCCCGACATGGGCGGCATGGGCGGCATGATGTAATCTGCCCTTGCGAATATCGGGAAGGGGTCGCTGCGGCGGCCCCTTTCTCTTTCTTGCGCCAGGCGCCCGCGATGCCCGCTGCACCAGCATCCGCGACAGCCCGGCCCCTTCCCTCTCCGCCCGAATTTGCTAGGCTCGCCCCATGACCATCCGCCCAGCGACCGCCTCCGATTACGGCCCCATTTCCCGGCTGCTCGATGCTGCATTCGGCCGCGCCGACGAATCCCGCCTGGTCGAGACGCTGCGGGCGCAGAAGGCCATGGCGCGCGAATGGCTGCTGGCCAATGACAAAGAAGAGATCCGGGCCTATCTGGCGCTGGTCCATATGGTCGCGCCGCGCGGCTGGTACGCGCTGGCGCCGGTCGCGGTGACGCCGGGATCGCAGGGGCTGGGCCTCGGCGGACGTCTGATCCATGCCGCGCTCGAAGTGGTCGAAGGGCCGGTGGTGGTACTGGGCGACCCGGGCTATTACACGCGCTTCGGCTTTTCCGTGGGCCGTGCCGCCAATCTGGTCTCGCCCTACCCTCTCGACGTGACCGCCATTTACGAACCGGATCCGAGCGGCCCGCCGCCTCTGGACCGACTGGTCTATGCACCGGCCTTCGGGGCCTGAGCGCAGCGGCGCCGCAACGCACCCTGCCCTCGCACGAGACCGCATCTCCAAACGACCTCCCGCCGCCCTGCGCGCGCCCGTTCATCTGCATGTCCGATTGTCCGTTTTCAAAAGCGGAAGAACAATTAAATTGTTCATGAAGATTAACAGACAAAGCGAAATCGGCCCTCATATCTTCGGCCACACGCCGCATATTGACTTGCACCGGCAAAAGGCGCTTAATTAAATTAAATTAAAAAAGTATTTATCAACGAGTCGCCTTTCTTTCCAGCTGTCTTTTTGCGCGCTCCGGAAAATTTTCCGTGCGGGGACCACGTCATTTTTGATGGCGCGCATTTCCGTTTTATGGGGGTCATCCGATGTTCACGAATGGGAACGACCAAGAAACAATCCTGCCGTCCGGCAATGCGCAGACATTCGATGCGCAGGGCGGCTTCGATACCGTCGCGACAGATGCCACCTCCACTCCCGGCAGACTGAGCGGCACTCTGCCGGGCGCGGCCCGGTCCCCGAGCCACAATTCGGTCAGCCTGAGCATCGCGAATGTCGAACAGGTAATGGTGATCGGAAGCGCGGGCAATGACGCGATCACCGGCGAAGACGGCAACGACACCCTGCTTGGCGGCGCAGGCAATGACAAGACCCTGGCCCGGAGCGACGGCACGGGCATGGGTGGTACGGGCTTGGGCGGCACGGGCAGCGACACGTCCTATCTCGTTTCGGTACCGGACAGCAGCCAGAGCATCGACCTCGCCACCGGAACCGGCGTCACCACGTGGAGCGGTTTCGAGCCGACCGGCGTCGTCCTCTCGGCCCGCGGGAACGATGTCCTTGCGGGCTTTCTGCTGACCGATATGGACGGGGACGGCTGTCTTCATCTCGACTATTCCGGAACCGATCCCAGCAGCCGGACGGCGCTTTCCGTCAATCTCGACGTCTATGGCGGGACCGTCCATCTCAGCGATTCCAGCAGCGAAAGCTACGGCATCTACGGCTTCAACGAATTCGACATCATGGGCTCTGCTGGCAATGACCTGATTGATATCTCGGACTCCGACGGAGGGACGGTCGACGGCGGGGCCGGGAACGACACGATCTGGGGCGGTTACGAGCCATCGATCCTTTATGGCGGTGACGGGCACGACCAGATCCACGGTTGTTCCGATTACGATATCCTGCATGGCGGCAACGGAAATGACAGCCTTTACGGATATCTCTATTCGGACTCGGAACTCTGGGGCGACGATGGCGACGACTATCTCGACTCGGGCGACAGCGATGGCGAGCTGCATGGCGGGGCCGGCAATGACACGCTGATCGCTGGCGAAGGCGCCCCCTTGCTCGATGGCGGCCCCGGCGATGACTATATCTACACAGAGCTTGGGCAAGACGACATAGACGGCGGCACAGGGAATGACACTCTGGTCATAGCGGCGCCGTATTACCCCATCGACTACGATCTCGACATCAGCCAGGGCGGGGGCATCAGGGGCATCGAATACGCCGATATCACGCTTGCCGACGGCAACGATACCATCCGGCTCGGCATCGCCTCGGCCTATATCGCCGAGACCGACGGCACCGATCATCTGATCCTCGACTATTCCGAGACGGATGAAAGGGGCCGTACGGCAACATCGGTCCATTTCGATCTCGCGGCAAATGAAAGCACGGCGACGCTGAGCGACAGCAGTACCATCTCCTGCAATCTCGACCTCGACATCTTCACCGTGACCGGCTCCGGCGGCCATGACTGGATCGACGGCAGCATCGCGACGCAGGCCTGCACCTTCGCGGGCGGCTCCGGCGCCGACACCCTTCTGGGCGGCAGCGGCGCCGACACCATCACCGGCGGCGGCGGCAACGACACGATCGAGGGCGGGGCCGGCAATGACCGGCTCGAGGGCGGCTATGGCAATGACAGGATCGACGCGGGCACGGGCAACGACATTCTCATCGGCGGGGCCTGGGACGACACCCTGAACGGCGGGGCCGGCAACGACACCTTCCTCTATGGCGCCGGGGCGAACGGCTATGACATGGTCGATGGCGGCACGGGCTCTGACAGCCTCCTCGCCACGGCCGATAATGTCACCATCGGCCTCGGCGGGCTTGTCGGCGTCGAGATCGTCGATGCCGACGGGCATGCCGGCGTCGTGCTGCAAGGCTCTGCCGGGCACAACCTGCTGGACCTCTCCGCGACCACCCTGAGCGGGATCGAAAGCATCGACGGCGGATCGGGCCGCGACACCATCATCGGCAGCGCCGGGGCCGATGTGATCATCGGGGGCGCGGGCGGCGACATCCTGACCGGCATGGCCGGAGCCGACATCTTCGAGTTCAATGAAGCAAGCCACAGCAAAGGCAGCAATACCGACCGCATCACCGATTTCACGACGGGAGAGGACCTGTTCGACCTTTCGGGGATCGACGCGAATTCGGGGCTGGCCGGAGACCAGGATTTCGATTTCATCGGCACGGCGGCATTCAGCGGCACCGCGGGCGAGTTGCGGGTGGATCTGACCTCGCTGCCCGGCATGACGGTGATCCTGGCCGATATCACCGGCAACGGGGCTGTCGATCTCGAGATCCGTCTCGACGGGCTGCACAGCCTCGCGGCCACCGATTTCCTGCTGTGAGCCTTCCGCGCGCGGAAGGCACGGCAACCGGAGCGGCGCGCGGGAAAACAGTCCTGGGACTGCTATCCCCGGCGCGCCGCTCTGCCGAGGGTCGAGCCCGGTCGGGCACTGTTCTTTCCCCCGCCGCCGGTCGCCTTGCGATCCCCGGTCCCGCCCGCGTGCTGACCGCCGCAGTCACGACGCGGCCCCGTCGAGGCGCGCCGCCCATGACCCTGCCGGTCCCGGGATCTCGGCTTTCGGGCTTCGCCTGGGCGACCGGCTGATCTCGTGACGGACGTCTGGTCATCCGCAGGTGAACGGCAGGGCCCGGCCGATGGCCGGAGACGATGCCGCCGCCGCATCCCTGCCCCGGCGCTTTCCCGATCGCGGCCGTCCGGCGACGTTCTCCGGATCTGGCCTGTCGGGCCGGGTCCGGCGGCTGTGCCTTGCCGATACGCGGCTCAGTCACCCGCAGGCACTGGAATGGCGGCGGTTTTCCATCTACGATCCCTGCAACGAGGCCGGACGCGCCATCGGGCCCGTCGCGGAGATGGCCGCCTCGGGCACAGTGTCGACGCCCGATCCGGACCGGCCCTGAAACCCCTGGACGGGAGCCCGCTTGCACTGGCCCGTTGACATGCCCCCAGATCAGATCCCGTTCCGGCCCCGGTCAGTATCGGCATCACGGCCCTCATGCCGGGCCAGTTATCTTTCCTCGGCGGATAGGCCTCCGGCCCCGCCCGTTGTCTGTCATCTTGTGAAAAAGGAACATTTCGAATGCAGAACCGGCAAGTGACGAAAGCGGTTTTCCCCGTGGCGGGTCTTGGGACGCGTTTTCTTCCCGCGACGAAATCGATTCCGAAGGAGATCATGACGCTGGTGGACCGGCCGCTGATCCAATACGCGATCGACGAGGCGCGGGCGGCCGGGATCACCGATTTCATCTTCGTGACCTCGCGCGGCAAAAGCGCGCTCGAGGATTATTTCGACCACGCCCCGCATCTGGAGGACTCGCTGCGCTCGAGGGGCAAGGACGATCTGCTGGAGATCCTGCGCAGCACCGACATGGAAAGCGGCGCGATCGCCTATATCCGCCAGAAGATGGCGATGGGGCTGGGCCATGCGGTCTGGTGCGCGCGGCGGCTGATCGGCAACGAGCCCTTCGCGGTGATCCTGCCCGATGACGTGATCGCGGCCGAGACGCCCTGCCTGCAGCAGATGACCGAGGCTTATCGCGAGACCGGCGCAAACATGGTGGCGGCGATGGAAGTGCCGCCCGAGAAGGCCTCTGCCTATGGCATTCTCGATGTCGCGCGGGACATGGGCGACAGGGTGCTGGTCAAGGGGATGGTCGAGAAGCCGAGCCTCGAGGAGGCGCCCTCGAACCTGGCGGTGATCGGGCGCTATATCCTGACGCCGAAGGTGCTGCACAATCTCGACCAGAACCTGCGCCACGAGCGGTTCGGCGCCGGGGGCGAGCTGCAGCTGACCGACGCCATCGCAGAGGAGATCGACGGGCAGGGGGTGTACGGCTACCGCTTCACGGGGCAGCGCTTCGATTGCGGCTCGAAGGCCGGGTTCCTGCAGGCGACGGTATCCTTCGCGCTGGCGCGGCCCGAGCTGAAGGGCGAGTTCGAGGACTACCTGCGCGCCCGGTTCGCCCGGCCGGAGGCGGCGGAATAGGGCGATGGCGCATGTTCTGGTGACGGGCGGGGCGGGCTATATCGGCGCCCATGCCTGCAAGGCGCTCGCGCGCTCTGTGGCGCCCGGGACGGGGTGACGCCGGGCGAGGCCAGCGCCCTGTCGGGACCTGTGTCCGGCCGGAACCGGGATCGGCCGGCCGGCGCCCCGCCCGGAGCTTCCGCCCATGATCGGGGACGCCCGGGCTGGATCCCGGTCGTAAGCATGTCGCAGGGGGCCACAGGGGGCCGGATCGGCGGAGGGGCCGGGCCGCGCCCTCAGACGGGCGGCAGGACGACATCCGCCGCCAGCCGTTCGATCCGGTCGGGGCTTTCCAGAAGATCGGCCAGCGTCAGCGACTCGATCAGCAGCAGATAGGCGTAGAAGACCTGTCCGAACAGCCTGCGGATCCGGCAGCTTTCCTCGTCCTCGCAATCGTCGCAGGGCTGATAGGCCCGACGCGAGAGGCAAGGCAGCGGCGCGATCGGCCCGTCGACCTCGCGCAGCAACTCGCCGATCGAGACCTGGCGCGGTTCCTTGATCAGCAGATACCCGCCCGACCGGCCCCGGCGCGATCCGAGATAGCCCGTACGCTTGAGATCGAGCAGGATATGTTCCAGAAACCGCTTGGGCGCGCCCGAGCGCTGCGAGATCTGTTCGATGGTCAGCGCCTCACCCGCCCCGGCAGCCTCTTCCGCAAGCGCGATCAGAGCCTTCAGGGCATATTTTGTCTTCTGGGTGATCATTTGTCACGAATACGGGCGAAACCGGCGCTGATCAAGCGAAGGAATCTTCTGCCCTCCGCAGCCCCCCTGTTCTGAAAGGCGGAATAATCCCTATCAATTCAATACCCTGAACGGTAGCCGGCGAGCCTCTTCCAGCGCTGGCGGCAAGGCTTTTGTGGCCTCTGGTGGACAGCGCGCTGACCCGCCGGGGAATTCTCTTCTCGGAAACCACGAAGGACAGGAGGATTTATCACGACATCCCCTGTAGACTTGACGGGCCACAATGGGGGATTCGCACCATGCAGCCAACTCAGCGCTTGGGTTTCGGCGGGCTTGTGACGATGAGGCGGCGCAACGCGGGTGCGTTGTTCATCTTTCTGCTCGCCTATCTGGCCCTCTTCGCGTTCATCCTGACGCCGGAAAGCCTTTGGATCATGCCGCCCTCTGCCGCCGGCCAAAGCCAGGGCACCGGACATTAGCACCAACAGACCGAGCCGCCGCGCACCATGCGCGTAAGGCGGCCGTTTAAAATGGGGGGACGAAATCGGCGGCCTGTCGGGCGGGCCCTGCCGGATCTTCGGGTTTTCGCGCGGTATCGAGCCCGAGAGCGGGGTCGGTGCCCTTTTCCCCTCTTTCGGCGGCCGCCCCGTTTCCGCGCGCAATCGGACGGAGCAAGTGGCGCTTCTGGCAATATCCCATCGCAGACAGGACTGATGCCGAAGCGAACCCTGCTGCGGCTCTCGCCCGGAGCACCGGTCTTTCTCCGCGACCCCGGGCCCAGCGATGCCGGCAAGGCCCGGGCCTACGCGATGTGCGCCCGGAATGGCCCGGCTTCTGCCCCGGATCTTACGCAGCTCACGCCGCTGCCCATGCGGTGGCGGTCCGGGCTGACCCGCCGGGCACAGCGGATGACCGGCGCCATACCGAAGGGCGCTCCGGCACCCGGCCGGACGTCGCGGGGCAACGGCCGCGGGCTTCGAGCAGCCGGCCCGACAGAGGCTCGTGCATGACCGGCTGTCAGGTCACGACAGGGAAGCAAAAGCGCGCCCGGACCTGCGCGCGCCGGTCAGACGCATCGCTAAGGAACCGCTTCCACAGAAACCCGATCTAACCTATCGTATTTAACCTGAATAAATGCGCCCATCGGAAGGTCCGTCCGGATGTCGCTCGACCAGATCGTCGTTCTTGCCCTGCTTGCCATTGTCTTTCTCAGTTTCGTGAAGGAAACATATCCGCCCGAAGTGACCGCGCTCGCGGCCTCGGCCGCATTGCTCGCCACCGGGATCATCGAGACCGGCGATTTCCTGACCGTGTTCGGGTCGAGCGCGCCGATCACCATCGCGATGATGTTCATCATCTCGGCAGCACTTGAACGCACCGGCGTGCTGGCCACGCTTGGCGATTTCATGACCGCGCGGGCCGGAGGCTCGTATCTTCGCGCGCTCTTCCTGATGATGATCGTGACGGTGCTGGCCTCGGCCTTCATGAACAACACCCCGGTCGTGATCCTGCTGACGCCGGTGATGATCTCGGTCGCGGCCAGCCTGGGCGTCGCGCCCTCTCGCCTGTTGATGCCGCTGTCCTTCGCGGCGATCTTCGGCGGAACGCTGACCCTGGTCGGCACCTCGACCAACATCCTGATGAGCGGGGTCGCGAAAGAGACCGGCCAGCCGCCGATATCGATGTTCGAAATGACCCTGCCCGGGCTCATCTTCGCCGTGGTGGGCATGACCTACATGGCCCTCGCCGGACGCTTCCTGCTGCCCGACCGGCAATCCCTGGCGCATCTGATGGGCCGCGAATCCAGGCGCCGCTTCCTTGCCCGGCTGCTGATCCCGGCCGGATCGCGCTATATCGGCAAGCGGCTCGAGGACCTGCCCTTCAACACCGCCGAAACCCGTATCCTCGACGTGATCCGCGGCGAGGTCTCGATGCGGCGCAGCCTCGACAAGCTGGTGCTGGAGCCCGGCGACCGGCTGGTCCTGAAAACGGGCACCGGCGAGATCCTCGGACTGAAGGAAAACGGCCAGGTGGCGTTCCGCGACCTCTCGGACCGGGGGGTCGAGCCCGTGACCGCCGACCAGACCGTGACGCTCGAGGCCAGCATCGGTCCGAATTCGATGCTGCGCGGCCGGCCGCTGAGCGAGTTGCGGCTGCGCCGCCGCTATGGCGTCTATGTCATGGCCGTGCATCGCGCGGACCGCAACCTGTCGGAGCGGGCCGACAACATCCGCCTGCAATTCGCCGACACGCTGCTGCTGGAGGGCCCGCCCGAAGGGCTTCGTCGGCTGGTCGAGGATGGCGGCGTGATCAATCTATCGGCGCCCACCGAACGGCCGATGCGGCGATCCAGGGCGCCCATCGCCATCGCCACGATGGTGGCGGTCGTCGGGCTTGCCGCCCTGGAGGTGATGCCCATTGCCGGGCTTGCGGTGATCGGCGCGGTTGCGGTGATGCTGACCCGCTGCGTCGATCCCGAAGAGGCGTTCAACGCCATCGACTGGCGGATCCTGTTCCTGATCTTCGGCATGCTGGGGCTCAGCAAGGGCATGGAGGAGACCGGCACCGCACAGCTGATCGTCGACTGGGTGGTTGGGCTCATGGGCGGGTTCGGGCCGCTGGCGATCCTGGCGGCGGTCTATGTGCTGACCAGCGCGCTGACCGAGATGATCAGCAACAACGCGGTGGCGGTGCTGGTCGGTCCCATCGTGATCGGGCTGGCAACCCAGCTGGGGGTCGATCCGCGCCCCTTCATCATGGCGGTGATGTTCGCGGCCTCGGCCAGTTTCGCCACGCCCATCGGCTATCAGACCAACACCTTCGTCTATGGCGCGGGCGGCTACCGGTTCCGCGATTTCCTGAAGGTCGGCCTGCCGCTGAACATCATCTTCGCCGTGCTCGCGGTCGGGGTGATCCCACTGTTCTTCCCGTTCTGAACGGGGACCAGACGGGGCGGCTCAGACCGCCTCGACCTCGATCGTGACATGCGAGAGGCGGCCCAGATGCGCCAGCCGCCCGCGATATTCGGCCGCCGGGCGCGGATGCTCGTCCGAGATCGCGACGATGGCGCCGCGATGGCCGGGACCGAGCTGCCAGACATGCAGGTCGACCACCCGGGCGCCGTCGGTCTCGATGGCCTCGCGGATCTTCTGCGGCAGCGTCTCCGAACGCGGCACGAAATCGACCAGCACGCCGCCGGCATCGCGCATCAGTCCGAAGGACCAGCGCGCGATCAGGATCGCCCCCAGCATGCCGATGATCGGGTCGAGCCAGACCCAGCCGAAGGCCCGCCCCGCGACCAGCGCGGCAATGGCAAGGACCGAGGTCAGCGCATCGGCCAGCACATGCAGATAGGCCGCGCGCAGGTTGTGGTCGACCTCGTGGTGGTGGTCGTGCGAGTGATGCCCGGCCTGCGCCCCATGGTCGTGGGCGTGGTGGTGATCGTGGCCATGCCCATGGCTGTGCGCATGCGGCCCCTGATGCAGCAGCACCGCGCTGCCGATATTGACCAGAAGGCCGATGACCGCGACGAAGATCGCCTCGCCGAAATGGATGCCGACCGGATGCACCAGCCGAACGAGGCTTTCCCAGCCGATCATCAGCGAGACCACGCCCAGCACCACCGCACTGCCGAAGGCCGCCAGATCGCCCAGCTTGCCGGTGCCGAAGGTGAAGCGCGGGTCATGGGCGTGACGACGCGCGAACATGTAGGACAATGCGGCAATGGACAGCGCCGCGGCATGGGTCGCCATGTGCCAGCCATCGGCCAGAAGCGCCATCGAGCCGAATACCGTGCCCGCCGCGATCTCGATCACCATCATCGTCGCGGTGATGGCGATCACCAGCCAGGTGCGCCGCGCATTGCGGTCGTGATCGCTGCCCAGAAAGACATGGTCGGGGCCGCCGGGGCCGCGCGGATGGCAGAGCGCCGCGCCGCCCTCCGCGTCATGGGAATGATGATGCGAGTTCTCGGAAGGGGCGTGGTCATGCATGATCCGGCCTATTTCAGATAGGTGCGAAGGACCGAGGCAAGCTCCGCGCCACCCTGTTCGCGGCCGGTCTCGTCCTCGACCAGAATGACGTGATGGCGCAGGTGATCCTCGATCAGTTCCTGGGTCAGCCCGGCAGTGGCGCCGCGCACAGAGGCCACGAGCTGCAGGATCGCGCCGCATTCCTTCTCGGCCTCGATGGCCCGCTCGATCGCCTCGATCTGCCCCTTCAGTCGGCGCACCCGCGCCAGAAGCTTTGGCTTGTCCTTGGTAAGATGCGACATTCATCCACCTCGATAGGTATAGGGGCTATCCCTATCAGACCCAGCTCCGGAAATCAATCCGGGCCCCGCAATTTTTACATTCCATTTCTTGAATTGATGGGCCGCAGCCACTAGCTCGGGCCGAACAGCCCTCGCCCCGAAAGGAGACCCGCCATGACCCTCGACCGCGCCGTGATGATGTTCGCGGGCGCGATGATCCTTCTGTCGCTTGCCCTCGGCAGCTGGGTGTCGCCCCTCTGGTACCTGCTGACCGCCTTTGTCGGGCTGAACCTGATGCAGGCCTCGGTCACGGGCTTCTGTCCCGCCGCGATGCTGTTCAAAAAGCTCGGGATCCGACCCGGAACCGCATTTCGCTGAGCCCCTGCTGCGGCACCTCGTCCGGGCCCTGCGGGCTGTGCCCGGCCCTCCGGCGCGCTAGATAGGCGCGGCAGACGGGGGAGACGGCCCATGCTCTTATCACTTTCCGGCATCGGCAAGGCCTACGAGACCGGGGGAACCCGGATCGAGGTGCTGTGCGGTGTCGATCTCGCGCTGGCCCGGGGCGAGACGGTCGCGCTGACCGGCGAATCCGGGTCCGGCAAAAGCACGCTTCTGCATCTCTGCGCCGGGCTCGACCGCGCCGATCGCGGCCGGATCGCCGTTGACGGGCAGGATCTGACCGACGCTTCCGAACCTCGCCTCGCCGCGCTCAGGCGCGAGACGGTGGGGCTGGTCTTCCAGCAGTTCAACCTGATCCCCTCGCTCGACGTGGCCGCCAATCTCGCCTTCCAGGCCCGGCTGGCGGGGCGCCACGATCCGGACCGGGTCGCGACACTGGCCGACCGGCTGGGTCTGTCGGGGCTTCTGTCGCGCTATCCAGAACAGCTTTCGGGCGGCCAGCAGCAACGCGTGGCCATCGGCCGGGCGCTGGCGATCCGGCCCGCGCTGCTGCTGGCCGACGAGCCCACCGGCAATCTCGACGAGGCCACCGGCGACGCGGTCATGGACCTGATGCTCGACCTGGTGACCGAGGCGGGTGCGGGGCTTCTGATGGTCACCCATTCGCCCCGGCTCGCCGCGCGGCTGGGACGGCGCGCGCATCTTGCGGGCGGGCGGCTCGCGGCATGATCCGGACCGCCATTACCGCGCTTCTGTCGCATTGGCGGCGCCACCCGCTGCAACTGGCCGGGCTCTTCCTCGGGCTCGCGCTGGCGACCGCGCTCTGGTCGGGGGTGCAGGCGATCAATGCCGAGGCGCGGCAAAGCTATGACCGCGCGGCGGCAGTGCTGGCGCAGGACCGGCTCGACAGCCTCGTCGCCCGCGACGGTCAGCCGATCGGCCAGCAGGTGTTTGCGGATCTGCGCCGCGCGGGCTGGCTGGTCTCGCCGGTGCTGGAAGGGCGCTGGTCAGAGCGCGGCCCGTCCCTCCGTATCCTCGGGGTCGACCCCTTCACTCTGCCTGCGGACAGCCTGCCCGAAACCGTCGCCGATGAAAGCCGCTCGGGGGCCTTCCTCTCGGCCGAGGGCCTTGCCTTCGCCGCCCCCGAGACCGTGGCCGGGCTGACTGAAGGCGGCGCCCGGGGCCTGCCGCCGCTGGCCGCGGCCCCGGGGATGGCGCCCGGCCTTCTGCTGGTCGATATCGGCACCGCCCAGCGCCTCGTGCGGGCCGAGGGCAAGATCAGCCGCCTGCTGATTGCGCCCGAGCAGCCCTTGCGCCAGAGCCCCCTGGACGAGGTCGCACCCGGGCTGATCCGCCAGAGCCCGGCCGAGCAGGCCGATATGGGCGCGCTGACCGGCAGCTTTCATCTCAACCTCACCGCCTTCGGCTTCCTGTCCTTCGCGGTCGGGCTGTTCATCGTCCATTCCGCCATCGGCCTCGCCTTCGAGCAGCGCCGCCCGGTCTTCCGCACGCTCCGCGCCCTCGGCCTGCCGCTGCGGGCGCTGGTGGGCCTGCTCGCGGCCGAGGTGATGGGCTTTGCCCTGGTCGCCGGGCTGGCGGGCATCGCGCTGGGCTATGTCATCGCCGCAGCACTCCTGCCCGATGTGGCGGCGACACTGCGCGGCCTTTACGGCGCAAGCGTCTCGGGCAGCCTGTCGCTGCGCCCCGAATGGGCCGTCGCGGGTCTGGCCATGGCACTGGCGGGCGCGGGGGTCGCGGCGGCGCAAAGCCTCTGGCGGCTGGCGCGGATGCCGGTTCTCGCCCCCGCCCAGCCCCGCGCCTGGAGCCGCGCCTCGGCCCGCGCCCTCGCCTGGCAGACCGGGCTTGCCGGGATGCTTGCGCTGATCGCGCTGAGAGCTGCCGTCAGGGGCGAGGGGCTGGTGGGCGGTTTCGTCCTGCTCGGGGCGCTTCTGCTGGCCGCGGCGCTGGCCCTTCCGGGCGCTCTGGCGGTGGCGCTGGCTTTCGGCGAACGGCTCTCGAAGGGCGTCATCGCACAATGGTTCTGGGCCGATACCCGCCAGCAGCTTCCGGGCCTGTCGCTGGCGCTGATGGCGCTGCTGCTGGCGCTTTCGGCCAATATCGGCGTCGGCACCATGGTCTCGAGCTTCCGGCTGACCTTCACCGCCTGGCTCGACCAGCGCCTGCCATCGGAACTTTACGTCACCGCCCGGACCGAGGACGAGGCCCTGCGCCTGGCCGAATGGCTGACCCCGCGCAGCGACGCGCTGCTGCCGATCTGGAAGATCGACGGCGCCTTGCTCGGCCGTCCGGGCGAGGTCTACGGCGTTGCCGATCACCGCACCTATCCCGATCACTGGCCGATGATCCTTGGCGACGCCTCGGTCTGGCAGGCCCTCGCGCGCGGCGACGGCGTCATCGTCAATGAACAGCTCTGGCGCCGTGCAGGTCTGAGCCTCGGCGATCCGGTGACGCTTCCGGGCGGCGCGATCCGGCCGCTGATCGGGGTCTATGCCGATTACGGCAACACCAGGGGCCAGGCGATCCTGGGCATCGCCGATCTGCTGGCGCTGTATCCCGGGATCGACCGCCGCCGCTATGCGATCCGCACCGATCCGGCCAATGTGCCCGCGCTCCGCAGCGCCATCGATGAGGATTTCGGCCTGCCCCCCGACAGCATGATCTCGCAACAGGAGGTCAAGCAGGTCTCGCTGATGGTGTTCGAACGCACCTTCGCCGTCACCGCCGCGCTGAACGTGCTGACCATGGGCGTGGCGGGCTTTGCGATGTTCATGAGCCTGCTGACGCTCTCGACCATGCGCCTGCCGCAGCTGGCCCCGGTCTGGGCGCTGGGGCTGACCCGCGGCCGCCTCGCCCGGCTGGAACTGCTCCGCGCGGTGCTCCTGGCGCTTCTGACCATGGCGCTGGCGGTGCCGGTCGGGCTGCTTCTGGCCTGGGTGCTGCTGGCGGTGATCAATGTCGAGGCCTTCGGCTGGCGTCTGCCGATGCATCTCTTCCCGCAGGACTGGCTCTGGCTCGGCGCGCTGGCGCTGATCGCGGCGGGGCTGGCCGCCGCCTGGCCCGCCTGGAAGCTCGCGCGCCTCGCCCCGGTCCATCTGCTGAAGGTATTCGCCGATGAACGTTAAGGCCCTGATCTGCGCGCTGTTCCTGCCCTTGCCCGCTCTGGCGCAGGGCTTTGCCGGGCTCGGCGGCGCGGCCGATGGCTATGCCCTGCCCGACCCGGCCGCCCGCTTCGAGTTTCCCCGCGATCATGGTGCCCATCCCGGGTTCCGCATCGAATGGTGGTATGTGACCGCCAATCTCGAGGGCGAGGACGGCAGGCAATACGGCATCCAGTGGACGCTGTTTCGCAGCGCGCTGGCGCCCGGCGAGCCCGGCACCGGCTGGCAGACCCGGACCGCCTGGATGGGCCATGCCGCCGTCACCTCGGCCGACACCCATAAAAGCGCCGAGCGGCTGGCCCGGGGCGGCATCGGGCAGGCGGGCGTGACCCTTGCCCCCTTCCGCGCCGAGATCGACGACTGGCATCTGCTCAGCACAGCCGGGCCCGGCGCCGATCCGCTATCGGCCGCCCGGCTCGGCGCCAGTGGCACGGGCTTTGCCTATGATCTCGAGCTCGTCGCGACCGGGCCGCTGGTGGCTCAGGGCGCGCGCGGCTATTCGGTCAAGTCGCGCGACGGGCAGGCCAGCCATTACTATTCGCAGCCCTTCTACCGCGCCGAGGGCCGCCTGATCTTCCCCGACCGCACCGTCCGCGTCACCGGCCGGGCCTGGCTCGACCGCGAATGGTCGAGCCAGCCGCTCGCAGCCGACCAGACCGGCTGGGACTGGCTGTCGCTGCATCTCGACGGCGGCGCCAAGCTGATGGCCTTCCGGCTGCGGGGCGCACGCGACGACTTTCTCACCGGCACCTGGATCGCCCCCGACGGCACCCCCACGCCGCTGACCCCTGGCGCGGTCGAGATGGTCCCGGAGGCCGAAACCGAGGTTGCCGGGCACAGTATCCCGACGCTCTGGCGTGTTCGCCTGCCCGCGCGCGGGCTCGACATCACCGTCACCGCGCTGCAACCAAAGGCCTGGAACGAAACCCGGGTGCCCTATTGGGAAGGCCCGGTCACAGCGCGCGGCAGCCATCCGGGCGAGGGTTATCTGGAAATGACCGGGTACTGAGCCGATGAGTCCCCGCGCCCATCTGGTGCTGATCGGCGGTGGCCATGCCCATGCGCTGGTGCTGCGCGGGATGAGGCAGCGCCCCGACCTCTCGGTGACGCTGATCGACCCGGCGCCGAGGGCCGCCTATTCGGGCATGCTGCCGGGCTTCATCGCGGGCCATTATCCGCGCGCGGCACTCGAGATCGACCTCGCGCGGCTGACCCGCGCCGCCGGGGCGCGCTTCGTCATCGGCCGCGCCGAGGGGCTCGACCGGGCCCGCCGCCATGTGCTTGTCGCCGGGCAGGCGCCGGTGCCCTATGACATCCTCTCGCTCGATATCGGCATCACCTCCGATCTGCCCGACCTGCCGGGCTTTGACGATCACGCGGTCCCGGCCAAACCGCTCGGGCACTTCGCCGATCGCTGGGCCGGGTTCCTTGCCGGGGTCGCGGCGGGCCATGCCACGCCCCGCGTCGTGGTGATCGGGGCGGGCGTGGCCGGGGTCGAGCTGGCGCTGGCCGCCCGCCACAGGCTGGCAAAAGGCGGCGCCGCGCCCGAACTGACACTGATCGAGGCCTCGGACGAGATCCTGCACGACCTGCGCCCCGGTGCCCGCACGGCCCTTCTCGAGGCCCTTGCCCGGGCCGGGATCGCGCTCCGGACCGGAAGCCGGGTTGCACGGATCGGCCCCGGGGGCGTGACGCTTGCCGACGGCGAGAGCCTGCCCGCCGCCTTCGTCATCGGCGCGGCAGGCGCCCGGCCGCAGGGCTGGCTGGCCGAAACCGGGCTCGCCCTTACGGAGGGCTTCGTGACGGTCGACAGGACCCTGCGCTCGGTCTCGGATCCGAGGGTCTTTGCCGCGGGCGATTGCGCCCATCTCTCGCATGCGCCACGGCCCAAGGCGGGCGTCTTCGCGGTGCGAGAGGCGCCGATCCTGGCCCGAAACCTGATCGCGGGGCTGACCGGCGGCCGGATGCGCGCCTACCGGCCGCAGCGGCGATATCTCAAGCTGATCTCGATGGGCGAAAAGCGCGCCGCCGCCGACCGGCAGGCGCTGCGGATCGAGGGCCGCTGGGTCTGGCACTGGAAGGACCGGATCGACCGCGGCTTCATGCGCCGGTTCCAAGACCTGCCGCCCACCGGATGCCCCTGAGCCCGCCCCGGCCCTCCCGATTACTGCAAGACCTCCCGACAGCGCGCTCCGGCAAAGCGCCCGGTGCGCCATCGGCCTGCCGCCCCGAAGCCGCGCGATATGCCGCGCAGGTCCGGCTCTCGGGTCATGCCGGACGGGAAAAATCACCCGGCAAGGCAGCCTTCGGGAAGCGGATCGGCGGCAAGGCCGCTGGCGCGGTAAACTGCAAGCCCTAGCACTTCGTGCAAGAAGAGGGTCAAGAGGCCGAGGTTTTCCGGCAGGCCCGGGCTGGCGCGAAATCCGGGCGCAGTGCGGAAATCGACCGGATAGGGCAGGATGCCGCGCCAGCCCGCGGCGCAGAATGTGGCAACGGCACGACGCATGTGAAAGGCCGAGGTGACCAGCACCCAGTTGCCCGGCCGGTCGGGCACCAGCTCCACCGCCAGCCGCGCGTTCTCGGCTGTGGTGCGCGAGGCGTCCTCGAGGATCAGCCGCGATGGGTCGAGCCCGGCTCGCAGCAGCAAAGCCGCCGCCACATTCGCCTCGGGGATCGCGGCCGGATGAATCCGGCCGCTGCCGCCGGTGAACAGCACCGGCGCCTCGGGGAAACGCCGCACCACCGCAAGCACGGCAAGAAAGCGATCGCCCGCCTCGTTGACGGTTGGCTGAGCGCGCGCCACCGAAATCGTCGGCTCCTCGCCGCCGCCAAGAACGACGATGCCCGCGACCGGACGGCCCTCGATGGCGGGCACCGGATAGGCAGCCTCGAGGCGAGCCATGGCGCGGGGCGCCAGCGGCGTCAAGCTCAGCGCCAGCAGCGCGATCAGGACGAGCCCGAGAACCGCGCGCCCGGCCCCGAACCGTCGGCGCCAAAGCAGCAGCAGCCCGAAACCGAGGCTGACAAGGATCAGCGTGTCGGGGCGCAGCAGCGCCCGGCAGAGCTTTGAGGCGACGAAGAAGACGTCGCCCCAAAGGTCTTACCCGTCGAGCCCGAAACCCCGGCGGCCGACCGCCACATAGGCCTCGAACCCGGCCTGCCGCACATCCTCGGGCGGGTAGATGTTGCGCAGATCGGCCAGCCGCGGCACCGCCATGAGCCTGGACATCTGGCCGAGATCGAGCGCGCGGAACTCGTTCCATTCGGTCAGGATGACCAGTGCATCGGCCCCTGTCGCCGCGGCATAGGGATCCTCGAGCCAGTCGACGCCGGGCAGCAGCTTCTCGCCTTCGCGCCGCCCCTGCGGATCGACCACGCGGACCTTCGCGCCGCCGCCCACCAGGGCGGGCACGATGGTCAGCGAGGGCGCCTCGCGCATGTCGTCGGTATTGGGCTTGAAGGTCACCCCCAGCACCGCCACGGTCTTGCCGTTGACGCTGCCGCCACAAAGATCGACCAGCTTGTCGACCATCCGCCGCTTGACCCGGTCATTGACCTCGATCACCGTCTCGGTGATGGCGCAGGGCGAGGCATGATCCTGCCCGATCCGGGCCAGTGCGTTGGTATCCTTGGGGAAACACGAGCCGCCATAGCCCGGCCCCGCATGCAGGAACTTGTTGCCGATCCGGCCGTCCAGCCCCATGCCCTTGGAGACCGCCTTGATGTCGGCGCCGACCTTCTCGCAGAGCATCGCCATCTCGTTGATGAAGGTGATCTTGGCCGCAAGGAAGGCGTTGGCGGCATATTTGATCATCTCGGCCGATTCCAGATCGGTATAGACGACCGGGAATTCGCGCAGGAAGAGCGGCCGGTAGATATCGGCCATCACGGCGCGGGCGCGTTCGGCCTCGACCCCCACCACGACCCGGTCGGGCCGCATGAAATCGTCGATGGCGGCGCCTTCGCGCAGGAATTCGGGGTTCGAGGCGACGTCGAACTCGGCCGCCGGATTGGCCTTCGCCACCACCTCGGCCACCTGCCGGTTGGTGCCGACCGGCACCGTCGACTTGGTGACGATGACGCAATAGCCCGTCAGCGCCATGGCGATCTCTTCGGCGGCGGCCATCACATAGCTCAGATCGGCATGGCCGTCGCCGCGCCGGGTGGGCGTGCCGACCGCGATGAAGACGGCATCGGCGCCGGCCACCGCCGCCGCCAGATCGCCGCTGAAGGACAGCCGCCCCGCCGCCACGTTACGCGCCATCACCGCCTCGAGCCCGGGCTCGTAGATCGGCACCTCGCCCCGCATCAGCATCTCGATCTTGCGCGGATCCTTGTCGATGCAGACGACCTCATGCCCGAAATCGGAAAAACAGACACCCGACACCAGCCCGACATAGCCCGTGCCCACCATCGCGATCTTCATGCGCAGCCTCCTCGAAAACCGTTGCAAAGGCGCATGCGACGGCGCGGAGCGCAAGTCAACATCGCTTTGCCGCGCGGATCTCCGCTTGTGGACAGGGCGGACACAACCCCTTCACGGAATTGACAAACGGCGGCGAGGACGGTTTCTGGGCCCGGCAGGCGGACGACGCCTGCGGAAACGCGCATGACATCGACAGACCCACCGCTGGGCCCTGCCCTTCTGACCCTTGCCACCGGCGCCACCGGCGCGGCGCTTGCCGCGCTGCTGCATATGCCTGCGCCATTCATCACCGGCCCCGCGCTGAGCGTGACCCTCGCCGCGCTTGCGGGGCTGCGCGCCGATCTGCCCCGCGTCTTCCGCGATGCCTGCTTCGTGGTCCTCGGCGTCAATCTCGGCGCCAGCGTCACCCCCGAGGCGATCGACACCGCGATCCACTGGCCGCTGAGCCTCCTCGTGCTGGCGATCTCGGTACTGACGATCATCGGGCTTGGCGCGCGGCTCCTGCGTCGCCTGTTCGGCTTCGACCGGATGAGCGCGCTGCTGACCGCAACCCCCGGACATCTGAGCTTCGTGCTGAGCCTGTCGACCGACCTGCGCGCCGATCTGCCGCGGGTGACGATGATCCAGACCGTCCGCGTGCTGGCACTGATCCTGCTGGTGCCGTTCCTCGCGCCGCTTCTGGGCCAGGGCGATCTGCCGGTCGTGCCGCCGCAGACGGCGCCGCCGATGCCGCTCCGGGGGCTGCTGGCATTGCTCGCCCTGTCGGGCGCGGCCGGGCTCGCGCTCGACCGGCTGCGGGTTCCGGCCGGGCTTTTGCTGGGCGGGATGGGGCTTTCGGCGCTTGGCCATGCCACCGGGACGATCCAGGGCACGGTTCCCGTCTGGCTGTCGGTGCCGGCCTTCATCGCCATGGGCACGCTGATCGGCACGCGGTTCTCGGGCGTGACCCCGCGCATGCTGCTGCAGTCCCTGGGCGCGGCAAGCCTGCTGACCGGTTTCGCCGCGCTGGTCTCGCTGGTCGCGGCGGCGCTGGTGGCCAAGCTTCTGGGCCTGCCGATGCTGAGTGCGCTTATCGCCTTCGCCCCGGGCGGGCTCGAGACGATGATGGCGATGTCGCTGCTTCTGAACGCCGATCCGGCCTATGTGACCACGCATCACGTGTTCCGCCTGCTGATGCTGACGGTCGCGCTGCCGCTGCTGGTGGCCCGGACCCGGGCCGTCATCGCCCGCGAGGCCGCCGCCGCGCCAACGGACAAGGCCCCGGATTAGAGCCTCGGGCTGTCGCCTCTGGCCTGCGCAAGGGGTAAGGCCCGACTGGCTATTCGCGCGCGCGCAGTACCCGGGCCGGCCGTGCCGCCAGCGGCCGCCAGGCGAAGGCAAGCCCCGCCAGCAGCGTCGCCAGCGCACCACCCAGGACGATGGCCAGCGCCGAGACCGGCTCGAAGCGGTAATCGCCCTCCATCACGAAGCGCATCACCGCCCAGCCCGCGACCCCGCCCGCGAAGATCGCGACGGTCCCCGCCGCCGCCCCCAGCATCGCCGAACGCAGCGCGAAATAGGCCAGGATCTGGCCCCGCACCGCGCCCACCGTCTTCAGCACCGCCGCCTCGAAGATCCGCGCCCGCTGACCGGCCGCGGCCGCGCCGATCAGCACGATCACCCCGGTCACCAGCGTCGCCGAGGCGCCATAGGCGATGGCAGCGGCAAGGCCCGACAGCACCTCGGCCACCCGGTCGAGCGCATCCTTGATCCGGATCGCGGTGATGTTGGGATAGGCCGAGGCAAGATCGCGCAGGATCGCCGCCTCGGCCGATGGCTCGGCATAGATCGTGGCGATATGGGTATGCGGCGCCCCTGCGACGGCGGCCGGATCCATCGTCATCACGAAGCCGATGCCCGCGGTCGAGAAATCGACCTCGCGGAAGCTCGTCACCGTCGCGGTGATGTCGCGGCCGAGGATGTTGACGGTGATCTCGTCACCAAGCTTCAGCCCGATCTCGCCGGCCTCCTCGCGGGCAAAGCTGACCTGCGGCGGCCCGTCATAGCCGGGAGGCCACCAGAGCCCGTCGGTGACGACGGTGTTTTCCGGCGGCCGGTCGGCATAGGTCACGCCCCGGTCGCCCCGCACCACCCAGTGATCGCCCGCCACCTCGCGCGCGGGACGGCCGTTGATCCGGGTCAGAACGCCGCGCAGCATCGGCGCGGTCTCGACCCGGCTGACACCAGGATCGCGCCCGAGCCGGGCCAGGAACCCGTCAAGCTGGCCGGGCTGGATGTCGACCACGAAATAGGAGGGGGCACGTTCGGGAAGCTCCTGCCGGATCGCGCTCCGGAGGTTCGAATCGATCTGACCGATGGCGGCAAGGATCGACAGCCCAAGCCCCAGCGACAGTACCACCGAGGCGGTCTCGCCCCCCGGCCCGCCGACCGCGCCCAGCGCCAGCCGCAGCGCAGTGCGCCCGCGCAAAACCCGCGCCCGGGCCGCGACACGCGCGATCCGGCGAAGCCCCGCCGCGGCCAGCACCAGAAGGCCCAGCGCGCCGAGAATGCCCGCCGCTGCCCAGAACGCCAGTTTCGGCACGCCCGAGAACCAGGCCGCTATCCCGATCAGCGCCAGCGCCAGAAACACCGTCGCCGCGATATAGCGCGGCCGCGGCCAGGCCCGGATCCGCCCCGAGGCATCGCGAAACAGCGCCGCCGCCCGCACCTCCTCGGTCCGGGCCAGCGGCCAGAGCGTGAAGAGGAGCGCGGTCAGAACGCCGTAAAGCGCGGCTTCTGCCAGCGGCCCGGCATGGACCGTGAACTCGGCCGGAACCGGCAGCTGCGCGGCGAGGAAAGGCCCGGCCGCCAAGGGCAGCAGCGCGCCCAGCCCGAGTCCAAGAAAGATGCCAAGCCCGGCCAGCGCGCCGATCTGCATGAGATAGGCCGCGAGGATCGTGCCGCCCTCGGCGCCCAGCGTCTTCAGGATCGCCACCACCTCGGTCTTGCCGTCGATATAGGAGCGCACCGCCGCCGAGACGCCGACACCGCCCACCGCCAGCCCGGCCAGCCCGACCAGCACCAGGAACGAGGCCATGCGGTCGACGAAGCGGGTCATGCCGGGCGCGCCGTTCCGGGCATCCCGCCAGCGCACGCCCCGATCGGCAAAGCGGCTCTCGGCCGCGCGCTCGAGCGCGGCGATGTCATGGCCGGGCGGCAGTTTCAGCCGGTACTTGACCTCGTAAAGCGTGCCCGGCGCCAGCAGCCCCGAGGGCTCGAGCGCGGCCTTGCGCAGGATCAGCCGCGGTCCCAGCCCGAAGCCGGCGCCTGCCCCGTCGGGCTCGCGCAGCAAGACCGCGGACAGCCTGTAATCGGCGGTTCCCAGCCGGAAGCTGTCGCCCGGCACAAGGCCCAGCCGGTCGGCCAGCACCCGCTCCATCACCGCGCCATTGCCCGCGATGGCCTCATCCAGCGGTATCGGCGGGTCCAGCACGACCTGCCCGTAAAGCGGATAGGCATCGTCGACCGCCTTGACCTGGGTCAGCCCGCGTTCGGTCTCGCCATCGCGCACGACCGCCACCATCGAACGGAAATCAACCACTTCCGACAACGCCGCCGACACGCCCTCCATCCAGGGGCGTTCCTCCTCCGAGGCAAAGCGGTAGGTCAGCGTCATCTCGGCATCGCCGCCCAGAAGCGCCGCGCCCTCGCGGGTCAGCCCGGCCTCGATGCTTTCGCGGACCGAGCCCACCGCAGCGATGGCCGCGACGCCCAGCGCAAGACAGGCGAGAAAGACATAGAAGCCGCGCAGCCCGCCGCGCAGCTCGCGCCGGGCGATCCGGGCCGCGACCGCAAGGCTCATTCCGCCGCCCTCTGCGCGGCTTCGCCTGCGATCCGCCCGTCGGCCAGCTCGATCACCCGGTCGCAGCGCGCGGCCAGATCGGCGGCATGGGTCACCAGCACCAGCGTCGCGCCATGACGGTCGCGCAGCCCGAACAGAAGCTCCATGATCGCCGCGCCATTGGCGCCGTCGAGATTACCGGTGGGCTCGTCGGCCAGAAGCAGATGCGGGCGCGGCGCGGCGGCGCGGGCCAGCGCCACGCGCTGCTGCTCGCCGCCGGACATCTGGCTGGGATAATGGTCGATCCGGGCGCCGAGCCCGACCGCGCGCAGCTCGTCGCGGGCCCGCTCGAAGGCGTCGCGATGACCCGCCAACTCCAGCGGCGTCGCCACGTTTTCCAGCGCGGTCATGGTCGGGATCAGGTGGAAAGACTGGAACACCACGCCCATATGTTCCCTGCGGAACCGGGCGAGCTGGTCCTCGTTCATCGCCGTAAGATCGCGGCCCAGCGCCGTCACCCGACCCGCGCTGGCCCGTTCGAGCCCGCCCATCAGCATGAGGAGAGACGACTTGCCCGATCCAGACGGACCGACCAGCCCCAGGGTCTCGCCCGGCGCCACGTCGAGCGAGATGCCATGCAGGATCTCGACCGGGCCGGCATTGCCGGCGAGCGTCAGCGTCACGTCGCTGAGCGAAAGAATCGGGTCTGCCATCGCGCGGTGCCTCCATTGCCTGCCCTCCCCCCGATATGGGGCGGCCGCCCGCGCCCTCAACCTGAGCGTGGCATTGATGCTGGCACTGGGCCTCTCTGCCGGCGCCGGACCCGCCCGCGCCGAAATCACCCTCGCCGCCCTCGGCGACAGCCTGACCCAGGGCTACGGCCTGCCGCAGGAAGAGGGATTCGTGCCCCAGCTTCAGGCCTGGCTGAGAGCGCAGGGCGCCGATGTCACGGTTCTGAATGCCGGGGTCTCGGGCGACACCACGGCGGGCGGGCTGTCCCGGATCGGCTGGACGCTCACGCCCGAGGTCGACGGGCTGATCGTGGCGCTTGGCGGCAACGATCTGTTGCGCGGCATCGACCCGGCCGCCTCGCGGGCCAATCTCGACGCGATCCTGACCCGGGCCGAGGCCGCGGATGTGCCGGTCCTGCTGGTCGGGCTCGATGCGCCGGGCAATTACGGGCCTGAATTCAAGGCCGCCTTCGACGCCATGTATCCCGAACTCGCCAGGGCCCATGACACGCTTTATTTCCCGAATTTCCTCAAGGGCCTGACCGATCTGCCCGACCGCGGCACGGCGATGGCGCGCTACATGCAGGATGACGGCATCCACCCCTCGGCCGCAGGCGTGAAACTGATCGTCGAGGCGATGGGGCCGAGCGTGCTCGAACTGGTCGACCGCGCCGGGGCCGGCGCCGGGGGCTGAGTCTGGGCCAAAGACGGGATCTGAGCGGACCGGGACCGCGATCCTGCACCGAAAGGCGCGGCTTTTGACAGGTCTGCCCTGCCCCGTCCGGCTTCAGCCCTCTGGCCAAGCCCGCCCGCTTGGCGTTAGGTGAAGGCCGATTGACGGAGGCGCATTTGGACCCGATCCCCTATCTCACCGACCTTCTCGGCCCCGCCCATGTGCTGACCGGCGAGGATACAAGACGTCACGCCCATGACTGGACCGGCAAATACAAGGGCACGCCCGCCGCGCTGCTGCGCCCGGCCGACCGCGACCAGCTTGCCGCCATCGTGACCTTCGCCGCCCGGAACCGGCTGGCGCTGGTGCCGGTCGCGGGCAATACCGGGCTTGCGGGCGGGGCCTATTGCGATGGCGCGCTGATGGTCTCGGTCGAACGGCTGAACCGGATCCGCGAGATCAACCCCCGCGCCCGGACCGCAACGGTCGAGGCGGGCGTGATCCTGTCGCAGCTCCATGACGCGGCCGAGGCCCGGGACATGGTCTTTCCGCTGACATTTGGCGCCCGCGGCTCGGCGCTCATCGGCGGCGTGCTCTCGACCAATGCCGGCGGCTCGAACGTGGTGCGCTATGGCAGCACGCGCGGGCTCTGCCTCGGGCTCGAGGCGGTGCTGCCCGACGGTCGGGTGATGGATGTGATGAGCCCTCTGCACAAGGACAATACCGGGCTCGACCTCAAGGATCTGATGATCGGCGCCGAGGGCACGCTGGGGATCATCACGGCGGCCGTGCTAAAGCTTTTCCCGCGCCCCCGCGCCTATGCCACCGCCATGGTCGCGGTCAGCGATCTGGATGCCGCGCTCGATCTCCTGAACCGGCTGCAGGAGGCCACGGGCGGCGCCGTCGAGGCCTTCGAATACATGCCCGACGACTACATGCGCCAGCTGTTCCGGCTGCGCCCCGAGATGCGCCCGCCCTTCGACCGCACCTATCCGGTCAGCCTCATGGTCGAGATCGGCGCCACCGCACCGCGCGATGCCACGCCCGGGCCCGATGGCAGGCTGCCGGTGGTGCAGCTTCTGGAAGACACGCTGGCCGAAGGCTTCGAGCGCGGCGAGGTGCTGGACGCCGTCGTCGCCCAGAACGAGACCCAGCGTCAGGAGATCTGGGCCCGGCGCGAGATCTCGGCCGAAATCTGCTTCTCTGCCCCGCATGTGGTCGACAACGACATCGCGCTGCCGCTCGACCGGGTCGGCACCTTCCTCGGGCGGATGGCCGCGCGCCTGCCGCAGATCGATCCGGGCGCCGAAAGCGTCACCGTGGGCCATCTGGGCGATGGCAACCTGCATTACACGGTCTGGGCCAGTTCGGGCAGCGCCGATCTCAAGGAAGCGCTCCGCGAGGCGGTCGAGGACGAGGTCGCGGCGCTCGATGGCAGCTTCTCGGCCGAACACGGGATCGGGCTGTCGAAACTCTCGACCATGGCACGGCGCAAGAACCCGGTGGCGCTGGACGCCATGCGCCGGATCAAGGCCGCGCTCGACCCCGAGGGCATCATGAATCCCGGCAAGCTGGTGCCGCCCGCCCGGGACTGACGGCGCGGCCTTGAAACGGAAAACGCCCGGCCTTGCGGCCGGGCGCTGCTATCGTCCCGATGGCTCCTGCCGGGGCTCAGTCCCAGTCGAAGAAGCCCTCGCCCGCCTCTTCGCGCAGCTTCTTGCCAAGCGCAAAGCCCATCTCGGCCGCATCCTCGATGGGGGCGCGATCCTCGCCCGCGATCCGCTCCGAGCCGTCGGGACGCAGGATCTCGCCCCGAAGCCAGAGATTGCCGCCCTCGTGCAGCGCAAGCCCGCCGATCGGCGTCTCGCAGGAGCCGTCCAGCGCGTCGAGGAAGGCGCGTTCGCAGGCCATCATCTCGCCCGTCGCCTTGTCATGCAGCGCCTCCAGCAGGTGACCGGCCAGCGCGTCGTCGACACGCCGTTCGATCCCGATAGCGCCCTGCGCCACGGCCGGCAGCATCTCTTCGGGTTCGATGGTCGAGCTTGCGACCTCTTCCATGCCCAGACGGTTCAGCCCGGCCATCGCGAGGAAGGTCGCCTCGGCCACGCCATCTTCCAGCTTCTTCAGCCGGGTCTGCACATTGCCGCGGAATTCCACCACCTTCAGGTCGGGCCGGTAGTTCAGCAGCTGCGAGCGGCGCCGCAGCGACGAGGTGCCGACGACAGCGCCCTCTGCCAGATCCTTCAGCGATCCGGCGGTCTTCGAGATGAAGGCGTCGCGGTAATTCTCGCGCGGCAGGAAGGTGTCCAGCACCAGCCCCTCGGGCTGCTCGACCGCCATGTCCTTGGTCGAATGGACCGCGATGTCGATCTTGCCGCCCAGCATGGCGTCCTCGATCTCCTTGGTGAAGAGACCCTTGCCGCCAATCTCCTTCAGCGCCCTGTCGAGCACCCGGTCGGCAATGGTGTTGATCACCACGATCTCGAAGGCATCCTCCGGCAGATCGAAGGCCTTCATCAGCCGTTCGCGGGTTTCATATGCCTGGGCCAGCGCCAGCGGCGAGCCGCGCGTGCCGATCTTCAGGGGTGAAGCGGGGGAAGGAAGTGTGATAGCCATGCCCAAACCTCTAATCGCGTCACGTCGTCCTGACAACTCGGCCTGTCTTGACATGCTGACGCAAGCAGGGGACGACGGGCCGCACACATAAACGGGGACGACGATGGCGGAAACTAAAAAACTGCTGCGGGCACTTTCCGGAGAGACGATGGACGTGCCCCCGGTCTGGCTCATGCGCCAAGCGGGGCGCTATCTTCCTGAATACAAGGCCACCCGCGCCGAAGCGGGCGACTTTCTGTCGCTGTGCTACAACTCGGAGCTTGCGGCCGAGGTGACGCTGCAGCCGATCCGCCGCTACGGCTTCGATGCCGCCATCCTGTTCGCCGACATCCTGCTGCTGCCGCAGGCGCTGGGCGCCGAGCTGTGGTTCGAAACCGGCGAAGGCCCGCGCATGTCGACGATCACCGGTCCCGAGGGGCTGAAGGCGCTGAAGGGCAAGGACGACATCCACGACCACATGGCCCCGGTCTACGAGACCTGCCGGATCCTGTCGCGCGAGCTGCCGAAAGAGACCACGCTGATCGGCTTTGCCGGCGCGCCCTGGACGGTGGCGACCTACATGATCGCCGGTCGCGGCACCAAGGACCAGGCGCCGGCCCATGCGCTGCGTCAGGAGGACGAGGCGACCTTCGCGGCGCTGATCGAGCTGTTGACCGAGGCCACCATCGAATACCTGTCGAAACAGGTCGAGGCGGGCTGCGAAGTGGTCAAGATCTTCGACAGCTGGGCCGGATCGCTGAAGGGCGAGGCCTTCGACAAATACGCGCTGGAACCCGCCAAGCGGATCATCGCCGAGATGAAGGCGCGGCATCCGGGCCTGCCCTGCATCGCCTTCCCGCGCGAAGCAGGCGACAAATATGTCGGATTCGCCAGGGCCACCGGCGCCGATTGCGTCGCGCTCGACAATTCGGTCTCGGCCGAATGGGCGGTCGAGAACGTGCAGAAGGACGGCTGCGTCCAGGGCAACATGGACCCGAAACTGATGGTCACGGGCGGTCAGCAGCTGATCGACGAGACCAAGCGCATCAAGGAGGCCTTCTCGAAAGGCCCGCATATCTTCAACCTGGGCCATGGCATCACCCCCGATGCCGATCCCGAGAATGTGACGATGATGCTGGAGGCTCTGCGCGGCTGACGCGCAGTCCATTGGGACTCCGGGAAAACCTTGCAAACGCCCGCGCGGAATTCTCCTGTGCGGGCGTTTCCAAAACGATGCTTCTCCTCCGTCCGGATTGAAGCGCAGGGGCCGGACCGCTAGCTATAGCGCAATTGTGCTCCCAGTTTGCCCGGGGATCCATGGCCCTGCCCTCGAGAGATCACTCCGTTTCCGATGCGCGCCTGCGCGCGGTCGACGTGGCCATCGCGCTGATGCAGGCGCGGGGAGAGGCCGATTTCACCATGGCCGAGCTGGCCGCTGCGGCAGGCCTGACCGAGGCCCGGCTTGCGGCGGAGTTTCCCGATCGCGACGCGCTGCTTGCCGAGTTGCGCCGGGTCTCCTACGACCGGCTTGCCGACCGCCGCTCCGCGCTTTACGCGGCACCTGGCGGCGATCCGGCGGCACGGCTGATGCGGGGCGGGCAGGATTATCTCGACTTCGCCCGCGCCAATCCTGCGCTTTACCGGCTGATGTTCTGCTCCCCCGGCAGCGGCGGCATCTCCCGGATCATTGCCGAGGCCATGCCCGCCGAGGCGCTGGACGCGCTGACCGAAGGGGTGCGGCGCTGCCAGCGGCAGCGCGGCCGACGCACCGATAAGGCCCATGAACTGGCCTTCCTGTACTGGACCACGCTGCATGGCGTGGTGGTGCTGGCCCTCGACGCCGGCGACACGGTCGAAGGCTCCGCCGAGGCAGACAGGCATTGGGCAAAGGCTGCGGCCAGCTTTGCCAGGCTGACCGAGCTGATCTGCGCCTCGAGCGACGGCTGAGCCCGCGGCTCAGTCACGCCTTTTCCACGGGGGCCCGCCCGCTCAGGGCCAGCTGGCAAGCGGCGGCATGCTCATCAGCACCGCTTCCGGATCATGCCCGGTCTCGAGCCCGAATCGCGTGCCTCGGTCGTAAAGCAGATTGTATTCGGCATAGAGCCCGCGATGGGCAAGCTGGGCGGCGCGGTCCGCCTCGGTCCAGGGCGTCCGGGCGCGGCGTTCGACCAGCGGCAGGAAGGCGGGCAGGAAGGCGCGGCCGACATCCTGGGTGAAGGCGAAATCCGCGGCCCAGTCGCCCGAATTCAGATCGTCGAAGAAGATCCCGCCGACGCCGCGGGCGCGGCCGCGATGCGGAACGTGGAAATACTCGTCGGCCCAGGCCTTGAAGCGCGGGTAATGGGCCAGGTCGTGACGGTCGCAATGCGCCCTCAGCACACCGTGAAAGGCGGCCGTGTCCTCGTCGCGCGGCAGGCAGGGGTTCAGATCGGTGCCGCCGCCGAACCACCAGCCATGCGGGGTCCAGAACATCCGGGTATTGAGATGCACGGCCGGAGCATGCGGGTTCTGCATATGCGCGACGAGGCTGATGCCCGAGGCCCAGAAGCGCGGATCCTCCCGCATGCCCTCCAGCCCCTTGCGCGCCGCCATCGCCGCCTGCGCCTTCGGGTTCAGCGTGCCATGGACGGTCGAGACATTGACCCCCACCTTCTCGAAGATCCGGCCGCCGCGCATCACGCTCATCAGACCGCCGCCGGCATCCGAACCGTCCTCGGACTTCCGGCGGGTCTCGGTCACCTCGAAACGGCCCGGCTCGCGCCCGGCCATCGCTTCGGGCGCGAGGCCCTGCTCCAGCGCCTCGAAGGCGGCAACGATCTCGTCTCGCAGGTTACGGAACCAGGCGGCAGCCTGCGCTTTGCGGTCATCGAACAGTTCGGTCATCGCGCCTCTCTCCCTGTGGTGGCAATCAGCTATCAGCTTATCTCCGTCCGCGCCACCATGCCGCATGGTTCCGTTATCGCGCCGGGCGACGTAAGATGGGCCATCCCTCCAGGAGAGTTTCCATGCGTGCGCTTGCCCTCTTGTTCCTTCTCCCTCTGGCCGCCTGTGCGACCCCGCGCCAATCCTGCGAGAACGCGGCGCTTTACGATCTGCGCGTGCTCGACAAGCTGATCCGGCAGTCCGAGCAGACCATCGCCCGCGGCTTCGGCTATCGCCGCGAGCCCTATGAGCGCAGCCGGCTGGATTTCTGCTATGGATCGCGGCTGGGGCGGAATCCGGCAGCGGGCTTCACCTTCTGCGACTGGCCCGAGCTCGGCGTGCGCGAGGTTCCGGTGGCGGTCGATCTGGCCGCGGAGCGGCGCAATCTGGCCGAACTGAAGGCCAAGAGGGCCGAGACCGAGCGGCGCGCGGCCCGCGCGCTTGCCGATTGCGCCGCGCGCTATCCGGCCCATCCGAAGGACTGACCTTGCCCGCGGGCTGCGGCGGGACCGAAGATCAGTCTCGGGGCGATCAGTGCGCGGGGCTGCCCACCGGGTCGATCAGCGTGCGCCCGCCATCGACGGCAAGGATCTGCCCGGTCATGAACTGCGCCGCGTCGGAAGACAGGAACTGCACCGTTTCGCTCAACTCAGACGCCTTGGCGATTCGCCCCAGCGGCGTGTGGTTGCGGATCTCGTTGCGATAATCCGGCTGATCCTTGAGGATGTTCTGAAGGCTGGCCGACATCACCGAGCCGAAGGCCACGCCATTGACCCGAATCCGGTGCGGCGCCAGCGCCACCGCCATCGAGCGGGTCAGCTGTTCCAGCGCCGCGCAGCTGACCGAATAGGCCAGAAGCTCGCCATGGGTCCGGGTCGCGGCGATCGAGGACATGTTGACGATGGCCCCGGCCTGGCCCTCGGTCTGGCCTGCCTCGCCGGCCTGCCGGATCATCCGCCGCGACACGATCTGGCTGAGCCGCAGCGAGGTCATCACGTTCTGCTCCATCATCACGTCGAACCCGTCATTGTCGGGGTCGAGCGGATCCGACAGCACCATCTGCCGGCTGGCATTGACCAGGATGTCGATCCGGTCGAAGGCGTCGATGGTGGCTGAGAGCAGGTTGGCGATGGTCAGCCGCTCGCGCAGATCGCCCGCGAAATAGCGCACCTTGCTTTCGGTCTCGGCATTCTTGCCGCATTCATCGACGAGCCGGGGCTCGTCGCGGTCGGCGAACATAACATTCGCACCGCGATCAGCGAAATGCCGGGCGATGGCCAGCCCCAACCCGTTGGCCGCGCCGGTCACGATCGCAGTCTTTCCCTGGATGGAAAAGGACATGAGAGGGGCCTCCTGATTCGGGGCGCAACACTATGCGATTTCAGCGGGGCCGACGAGACGGCCGCCGCGCAAGCAGCAATTTGAACCCGGCCTCGGCCCCGATTTCACGGGTTTCTCCGAAAAGCCCGGCCAGATCGCGTTCATAGGGCAGATGCCGGTTGGCGACGATCAGCGCCTGCCCATGCGGCGCCAGCAACCGCGCCGCCGCCGCCAGGAACGCCCGGCCAAGCCCCGGATCGGCGGCACGCGAGACATGGAAGGGCGGGTTCGTCAGCACCGTGTCGAAGCCGCGCTCGGCCTTGAAGGCCGTCGCATCGGCCCAGTGGAACCGGGCGCGCGGATCGGTGACATTCCCGCGCGCGCAGCTCAGCGCGGCATGATCGGCCTCGATCAGATGCATCTCGGCAATGCCCGGATGCGCGGCCAGCGCCTCGGCCGCGACATAGCCCCAACCCGCGCCCAGATCGGCGACCCGTCCCTTGAGCGGCGCCTGCAGCGCCCCTACCAGAAGTGCCGAGCCGCGATCGATGCTATCGGCCGAGAAGACGCCGGGCAGGGTCCGGTAGCGCCCGACGATCAGCCCGCCCTCGCCCGGCAGCCAATGGGCAAAGGCCGCAGGCTCGGCCGCGACGGCAAAGGTCTTGCCATGCGCCTTGGCGAAGGGGGCCGAGGGCTCGGCCCCGCCCTTGCGCAGTGCCTTCAGCAGGCTGTCGACCCCGTCGGTCTTGGCGCCGTCGACCAGCACCGGCCCGCCCCCTGTCAGCGCCAGCGCCTCGGCCAGCCGGGCCTGCGCCGCGGCCTTGGCGCGCGGCAGCACCACCAGCGCGGCCGCGAAGGCGCCCTCGGGCGCCACCGCCACATCCCAGCCGCGCGCGGCCCAGGCATCGTGATCGGGGGCAAAGCCCTGCACGATCTGCACGCGGTCCTTCGGCAGGGCCGAAAGATCGGCATCGGCCGGGGCGTCGAACACGGCGATCCGCCCGTCGGGCGGCACGGAAACGGCGCCGCTCTGCAGCGCCAGGGTCAGTCTCGAGACGGTCATGGGCGGGCTCTGGCCCTACTCCTTTTCCATCGTGCATTGCAGGGGGTGCTGGTGGCGGCGGGCGAAATCCATCACCTGCGCGACCTTGGTCTCGGCCACCTCGAAGCTGAACACGCCCACCACGGCGACCCCTTTCTTGTGCACGACCAGCATGATTTCGAAAGCCTGGGCGTGGCTCATTCCGAAGAACCGCTCGAGCACATGCACGACGAATTCCATCGGGGTGTAGTCGTCGTTCAAAAGCAGCACCTTGTAAAGCGGTGGCCGCTTGGTCCTGGGTTTGGCCTTGGTGATGACCCCGGTCTCGCCTTCGGGGTCGCCACTGTTGTCGGCCATCATGAGAAGATCGCTCGTCACGGGGTCCGGGCTCCGGCGAAGGTGATGGTATTCGGTTCAGATCACTTTATATATGCGGGCAACCCGTCCTGAAAAGGGGCGCAGGGACGCGCGGGACAACGCGAATGACCGGACGGATCACCACAATCGGTTTCGATGCCGACGACACGCTCTGGCAGAATGAACGGTTCTTCCGGCTGACCCAGGCGCGATTCGCCGAGCTGCTCGCCGATTACGCACCGCCCGAGCCCCTGATGGCGCGGCTGCTCGAGGCCGAGCGGCGCAATGTCGGACATTACGGATTCGGCATCAAGGGCTTCGTGCTGTCGATGATCGAGACCGCCATC
Source organism: Rhodovulum sp. MB263 (assembly GCF_002073975.1). Taxonomy (NCBI): domain Bacteria; kingdom Pseudomonadati; phylum Pseudomonadota; class Alphaproteobacteria; order Rhodobacterales; family Paracoccaceae; genus Rhodovulum; species Rhodovulum sp. MB263. The sequence continues at coordinate 561,388 of NZ_CP020384.1, read as the reverse complement.
GAGGTCACCGAAGAGCGGGTTCCCGCCACCGTGATCCGCGAGCTTCTCGCCGCCGGGCAAGAGATGCTGCGCCATCCGATCGAACTCATGCCCGAGGCCCGCGAAGCCATTCTCGCGCTGTCGGCAAGCCACCGTATCCTTTTGATCACGAAGGGAGACCTGCTCGATCAGGAACGCAAGCTGGCACAGTCAGGGCTGGGCGATCTGTTCGACGGCGTCGAGATCGTCAGCAACAAGACCGCGCCCCGCTACGGTGCCATCTTCGCCCGCCACGGTGAGGGCGCCGCACAGGCGATGATGGTCGGCAATTCGCTGAAATCCGACGTGATTCCCGCCATCGAGGCCGGCGCCTGGGGCGTTTTCGTGCCGCATGACCTGACCTGGGAGCTGGAACATGCCGAGCCGCCCCGGAGCCATGCACGCTTTGCCGAACTGACCCATCTGGGCGAATTGCCGGACCTGATCGCCCGGCTGGGCTGACATGTTGTGCCTGCGCCGGGCCAGACCGCGACATGTTGCAATGCCGCAGAAGCGGCGCCGATACCTTTGAAACACGGGTGTTTTCCCCCTTTCCTCAACGTGGTAGGGTTGGTGCGGAACGGGACCGCCCATAATAAAAATCCGGGCGGCGAGAGGCAGTGAAAAGGCAGACACACGTGAGACGAGCGAGTCTGTGCGTTCGGCGCGCGCTTCTATTTGCAATCCTTGCAATCGGCATGACGATGACCGCGTCCGGGCTCCGGGCTGCGCCCTCGGCCGCCTTCGTGGTCGATGCGCGCACCGGCGAGGTCCTGCATGCAAAGAACGCCGATACCCGGCTGCATCCGGCCTCTCTGACCAAGATGATGACGCTCTATATCGCCTTCGAAGCGATCGAGCATGGCGAGATCTCGCCCGAGACCATGGTCAAGATCTCGTCCCATGCCGCCTCCGAACCGCCCTCCAAGCTCGGGCTGCGGGCCGGCCAGAGGATCAAGTTCAAATACCTGATCCGCGCCGCCGCGATCAAATCGGCCAATGATGCCGCCACCGCCATCGGCGAGGCGCTGGAAGGCTCCGAGGCCGCCTTCGCCCGGCGCATGAACCGCACCGCCCGGGCGATGGGCATGAACCGGACTACCTTCCGCAATGCCAATGGGCTGACCGAAGAGGGCCATCTGTCGACCGCCCGCGACATGACCATCCTGGCCCGACATATCGTGTATGACTACCCCGGCTACTACAACATCTTCTCGCGCACCAATGACGACGCGGGCATCCGGCAGGTCTACAGCACCAATCGCCGCTTCCTTGGCAGCTATTCGGGCGCCGATGGCATCAAGACCGGCTATACCAATGCGGCGGGCTACAACCTCGTTGGCTCCGCCCGGCGCGGACAAGAACGCATCATCGCCACCGTGATGGGCGGGCGCAGCACCGCGGCCCGCAATGCCGAAGTCGCCAAGCTGCTCGATCTCGGGTTCCGCAAGGCGCCCACACGCGTCGCGATGCGGATGCCGCAAAAACCGCCCTATCTCACCGGCCCCGCCCGGCTCGCGCCGGTGCCCCCGGTCGGCAACGCCCCGGCCGTGGCGTTGCTGGCCCGCTCGCTGCGCCCGCAGGCCCGGCCCGGCATTCCGGCCCCGAGCGACGAGATGATCGCCGCCCTCGCCGCCGATGTCAGCACCGCAGTCTCGGCCGCGAAGGCCGAACTGACCGTGCCCGCCGCCGCACCCGCAGCCCCGGAAGCCTCTCCTGCCGCGCTGGCCGCCTCGCTCCTTCCCCGTGCCCGACCCGGCCGCGCGCAGCCGCCCGCGACACCCGAAAACGCCCCGGCCGGCGCCCCGTCACAGATCGCCGCCGCTGCGGCCGACACGCCGCCGACGCTCGAACTGGCCTCGGCCGATGCCACCCTCCAGACCGAGATCGTCTCGCGGCTGTCCTCGTCGGGCGGGCGCTACTGGGGCATCAATGTCGGCAATTACGGCTCGCGCTATCAGGCCGAACGGGTGCTGCTGCGCACCGCCCTGCAGGAAATGGGCATTCTCGACAATGCGCTGCGCAAGGTGGTGCAGGGCCGCCGCGGCTTCGAGGCCAATTTCGTCGGCATGACCGAAGCCGAAGCCGATCAGGCCTGCCGGCGGCTGCAATCGCATGGCGCGGCCTGCAACACCTTCGGCCCGCCCTCCTGAGCCGCCGCATGACCGCCTATGCGCTGCCGCCACCCCCCGTGCCATCGCTGGCCATCGCGGGCGATACCGCCCGCTTCCCGGTACGGCGGATCTTCTGTGTCGGCCGCAACTATGCCGAACATGCCCGCGAGATGGGCGCCGACACACGCGAACCGCCCTTCTTCTTCACCAAACCCGCCGATGCGCTGGTCGAAGACGGCGCCGACTGCCCCTACCCGCCCGCCACGACCGCGCTGCATCACGAGGCAGAACTGGTGATCGCGCTGGGACAGGGCGGCGCCGACATCCCCGCCGAGACCGCCCTGTCGCATGTCTGGGGATATGCCCCCGGCAACGACCTGACCCGGCGCGACCTGCAGGACGCGGCCAAGGCCGCCCGCCGACCTTGGGACATGGCCAAGGGCTTCGATGGCTCGGCGGTCTGCGGCGCGCTCGTCCCCGCCATCCGGATCGGCCACCCCTGCCGCGGCCGGATCCTCTGCCATGTCGAGGGCCAGCTCCGCCAGGAGGGCAATCTGGCCGACATGATCTGGTCCGTCCCCGAGATCGTCTCGCATCTGTCGCGGCTGGTCGCGCTGGCCCCCGGCGATCTGATCTATACCGGCACGCCCGCGGGCGTCGGACCCGTCGGACGTGGCCAGAGCTGCTCGGTCGAGATCGAGGGGCTCGGCCGGGTCACGACCCGTTTCTCCTGAGCCGGCTTCTTCTTGGAAAAATACCCCCGGGGGTCCGGGGGCAGGCAGCCCCCGGCGCCGCGCGCTGTCCTCAGGCCTCAGGGCCTCGGATGCTCGTCCCAGTCATCGTTCAGGATGCGACGGGAATCGCCTTCCGGGTCCTCGAACTGATGCGACCTGAGTGCCCAGAAGAAGGCGCCCAGCCCGAGCCCTCCGAGGAACAGCGATACAGGAATGAGATAGGCGATGATCTGCACGGGTCTCTACCTCAGCCGCAGGGCGTTCAGCGATACGGTGATCGACGAGGCCGACATTGCCAGCGCCGCCGCCAGAGGCGTTGCCAGCCCGACCAGCGCAACCGGGACCGCGATCAGGTTGTAAAGCGCCGATATCCCGAAATTCTCGCGGATCCGCCGCGTGGCCCTGCGCGCCGTCGTGACCGCGCCCCCGAGCGGCGCCAGATCGCGGCCCAGCAGCACGATGTCAGAGGCCACCCGCGCCGCATCGAGTGCGCTCGCGGGCGATATCGAGACATGTGCCGCTGCAAGCGCGGCGGTGTCGTTCAGCCCGTCCCCCACCATCAGCACGCGCCGACCCTCTTCGCTGAGCGCCTGAACCGCGGCGGCCTTGTCCTCGGGCAGCGCCTCGGCCTGCCAGTCCGGGATCCCGAGCCGCGCCGCCAGATCCGCGACCGGTCCCGGCGCATCGCCCGAGACCAGCCGGACCTTCAGGCCCAGGGCCACCAGCTCGGCCACCGCCGTCTCGGCACCGGGACGCAGCCGGTCGGCGAAGGTGAAGGCCAGGGGCGGCCGTAGCCCGACCCGCAACCAGGAGGCGGTCTCGGCGCCCGATGCCGCCTCGGCGCCGACCCAGGCGGCGCGGCCGAAACGCACCGTCTCGCCCCCGAGCGTCCCCTCGACCCCGTAGCCCGGCACCTCGCGGATATCGCTTACGTGCGCCGGATGCAGCCCCGCCTTGAGCGCCGCCTCGGCCAGCGCGCGCGCCAGCGGATGGGCCGAGCCCTCGGCCAGCGCCAGCGCGATTTCCAGATCGCGGCGGGCGTGATCGCCCAGATTGGTCGGCTCGGGCGCGCCAAGGGTCAGCGTGCCGGTCTTGTCGAAGACCACGGCATCGACCTCGGCCAGACGTTCCAGCGCGGTGCCATCCTTGATCAGCAGCCCGCGCCGGAACAGCCGCCCCGAAGCGGCCGTCGTGACCGCGGGCACGGCAAGCCCAAGGGCACAGGGGCAGGTGATGATGAGCACCGCGACCGCGATATTCAGGGCCAGGCGGATATCGCCGCCCGATATCCACAGCCAGGCCAGAAAGGCCAGCAGCGACAGCAGATGCACGCCCGGCGCATAGACCCGTGCCGCACGGTCGGCGAGCGAGGTATAGCGGTTGCGCGAACTTTCGGCGACGGCAACCAGATCGGCCATGCGATGCAGCGAGCTGTCCTGCCCGGCCGCGGTCACGCTCACGGCCAGCGGGCCGGTCAGGTTCACCTCGCCCGCGCTCAACGCAGTGCCCGGCCCGGCAAAGGCGGGCAGGGTCTCGCCGGTCAGAAGCGAGCGGTCGATCTCGGACCGGCCCTCGGCCACGACCCCGTCGACAGGAACCCGCGCGCCCGGACGCACCAGAACCACATCGCCGACCGCGATCTCGGCAATAGGCACCGTCTCTTCGCCCGCTTCGGTCCGGCGCTGCGCCCGCGGCACCTCGAGCGCGGCCAGTTCCTCGGCAGCCGAGCGCGCCACGGCACGGGTGCGATGGTCGAGATAGCGCCCCGCCAGGAGGAAGAAGGTCAGAGACAGCGCCGCGTCGAAATAGGCATGCTGGCCATGCTGCGCGGTCTCGTAAAGCGACATCCCGGCCGCCAGAAGGATGGCCAGCGAGATCGGCACATCCATGTTGAGCCGCCCGTGCCGCAGCACGGCAAAGGCGTTCCGGAAGAAGGGTTGGGCAGCGAAGACGATGGTCGGCAGAGCGATCATCGCCGAGACCCAGTGGAAGAGATCGCGCGTGGCACCTGCGGCGCCCGACCAGACCGCCACCGACAAGAGCATCACGTTCATCATCGCAAAGCCCGAGACGGCAAGCCGCATCAGGATGTCGCGCCCCGCCTTGTCGGTCGCGGTTGCCGCGATCACGCCGGGATCGAGCTCATGCGCCTCGTAGCCGATGGCCGCCAGCACCGCGATCAGCCGGTCGGCAGTGACGTCGGGCCCGGCCTCGACGGCGACGCGTTTCAGCGTCAGGTTCACCCGGGCGTTCAGAACGCCAGCCGTGCCGTTCAGCGCCCGCTCGACCGCCGAGATGCAGGCCGCGCAATGGATCGTCGGCAGCGACAGGAAAAGGCGTGCCTCCTTCGGAGCTGCGGCCGCAGCATCGGCCAGCGTTTCGGCCGAGGGCGCGACCGCGCAGGCCGGGCAGGCCGCCGGACGCATCTGCATCTCGGCGCTCATGTCCTAGCCGTCCACGTGCAGTTGCAGACGCTGCCGGAAGGGCGTGCCATCCTCCGCCGTGGCGGAGACACGAACCGTCCAGAAGCCCCCGTCCAGATCTATCGGCGCCGAGAAGGCGCCGTTGTAATAGACCATCCTGGGCGTCCTGTCGTCGCGCACGCTGGTTGCGCGACCGATCAGAATGTCGAGACCGCGGACCTCGACCGGATTGCCGGCCTCGTCCTCGAAGCGCAGTGCCAGCACCTTCTCGGCCTCGTCATAGTCGATGCTGGTGGTCCAGCCCAATGCCTGCTGCTCGTGCAGATGGGTGTTGAACTCCTGGCTCGCGACATAGGAATTGGCAACTTCCAGACCGGGGAAGGTATGCACCGCCTGATAGGCCAGCGTCAGGTTGACGCCCACCACCACCGCGAAGGCGGCAACGGTAAAGATGAGGACCTTCCGCCCGGTCAGTTCCTTGCCCTTCATTTCATCCCTCTCCCGTTGAACACAGTGTCGTCATAGGTCCGCTCCGCCTCCGCGAGCCCCTCGAGCCAGATCCGGACATCGGAGGTCGCGGCATTGGCGGCGGCGCTGCCCGCCGGGGCGACGATATAGACCCGCTTCAGAAGCGTCTCGTCGGCCGGCACCGTGAAGGTTGCGTCCTCGGCGCCCTCGACCGAGATCGAGAAGCCCTCGACCGGGGTCATGCTCAGCTGGAAGGCGCGATCCTCGCCATGCATGTTGCGCACCCGGACGTCATAGGTATTGCGGATCGAGCCGTCCGACATGGTGACGAAGATCGGGTTTCGGACCGGCGCGACGGTCATGCCGATATCGGGCCGGATGAACAGCGCCACAACGAGCCCCACGCCCACGGCCGACCAGAGCAGGGTGTAGAAGATGGTGCGGACCCGGAAGATATGCCGCCAGACCGCCTTCGCGGGCGTGCCCGCGCGCTCGCGCGCCTCGTCCGACAGCGCCATGTAATCGATCAGGCCGCGCGGCTTGCCGACCTTGTCCATCACGTCATCACAGGCGTCGATGCACAGCCCGCAGGTGATGCAGGCCAGCTGCTGGCCGTCGCGGATGTCGATCCCCATCGGGCAGACATTGACGCAGGCATTGCAATCGATGCAGTCGCCGAGCTGCGCCGCGCCCTCGGCCTTGCGGTGCTTGCCGCGCGGCTCGCCCCGCCATTCGCGATAGCCGATGGTCAGCGTGGCCTCATCCATCATCGCCGCCTGGATACGCGGCCAGGGGCACATGTAGACGCAGACCTGTTCGCGCATGAAGCCGCCCAGGATGAAGGTCGTGAGCGTCAGGACCAGGATCGTCGAATAGGCCACCGCATGGGCCTGAAAGGTGACGAGGTTCCACATCAGGGTCGGCGCGTCGGCGAAATAGAAGACCCAGGCCCCGCCGGTGGCCACGGCGATCGCGAGCCACAGCCCCCATTTGGTCAGCCTGAGCCGCCATTTCCTGACATCCCAGCGCGCGTTCCAGAGCTTGACACGCTTGTTCCGGTCGCCCTCGACCCAACGCTCGACGAGGATGAACAGGTCGGTCCAGACCGTCTGCGGGCAGAAATAGCCGCACCAGACCCGACCCAGCGCCGAGGTGAAGAGAAACAGGCCGAGACCCGCCATGATCAGCAACCCGGCGACGAAGTAGAATTCGTGCGGCCATATCTCGATCGTGAAGAAGAAGAAGCGGCGGTTGGCAAGGTCGATCAGCACCGCCTGATCGGGCAGGTTCGGACCGCGATCCCAACGGATCCAAGGCAGCAGGTAATAGATGCCGAGACAGATGGCGAGAAGCCACCATTTCAGGCTGCGGTACTTCCCCGACACACGTCGCGGAAAGATCGGTTCGCGGGCAGAATAAAGGCGGTCGGGGGTCTGGTCTGTCGAGCTCACGCGCTCTCTCCGTTCGGGCTGCGGGCCGGGGCCTGCGGCGTGCCTCTCGCGGGGTCGCGTCGCGCTCCGGGCCCTCGTTCTGCGATAGCTAGATCCTGTCTGGCCCCAAGGAAAGCGCCGAGGCGTTCACTTCTGGGGCAGATTGCAGTCTGGCAGACGGCGAATCAGACAAGAGGATTCATGAGAACTGGAAAAACTCTAATTCTGTGCGCGGACGCACAGGGCTCTGTCAGGGAACGCGCTGGACGCTTGATCGGGGGTCGGCGACTATAGACACCGGCCCCCGTGGAAACGCGCGAACAGGATGGGGGCCGGTGCCATCGACCGGGGGCCACGGCCCCCGGAAGACGTTTAGTCACTCGCCGCCGCCCAACTGGTGGACATAGACCGCAACGGCCTTGCGCTCCGTCTCGCTGAGACGTTCCTTCCAGGTCGGCATGACCCCGAAGCGCGCTTTCGTCACCGTCTCGGTCAGCGTCGCGACGTCCCCACCGTAAAGCCAGATCGCGTCCGTCAGATTCGGCGCGCCTACGGTGCGGTCGCCGTGGCCGTCCTCGCCATGGCATGCAGCACAGTTATCAAGGAACACCGTTTCACCCTGACTTGCCAATGCGGCATCATGTTCCTGTCCGGAAATTTGCCGGACATATTGCACCACCTCGTCGATTTCCTCGCTGCTCAGCAGCCCGTCGGTGCCGAACGAGGGCATCTGCGACCAACGCGCATCCGGATTGTCCTCGTTCCGCACGCCATGGGTCACGGTGAAGTAGATATCCTCAAGCTTACCGCCCCAGAGCCAGTCATCGTCCAGCAGGCTGGGATAGCCCTGCCCCTGCACGCCGGCCGCGCCCGAGCCGTGGCACTGGGCGCAGTTGGTGCGGAACACCGAAGCGCCGCCCTGCACCGCGTAGTTGTAAAGTGCAGGATCGGCCTCGATCGCCGCCGGATCTTCCATCGAGGCCGCAGCCAGCCGGCTCGAAAGCTCGGCATTGCGGTCTTCGAATTCCTTGATCTCGACCTCGACATTCGCCCGGGTCGAATAGCCCAGAAGCCCGGGTGTCGCCCCGTTCACCAGCGGCCAGGCCGGGTAGAGGATCGAGTAGATCAGGGCATAGGCGACGCAGGCATAGAAGGTCCAGAGCCACCAGCGCGGCAGCGGATTGTTCAGCTCTTCGATGCCATCCCAGCTATGGCCGGTGGTGCCGACCTCGCCGGGCTTGGTGTTGTGATCGCTCGAACTCATGTCCGCGCCTCCTTATGGCACGTCGCACCGTCCTCGGTGCCTGCAGGTTGGTCTTCATACCGGAACGGGATGTTGGCCGTATCGTCGTGGCCCTTGGCGCTGCCCGGGCGGAACGCCCAGACAACCACGCCGATGAAGAACAGGGTGAGTGCCAGCAACATCCAGCTGTCGGCGAATTCGCGCATGAGGGAATAGGTTTCCATTGGCCTCCCCCTCAGCGGCTCGCATCCGGCTCGAAGGTCGAGAAGTCGACCAGCGTGCCCAGCATCTGCAGATAGGCGATCAGCGCATCCATCTCCGAGATGCCCTCATTGCCGTCGAAATTGCGCACCTGCGCCCCCGGATAGCGTTCGAGAAGACCGTCCACGCCATCGGCATAGGGGTCGATCTGAGCGTTGAAGTCCGAAACCGCGTTCTCGATCATCTCGTCGGTATAGGGCACGCCCACTGCACGATGGGTGCGCAGCTTGTCGGCGATATGCTCGGGGTCGAGCATGCGCCGTTCGAGGAAGGCGTATTTGGGCATCACCGATTCCGGCACCACCGATTGCGGATCACGCAGGTGGTGGACATGCCAGGCATCGGAATAGCGCCCGCCGACCCGGGCCAGGTCGGGCCCGGTCCGCTTGGACCCCCACTGGAACGGGTGGTCATACATCGACTCGGCCGCCAGGCTGTAATGGCCGTAGCGTTCCACCTCGTCGCGCATCGGCCGGATCATCTGGCTGTGGCAGACATAGCAGCCTTCGCGCACGTAGATGTCGCGCCCCTCCAGCTCCATCGGCGAGTAGGGGCGCATGCCCTCCACCTTCTCGATGGTGTTCTGCAGGTAGAAGAGCGGGGCGATCTCGACCAGACCGCCCACGGTCACGACAAGGAAGCTGAACACCAGAAGCAGCGATGCGTTCTTCTCAAGGATCTTGTGTTTTTCGAGAATTGCCATTGGCTGCGTTCCTTATTCAGCCGGGGCCGCAACGGGCGCCGGCTGCTTGGCGGGCGCGGAGGTCGCGGTCTTCCAGATGTTGTAGCACATGATGACACCGCCAGCGACATAGAGGGCCCCACCGAGGGCGCGGACGATATACATCGGGTGCTTGGCCGCGACGGTGTCGGCGAAGGAGTTCACCAGGAACCCTTGCGCGTCGACTTCGCGCCACATCAGGCCTTCCATGATGCCGGTGACCCACATCGAGGACGCGTAGAGCACGATGCCGATGGTCGCGAGCCAGAAGTGCCAGGACACCAGCGCGGTCGAGTAGAGCCGCTCCTTGTTCCAGAGCCGCGGCGCCAGGAAGTAGAGCGCGCCGAAGGTGATCATGCCGTTCCAGCCCAGCGCGCCGGAATGCACGTGACCGATGGTCCAGTCGGTATAATGCGACAGCGAGTTGACCGCGCGGATCGACATCATCGGACCCTCGAAGGTCGACATGCCGTAGAAGCCGACGGCGACGACCATCATCCGGATGATCGGGTCGGTGCGGATCTTGTCCCAGGCGCCCGACAGCGTCATCAGGCCGTTGATCATGCCGCCCCAGGAGGGCATCCACAGCATGACCGAGAACACCATGCCCAGCGTGCCGGCCCAGTCCGGCAGAGCGGTGTAGTGCAGATGGTGCGGACCGGCCCAGATATACATGAAGATCAGCCCCCAGAAGTGGATGATCGACAGTTTGTAGCTGTAGACGGGACGCTCGGCCTGCTTCGGCACGAAGTAGTACATCATGCCCAGGAAGCCTGCGGTCAGAAGGAAGCCCACCGCGTTATGGCCGTACCACCATTGCGTCATGGCGTCCTGCACGCCCGAGAAGACCTGGACCGATTTCGAGCCCCAGATCGACACCGGAAGGCTGAGATTGTTGACCAGGTGCAGCATCGCCACGGTGACGATGAAACTGAGATAAAACCAGTTGGCGACGTAGATATGCGGCTCTTTCCGCTTGACGACGGTGCCGAGGAAGATCGCCAGATAGACCAGCCAGACGACCGTCAGCCAGATGTCGACATACCATTCGGGTTCGGCATATTCCTTGGACTGGGTCGACCCGAGCACATAGCCGCTCGCAGCCAGCACGATGAAGAGCTGATATCCCCAGAACACGAACCAGGCGAGGTTGCCGCCCCAGAGCCGCGCCGCGCTGGTGCGCTGCACGACATAGAACGAGGTGGCCAGAAGCGCGTTGCCCCCGAAGGCGAAGATCACGGCCGAGGTGTGCAACTGACGCAGCCGGCCGAAATTCATGTACCCGCTGGCCCATTCGAAATTCAGGCCCGGGAAGGCCAACTGGCTGGCAATGAACGTGCCGGCGGCAAAGCCGACCACGCCCCAGAAACAGGTCGCGATGACACCCGCCCGCACGACGTCATCCATGTAGCCGGTCGTGTCGACAACCGGCTTCGGCGCACCGAGTCCCCGCACCGTCCAGGCGGCAAGACCGCCGGCGACGAGCAGGATGATCACCGCGTGCACCATGTATGCCATGTCGCGGGCCATGAACGCGGCAACCGCGGCGAGCACCGCGATCACGCCCAGGGCGGCGATCTTAACGTAGTCCCACATTGAGAGTCCCTTCGTCTTTCGCCGACCGAACCGCCTTCGGCCGACTCCCTCACGATACCGTGACGTATTCTATGGTATGCACGGATATGCTTTGATCCAAATCAATCTCTCTTTAGCTTGTCCAATTCAAGCTTGATCTTGGTCAAAGCCTTGGAAGATCGTGGCGATTTAATGTCGCCGCGACGTCACTACCGACGCGAAGGAGTATTGCGGTGGGCTACAAGACCATCCTAACCATCATTACCGAAACGGACATTGCCGACTCGGCCCTCGAACCGGCGATCACCCTGGCGGCCCGCGAGGAAGCGCATCTCGACATTCTCTGCCTCGGTGTCGACCGAACCCAGACCGGTTATTACTACGCAGGCACCAACGCCTTCATCCAGCAGGAGACCCTGCACAAGGCGCAGGAAGAGGCCTCTGCGATCGAAGCGGCGGTCAAGGCCCGGATGGCCCGCGAAAGCGTCACCTGGAGCAGCGAGGCCGCGGTGGCCCAGATCGCCGGGCTCAGCCATCTGGTCGCGCAGCGGGCGCGGTTCTCCGATCTCGTGATCATGCCCCGCCCCTATGGCGAAGGCCGCGGCATCGAGGATGAGGCGGCGACCGAGGCGGTCCTGTTCGACGGTCATGCGCCGCTTCTGGTGGTTCCGGCCGGGGCCGATACCGCCCATATCGGCCGCAAGATCGTGATCGCCTGGAACCAGAGCCAGGAAGCGATGGCCGCCATCAAGGAAGCCCTGCCGCTGATGCAGGCCGCCGAGGTGGTCAATATCGCGGTGGTCGATCCGCCGAAACACGGCCCCGACCGCTCGGACCCCGGCGGCGCGCTGTCGCAGATGCTGTCGCGCCATGGCGTCAAGACCGAGATCTCGGTGCTGGCCAAGACCATGCCCCGGGTCTCGGACGTGCTGCAGCGTCACGCGACGGATATCGAGGCCGACATGATGATCATGGGCGCCTACGGTCACTCGCGGTTCCGCGAGGCGATCCTGGGCGGCGCGACCCGCGGCATGCTTGAAAAGACCGCGATCCCGGTCCTGATGGCGCACTGAGCCGACGCGGACAGTTCCGGCCTGGGACAGGGTCTCAGGCCGGGTATCAGAATATCACACCGGCATGCCGCCGTCATTGTCGTCGCCGGTCTCGCCCAGCAACATGTCGAAATCGGGAACCGTCACATGGCGCTTGCCTTCCAGCACGATCACCCCGTCGCGCTTCAGCGCCGAGATCTGCCGGCTGACGGTCTCGAGCGTGAGGCCGAGATAGTCGGCCATCGCCTCGCGCGTGAGCGGCAGGTCGAACACGATCCGGCCACGGGTCGGCCCCAGCCGCAGCACGGCGTCGCGCCGGGCGATGATTGCCAGCAGGCTCGCGATCTTCTCGCGCGCGGTCTTGCGGCCCAGAAGCAGCATCCATTCCCGCGCCGCATCCAGTTCGTCCAGCGTCATCTCGAGAAGCCGCTGGCCGATATGCGGCGTGCGGATCATCAGCTCTTCGAACGGCTTGCGCCGGAAGCAGCACATAGTGAGCTGCGTCGTCGCTGTCACGTCATAGGCGGCAAGGTCGCGCCCGGGACGGCCGACGAAATCGGAAGGCAGCAGAAGCCCCACCATCTGGGTGCGGCCATCTTCCATGGTCTGGGTCAGGGTGGCGATGCCCTCCACGACCGAGCCCACGAAATCCATCCGGTCGCCGGACCAGACCACGCTCTGGCCTGCATCGAAGGTGCGGTAATACTTGATGGCCTCAAGCGCCTCCAGTTCATCGGCTTCGCAGCGCGCACAGACGGCACGATGGCGAATCGGACACTCGAAACACTCGGTATTCACAACGGAGGTGTCGGTAACGGCCATTCCGTTTCCCATTTTGACTTCGATCAAGGAGAGGTTCCTTGGGTAGACTTAACGCTAGTCGAATGAGCACAGAATCGCAACTCACCCGTCTCGGTCTATTCGACGCCAAGGTGCCACGGTACACCAGTTACCCCACGGCACCGCATTTCAACGCGTCGGTAGACGATGGAGACTTCGCCGGCTGGATCGGCCAGATCGAGCCCGGTTCGCAGATTTCCCTGTATCTCCACGTGCCGTTCTGCCGCCGGCTGTGCTGGTTCTGCGCTTGCCGGACCCAGGGCACCCGGTCCGACGCGCCGGTCGAAGCGTATCTCGAGACGCTGAAGACCGAACTCGCGATGCTGGGCAAGCGGCTGCCCGAGGGCGTCACGCTGTCGCGCCTGCACTGGGGCGGGGGAACGCCGACGCTGCTGTCGGCCGACATGATGAAACAGCTTACCGAGGCGATCTTCGCCGTCGCGCCGATGCACGAGCAGGGCGAGTTCTCGGTCGAGATCGACCCGAACGAGATCGACGAGGCCCGGCTCGACGTGCTGGCCAGGGCGGGCATGAACCGCGCCTCGATCGGCATCCAGGACTTCGACCCGCAGATCCAGTCGGTGATCGGCCGGATCCAGAGCTATGACATCACCCGCGACGCGGTCGATCTGATCCGCTCGAAGGGCATCAGGTCGCTCAACGCCGACATCCTGTACGGCCTGCCGCATCAGTCGAACGAGCGGATCGCGGAATCGGTGCAGAAGCTGATGTCGCTCTCGCCCGACCGGGTCGCGCTTTACGGCTATGCCCATGTGCCCTGGATGGCCCGGCGCCAGTCGATGATCCCGACCGAGGCGCTGCCGACGCCGGAAAGCCGGCTGAAGCTTTACGAGACCGCCAAGGAACTGTTCCTGTGGGACGGCTATCGCGAGATCGGCATCGACCACTTCGCGCGGCCCGAAGACGGGCTGGCCCGGGCGCTGGAGGCCGGCGAGCTGCGCCGGAACTTCCAGGGCTATACCGACGACACCGCCGCGGCGCTGATCGGTCTGGGCGCCTCCTCGATCTCGCGCTTCCCGCAGGGCTATGCGCAGAACCTGTCGGGCACCTCGGATTACACCGCGCGCATCCGCGACGGCCGCTTCGCCACCGGCCGGGGGCATGTGTTCACCGAAGAGGACAAGATGCGTTCGCGCATGATCGAGGCGCTGATGTGCGATTTCCACATCTCGACCGCCGAGATCACCGAGACCTTCAGCATCTCGAAATCCGAGCTGAACGCCATGTTCCAGGAGGTCGCCGACCGCTTCGCCGGGTTCATCGATCTCACCAATGACGGGCTGACGGTGCCGGAACACGGCAAGCCGCTGACCCGGATGATCGCCCGCGGCTTCGACGCCTACGACCTGTCGAAAGCCGGCCACAGCTCGGCGATCTGACGCTTTCAGGCGGCGCCCGGGTCTTCCCCGGGCGCCGCGAAGGCCGCCCGCATCAGGGTGCGCGTATACTCCGTCTTCGGCGCCTCGAAGACCTCGTCAACCTCCCCCGCCTCGACGATCTCGCCCAGCCGCATCACGGCCACCTTGTGCGACATCGCCCGCACCACGCGCAGGTCGTGGCTGATGAAGAGATAGGCCAGATCGTATCTGCGCTGCAGATCGCGCAGCAGGTCGACGATCTGCACCTGCACGGTCATGTCCAGCGCCGAGGTCGGCTCGTCCAGCACCACCATGCGCGGCCGCAGTATCATCGCCCGGGCGATGGCGATGCGCTGGCGCTGCCCGCCCGAGAATTCATGCGGATAACGATGCATCATGGCAGGATCGAGCCCGACCTCGGTCAGGATCTGCGCCACTTCCTCGCGCGGGCTGCGCCCGGATTGCGCGCCGTGCACGCCCAGCCCCTCGGCCACGATCTGTTCGACCGTCATCCGCGGGCTGAGGCTGCCGAACGGGTCCTGGAACACGATCTGCATGTCGCGCCTCAGCGGCCGGATCTGGCGCGATTTCAGCCCGTCGATGGCGCGCCCCTGAAAGACGATCCGCCCCTCGGACGAGATCAGCCGCATGATCGCCAGCGCCAGCGTGGTCTTGCCCGAGCCCGATTCGCCCACGATCCCCAGCGTCTCGCCCGCCCGGACCGCGATATCGGCGCCGTTCACCGCCTTCACATGGCCCGTGGTCCGGCGCATGAAACCGCGCTGGATCGGGAACCAGACCTTCAGCCCTTCGGTCCGCACCACCTCGGGCGCGTCTCGCTTCAGCGGATCGGGGCCGCCCACGGTCGCCGCGGCCAGCAGCTTGCGCGTATAGGGATGCTGCGGCGCGCGGAAGATCTCGGCGGTGGGGCCGGTCTCGACGATCTCGCCATCCTTCATCACGCAGACCCGGTCGGCAATGCGGCGCACCACGTTCAGATCATGGGTGATGAAGAGAAGGCTCATGGTCTCTTCGCGCTTGAGCTCGGCCAGCAGCTCGAGGATCTGCGCCTCGATGGTGACGTCGAGCGCCGTCGTGGGCTCGTCCGCGATCAGCAGGTCGGGGCCGTTGGCCAGCGCCATGGCAATCATCACCCGCTGGCGCTGCCCGCCCGACAACTGGTGCGGATAGGCGCCCAGCCGGCTTTCGGGATCGCGGATACCGACCCGCTCCAGAAGCTCGAGCACCCGCGCGCGGGCGGCGGCACCCGTCAGTCCCTGATGCAGCGCCAGGCTTTCGGTGATCTGCTTTTCCAGCGTGTGCAGCGGATTGAGCGAGGTCATCGGCTCCTGGAAGATAAAGCTGATATCGTTGCCCCGGACCTGCCTCAGCCGCTTCTCGGGCGCCTTGGCGAGTTCTTCGCCCTCATAGATCACCGAGCCCGAGACCGTCGCCGCGCCGGGCAGCAATCCCACGGTCGAGAGCGCGGTCACCGACTTGCCCGAGCCGGATTCGCCCACCAGCGCCACCGTCTCGCCGCGCCCGACCTCGAAGCTGACGCCCCTGACCGCGACCTGCTGGCGGCCGTCTTGCTGGAACGAGACGCGCAGATTGTCGACCTTGAGAACCGGGCTCATTGGAAGGTCTTTCGGGGATCGAAGGCATCGCGCACGCCCTCGAAGATGAAGACCAGCAGCGACAGCATGATCGCGAAGGTGAAGAAGGCGGTGAAGGCAAGCCAGGGCGCCTGCAGGTTCTCCTTGGCCTGCAGCGTCATCTCGCCCAGCGAGGGCGCCGAGGCGGGCAGGCCGAACCCGAGGAAATCGAGGCTCGCGAGCGTGCCGATGGTGCCGGTGATGATGAAGGGCAGCATGGTCAGCGTCGCGACCATGGCATTGGGCAGCATGTGGCGGAACATGATCTTCCAGTTGGAGACGCCCAACGCGCGGGCGGCGCGGACATATTCGAAATTGCGCGCGCGCAGGAACTCGGCCCGCACCACGCCCACCAGGGCGGGCCAGCCGAACAGCGCGGTGAGAAACACCAGCAGCCAGAAGCTTCGCCCCAGCACGGCGAAGAGGATGATGATGATGTAAAGCTGCGGCGTCGAGGTCCAGATCTCGATGAAGCGCTGGAAGATCAGGTCGGTCAGGCCGCCGAAAAAGCCCTGCACCGCCCCTGTCACGACTCCGATGACCGAGGCGATGCCGGTGACCATCAGCGTGAACAGAATCGACAGCCGGAAGCCGTAGATCACCCGGGCCAGCACGTCGCGCGTGGTGTCGTCGGTGCCCAGCCAGTGCTGCGCATCGGGGGCCGAGGGCGCGGTGCCGTCGATATTGTTGACGGTGTCGTAGCTGTAGGGGATCGGCGGCCAGAGCATCCAGCCCTTCTCGATCGTCTCACCGTCGACGACGCCGTCCTGCGCATCTTCGATCACGCCCTCGGGGTCGTCCCAGCAGGCCTCGAGCCCGCCCGAGACGATCAGGCACTGGATCTCGATATCGCGATAGACCGCCTCGGTGCGCAGGTCGCCGCCGAAATCGGTCTCGGGATAGAAGCTGTAGACCGGAAAGAAGCTATCGCCGCGATAATTGACATAGATCGGCTTGTCATTGGCCAGAAGCTCGGCAAAGAGCGACAGCCCGAAGATCACGGCGAAGATCATCAGCGACCAGTGGGCGCGGCGGTTGCGCTTGAAGTTGCGCCAGCGCCGTTGGTTCAGGGGCGAAAGCCAGGCCATGTCAGGTCTCCCGGCTTTCGAAATCGATCCGGGGATCGACCAGCACATAGGTCAGATCGGACAGGATGCCGACCAAGAGCCCGATCAACCCGAAGACGTAAAGCGTGCCGAAGATCACCGGATAGTCCCGCTGGAGCGCGGCTTGAAAACCTAGCCGCCCCAGACCGTCGAGCGAGAAGATCGTCTCGATGATGATCGAGGCGCCGAAGAAGACGCCGATGAACATGCCCGGAAAGCCCGCGATCACGATCAGCATGGCGTTGCGGAAGACATGGCCGTAAAGCACGCGCCCCTCGGACAGGCCCTTGGCCTTGGCGGTGACGACATATTGCTTCTTGATCTCGTCGAGGAAGGAATTCTTGGTCAGAAGCGTCAGCGTGGCAAAGCTGGAAATCGTGGTGGCGACGACCGGCAGGGTGATGTGCCAGAAATAGTCGAGGATCTTCGCAGGCCAGCTGAGCTCGGCCCAGTTCTCCGAGACCAGCCCCCTCAGCGGGAACCATTGCAGGTAGGAGCCGCCCGCGAACAGCACCAGCAGAAGCACCGCGAACAGGAAGCCCGGGATCGCATAGCCGATGATGATCGCCGCCGAGGTCCAGGTATCGAAGGATGTCCCGTCCCGCACCGCCTTGCGGATGCCCAGCGGGATCGAGACCATATAGGCGATGAGCGTCGACCAGAGCCCAAGGCTTATCGAGACCGGCATCTTCTCCAGCACCAGGTCGACCACCGAGACCGACTGGAAATAGCTTTGCCCGAAATCGAAGCGGGCATAGTTCCAGATCATCGTCAGGAAGCGTTCCAGCGGCGGCTTGTCGAAGCCGAATTCCTTCTCCAGCTCGGCGATGAAATCGGGCGGCAGGCCGCGCGCGCCGATATATTTGTCGGTCGGGCTGCCGCCGCCACCGCCCCCGCCAAGCGCGGCACCGGTATCGCCGCCGCCGCCGGCAAAGCCCGAAAACACATCGCCCTGGCCCTCGATCTTGGCGATCACCTGTTCGACGGGCCCGCCCGGCACGAACTGGGTCAGGGTGAAGTTGATGATCATGATGCCCAGAAGCGTCGGCACGATCAGCGCGAGACGACGCAGGATATAGGCGCCCATGCCCGGCCTACCTCAACGCGCCAGAGGCATGCAGCCGGTCCGCCGCCGCCTGATCGAACCACCAGAAGTCAAGCTCGCCCACCTGCAGCGGCGGCAGCGTCTCGGGATGGCGGTACATGTCGTAATAGGCGACCCAGCTCTTGTCGTTGAACCAGAGCGGAATGTCGAAATGCTGCGACCGCAGAACCCGGTCGAGCGCATGGACGCGGGTCTTCATGCCCTCGAGCGTATCGGCCGCGACAACCTCGTCGATCAGCCGGTCGACGGCCGGGCTGCGCAGCCGCATCAGGTTGCGCGAGCTGTTATCGGCGGTCTTCGAGCCGAACCATTGCGACAGCCCGCTCGACGGTTCGAACCCCATCACGAAGCCCTGATTGGCAAGATCGAACATCCCGGCGCGCCGCCGTTCGACATATTGCGCGGTATCGACGCGCTCCAGGCGGCCGTTCACGCCCAGCATCCTGAGATTCTCGAGGAAGGGGTTGATGGCGCGGTCGAATTGCGGATCGCGCTGGATGATGACCAGCTCCAGCGGCTGGCCGTCCTTGCGCCTTATGCCATCGTCGCCCGCAACCCAGCCCGCCTCGTCCAGCAGTTTCGAGGCCGCGCGGATGATCCGGCGCGAGGGGCGGTAGGTATCGGCGTCATGATCGGGCGGGCTCGCCACCTCCTCGGTCAGGATCGACGGCTCCAGCAGGCCCTCCTCGACCAGCGGCTGCAGGATCGCGGCCTCGTCGACCCCGGGCGTGCCGGAGGCCGCCAGATCGGTGCCCGACCAGAACGATACCGGCTGGGTGAAATAGCCGTAGAACAGCGTCTTGTTCGACCAGGCGAAGTTGAACATCATCTCGACGGCGCGACGCACCCGGATATCCTGCCACTTGGCGCGGTCGAGGTTGAAGACCCAGCTCAGCCGGGTGCCGACATTGCCGTCGGGAATTGCCTCGCGCAGCACGTCTCCGCGCTCGATGCCCGGGAAGTCATAGCCCGTGGCCCAGGTCTTCGAAGAGTTCTCGGTCCGGAAGGTATAGGCGCCCGACTTGAAGGCCTCGAAGGCGGCATTGCTGTCGGCGAAATACTCGACCCGGATCCGGTCGAAATTGTAGCGCCCGATATTGAAGGGCTGCTCGGCCCCCCAGAAATCGGGATTGCGGCGATAGACGACGCGGCGGTTGTAATCGAAGCTGTCCAACACATAGGCGCCGGTCGCCATGAAGGGCGTCTTGGTGCTCTGGTCGAGCCGGGCGCCGGTTTCCTCGAACCAGGCCTTCGAGAAGGCCGGGGTGCCGCCCGCCAGCCCGATCCGGTCGCGCATCGGGGTCACGTCGTTGAAGGTGAACTTGATCCGGTGCGGGCCCAGCACCTCGATCGGGCCGAAATAGGCCTCGACCAGACGGCGGTATTCGATGATCCCCTGTTCCAGGAACAGCTTCTGGGTGAAGGCGATGTCCTCGGCCGTCATCGGCGTGCCGTCCTGGAAGGTGACGTCGTCGCGCAGGTTGAAAATCACCCAGGACAGATCCTCGGGATATTCGATCGAGGTGCAGAGATAGCAATACATCGCATAGGGGTCGTCGGCGGTCGAGGTCATCAGGCTTTCGGTGCCGATGGTGTTCAAAGCCGCCGGCACGCCCATGCGCGAATACTGGTTGAAGCTGTCGAAGGTGCCCGGCGCCCAGATCGAGATCTCGCCGCCCTTGGGCGCGTCGGGATTGACGTAATCGAGATGGGCCATGTCGGGGCCGTATTTCGGCGCGCCCAGCGCCGAATAGGCGAAGCTCTCGACGACCTTGCCGCCCGACATGCCGGTCGCGACCTCCTCGGCCGGGGCCTGACCGGCGCCAAAGGTCAGAACCAGCGCCAGCACGGGTGCCAGAAGCGGCCTCGGGACCGGTCGGGCGGCGGCGGCCCGGGCGGCACGGTGCGGATGGCGGCGGGGCGTGGGCATCGGCAAACTCCCTGTCTTCTGCGGTCGGACGGACGCAAGACCTTGCCCTAGCTAATGGCCCCGGCACCGCAGGTTCAAGTTGAGAATACGTGAGAGCGCTGCAATCAACCGGGGCGGGCCGAGGCTCAGAACCCGCGCCGGGCCTTCAGCGCCGCGCTGATCGTGCCATCGTCGAGATAGTCGAGCTCGCCCCCGATCGGCACGCCCTGCGCCAGCGAGCTGAGCCGGATCCCGGTCCCGGCCAGCTCGTCGGCGATGTAATGGGCCGTGGTCTGGCCGTCGACGGTGGCGTTGAGCGCCAGGATCACCTCCGAGATGCCCTCGCGCCCGACCCGTTCGACCAGCTCGGGAATGCGCAGATCGTCGGGCCCGACCGAGTCGAGCGCCGAGAGCGTGCCGCCCAGCACGTGATAGCGGCCCCTGAAGGCCCCGCCCCGCTCCATCGCCCAGAGATCGGCCACATCCTCGACGACGCAGATCTCGCCATTGCCGCGAACCGGATCGGCGCAGATCTCGCAGGTATCGGCGGTGGTGATATTGCCGCAGACCGCGCATTCATGCACCGCCTCCCCGACCTTGCGCATGGCCTCGGCCAGCGGCAGCAAGAGGACTGCGCGCTTCTTGACCAGATGCAGCACCGCACGACGGGCCGACCGGGGCCCAAGCCCCGGCAGCCGCGCCATCAGCTCGATCAGCCTGTCGATCTCGTCCGGGCGACTCATTTCCAGGCCATCGGAAACAGATCGGAGTAACAACGCCAAAACAAATCTGGATCCTTCTTGTGCTGAGCTGCTGGCAAAATGTCTCCCCGAATACGCTTTGCGTCGCGGAAATGACCTGCAAGAAAGCAGTACAACGCGACAAAAAGGAAGATGAGCCCTAGCCCAGCTATACTATTCACCACCTGCGCTGCAGGTCCGCTCGAGCTACAACCAACCCATCCAAAGAGAAGCGAGATCCCCAAGTACGCGCAAATCTGTTCCAGATATGCTTTGCGCGCCTCGGAGATCACCACTTCAGCAATCTCTCCACTCATAAGGAAGCTTGGAGGCATCCTCTGGGCCGTAGAGAAGCATTTAGTCAGACCGGCAGGCCCAGCCCCGGAGGCAGACCCATTTCCTCGGTCAGCTTGCGGGTCTCTTCCCTGGTCTTTTCCATCGCCTTTTCCTGGGCGTCCTTGATCGCCGCCAGGATCAGGTCCTCGACCACTTCCTTCTCGTCGGCATTGAAGATCGACGGATCGATCGACAGCGCGGTCAGCGTGCCCTTGGCGGTCGCCGTGGCCTTCACGAGGCCCGCGCCGCTTTCGCCCTCGACCATCGTGGTCGCCAGCGTTTCCTGAAGCTGGGCCATCTTGCCCTGCATCTCGCCCGCGGCCTTCATCATCTTGGCCATGTCGCCAAGACCGCCCAATCCCTTCAACATGCGTGTCTCCTTCGCCTGTTATGCGTTCAGTCGTCGTCCTCGAACGGGTCCCATTCCTCTTCGACCTCGGGCAGGGCCTCGGCCGCCGCCTCGGCCGCCAGGACCTCGGGCGGCTTTATGTCGATGATTTCGGCCCTGGGAAAGGCGGCAAAAACGGCGCGGACCAGAGGATGCTCGGCGGCCTCGGCGCGACGCGCGGCCTCGGCCGCGTTGCGGACCTCGTCGATGCTGGGCGCGCCGCCCCTGGCCACGACCGAAACCGCCCAGCGCGCGCCGGTCCAGCTCTGCAGCCGCTGCCCCAGCCGCTGCGCCAGATCGGACGGTGCAGAAGGCCCGGGTTCGAACTCGATCCGGCCGGGCGAATAGCTGACCAGCCGCACCCCCGCCTCGACCTCGACCAGAAGCACCATGTCGCGATTGGCGCGGATCAGATCGACCACCGCCTCGAAACTCGGGTAAAGCGCAAGCGTCTGCTCGGGCGCGCGGGCCAGTGCGGTGACGGCACCGCCGCCCGAGGGCGCGGCATGGACCGGACCGCTCCGGACCTGACCCTGCATCCCGCCGCCGCCATTGTCACCGCCGCCCGAGGGGGCCGGACCGGTGGGAGGGTTCTCCTGCAGCTTCCGGACCAGATCCTCGGGGCTTGGCAGGGTCGAGACATGGGTCAGCCGGATCACCGCCATTTCGGCCGCCATCATCGCGTTGGGCGCCATCGAGACCTCTTCCAGCGCCTTCAGCAGCATCTGCCACATCCGCGTCAGAACCCGCATCGACAGCCGCTCGGCCATGGTCCGGCCGCGGGCACGCTCATCGGGGCCGACGGTCGGATCGTCGGCCGCCTCGGGGGTGATCTTGATGACGCTGAGCCAGTGGCTGATCTCGGCCAGATCGCGCAGCACCGCCAGCGGATCGGCACCATCGGCATATTGCCCGGCCAGTTCGCCCAGCGCGCCGGCCGCATCGCCCGCCATGATCATGTCGAACAGATCGAGCACCCGTCCCCGGTCCGCGAGCCCCAGCATGGCGCGGACCTGATCGACCCCGGTCTCGCCCGCGCCGTGAGAGATCGCCTGATCGAGCAGGCTCATCGCGTCGCGGACCGAACCCTCGGCGGCGCGGGTGATCAGCCCCAGCGCCTCGTCGGTGATCGGCGCGTTCTCGAGCCCCGCGATCTTGCGCAGATGACCGATCATCACCTCGGGCTCGATCCGGCGCAGGTCGAAGCGCTGGCAGCGCGACAGCACCGTCACCGGCACCTTGCGGATCTCGGTCGTGGCGAAGATGAACTTCACATGGGCGGGGGGTTCCTCGAGCGTCTTCAGCAGCGCGTTGAACGCGCTGGTCGACAGCATGTGAACCTCGTCGATGATGTAGATCTTGTAGCGCGCCGAGGCCGCCCGGTAGGCCACGCTGTCGATGATCTCGCGGATGTCGTTCACGCCGGTGCGCGAGGCCGCGTCCATCTCCATCACGTCGACATGGCGCCCCTCGGCGATGGCCCGGCAATGCTCGCATTCGCCGCAGGGCTCGGTGGTCGGGCCGCCCTGCCCGTCAGGGCCGATGCAGTTCATGCCCTTGGCGATGATCCGGGCGGTCGTCGTCTTGCCGGTGCCGCGGATGCCCGTCATGATGAAGGCCTGCGCGATCCGGTCGGCGGCAAAGGCGTTCTTGAGGGTCCGCACCATCGCATCCTGGCCGATCAGATCGGCGAATGTGGCGGGGCGGTATTTTCGCGCCAGCACCTGATAGGCGGTGCCCTCTGTCTCGGCCATGGATCCCCTCGAAGTCACGTATTCGTGCCACAGGGTAGGCTCTGGCCCCGGCCGCGTCCAGCGGATCACGGAGCAGACCCCGCTCAAGGGGCCGTTGGACGGCATCACATAGCTCTGCCCTTTTGGTCAGAAGCGTTGCCTCTGACCGGGCGACCTACGCCGAAGCGGCCATTCCCTGCGGCTGGCGCGAGCGTCGGCAGTGCGGGACGAAGCTGCCGTTCTCGCTGCAAATAGTCATGTCCGCTTCCGGTCGTTCGAGGGAAAGCAATCGGGAACAGGTTTTGGAGGAACAAAAGCTCTGGGAAAACTGATGACAGCGCGGCTCGTGCTTGTCTGTAGATCGGTCAACACATAGGTTGGTGTCATGAAAGAGATCGACTTGAGTGCGCGACGGCGCGAGATCATCCGTCAATACTTCCGCTACGTCGATACAGGCGACGGTCGTATCCTTGACCTGTACACCGACGATGTAGAGTTGCTGTTCCCCAAGTTTGGTCGAACACGCGGGAAGGACGCGATGCGCACCTTCGGTGCGCGAATGTCTGCAATGCTTGGTAGACTGGAGCATGACATCGAGGGCTTGGCCTTTGTAGAGGCCGGTAATACGATTGTCGTTGAGGGTCGGGAGTGGGGCGAAATGGCAGATGGAACGCCGTTTCCTGATGGCGAAATTTCACAGGGCCTGTTTTGCAACGTCTTCGAATTCGAGGGTGAGCTTATTAAGGCGGTTCGGGTTTACGTGGACCCTGATTTCACAAGCGCGGATCAATCAAGGATCAGTGCTTTGCGCTGATCCTTGAGTATCCCTCCCATTTTTCAAGCGTCTTCGGAAAAGGTCGTTGCGATTACGAATCGCCAGCCTGTCGCCAATCTGGTCCGCAAGCGGACCGGAAGCGCTGACACCCATAGCAGACCTAGCTTCCTCGCGCAGCGTCAAACGGTAAGGGCTCGCTGCCGACCTTCGCCGCACGCTGCCTGAACGGCAGCTTCGGGCGCTGACGAGCGCCACGCGACCCGTGAGAGGCAAACCTTTCTGACGAGAGAGGTAATCTCGGCGCGGAGCCGAGCTTCCGCATTTCTGTTTTCAAACGATATTTCCCCCGCCTGAGAGGCAGGACTTTGTGCCTCCTGCCAGCTGTCGGCGTTTCTCCCGCTGCCCGCACCGATGGCGCAGGCGATGGGGCACGGCAAGATCCCCCGCAACAGCTTGTCCATCAGCTCAGGCGGGGCAGATACCACATCCGCCACTTGCGACGGAGATCCGAGCGGTACCCGAGATGCGAAGGGAAGAGAAGGTGAGAGGCTGGACAGCGGCCCGAACGGGGCTCGTTACGGCTGCTTCCTTCCGGACCTGACCGGGTTGGCGAGGCGCTCGCCCGCGCCAACCTCTCGGGGTTTTACATAGACGTCACGATGCGGATTCGCAAGCCCCGGGCCGCGGCGGGCCGCCGCAGGAAAGACGGGATCAGCTGCGTTTGCGGTCGGCCGGATAGACGCCCAGGATGTCGACATGCGAGGTGAAGTAGTCGAGCTCCTCGAGCGCGCGGGCGACATGAGGATCGTCGGGATGGCCCTCGATATCGGCGTAGAACTGGGTGGCGGTGAAGGAGCCGTCGACCATGTAGCTTTCCAGCTTGGTCATGTTGACGCCATTGGTCGCGAAGCCCCCCATCGCCTTGTAAAGCGCGGCGGGAATGTTGCGCACCCGGAAGACGAAGGTGGTCATCATGCCCAGATCGCCCCGGCGGCTGCGGTCGGGCGCGCGCGACATCAGCAGGAAGCGCGTGGTGTTCTTGTCGTGATCCTCGATATGGCGGGCCAGAACGTCGAGCCCGTAGATCTCGGCCGCCAGATCGCCCGCCAGCGCCGCGACCGTGGGATCGCCCGCCTCGGCCACCTGACGGGCCGAACCCGCGGTGTCGGCCGCGGTCACGCGGTGGATGTCATGCGCCTGCAGGAAGTCGCGGCACTGGCCCAGAAGCACGGTATGGCTCATCGCGCGGCGAATATCCGCCAGCGCCGCGCCCGGCACTGCCAGCAGGTTGATATGAACCCGCACGAAGGCCTCGCCGACGATATGCAGCCCCGAATCCGGCAGCAGCTGGTGGATGTCGGCGACCCGCCCATAGGTCGAGTTCTCGACCGGCAGCATCGCCATTTCGGCCGCGCCGCTGCGCACCGCCTCGATCACGTCCTCGAAGGTGCGGCAGGGCAGCGCCTCCATGTCGGGACGGGCATCGTGGCAGGCCTGATGCGAATAGGCCCCAGGCTCACCCTGAAACGCGATACGACTGCTCATCGAGGACTTTCCCCTGGACCGGACGACTTAATGGTCATGCAATACCTTCGGGGAATACTGCTTGCCAAGACTGAGGGGAAGCACATAGGAACGTCCCCGGGAAAACATGGGAATATTCTAATGCTGAAGAAGGTGAGCTTCACGAAGCTTCTGGGCTCGGCCTCGGGGGCTCTCTTGGTGTTCGCGCTCGTCGATCGCGCGGGCGGACTTTATTTCTCGAATCCCGGGCTGGACAAGCCGGCCTATGTGGTGATCGAGGAAGAGCCCGCGACCCCGGCCGAACCGGAGCAGGAGCTGACCTTCGAAGAGCGGATGGCCCAGGCCGACGCGGCCGCGGGCAAGCGCGTCTTCAACCAGTGCAAGTCCTGCCACCGTGTCGAAGAGGGCGCGAATGCGGTCGGACCGTCGCTTTACGGCGTGGTCGGGCGTCCGGTCCATAGCGCCGAGGGCTTCTCTTATTCCGACGCCTTCGCCGGGCTCGAGGGCAGCTGGACGGCCGAGCGTATCGACGCCTTCATCACCTCGCCGCGCGATGTGGTTCCGGGCACCGCGATGACCTTTGCCGGGCTCAAGGATCCGCAGGACCGCGCCAATGTGATCGCCTATCTCGAATCCGTGGTCGAGTAGACCGTCCCCGGACGGCCCTGCCCCGGCAGGGCGCCAGAAATGCGAACGGGCGGCCCGCGATGCGGTGCCGCCCGTCTTCATTCAAGCGCTCCGGCTCAGCGGCGCGGATCGTCGTCGTCCTCGTCTTCCTCGTCGTCGCGGTCGGGCAGGTTGAAGAAGCTGTCGGCATCCGGCACCGAGCGGTCCTCTTCCTCGTCGGGATCCGGACGCGTCAGCGAGAAGGTCTCGAGCCCGGAAATCGCGGTCGGCAGCCGCGGCTCGGTGCCCATCTCCAGCGACTGCTCGGTCGAGACCAGCTTGCGGCGCTCGTCATCGGTCATCAGATCGCCCTCGGCGGCCCGTTTGCGGGCGGCTTTCTGCACCGCCGAGTCAAGCTCGGACTGCTTGCAGAGGCCCAGCGCCACCGGATCGATCGGCTGGATGTTCGAGATGTTCCAGTGGGTGCGCTCGCGGATCGACTGGATCGTCGGCTTGGTGGTGCCAACCAGCTTGGCGATCTGGCCATCGCTGAGCTCGGGGTGGAACTTCACCAGCCACAGGATCGAGGCCGGACGGTCCTGCCGCTTGGACAGCGGCGTATAGCGCGGGCCGCGACGCTTTTCCTCGCCGACCGCAGCCGGGTTGAACTTGAGCCGCAGCTTGTAAAGCGGGTCCTTCTCGGCCTTGTCGATTTCGGACTGGTCGAGCTGATTATTCGCGACCGGGTCGAAGCCGCGCACGCCGCCCGCCACGTCGCCATCGGCGATGCCTTGCACTTCAAGCTCGTGCAAGCCGCAGAAATCGGCAATCTGCCGGAAGCTCAGCGTCGTGTTGTCGACCAGCCAGACAGCAGTGGCCTTGGCCATGATCGGTTTGTTCATCGGCCTTCTCCTCTCGTGCGACGATAGCGCTCCCCGGGCCGGGAAACGGCTGCGCCGGATTGGCGCGGTTCCTCGTTTTCGGGGAAGTTTGAGCGTATATAGTGGCCGACGCGCCCGGAGAAAAGAGAAAATGCGCTGTCTGGCCATACTGCTCCTGTCTGCGACCCTGGCCCGCGCCGAGGAGGACGTGGCCGGGCGTTTCGATTATTACCTGCTGTCGCTGAGCTGGGCACCAAGCTGGTGCGCGGCCGGGGAAGCCACCGGGGAAGCCTCTGGGGAAGCTTCCCGGAGCGCATCGCGGCAAAGCCCGCATTGCGCGCCGGGCGGCGGCGCGGGCTGGGTTCTGCACGGGCTCTGGCCGCAATACGAACGCGGCTGGCCAAGCCATTGCCGCAGCACAGAGGCCGATCCGTCGCGCCGCCAGATCGCGCGCCTGGCCCGGCTGACCGGCAGCTCCCGCGCCGCCTGGCATCAATGGAAAAAGCACGGGCGCTGCTCGGGTCTCTCGGCGGGCGACTATGTCGCTGCGGCAGGCCGGGCCAATGCCGCCGTGTCGCGTCCTTTGGCCTTTGGCAGGCTGACCGCCCCGGTCAGGCTTCCGGCCGGGGTGGTGGAAGAGGCCTTCCTGCAGGCCAATCCGGGCCTTCTGCCCGACATGCTGACCGTGACCTGCAAGGCCGGACGCATCCAGGAGGTCAGGATCTGCCTGACCAAAGAGCTGAAACCCCGGCTTTGCGCCCCGGACACGGTCGAGGATTGCAACCTGCGCGACGCGCTGATGCCGCCGCCGCGCTGATGCGCGCAGCCCGGGAAACGGCCCTGAAACGCGGCATGACGAGGTCTTTCCCATGGCGGCACGCCCGGGCCTTGCGGGTCCGGGGCGCAGCGGCCCGGGCCGGAGACCTCAGGCGATCTTCAGGACGATCTTGCCGATATGCGCGCTCTGCTCCATCCGGGCATGGGCAAGCGCGGCCTCGGCCAAGTCGAATTCGCTGTCCATCACCGGGGCGACGCGGCCAGAGGCCAGAAGCGGCCAGACCTTTTCGCGCAGCTCGGCGGCGATCCGGGCCTTGGCAAGATCCGATTGCGGGCGCAGGGTCGATCCGGTGATGCTCAGCCGCCGCATCATCACATGGGCGAAGTTGAGCGTGACCTTGGGTCCCTGCAAAAAGGCGATCTGCACCAGACGGCCCTCATCGGCCAGCGCCCGTACATTGCGCGGCAGATAGTCGCCCCCGACCATGTCGAGAATCAGATCGGCCCCACCCTCGGATTTCAGCACCTCGACGAAATCCTCGGCCCGGTAGTCGATCGCCCGTTCCGCGCCCAGCGCGCGGCAGGCCGCGCATTTCGCCGGGTTACCGGCGGTGGCGAAGACCCGCGCCCCGAAGACAGCGGCAAGCTGGATCGCGGTGGTGCCGATCCCGGACGAGCCGCCATGGACGAGAAACCGCTCGCCCGCCCTCAGCCCGCCGCGCATGAAGACATTCGACCAGACGGTGAAGAAGGTCTCGGGCAGGCAGGCGGCCTGTTTCAGCCCCATCCCCTCGGGCACCGGCAGCGCATGGGCCGCGGGCGTCGCGACATAATCGGCATAGCCCCCGCCCGGCAGCAGCGCGCAGACCTTGTCGCCGGGTGCAAGCCCCGTCACCCCCTCGCCCAGCGCCACGACCTCGCCCGCCCCTTCCAGACCGGGCAGATCCGAAGCCTGCGGCGGCGGCGCATAGGAGCCCGCGCGTTGCAGCGCGTCGGGCCGGTTGACCCCGGCATAGGCCAGCCGGATCAGCACCTCGCCCGGCTGCGGCACCGGCACCGGGCGCTCGGTCGGGCGCAGCACCTCGGGGCCGCCGGGCTCGGCGATCTCGACCGCCCGCATCACGGCGGGCAGCATCATGTGCGCCCCGTCACGCGCGCACCCAGCGCGCCGGGAAGCCCGCCCTTGCGCCTCGGCCCCTGTGGCGGGCGGATCTGGCGGGCAAGCCAGTTCGGCCCCAGCAGGAAGGGCTTGAGAAGGGGCGACTTGTTGACCTGCGCCTTGACCTTCTCGACCTGCATCACATCGCCGATGCGGCGGTCGAGGAAGGCGCTTGTCTCGGCATGATCGGGGCTTTCATCGCCCAGCCAGTACAGCACGGTCGCGCCATAGACCGCCGCCAGCGAGGCACGCTTGGTGTACCAGTTGACATCCTCCGAGCTGTCGCCGAGCGCC
The DNA here is from genome assembly GCF_002073975.1 of Rhodovulum sp. MB263. Lineage (NCBI taxonomy): Bacteria > Pseudomonadati > Pseudomonadota > Alphaproteobacteria > Rhodobacterales > Paracoccaceae > Rhodovulum > Rhodovulum sp. MB263. Next base: position 532,142 of record NZ_CP020384.1, on the reverse strand, counting down.
GTCCAGATCCGGTCGGCGGTGCCCCAGACGAGGCGCGAGCCCTCGGCGGCATGAAGCGGCAGCGCAAAGAGCGTGGCGCCCCGGCGTACCGCTTCCTTGTCCTCGGCCGCGTCCAGCCGGCAGCGCACCGCCAGTGCCACCCGGTCGCGGAAGCGCATCGCCGACAGATCGGTTTCGGTCAGGCGGCGCACCATCTCATCGTCGCCGCGCAGATGATAGGCCACCGCCAGATCGACCGCGCCGCGCGGGCAGGCGGCCCGTGCCAGGGCCGGATCGACGCCGGACTCGGCGACCGCGGCGCGGAAGGCAGCCTCGCTCCAGCCATCGAACGGAACGTGGATCAGCGCGGCATCCAGAAGCTCCTGGGTGATGGTGTCCATGCCTCGGGGCGTGTCGGTCATGCTGGGCCTCCTTTCGACGGCCCCTCTATAGACAAGTTCGCCCGCTTTTGCTATACGGACCCTTCCTGCAGAATTCGGAAACTCTAGCAAGAAAGGTGGTGACAACCACATGCAGGTCAGCGTTCGCGACAACAATGTCGACCAGGCGCTTCGGGCTCTGAAGAAGAAACTTCAGCGCGAAGGCGTGTTCCGCGAAATGAAGCTCAAGCAGCATTTCGAGAAACCGTCCGAGAAGAAGGCGCGCGAGAAGGCGGAAGCCGTCCGCCGTGCGCGCAAACTGGCGCGGAAGAAGGCCCAGCGCGAAGGTCTTCTCTAAGACCGTCGACAATGGCGAACCGGGGTTTCGGCCCCAGTGCGACGACCCCCGAGGCCCTGCCCGGGGGTTTGTTGTTTCCGGCGGGCCGCTCAGCCCGCAGCCTCAAGTCACCCCCTCAACCCGCCGCCTCGGCCTCGATCCGGCGGGCGAGCCGGGCCAGCCCTGCCTCCATCTCCTCGGCCAGTTTGCCGCGGGCAAGTTTCAGCGTCTGCATCAGCACCCGCCCGCCCAGCGTCCTCGGCCCGAGATCGATGGCGACGCTCAGCCGGGTCAGCCCCTCGGCCAGGGCCGCAAGCTCGACGATCCCCTCGGCGCCAAGCCCGCTCGAGGCCGCGCCGAGACGCAGCGCGCTGGGCGGCGCGTAATCGGTCAGCTCGGCCTCGATCTCGCGATGCGCGCCATGAAAGTGAAGCCGGATCGTCCAGGCAAGGCCCGGCCCCGGACCCTCGGGCGCGCCCTCATGGCGGGCAACATCGCCGCCGCGGGTCTCGATGGCCCGCTCGAAGCGGGCGAAATCCGTCAGGCGGGCAAACACCTGCTCGATCGGTGCCGAAATGTCTTCTTGGCAGCTCAATATCATCTGCGGGCGCCCCCTTCGCGCGCTCTTTGGCTCAGTCCAGCCGGTCGGCCAGCCACATCCGGATCAGGAAACCGGCAATCGCCCCCGGCCGGGGCGGCAGCATGTCGGTCCGTTCGCCCGCCAGCACCCCCAGCATCTCCTCGCGGCTGACCCAGCGGGCGTCGTCGATCTCGGCCGGATCGGGCGTGATCCGGTCGGTCTCGGCCTCGGCCCAGCAGCCCAGCATCAGCGAGGCGGGAAACGGCCAGGGCTGGCTTGCAAGATACCCCACCTGCCCGATCCTGACACCGGTTTCCTCCGCCACTTCGCGTCGCACCGCCGCCTCGACCGTCTCGCCCGGTTCGACAAAGCCAGCCAGCAGCGAGAACATGCCCTCGGGCCAGCCCGGCGACCGCCCCAGCAAGACCCTGTTGCCGCGCCGGACCAGCATGATGACCACCGGATCGGTGCGCGGGAAATGCGGCGCGCCGCAGCCCGGGCAATGCCGCTGCCAGCCCGCCTCGGCCGGCCGGCTCGGCTGACCGCAGCGCGCGCAGAAACCATGCCCGCGATGCCAGTCGAACAGGCCCTTGGCGGTGGCGGCCAGTTCGGCCTCGACCGGCGCAAGCGCCGTCATCCCGCCCCGCAGCTCGCGGAAGCTCAGATCCTCGGGAAACTCGGGATGGCGCTGTTCGGACGGGTCGCGAAACAGCCCCAGCGTTTCGGGCATCTCGGCAGGCACCCAGTCCGACAGGTCGAGCGCGAATCTCGCGCTCCCACCGGACAGCCCCAGAAAGACAGCCTCCGCGCGCCGCCCGTCCAGAAGCGGATGCGCCGAAGGCACCCAGCCCAGCCCCTCCGGGCCGAACAGCGGCTTGCCGCGCCAGAGCGGCAGAACCTGCGCCCCGGGCCAGGCCCCGGCAAGCCAGGCGGCATCGCCGCGCCGATGGGCGGCACGGTCAAGCCCGCCCCCTCCGAATGTCACCTGTTCGGCAAGACGCATTCATGCTCCTTCATTCCGGTCGGACACGAGCGGGCTAGCCGCGCGAAAACCGGGCGCGTTGCAACCGCATTGCGTGAATCCTGTGTCCCCACGCCTCCGGTATCCCTATAGTGGCTCTGGCCGGTGATGGTTGCATTCCATCCCCGTGTCAAAGCCATATCCCGGCCGGCCGCAGAGGCGGCCATTCCGGCGTCGCGTCGCATCCCCGCGCCCGCTGACCGGCCGGCCTATCTGCAGGGGCCTCCTTGATCGCGCCGCACACCTTCTCTGTTCCTCCCGCCGCCGATCGCGTGCATCTGCGGCTGCTGGAGACGTCCGACCTGCATGTGCATGTCTTTCCCTATGACTACTATACGGACCGGCCCGTCGACACGGCCGGTCTGGCGCGTACCGCGACGCTGATTGGCGCGCTGCGCCGCGACGCCCCCAATGCGCTTCTGTTCGACAATGGCGATTTCCTGCAAGGCAATCCGATGGGCGATTACATCGCCCATGAGCGCGGCCTGCGGCCGGGCGAGCTGCATCCCGTGATCGCGGCCATGAACACGATCGGCTACGATGCCGCGACGCTTGGCAATCACGACTTCAATTACGGGCTCGAGTTTCTCCTGAACGCCATCGCCGAGGCGCAATTCCCGGTGGTCTCGGCCAATCTGCTGCCCGGCCCGCTGGCCCCGCCCGGTCTGACCCGCCTGCCGCGTCATGCCCTGCTCGAGCGAAGCGTGACAGATGGCGCTGGCCGCAGGCACCGGCTTCGGATCGGCGTGATCGGATTTCTGCCGCCGCAGATCGCGATCTGGGACCGCAGGCATCTGGAAGGCCGGGCCGAGGGCGGCGACATCGTCTCTGCCGCGCGCGAGCTGGTGCCGCGGATGCGGCGCGACGGGGCCGATCTGGTGGTGGCGCTGGCCCATTCGGGCATCGGCGAGCCAACGCATGTCGCCCGTCAGGAAAATGCCTGTCTGCCGCTGGCCCGCATCGAGGGCATCGACGCGATCCTGAGCGGGCATCAGCATCAGGCCCTTCCCGGCCCGGATTTCGCGGGCATCGCCGGTGTCGACAGCGAGACCGGATCGATTCACGGCAAGCCCGCCGTGATGCCCGGCTTCTGGGGCTCGCATCTCGGCGTGATCGACCTTCTTCTCGAACCTGCAGCCGCGGGATGGCGCGTGGCCGAGCATCGCAGCGCGCTTCATCCCATCGCCAGCCGCCGGACCGACCGCAGCGCCGGGCCCGCCGCCCCCCGGGTCCCCAGCGACCCGGCCGTGCTGGCCGCCGCCGCGCGCGCCCATGCCGAAACCCTGGCCTATACCCGCCGCCCGGTCGGCCGGACCGAGATCCCCCTGCACAGCTATTTCGCGCTGGTGGCCGAGGATGCCTCGGTCAAGATCGTCGCCGATGCCCAGCGCTGGTATGTCGCCAAGAAGCTGAAGGGCACCCGTCATGAGGGTCTGCCGCTTCTGTCGGCGGCGGCGCCCTTCAAGGCCGGCGGCCATGGCGGCCCCGATTACTACACCGATGTGCCTGCGGGCGATATCGCGATCCGCAATGTCGCCGATCTCTACCTCTATCCCAACATGGTCCGCGCCCTGCGGGTGAGCGGGGCACACTTGCGCGGCTGGCTCGAGCGCTCTGCCGGGATCTTCAACCGCATCCAGCCCGGCTCTGCCGACCAGCTTCTGCTCGACCCCGACTTTCCCTGCTACAATTTCGACGTGATCGACGGGCTGGAATACCGGATCGATCTCAGCCAGCCGCCGCGATACGGCCCGCATGGCCGTTTGCTGAACCCGCGCGCATCGCGCATCGCCGGACTTACCTGGAACGGCAGCAGGGTCACGGACGGCATGGAATTCGTGATTGCTACCAACAGCTTCCGCGCCGGCGGCGGAGGCGGGTTTCCGGGCACCGGCCCCGGGACCGTCATCCTCGAGGCGCCCGACACCAATCGCGACGTGATCGTGCGCTATATCGCCGAGCGGGGCAGCGTGGCGCCGCGGACGGTTCCCACCTGGCGCTTTGCCGACATGCCCGGCACCAGCGTGCTGTTCGATACCGGCCCCGCCGCGCGCCGCCATCTCGGCACGCTAGACCGGCTTGCGCTGAGCCCGGCGGGCACAAGCCCCGACGGTTTCGCCCGGTTCCGGATCAGCCTGTGACAGCGCAACGCCCACGACCTGCGGCGATTGCAGAGGATCGGGAGCGCGCGATCACCGCCCCCCGCCGTTCCAGGCAGGCCACCTGCATGCCCTGCCGGCGTGCCCGCAACCGGCCGTCCGTAGCCCCCTTGTCGGGGTCCTGCCCGTCGGCTCTTGCACGGGAGAGCGCTTGCGGCAGGGACGCGCAACCGCCGCAACAGGTCTTCGGCACGATGACGGAGAGCCGGTGCGGGCAGTCGACGCTTTTCCGCTCGGGCGGCCACGCCTGCCTCCGGGAGATCACGCCTCTTTCGGTTCGCCCTGACCATAACCGCCCGAGAATTGCGCAATCGCCTCGGCCAGTTCGGTCTCGCTCAGCACCGGCGGGGGGGCGATCGTGAGCGCGCCGTGATATTGCCGGGCCAGGGCCTCGACCTCCACGGCCAGCCACATCGCCTTGTCGAGATTGGCCTCGGCCGCGATCATGCCGTGATGCGCCATCAGACAGGCCTTGCGCCCCTCGAGCGCCTCCAGCACCAGATCGGACAGCGCCTGGGTCCCGAAGGTCGCATAAGGCGCGCAGCGAATGTCGCCACCGCCCGCCGCCGCCACCATGTAATGCACCGCCGGGATTGGCTTGTGCAGAATGGCCAGCATCGTGCAATAGGGCGCATGGGCATGCACCACCGCATTCAGATAGGTGCGGCTGCGCAGGATATCGAGATGGAAGCGCCATTCCGAGGAGGGCCTGCGCGTGCCATGGGCGGTGCCGTCCATCTCCAGGAAGACGATGTCATCGGACCCCAGCACGTCATAGGGGATCGAGCTCGGCGTGATCAGCAGTCCCGACCCGTGGCGGACACTGATATTGCCCGACGTCCCCTGGTTCAGCCCGACCGTATTCATCCGGCGGCAGGCCGCGACGATCGCCGCGCGCTTGTCCTTCTCGTCGTTCATCCCGCTCTCCTGCTTTCTGCCCCTGCCCTATAGCGGCAGCGCGGTGGTCTTGAACACCGTCCGCAGCGCAAAGGAGGATTGCATCCGCGCCACGCCGGGCAGCCGGGTCAGGTAGCGCCGGTGGATGCGGGCGAAATCCTCGCTGTCCTCGGCGGCCACCTTCAGCAGGTAATCCGCATTCCCCGCCATCAGGTGGCATTCCAGCACATCGGGCACCCGCGCCACCGCCTTCTCGAAGGCGGCCAGCGTCTCGTCGGCCTGCCCCGACAGCGTGATCTCGACAAAGACGGTGGTTCGGCGCCCCATCTTGCGGGCATCGAGCAGCGCGACATAGTCGCGGATGAAGCCGCCCTCCTCCAGCCGCTGCACCCGGCGGTGACAGGCCGAGGCCGAAAGGTTCACCCGTTCGCTCAGCTCGGCATTCGAAATCCGGCCCTGCTTCTGCAGGACCCGCAGCAATCGAAGATCGGTCTCGTCCAGCGCCATCTCTTGCATGATCCTTCGACGATCTGGCAGGATAATGCGCGGATCTTGCATCAAGAGCAGGGGCACTGCACGCAAAACCGATGCGATCCGGTCCGACCTGCGGCATTCTGCCCCGAGGAGAAGGAGACCTTATGCATATCGGATGCCCCAGAGAGATCAAACCCCAGGAATTCCGCGTCGGCCTGACGCCCGATGCCGCCCGCGAAGCCAGGGCGCATGGCCATGCCGTTCTGGTCGAGACCGGTGCCGGGCTCGGCGCGGGCTTCGAGGATGCCGATTACATCGCGGCCGGCGCCGAGATCGCGGCGACCGCCGAAGAGGTCTTCACGCGCGCCGAACTGGTGGTGAAGGTCAAGGAGCCGCTTGCCGAGGAACGCCGGCACCTGCGCGAGGGACAGGTCCTGTTCACCTATCTGCATCTCGCGCCCGACCCCGCCCAGACCCGCGATCTGCTCGCCAGCGGCGTCACCGCCATCGCCTATGAGACAGTGACCGACGACCGCGGCGGGCTGCCCCTGCTGGCGCCGATGTCCGAGGTCGCGGGACGGCTCGCGCCGCAGATGGGGGCCTGGGCGCTGCAGAAGGCCAATGGCGGGCGCGGCGTGCTGATGGGCGGCGTGCCCGGCATCGGTCCGGCCGAGGTGCTGGTCATCGGCGGCGGCGTGGTCGGCACCCATGCGGCGCGGATTGCGGCCGGGATGGGCGCCCATGTCACCGTGCTCGACAAGTCGCTGCCCCGGCTGCGCCAGCTCGACGAGATCTTCGGCGGCCGGGTGACGACCCGGCATTCATCGGCAGCCACGCTGGCCGCGCTTCTGGACCGGGCCGACATGGTCGTGGGCGCAGTGCTGATCCCCGGGGCGACGGCGCCCAGGCTGGTAAGCCGGACCGATCTGGCGCGGATGAAGCCCGGCGCGGTGCTGGTCGATGTGGCAATCGATCAGGGCGGCTGCTTCGAGACCTCGCGCCCGACCACCCATGACGATCCGGTTTTCGAGGTCGACGGCATCCAGCATTACTGCGTGGCCAACATGCCCGGCGCGGTGCCGCGCAGCGCGACGCTGGCGCTGGGCAATGCAACCATGCCGTTTCTGCTGGCTCTGGCCGACAAGGGATGGCGCGAGGCCTGCACCGACGATGCCCATCTGCTGGCCGGGCTCAGCGTCCATGCCGGGCATCTGACCTGTTATGCGGTCGGAAAGGCACAGGGCATCGACGTGCTGTCGCCGCATCTGGCGCTGAAAGCCTGATCCCCCACGCGCAGTCGGGCGCGCCCCGCAGGCGCACCGGCCCCCATGGCATCGTTTGCGCGAATGGACTGTGTGTGGGGGGCGGTCATTCCCCGGACAGAGGTCTTCGGCGGCCTCTGTGACCGGTCTGCTCGGTCGGTAGCGATGGAAGACGGCGGGGCGGAGCAGGCGTTCCGCCCGCCGCTCGATGCCCCGCACCCCTGCCGCCGGAACGCCCGGCCCGGCCATGGCGGCGCGTTGCCCCCCCCGATCCGGGCCATTGCGCCGATCACAGGCGTCGCCTGCGTCCATCGCCCCGATCTCCCGCTTGGGCGGGACCCTGACCGGGCCGCTCCGGCAGCATCGGCGCGGTGCTGGCTCGGCCGGTGCCGGACCCGGCCGCGACAGCCCGGACAGAGGCATGGCGGCTCTTGTCGCGGCAGAGCAGGCTGACCTCCGGCGCCGCCGGGCCGCCGTTGCCGAGCAGGCCTGTCGCCCGGCGGCGGCTCCCGGACCGTCCCGGGATCGAACCCGGGTCGCGCGCGGCCTCAGGCCGGAATTGCGAAACGACCGGGGCGCGATCCTGCATGTGGCACCCGCCCGGTGCCCCCGGCCTTCCCGCCATCCCGCGGAATTTGCGACCTCCCGTCAGCCCTCATGGCCCGCGGAAGCCCGTCACCGGGCCAGAAGTCCCTCAGTCCGGAGACCATCCTGCCTCGTGCCTCCGGCCGGTCGGGCGCTTCCGGCATGGCGCACTTTCAGCATTGGCATGGCGGGCGGCAGCTTCTACCCTGCGGGTCGGTATCGGTTCGGGAGGGGTTCATGCGCGATTTCCAGTTGCCGGGGCGTTCGGCGGTATTTGCAACGAACGGGATGTGCGCGACCTCCCATCCGCTGGCGGCCAAGGTCGCGGTGCAGATGCTAGAGGCAGGCGGCAATGCCGTCGATGCGGCCATCGCGGGCGCGGTCCTGCTGGGGATCTGCGAGCCGCAGATGACCGGTATCGGCGGCGATTGTTTCGTGCTGGTCAAACCCGCAGACGAGGACCGCATCATCGCGCTGAACGGCTCGGGCCGGGCGCCGGCAGGGCTGGAGGCCGCCCGGCTTCGCGACCGGGGCCTTGGCGCCATGCCGACCGACAGCGCCGATGCGGTGACGGTGCCGGGCGCCGTCGATGCCTTCTGCCGGTTGTCGAAGGACTGGGGCCGGATCGGGCTCAAGGCCAGCCTCGCCCCCGCCATCCATTATGCCGAAACCGGCGTGCCGGTCGCGCCCCGCACTGCCTTCGACTGGGCCCGCGCCGCCGACCACCTGACGGGCGCCGCCCGCGATTTCTACCTGCTGGGCGGCCAGGCGCCCCGGCCGGGGCAGATCTTCCGGGCGCCGAAACAGGCAGAGGTGCTGCGCCGGATCGCGATGGACGGCCGCAAGGGCTTTTACGAGGGCGAGGTGGCCGAGGACATGGTGGCCTCGCTGACCGCGCTGGGCGGCTGCCATACGCTGGAGGATTTCGCCGCCACCGCCTGCGATTACGGCAGCCCGGTCAGTGGCAGCTACAAGGGCGTCGAGCTGGTCGAGCATCCGCCGAACGGCCAGGGCGCGACCGCGATCCTGATGGCGAACATCCTGGCGAATTTCGATCTGCCCGCGATGGACCCTCTCGGCGCCGAGCGCGCCCATATCGAGGCCGAGGCGGCAAAACTTGCCTATGACGCGCGGAACCGCTTTGTCGCCGATGCCGCCCATATGAGCCGGCTCGATCACATGCTGGCCCCCGACACGGCGGCCAAGCTCGCCGCGCTGATCGACCCCGACCGGGCGATGGCGAGCCCGGCGCAGCTCTCGGAATCGGTCCACAAGGAAACCATCTACATCACCGTGGTCGACCGCGACCGGATGGCGGTGTCGCTGATCTATTCGATCTTCCACAGCTTCGGCTCGGGCCTCGCCTCGACGAAATTCGGCATCAATTTCCAGAACCGGGGCGCGGGCTTCAGCCTGACCGAAGGCCATCCGAACGAGGCCGGAGGCGGCAAGCGGCCGATGCATACGATCATCCCGGCGATGCTGAAGAAGGACGGCAAGCTGATCATGCCCTTCGGGGTGATGGGCGGGGCCTATCAGCCCAACGGCCATGCAAGGGTGCTGACCAATATCGTCGATTACGGCATGCATCCGCAGCAGGCGCTGGACGCGCCCCGCAGCTTTGCCGATAAGGGCGAGCTGCTGGTCGAGCGCGGCTATGCCGACGCGGTCCGCGCCGCGCTGGCCTCCAGGGGCCATGCCGTGGCGATGCCGCCCTCGGCCATCGGCGGGGCGCAGGCGATCCTGATCGACGACGAAACCGGCGTGCTGCAGGGCGCCTCCGACCCGCGCAAGGACGGCTGCGCGCTGGGATACTGATCAGATGAGACGGGCGTGCCAGGCGGCGACGGTCAGTTCAGCTGAAATTGCAGCGGATACTGCCCGTCCTCGAATTCGCCGAACAGGTCCGAGAGGTCGGGATGATCGACCGGCTCGCCGGTCTCGTCAGCCACGAGGTTCTGCTCCGAGACATAGGCCACGTAATAGCTGTGATCGTTCTCGGCCAGCAGGTGATAGAAGGGCTGGTCCTTCGCGGGACGACCTTCCTCGGGAATCGCGGCATACCAGTCCTCGGTATTCGAGAACATCGCATCCACGTCAAAGACCACGCCACGAAACGGATGCTTCCGGTGACGGACCACTTGACCCAGATGATATTTCGCGTGCGCTTTAAGCATGCCGTTGGAACCCCCGACTGTGCACCATAATCCCGCCGATACGCCCTTGTCCATGCGGCACCGCGCTACCCGGGGAAACAGTCCGTGAACCTTTTACTTACAGTGCTCGAGATTGTCGCCCCGGTTTTTCTACTGGCATCAGTGGGTTTCCTATGGGTTCGGTTCGGAAACGAGTACCGTGTCCAGTTCGTGACTCAACTCACGATGACCCTGTCGGTTCCCTGCCTGATCTTCACCGCGCTGATGAAGACCGAGATCGAGCCGCAGGCCCTGACCGCGATGTCGCTGGCCGCAGCCGCAGCCTATGGTGTGGTGACGATCCTCTGTCTCGCCGTCGTGCGGCTTGCCCGGCTTGACCGGCGGACCTATCTCGCGCCGGTCATCTTCGGCAATACCGGCAATATCGGCCTGCCGCTTGCGCTGTTCGCCTTCGGCGAGCGCGGCTTCGACTATGCGGTCGTCGTCTTCGCGGTGATGGCGATCTATTCCTTCACCTTCGGGGTCTGGCTGGTTGCGGGCGGCGGCTCGCCGTTGAAGGCGCTGAAAGAGCCGCTGGTCTGGGCCACCGCGCTGGGCGGACTGTTCCTGTGGCAGGGCTGGCAGACCCCGGCCTTCCTGACCAATACGCTGAGCCTGATCGGACAGATCGCGGTGCCGCTGATGCTGATCACCATGGGCGTGGCCATTGCCCGGCTGCATCCGGGGCACCTGCCCCGCGCGGTCTGGCTGAGCCTCGTCAAGCTTGCGATCTGCCTCGGCGTCGCGGCCGGGATCGGGCTGTGGTTCGGGCTCGACCGCGTGGCTCTGGCCGTGCTGGTGCTGCAGATCTCGACCCCGGTAGCGGTCACCTCCTATCTTCTGGCCGAGAAATACGGCGCCGATGCCGATGCGGTGGCCGGGCTGGTCGTGGCCTCGACACTGCTCTCGGTGCTCGCGCTGCCGCTGACGCTGGCGGTTCTGCTCTGAGCCCGCCCGGCTGCGCGAGGCTCCGCTTAGGCGTTTTACGCCCCGTGGAATTAATCTATGATGGGACAAAACAAGACCACCACGGCAGAACATACATACGGGCAAACGAGAGGCAGATGGGCAGGTTCCTCCTCATCGCTGCATGTCTTTTTCTTGTGGCATGCGGCGACAAATCTCCGCCACGCAATCTGGAAGACGCCTGCGCCATCGCGCGCGAGCGGCCGAAATACATGCGCGCGATGGAGCGCAGCGAGCGCCGCTGGGGCGTTCCGGTACCGGTGCAGATGGCGGTCATCCACCAGGAAAGCAAGTTCGTGGGCAATGCCCGCACGCCGCATCGCTTCGTGCTGGGGATCATCCCGATGGGGCGGCAGAGCTCGGCCTATGGCTATGCCCAGGCCATCGACGGCACCTGGGACATGTACCGGACCGGTACCGCCAATCGCGGCGCGCGACGCGACAACATCGCCGACGCGACCGATTTCATGGGCTGGTACATGTCCGAATCGCGCAAGAAGCTGGGCATCCCGCTCAGCGATGCGCGCAACCAGTACCTTGCCTATCACGAGGGCCATGCCGGCTTTGCCCGGCGCAGCTACCAAAGCAAGGCCTGGCTGATGGCGGTCGCCAACCGGGTCGAGGACCGGGCCCAGCTTTACTACGCCCAGCTCATCACCTGCCGCCGCTGACAGGGGGTGCCCCGCCCCGGCGGGGCTGCCTCAGCGCTTCATCCGGTCGGCGGTTTCCTGGACGATGTTGAACATCCGCGCGCCAAGCGGCATGCCGGTCTTCAGCTCGCCCAGAACCACGGTGGTCTGGCTTCCGGTCTCGTCGGTGATGATCCATTGCCGGAGCTCGACCGGGTCATTGGTGAAGACCAGCGTGATGGTGCCGTAATCGGGATGCTCGGGATCCTGCGCGACGACGCGGGTCGAGCTGCCGTCCTCCTCATGGCCCACCACCATCCGGGCGCGGCCCAGATCGACATTGCGGTCGAGGATCAGGTTCAGCGGCGTGCGCTTCAGCGGATACTGTTCGGGCGGCTGGTTCGACTTGTCGTCATAGACCGCGACCTGCCCGCCGCCTGCCAGCACCAGCGCCTTTTCGGGCGGCGCATATTCGAACCGCGCCCGGCCCGGGCGCTTGATCGAGAGCGTCCCGGTCGAGATCGAGCCATCGGCATTGATCTGGGTGAAATCGGCCTGCGCGGTCTGGAAGCCGTTGAGATAGGCCGAAAGCGTCGAGAGCGGGATCGGTGCGGCAAGCGCGGAACTGGCCGACATCAGGGCCGCGAGGGCCAGGGAAAGACGAAGCGGTTTCATGGCTGCCAATCTAGAGCGCCCGGCCGGGCTTTTCACCCGCCCGGCCGTCACGATCAGGCGATCCGCCGCTCATGCCTGCTCGGGCACGAGGATCTCGCGCTTGCCGACATGGTTGGCGGCGCTGACCACGCCCTGATCCTCCATCTGCTCGACGAGGCGCGCGGCCTTGTTGTAGCCGATGGCCAGCTTGCGCTGGATATAGGAGGTCGAGCATTTGCGATCCTTGATCACGATCGCCACGGCCTGATCGTAAAGCGCATCCTCGCTGTCGGTATTGCCGCCCAGCCCCAGCACCAGGTCGATATCGCTTTCCTTGTCCTCGTCCGGTCCCTCGACCACGCCACCGACATAATCCGGCGGGCCGAAAGCCTTGAGGTAGTTGACGATCTCCTCGACCTCCTCGTCGCTGACGAAGGGCCCGTGCACGCGCGACAGGCGTCCGCCGCCGGCCATGTAGAGCATGTCGCCCATGCCCAGAAGCTGTTCGGCGCCCTGTTCGCCCAGGATCGTGCGGCTGTCGATCTTGCCGGTCACCTGGAAGCTGATCCGGGTCGGGAAGTTGGCCTTGATCGTGCCGGTGATGACATCGACCGAGGGCCGCTGGGTCGCCATGATCAGGTGGATGCCCGAGGCCCGCGCCATCTGCGCCAGACGCTGGATGCAGGCCTCGATCTCCTTGCCCGCGACCATCATCAGATCGGCCATCTCGTCGACGATGACGACGATATAGGGCAGCGTCTTGGGCAGAAATTCCTCGGTCTCGAAGACGGGCTCGCCGGTCTCGTCGTCAAAGCCGGTCTGCACCGTGCGCTTGAACATCTCGCCCTTGGCCATCGCGTCGCGCACCCGGCCGTTATAGCCCTCGATGTTGCGCACGCCCATCTTGGACATCTTGCGATAGCGTTCCTCCATCTCGCCCACGACCCATTTCAGCGCGACGACGGCCTTCTTGGGGTCGGTGACGACTGGCGAGAGCAGATGCGGGATGCCGTCATAGACCGACAGTTCCAGCATCTTGGGGTCGATCATGATCAGCCGGCATTCATCGGGCGTCAGCTTGTAGAGCAGCGACAGGATCATGGTGTTGATCGCGACCGACTTGCCCGACCCGGTCGTCCCAGCGATCAGCAGGTGGGGCATCTTTGCCAGGTTCGTCACCACCGGATCGCCGCCGATATCCTTGCCCAGCGCCAGCGGCAGCCGCATCGCGCTGTCGCCGAAATCGCGCGCCGACAGGATCTCGCGCAGCACCACCTTCTCGCGGCGGGCATTGGGCAGCTCGATCCCGATCACGCTGCGCCCCGGCACGGTCGAGACCCGCGCCGACAGCGCCGACATGCTGCGCGCGATGTCGTCGGCCAGGCCGATCACCCGGCTGGCCTTGAGGCCCGGCGCCGGTTCCAGTTCGTACATGGTGACCACGGGGCCGGGCCGGACCGAGACGATCTCGCCCTTCACGCCGTAATCGTCCAGCACGTTCTCCAGCATGCGCGCATTCTCTTCCAGCGCCTCTTCGCTGAGATAATGCCGCTCGATAGTCTCGGGATTGGTCAAAAGCGACAGCGGCGGATGCTGGTAGCCCTCTTCCGATTCGTCGAATTGCAGCCCCGGCTGGGCCTCTTCGCGGGCGCGGCGCGACGACACCACCGGCTTGCGCAGGCTCTGCTCGACCACCCGGCGCGGCTCGGGCAGCGGGATCGCGGGGGCCGGAGCGGCAGGAGCGGCCGGGGTGGAGGGGGCGGCGGCGTAATCCGCGGTGGGCAGACCGGTCTCGAACGGGTCCTCCTCGTCGAAATCGTCGATCTCGGGTACATCGATCCCCATGCCCGGATCGGGCGCCTGCGGCACGGTCAGGGCGGCCGGGCTGCGCACCACCGGCGGCTCGGGACGGAACCCCGTCGGCGGCACCGGCGCAGCGCGGCCCGAGCGCGCGCGGACGACATCGGCGATGCGCGCCCGGATGCGCTCTTCGGAGGCCGGGGTCATCGCCACCTCGTCATCCTCATCGTCGATCAGATCGGGATCGGCGCGACGGCGGAACACCGGCAGCCGCGCGAACAGACCGGAACGGGCGGGCGCCCCGTCCTCATGACGGTCGTCGTAGCGGTCGTCGTAATCGTCGCAATCCTCGGGTTCCGCGACGGTCTGGCGGCGCCCGGCGCGCGCGCTCCGGCGCGCCTGCAGATCCTCGCCATAACGCACCGCGCCCTGCAGCGCCCCGCGTACCCCGCGCCCGGTTGCGGCCCGCACCGCGGCATAGCTGAGAATGAGGCCCAGCAGCACAGCCCGGCCAAAGCGCCGGATCTCGTCGCGGTCGACACCGCAGACGAACAGCCCCAGCGCCAGCGTGCCCAGCCAGACCAGCGCCGAGACCAGCTTGAGCCCGACGATGGTGCCGATCGGGACCAGCCCCAGCACCGCGCCCAGCACGGTATCGCCGAACAGCCCGCCCATGCCGAAGCTGTGGGTCCAGTCCGGCGTCGGCACATTGGTCGCGGCATAGACCGAGGCCAGGCAGACGAGGAAGGGCGCGAAGATCACCCGCGACAGCGCCCGTTCCTCGCCCCAATGGGTCACGAGACGCAGGCCCCAGGCCGCGGGCACCGCAACCAGCGCCCAGCCGCCATAGCCCACGACGATATAGACCGGCGAGGCGATCGAGGCGCCGAACCGGCCCAGCAGGTTCCGGGCCGGGGCGTCGGTGGCCGAGAACCAGCTCGGATCGTCGGTGACGTAAGATCCCAGCGTCAGCGCCAGCAGCACCGCAGCCAGCATCAGCCCGATGCCCAGCAGTTCCTTGCCCCGGCGCTCGATGGCGGCCTGGGTGGTCTGGTCGAGAAGGGGTTCGCGCCGTTTCATCTGATAGGAAGCCATGCCCTCGCCCTTTTCAATCGTACAGACAGCCGCGCAGCCGGACCAGCGCGGCACGCATTTCATCTTCGGCGGCAACCATGGCCACGCGGATATGGCCCGCGCCCGGGTTGGTGCCGTCGACATCCCGCGCCAGATAGGCGCCGGGCAGGACCCGCACCCCGGTCTCGCGCCAGAGTTTCAGCGCCGCCGCCTCGCCATCGGCGACCGGCAACCACAGGAAGAACCCCGCTTCCGGAGCCCGATACCCCGCCACGCCCCCGAGGATCTCATCGGCAATGGCATATTTGTGCTGATACCGCGCCCGGTTCGCCGCGACATGGGTCTCGTCGGCCCAGACCCGTTCGGCCACCCGCTGCAGCGGCAGGGGCAGCGGAGCCCCGGCATAAGACCGAAGCTGCTTGATCCGGCCGATGCTGCCCGGCCCGCCGGCAGCAAAGCCCGAACGCAGCCCCGGCAGGTTCGAGCGTTTCGACAGGGAATGGAACGCGACCACCCGCTCGGGATCGGCGCCAAGCTCGGCCGCCACGCTCAGCGCGCCCGGCGGCGGGCTGTCGCGGTAGATCTCGGAATAGCACTCATCGGCGAAGATCCGGAAATCGTGTTTCTCGGCCAGCCGGATCAGATCGGCCCAATAGCCGCGGTCGGCCACGGCGCCCTGCGGGTTCGAGGGCGAACAGAGATAGGCGATGGCGACACGGTCCAGCAGCTCGGGCGCGAGCGCGCCGTAATCGGGCAGAAAGCCGGTTTCGGCGGTCGCGGGCACATAGACCGGCTCGGCCGCCACTGCCAGCGCGGCCACCGCATAGACCTGATAGAACGGGTTCGGCGTCAGGATCACGGGCCGGGCGCCCGCTTTCGTCTCGGGGCAAAGCGCAAGCGCGGCGTTGAACAGCCCCTCGCGGGTACCGTTCAGCGTGGTGACCTGGGTCCCGGGGTCGAGTGTCACGCCATAGCGGCGCCCCACCCAGCCCGCGATGGCCGCGCGCAGCTCGGGCGTGCCCTCGTTCGGAGGGTACTTGCCGAATTCATGGACATGCTCGGCGACGACACCGGCGACCCAGTCGGGAAAGGCGTGCCGGGGCTCGCCGATGGTCATGTGCACCGGCACGCCGCCGGGCTCATGGACGTCGAGAAGACGCCTGAGTCGCGGAAACGCGTAATCCGGTAGGTTCGAGAACCGCTCGGGAAAGGTCATGGACCCCTGTCTTGTCTGTCTTACTGCCTCGGTTCGAAGTCGTCTGAGCGCTCCGATTGCGGATCACGATAGACCCTCGCCGCGCCGGGGTCCAGAAAGCCCGGCGCGCGCAACCCGTTGCCGGGCAAAGTTGTGGCATTTAGGTCAGGGCACGTTCCGCCGCCGCGCCGATCCGCAACAACCGCTCTTCCGACATCGGCAGCCCCATGAAGGAGATCCCCGTCGCCGGCACCCCGGTCGGCAGGGTGAGAACCGCGCCGCCCATCAGGTTCCCGATCCGGGTGTTGCGCAGCGCCAGAAGGTTCTCGGCCATGAAGAAGTCGGGATCGGCCAGCAGCCGCTCGACATCGGGCGGCAGGATCGGGCAGGTCGGCATCAGCACCGCATCGAAGCCGGACACCCGCCGGGCCCATGTCGCGCGCAACCCCTCGAGCGTCTGCCAGGCGGCAACGTAATCGGCGCCCGAGAAGGCGCGCCCGCTGCGGAAGCGGTCCAGGACCGGCGGATACATCTTGTCGGGGTCGGCCTCGATCCTGTTGCGCCAGGTGCCATAGGCCTCGGTCGCGAACAGCACCCCGGCCAGCGCCAGCGCCTCGGCAACCTCGGGCGCCTGCTGCCGGACGATGGTCGCGCCCTCCTCAGCGAGCCGCTCCAGCGCATGGTTGAACCCGGCCCGGGGCGCATCGCGCAGACCGTCGAAGGCCGCCGTTTCCAGCACCATGAACCGCAGGCCCTCGAGACGCGCCCCGGCCAGGTCGGCAGCCCGGCCGCCCTCGAGCGCCGCCAGCAGCAGCGCCGCATCCCCGACATTGCGCGCGAGCGGACCCACGGTATCGAATTTCGGGCAGAGCGGCACGACGCCCTTCAGCGAGATCCGCCCGGCGGTGGTCTTGAGCCCGACCAGGTCGTTCCAGACCGCCGGGATGCGCACCGAGCCGCCGGTATCGGACCCGATCGCGCCCGCCGCCAGACCGAAGGCCACCGAGGCCGCCGCCCCCGAGGAGGATCCGCCCGGCGCCCCCTTGGGCGCGTTGATGCAGGGCGGCGTGGCCGTGACCGGATTGACGCCGAGCCCCGAGAAGGCCAGTTCGGTCATATGGGTCTTGCCAAGGCAGACCAGCCCGCCCGCACTCGCCGTCGCCAGCACCTCGGCATCGCGCCCGGGCACCCGCCCTTGCAGCAACGCCGCGCCCGCCTCGGTCGCGATGCCCGCGCTGTCGAAGAGATCCTTCCACGAGATCGGCACCCCGTCGAGCGGCCCGAGCCGCATTCCCGAGCGCGCCCGTTCGCGCGCCGCCCCGGCCTCGGCCAGCGCCCGTGCCCGGGTCGTGCGGGCATAGATCCGCTCGCCAAGCGGATGGCCAGAGATCCCGGCGAGAAAGCACTCCGTCAGATCGACCGGGTCGATTTTGCCCGTCCCGATACCGCGACCAAGATCGCCCGCACTCATCCCCAGCCAGTCACTCGCCATCCGCAATCTCCCTCACCCGATATCTGCGCGACGCTAACGGCACCGGGACTTATGGACAATCCCGGGAAGACCGCCATATTCACGCCATGACCTACGATTCCGAGATCCTGATCGTCGGCGGCGGGCTCAACGGCCCGGCGCTTGCGCTGGCCCTGGCCCGGGCCGGGCTGACCGTGACCGTGATCGACGCCCTGCCCAGCGCCGAGCGGACCGATGACCGCTTCGACGGGCGCTCCTATGCGCTGGCGCTGGGCTCGACCCGGCTGCTTTCGGCCATCGGGATCTGGCCAGGACTCGTCCATCGCGCCCAGCCGATCCTCGAGATCGTCGCCTCGGACGGGCGGGCGGGCGAAGGTGCTGCGCCCTTCTTCCTCGATTTCCACCATGGCGAGATCGAGGAAGGCCCGATGGGCCACATGATCGAGGACCGCCATCTGCGCCGCGCGATGCTGGAGGCGCTGGAGGCCGAGCCCCGGATCACGACCCTGTCGGGCGAGACCGTTCTGGCGCAGGAGACCGGCGCGACCGGGGCGACGGTGACGCTGGCCTCGGGCCGGCAGCTTCGCGGCCGGGTGCTGGTCGGCTGCGACGGGCGCCGGTCGGGCACCGCCCAGCGCGCGGGCATCCGCCGCACGGGGCATGATTACGGCCAGACCGCGCTCGTTTGCGCCATCGCCCATGAGCACCCGCATAACGGCACCGCGCATCAGTTCTTCATGCCGCCGGGGCCGCTGGCGATCCTGCCGCTGCCCGGCAACCGCAGCTCGATCGTCTGGAGCGAGCGCCACGCCCAGGCCGCCGCGATCCAGGCGCTGGATGACGACGCCTATCTCGAGGTGCTGCGCCCCCGCTTCGGCAACTTCCTGGGCGAGATCGCGCTGGAAGGCACGCGCTTCACCTATCCGCTGAACCTGACGCTGGCCAATGCCTTCTGCGCGCCGCGGCTGGCGCTGGTCGGCGATGCCGCGCATGGGGTGCATCCCATCGCGGGCCAGGGGCTCAATCTGGGGCTTCGCGACGTGGGCGCGCTGGCCCAGGTGCTGGTCGAAGCGAAACGGCGGGGCGAGGATATCGGCGCCATCGACGTGCTCGAACGCTACCAGACCTGGCGGCGCTTCGACACCACCCTGATGGCGGCCGGGACAGATACAGTCAACGCACTGTTCTCGAACGACAACCCTCTGCTGCGGCTCGGCCGCGATCTGGGTCTGGGTGCGGTCGCGGCGCTGCCCGGCCTGCGCCGCCGCTTCATCCGCGAGGCGGCCGGGCTGACCGGCGGCCTGCCACGGCTGATGACCGGACGGCCGCTCTAGGCCGCGGCCGGTCCTTTTCCGAAGATCGAACGAACGAAAGCGCCCGGCCGAAAGGCCGGGCGACTGGTATCGGGTTTTGATCGGGCAGGTCTGTGTCTGGCTTACGCGGGCTGCGCCGCGCCGCGATTGCGCCGCCAGATCGAGAAGTTCAGCGCCCAGGCATAGCTGGTCCAGACCACATAGGGCGCGATCAGCAGCCCCGCGAACATGTCGGTCTGGTAGAACGAAACCGCCATGGCCAGGACCGAGATCCACATCCCGCAGAGAACGACCAGTGCCGCCCCCGGTCGGTGCAGGCCGAAGAAGACCGGCGACCAGAGCGTGTTGAAAGCAACCTGCAAGCCCCAGATCGCCAGCGCGTAGGCAAGCAGCGGGCTGCCCGAGATCGCGACGCGCGTCGCGGCATAGGCCATGCAGATGTAAAGCACGAACCACGCCACCGGAAAGAGCCAGTTCGGCGGGGTCCATTTTGGTTTGTCGATGCGGTCATACCAGCCGTCTGGCGAGAAGAACGCACCTGTCGCGCCCGCCGCATAGGTGGTCGCGAGGAATATTCCGAAGAGGGGCCAATCGATCATCATGTACCTTAAATAGCCTTGCGGCGATATTGTTCCAATGTGGCACCGCGTCTCGCGCGCTCGCGCGCCTCGAGCTGGGCCAGGATCGCGATGATCTCTCCGGCCCGGCCCTCGCCCCATGGGTTGTCCGATGGCCGCCGAATCGCGGTCGCCTCGACCAGATAGGCGCATTCGGGCAGCGGCTTGCCGTACAGCACCGCCGAGCGCGGCATCACGCTGGCCGTCAGGGCCTGGATCGAGGACCAGATCAGCCAGCCGAGCTTCTGCCTCTTGTTGGTATAGGCGCGGCGGGTGATGTTGTCGTAATCGGCGCGGCGCACCTCGCGGCCGATGGCGGCATAGATGTTGCGCGCGGCAAAGATGCCCGGACGGCAGGCGAAAGGCAGCTCGGCCACGCCCGGCTCGGACCGGAAATACAGCCGGTTGGCATCGGCCAGCAGCTTCTGGGTCAGGCGCCGGATGCTGGGCGAGGGCTGCGGCCGGGCCAGGAATTCCTCGACATCGAGCCCGACCTCGTTCATCCATTGCAACGGCAGGAAGAAGCGGCCCTCGGCCGCGTCCTCGCCGACATCGCGGGCGATATTGGTCAGCTGCATCGCGACGCCCAGATCGCAGGCCCGTGCCAGCGCATGCGGATCGCGGACCCGCATCAGCACCGCCATCATCACGCCGACCGCCGCCGCGACCCGGGCCGAATAGGCATAGACCCCCGACAGCGTTTCATAGCGCCGCCCCATCGCGTCCCAGGCCATGCCCTCGAGCAGCGCCTCGGGCAGGGTGCGCGGCATCTCGAACTCGTCGACCACTGCCGCGAAGGCCCGGTCGCAGGGCGCGTTCCGGGGCTGGCCGCGATAGATCAGGTCCAGCCGCTCGCCCAGCATCAGGACCGCAGCCGACTTGTCATGGGTCAGATCGACCGCATCGTCGGTCAGCCGGCAGAAGGCGTACAGCGCCAGCGACGGGTTGCGGACCCGCGCCGGCAGCAGCTTCGAGGCCGCATGGAAGGAATAGGACCCGGTCCGGATCGAGTCCTCGCAATGCTTCAGATCGGCCGGATCGATCATCTCAGCCTGCCGTGACGCTGTCCGCATCGGGCACGAGCTTGGCCATCACCTCGGCCGAGGTGACGACGCTGGGCAGGCCCGCGCCGGGATGGGTGCCTGCACCCACCAGATAGAGGCCCTCGACCTCCTCGCTGATGTTGTGCGGACGGAAATTGGCGCTCTGGAAGATCCGGGGCTCCAGCGAGAAACCCGCGCCATAGGGCGAGAGATAGCGCGCCTGGAAGGTGTCCGGGGTGAAGACGAGGCTGGTCGAGACATGCTGGCCGAGACCCGGCAGCAGCCTCTCTTCCAGAACCGCCTGCACCGATTGGCGGTAGCTTTCGGCCCGGGCCTTCCAGTCGACGGGCGTGTCGCAATGCAGGTTCGGCACCGGCGACAGCGCATAGAATGTGTCGTCGCCCTCCGGCGCGGCCGAGGGGTCGGTGACCGTCGGCCGGTGGATGTAAAGGCTCATGTCCTCGGCCAGCTCTTCGGGCCGGAAGAAGATGTCCTTCAAGAGTCCCTTGTAGCGCGGCCCGTTCATCACGGTGTGATGGCCCACATCGGCCCATTTGCCACGGGTGCCCCTGGTGCCGAAATACCAGACGAACAGGCCCATCGACCAGCGTTTCCTGGCCAGGCTCTCGTCGGTCCAGCGCCAGCGGCGGGTATTGCGCAGAAGGTGGCTGTAGGTGAAGCCCGCATCGGCATTCGAGACCACGACATCGGCGTCCAGCACCTCGCCCGAGGCCAGCCGGACACCGGTCGCGCGGTGCTTCTTGACGACGATCTCGTCGACCTCGGTCTTCATCCGCAGGGTGCCGCCCTGCCCCTCGATCACCCCGGCCATGGCCTTCGCGAGCGCAGCGACGCCGCCCATCGCGTAATGCACGCCGAATTCCTTCTCGAGATAGCTGACGAGGATGTACATCGAGGTGACGTTCAAGGGGTCGCCGCCGATGAACAGCGGATGGAAGGACAGCGCCATGCGCAGGCGTTCGTCCTTCACCCGGCTCGCGGCATGGGCATAGACCGAGCGGTCGGCGCGCAGCTTGCCGAAGATGTGCAGGACCTTCACCAGGTCCTTCCATTCGTTCATCGGACGGCGGCCGAGCCCCTCGAAGCCGAACCAGTAGCGCTTTTCGGCATCCTTCAGGAACCGGTCATAGCCCGCCAGGTCGTCGGGCGAGATCCGCGCCACCTCGGCCCGCATCTTCTCGGTGTCCTGCTGCGCCCGGAAACGCTCGCCATCGGCGAAGACGATCTCGTAGAACGGGTCCATCGGCGCCAGCGTGACATCCCGGTCGAAATCGCGCCCGCAGGCGGCCCAGAGCTCGCGGAAGACCTGCGGCACGGTGACGATGGTCGGCCCCAGATCGAAACGGTGCCCATCCTGCCAGATCGCCGAGCCGCGCCCGCCGGGCACATCGAGCTTGTCGACGACCGTCACCCTGTAGCCCTTGGCGCCAAGACGCATCGCTGCGGCCAGCCCGCCCAACCCGGCTCCGATTACAACGGCGTGCGGACGACCCGCCCGAACAGCTTCATCCGCCAGGGCGGGATCTACTCGTGTCATCATGTCGCTAGGTTAAACCTGTCTAGTTTAGTTTACAATGCTTCTACCGGATACGCGCCGGGGGCGGCAGGTTCCTTGCGGTCGCACCCCGAAGAGCCCAGAAGATGACCGACAGCCGGTTTAGGAGAGTCGCAAATGCAAGTCGTCACCATCAGTTTTTTCCGTTATGACAACTGGGCTTCGCGCCTCGAAGCGCTGAGCCAGATGGCCCGCGGGCGCTTCGCGCTGAAGGCGGTTCCGGGGCTGGAATTCTTCAAGCTTCTGGGCACCGGTTCGGATGAAGGTTTCAACCCCCGCCCCAATGTCGACGTCAACGCGATTCTCTGCGTCTGGCCCGACATGGCCACCGCCAAGGCGGGCCTGAAGGGCTCGATCACCCACCGGACGCTGCGCGACCATTCCTGCGAGACCTATACGATCTACCTCACCCCCACCTCGGCCCGCGGCATGTGGTCCGGGGTCGAGCCGCTGAAGGTGACCGAAAAGGCCGAAGAGGGCCCGCTGGCGGTCCTGACCCGCGCCACCGTCAAACTGCCGGTCGCGCTGCAGTTCTGGAAGCATGTGCCGCAGATCCAGAAGGAGGTCGCGGCCGATCCGACCTGCGTCTTCCACATGGGCCTGGCCGAAGTGCCCTGGGTGCAGCAGGTGACCTTCTCGCTCTGGCAGGGCACCGGCACCATGGCGGGCTTCGCCCATGGCCAGACCCCGCATGGCCACGCGATCCGGGCCGCCTATGGCGATCACTGGTTCAAGGAAGACCTTTATGCCCGCTTCAAAATCCTCGAGGAAGAGGGTACGTGGGAAGGCGGCAGCCCGATGGCCAAACTGAAATCGGACTCCAGACCGGCCGCTCCGGCCCCTGCCGAGCCCGCCGCGACCGAGAAACCCGCGGCCCAAGCGCCCGCGAAGCCCAAGAAAGCTCCCAGGAAGTCCCGGGGGTCCAAGAAATCGAAAGTGTCCGCATGACTCAACCCTTTCCCTTCTCCGCCATCGTCGGCCAGGAGGAGATGAAGCAGGCGATGATCCTCACGGCAATCGACCCGGGGATCGGTGGCGTTCTGGTCTTCGGCGACCGCGGAACCGGCAAATCGACGGCCGTGCGCGCGCTGGCGGCGCTGCTGCCACCGATCCAGGCGGTCGCGAGCTGCCCGGTCAACTCGCCCGCGCTAGACCAGTGCCCGGACTGGGCGCATCTGACCTCGACCGAGATCGTCACCCGGCCGACGCCCGTCGTCGACCTGCCGCTCGGCGTGACCGAGGACCGGGTGGTCGGCGCGCTCGACATCGAGAAGGCGCTGACCAATGGCGAGAAGGCGTTCGAACCGGGCCTTCTGGCGCGCGCCAACCGCGGCTATCTCTATATCGACGAGGTCAACCTTCTCGAGGACCACATCGTCGATCTTCTGCTCGACGTCGCCCAGTCGGGCGAGAACGTGGTCGAGCGCGAGGGTCTGTCGATCCGGCACCCGGCGCGCTTCGTGCTGGTCGGCTCGGGCAACCCCGAAGAGGGCGAGCTGCGGCCGCAGCTTCTCGACCGCTTCGGGCTGTCGGTCGAAGTGACCTCGCCCAAGGATATCGACACCCGGATCGAGGTGATCCGCCGCCGCGACACCTACGAGATGGATTACGAGGGCTTCATGGAAAAATGGCGCCCCGCCGATGCCGAGCTGCGCGAGAAGATCATCGCAGCCCGTGCCCATCTCAAGACCATGGCGAGCGACGAGGCGGTTCTGCGCGACTGTGCCGAGCTGTGCCTGGCGCTGGGCTCTGACGGGCTCAGGGGCGAGCTGACGCTTCTGAAGGCCTCGCGCGCGCTGGCGGCCTTCGAGGGCGCCGATGCGGTCACCCGGGCGCATGTGCGCAAGGTCGCGCCGTCGGCGCTGCGCCACCGCCTGCGCCGCGATCCTCTGGACGAGGCCGGGTCCACCACCCGCGTGGGCCGTGTGGTCGAGGAGGTGCTGGGTGAGCCTGCCTGACGGCCTCTGGACCCGGGTCGAGATCGGCCTGAACGCACTGGCCGTCGATCCGGCCGGGCTGGGGGGCCTGTGGCTCCGCGCCCGGTCGGGGCCGGTGCGCGACCGGGTGATCGAGGCGCTGCCCGCCCTGCCCCTGCCGCTCAAGCGCCTGCACCCCTCGATCGGCGACGAGCAGCTGTTCGGCGGCATCGACCTGACCGCGACGCTGTCCTCGGGCAAGCTGGTCGAACGCGCGGGGATCCTGGCCGAGCCGGCGATCCTGGTCCTGCCGATGGCCGAACGCACCCAGCCCGGGCTGGCCGCAAGGCTGGCCGGGGCGATGGATCAGGGCAGCGGGCATTGCCTGATCGCCATGGACGAGGGCGCCGAGCCGCAGGAGACCCTGCCCGCGGCGCTGACCGACCGGCTGGCGCTGCATCTCGATCTCGACGCCCTGCCCTGGGGCCAGACCGAGCGCATCGCGATGGATACCGAGGCCCTGGCCGCAGCCCGCGCCCGGCTGCCCGGCGTTCGGGCCGGGACCAGCGTGCTGGAAGACCTGACCGTGCTGGCCGTGCGTCTGGGGATCGACTCGCTGCGCGCCCCGATGCTGGCCCTGAAGGCCGCCAAGGCACTGGCCGCGCTTGCCGGCAATGACGAGGTCGATCAGGACGACCTGACCGCCGCCGTCCAGCTGGTGCTGGCGCCCCGCGCGACGCAATTCCCCGAAGAGGAACCGGCCGAGGACGACCAGCCGCCGCAGGACGACCCGCCCCCGCCCGAACCCGAGCAGGGCGACAAGGACCAGGACGAGGGCGAAAGCCAGTCGCTGGACGAGTTGCCGCTTCAGGACATCCTGCTCGAGGCCGCAAAGGCCACGCTTCCGGCCGATCTGCTGGCCAATCTCGCCGCGCAGAAGGCGCAGCGTGCGGGCGGCGGCATTTCCGGCGCCGGCGCCAAGCGCAAGGGCAACCGGCGCGGCCGGCCGATCCCGGCCCGGCGCGGGCGGCTCGATACCGGTGCCCGGCTCGACGTGATCTCGACCCTGCGCGCGGCCGCGCCCTGGCAGACCATCCGCAAGCGCGAATCGAGCTTCGAGCGGTCCCTGCATATCCGGACCGACGACTTCCGGATCAAGCGCTTCGAGGAGAAATCCGACCGGCTCCTGATCTTCGTGGTCGATGCCTCGGGCTCGGCGGCGATGACCCGTCTGGCCGAGGCCAAGGGCGCGGTCGAGCTGCTGCTGGCCGAGGCCTATGCGCGGCGCGACCATGTCGCGCTGGTGGCATTCCGGGGCGAGGCGGCCGAGCTTCTGCTGCCGCCGACCCGCTCGCTGGTCCAGACCAAGCGGCGGCTCGCGGCCCTTCCGGGCGGGGGCGGCACACCGCTCGCGGCCGGGCTGAAGACCGCGCTGGAACTCGCGATCCAGTCCAAGGGGCGGGGCATGACACCGACCGTCGCGCTGCTGACCGACGGGCGGGCGAATATCGCGCTCGACGGGACCGCAAACCGGACGCTGGCGGCCGAGGATGCGACGCGGATGGCGACCGCACTCCGGGTCAACGGCTATCCCGCCATGGTGATCGACATGGGCCAGCGGCCCGAACGGTCGCTGAAGGCGCTGGCCGAGACCCTGGGCGCGCCCTATATCCCGCTGCCGCGAGCCGATGCCAACCGGCTCTCGACCGCCGTATCGGCCGCGCTCGACGCCTGAGGAGACGCATGGACTGGGACCGGGACGGATATGACTGGCCGAACCGGGACTTCTCCCGGTTCGTGCGTCACCGCCCCCATTACTGGCACCTGCAGGAAGCGGGCGACGGGCCCGTCGTGCTGTTGCTGCACGGCACCGGCGGCGCGACCCATAGCTGGCGCGATGTCTTCCCGATCCTGGCCCGGCACTATCATGTGGTCGCGCTCGATCTGCCCGGTCAGGGCTTCACCAGGCTGGGCGCCCGCCAGCGCTGCGGGCTCGACGCCATGAGCCGGGACATCTCGGCGCTGCTCGACGGCGAGGGGCTGCTGCCCGACGCCATCGTCGGCCATTCGGCAGGTGGCGCCCTCGCGCTTCGGATGGTGCGCGACCTGAAACGACCACCCCGGGCGCTGGTCGGGATCAACGCCGCGCTGGAAGGGTTCAGGGGGGCGGCGGGCTTCGTGTTCCCGATGATGGCGCGGATGATGGCGCTGAACCCGTTCTCGGCTTCGGAAATCTCGCGCTGGCTCGGCACGGCCGCCGGCGTCGAATACATGATCGCCGGGATCGGCAGCAGGATCTCTCCCGAGGGGCTCGCGCTCTACCGCCGGCTGGTGGCCGACCGCCACCATACCGACGCGACGCTGGCCATGGTGTCGCAATGGTCTCTGGACGGGCTCTGGTACGACCTGCCCGGGATCGACCTGCCGACGCTTCTGATCGTGGGAGAGGACGATCGCGCGGTGCCGGTCGCGGGCTCGGTGCGCGCGGCGGCACGGCTGCCGCAGGCCGAGCTTGCGCGCTTCCCCGGGCTCGGCCATCTGGCCCATGAAGAAGCCCCCGAGGCGGTCACCGCACGGATCGAGACCTTCCTCGCCAGCCGGATCTGAGCGGCAGCGTTCCGCGCGACAGGCCGGGCGCAGCAAAAAGGCCGCCGGGGCGACCGGCGGCCGTTTCGCGTGATAGCGTGAGCTTATTCGTGGGTGCCGAAGCTCGCGATATAGGCGAAGACGTCACGGATTTCCTGTTCCTTGACGCGCTGGTTGGTCATCAGCCCGCGCCCCTTCGGATCCTCAGTGTAAGTGCGCAGGAAATCGGTCGGATTCGGCACGTATTTGACCAGTTCGTCCTCGGTCCAGACCAGCCCCTTTTCCCCGGCTTCCTGCATCAGCTTGGAATAGCGGAAGCCATCGATGGCGGCGGCATGGCGGCCGGGCATCTTGAAGAGGTTCGGACCAACCTTGGCATTGCGCCCCGCAACCACCTCGCCCGCATCGTTCTCGACGATATGGCAGGTCTGGCAGACCTTGTTGAAGACCTTCTCGCCGGCGGCCGCGTCACCCGTCACATCGACGGCCAGAGCCGGACCGGCGATCAGGGCCGCAGCAGCGGCAGCGAATGTGAATTTCGAAATCATGGGTCTCTCCCTGACTCAGCTGAACCGGTGCATACCATGGAACGCAGGTCTCGGAAGGTCAATCGATATGGGTTGCTAAAGAAAGGGTTTCCGATCAGTGGATTGGTCCCGAGCGGCCGTGAGCCCGCACAAGCCGGGCACGCGCCTTCGGCTTTCCTCCAGTTCCGGATCGGACGCGCCCGGAGGCCGCTCCGGGCCGATTCGCAAGCGACAGGCGAGTCAGGTCCGGCTCATGTCCTTCGAGGGCATCTTGTCCTCCCCGACGCGCGGCTTGCGCTCGGGCAGCATCCAGCGCCAGAGCCGCTCGTCGGGCAACGGCAGCACCATCAGCCAGTGTTCCAGCAACGCCAGCGCCGTGATGGCGGTCAGCAGCGCAAAGCCCACCTTGTCATGCGGGTCGCCGACCGCGAACAGCCGCTCCATGAAACAGGCCACCGCGAAGGTCAGTCCCGAGATCGAGATCGGGAACAGCCAGTTCAGCCGCGAGATCTTGAAATGGCTGGGCAGATGCGCCAGCGGCGTCGGCAGGAACTCGACATTGATCTTGGGCACGCCGAGAAACAGGTTCAGCTTGGCCGAGATCCGCGCGAAGAACAGGATGATGAAGGTCCAGACCCCGACCCCGTTTGCCGAGTCGTGGCTGGTGACCAGCATCGCGAAGAGGATCACCACCAGCAGCGTCTCGTGATAGGCGATGGTGCCATAGGCGCGCATGAACCGCTCCCAGCCGCGCGCATGCGGATGACAGCGGGTCGTGTTCGGCCCGGTGATGACGCCGGTGAGGAAGGCCAGCTCCACCCAGCCCCAGATCGCGATCGCTGCGAGAAAGGCCAGATAGGCGGTCGCCACGGTCTCGAAATGGCGGGTCACCTCGAACAGCCAGACCCCGCCGCCCAGAAGCGGCAGGGCCATGATCGTCGCCCGAAGATGCGCCAGGCGCCCCCGGTGCTCGGCGCGGCGCACGACGATCAGGATTGCCCCGGTCGAGAACCACCAGATGAAGAAGGCGGCCAATGCCGCGAACCACGCCGTTGCGATCAATAGACTGGCTCCAGACGGGTCGAGGCCGGCACCTCGTGCCTTTGCGCCGGAATGCTCAGAAGCGACAGGAATGCCCAGGCCGCCCGCGCCGAGCCCGCCCATTGGGCAAGCTTGCCGGCCGCGCCGCCGCGTTTGCGCGCGGCGTCGATGGCGACGCTGGCCTCCTGCAGCGCCGTCAGCCCCTTCGCCCAGCGCGGATGGTCGATATCGAGCGTGATCGGGAAGATCTGTTTCGACAGGTCCGAGGTCTTGCGGAACACCTCATGGCCGTACCAGTCGGTATCGACGCCCAGCGCCTTGTGGAAGGCGGGTCGCTGGTGATCGCGCACATGCATTGTGGCAAAGACCGCGGTCAGGAAGAACTTGATCCACAGGACATTGACGCCCGAGGTCAGCTTGGGGTCGGTCTTCATCAGAAGCGCGAAGGCCTCGCCATGGCGGAACTCGTCATTGCACCACTCGCGGAACCACTTGAAGATCGGATGGAACCGCCTTTCGGGATGCTCTTCGAGATGGCGGAAGATCGTGATGTAGCGGGCATAGCCGATCTTCTCGCTGAGATAGGTGGCGTAGTAGATGAACTTGGGCCGGAAATAGGTGTATTTCTTCTTCTGGGTCAGGAAACCCAGGTTCACGGCGATCCCGGCCTCGCGCAGCGCGTCGTTGATGAAGCCCGCATGGCGCGCCTCGTCGCGGGCCATCAGCTGGAACAGCTCGGTCACGTCATGGTTCGAACCGCGCCGCTTCATCTCCTTGTAGAGCACGCAGCCCGAGAATTCGGCGGTGCAGGAGCTGATCAGGAAGTCGATGAACTCCTTCTTCAGCTCGGGTTCCATCCCGTCCCAGTCGACATGGTCCCAGGTTTCGTCTTTCCTGAAATGGCCCTTGTTGGGATCGGCTTCCATCTCGGCGATGAGCGCGTCCCAGTCGGCCCGGACCGGGCTGACGTCGATGGCGTCGAGCGCCTCGAAATCGGTGGTGTAGAAGCGCGGCGTCAGCAGCGTGTCCTGCATGGCGACGGCGGTCGCGGTCTCGCTGTCCAGAACGGCCTGCTGTTCCTGGATCGCAAGGCCTTCCTCGACGGTGGTGGCATCGGCGGTATGGACGTTCACAGCTTCACCTCCTCGGAAAAGGAGAATTCGCAAAGCTCCATGAATTCCAGATCGCCCGTCAGTCGCGTCCAGAGACGTTCAAGCGGGGTCGCCCGGGTGATGATGGCGGTGCGGTCCTCCCTGACCACCTCGCCATAGGGGGCCATGATCTCGGGGCCCTGCACCAGCACTTCGTCGCCCGGATGCACGACGGCTCCGTTATTGAACCGCACATGCGCATGCAGGCTTTCGAACTTGTGCGAGACCTCAACCGTACAAGGTGCGGTCTCCTTCCTTCGGGTGAAAATTCCCATCTTTCGGTTCCCTGTTTTTGAGTGTGGAGGGCATGTTCCCGATCCCTCCGGTCAGTCCAGCAGCCGCGCGAAGGCTGCGGTATTGTCGGCGCCGAAACCGACCAGTTCGGCACGCCATCCTGTCTGGTCGTCATACAGAGAAATGCGCCCGTCCTTGAACCGGACGAGGCGGACCGGCGCGTCGACCGGCACGCCGGCCTGCTTGCGCTTGAGCTCGAGCGCCCGCCAGACCCCGGCCACGAAGCCGCCCTCGTTGGGGGCGAATTCGAAGACCTGGTTGCCCTCGGTATCGTAGACCTTGGCCGAGCCGTCGATCCTGGCGTCGATCACGATCTGGCGCTCCACCGCCACCGGGGCCCCGGCATCGGGCAGCGCGTCGAGCGGCCGGTCGGTCAGCCGCGCATAGCTGACCAGGATCAGCGCGAAGAGGGCGACCCCGAACATACCCTTGATCAGGATCGGCGGGATCTTCTCTCCGTGGTCGTAAGGGCCTGTATGCCTGTTATTTCGAGCCATATTCTACTCCGCTGCAACCGTGTCATCGGCATCGACGCGCGTGAGACGGGGCTCGGAGAGCCGCGTCTGGGCCGCGTCGGCAATCAGTCGGGCGACCTTCGCCGCGTCAGGGATACAGCGGAACGCGGGCTCGGTGCGGGCCATCCGCCAGGGACGGATATGGGGCCAGCACAAGAGATACGAGAACTTGGTCGTTCCCATCAATTCGAAGGCGATGGTGCCGCTCCCGGACTTGCGCAGATCGAGATTGGCATTGCCGATCTGGGTATAGGGCAGGTTCAGCGTCATATCGAGCGCCGCCCCGATGCGAAGCGCCACACGACGGTTGGTGACGGTATAGACCGTGGCCCTTGCCTGGACGAAGGCCGTGACCACCAGCAGCAGGCAGACCACGGCCCCCAGGACCAGGAAGAACGAGGACGCGACCGCCGCCTGCGACCAGGGCATGGTCTCGGCGGCGACGATCATGCGCCACAGGAAGAGGATGACGAAATAGCCGCCCACCCAGTAGAGCGCGAGGCTCTCCCGGGCGAGCGCCCACCAGCCGGGTCGGCCCTGCCAGAGGATATGTTCCCCCTCGGGCAGGCGTTCCGGCAGTCCCTTGATGGGTTCGGCGGCGAAATCGTCGTCGGACATTGCGTCCCTTCCTCAGAATTGCGGTTCGAGCCGCTCGGCGGGGTCGGCATACAGCTTGCCGCCCGCGTAATAGGCACAGACCTTGTCTTCTTCGAGCTTGGTGATCTGGGTCGTCGACTTGATGGTCGGAACGGCGGCGAAATGCTTGCCGTAGATCGAATGGACCGAGACCTCGGGCTTGAACCAGCCGATCTTGGCCAGCTGCATCGGCAGCATCCGGCGACCGCCGCCATGCTCGGCGTCGAGTTCCAGCTCGAGATAGCGCACCAGCTGTTCGGGTTCGTCGACCCACATGTCGACCACGCTGCCGACCTTCTCGCCGTCGCCCGCGATCACCGGCATGCCGCGCGGGTCGCGACCGGCCGAGACCTTGAAGGTCTTCAGCGCCGAAAGCGGCTGGATCTTGGGATGGCCGCGGCCGTCAAGCTCGGGCTCGTCCTTGCGCGCGCACCAGGCAGCCGGGCCCACGCCGTCGACCATCGGGTCGCCGGTCGGCTCCAGCGGATAGCCGTTGCTCTTGGTGACCTTCTTCAGCGCCAGATCCGCGTTGCGGGGGTCGGTCTGCATGTCGGGCACGGTCTTTTCGCCCTGGCCATGCGGCAGCTTGAAGGTCTTGGCCGCGGGCAGCGGGAACATGCCCTGGTTCGGCGCGGCATTCCCCATCTCGTCTTCCAGCGGGTAGCCCTCATGCATGTTCATGCGTTGAAGGTAGAAGATCAGCCCAGCGAAGAACAGCCAGAACGCCCAGATGGACAGACTGGCGATATCGAAGTTTCCGAAAAAAGCGTTGACCATGGGTATCGGTCCTCCGGGTCAGGTTGGGAAGTCGGCCAGCCCGATCTTGGCCGAGGAATCCCTGTTGGGATGGTTGTTGCGGTCCTGTGGGCGCACAAGCGGCCCCAGAACCATGAGTGTCACGAAGAGAAGGACGATCTCAATGTGGTAGACCGCCGCGTATCCGGTGGCCGGCGTGTTGAGCCCCTCGCCCAGAACGCCCGCCGTCGCGAGATGGCCGATTCCGTCGCGCAGGGCCCCGCCCAGCGCCACGGCCAGCCCCGAGGCGGTCGCCTGCGCCGCGCCCCAGGCGCCAAGCGCAAGGCCGCGGCCGGCGAAATCCCGGACCGGCAGCGCCATCGCCGCGGTCAGGGTCGAGACCGAGAACAGGCCGCCGCCGAAACCGATCAGCATCGCGCCGAGGAAGAACAGGAGGCCCGAATGCAGCGGCCCGGCAAAGATCACCAGGGTGAAGGCGACGATGCCGCCGAGAATGCCGAGCGCCCCCATCCGGTGCGAGTTCATCCCCTGCCCGAGCCAGCGCGCCGCGAGCCCGAAGCCCACCAGCGCCCCGAAGGCCCAGAGCGCGGTCAGAAGCGTGGTCGAGGAGACCGACAGCCCAAGGATCTGCCCGCCATAAGGCTCGAGCAGGACGTCCTGCATCGAGAAGGCCAGCGTGCCGAGGAAGACCACCGCCAGCAGCCGTCCGGCGCTGCCGCCGCGGATGAAGTCGCGCCAGGCATCGCCGAAGCCCGGCTGCGGGGCCTCGCGCTCTTCCTTCGACATCGGGCACATCCGCTCCTGTTTCCAGAGCGCGACGACGTTGAGCAGGATGGTGACGACGGCCGCGCCCTGCACCACCCGGATCAGCCGGATCGACGAGAAATCGCGCAGGAGCCAGCCGATGACGATGGACGAAATCCCCATCCCCAGCAGGAACATGACGTAAAGCAGCGCCACGACCCGCGGCCGGGTCTCGTCGGTGGCGCGGTCGGACGCCAGCGCCAGGCCCGCGGTCTGGGTCATATGGAGCCCCAGCCCCGTCATCAGGAAGGCGATGGCGGCAAAGACCTCGCCCGCCCAGGTCGGCCCCAGCGTCTGGTCGCCCGACAGAAGCAGCAGCGAAAACGGCATGATCGCCAGCCCGCCCATCTGCCAGAGCGTGCCGAACCACATGTAGGGGACACGCTTCCAGCCGATGGCCGATCTGTGATTGTCCGACCGGAAGCCCATCAGCGCGCGGAAGGGCGCGACCAGAACCGGCACCGCGATCATCATCGCCACGACGATCGCGGGCACCGAAAGCTCGACGATCATCACCCGGTTCAGCGTGCCCAGAAGCATCACCGTCGCCATCCCCACCGAGACCTGGAACAGCGACAGCCGCAGCAACTCGTTCATCGGCAGTCCGTCCGAGGCGGCATCGGCGAAGGGCAGGAACTTCGCCGACAGCTTCGTCAGGGGATGAGGCTTCTTGCTCATCTTTCAAGCTCCATGGCCTGGCTGATATAGAACCCCTTGGCGACCCGCGCGACGGCGCGCAGCCGCCCCTTTACGCCCGCCTTGCGCAAGGCACCCGCGATGCGGACCTCGGAATGCGGAATGATCCGGGGCGAGCGGTCCGAGCGGGGGAAGAGCTTGCCCGTCACATGCATGACGCTCAGCAAGGGCGTCTTCGGCGCGACGGTGAAGACGATCTTGCCGCGGGTCCGGGGCGCAAGCTTGCCCAGGGCCTCGGCGATGTCGCGGGCCTGGTAGTGGATCAGGCTGTCCATCGCCATGACATAGTCGAAACGCCCCAGCCGTTCGCCCAGCATGTCGCCCGCCACGAAGGTGATCTGGCGATGATACTTGTCGGGGATCCGGCTTTTCGCCACGTCGAGGAGGCTTTGCGAGATGTCGCAGGCCACCACCTCGGCGCCGCGCTGGACCAGCTCGAGCGTCATCGGCCCGGCGCCGCAACCGGCATCGAGCACCCGGCACCCGGTCAGGTCGTCGGGCAGCCGCGCCAGCATCGCGGCGCGCATCTGGTCGCGCCCCTCGCGCACCGTCTGCCGGATGCGCGACACCGGGGCATCCGAGGTCAGATGCTCCCAGGTCTTGGCCGCCGTGCGGCCAAAGTAGGTCTCTAGTCGTTCCCGGGTACGGGCGTAGCTGTCCATCAATCGAACCCAAGCAATTCAAAGATTTCCCGGTCGGGCAGCGGATGCGGCGCCAGGGGCTCGGTCCCGGCCCAGAGCAGCTCCGCCAGCCGCACGTATTCGGCACGGCACTGCACGATATCCTCGTCATCGGGCATCTCGAACAGCGTCTTTTTCATCAGCCGCGAGCGCCGGATCGCATCGACCAGCGGCATATGCGCGATACGGTCGAAGCCCACCCGGCTGCAATACTTGTCGACCTGGTCGGTATCTTCCGACCGGTTCGCGATGCAGCCGGCAAGCCGCACGTTGTAGTTCTTGGACTTGGCCTGCACCGCGGCGATGATCCGGTTCATGGCGTAGATCGAATCGAAATCGTTCGCGGTCACGATCACCGCCCGGTCGGCATGCTGCAGGGGCGCAGCGAAACCGCCGCAGACCACATCGCCCAACACGTCGAAGATCACCACATCGGTGTCTTCCAGCATGTGGTGCTGTTTCAGCAGCTTGACGGTCTGGCCCACGACATAGCCGCCGCAGCCGGTGCCCGCGGGCGGGCCGCCCGCCTCGACGCACATCACGCCGTTGAAGCCCTCGACCATGAAATCCTCGGGGCGCAACTCCTCGGGGTGGAAATCCACCTCCTTGAGCACGTCGATCACCGTGGATTGCAGATGCCCCGTCAGGGTGAAGGTCGAATCATGCTTGGGATCGCAGCCGATCTGCAGAACGCGCTTGCCCAGCATCGAGAAGGCCGCCGACAGGTTCGACGAGGTCGTCGACTTGCCGATCCCGCCCTTGCCATAGACCGAAAAGACCTTGGCCCCCTCGATCTTCATCGTTTCGTCCTGATGGACCTGGACGGAGCCTTCGCCGTCTTCGCCCTTCAGCACAGGAATTTCGTCTCTGGGGCTCATTGGTTCCCTCCGTTCGCGGCTTATTCCGCCGCCACTATGCCTTCGAGCCGGTCTTCCAGTTCGTCGGCCGCCGCCTGAAGCGCGGCAAGAGTTTCGGCGTCGGGTTGCCAGTAATTGCGGTCATGGGCTTCGAGAAGGCGGTTCGCCATCCGGGCCGATGCCGCAGGGTTGAGGCTGGCCAGCCGTTTTCTCATGTCTTCGTCGAGGACGAAGGTTTCCGACAGCCGTTGATACACCCAGGGCTCCACCTGGCCGGTTGTCGCCGACCATCCGAGGGTGTTGGTGACCTGCGCCTCGATCTGGCGCACGCCTTCATGCCCGTGCCTGAGCATGCCTTCGAACCATTTCGGGTTGAGGCTGCGCGAGCGGGTCTCGAGCGCGACCTGGTCCTGAAGCGTGCGCACCTTGCCCTCGCCCCGGGTCTGATCGCCGATATAGACGGCCGCGTCCTGCCCGCCGCGGGCGCGTTTCACCGCCCGCGCGATGCCGCCCAGCGTGTCGAAATAGTGGTCGACCGTGGTCACGCCGAGTTCCACGCTTTCGAGGTTCTGATAGGCGACATCGACATCCTTCAGCGTCTGCTGAAGCAGCGCCGCATTGGCCCTGGACTTGCCGTCGCGCCCGTAGGCGAAGCTTTTCCGCGCCTCATAGGCATCGGCCAGCTCGTCCTCGTCGCCCCAAGCGCCGCTGTCGACCAGCCCGTTGACGTTCGAGCCATAGGCGCCCTCGGCATTCGAGAAGACCCGCAGCGCCGCGGTTTCCATGTCGACACCCATCTTCTCGGCATGGGCCAGCGAATGGGCACGGATGAAGTTCTGCTCGACCGGCTCATCGGCGGTGGCGGCCTTCCAGGCGGCCTCGGCCAGCATCCGGGTCTGCAGCGGCAGAAGATCGCGGAAGATGCCCGAAAGCGTCATCACCACATCGACCCGCGGCCGGCCGAGTTCATCCAGCGGCACCAGATCGGCGCCCGCCAGACGGCCGTAATTGTCAAAGCGCGGCTTCGCCCCCATCAGCGCCATGGCCTGGGCGATGGGGCCGCCATCGGATTTGATGTTGTCCGAGCCCCACAGCACCATCGCCACCGAACGCGGCAGGGTCGCATGGGCATCCAGAAGCTTCTGCGCCTGTTTCGCGCCTTCCAGCATCGCGAACTGGGTCGGCATCCGGAACGGGTCGAAGGCGTGGATGTTACGCCCCGTCGGCAGCACATCGGCCGAGCGGATCAGGTCGCCCCCGGGCACCGGCTTGATGTAGCGCCCGCCCAGCGCGCGCATGATCGCGGGCAGTTCGGTATCCTGCTGCAGCCAGTAATCGACCTTCTCGCGGGTCTCGGCATCGGTATCGGTCATCACCCGCAGATGCTCGGCCCGTTCCTCGGGCGTCGCCGTGCGGCCGACCACATGCAGCCCGTCGGGGATCAGCGCATCCTCGGTTTCCAGAAGCTTCAGCCAAAGCTGCTCGGGCGGGGTGCCGGTCATGTCGACGGCATCGGCCTGGGCCGCGATCAGCTCTTCCAGATCGGCCTGCTCGGGCGAGCCGGGCTCGGTCTGGCGCCAGCGGGTCAGGCTGTCCTTCAGTTCCTGCAGGCCCTTGTAAAGCCCCGAGGCCGCGAGCGGCGGCGTCAGGTGGGTGATCGTCACCGCGTTCGAGCGGCGCTTGGCCAGCGTCGCCTCGGAGGGGTTGTTCGAGGCATAGAGATAGACGTTCGGCATGTCGCCGATCAGCCGGTCGGGCCAGTCGCGGAAGCACATGCCCGCCTGCTTGCCCGGCATGAATTCCAGCGCGCCATGCATGCCGAAATGCAACAGCACATCGGCGCGGAAGCTGTTCTTGAGCCACAGATAGAAGGCGCTGAAGGCATGGGTCGGGGCAAAACCCTTCTCGAACAGAAGCCGCATCGGGTCGCCCTCGTAGCCGAAGGTCGGCTGCACGCCCACGAAGACATTGCCGAATTCGCGGCCCAGCACGAAGACGCCGCGCCCGTCCGACCGGATCTTGCCCGGGGCCGGGCCCCAGACGGATTCGATCTCGGACAGCCAGGGCGTGCCGCGCACCAGATCGTCGGCCGGCACATGGGCGGCGACGTTGCCCTCCTGGCCATAGGTCTTGGCATTGCCCTCGAGGATCGCCGTGCGCAGCTCGTCGACCGTGGCGGGCAGCGCACCGGTCTCGTAACCCTCGGATTTCATCCGGTGGAGCGTGTTGAAGAGGCTCTCGAAGACCGACAGATAGGCGGCGGTGCCGATCGCGCCCGCATTCGGCGGGAAGCCGAAGAGGATGATGCCGACCTTGCGGCTTTCGGTTTCCGAGCGGCGCAGCCGGGCCAGCCGCTCGACCCGCGCGGCCAGCATCGCGACCCGTTCCGAACAGGCCGACATCTGCTTCGATTCGCCCTTGTGGCTGCAATCCTTCGGGCAGCCCTTGCAGCCCTCGGCGCCATGGCGGCCGCCGAAGACGGTGGGCGAGATCGCCCCGTCCAGTTCCGGCAGCGCGATCAGCATGGTGGTCTCGACCGGACCGAGCCCGCCCGAGGAATCGCTCCATTGCCCCAGCGTCTGGAATTCCAGCGGATGGGCGGCCATGTAGGGCACGTCGAGCCCGCTCAGCACCTCGACCGCCGCGTCGCTGTCATTATAGGCCGGACCGCCGATCAGGCTGAACCCGGTCAGCGAGACCAGCGTATCGATATGCACGCTGTCTTCGCCGGTGAAATAGGCGGCGATGGCCGGCCGGGCATCAAGCCCGCCCGCGAAGGCGGCTATCACACGGATGCCGCGTTCCTCGAGTGCATGGATCACCGCGTCGTAATGGGCGGTATCAGAGGCGAGGATATAGGAGCGCATCAAAAGGATGCCGACCGTCGCCACCGGCGCCCCGGGCTGCGGCAGATCCTTGATGTCGGTGGTGATGCGATGCGGGATGTCGGGATGGTAAAGCCCGGTCTCGGGATATTCGATCGGGGCCTCGGAAGAGCCGCCGCGCCAGGAGGCGTCCTTGGCATAGCGCGAGATCAGAAAGCGCACCATCTGCTCGACATTGTCGTCGGACCCGCCCAGCCAATATTGCATGACCAGGAACCAGGCGCGCAGATCCTGTGCCTTGCCCGGCAGATACTTCAACATCTTGGGCAGGCGGCGCAGCATGGCCATCTGCTTCTCGCCGCCGGTCTTGAGCTGGCCATTGTCGTCCCGGGTATTGCCGCGCAGCTTCTTCAGAAGCTTCATCGGCCCCGAGGCGGGCTTGGACATGTCCAGATCGCCCATCCGGGTCAGTTGCACGATCTGCTTGTCGGCGATGATGCCGATCATCGCGTCGCAATCGTCGCGCCGGGCCTTCAGCTCGGGCAGGATCGCGTTGATATGCTCCTCGATGAACAGAAGGTTCACCAGGATGATGTCGGCATTCAGAACGTCATCCTTGGCCCGAACCAGCTCGCCCGGGTTTTCCGACCAGGTCGCGGCGGCATGAACCGTCACCCGAAGCCCGGGGAAGTCCTCGGCAAGACGCTCGGTCACCCGCTCGCAAGGACCCGCCGAATGCGAATCCAGCGTGACGATGACTACTCGATACCCTGGGTAATGACGTTCATCGCGCATAATGGGCCTTCGCCTCGTACAAGGTTTCGACACTGATCTCGTGCACGCCCTTCTCGAGCGCGAACTTCTCGGTATTGCGTTTGGCCTTGCCGCGGACAAAGAACGGGATCTTCTTCAGTTCCTTTTCGGCCGCGCTCAACCAGACGATCTCGCCCTCGGCCGGGGCCGCCGCGGCGGCCGCTTCCTGATCGGCATCCGGTTCGGCCTCGATCGCCCTGGCCTTGGCCGCACCGCCATGATGCGAGGCGCCGGCATCGTCGTGGAACTCGAAATCCTCGCGGAACATGTGCAGAAGGTGTTCCTCGAGCCCCATCACCAGCGGATGGACCAGCGTGTCGAAGATCACGTTGGCGCCCTCCCAGCCCATCTGCGGGCTGTAGCGGGCGGGGAAGTCCTGAACGTGCACGGGCGCCGAGATCACGGCGCAGGGAATGCCCAGCCGCTTGCCGATATGACGCTCCATCTGGGTGCCGAGGATCATCTCGGGGGCCAGCGCCTCGATGGTCTGTTCGACCTCGAGATAATCGTCGCTGATCAGCGCCTCGACGCCGAACTCCTTGGCGAGCTTGCGGATATCGCGGGCAAATTCGCGGTTGTAGCACCCGAGCCCGACCACCTCGAAGCCCATCTCGTCGCGCGCGACCCGGGCCATGGCCTTCACATGGGTGGCATCGCCGAACAGGAAGACACGCTTGCCGGTCAGGTAGGTCGAATCGACCGATTGCGAATACCAGGGCATCCTGAGGCGGGCATCGTCGGCCTTCGGCTCGACGCCCGCGATCCCGGCCACCTCGGCGATGAAATCGCGGGTCGCGCCGACGCCGATCGGCACCGTCTTGGTATAGGGCTGGCCGAGCGTCTTCTCCATCCAGCGCGCCGCGGTCTCGGCATGCTCGGGATACATCAGCACGTTGAAATGCGCGGCCCCCATCCGGGCGATATCCGCGGGCGTGGCATTCATGGGCGCGACCACATTGACCGAGATGCCCATCTCTTCCAGCAGCGCCGTCACCTCGGTGATATCGTCGCGATGGCGGAAGCCGAGCCCCACCGGCCCGATCAGGTTGGCCGAGACATGGGCCGTGCGCTCCATCGGGCGCGCGATGGCCTTGACGATCTGGTAGAAGGTCTCGTCCGAGCCGAAATTCTCCTTGCGCTGATAGCTCGGCAGATCCAGCGGGATCACCGGGATGCCCAGATCCAGCGTCGCGGCCATGCCCTCGGGGTCATCCTGGATCAGCTCGGCGGTGCAGGACGAGCCCACGATCATCGCCTGCGGCTGGAACCGGTCGAAGGCATCGTGCAGCGCGGTCTTGAACAGATTCGCCGTGTCCGCCCCCAGATCGCGCGCCTGGAAGGTGGTGTAGCTGACCGGCGGGCGATGGTTGCGCCGCTCGATCATGGTGAACAGCAGGTCGGCATAGGTGTCGCCCTGCGGCGCGTGCAGCACGTAATGCAGCCCCTTCATCGCGGTCGCGACGCGCATCGCGCCGACATGGGGCGGGCCTTCATAGGTCCAGACGGTCAGCTTCATGCCGCGCCCTCCAGCCCGGCCAGAATGGCGCGACGGCGCACCGGACGGGCAAAGAGACCGGCCAGATCGCCGGCCTGTTCGTAGAAATGAACCGGGGTGAAGACGAGCTCGATGGCCCATTTCGTCGTCAGGCCCTGTGCCTCGAGCGGGTTTGCCAGCCCCAGCCCGCAGACCGTCAGGTCGGGCCGGGCGGCGCGGCAGCGGTCGAGCTGCAGATCGACATCCTGGCCTTCCGCGATCACCGGGCCTTCGGCCAGCAGATCGAGATCGGGACCGACGATCTGCTTGTTTATGAAGGGGGCGCCCACCTCGACGGCCCGCATCCCGCATTCGCGGGTCAGGAAGCGCGCCAGCGGAATTTCCAGCTGGCTGTCAGGGAAGAAGAAGATCGACTTGCCGTCCAGGGTCTCGGCGGCGGCAGCGACGGCCTTGCGCGCCCGGGCGCGGGGCGCCTCGGTGACCCTCTCGAAGGTGTCGGGCGAGACGCCGAATTCCTGCGCCACGGCCCAGAGCCAGGCGGTGGTGCCCTCTTCGCCGAAGGGGAAGGGCGCGGAGAGGATACGCGCGCCACGCCGTTCCAGATGGGCGGCGGTCTCGTTCAGGAAGGGCTGGGTCAGGGCCACGACCGTGTTCGGCCCCACGCCGGGGGTCTCGGCGGCACGATGGGCGGGCAGGCAGCGGACGGGCTTGACGCCCATCGCCCCGAGCAGGCTCAGCGCCTGATCCTCGACCACATCGGGCAGGGCGCCGACCATCAGCAGCTGGCGCTCGTCGGTTGCGGGCAGGGTCGGCACCATGGTCGCGAGGCAGGCATCCTCACCCTCGGTGAAGGTCGTCTCGATGCCCGAGCCGGAATAGTTCATCACCCGCACATGCGGCGCATGACGCTCGGTCAGCCGTTCGGCCGCGCGGTGCAGGTCGAGCTTGATCACCTCGGACGGGCAGGAGCCCACGAGAAACAGCTGCTTGATATCGGGACGGCGCGCCAGCAGCCGGTCGACCTCGCGGTCGAGCTCGGTATTGGCGTCGGCCAGCCCCGCCAGATCCTTTTCCTCGAGGATCGCGGTGCCAAAACGCGGCTCGGCGAAGATCATCACGCCGGCAGCCGATTGCAGCAGATGCGCACAGGTGCGCGAGCCGACGACGAGGAAGAAGGCGTCCTGCATCTTGCGATGCAGCCAGATGATGCCGGTCAGACCGCAGAACACCTCACGCTGGCCGCGTTCCTTCAGGACGGGCGCGTTGCGACATCCGGCGGCCGGAGGGGCGGGGGCGAATCCGGTCATGCAGAGACCTCCGAGGCCTCGCCCTGCAGG
This sequence comes from Rhodovulum sp. MB263, assembly GCF_002073975.1. Classification (NCBI taxonomy): domain Bacteria; kingdom Pseudomonadati; phylum Pseudomonadota; class Alphaproteobacteria; order Rhodobacterales; family Paracoccaceae; genus Rhodovulum; species Rhodovulum sp. MB263. The sequence goes on along the minus strand of NZ_CP020384.1, from coordinate 491,006 downwards.
CGGGCCATGCGCAGCTTCCAAAGGAACTGCCCGGCATTGACGACATAGGCGGCATAGGCGGCCAGCGCGATCAGCATCTGCCCGGTCGGCCCGACCGACCCGCTCAGCACCGTCCAGAGATAGAGCGTGTGCAGCGAGATCACCGCCATCGAGAACACGTCTTCCCAGAAGAAAGCGGGCGCGAACAGGTACTTGCCGAAGACGACCTTTTCCCAGATCGCCCCGGTGACCATGATGGTGTAAAGCACGAAAGTCTTGATCACGATCGAGATCGTGGCGGCCTCGTAGCCCGCTCCGGTCGCAAGGTACCGCAGCACGAGCACCAGCGAGACCAGGAAGACCAGGAACTGCAACGGCGCAAGCACGCCCTGCACGAGGGTCCATTTCGTTTCGTCGCGACGGCGACGTTCTTCCGGCGTATAGAGTTGGACCGGCCTGACGGCGGTTCCCACGTGTTCCGGCATCCTCCGACTCCCTGACAGACGGTGGCTTGGGCCTCAAGTTAGACCTGCGACGCAGAAAGTGTCAATTGTAATTTACACTCTCTCCGTTTACACTGATCTCGATCCAAGGGATGTAAAGGGCTTGGTGCAGGCCTGAAAAGTCAATATATTTCATAGGACTTACCTGCGCCTCCTTGATTCCTCCGGCCATGAGGGCAAACAAGTGTCAATTGACTTTGACAACGCTGGACAGTCCCGGAGCCCCGCCGCGGCGCGGTCTTCTCGAATCCGCCGGGCCCGCGCTGGCCGGGGGCCCTGTCATGGCTGAACCTCAGAAGTCGATAGCACCGCGCGCCCAGGCAGGTCCGCAGACAGCGCGCCACGGCGATGTCGAGACCCTGGCGGCCCAGGTGCTCTCGGCGCTGGCGCATCGCTCCGGCAGCGGGGACGCGGCGCTCGACCCCGCGCTGCTGGCCGAGTTCTGCGCCGACCTGCTGGGCGGCGACCGCTCGATCGGAACCCGGTCTCTGGCCACGCTCCGGCGCCGCGGCACTCCCCCCACTGCCATCATCGACGGCTATATCCCCGCCGCGGCCCGCGAACTGGGCGAGCGCTGGCTCAGCGACGATCTCAGCTTTGCCGATGTCACCATCGGCGCAGCCCGGTTGCAGGCGATGCTGCGCGAGCTGGGCGCGGCCAATGCCGCCGACATGCTGGCCGCCTCCGACGCGCCCAATGTGCTGATGATCGTGCCGCATGAGGAATATCACACGCTCGGCGGCATGACCGCCGCGAACCAGATGCGGCGGATGGGCGCCTCGGTCTGCCTCGCGCTCGGCCAGACCGAGGAGGAAATCCTGCAAAAAGCCATGGCACGGAAGTTCGATCTGGTTGCGATTTCGGTATCCTGTCGTCAAAAGCTCGATTCGGCGCGTCGGCTTGTCTCTGCCCTGCACCGGGTTCTGGGCAACGAGGTCCCTGTCGTGATCGGCGGCCGGGTCGCCGACGGGGCCGATGATATCTGTGCCCTGACCGGGGCGGATGCCGTGACGTCGGATGCGCATGAAGCGCTTCGCCTCTGCCGGACAGGGGCTCTGCGGGCGCCTGGCGCCGCGCGGACAGGACAGGACCAGTGACGGGGAGGCGGCCGGACCGGCCGTATATGGACGCGTGACGTCAAGGGGCAGCAAATACTGGAACAGCGGCGCGATTCCCCTGATCGCGCCCGAGATGCTGGGCGAGATCATCGCCACGGCCAGCGATATCGCGCTCGTGATCTCGCCCGAGGGCCGGATCCTGTCGGTGATGGTCAACAAGGACCATCACGCTCATGGCCGGATCGATCACTGGGACGGCCGCGACATCCGCGACGTTCTGACCTCGGACAGCCGTCCCAAGCTCGAGGCGCGGCTCGAGCTGTTCGCACAGGGGGGCGACATCGCCAGGCCGGTCGAACTGAACCATGCCGATGGCGAGGGCTGGTCCTTTCCGGTGCGCTATTCCTTCCATGCCATCGGGCCCGACGGCAGCACGCTTCTGATGCTGGGCCGCGACCTGCGCCCCATCGCCGAGATGCAGATGCAGCTCATCGAGGCGCAGATGGCGCTCGAACGCGATTACGAGACCCAGCGCGAATATGACACCCGCTACCGCGTTCTCACGGAAGCCACCCGCGACGCCTTCGTCTTCATCGGCACCAGGTCGGGCCGGGTGGTCGATGCCAATCCCGTGGCCTGCGATCTTCTGGATGTCGAGCGGACCGAGCTGATCGGCAATGCCTTCGCTCAGGAGTTCGAGGGCCGGCGCCGCGCCGAATTCGTCGAGGCGCTGACCCGGGCGACGATGTCGCCCGAAGCTCATCCGATCGCGCTGGAGACCCGCCGCAGCCGGATCCGGATCCAGCTGCATCCGATCGCCTTCCGCGCCGCGGGCGAACCGCTGATCCTGTGCCGGCTCGATCCCGCCGAAGAATCCGAGCCGAATGGCGGCGAGATGGGCGAGACGCTCCTGGCCTTCTACCGTCAGGGCGTCGACGCGCTGGTCTTCACCGACCCGCAGGGCGTGATTCTCGCGGCCAATGACAGCTTCCTCGGGCTGGCCGACGCGCCCCATGCGGGCGCGGTCAAGGGCCGCTCGCTTGGCGACTATCTGGTGCGCGGCAGCGTCGATCTGAGGGTGCTGGTGGAAAACGCCACCCGCAGCGGTCAGATGCGGATGTTCGCCACCAAGCTGTCGGGCGAATACGGCACCCAGGTCTCGGTCGAGATCTCGGCCACCTATCTCAAGGAGCAGGCCAGCCCCTGCATCGTCTTCGTGATCCGCGATGCCAGCCGCATGGAGAGCGTGCGCAAGCCCGGCGTCGCCGTCTCGGATGACGCGATGCGCTCGGTGATGGAACTGGTGGGCTCGGCCAACCTCAAGGACATCGTCGCCGAGACCACCGATGTGGTCGAGAAGATGTGCATCGAGACCGCCGTGGAGCTGACGCGCAACAACCGCGTCGCCGCCGCCGAAATGCTGGGGCTCTCGCGGCAGAGCCTTTACGTGAAGCTCCGGAAATACGGGCTGCTGAACAGAGACGGGGGCGATCACTGACGCGCCGCCCCCGGGGGAAGGAAGACGTGCCCGGCGCGCCGGGCCAGGAGAGCCTGCAAGACGACATGACAGACATTTCCAACATGCCGAACCGGCGCCTGCCGGAACCCGCTGCCATGGTGACGCTGATCAAGCCGATCACGTGGTTTCCCCCGATGTGGGCCTATCTCTGCGGAACCGTGTCCTCGGGGGTGTCGCCGCTCTCGAAACCGGGTCTCGTGCTGCTGGGCATCGTGCTGGCGGGCCCCGTCGTCTGCGGCATGAGCCAGGCGGCGAATGACTGGTGCGACCGGCATGTCGACGCGATCAACGAGCCCTACCGCCCGATCCCCTCGGGCCGCATTCCGGGCCGCTGGGGCTTCTACATCGCCTGCATCATGTCGCTTCTGGCGCTGGTGATCGGCTGGCAGCTTGGCCCCTGGGGCTTTGTCGCCACCATCCTCGGCGTTGCCGCGGCCTGGGCCTATTCGGCCGAACCGGTCCGGCTGAAGAAATCGGGCTGGTGGGGGCCGGGGCTCGTGGGCATCTCCTATGAAACGCTGCCCTGGTTCACCGGCGCGGCGGTGCTGTCGGCGGGCGCGCCCTCGATCTATGTGGTCGTGATCGCGCTGCTTTACGGCATCGGCGCCCATGGCATCATGACGCTGAACGATTTCAAAGCGCTGGAAGGCGACCGCCAGATGGGCGTGAACTCGCTGCCCGTCACCATGGGCCCGGAAAAGGCCGCCTGGGTCGCCTCGGTGGTGATGGCGGTGCCGCAGGCGGTGGTGATCGCGCTACTGGTCCTGTGGGACCGGCCGTTCCACGCGGCGGGCGTGACCGCCGTGCTGCTGGTGCAGTTCTGGGCGATGTCGGTGATGATGAAGGACCCCAAGGGCAAGGCGCCCTGGTATAACGGCGTCGGCGTCGTGCTGTATGTGTCCGGCATGATGATCTCGGCCTTCGCGATCCGCTCGCTCGGAGGCGCGTGATGACGCTGAGCTGGCTGCAGATCGTCCGGCTGGGCCTGGTGCAGATGTGCCTGGGCTCGGTGGTGGTGCTGACCTCCTCCACCCTGAACCGGCTGATGGTGGTCGAGCTGGCGCTTCCGGCGGTGCTGCCGGGGCTTCTGGTGGCGCTCCATTACGCGATCCAGATCACCCGGCCGAGCTGGGGCTTCCTGTCGGACACGCGCGGCCAGCGCACCCGCTTCGTCATTCTGGGCATGATCATCCTGGCGCTGGGTGGCTATCTCGCCGCGACCGGCGTCGTGGTGATGGAAAACCACTATGGGCCGGGGCTTGCGCTTTCGATCCTCGCCTATGCGCTGATCGGCATCGGCGTCGCAGCCTGCGGCACCTCGCTGCTGGCGCTCCTGGCCACCGCCACCGCGCCCGAGCGGCGCGCGGCCGCCGCCACCATCACCTGGCTGATGATGATCGCGGGCATCGGCATCACCGCCAGTCTGATCGGCGCTTTCCTCGACCCCTATACGCCTGCGCTCCTGCTGGAAATCGTGACCGTGGTCACCCTGGGCGCGGTCGTTCTCACGACGCTGGCGGTCTGGGGCATCGAGAAGCGCGTCGTCACCCATCGCGAGCCCGACGAGATGCCGTTCTGGAAGGGCATCGGCGAGGTCTGGGCCGAGCCCCGCGCCCGCATCTTCACGCTGTTCGTGTTCCTGTCGATGGTCGCCTATTTCATGCAGGAACTCATTCTCGAGCCCTTCTCGGGCCTCGTCTTCGACTTCACGCCGGGCCAGTCGACCTCGCTGTCGGGCGCCCAGCATGGCGGCATCTTCCTCGGCATGGTCGTGGTCGGCATCGGCAGCTCGGTCCTGCGGATCTGGGCCCTGCGAAGCTGGGTGATCCTCGGCTGTCTCGGCTCGGCCGTGGCGCTGGCCAGCATCGCGGCACTCGGACATTTCGGCCCGCATCTGCCGCTGACGCCGGCCGTGGTGCTGATGGGCTTCTTCAACGGCATCTTCACCGTCGCCGCCATCGGCGCGATGATGGCGCTTGCGGGCGAGGGCCGCGACGGGCGCGAGGGCACGCGGATGGGGCTCTGGGGCGCGGCGCAGGCCATCGCCGCGGGCTTCGGCGGCCTCATCGGCGCCGCTGCCGCCGACGGTTTGCGCCAGATCATGGACGACGCACCCGCTTTTGGCGTGGTGTTCCTGACCGAAGCGATCCTCTTCCTGGCCGCTGCTGCAATGGCCCTGAGGATCATGGATGGACATCGACCCACAACGGAAAATTCAGGTCTTGTGCCAGGGGAGTAAGACAAGATGATCTATGACGTTGTTGTCGTCGGAGGCGGCCCCGCCGGGGCTACGGCCGCCGAGGACCTCGCCCGTTCGGGCAAGAAAGTCGCGCTGCTGGACCGCGAGGGCCGCATCAAGCCCTGCGGCGGCGCGATCCCGCCGCGGCTGATGCGCGATTTCAACATCGCCGACGAACAGCTCGTGGCCAAGATAGACACCGCGCGGATGATCTCGCCCTCGGGCCGTTTCGTCGACATCCCGATCGAGAACGGTTTCGTCGGCATGGTCGACCGCAAGGATTTCGACCCGTTCCTGCGCGCCCGCGCCGAACGCGCCGGCGCCACCCGCTTTACCGGCACCTTCCTCCGGATCGAGCGCGAAGAGGAAAAGACCTTTCTCGTCTTCCGCGACAAGCAATCGAAGGAAGAGGTCAGGCTCCAGACGAAATTCGTCATCGGCGCCGACGGGGCGCGCTCGGACGTCGCCCGCGCCGAGGTGCCCGGCGGCGACAAGATCCCCTATGTGATCGCCTATCACGAGATCATCGACGCGCCGATGGCGGTGGGCAACTACGCCCCCAACCGCTGCGACGTGATCTATGACGGCCGGATCAGCCCCGATTTCTACGGCTGGGTCTTCCCGCACGGGCATACCTGTTCGGTCGGCATGGGCACCGGGGTCGACGGCTTCGATCTGAAACAGGCCACCGCCGATCTGCGCAGGATGGCAGGCCTCGATCAGGCCGAGACGATCCGCAAGGAAGGCGCGCCGATCCCGCTTCGTCCGATGGACAAGTGGGACAATGGCCGCGATGTCGTGGTGGTGGGCGATGCCGCGGGCACCGTGGCGCCCAGCTCGGGCGAGGGCATCTATTACGCGATGTATGGCGGGCGCGTCGGCGCCGCGGCGGTCTCGGCGGCGCTGGCCTCGGGCCGGGCCTCGGATCTGAAGCTTGCCCGGCAGATGTTCATGAAGGACCACAAGAACACCTACAAGGCGCTGCAGGCGATGCAGGACGCCTATTACCACAGCGACGAACGGCGCGAACGCTTCGTGTCGCTCTGCCACGACGTGGACGTGCAGACGCTGACCTTCGAATCCTACATGAACAAGAAGCTGACCAGGAAACGCCCGCTTGCCCATATCAAGATCGGCATCAAGAACGTCGCCCACCTGACGGGCCTCGTCTCGCCGCAATACACATGAGCGAAATGATCCCGGCCTGGGTGAACGGCGAGCTGACCCCCGTCGAGAAGCTGGAGGCCCACCAGAAGGGCCTCCGCCACAAGGCGATCTCGGTCTTCGTGATGGATGGCGACCGCGTGCTGATCCAGCGCCGCGCGCTGGGCAAGTATCACACGCCCGGCTTCTGGGCGAATACCTGCTGCACACATCCGCGCTGGGACGAGGACTCCAAGACCTGCGCCAACCGGCGGCTGGCCGAAGAGCTGGGCATCACCGGCCTGACGCTCGAGTTCCGCGAGCAGGTCGAATACCGCGCCGAGGTCGGAAACGGGCTGATCGAGCATGAGCTGGTCGACATCTTCGTCGCCGAAGCGGGGCCGGAGCTGACATGGGATCTGAACCCTGACGAGGTGATGGATGCCCGCTGGATCGCGCTGGACGATCTGGCGCGCGAGGCCCGCGAGACCGAGGGCGTCTACACGCCCTGGCTGCGGATCTACCTGGACAAGCACAGCGCCGCGATCTTCGGCGCGCTGGCTTCGGCCTGAGCGACCGGACCGGGGCGCGCAGACGCGCATCCCGGTCCCCGCGCCTATCCCTTCCGGAAGAAAAGCCCTGCCGCCGGCAGGATCGCATGCTGGATGACAGGGACCAGCACCAGCCCGACGACAATCCCGACCACACCGTCCAGCGCCGCCGTCACCGTCCATTCGACGGCGCCGCCAAGCGACAGCACCGAGGCCGCCGCGACGGCGACGTGGTGGATCAGCTCCTGCGGCATGTGCCAGCCCAGCTGATGCGCGCCATGGACCAGGATCGAGCCCCCGACCCAGATCATCGCCGCCGTGCCCACCACCAGCAGCAGCGTCATCACCTTCGGCATCGCCCGCACGATGCCCACGCCCAGGCTGCGGGTCGCGGCCAGCCGGCCCTTCTCGGCCATCGCCAGCCCGATATCGTCGGCCTTCACGATCAGCCCGACCGCGCCATAGACCACGACGGTGATCAGCGCCCCCGCCAGCGCCATCGCCCCGGCCTCCATCCACAGGGTCATGTGCTCGGGCATCGCCGCCAGTATGATCGTCATGATCTCGGCCGAGAGGATGAAATCGGTCTTGATCGCCCCCCTGACCTTGGCCTCTTCCAGGCGCGCCGCCGAGAGCGGCAGATCGGACCCGGCCTCTGCATGTGCCTCATGCGGGCCCAGCGCATGCAGCACCTTCTCGACTCCCTCGAAGCACAGATAACAGCCGCCCAGCATCAATAGCGGCGCGATCGCCCAGGGCGCGAATTGCGACAGCAGCAGCGCGAGCGGAAGCAGAATCACCAGCTTGTTGAACAGCGACCCGCGGGCGATGCTCCAGACGATGGGCAATTCCCGCGCCGGACTGAACCCGCGAAGGTATTTCGGCGTCACCGCCGCATCGTCGATCACCGCCCCTGCCGCCTTGGACGACGCCTTCACCGCCTGTCCCACCACGTCGTCGACCGATGCCGAGGCCACCTTGGCGATCGCCGCCACATCGTCGAGCAGTGCCAGTAATCCACTCATTCTCTTCGCCTGCCCCGCCTCTTGTCCCTGCACCCTGCGAGGCGACAATAGCGCGCCGCCGCGTCGCGGCAAAGGCCGGGCCGCATCTTGCGCCGCGTTGTCAGCAAGGCCGGAGATGCACGGTCCGAAACCGCCAACTGCCCCTCATGGCTAAGTTTCTCATTGACGCAACTGCCTCCATTGTCGTTGACTTTAACAAAGACTAATAACAACCAAGACGCGATCTTCCGAGATCACATACCGGGACGATCAGGGAGAATTCCATGGACTCCGACCAGCGCCAGCCGGCCGAATCCTTTCCCGTGCCGATCGGCAACGTGATCTGCGGCCCCCTGCCCGAAGCCAGTCTGCGCTCCATCGCCCAGGAGGCGCTGATGCGCGTCGCGCGCCTGCCCGCCCGACAGGCGCCCCTGCCCGAGCCGCCCACGCCCGCCGAGATCGAGGCGCTGTGCGCCGCACTCTCGACCGGCAGCCTCGAACAGGCGCGCGGGATAATCGACGATCATATCGCCCGGGGGCGGGACAAGGCCTGGATCGCCGAGGGCCTGCTGCCCGAGGCCGCGCGGCTGATGGGGCGGCGCTGGGAAAGCGACGAGGTCAGCTTCATCGAGGTCGGTCAGGCGGTCGGCCGCCTGCAGCGTCTGTTGCGAGAGCTCCGCGCCGAAGCCGGCCCCCGCCCGCGCGGCCTGATACGGCGCGCGATCTTCGCCACGCCCGAGACCGAGACGCACACCTTTGGCGTGATCGTCGCCGCCGACGCCTTCCGTGAACGGGGCTGGGAAATCGATCTGTCGCTGTCCGAGACGCCGGACCGGCTGATCGCCGATCTCACCCGGTCGCAGGTGCCGCTGCTGGGCCTGTCCGCCTCCAGCCGCCGCTCGGCGACGCCGCTGATCCAGTTGCTGGCCGAGCTCCGGACCGCGCTCCCGAAACTCCGGGTGATGCTCTGCGGAACGATCCTCTCGACCAATCCCGAACTGGCCCGCCAGATCCCCGCCGACGAACGCGCCGCCGATCTGGGCAGCGCGCTCCTGGCCGCCGACCGGCTGCTGCTCGACAGCCAAGCCTGAGCAGTCGTGAGCGCCCCGTCCTGCGCAGTGCGGCGCCCTCGACAACAGGCGGAACCGGCGGCGGCAATGCAGCAGGGGCGGGTCGCGATCCGGTCTCGGGCGGTCGGACAGCGCCTCAGCGCCGCGCCCGCGGTCAAAACGGCGCAGCGTCACGAGGCAGGGTTCGGGCTGGCATATTGACGAAGCCCTCCCTGCCGGGCAGCGTCGGATCTCAGCAAGGGGGCTGTTCTCAGTTTGAAAGTGGGATGGGAACGTCGCGGGATTCGTCGCCATCAGCCGGATCCGAGATGACCGGGGGACAGCTGGACGCCTTCGCCATAAGCGACTTCGCTGCGGCCGTTCTGATGGAACGGATCGTGCGCGGGGCTTATGAGACGAAAACCTCGAGCGAGATCCAGCCGCTGCAATGGTCGATCCTGCGCTATCTCGACCGCTGCGCCGAGGACCGCTGCACGCTGACCCTGATCACGGGCTTTCTCGGCCTGACCCATGCGCCGGTCAGCCGGGCGGTCAGGACCATGCGCGACCGCGGCCTGGTGCGCCAGCGCAGCCATCCGCGAGACGCCCGCAGCACGATCATCTCGCTGACCGATGCGGGCCGGGACGCGCTGGAACTCGACCCGATCCGAAAGATCGCGCTTCTGGTCTGCACGCTTCCCGATGCGGACCGCAGCGCGATCAAGCGCGCCCTGCGCTCGATCTCGGTCGACCTCTCCTCCTGAGAACCGCCAATACCGTCGGGCACGACGGGACCGCCGGGCGACGGAAGCTCTTCCCACATCTGCCGGGCAGCACCTTCGCGCCCAGCCGAGCGGCGGGCATAGACAGCGTCCCGGCCCGCATCCGCACCGGCTGCCCGGTGGCCTCGTGGCCGTCCCGCACGGAGCGCACCGACCCTACGGCCCGCAACGCCGGGCCCGAAGATCGGGGCTTCCCTCCGCGCTGGACTTTGCCGCATCGCTGACCGAAGCTCGGACCGATGCCATCGGTCCTTTTCGCGCATGAGAATTTCCCGGCCCAGTTCGGCGGCATCGCCGGCTATCTGGCCACGCGGGGCTGGAACGTGGTCTTCGCCACCGCCGCCGAAGCCTTTCCCCGCGACCGGCTGGTGCGGCTTGCCGAAACCGGGCTCCGGGTGATGGGCTATGCCCGGCACCGCGACGTCGCCCCGGACACGCATCGCTACCTGCACGGGACCGAACGCGCGGTTCTGAACGGGCAGGGCCTAGCCCGGGCCGCGATCCGCCTGCGCCGGCAGGGCTTTAAGCCCGATCTGGTGGTCGCGCATTCGGGCTGGGGCTCGGGCAGCTTCGCGCGGGTGGTCTGGCCAGAGGCCCGCTTCGTGCCCTATCTCGAATGGTGGTACAATTACCCGCCCGTCGACATGGAGGCCGAAACCGGCGAGGCGGTCGAGGATCGCCATGCCGCCACGCTCTGCCGCAACCTGCCCTTCCTGCTGGACCTGCAAGCGGCCGACGCGATCCTGGTCCCGACCGAATTCCAGCGCGACCAGTTGCCCGACTGGCTCGCGGCGCGCGCGACCGTGCTCCATGACGGGGTCGATGTCGAGGCGCTGATCCATCCGCCCGCCGACGAACCGCCCTTCACGCTCGACGGCCTGCCCGAGGCCGCGCCTCTCGTCACCTATGCGACGCGGGGCATGGAGCCGATGCGCGGCTTTCCCGGGTTCATGGCCGATCTGGCCCGGCTGCAGGCCGGGGACGAAAAGGTGCATGCGGTCATCGCGGGCGAGGACAAGGTGCATTACGGCAGGCGCCTGCCCGAGGGCGACAGCTGGAAGACCCGCGCCCTGGCCGCGCATGACTTCGACAGGGGGCGGCTCCATTTCACCGGGCTTCTGTCGCCCGGCCGCTACCGGGCGCTCCTGCGCCGCTCGGACGCGCATGTCTACCTGACCCGGCCCTTCGTGCCCTCCTGGTCGCTGCTCGACGCGATGGCCGCCGGCTGCCCGCTGGTGGTGTCGGATACCGCGCCGGTGCGCGAGCTGGTGCCGCCCGATGCCGCCCGCTTCGTCGATTTCGAGACCCCGGGCGAGATCGCCCGCGGCATCGCCGCCATCCTGGCCGGGCCTGCCGCCGCGCGCACCATGGGCGGGCGCGCCCGCGACCATGCCGCCAAGCATTACGCCCAGAGCGTGCTGTATCCCAGGCGCGAGGCCTTCTTCCGGGCGGTGATCGAGGGGCGGGGCCTGCCCGGTCAGTAGCTCTGGGCGCGGCGGAGGCGGTGCATCTCGTTGGACCGCGCCATCGCCTCGCCCAGCGTCCGCACCCCCGCAACCTCCAGCATTCCCAGCATCTGGCGGAACACCTCGGCCGTCGCCATCGCATCGCCCAGCGCGGTATGGCGGTTCCGGGCCTCGAGCCGCACCCCGAAACGGGCCGCCAGCGCATCGAGGGTATGATCCTCGGCATGCGGATAGAGCGCCGCCGACAGAAGCACGGTGCACAACACCGGATGGTCGAAGCGAAGCCCCAGCCGGTCCTCCTTCATCTTCAGGAAGGTCATGTCGAAGGCGGCGTTATGGGCGACCAGAACAGCCCCCTCGCAAAAGGCGTGAAACCGCCGCCCCGCCGCGACCACGTCGGGCCCGCCCCGCACCATCGCGTCGTCGATGCCATGAACCGCCGTCGAGGCCGCCGGAATATGCCGCCCCGGATTGACCAGGCTGTCGAAGACCTCGCCGCGCAGGATGCGGCCATTGACGATCCGGACCCCGGCGATCTGCACGATCTCGTCGCCCTGCCGCGGCGCAAGGCCGGTGGTCTCGGTGTCGAAGACGACGAAGCGCAGCTCGGCGAGCGGCCGGTCGGCCAGCGCGCCTGCGGCGGGCGGCGGCAGCGAGAAGTCGTAGAATTCCGGACGCGGATCGGCCGGCGTCAGCAGCGGTGCCGTGGCAGCGGTCAGCGGCAGCAGCAGACGGTGGCCGGTCTCGGTCGGCTCCGCCCAAAGCTCGGTGCCATGGCTCTCGAGCGCGTCGCGGCCGAGATATTCGCCATAGCCCGCCGAGAGCGGCGCCGAGAGCCAGCGGTCAATCTGCCCGTCGCCGACCGGCGGACCGCGCCAGTGCAGCTCAAGGCAGACCTCGCGAGCCTCGGGCACAGCGCGCAGGACGAAACCGTCGCGCCGGCCATCGGTGCGCAGCCCCTCGATCACTCGGGCCAGAAGCTCGGAAATCGCGAAGCCGTCGCAGCGGATGAACTGACGCGCGCCCTCGAAACGCAGATCTCCGGGCAGCCGCGCGGTCAGCGCATCGAAGATGTCGTCCGAGGCGACGGCGGGCATCGGCCAGCGCCGGGTGGTGGCGGTGCCGTAGCGGTCGGCGAGCTGGTTCATCCGGTCGACCAGCATCGCCTGTTCGCCGCGGAGCCGGGCAAAGAAGGCCGCGCGCATCTCGTCAGCCATCTCGGGATCGGCTTCGATGGCATCGGACAGCGCACCGATGGCGGCGGTCGGCCGCCTTATCCCCTCGAGCATGGTGTTGAACAGATGGTCGAGCTCGGCATGCGCCTCGAGGTCCTCGGTCGCATCGTGGAAGATCAGCACATAGCCCGCGCGCTGGCCCGCGACCGCGACCGGGCTGACCCGCGCCATCAGGAAGCGCTCGCCGCTGGCGGTGGCGGCCAGGAACCGTTCCGCCTCGACCTCGCCGCGGGCGGCCCGCGCTCCCATCCGGTCGAGCGCATGGGTCAGCGGCTCGGGCCTTAGAAGGGCGGTCAGCGGCCGGTCGAGCCCCAGATCGCCCAGAAGCCCGAGCGCGGCGCGGTTATACAGCATGACCCGGTGATCGGGCGTGGCCACGACCACCCCTTCGGCCAGATCGCGCAACAGCGCCTCGAACATCGCCTTTTCGCGGTTCAGCGCGGCGGTCCGCTCGGCCACGGCCCGGTCCTGGGCCTCGCGGGTGGCGGCCAGCGCGTCATGGATCGCATTGGCGGCGGGGGCGAGCGCGCCCAGATAGCGCGCGGGCGCCTCGTCGATATCGGCCGCGACATCGACCCGGGCCCGGGTCTGCAGATCGGCGGCCAGCGCCTGGATCGGCCGCACCACATTCGCGTCGAACAAAAGCCCGATCCAGGCCGCAAGCCCCAGCAGCCCGCAGCCCGCCACCATCCCCGCGATCACATAGCCGTCGGCCGGACCGCCCGCGCGGGCATGGCCGAACCAGAGCCCCAGCACCAGCACCGCCATGCCGCCCAGTGCCAGCGCCGCGAAGAACAGCGCGAAACGAAGTCTCAGCCCCAGTCGCTCATTCAGTCGCTCATGCATCCATGTCTTCCCCCAGCAACGCGCGGATCTGGGCCGTCAGATCCGCAGTCGCGAAGGGTTTCCTCAGGAACGCATCCGCACCCAGCGCCAGCCCCTTGCGCCGCTCGACCTCTCCACCGCGCGCCGTCATCATCAGGACCTTAACATGTTTCAGGCCCTCGTTCTGCCGCATGATCTGGCAGACCTCGTAGCCCGAGCGTTCGGGCAGCATCACGTCGAGCACCACCAGATCGGGGCGGTCCTCCTCCATCGCCCTCAGCGCGGCATCGCCATCGGTCACGCGGCGGGTGTCGTAGCCCTGCCGCGAGATCAGGAATTCCAGCGCAAGCGCGATGCCATCCTCGTCCTCGACCAGCAGAACCGACTTCTCGCCCATGCCCCCGCTCCTAATCCTGCGGCACGCAGATCGCCCGCAGCAGCGGATCGTGGGGGCCGAGCGGCTGCCAGTCGGCCACCGAGGGATCGGTCAACGTGGCATCGCTGACCTCGGCCCGGGCGGGCGCGGCACAGTCGATCAGCACCATGACCGTGCGCGCGGCATGCCAGCGCGCCAGCAGGTAAAGCTCGACCAGCCGGACATCGGGCGCGTCGGGCCGGGACTGCGCCCCGACCAGATTGGCGGCCATCACCCGCGTGGTGACCGGGGCAAGCAGCGTCCAGGGCTTCCAGGCAATGGACTGATCGATATGGGTGACCTCGACCACGCCCTCGGGCAGGCTGGCCACGGTCCGCGTGCCCCAGGTGTATTCCGACCAGAGCGCATAGGCGAACATCGCCAGCGCCGCCGCCAGCGGCACCGCGAAGCGCGGCAGGCGGCGGCCGGTCAGCCGGTTCACAACCAGCACAAGCCCGCCCGTGCCGATCCCGGCAACGATGATCGCGATCAGTTCGATATACATGGCCTACCCCATCACGCCCCGGCCCTGCCCGGCCGAGGACTGCATTGTCTTGATCACCATGAACGCGTCGCGCAGGTGGTTGCGTTCCAGCTCGGACAGTTGCGCTGGCGGCATGAAATTGTCGGGCCTCTCGCCTGCCCGGATCTGCGCCGCCTGATGCCTCAGCCGGGTCTCGGCGATAAAGTCATAGGCGTCGATCAGATCATGCGCGCCCGCCTTCGAGATCACGCCCGCCTCGCGCGCCGCCTCGAGCCGCTCGCGGGTATTGACCGCCATCAGCTCGCCCCTCAACGCATAGACCCGGCCCAGATCGACCACCGGCACGACGCCCGAGAGTTTCAGATCGACCATGTCCTTGTGCTCGCCCGAGCGGATCAGGGCAAAGCCGCGCAAAAGCCCCAGAGGCGGCGTGTGTTTCAGCGAGTTCGACACCATATGCGCGACGAAGATGGAATTCCTGCGGGCCATGGCCAGGGTCTCGGCCTGCAGATCGCGAAACAGCGCGGTCTCGCCATGGATCGGACGCAGGTCGAACATCACCGAGGCCAGCATCTGCGCCTGATTGTCTGGCTGGGCGATCCAGCCCGCGAAATAGTCGCGCCAGACCCGGCGCGGCTGACGCCAGCGCGGGTTGGTCGCCATCATGTCGCCCGGGCAATAGACGAAGCCGCAGGCGTGCAACCCGTCCGAGACGAAGGCCGCCAGCGCCTGGAAATAGGCGTCCTGCCCGGGTGCGAGCCCATCGTCGAGGATCAGGCAATTGTCCTGATCGCTCTGCCCGGTCTGCTCGCGCCGGCCCTGGCTGCCGCAGGCCAGCCACAGATAGGGCACCGGCGGCGGGCCCAGTTCGGCCTCGGCCAGGACCAGAAGGCGCCTTGTGATGGCATCGGTGATGTCGGTGATCCGGCGGGTGATGGCGCTGGCCCCTGCCCCGGCGCTGACGAGCTGCGCGAGAAGGCTCGGCACCTGCGCCACGACGCGGGCCATCTCGGCCGCGCTGTCCGCATCGACAATCTCGGCGATCATGTGGCTGGCCGTCGCCGCCTGCTGGCGGAACAGATCGGTGCGCCCGATCAGCCCGACGATGCGCCCGCCCTCGGCCACCGGCAGATGGCTGATATTGTGATCGGCCAGCCGCATCAGCGCATCGAGCCCCAGCGCCTCGGGCGCGATGGTGATGAGATCCGAGGTCATCACCCGGGCCACGGGCGTGGCGCCGTCCAGCCCCTCGGCCAGCACCTTGTGGGCCAGGTCGCGCACGGTGACGATGCCCGCGGGCGACTCGCCCTCCATCAGGATCACCGACGAGATCCCCTTGTCGCGCATCAGCCGCGCCACGTCGCGGACCGTGCCCCCGACCGGGCAGGTCACCGGCCCCTTCGTCATCAGATCCGACACTTTCAGCGCGGTCAGCCCGGCCGCATCGGCACCGCTGCCGGCGGGCCGCGCCGGAGAGGCACGCTGAAACCATGCGGCAAAGGCCGGGACCTCGTCGATGAGATCGTAGAACCGCTCTTTCGGCAGCCGGATCAGCACCGCATCCCCGGCCACCCGCGCGGTCAGCGTCGCCCGCCCCAGCCGCAACAGCCCGCGCTCGCCGATCACATCGCCCGGGCCGCGCAGCGCAAGCGGGCCCGAGCCATCGGTCTCGATCTCGACGCTGCCGCTTTCGATCACCAGCAACGCCTCGAGCCGCTCGCCCTCGTATGACAGGGTCTGCCCGGCCTCGGCCGCGATCCGGGTCAGGCTGGGGCCCAGCGCCTCCAGAGCCGCCGCGGGCACCATATCGAAGGGCGCATAGCGGGTCAGGCTGGCCAGGATATCGGCCTCGGGGTCGGGCATGGCTCTGCTCCTGCACGGGCAGCGGGGTCGTTCAAACTACCTAAAAGGAATCCCTCGCCGTCAATACACGGCTCGGCGGGAAAGGCGGACGGGGGCGGAAACCCGCCCCTGTCCTTTGCCGTCAGTGATCGGTCGCAGCACCGGCCCCGCGCGGCACGCGGATGCTTTCGACCAGCTCCACCACCTCGCGCGGCGGCGTCCGGGTCACGGCCGAGACCCCGAAGGCGACCGCGAAGTTCAGCGCCGCGCCAACCGCGCCGATCGAGAGCGGCGAGATGCCGAACAGGTAGTTCTCGGGGACATCCGCGAAGGTGGCGGTCCCGGGGATGAAGAACCAGCCCTTGTAGAGGAAGATGTAGATGGCGGTGAAGACCAGCCCGACAAGCATCCCCGCGATGGCGCCTTCCTTGTTCACGCGCTTGGAGAAGATCCCCATCATCAGCACCGGGAAGATCGTCGCCGCGGCCAGACCGAAGGCCAGCGCCACCACCTGCGCGGCAAAGCCGGGCGGGTTGAGGCCAAGCCAGGTGGCGATCAGGATCGCGCCGGTCATCGAGATCCGGGCGGCCAGCAACTCGCCCTTCTCCGAGATCTTCGGATTGATCGCTCCCTTGATCAGGTCATGCGAGATCGCCGAGGAAATCGCCAGGAGCAGCCCCGCCGCGGTCGACAGCGCCGCCGCCACCGCGCCCGCGGCCACCAGCGCGATCACCCAGGAGGGCAGCGCAGCGATCTCGGGATTGGCCAGCACCATGATGTCGTTGTCGATCCTGATGACCTCATTGCCCTGCCAGCCGCGCTCGGCCGCCAGTGCCTGCATCTCGGGGTTCTTGTCGTTGTAATACTGGATCCGACCGTCGCCGTTCAGGTCTTCCATATGCAGCAGGCCGGTCTGTTCCCAGGTCTTCACCCAGTTCAGCCTGGGATCGGTCTGGATCGCCTCGAGGCTGACCGCATCGCCGTCCAGCGCATTGCCGGTGACCGCATTGGGCCACATCGTGGTGGTCAGGTTCAGCCGCGCCATCGAGCCCACGGCCGGGGCCACGGTGTAAAGCAGCGCGATGAAGACCAGCGCCCAGCCCGCCGAGGTGCGCGCATCGGCCACTTTCGGCACGGTGAAGAAGCGGATGATGACATGCGGCAGGCCCGCGGTGCCGATCATCAGCGACATGGTGAAGAGGAACATGTTCAGCATGTTCGGGGTGTCGGCGGTATAGGCGGTGAAGCCTAGCTCGGTGACCACCTCGTCGAGCTTGGCAAGCAGGGCCTGCTCGCCCCCACCCGGCGCGTAAGAGCCGATCAGCCCGAGCTGGGGCAGGAAGGACCCGGTCAGCGCCAGCGAGATGAAGATCGCCGGAATGGTATAGGCAATGATCAGCACCACATATTGCGCCACCTGGGTATAGGTGATGCCCTTCATGCCGCCGAACACCGCATAGGCGAAGACGATGGCCGCGCCGATGTAAAGCCCGGTATCGGTAGAGACCTCGAGGAAGCGCCCGAAGGTCACGCCGACGCCGCGCATCTGTCCGATGACATAGGTGATCGAGATCACGATCAGGCAGACCACGGCCAGCAGCCGCGCGCCGCCCGAATAGAAGCGGTCGCCGATGAATTCCGGCACGGTGAACTTGCCGAACTTGCGCAGATAGGGCGCCAGCAGCAGCGCCAGCAGCACATAGCCGCCGGTCCAGCCCATCAGGAAGGCCGACTGGGTATAGCCGCCACCGGGTGCCAGCGCGATGATCCCGGCCATCGAGATGAACGAGGCCGCCGACATCCAGTCGGCCCCGGTCGCCATCCCGTTCAGGACCGGGTGAACGCCCCGTCCCGCAGCATAGAATTCCGCGGTCGAGCCCGCCCGCGCCCAGATCGCGATGCCGATATAGATGGCGAAGGTGAGGCCGACGAAAATGAGATTGAGGGTAAACTGATCCATCTGGTCCGGGCTCCCTTACTCATCCACGCCGTATTTGCGATCCAGCCCGTTCATCAGCCAGGCATAGACGAAGATCAGCACCAGAAAGACGTAGATCGAGCCTTGCTGGGCGAACCAGAAGCCCAGATCGGCGCCGCCGATCATGATGCCTTCCAGCGCCGGCCGGAGCACGATGCCCAGACCGAAGGATGAGACCGCCCAGATCACCAGGCAGACGAGAATGATGCGCACATTGGCGCGCCAATAGGCAGAGTCCTGTCCGGACATTGGGTTCCTCCCTTAATGTCGGTTTGAAAGGTCCGGCAGCCCACCTCCCGATGCGGGCGGCCGGAAACGTGATGCTTGGTGGGGCGCGGCGTGACGCGCGCCCCTGACCGCGGGTCAGCCCCGGTTCATCCTGTTGCCGATGAGCTCCTCGACGACGGAGGGGTCGGCGAGGGTCGAGATGTCGCCGAGGGAGCCGAAATCGTTCTCGGCGATCTTCCTGAGGATGCGGCGCATGATCTTGCCCGAGCGGGTCTTGGGAAGGCCCGGGGCCCATTGGATGATGTCGGGCTTGGCGATCGGGCCGATCTCGGTGCGGACCCATTTCTCGAGCTCCTTGCGGAGCGCGTCGGTCGCCTCGATCCCGTTCATCAGCGTCACATAGGCGTAGATGCCCTGGCCCTTCAGCTCATGCGGATAGCCCACCACCGCGGCCTCGGCCACCGCCTGGTGGGCGACAAGGGCCGATTCCACCTCGGCCGTGCCCATCCGGTGGCCCGAGACGTTGATCACGTCATCGACCCGGCCGGTGACCCAGTAATAGCCGTCGGCATCGCGCCTGCAGCCGTCGCCCGAGAAGTAATAGCCCTTGTAATGGCTGAAATAGGTCTCCTGGAAGCGGTCGTGATCGCCCCAGATCGTGCGCATCTGCCCGGGCCAGCTGTCCTTGAGGCAGAGCACGCCCTCGGCCTCGGTGCTGTCGATCTCGCGGCCCGATTCCGGCTCCAGCACCACCGGCTGCACCCCGAAGAAGGGCCGGGTCGCCGAGCCGGGCTTGGTCGGGGTGGCGCCGGGCAGCGGCGTCAGCAGATGGCCGCCGGTCTCGGTCTGCCACCAGGTGTCGACGATCGGGCAGCGGCCCTGGCCGATATGGGTGTTGTACCATTCCCAGGCCTCGGGGTTGATCGGCTCGCCGACCGAGCCCAGCACCTTGAGGCTCGAGAGATCGTATTTCTCGACCCACTCGGTACCCTGGCCCATCAGCGCCCGGATCACGGTGGGGGCGGTGTAGAACTGGTTGACCTTCAGGTCCTGGCAGATCTGCCAGAACCGGCCCGCATCGGGATAGGTCGGCACGCCCTCGAACATGACGGTGGTCGCGCCATTGGCGAGCGGGCCATAGACGATGTAGCTGTGGCCGGTGACCCAGCCGACATCGGCGGTGCACCAGAACACGTCGCCCTCGTGATAGTCGAAGGTGTATTCATGGGTCATCGCGGCATAGGCGAGATAGCCGCCCGAGGAATGCACCACGCCCTTGGGCTTGCCGGTCGAGCCCGAGGTGTAGAGGATGAAGAGCGGATGCTCCGCGGCCAGCTCGCGCGGCGGGCAGTCGGGGCTGGCATGCTCCATCAACTCGAGAACGTCCACATCCCGCCCCGGAATCCAGGTGGTCTGGTCGCCGGTATGCTTGACGACCATGCAGCGCACCTTGTCCGAGCAGTGCAGAAGGGCCGCATCGGTATTCGACTTCAGCGCGGTCTTGCGCCCGCCCCGGGGGGCGGTATCTGCGGTGATGACGACCTTGGCGCCGCAATCGTTGATCCGGTTCGCGAGACCATCGGCCGAGAAGCCCGCGAAAACCACCGAATGGATCGCCCCGATCCGGGCGCAGGCCAGCATCGCATAGGCCGCTTCGGGGATCATCGGCATATAGATGACCACGCGGTCGCCCCGCATCACGCCCTGGCTCAGCAGGACATTGGCCATCCGGTTCACCTTCTCGTGCAGCTCGCGATAGGTGATGTGCCGGACCGGCGCGTCGGGCTCGTCGGGCACGAAGATGATCGCATCCTGATCGCCCCGGGTCTTCAGATGGCGGTCGATGCAGTTCGAGGCCACGTTCAGCGTGCCGTCCCGGAACCAGTGGATCTCGACCTCGCCCATCCGGAAGTTCGTGTTCTTCACCTCCGTATAGGGCTTGATCCAGTCCAGACGCTTCCCGTGCCCGCCCCAGAACCCCTCGGGATTCTCGACGGAGTCACGGTACATCGCCTCGTATTTCGCCGAATCGATATGCGCCCCGGAGACAAAATCCGGATCCGGCGCATGCATCGCCGCCGCAGCCTCGCCGGGTTTCGTCATCTCGGTCATACTCTGTCCTCCTCACGGTCAAGCCCCTGGCGGGGAATGGCCACCCGCCTCCTCATCCTGTGCTTGTTTACCAAATCCTGTAAAAAATGAACGCCCCATCGCTGAAACCCGGAAAGAATTGTGAAATGAGTGACGCGGGAAAAGAAAATCTTGTCAACTTTTTGACAAGCCCCGCACAGGCCCCGGCGCTTGCAGCGGCGCAGGCGCTTCCTATATCGGCGACAGATCACCACGACATATGGCATGACCAAGATGGGATATTTCCGGACGGCACTTCTGATGGCGGCTCTGACCGCCGTCTTCATGGGCCTCGGCGCGATGCTCGCGGGCAGCACAGGTGCGATGATCGCCCTTGCTGTCGCGGCCGCGATGAACCTTCTGACCTGGTGGAACTCGGACGCCATGGTCCTGAGGATGAACAACGCCCGGCCCGCGACCGGAGCGGACGGGGCCGAGCTTCAGCAGATCGTGACCGGGCTTGCGCGCGGGGCGGGCATGCCGGTGCCCAAGGTCTATCTGATCGACAGCGACCAGCCGAACGCCTTCGCCACCGGGCGCAGCCCCGAGAATGCGGCGGTGGCCGCCACCACGGGCCTGCTGGCCCGGCTGTCGCGCGAGGAGGTCGCGGGCGTGATGGCCCATGAGCTGGCCCATATCCGGAACCGTGACACGCTGATCATGACCGTCACCGCCACCTTCGCGGGGGCGATCTCGATGCTGGCGAATTTCGCCTTCTTCTTCGGCGGACGGCGCGAGGGCGGCGGCGGCATCATCGCCACCATCGCCATGGCCCTGCTGGCGCCGATGGCCGCGGCGCTGATCCAGATGGCGATCAGCCGCAGCCGCGAATACGAGGCCGACCGGATCGGGGCCGAGATCTGCGGCCGGCCGCTCTGGCTGGCCTCGGCGCTGACCAAGATCGAGGCGCTGGCCGCGCGGATCGACAATGTCGCGGCCGAGCGCAACCCGGCCACGGCGCATATGTTCATCATCAACCCGCTGCATGGCGGAGCCCGCGACAAGCTGTTCTCGACCCATCCGAATACCGCGAACCGGGTCGCGGCGCTGCAACGGATGGCCGGGCACGCCGCGCCCGCCATGAGCCCCCCGACCGCGCCCCGCCCGATCCGTCGCGCGCCGCGCGGGCCCTGGGGCTGAGCATAGCCCCCGCTCAGCGCGAGCGGACCTCGAGGCTGAAGCTGCGGGCGGCGTCGCCAAGCCCGGCCGGCGCGGCCGGGAAACGGCCGGCCTGACGCACCGCCGCCAGCGCCAGCCCGTCAAGCCGGGCATTGCCGGAAGAACGCACCACCCGCACCGAAACCAGCGCGCCCCGGGCCGAGACCGTCAGTTCGACCAGCGCCGTGCCCCGTCCCGCGCCCTCGGGAACCCGGCGCTGGATGCGAGCCCGGATCGCGGCCCCCCATTCTGCCATCAGCGTGGCGACGCGGCCCGGATCGCGGGTGGCGACGGTGGCCTCGCCGGCCCTCCCCCGCGCCGCGCCCCCGGCCCCGGCCGCCTTTTGCGCCTGCTGCGCCTCGGAGCTTTGCGACGCCGCGGCGCGGACCGCCTGCTGCGTCGCGGGCTGGGGCTTCGGCGCGGGTTTCGCATCGGGACGCTCGGCCGGGCGGGGCGTATCGGCCCGGGCCTGATGCACCTCGGGTTTCGGATCGGGGTCGGGTTTGGGGTCGGGTTGGTGTTCGGGCGGCGGCGGCTCGGGCGCGGTCAGGGCGGCAAGACGCGGCAGATCGGGACGGCGCGGCGCCGGGGCCGTCAACTCTGGCACAGGCTCGGGGGGCAGAAGCTCGGGCGGGGCTTCGGGCGGCGGCGGCGCCTCGGGCGCGGGCAGGGCCTGGGGCGGCGCGGGCGGGCTGTCCCATTCCGAAACCTGGCGGGCAATGGCGGCCGTCGCCGCGGCCAGCGTGGCGAGATCCTCGCCGCCGCTGCCCGCGGCGCTGATCCCGGGCGCCTCATCCCCGGGCCAGAGCGCCAGATGCAGCACGAGCGCCAGACCGCCGAAGGCCAGAACTTCGAGCCCACCCCGCATGTCAGCGTGCGGCCGCGACCAGCTCGACAGGGGACACCCCTTCGGCGGCAAGCCGGGCCAGCACCCGCGCGACGACCGCGCCCTCGGCGGCACGATCCGCCCGGACGGCCAACGGCCCCTCGCGCGGCACCTCGGCCAGGGCGGCATAGACGGCCTCGTCCCGCGCATCACCATAGGCAAGCATGCCGTCAGCGGCGACCAGAAGTGCCGCGTCCGCCTCGGGCGGGCGGTCGGAGACGGCCTCGGGCGGCTCTATCTCGATCGGCTCTGGCGGCGCGAGCCGCGCGCCGATCAGAAAGAAGATCAGCAGCAGAAACACCACGTTGATCATCGGAACGACGCTTTCCCGGGCCGGGCGCGGAGCGGGCATGGCCAGGCGCATGAGCTTACTCCACCAGGATCGGCTGGCTGTAGCCGGCGGCCGACAGGGTCTCGATCACCTCGATCACCCGCTGCAGCTCGGCGCCGTCGCGCGGACGCAACACGACCGGATCGGAAGGCCCGGAGACCAGCGGTGCCAGCGCCCCGGCCAGGGCATCAAGCGGCGTCTCGACCCCGTTCAGCGCCAGCGTCTCGGGGCCGATGTCGATCAGCCGGGGCGGGCCGGACCACTCGGCACTGCCGCCCGCGCCGCCCGCGACCGGCAGTGCCACCTCGGCGCCCATCCGCGCGGCCAGCATGAAGAAGACCAGAAGCAGGAACACGACATCGACCATCGGCGTCAGGCTGGGTCGCCGCCGGGCCGCCGCAGGTTGCAGCCCGAGGCTCATTCCGCAGCCGCCCGGAGCGCCGTCCGGCCCGGCCCGCCCCGGGTCAGGACGCGGGTCGCGGCATCCTCGATATCGACCCGCGCAGATTCTGCGACACTTTCGAACCAGGACAGCGCAACCGAAGCCGGGATCGCCACAGCCATGCCCGCCGCGGTGGTCAGAAGCGCCTCCCAGATGCCGCCTGCCAGCGCCGAAGGATCGGCCCGCGCCCCGGTTTCCTGCAGGGTCTTGAAGGCCGCGATCATGCCCAGCACGGTGCCGAGAAGACCGATCAGCGGGGCGATGGTCGCGATCAGATCCAGCGCGCGCAGCCCGGAGCGCGCCCGGGTCAGCGCGCCCGTGGCGACGCGGGCGACCTCTTCGCGGGCGGTGGTGGCATCAAGCTCGGGGTCGAGCCGGGCCTCGATCGCGGCCCGCACAGCGACGCCGCGCAGGCCCGAACGTCCGTCCAGCGCGGTGCGGGCGCGCCAGATATCGCCTTCGAGCCAGCCCGCGACAGCGCGTTCCGCCGCCGCCCGCGACCAGGCACCGGCCCAGGCAAGGCGCCAGAGCTTCCACAGGATCAGCGCCACCGTCAGCACCGAAAGCGCGGCGATGGCCCAGATCGCCGGGCCGCCCCTGTCAAGAAACTCGGCGATTGCGGCGGTCTTGTGGGTCAGGTCCATGGCAGGGTCTCCGTCATTTCAGGCCTCCATTTCAGGCCTCGTTCGGGCCGTTCGGGCATCATTCGGCAGCAATGGGACCGCTGGCCTGAGGCAGAAGGTAAAGTCCGGCGGCAGGCAGCGCGTTCACGCGCAGCGGGCACAGATAGGCCCGGCTGAGAAGATCGTCGCACAGCACCTCGGCAGGCGCGCCCTGCGCCATCAGCCCGCCGCCCGACATCAGCGCCACGCTGTCGGCGAACATCGCGGTGAGGTTCAGGTCATGCATGACGGTGACGATGCCGCCGCCCCGGTCGGCGAAGTCGCGGACGATCCTCATCACCTGAAGCTGGTGACCGATATCGAGGGCCGAGACCGGCTCGTCGAGAAACAGCCAGCGCGGCTGGCCATGGGCGGTCGGATGCCAGACCTGCGCCAGCACCCGGGCCAGCTGCACCCGCTGCTGCTCGCCGCCCGACAGTTCCTGATAGGAGCGCGGCTCGAAGCCCGCCAGACCGACCCGCGCCAGCGCCTTGGACACCAGATCGGGCTCGGCCGCCTCGATGCCGCCCATCAGGCCCAGCCGGACCACCTCGGCGGCGGTGAAGGGAAAGGCCATCGGCGTGGCCTGTGGCAACACCCCCCGAAGGGCTGCGAGCACCCAGGGCCTTAGGGAGGCGGGATCGTGGTGGTTCAGCCGGATCCGCCCGTCATGGGAGAGTTCACCGGTGAGTGCTCGCAGAAGGGTCGTCTTGCCCGAACCGTTCGGGCCGACGATGGCGGTGATCTGTCCGGGCCGCGCGCGGAAATCGACCCTGCTCAGGATCTCGCGGCGGCCCAGACGGATGGTGATATCGGTGGCCTCGAGCATCGCTCAGATCTCCAGCAGGCCGCGGCGACGCAGCAGGATCCACAGGAAGACCGGCCCGCCGAGAATGGCGGTGACGATGCCGATGGGCAGTTCGGCCGGCGCGATCAGGCTGCGGGCGATCATGTCCGCACCGATCAGCAGGGCCGCGCCCAGCAGGGCGGCATTGACCAGCAGCGGGCGGTGATCGGGCCCGGTCGCGAGGCGCAGCAGATGCGGCACGACGATGCCGACGAAGCCGATGCCGCCGCTGACCGCGACCGCGGCCCCGGTGGCGCCCGCCACGGTCAGAACCGCCACGGTCTTGAGCCGCTGCACCGGGATGCCGACATGCGCGGCGGCGGCCTCGCCCAGCGCCAGCCCGTTCAGCCCCCGCCCCAGCATCGGCGCGGCGACAAGCGCCAGGATCATCAGCGGCGCGGCGGCGGCAAGCTTGGTCCAGGTGGCCCCGGCAAGCGAGCCGAGCTGCCAGAAGGTCAGGTCGCGCAGCTGCGCGTCATCGGCCATGTAGACCAGAATGCCCGAAAGCGCCCCGGCCAGCGCCCCGAGCGCGATGCCTCCCAAAAGCATGGTCGCGATCGACGTCCGACCGCGCCGTGTGGCGATCCCGTAAAGCAGAAGCGTCATCGCCCAGGCCCCTGCGAAAGCAGCCAGCGGCACCAGGTAATAGCCCAAAGCGCCCGCGATGGCCGCCGGCAGCAGCCCGCCCAGAACGATGGCCGAGATCGCGCCCAGTCCCGCTCCTGCGCTGATGCCGACCAGTGCCGGATCGGCCAGCGGGTTGCGGAAGAGGCCCTGCATCACCGCGCCCGAAACCGCCAGCGCCGCGCCGACCAGGGCGCCCATGGCAAGCCGCGGCAGGCGGATCTCGAACAGAACGACCCGGTCGGCCAGCGCGATCTCGCGCCCCGCCGCCATGTCGGCCAGAACCGTCCAGGGCATGGTGCCCGCGGCGCCGACGGCAAGGCTTGCCGCAGAGATCGCCACCAGCGCCAGTGCCAGCAACACCGTCAGCCGCCAGGCACGGGGGGCGCGGTCCCAGTGCGGGGCGGGGCCGGAGTGTTCGGGCGAAACTGCGACCACCGGCTCAGCTCCCCGCGCGGTCGAGCGCGGCCGCCAGATCGCGCACCGCCTGGGCCGTGCGCGGACCGAAGCCCAGAAGGTAAAGCCCGTCCATCGAGACCAGCGCGCCACGGGCGGCGGCGGGCGTGGTGCGGACCGCCGGCAAGGCCAGCACCTCGGCCTCCAGATCCTCGGCCCCCGCGCGCGACATCATCAGGATCACGTCGGGGGCGGCCCGGGTGACGGCCTCGTCGGTAAGCGGCTTGTAGCCCTCGAAGCCGGTCACGGCATTCACCCCGCCCGCAAGCCGGATGATGCCGTCGGCGGCGGTGTCGCGCCCGCCCGCCAGCAGCCGCCCGCCCTGTACGGAAAGGACGAACAACACCCGCCGCGCGGGGCCCTCGGCGGCCTGCGCGACAGCGGCATCGAGCGCGCGCCCCACATCGGCGGCGAGGAGCGCGCCCTTTTCAGGCACACCCAGCGCATCGGCAACGGTCTCGATCTTGGCAACCACCGCCTCGCGGTCATAGCCGTCGGGCACCTCGACGAAGGGGATCGTGGCGGATTTCAGCAGATCGACCGCCTCGGGCGGACCCGCCCCCTCTTCGGCCAGGATCAGGTCGGGGGCGACCGACAGCACGCCCTCGGCCGAGAGCCCCCGGACATAGCCCAGATCGGGCAGGGCGGTCACGGCCTCGGGCCAGCTCGAGGTGGTGTCGCGCCCGACCAGCCGGTCGGCCTCGCCCAGCGCCGCGACGATCTCGGTCACGGCGCCCCCAAGCGAGACCACGCGCTCGGCCGCCCCTGCGGGCAGCGCGGCCAGGACCGCGACCGTCAGGGCGACAAGCGGGCGGATCATACCGCCACCTCGAGCCCCGGCAGCGCCGCGACGATCTCGCCCCAGGGCCCCGTGTGATCGACCTCGCCCACGCGCATGCCGAAGGCCTGCAGGATCAGCATGCCATCGGCATCGAAGGCCTCGACCGAGATCGCCGGGCCGCGACGGGTGGGCTTGGTGACGGCCCAGACCTCGGCCACGCGATCGGCGCGCAGATGCAGGTTGAAGCCCGGATCCAGGATGTTCAGCCAGGGGCCTGTCGGCTTGACCGTGGCGATCGGGCCAGAATGGATCTCGATGCAGCCCCGGTTGCCGACGAACATCATGAAGGGCAGCGCCTCGTCGGCCAGCGCGTTCAGAAGCCCGTGCAGACAGCCGGGCGACAGCGGCCGGACATAGGGCGCGCCCGCGATCCGGTAGGCCCCGAGCCGGTTCATCTTCAGCTTGCGCACCATCTGCAGGAATTGATGGGTGTCGGTCAGCCGGTCCCATTGCGCACGCAGCGTCGCTTCGGCTTCGGGCCGGATCAGGGCGGGCTCGACCGGGCTGCGGGGATCGAGCGCCAGGCTGTCGGACTGGTCCTCGAGCCGGAGCGCCGCCACCAGATCCTGCCAGGCCCCGGCATCCGAGCCGTCGCGCAGATGGATCTTGTGCACCGCATCCCCGGCCGCATCGAAGATCTGGAGCGAGCGGCGCGCCTTGCCGCCCTTCTCTTCCTCGACGGCGAAGCCATGGACCCAGTGGCGGGGAAAGATCCTGAGATCGATGGCCGGGCTCAGCACCATCGCGGCATGATCGCCGGGCGTGTAATCGCCATAGGTGCCGACCTTCTCGATCACCGCGCTGTCATTGCGGGTCAGCGCCATCACCTCGCCGAGGCCGGGCATCGCCTGCATCAGCGCATCGGGATGAGCGGCGATCCGGGTCACGCCTCGGCCGGCCTCGGCGGCCAGGAGCTCGGCCTCGGCCAGCCCCAGCCGGTCGGCCAGATCGCGCGACCGCGCGGTCGATTTCTCCTGCCGGATCGACCGGATCTGCTCTGGCGACATCGGCTTGCCGTCTCCCATGGGAGCCCCTTTCGGACTGTTCGTGATGCTGCGCGGTCTGGCCTGGGCCATGCCCTAGGGGCATCCCAGCTTGCTGGATCGCATGGGCCGTTCCCGCGGCCCTCATTGTTGACAGAAACTATCAGATTTCATAACCGATGCAAGACCGTCCTGCGAGGGATCGCCGACGGATCTGCCACCGAACATGCGCCAGCCTTTTGCAAGCCATGAAAACTTTCGTGACCTGACAAAGGGATGAACATGACGGTACGACATATGACCGTAGGCCTGCTGGCCTGCGGCACCGCGATTGGTCTGGCCTGGCCCGCGACCGCACAGGAAAGCTTCAGCCTCGACCCGGTGATGCTCGGCCAGAGCAAGCGCGAGGTGCGCACCGATACCGCGATCTCGGAAACCGTTGTCGACGAAGAGGAAATCGAGGACCGGCAGGCCACCACCATCGCCGAACTGGTCGATTCCGTGCCGGGCGTGTCGCTGATCAACGGCACCACGCCGCAAGGTTCGGGCATCAACATCCGCGGCTTCGGCGCCACCTCGAGCTATGGATCTGACCAGAAGGTCGCGATCCAGGTCGACGGGGCCTCGGTCGGGTCGGAAGAACTCTACCGGATCGGCACCCAGCTTTTCACGGACCCCGCGCTTTACAAGGAAGTCACCGTGATCCGGGGCACCGCCGGGACCTTCGAATACGGGTCCGGCATCATCGGCGGGCTGATCCGGCTGGACACCAAGGACGCCTCGGATTTCACCGGCGGCGAGCCGGGCTTCAAGCTGCGCCAGACCCTGCAATATGGCACCAATGGCGATGCCTGGGCGTCCTCGACGATCTTCGCCTGGCAGCCCGACGAGAACCTCGAATTCCTGGGCAACTACACCTATCGCAGCCAGGGCGTGCAGAAGGACGGCGACGGCAATGGCATCGGCGATGACGGCTTCGACCTGCCCTCATGGATGCTGAAGGGCAAATACACCTTCGGCGAGGCGCGCGAGCATTATGTCAAGCTCAGCTATTCCGACACCAGTTCCGACCAGAAGGACGTGCCCTACGACACTTTCGGAACGACGACCGACATGTTCGGCAATGTCGACCGCAAGATCCGCTCGAAGACCGCCGTTCTGGAATACGGATTCAATCCGGCCGGCAACGATCTTATCAACCTGACCGCCACCCTCAGCTATGCCGAGCAGAAGATCGATCAGGACTACGTGCCGGGCAGTTCGAGCTGCGAGACCACATTCTGCGGCATCCCCTTCCCGCCCGGCGGCTTCGCTGCCACCAATGCCGATCACCGCTACGAAACGACCAAGCTGACCGTCAGGAACCAGGCCATGTTCCAGACCGGCCTGCTGGACCATGACCTGCGCATGGGGGTCGAATATATCCGCAAGGAACGGCTCGATGCCGCTTCGGCCCCGGGCGGCACCGACCGGCGCCGGGCGCTGTTCGTCGTCGACGACATCTCCTTCGGCGGTCTGACGCTGACCCCGGCGCTGCGCTACGAGAGCCAGGATATCGGTGGCGACAGCTATGCCGATTACGACAATGACGCGCTGATGGGCGGGCTGTCGGCGCGCTATGCCTTCGGCAATGGATGGGCGGTCTTCGGCGGCGCCGCCTATACCGAGAACCTGCCCATCATCGACGATCTCGACACCCCCGCCTACATGACCCGCAGCGAAAAGGCCCGGACCTACGAGCTGGGCTTCTCCTACGACCGCGGCACGGTCTTTGCCGATGGCGACGATCTGGCACTGAAGCTCACCGCCTATCACACCACGGTCTGGGACATCACCTCCTATACCACCGACATGATGGTGCCGATCACCGATGCGCGGATGAAGGGGCTGGAACTGGAGGCGGCCTACAGCCTGCCTTCGGGCCATTATGTCGACCTCAATGCCGATATCGCGCGCGGCGAGATCACCACGCCGGGGGTCCCGGACGACTGGGAAGGCACGCCCGCAGACCAGGTCCGGGTGACGCTGGGCCGGAAATGGGGCGACACCCTGGACCTGAGCTGGGAAGTGGCGCATGCGGCCGAGATGAACCGGTCTGCCGAGCCGTCGGGGTCGAGCACGGTCCACAACCTGCGCGCCACCTGGCGACCGCAGGACGGGGTGTTCAAGGGCACCGAGATCCGCGCCGGCATCGAGAACGCCTTCGATCTAGACTACACGCCGCATCTGGCGACCCGGCCCGCGCCGGGGCGGACCTTCAAGCTGACCCTGGCCAGGACCTTCTGAGCCCCGGCCGTGCCGCCCCCGCGGCCGGCCCCCTGCCCCCGGCCCGCTGCCGGGGGTGCCTCGCGGATCGCGGCGCCCGACCGGAGCCCCGCGCGCCGCACCGCGAGGCCCGGCGGGGGCCGGTCAGGGACCCGCCCGCACCCTCAGGGCGGGTCCGCATCCGGCGAAGCCGGATCAGCCGCAGCTCTGCCAGCAGAGCTGCGGCAAGAAGTGTGACGGCGTCGCCATCCGCCTGTCGAACCTCCTCCCGGGCAGGCCGTATCCGACTATCGGCGTGGCATCGGGCCCGGTCGGGCGGGACGGCTCGGCGAACGGGCCATCGGGCGGCAGCAGGGTATTTCTGGCGGTCTACTTCGGGCGGCGGCGGGCCGGACCGGGAATGCGGCCGGCCCCGGACCCTGGACCGCGAGATGCCGGACCGCGACATTCGAGGACGAATCGAGCAGCCCCGGCGCGTCATGGGTCCGGGTCCGGTGCCGTCCTGCTGCCTGATCCCGGCAAGGAAGACCTTCGGCCAGGCCTCGTCGCCCCGGGCATACCGGATCGCGGGATCATCCTCCGGGCACCGGGCCATTCCCATCGCCACGCGGCGGAAGACCCGGCAGATGCAAAGCGGGCTCTGCGCGTCGGGGTCGTCGGCGGGCAGCCCGCTCTGGCCGGGTTCATCGCTGCCGGGTCCGAGACAGGCCCCCGGCCGCAGGATCGGGACGGCCTGAAAATCGAAAACTCTCTCGCTCGACTCGGGATCGGCTTTCACCTAGGTATTCTTCCCGGCACCCTCGGAAACCAGCGGGTCGGGATCGGGAGAAACGCCATTGGGGTTTCCGGCGACGGCCTGATACTGCATCGACCGGACCCCGCCTTCGGCGCGCGCGCCGAAGACCGTGGCAAAGGCCAGCGCCGGGACCGGGCTGCGGATCAATTACACCCTCTGGGCGCGGAAACCGTCCGGATCGGTGCCGATAATTCGGGGCGGGCCGCCCTCGGGGAATTCGTCGACCCTGACCACCTCGGCGGGCATGCCATCGCTGTCGAAATGAACGCTCATGGGCGAGATATCCTGCGGCCCTTCCTCGAAATGACCGCCCGCCACGTCGCGCCACTGCCTGCCCGGATACGCGAACATAACAGGCCCCGGATCGGTCTGCCCGGCATGGGCAGCGAGAATGATCGAGACCCGGGGCGGATCATTGCCGAGCACCGAGCGGATGCCCTCCCCGGCCGCCGGGCGCATCGTCGGCATCCGCAGGTCCCGGCGCAGCGAACCCGAGAGCTCGCTTTCGGGCCACCCTTCGCCCGCCATGCCGGACGCGCCGCCGGTCAGCGTTTCGATACCGAAACTCGCCTTCCCCGCCGACAACGCAGCCGCCAGGATCCGCCTGCTCCACGGCATTGCGGATCGTGGCCTGGAAGCCCTCGCGGCGGAAACGGTCATGGAGCAGTCCCTCCGGGTCCTGGCGGCTGGCGCGACTGGCCGCGGGCCAGCATGGCGCGGTCGTGCCTGGCGTGCAGCCACGTGCGTCCCTCATTGGCGCCGAGGAAACCGACCGCCATGCCTCCGGCGATCTGAATGCCCAGGACGGCGGACGGGAAAAAGACGACAAGCGCGCCCCGCACTCATCGCCGCCGAAGCTGCGAAGCCGCCCCTGAGGGAGCGCAAGATATCTTCGCCACGCTGAGGCATCCGTTCTCGGCCCTGCCCGGCGCCTCGCCCCGGCTTACGGCGCCCCCCTGCCTTGCGCTTGCGGTGGCACCCCGCGCATGGGCTGCCGCTATGGGCGCGACAAGCTGCGATTCGCCCCGCGCGGGACAGAACTTCGCCTTGATGCGGCACCAATGGGCCCAAGTCGGGCCAGGCGGGTGGCATTCCGGAACAGGTCTGCCGGTCTGTCCCGGCCTGGCCGCACCGGCACCCCGATGAGCGGAAATCCGACCATCTGCCCGCTCCTCCGTCCCCCGGCGGGAACCCGAAGCGGGACCGGGCGTTCTTTCAGCGATGGACATGGCGGCCCGAGACCGCTGCCGGTCCACCCCAAAAGAACGGAGAAAAACGATGATTCGCACTTCGCTTCTGGCCGCGCTGCTTGGCGCGACGATCGCCGCCCCGGCGCTGGCCGAGGACATGCCGACGATCAAGTCGATCGATGTCGAAACCTCGCTGACCGATCTCAACAACCCGCAGGCCGCCGCCTACTGGAAGACGCTTGACGAGGATCTGGAGGCCGCCATCGCCTCGCAACTGGTCGGCCGTCTGGGCGACACGGGCATGGACATCAAGATCGACATGAACGAGGTCGAACTGGCCAATTTCTTCCAGGAGCAGATCGGCGCCGCCGACAACCAGCTTTCGGGCACGGTCAACGTGATCGACATGGAAGACAATTCCAACTTCGAGACCTTCGATCTGACCGTCAAGATGAACCAGATCATGCCGATGCTGCCCGAAGGAACCGACGTCACCGTGATAACGCCCACCAGCGAAGAGGTCTATGTGGCGCTGGTGGCCACCTTCGCCCGCGCTGTCGTCGACCATATCGACGGCTGACCCACCAGGACCTGATCGGGGCGCACCGCCGCCTCCGCCACGACCGGCCGACCGGCCCCCCCCCGGGGGCCGGTCGTTTCGCGGGAACGCGGATGCTCCGCCCCTGCCGGCCTGCCGACCCTGAGGGGTCAGAACAGGAACCCGTCGATCTCGCCGTCACCCGCCGCCCCGGCAGGCGCCTCCTCGGCTTCGTCCCCGGGCGAGGGCAGCCCCAGCACGGCATCATGCAGGCGCCGCTCTCGCTGCATCGTGTATAGCCGCCGCAGACCGGCCAGCAGATCGCCGAAGGCCGCCACCTCTTCGGTGGACGGCGCGCCCTGTGCCCCGCCCAGCCGCGCGACGCGTTCGGGCCAGCCATCGCCGCTGGCACCGACGCTCTGCGCCTGCCCGGCGGTCTGGTCCAAAAGGGCGATGGTGCGCGGGCAGGCCTCGGCCAGGGTCGCCCCATGTGCCCTGAGCCGGTCGAGCACGGTTTCGAGCTGAGCGGCCGCGACCGCCGGATCGCCCTCGACCCCGCGCCCTTCGGCGGCACGGCGCCGCGCATCGACCACGGTCTTCTGCGCCCCGTCGAGGATCTCGCGGATGCGCAGCGCCGCCGCGCTGGTCTCGGCCGCGATGCCGCTGAGTTCCCTTGCAATGACCCGCAAGCCGCTGGCCCGGTCGCCAAGCCCGCTGCACCGGATCGCCATGTTCAGCCCCAGAAGCCGCACATCGTGCTCGGTGCGTTCCAGCACCTCGATCCGCGCCATCATCTGCTGCATCGCATCGGCCGCGCCTTCGCCCAGACGGCGGGCGGTCTCCCGGTTGCGGGCATCGTCCTCCAGCAGCGGACCGATCGAGCGCAGATCGCGCACCAGCGCGGCCAGCGCCTCGCCGCTCGCGGCCAGCGTCCGCCCGGCCCGTTCGGTGCCGGCACGCAGCACCGCGTCGGCATCGACCCGCATCGCCTCGAGCGCGGCGACGAACTGCGCCAGCTCGGCGGTGAAATCCTCATGCGTCGCGCGCAGCTGCGCGGCCGCGAGCGGCCCCAGCAGCGCCGCCAGCCGCGGCGCCTCTGTTCCGGCCGCGCCAAGCCGGGCGAGGATCGCCTCGACATGTTCAAGCCGCTGCCGTGTCATGTCGCCCGTCTGCACCGCCGCGACCGCCCGGCCGACCTCGGCACCGATGCCCGCCGCCAGCACCGCCGACTTGCCCGCATGTTCGGCCGCCTGCGCCCGCTGCGCCTCGAGGCTCTGCAGATCCGCATCCAGCCGGTCGCGGATCGCGGCCATGGTCCGGCAATGATCGCGGCTGAACTCGGCCTGGCTGCGGCGGATCCCGGCGACGCTGCGACAGACCCGCTCATGCACCTCGGCAATCGAGCGCACCGCCCCCAGCGCCTCGGCCGCGATCCCCGCCATCTCGCCGGTAAAGGCGTTCAGATCGTTCTGTTCCGCGCCGATCCCGGCCGCCACGATCCGGGCATTGACGGCGACAAGGCTCAGAAGACGGATCGACGCCTCCATCTGTTCAAGCGGCCGCCGTACCTCCCTGGTGGTCTCATCCAGCCGGGCGATCTCGGCATCGCCGCTGGCAATGCCCTCCAGCACCCGGCCGACCTCCTCGCGCAACAGACCGATCTGCCCGATCCCGCCAAGGAAGGCCTCGCCCTCAAATTCCAGAGCCATGTCGCGATGCGCATCCGCAATATCGGAAAGCAGCCGCGCGCCCGACATCAGCCCGTTTCCCATCGCCAGGAAGGCCTGCTCGATCGTCTCGCGCGGCCCGGCGATGGCCGCCGCGAACCGCCCCGAGGCGATCTCGGCAAGGGTTTCGTGGGCCATAGTTTGGGGGGCCAGGGCTTCGGCGACCATGGCTTCGGCGAGAGGGAGAGCCGCCGGTTCCGGCCGCCACAACCGCGCCGTTGCCGCGCTCATTTGCCTGCCCCGCAGGGGGCGGGCGTCGCGCCGAATTGCAGGATCGCGGGCGCGATGCGCGAAAGCGGCAGGACCCGGCCCGCCGCGCCGCGTTCGACGGCCTCGCGCGGCATGCCGTAGACCACCGAGCTTTCCTCATCCTGGGCGAAGGTCGCGGCACCGGTCTCGCGCATTTCCAGAAGTCCCTGCGCGCCATCCTCGCCCATGCCGGTCAGCAGGATCCCCGCCGCACCGCTGCCGAGCTGCTGTGCCGCCGAGCGGAACATCACGTCGACCGAAGGCCGGTGCCGGCAGACCGGCGGTCCGTCGAGAATAGTCACCCGCGCATGCGCGCCGGCCCGCGCGATGGTCATGTGACGGTTGCCCGGCGCGATCAGCACCTGACCGGGCAGGATCGGATCGCCGTCGCGGGCCTCGCGCACGCTCATCGCACAAAGCCCGTCGAGCCGCCGGGCAAAGGCCGCGGTAAAGCCCTCGGGCATGTGCTGGACGATCACGACCGGCGGGCAATCGGCCGGCAGGGCCTCGAGCACCTCGCGGATCGCCTCGGTCCCGCCGGTCGAGGCCCCGATGCAGACGATCCGTTCGGCACTGGCCCGGGCCGGGCCGCGCCCGGGCCGGGGCGGCAGCACCGCATCGGCGCTGAGCTTCTTCTCGACCTGCATCCGCCGGGCCCGCACCGGCCGGAGCCGTGCCTGGGCCGCGGCACGCGCAGTGTCGCAGATCATCATCCGCGAATGCTGCAGGAACTCGACCGAGCCCATCCGGGGCTTGGTCACGACATCGACCGCGCCCGCCTCCATCGCCGCCATCAGCGCGGCCGAGCCCTCTTCGGTCAGGCTCGAGCAGATCACCACCGGCAGCGGGCGCTGGGCCATGATCTTGCGCAGGAAGGTCAGCCCGTCCATGCGCGGCATCTCGATATCGAGAAAGATCACGTCGGGCAGCTCGCGGCCGATCCGCTCGGCCGCGGCATAGGGATCGGCGGCGGTGCCCATGACCTCGAGACAGGGGTCGCTGGCAATGATGTCGCTGAGAACGCGCCGCACCGAGGCGGAATCGTCGACGATCAGGACACGCCATTTCCTGCCGGGAAGGCTGGATTGGCCGGTAAAGCCGGATTGGAAGGTCATCGCATCCTCACAGAACCTGAAACGTCGCCGGGGCGAGCTGGCGCAAGGGCAGCTCGTTTCCGACCGAACTTTCGGAATGGCCGAGAAACAGGAACCCGCCCGGCCGGATATGGCGGATCAGCCGTCCGACCACGGCGATCTGCACCTCGCGCTCGAAATAGATCAGGACATTGCGCAGGAAGATCGCGTCGAAATCGGCATCGACGGCATATTGCGCCTCCATCAGGTTGAGCCGCGCGAAGGAGACCCGGGCGCGCAGCTCGGGCACCACCCGCAGCTCCTGGCGGGCCGGGTCGCGCGCCTGCATGAAATAGCGTCGGCGCATCGGCTCGGGCACCGGCGCTGCGAACGCGCTGGGATAGATCGCCATCCGGGCCTGGGCCAGCACCGCGGTCGAGATGTCGGTGCCCAGAACGGTGAAATCGAAGCCCGGGCCCCGCGCCGCCGCATCGGCCAGCACCATGGCGATGGTATAGGCCTCGGCCCCGATCGAGCTGGCCGCGCTCCAGAGCTTCAACCGCGAGGGCCGGCCGCGCCGCGCCAGCATCGCCTCGAGCCCGGGACCGGCCAGAAACCGGAAATGGTCGGGCTCGCGGAAGAAATCGGTCTTGTTGGTGGTGACCACGTCGATCAGGTGCAGGGTCTCGCGGTCGAGCCCGCCCTCGTCGAACAGGAAGCGGCAATAGGCGGCGAGGTCCGGCTTGCCGCAGGCGCGCATGCGCCGTCTCAGCCGCGCCTCGACCATGGTCCGTTTCGAGGGCGGCAGCCGGATGCCGGTCTGGCGGTTCACCAGCGCGGCGATGCGCGCGAAGCTCTGGTCGTCGATGCGGTCGCCGGTTTCGGCGCAGCCGGTCTGCAAAAGGGCAAGCGAAGAGGCGGACATGTCGGTCTCCGTGAAACCAGAGGGCGCGGTCGGGCCGGATCCCGGCCTCAGGGGCAGGCGGCAGCGGCGGGCAGGTCGTCCGCGGCGAACAGGCGGTCGAGGTCGAGAACGGTCACGAAGGCGCCGTTCCGGCGGCCGACGCCTGCCACGAACTCGGTGCGCCAGGAGGCGCCCAGATCGGGCGGCGCCTCCATCGAGCCGGTATCGAGCTCGGTGACCTCGAACACCCGGTCCGTCTTCAGCCCGATCCGACGCGGCACCTCGCCGATACGGGCATCGAGCACCATGATCCGGGTGCTGTGGCTGTCCTCGGCCGCCGTCAGCGCCAGCCGGGTGCGCAGATCCATCACCGGCACGCTCTGGCCGCGCATGTCGATCATGCCCAGAAAATCGGCCGGCGCATGCGGCATCGCCGCGATCGGCTGGGTTTCGAGGATCTGCTGCACCCGTTCGACGGGCACGGCGAAGAGACAGTCGGCGGCGCCGAGCGTCACATATTGGGTCTGATCGGCCATTCTGATCTCCGGGGATGTTCGGGTCCCGGCCGCACGCTCCGGCGGCCGGGACGAGGAAGGCGGGACGGCTCAGACCGCGCCAGGGCGCAGGAACTGTCCGTCGATCTCGTCATCGCCGCCCATGTCGAGCATGAAGCCTCCGGCCGCGGCCTTGTGCGAAGGGGCGGGATGGCGGCGGCCCGGGGCGGTGAGGGTCCGGCGGATCGCCTCCTCGACCGGCGAGCTGTCGGCCCGGCCAGCCCGGGACGCCCCCGCAGCATGGGCTCCGCCGCGCCCGGCCAGTTCATCGAGCGCCAGCCGGAAATAGCCGATCACCTGCTGCAGCTGGCCGGACTGGCTTTCCAGCTCTTCGGCGGTCGAGGCCATCTGTTCGGAGGCCGAGGTATTCTGCTGGGTCACCTTGTCGAGCTGCTGGATCGCGAC
Organism: Rhodovulum sp. MB263; assembly: GCF_002073975.1. Taxonomy (NCBI): domain Bacteria; kingdom Pseudomonadati; phylum Pseudomonadota; class Alphaproteobacteria; order Rhodobacterales; family Paracoccaceae; genus Rhodovulum; species Rhodovulum sp. MB263. Next base: position 453,645 of record NZ_CP020384.1, on the reverse strand, counting down.
GTTGATCTGGGCGGCCCCGGCATTCTGCTCCTGGCTGGCATTCGAGATCTCGGCCACCAGTTCGGAGGTGCGCTGGATGTCGGGCACCAGCCGGGTCAGCATCTCGCCGGCCTGCTGCGCGGCCTTGACCGTGTCGCCCGAGAGGCCCGAGATCTCCTGCGCGGCGGCCTGGCTGCGCTCGGCCAGCTTGCGCACCTCGGAGGCCACCACCGCAAAACCGCGCCCGTGTTCGCCGGCCCGCGCCGCCTCGACCGCCGCATTCAGTGCCAGAAGATCGGTCTGACGGGCGATTTCCTGCACGATCAGGATCTTCTCGGCGATGGTCTCCATCGCCCTGACGGCCTTGCCCACGGCCTCGCCGCTGCTTTTGGCATCGCCCGCCGACTGGCGCGCGATCTTCTCGGTCTGCGCGGCATTGTCGGCATTCTGCTTGATATTGGCGGCCATCTCTTCCATCGACGAGGACACTTCCTCGGTCGACGCCGCCTGCTCGGTGGCGCCCTGGCCCAGCTCTTCGGCCGCGGCCGACATCTCCTGGCTGCCCGAGCCCACATTGCGGGCCGAGACCGCGACCTCGGTGATCACTTCCCTCAGCTTGGCCACCATGTCGCGTGCCGCCGCCAGCAGGCTGTCGCTGTCGCCCGCGCGGGTCACCACAGCGACTTCGAGATTGCCGCCCGCGATCTCGCGGATCACGTCGCGGGCATAGTCGGGCTCGCCGCCCAGCGCCCGGGTGATGTTGCGGATCAGGAAGATGGCAGTGCCGATGCCGACGAGAAGCGCCAGCGCGATCATCCCGAACACCACCTTCTGCGAGGTCGCATAGGCGATGTCGCCCTCGGCACTGGCCGATTGCGCGCCGTTCGAACTGAAGGCCACCAGTTGCGTCAGATCGGCCGTGACCGTGTCGAACTGCGCCAACGAGTCGCTCATCTGGCGGCTCGCCAGGTCCTTCTGGTTGCTGCGCGAATAGTGCAGGATCCGTTTGGAATTCTCGAGATAGCTCGCGAGCTTGTCATTGAACCGCGTGTAAAGCTGACGTTCCTCGGGCGCGATGATCAGAGCCTCATAGGCGGCGCCGCTGGCGTCGAGCTGACCCCGGATGCTGTCGATATGGGTCTCGATCCGTTCGAATTCGGAGTCGCCGGTGGCCAGAACATGCGCATACTCGTAGGCGCGATACCTGGCCATGATCGTGTCGAGCTTGCGCACTTCGTCGACGCTGGGCAACCAGTTTTCGGCGATGATCGTCGACTGCGCGTTGATCCGGTTCATCTGCAGGATCGCCACGCCCCCCAAAAGGCTGATCAGCAGCAGCAGGGCGCCGAAGGCGAGAGAGAGCTTTGCTCTGAGGGATAGGTTCATTTCACTGTCCTTTCGTCCGTGGCGAAGGACGGATCGCGATCCCCCTTCGATCCGAAGATCCGGCCCATGTCCGGGATGATTATGAAGTCGTCGCCATGCCTGCCGATGCCGCGCAGGAATTCGGCGGGCCAGCGCATGCCGACCTTCGGCGCCTCCTCGACGGAAGCCTCCGAGATCTCGGTCACGTCATGCACCTTGTCGGCGATGATCCCGACCAGGGTCGGTTCGCCGTCGAGGTCGATCTCGGTGACGACGATGCGGGTATCGGCATCGGGCGGCGTGCGCTCCATGCCGAACATCACCCGCAGATCGGCAAGCGGCACCACCTTGCCGCGCACATTGATGACACCGTTCACGAAGGCCCGCGCATTTGGCACCTCGGTCACCGGACCCATGTCGAGGATCTCGCTCACGGTCTCGGCGGGAAGCGCGAATACCTCGCCCCGAAGCCCGATGGTGAGCGCGCGCATTGAGGCAGGCCCGCCCTCCTTGCCAGCGCCGTCCTGCCCGATGCCGTCCTTACCGGTGCCGTCCTTGTCAGCGGGGCTCATGCCACCCTCCCCAGTTGTTCGCCGCGCAGACGGCTTTCACGGGCCTGGCCGAAGCCCACGAGGGCGCCGACATCGAGGATCATCGCCACCGTGCCGTCGCCGAGGATGGTCGCGCCCGAGAAGGTCTCGACATCGGCATGAAGCTTCGACAGCGACTTGATGACGGTCTGGCTGTTGCCGATGATCTGGTCGACCACCAGCCCGACCCGCGCCTCGCCCGCCGAAACGATCACCACCTTCTGGTGTTCGGCCCGTTCGGCCCGGGTGCCGAACAGCTCGCGCAGCCGCAGGAACGGCACCAGCCGCCCTCGGATGTTCAGGAAGTTGCGCCCGGTGGCCCTGCCCTCCTGCGCGGCGGACAGCTCGACGCATTCCTCCACCGCCGAAAGCGGGATCGCATAGCGCCCGGCCCCGACCTGCACCAGCATGCTTTCGATGATCGCCAGCGTCAGCGGCAGCCGCAGCGTCGCCACCGTGCCCTGGCCGGGCGTGCTGGTCAGTTCGATGGTTCCGCGCAGCCCCTCGATGGTGCGCTTGACCACATCCATGCCGACCCCGCGCCCCGAGATCGAGGTGACCTCCGTCGCGGTCGAGAACCCGGGATGGAACACGAGCTGGAACAGCTCCTGCTCGGTCAGCTTCTGCTCGGGCGTCACGAGGCCGTTCTGCTCGGCCTTGGCGCGGATCCGGACCGGGTCGAGCCCGGCGCCGTCATCGGCGATCGAGATCGCCACCTCGGCCCCGGTATGGGCGGCCGAGAGCCGTACCCGGCCGCGGGCGGGCTTGCCGGCATGGCCGCGCGTCCCGGGCGCCTCGACGCCATGGTCGATGGCGTTGCGGATCAGGTGCACCAGCGGATCGGCAAGCCGCTCGATCATGGTCTTGTCAAGCTCGGTCTCCTCGCCGCTGGTGACGAAGTCGATCTCCTTGCCAAGCTCGCCCGACAGGTCGTGCACCAGCCGCCGGAAGCGCGAGAACAGCGTGCCGATCGGCACCATGCGGATGCCCATCGTGGTGTCGCGCAGGCCCGAAGAGAGCCTTTCAAGCTCCTCGACCACGGCCTTGAGGTTCAGATCGCCCCCCGCGCCCGCGATCTGGGCCAGCCGCGACTGGGCGATCACCAGTTCGCCGACCCGGTCCATCAGCTCGTCCAGCCGCTCGGCCGGAACCCGGAGCGAGGAGGCCGCCCGGCCCTCCGCCTCGCGCCCGCGCCGGATTGCCCCGGCAGGCTCTGCCAGGGGCGCCGCATCGCCGGAGGTTTCCTCCGTGGCCTCCGGCGGTTGCAGCGGCTCTAGCGTCAGCTCCATGCCCTCGCGCAGGAACAGGAAGACATCGTCGATCTGTTCGGACGAGATCCCGGCCTCGAAACGGGCCTCCCAGTCCAGATAGGTGCCGGTCGGGTCGATCTCCTCGAGCCCGGGCAACCGGTCGGTCAGCGCGACGATGCCGCTGGCCCCCAGCTCGCGCAGCTCGTCCAGCAGCAAAAGCGGGTCGGTCCCGAAGGCGATGGCATCGGGCGGCAGCCGGAACCGCAGCCGAACGCCGTCAGGGCCTGTCCCGGGGGATGTCTCGGGGCCTGTCTCGGCGGCCTCTGCCGCTCCGGCGGGCGCAGTTCCCGCCCTGGTATCGACGATGTCGCGCAGCGCCGCGAGGATCGGGGCGCCCTCGGCGGCATGCCGGCCCGGCGCGCCGATCAGATCGGCGATATGGTCCCTTGCCGCCAGCGCGATCCTGACCAGGCCCGGGCTGATCGCCGCCCTGCCCTTGCGGACACGGTCGAAGGCGGTCTCGAATTCATGCACGAAGCCGGCCACCTCGTCATAGCCGAACATCGCACCCGACCCCTTCAGCGTATGCAGGGCGCGGAAGCTGGCATCGACCAGCGCGCCGTCGCCCGGGTCCTGCTCGAGATCCAGAAGCGTCTGTTCCAGCGTGTCGAGAAGGTCGCGCGCCTCCTGGCGGAAGGTCTCGGCGGGATCTGAGGACAGGGTCATGCTCCGGCCACCTTTCTGACGACCGCCAGCAGCTGATCCTGCCTGAAGGGCTTGGCGATCCAGCCGGTGGCGCCCGCCTCCCTGGCCTCGCGCTTCAGCCCGTCATCGGTCTCGGTGGTCAGAAACACGATGGGCACACCCGCGCTCGTGCCATGGCTGCGATACTTGCGGATGAAATCGAGCCCGTTCAGCCGGGGCATGTTCAGATCGGTGATGACCGCGTCGATCCGGTTGGCGACGGCCTTGTCATAGCCGTCCGCCCCGTCGACCGCCTCGATCACGCGGTAACCGGCCGTGGTGAGGGTATGCGCCACCATTTGCAGGATCGACGGCGAATCGTCGATGGCGAGGATCGTCTTTGACATGGCAATTCTCCAGAAGCGAAGGGGGCCCGGATCAGGCGGCCGGGGCCTGTCCGGGCAGGTCGAGACCCGCCCTCTCGAAGGCGGTCGCGCAGGCACCGCCTGGCGGAGCGATCAGGGTGAAGGACCGGCCCTGCCGCGCCGCATCGCGCGCGGCCGCGGCCAGGATCTGAAGGATCGCCGCATGCATCCCGGTCGCGGCGGATGTATCGACGCGAATGGCGCCGTCCCCGCTCAGGGCGGCCAGCAACCGGTCGCGAATGCCGGCGGCGTCACGCGGGCCGAGCTCCTGCGCGAGGCATACCTCTCCCGGTCCGATCTCGTCGGTTTTTTCGGGGTCCATTTCCGTATCTCCGTCCAGGCTCCAGGAATAAACGAGGCGTGGGCCCCGTTCTGTTTCCGAACACTGGCGTTCTGGCCGAGAAGCACGGCGGCGCCAAACAGCGATTTGGAGGAATTTTAAAGGCTTTCCCCAAAAATGCCTGAATCACTCCTCGTCCGGTAAGACCTGGCACATGACGCTGGGTAAGCCGAATCCGGAGACCGGAGGCAGGTTGAGAGAATTTCAATTCGAATGCGCCGCACTTTTTCCGCAGGGCGGTCGGTGACGTCACGGCGCATGCCCGAAGCTGTCATGAAGCCCCAGGATCCTGTCCGGGGAGGCCACGGATTCGCCGCAATTGGAAAATCCCGTGCAAAGCCTTAATTGCAAAATGCATCCTGTGACGTTGCGTTCTGCAACCCCTCGCGATCTGGACGCCGCACGGGTTACGATTTGTTTCCACCTGTGGCGAAGTCGGGGCATTCTGCATGGAGTGGCCACAATCTTCGGAAGAAACCTGCCATGCAATTTGCGAAGATCTGCTTCCGGCGCCGTTTATCCCCCGAATGACCACCGGCATCGGCCTTCTTTGGCAGGACCAGCCGAATCGCTTGCTCGCAACCGGGGCCCTTGCGGGGCGAATTCGGCGCCGGGCCGCCCCCGGGAGGGCGCGCGCTCCGGGAGCTTCGTGACGGGCGCGGCGTGACAGGCGCGGCGGGCGGCCCCTGTCGGACCAATGCGGGAAGGGCATCGGACCCCTGCATGGCCGATGCCGCACGGGCGCAACAGGATCCGCGCGCTCCGGCCCGCGTCACGCGGTTGTCTTCTCGGACCCGGCGCCCCGCCAGACCCAGCCCCGGTCAGGGACATTGCCCCCGGCCAGGGCACGGGTCGACCTGGATCGGGCGACAGGGACCGGTCGGCGGCTTGTCCGGCTGTTGTCCCGAAAATCGGAACAGGACCCGCCCGGAACGGCGTTCCGTGGCCGAACGGGCGGGATCCGGTCGCCCTGACGACCGGGTTTCTGTCTCATCGGACCCGTTCGCCGCAATTTACACCATGTTATATTGACGCATCTCGCAACATCAACGAAGGTCCGGCCGCTGATCCAGAAGGAGACACCCCCGATGCTGAGACGTTCGTTCCTGTCCGCCGCGGCTGCCGCGCTGACGCTTGGCGGCCCCGCCGCCCTGGCCGCCGATCTCGACGGCATGAAGCCCGTCACCCTGCGGCTGGCCCATGTGGTGAACGAGCAGGACGCCTATCAGGTGGCTGCCGTGGCCTTCCGCGATCTCGTCGCCGAACGCAGCGACGGCAAGATCTCGGTCGAGATCGTACCCAATGCCACGCTGGGCGACGAGCGCACCCTGCTCGAAGGCATGCAGATCGGCAGCGTCGACATGGGGCTGATCACCAACGGGCCGGTCGCCAATTTCGTCGAGGAAATGGCGGTGTTCGAACTGCCCTTCCTGTTCCCCTCGGACGAGGCCGCCTACAGGGTGCTCGACGGCGAGATCGGGCAGGAGCTTCTGGACCGGCTGGCCGATGTCAATCTCAAGGGCCTCGCCTATGCCGAGCGCGGCTTCCGCAACCTCACGAACTCAAAGCGCCCGGTGGCGACGCCGGCCGATCTCGACGGGCTGCGCATCCGGGTGATGGAGAACCCGGTCTATACCGACAGCTTCCGGGCGCTGGGCGCCAATGCCATTCCGATGGCCTGGACCGAGGCGCTGACGGCGATGCAGCAGGGCACCATCGACGGCCAGGAAAACCCGATCAACGTGGTCTATTCCTTCAAGCTGAACGAGACCCAGACATACATGACCCTGACCCGGCACACCTATGCGCCCGCGATCTTCGTGATGGGCATGCCGGCCTGGTCGAAACTGCCCGGGGCGGCGCAGGAGATCGTGCTGCAATCGGCGCGCGACGCGGCCGCGGCCGAGCGCGCCTTCAACGCCGAAACCGAGGCCGAGCAGCTTGCCGAGCTGAAGGCCGCCGGGATGGAGGTGAATGAAAGCCCCGACCTCGCCGCCTTCCAGCAGGCCGTGGCGCCGGTCTACGAGAAATACGGCAAGAAATTCGGCGACATCCTGACCCGGATCCAGGCGGAACTGAACTGACGTGCTGAACTTCCTCGGCCGGATCGACCGCGCGATCGGCGCCATCCTCGCCCCCGTGATCGCGGCGGGCATGGCGGCGCTGATCGGCGTCATCACCTTGCAGATCGTCTCGCGGGTGGCCTTCACCGCGGTCGGCTGGACCGAGGAGGTCGCACGCTTCCTCTTGATCGGGCTGACCTTTCTGGGCGCTGCACTCGCCTGGCAGCGGCATCGCCACATTGCCGTCGGCGTACTGATCGAACGCCTGCCCGACCGGGCGCAGAAGCTGGCCACCGCGCTGGCGCTGGTCATCGCGGTGGCCTTCCTGATCAGCCTGGCCTGGGTCGGCCAGACCTACATGACGATGCAGAGCTTCCAGAAATCGGCCGCGCTGCGGCTGCCCATGAGCTATGTCTACGCCATCGTGCCGGTCAGCGCGGGGCTGATGGCCTGGCTGGCGGCAACCGATCTGATGCGTCTTTTGCTGACAGGCGCGCGCCCCGATGCCGGGGAGCCGGTGGAATGAGCCTGCTTCTCTTCGGCCTGTTTTTCCTTCTCCTGATCCTCGGCCTGCCGGTCGCGCTGGCAATCGGCGGCGCGACCATGGTCGCGATGCAGGCCGGCGGCGTGCCGCTGCTGGTGCTGCCGCAGCAGATGTTCTCGGGCATCAATTCCTTCGCGCTGGTCGCAGTGCCGATGTTCATCCTCGCAGGCGACATCATGGCCGAGGGCAAGGTCAGCGCCCGGCTGGTGGCGCTGGCCGATGCGCTGATCGGCTTCCTGAAAGGCGGCCTTTCCATCGTCTCGGTGCTGGCGGCGATGTTCTTCGCCGCGATCTCGGGCTCGGGGGCGGCGACGACGGCGGCGGTCAGCTCGACGCTCGTACCCGAACTCACCCGCAAGGGCTATGACCCGGCCTCGGCCGCCAGCCTGATCGCGGCGGGCGGCACCATCGGCGTGGTGATCCCGCCCTCGGTGCCGATGATCATCTATGCGGTGATCGCGCAGGAATCGGTCTCGGAGCTGTTTCTGAGCGGCGTCCTGCCCGGCATCGCCATGGGGGCCGGGCTCATGATCGTCGCGCTGGTGCAGGGCCACCGGCGGGCCTATCCCAAGGGCGCACCGTTTTCGCTGAACACCATCCGGCGCAGCTTCGTCTCGGCCTTCTGGGGGCTTATGACGCCGGTCATCATCCTTGGCGGCATCTTCTCGGGCATCTTCACCCCCTCCGAGGCGGCGGTCATCGCGGTCAATTACGCGATCCTCGTCTCGCTCTTCGTCTATCGCGACATGGGGCTGAAGGACATCTACCGGCTGATGGTCCGCTCGGGCGTGACGACCGCCGTCATCATGTTCGTGATCTCGGCCTCGGCCGCGCTCAGCTGGGCCCTGTCGAACTGGCAGGTGCCCGCGCAGATCGGGGCGCTGGTGCTGTCTGTCTCGGACAGTCCGATGGTGGTTCTGGCGATGATGCTGGTCCTGATCCTCGTCACCGGCGTCTTCATCGAGACCGCCTCGGCGCTGATCATCCTGACGCCCCTGCTGTTGCCGCTGGCGCTTCAGATGGGCGTGGACGCGGTCCATTTCGGGGTGATCCTCGTCGTCGGCCTCGCCATCGGGATGATCACGCCCCCGGTCGCGATCAACCTCTATGTCGCCTCATCGGTCACCGGGCAGGGGCTCGAGCGTATCGCGAAGGCCGTGCTGCCCTATCTGGCCGTGCTGGTCGCAGTCCTGCTGCTTGTGACCTATCTGCCGGTGCTCGTGGGCTGAGACCGGCCGGCGGCGGGCTCAGGCCCGCCGCAACCGTCTCAGGCCCGGCGCGGGCCAAGGCACCTGGCGCCCCTTCTCTGCAAGACGGGACTACCCCGTAGCGCGCAGGGCGGATAGAGCCCCGGCGCACCCCATTGTGAAATATCGTAAAACAAGCGCCCGCGTCCGGAGCGCGACAGGACAGGCGCCGATCTGTGAAGGTCGCCCCCGGCGAAACCGGAAGGCCGCGCGACCGCTTCGGAGCATCCGCACGATCAGGCCGGATCAGGCCCGGAAGACCGGAAAAACGGAGGGCGGACGGGTCGGGCAAAATCGCCGCAATCCGCCCGGCCGCGCATGGAGGACCGAGGCGGACGGGCGCGGAAGAATTGCCCGAAAGCGACAGCATTTGTCGCAAATGGCATTCTTCTGTTGGCAAAATGCCGGTTTTCCCATACACCCGGGGTCCGTTGCGATATTTGATTTACAGAAGAATGCCGTCCCTCCCGGGATCGGCCTTGCCTGCCGGTGGCGGTCTGTCGCCGTGCGGCGCCCTCTGCGGCCGGTCCGGCCCCCATCGCACCCCTGCAACCGCCCTGCCCGATCGCTCGGGCCTGCCGGCGGCAGATTATTTTCACCTACCAAGACGGAGCACCCGATGACACGAGCAACCGCAATTGCCGCCATCCTTGCCGCCCTTGCCGTTCCCGCCATGGCCAAGGCCGACTGCGGCGAGGTCTCGATCGCAGAGATGAACTGGGCCTCGTCCGCCGTCGTGACCAATGTCGAGAAATTCCTGATGGAACAGGGCTATGGATGCAGCGTGACGGTCGTCCCCTCCGACACCATCCCGGCCCTGACATCGATTGCCGAGAATGGCGAGCCCGACACCGTATCCGAACTGTGGCTGAACTCGGCCGGCGAGGCCTATACGAAGCTCGAGGCCCAGGGCAATGTCAAACGGCTGGGCAAGGCGCTCAATCCCGGTGGGGTCGAGGGCTGGTGGATCCCCGACTACCTCGCCGAGGAACATCCCGAGCTGAAGACCATCGAGGGCGTTCTGGCGCATCCCGAATGGGTCGGCGGCACCTTCAACAACTGTCCCGACGGCTGGGGCTGCCGGGTCGTGAACGACAACCTGATCCCGGCCTTCGACCTGGAAGGCCATGGCTTCAAGGTCTTCAACCATGGCTCGGGCGAGACGCTGGCGACCTCGATGGCCTCGGCCTATGAGAAGAAGGAACCCTGGTTCGGCTATTACTGGGCGCCGACCGCCGTGCTGGGCAAGTACAACATGGTGAAGGTCGATCTCGGCGGCATCGACGAGGCCGCGCATGAGGCGAACCAGAACCCGAACAACCCCGATCCCAAGGTCTCGGACTTCCCGGCCGCACCGGTGCTGACCGTCGTCACCGCCGATTTCGCCGACCGCGAACCCGAGATCGCGGAGATGCTGAGCAAGGTCAGCTTCGATGTCGACGACATGAGCGCCGTCATCGCCTGGATGGACGAGAACAACGCCTCGGCCGAGGAAGGGGCTGTGCATTACCTGACCCAGCATACCGATGTCTGGTCGACCTGGATCAACGACGCCGCGCGCGAGAAGCTGTCGGCGCTGCTGAACCGCTGACCCTGACGGGCAGCTTTCTGTCGGACGGGCCTGTGCCTTGCGGGCCCGTCCTGCCGTTTCGCGACGGGCCGCCCTGCGGTCCGGCCAAGGAGACCTTACCATATGGCAAGCTATGATTTCATATTCGACGGGCTCGGCCTGCGCGACTGGTGCGACGGCGGCGCATCCTCGGCGCCGATGTCGATGGCAGACCTGCTGGGCCAGGCCCGCGGATCGGCCCAGCCAGCCACCTCGCTCTGGGACCTGCCCTTTCCCTCGATGGACGCGCTGAACGACGCCTGTCCGGCCTTTCCGCAGGCCCGCGAGCTGACCAAGGGGCTCGAGACCGGCTTCCTGTCGATCAAGGACGGGCTCAGCGTCGTGCTCGACCCGCTGACCCAGCCGCTGAGCTGGGCGCTCGAAGGCGCGCTGTGGCTGTTCCAGACCTCGCCCTGGTGGATCATGATCCCGCTGATCCTCTTGGTCGTGCGCCTGGTCGCGCGGTCCTGGGGGCTGGTGGCCTTCGTGGCCGCCTGCATCGGCTTCCTGGCCTTCATCAACCATTACGACTACGCGATGCAGACGCTGGCGATCATCTTCGTCTGTGCCTTCATCTGCGTGCTGGTGGGGGTGCCCATCGGCATCGCCATGTCCCGAAGCGACAATTTCCAGCGGATCGCGATCCCGATCCTCGACATGCTGCAGACGCTGCCGCCCTTCGTCTACCTGATCCCGCTGATCTTCCTGTTCTCGGTGACCGAGCCCAAGCTTTATGGCATCGCGGTGATCGTCTACGCCATCGTGCCGGTGGTCCGGCTGACCAATCTCGGCATCCGGCTGGTGGACAAGGAAGTGATCGAGGCCGCCGACGCCTTCGGCATGACCAAACGCCAGAAGCTCTGGGGGGTGCAGATCCCGCTGGCGCTGCCCAATATCATGGCCGGCGTCAACCAGACCATCATGATGAGCCTCGCCATGGTCGTGATCGCCTCGATGGTCTCGGCACCGGGTCTGGGCGTGCTGGTGCTGCGCGGCATCCGCAATCTCGAACTGGGCGTGGGTCTGGTCTCGGGGCTCGGGATCGTGCTGCTCGCGGTGATGCTCGACCGCGTCACCAAGGCCGCGCTCGCCCGCGTCAACGCGGCACAGAAACAGTGAGGGCCGTTCGATGAGTGACGATATCAAGATCGCGATCCGCCGCCTCTACAAGATCTTCGGCGCCGACCCGCAATCGGTTCTGCCGATGGCCCGGTCCGGGATGGACAAGGCCGAGTTGCTGGAGACCCATCACCATGTGCTGGGCCTGAGGGACATCAATGTCGACATGCGGGCCGGCGAGGTGACGGTGATCATGGGGCTGTCGGGCTCTGGCAAGTCGACCCTGATCCGCCACCTGAACCGGCTGATCGAGCCCACGGCGGGCGAGGTCATCGTCGATGGCGAGGACGTGCTGGCCTATGACGAACCCAGCCTGCGCGAGCTGCGCCGCGTGCGGATGTCGATGGTGTTCCAGAAATTCGCGCTTCTGCCGCACCATACCGTTCTCGAGAATGCCGGCACGCCGCTGGCGGTGCGGGGCCAGCCCCGCTCGGCCTGGGAGGACGAGGCGCGGCAATGGCTGAACCGGGTCGGGCTCGAAGGGCAGGACAACCAGTTCCCGCACCAGCTCTCGGGCGGCATGCAGCAGCGGGTGGGCATCGCCCGCGCGCTGACCTCGAATGCCGATATCATGCTGATGGACGAGGCCTTCTCGGCGCTCGATCCGCTGATCCGGACCGACATGCAGGATCTGTTGCTGGAGCTGCAGGCCGAGCTGCACAAGACCGTGGTCTTCATCACCCACGATCTCGACGAGGCGCTGAAGCTGGCCGATCATCTGGTGATCCTGAAGGATGGCGAGATCGTGCAACAGGGCGAGCCGCAGGAGATCCTGATGCATCCGAACGATCCCTACATCATCGACTTCATCTCCGACATCAACCGCGCCCGGGTGCTGCGGGTGCGCTCGGTGATGCGACGCAGCGAGGCGCCGCAACCGGGGCTCGCGGGCGAGGTCGATGCCGATGACAATCTGGAATCGGTGATCGCGCTGTCGGGCGGCGACACGGCGCTGTCCTACCGGGTGATGCGCCGCGGGCAGCAGGTGGGCATCCTGTCGGTCAAGGATCTGGTCCGGGCGCTGGTACCGACCGCAGCCACAGATGCGGGCGTCCGCGCCCGCGCCAGCTGAGAACCGCCGCGTCCGCCCGATGACAGGCGGGCGCGGCGCGGTACGACCCGGCCGCGGCGCTCAGACCGCGCCGAGGAAGGCTGCCAGCGCCTCGACATCCCTTTCGGTCAGATCGAGCCGCCTGAGCAGCGGCGAGGCGGTCGCGGCGCCGGCCTCGACCGCATCCGGATCGGCGGGCAGCCGCGCCGAGCGGCCGCCGCCGATGGCATAAAGCCGAATCAGCCCGGGCAGATGCGGGAACAGCCCGTTATGCATGTAGGGCCCGGTATCCGAGACATGGCGCAGGCTCGGGGTCCGGAACCGGCCCGCATCGTCGGGCTGACCGGTGACGGAGTAGCGGCCCAGATCCTCGAACTTGCGGCCGAGATAGGACAGTCCCAGATCGTGGAATTCGCCGTCGCTGAGCAGCGGCCCGAAATGGCAGTTGGCACAGCGCGCCCGGGTGCGGAACAGATGCAGCCCGCGCAGCTCGAGATCGCTGAGCGCGCGGCGGTCGCCCGACAGGAACCGGTCAAGCCGGGTGGGCCGGTCGAGATATTTCTGGAACTCGGCCAGTGCGGCCACGATCCGCTCCAGCGTCACCTCTTCCGAGCCGAAGGCGGCGCGAAACATCGGGGCATAACCGCCCCGGCCCGCCAGCCGCGGCGCGATGGCGCCGAGATCGTCATTGGCCATCTCGAGCGGGTTGGACAGCGGGCCCAGCGCCTGCGCCTCGAGGGTGCCTGCGCGGCCGTCCCAGAACAGCGGCAACCCCGCGCCCGCAACATGCAGCGCGGGGGCATTGCGCGGCCCCTCCTGCCGGTCATGACCTTTCGAGCGGGGCAGCCCGTCGCCCCAGCCGAGGCGACGGTTATGGCAGCTTTCGCAGGCGATCTGGCCCGAGGCCGAGAGCCCCGGATCGACAAAGAGCGCCGCGCCCAGCGCCCGCCGCGCCGCAGCCGGGCTGCCCGGCTGGGGCAGGGACGGCAGGGCGCGGGGGGCCAACTCGACATAATCGACGCCCGGGTCGATCTCGGGCAGGGGCCAGGTCTCGGGCGGACCGGCATAGGCGGCGCGCAGATCCTCGGGGCCAAGCCGCAGCGGCGCCGTCATGACCGCCAGCGCCAGCCCCGCCGCCGCGAGGCAAAGCCCCAGCCGCAGGACCTTACCAGCTATAGGTCGTGCCGACATAGAGGCTCCTCCCCGCCATCCAGGGGTTCTTGTCGGTGGCCCGCCGGTTGCCGATATCGTCGAAGAGGTTTGCCACCTTGATGTTCAGATCGAGATTGCCCGAACGCAGCCGCGCCATCCGGACCCGGGCGGTGAGGAAGGTCGAGACGGCGGCGTCGAATTCGTAATCCTCGTAGATGTCATGCCGCTGCGACCCGTATTCGGGGTTCTCGAAGGTGCCATCCTTGTCGGTATCGAGCGCAGCGGTATAGCCGAAGGCCACATCCGCCCCAATCCCCAGCGCATAGCGCCCGTTCTTCCAGCTGGAATTCAGCTCGACCGTGGTCCGGATCGGAATGTCGAGATTGCCGGTCACCGCGCCGAATTCGGCACCGGTATAGGATTTGCCATCATACCAGATGAAATCATCGACCTCGCCGAGATCGCCGAAATAGGTGTTGTTCGAGCTCTCGCGCCGGGCCCAGACCCCCGAGGCATAGAAGGACACCCCGTCAAGCGCGCCCCGCCGCGTCTTCCAATCGCGCTGATATTCCAGCGAAACCGACTGGTATTCATTGGTGCCGTCATTGGTCAGGCTGTTCTTGAATTTCGTGCTGTCCGAGGACCGGGCGAACTGGTCCTTGCCCTGTCGGTCGATCAGCTTCAGCCGCCAGGCACCGCCGGTCCAGGCATCGCGGTAAAGGAAGCTCAGCGAGGCCTCGTCGACATAGGGTGTCTTCAGCCCGCTCTGGTTGTAGGAATAGCTGCCGAAATCCGTGATGAACTCCCAGTCGCCGACCTCGCCCGTGGTGTCGTCATGGTCGCGCCGATAGCGCACGCCCCGGGGCAGCGCGTCATGGATGGCATAGGCCATGTAATCGTCGCTGTAATAGCGGTTCGCGCCGAGGACGACCGAGAAATCGGGCGACGGCTGCCAGCCAAGCGACAGCCGCGGTGCCAGAACGGCATTTTCCAGCACGTCGTCATAGCTGAAACGGGCCCCGGCACGCAGGTCGAAATCGCCGAAGCGCTGATCGAGTTCGAAGAAGGCCTCGGCGACATTCGCGTCGACCTTGATGTCATAGGGTTTCTGGATATGGAGATTCTTCAGATACTGGTCCGGCAGACAGGCCGGGTCGCCCGCGGGGCAGATGTAGTCGGGGCCGCCGAGGTGCATAACCGGCCCGGTATAGGACACGAAACCGTCGCCGCTCCGATCCGCCTCGATGCGTTCGACATGGGCGCCAAGCTTGAAGCTGCCGCGCCAGACATCGCCGGTGACAAGCATGCCCAGACGGTTGCGCAGATCCGAGTAATAGCGGCTGCCATAGCCGCCCTTTCTGCAGCCATAGTAATCCTCGGCCGATCGCGCCGCTTTCGGGGTGTCGCACCAGTCGTCGAAGGCATCCGTATAAAAGGATGTCCCCCTCTTTTCGCTGAAATAGGACCCGTACCAGCTGTAGAACTCGTTCTGCTCGGTGACGTTGCTGGCCTCGTTGTCCTGATGCAGCGCGGTCAGCTTCAGCGTCACGTTGGACAGTGCCGCAGGGCCCAGATCGAAGGCGCCCAGATGACGGGTATAGGCCAGGTCGGTCGACAGGCTGCGGGTCTTGACGTCGATATGCAGATCGTCGGAATAGGGCGAATCCCAGTCCTGGTTGTAATCGGTCAGGTAGCCGTTCAGCTCGAGCCGGTCGCCATTGTCGAAGTCATGCGCAAGGCCCAGACGCCAGAAATCGCTGCGGCTGTCATTATCGGCCCGCCCCGACAGATATTGCGGGTGCTTGTCCTTGCTGGTCTGGGCATCGCGGCGCCCGAAGCCGAAGATCAGCGCGGTATTCTCGCCAAGCGGCTGGTTCAGAAGCAGCGAGATCTCGCGCTTGGTGAAATCGGGCTTGGCGGTTCCGTTCGGATTGTCGCCGCTGTCGGTGCCCAGATGATAACGGACCAGATCGTCGCTCTGGAACCGGAAGCTCAGCTTGCCCGAGGCGCGGCGGGTCGAGGCTTCGGCCAGCTTGTAATCGACGACGCCGCCCTGAAAGCCGCCATATTCGGCCGAAACGTTCGAATCGTAGACCTCGACGCTTTCGACCATCGCGGAGGGCACGAACTGGGTCTGCGAATGCAGCCCGTAGAAGGCATACATATTTGGCGCGGAATCCTCTCGGCTCAGCTCGGTCGAGCTGTAAGGGCTTTCGTTGCCGGTGACCGAATTGATGCCGATGCCGTTCAGCATGATGTTGTTCTCGGTCACGCGCCCGCCCGAGATCGAGAACTCCAGCGGCTTGAGATCGAGGATGTCGTCGCCGTTCTCGCCTGCATCGGTGTCGGTATCGTTGCGGTACTGCACGTTGGGCAGGCTGGTCAGCGCGGTATTGGCATCGCCCGATCCGTCGCCGCGCACCTCGACCGAGCCCTTGCCCAGCGCGGTGCGGCCGCTGTCATTCGGGTCGCCGGTCGCGATCTCGGTCCCGGTCTCCTCGGTTTCGGCCAGCGTGACCGGGTCGAGCGTGAAAGCATCTTCGGCCGAGGCCACCGCAGGCAGCCCGGCCAGCGATAGCAATGCAGCGCCGGCCCGCAATACGGGCCGGGTGGTTTTTGCAGTCATCCGTTTCTTTCCCCCAAACGGGACCGCTCCGGGCGGTCCCTCCTTCTGGTCTCAGGGCTGGCGAAACGCTGGCTGCTGCGATGCCGCGCACCAGGGTGTGGGCGACTCGCGCCCTCCGCTTATATTTCCTTATTAAAATTATCAACTAAACGTGCGGCCCTTTTGAAAAGGACCCCACGTCACTTTTGCCTGCACTTTCGTCTGGGCTATGGAAAGCGGACCGTCAGTGCAGCGGACGACGCGACCGACCGACCCACTGATAGACCGCGTCGCTCATCCCCGCGAGCGGCGCGCAGCTCTTGGAACAGCCGCAGCACCCCTTGCCGCAACCGCCTTCAGGCGCCTCGGTCAGGCAGCGCAGCATGCCCTTCTGAACCAGCACCTCGACCATGCCCCGGATCGCCTCGGGATCGGTATCGAAACGGTTCGCCAGTTCCTGCAGCGAGACCTTTCCGGTCTCGGCGCAGTAGCTGCGAATGTCGGAAAGTACCATTTTCAGCCTCCTCAGGCGGTCCGTGCCGCGGCATCGCCCGGGCCCCGGGGGGTCGAGGCGATCCGCATCGCCACCAGCACCGCCACGAAGATCGCGAGGATGCCGATAATCCAGGCCGAGGCCTCGGCCGGATGGGTGGCCAGCCGGCTCGACTGGTAGGTGATGACGCCGGTGCCATAGGCAAGGCCCGTGGTCCAGGACAGCGCGAACAGCGTCCACCTGGTGCCGGTCTCGCGCCAGATCGCGCTCGTTGCCGCAACGCAGGGCGCATAGAGCAGGATCACCAGCAGATAGGCCAGCGCCCCGGCAGTGCCGTCGAAGCGCGCCGCCATTTCGCCGAAGATGCCCGTCGCCACGCCCTGTTCTTCGGCCGCGAGCGCCTGATCTTCGACATCGCCGATATTCAGGCCCAGCGGGTCGGCAAGGCTTCCGGCGGCATCGGCGATATTGGCGGGGATCGAGGCCAGCGCCTCGCCGATCCCGGCCATCACGCTGAACGGTTCGTCGGCGCCGTCCCCGTCATCGGCCATCTGGCCGTAAAGCGCGTTCAGCGTACCGACGACGGCCTCCTTGGCGAAGATCCCGGTGAAGAGCCCCACCGTGGCGGGCCAGTTCTCTTCATGCAGGCCCATGGGCTCGACCACGGGCGTGATGCCACGGCCGATCGAGGACAGGACCGAGGCGTCGGTATCCTCGTTGCCGAAGGAGCCGTCGGTCCCCAGCGAGTTCAGGAAGCCCAGCACAACGACGACCGCGACGATCATCTTGCCGGCCTTGAACAGGAACGCCTTCAGCCGGTCCCAGCTGGTGCGCAGCACCGATTTCACGGTCGGGATGTGATAGGGCGGCAGCTCCATGATCAGCGGCGAGGTCGCCCCGCGCAGAAGCGTGTTCTTCAGCACCAGCCCGGTCAGGATCGCGGCGAGGATGCCGATGACGTAAAGCAGGAAGACGATGTTCTGCCCGCCCACGGGGAAGAAGGCCGCTGCGAAAAGGGCATAGACCGGCAGCCGGGCGCCGCAGGACATGAAGGGCGCCATCATCACCGTCATGATCCGGTCGCGCCGGTTGTCGAGCGTGCGCGTGGCCATCACCGCAGGAACGGTGCAGCCGAAGCCCAGGATCATCGGGATGAAGGACTTGCCCGGAAGGCCGATGGCGCGCATCGAGCGGTCCATCACGAAGGCGGCCCGCGCCATGTAGCCCGAATCCTCGAGGAAGGTCAGGAACAGGAACAGGAAGCCGATCACCGGAATGAAGGTCGCGACGGTCTGGATACCGGCCCCGACCCCGCCCGGCAGCACCGCGATGGCCCAGGCCGGCGCGCCGATATCCGCCATCACCTCGGACGGCCAGTCGACCAGCAGCGTGCCCGCCAGAATGTCGAAGAAGTCGATGAACGCGCTCGCGAAATTGATCGCGAAGAGGAACATCACATACATGATCAAGAGGAAGATCGGAATGCCCAGCACCCGGTTCAGCACCACGCTGTCGATCCGGTCCGAGAGGCTGCGCGAGATCCGGCTGGTGCGGCGCACCGCGCTGCGCGCCAGCCCGTTGGCGAAACCGTAGCGGGAATCGGCCAGCAGGATGTCCATGTCCTCGTCGAGCAGGTCCTCGACCTTCAGCCGCGCCGCCTCGGCCTCGGCCGCCAGCGCGGGCGGCACCATGGCCAGCGCCGCGGCATCGCCGTCCAGCAGCTTGACCGCCAGCCAGCGCGGATCGACGCCCTTGTCGGTCGCGACCGGCGCGGTCGCGGGGACAAGTCCGGTCAGCGCCTCCTCGACCGCGGGGGGATGGGTGACGGTGGCCGTCGGCGGCTCGGGGGCGGCGGCGGCGGCGACGATGGCGTCCTTCAGCGCCTCGACGCCCTTCTTGCGGGCGGCGACCAGCGGCACCACCGGGCAGCCCAGCCGCTTGGCCAGCGCCGCCGGGTCGATCCTCAGGCCGTTCTCCTCGGCCATGTCCATCATGTTCAGCGCGATGATCGTCGGCACCCGCATCTCGACCAGCTGCGCGGTCAGGTAGAGGTTGCGCTCGAGATTCGAGGCATCGACGATGTTGATCACCAGATCGGGCTCGCCCGACAGGATATAATCTCGGGCAATCGACTCATCGAGCCCGGTCTCGGAGATGCTGCCCAGCGAATAGGTGCCGGGCAGGTCGACCACGGTGACCTCGGCGCCCTTGTGGGTGAAGACGCCCTCCTTGCGGTCGACGGTGACGCCCGCCCAGTTACCGACGCGCTGGCGCGACCCGGTCAGGGCGTTGAAAAGGGTGGTCTTGCCGCAGTTCGGGTTGCCTGCGGTGGCGATGGTGAACGAACTCATTGGTCGACAGCCTCCAGCGTGAGCAGCGCGAATTCATCCTTGCGCAGCGACAGCGCGAAGCCGCGGACGCGGATCTCGATCGGATCGCCCATCGGGGCGATCCGCGTCACGGTCAGTTCGGTGCCCGGGGTCAGCCCCATGGTCAGAAGGCGTTCGCGCCCGGCCCGGTCGCCGCGCACATATCCCTTGACCCGGGCCGTCTTCCCGGTCGTCGGCAGAATGCTGTCCATCTCAAAAGTCTCTTTCGTCTTGCGGATCTTCATTGGCTGGCGTGACCATGATCTTGCCCGCCAGCCCCTGTCCCAATGCCAGCCTCGCATCGCCCAGACCGATCAGCATGGGGCAGCCGCCGCCGCGCTGCAGGATACGCACCCTGGCGCCCACGGTCAGACCGAGATCGATCAGCCGGTGATGCACGCCCCGCCCCGGGCGCAGCGCCACCACCCGCAGCCAGACCCCCTCATCGGCCAGCGCCAGCGGACAGGCGTCGGGCCCGGCCACGCAATCCTCCGGGCGGCCATTGGGATTGGAACAGGGCTGGCCGGTGGCATGGCGGCATTCGCCATGCGGATGGTCGTGTCCATGCCCCCGGGCCCGGCCATGCCCCTGCCGCGCCCCATGGCCGTGGCAATCGCCGTGGTCATGCATCTGCGGCGCCTCGCCCCCCTCTCCGGAAGCGGTTCCGAAGCAGGGCTCGTCCGGGGATTGCAGACCACCCGATTGCAGGTCGTCATGGGCTTCCCGGTCGTATCTGGCTGGCTTCATGTCTTGCGACCTTTCTGCGGCGAGCGGCATAGCCGAGTGTTATCGTCGGGAATTCCGCGCTTCCAGTTTCGTTTCGTTGATCTGCATCAAGACAACCCCGTTCTTGAGGGATTTTCTCAAGAAAACCGGGAAAATCGACGAAACACCGTGGCGGAATGCCGCAAAAGCCGGCTGCCGAAAAGCCTGAAAAGGCAGCATTCCGACATAGCCGGTCTGCGGCTGCCGAAGGGTCAACCGACAGCCCGAACCGCCGTCGTCCCCGGACCGGCGGAGCGGGAATCACCCCCGCGGACCGCGACGACGCCCCGCCAGAACCAGCATGGCGGGTATCGCCCCCCCTTCACGCTGTCAGCCGCCGCCGGGATCGGCTGGGTCGCGGCCTGACTGCCGCGTGGACCCGATATCCGGCTTCGTGACGAGATGGTGCAGGAGGTCGAGCCCGGGGGGCCGGGGCCGACCCGGTCGTGCTGTCGGTCAAGGTCTCCCAGGTCGCGCACGGACTGGACCCGGCCCGCGCCTTCCGCCGTCGGGGCCTGCCGGTGGTGTCGGGCGCCACCCATGTCCCGCGCGCGCCCGAGATCTTTCTCGGCCGGGCCAATTGCCGGGGGGATCGGCGCGTTCGGAACCCCGGCGCCGGACTGCGCCGCCGGCCTGGTGACGGACGAACTGAACCCCGAATACCGCTGCGACAAGGCCGATATGGCCGCCATGCCCCTGCCCCGTTGCGATCTTCACTCCAAGGACCGGGCGATAGCGGGCGTGGTCCAGACCGGCCGGGCCGGTCTTTCGAGCGCAGCTTCTGCAACCTGATCCACCTGTATCGGCCGCAGGCAGCGCCACAAGCCCCCGAAAAGATGTCAGCCGAGCCTGGCCAGCTTTACGATCCGTCCTATCGCGAGGTCTCGCCCAGCGATGACACCTTCACCGGAAACCGGCACTTGCCGGAGACGCTGATCGGCTGGAACGGCGGCGCGGGGCGCGACCCGGTACGGTTCTCGACCCAGATCTCGATCGACGCCGCGCGCGATGTCGGCCGGCCGGCGCTGTGCAACCGGGCCGTGCTTCGCCAGGTCTTCGTCGGGCTCGAAACCTCCGTTCCCGCGGCACTGGCCAAGGCCAACAAGCGCCAGAACCCGCATGCCGACCGGATCGGGGGATGCGGCAAGCAGGTGGCGGCGGGGATGACCTTCCGGCGCGGGCTGATCGTCGAGGCCGACACCCACCGGGTCAGCGCCGCGGGCACCCGGCTGACCGACATGCCACCCGAGCAGATCACCCGCGAAGAGCTGGCCAAGGACCGCGCCAGGTTGAAGGCCGCACCCCCTGCTCCCGATACAGCGCTGCTCCGGTTCGATGGCCATGCAAGAATATTGGGCCCCCTTCCAGGCCATGGGCCGCACCGCCCGGGTCACGCCGCTGGCCCATAGTCCGGGCGGACCGGGGGCAGATGCGGCCGATCTGGCGATGCCCGAGAGGATGCCTGAGGTCATCGGCAAAGACGGGCCTGCCTTGATCCTGTCGGGCGGCTGCGCGCTGCACTCCTCCTATAACCCGGGTCGAGAGCGTCTTCGTGCCGCCCTGCCCGGCCAATGACGGCAATGTCGTCGACGCCGCCCTCCTGGCCTGGATGGATGACACTGCGGGCCCCCTCGTATTCCCTTCGGCGGCGGTTCGGCCGTCCTCGCCGCGCCGCCGCGGCGGGCCATGTACTGAGCGATCTCGCCGGGGGCTCGGCCGAGGCGGCGGCGGGACTTTTGGCGCAAGGCCGCATCCCCGGCGTGATGCGCGGCCGGGCCGACTTCGGGTCGCGCGCTTGGCAACCGCTCGATCCTGGCCGATCCGAGGCCTGCAGGCATGAAGGACGCGATCAATGCACAGAGGAAGCGACGCGGGCCCGACCGGCCCTTTGCCCCGGTCGCAGCCGTGGCCGATCCCGCGGACTGGTTCGAATGCCCGCAGCCCTCGCCCTGGATGTCGATGACGCTGCCCTGGCGCCCCGGGATGCGCGACCGGGTGCCCGCCGTCGTGCATGATGATGGCACCGGGCGGGGACATGCGGTCGGCCCCGACAGCGCGCGCTGGATGACTGATCCGGTTGCGGCCTTCGGGCGCGAGGCCGGCATGCCGGTGGCGCTGAAGACCCGCTTCGACATCATGGGCAAGCCGATCCTGCAGTCGGTCGAAGACGCGCTGGGGATGTCGGCGACCACCGGACCCGAGGCGGTCCCGACAGGGGATGTCCTGCTCGAGATGCCCCTGCCCTCGCAAGCAAGGCCGCGCGCCCCGCCTCAGTCCCGCACCGCCACGATCAGCCCGTCGGGCTGGTGTGGCGGGGCCGGGTCGCTGTGCACAAGGCGCCAGTGCCGGGCCAGAAGTGCGCGGCACTCGTCGAAGAGATCGTCGCCATGGGTGCCGACGATCCAGCGTCGCACACGCGCGGCCTGCCCGGCCTCGACGATCCGCCGCAACAGCGCCAGTTCGGCCCCCTGCACGTCGAGCTTGGCCAGATCGACCGGTCGCGCCTCGGCCGCGAGCAGCGCCGCGATGTCATGGGCCGCGACCCGCAGCCCGCCCCCGGCCGCCACACGGGACGAGAAATCGGCCGCCTCGAAGCAGACCTCGCCCTCGGCCATATCGGCGGCGGCCTCGATCAGCCGCACCCGGCCGGGCGCGATCCCGTTCAGCGCCAGGTTCTCGCGGATCGCGGCGGCATGCTCGGGCAGCGGCTCGAGGGCCACGGCCTCGGCGCCGGGCCGCTCGCGCAGCAGCAGCAGCGTGTAATAGCCGATGCCGCAGCCGATATCGTAGACCAGCGGGTCGGGAGAAGCGATCTCGCCCAGGAGCGTCAGGAACCAGTGTTCCTCGACCGGCTCGTGCAGATTGCCCGCCTGCGCCTTCACATAGCGGTTGACCTGGTGGTCGAGCACATGTCGCCGGAAAACCCGGACCCCGTTTCCGAAACTGTAGATGTCGTCCTTCATGGGGCTGTCCTTTCCGGAGCCCGCGACGGCCCTTGCTCAGAGCGGCGGCACCGAGAATGTCGCGATCTGCGAATGCGGCCAGTGAAAGCCGTCATAGATCGTCACGTTCTCGGCCCCGATCGCCTCGAGGAACGTCTCGTCGAAACTGTGCAGATGCGGCTTTATCCGGGTCTCGGGGTCCTCGCGGAACGGAATCGAGATCACCACATGCTCGCGCGCAAGGCGGCGCAGCTGCATCAGGAACGGCTCGGGCTCGAGCACATGTTCGAGGCAATGCGAGCAGAGCACGATATCCCACTGCCGGTCGTGGATCTCGAAGATATCGGCCACCAGATATTCGAGTTGGGGACGCAGCGCGCGGCACAGCCGCGCCATCCGGGGGTCGATATCGAGCGCGGTCACGGTGCATTTGAGGCGCGAATAGCTGTCCGGGCTCAGCACCGTCGCCAGGAACTCGGTTCCCGAGCCGGTACGCGCCCCGACATCGAGCAGGGTCTTGATATGATAGCGTGTCGGATAGAGCCGCTCGAACAGCGGCATCAGCTCGGCCATGAAGGCCATGCTTTGCGGGTTCTGCTTCTTGGTGAAGAAGTCGTAATCGACCTCCGCCTCTTCAAACAGCCCGGACAGGTCGCGGCTGGCAAGTGTCGTGTCCAAGTCGCCGTCCTCCTTGCGGATGAAATCCTGAGCGGTGCGAGGCCTGCTTTCGCCAGAGCGGCGATCCGGCCGACAGGCCGCGTGCCTCGCGTAAAGGAACATACTGGTACAAAACCATACTATTTTAGGTTGTCCGCCTGCCATGAGGCAAGCGCCGTCTCTGCCTGAAGGGCGGAGAGTTCCAGAAAGGCGCCGACGATGTGGTAAAGGCTGCTGGTGCGGGCCGGTTCCGCAAGCGGGCGGCCGCCTTCGGCGAGGTTTTCCCACCAGCTTCCGGGCAGCGGATGGTCGAGAAAGCGCAGCAGGCCCCGGCAGGCCTCGGCGGCCCGCGCCCGCGCCGTCCGGGCCGCGTCCGGCGTCCCGGCCAGACGCGCCCGCAAGGCCCAGGCCTTGATCCGCTCGGTCTGGGGCCAGAGCCGGGCGGTCGGCTCCGCCATTGCCAGCGCAGGGTCGAGCAGGCTCGCGGCGAGTCCGTCGGCATTCAGCCCCCGCGTCTCGGCCAGATCGATCAGCCCAAAGCCCGCCGCCCGGGCCTCGGCCCGGCCCCGCAGCGTGCCCCAGCGCAGCAGGAGCCAGCCCCATTCATATTGATGCCCGGGCTCGACCGCATTCTCCGCGCCGGGCGCGATCTGCCAGTCGCCGTCGAAAAGCTCGCGCAGCGCCCCGGTCGCGGGATCGAGGAAGCGCGCCAGACAAAGCCCGGCAATCTCGTCGGCCAGCGCCTCGAAACGCGGATCGCAGGGCCCGGTCGCCAGCCATTCGAGACTGGCCTCGAAAAGATGCATATGCGGATTGGACCGAAGCGGCAGCCTGCGCGGCATGGCCTCTTCGAAGCCGGCCCCGGGATGCCGCCAGCCGGCTTCGAGCCGGGTCAGGATCTGCGTCGCGAATGCACGGGCCCGGATGCGCGGCAGCACCGCCCCGGGCGCGGCCGCCAGCGCGAAAAGACAGAAAGCGATATCGTAGAGATCGTAGCCTTCGGGCCCGCCCGCCAGCGGCGCGATCCGCCCGTCTGGCCGGATATGGGCGCCAAGCAGCATGTCGCGGGCATGTCCGGCCAGCCGGATGCTGTCGCCGCCGAGACCGGCCCCGGCAAGCCTTGAGAAGGCGTAAAGCTGGCGCGCCGCGACCCGGGCCCGGCGCGGCATCGCGACCGGATGCCCGTCCACCGCGATGCGTTCGTGAAAGCCCCCGGCCGCATCGCGCACCCGTCGCGCCTGAAACGGCAGCGCCCGGGTCCCGATCCAGTGCCGGAAGGCGGCCAGCGGCGCGGCCACGGGATCGGATCCGGTCTCGTGCGGCCCGGGGGGGCGGATCAGCTCGAAGGCAGGGGGCTCGACGGGCGGGATCATACGGGGCCTCCCCGGCTGCGCAGCAAGCGCTCGACCAGCCGGTCGAGATTGCCGCCGGTGAACAGGACACCCTCGAGCCCGGCCGCCCGGGCCGCCTGCATGTCGCTGTCCTTGTCACCGATCATCGCGCTGCGCGCCCAGTCGATGGGCCAGCGCTCCTTCAGTTCCAGCAGCATGCCGGGGCCGGGCTTGCGCCGGTCCGAGACCATGGCCAGCGCCGGCACGCGGCCATCGGGATGGGTCGGGCAATGGCGCTCGTCATCGATATGGGCGCCCGCCGCCGCCAGCTCGCGATGCATATGCGCGCGAAGCGCCAGGTAATCGGCCTCGGTATAATAGCCCTTGGCGATGCCTGCCTGGTTGGTGGCGACGAAGGCGTACCAGCCCGCCTCGTTGACCCGGCGCACCGCGGCAATGGCGCCTTCGGTCCAGTCGAGCCGGTCGGGATGGCCGACATGGCCGTGGTCGAGATTGAGCACCCCGTCGCGGTCGAAGACGATGGCCGGACGCCGCCTTTGCGCCGGAACGAGTCGCTGCGCCGCCTCGAAATCCTCCGGCACGCCGATGTCGAGGAAGAACCCGGCCCGCTCGATCCCGGCCAGCAGCCCCTCGGCCGCAAGGCGCGGCAGCACCTCGGCCTCGAGCGAGCCCTCCTCGACCAGATGCGCGACGATCCCGCGCGAGAAGCAATAGACGCCGCCATTGATCAGCGCGGGGCTAGTTTCGGGAACGGTGGTCTCGGCGCCGCGCGGCGCAAAGGCGCTCAGCCGCCCGTCCTCGAGCCTGACGGTGCCGTAGCGGCCCGCCTCGGCCACACGGCGCAGCGCAAGCGCCCCCAGAAGGCCCGGCCGCGCGGCCTGGGCCGCCGCCAGATCGGCCAGAAGGATGTCGAACCAGCTGTCGCCGTTCAGCATCAGGAACCGCTCGTCCAGACGGTCGCGCGCCTGCCAGAGCGCGCCCGAGGTGCCCGCAGGCCGGGCCTCGCGGGCGACCTCGATCCCGACCGGGCGGGGCAGGCTGACGGGCAGGTCCCGGGCGAAGGCCTCGATCCGGTCGGCCGCGAAGGCCGCCAGCAGCAGCACCCGCTCGACCCCCTGCCGCGCCAGCTCGGCGATCAGGACCGCCAGGAAAGGCATCCCGCCGACCGGCAGGAGGGGCTTGGGGCATTGCGCGGTCAGCGGCCCGAGCCGGGTGCCCAGACCGCCGCAGAGGATCACCGCCTGGCGCGGCAGGGGCGAGCTCAGCGCCGGCATGGCATCTGCCAGCTCTGACAGCCGGCCTCGGTGAAAACGACCGGGGCGGCATCGCCGTCGATCTCGCGCAGGGCCGCGATCAGGCCATGACGGCGCGGCGGATCGACGAGGAAGAACATGAAACCGCCGCCGCCCGCGCCCGAGACCTTGCCCGCCTCGGCGCCATGGGCCAGCGCATGGGCAAACATCTCCTCGATATGAGGCGAGGAGACGGACTTGGCGGTGGCCTTCTTGGCCAACCAGGAATTGTGCAGGATCGCCGCCAGCCCGTCGAAATCGCCGGTCATCAGCGATCGCTTCATCTGGATGCTGTCGGATTTCAGGCTGTGCATCGCCTCGACGGCGGCACGGTCCGCTTTCTGCACGCTGGCGGTCTGGCGTTCTATGATATCGGCGGAATGGCGCGACACGCCGGAAAAGCAGGTCACCAGACGGCTTTCCAGCTCGTTGAGAATGTCGCGAGGAATGCGCAGCGGGTTGACGATCACCCGGTCGCCCGCCAGGAACTCGATGAAGTTCACGCCCCCGAAGGCCGCGGCGTACTGGTCCTGCTTGCCGCCCGCGAGACCCAGATCGAGGCGTTCGATCTCATAGGCCAGATGCGCCACGTCATACTGGCCGAGCGGCGCCCCGAGATGGGCGCGGAAGGCATCGACCAGAACCACCACCAGCGCCGAGGAGGATCCGAGCCCCGACCCCGCCGGCGCCTCGACATTGGTCTGGATCGTGGCGCCGAAGCGGCGGCCACCATTGAACTCGGCCACCATCCGTTCATAGACACCGCGATGAAGCGCAAGCCGCGCCCCGGACAGGTCGTCATCGGGCCCGTAGCTCTCGGAAAGCCCGAGATCATTGGCGATGAAGGCGATACGGCCATCGGTGCGGGCCTCGATCGAAGCGAAGGCGAAGCGGTTGATCGTGACATTCAGAACCGCCCCGCCATAGAGATCGCAATAAGGCGACAGGTCAGTGCCCCCGCCGGCAAGACCAAGGCGCAGCGGCGCGCGGGCGCGGGTGGTCAGGGGACGGTCGGACACAGCCCGGACTCCTGATAAAGGGCAAAGAGGGGGTGGGCGCGCAGGGCCGGGAAATCCTCGAGCGCGGCAAGGATCGCGCCCAGATCGGCAGCGAAACCGGGGCTTTCGAAGGGCAGCGTCCCGGTCGCGGCATCGGTCAGCCGGATCTCGCCCACCAGCCCTTCAAGCGTCGCGTTATAGTCGCGCCCGGCCCGCAGCTGCGCCTGCCGCCCGGCCCCGACCCGCCAGGGCGCGCGGAAATCGGACCGGGCGGCGGCCAGCGGTTCGAGCGCGCGAGCAAGCCGCAGGGAGTGCAGCCCGGCGCCATTGGCCAGCAGCTTGAAGCCCAGAAGGCTTCCGCCCAGCCTGGGGTTTTCGCTCTGGTACCGGTCGCCGCCGAAATCGGGCAGACCGGCCGTGGCAAGGAAATCCTGCACCACGTCGCCCTCGGCCAGCCGGCTGCAGTCGTAAAGCCGCCAGTGGCAGCGATTGGCGAATGTCTCCCAGCGCGCGACGAAGCGCCCGAGCTGCGGATTGAAGCCCCGCTCGAACTCGAAGAAGCCGGAATACAGGCCGGCCTTCTTGACCTCCTGGGCATAGGCGCTGAGCGCATAGTCGAGATATTCGCGCAGATAGCAGACCATCTCGACGTAATGGTCGCGGCAGAGCACGCGCAGCGCCGCGAAATCGAAGCAGTTCTGGAACGCCTCGCTGGTTAGTACCAGCGTATGCCCGCCTTCGGCCGCCCCGGCCAGCCGCGCCCGCCAGCCATCGGCGGCATCGGCGCGGCGCCGGGCCTCCTCCACGGGGCCGGAGCAGCAGTCCAGCGCGATCCTGTGATGGGCGGCACGGTCGGCCGGTTCGGCCTCGGGCCCCTCGTCGCCGCCGAAATCGGGCACGACGATGCCCTCTCGGGCATAGGCCGCGCGGTGCCCGGCCAGATAGCGCTGCACCGCCGAGGTCCCGGTCTTGTGGCGACCGATATGAAGCACGAGCCGCCGGATCATGGCGCTTTGCGAAACCACATCAGGGTGCGCTTCATGCCGGTTCCGGCGATCACCCCGATCTCGAAGGAATCCACCATCTCGACCAGATCGCAGCCGAATTCAGCGAACAGGTACTCGACGGTGGTGATGCTCAGCGCCCAGAAATTGCCGTTTCCCTTGCGGTGCCAGTTGATGAACTTGCAGTCGTACTTGTCGGCCCCCTCATAGGTCATGGTCTCGAGCAGGACCTCGCCGCCGGGCTTCAGCGACAGGCAGGTGTTTTTGACCCCGCTCCAGACATCGTGAAGGTGATAGAGCAGGCCGCAATGCAGGATGAGGTCATAGGTTCCGTGGGCCACGAAGCTGTTGGCATCGGCCGTCCGGAAATTGCAGGGCGCCCCGCAGAAGGCGGCAATGGCCGAGCCGCGTTCGACCGCCTGCTGGTGAAACTCGACGCCATCGACCCGGCAGCCGAGATATTTCGCCATGAAGACAGAGTTGTAGGCCTCGTTGAACCCCAGATCCAGAACGCGCTTGCCGGCGAAGCGCGCCAGATCGGCCCGGGCATGGAAGCGCCGCAGCTTGGCCATGCAACGCGGGTTCGGCACCTGGTCGTTCTGTGGAAAGGTCTCGGTTGTGACGCCGTTCGAAAACCGGAACACCGACCGCCAGGGCGACTGCGCGGCGCAGAAGGCCTCGGTCGCTTCGATGCTGCGATCGGTCGCGATGTAGAGAACGTCATCCTTCAGCCGGTCGGCGATCTCGGCTGAAAGGGTATGAGACAGGTTCGTCATGTGATCTCACCTTCCCGGTTGGCGCCCGAAGGCGTTGCGGAGGGTCTCAGCGGTAGCGGTCGTAAAGGGCGTAATCCGAGGCGTTGGCCATCACCGTGCGGGCCAGCAGATCGGCCGGAAGCGAACGTTCGAGCGCGGCCAGTTCCTCTCGCCAGTCCTCGACCGGCCGGGTCTGGTTGGCCAAGGCACCGGACAGCCGGAAACCGGGGACATGGCGCGCGACATTCGCCTCGATCCGGGCGGCCGAGGCCTCGAAATCCTCGACGATGCCGACCCCGGTCAGGGAGTCGATCTCGTCGAGCCGCTCGGTCGCGACACGGATATCGCCGATATGGCGGGGATGATCGTTGGTGAAGGGGCTGTGGCTGCCGTCTTCCGCCATCGACAGGACGCAGGTCTGGTAGTTCTTGCCGTTATACATGCCGATGAAGCCCGCAAGCCATTCGGGGAAGCCCACGCTTCGTGCCATTTTCCCGACCGGCGTGTCCCTGTGCGCCTTCGAGATCGCCTCGAAGCGGTAGACCGAGGCCAGCCGCAACAGCGGATGGCGCAGGAACACGATGGGCAGGGCCGTGATCCCGGCACATCTGTGCACGGTCGGCACGAAGGTATGGCAGGAAAAGCCGCGCATGCCGGGATGGGCGCGCAGCACCTGCCGGACCAGCGCCGCGTTGAAGGCGGGCGCCCTGCAAAACCGCCGATCCTTGTCCAGCTCGATGAAATTCCCGTCACCGACGGCATTACGGATCGCAAGATCGACGCTGGTGCCCGCATTCTTGTAGACGTGGTAATGCACCAGGACGACCGGCGCGGCCTGGACAACGGCATCGGCGGCAAAGGCGGCTTTTCGGCGTCTGTTCAGGATCATGCCTCGCATCCTTCCGAAAGCGCCGCCCCGCGGGCCGAGGCCGGGACAGGCGGATGGCCCACACTCCCGGTGAAGCCGGAGAACTCCGCCGGGATCGTGGTCAGGCCCCGTTCGAAACCGGCCGGATCGAGGATGCGGCTATCTGTTTCCGGCCCGATTTCGCGACCCGCGCCGAACATGTCGCGCAGGACCCGGTTCCGGGAGGTTTTGCGCCGCGGCCGCTCTGTCCTGTCCCGATCCGGATCGATCCGGCCGCGACGACGCGCAGGGGCCTGCGGCAGGGCCAGCATCGGCACATCTTGGTCCGGCGCAGGCATGTTCGCGATCAGCCTGAATGCCGGAAGGGTTTCCGAAACCGACAGGCTCGGGTCCATGGCCGGCAGGCCGGGCGCCAGCGGCAAGTCCGCAATGGCGATGAAATCCGCGATCACGTCACCGTCGATCGGGCGGCCGCGGTCGCAAGGGCCCCGGGCCGAGCGACGGGAATTGGCCTTCCCCCGCGCGACGAAGACGGCAATGTCGAAGGCGGAATGGCTTTCGGGATCGGAGAAATCGCTGGAAAGCGCGCTGGCCTTGACGGTCCGGGCATCGGACCGGGCCAGATGGGCCAGATTGGTCAGGTCCTCGCGCCGGGAACAGATCGTCTCGATCCCGACCCCGTCAGCCCCGCCGGCACGCAGGTCCGGATGCGGGACAGTCCGAAACCCCTCGCTGCTGAGGATCAGGGCATGCGCCTCCGCGACCCCGTCCCGAAAGGCGGGACGCAGCGCCGCGAGCTTCTGGCGAAGCTGCCCGCGCGGGCCGTTCAGGCGGCGCGCCGGATCGCGCTGTCCTGCCTGCGCACGCCTGTTTCCCGCCGATCGACCGTACCCCGCCACCGGATTGCAGCCCCCTGCCCCGGACAACCCTGCCCTGCGGTTTTCAGGGCAAAGCCGAAGCCCGGTAGTCCCGGTCTCGTATCGGCCGATATGCAGGATCATGCGTCGGGTCATTCTCATCTCACATGGTCGAAAACACCGATTTGCCCCCTGGCCAGAGCCGCGATCAGCGGATGGCTGGCGACCCGATCGAACTCTGCGAATTTCGGCAGGATCGTTTGCATGTCCCGTTCCAGGCTGGTGAGATCGAAGATCCGGTTCCCTGCCTCGAAATCGACTTCCGGAACCTCGCCGAAAAGATCTCTCAAGGTCCGGTTGCAGGAATTGCCCCCCCGCATCCGTTGTTGCGTGGGAAGATCCACGTGGATCGGCCCGCGGAAACGTGCATGCGCCATTGCCAGATCATTCATCGGCGCTCCGAATTCGCGCATATGCAGCCCCAGCATGTTCAGCAGCAGCTTGAAACCGAGCAGATTGCCCGAGATCGTCAGGTTCGACTCGGACGCGTTCTGCGGCGGCTGCAAAGGCAAACCCGCCGTGGCAACGAAATCCGCGATCACATTGCCCTCGATCAGCCTCGCGCGATCATAAAGCCGCCATTTGCAACGCCGGGCGACCTGCCCCCAGATCATCATGAAACCGGGCAGACCGAGACCGAAACGTTCCTCGAAGAAGGTGAAATCGGTGGCCAACCCCGACCCCTTGATTTCCTGGGCATAGGAACTGGTCACATAGGCGAGATATTCGCGCAGATAGCAGATCGTCTCGATCTCGAACCCGTCCAGAAACTCGGCAAGAAGGTCCAGATGCGCGACATTCTGGAACCCCTCGCTGCTGAGGATCACGGTATGGGCGTTCCTGACCTCGTCGAGAAAGGCCGGACGCAGGGCCATCAGCCGCTGTCGCACGATGTCGCGCGGTCCCATCAGACTGCGGGCCAGGCCATGATGCGCGCACTGGTCCTCGCGGGACTGACCGGGCGACAGGTCGCGCCCCGACCGGGGATAGCAGAACCCGGCCTTTTCCAGCTCTGCCCCGCGGCTTTCAAGGAAAAGCTGGAGCCCGGTGGTCCCGGTCTTGTGCCGGCCGATATGCAGGATCGCGCGTCGGGTCATTTTTCTCTCATATGGTCGAAAGCGAAGCATTTTTCAGCAGGTCGAAATCCGGCTCGGCCCGGGGAACGACCCTGTCCCTGTAGGTCCAGTTGAAATAATCGGGGATCGTTCCGGCATAGCTGCCCGGCACCCAGTACTCCGACAGCTTCTGGAAATCCGCGCGGAACAGGTCGTCGAAAAGATCGGACTGGTAACCGGCACTGAATTCGCGGGTCCAGATCTCCTGCGCCTCCATGCAGGCGGCGGCGGTTGCAGGATCCATGTCCTTTATGATCTCATGCCCGCGATCATTGCAGATATAGAACTGTCCGGCCGGCAGATACGCCTCGTCCCCCGCGCTGTTGCGAATGCAGACATTCTCATCCCGCGCATAATAATATCGCGGATGCCCCCTGCCGTTGGAAACCCTGGGAATTTCCGCACCGCGGCGCGTGTTCGGTGCATCAAAGCCGGTCCGGTCGAGAACGAAATCGTAAAAGCGATCGAAGGCAGCCGCGTCCTCCTCGAGAAAGAAGAACATGACATTATCCCGGCCGAAGCTGTCGACATAAAAGCCCACGATGTCCGACAAGAGGCAGCCGATCAGCTGATCGGACCGAACAGCCTCATCGAAAGTCTTGCGATAGGGATCCGACAGGCAACGCGAGTCCGCCGAATGCCGCTCCTGCCCGAATCTTGAATAAGGCTGAAGAAAATGATGGTAAGCCGACATGCTGCGCGACACGGGTTCGCGGATGGTGAAAACCACGAACGGGTTTTCGACGCTCTTCCGGATTCTCTCCACAATGCTCTTGTGCCAGGAAGGCTCGATGACTGTCGTGTAGCCCGGACTGAATTCGAACCTCAGGGCACCGGCATCATTCCCGTCGACGTCGAAGACATTCTCATAGGGGAAATCGCGATCCTTCGCGAAGAAGGAATACTCCTTTCCTTCGCGCGGCCCGTAGCAGTGCTTTATGTTATGAAACAGGAAGTCCAGTAATGTCGTTCCCGACTTTCCCGGCCCGGGGCATATCAATGCTGACTTCATTTCCTCAGCCTCCCGTTTCTTGCTACCGCACCAGCCGGACCGCGCCCTCGGCCACGCGGCCGCGCCAGTAGTCCAGGAGGTCGCGCATCGTCGTCTCGAAGGGAATTTCGGGCGCCCAGCCGGTATGGGCGCGGAACTTGGCGGTATCGGGCACCTGCAGGTCGGCATCGATCGGGCGCAGGCGCTCGGGATCGGTCTCGACCCGGATGCTGTCGCGCGCCGACGAGAGGCCGATCAGATGCTCCAGCATCTCGCGGATGGTGCAGGTATGCTCGCCGCCGATATTGTAATAGGCAGCGGGCAGCGGCTTCACCGTCACCAGCATGTAATAGGCCCGCACCGCGTCGCGCACATCGGCGAAGGTGCGCAGGCTGTCGAGATTGCCGACCCGGATCACCGGAGGAATGGCATTGGCCTCGATCAGCGCGATCTGCTTGGCGAAGGACGATTCCGCGAAGACATCGCCCCGGCGCGGCCCGGTATGGGTGAACATCCGCGTCGTCATCACCTTCATGCCATAGGCCTCGCCGTAGAACCGGCCGATGAGATCGGTGCCCACCTTCGAGATCGCGTAGGGCGAGGCCGGGTGGAAGGTGCATTCCTCGTCGATGGGCAGCTTGTCGCGTGGGACCCGGCCGAAGACCTCGGAAGAGGCGCAGACATGCACGACCGCCCCGGGCACCGTCCGCTTGATCGCTTCCAGAAGGCGCGAGGTGCCCTCGACATTGGTGTCATAGGTCTCGAGCGGGGCCTCGAACGAGGTCTTTGGATAGGATTGCGCGGCCAGGTGGAAGACATAGTCGGGCCGGGCCTCCTCGACCGCGTGCAGCAGCGAAAGCGAGTCGCGCAGATCGCCATGCACGAGGCGCAGCCGGTCGCGCTGGTTGATGCGGTCGGTCAGATGGGCGATGTTGTCCATCGGGCTGCGCCAGCGGGCCATGCCGGTGATGTCCCAGTCGGTCTCGGCCAGCAGGAAATCGGTCAGGTGAGAGCCGACCATTCCGGTGATCCCGGTTATCAGCGCGCGCTTGGGCATTCAGGGCAACCTCGTCTCGACTGGTTCCGGAACGGAAGGGGCGGCGGCGAGCATCCAGCTCAGGGTGTCGGCCAGCCGATAGCGCGGCACATGGCCGAGGCGCCGGGCCCGGGCGGTGTCGCAGGCCTGAAACCGCATGTCGCCCGTGCGGATGAAGCGTTCGTCGCGGCGGATCTCGGGGGCGTGGCCGCTGATTCGGGTCAGGGTTTCCAGGATCTCGGCAATGGCCGTGGCCCGCCCGCTTGAGACATTGACCGCGTCGAGGCTGCGCGCGGGGGCATCGAGCGCGCGGGCCAGAATATCGGCGGCATCGCGGATATCGACGAAATCGCGGGCGATGGCGGTGTCGCCCATGGCGATCTCGGGGGCGCGCTCGGCAAAGGCCCGGACCAGCTTCGGCACCAGATAGCGCGGGTTCTGCCCCGCCCCCATGCAGTTCGAGGGCCGCGCGATCGTGATATCGAGCCGGTCGCGATACCAGCCCGCGAAGACCTCGGCCAAAAGCTTCGAGGCACCGTAATGGTTGGGCGGCTGTTTCGGGTCGGTCTCGCGCTGGGGCGCGGGCCCGCTGTCGCCATAGACGCTGGTGGCGCTGACCAGCAGGAACCGGCCCGGCAGCCCGGCCGTCGCGGCGGCCTGCAACAGCCGCTCGGTCAGGAAGGCGTTCGTCTCGTAGAAGGCGCGGGGATCGCCGCCCGCGGGGTTCGATTCCGCGGCCAGATGCACCAGATCGGTGACGCCATGACCGGCAAGCCAGGCGGCCAGCGTCCCGGGATCCGAGAAATCGGCGGCGGCGCGCCCCATCGGCACGGTCTGCCAGCCCCGCGCGGCCAGGACCGGAACGAGATGGCCGCCGACGAAACCGCCGGGGCCGGTCACGGCGCAGACCCGCGTGCCAGCACCGCTCATCTGGGCTTCTCGGCCACGAACAGGGCCTGACCGGGGCCGAGATAGCCGAATTCGCGCGACCAGTAATGAAAGATGAAGGGCCGCCGGAACCCGGCCTCGCGCAGCATGTCCATCACGTCCCAGCCGAAATGGCGGAAGCACAGCGCGCCGCCCTCTTCGTCGACCGGGTTGCCGTGGATCTCGGCGGGCAGGTGATGGACGATGCGGCCGTCGGACGCGAGCTCGGCGCGGATCGTGCTGGGATAGCGGTCGAGATGTGCGGGCACGCTGAAGATCAGGGTGCCGCCCGGTTCGAGCACCCGGAATGCCTCGGCGAAGGCGCGCTCGGGATGCGGCACATGTTCGAGCACGTCGAAGCTGAGCAGGTAATCGAAGCTTTCCGACTGGAAGCTCAGCGCCTCGAAATTCTCGTTCCGGACCCCCTCGAACATGCCGCCCTTCGGCACGCGGTTGCCGAAATACTCGCTGCCGGTCAGCCGGGAGAACCGGCGGGCCAGCACATCGTAAAGCACGGTTTTCTGTTCGGTGATGTAGATCCGGCTGTCCGGCGCCGGATCGAATTCCTGCAGGAACAGGTGAACCGAGGCGCGCACGCGGTTGGGCAGGCCGCAGGAGCGGCAGGCGACATGCTCGCGCCAGTTCGGAACGGGGATGCCCTCGGCATCGGTCGCGCCGCTGTAGAGAAAGCTGGTCACCATCGGATGGTGGCCGCCGCAGACCGCGCAATAGCCCGGAAACTCGAACGCCTCGCGGCCGTCCCTGGGTGTCAGAACGGCCTCGGTCGTGCGGCGGCTCTCGATCTCGCGGGTCTCGGCCGTCAGAAAGCCGAGATACTGCTCCATGGTGAAGGCCTGCCGCGCGAGCAGGAAGGACTCGGGCCTGCTCCATGAGGTCGCCCCGCCATCGCCGGGCGTGTGCTCATTGCTGCCCGCCGCGCCGTTCCAGAAGAAGGCATAGGGCATCTGCCTGAGCCGCCGGTTCTCGGGCGCCGTCAGCCTTGCGCGGTAGCGCCGGACCAGCGGCCCGTAACCGAACGAGTTCGAGATGTAGAACATGCCGCTATGGCGCGACAGCTGCTCGACATCCTCGAGGATGATACCGCTGTAATGCACGAAGCGGAGCGGCTGGCCGTTGCATTGCAGCGCGCTGTCGGGGCCGTGGATCCGGCGTTCGTGCAGGTTCCAGTAGGCGACATTGTAGCCCGGATGGCGCAGCACATGGACATTGTCGAGAAAGCCCGGCAGCAGATCCATCCATTTCTGGTCGACGAAGATGCCGCGCGGCAGGTCGATGATGCACTGGTCGACCATCCGCCGCGCCCACCAGCGGACCACATCGGCCACTGCCTCGGTTGCGCGAAGCGCAATGAAGCCGAGATTGTAGATCCCGTAGCGCAGGAAATGGTCGTCCTCGAACTCGGCGCGTTCGGCCGGTTTCAGGACATGCGGCGTCAGCACCGCCGAAGCGCCCGCATCGAGAGCCCCGGCGACCTCGATGAGCGGGCTGAAAAGCTCGATATCGGGATCGAGATAGACCACATGGGGCGCCTGCTCTGCCGCCTCTGCCCGGCTCTGGGAGAATTCCCTCAGGAAGCAGTAGGGTTTGATCGCGGTGCAGAGCTCGGTGATGTTGTAGGTCCGGATCATCCGCTCGAGCGCGGGAATGCCCAGCACCTCCAGCGGCGCGACAGTCATCCCCAGCGCCTCGGGGTCGTAGCCCATGTCGCGATCGCAGAGATAGACGGTGAAAACCGCGTCGGGATGGGCGCGACGCACGCTGTCGCAGAGGATCCGCGCCCCCGGCAGGAAATTCCGGGCACAGATGGTGAAGAAGCGCAGCGCAGTCCCGGTCCCGGCCCCGGTCTCGGGGACGACACGAAGATACGGAGCGGCCATGGTCCCGTCCTTCATGCCGAGACCTCGTCGAGCAGCGCATTCAGTTTCGCCGCGACCGCGCGACGCGAATAGCGGGCCTCGCAGAAATCGTATCCGGCGCGGCTCATTCGGGTCCAGAGCATCTCGTCTCCATGAAGGCTGAGAACGGCCTCGGCAAAGGCCTCGGGGGTATCGGCGACGAGGATGTCGCGACCGGCCTGCAATCCCATGCCCTCGGCCGCCAGCGAGGTCGCGACGCAGGGCACGCCATGAGAGAGGCTGGTGCCGATCTTGCCCTTGATGCCCGCCCCGTAGCGCAGCGGCGCCAGGCTCAGCCGCACCTGTTCGAGGGCCGCGCCCAGATCGGGCACGAAGCCCAGCGCCTCGACCCCTTCGGGCAGGCGGTCCCGCAGCCGCGCGGGGAAATGCGGTCCGACGATCTTCAGCACCATCTCTGGATCGCGGGCCCGGATCGGCGCCCAGAGCTCATCGAGAATGTATTCGACCGCGTCGATATTGGGATGATGCGCAAAACCGCCGATGAACATCAGCCCCCGGCGCTGGCTGTATCCCGCCCTGGGCGGGCTGAACTCGTTGACCATCGGGATCAGGTGCAGATTGGCATGGCCGAGCGTCGGCGAAAGCTCGTTCATCTCGGCCTCGGACAGAAGGATCGTCGCATCGCAACGCTGAATGATGTCGCGTTCACGGGCGAAGGTGGTCTGGGCCGCGAAGGCACGCGCGGTGCTTCCGGCGATCCGCGCCTCGCGCAGCTCGCGCAGGCCGTGCAGATCGACGGTGTTGAACACCAGCCGCGCCTGCGGAAACCGGGCGCGGGTCCGCTCGACGAATTCGCCGCCGGCATAGATCCGGGTCAGCAGGAAGGAGAGCCGGTCATATCCCGCGGCGGCGATATGCTCGCAGGCCTGGGCATAGTTGCGCACCACCGGATCGGTCAGGCAGACCACGCCGCGCGCCGCCAGCGCCAGCGCATAGGGGTTGTCCCACATCCGCCGGGCGGTGCTGTAGAACACCACCTCGGCGCCGCGCTCGAGAAAGATGTCGATAAAGTTCGACGCGGTGACCGAACCGGCATCCTGATCGGGCATCGGCGGCACGCTGTCGACGAAGATCACGGCGTCGGCCGGCCCGGGATTGTTCGGCAACCTGCCGTCATCGGCTTTCGCCGGTTCCGGCGGCTCGGAGGGCTCGTCATCCGACAGGACCAGGGCGCAGCCCTGCACCGCGAAGACCGGCCGGCCGGACCCTGCCAGCGGGGCCGCGAGCCGGACGATGGCCTCGGTCATGCGAGGCCCGTCCTTGCCCCGGACCCGGGCCGCGGCATCGCGCAACGCCTCGACCCGGGCGAGGCCGAAGCCCGGATCGAGCATCGCCGAGGGTTTCAGCCGGAACTGGAACGGATCGAGGAAATGGGCATCGCGCCCCAGCGCCACAAGGCCCTCCTGGCCTGCCCGCACCCGGAAGCCGGAGCGCCAGAGCCGACCGTCGCCCCGGACCAGCGAGGCCCCGGCATGGGCAAGCACGGGATCGTGCCGCAAGGCCGCCCCGAGGAAATGCCAGGCCGAGATCGCGGGCGAGAAGGCGACCTCCCACAGCCCCACGAATTCGCCATCGAGCCCCTTCAGCACGGCCTTCAGATCGGCCAGTGCGGCATCGGCGGTGCGGTTCCAGTATCGCAGCCGGTCGCGCCCCTTGCCCCGGCGCCGCCCGGCACTCGGGCTCAGCACATGGACCGTGCCGGTGGTCAGGGCCAGCGCCTGCTGGATGCGATCGGCCGGTACATCGCCCGTGCCATCGCAGAACAGCACAAGCGGAAAGCTCACCGGGCCGGGCGCGATCCCGTAGGGAAAGCCGCGCCCCATCAGCGTATCGGGCAGCCTGGTCAGGTCGAGCCGCCGCAGCTGCGAGGCCGCGATACAATCGAGCGGCGTGAACAGGCCGGAGAATTTCAGCACCGGCATCTCGCCGGAAGAACTGCCCCCGTCGCCAGGGTCATGCGAGATGACCCGGCCCTCGGCGCGGCCGAACCTGACCCAGTGATAGAACGGGTTCAGGCCTGCATCGCGGACATCGGGATTGATCTCAAGATAGCTCATCCCGTCGAAATCGGGACGGGGATTGCGGCCTTCCCGGGCACCGTAGCGCACGTAATGCACCAACGGCTTCATTCCTGTTTCGGCGACATCGGGGTATTGGGTCAGATACCAGCGGGCATCGAAATCGCGGGCGATCGCACGAATGACTTTCGAATTGCGCAGCGCCGCGCCGACTCGTCCGATCGGTGAAACCATGGTCGATCCCTTGCGGGCTATCGCCGGATCATTCGCCTCTCGGTCAAAGGCTCACTCGATAACAGGGAATTCAACATCGCACGAGAAGGCGACACATACAGGAAATCCGGAACACGTGCCCGTAAACAAACTTTCCTATTTCGATTAATTCATACACGTTCGCCCAGGAGGTTTCAATTCAATTACCAAAGCAACGCTTGCTTGTGCGGATCGTCGCCAGCGACGCGACGGCTCCCCCTCCCGTGAGTTGCCTTGGCCATGGCCATCAGCTACCACGGGGAGACTGCTGAACGAAGACGGGCTGACATGACGACCTCACGGCTCGCGGCCACGCGGCGGGTACTCAAGACATTTTTCTGGATGCGGATGCGCGGGCGCCGGAAGGGCATCGCGCTGCCATTCGACCATGATCGCCCGGGTCAGCTGGATCTGCAGACAGCAGACGGCGTCATCCGGATCTCGGCAGGTGCCGCGCGCATCGCGCGGGTCGGCTCCGAGGCCGCGACGATGCTGCTGGCCCCCGATGCGGAAGGCAGGATCAGGCACGATCTTCCAGGCATGCGCTTCCTGACCTGGCACGATGTCCGAAGTGGCCAGGAAATCCGGGTGCCGCTGTTTCGGGCCCGCGATTACGCCTTCGGCGGCCTGCGCGCCGCGCTCAGCCTCATCCTGTTCCCGTTTCGTCACAATGCCGATCTCATCGGCTATTTCCTCAGGGGCGACAGCGCCGCCGGCGACCGGCTGGAACGCGCGCTGCTGCCGCAGCTTGTCGATGCGGACCATATGCCCGAGGCAGGCACGGAGCTTGTCGGCGACTGCCCGATGCCCCCCCTGACCGAGCCCGTCGACATCGTGCTGCCGGTCTATAACGCGGTCGAGGTGCTGACGCTCTGCCTCGAGCGGATCGCCGCCAACACGGCGGAGCCGCACCGGTTGATCCTGATCGACGACGCCTCGCCCGACCCGGGGGTGCGGCCGCTGCTGGAAGATTTCGTCCGCCGCCATCCGCAGGCGCGGCTTCTGGTCAATCAGCAGAATCTGGGTTTCATCGGCACCGTCAATCGCGGCCTTGCCGAGGCGCGGGGCCATGTCGTGCTGCTCAACAGCGATGCGCTGGTGCCGCCGGGCTGGCTGACCCGACTGATGGCCCCGATCCTCGACGATGCCTCGATCGCCTCGGTGACGCCCTTGTCGAACGATGCCGAGATCTTCGATGTGCCGGTCGAATGCCGGCCCCGGCCGCTGGGCCCGGGCGAAGCCGAGGCCGCCGATCGCGCGGCCGCCCGGCTGAACTGGCGCCGGGCACTCTGCGAGGCGCCGGTCGGCGTGGGCTTCTGCATGGCGATGGCCCGGCACTGGCTCGACCTGCTGCCCGAGCTGGATACCGCCTTCGGCCGCGGCTATGGAGAAGAGGTCGACTGGTGCCGCAAGGCCGCAGCACTGGGCGCGCGCCATGTCTGCGCCGCGCATCTCTTCGTCGAACACCGTTCGGGCAGCTCGTTCGGCGCCGAGAAGGCCGAGCGTGTGCGTGCCAACAACCGGCTGATCTCGAACCGCTATCCGGGTTACGACCTGATGGTGCAGCAATTCCGCGACAGCGACCCGCTGGTCGGCCCGCGCCTCGCGGTCGGGATCGGCATGCTCGGGCGCGGCGCGCTCCGGATCTATCTGGCGCACCGACTGGGCGGCGGCTCCGAGCTTTGGCTGCAGGCCCGGCTCGAGGAGGTACTGGTCGAAGACGCCGCGGCGCTGGTCCTGCGCGACGCGCCCGGCACCGACCGGCTTCAGGTCGAGCTTTACTGCCGCGAAGGGGTCACCCGGGGCCTGCTGGACGCCTCCGATCTGGCCGCGATGCTGGCCGGTCTCGACGCCCGGCATCTCATCTATTCCAACCTCGTCGCGTCCGAGGACCCGCTGGGGCTCATGCAGCAGGCGCTGTCCTGGCTTGCGCCCGGCGACCGGCTGTCGGTGCTGTTCCACGACTTCCTGCCGCTTTGTCCGTCCTACACGCTGATCGGCAGCAAGGGCCGGTTCTGTGGCCTGCCCGGGCCCGAGGCCTGTCAGTCCTGCTATGCCCGGCTCGCCGTCACCTCGGGCAGGCGCCCCCCCGAAATCGCGACATGGCGCGCGGGCTGGCGCAGGGTGATGGAGCGTGCCGACGAGCTGATCGTCTTCTCCGAGGACAGCCGCAACCACCTGACCCGGATCTGGCCCGGGCTGGCCGGACGGATCGTGCTGCGGCCGCACCGGCCCGACCACCTGCCGCGCCGGGTCGTCCCGCCACGGGACGCTTCGCTGACAGTGGGTGTGCTGGGTGCCATCGGCCATAACAAGGGCGCAGGCATCCTCCGCGATCTGGCCGAAAAAGCCGCACCCGATCTCGGAATCGTGGTGATCGGCAAGATCGACCCCGCCTTCGCCCATCGCCGCATCCGCGTTCACGGCGCCTACGGGCGCGACGAGATCGCCGATCTGGCCGAGAAATACCGCATTGGCTGCTGGCTGATCCCGTCGATCTGGCCCGAGACCTTCTGCTTTGCCGCGCATGAAACGCTCGCGACCGGCCTGCCGGTCTTCGTCTACGACATCGGGGCGCAGGCCGGCGCGGCGGCGGCGGCGATCAACGGCCATCTGTTGCCGCTGGGCTGCGAGGGCGAGGCGCTCGACCGCCACCTGCGGCGGCATCTGGGCGCAGGCATCGCGATGCCGCCCGCACTGTCGGCCTGAGCCCGGCAGAACAACCGACAAAGACAAGAACAGCCAGGAGAGCAGATGAGTACTGTTACCGTTTCCATTGGAGACCTGACCGGCAAGGGTGTCGAGGTTCTGCCGCGCGGCTCGTCGAAGCTCAGGATGCCACGCCGCACCCGGCTCGAGGCGCCCTGCAGCCTGAAATGGACGCAATACGAGTTTTCGATCGAGCTTGGCGCCTTCTCCTATCAGGTCTCGGGCTATTGCTTCGCCGCGCGGATCGGGCGCTATTGCTCATTCGGCGAAGAGGTGCAGATCGGCCGTCAGGACCATCCGCTGACCTGGGCCTCGACCAGCCCGATGTTCTACCTGCATGACCGGGTGTTCGAACTTGGCAACGGTTTCGCGGGCTCGGCCGAGTATCACGATTACCGCTTCGTCAATGGCAAACCGCCGACCAGGGCCAAGATCACCACCATCGGCAACGATGTCTGGATCGGCCATGGCGCCATGATCCGGGCCGGGGTGACCATCGGCGACGGCGCCATCGTGGCCGCGCGTTCGGTCGTGGCGCGCGACGTGCCGCCCTATGCGGTGGTCGCGGGGAACCCTGCCGTGATCAAGAAATACCGCCTGCCGCCCGAGCAGATCGAGTTGATGCAGCGCGCGCAGTGGTGGCGCTTCGCCCCCTGGCAGATGACCCATCTCGACGCGACCGATCCCGCGGCCTTTGCCGAAGGCGTGCTGCAGATGACCGACACGCCCGAATTCCGGCCCGATGTGATCGATCTCGGGAGCGGCGCAGCATGAGCCCGATCGTCTTCCTGCATATTCCGAAGACAGCGGGTCAGGGCATCCATGCCACGCTCGAGGCACTGGTGGGCGGCCCCGAGCATGTCTCGCCGGTCCGGGTGCATACCCAATGCCCGGACGGATCGCAGTTGCCGCCCGGTTACGATCTCTATTCCGGCCATATCGACTGGACCGAGCTCGGGACCCTGCCGCCCGATCGCTTTGCCTTCACCGTGCTGCGCGACCCGCGCGAACGGATCGCCTCTTTCTACTTCTTCCTGCAGAAAGAGGCCCGGGCACTGTCGCCCGAGGCTCTGGCGCATCCCGCGAATACCGGCAAGCGCGCGGCGCTCGAGCTTTCGGCCGACGACTATTTCTTCGGCGGCACGCCCGCCTGGCAGAACTTCGTGCGCGATCACTACGACAATTTCTATACTTCCTATCTGGCGACGCGGCGGATGCGGGGACGCCAGCGGCTGCGCAAGCTGACTGCGGCCGAGCGGCTGGACCTGGCGGCGCAGGGCGCGGCGGCGCTTCAGGGGATCTACGAGGTCAACCGGCTGCAGCGGCTGGAAGCCGATCTTTCGGCGCGGTTCGGCAAGCCGGTGGAACTGGCCGGGCGGATCGTCAATGCCGGCGAACATGCCCCGGACGAACGGCGCTGGCCCAAGCTCCTTGACCGGTTCGAACACGACGCCTCGGCCGCGCGGCTTGCCGAATTCGTCTCTCTCGACGAAAGGCTGATGGCCGAGCTGCTCTCGTCCCGCGTATCTTGATCGGCTGACGCCGGCAGGTGACACGGTCTTTCCTCCGGGCCCGGAACGGCGGCGGCCCCGGGCCTCCGGAAGGAGGAAAGCCAGGCTGGTGCGGGACGCGCTGGCCGAAGGCCCCGAAGCCGCGCTGCCACCTGTACAAAGCGGTGATCGCACGCGCGTCCGACCGCGCCTATACCCGGCCATTGCGGGGTGCGGCGGCCCGCAGGCTCTGGCACGTCGACGCCGTCGAGACCTGGGGAGGCAGAGACCGCCGACCGCGTTCCCGGCCGGATCTGGATCCTT
Organism: Rhodovulum sp. MB263; assembly: GCF_002073975.1. Lineage (NCBI taxonomy): Bacteria > Pseudomonadati > Pseudomonadota > Alphaproteobacteria > Rhodobacterales > Paracoccaceae > Rhodovulum > Rhodovulum sp. MB263. The sequence goes on along the minus strand of NZ_CP020384.1, from coordinate 410,411 downwards.
CAGGCCCGGTTTTCCACCTGGCAGGCACTGGACGATCCCGAAGCCGCGCTCGCGCTCCTGCCCGACGCCCCGCTGGCGCCGACGCTTCTGGATCGCATGGGGCCACCGGCTGCTGCTACGGCTGCAGCGGCCACCGGCCGGATCGCCGCAGAGCGGTAACCCGGCCTTGTCTAAAAGGTCCGCCGCGGCGACCTTTCCGGACACGTCTTCCGGCATTGCGCGGCGTGGCATCCCAACCGGGAGCGCATCCGCTCCGAAATCGTGGCCGTAATCGGCGAATGGACGCGCACCGAACGGATCTGCACGCGCCTGCTAAAGTGCCAGGGACCGGATAAATCGCGGCTTTATCTGCGGGCACGCGCCAGTCTCGCGATGGGCCGCACCGGGGCGCCCGACAGCGTGCTGACGCGGCTGCCGGTACTCGATCCGGCGCATTTCCGGGGCGGCGAACAGACGGCCACGCACTGTCTGGCCTCTGGCCGGACAGAGGACGATCTCGCAGGGCTCCAAACGTCCCGACAGCACCCGCGTGCGATATCGATGTCACCTAATATGCGCGACCTCGAGCTGACCTTAAGTCACGATGCCGCCCCCCTGCGACGGCCGTGGAAACGCAGGCCGCGGAGAGGGGCAGGCGTTTCCCTGCTGGGGACCGCCCCGCCCACGCTTTCCCGGCGGGGATATCGGCGGGCCCGGCCCTTAGCAGATGGGGTGGATGGCTCCCGTCCCCGGCGTCGCAATGCGCCATACTGCAGGTGTCAGAACCTGCAACTGAGAGGAGCCACGCCATGCAAGTTAGCACTGTCGGCTTCGACCTGGCCAAGAACATCTTTCATGTCCACGGAGTTACCGCGATCGGAGAGGTTGCCTTCAACCGACCTTTGCGCCGGGCGCAGGTGCTGGCGTTCTTCGGATGACTGTCGCCCTGCCTCATCGGCATCGAAGCCTGCGCATCGAGCCACCACCGGGGCCGCGAGCTTGCGAAGCTCGGCCATACTGTCCGGCTGATGCCGCCGATGTATGTCAAACCCTGCGTGAAACGGGGCAAGTCCGACGCTGTCGATGCAGAAGCCATTTGCAAAGCCGTGACACGGCCGACGATGCGTTTCGTCGAGATCAAATCCGAGGACCAGCAGGCGCTCTTGTCTCTGCACCGCGCACGCGACTTCGTGGTTCGACAGCGCACCCAGTTGATCAACATGCTCCGGAGCCTGGCCGCGGAGTTCGGCATCGCCATCGCCCGGGGCGTCGCGCGGGCCATCGATTTTGCGAAAGGGATCATCGAGGGCAAGCAGCCGGGGTTGCCCGAGCTCGCCCGGGACGTCCTGCGGGTCCTCAGCCGACAGCTGGTCGATCTGCACAATCGCCTCGGCTGGTACGAGATCACGATGCGTATTCAGGCCCGCCTCAGCCGCCAGGCGCAACTCCTGCAGACCATTCCCGGCGTCGGGCCCGTCACGGCCTCGGCCGTGGCCGCTACGATCGGGTCGGGCCGCCAATTCCGGAGCGGTCGAGAGTTTGCGGCGTGGCTTGGCCTGACACCGCGCAATCATTCCAGCGGCGGTAAGGAGCGGTTGGGAAAGATCACCAAGATGGGTGACCGATCCCTGCGCCAGCTTATCGTCGTCGGAATGACATCGCGCGTGCGACAGGTCGCCAATCATCCGGAACGCGCCGATCCATGGCTGACGAAGCTGTTGCAGCGAAAGCCAGCCCGGCTCGCGACCGTGGCCATGGCAAACAAGACGGCACGGATCATGTGGGCCGTTCTGACCAGGGACGCGCCCTGCAAACCACACGCGGCGTAGCCCGCCGAGTGCTCGAGAGATAGCAAGACCGACGATGTGATGGTGTACCCTTCAGCCGCAACGATCAGGACGCTCCGCCGAATGTCCCGGGCGAAATTGCCCGCAAAGCAGTTAGGAACCTGATCTGCGGATCCCATCAGGGCCAGCGGTGCCAACCGCACAAACAGGCCGGACACAAGACCGCTTCTGAAAAGGTACACGCAGTCTCATTTACATCTTGCTAGGCGGGAGCCAGCCACACAGGACATTCGGTCGCCGCGCCTCAGGGATCGCGCAACCATGGCGTTTCGGTGACGGCCAGCAGCAGGCCCTCGGGGCTGAGAAAGCGCGTCACCTTCTGGCCCCACGGCTCCTGCCTGTTGGCGACCAGAAGCTGACAGCCCCGAGCCAGCAACGCTTCGGTGGCCTTGGCGATATTCTCGACATCGAATTCCAGCCATGCCTGCGGCGTCGGCAGATCGGCGGGCCACTCGTCGAGGCCGAAACAGGATTGCGCGGCCTGCACAAGCGGCCAGAGCGCGAAATGTCGGCATCCGCTCAATGCGCCATCCTCGGTCAGAAGATAATCCTTGTTCTCGCCATGGGACTTAAGCGGCAGGCCCAGTGTCTCGACATAAAGCGCGCGGCTGCGCGCGGGATCCGTGGTGATCGGCCCGAAACCGGCAACGAAAAGCACCCCAAGCCCTGAAAACGTACGGTTCATCTCTGTCTCCCCCATCTGCGCCCGGTCGCATCATCTGCGGATATGCCGCGTTCCGCAAAGGATAACCGCCCGGTCCCGAAGCTCCGGTCTCGGCCCCGAGGCCGGACCTGCGCCCCGGAAGGGTCGCCCCTCTCCCACAGCGGCGCCCCGCTGCGGGCAATGGGCGGACTGTCGCCGGGGTTCAGCCCGGTGCCGCAGCGACAGCCCGGGGATCGACGAGATCCATGCCCAGAAGATCGGACCAGAGCCGCTGCTGGCGACCGCAGGCATCCTCGGCGATCAGCGCAGAGCGGTTGCGGGCCGCGAGGGCGCGGGCCTCCTCCGGCGCCTCTGTCAGCCGCTCGATCGCGGCGATCCAGGCCTTCGGATCCGGCGGCAAGGCCAGACAGCGGCCCGCCGCCGCAGCAGCACGTCCCTCGGCCCAGGCCTCGGCTCCCAGCACCGCCGCACCGGTCATCGCGTATTCGCCGAGCTTGCTGCCCGAGCGCGCGGCGTTGAAGCCACGCGCCGCGAAATGCGGCACCAGCCCGATATCGGCCCGGGCCTTCCGCAGCCAGGCCAGATAGTCGGCCCAGCCGCGGGCGGGCAGGATGTCGACGCGGGGATGGCTCCGGACCGGGGCGGGCAGGTCGAGATTGCCCGAAACCGTCAGGCCCAGCGCCGGCCGGCGGTCGAGCAGCGCCAGCAGCGGCGCCCAGAGCGGCGCCGCGTCGCGGGCATGGCTGCGCCCCATGATCAGCGCGATCCGCCGCAGCGGGGCTGCCTGCAGGGGCGCGGGCATCTCTGCCACGGGCCAGGCCGGGGCGGTCGCGATCACGGTCTTTCCGGGCTGCCGGGCGCGCCATTGCGCGACCAGCGCCGGACTGGTCGCGACCACCGCCTCGGCAGCAGCGCCGCAACGCAGGGCGGCGGGCAGTTCGAGCGCCGCGAGCTTGGCACGATAGGCGCGCGGCAGGGCCCGGTCCCGAATCCCGGCCAGGATGTCGTCATCGATCAGATAGATCAGGCGGCGATAGCGCGGCAGCAGGCAGAGCCCCGCGAGGTGGCGCATGACGACCAGCGTGTCGCCCGCGAGAAACACCGTCGGCGCCAGCTGCCGGACCCGGCCCGCCGCGATGGCCCCGGCAAGGGAAAAACCGAAATAGAGATCGGCCGTCGGCGATTGCGGACCGGCCAGGAAACGGGGCTGGCCGAAGACCGGCCCAGGGCTCACGACGCGATGGACTTGCGATAGGCGGCAAGCCCCTCCTCGAGATCCTCGAAGAACCAGCCATCGCCGTCCTGCAACAGCAGCGCCGAGTTGCAGTAGTCGCGCAGCGTCCCCTCGGAATGCGAGACCATGATCACCTGCACCCGGTCCAGCCGCTCGGCGAAGGTGCGCTGCGCCTTCTTGCGAAAGGCCGCGTCGCCGACTGCGGTGATCTCGTCGACCAGATAGCAGTCGAAATTGGTGGCGAGGCTGACCCCAAGCGCCAGACGCGCCTTCATGCCCGAGGAATAGGTCTGCAGCCGGGCATCGAAATAGGGTCCGAGATCGCAGAAGGCCTCCACTTCCTCGACCAGATCGTCGCTGTCGGCGCCATAGATCCGCGCCACGAAGCGCGCATTCTGCCGTCCGGTCAGCGCCGGGTGGAAGCCGCCTGAAAAGCCCATCGGCCAGCTGATCCGACCCCGGCGCCGGATCTCGCCCTGATCGGGCTGGAGCGTGCCCGCGACCATCCGCAGGAAGGTCGACTTGCCCGCGCCGTTGCGCCCGATGACCGCCACCCGGTATTTTTGCGGCAGATCGAGCGTCAGCCCGCTGAGGATCCGGCGGCGCCCGCCGCCCGGCAACCGGAAGGCCTTTTCCACGGCACGGAATTCGAGCATGGCTCAGCCCCGGTCGCGGATGTTGTAATAGACCAGCAGCACCGTGGCATAGGCCGCCAGGGAACAGATCAGGACCAGCAGGATCAGCAGCCAGCGCTGCGGATAGATGCTGTCCTCGGCCAGGGTCGGCGGGATATGTACCGCCAGATAGCGGCTGGTGCGGCGGGCCTCGGCGCGGGCCTGTTCCGCCGAGGCGAGCGCGGCGGTATAGGCCTGCTGCGCGAATTCGAGATCGACCAGCAGTTCCTCATAGGAGCCGATCACGTCGACCAGCGAGGTCGGGCCCGAGGTCGACTTGCCGATCCGGCGGCGTTCCTGGTCGATCTGGCTGCGCACCGCCTCGATCCGGCGGTCGATCCGCTTGACGCGCTGATCCTCCTGACCGGCGAATCCGGCGATGGTCTCGCGTTCGACCAGCGCGCTTGCAAGCTGCGATTCCAGCGCCGCGATCACCCCCATCTGCGACTCGGCCACCTCGGTCGGGTCGATGATGTCGTTCTCCAGCCGGAACACCCGCACATTGCGGCGGATCTCGCGCAGCATCGCCTCGGCTTCCTCGACATCCTCGAGCGCGAAGCGGATCGCATCCTGCCGCGCGATGCGGCTGAGATCGTCGACCATGAAACCGCTTTCGGTCAGGATCTCCTTGGCGACGCTCTGGGCATCCTCGGGCGTGAAGGCGCGCACCTGCAGCGACAGCACGCCGGTCGAGGGGTCGACCGCGACCTTCACCATGCGCCGCCAGTAATCGAGCTTGTCCTCGCGCGAGGCATCGTCTTCCAGCGAGAAGACCGGATCGAGCGAGGGCTTGCCGTAAAGCGCCCCCAGATCGAGCGTGGCATCGACCTTCTGGATCAGCGGCTGCGAGCGGATGAAATCGTAAAGGATCTGCGAATCCGACGAGGAGGAGGACCCGACCTGGGTGAAGGCGCTGAGCGCCTCGAGCGGGTTCGAGAAATCCTCGGAGCGGACCGAGAAGGCCGCCTCGGAATGATACTGGTCGGCAGCGAAAAGCCACAGGTAAAGCGCGGTCAGCAGGGTCGGCAGGACGACCGTTGCCAGGAATCCGAACCGCATCACCCGATGGCGGGTCTGCGCCCGGGTCTCCGCCTTGTCGGAAACCGCTCCGGTGACGCGCTGGCCACCCTCGATATTGGAAGATATTTGCACGGTACAGCCCAGCTACCGGAATTGAGCGGGTAATGGTAGATGAAAGCTCCGGCGACGCAACGCCAGAGTGAACAACCCTCGTCGAGGAGGTCGCATGTCCCTGTTCCACCCACGGCCCGGTCCCGGCTGGCGCCTGCCCTCGCTGCGCGTCTTCGGCGCATTGGTGATCCGCGAGATGATCACCCGCTACGGCAGGTCTCCGGGGGGCTATGTCTGGGCGGTGCTGGAGCCCGCCGGCATGATCGCGATCCTGGCCCTGGCCTTCTCGCAATTCATCCACACGCCGCCTCTGGGCGAAAGCTTCATCCTGTTCTACGCGACCGGCTATCTCCCGTTCCACGCCTATTCCGAGATCGCGGGCGGGGTCAGCAATTCGGTCGTGGTGAACCGGCCGCTGATGCATTTCCCGATCGTGACGCCGCTCGACGCGGTGTTGGCACGGTTCTTCCTCTCGTTCCTGACCATCGTCATCGTCTGCGTGCTGGTCTTCTCGACCCTGCTTGTCATCACCGACGACCCGGTGCGGCTGCAACTGGGCCCGCTCTTCGCCGCCATCGGCTCGGCAGCGCTGCTGGGGCTGGGGGTCGGCACGCTGAACGCGGTGATCTTCGCCTTCGTGCCGCTCTGGCAACGGGTCTGGAACATCATCAACCGGCCGCTCTTCATCCTGTCGGCGGTGTTCTTCACCTATGAAAGCTTGCCCAGGGACGCACGCGAGATCCTGTTCTGGAACCCGATCGTGCATTGCGTCGGCGAAGCCCGCAAGGCGTTCTATCCGGTCTACGAGGGCAATTACGTCGTGCTCGGCTTCCCGCTCGGGGTGGCGGCCTTCTGCTTCCTCGTCGGCGGCTTCCTGCTGCTGCGCAACCGAAGCGCCGTGATCGACGTCTGAACACGGTCCCCGGACCCCGGGATTCGGCTTCGGGATTCGGCCTCGGGGGGGGAGGAGGGACCGCAGACGGGGCGGAGGAGGCCTCCGCCCCGCAACGATGCCGGGCTCAGAGCGGCAGGCGCTGACGCACCAACGTCGTCCAGTAGGAACAGCCCCAGCCGATGGCCTCGTCGTCGAAATCGTAGCGCGGGTGGTGCAGGCCCTGGCTCGGCCCGTTGCCGATATTGATCAGCGCGCCCGGCACCTCGTTCAGCATGAACGAGAAATCCTCACCGCCGAGCGTGGGCGGCATGTCGGTGGTGACAGCCGCCTCTCCGGCCACCGCACGCGCGGCCTCTGCCGCAAGCGCGGTCTCGGTCTCATGGTTCACCGTCACCGGGTAATGGCGGATGTAGTCGAGCGTTCCGGTCGCACCGAACCCCGCCGCGACACCGGCCACGGTCTCGGCCAGGCGGGCCTCGATATGGTCGCGAACCTCCTCGCGCAGCGCCCGCACCGTCCCGGTCAGCGTCACCTCGGCCGGGATCACGTTGAAGGCATTGCCGCCCTGGATGGTGCAAAGCGAGATCGTGGCGCTATCGATCGGATCGACGGTCCGCGCGATGATCGCCTGCACCGCCTGGATGACCGCCGCCGCCGCCGGCATCGGATCGACCGACAGATTCGGCCGCCCGGCATGGCCGCCGCGCCCGGCGACGGTGATCCGGATCTCGTCGACCGAGGCCATGATCGGGCCCGGAGCGATGGTGAACTGCCCGACCGGCAGGCCGGGGCGGTTGTGCATCCCGTAGACCTCGTCGCAGGGCCAGCGCGCGAACAGCCCGTCCTCGATCATCGCCTTCGCGCCCGCGCCGCCCTCTTCGGCGGGCTGGAAGATCACGATCACGGTGCCGTCGAAAGCCCGGCTGTCGGCCAGATGCCGCGCCGCGCCCAGAAGCATGGTCATGTGACCGTCATGGCCGCAGGCATGCATCCTGCCCGGCACGCTCGAGGCCCAGTCGGCGCCGGTCTCCTCGTGGATCGGCAGCGCGTCCATGTCCGAGCGCAGCCCGATGGTCCGCCCCGAGACGTTGCTCTGGCCGCGGATCACGCCGACGACGCCGGTCCGGCCGATGCCCTCATGCACCTCGTCCACCCCCGCCGCGCGCAGCGCCTCGGCGACCCGGGCCGAGGTCCGGGGCAGGTCGTAAAGCAGCTCGGGATTGCGGTGCATGTCATGGCGAAACGCCACCAGTTCGGGGATGTGTTTCGCGACCCAGTTCTCGACGGCCATGCCTCAGTCCTTCTTCATCCGGTAACGGAAATCGCAATGGCTCGCCCCTTTCATGATGGTCTGGGTGCGGGTCATCTCGATCTCGGGGTTGTAGCCGATGCAGAAATCGCCATCGCGGTTGCACGAGAGCAGATGCCCGATCTCGCCCAGCCCCATCTCGCGATACATCTCGGCATAGCGGCAGCGGGTAACGTTGAAATCCATCTTCTCGGCCGAGGTCTCGATCGGCTCGATGGACAGCGCGTCTTCCTTCGTCCAGTTCGGCATGATCGCCGCGAAATCCTCGAGCGTCGGCGGATGGTCGAGATCGGCGGCCAGCGCCTTGCCCTGTTCGATGGCCGAACGCGAGCAGGTCTCGCCGATCACCGCCTCGGCCTCGGCCCGGCCCGCGCGTTCCGAGATCACGTCGAAGACATGTTTCAGGATCATCGCCTCGATACGGCGACGTTCGAGGATGGGTAGGTCTTTCATTTTCCTGGCTCCTCGCTCAGAGTTCGGGTTCCTTGAGGTCCTTGCGCCGCAACAGCGCCAGATAGGCGGGCGCGATCCGGGTCAGCAGGGCGTGATAGGGGAAGGCCTGCGGCTCGGTCACCGGCAGCGCCAGCCCGCGCGGGTCCTCGCCCGCGACAGCGCGCGCCATCTCGCGCCCGAGCGCGGTGCCCAGCGCCACGCCGCGCCCGTTGCAGCCGACCCAGGCCCAGCCGTCGGGGCCGAGATTATGGACCTTGGGGAAACGGTCCCAGTTCATCGAGAGATACCCTGACCAGACATGGGTCATCTTCGGCAGGCCGAGATCCGGGAAGGCCTCGGACAGGTTCCGCGCGGCCTTGGCCTCGGCCCGGGCGGCATCGTTCAGCCCGGCGATGATGGCGGCCCCCGTGATCAGCCGGTTGCGCGCGTCATAGCGGAAGAAGCGCAGATCGCCCCGGGTGTCCGACACGGCCTGCCGCCCCGGCAGGATCTTCCGGCGAAGATCCTCGCCCAGCGGCTCGGTCGCCATCTGCCAGGAATGGACCGGGATGAAACTCCGCGCCATCTTCGGCGCAAGCCCCGCCGCCAGCTTGCCGGTATAGGCGTTGCTGGCGAGGATCAGGGCACGCGCCCGGACCTTGCCGGTCGCGGTCGCCGCAACCCATTCGGCGCCCTGCCGCTCGACCCATTTCACCGCGCTTTGTTCGTGGATCACCGCACCATGGCCTTCGGCGGCGCGGGCCAGTTCGCGGGCCAGCGCCAGCGGGTTGATATGCCCGCCCGTGGGCGCATACATCCCGCCATGCCAGAAGTCGGTGCCCAGCAGCTCGGCGGTCTGCTTCGCGTCCTTCAGAGACACGTCGAAACCGAACCGCTTCCACGCCTCGACCCGCTTCTCGCTGAGCCGGACCCGGCCCGGCGAATGGGCGGGCTGGAACCAGCCGGTCTGTTCGGCCTCGGCCTTCAGCCCCTCGCGGCGGACGATGTCGAAGAGAAGCCCGGCCGAGCCGCCGATCAGCTCGGCAAAACGCCGCCCGGTCTCGCCGAAACGCGCGACCCAGGCATCGGGCTCGGCCGCGGTCAGGGTCGGGATCACCTGGCCATTGTTGCGCCCCGAGGCGCCCCAGCCGACTGCCCGGCCCTCCAGCAGCACCACATTGCAGCCCTCGCGCGCCAGATGCAGCGCCGCCGACAGCCCGGTGAAGCCGCCGCCGATGATGACCGTATCGGCCTCGATCGTACCTTGCAGAGCCGCAGCGGGGACGCGCCCGGGCGCGGTATCGGCCCAGAGCGAGGGCGGGAAGGTCACGGGATCGGTCATGCAGGGGTCTCCTCGTCGGTCAGGGCGGCGGCGGCCTCCTCGGGCAGCCAGAACCAGCGCAGGGCCTCGTCATCGGCATCCAGATCGGTTCCGGCAGCCGCTTCGGCCTGCGTCCGCCCGGTTTGGGCCAGACGCGCGGCCTCGGCAAGGCAGGTCTCGAAATCGGGGGGCTCCGGGGTGTCCGGCGTCTCGGCCCAGAGCGCGGCAAGGCTTTCGGGCGCGGGGCTGCGCGCGCCGTCCAGGGCACGCCAGACGCCGTGTTCGACATCGAGCCGGTACAGCGGCAGCAGCGCCAGCCCGTTCCGCGCGATGAAGACCAGCGCGCGGGCCAGCCGGTCGACATCCTCGTCCGAGAAGAAGTAGTTCACCCCCAGCCGCACCCAGCCGGGCCGGAACGCGGTATGGCCGCGCGCCACCGCCTCGGAGAAACGCTGGCTGCGATCGTCGTCGATCTGCAGCAGATGGTGGCCATAGGGACCGGCGCAGGAACAGCCGCCACGGGCCTGGATGCCGAACAGATCGTTCAGAACCGCCACGACGAAACCGTGATGCAGATGCCGCGCGCCGATGCGGATGTTGAACGAGAAGATCCCCAGCCGGGGCGCGTTGCGCGGCCCCAGAAGCTCGATCCCCGGCTCGGCCGACAGCGCGGCATCGAGGCGCGCGCGCAGCTCGCCCTCGCGGGTCTCGATGGCCTCGGCACCAAGCTCGGTCTTCAGCGCCATCACCATGCCGGCGCGGATATTGCCGACGATCGAGGGCGTGCCTGCCTCTTCGCGCGCCTCGACGCCGTCGATATAGCATTGCCCGGCGGCGCTGACGAAGCTGACGGTGCCGCCGCCCACCACGGTCGGCCGCGCCGCGGCCAGAAGCGCGCAATCGGCGATCAGCAGGCCCGAGGCGCCGGGACCGCCCGGAAACTTGTGCGGGGAAATCAGCGCCGCGTCGATCCGGTCGCCCGCGCCGGGCGCGCTTTCGGCCAGCCGGATCGCGACATAGGGGGCGGCGGCGGCGAAATCGATGACGCACCAGCCGCCCGCCGCGTGCAGAAGCCGCGCGACCGCGCCGATATCGGTCCGGATGCCGGTCACGTTCGAGGCCGCCGAGAAGGCCCCCAGGATCAGCCCGGCCCCGGCATGGGCCGCGATCTCACGCTTTAGCGTCTCAAGGCAGAGCGTCCCCGCCGCATCCAGCGGTATCCGCACCAGCTTCGCCCCGCTTTCGCGCCAGGGCAGGTCGTTCGAGTGATGTTCGTAGGGGCCGACGAAGACCACCGCATCGGGGCCGAGCCGGCCGGCCGGCACCCCCATCTGCAGCGCCCGGACCAGCTTGTCGGTGGCCGCGGTGCTGCCCGCGCCGCAGAACACGACGGCATGGCCGTCATCGGCGCCCATGCCCTCGCGCACCGAGGCCCGCGCCAGTTCGCGCAGCTCGGTGGTGCGCCGCCCGGTGAAGGAGGTCTCGGTATGGGTATTGCCGTAATAGGGCAGCACATGCTGCCGGATCGCGTCCTCGACAAAGCCGAGCGCCCGGCCCGAGGCCACGTAATCGGCATAGATCAGGGCGCGCGGACCGAAGGGACCGGGAATGGCGGTGCCCTCCCCGATCAGGGCGCGGCGGATGTCATCGAATTGCAGAGACATGGGAAGGTCCTTCAGGCGGCGTCCGTCTCCAGGCTGGGCGGGGTCCACCCGCGGCCCGGGATCGAGGCCAGAAGCTGTTGCGTATAGGGGTGGCGGGGATCGGCAAAAAGCTCGGCGGTGATGCCGGTCTCGACGATCCGGCCCTTCTGCATCACGATCACCCGGTCGCAGAGCTGGGCCGCGACCCGCAGGTCATGGGTGACGAAGAGAAGCGACAGATGCAGCCGGTCGCGCAGATCGGCCAGAAGCCTCAGCACCTGCGCCTGCACCGAGACGTCGAGCGCCGAGACCGGCTCGTCGGCGACGATCACCTTCGGCTCCATCGCCAGGGCCCTCGCGATGCCGATCCGCTGGCGCTGCCCGCCCGAGAATTCATGCGGATAGCGGGTGGCGGCGGCGGGCGACAGCTCGACCAGCTCCAGCAATTCGCGGGCGCGGGCGCGGGCGGCCCGGGGCTCGGCGCCATGGACGATGGGCCCCTGGGCGATCAGGTCCTCGACGCGCTTTCGCGGGTTCAGCGAGGCCATCGGGTCCTGGAACACCATCTGGATATGGCGCCGCATCTCGCGCAGCTCGCGCGGAGAACAGGCCAGCAGGTCGGTGCCGTCGACCTCGACCGCGCCGCAATCGGATTCCAGCAACCGGGTCACGATCCGCGACACCGTGGTCTTGCCCGAGCCGCTTTCGCCGACGACACCCAGCGTCTCGCCCCGGCGCAGCGTGAAGGACAGGTTGTCGACCGCCTTCACGGGGGCGCGCTTGCCCGAGATCAGGCTGCCGCGCGCGGCGAAGGTCTTGACCAGCCCCTCGGCCTTCAGGACCACCGGCGCGGCGTCGAAATCGCGCGGCGCGGGCGGCACCAGCGCCGGGATCGCCCCGATCAGCGCACGGGTATAGGGGTGCCGCGGCCGGTTCAGGACCTCGGCGGCGGGGCCCTGTTCGACCATCTCGCCCTTGCTCAGCACCACCACCCGGTCGGCGATCTCGGCCACGACGCCGAAATCATGGGTGATGAAGAGGATGCCCGCGCCTTCCTTCTCCTGCAGCTCGCGGATCAGCTTGAGGATCTGCAGCTGGGTGGTGACGTCGAGCGCGGTGGTGGGTTCGTCGGCGATGATCAGCTTCGGCTCGCAGGCCAGCGCCATCGCGATCATCACCCGCTGCCGCTGCCCGCCCGAGACCTGATGCGGATAGGCGTTGAAGACCGAGGGCGGGTCGGGGATATGCACCAGATCGAGCAGTTCCAGCACCCGCGCGCGGCGCGCCTTGCGGCCCAGCCGGGTGTGCAGCCGCAGCACCTCGTCGATCTGCCAGCCCACGGTCTTCTGCGGGTTGAGCGCGGTCATCGGCTCCTGGAAGATCTGGGCGATGCGGTCGCCGCGGATCTGCTTCATCTCGCGTTCGGACAAGGCCAAGAGGTCCTGGCCCTCGAAGCGGATCGTGCCTTCGGCGACGCGGACATGGGGTTCGGGCAGAAGCCGCATGATCGCTCCTGCGGTCAGCGACTTGCCGGACCCGCTTTCGCCGACGAGGCAGACGATCTCTCCGGGGCGCACGCTCAGGTCCAGCCCGGCCAGCGCGAAGGGCCGGTCCGCGCCCTTGGGCAGGGCGATCTTGAGGCCGCGTATGTCGAGAACGGGATCGGTCATTGTTTCTTCTGCCTCGGATTGAGCGCATCGTTCAGCCCCTCGCCCAGAAGCGAGAAGGACAGAACCGTCAGCACGATGGCGATGCCGGGAATGACGGCGCAGTACCAGTCGGTGCGCAGGACCGCGCGCCCCTGCCCGATCATGTTGCCCCAGCTGGCATAGTTGGGATCGCCCAAGCCCAGGAAGGCCAGCGCGCTTTCCAGAAGGATCGACAGCGCCATGATGACCGAGGCGTAGACGATCACCGGCGGCAGCGCGTTGGGCAGGATCTCGCGAAAGATCAGCGCCCCGTTCGAGACGCCCAGATTGCGCGCCGCATCGACGAATTCGCGGCTGCGCAGCGACAGGAACTCGGCCCTGACCATCCGCGCGGGCGCGGTCCAGGACACGATGGCGATGGCCAGCGTGATATATTCGATGGACGAGCCCAGGATCGCCACCAGCGCCAGGAGCAGCACGAAATTGGGAATGGTCTGGAACGCCTCGGTCACCCGCATCAACACATCGTCGACCCAGCCGCCGAAGAAGCCCGAGACCGCGCCCACGACGACGCCGATGCCGATCGACAGGAGCGTCGCCAGCACGCCCACCAGAAGCGAGATCCGGGCGCCGTGGAACAGCTGGGCCAGGATATCGCGCCCCAGCTGATCGGTGCCCAGAGGCACGGCCCAGTCGGTGAAGGGTTTCGTCAGCGGATCCCCCGCCCGGCGCAGCGGGTCGGTGGGCTCGATCAGCCCGGCCGTGGCCGCCATCACCAGCACGGCCCCGAACAGCACCAGCCCCAGCAGGGCGGCGCGGTTGCGGGCGAAGCGGCGCCAGAGCGCAACGGCAGGGGCGGGTTCGGCGCGCGGCAGGTCGGTGGTCGCGGCGGTCATTTCAGGGCGATCCTTGAATCGAGGCGGGCATACAGCAGGTCGGTGAGGAAGTTCACGATGACGACGATGATGGCGCAGAGGAAGATGATCCCCATCAGCATGTTCATGTCGCGCTGGATCACCGACTGATAGGCCAGCTGGCCGAGGCCCGGCAGCGCGAAGATGGTCTCGACCACCACCGAGCCGCCCAGCACGGTCGAGAATTGCAGTCCCAGCAGCGTGACCACCGGCAACAGCGCGTTGCGCATGATGTGATGCACCATCAGCCGGGTCTCGCCCGCGCCCTTGGCCCGCGCGGTCCGCACGAAGTCGAGATCGGCGACCTCGAGCACGCTGGCCCGCATCAGCCGCAGATAGAAGCTGAGGTAGATCAGCGACAGCGCGGCCGTGGGCATGATCAGGTGCAGCGCGACATCGAAGACGTAATCCCAGCCGGTATAGAAGGCCGCGACATCGGTCAGCCCGCCGACCGGCAGCCATCCCAGCTTGACCGAGAACAGCAGGATCATCATCAGGGACAGAAAGAAGCTGGGCGTGGCGTAGAAGACCAGCCCCAGCGTCGAGATCGCGTTGTCGGTCAGCGAATAGGCGCGCCGGGCGGCGATGGCGCCGAGGCCCACGCCGATCGAGAACGCCAGCGAAAGCGAGGTGCCCATCAGCATCAGCGTGGTGCCGAGCCGTTCCCACAGGATCGCCGAAACCGGCTGTTCATAAACGAAGGACCAGCCGAAATCGAACTGGATCAGCTTGGCCATGTAGCGCCCGAGCTGGACCCAGACCGGCTGGTCGAGCCCATATTCGGCGCGGAGCCGGGCGATATAGGCGGCATCGGCACCGCCCATGTCGCCGACCAGCGCATCGACGGTATCGCCGGGCGCCAGTTTCAGCAGCAGGAAGGTGCCCACCATGATCAGGATCACCACCGGCACGGCCTGCAGAAGCCGCCGCAGCGCGTAGGTGAGGACTTGGGTCAGTTGCATGTCGAGGGGTCCGGGGGAGCTTTGGGATGGGGGCTGGCGGTCGCGGCCGTCTGGACGGGCAAGGCCGGGCTCGAACGCCCGGCCTCCTGTTTCAGCAGATCAGTGCTCGATCCAGAGATCGTACCAGCTCGACGAGATCCAGCGCGGATTGTTGTGATGGTTATGAAGCTTCTTCGAGGTGACCGAGATGAAGGGATGCTCGATGGCGAAGATCACCGGCAGCTCTTCCATCGCCTTCGCCTGGATCGCGTGATAGTCGGCCGCCCGTTCCGCGGGGTCGAGCTCGGCCTGGGCCTCGTCGATCATCCGGTCCATCTCGTCGGATTTCCAGCCGAACTGGTTCGACCAGGGCGTACCTGCGGGCGAGCCCGAGCGCAGCCAGACCATGGTCGAGACCGCCGGGTCAGAGCGGAACTGGTGCCAGCCATTGGCCGTGTCGAAATCGTGGTCGCGATAGACCCCGTTCAGGAAGCCCGGCGCATCATTGGTCAAGATCTCGACATCGATGCCGATCTCTCCCATCGCCTGGGCGAAATATTCGGCCCAGAGCTGGGTATATTCGCCCCAGGGCGCGGGCCGGTGGCGCAGCCTGAAGCGGATGCCGTCGGGGCCCGCCGGATAGCCCGCCTCGTCGAGCATCTGCTTCGCCAGCTCGGGGTCATAGGCATAGGTGGTCACGTCATCGGTGTAATTGGCCCCGCCCGTCGAGGGGATCGGCCCGCGCCCCGGCTTGGCGTAACCGCGCATGATGGTCTTGATCGCATAGTCGATGTCGAGCCCGTGATAGATCGCCTGCCGCACCTTCAGATCGGCGAGGATCGGGTTGCGGTGATTGAACTCGACGGTCGAATGGGCGACGTTGTTCTCGTAGCCCCTGGTGCCGACATCGAAACCGTCCATCTGCGAGAACCGCTCGATATCGGCCATCGACAGGCTGTTGGTGCCGGATTCGTGGATCTCCCCGGCCTCCATCGCCGCCGCGGCCGCCGACTTGTCGGGGATGAAGCGCCAGACGATGCGGTCGAGATAGGGGTATTCCGCGCCGCGCCAGTAGTCTTCATTGCGCTCGGCGATGACATATTGCCCGCGCTTGTACTCGACGAACCTGAACGGCCCCGTCCCCACCGGCGCGGTATTATGCGGGTTCCGCATGATGTCGGTGCCCTCGTAGAGATGCCTGGGCACCGGATGACCGAGATCGGGCATCGCAGCGACGAAGAGGTCCAGCGGCATCGGCTGCGAATAGTTGAACACGGCGGTATGGGGATCGGTGCAGTCGACCGACTCGAGGTATTGCTGCAGCGTCGAGGAATAGTTGAGCAGCGGCTTCCACAGCTCCATCGCCGAGAAGGCGACGTCGTCGCAGGTGAAGGGCTTGCCGTCATGCCAGTTGACGCCCTCGCGCAGGTTGACGGTGATATGCAGCCCGTCTTCGGTCGAGGACCAGTCCGTCGCCAGCACGCCCACCGGGCCGTCATAGGACTTGTCGATCAGCGGCTCCATGATCTTGCCGGTGATGTTGTAGACCCCGGTCGAGGCGCGGAGCGCAGGGTTCAGCACACGCTGTTCCGACACCATGTGAACGATGGCGGTCCCGCCGCGCTGAGGCTCTTCGGCCGCCGCCGGACCTGCAAGCGGACCTGCAAGGCCCGCAAGCGCGGCCCCGGCCAGAAGCCAGATTTGCGCCGATCTGCTGGTCGTCATCATGTCGATTTCCCCGTTATTCCCGTTTTCATGCCCGTTCCATAGTCGGGGCGCCCGCGTCCCCACCGCCGAAAGCGTCCGCCTGCCCAAAAAGCGGCAACCCGACAGCGACGTCAATGCACTTTTTGCGCTACAATCCGCTTTCACGAAAGAATATCCTACTTTTTACACTATAATGTGCGAAACTATTCCTGCCTGCTCGCAGAAAGGGCGAACGAATATGCAGAATTCCGTATGGATCACGGGCGCCGGTTCCGGAATCGGCGCGGCCATGGCGCGGGCCTTTGCCGGGGCGGGCTACCGGGTCGCGCTGACCGCGCGTTCGGAAGACCGCCTGACCGCGCTTGCAGAGGATCTCGGCAATGCCGGCGCGTCTGTGAGGGTCTTTGTCGGCGATGTCACCGACCGGGCGCGCATTCTCGCAATTGCCGACGAGATCGTCCAGTGGGCAGGACGGATCGACGTGCTGTGCAACAATGCGGGGCTGAACCTGCCGCTCCGGCGCTGGGACGAGCTTGACTGGGACAGTTGGGACCGGGTGATCGCCACCAATCTCACCGGCGCGCTGAACGTCATCGCCGCGGCGCTGGGGCCGATGCGGCGGCAGCGATCGGGGGTGATGATCCATACCTCGTCCTGGGCCGGGCGGTTCCACGCGCCGGTGGCGGGCGTGCCCTATGGCGCCTCGAAACATGCGCTGACCGATCTCAGCGCCAGCCTCAACGCGCAGGAGGGCGCAAACGGCATCCGCTCGACCGCGCTTTGTCCCGGCGAGGTGGCGACGCCGCTGCTGAACGCCCGGCCCGGCTTCGACCCGGCCCGCGCGGCCGAAATGATCCAGCCCGAGGACATGGCGGCACTCGCGCTTCATGTCGCGGGCATGAACCCGAATGTCGCGATACATGAAATCACCCTTGCGCCGGTACAGCGCACCGCGTGCTGAATGACCCGCCGAACCGAAGGAGCTCGCATGACCCATCCCGTCAAAGGCGTCGATCACGTCTTCCTCATGGTCGAGGATCTCGACCGCTCGGCCGAGCTTTATCGCAGGCTCGGCTTCACGCTGTCGCCGAAGGGGCTGCACAGCGCAGCCAAGGGCACCGCGAATTACACCCTCATGTTCCCCGAGGACTATATGGAGCTTCTGGGCATCGTGACGCCGACCGAGGGCAACGCGCCCCGGCGCGCGGCCCTGGCGCGCGAAGGCGAGGGGCTGCGCGCCGTGGCCTGCCGGATCGAAGATGCCGAGGCCGCGAAGACGGCGCTGGCCGGGCTGGGCATCGCGACCGGCGAGGTCGGGCATTTCGAGCGGCCGGTACCGCTTCCGGGCGGCGGGACCGGGCGCGCGGCCTTCTCGACCGTCGCCTTCGCCGAGGAGGAGCTGCCCTTCGGCATCGTCTTCATGTGCCAGCACCGCACCCGCGAGACGGTCTGGCTGCCCGAGCTTCTGACCCATCCGAACCGCGCCTGCGGTCTGGCCGAGATCGTCGCGCAAAGCGCCGATCCCGAGGCTGCCGCGCAGCGTCTGGCCCGGCTTTATGCCCATGGCCGGGTCACGCCCGCCGAAGGCGGCTTCCGGGTCGAGACCGGCCCGGCCTCGGCCCCCATCCTCTGCCTGACCGGCAGCGCGCTGGCCGGGTACTTCCCCGGCCTCGAGCTGTCCGCCGTCCCCGCCGAGGGGTTTGCCGGGCTTGCGCTTCATTCCGAAGACATCGCGGCCACCGCGGCCTGCCTTGCCGCGGCCGGGCTTTCGCCGGTCCGGACCGCGCGCGGGATCGCGCTGGCGCCCTCCGACTGCGCCGGGGCGGTACTGGAGTTCCGGCAGAGATGAGCACCGGCCGCAGGACCCGCGGCGCCGACCGGAAATCGGCCGAGCTGCCGGAATTCGACGAGATCGACCGCAAGATCCTCGAGATCCTGCAGCGCGATGCCGATCTCGCGGTGAACGCGCTGGCCGATATCGTGGGGCTGAGCCCCACGCCCTGCTGGCGGCGGGTCAAGCGGCTGGAAGAGGCGGGCGTGATCAAGGGGCGGGTGGCGCTCGTGGATCATGCCCGCGCCAATGTGGGCATGACCGTCTTCATCGGCATCACCGCGCCCAGGCACGAAGCGGCCTGGCTGAACCGGTTCCGGGCGCTGATCGACGACCTGCCCGAGATCGTCGAGGCCTACCGGCTGACCGGAGCGACGGATTACATCCTGAAAGTGGTGGTGCCCGACATCTCGACCTATGACCGGGTCTACAAGACGATGATCGAGCGGCTCGATTTCTCGCAGATCAATTCCTCGATCTCGATGGAAGAGCTGAAATTCACCACAGCGGTGCCGAGCACCTATCTCTGAGGGCCCGCGCCCGATCCGGGCACGCCCCCCCCCCCACAGCGCCCCGTGCCGGTTGAAACGCCCGCGCCTTCATGAAAGCCTCGGGCGGGGCACAGGGCGTCCAGAAGCCAGAAGACAGCCCTGCCCCGACAGGATGACAGGAAGGACCGCACATGCCCCTCCGTTCCGAGACCGAACGCCTGATGGCGCGCCTTGGCGTCGCTGCCGACACGCTGAGCGGCGGCGACATGGCCTGCCTCTCGCCGCTCACCGGCGCGCGGATCGCCGAGATCTCTGCGGCCAGCCCCGCCGATGCGGCCGCCGCCATCGCCGCCGCAAAGGCGGCATTCCGCGACTGGCGGATGGTTCCGGCCCCGAGGCGGGGCGAGCTGGTGCGGCTCCTCGGCGAGGAATTGCGCGCGGCCAAGGCCGATCTCGGCCGGCTGGTCTCGGTCGAGGCGGGCAAGAGCCCCTCCGAGGGCGCGGGCGAGGTGCAGGAGATGATCGACATCTGCGATTTCGCGGTCGGCCTCTCGCGCCAGCTCTACGGGCTGACCATCGCGACCGAGCGCCCCGGTCACCGGATGATGGAGACCTGGCACCCGCTGGGCCCGGTGGGCGTGATCACCGCCTTCAACTTCCCCGTCGCGGTCTGGGCCTGGAATGCGGCGCTGGCGCTGGTCTGCGGCGACCCGGTGATCTGGAAGCCCTCGGAAAAGACCCCGCTGACGGCGCTGGCCTGCCGCGCGGTCCTTGGCCGGGCGCTGGAGCGCTTCGGCACCGCCCCCGAGGCGCTGGTACAGGTGCTGCCGGGCGGCCCCGACATCGGAGCGGCGCTGGTCGACAGCCCCGATGTGCCGCTGATCTCGGCCACCGGATCGACCCGGATGGGGCGGATCGTCGGGCCCGGGGTCGCGGCGCGCTTCGGCCGCTCGATCCTGGAACTGGGCGGCAACAATGCCGGCATCGTCTGCCCTTCGGCCGATCCCGCGATGACGCTGCGCGCGGTCGCCTTCGGCGCCATGGGCACCGCAGGGCAGCGCTGCACCACGATGCGCAGGCTGTTCGTGCATGACGACATCTACGAAGCGCTGGTGCCGGGGCTGATCCGGGCCTATGCCTCGGTCAGCGTGGGCAACCCGCTGGATACCGACGCGCTGGTCGGGCCGCTGGTCGACGGCGCCGCCTATCGGGCGATGCAGGCGGCGCTGGAGGCCGCGCGCGCGGCGGGCGGCACCGTGCATGGCGGCACGCGCGAGGCCATCGGCCCCGACACCGCCTATTACGCGCGCCCGGCCCTGGTCGAAATGCCCGCCCAGACCGGCCCGGTTCTGGAAGAGACCTTCGCCCCCATCCTCTACGTGATGAGATACAGCGATTTCGATGCCGTGCTCGAGGCCCATAACGCGGTCGGCGCGGGGCTGTCCTCGTCGATCTTCACCACGGATCTGCGCGAGACGGAGCTGTTCTTGTCGGCGCGCGGCTCGGATTGCGGCATCGCCAATGTCAATATCGGCACCTCGGGCGCCGAGATCGGCGGGGCCTTCGGCGGCGAGAAGGAGACCGGCGGCGGCCGCGAAAGCGGCTCGGACGCCTGGAAGAGCTACATGCGGCGCGCCACCAACACCATCAACTATTCGCGCGAGCTGCCGCTGGCACAGGGCGTCGTCTTTGACATCTGACCCGGTGCCACGGCACGTCCCCCGGGCTCAGCCCCGATCGCGCGGGATATGGACCACAACCGACATGCCCGGCGCCAGGCGGTCCCGGCCGTCCTGCCCCGGATCGACCTCGATCCGCACGGGCAGTCGCTGGGCGATCTTGGTGAAATTGCCTGTCGCGGTCGAATTGCCGAGAATGCTGAATTCCGAGGCGGTGGCCGGAGACAGCAGCGCAACCTTGCCCGTAAACGGCTGCCCGCCCAGCGCATCGACCGCAAAGCGCACCGTCTGGCCGGAATGAAGCCCGGCGAGATCGGTCTCCTTGATATTGGCGATCACCCAGACCCGCGACGAGACCAGCGACACCAGCGCGGTGCCTGCCGTCACATACTGACCGACCCGGACATTGACCTGGCCCAGCCGCCCGTTCTGCGGCGCACGGATGACGGTATGTTCAAGCTCGATCCGGGCCAGCTCGACCGCTGCCAGCGCGGCGGTCACGCTTGCGCTCAGCGTATCGGTGCGAACCTTCGCGGTGGCCAGATCCTCGCGCGCGACGGCAACGTCGCTCAGCGCCTCGGTCAGCGCGGCCTCGGCCTGACGCAGGCGCAGCTCGGCATCCTCGGCATCGGCGGCCGAAATCACCCCCTTCCGGCGCAGCCGGTCATGCCGGTCCCATTCCGCCCGGGCGGTATCGACCGCCGAGCGCGCAGCCGCGGCCGCGGCCCGGCGCGATTCGAGCGTGGCGCCGGCGGAATTGATGTCCTGATCGTTGGCCTTCAACGCGGCGCGGGCACTGTCGAGCTCGGCCTCGGCCCGCGCCACGGTCTGGCGCGCGATCCTGTCATCGAGCCGGACCAGGATGTCGCCCGTGGCCACCGTCTGGAAATCCGTGACCCGGACCTCGGTCACATAGCCCGCGATCTGCGGCGACAGCGTCGCCACATTGCCCCTGACATAGGCGTTCTCGGTCCGGATCTCGGCGCCGCCGAAGGGAGGCAGATGCCAGGCAAAAAGCACGACGAGGACACCGAGCACCCCGATCAGGACGATCAGAACAGTGGGGACATGGTGTTTCAGAAGATGCATTTCGGGGTCCTTATCCGGCGTCCGGGACGTGGCGGGCCATCCGCGCCCGCAGCCAGTCCCGCGCAATATGCCCCAGAAGCGCGGCCAGGGCACACAGAGCCAGTGCCGAGATCAGGGCGAAAACATCGTTATAGGCCGAAACGGTGGCCTGGCGCGCAGTGTCGGCCGCCAGTTGCGCGACCGCCTGCGCCCTGAGCCGGACCGGATCGGTCACCGTCGAGGAAAGCTGCGCCGCGATCCCGGCCAGCCGCGCCGAGACCAGCGGGTCGCCGGTCTGCAGCCCCTCGGCCAGCGCCTGACCATGTGCCGTGGTCCTGACCGCGACGAAGGTCCTGAACAGCCCCGCGCCGACGGTGCCGCCGAGGATCTGGCTCGACAGGAACACGATGACGAAGCTCAGAAGGTATTGCGGCCCCTTGCTCAGCGCCTTGACCAGCCCCGCCGCCATCGCCGAGGGCAGGAACATCGCCGCGGCAAAGCCCACCATGGCCTGGCTCGTGATCATCAGGGTCGGGCTCACATCGGTATTGGCATGGGCATCCATCGCCGAGCCCAGCGCGATCAGGAGCAGCGCGACGACATGGATCGTGGGCACCCTGTCCAGCTTCATCACCAGCGCGCAGGCGGCGCCGCCGGCAAGCGTGGCCAGCGAGATCGCCCAGAACAGCGGCGCGATCTGCTCGGGCGCGAAGCCCAGGGTCTGGAACAGGCCGGGCGCCCCGGCGGTCTGCTCCGACAGGATCACGCGAAAGATCAGGAGCGCCGCGGTCAGGTGCAGCATCTCGGGCGTCGCCAGCCAGCGCACGTCGAGCAGCGGCGCCGTCCGGTGCAGCTCGATCACCAGCGCCAGGACCAGACCGGCGATCGACAGCGCCAGCACCGGCCCGATCCAGGCCGCCGCGGTCCACCAGTAGATGTAGCCGGTCGTGAAGCAGGCCACGAGCCCGCCGAAGGAGGCAGCAATCAGCGAAAAGGAGATCAGGTCGAGCCCGCGGATCGTCCGGGTCCGCTCGCCATGCGGCAGCGGCAGCCGGAACACCAGGAACAGGCAGACCATCGCCATGCCGAGCTTGAGCAGGAGGATATCGGTCCAGCTACCATCGGTCAGGACGGCCGGGCTGAGCGCACGGGCCAGCGGCATGCCCAGCGCGATGAAGCTGAGCGCGAAGGGCAGGCCCACGGTAAGCTTCAGCCGCTGCGGCAGCGGTTCGAGCGCATAGAGGAAGGCCAGCGTCGCGAGCGGCGCGGCCGAGATCCCGGACAGAAGCTCGACCAGAAGCGCCGAGCGCAGGTCGCGGGTCAGCAGGCTGAGCAGCGCCACGGCGGCGTAAAGCGCGATCGAGACTTCGGCGAAGCGGCGCAGCCCGTACTGGCTGCGGATCTTGATCAGCATCAGCGGCAGCGAGGCGCGCGGCGCCATGAACGCGACCATCAGCCAGGCGGTCTGGCTCTGGGTCGCGCCGAGTTCGCCCGCCAGCGTCGGAATATTGGCCGCGAGAAATCCCTGCCCCAGCGATTGCGACAGGGCAATGAACATCGAGGCCAGCATATAGGCGGCGGCCAGCGACAAAGGACGGGTCAGGCCCGGCGATTCGGGTTGGGGCGCCGGGAGCGGCGCATCGGACGGCGCGGCAGGGGGCATCACTGCCCCATCGCGGCAAGATTGGCCTGAATCCTGCGGATCGTTGCCAGCGCCCGCTCAAGCTCGTCCGGGTCGATTCCGCGATAGACCTCGGCCCGAAGCTCATCGGTGAAATCGACCACGGCCTCGGCCCGCGCCCGCGCTTCCGGGGTCAGATAGAGACGACGGACCCGCTTGTCCTCGGCCGAGGCGCGGCGCTCGATCAGGCCGGCCGCCTCGAGATGATCGAGGGTGCGGTTCATCGAGGGGGTCCGGATATCGAGCCGCTCGGCCAGATCGACCTGGGTCAGCCCTTCGCAATTGGCGATGTTCACCAGCGCCTGGGCACGGGCATAGGTCATGTCGATCGAGGTGGCACGGGCATCGAAACGCTTGCGGATCGTCCGCACGAGCCCGAACACCTCGGGCAGGAACGTCTTGTACACGTCATGCATTGCCGGACCGCGATTCCATTACCAAGCTAATGATTAGCCAGATAACATACGCGGCAGGGACCGCAAGCGGGCCCTGTTCACAAAAGCTCGACAGCCTGACCGTCTCAGCCCGTCCTGCCCCGGCCAGACGTCGTCGCCTCGCGCGCAAGCGTCGCGCGTTCGGCCGCGGCGAGCCGGGCCAGAGCCGCAGCCTCCGAACCGGTCTCGGCCATCGCCCGGGTCCAGATCCGGGCGACCGAGGTCGCGCTCCAAGGCAACACCGCCCGCGCGACCCAGGCCCGGGCCGGGGCGGGCAGCCGGTCATGCGCGGCCATCGGACAGCTCCGGCGCCGTCGCCGCAGCCTGCTCGATGCGTTGCCGGTCACGCCGCTTCGCCCCATTGCGGAAACGGATCGGGCAGGCCCGACCAGAGCTCGGGACAAAATCGCGTCTCGGGCACAAGGCAGCGGTCGAGCATGGCCGAGATCCGGTGACGGTTCATGCTGCCGAGCGTGCCGATGAAGACCATCTCCTGGCGGCGGTCGCCGAATTCCCCGGCCACACGCCCGGCCATCCGCTGGCGCGCCTCGGGCGGCCAATGCGCCTCGGGCACGGCGGCCCACCAAAGCCCCAGCCCGCGGACCTCGACCATCGGCCCCGCCATCGAGACCTCGCCCGCCCAATGCGGCCGGGTCGCGATCCAGAAATGCCCTTTGGCACGGATCACGCCGGGCAACGGAGTTTCGAAGAACCCGGCCAGCCGGGCTGGATCGAACGGCCGCTCGGCGCGGTAGACGAAGCTGGTGATGCCGTATTCGGCATCTTCCGGCACATGGTCGGCAAAGCCGTAAAGCTCCTTCACCCAGGTCGGGTGGCGATGCGCGGCCTCGAAGCTGAAAAGCCCGGTATCGAGAAGCCCAGAGGCGTCGACGCGACCGTAATCGGTCTCGACGATCCGGGCATCGGTATTCAGCGCACGCAAGATCCTGCGGGCGGCGGCAAGATCGGCCGGAGAGGCTGCGGAGACCTTGTTCAGGATTATCACATCGGCGAATTCGATCTGGTCGGTCAACAGGTCGACCAGGCTGCGCTCGTCCCCGGGGCCGATTTCCTCGCCGCGATCGGCCAGGAAATCGCGGGACGAGAAGTCGCGCAGCAGGTTGGCGGCATCGACCACGGTGACCATGGTGTCGAGGCGGGCGATATCCGACAGCGACCGGCCCTCATCGTCGCGAAACTCGAAGGTCGCGGCAACCGGCAGCGGCTCGGACACGCCGGTACTTTCTATCAGCAGGCTGTCGAAACGGCCCTCTTCCGCGAGCCGCCGCACCTCGACCAGCAGATCGTCGCGCAGCGTGCAGCAGATGCAGCCATTGGTCATTTCGACCAGACGCTCTTCGCCGCGGGCAAGCGTGCTGCCCGCCCGAACCAGATCGGCGTCGATATTCACCTCGGACATGTCGTTCACGATCACCGCCACCCGGCGACCCTCGCGGTTGTTCAGGACATGGTTGAGGACGGTCGTCTTTCCGGCCCCGAGAAAGCCGGACAGAACTGTGACGGGAAGTCGGGCGGACATAAAACACCTGTTATGTTATCATATAACGTCATTTTTAGAATAAAATCCTCTGCGTGGCAAGAGCCCTTCCGATCCCTGCCTCCCCGAGCGGGCTGCGCGTCGATTTTTCGCCGAAAAATCGGAACCTAGGGTCAGCCGACGCCACGCGTGCCGAAAATCGCGCTGCCGACCCGAACATGGGTCGCCCCCAGGGCAACCGCCTGTTCGAAATCGTCGCTCATCCCCATGGACAACCCGGCCAGGCCGTTTCGCGCCGCGATCTTCGCCAACAGCGCGAAATGCAGGGATGGCGTCTCCTCGACCGGCGGAATGCACATCAGCCCCCGGATCGGCAAATCCATCCCGCGGCATTCGGCAATGAAGGCATCCGTCTCGGTGGGCAGCACGCCCGCCTTCTGCGGCTCCTCGCCGGTATTCACCTGGATGAAGAGATCCGGGCAGGCCCCGCGCTCCTGCGCATGATCGGCGAGCCGCCGCGCCAGCTTCGGCCGGTCGAGCGAATGGATCGCATCGAAGAGCTCCACCGCCTGGCGCGACTTGTTGCTTTGCAGCGGTCCGATCAGATGCAGCTCGACCCCGTCGAAGCGCTCGCGGAAGGCGGGCCACTTGCCCGCCGCCTCCTGCACCTTGTTCTCGCCGAAAATGCGTTGCCCCTGCTCCAGCACCGCTTCGACCCGCGCCAGCGGCTGCACTTTCGAGACCGCGACCAATGTCACCGAACCCGGCGCACGCCCTGCCTCCCGCTCCGCCTTCGCCAGCCGCGCGCGAATATCCTCAAGCCCCATTTTCGCCTCCGATCGTATCGCCCAGCGCCTCGGTCAACTCGGCCAGCTCCCCGGCATGCCGCTGCCAGGCCTGCATCGAGCTGGCATAGATCGGCTGTCGCACCTGTGCCAGGCTGAGCGTCGCCACCCGCCGCTCGGTCTTGTGAAAATTCAGGCAGGTGTCCTGCCAGTCGAGACCGCAGGCCGCGACCAGCGCCCGGGCCTCGGCCTCCGGATCGGCAATCAGATCCTCATAGCGGATCTCGTGGAAGCCGCCGGGCAGCTTCCCGCGCCAGAACGCGATCATCTCGAGGAACATCCGGTAGTAAAGCCCCAGATCGCGCAGATTGGTCGAATAGCGATGGGTGCCCTCGGCAAACATGTTCTTGTAGATCGACAGGCAGATGTCGCGCGGATCGCGATGCACCACCACGATCTTCGCCTGCGGAAGCGCCAGCCGCACCAGCCCGGCCACCATATAGGTCTGGATCGACTTGTCGCTGACAAGATCCGAGCCCGGAAACCGCCGGGCGAATTCGTCCGCGATGCGGCCGCCCAGCGCAGCGATCTCGGCATCGCCGACCCGTTCGAGTGACCGAAGACCGCCCGATCCGTCCTGCAGCAGGGCCATCGCCTCGCCCGCGACATAGCCGATCTCGCCGCCACCGGTGACCCGCGAATGGCTGGCCACGATCTGCTCGACCAGCGTCGTGCCCGAGCGTGGCATGCCGGTGACGAAGATCGGCGCGTAATCCGGGACGCCCTCGATTTTTCGCACCGAAAAATCGGTGTCCGCGAAGGCCGTCATCACCGCGTCGATCTCGGCCCGGCGCTCGGAGATGTCATAGGGATGGCGCGCGCGCATCAGGTCGTTGGCCGGACGCAGATAGGTGAAGACCCGATCATGCGCCTTGATCTGCTCCATCGCGCGCGACAGCGCAAAGCCAAGATGCATCCGGCTCTCATCCCCCAGCGCCGGGTCCGCGAACAGGGCCTCCATCCCGGCCAGCAGCGGATCGTCGGCGGTCACCTTGTAGGTCGCCAGCATGGTCCGGTAATGCTCGCCGTTCCGGGGCTCCAGCGCGATGGCCTGCCGGAAATCGGCCTCGGCCGCCGCAAACTCGCCCAGGGTCTGCAGCAGCATGCCGCGCAGGCTGTAGGCCATGGCCAGCCCCGGCTCGGCCGCGATCGCGGCATCGTAATTCGCCTTCGCAGCCCCGGTCCTGCCCTGCTTGGCCTGCGCCTCGGCCAGACGGACGCGGATGATGGCGCGGTCATGGCCTGCACCAAGCGCGGCCTCCAGGGTCTCTTCCGCCGCTGCGGGCGCGCCCGTTTCCATCAGGTGATGCGCCAGCGCCAGACGCGCCTCGAGATAGCGTCCGTCCGCCGCCACCGCCCGGCGGAAGGCCGCCTCGGCCGCGTCCTGCCGGCCCAGCCGCGCCAGCCCCTTGCCCAGCGCCACCTGTGCGGGCGGATGCGCGGGCAGGCGCGCCAGCGCCGCCTCCAGATGGCGCACCCCCGCCGCGGTCTCGCCGGTCTCGACCAGAAGCCGCCCGAGCCCGGCCCGCAACTCGGCATAATCCGGCGCCAGCGCCAGCCCCGCCTCGAAGCTCTGACGCGCCTCGGCGGTCCGGCCCAGCTCGACCCGGGCGGTGGCCAGAAGGTTGAAGGCCAGCGCCGAATCGGGATGCGCCCGGGTCAGCGCCAGCGCCCTCGCCTCGGCCGCCGCGCTGCGCCCGGCCCGAAGCTCGGCCAGAACCGCCTCTGCCGCCTGCGGCGAGGCAGAGCCAAGCGGCGCGCGCCGGGCGCCCCTGGCCGGGGCCTTTGCGGCACCAAGCCGCGCCTCGAGCGCCGCGAGCAGGGCCGCGGGCAACCCCGCCTTGCGGGCCGCCTTCAGAAAGCGGGTAGTCCGGGGCGCATCGCCCAGCCGGGCCAGCGCCTCGGCCTCCATCTGCCAGATCGGGGCCTCGTCGGGCCTTGCCTTGCGCGCGGCTTCGAACCGGGCGGCGGCCTCTTCGACGGCGCCCCGTCCCAGCGCGATCCGGCCAAGCTGGAAGGCCGCCGCCGCAAGGCCGGGCTGGCCGTCCAGCAGGCTGCGATAGGCGGCTTCGGCGGCCTCGGTCCGGCCCGCGCGCTGAAGGCGCTGCGCCGCGTCAAGCCGACGCCTCGTCTCGGTCTGGCTGAGCGGCAGCATGGTCTTGCTCCTTCCGGGTCGGTGTCGGGTCGTCGGTATCGGGCCCGGGGTAGCATGCCGCCCCGGCCTTGTCGATTTCGCGCCGGTGGCAGGACGGCGGCGACCGCGACGCCCCCCATAAATGAAAAGAGCGGACCCAAAGGCCCGCCCTTCCCAATTCCAGGTCCGGTTGGACTTAGAAGTTCATCACGACACCCAGCGAGTAGGTTTCGTAGTCGTTGCCATCGTAGGCAGCGCCGTCGATGTCCGAGTCGCTGTAGGCCGCGACGACCGAGGCACCACCGCCCAGATCGTAGGCCGCGGTCACGGCCCAACCGTCGGCATCGGCACCCGAGGTGTCGAACTTGCCATAGCTGGCGCCCAGCGACAGGGCGTTCACGCTGTAGCCCAGGCCGATCGCGTAGTGGTCAACATCCGAGTAGCCGGAATTCGGGTCGAAGTTGGTGTATTCGAAACCAGCTTTGAAACCGTTGTTGAAGTCGGCCGAGACGGTCGCGGCAATGATGTCGACTTCGGTACCGGCCGCCCATTTATCGCCAGCGGCAAGGAATGTATTCAGGTTGCCCGGCGCCCAGGCATCGCTGGTTTCCAGGTACTGGTAGCCGAGGCCGAAGCCGAGGCCCACGCCGCTCATGTCGGTTTTGTAGCTGATCGCCAGGGCGTAGCCGTTGTCGTAGTCATCCGCACCGGCAAGGCGACCTTTGCCGTCGTCGAGTTCAATCGACGCCGAGAAGCCGAAATCGCCGAAGGCGTAGTCATAGCGCAGGATCTGGTTGTCGTAGGCACCGTCACCATAGGAGCCCTGGAAACCGGCATGCACGGTTTCGTCATCGCCGATCGAGTATTGGCCGATGGCGTTGTTGACTTCGGTCAGCTGCTTGTCGACGGCGCCGTCGATCTCACCCAGGGTCAGGGTGCCGAAGTCGCCCGAGATGAAGACCGCTTCGTTGTCGAGCGCGACGTTGCCGTTGGCGTCCGGCTCGGCGTCGGTCGAGAAGTCGACCGAGATGCCGAAGGACAGGCCGCTGTCGGTCTGGCCCGAACCGACGACGGTCAGGGTGAAGTCGTTGTTGAACACGGTGTCGGAGGCGTAGCCGCCCGCGTTTTGACCGGTGTAGGAGCTGACGCCGGGGACGTCTTTGCCGCCGCCGACGATACCCATTTCAGCTTGACCGGAGAAGGTGATGTCAGCCGCAGCGAAGCCGGCCGAGGCAACCAGCGCGGTGGTCGCGAAGAGAACCTTTTTCATGGTTTTCCCTCATTCGTTTCTAGATGCACCTCAGACCGGAGCCCCGAACTGAGTATGATGGTGGTGTCGCTCCTCCCCCCCCGAATTGCAAGGAACACGGCCCGGGGCCTCGAACGCTTCGCCCGATTGATGCAGCGATGCCACACAGGGGGCGGCCCCGGCCCGAAGACTCGCGCGCGAGTCTCAAAGGAGCGCGGGCAAAGGGAAAAACCTTGTCGGCTTTCCATGGCTCCGGTAAAGACCCGGAAAGGACCGAAGGGGATAATGCGCATGACCATTTCGAGCTTCTCGCGCGTGGCGCTGATCGCCGTGGCAACGGCCGGGCTTTCGGGCTGCGGCGGCGGCTGGTTCGGCGGCAGCTCGGACCCCGACGCACGGCAGGCCAATCTGGACGCGCAGTACCAGAACACGCCCATGGCAGAGATGCAGCAGAAACGCCGGTCGAAATCGACGGTGTGGGACCTGTTCGACGGCGACGACCCCAATGTGAAGGTCGAGGTCAACAAGTATCTCTGGCAGGCCTCGCTGGAAGTGCTGAACTTCCTGCCGGTGCGCTCGGTCGATCCCTTCACCGGCGTCATCGTCACCGATTACGGCACGCCTCCGGGCGGCGGTCGCGCCTATCGCGCCACCGTCTATGTGCAGGACCCCGCGCTGGACGCGCGCTCGCTCAAGGTGTCGCTGCAGTCCAAGGGCGGCGCGGTCAGCCAGGAGACGGTGCGCGCCGTCGAGGATGCGATCCTGACCCGCGCCCGCCAGATCCGGGTCCGCGACAACAGGCTCTGACCCTTTCATCCCCGGCGTGACGGCGCGGCGCAGGCGACACTGGACGCCCTGCGCGCGGGCGACTATTGACATCGCCGTGCCCCGAAACGACCGCCCCGAACGAAGGACCGCAAGACATGGCGCGCTATACCCCGGCAGAGATCGAGCCGAAATGGCAATCCGCGT
This sequence comes from Rhodovulum sp. MB263, assembly GCF_002073975.1. Classification (NCBI taxonomy): domain Bacteria; kingdom Pseudomonadati; phylum Pseudomonadota; class Alphaproteobacteria; order Rhodobacterales; family Paracoccaceae; genus Rhodovulum; species Rhodovulum sp. MB263. Next base: position 380,189 of record NZ_CP020384.1, on the reverse strand, counting down.
GGGAGGAGGGCGGCACCTTCACCGCCACCCGCGACGAGAGCCGGCCGAAATATTACGTGCTCGAGATGTTCCCCTACCCGTCTGGGCGCATCCATATGGGCCATGTCCGCAACTACACCATGGGCGACGTGGTGGCGCGCTACAAGATGTCCTGCGGCTTCAGCGTGCTGCATCCGATGGGCTGGGACGCCTTCGGCATGCCCGCCGAGAACGCGGCGATGGAGCGGGGCGGCCATCCCAAGGACTGGACCTATGGCAACATCGCCGACATGCGCGCGCAGATGAAGCCGCTGGGCCTGTCGATCGACTGGTCGCGCGAATTCGCCACCTGCGATCCGGAATATTACGGCCAGCAACAGGCGATGTTCCTCGACATGCTGGGCGCGGGGCTGGTCTATCGCAAGAACGCGACCGTCAACTGGGACCCGGTCGACATGACAGTGCTGGCCAATGAACAGGTGATCGAGGGCAAGGGCTGGCGCTCGGGCGCGCCGGTCGAGCGGCGCGAGCTGACGCAATGGTTCTTCAGGATCTCGGATTTCGCCGAGGAGCTGCTGGAGGCGCTGGACGGGCTCGACAACTGGCCCGAGAAGGTCAAGCTGATGCAGCGCAACTGGATCGGCAAGAGCCGCGGGCTGCAGATGGGGTTCGATCTGGTCGAGGCACCCGAGGGGTTCGGGCGGATCGAGGTCTATACCACCCGGCCCGACACGCTGATGGGGGCGAGTTTTCTGGGCATCTCGCCCGATCACCCGCTGGCAAAGGCGCTCGAGGCCGACAATCCCGGGCTTGCCGCCTTCTGCGCCGAGTGCCGCCGCACCGGCACCAGCGAGGAAGATCTGGAAAAGGCCGAGAAGAAGGGATTCGATACCGGGCTGCGTGTCCGCCATCCCTTTGACGAGACATGGGAACTTCCGGTCTACATCGCCAATTTCATCCTGATGGATTACGGCACCGGCGCGATCTTCGGCTGCCCGGCGCACGACCAGCGCGACCTCGATTTCGCGCGGAAATACGGGTTGCCGGTGACCGATACCTTCGTGGCTCTGGACGGCGGCGCCCCGGTCGGAACCGAGGCCTTCACCCCGCCGAAGACCGAAAAGGTGCGCTGGCTGAAGGCCTATGCCTGGGACGAGACCGCCACCGGCGACGAGGCCGTCGAGGCCGCGATCCGGCATTGCGAGGCCAGGGGCCTGGGCGAAGGCGTGACCAAGTTCCGCCTGCGCGACTGGGGGCTGTCGCGGCAACGCTACTGGGGCTGCCCGATTCCGGTGGTGCATTGCCCCGATTGCGGCGTGGTGCCCGAGAAGAAGGAAAACCTGCCGGTCCGCCTGCCCGATGACGTGACATTCGATCAGCCCGGCAACCCGCTGGACCGGCACCCGACCTGGCGCGATTGTGCCTGCCCTTCCTGCGGCAAGCCGGCGAAGCGCGAAACCGACACGATGGACACCTTCGTCGATTCGTCCTGGTATTATGCGCGGTTCACCGCACCCCATGCGGCGACGCCGACCGAGCTGGCCGATGCCGGGTACTGGATGAATGTCGACCAGTATATCGGCGGGATCGAGCATGCGATCCTGCACCTGCTCTATTCGCGATTCTTCGCCCGGGCGATGCAGATCACCGGCCACCTGCCGAAGAAGGCGATCGAGCCCTTCGACGCGCTCTTCACCCAGGGCATGGTCACGCATGAGATCTACATGACCCGCGACGCCAGGGGCCGTCCGGTCTATCACCTGCCCGAAGAGGTCGAGAACGGCAAACTCAAGGCCAGCGGCGGGGCGGTCGAGATCGTGCCTTCGGCCAAGATGTCGAAATCGAAGAAGAACGTCGTCGACCCGGTCAATATCATCCAGGCCTTCGGGGCAGATACCGCGCGCTGGTTCGTGCTGTCCGACAGCCCGCCCGAACGCGATGTCGAATGGACGGCGGCGGGCGCCGAGGCGGCGTTCCGGCATCTGGGCCGGGTCTGGCGCCTTGCCGAGGCCATTGCCGAAGAGATGAATGGCGGCGGAATCGCGGCTTACGAGGAAGAGGCTCCGGCCGAGGCGGCGCGGTCAGCGAACGGTCCGGGCGCGGCCGAAGGGGGGGGAGACGACCTGGCCCTCCGCCGCGCCCTGCATAAAACCATCCACGATGTGACAATGGGTATCGAGAGCTTCGGCTTCAATAGCTCGGTGGCAAAACTTTATGCCTTCACCAATACCCTGGCGAAATCCAGTGCCAGCCTTGCCGCGCGGCGAGACGCCGCGATGGCGATGGCGCAGCTGATGGCGCCGATGACGCCCCACCTCGCCGAGGAGATCTGGGAGATGCTGGGCGGCGACGGGCTGGTGGCCGACAGCCCCTGGCCCGAGGCCGATCCGGCGATGCTGGTCGAGGACAGCGTGACGCTGCCGATCCAGATCAACGGCAAGCGCCGGTCCGAGATCCGGGTGGCCAAGGACCTGCCCAAGGAAGAGGTTGAAAAGCTGGTTCTGGCCGACGATGCTGTGATCAAGGCGCTGGAGGGCGGCGCCCCCAAGAAGCTGATCGTCGTACCGGGCCGCATCGTCAATGTCGTCGTCTGACCGCCGTACCTTCCTCGTTTCGGGGCTGAGCGCAGCCGGGCTGTCGCTGGCAGGCTGCGGCTTCCGCCCGGCCTACGGGCCCGGCGGCCCGGCCGAGGGGCTGCGCGGCCGGATCGCGGTCGACGCCCCGGACAGTGTCGACGACTTCACCTTGGTCGAGCAGCTCGAAACCCGGCTCGGCCGCGCCTCGGCGCCGCGCTGGCGGCTGTCCTACCGGATCAAGACCGAGAGCGAGGGGCTCGGCGTCACCGCAGGGCAGGACACGACGCGCTACCACATCACCGGCCGCGCCGGCTTCCAGCTGCGCGACATCGACAGCGGCAGCGTGGTGCAGTCGGGCGAGGTCGCCTCCTTCACTGCCTATTCCGCCACCGGCAGCACGGTCGCGACCCGCACTGCCAAGCGGGACGCCTATCGCCGGCTGATGGTGATTCTGGCCGACGAGATGATGACGCGGCTTCTGGCCGGCTCGGGCGCCTGGGCGGAATGAAGCTCTCTCCGCGCGATGCCGCGGGATATTTCGCCCGCCCCGACCCCAACCGCCCCGGACTTCTGATCTATGGCAATGACGCGATGCGGGTGGCGCTGAAGCGCCAGCAGGTCATCGCCGCCCTGCTGGGCCCGAATGCCGAGGAAGAGATGCGGCTGACCCGGCTTTCGGCCGCCGATCTGCGCGCCGACCCGGCGGCCCTGACCGATGCGGTCAAGGCGCGCGGCTTCTTTCCCGGCCCCCGCGTGGTCTTTCTCGAGGACGCGACCGACGCGCTTTCCGACAAGATCCTCGGGGCGCTGGCCGACTGGCAGAAGGGCGATGCGCAGATCGTTCTGACCGCGCGCCAGCTGGCGCCGAAATCGGCGATGAGAAAGGCGTTCGAGGCCCATCCCGAGGCCTATGCCGTCGGCATCTACGACGACCCGCCCGGCCGGCCCGAAATCGAATCGATGCTGGCGCAGGCCGGGCTGGGCCAGGCCGACCGGGCCGCGATGGGCACGCTTCTCGATCTGGCAACCGCGCTCGATCCCGGCGATTTCCGCCAGACCGTCGAGAAGATCTCGCTTTACAAGCTGAACGATCCCGACCCGCTGAGCCCCGAGGACATCCTGGCCTGCGCGCCCCGCTCGACCGAGGCCGAGGCGGATGCGCTGATCCATGCGGTGGCCGAGGCGAAGACCGTCGAGATCGGGCCGCTGATGCAACGCCTGCAGGCGCAGGGGATGACGCCGGTGACGCTCTGCATCTCCGCGACCCGGCATTTCCGTCAGTTGCACGCTGCCGCTGCCGATGCCGACGGCGCCGCCTCGGGCATCAACCGGCTGCGCCCGCCGGTGCATTTCAAGGCCCGCGACCGGATGGTGCGCCAGGCCCAGAGCTGGGGCATGCACCGGCTGGAACAGGCGCTGGGGATCCTGATCGACACCGACCTGAAGCTGCGCTCGGCGCAGCGCGCGCCGCAGATGGCCCTGATCGAACGCAGCTTCATCCGGCTTGCGGTGATGGCATCGCGCCGCACTTGACCCTGCCGCAATTTGCTGGAACCCCTGAGGCACGTATCTGGGGGGATATGGCGATGTACCGGGTCATCGGCAGCGGCAACAGCCGTGCATGGCGGGTTCTGTGGATGCTGGAAGAGCTTGGGCTTGCCTATGATCACGTCCCGGCCCTGCCGCACACGGAGGATGTGGTGGCGTTCACTCCCGGCGGCAAGGTGCCGGTTCTGATCGCCGAGGGTGTGCCCCTTCCCGATTCGACCGCGATCCTGAGCTTTCTGGCCGACCGCCACGACCGCCTCACCCATCCCGCAGGCTCGATCGAGCGGGCGCTGCAGGACAGCATGACCCAGTTCCTGCTGGACGAATTCGATTCGGCCCTGTGGATGGCCGCGCGGCACAGTTTCGTGCTGCCCGAAGAGCTGCGCCAGTCGGCGATCAAGGACAGCCTGAAATGGGAGTTCATCCGCAGCCAGGAGGTGCTGGTCGGGCGGATGGGAACCGGTCCCTTCCTGATGGGCGCCGAGATGACGGTGCCCGACATCATCCTAACCCATTGCGGTGACTGGGCGGAAACCGCGCATTTCCCGATCTCGCAGCCGCGGCTGGCCGAGTATCTGGCCCGGATGCGTGCCCGCCCCGCCTACCGGCGCGCGCAGGCAGCCTGAACGCCGGGCAACCCAAGACCCGCCTGACCCCGAAGGCCCAGCGGCCGGGCCCGGGCGGCATCGGGGCTCAGTGGCCCAGCCGCGCCGCCGCCTGACGACCCGCCCAAAGCCCGGTCGCAAGGCAGGCGGTCAGCAGATAGCCCCCGGTGGGGGCCTCCCAGTCGAGCATCTCGCCTGCGGCATAGGTGCCGGGCCGCGCGGTCAGCATCAGCCCTGCATCGAGCGCCTCCCAGCCCAGCCCGCCCGCGGTCGAGATCGCCTCGTCCAGCGGACGCGGCCCGGCATGGGCGATGGGCAGCGCCTTGATCAGCGCCGCCAGCGCAGGGCCCTCGGGCAACGGGCGGCCGAATTCCATCAAGAGCGCCAGCCGCGCCGGATCGAGCCCCAGCGCCTTGCGCAGATGGTTCGAGAGGCTCGCCTTGCCGCGCGGCCGGGCCAGCCGTCCGGCGATCCAGGCCGCGTCGCGGTCGGGCAGCAGGTCGGCGAGAAGCGGCGCCCCCTCGCGCAGCGGCCGCGACAGCGCATAGATGCCGCCGCCCTCGAGCCCCCGCGCCGAGATCACGAATTCGCCGCGATGCCAGGGCCCGGCGCCCGCCCGCAGCGCCACGCCCTTGACCGGCGCACCGTGATGGCGCGCCATCGGCGCCGACCAGTCGACGCGAAGCCCGACATTGGCGGGCCGGAACGGCGCCAGCGGCAGCCCGGCATCGGCCAGCGGCCCGGCCCAGGCCCCGTCCGAGCCCAGCCGCGACCAGCTTGCGCCGCCGAAGGCCAGGATGGTGACACCAGCCTCGACCCGGCGCGGGCCTTCGGGGGTCTGAAAGACCGAGGCGCCGCCCTCCCATCCGGCCCAACGCCAGCGGCGCCTGAGATGCGCCCCCTGCCCCGCAAGCCGCTCCAGCCAGACCCGGAGCAGCGGCGAGGCCTTCATCGCCCTCGGAAAGACCCGGCCGGTGCTGCCGGTGAAGACCGGCTGGCCAAGCCCCCCGGCCCAGCGACAGACCTCATCCGGGCCGAAATCCGCCAGCATCGGGCGCAGGCGCGGCGCAGCCTCGGCATAGGCGGCAAGAAAGCTCTCGAACGGCTCGTCCCGGGTCAGGTTCAGCCCCGACTTGCCCGCCATCAGGAACTTGCGTGCGGGGGCTGCCATCGCCTCTGCGATCGCGACCGGCACGCCCGCCGCACCCAGCGCCTCGGCCGCCATCAGCCCGGCCGGTCCCGCGCCCACGACCAGCGCCGGCAACCGCTCGGGCGCGGTCCCTTGATTGCGGGCGTCCCCCGCCCCATTCTCACCGCCCATGACCGAGCCTCCGATCTGTCCGCTCTGCGGCCGCCCTATCCCGCCCGGGGCGCGGCAAAGCCTGCATCACCTGACGCCGAAACTGCGCGGCGGCAAGGGCGGAGCGACGGTGCGGCTGCACCAGATCTGCCATGACGCGATCCATGCCCGGCTGACCGAGACCGAACTGGCCCGCGATCATGCCAGCATCGAGGCACTGCAGGCCCATCCGGGACTCGCGAAATTCCTGGCCTGGGTGGCGAAGCGCCCGCCCGGTTTCCATGCGCGCACGCCCGGGCCGCGCCGCCGCCGCTAGAACGCCACCCGGCGACCGAGGCAGAGCGACTTGATCGCCACGCGGTGCACGGGCGCGGCCGCCAGCGCATCGGCCGTCAGTTCGGCGGTCATCGTCGCCAGATCCTCGCGCGGGACCACCCGGTCGATCAGCCCGAAGGCCAGCGCCTCGGCAGCGTCGAGCTTCGCGCCCCCCATCAGGATCAGCTTCGCCCGCGACGGCCCCACCAGCGCCGCAAGCCGCCCCGGATCCGAGGGCTGCGGCAGGAAGCCGAGCTTCATCACCGGATAGAAGAATTTCGCCTCGGGCACCGCGATCCGGAAATCGCAGGCCAGCGCCATGCCGAAGGCGCCGCCCGCCAGCGTGCCGTTCAGCACAGCCACCGTCAGCGCGTCGAGCCCGGCAATGGCCGCCGAAAGCCGTTCCCACACAGCGTCGGTCGCGAGCCCGGCCCGCGCCTCGTCGAGGTCGGCCCCGGCCGAGAACACCCTGCCCTCGCCGGTCAGAACCAGCGCGGCAACGCCCTCGGCCTGGGCCTCGAGCGCGATTTCCTCAAGCCGGACCAGCATGTCGCGGGTCAGAGAATTGGCCTTCTCGGGCCGGGTCAGGGTCACGGTCCAGAGCCCGCCCTCGCGCCGGAGCCCGATCATGTCGGCAATCCCGCCCGGCGCCGGATCGCGCGTTCGCGCAGCGATACCTGCTGGCCCAGAAACTCGTCGGCATCGGCGCTGCACATCCAGAGCAGGGCCTGCGCCGGCCAGGCCGGCGGGACATGCTCGGACCAGTCGAGCCGGCTGACCGGGTTCACGCCGCTGTCGCGGATGGTCTTCTGCATGTCGGTCGCCACCGTGCCGGGCGACAGCGCCAGCGCCCGCACGCCCTGGGCGCGCCCCTCGTGATCGGCGCATTTCGTCAGCATCGCCACCGCCGCCTTCGAGGTGCAATAGGCGCTCCAGCCCTCCTGCGGGCTGGTCGCCGCGCCCGAGCCGATGTTGAGGATGGTGCCGCCGCCCATCGCCGCCATCACCGGCAGTGCCGCGCGGATGCCATGGAAGACGCCCTTGACGTTGATGTCGATGGCCGTCGACCAATCCTCGGGATCGACCGCGTCGAGCCGCCCGATGGGCTCGATCACGGCGGCATTGTTGACCAGCACGTCGATGCGCCCGAAGGCCTGCACGGTGGCGCGCACCGCATCGGCAACCTGGGCGAATTCGGCCACGTCGCAGCCGATCGCGATGGCGCGGCGACCGGTATCGGCAATTTCCCGCGCAATGGTGGCGATCGCTTCTTCGCTCCGCGCGGCCAGCGCCACATGCGCCCCGGCCTCGGCGAAGGCCCATGCCGCGGCCGCACCAATACCGCGGCTGGCGCCTGTTATAAGCACGCTCTTGCCTGTCATTCCGGTCATCGTCCCCTCCGTCGAACGGGTCTGCGGCCTCAAGATCTAGCCCGACAGGCCGATACAGGCCAGTGGAACGTGCCGTTGACTTGCCCCGACCCAGCACCGATGTATGCCCCAGTTACGCAGACGAAAGGTTCGCCATGACGCTTCTGAAATCGGCCTCCGCCCTGGCCATCGCCACATCGTTCGGCATTGCCCTGCCTGCAGCGGCAGATGTGACAGCCGACGAGGTCTGGTCCTCGTGGCAGGCCCTCGCGGAAGGATCGGGCCAGAGCATGTCCGGCACCGAAAACCGCAGCGGCGACCGGCTGATCGTCGAAAACCTTCAGTTGAGCGCCGCGGATAATGACGGCGGCTCGGTCCGGATCGGGTTCGACCGCGTCGTCTTCGTCGAGCGGGGCGACGGCAGCGTCGCCATCGAATTCCCCAAGAGCTATCCGATGACGGTCGAGATCCGCTCGGCCGAGCCCGGCAGGCCGGAGGACAAGGTCACCGAGCTCGACTTCACCGTGACCCAACGCGACTTCGAGATGATCGCCAGCGGCACCCCGAAGGCGCTGGTCCAGGAATTCGAGAGCCCCGAAGTCACGCTGACCCTCGACCGCGTGTCGGGGGAACAGCCGGCCGATATCGAGGCCAGCATGACGCTTGACGGGATGTCCGGCCGCTACACCCAGACCCAGGCCGAGACCCGGCTTTTCGAAAGCGACCTGGCGATCGACCGGGTGCGGTTCGATCTCGCGATGGACGGGCGGGCCGAAGACACGCAGGTGAAACTGGTCGGCACCGTGCATGACGTGACCTCGAATTCGGACAGCCGGATGCCGACCGGCATCGACCCGAACGAGTTCGCCAGGATGCTGCGCGCCGGGTTCAATTCGCAGGGCGAACTCAAGCATGGCGCGATGGCCTACGCCTTCGACCTCGTCGAGGATGGCAACAAGACCCATGCCGAGCTTTCCGTCAATTCGGGCCGGATCGGCTTCAATCTCGGCGGCACCGGCGTGAGCTACGAGACCTCGGGCGAGGACACCCGCTTCTCGCTGTACGATCCGCAGCTCCCGGTGCCCCGGATCGAGGCGCAGATGGCCGAAAGCGGGATGCGTTTCGAGATGCCGCTGATCAAGGCCGATGAACCGTCCGATTTCGGGCTGGGGATCCGTCTCAGGGATCTGACCGTCAATGACGAGGTCTGGGCCCTGTTCGACCCGAAAGAACAGCTGCCGCGCGACCCGGCGACGCTGCTGGTCGATCTGGAGGGCAAGGCGCAGTTGCTGGCCGACTTCACCGATGCCGACATGACCCAAAGCGACGGCATTCCGGCCGAGCTGGAGGCGCTGAACGTCAAGGAGATGCAGCTGAAGCTGGCGGGCGCCGATCTGGCCGGCTCGGGCGAATTCACCTTCGACAATTCCGACAAGGTGACCTTCGACGGCATGCCGCGCCCCGAGGGCAACCTGTCGCTGCGGCTGGCCGGGGCCAATTCGCTGATGGACAAGCTGGTCGCGATGGGGCTGGTGCCCGAGGATCAGGCCATGGGGCTGCGGATGATGATGGGCATGTTCGCGCGGCCCGGCGACGGCCCCGACACCATGGTCTCGGACATCACCGTGACCGAAGAGGGCCAGGTCCTGGCGAACGGCCAGCGCCTGCGCTGAACCGGCCAGGCGGGTCGCCCCGGGAGCCTTTCCCGGGGGGGCCGGTCCTGAAGTGCCCTCCCTGGGACACCGTCCCGCAGAGACATGGCACCGCCCCCTTGCAACCTTGCGCAGGGGGGCGGTCCGTATTAGCTCAACCGACAGGCAAGCTCCGGAGGCCGCATGTCCGATGATCCGATCCCGTCGCTGACCGAAGCCCTGCTGGACGCGGCGCGACAGGCCGGGGCCGAGGCGGCCGACGTGCTGGTCACCTCGGGCACATCGCTGTCGATCGACGTCCGCAACGGACGGCTGGAACAGGCCGAACGCTCGGAAGGGATCGAGCTGGGACTGCGGGTCCTCATGGGTCAGCGCCAGGCCTGCGTCTCGGCCTCGGACAGCCGCCCCGAAACCCTGGCCGAAATGGCGATCCGGGCCGTGGCCATGGCGCGCGAGGCACCCGAGGATGCCACCGTGGGTCTGGCCGATCCGTCGGAGTTGGCACGGGACCGCGATGCCGCGGCTCTCGAACTGGCCGATCCCGCGCCCGAACCCGACCCGGCCGCGCTCGAGGAGGACGCCCGCCGCGCCGAGGCCGCCGCCCTTGCGGTGCCGGGCGTCGCCCAGGTTCAGTCGGCCAGCGCGGGCTATGGCCTCCGGCGGATGATGCTGGCCGCCTCGAACGGCTTTTCCGGCAGCTATGCCCGCACCAGCCGCTCGATTTCCTGCGTCGCGATCAGCGGCGAGGGCAGCGGGATGGAGCGCGACTGGTGCGCCGAGAGCCGGACCTTCCAGGCCGAACTGCCCCCTGCCGACGAGATCGGCCGGATCGCAGGCGCGCGCGCCGCAGCGCTTGCGGGGGCGCGCCGACCGAAAAGCGGCGCCTTTCCCGTGCTTTTCGACGAACGCATCGCCGCCTCGCTGATCGGGCATCTGCTGTCGGCGATCAACGGCACCGCCATCGTGCGCGGCGCGTCCTGGGCGCGCGATCTGATCGGCCGCGAGGTGCTGCCCGCCGAACTGTCGCTGATCGAGGACCCGCACCGCCCGCGGATCGCCGGGTCGCGCCCGTTCGATTCCGAAGGGCTGCCCACGACCCGCCGCGCCCTGGTCGAGAATGGCGTGCTGACCGGCTGGGTGCTCGACCTCGCCTCGGCCCGCAAGCTGGGGCTGAGCAGCACCGGCAATGCGGTGCGCCCGGTCTCGGCCCCCCCCTCTCCGGCGGCGGGCAACGTCACGCTGAGCCCCGGCGCGCTGGACCGCGACGCGCTGATCGCCGAGATGGGCACCGGGCTTCTCGTGACCTCGCTGATCGGCAGCACCATCAACCCGACGACCGGCGATTATTCGCGCGGCGCCTCGGGCTTCTGGGTCGAGAACGGCCGGATCGCCTATCCGGTCAATGAATGCACCATCGCCGGCCATCTGCCCGAGATGTTGCGCCGCCTGCAGCCCGCGAACGATGCCCGGGATCACCTGTCGCGCCGGGTGCCCAGCCTTCTGGTCGAGGGGATGACGCTTGCCGGCGCGTGATCTCGCGCTGCTGACCACGGCAGCTCTCGAGGCCGGGCAGCTCGCCCGCCGCTACTGGCGCTGCGATCCGGAAACCTGGGAAAAGCCCGGCCATCAGGGGCCGGTCTCGGAAGCCGACATCGCCATCGACCGGATGCTGCGGCATATGCTGACCGCCGCGCGACCGGGCTATGGCTGGCTTTCGGAAGAGACCGAGGACGACCCGGCCCGGCTCGGCGCCGAGCGGGTCTTCATCGTCGACCCGATCGACGGCACGCGGGCCTTTCTGCAGGGCGACCCCAGCTTCGCCCATGCGCTGGCGGTGGCCGAGGCCGGGCGGATCTTCGCCGCCGTGGTGTACCTGCCGCTGCGCGACAAGCTCTATTCGGCAATCCGTGGCAATGGCGCCTATCTCAACGGCGCAGCGATCCACGCCAGCACACGCGACAAGCTGGACGGTGCCGCGATGCTGGCGGCGCGCCCCGCGCTCGAGCCCCGGCACTGGTCAGGGCCGGTGCCGCGCCTGAACCAGGGGCTGCGGGCCTCGCTGGCCTATCGGCTGTGCCTGGTCGCCGAGGGACGCTACGACGCGATGCTGGCGCTGCGCGACAGCTGGGACTGGGACACCGCCGCGGGCAGCCTGATCCTCGAGGAAGCGGGCGCCCGCATCAGCGACCGGCTGGGCGATCCGCTGGCGTTCAACACCCCGGTGCCGCTGTCGCGCGGGGTCGTGGCCGGCGCGCCACTCCTGCATGCCGAGATCCTGTCCCGGCTGGCCTGACCCGGGCCGGGCCTGCACCCGATGTGCCCTTCCGCCGCGCCCGGGCTTGGTCTAGGCTGCGCGCGGACCGAAGCGCATCATCCGGAGGCCTACATGACCCAACGCCTGCACCTCGTCTTCGGCGGGGAACTGGTCGATCCGACCCATACCGTGTTCAAGGACGTCAACGACATCCATATCGTCGGCATGTTTCCCAATTACGAAACCGCCTACAACGCCTGGAAAGCCGAGGCCCACCGCACCGTCGACAACGCGCATATGCGTTATTTCATCGCCCATATCCATCGCCTGCGCGACGAGGAGGTCGAGGCCGGCCCGACCGAAGAGCTGGGCGCCTGACCCCGCCCTGCCCCGATGACAGCGCTTCGATGACGCCGAGCAGATGACAGCGAACCGGGCAGAGCGCGATGGCGCGCCGGAGAAGGCTTCGGACAAGGCTTCGGACGGGGGGGGGCCGCTGCTCTGGCTGCACAACCCGCCGCCGGACGAGCGGGCCGCCGCCGCCGAGCTCATCCGCGAACTGGCCCTGGAACGGCCGGATCTGCGGGTCCTTGTCACCGGCCGCGATGCGCTGCCCGGCTGGCCCGCCCATGCCACCGGCCTGTCCGGGGTGAGTGTCGATCTCGTCCCCTCTGACGGGCATCGCGCAAGCGTGGCCTTTCTCGACCGCTGGCGGCCCGAGCTGGCGCTGTTCTATCCCGACCATCTGCCCTCGACCCTGATCTCGCTGGCCGATACCCGGGGCACCGCATTGTTCCTGATCTCCCGCGACCTGCCGCGGTCCTGGCGCAGCCGCTGGCGCGTCGGCATCGCGGGCACCGGGCGGCTTTTGCGCCGGTTCGACCGGATCTTCGCCCAGACCCCCGGCACCGCCGGCGAGCTGCGCGCGCTGGGGCTGCCGCGCTGGCAGATCAGCCCCTGCGGCCCGCTGTCGGAAGGCAGCGCCGCGCTGAGCTGCAGCGAGGCCGAGCGCGAGGCCCTGGCCGAGGTGATCGGCGGGCGGCCGGCCTGGCTGGCGGCCGCGACCCGGCCCGAGGAAGACGCGGCGGTGATCGCCGCACATGCCTGGACCACACGCCATGCCCATCGCCTGCTGCTGATCCTCTGCCCCGAGCCCTTCGGGCGCGGCCGGGCCCTGGCCGCGCGGCTGCGCGCCGATGGCTGGGACGTGGCCCTGCGCTCGGACGACGAGGAACCCTCGACCGAAACCCAGATCTATGTCGCCGATACCGAAGACGAGTTCGGGCTCTGGCTGCGGCTCGCACCGGTCTGCTTCATCGGCGGCACCCTCGCCGCCAATGCCGGGCCCGACCCCTACCGGGCGGCGGCGCTCGGCTCGGCGATCCTGCATGGCCCCGCGACCGGCGCCCATCCCGAGCATTACCGGCGGCTGTCGAACGCGCTGGCGACCCGCACCGTGCAGGACGGCCCCTCGTTGTCCGAGGTCCTGGCCGATGTGCTGGCGCCCGACCGTGCCGCCGCCATGGCCCGCGCCGCCTGGGAGGTCTCGACCCAGGGCACGATGGCGACCGAGCGCGTGGTGCGCCGGATGATCGAGGCGCTCGACATGAAGGAGACGGTCTGATGCAGGCTCCGGCCTTCTGGTATGCCCCGCCCGAGCGGCCCGGCCTGATCGCCCGCGCGCTGAGCCCGCTGGGGCGGCTCTATGCCCGGGCCACGGCGCGGCGGCTGGCGAAGGGCGAGGGGGCGCGGGTGGGCGTGCCGGTGATCTGCATCGGCAACATCAATGCCGGCGGGACCGGCAAGACCCCCACGGTGATCGCGCTGGCAATGCGCCTGATCGCACGCGGCGTCGCGGTGCATGTCGTCAGCCGCGGCCATGGCGGTCGGCTGACCGGGCCCAACCGGGTCGAGGAGCGCCGCCACAGTGCCGCCGATGTCGGCGACGAGCCGTTGCTGATCGCGGCCTTCGCCCCGGTCTGGGTGGCCCGCGACCGCGCCGGGGGGGCCCGCGCCGCGGTCGCGGCCGGGGCAGAGGCGATCCTACTCGATGACGGGTTCCAGAACCCCGCGCTGGCCCCCGACCTGTCGCTGGTGGTGGTCGATGCCGCCAAGGGCTTCGGCAATGGCCGCACGATCCCGGCCGGGCCGCTGCGCGAGCCGGTCGCTTCGGGGATGCGCCGGGCCGATCTGCTGCTGTCGATCGGCCCCGGACCCGCCCAGCGCCAGTTCACCGAAAGCTGGGGCGGCGCCGTGACCGTGCCGCGGATCGCAGGCGCGCTGCAGCCGCTGCCCACCGGCATGGACTGGCAGGGGCTCCGGTCCCTGGCCTTTGCCGGGATCGGCCATCCCGAGAAGTTCTTCGCAACGCTGCGCGGCCTCGGTGCCGATCTGCTGCGGGCCGAGGCGCTGGACGATCACCAGCCGCTGAGCCCCGCGCTGATGACCCGGCTCGAGACCGAGGCGAAACTGCTGGGTGCGCAGCTTGTCACCACCGAGAAGGACGCGGTGCGCCTGCCCGCCGGGTTCCGCCAGAAGGTGCTGACCCTGCCGGTGCGGCTGGAGCTGGACGACTGGGCCGCTATCGACGCGGCACTCGACCGGCTGGGGCTGGGGTCGGGTCGCTGACCCCGGCCCCGATCTCGTTCCTGATCTTTGCGCCATCCTGATCGAGCCGGGGCGCGGGCCGGTCCAGCGTCAGCTCGGCCTCGGAAAAGCGGATCGGGGTGCGCACCCCCGGCAGGCCGTCATTCTCGACCACAAGACCGCGATGGCGGATCTGCGGATCGGCAAAGACCTCATCCATGCGGTTGATGGGCCCGGCGGGCACACCCCGAGCCTCGCAGGCGGCCAGCAGATCGGCCTTGCTGCGCCTCCGCGTCGCCCGGGTCAGCGCCTCGGTCAGCGCCTCGCGATGCGCCAGCCGGTCGGCATTGCTGGCAAAGCGCGGATCCGCGGCCAGCTCGGGCAGGCCCAGAAGCCCGCAAAGCCTGCCGAATTGCGCGTCATTTCCCACCGCGACGATGGCATGGCCATCGGCACAGTCGAAGACCTGATAGGGCGCGAGATTGGGATGGGTATTGCCCTGGCGGCCGGGCGGCGTGCCGGTGGTCAGGTAGTTCATCGCCTGATTGGCGGTGATCGCGGTTGCCACATCGAACAGCGCCATGTCGACCTGCTGGCCACGGCCGGTCTCGGCCCGCTGATGCACGGCGGCGAGAATCGCGGTCGCGGCATAGATGCCGGTGAAGACATCGGCGACCGCGACGCCGACCCTTTGCGGCTGGCCATCGGCCTCGCCGGTGACCGACATCAGCCCCGACATGCCCTGGATGATGTAGTCATAACCCGCGCGATGGGCATAGGGCCCGTCCTGCCCGAAGCCGGTGATCGAGCAATAGATTAGCCGCGGATTGACCGCCGACAGCCCGGCATAGTCGAGACCGTATTTCGCAAGACCGCCGACCTTGAAATTCTCGATGACGATATCGGCCTCTGCGACCAGCCCGCGCACCAGGGCCTGGCCCTCGGGGGTGCGGAAATCGGCCGTCACCGAGCGCTTGCCGCGGTTGCAGGCGTGGAAATAGGCGGCCTCGCTGGCGCCATCCTCGCGGGTGACGAAGGGCGGACCCCAGCGGCGGGTGTCGTCGCCCTCCGGGGCCTCGACCTTGACCACCTCGGCGCCGAGATCGGCAAGGATCTGGCCCGCCCAGGGGCCGGCCAGAATCCGTGCCAGTTCGACGACCTTCAGACCCGACAGGGGCGCAGGCATCGGCTCAGCCGGCCAGCTTCTCGTCGAGGATTTCCTTCAGGCTCTTGTAGCTCATGTTCTTGTAGAGCTGGCCGTCGATCACCAGCGAGGGCGTGCCGGTGACCCCGGCCGCATCGACCGTCTTGTCCGAGTTCTCGCTCAGCGCCTTGGCCAGCGCGGCATCGCTGAGACACTGGTTCATGGCGTCCTCGCTCAGCCCCGCGGTCTGGCCGATCCGGCGCAGGTTTTCCGAGGTCTTCTGCGGATCCTTCGGGTCGATCCAGTCCTTCTGCTTCTCGTACAGCATCGAGACGATGCCGAAGAAGCGCATCTCGCCGCCGCAGCGCGCCAGCAGGCCGGCCCAGACCGCGTAAGGGTCCCAGTAGACCTCGCGATAGGTGAAATGAACCTTGCCGGTATCGATGTAATCGGCCTTGAGGCGCTTGAAGACGTCATGGTGGAAATTGGCGCAGTGGCCGCAGGTGAAGGAGGCGAATTCCTCCACCTCGACCGGCGCGTTCGGGTCGCCCATGGTGAAGGGCGCCACATCCGGCGTCTCATCGGCCCAGGCGGCAGAGGAAAGCAGCGGCGCCGAGGCCGGGGCAAGGCCCAGACCCAGCGTCGAGAGCGCGGCCAGGCCGAGCGACAGCGTCAGTTTGCGGATCATCGAAGCGGTCTCCTTAACGTTTCGAGCGGGACAGAACCCGTGTCCCGAGATCTTGCAGGGCGGCCCTCAGCCCCTCGTCATGGACCTCGACCGTCAGGTCCGAGGCCACGGCGACGGTGCCGGGATCGGGCGGGGGCGCGACCGGGCGCGGCGCCGGGGCGAAGGCAGCCTGGCCTTCGGCAAAGCCGGTCGGCGCGGTCTGGGTCAGGCGGATGCGGGCTATGGCGCCGTAGCCGTAGCAGGCATTCACCTTCTCGCGGATCTCTTCCTTCTGCATCTCGAGCATCGGCGCATGGGCGCCGGTCGTCAGCAGGCTGAGCGTGGCGCCGAAGCCCTCCTTGCGGCCATAGCGCACCTCGACCGGGCGGCAGATCCGCGCGATCTCGTCGCCGACCACCTCGGGCCAGTGCGTCAGCAGCCGCGCGACCGCGAAGCCGCGCTTTTCGCCGACCCGCCGGATCCGTCCCGAAAGCAGCATCGAGGCCCTTTCGAACCCACGCATGCGCCGGCTGTCCTTCTCGGCTTTTCGCTGCATCCCTGTCATTTCCCTGGCCCTCGCCTACCTTATGCGGCAGCAGGGCGGCCAGCCAGCCAAATGACCGGGGCAGGAGCATAAAGATTGCGTGACGAGACGTTGAGTGCCGAGCTTCTGACCTGGTATGACCGCCATGCCCGCGACCTGCCCTGGCGGGTCGGACCGGCCGCACGAGCCACAGGCGCCCGGCCCGATCCCTACCGGGTCTGGCTGTCCGAGGTGATGCTGCAACAGACCACCGTCGCCGCGGTGAAGGACTATTTCCACCGCTTCACGACGCGCTGGCCCGATGTGGGGGCACTGGCCGCGGCCGAGGATGCCGATGTCATGGGCGAATGGGCGGGGCTTGGCTATTACGCCCGGGCGCGGAACCTTCTGAAATGCGCCCGCACCGTGGCCTCGGAGCATGGCGGGCGGTTCCCCGACACTCACGCCGCCCTTCTCGGCCTGCCCGGGATCGGTCCCTATACCGCGGCGGCCATCGCCGCGATTGCCTTCGACCGGCCCGAAACCGTGGTCGACGGCAATGTCGAACGGGTGATGTCGCGACTCTACGCGGTCGAGACGCCGCTGCCCACCGCCAAGCCCGAGCTGACCGCCCATGCCGCCCGGCTGACGCCCTCCGGGCGGCCGGGCGATCATGCCCAGGCGGTGATGGATCTCGGCGCCACCATCTGCACGCCCCGGAGCCCGGCCTGCGGGATCTGCCCGTGGCAGGCGCCCTGCAAGGCGCGCGCCGCAGGGATCGCGCCCGATCTGCCCCGGAAACTGCCGAAAAAGCCCAAGCCCGTCCGCCTCGGCATCGCCTATCTCGGCCGCCGCAGCGATGGCGCATGGCTGCTGGAACGCCGGCCGGACTCGGGGCTGCTGGGCGGCATGCTGGGCTGGCCCGGCACCGACTGGGCCGAGACCGCGCCCGCGCCCGCCCCGCCGGTCGCGGCCGACTGGCATCCGCTGGGGGCCGAAGTGCGCCATACCTTCACCCATTTCCACCTGCGCCTCGCACTTTGCGTGGCCGAGCTGAGCCCCGACTGCGCGCCCGGGCGCGGTCAGTTCCTTCCGCCCGAAGCCTTCCGCCCTTCGGACCTGCCGACGGTGATGCGCAAGGCCTTCGACCTGGCCCGGACCGCCTTCGCCGCCGCCTGACCCAGCCTGACCCCTCCGGGCCCGCGATCAGCGGGTCAGCACCGGCGCGTCGCGCAGATAGCTGCCATCCTCGGCGGCATGGACGAGGAAATGCGCGACATCGCCGCGCGAAATCAGCCCGTTATGCCAGGTCTCTGGCTCGACATTCACATCATAGGCATGGCTGGGCGCGGTCGAGGTCAGGATACCGGGCCGGACGATGGTCCAGTCGAGCCCGGAGGCACGGATCAGCCCTTCCTGCGCGGTCTTGTCGGCATAGGCCCGCGCCAGCAGCGCATTGAAGCCCAGCTTCTCGACGGTGCTCATCTTCGTCCTGCTCTCGCCCGCACCGAATCCCGTCACCGCCAGCAGACGCTGCACCCCGGCCGCCTTCATCGCGGAAAGCAGCACCCGGGTCGTGTCCGAGAACAGCGTCGTCTTCTGCATCATCGCGGGCAGGGTCTTCGGCAGGCCCAGCGCGACGATCACCGCATCGACCCCGTCGACCGCCGGCCCGACCTCGGCCGCGTTGCGCGCGTCGCCGGTCCGCTTGTCCAGCTTCGCATCGTCGATCGCGATTCTATCGGCGCTCCGCGCGAAGGCGCGGACCTCATGGCCACGGCCGAGCGCATAGCGCACGGTCTCGAGGCCGATCCCCTTGCTTGCTCCGATCACCAACAGTTTCATGCGTCACCTCCTGACCTACGAGATAGGCCCGGCAGGCCGGCTTCGACAGGAGGGTGGGGAAGGAACAGCGGCAATCCGCCGTCAAACGCCACAGACCGGGGGCGCAGAACGGGATCGCGCAAGCCGGTCGCGGCGGCGCCCGCCCCGATGCCCGACCCGATGAGCGGGCCGGGCGCCGGAACGGCTGTTCGTCAGTCGTGCATCTGGGCGCGGACCTGCTGGCGCAGCACGTCGATCGGCACCATCTGGCCCTCGCGGCGGTAATGCCAGTAGGTCCAGCCATTGCAACTGGGCGCGCCCTCGAAGGCGGCGCCGACCTGATGGATCGAGCCGGTCACCGCCTCGCCCACCAGCGTGCCATCGGCCCGGACCTTGGCGGTCTTGCCGCGCGGCGACATCAGCACCTCGCCCGGGCGCAGCAGCCCGCGCTCGACCAGCTGGCCGAAGGGCACCCGCGGCTCGGCGCGTTTCGAGGCCGAGACGACCAGCGCCTCACGGTCGAACTTGCGCACCTTGGCCAGGCGCCGCTCGGCAACCTTGCGATAGGCCGCCTCGCGCTCGATGCCGATGAAGTCGCGCCCCAGCATCTTGGCGACGGCGCCGGTGGTGCCGGTGCCGAAGAACGGATCGAGCACCACATCGCCGGGATTGGTCGTGGCCAGCAGCACCCGGTGCAGAAGCGATTCGGGCTTCTGGGTCGGATGCGCCTTGTCGCCCTTGTCATCCTTCAGTCGCTCATGCCCGGTGCAGATCGGCAGCACCCAGTCCGAGCGCATCTGCACGCCCTCGTTCAGCGCCTTCAGGGCCTCGTAGTTGAAGGTGTATTTCGCGCCTTCCGATTTCGAGGCCCAGATCAGCGTCTCATGGGCATTGGTCAGACGCTTGCCGCGGAAATTCGGCATCGGGTTCGACTTGCGCCAGACCACGTCATTGAGAATCCAGAAGCCCAGATTCTGCAGCTCGGCCCCCATCCGGAACACGTTGTGATAGCTGCCGATCACCCAGATCGCGCCCGTGGGTTTCAGCACCCGGCGCGCGGCCGCCAGCCAGTCATGGGTGAAGCGGTCATAGGCGGCGAAGCTGTCGAACTGGTCCCAGTGGTCGTCGACCGCATCGACCTTGGAATTGTCGGGGCGGTGGAGATCGCCCCGGAGCTGCAGGTTATAGGGCGGGTCGGCAAAGATCAGGTCGACGGAGCCTTCGGGAAGGCTGTTCATCTCCGCGATGCAATCGCCGGACAAAATCGTGTTGAGCGGGAGCTCGGGCGCCCCCTTGGTCCTGGTCATCGGTGTCACACTGCCTCTGTTCGCGCCGTTCTTCGGCGTCGTTTATGGAGATCCAATGTGAGTCAAAGGCGATTCGCCGTCAATTTCTTTTTTGAATCAGGGGTTTACGCTTTTTCCTTGCCACAAGATGTTGTGCACGGGCTTGAACGAACGCCTATGGTGTGGGCTGACACCAATATCTCGGAGCGCCTGCAGATGCTGCCTGGTGGGATAACCCGCATTCCGCTCCCAGCCATAGCCCGGCCAGTGTTGCGCAAGCTCCGCCATCACCGCGTCGCGGGCGACCTTGGCGACGATCGAAGCGGCGGCGATCGACAGGCAGCCCGCATCGCCCTTGACCACGCGCAGGCCCTGGCAGGGCAGCGCCTTCGGCAGGCTGTTGCCATCGATCAGCGCGAGATCGGGCATGGCGGGCAGCGCGGCCAGCGCCCGGCACATCGCCAGATGGCTGGCCTGCAGGATGTTCATCTCCTCGATCTCGCCGGTGCTGGCCTCGCCCAGCCCGACCATGGCGCGTTCGCGAATCTCGGCGGCCAGCACCTCGCGGCGGCGCGCGCTCAGCGCCTTCGAATCGCGCAGCCCCTCCGGGATGTCCTCGGCGACAAGACAGACGGCGGCGGCCATGACCGGCCCTGCCAGCGGACCGCGGCCGACCTCGTCCACCCCGGCGACAAGGCGCACCCCGCGGGCGAAGGCTTCGGTTTCCAGTGTGAAATCGGGACGAATGACAGTCATGGCCGCATCATCAAGCGCCAATTGCCTGCGCGGGCAAGCCCGAATCCGGACAGCCGGAACGGGCGGAGGCCTCTTGCCGCCCCCTGCCCGGGCCCGGACCGGCTGACGCTCCGCCCGGGCGAGGTCCGGGCCATGTGGCAACGCTGACGCAGGCCCCGGCCCTGCCCGAGACCGCTTGCCGGAGACCGGCGCGACGGCCCCTGACGGGCGCGCCTGACCACGCTGACGACGATGCGAAATGACGGCATGACGGCCGAGCCCCCGGATATCGATGAGAACGCCATCTCCCCCGGCCGAGCCCCCGCAAGGTGCGAGCCATGTCGGTCCCGTCCGCGACATGGCCGGGCAGCGCGCAATGCCGCGGCCTGGGCTGCCGGCATTCTTGCGGACGTCGTCTGCGCGACGCGCTTCGGGCTTGCCCCCGGACCCTCAGGCAACGCGTTCGATCCCGACCCGACCGAGCGCGCTGTTCCACTCAGTTTCGCCCTCGCCCTTTAGGCCAGTGTCCTCGCTCAGCAGGTGCCGTCGTCCCTTGAATCGCCGGGAGGGGATGTTCACCGCCAGGGTCTTCTGCCGGCGGGACAGCATGCAGAAGTCGCGCACCGTCCCGTCGGGGCCGACCAGCCGCAACAGGCTTTCGAAGGCCCCGGTCCTCTGCCGGAGCGCCCTGCCGACCAGCTTGCCCCATAAAGCTCCGGGCACGAACAGGCAGAGAATGAAGCCCCCGAAGATGGTATCCGATCGGGAACGAGCCGTCGGACCTTGCCGGGTCAGAGAACGGGATGGACGCTCAACAGACGTTTGCCCTCGGCCGCCGCCACTTCGGCAATAAGAGGTGGCCCCGAAAACCGGACATCCTGCCACGTTTGCCGTCAACAAAGACGAGGAAGAACGGCGCGGCTGTCAAACGAAAGACTGACGGGGCCGAGGTCAAGGCGATGGTGACGCTTGAAGCCATTCGTGGCGAGATGACAGTCCCGAACGGGTGGCGACGCACAGGCGTGCAGTCGCGCCTCCCGAGCATGCCACAGTGGCGAGAGATTTCAGTCTCCGCTGCCCTGCGGGCAGTACACAATTGGAGCGCTCAACGACCGCAATCTGCAAAGGTTGCCATTGAATAGCGGCGCCCGCTCGACCATGCTCCGGGCCATGATGCTGCGTCCTGTCCTCGCCTGTCTCGTCCTGGCCGCGCTGAGCGGTCCCGCCGCCGCCTGCTATGCCGATTACAAGGCAAAGCAGGACAATCCGCTGAAGCTGCATTACGGCGTGATCGAATTGCCCGACAGCGCCTGCGGCAGCCGCGACGCCGCCACCCGCGAGATCGACCGCCGGATCCGCCGGGGCGGCTGGCAGCTTCTGAATGTGATGTCGATCTTCGGCGCCAGCGGACTTGACGAGCGCAAGGCCAGCGCCGGAGGCTATTTCCTGAAGTTCTGACAACGGGCGCAGGGTCGTGGCAGAGCTTCCGGCGCGTGTCGCGAATCTGCCCCAAGGGCGGCCCCGCTCTGTCTGAACCCGACCGTGCCCGAGCCCTCACTCCCAGAACCCAGAAGCTCTCCGTCGCGCTTTGCCCCGAGACAGGGCTCTGGGCCGGGCTCTGGCGGCGCGACCTCCCGCCGGGCACCGGGTTTCGAGGCCACGGCCGCGGATGCCCCCGGATCGGGCGGCTCTGCGGGTCGCGCAACACGCGGATCGTCAGCATGCCTCTGCTCCGGCCCCCGCAAGGCAAACCGCCCGGTCGCGACGGGGGCGGGATCGGGATGTGCCGGCCCCATGCGCTTGGCACTGGACCCGCGCGCCGGGCTTGGGCAGGATCGGCCCATGCATATCCGGCCAGGTCTTCTCTGTCTTCTGCTCTGTCTCGTCCCGCTGCGGGGGGGCGCCGAGGATGTGCTGCTGCGCAGTTCGTCGCTGCTGCCTGCCGCATATGACAGCTATCTGGCGCTGAACCTCAAGCTGCCGCCCCAGGACGAGACGCTGCCGCTTGTCGGCGACCAGGGGCTGCGCTCGGGCGGGCAGGTTCTGCGCCATCTGGCCGGGCAGCAGGCGGTGAACGGTTTCGAGGGCGTGATCTACGACAATCGCGACCGCGGCCATTCCAGCCTGCCTCAGGAGCTTTTCCCCCGGCTCGACCGGCTGGTCTATGACAAGACGCTGCGCAAGGCGCGGGCCGATTACGGGCTCGCGGGCAAGATCCTGCTGCCTGCGGTGGTGTTCGGCAATTCCTCGACCTCGGTGACCACGGGCGCGGCCAAGCGCAGCCTGCCCCGGCTGGCGATGACCACGCCGGGCGGCCCCGAACGAAGCGCACAGCTTTACGAGAACAACCACCTTTACGTCTATCCCGAGCATCGCGACCATGACGAGACCGACCGCTTTCCCGCAAACTGGCCCTATATGCTGATCAGCCAGGGCTCGTCGGGCTCGGACCAGCCGTTTCTCGCCGCGCTGGCGATGACGCTGGCGGCATTCCCGCCCGAGACCTTCGCGGCCCTGCGCGACAATCGCCTGATCGCGCCGACGCTGCAGATGATCCTGCGCCGCGGTTATGCCCCGGTACGCAGCCGCGCGGCCTATTTCACCGCCGCCGCGCATCCGGTCGTGTTCGAGGGCGATGCGCTGCGCCCCGGGCGGATGATGGGCGAGGCGGCGGCAATGCGGCCCGACGCCATTCCGCCGATGGTGCGGCTGCGGGTCGAGGAGGACGGCTTCGGCGAGGCCGAGGGGCTGGCGCGGCTGTCCGAGCGGCTGTTCGACACCGAGGGCGCGATTGCGAGGATCTGGCGCAATTTCGACTGGTCGCGCGAAATCACGGTCAGTGCCGCCGCGACCCGAGACCCGAACGGCCGGCCACTGAGCTTTACCTGGGCGCTCCTGCAGGGCGATCCGGCCCGGGTCCGGATCGAGCCTCTGGACCCGGAGGGCAGCCGGGCCCGCATCAGGCTGGCCTGGCACGATCCCAGGACCGTGCTGGTCCGGGACCGGAGCGGCTATCGCAACCGCAGCCTGTCGCGGGTCGAGATCGGCGTCTTCGCCTCGAACGGGGTCCATGACAGCGCGCCCGCCTTCGTGACGGTGTTCTTCCCCGATCACCAGAAGCGGGTCTATGCGACCTCGGGGGCGGGCGGCATGCGGCTGGTGTCGGTCGATTACGACGCCATCGGGCGCGACGCCTATTATGACCCGATGCTATTCTGGTCGGCGCCCTGGACCGACCGCGCCGAGTATGACGGCGCCGGTGCCCGGACCGGCTGGACCCGGATCGGCCATGACGGCAACACCCGGACGCTTCCGCCCGACATCGGCGAGGGGGTCTACCAGATCGAACGGCTCCAGCCCGAGCGGCCCTACCTGATCATGCCCTGAGAGGGCGGCTCAACCATTCCAGCAGCTGGCCGGAAGCCGGAAGATGCGGATGCGCTTGCCGCGATAGGCGCCGGTCTGGGGGGCGAGATCGGCCAGCGGCGTCACCCCCTCGGCACAGGCAGGCGGGCTTCCCCCCGCGACATAGAGCACCTCTCCCCCGAGGTCGTCCGGCAGCGCATGGCGCAGCGCGTAATGGTTGGGCGCGCGCCCGACCGGCGGCGGCGCATAGATCGAGACATCCCGATCGCGCCCGGTATAGAAGAGATCGGCCAGCAGGTCGCGATTGTCGGCCAGGATCACGCCCTGCCCCTCGGCCGCGGCGATGTCGAGGATCGTGGTGCTCATATCGGCGCGGCCGAGATAGCGTTCCAGCAGCGGATGACCGCCGAGGCTCGCCACCGGGGCGAAGACCCCCAGCACCGGCAGCGCCAGCGCCACCGTTCCGTTGATCGCGAAAGAACTGATCCGCCAGCCCCGGCCGAGGCCCGGCAGCACCGCCAGCGTTCCCGCCAGGTAGGCCGCCGCGGCCCAGTTTGCATAGGCCCCGGCGAGCAGCGCCTCGACCGAGACGATGGCCACGACCGGCAAGGCGAAGACCAGCATCAGCCGGCTCGGCGCATCCTGCCGCGCCCAGCGCAGAGCGTTCCATAGCAGCGCCGCGAACAGCACCGGTCCGAAGACCGCGAACTGGCTGCCCAGAAACTCGGTCAGGCCCGAAATGTCGAAGCCCGCCCGTTCAGAGGGCGCGCGCACCCAGTCGGCATTGTCGAGCGTATGCTCGAGCGTGGTCATGCCGTTCTGCAGGTTCCAGATCACATTGGGCGAGATCGTCGCCGCAAAGGCCAGAAGCGCCAGCCCCGCATCGCGCAGCCGGGGCCGCGCGGGCGGGATCAACAATGCCGCGAGCGCCGCGCAGAGCGGATAATAGATCGCCGCGTATTTCGAGAGAAAGGCCAGCCCCAGCGCCAGGCCCGCCGCCAGCGCCCAGCCCGGTCCCGGCCGCGACAGCAGCCTCAGCCAGAAACCCAGCGCCAGCGCCAGAAACGGGAACATGATCGTGTCGGTCGAGATCAGGATAGAGCCCACCGCCACCATCGGCAGCGTGACATAGCCCAGCGCCACCCAGATAGCCGCCCGCGCGCCCCAGAGCCCGGCCGCGATCCGGCCGAGAATGAGCGCCGTCGCGGCATGAAACAGCGGCGCCGGCAAGCGCACCCAGAACGGCGCATCGCTGCCGGCAAGCCCGGTCGTGGCCCGGATCACCCAGCCGATCATCGGCGGCTTCGAATAATAGCCGAAGGCCAGCTCGCGCCCCCAGAGCCAGTACTGGGCCTCGTCGACGAAAAGATCCATCCGGTTCAGCCAGAGCAGCCAGACCCGGAGCGCGGTCACGGCCAGAACGACGGCCGCAGCCGGTCCCAGCCATCCGTGACGATCAGGTGTTGCGGCGCCGGTGTGCATGGATCAGCCAGAGATTGCGGGTATAGATGAAGACGCCGGTCACCTGCCCTAGGATGAAGACCGGGTCCTTGCGGTAGATCGCATAGGCCAGAAGGATCAGCCCGCCCGCCATCGAGAAATACCAGAAGGCCACAGGCACCACCGAGTTGCGGGCACGTTCCGAGGCGATCCACTGCACGAGGAAGCGCGCAGTGAACATGAGCTGGCCGCCCAGTCCGACCGCCACCCACCAGAACTCGGCCCAGCTGTCGACATGCAGCCAGCCGAACAGCGTCTCAATCTGCATGCCGCGGCTCCTCGGCGGCCCGCGCCTTCTTGCGGCGGCGGATCAGCCAGGACACCCCGATCAGGTCATAGGCACCGACCAGCGCACGCTGAAGATTGCTGTAATTCGACGCCCCGGCATGGCGCTCGCGATGGCTGACATCGACCAGAGCGATCTCCCAGCCGTCGCGCCGGAACAGCGCGGGCAGATAGCGGTGCATGTGGTCGAAATAGGGCAGCGTCAGGAACAGGTCGCGCCGGAAGCCCTTGAGCCCGCAGCCGGTGTCGCGGGTGCCGTCCTTCAGCAGCCGGCCCCGGATCGCATTGGCCGCGCGCGAGGCCCATTTCTTCGAGGCCGTATCCTGCCGCCCGACGCGCTGGCCCGCCACCAGACCCAGCCGACCGGTCTCGTCGGCCAAGAGCGGCGCCCAGAGCTTCGGCAGCTCGGCGGGCGGGTTCTGGCCGTCGCCATCGAGCGTGCAGACCACCGGCGCGCGGGCAGCCAGCACACCGCTATGGACGGCCGCGCTCTGCCCGCCCGAACTCGGGTGGCGCAGCAGGCGCAGCGACGGGTCGGTCTTCATCCGCTCGGCGACGATGGCCGCGGTGGCATCGGTCGAGCCGTCATCGACGACGATCACCTCATGGCTGTCGAGCACCGCGCAGGCCTCGGCGATTTCCCCGAGAAGGAAGGCCACGTTCTCGGCCTCGTTCTTCATGGGGATGACGATGGAAACGGCTGGCATGCAGGCCTCTTTGCGGCACCGGGGCGGTTTGCCGCGCTTAAACCTGATCGCGGACGGCTTGTCCACATCTGGCAAGGTCGGCGCGCAGCGTGTCGCCCGGATCGATCCGCGGGCTCAGCGCCACCCGCTCGCCCTTGCCGGGCAGGCCCTTCCCGACGCAATCGGCGATGATCTGCGCCGCGCGACGACCGATCTCGCGGCGCTGGATGTCCATCGTGGCCGGGCGCAGCGGCAGCCCGTTCAGAAGCTCGATGCCATTGAAGCCCGCCAGCCCCAGCTTGCCCGGCACGTCGAAACCGCGCTCCAGACAGTAAAGCAGCCCGCCCGCGGCGATCATGTCGTTGGAGAAATACAGAAAATCCAAGTCGGGGTGACGGTCCAGAAGCGCCCGCGTCATCTCGCGCCCCTTCTCGAGCCCAGAGCCGCCCGAATAGAATTCCTGGTCGACGACCTCGAGCCCCGCCCGGCCGAGCGCCCCGGTGAAGCCCTCGAAGCGTTTGCGCGCCCGGTGATCCATCGGCATCTTGGTGCCGAGAAAGCCGATCCGGCGATAGCCCGCCGCGGCGATGGCCCGCGCCATCTCGGCCCCGGCCCGGCGATGGGAGATGCCGACGACCGAGTCGATGGGCTCGCCATCGAGATCGAGGATCTCGACCACCGGAATACCCGCGGCCCGCAGCATCGCCCGGGTCGCCTCGGAATGCTCGAGCCCGGTCACGATCAGCCCCGACGGCCGCCAGGACAGCATCTCGAACAGCACCTTCTCCTCATGCGGCGGATCATAGCGCGACAGGCCGAAGACGGGCTGCAACGGCGTGTCCTCGAACACCTCGTTGATGCCCGCCAGCACCTCGGGAAAGACCATGTTCGACAACGACGGGATGATCACGCCGACGAGGTTCACCCGCTGGCTGGCCAGCCCGCCCGCGATGCGGTTCGGCACATATCCCAACCGCTTGGCGGCCTCCAGCACCCGGGCACGGGTCTTTTCCGAGACATCGCCGCTTTGCCGCAGCACGCGGCTGACCGTCATCTCGCTGACGCCCGAGGCTTCGGACACGTCGCGCAGCGTCAACGGTCGGCGCGGTCTGTCGGGCGGGTCTGCGGTCACGGCGCGGCGGGTCCTTCGAGGGCTGGTCGCATCAGTTAAGCGGGAATGCCCCGGAAGTCCAAGCCGAAGCGGTCTTGCAACCGCAGCGTTTTCCGGGGAAAAGACGGGACATGGTCCCGTTGCCCGACCGGATGGGCACGCCTTTCTCAGGCGGGTGGTCGGGGCCGGAAGACGTTGAGGAGACCGACGGTCAGGAGAAGGGCAGCCTCGCGCACCCCATGTTCCGAACCGTTCGAAGGTTAAAGACAGGCCCCGTGGCTCAACTGGATAGAGCAATCCCCTCCTAAGGGATAGGTTGCAGGTTCGAGTCCTGCCGGGGTCACCATAAAATCAAATACTTACGCGACCTTTTGGTGTTTGCACTCTGGTTCGTTGAACCAGTTTCGGAGCTCCGAACTCCAAAGACCCGGCAGCGCGGCGCAAATGTTCCGGACTGAACCTGGCATAGGTCGAGCGCGTGATGTTCGGATTCGTGTGCCCGAGGTACTCCGCAATCTCCTCGATCGGCACCCCGGCCTCCGCCATGAAGCGGCCAGCGGTCCGGCGCAGATCGTGCGGCGTGCAGTGATCAATTCCGGCACGGGCAACGGCAGCATTGAAACCGGTCTTGATCGATCGCACAGATCCGCGTCCGCGTCCGCGCCCGCGGCAAGCGGGTGCACGATCCGCGCGAATGGATCTCGACCCCGTTGGCGCAGGCCAGGGCCGCGCGCCCCATTCCGGTCTGGGCGGGCAAAAATGACGGAGCCATCGGCAAAACGGCGGGTGGCAGCTATCCGCGGGGCGAAACCGCCGCGCCCTGGAACGGCGGGGCCATCGCCGCGCGATTCTACTTCGACCGGCGCTATCCCGGCGGCCTCGACCCCGAGGCCGGGCTAAGCCCTGACCTGACCGCAACGGATGGCGACATCCTCGAATATCAAGAGATGCAAGGGTTCGACGATCTCTTTGCAGCCTTCGATGTCACCTTGCGGATCGTGACGTTCCACCGTCAGCGCGCCCGCATCGGCATAGGCCGAGAGCAGCTCTGTCAGGATCTCGACCACGGTCTTGTTGTGAAAGATCAGCTGGTTACGCCTCAGGTTGGCAAGAAAGGCCTAGGGCCGAAGCCGCAGCCGGTAGCGATGGCCATTGTCGCCCGAGCACAGCCAGCGCGCCTCGGTGACGATGCCGTCGAAGGGGCGCGCGCCGTCGCGGGTGGTGAGGGTGATCTGCCGCTCAGCCTCCTAGGTGTTCTGGCTTCGACACTCAATGGGTCTGAAGCCCGAAGGCGGGTTGCGGCAGCGCTGCTGGCAGCGTACCGGAATGCGGGCGGGGGGAGGCCGCGCCGTCGCGGCGCCGTGATCCGGTTTCCGCCAAGACCGCCAGACGATGCGACCGCCGAGGAGACCGCCCGCGATGCCGATGCCCGACAGGACCGAACCTTCCTGCCGCAGCCTTTGTGCCCTGCCGCCGGCCCTTGCGTTGCCGATCCTCTCGGTGGCCCTGGCGGCCTCGGTCTTCCTCTGGATCGGGCTTGGCGCCGGCCTGTTCTGGCTGGGCTCGGGCGGTGGCGGCCATCCGGTCCTGCCCGAACTCTGCGGGCTCGGATTGCACGGTCTGGCGATCTCGGGATCGGCGCTTGCGGCTCTGATCCTGCTCTGCCGGCGGCCGCAGGGCCGGGCCCGAGACTAGCCCCCCACGATCAGAGATCCGAGAAACGGCAGGTCGAGCCCGAAGGCCCCGGCCAGCAGAACCGCGTTCAGGCTGAGCACCATCGCCGCCCCGGCAATGGCCAGCGCGCGCAGCAGCGGCCCAGTGGCATAGGCCCCCATGACGTCACGCCGCCCGGCAAAGACGATCAGCGCGATCATCGGCACCGGCAGCGCGATCGACAGGATCACCTGGCTGACGACCAGCGCCTGGGTGGCGTTGACCCCGGCTGCGACCACCGCGAAGGCGGGCAGCATCGTCACCAGCCGCCGCAGCCAGATCGGGATACGGATCCTGAGAAAGCCCTGCATGATCATCTGCCCCGCCATCGTGCCGACGACCGAACTGGAAATGCCCGAGGCGATCAGCGACAGCAGGAACACACCCGCCGCCGCCGCGCCCAGAAGCGGGGTCAGGGTGTGATAGGCGGTCTCGATCTCCGAGACCTCGCTATGGCCGCTGTGAAAGGCACTGGCCGCCATCATCACCATCGCGATGTTGACGATCCCGGCCACGGCCAGCGCCGCCACCACCTCGATATCAGAATAGCGCAGCACCTTGGCGCGCTCGGCCTCGCTGTGGATGACGGCGCGGGTCTGGGTCAGGCCCGAATGCAGGTAGATCGCATGCGGCATGACGGTGGCGCCGATGATACCGACGGCGATGGTCAGAGCGGCGGCATCGGGCATGGCGGGCGTCACGAGGCCCAGCCCCGCCGCGCCCCAGTCGACCGGCGCGATCAGGATCTCGGCCAGGTAGCAAAGCCCGATCACGCCCACCAGCGCGCCGATGATCAGCTCGATCGGCCGGAAACCCCGGCCCTGGACCAGCAGGATCGCATAGGTGACGATGGCGGTGATCGCCATGCCGACGATCAGCGGCAGCTCGAGCAGCAAGGACAGCCCGATGGCCCCGCCCAGGAACTCGGCCAGATCGGTGGCCATGGCCGCGACCTCGCTGACCGCCCACATCACCCCCACCAGCGGTCGCGGAAAGTGGTCGCGGCACAGCTCGGCCAGGTTCTTGCCGGTGACGATGCCAAGCCGCGCCGACAGCCCCTGAAACAGCATCGCGATCAGGTTCGCCAGCAGCACCACCCAGAGCAGCGTATAGCCGTAGCCTGCGCCGGCCTGGATATTGGTCGCGTAATTGCCCGGGTCCATATAGGCGACCGAGGCGATCACGGCCGGCCCCACGAACAGCAGCCGGGCCCGAAGACCATGCCGCTTGCCCGAAAGAAAGTCGGACATTTCCAGGCGGGTACGGTCGCTGGGGCTCATGATATCGTCCTGAGGCAGGGTGGAAACGGATGACGAACAAACTTAGCCAAGGCTTCATTTCGTGCAAGTGTCTTTATCGTGATGTTCTATCTTCTCTTTCATCCAGAGGCATCATCCGGCTCTGGCCTAGGCGAACCGTCCCGGCTATATATCCGGTCCTGACAGTCCGGCCGGCCGCGGCGCCGGTTCGGGAAAGGAGGCCCGATGCCGCCCGACATGCCCCCGCCCGCCGACCGCTTCCTCCGCGCCCGCGAGGCGCAGGCCGTCGCGCTGCTTGAGGATTATGTCGAGATGATCGGCGATCTGATCGCCGAACATGGCGAGGCGCGGGTGGCCGACATCGCCCAGCGCATGGGCGTTGCGCATCCGACCGCGACCAAGGCGGTCTCGCGGCTCAAGCGCGAGGGGCTGGCGGTCTCGCGGCCCTATCGGGGCGTGTTCCTGACCGAAGATGGCGCGGCGCTGGCCGACCGGGTGCGCCAGCGTCACCGCGTGGTGGTCGATATGCTGGTGGCGGTGGGCGTACCGCGCGAGGCGGCCGAGATTGACGCCGAGGGCATCGAGCACCATGTCTCGGAGACCACGCTGCACGCCTTCGAACGCTATCTCACGAAAAGCGGCTGAGCGGGCCGCTCACTTCACCCGCAAGGGCAGGCCCGACACCACGAATTCGACCTCGTCGGCAACCTTGGCCACGCGCTGGTTGACCCAGCCCTGGGCATCGCGGAAGGCCCGGGCCAAGGCGTTTTCGGGCACGATGCCCATGCCGACCTCGTTCGAGACCAGCACCACCGGCGATTGCTGGCGCGCGAGCGCCGCGGTCAGCGCCCCGGCCTCTGGCTCCCAGTCGCGCCCTGCGAACATGTGATTGGACAGCCAGAGCGTCAGGCAATCGACCAGCCGCGGCCCGGCGCCATCGCTGCGCTCAAGCGCACCGACCAGATCGAGCGGTTCCTCGATCAATGTCCAGCCCGGCCCGCGCGCCGCCCGGTGCCGGGCCACGCGGTCGCGCATCTCGTCATCCTGCGGCTCGGAAGTGGCGATATAGACCGGCGCGCCCGGCATCGAACGGACCCGCGCTTCGGCATGGCTGCTCTTGCCCGACCGCGCCCCGCCGGTCACCAGAATGATCCGTCCCATCGCGCTCTCCTTCGGTCCCCGGCGCTGCATAGCCCGCAGGGCGCCGCGCTGCAATCGCCAGGGTAGAGAAGACCCGGCACGGTTCTTGCTTGGGGTCGCCCCTGGAATTGGTATAAACTTCAGACCGGACAGGACGGCGACGACAGACACCGCCTGAAGACCGCGCCGCAGGGAAGGAGACATGCGATGTGCCAGATCTTTGCCGGACAGGACCCCGAACGCTACCAGTCGACCACAAGGCGGCTGCGGCTCAACGGACAAAGCACCAGCATCCGACTGGAAAACAGCTTCTGGGCCATCCTCGACGAGATCGCAGCCTCGGAAGGCGCAACGACGCCCGCCTTCATCTCCAAGCTTCATGCCGAGGTGCTGGAACGGCATGGCGAGCCGTCGAATTTCACCTCGCTCCTGCGCTGCACCTGCCTGATCTTCCGCGAGACCGCCCCGGCAGGAGGCCCGATGGCGATGGCCGCCGAATAGCCCCCGGCGCAAAGCCCGCATGGTAGTATCGCGCTACTACCCCGGCCCTCCCCGTCCCGCGCTAGGCTCTTTCCGAACGGAAGACCCAGCAAGAAGGGGACCATCTTGGCCAAGGCGATCCACAGCATGATCCGGGTGCTCGACGAAGAGCGGTCGGTGGCGTTCTACGACAAGGCCTTCGGGCTCAAGGTCGCGGAGCGGCTCGATTTCCCGGATTTCACGCTGATCTACATGAGCAACCCGGAAACCGAATTCGAACTCGAACTGACCGTGAACAAGGGTCGGACCGAGCCCTATGACCTGGGCGACGGCTACGGCCATCTGGCGGTATCGGTCGAGGATCTCGATGCCGAACATGCGCGCTTCGAGGCGGAGGGCCTCGCGCCGCGCAAGCTGGTGGAATTCGCCCCGGCGGGCGAACTGGTCGGGCGGTTCTTCTTCGTCGCCGATCCGGACGGCTACCAGATCGAGGTGCTGGAACGCAGCGGCCGCTTCAAATGACCCGATAAAGAGAAAAGACCGATAACGACAAGAGACAGGGCGGCTGGACCCCGCCCGTCTGTCAAGGGAGGAGATCAGATGACAGACCAGCAAGCCGTCCGGGCACTGACCCGGCGCCAGCTTCTTGCGCGCGCCAGCGCGGCAGGGGCGACTTTGGTGGTGGGGGCAGGCTTCGTCGCAGCCCCCGACGCCGCCTGGGCCCATGAGACCGCGGCGCTGAAACCCGAAACCTTCGCGACCCTCGTGCAGATGGCGCGCGACATCTATCCCCATGACCGGATCGGCACCGAATATTACGTCGTCGCGGTCAAGGGCTACGATACGGCCGAGGCCGCCCCGGCGATCGAGGCGGGCATCGCCGCGCTGGACGAACTGGCGCGCGGTCACGGCTTTCCGACCTACCTTGGCACCGGCTGGGAACGGGACCGCGCCGAGATCCTGCGCGAGATCGAGGACAGCGTCTTCTTCCAGACCATCCGCGGCGGGCTCGTGACCGGGCTTTACAACCAGAAAGCCGTCTGGCCGCTCTTCGGCTACGAGGGCGAGAGCTATTCGAAGGGCGGCTATCTGCATCGCGGCTTCGACGACATCGCCTGGCTCTGAGCCATAGCCAGTCAGGGAGGAACGGATATGGCTGCAAAATTCGACAAGACCGACGACAGCGTGGTCGTCATCATCGGCACCGGCGCGGGCGGCGGGGTGCTGGCCAACGAACTGGCCCAGAAGGGCATCAAGGTCGTGGCGCTCGAGGCCGGCGGGCGCTACCTGCCCGAGGATTACATCAACGACGAATGGGAAAGCTTCGGCCAGCTCGCCTGGACCGACCCGCGCACCACCTCGGGCGACTGGCGGGTGGCGCGCGACTTCCCGGCCCTGCCCGCCTGGATCGTCAAGGCGGTGGGCGGCACCACCACTCACTGGGCCGGCGCTTCGCTGAGGTTCCAGGAGCATGAGTGGAAGGGCAAGACCACCTACGGTCCGGTGCAGGGCGCGAACCTTCTCGACTGGCCGATCGACGCGGCCGAGATGGAGAAATGGTACGACCTGGCCGAGAAGAAGCTGGGCGTAACCCGCACCAATGGCCTGCCCGGCCTGCCGGGGAACAACAATTACAAGGTCTTCGAGGCGGGCGCGCGGGCGCTCGGCTACAAGGAGGTCAGCACCGGCCGGATGGCGATCAACTCGGTCGAGCGCGACGGGCGGCTCAGCTGCCAGCAGACGGGCTTCTGCTTCCAGGGCTGCAAATGGGGCGCCAAATGGTCCACCGCCTATACCGAGATCCCGCATGGCGAAGAGACCGGCAATCTCGAGGTCCGCGAAAAAGCCCATGCCGCGCGCATACTGCATGACGCCAAGGGCAAGGTGACCGGAGTCGAATATTTCGACGCCGAGGGCAATCTGCAGATGCAGAAGGCGCGGATCGTCTGCGTCGCCGGCAACTCGTTCGAAAGCCCGCGGCTTCTGCTCAATTCCGCCTCGTCGATGTTCCCAGACGGGCTGGCCAATTCCTCGGGCCAGGTCGGGCGCAACTACATGCGGCACATGACCGGATCGGTCTATGCCAGCTTCGAGCAGCCGGTCCGGATGTGGCGCGGCACCACCATGGCCGGCATCATCCGCGACGAGGTTAGGCACGATCCCTCGCGGGGCTTCGTCGGGGGCTACGAGTTCGAGACCATCAGCCTCGGGCTGCCCTTCATGGCGGCCTTCCTCGATCCGGGCGGCTGGGGGCGCGAATTCACCTCGGCGCTCGATGCCTACGAGACCATGGCGGGCATGTGGATCGTCGGCGAGGACATGCCGCAGGAAACCAACCGCGTGACGCTGAACCACGATGTGACCGACCAGCATGGCCTGCCGGTGGTCGACGTCCATTTCGACGACCATCCGAACGACCGCGCGATGCGCGCCCATGCCTATGAGCGGGGCCGCGCGATCTACGAGGCGGTGGGCGCGACCCGGACTTTCCCGACGCCGCCCTATCCCTCGACCCACAATCTCGGGACCAACCGGATGTCGGAAAACCCGCGCGACGGCGTCGTGAACCGCTGGGGCCAGAGCCATGACGTAGCGAACCTCTTCGTCTCGGACGGCTCGCAATTCACCACCGGCGCGGCCGAGAACCCGACCCTGACGATCGTGGCGCTGGCCATTCGTCAGGCCGACCACATCGCCCGCGAGATGTCGGCCCGGACCATCTGATGCCACGCTGACTGCCGACCGGACAGGGCCTCCGGGCGGGCCCTGCCGGAACCGGCGGGCCGGGGCGCACATCCCGGCCCGTCTCGTCATGGCACAAGGCGCCTTTCATGGCGCCGTGCTCCGACGGCATGGCCCCGCCGATGAACCGATCTTCAGCTTGATTTGGCCAGCAAATCCACCAAATTCCTCGGACGTCGCCCCAGCCGGGGCCGCCGCCAAGGAGCCCAACGTGCCGACTGTCCGTCCGACCGACCACCGCCTTGTCAAGAGTACCCTCTTCGCCGCCGCCACCTGTATTGCCGCCGTTTTTGCCGCCGCCCCCTTCGCCGCGGCCGATCCGGCTTCGGTCCCGCCCGCACCGGGCCTTTCAGGTCCCGAACTCGGCGCTCCCAGAGCTTTCAGCTTCGACATGCTGGCCTCCCGCGCCGCCGCGCTGGCCGCCCGACCCTATGCGCCGACGCCGGTGCATCAGCCCGAGGTTCTGGAAAAGATCGACTATGACGCGCATTGGAAGATCTTCTTCCGGCCCGAGACCTCGCTGATGATCGGCGACACCGCGGCGCAGTTCTTCCATCTCGGCACCTATTTCCGCCAGCCGGTGAAGATCTTCGCGGTAGAGGACGGCACCGCCCGCGAGCTGGTCTACAGCACCGGTTATTTCGACATGCCGGAAGACAGCCCGGCCCATGCGCTGCAACCCGATGCGGGCTTTGCCGGGTTCCGCCTGATGCGGCCCGACATGAAGACCGACTGGATCTCGTTTCTGGGCGCGGCCTATTTCCGCTCGGACGGCGCGCTGAAGCAATACGGGCTGTCGGCACGCGGCATCGCGCTCAATACCGGCATGTCGGTGCCCGAGGAATTCCCGCGCTTCACCGAATTCTACCTCGAGCCGGGTCCGGACGGCCGCACCATCGTCAACGCGCTGCTGGACGGGCCAAGCGTCGCGGGCGCCTACCGGATGGTGCTTGGCGACCAACCCGGCCAGGGCCAGATCATGGACATCACCGCGCGGCTTTTCTTCCGCGCTCCGGTCGAGCGGCTGGGGATCGCGCCCCTGACCTCGATGTTCTGGTATTCCGAAAGCAACCGCTTCCAGTCGGCGGACTGGCGGCCCGAGGTGCATGACACCGACGGGCTGATGATCGAGACCGGCGCGGGCGAGCATATCTGGCGGCCGCTGAACAACCCCGACCGGGTCGTGACTTCCAGCTATTTCGACCAGGACATCAAGGGTTTCGGACTGATCCAGCGGGACCGCGATTTCGAGAACTACCAGGATGACGGCGTGTTCTACGACAAGCGCCCCGCAGTCTGGGTAGAGCCGACCTCGCCCTGGGGCGCGGGCGCGGTCCAGTTGATCGAGATCCCGACCGATGACGAGATCTTCGACAATATCGTCGCGTTCTGGAACCCCGAGACCAAGCCCCAGGCAGGCGACGAGATGACGTTTTCCTACCGGCTGCACTGGACCGCGACCCCGCCGGTCGAGATGAAGCTGGCCCATACCGTCGCCACCCGGATCGGCAATGGCGGCGTGCCCGGCCAGCCGCGTCCCAAGGACCAGATCAAGGTCGTCGTCGATTTCGAGGGGCCCGCGCTGAAGGGGCTGACCCGCAAGGACGGGATCCTGCCCAAGGTCTCGGCGCCCCAGGGGGTCGTGATCATCAACCCCTTCGTGCTGCCGGTGGTGGGCACCGACCGCTGGCGGATGGTGTTCGACCTCAAAGCCCCGCCCGGAACCGAGACGGTCGACCTGCGTGCCTTCCTGACCCGGAAGGGCAAGCCCCTGACCGAAACCTGGCTCGGCCAGATCCATCCCGACCAGATCGAGCGGCTGCGATAGGCCCCTGCGGCGGGGCGCTCAGACGATCTGCAGATCGTCGATCAGCGCCCCGACCGCGCTAAGCCCCTCGATCAGGATGCCATTGCCGTCGCCGAAATCGAGAAACACGCCCGCCTCCGTCGCATAGGCCAGATCCGCCACCGCGTCGGGGCCGGGCGCGGCCCCGGCCCAAAGCGCGGCGTCCAGCCGGAGCGTGTCGATATCCTCCCCGAAATCGGCGATCCGGTCCCGGCCGCCGCCGAAGATGAAAAGATCCGCCCCGGCGCCGCCGATCATCAGGTCGGAGCCCGCGCCCCCGTCGAGAATATCCTCGCCCTCCGCGCCGTCCAGCCAGTCATTGCCATCGCCGCCCCAGAGCCGATCCTCTCCCGCCCCCCCAGAAGCCCGTCATCCCCGGCCGCCCCCAGCAGCGTATCGTCGCCGCCCAGACCGTAAAGCAGGTTCTGCCCGGCATTGCCCGACACAACCCGTTGCCAGTGCCGTCAAGCGCGGTCGTCCCGGTCACGGTAAGATGTTCGAGATTGTCCCCCAGCGTCCAGTCGACCGTGGCGTGAACCCGGTCCCGCCCCGCGCACGCCTTTTCCAGAACGGCACTTGCGGTCGAGACCACCACATAAAGATCGTCGCCCGTCCTGTCCTTCAGCAGATCACCCGCAACGCTGCCCTGCAGCTTGTCATTGCGCGCGCCGCCGCAAAGTGTATCCGAGCCGCCGCCGGTCAGATGACCGTCGCCCGCCCCGCCCAGCATCAGCTCGGCCCCGGCGCCGCCGCTCAGCAGGTCGTCGCCATCGCTGCCCGCAATCGTCGGGGGCGCAACGGGCCGCGGTCAGATCGGCGAAGACACGGCCAACCTCGGTCAGATTGCCCGCCGCGTCGCAAAGGCCGCCGTTCAGATACCAGCCATCGCCGCCCTCATAGGCCGTGAACCAGGCGTGACGCTCGACGAAATCGAGAGCATCCATCATCTCGGCCCCGGTCCGGGCGAAGGCGGCCTGTTCGGCGGCGCTGAAGCTGCGCCCGCCGGTCCAGTCGGCCAGCACCCATTCGGTGACCCAAACCGGCTTGCCATACTGGTCATGGACCGCGTTCAGCCAGGCCTCGAAATCGCGAGATCGCCAGTGTCGGAATAGTAATGGACGGCCACGACATCGACCCCCAGCCCCTGCACCGCGGCGCCGTCCATGAAGCGGCCGAGCCAGCTTTCGGCCCCCAGGGCCTGTTCCTGCGGGGCGGCCGGCGAGACGAGCCGGAGCCCGGTCGCCTCGAGCGCGCCCCAGAGCGCGAGCGCCTCCGCAACCTCCCTAGCCGCCTGGCGGGCCAGATCGGGTTCGTTGAAGCCCAGAAGCGTGTCGGCCCCGGCGGCAAGGATGCGGTCGAGCGCGGCCTGACCGACCATCCGCTCGTCCCGGGCCATGCCGACGAACTCGGCCGGATCGGGACTCGGGCCGGCGTCGTAAAGGGGCCGGTCGCTCCAGGTGTAGTACCACTCGAAGCCCAGCTTACCCAGATCGCCCAGCGCTGTGCCGCGCGAGTCGCGATCCCAGGTTCCAAGCCCGATCTTTTCGGGATGCGCGATGCTCATGGTTGCCTGTCACCCGGGTTGCCACCTCTCCTTGCAGCCGCGCGACTAGTAGTGCACGACGCCAAGCCGCCACTGAAAATGCACCCAAACCATCGAAATCCCTTCCATTTTTAACAGATCCTGCGGGCAACCTCGTCACCGGCGGGGGCGGCATCGCCACAGATTGGCCTTGTCCTTCGCGGCAGGGGAGACAATTGGGAGGGCAAATCGACGACGACCAGGCAGGCTAGCCATGACTGAAAGCACCGACCCCGTGGTGTTGCGCCACCGCCACCTCGAACAGATCGCGATGACCGCGTTGCAGGCGGGCGTTCTTCTGACCGAGACCGGCGGCAAGTCGCTGGTGGTGAGGGACGGCATGCGCAAGATCGCCCTCGGGCTCGGCGCCGAGGACGTGCATGTGCGGGTCGGCTTCGCCTCTCTGGCGCTGACCGTGACCCATGGCGGGAACAGCATCACCCGGATGACCGGCACCGGCGCGCATGGGGTCAACATGCGCCTGAACCACGCCATCCGCGATCTCTGCGTCGCGGTCGAACGCGACGGTGCCACTACCGGAGAGGTCAGCGACGCGCTGGCCCGGCTCCGCGCGCAGACCCCGCATCACCCGCGGCTGCTGATCGCATTTGCCGCCGGCATCGCCTGCGCCGCCTTCGGGCGGCTTCTGGGGGTCGACTGGGCCGCCTTCGGGCCGGTGCTGGCGGCCGGCACGGCCGGGCAATGGGTCCGCGTGAGCCTGATGCGCCACGGCGCCAACCCCTTCGTCCTGACCGCAATCGTCGCCTGCCTCGCAGCGACGCTGGCCGGGCTCATGGCGATACCTGCGGGCAGCCACATGGTCGAGACGGCGATGACGGCGGCGGTCCTCCTGCTGGTGCCGGGGGTGCCGGCGATGAATGCCCAGACCGACATCATGGAAGGCCACCCGACCACCGGCAGCGCCCGCTTCGTGACGGTGGGGATGATCCTCATCTTCATCACCGTCGGCATCTCGGCGGCACGGCTTCTGGTGCCCGAGATGCCCGACGCGGTGTTCGAGCCGCAGCGCTCGGTCCTGCATCAGGCGGTGTTCGGCGCTGTCGCGGCGGCGGGCTTCGGCGTCTTGTTCAACTTCGACTGGCTGCGGCTGGCCTGGGCGGCGGCGGCCGGTGCGCTGGCGCTGGCGGTACGCACCCTCGGGCTGGATATGGGCTGGAGCCTCGAGGCCGCCTCCTTCGCAGCCGCGGCCGCGGTCGCGCTGGGGGTCGAGCTCCTGTCGCTGCCCCGGCTCAGGGTGGCGCGGATGGGAACCGCGCTGGCGGTGGCGGGCTGCATCCCGATGATCCCGGGCGGCGCGGCCACGCAATGCATCATCGGCCTGCTGAACCTGACCTCGCAGGATCCGGCCACCGCCGCACAGACGCTGGGCATGACCGCCTCGGCCGGACTTCGCGTGGCTTTCACCATCGGGGCCATCGGCGCCGGGCTGACCATCGTGCGCAGCCTGTTCCGGCGGTCGGATTTCGTCTGAACGCCGGGCCTATTCGGCCGCCAGCGGCACGTCGTCGGGACGGCCGATCGCGCTCAGCGACGCCACCACCTCGCCCAGCACGCGCCGCAGCGGGTCGAAACCGGCATTGGGACGGATCTCGGCCTCGTCCATGTAAAGCGAGCGGTCGATTTCGACCTGCACCGCATGGCGTCGCCGCGCGGGCAGGCCGTAGCGCTGGGTGATATAGGCCCCGGCGAAGGGCGCGTTGCGCACGACCCGAAGCCCCGCAGCGGAAAAGGCCTGTTCGATCCGGTCGACGATCGCGGCACCGGCCGAGGTGCCGAAACGGTCGCCAAGCACCACCTCGGGGCGCGGCCGCCCACCCGACCGCGCGGTTTCGATCGCCTCGCGCGGCATCGAATGGCAATCGATCAGGATCGACTGGCCGAATCGGGCCATCGCCTCCTCGAGCAACGCTTCGAGCTGGCGGTGATAGGGTCGCCAGCAGGTCTCGATCCGCGTTTCGGCCTCGGCCAGGGCGATCTTGCCGCGATAGATGCCGCGACCGTTTGCCACAACGCGGGGAATCACTCCGAGCCCCGAGCTGATCCGCGGATTGTGCCCGGTCATCCGGGCCCCCGAGATCACCGCCGGATCGAGTTCCTCGGCGGCCCGGTTGAGATCGACGAAGGCGCGCGGCACCGAAGCCGCGAGCAGCGGCGCGCCCTGCCCGGGCGCATCGGAAAACAGGATATCGATGAAGGCATCCTCGGAAGAGCGGATGGTGCGTTCGTCGAGCACCGTCTGGCGCAGGAACGAACTCGGGTAATCCCGCCCGCTATGGGGCGAGGAAAACACAATGCTGGTGGCCGGCCCGTCAGGCCGGAAAAGCTTGAACGCCTGCACGCCGCCAGGTCCTCCTCCGGACATTTATAATGGCATAATAGAGAAGACCAAAAGCCCTTGCACCCTCCTCCGACTCCTTTTATAGACCTGCGGACCGACGCGGTCCTGCCCGCGTCCGTTTTCTTTCGGAAGGGCAGGATGGTTTCGGAAACGGGCGGTTAGCTCAGCGGTAGAGCACTACGTTGACATCGTAGGGGTCACTGGTTCGATCCCAGTACCGCCCACCATCGAATTTCTGTCCCCGCGGCGCAAGGCCCGGGGACAGCCCTTGAAACCCACGAGGCGCACGGACGCGCCGCGACATGAGGAGAAGGCCGATGAAGGTCCGCAACTCGCTCCGCTCGCTCAAGCAGCGTCATCGTGACTGCCGCGTTGTGCGCCGCAAGGGCCGGGTCTATGTGATCAACAAGACCCAGCGCCGCTTCAAAGCCCGCCAGGGCTGAGCGCCGCAACAGGATCAGGTCACGTCGTGACCCGAAACGCTCCGGATCTCGGTCCGGAGCGTTTTTACGTTGCGGCAGGATTGTCGCGCCATGGCCCGATTGTTATCGCGGTTCTGACAGGCCGTTGCATCAGACCGGCCAGGGCAGAACGATGAAGAGGCAGGCCATGACCGCACCGAACGGCCATCCGGAATCCGACCATCCCTACGAGACCGCCGACCGGGCGGGCCGCGCGATCCTGGCGCGGATGACCTCGGGCACCTCGCCCAACGCGGCCGTTGCCGCCTGGGCAGACTGGGCCAGCCATCTCGCCCGCGCCCCTGGCCGCCAGATGGAACTGGCCGAGCGCGCGCTTCACAACGGTGCGAAACTGGCCGCCCATGCCGCGGGCTGGTCGGCCGGGGCCCCGCCGTTCCGGCCGCGCGCCG
This sequence comes from Rhodovulum sp. MB263, assembly GCF_002073975.1. Taxonomy (NCBI): domain Bacteria; kingdom Pseudomonadati; phylum Pseudomonadota; class Alphaproteobacteria; order Rhodobacterales; family Paracoccaceae; genus Rhodovulum; species Rhodovulum sp. MB263. The sequence goes on along the minus strand of NZ_CP020384.1, from coordinate 338,885 downwards.
AGGATCACCGCTTTACCCATCCCGCTTGGTCGCGCCCGCCCTTCTCGCTGTGGCAGCAGGCCTTTCTGGCCGCGCAGGACTGGTGGGACGCCGCCGCCGAACCGGCCCGCGGCACCGACCCGCATAGCAGCGACCGGGTCGCCTTCATGGCGCGGCAGATGCTCGATATGCTGTCGCCCTCGAACATGCTGCTGACCAATCCCGAAATCCTGCAGGAAACGCTGCGCACCGGCGGGGCCAGCCTGATGCAGGGGCTGAAACACCTGACCGAGGATCTGGGCGCACAAGCCAAGGGCGATCCCGCCCCCGCCCCGGAGGGCTATGCGGTCGGCCGCAACCTCGCCGTCACCGAAGGCGAGGTGGTGTTCCGCAACGATCTGTTCGAGCTGATCCAATACGCGCCCCGGACCGCCACCGTGCATCCCGAGCCGGTGCTGATCGTGCCGGCCTGGATCATGAAATACTACATCCTCGACCTCAGCCCGGAAAACTCGCTGATCGCCTATCTGGTCGGGCAGGGCTTCACCGTCTTCGCGATGTCCTGGGTGAACCCGACCGCCGATTACCGCGAGGTGTCGCTTGACGATTACCGCCGCGACGGCGTGATGGCCGCGCTCGAGGCGGTGGGCCGGATCGTGCCCGAACAGAAGATCCATGCCTGCGGCTACTGCCTCGGCGGCACCATCCTGTCGATCGCCGCCGCCACCATGGCGCGCGACGGCGACGACCGGCTGGGCTCGATCACGCTGCTGGCGGCCCAGACCGACTTCACCGAAGCCGGCGAGCTGATGCTGTTTCTCGATGAAAGCCAGGTGGCCTTCCTCGAGGACATGATGTGGGATCAGGGCTATCTGGCGCAGGAACAGATGGCGGGCGCCTTCCGGGCGCTGCGCGACGAGGATCTGGTCTGGACCCGCGCGGTCCGGCGCTACCTGATGGGCAAGGAGGACGAGGGTTTCGACATCTCGGCCTGGAACGCCGATGCGACGCGGATGCCCGCGCGGATGCATTCCGACTATCTGCGGGCGCTGTTTCTCGACAACCGCCTGACCTCGGGCCGGTTCGCGGTCGACGGCAGGGTGATCGCGCTCAAGGACATCCGGGCGCCGATGTTCGTGATCGGCACCGAGAAGGACCATATCGCGCCCTGGCATTCGGTCTACAAGGTCGCGCTCTTCACCCAGAACGAGCTGACCTTCGTGCTGACCAAGGGCGGCCATAACGGCGGCATCCTGTCCGAGCCGGGTCACAAGGGCCGCTATTACCGCATCGGCTGCCGGACGCCCGACACCCGCTACATGGACCCCGACAGCTGGTATGCGCGCCACCCGGCGCAGGAGGGATCGTGGTGGCAGGAATGGGCGGGCTGGCTGGCCGCAAGGACCGGCCCGGCCGAGGCGGCCCCTCCCGCGATGGGCGCGCCCGATGCCGGCCTGCCGCCGCTTTGCCCCGCGCCCGGCACCTATGTCTTCATGACCTGAAGCCATTGTTCCGGTCAGGCCTTCCGCCTAAAAGAGCCATCGACGCGGACAAGCCGTGCGCCCGGAGCCGGACAGGACGCCGCCGGGCAGGCGCGGTACAGAGGACAGGCAGACCGATTTGAACACTCTTGGAAACGCACGCGCCCTGAAACTGGCCGGACTTGCCTACCTGGCGGTTCTCTCGTTGTTCTTCGTCCTGAACTCCTACGCCCGCAGTCATCACAACTGGGATGTCATCGGTTACACCGCCGTCGCCTACAGGCTGATGGGAGAAACCGGCACCGACCACCTTTCGACCCGGACCTATGAAGATATCCGCCGCGCGACCGCACCCGAGACCTTCGAGAAGCTGACCACCGGAGGCTATCGGGCGGCCGTCTACCAGGATCCCGAGGCGCTCCGCCAGCAGCTGCCGTTCTATTCCATCCGGCCGCTCTATGTGGCTCTGTCCATCGCGGGCTCGAAGCTCACCGGGACGATCGCAGACGGAACGGCGCTGGTCTCGGCCCTGTGCGGCGGGCTTCTCCTGATCCTCGGATGGGTCGCCGTCTCTCCCAGATCGATCGCGGTCGCCGCGCTTCTCCCCTTTGCCCTGTACGAGACCGGGCTTGGCTCCCTGGCGCGGCTCTCGACCCCCGACGGGCTGGCCGCACTGATCGCGCTTGCGGCGCTGCTGCTCTGTCAAAGGCACCCGCGCCCGGCAATGCTGCTTTTCGCGCTTCTTCCGCTGGCAAGGACCGATTTCGTCATCCTGCTGCCCTTCGCGGCGCTTCTGCTTCATGGTCGGGTTCCGCGCCTGTGGATCGCCGCCATGCTGGGCGCCGGAGCCGCGACCGTTGTCGGCCTGAACGCCGTCTCGGGCAATTACGGCTATCTTCGCGTCTTCGACTTCACCCTTGTCTCGGGACCTCAACCCTATCCCGCGGAGATGGAGCGGACGCTCGGGATGACCGACATCCTGGGGGCCTATGCCAGGGGCTTGCAGCGTCTCGTCTCGAAAGATACGGGAATGGTCGCGCTGATCCTCGGAACGGCAGCCTTTCTCGCCGCGAAGGCGATGCGGGGCCGCCTCGTCCCATTCGACAAGGCGGTCCTTGCCTCCATAGGTTTCGCGCTGCTGCACTTCCTAGCCTTCCCGTCCGGCTTTGCCAGGCACTACGTCCTGGCGGCTTGCCTCTGCCTGATCCTATGGGCGCGGCTGATCGACAGATGGTCGGTACAAAGGCAGCGTCGCAGCCCGGACAACGGAGGACAGCAGGCCGCAAGCTGACAGCCCGGGGCAGGCGAGACAAGGCGGGCGGGACAGGGCTGCGGCCTCAATCGTAGCGTCGGGTATCCTCGATCATCAGACCGTCATTGGGCAGGCTGCCCGGCGCGACCAGCTCGACCGTTCCTTTCAGCTTCAGCACCTCGGCGACGCTGGCCGCGAAAGGCGCGGGGTCGGTTGCCTCGGTCTCGAGCAGCACCGTCATCGTGTCGCGCTCGCCCGCGCGACCGACCACGACCCGTGCCTTCGTCACGTCGGGATGGCGTGCGACGAGATCGGCCACCTGCTCGGGGCGGACGAACATGCCCTTGATCTTGGCGGTCTGGTCGGCCCGGCCCATCCAGCCCCGGATGCGCATGTTTGTGCGCCCGCAGGGCGATTGCCCCGGCATCACCGCGGACAGATCTCCGGTCGCGAAGCGGATCAGCGGATAGTCGGGGTTGAGCGTCGTCACCACGACCTCGCCCACCTCGCCATCGGGCAGCGGATCGCCGGTGCCGGGGCGCACGATCTCGACGATCACGCCCTCATCGACGATCATCCCCTCCATCGCCGGACTTTCATAAGCGATATTGCCGAGATCGGCGGTGGCATAGCATTGCAGGCAGGCGATGCCCCGATCGGCATAGTCCTGACGCAGCGACGGGAACAACGCGCCTCCCGACACGACGGCGCGCCGGATGCGCGACAGATCCATCCCCAATGCGTCGGCCCGGTCGAGCAGCACCTTGAGGAAATCGGGCGTCCCGGCATAGGCGGTCACGCCAACATCGCGGGCGGCGCGCACCTGCAGCTCGGTCTGGCCGGTGCCAGCGGGCAGGACCGCAGCCCCGACGGCACGCGCGCCGTTCTCGAACATCATGCCGGCGGGCGTCAGGTGATAGCCGAAGCAGTTCTGCACGATGTCGCCCTCGCCGATTCCGGCGGCATGCAGGAAGCGGCCCAGCCGCCACCAGTTGGTGCTGACACAGCCCGGTTCGTAGATCGGTCCGGGCGACTGGAAGACATGATCGAACTGACGCGCCTCCCAGGCGGTATAGCCGCCGAAGGGCGCATCGGCCGATTGCGCGGCGACGAGGCCCGACTTGCGCAGGACGGGCAGCGTCGCCAGGGCCTCGCGCGTGGTCAGGCTCAGCGGGTTCACCTCGGCCAGCGCCCCGGCATAGCCCGGCAGCGCACGGGCGGCCGCGACCAGCGCGGGCAGACATTCGGCCAGAGAGGCAGCGCGCTCGCCTTCCGAGCGGGTCTCGAGAGCGTCGAAAGGAACGGACATCGGTACTCCTTCGGTCACAGATGACAGGCAGCGTCAGCTCAGCCAGCGCTTGCGGCGGCGGTAGGACCGCACATCGCGAAAGCTCTTGCGGCCCTGATCGGACATGCCGAGATAGAACTCCTTCACATCCGGGTTCTCGCGCAGATCGGCAGCCGGGCCGTCCATCACGATCCGGCCGGATTCGAGGATATAGCCGTAATGGGCATAGCGGAGCGCGACATTGGTGTTCTGCTCGGCCAGAAGGAAGGTCACGCCCTCGTTCTCGTTGACCGATTTCACGATCTCGAAGATCTGTTCGACAAGCTGCGGCGCGAGCCCCATCGAGGGCTCGTCCAGCAGGATCATCTGCGGCCGGCTCATCAGCGCGCGGCCGATGGCGACCATCTGCTGCTCGCCGCCCGAGGTATAGCCCGCCTGGGACTTCCGCCGCTCCTTCAGGCGCGGGAAATAACCATAGACCATCTCGAGATCGGCCTGGATCGCGGCGCGGCCATCGGTGCGGGTATAGGCGCCGGTCAGAAGGTTCTCCTCGACGGTCAGATGCTCGAAGCAATGCCGCCCCTCCATCACCTGGATCACGCCCGCCTTGACCAGATCGGCGGGGTTCAGATCCTGCACCCGCGTCCCGCGATAGAGGATAGAGCCCTTGGTGACCTCGCCGCGTTCCGACCGCAAAAGGTTCGAGATGGCCTTGAGCGTCGTCGTCTTGCCCGCGCCGTTGCCGCCCAGAAGGGCTGTAATGCCGCCCTTCGGCACCGACAGCGACACGCCCTTCAGCACCAGGATGACGTGATTGTAGATCACCTCGATATTGTTGAGCTCAAGCAGGGCCTCGTCCTGCGGCGCGGTATCGAACATGGGCGTTTTCCTCGAAGGCAAGGCCCCCGGCCGGGTCGTGGCCGGGGACGACGGGACGTCAGTCGCAGCGCGGCGTGATGCCGTTCTCGGCCGCGAAGGCCGTGGAATCGGCCTCGATGAGCGGCGCGATCACCTCGGCATCGGGGGCGATGAAATCGGTCAGCGGCACCCATTCCTTGTCGCCCGCGTTCCACTGCTGGACGATGGCCATGCCCGAACCGCCGTGATCGGCGCAGCTCACGGTGAATTCGGGGCCGATCCCCGGCATGCCCAGCGCCTCCATCCTGGCGGCGGTCATCTCCAGATGCTCCATCCCCTCGCGCATCATCGCCGCGTCGATCTGGGCGGTGCCGGTCATCTCCTGCGCCGTCTTCGCCGCCTCGACCGCCAGCATCGCCGCATACATGCCGCGGGTGTAAAGCACCGAGCCCACATTCGAGCCGTCGCCCGCCGCCAGCCCCTTCTCGACGACATGAGTGCGGATATCGGCGAAGACCGGGTAATCGACCACCCGGTTCATGTTCAGCGCCTTGTAGCCATCGGCGGCCATGCCCGCGGAGGCCACGTCATGCTCGGCCCCGGCCCACCAGTTGCCGATGAAATGGTCCATCGGGAAACCGATATTGGCGGCCTCCTGGATCGCGACCTGGTTCATCACGCCCCAACCCCACATCACCACCACATCGGGCCGCTCGCGCCGGATCTGCAGCCATTGCGACTTCTGTTCCTGGCCGGGGCTGTCGACCGGGATCAGCGTCAGCCTGAAGCCGTGCTTCTTCGACAGCGCCTCGAGCGTCGGGATCGGCTCCTTGCCATAGGCCGAATTGTGATAGAGCAGCGTGATCTTCTTGCCCTCGAGGCTGCCGCCGTTCTCGTCCATCAGGTACTTGATGACGACCGAGGCCCCGTCCCAGTAATTGGCGGGATAGTTGAACACCCATTCGAAGACCTTGCCATTGGCGGCCGAGGTGCGGCCATAGCCCATGGTGTGCAGCGGGATGTGATCGGCCTCGACCTTCGGGATCAGCTGATAGGTGATGCCGGTCGAGAGCGGCTGGTAGATCAGCGCGCCATCGCCCTTGGTGGCCTCGTAGCACTCGACCCCCTTCTCGGTGTTGTAGGCGGTCTCGCATTCCGGCACCCGGGCCTTGACCCCGCCGATGCCGCCATCGCGTTCGTTCACCAGGGTGAAATAGTCCTGATAGCCGTCCGAGAACGGCACGCCGCCCGCGGCAAAAGGCCCTGTGCGGTAGCTGAGATCGGGGAATACCAGATCGGCCGCGGCAGGGCCCGCGGCCAGCAGGACACCCAGTGCAAGCGGGGCCAGTCGGTTGGTCATGTCGTCACTCCTCCCTTGAAAATGCGTGCCGGGTTGACCCGGTCGGTCGCGCCTGCCCTGCCCGTCAATGCGGGAATGGCCAGAGCCTCAGCTTTTCCTTGCCGACCCGCCAGAGCTGGGCGAGCCCGTGCGGCTCGGCGATCAAAAAGCCGATGATCAGAGCCCCCAGGATCATCAGCTGGACATGGGCGGTCAGGTCGGTGGGCCAGCCGAGGCTGCCCACCAGCACGTTCTTCAGAAGGACCGGCAGCAGCACCAGGAAGGCCGCGCCCGCGAAGCTGCCGAAGATCGAGCCGAGCCCGCCGATGATGATCATGAAGAGGATGAGAAAGCTCTTCTGGATGCCGAAGGCCTCACCCACCTCGACCGCGCCCAGATAGACCGCGAAGAACAGCGCCCCCGCGATGCCGATATAGAAGGACGAGACCGCGAAGGCCGTCAGCTTGGCCCTGAGCGGGTTCACCCCGATGATCTCGGCCGCGATATCCATGTCGCGGATCGCCATCCAGGACCGCCCCACCGTGCCCCGCGTCAGGTTGCGCGCGGCCCAGGCCAGAACCACGGCGAAGACGAGGCAGATCATGTATTGCGCCCAGGCCTCGACCCCGGCGCCGGTGACCGGCTGGCCGAAGACGCTGCGCGCGGGCGCCGAGATCTGCCCCGAGGCCGAGTAGTTGTAGAACCACGGCACCTTGTTGAAGAGCCAGACCAGGAAGAACTGCGCCGCAAGCGTCGCGACCGCGAGATAGAAGCCCTTGATCCGAAGCGAGGGCAGCCCGAACAGCACCCCCACCGCCGCCGTCACCAGCCCGCCGCCCAGGATGCAGAAGACGATGTTGAGATCGGGAAAGGCGGTCATCAGCTTGTAGCAGGCATAGGCGCCCACCGCCATGAAGCCGCCGGTGCCAAGCGAGAGCTGTCCGCAATAGCCAACGAGGATGTTCAGCCCGATGGCGGCGATGGCATAGATCAGGAAGGGCACGAAGATCGCGCTGGCCCAGTAATCGTCGATGACGAAGGGCACGACCGCGAAGGCCAGCACCAGCACCGCGTAATAGCGGTAGCGGTCGAAGCCTATCGGGAAGGTCTGGCTGTCATCCCGGTAGGAGGTCTTGAAATCGCCGGCCTCGCGGTAGAACATTCAGTCGACCTCCATGGCATCTTTCGGAAAATCCCCTTCGGGCGGCACCAGACAGAAGCGGTGCCCGGTGGGGGCCTGCATCACCACCCAGTCCTTGATCCGCGTGACCTCGACCGCGCCGAGGCCGGTCAGCCGGGCGCATTCGGCCTCGATATCGTCGGTCTCGATATCGAGATGCACGCGCGGGTCGTGACCGACCGCCTGCAGGATCACCTGCGGCGCGGCGGGCGGACCGCTCAGCCGGGCATAGCGCCCGTCCTCGACCAGGGCGCCCTCGCGCCCCAGCGCCGCCGACCAGAAGGCCAGCGCCGGCCCCAGATCGTCGGTCCGGCAGTCGATGCAGAGCCCGCCGATCCGGGTGCGGTGGCTCATAGCGGCCTCCGGACCCGGGCGGCCCCCTTCGGCACGGTCCGGATCACCGGCCGCTTGCCGCGCACAAGCCGCACCCAAGACAGCATCCCGGCAACGAAGCCCGCGAAGGCCAGAAGCCCGTAGGCCACCGACATCCATTCGGCGTCGTTGACCGAGGCCAGCGCGAGATAGGCAAACACATAGAAGACCCCCCAACCGATCACACAGGTAATGGCATAGAGCTTTTGCATGTCAGACCCTTTCGATGATCCTCTCTCCGAACAGGCCCTGCGGCCGGAACACCAGAAACACCAGCGCCAGGACATAGGCGAACCAGTTCTCGGTCGCGCCGCCGATCATCGGACCGATGGTGTATTCGAACAGCTTCTCGCCGACCCCTATGATCAGCCCGCCGACGATGGCGCCCGGGATCGAGGTGAAACCGCCCAGCATCAGGACCGGCAGCGCCTTCAGCGCGATCAGCGACAGGCTGAACTGCACGCCGGACTTGGCGCCCCACATGATCCCCGCGACCAGCGCCACGATGCCCGCGATGGACCAGACCAGCACCCAGATGAAGCGCAGCGAGATGCCGACCGACAGCGCCGCCTGATGGTCGTCGGCCACCGCCCGCAGCGCCCGGCCCTGCTTGGAATATTGCGAGAACAGCGTCAGCGAGATCACCAGCACCGCCGCGACCAGCGTCGCCACGATATCGAGCCTGTCGATGAAGAAGCCGTAGAACTCCTCGCTGCCCCAGCCCGCGGTGGCCTGTTCGAGCCAGGCGCTGCCCCCTTGCGGCAGCCCCACATCCAGCGTCTTGATGTCGGCGCCCCACATGATGTCGCCGAACCCCTCGAGGAAATAGGCCAGGCCGATCGTGGCCATGAACAGGATGATCGGCGCCTGGTTGACCAGATGCTTGAGGATCAGCCGCTCGATGGCGATGGCCAACAGCACCATCACCCCGACCGTCAGAACGATGGCCACAACCGCCGGAAGCTGCCAGCCGAACCGGTGCAGATCGGTGCCGAAGGCCGCGTTGATCAGATGGGCGAAGGGCACCTGCCCCTCCTGCAGCCCGACCAGCGTCAGCGCCGCGAAGAGCGCCAGCACCCCTTGGGCGTAGTTGAAGATGCCGGATGCCTTGAAGATCAGGACGAAGCCCAGCGCCACCAGCGCATAAAGCACGCCTGCCATCAGCCCGTTGATCATCACCTCGACGGCGTAAAGCAGATCAGTCATGGGCCACCCCCAGATAGGCGTCGATCACGTCCTGGCTGGCGCGCACCTCCTCGGGCGGGCCGTCGCCGATCTTGCGGCCGTAATCCATCACCACCACCCGGTCGGAAAGGTCCATGACCACGCCCATGTCATGCTCGATCAGGACGATGGTGGTGCCGAATTCGTCGTTCACATCGAGGATGAAGCGCGACATGTCCTCCTTCTCCTCGACATTCATCCCGGCCATCGGCTCGTCCAGCAGCAGAAGCTGCGGCTCGGCCGCCAGGGCCCGGCCCAGCTCCACCCGCTTCTGCAAGCCGTAGGGCAGACGGCCCACGGGCGTCTTGCGGATATGCTGGATCTCGAGGAAATCGATGATCTTCTCGACTGCGGCGCGGTGCTCGCTTTCCTCGCGCTCGGCCGGCCCCCACCACAGCGCCTGCGCCAGCAGCGAGGACCTCATCCGGGTGATCCGGCCTGTCATGATATTGTCGAGCGTCGACATGCCGGAAAACAGCGCGATGTTCTGGAAGGTCCGGGCGATGCCCTGCCGCGCGACCCTGTAGGGCCGCATCGGCGGACGGCGCGCGCCCTCAAACCAGACCTCGCCTTCCGAGGGCCGGTAGAAGCCCGAAATCACGTTCAGCATCGAGGACTTGCCCGCGCCGTTCGGGCCGATGATGGCGCGGATCTCGCCCTCGCGGATGTCGAAGGAGATGTCCTTGATCGCGACCACGCCGCCAAAGCGCAGGGTGATGTTCCTCAGCTCCATCAGCACCGGACCGATGGCACGGCCATCCTCGGTAAGCTGACCCTCGTCCGGCTTCGGAGGTGCCATCCGGTTCATACCGCGGCCAGAAGTTTCGTCACCGCCATGCGCAGCCCCGAGCCCAGCACGGTCGCGGCGCCATAGACGAAGACCATGGTGACGAGATTGGCCAGCCCGTAGCGCAGCGCATGCGACAGCGGCGCAAGCCGGCTGCCTTCGGGCATTGCCGGTTCCTGCGGCACCCGGATCTGGGCAAAGACCGCCAGCGCCAGCGAAAAGACCGCGGCCAGCGCCCAGAACCCGGCGCCGAAGGCCACCATCGCGGTCAGCACGGCGAAGCTGATCCAGAGCACATCCTTCTGGGCCCGTCCGAACGGGATCTGCCAGTCGAGCGAGGGCATCGGGATCGTGGGTCGGTTCTCGGTCATTCCGCGGCCACCTTGTCATGGGATTGCACCGGGAAGCAGCGCGCGTCCCGGATCTTGAGGGTGGCCCGGATGCGCCCCTTGCGCCCGTCCTCGTAGGTCACCTCGGTTTCGGTGTGTTTCTCGGCCGAGCCGTCATAGAGCGCGGTCACCAGATCGGCATATTTCTCCTCGATGATGCGGCGGCGGACCTTGCGGGTGCGGGTCAGTTCGCCGTCATCGGCGTCAAGCTCCTTGTGCAGCACCAGAAACCGGCGGACCTGACAGCCCGACAGCATCTCGTCCCCGGCAAGCGAGCGGTTGACCTCCTCGACATGCGACTTGATCGTCTCAAGCACGCGCGGATGCCCGGCCAGTTCCTGGTAGGAGGCATAGGCGATGTTGTTGCGCTCGGCCCAGTTGCCGACCGCGGTGAGGTCGATGTTGATGAAGGCGGTGCAGATCTTGCGCCCGGCGCCGAACACCACCGCCTCGAGGATGTCGGGAAAGAATTTCAGCTTGTTCTCGACATATTTCGGCGCAAACAGCGCGCCATCGGCCATCCGGCCCACATCCTTGGCGCGGTCGATGATCCTGAGATGCCCGCTGGCCTCTTCGAAGAAGCCGGCATCGCCCGTCGCGACCCAGCCTTCGGCATCCTTGGTCGTGGCGGTGCTTTCGGGGTTCTTGTAATATTCGACGAAGGTGCCGGGGCTGCGATAGAACACCTCGCCATTCTCGCCGATCCTGACCTCGACACCGGGGCTCGGCACGCCCACCGTGTCCGAGCGCACCTGCCCGTCGGGCTGCTGGGTGATGAAGACCGACGCTTCGGTCTGGCCGTAAAGCTGTTTGAGGTTGATGCCGAGCGAGCGGTAGAATTCGAAGATCTCGGGGCCGATGGCCTCGCCCGCGGTATAGGCCACCCGGATGCGCGACAGGCCCAGCGTGTTCTTGAGCGGCCCGTAGATCAGAACCTCGCCGGTGCGGTAGTCGAAATAATCGCGCAGCGGCTTGGGATAGAGGTTCAGCAAAGGCCCCCGCGCCCTGTAATGCTTGCGTGCCTCCAGCGGATGGCGCAGCCGCACGAGGAAGCCCCGCACCGCGTTCTCGGCCAGCGTCTCGATCGCGAAGCCGATGCCCATCGCATAGCGATAGACCCAGCGGACGCGGCGGCGCAGCGTCGGGCGCGACTGCCTGCGGCGATAGCGCGGCATCCCGAAGCGTTCGCCGGTGCCCTTGGCGAACTCCATGAAATGCCTGAAAAGCGCGTGTTTCAGATCGCCCGCATCCTCCATCCGGATCATCACGCTGGTCAGCATGGTCTCGAAGATCCGGGGCGGCGCGAAGAAATAGGTGGGCCCGATCTCGCGCAGGTCGGTCATCATCGTGTCCGGGCTTTCGGGGCAGTTGACGCAGAAGCCCGCCACCATGGCCTGACCGATGGAGAAGATGAAATCGCCGACCCAGGCCATCGGCAGATAGGCCAACACCTCCTCGTCCTGGCCCAGATGGTCGAAGGCGACCGAGGCCTTCGCGGTCTCGATGATGTTGCGGTTCGACAGCACCACGCCCTTGGGCTTGCCGGTGGTGCCCGAGGTGTAGAGCATGACGCAGGTCGTGTCCCAGCCCTGTTCGGCGATGCGGGCGTCAAGCTCGGGTTCAAGACGGCGATGGGCCGCGCGGCCCTCGTCGCCGATATCGTGCAGCCAGTTCAGATGGCTGTGGTCGTATTTCCGCATGCCGCGCTTGTCGTTGTAAAGCACATGCTCGACGCCTGGCGCGCGGTCGCGGATCTCGATGACCTTGTCGACCTGTTCCTGATCGCCGCAGACGACGAAACGGGCGCCGCAATGGTCCAGCACATAGGCCATCTCTTCGGCCACCGCGTCCTGGTAAAGCGGCACCGGCACCGCGCCGCACATCTGGGCGGCCACCATCGCCCAGTAATGCGCAGGCCGGTTGCGGCCGATCACGGCGACATGGTCGCCCCGCGCCATTCCCAGCGCCAGAAAACCCAGCGCCATCGCCCGGATCTCGTCCGCCGCCTCGGCCCAGGTCCAGGCCTGCCAGATCCCGAATTCCTTCTCGCGATACGCGGGACGGTCGCCGTAGCGCGACACGTTGCGGGCAAGCAGCGCGGGAATGGAGCATAATTCATCCGTCGACGCGCCGCGTGTTGCCAAATTTCATCCTCCCCTGCGTCGGCGGCCGGTCACGCCCGCGTTGATCGCGGATCGGACCGTCTCCGGAGAGGCGGGCCCGGATCGACCGGAGCCCGCGGACCGGGCCGGATATTCCGGCCGCCTCGGCGGCGTATCATGCGCCAGGTTTCCTCATCGCGCTTCGGATAAACGGCCCCTCGGGGCCTCCTCCACACCGAAGCGTCAACGCAGAGTTGCGCATGCCCAAAGGCCGGTCAAGGGAAAGGTTATATAATTGCGCAATGTCCCGCTGCGGAGGAAATTATTCCATAGGCCGCAGCAAGATACGCAAAGGCGGCGCGCTGAGGATTCGGCGCGCCGCGTGACGGATGCCGACAGGCTCCGTCACGCCGTCAGCGGTCGAAGAACTCTTCCTCGACATCGGCCGGGCTGATCCCGATGGCTTCGAGACCGGCTTCGAGATAATCGGCAAAGAGCGGCATGTTGACGAGGTAATCCTCTGTCGGCGAGGTCGCCTCGGCCTTGGCGGTGGTGATCGCTTCTTCAAGCTCGTCCGCCTCGAAGGTCTCGCGGCCGATCCAGGTCAGCGCCACCAGGCTTGCCTTCTCGTCATCGTTCATGGCCGCGATGAAGCCGCGCAGCTCAGCCTCGCCCAGACGTTTCTCGCGGGCCTGAAAGATCACCTGCACCACCTTGCTGGGGCTGATTTCCAAGAGCTCTTGCATGGGTCGTCATACTCCTACGGCACGGGCGCTCAGTGTCGCCCGGGCCCGTCGCAGAGGCAAGGGCAAGTCTCAGCTCCTGCGCCCAAAAAGCGGAAAATACAGCCAGTCGGGCAGAAGCTGGGCCAGACGCAGAATCCACGAGAACAGGGTCGGGAAGCTGCGCGACATCGCATCCGACATCATCAGCTCGACATATTCATGCGCGGCATCCTCGGGCGACATGATGAAGGGCATCTTGAAGTCGTTCTTGTCGGTCAGCCGGGTCTTGACGAAGCCCGGATTCGCGACCTGGACCTTGACCCCGGTGCCGCGCAGATCGACCTGCAGGCTTTCGCCCAGCGACATCAGGCCGGCCTTGGAGGCGCCATAGCCGATCGCCCCGGGCAGGCCGCGAAAACCCGCGAGACTGCCGGTCAGAACGATATGGCCGCGATCGCGCGCCACGAACCAGGGCACGACATGGCCAAGCACCCGGGCCGCACCCATCAGGTTGACGTCAAGCATGGTCTCGACCTGCTCGGCATTCCAGTCCCCGGCCGTCATCGGCCAGTAGGCGCCCGAGACATAGATCACGCCGTCGATCTCTCCGACCGCCTCGACCGCGGCCTTGACCGCCGCCGCATCGGTCACGTCAAGCGGCACCACATCGGCCTTGCGCGGCAGCGATGCGGCCAGCTCCTTCAACCGGTCCTCGCTGCGGGCGCTGAGCACGAGAGTGACCCCGAGCGCCCCCAGCCGTTCTGCCAGAGCGCGGCCGATGCCCTCGCTCGCCCCGATGATCCAGTAGCGTTTTCCGATCCAGTCCGTCGTCACGCGGCCTCCTTCGGGCGCATCGTCGCCACCAGCTCGGCAACCAGGAAGCCGAACTTGCGGAACTGGCTGCGATTAATGATCGCCCCGTTTTCCATCAGATACATCCAGTCGGTCACCGCCAGCACATGCCCGCCCGAATCCTCGGGCAGACGGATGCGGTAGCGGAGGTGTACCCCCGATCCCTGCTGCATTCCATGCCCGGAGCCAACCAGATCGGGAGCATCGGCGGCAATCGTGCCATCATTTGCAAGTTTGAAGGACCATCTGCGACTCTGGGTAGCACCGCTGTCATACCGGAACTCCTCGGTCATCGTTCCCGAATTGCCCTCCCATCGGGCAAGGAAATCTCCGGTGAAGCGCGACACCACCCGGCCGGTCGGCCCGTAGATCACGCCCTCGCAGAGGATCGGCCCGTCCAGATGGCGGCGCAGGTCGAATTCGGGTCCCTCATCCCGGTAATCGGCGGGTTTCTGCCCCGGAAATCCGAGATAGCGGGCCTTGGCAGCGACCAGGGCCAGCGCCAGGGCCAGCCCGAGAACGAATGCGATCATCCGATCGTCTCCCTGTTGAGCGGCGTCGCGACCAGAAGCGCGACCGCCACGAGTTTGAGGACGCAGGGCAGGGCTGCGTAAAGCAGGCTCAGAAGCACCAGCGCCCGCTCCGGAGAGCTCTCCCCTCCGGACTCGAACCCCGCCGCCTGCAGCAGCGGCAACACCGCTACCGCCGCAAGCGCGAGGGTGAATTTCGACACGAAGGACCACAGCCCGAAGGCCTGCCCGGCATTGGGCGCGATCCGCGCCATACGCCCGGCGAAGATCGCGGGCAGAAGGGTCATGTCGGCGCCGAGCGCCGCGCCCGAGGCGACGCAGATCGCGGCGAAGGCCAGCCCGTCGCCGGTGCCCAGGAGCGTCGCGAAGCCGAAAGCCAGGATCGACAGCCCCATCCCCGCCAGCAACGCGGGCTTCTCGCCGAACCGCCGCGCCGCCCGCCCCCAGCCGGGCGCCGAGGCCGCGGCCGAGAGGAAGAACAGCACCAGAAGCGGCCCCTCCCATCCGGGCAGGCCAAGACGGCTTTCGACGAAGAACAGGAACAGCGTCGAAGTCACGGCGACGGGCGTGGCATTGATCAGCGCCAGAAGCAGAAGCCGCCGCGCCACCGGATCGGCCAGAACCTCGCGCCAGCCCGATGTCTCGGGCGCGGCGGGCAGGGACCAGTCCCGCCACATCGCGACCGTGGCGATTGCCGCGAGCCCGGCAAAGCCCAGCGCGAAGCCGGCAAAGGGCGCGCCGGTCGCCGACATCAGCAGCGTCGGCGCGACGGCGGCGGCCGAAACGCCCAGAAGCCCGCCGGTCTCGCGCCAGGCCGCCAGCCGGACATGGCCGCCCGGCCCCATGCGGCCCGCCCGCGCCACGCCCTGGGCGTAGAAGGTGATGGTGAGAAAACTGAAGGCGGTGAAGAGCCCGGTCAGGCAGAGCGCGAACCACAGGAGCGGCGCGACCGGCGGCACGACCGCGAACAGCGCGCCCATCGAGGCCACCAGCAGCGCCACCGCCGCCAGCACCGCGAGCGACCGCCAGCGGTGCAGACGTTCCGACAGCCAGCCCAGCGCCGGGTCCTGCACCACGTCAAGCAGCCGGAGCCCGAACAGCACGCTGCCCAGCGCCGCAAGGCTCACCCCGTACTGATCGACATAGAATTTCGGCGCGTGGATATAGATCGGCAGACCCGCCGCAGCCAGCATCGCGGCAAAGACCGCATAGCCCGGCAGCGGCGCTGCCCGCATCAGCTCAACTCTTCTGCGGGCGGTTCGGGCCGGGTCCGGTATTTCGCGCCCTTCAGGAACAGCACAAGCGCATGCCAGTGGATCAGCACCAGCACCCGGCGCGAGCCGAACGGCCGGCGCAGCGCGCTTTTCAGCATCGACCAGCGGCTGAGCGGCCGACGCGGGCCGGTCAGGGTGGCGTAGAGCCCCTCTTCGGCATCGGCGGAATAGTCGATCCAGATCCCCACCCGGTCGGGCCGGATATCGAAGCGGAAGCGGTAGCCTCCGGCAATCGGCAGGAATGGCGAGACATGCAGGATCTTGGTCGCGGTCAGGATGTCCGAGGGCGCGATCGGGCGCTGGTCGGGATGGCAGCACAGATAGCAATGCCGGTCGCCGAAGGTGTTGTTGACCTCGGCGATCACCGCGCGCAGCTGGCCCTCGGTGTCGTGACAGAGCCAGAAGCTGACCGGGTTGAATTCATGGCCCAGCACCCGCGGCAAGGTCATCAGCTCGATCTTTCCGCGGATCGCGAACAGATCGCGCGCCTTCAGCACCTCGCGCACCCAGGCCGCGCCACGGCCCTGCCCCTTGGGCCCGCCATGATCGCTGTCGAGCACCGCCATCGGCTTGCCGGGCCCCCGCCCGAACCAGCCCGGCGCCTTCAGCTCCTGCGCCTCGGCGTCGAACAGCACGTAATCGACCGTATGGCTCAGCTTGTGCCCGACCCGGCCGCGCCGCTGGTGAAAGGTCTTGCCCCGAATATGCTCTACAATTGCCGTCATGCCGCCACCGCCTCGGGCCGCCCGCCAAGCATGGCCTCGGCCACATCCACAGCGCTGGCCAGCCCGTCCTCATGAAATCCGTTCCGCATCCAGGCGCCGCAGAACCAGGTGCGGTTGGTCCCGTTCATCCGCCGCACCGCCTGCTGCGCCTCGAGCGCGCCCCGGTCATAGACCGGATGCCGGAAGGTCGCCGTGTCATAGATCAACTCGTCGCGGATCGGCCGCCGGCTGTTCAGCGTCACGAAGAGCGGATCGTCCTTCGGGATCGGCTGCAGCGAATTCATCCAGTAGGTCAGGTCGATCCGGCCGGCCCGGGCGCCGGACGCCTCGGCATAGTTCCAGCTCGACCAGACCGCGCGGCGTTTCGGCATCAGCGCCGGATCGGCATGCAGCACCGCCTCATTGGGCTGGTAGCGCACCGCCGACAACGCCGCGCGTTCCTCGGGCGTGGCATCGGACAGCATCGCCAGACTGTCATCGGAATGGGTCGCGAAGACCACCTCGTCGAACCGGTCCCATTCCCCGCCCCGGGCCCGGATCTCGGCGCCCTCGGCATCGCGGCGCACCGCCTCGACCGGCGCGGCCTTGCGGATCTCGACATCGGCTGCGGCCAGCGCCGCCTCGAGCCTGCGCACATATTCGACCGAGCCACCCTCGACGGTGTACCACTGATGCTGCCCCGAAGTGCTGAGCAGCGCGTGATTGTCGAAGAAGCGGATCAGCGCCTGGGCCGGAAAATCGAGAATGCCCTGGCTGGGCGTCGACCAGATCGCCCCCGAGAGCGGCAGCAGATAGCGGTCGCGGAACCAATCGCCGGTGCCGAGCGCGGCCAGGAAATCGCCCAGGGAGACCGACGGGTCGCGGGCCTCGTCCATGGCGCGGGCATTGAAGCGGGTGACATCGCGCAGCATGCCCCAGAAGCGCGGGTTCAGCGCATTGGCGGGCTGGGCGAAGACCGCGCGCAGGTTCTTCAGCCCGTATTCGAAGGCCCCGCCATCGAAGGAGGCGCCAAAGCTCATGTCGGATTTCGCAACCGGCACGCCGAGCTTTTCGAACAGCCGCACCATATGCGGGTAATTCACCCGGTTGAAGACGATGAAGCCGGTATCGACCGCCCGGTCGCCATGGCGCCCGGCCAGAACCGTGCGGGCATGGCCGCCCAGCCGCCCCTCGGCCTCGAACAGCGTCACCCGGGCCGTCCCGGCCAGAAGATGTGCGGCGCCCATCCCCGAGATGCCGCCTCCGATCACGGCGATCCGCCGCCGCCCGCCCGCGCTGTCGATTGGCATGTGACTGTTGCTCCTGTCTGTCCCGTCGGTCGGATATGGGCTTTGGGGCGCCCCTGTCCAGAACCTGTCCGGAACCTGGGCGGCTTTGTCCGACCCGGGGCCGGGCAAGGTGATTTCTGCGACCGGGCATTTTTCCCGCCGAAAGTGATCCGGATCGCCGCCTGCCGCGTAACAATGACATGTTGCACGGCTCGCATGCCAGCCAGAAACCGGATGAAGCCGGGGCGCTACCGCCCTATCCTGGCTTCGATGAGGGACCTGTCAGCATTGCCGAGGCAAGAGTCGTGACCGAAAGACAGACCGCCGACACCCAATGGGTGACATGTGTGGAGAGGATCGGGGCGTCGGGGGATCAGACCGCCTTTTCCCGCCTGTTCGCGCATTTCGCCCCCCGGGTGAAAGCGTTTTTGATGAAATCCGGGGCAGACGAGGCCCTGGCCGAGGAATGCGCGCAGGAGGTGATGGCCACGGTCTGGCACAAGGCGCATCTGTTCGATCCCGAACGGGCCAGCGTGGCGACATGGATCTTCACCATCGCCCGCAACCGCCGGATCGACGTGCTGCGCAAGCAGCGGCGCCCCGAGCCCGAGGATCTTACCTGGGGGCCGGATCACGCCCCCGACCAGGCCGAGACGGTCGCGCTGCAACAGGAGACGGAACAGCTCGGAGAAGCGCTGAAGGCGCTTCCCGAGGCCCAGAGGGTGCTGATCGAACGGGCCTATTTCGGCGAGCTCTCGCATCGCGAGATCGCGGCCGAGACCGGCCTGCCGCTTGGCACGATCAAATCGCGGATCCGGCTGGCGCTGGAGCGCCTGCGCCACGAAATGACATGAGGAAGACGACCCGAGCCATGACCACGCGCATCACCCATCACCTGAACGACGACCTGCTGATGTCCTATGCCGCGGGCAGCCTGCCCGAGGCCTTCTCGCTGGTCGTCGCGACCCATGTCTCGCTCTGCGACGAGTGCCGCGCGCGGCTGGCCGGATTCGAGGCAGTGGGCGGCGCGGTGCTGGAGGCCGAGGAACCGGCCGCCGCCATGGCCGGGAACAGCCTTGCCGCCACGCTCCGGCGGATCGCGGCCATGCCCGAGGACGCGCGCATCGAGGCCCCCGCACCCGCTGCGGCGGCCGGCTCCGTCTTCCCGATGCCTCTGCGCGACTATGTCGGCGGCGATGCCGGCGACGTCAACTGGCGGGCCCTCGGCGGCGGCGTGCGTCAGGCGGTGCTGCCCACCGGGAAGGACGCGACTGTCCGGCTGCTCTACATTCCCGCCGGAATGGCGATGCCCGATCACGGCCATGGCGGGATGGAGCTGACGCTGGTGCTGCAGGGCGCCTTCGAGGATGCGGGCGGGCGCTACGGGCGCGGCGATGTCGAGGTCGCGGGCGAAGAGCTTGACCATACCCCGGTCGCGGCGCCGGGCCCCGACTGCATCTGCCTTGCCGCCACCGATGCGCCGCTGAAATTCCGCGGCATCCTGCCGCGCCTGGCCCAGCCCTTCATCGGGATCTGAGGCGAGAGCGGCGCTATTCCGCCGCGCCGGGCAGACGGGGCATCATCTCGTCCTGATCGGCGCCGAGTTCCTCGAAATCGAGATTGTCCAGCCGGGCCGCGCGCTTGCCCGCGCGCTCGGCGGCAAGCCCGATGCCTTCCAGATCGGCGCGGGCCTGTCCGAAATGGGTGGTCAGCCGGTCGACCCGCTCGGCCACCAGCTCGACATCGCGGTGCAGCAGTTTCAGCGTCTTGCGGATCGCCCCGGCCTGATCGCGCATCCGTGCATCCTTGAGGATCGCCCGCATCGTGTTCAGCGTCGCCATGCAGGTGGTCGGCGACACGATCCAGACCCGCGCCTCGAAGCTCTCGCGCACCAGATCGGGGAAATTGGCGTGGAGTTCGGCATAGACCGCCTCGGAGGGCAGGAACATCAGCGCCCCGTCGGCGGTCTCTTCGGCGATGATGTATTTCTGCGAGATCGCCCGGATATGCGCCCGGACCGAGGTCTTGAAGGCGCGCACGGCCTCCTGCCGGTCCCATTGGGTCTCGGCCCGGCGCAAGGCCTCATAGGCTTCCAGCGGAAATTTCGAATCGACCACGATCGGCCCGGGCGGCTTCGGCAGCCGGATCAGGCAATCGGCGCGGCGCCCGTTCGACAGCGTCGCCTGCAGCACATAGCTGTCCTTTGGCAGCGCCTTGCCGACGATATCGGCAAGCTGGATCTCGCCGAAGGCGCCCCTTGTCTGCTTGTTCGACAGGATATCCTGCAAGGACAGCACATTGCCCGAGAGCTTCTCGATATTCTCCTGCGCGCGGTCGATGGTGGCCAGCCGCTGCTGCAACTCGCCCAGCGACAGCGCGGTGCGGCGCGAGGCGCCCTCGAGATTGCGGTTCATCTGCTCGGTGACCGCGGCCAGACGGCTTTCCATCAGCCTAAGCATGTTGGCCTGCGCCGCCGCCTGCGCCTCGGAAACATGGGTCAGCCCGCCCGCCAGCCGCTGCTGCCCCTCGCCCAGCTGATCGACCCGCCGCGTCAGCCGGTCCATCTGGTAGATCAGCGGTGCGGCCATCTCGGCCGAGCGCCCGGCGCGGCGCACCGCCGAGATCAGAAGCCCCAGTACCAGCAGGATCAGCGCCGCCGCCCCGGCCGCCGCCAGCACGACGGGGTCATCCCAGGCATAGGCCGTGCCGAACACCTCGATCATGTGCGCCCGAACAGCCGCTCGATATCGGACAGCTTCAGCTCGACATAGGTCGGGCGGCCATGGTTGCACTGGCCCGAGAGCGGCGTCGCCTCCATCTCGCGCAGCAGCGCGTTCATCTCGTCCGCGCGCATCCGCCGCCCCGAGCGGATCGAGCCATGGCAGGCCACCCGGCTGAGGATCGCGTCGAGCCGCGCCTGCAGGGTCTGGCTGTCGCCCTGATCGGCCAGCTCGTCGAGGATGTCGCGGATCAGCGCCCCGGCATCGACCTCGCCCAGCAGAGCGGGCGTCTCGCGCACCGCGATGGCGCCGGGGCCGAAGGGCTCGACCGCCAGGCCCATGCGGGTCAGATCGGCCTCGTGCTCCATCAGCCGGGCGATGTCGCCCTCGGACAGCTCGACGATCTCGGGGATCAGCAGCGCCTGCGCGGCGACGCCCCGCTCGGCCATCTGGCGTTTCAGCTTCTCGTAAACCAGTCGCTCATGGGCGGCATGCTGATCGACGATGACCATGCCACGCTCGGTCTGGGCGATGATGTAGTTCTCATGCAGCTGCGCCCGGGCGGCGCCAAGGGGCAGAGCCTCGGCCTCGGGCGCGGGCGCGACGGTCTCGAACCGGGCCGAGGGATCGGCGAAGCCCTGGGTCAATGGCGCCTCGGACGGGGCTCCGGACAGGGCGGGCGGCGTGAGCGGCGCCTGTGCGGCATAAGACATGTTCAGCGCGCGGGGCGAGGGCCGGTCCATCTGGTAGA
Organism: Rhodovulum sp. MB263; assembly: GCF_002073975.1. Lineage (NCBI taxonomy): Bacteria > Pseudomonadati > Pseudomonadota > Alphaproteobacteria > Rhodobacterales > Paracoccaceae > Rhodovulum > Rhodovulum sp. MB263. Next base: position 317,789 of record NZ_CP020384.1, on the reverse strand, counting down.
CCCGCGGCGGGCCGGACGGCTCGGGCCGCATCGCGCCCAGCGTGGCGCCCGCCACCGTGCTGGATGCCCGGTGCCCGGCCCCGGCCAGCGCATGGCGCAGCGCCGAGACGATCAGCCCGCGCACGATGCCCGGCTCGCGGAAGCGGACCTCGGCCTTGGCGGGGTGGACGTTGACATCGACCAGATGCGGATCGCAATCGATGAACAGTGCCGCCGCCGGATGCCGGTCGCGGCTGAGCACGTCCATATAGGCCGCCCTCAGCGCGCCCAGAAGCTGCTTGTCGCGGACCGGACGGCCGTTGACGAAGAAGAACTGCGCCACCGCGGCGCCGCGCGAATAGGTCGGCAGGGCGGCAAAGCCGGTCAGGCCGAAACCCTCGCGCTCGGCCTCGATCTTCAGGGCATTCTCGGCAAAGTCGCGCCCCAGGACCGAGACCACACGGCCGTAAAGCGCATCGAACAGATCGCCTGTCTGCGCATCGGCGCGGAACAGCACCCGCCCCTCGCCGCCATCGCTGACATCGCGCAGGGTGAAGCCCACCAGCGGCTCTGCCAGAGCCAGCCGTTTCACAACATCGCCGATGGCCAGGGACTCGGCGCGGTCGCTGCGCAGGAACTTGAGCCGCGCGGGCGTCGCGAAGAACAGATCTCGCAGCTCGACCACGGTGCCGCGGTTCAGCGCCGCCGGCGTCACGGGCCCGGGCGCACCGCCCGTCACCGCGATCCGCACGGCCTCGGCGCCCTCGCGGCGCGAGGTGATGGTCAGCCGCCCCACCGCCCCCAGCGAGGGCAGCGCCTCGCCGCGAAACCCGAAGCTGCGGATATCGAGAAGATCCGAGCCGTCGATCTTCGAGGTCGCATGGCGCGACAGCGCCAGCGGCAGATCCTCGGCCGCCATGCCCCAGCCATCGTCGGTGACGCGGATCAGCCCCTTGCCGCCCTGGGCATAGGCGACCTCGATCCGCCGTGCGCCGGCATCGATGGCGTTCTCGACCAGCTCCTTGACGGCCGAGGCCGGACGCTCGACCACCTCGCCCGCAGCGATGCGGTTGATGGCGGCCTCGTCAAGCTGACGAATTCTGGGGATATCACGGTGAATGTTGGGGGCGGGGGAAGTCATGCCACAATTTCTAGCACGCCCCCCGCCGATTCGACCATGGGGTCAGTTGGGGGCTCAGTTGGTGGTTTCCAGCCCCTGCGGCTGCCCAACCACGACGAATTGCAGATGCGCGGGATCGAGCAATTCGGCCGCCACCCGCCGCACATCCTCGAGCGTCACCGCCCGGATCCTGTCATTGCGGGTCCTCACGTAATCGGGCGTCAGCCCCTCCATCTGCATGCCGACGAGGATGCGCGCGATCGGGGCATTGCCGTCGAAGCGCAGCGGATAGGCGCCGGTCAGGTAGGTCTTGACCTTCTCAAGCTCCTCTTCGGTCGCACCCGCCTCGGCCATGCGCGCCCATTCGTCCCGGATCACCTCGACCGCCTCGGCGATCTTGTCATTGCCCGAGGCGACCCCGCCCATGATCAGCGCGGCGTGATCCATCGGCATCAGGTAGGAATAGACGCCATAGGTCAGCCCGCGCTTGACCCGGACCTCTTCCATCAGCCGGGCACCGAAGCCGCCGCCGCCGAGGATCTGGTTCATCACGAAGGCCGCGAAGAAATCGGGATCGTCGCGCTCGAGCCCGCGCTGGCCGAACACCGCCACCGATTGCGGCGTCTCGAAGGGCACCACCTTCACCCCGCCCGCAAGGTTCAGGGGCGCGGGCCCCGGCATCGGCGCGCCGGTCTCGGGAAGGCCCTCGAACAGCCTGTCGAGCAGCCGGCCCAGATCCTCGGCCGAGATGTCGCCCGCCGCAGCCACGAACAGCCGGTCGCGGGCCATCACCCGGTCGCGGGCGGCGATCAGATCGTCGCGGGTCAGGGCGCCCACGCTCTTTTCGGTGCCGCTGATCGGGGTGGCATAGGGATGGTCGCCATAGGCGATGCGGTCGAAGGTCTCGCCCGCGATGGCATTGGGATCGGTCGCGTCCGAGCGGATGCCCGAGATCACCTGCGCCCGTACCCGATCGATGGCATCAGCGTCGAAGCGCGGCGCGACCAGCGCCTGGCGCAGCAGACCGACCGCCTGATCGCGGTTCTCGGTCAGCATCCGGGCGGAAATCGCCAGCGAATCCGCGCCGACATCGAAGCGGTAACTGGCCGCCAGCGCGTCGCGTTCGCGGGCGAAGGCACGGGCATCCATCTCGCCCGCCCCTTCATCGAGCAGACCGGTCATCAGGTTGATGGCACCGCGCTTGCCCGGGGCATCGAGGCTCGCCCCGCCCTGGAAGCGGATCTCGAGCGAGACGAAGGGCACCTCGTGGCTTTCGACCAGCCAGGCATGGAGGCCGCCGGTCGATGTCACCTCCTGGATCTCGACCTCGGCCCGCAGCGGGAGGGCGGCGAGAAGGACGAAGGCAAGGCTGCTGAAGACGGCGCGGATCATTGGGTCACCTCCTGCGAGCCCGTGGGAATCGCCCTGGGCGCGTCGGAAGGCGCGACGCCGGGCGGGGTTTCGAGCCAGCCGGTGACCGAGCTGCGCGGGTCGAGCACGGCGCGCGCGGCCGCCATCACGTCCTCGGGCGTGACCTCTTGCAGGATCTCGGGCCAGGATTGCACATCCTCGACGCTCATGCCCACCGCCAGCGCCGCGCCATAGCGCCGGGCCAGCCCCTGGATATTGTCGCGGGCATAGATTTCCGAGGCGCGCAGCTGGGTCTTGATGCTGTCGAACAGGGTCGGATCGACGCCCTGATCGAGAAACTCGGCCAGGGCCTTGTCGAGCCCGGCCTCGGCCTCGCCCAGCGAGACGCCCTCGGCCGGCATCACGACGAAGCCGAAGGTGGTCTTGTCGAGCGACAGCCCGTCATAGAAGGCCGAGCTGTAGATCGCGGTGCGGCTGTCGAATTGCAGCTTGTCGCTGAGCACCGAATTGGTGCCGGAGCCGCCGAGGATCTCGGCCAGATATGTCAGCGCGGCGGCCTGTTTCTGATCGCCCGGGTCGCGCTCGGGCGCCAGATAGGTGCGGATCACATAGGGCTGGGCGACGCGCGGGTCCTGATAGGTCAGATGCCGGGCGGCCAGTTGCGGCGGCTCCTGCGGGCGCAGCCGCGGCGGCAGGGTCTCGGAGGGCACCAGCGGGCCGTAATGGGCCTCGGCCATCGCCTTCACCGCCTCGGGATCGACATCGCCCGCGACCACCAGCACCGCGTTGTTCGGCGCGTAATAGGTGCGGTAATAGGCCAGCGCATCGGCCCGGCTCAGCCCCTCCATCTCATGGCGCCAGCCGATGATCGGAATGCCGTAAGGGTGGTTGAGATATTGCGCGGCTTTGCGCTGTTCGGAAAACAGCGCGCCGGGGTCGTTCTCGGTGCGCTGGTTGCGTTCCTCGAGGATCACGTTCCGTTCCGTCGCGACATCGTCCTCGGAAAGCTTGAGGCCGGTCATCCGGTCGGCCTCGATCTGCATCATCAGATCCAGCCGGTCGGCGGCGACGCGCTGGAAATAGGCGGTGTAATCCCAGGAGGTGAAGGCATTGTCGGACCCGCCATTCTCCTCGACGATCTTCGAGAACTCGCCGGGGCCGACCGCATCTGTGCCCTTGAACATCAGATGTTCGAGGAAATGCGCGATCCCGGATTTGCCGGGCGGTTCGTCGGCGGCACCGACCCTGTACCAGACCATCTGCACCACGACCGGGGCGCGGTGGTCCTCGATCACCACCACCTCCATGCCGTTCTGCAGCGTGAAATCGGTCACCTTCTCGGCACGGGCAATCCCGGCCGTCGCGATCAGGGCCAGGACGGCCAGCCGGATCGGCATCATTCGCTTGTCTCTCCTCGGGTCAGCGGTTCGAGGCAAGCTACTGCGGCGCGCCGGGTTTGCAACCGGCGCCACGCAGATGTGAGCGGGCGGGATCGCCAGTCCCTGGCCCCGGTCTTCAGGCCGGGTCCGTCGGCCTAGTCCTTCGGCGGCGCGCTGACATTGCGCACGCCGCGCGCACGCCAGCGTTCAAGCTCGGCATACTGGTCGAGCGACTGGCGGCTGTAGGCGTTGTAATAGACGGTCACGTTGAACCAGCGTTCCAGCAGCCGACCGTCATGCTTGCGGCGATAGTCGAGATCCTCCTGCGCCAGCGTCTGGCGGATCGAGGGATCGACACCGAAGCGGGTGACCTGGGCCATCAGCCCGGGATCGCCGGGCACGCCGCGGGCGATATTGCCGCCCAGCGCGGCCACGGCATCGGCCTCGGGCGTCGGATCGACGAGATTCGAGCCCCCCGGCCTCGGCGCCGGCAGCGAAGCCATGTCCTTGGGCATTTCCAGCGGCTTGTTCGGAACGACCGAGAATTCGTCGGGGCCGCGCTCGGAACCGCGCAGGTGCATCAGTTTCGGCTGATAGTCGTCCCCACGGCTGCAGCCCGACAGCGCCGCCGTCACAGCCACCCCAAGAACCAGTATCCGTGCCGATCGCATGCGCAGTCCCCTTCGTCCGGTCTGGCCCTCTTTAACGCAGCTTGCAGGGCGCGTCACGGGGTCTTGTCCTTCCCGGTGAAAAGCACGAGCCCCAGCGCGCCCGCGAAGATCGCCACATCGGCGACATTGAAGGCATAGGGGTTGTCGATGCCGCAACAGGACATGTTCAGAAAGTCGGCCACCGCGCCGTAACGCACCCGGTCCAGAACATTTCCCAGCGCGCCCCCGATCAGAAGCCCGGCCGAGACCAGCGCCGCCGGGCGGTGCCGCCCGCGCGCCATCCAGATGGCGACGCCGGCCGAGATCGCCAGCGACACCCCGATCAGCAGCCAGCGGGCCAGATCGGCGTCATGCGCGAACAGCCCGAAATTGACGCCCCGGTTCCAGGCCATCCGGAAGGTCAGATAGGGCGGCCAGACATCGATGCGCTGATCGAGCGCAAGGCCCATGTGGTGGACCACATAGACCTTGCTGAACTGGTCGAGCAGGAAGACCAGCGCCGCGACAAGCCCGAGCCGCCGCATCGCTCAGTGCCGGAAGTGGCGCATGCCGGTCATGACCATGGCCAGCCCCGCCTCGTCGGCCGCCGCGATCACATCCTCGTCGCGGATCGAGCCGCCGGGCTGGATTACCGCCGTCGCCCCCGCCTCGACCGCGGCCAGAAGCCCGTCGGCGAAGGGGAAGAAGGCGTCCGAAGCCACCGCGCAGCCTTTGGTCAGCGGCTCGGAAAGGCCCAGCGCCTCGGCCATGTCCTCGGCCTTGCGCGCCGCGATGCGGCAGGAATCGACACGGCTCATCTGGCCCGCACCGACGCCGACGGTGGCGCCGTCCCTGACATAGACGATGGCGTTCGACTTGACATGCTTGGCCACGGTCCAGGCGAACAGCATGTCGGCGATCTCGGCCTCGGTCGGCGCACGTTTCGTCACCACCTTCAGGTCCGGGGCCTCGATCCGGCCATTGTCCTTGTCCTGCACCAGCAGCCCGCCCGAGACCTGGCGATAGGTCAGCCCGGCCGCCGCCGGATTGGCCAGCCCGCCGGTGGTCAGCAGCCGCAGGTTCTTCTTGGCGGCGAAGACCTCCTTGGCGGCATCGTCGGCGCCGGGCGCGATCACGACCTCGGTGAAGATCTCGCTAATCGCCTTGGCGGTCGGCTCGTCGAGCTTCATGTTCAGCGCGACGATGCCGCCGAAGGCCGAGGTGCGGTCGCAGTCGAAGGCGCGCCGATAGGCCTGTTCAAGGGTCTCGCCACGAGCCACGCCGCAGGGATTGGCATGCTTGATGATGGCGCAGGCCGGGCCGGTCGCGGGCAGGAACTCGCTGACCAGCTCGAAGGCGGCATCGGTGTCGTTGATGTTGTTGTAGGACAGCTCCTTGCCCTGCCACTGCCTGGCAGTGGCAACGCCGGGCCGTTCCGATCCGTCGATGTAGAAGGCCGCCTGCTGGTGCGGGTTCTCGCCATAGCGCAGCCCCTGGGCCAGCGCGCCCGCGAAGACGCGGCGGCGCGGCTGGGCATCGCCCAGCGCCTTCGCCATCCAGGTCGAGACGGCGGCATCATAGGCGCCGGTCCGGGCATAGGCGATCTGTGCCAGCTTCTTGCGGAATTTCAGGCAGGTCGCGCCGTCATGGCGGTCGAGCTCGCCCAGCAGCCGGGTGTAATCCTCGGTATCGACGACGACGTTGACGAAGGCGTGGTTCTTGGCCGCCGCGCGGATCATCGCCGGGCCGCCGATATCGATATTCTCGATGCAATCGTCATATTCGGCGCCCTTCGCGACGGTCGCCTCGAACGGATAGAGGTTCACGACCAGCAGATCGATCGGGCCGATGCCGTGCTCCTCCATGGCCATCACATGGGCCTCGTTGTCGCGCAGCGCCAGAAGCCCGCCATGCACCATCGGATGCAGCGTCTTGACCCGGCCGTCCATCATCTCGGGAAAGCCGGTGACCTCGGACACGTCCTTGACCTCTAGCCCCGCCTCGCGGAGCGCCTTGGCGGTGCCGCCGGTCGACAGCAGTTCGACCCCCCGGGCAGCCAGCGACCGGCCAAGATCGGCAAGCCCGGTCTTGTCGGATACGGAAAGGAGCGCGCGGCGCACGGGCACGAGATCGGTCATAGGATCAGTCCTTCGTCATTGAATGGGGGCGAGTCCAGGGGGCTGCTGTATCGTCGAATTCGTCTTCGCGCTCAAGGTCCCGCGGGGCCTGCGCGCCTTCATGGGCCTTGGCCAGCGTCCAGCCGACGACGCTGGCATGATCGGTCACCCGCGCCGACAGCACGATGGCCTGACTGGCGCGGGGCGCGGCGCGGCCGGTTTCCAGATAGACGCTGGGCACCAGCGACAGGCTGGCCGCGCCATCATGGCGAAACACCCAGATCTCGCCGCTTTTCGGCGCCAGCGAGACCGCCGAGCCGCCAAGGTCGAGCGCCGCGTCGATCTCGGGATGCAGGTGGAAGCGGATCGAGAAGGCAATGCCCTCGCCGCCCAAGCGCTCCACGGCACGCTCGAAGGCCGCGCGTTCCTCGGGGGTGAAGGCCGCCAGCGTGTCCTCGCCCGACAGCGCCCGGCCGTCATAGGCCAGGTTCAGCTGGCGCACATGGATCAGCCCATGGGTGGTCGCATAGCCGTCATGCCAGGCGGTCAGCGCATGGCCGCCCTGCCCGGTCTCGGCCCGCCAGTCGACGGCGTCCGGGATCTCGGCCAGCAATTGCGGCCGCCCGCGCCGCCGGGGCGCCAGGCGCGACGAGGAAAAGCCCTCGATCGCCAGAGTCGAATGCGACGAGCTCGCCCGTCCGGCCAGCCGCCAGTCCGGCCCGAAGGCGCCGCCCGCGCCGCAATTGACGATCAACGGCCGCCGTCCCGAGGTCAGCTCGAAGGCCAGCGTCGAGGCATGCGCCTCGGCCGAGGCCGGCCCCGAGGGCGGCCGGGCCGCATCGACGATCACCGTGGTGCGCCCCGAGGCCAGCCGGGCATAGCCCATGGCGAGCCCCCTCAGCGGGCGCGGCTTGACCCCGGCCGCCGCCAGCGCCTGATCGAGCCGCCCCTCGGCCCCGTGCCCGCCGCCATGGAACCGCGCCAGCCCGCCATCGGCATGGCGCAGCGCCCGCAGCACCGGCGCGATCCGCTGGATCGCCGCGCGATGCCCCTGCCAGGCGGGCTGCCTGGCCGCTGCCAGCGCCGACTCGGCCCATCCCAGAAGGGTCAGCACATCCAGCAGTTCTTCGGGATTGCGCGAGCTCAGCGCCCCGTCATCGGCGATCTCGGTGTCGCAGACCCGCTCGAGCGCGGTCTGGGCCCCTTGCAGATGACGCCCCATCCCCTCGAGGCAGAGCGCGCCATAGATCAGCCCGGCCAGCGCCTCGAAGCGCGCCAGCCCCGGCGGCGCGTTGCGCCAGCGCCGGGCCAGAAACGCCGTCTGCCGGGCCAGCGACAGATGCAGCCGGTCACAGCCGGCAGCGTCGAGCCCGGCCTCGATGAAGCGTGCATGATGGATCATCCGGATCGTCCGGCGCCCGGCCAGTTCGGGCGTCCAGCCCGGCCCACCGCCGCGCCCGAAGCGCTCGATCCAGCCCAGAACCCAGTCCTGGGCCGCCCTCCGCGCCTTGCCATCGGCGGCGGCCGCCAGATCGTCGAGCCAGCCGAATCCCTGCCGCGCCGCCTCGAAGCGGAGGCCCGGGCTTTCGATATCCCAGATCGGGGTGCCGGGCGCCTCGACCGCGCCGCCATCGAACAGGAATCGGCCTGCGCAAAGCTGCCGTCCCCGCGCGAAACTGCCGACCGAGCGCGGCTCTGGCTGCAGCACCAGACGCAGGGCGGGCCGGCCGAGCGCACTCAGCCGGGCATGGAGACGGTTTCTCCATGCACCGCGCCGCAAGGGCGGGAACTCGATGTCGGTCGGGCCTGCCATGGTCGGGCTTCGTTCTGTCGGACTCTTGCCTGCCGCCGGACCATACCGGGCCGACTGAGGGGTGTCACCGGAGAATTGCGTCCGAAACGGGGCAGACGTCAGGCAGGTTTGCGAAGCCCGGCGATGAAGAACCCGTCCATGCCGCCGCTTTCGGGCCAGAGATCGGGCCGAAGCCGCAAGGCGCCATGGGCCGCGCGCCAGCCGGGTTCGATCCAGGGCGCATCGAAGGCGATGGCGGACAGATCCGGGTGACGCTCGAGCGCCGCCGCCAGTTGCGCCTCGCCCTCCTCGGGCAGAAGCGAACAGGTGCAGTAGATCAGCCGTCCGCCGGGGGCCAGCAGGCCGAGCGCGCGGTCGATCAGTGCCGATTGCAGCGGGAAGAGCGGCTTGACCGACGCGCCGTCCTTGGCGAGGGGCAGGTCGGGATGGCGCCGGATCGTGCCGGTCGCCGAACAGGGCGCATCCAGCAGGATCGCGTCGAAACGGGCGTCGCCGCCCCAGTCCAGCGCATCCGCGACGACCAGCTCGGCCTCAAGCTCGGTGCGGGCCAAGTTCTCCTCGACGCGCGCCATCCGCTGTTCCGAGATATCGAGCGCCGTGACCTTGGCGCCCGCCGCGGCCAGCTGCATGGTCTTGCCGCCCGGCGCGGCGCAAAGATCCAGAACCCGCTCGCCCGGCCGCGCCGCCAGCAGCCGCGCGGGCAGGGCCGCCGCCGCGTCCTGCACCCACCACGTGCCCTCGCCATAGCCCGGCAGCGCCGAGACCTGCACCGGCCCCGCGATCCGGACCGAGCCGGTCGACAGCGCCACGCCGCCGGTGGCCTCGGCCAGCGCCACGGCATCGCCATCCTTCGGCGTCAGATCGAGCGGCGCGCCCGCGGCATGGGCGGCCTCGATCCCGACCACGGCCGCCCGGCCCCAGGCGCTGTCGAGCCGGCCGCGCAGCCAGCCCGGCAGCCGCGGCGGCGGCAGTGCCTGCCAGTCGCTGGCGGGCAGATCGGCCACCTTGCGCAGGACGGCATTCACCAGCCCCGCCAGCGCCTCGGTCTTGCGATCGGCCCGGGCCAGCGCGACGGCGGCATTGACCGCGCCATGGGCCGCGGCCCCGCCCTCGAGCATCTCGACCGTCGCGAGCCTGAGGATGGCGCGGACCGGCGGCGGCGGCGGCCGGCGCAGGAAGGGTTTCAGCACCGCATCGGCGCGGCCCATATGGCGCAGCGTCGACACCGCCAGCCGCCGGGCACGGGCCCGCTCCGAGGGCTCGAGCGGTTCCAGAGGCCCCTCGGGCCCGGCCAGTTCGGCGATCAGCCGCCGCTCTTCCAGCACCGCGCGGATCAGCTCCAGCGCCGCTGCCCGCGTGCGCTCGGTCCCGCGTTCCCGTGGCTCGTCCATTCCGGCCCCCGCTTGCTCCATGCCGCGCCCCCGGTATATCACCGGATCGCAACCGGCAAGGAGGCGCCCGATGTCCGACGACGCTGAAGACACCCCCCGCAAGGATCTGCCGCCCGCTGCCCGGCGCGCGCTGGCCGAGGCCGCGGAGCGCCGCAAGGCCGCCGAAGCCGCCGCGGCGGCCCGGCCCGTCGAGCTGGGCGGCCGCGACGGCCCCGACCCGGTCCGCTATGGCGACTGGGAAAAGAAGGGCATCGCCATCGATTTCTGAGCCGCGGACCGCGCGACGAGAGCCGATCCGACCGCTCGGAAGCGAAGGGGCGGCGACGGATCCGATCCCGGTTCCGGCCTCTCGCATCGTCCTTTCGGCAGGCCCGGCAAGCGGGACAGGGCCGTCATTCGCGGCCGTGCCGCCTACATTCTGTCGCGCTCCTGTTTCTCGTAGATGGCTTTCGCGACTTCGCCGAAGGCACCTATCAGCATCAGGAACGATCCGACGATGAACATCCATACCGCCACGGTTTCCCAGTTCGAGAGCGTCGGCAGGAAGAGAACGGAGCCGACCAGAAACAGGACATTCCCTGCCACGGCGACACTGAGATGCCAGTGGCGGTAGGCCCGTACGATCCGCTCGAGTCCTGTCATTCCAACTCCGTCACATCAAGGATACCGGCACATGGCCCAGGACAGGCCCGTGCAGGGGCTCTGGCGGTTCTATCCGACTGGGGCCGGTTGAACAAAGCGTATGTCGGGACGGGACATCCGGGGGCAGGTCCGCGTCGCGCCTCGGGGGCGGTGATGCCCTTCGCCTTGCCCGAATGGGGGTCTCGGCGACCGCCACGGCCAGCGCGGCCGATGAACATCCGGCCGCTCCGGCATTGCAATGCGATCGGGCCATCGGCCTCGGGCGGCCTGTGCCCCGCTCAGGGCGAGGACGCCCCCGAAAACGGTGCGAGGGCCCGAGGCCCCGGAACATCGCGCCCGTCGCTGTCGCCGGGCGTCGGTCTTCAGGTCTCGCTCTCGAACCGGCAACGCCACTCCCGGCTCAGGGCATCGGCAAGCTTTGCCGTCGGCGACACGACGGACCGGGCTTGCGCCGGATCGAGGCCCAGCGCCGACAGCACCTGCGCCAGGACCTGTTGCGGGCCTGTCGACAGCGCGTCATAGGTGATGCGCAGGGGGTTCAGCCCCTCCTGCCGGAACCATCCTTCCCAGGCCGCATCGAGTGCCTCCTGCGCGGCCATATGGCGCCTGATCGCGGCGGCATCGTATCGCGCCTCCTGCGGAGGGGCGAGGCGTTCCAGTTCCGAGCCGTCGGCATTGCGATGCCACAGGCCGGTCTGTTCGGCCCGCAGGCGCGAGATTGCCTGATCCAGCCGGTCGGGGCGGGACAGATGGATGAACAAGGTTGGGCCGAAGGCCGCTTCGATCCGCTCCGCATCGCTCATGTTGCCCGGCACGAGCCGTTTCAATTGCTGCATGAAGTGGTCGAAACTGCCGCGCTGCAGTCGCAAACCGAACATACCGGTGTCGCCTGTGCCCCGCCTCAGGGCAGCCTCGAAGACGGCACGAACCGTGTCACCGTCGGACGCGAAATCGGCCCGTTTCAGGTCATGATCCTTAAGCCAGCCCTCGAGCGACGACGCGTGAAAATGCGAGCCGGGTCTCCCGCCACTCCTGTCGCCGCAAGCAATCCGCAGAGCAGCGTGCTTCCACTGCGCGGGACGGTGCAGATGATGCAGGATCGAAACGGCCTGCCTGTCATGGCTCGATCACGCCTCAAGCGCTGCCATGTCATATCTGCGGGGCCTCTGCCCGTCAAAAGCGACGCAACATCGGCACGAGGGGCGCGCAGATGCCGGAAACGCGCCCCTGGCCGGGCGGCACCCGCGCCGAGGCCGGGGAGCGGAGGAAGCCACAGAAAAGGCCCGACCCGTCCTGGCGAACGGCAGAAGAAGGGCACCCCCACCGCTTTCGGAGCGGGCGGGCAGGGGAACACCAAGCTCGGCAGGCCTTTGGCGGCCCGCCGCCAGTCCGGCCCGTCAGACAGTCCAGCCGGTCAGCCGAGCGTCGCGAGAATGCCGGACGTGTCGGTCAGCCTTGCGAAATCGGCCTCGAGATGGGCCATCGTGACATCGAAGATCACCCGGGCCGAGAGCCCGGAACCGGGAAGGTCGAAGCCGATGACCGCATCGCGAACGACGGTCATGTCGAAGCCCAGATCGGCGCCGTTCCGGACCATGCTGTCGACGCAGAAACCGGCCACGGCTCCGGTCACGACCAGTTTCGAAATGCGGTTCTCGTGCAGCCAGGCCGCCAGATCGGTCGAGGCGAAGGCCGATGAGGTCCGCTTGACGAAGACCGGCTCGCCGCCCTGCGCCTCGGCGCAAGGCATCGGGCGAGATCCCCCGGCCTCGGCGGCAAGCGGCGATCCGGGGTCGGCGTCGACGTGGCGGATGTGAACGACCGGCAGGCCTTTCCCGCGGAAGGCCGCGACAAGCGCGGCGATCCGCTCGGGCGCATCGGCGTTCACGCAGTCGCGGCCGGCCCCGATGCGATGCTGCATCTCCATCTGCATGTCGATTATGACCAGGGCTTTCAATCGTCTCTCCTGTCCCGGGGGACTGCCAGCCGCCGAAAGGATGTCGAAACGGATGTCCCGGGCAGAGCGGCAGATGCCTCCCTAGGACCGGGCATGGCCTAAAGCCCCAGCACGTCGAGCATGTCATATTCGCCGGGCTTCTGGTCCTGCCCCCAGAGCGCGGCCTTCAGTGCCCCGCGGGCGAAGATCCGGCGGTCGGTCGCGACATGGCGCAGCACGATCCGCTCGCCCTCACCGGCGAAGATCACGTCATGCTCGCCGACGATGTCGCCGCCGCGAATGGCCGAGAAGCCGATCGCGCCCTTCGCCCGTTCGCCGGTGATGCCGTCGCGGCCGCGCTCGGAGGCCTCGTCCAGCACGATCCGCCGGCCTTCCGCCGCCGCCTCGCCCAGCATCAGCGCGGTGCCCGAGGGGGCGTCGACCTTGTGGCGGTGATGCGCCTCGACGATCTCGATGTCGAAATCGTCGTCGAGCGCGGCCGCGACCCGGCGCGTCAGCTGCATCAGCAGATTGACGCCGAGGCTCATGTTGCCGGCCCGCACGATCACCGCGTGCCGGGCGGCGGCCTTGATCTTCTGCAGATGCTCGGGCGCAAGGCCGGTGGTGCCGATCACATGCACGGCACGGGCCTGCGCGGTAAGGGTCGCGGTCGCGACCGTGGCCTCCGGCGTGGTGAAGTCGATCACCGCCTGGGCCCCGGCGATCACCGCCAGCGCATCGTCGGTGACCTTCACGCCCACGGCCGCGCCCCCCATCGCCTCGCCCACGTCGCGGCCGATCCAGGGATGGCCGGGCCGTTCGACACAGCCCGCGAGCCGGGCCTTGCCGCCTTGCAGCACGGCCCCGATCAGCATCTGACCCATGCGCCCCGAAGCGCCCATCACCACGATGCCCGGCAGGCTGTCCGTCATAACTCTCTCCTTCGACCCGACTGGGCCCGATGTAGCCCATGGACAGGCGGGCGCAAAGCCCCGCTTGGCAAAGACCGTCAGGTGGCCTAGATGCAGCCCATGTCCAGATCCTCCGCCCCGTCCCAAAGACAGCTTCGCGTCGGCGAGCTTATCCGCCGCAGCCTCTCGGAAGTGCTGGCGCGCGGCGACGTGCACGACCCCGAGCTGAACACGATGTCGATCACCGTGGGCGAGGTCCGCGCCTCGCCCGACCTGAAGATCGCGACCGCCTTCGTGCTGCCGCTGGGCGGGCATCATGCCGAGGAGGCGCTGGCCGCGCTGCGCCGCAACCGCGGCGAGCTGCGCCGGGCCGTCGGCAAGAAGACCCAGCTCAAGTTCACGCCCGAGCTGCGCTTCACCCTCGACGAGACCTTCGACCGGATGGACGAGACCCGGCGGCTTCTGGCCGACGAGACCGTGCGCCGCGACCTGGCCGCCCCCGACGCCACCCCCGACGCCGCCCCCGACGCCGCCCCCGACGGCGATGAGGATTAGGGCCGCCCTCCTCCTGCTGGCCGTCCTTCTTCCCCTGCCCGCCGCGGCAGAGCCCTCCTGCCATCGCCAGAGCCATGAGGGCCGCGGCTATGTCATCTGCAGCGCCGATCCGGCGCGCGACGAGCTGCGGCTGTTTCTCAGGACCGGCCAGGGCGGGATCTATGGCAGCTTCGGCCGGGTGAACCAGGCGCTGGCGGCCGGGGGCGAGACCCTGGCCTTCGCGATGAATGCCGGGATGTACCATGCCGACCGCCGCCCCGTCGGGCTTTATGTCGAGGATGGCAGGCAGGAGATGCGCGCCGTGGCCCCGGCAGGACCGGGCAATTTCGGGATGCTGCCGAACGGGGTGCTGTGCCTTGAAGACGGCCGGGCCGAGGTGATCGAGACCCGCGCCTATCTGGCCGACCCGCCCGACTGCCGCTATGCGACGCAATCCGGACCGATGCTGGTGATCGACGGCGCACTGCATCCGCGGTTCCTGCCCGACAGCTCGTCGCGCCATATCCGCAACGGCGTCGGGGTCGATGCCGGGGGGCGGCTTCACTTCGCGATTTCCGACGCGCCGGTCACCTTCCACGAATTCGCCCGGCTCTTCCGCGACGTGCTGAAGACCCCGAACGCGCTTTATTTCGACGGCAAGGTGTCGAAGCTCTATGCTCCGGATCTCGGCCGCAACGATGCCGGGCTGCCGATGGGGCCGATCGTGGGCACGGTCGTGCCCGCCCCCGACTAAGCTCTGCCTCCTAAACGGGATTCCCTGACCGGGCTGTCGATGCTTCATTCCCGAAAACGGAAGTGAGCATGTCACATCATGATCTGACCGGCGTCGACCGGCAGGCGATCCGGCCCCTTCTCCCGAACAAGCCGCGGGGGGGCGAAACGCGCTCGCCGCCACCCTCGTCGCCTGTTCACGCCTCATGGCTCGGGTTTCATGAGGCCGCGTCCTGCCCCCCGACACCCGCCGGCCAACCCGCCCGGCCCCTGCCCCGCATTGACGGAACGCCCCGGCTTCGCTAGCAGGCGGACCTCGTACAAGCATCCGGGTCGTTCGGACCGCATCGCAGGAGCCAAGGCATATGGGACGCAGCCGCAAGGGACGCGACATTTCGGGCTGGCTGGTGGTGGACAAGCCCGCCGGCCTGACCTCGACCGCCGTCGTCAACAAGGTCCGCTGGGCCTTCAACGCGAAGAAGGCCGGCCATGCCGGCACGCTCGACCCGGCGGCGACCGGGGTTCTGGCGGTGGCGCTGGGCGAGGCCACGAAGACCGTGCCCTTCGTCACCGATGCGCTGAAAGCCTATCGCTTCACCATGCGCTTCGGCGCGGCGACCAATACCGACGATGCCGAGGGCGAGGTGATCGCGACCTCGGAAAGGCGGCCCTCGGATGACGAGATCCATGCCGCCCTGCCCGCCTTCGTCGGCGATATCGAGCAGGTGCCGCCGCAATTCTCGGCGGTCAAGATCGACGGCGAGCGCGCCTATGCGCTGGCCCGCGCGGGCGAGGAGGTCGAGATCGCGGCCCGCCCGCTTTATGTCGAGAGCCTCGAGATGGTCGAGCGCCCCGATACCGATCACGCGGTCCTCGAGATGATCTGCGGCAAGGGCGGCTATGTGCGTTCGATCGCCCGCGATCTGGGGCAGGCGCTGGGCTGCCATGGCCATGTGCTCAGCCTGCGCCGGGTCTGGGCCGGGCCGTTCGAGGTCGAGGACGGCGTCAGCTTCGATCTGGTCGAGGAACTGGCCCGCAGCCCCGAGCTCGACGCCTATCTGCGCCCGCTCGAAGAGGGTCTGGCCGATCTGCCCGAGCTGCGCACCACGCCCGACGGCGCGACCAAGCTGCGCAACGGCAATCCCGGCATCGTGCTGGCCTCGGATGTGGAATATGGCGACGAGGCCTGGGCCTCGCTCGATGGCGAGGCGGTGGCGGTCGGCATCTACAAGGCGGGCGAGCTGCACCCGAGCCGGGTCTTCGTCAAGGGCTGAGCCGGGCCGCTAGAGATAGCGGCCGACGATCTCGCGCAGGTCGATCCGCGCCCGAAGCCGGCTGGCCAGCAGATACATGCCGCCGAACTTGCGCTGCATGAACAGCGTATCCATCGGCGGCACATGCCAGAAATCGCGGTCCTGGCCCAGCGCCATCCCGGCATCCCGCATCCGGAGCGCGACATCGTTCTCGGCGAAATCGAAGGCGCCGGGACGGTTGAGCGGCTCCATCGACATCTCGAACATGTCGATCATCAGCTGCTGGTGGCGGGGCGCTGTGTCCTCGGCGAAGAACCCGATCTCGAGGATCGCCTGCCGGATCGCGGCACGGTCGCCCGCAAGCCCCGCACGCATCAGGCCCCGGAAGGCCTCGGTCATCTCGGCCGGAAATTCGCGCGACGCTCCGAAATCCAGCAGCACCACGCGGCCGGTATCGGGTTGATAGCGGTAATTGGCGAAATTCGGATCGGTCTGCATCAGCCGGAACTCGAACAGCTCGCGGAACAGGAGCGAGACCAGAAGCCCCATCACCCGGTCGCGTTCGGCCTGCGGGGCGTCGGTCAGGGTCTCGATGCCGACGCCCTCGACGAAATCCATCGCCAGCACGTTCTCGGTGGTCAGATCCCCGTGCCGCCCCGGGACCACGAAATCGGGCGCCCCGGCCAGCAGGTCGGCGAAACGGCCCAGATAATGGCCCTCGCGCGCGTAATCGGCCTCTTCATGCAGCTGCCGCTTGGCCTCGTCCAGAAGCGGCGCGATGTCCATCTCCTTCGGCATCGCCCCCGACAGCCTCAGCAGCGCCGCCACATTGTCGACATCGCTGTCGATCGAGCGGCGCACGCCGGGATATTGCACCTTGATCGCCAGGTCGCGACCGTCCTTGGTCTGGGCCCGGTGCACCTGCCCGATCGAGGCCGCCGCGACCGGGCGCACGTCGAAGCGGGCAAAGCGTTTCAGCCAGCCCTCGCCCCAATTGGCATTGAGCACCTGCTTGAGCTGGCCGCCCGGCATGTAATGGGCATCGGCCCGAAGCCGGGCCATGATCTCGGCCAGTTCGGGCGGCAGCATGTCGCCGGCATCCATCGAGACGAGCTGGCCGACCTTCATCGCGGCCCCGCGCATATGCGCGAGCCGGTCGGCGACCTTGCGCATGTTGGCGGGTGTCAGGAACAGATCGCGCGCCTTCGGCCGATGCCCCTGCGCAAGCTGCTGCATGCCGTTGAGCGCCGCCGTTCCCGCCAGGTTGGAGGCCAGCCCGCCGAACCGGGCAAGCCGGGCAATGCGGCCTGCGGGCACGGGCAGAGGGCGGGATTCGAACTTGGACTCGGACATGCGGGCAATCCTTTGCAAAACGCTTGCAGATCGCATAGCGACCCGGCCCCCGCCTGGATGTGACATAGGCACAGAGCCCGGCCCGGCAAGCCGCACAACCGCGTGATGAGCCCCCGTGCCCCGAGCCACCGTGCCCCGAGCCCGCAGGCCCATTGGTCCGGCCCGATGCCCCGCCCCCATGATCAGGCCCCGTGATCCCACCACGTGATCCGGCCGCATGCCGCGCTAGGTTGAACAGGGCGGGGACAACACAGGAGGCAGTATGAGCGTAAATGCGATGACCGTGCCGGCCGGCGAGGCACTCGATGTACTGCGTGCCGGATGGGAGGCGCAGAAGGCCGGGCATATCACGGCCTCCTACATGCTGCACGGGCGGCCCGGCGTGGGCAAGACCCAGGTGGTCGAGCAGCTCGCGCGCGAGATCGGCGCCCGGCTCTTCGATCTGCGGCTGACCACCATCGAGCCGCAGGACCTGCGCGGCCTGCCCTATTACGACCACGAGACCCGCAAGACCCGCTGGTATCGTCCCGAGGACCTGCCCGACGACCCGGCCGAGCCCTCGATCCTGTTTCTCGACGAGTTGACCGCGGCCTCGCCGATGCTGCAGCCCACGGTCTACGGGCTGTTGCAGGAACGCCGGGTCGGGCGGCATGTGCTGCCCGGGACCGTGTTCATCGTGGCGGCCGGCAATACCGTCGAGGATGGCGCCATCGCCTATCAGATGAACACCGCGCTCTCCGACCGGCTGATCCATCTGCATGTGCAGGCCGCCGCCGGCGACTGGCTTGACAACTACGCGGTGCCGAGGGGGCTCGATGCCAGTGTCGTGGCCTTCATCAAGACAAGGCCCGACCTTCTGGACACCACCGAGCGCGCGGTGGCCGAGGGCCATCTGATCGCCACCACGCCCCGCAGCTGGGAACGGGTGAGCCAGATCATGGGCGCCGTCGCCGAGCGGCGGCTGCGCAACGTGCTGATCGCGGGCACGGTCGGCGAGGCGGTCGCGGCCGAATTCGCGCTGATCGCCGATGACATCGCGGCGACGGTGCAGGTGCAGGAGATGCTCGAGGCCGACCGCAAGGCGCGGATCGCGCTCTATCCGGCCTCGATGCACGGGCTGAACGCGCTGATCTACGGGCTGATCGGGGTGCTCGATGCGCGCAATGTCCAGCAAGTGATCGACTGCATGGCCGAGATCCGGAACCTGGCCCGCCACCGCCCCGACGAGGCCTTCGCGCGGATGCCTCTGGGCGAGCTTTGCACCTATGGCTTCGAGGGGCTGATCCGGAAGGGGCTCGAGATCGGGCTGGGCGAGCATTTCCTCGGCAACGAGGCCTATCGCGCCTATGCCGCCGAGCGGAAGGCGGCGGGGCTCTGAGATGGAGCCATCGGGCCATTCCCGCCGCGCCACCCGCGCGCTGCAGAAGCTGGCCGAGCAGGACCCGGCCTTCGCCGCGCTGGCGCTGTGGTGCAGCCATCGCGACAGCGACGCGCGCGCCGACGCGGCCTGGACCGACGGCCAGGCGATCCGCTATGGGCCCGGCTTCGAGGCGCTGAGCCTGCCCGAGCAGATCGGGCTCGCGGCCCATCACATCCTGCATGTCGCCTTCCGTCATGCCGCCCGGTCGCAGGCCATGCAGGCGCGGTTCGGCGACCGCTTCGATGCCGAGCTGTTCAACCTCGCGACCGATTCCATCGTCAACGAGACGCTGATGCTGACCGGCTTTATCCTGCCGCGCCCGGCGGTCAGACTGACCGGGCTGCTGAAGACCGCCGCCCGCGAGGAGATGGGCGGCGAAGAGGCGGTGACGCGCTACGATGCCGAACGGCTTTATCTGCGGCTCTTCGAGGCCGAGGCGCCGCCGCCGCGCAGCCGTCTGCGCCTTGTCGACCGGTCGCCGCCGGGCGACACCGGCCGGGGCGCGGGCGAAGCCGAGGGCAAGGGCCGGGGCACGGCCGGAGACAGCCGCCCCCGGCCCGGCGGCGCGGTGGCCGAGGCGGCGCGCGACTATGCCCGGCAGCAGGGCTTTGCCCCCGATATCGAGACCGCGGGCGACGAGGGCGATCAGGGCGGGGGCAGCGAGGAAGAGGCTGAATGGCGCCAGCGCGTGGCCCGGGCGATGGAGGCCGGGCGGGTCGCGGGCTTCGGGCTCGGCATGCTCGGCCACCGTCTGGCCGATCTGCCCGAGGTCCACACCCCCTGGGAGCGGCATCTGCGGGCGCTGGTCAGCCGCGCCGTGATGATCCGGCCGGCGCCGCAGACCACCCGCCCGGCCCGGCGCTGGATCGCCCGCGACAGCGATGCCCGCGCGACCGGCGCCCCCGAACCCGCCTTCGAATTCGCCTGGTCCCGCGCCCGCGAGATCCCGCGGATCGTGGTCGGCATCGACAGCTCTGGTTCGGTCGAGCCGGTGCTGCTGGCCAAGTTCGCGGCCGAGGTGGCGGCGATTTCCAAGCGCAGCGGCGCCGAGACCCATGTGCTGGTCTTCGACACCAGGGTCCATGGCCGCCATGTCATGGGCGGCGGCATCTGGGAGGGGCGGATCACCGATGTGCTGTTCTCGCGCGCGGGCGGCACCTCCTTCATCCAGGTCATGGAAGAGGCACTGGCGCTCGGCCCGTCGGCGGTGGTGATGCTGACCGACCTGATGGGCCCGTTCGGGCCGCCCCCGCCCCGGCGGCTGCCGGTGATCTGGGCGGTACCGGGCGAGCCCCCGCCCTCGGGGGCGCCCTTCGGCCGGGTGCTGTCGCTGGCGCGCTGAGGCTCAGAACGGCAGAAGCGGCGCGTCGTTGCGCAGGTAAAGCGGGTGCTTGGCCGAGCCGTCCTGATTGAGACCGAAGCAGTAAAGCGGCTTTCCGGTCTCGCGCAGCGCGGCGATGATGCCCCCGACCACCCCGGCATAGCGCTTGTGAAGCCGGCCATAAGCCATCACCACCAGCTCGGCCTCGCGGGCCATGGACAGGATCGCGGGCAGGTTCTCGGCGCTGCAGGCAAGGCCCGGGTCCTTCGGCAGGTCCTTCGGGTTGGTGACGCGATAATCCAGCACATTGCCCTTGAGATAGCGGGTGAAGCCCAGCGCCGCGGCGCGCCTTGTCTCCTTGGCGCAGGTATTGTCCTGCACCAGCGCATCGGCGGTCGAGGGGTTCATGCCGCAGAACAGGATGGTGCGGGGGGTCTGGCCCGCCGCCGTCCAGTCGCGCTCGAGCCGGGTCCGGTAGCGCCCGCAGGGCGAAAAGACGGCGCTGCCGCGCATGCCCGGGGGCAACGACCAGCGGGTCTTGCCGCCGGGATCGTGCAGGGTGGAAGGGTCGATCTGGGTCATGGCGCCGGTCTTAGCCGATCCGTCCCGGCAGGGGGAGCGGGTTTTCCCGGAACCGGCTTGCCCCGGCTCGGTTTTCCCAAGGGCGGGCCGCCGGGCCTCACCCGGCCTGGCAGCGCGCCTCGGGCGGCATCTCCGGCGGCACGGCCACCCGCCCGCCGGGGGTCAGCAGATACGCCTTGCGGCCCTCTATCGCCACGACAGAGAGCGGCCGGCCATAGCCCGCACCGGTATCGAGATTGACCCGGTTGCCGAAATGGGTGACCCGGTCGACCGGCGTATGGCCATGCACGACCAATGCGCCATGCTCGCGGGTATCGCGGTGAAACTCGCCACGGATCCAGATCAGGTCGGTGACGTTCTGTGCCTCGAGCGGCACGCCGGGCCGGATGCCGGCATGGCAGAAGAACGCCTCGCCATGGCGGAAGCAGGGCAGAAGCCCCGCGAGAAACTCCAGATGCGCAGAGGGCACCGCCGCCCGGGCCTCGGCATGGATCGCATCGAGCGCGCGATGCGGATCCGCCTCGACACCGTAGGAGGCCAGCGTCGCCCGCCCGCCGACCGCATCCTCGAGCCAGAGCATATCGGGCCGCGCCGGTTCGGGCTCGCAGCCGGGGCGCAGGAAATGCTGCATCCAGCGATCGTGGTTGCCCAGCAGGCAGATCCAGGGGCGCCCCGCGGCCCGGCCCTCGATCAGCAGATCGAGCACGCCGCGGCTGTCGGGTCCGCGATCGACATAATCGCCGAGATGGATCACCGGCGCCCGGGCATCGCCGACCCGCTCCCGGTCCTCGGCGATCAGCGCATGCGCCGCCTCGAGCCGCGCCCGCTGGCCATGGATATCGCCGATGGCATAGCTGAGTGACATGAAAGCTCTCCTGAAAAGGCAAGGGGCCCGCCGCAGGGTCTGCGGCAGGCCCCCGGACTGTCAATCCGGCGCGGGTCAGCCGATCTCGAATTCCAGCGGGCGCACCTGCTGGAACAGGCCGGTCTTCTCGAGCTCCTCGACCACATGGGCGGGCATCGGCTGGTCGAGATACATCAGCGCGATGGCATCCTCGCCGACCTTGGTGCGGCCGAGCGTGAAGTTCGCGATATTGACCCCATGCGCGCCCATCGCCGCGCCCAGCGCACCGATGATGCCCGGCACGTCGCGGTTGGTGGTGTAGAGCATGTGCTCGCCGATCTCGGCATCGATATTGATGCCCTTGATCTGGATGAAGCGCGGCTTGCCGTCCGAGAACACGGTGCCGGCGATCGAACGTTCGCGCTTGGCGGTGACGACGGTCATCTTGACATAGCCGTCGAAGGTGCCCGACTTGCCCTGGGTCGTGGTCGAGATCGCGATGCCACGCTCCTTGGCGACGATCGGGGCCGAGACCATGTTCACGGTCGGATTGGCCTGCTTCATCACCCCGGCAATGGCGGCGGCATTCAGGGCGGCGGTGTTCATCTCGGCGGCGAAGCCGTCATAGAGCACGTTGATCGCCTTGACCGGTTCGTCGGTCATCTGGCCGATGAAGGCGCCGATATGGCCCGCGAGCTTGATCCAGGGGCCCATGACCTTCGCCTCTTCGGCGGTGATCGAGGGCATGTTGATCGCATTGGTGACCGCGCCGGTCAGCAGATAGTCGGACATCTGCTCGGCGACCTGCAGGGCCACGTTTTCCTGGGCCTCGGTGGTCGAGGCGCCCAGATGCGGGGTGCAGACCACGTTGGGCAGGTTGAACAGCACGTTGTCCTTGGCCGGCTCCACGGCGAAGACGTCGAAGGCCGCGCCCGCGACATGACCCGATTGCAGCAGCTCGGCCAGCGCCGTCTCGTCGACGAGACCGCCGCGGGCACAGTTGACGATGCGCACGCCCTTCTTGGTCTTGCCGAGGTTCTCGGCCGAGAGGATGTTGGCCGTCTTCTCGGTCATCGGCACGTGCAGCGTGATGAAATCGGCCTTCGGCAACAGGTCCTCCAGCTCGACCTTAGTCACGCCCAGCTTGTCGGCGCGCTCTTCCGACAGGAAGGGGTCATAGGCCAGAACCTTCATCTTCAGGCCGACGGCGCGGTCGGCCACGATCGAGCCGATATTGCCGCAGCCGATCAGGCCGAGCGTCTTGCCGGTGAGCTCGACGCCCATGAAGCGGGATTTCTCCCATTTGCCGGCATGGGTCGAGGCATTGGCCTCGGGGATCTGCCGGGCGACGGCCATCATCATAGAGATGGCATGTTCGGCCGTGGTGATCGAGTTGCCGAAAGGCGTGTTCATCACGATCACGCCCTTCTTCGAGGCGGCCGGGATGTCGACATTGTCGACGCCGATGCCGGCACGGCCGACCACCTTGAGATTGGTGGCGGCTTCGAGGATCTTCTCGGTCACCTTGGTGGCAGAGCGGATGGCGAGGCCGTCATACTGGCCGATCACCTCGAGCAGCTTGTCCTTATCCTTGCCGAGATCGGGCTGGAAGTCGACCTCGATGCCGCGGTCGCGGAAGATCTGGACGGCGGTTTCGGAAAGCTTGTCGGAAACGAGAACCTTGGGGGCCATCTCGGGCACTCCTCGTGGGAATGGGGGAAGGGCCGGGCGCGTCTCGCCCGGCCTCGAATTTTCGACGAAAATTCGCGTCAGGCGGCGGCGGTCTGCGCCTCGATCTCGGCCTCGAAGGCCCATTCGATCCAGGGCATCAGCGCCGCGACATCCGCCGTCTCGACAGTGGCACCGCACCAGATCCGCAGACCCGCAGGCGCGTCGCGATAGGACCCGATGTCGAAGGCCACGCCTTCCTTGTCCAGCCGCTTGACGATGGCCTTGGCAAAGGCAGCACCGTCCCTGATCCGCGCGTCGGTGAATTTCAGGCAGACGCTGGTGTTCGAGCGGGTCGCGGGGTCAGATGCAAGGTTCTCGATCCAGGGCTTCGTGTCGACGAAATCCTGCACCGCCTTGAAGTTCGCGGTCGAGCGTTCGATCAGCTTCGGCAGACCGCCGATCGACTTCGCCCAGTCGAGCGCGACGAGGTAATCCTCGACCGCCAGCATCGAGGGGGTGTTGATCGTCTCGCCGACGAAGATGCCCTCGTTCAGCTTGCCGCCCTTGGTCATGCGGAAGATCTTGGGCAGCGGCCAGGCGGGGCTGTAGCTTTCCAGCCGCTCCACGGCGCGGGGGCCGAGGATCAGCATCCCGTGCGCGCCCTCGCCGCCCATCACCTTCTGCCAGGAGAAGGTCACGACATCGAGCTTGTCCCAGGGCAGATCCATCGCGAAGGCGGCCGAGGTGGCGTCGCAGATCGTGAGACCCGCGCGCTCCGCCGGGATCGCATCGCCATCGGCCACGCGCACGCCCGAGGTGGTGCCGTTCCAGGTGAAGACCACGTCCTTGTCGAAATCGACCTGCGTGAAATCGACGATCTCACCATAGGGCGCCTCGCGCACGGTGGCGTCGAGCTTGAGCTGCTTGACCACATCGGTGACCCAGCCGGAGCCGAAGCTTTCCCAGGCCAGCATCTCGACGCCGCGGGCGCCCAGCATCGACCACATCACCATCTCGACGGCGCCGGTATCCGAGGCAGGCACGATGCCGATCCGGTAATCGGCGGGCACGCCGAGGATCTCTCGCGTGGTCTCGATGGCGGCCTTCAGCTTGGCCTTGCCGATGTCGGCACGGTGCGAGCGGCCGAGCGCGGCATCGGCGAGCATGTCGAGAGAGAAATCGGGGAGTTTGGCACAGGGGCCAGAGGAAAAACGCGGATTGACCGGGCGCGTTGCCGGGGTAGCGGTGACCATCGCTGGTATCCTTCCAGATATTCGCCCCTCGTTGGGGAGGGGTGTCCCACCGCCGGACATACGCTTCCCCAGAAAAAACAGCAAGTATCAAAAGGGTCTGCCATTCAGATTCTTACGGCTTGCAGCGGAACGATGCGTGAACGGATGCCGATTGCACGTGCAAATTCGGTGCAGTTTGTTCCCCATCCGTCCCGAGACAGCGCCAAAGAAAACGCCGCTGCGGATGGTCCCCGCAACGGCGCTGAAAATGCATGTGAAGGCTTCCGACTTCCCTGCCATTCTAGCTTGAAAGCCGGTGTCTCGGCAACGCTGAAATACGCCTCTGACGCGCACGACCGCGCCTCTCGGATGCTGGCGGCGGCGCTGACGCTGGAAGACTTCGACGCCTGGGCAGCGGCTTCGGCAGTATGGGCCGCAAGGCTCACGGCGCGCGAGCGGGCCTCGCTGGCCTATGCGGCGTTGCGGTCGCTGGAGCCCGAGCAGGCCGAAATGACGGCGGCCACGGTGCTGCGCGCGGCCGGGGCGCCCATGCCTCCGTTCCTGCGCGGGATGGAGGAAGCCCGGTTCTGGGCCTCGCTCGCCAATCGGGCCGAGCTGAAAGCCTTCGCGCTGGCCTCCTTCGAGGCGATGGCGCCGCGCGATCAGACCGCGTTCCTTCGGCATATCTCGGAAATCGAGGTGGCGGCATGAGACGGCTTGCCGATCCGGAACGCCTGCGGTCGAGCCCCGCCGCTCCCTCGGCGCAACCGCAACAGCCCCCCGAAGCTCAGGTGTCAGAATGACCGAAACCCTTCATATCTACGGGCCGATTGGCGAGGGCGAGAATACCCCGCCCCGGATCGGCGCCTTCCTGGACGACAATGCGGGCGTGCCGGTGGTGATCGCCGTCAACTCCTATGGCGGGATTGCCTCGGATGGGGCCGCGATCCTGGCGCAGCTCGAACAGCATGGGCAGGTGCGGGTGGAAGTCTTGGGCGTGGCGGCGTCTGCCGCGTCGCTCCTGGTGATGGGGGCGGCCGAGATCGCCATGCACCGCGCGGCGCATCTGATGATCCATGAGCCGTCCAATCTCGCCTGGGGAACCGCAGACGACCTGCGCCGCGAGGCGGGCATGCTGGACAAGATTTCCGAGACCTATGCGCAAGCCTACGCCCGGGCCACGGGCCATCCGGTCGAGCGTATCCGCGCCTGGATGGCGGCGGAAACCTGGATGACCGCCGACGAGGCTTTGGCGCTCAACTTCTGCGACCGCCTCTTTGGCGACGAGGAGGCTTTCCAATCCGAGCCGGTGGCGGCGTTCGACTACACGCGCTTCAAGGCCCCGCCGCCCGAGCTGGTGCGGCTCGCGGTGCGGAATGGCTGGACTGGAAACGCGGCCTGAGGCCGTCGCAGAGGAACGAGCGGCCATGACCAAAGATCCGACAAAAGGGACCGAAGGCGCTTCCGAGGGCGCGGTCAGCCATCTTTATGGCAATCGTGCGCGCTTGAAGCCCCGCGCCCTGTCCTTGCTGGGGGCCACGACCTGGGCGGCGGATCTGTCGCCCTGCCTGGCCCGCCCGTATCTGGTCAAGGGCTGGCTCGACCAGTCGGCCCTGTCCGTCCTCTACGGCCCGTCCAACAGCGGAAAGTCGTTCCTGGCCCTGGATCTGGCGCACCATGTCGCCAAGGGGCGCAGCTGGGGAGACCGGCGGGTGAACAAGGGCCGCGTCCTCTATATCGCGGCCGAGGGCGGCGGCGGCTTCGCGAACCGGGTGGCGGCGCTCGATGATCCCGAATTCTTCGTGCTGTCGGTCCCGATCACGCTGACCGGAACTGACAGCGCGGCCGGGCCGCTGACCGAAGTGCTGCAACACCTCTCGGCCGTGGGCGGCGCTGGTTTCGACATGATCGTCATCGACACGATGGCGCGGGTGATGGGGGGCCGGGATGAGAACGCGGCGCCCGATATTGCCGACCTGGTGCGCAATCTCGACCTGATCCGGCGCGTCACCGGGGCGCATGTCATGCTGGTGCACCATACCGGCAAGGACACCGGGCGCGGGGCGCGGGGGCATTCGTCCCTTCGTGCCGCAATCGACACCGAAATCGAACTGTCCCGGGACGACCTGGGGCAGATCACCGCCGAAGTGACAAAGCAGCGCGACGGGCCGACCGGCTATCGCTTCTGCTATCAGCTCCGGCAGGTCGAGCTTGGCCTCGACCAGGACGGCGATCCCGTCACGACCTGTCTGGTTGACCCGGCGGTGCCCGCAGAGGCGGGACGCGCGGGCGTGAGCGAAGCGGCGCGAAAGGCCCTGTCGCTCCTCAACAGGCTGATCGAGGACCGTGGCGAGATTCACCGCAAGCCGCAGTATCCGAGCCACGCTGGCGTGAGCTTCGATCTGTGGCGCGATGCCTGCATGGCCGAAGGCGAGCTGTCCGCCTCCGAGAACCGGGACACGCGCAAGCGGGCGTTCAACCGGTGCAGGGAAGAGCTTGAAACCGCGCGGGAAATCGTCGTGCGGGACGACCTGGTGTGGGTGGTGCAATGACCGGGACAACGTCTCTTGTCCCGGCATGTCCCGCCTTGTCCCGGTGTGGTGGGACAATGGGCTTTGTCCCGGCTTGTCCCGCTTGTCCCGACTTCCGCCAAGACAATGAAAATGCAGGACAATACGCCAACCAATCTCTTGTCCCGGTTGGTCGGGGCAAAGGCCGCACGGCGTATGGTGGGACGGGACAGGAGGGGGAAAGGTATATATATAAATATATATACCTTCCCTCCCCGGACCACGCCCGGACCCGGACTGTTTGTCCCGGTCAGTCTCGGGGGGGCGCGTGATGGTGGATCAATATCCCATCCAGTTCGATGAGGCGCCGTCGCTTGGAACGACGATCCGGTACTACCGGGGACGCCTGCTCAAGCTTGTGGCGATCGCGCCCTACACGCGGGTCGATGGCAGAGAAAGCGCGGTGCTGACCTGGGAAACACCCAAAGGCAGGCGCTGCACCAGTGGCCTCCGCTGCAAAGCGGTCAGATGGCCGGACGGTGCGATCTGATGACCGTCGGTTTCACCCTTCTTCACTTCAAAAGCCGGTGGCGGGTCCTTCCCGGCACGGGTCTGCACGGGGGTAATTCGCACCCCGATGCCTTCAAGTCACTGAAAAACCAGAACCTTGACGGTTCGGGTTGTTGTTGTCCCGAGGGGACCGGCTGGGCGACCGTCTCGCCCGCATCGAAAGCGAGGATCACCATGATCGCTGAAGAAATCCGGGGCGCCGTCGCCCTCAACCCCGCGCAGCATCCCAAGCGGATCGGTCTGCGCGGCGCTGGCATTGCACGGGCCGAAGGCGCCCCCTCGGGTGCGCCCGCCAGCGGGTCGGCCGGGGCCGTCCCGAATGGCCAGCCCTCTGCCCGCCACTTGGCGCAGATGCGTGGCGTGGCGTTCAAGGCGGGGCTCTCGGCCGAGTTCGCGGACCTGATGGCCGAAACCGGCGTCGGCGCGGCGCAGGCCGAGGCCGTCGCCGCCGGTCTGGCCAGCTTCCGGGAGGCGTCCGTGCCGTTCGTCCGGGGGGAGCTGCTGAACCAGGCCGCGCTGATGTCGATCGCGAAACGCGCGGTGATGGCCGGTATTGCCGTTCCGGGAACGGACCCGGCGGCGATCACGCAGGAAATCGCACGGGTCGCCGGGGAAGAGGCGATGGCCCTCATGGCCCGCAATGAGCCGCCGGTTCGCCCCAGCGCATTGGCCTTTGTTGAGGATACCCCGTCTCGGGCCGACGCGATGGCGGACGGCCTCCTGGCGCGGATGCAAGCCGGGCATGTGCCGACCCATGGTCGGGAGTTCGTGGCCATGCGGCTGGACGACATTGCCAAGATTTCGGCCGGCGGCGGCTACGTCCGGGGGCGGCGCCATGCCATGATGTGGGGCGGTGCGATGGGCACCGACGATTTCAGGGCCGCCCTGGCGATTGCCTCGAACAAGGTATTGCTGACGGCCTACGAGGCTGCCGAGTCGCAAATCAAGAAAGCGTCCCGCGAAGTTTCGGCCCCGGACTTCCGCCCGATCAACACCGTCCGCGTCTCGGGCGGTGTCGAGCTGGCGAAGGTGCTGGAAAACGGCGAGTTCGGGCAGGGCCAGATCACCGACGCGGGCGAGGCCTTCGTTCTGGAGACCTATGGCAAGATCTTCACCCTGACCCGGCAGGCCATCGTGAACGACGACCTCGGCGCGTTCGAGCAGAGCGCCCGCATGTTCGGTCAGGGCGCGGCGCTCACCGAAGCGCGCATCTTCGCCGGGCTCCTCGAGGCGAATGGCGGCACGGGTCCGGCTATGTCGGACGGCAAGGCCCTCTTCCATGCCGATCACGGCAACCTGGCCGAGACCGGCGCGACCCTCTCCATTGCCTCGCTGTCCCTCGCGCGCACGGCGATGCGCCGTCAGAAGGGGCTGGCGGGCGAGGCGATCCGGGTGGACCCCGCGCTGTTGATCGTGCCGCCCGAGCTGGAAACGCAGGCCGAACGGCTGGTGGCCGAAATCTCGGCCGCGTCGGCCGACGATGTGAACCCGTTCCAGCAGAAGCTGACGGTTCTGGCCGATGCCAACCTGACGGACCCGGCGGCCTGGTACATCGCCGCCTTGCCGGGCCGTCCCGATGCGCTGCAGCACGCCTATCTGGATGGGGCTTCGGGACCGCAGATCTTCACCCGCGACGGCTTCGAGACCGATGCCAGCGAGTTCAAGGTGCGCCTCGATTTCGGGGCCGGGTTCGTCGATCACCGCGCCTGGTACAAGAACCCCGGCGCGTGATCCGGCAATCGGCCCAAAAGGATGCTCAGAGCCGCGTGCGGCGGCTCTGACGCGGCAGGGGGGATCGCACCTGGCGGGAGGGGTCCGCAAACGCGATTGGGGCAAGTCGGCGAGTGTCCCGCATGGTGGGCGAAGAACCCCGACAGCCCGCGGCCTGGGTTTTCGTCAGGGCGCGGCGGGCATCGGGCCGGGGTGCGGAAACGCCCCGGCCTGTCTTCGATCAGCCGATGTGAAAATCGGACACTGCGATCAGGCCGTCGCGCCTCGCGCCGACGATACACCTCGGCCCTGAGCAGACCTTGAGGCAGAGAGTAGATGCCGCAGTTGCAGCAAGCCTAAATGTGGGTATTATCTGTCTATTCAAAAGGCAGGGTTAATTGCCCCTGAGTGTCGCCCGAGCCTTTGCCATTTTCGGATCTCGGTAGGGCATGCTGCCCAATCAGCGCCTCCGCAAGGCGACCTTGCCGCGAATTGAGAGCTTGTGTGCGAGGAAACATGCGGAAGATTGATCCTGAAGGCGTCTGGAGTGACTTTGCAGACCAACTCGCTGAGCAGGCTCGGTTCTACAATAGCTCTTGGGGCGCTCTGACTGCCGTCCAGGACCGCAAAATCGCCACGGAGAACTACGCACTCACTCTGGGTGTGCTGTTCGAAGGGTTCGCCAACGACTTGATTTTCGCATATGCAAACCGCGACTGCTCACGGGTCATGCAGCACTTGGAAACGAGCGTTCGAGAGGCCCTGCAATCAAATCAAAAGGCTGCCGCTGCTTTCGACAGCTTCGCTGAGTTTAAGTCGCAACGCCACCTCACCAAAGATGAACTGAAAACCGTGCTCGACCCCTCGGGACGAAACACCTCCTTCCCGACCTATGCTGCTATCGAAGGCAGAGCGAAACAATGGCTTATTGCTGCCCATGTCGAACGCTTCACTCGCCTAATTGCTCAGCAAAAAGCGATCATTGATCTAACAATCGCCTTCAGGAACAATCTTGCTCATAGGAGCAAAAGCTCGCTTGATCGGCTCAATGACGTCCTCGCGCTTGGGGCGCTGCATCCCACGGGGCTGCGCCGCGGTGTCAATCGTGTGCAGCAAGCTGGACACTATCTCAAATCCCAGATGAACGGGGGGACTCGCGCAACTGTGCTTGCTGGTCTGCTCCGAGCCGCTGCATACGAAATCGTCCGGTAGAATAGCCACAGAAACATGTCCTTCCCGTTGTCACCCCAAAGCATAGACGCCTTGGCCGATGTCATCAGCGGCGGGGCTGCTTATGCGGATGCTCCGCCACCTATTGGGCTTTATCGTAGTGGCCCGCAGATCGAGAAGTTCATGCGCGCCTGCAACGTCGATTTCAGCGTGGACGGCTCCCGCCTGCCATCCCTGGTCCAGTGCCTCATCAAAATCAACAATAGTTTCCAGCCCGAGGATGTGCTCCCGCGTATCATTGAGGCAGCGGCCGATCCTCGCGACTTCATCCATGAGCCAGAACGCCATACAGCCGTACTCGACCACCTTAACCGCGCATTGCGCTTTGACGGCTTCGAGATTCAGCAGCAGGGAGGGCGGATGCGCCTGGTCGAAGCAGGCAAAGGCGTGCCGGTTCTCTCAGAGCTTGCCGGGCTATCCGAGGTGATCGACTTCGACACGGTGAGCCGTGATCTGGAACGCGCCCTCGCAAGTGCTGCCACCGATCCGGAGGATGCTGTCACCGCCGCGTGCAGCACGGTCGAAAGCGTGTGCCGGTCGATTTTGGTCGAACTTGGCGAGCCGCTTCCTGCCAAGAAGGATGTGCAGGGGCTCTATAATGCCGTGAAGCAGCCTCTTGGACTGTCGCCTGATCGTTCAGATATTGATCCCCTAATCGCAAATGATGTGAGGCAGGTTCTTTCCGGACTGACCACGGTGGTATGCGGTGTAGGGGCTCTCCGAACACATGGCGGCGATGCCCATGGTCGCGAAAAGGGCTTCGCGCGTGTCGACGCGCGGATCGCCCGTTTGTCGATCCATGCGGCGAGCACTGCCGCGCTCTTTCTCATTGAGACATGGCAACGTAAATTTCCAGCGCGTCAGCTACCGAAGGCCGACGATCTTCAAAGGTAAGCGACGGCCTTTGAGGGTGTGCAGCGAATGACCACTTTCCGCCCGTACCAACGGCCGCCAAGTAAGACGGAAGGGGGAAGCGGTCGTCTGCTTCGGGCTGATTGTTCACTTCTTAAGCCGAACTCCTGGCCCGCCGCCGTTCTCGGGAATGAACTCGACACCGGCGGCCTCAAACGCAGATTGAATCGCTTCAAGCGTCCGCGGTTTCAGCGCCTCGCCCTTCTCTAGGCGCGTAATCGTGTTGGTTGAGACGCCTGCGGCCTCTGCCAACTCGCGCACTCCCATAGACAAACCAGACCGGGCCATTCGGCACTGCGCAGGTGTCATTTTCGCGTCACCGTGTAGAATTCGCTTTACAGTAGCGATTTGGTTGTTATCGTGAGGACACTGTAGCGAAACCGCCACCGCATATCAATGGAGCCCAGAATGCCGAACCCGTTTCCGGCAGCCGTCACGGCTTTGCCTGCTGCACGCCTGTATGAAATCCACGACTGCTTGGCCCTCGCTCTCGATGCGACGGAGCGGCCGGGCCGATACTCTCAGAGCGAGCGCGAGGCCCGCAGCTATCTGCGCACGGCCCTGCGGCACACCCTCCGCCTGATGGAGGCGAGGGCATGAAACGTCGGACTTTCTTCTCCGCCGCAACGCTGGCTGTGCCCACGATGACGAAGGCCGAAGCCGACCAATCGCAGATCCTGAGGCTCTTCCATCGGCATCGTGCGATCCTCGATGCCGCCAGGCGGCATGTCTGCAATGCGACTGGAAGCGGCGAAGACGCAGAGCTGGACCTGCTCTTCTACCGGCATTCGAACAAGATCGAGGATGAGATGATGTCTCTTCCAAGCACCTGTGCTGCCGACTTCGCAGCCAAGGTGATCGTCGAAACCGTGTGCGGAAAGTGCGGCGCAGACTGGGAGACCAGCATGATCTGGAAGGAAGCGCGCCTGTTGGTCGGGGTCGCGCCGTCGGCGTGGTGAGGAACGTTTGGTCATTGGCGCTGCCCGTATGGGTAAATCATGTGCGGTAACACACATCTTGACTGCGAGTCCTTAGACGGGTATCGAAATCATGTACCTGGATACATGTATCGAGATCTGGAGATCAAAAAAATGGAATTCACCAATCAGCGCTTCACGGTTTCCGAAGTCGCCTCACTGACCGAAACCAACCTCAACACCGTGCAGAGCTGGCGTCGCAAGGGGTTCTTCGACCTCGGGGCAAGCGAGGGCTGGCACCGCTTCACGCTGTCCGAGCTGTTTTCGGTAGCGGTCTTCGCCGAGGTCTCGGGCGGGACAGGAAATCAGGACGTTGCCTCTTCGGCCTGTTCCTTTGCCGTCCAGATGCTGGCGGAGATCATCGAAAGCAACGCCGCGCCCTACTTCGTTGGCGCCAGCCGAAAAGGGAACGATCTCGTCATGGAAATCGCCTACGGGTCGCTCAATGTGGGCGCCACGCTTGGCAAGCTGATTTCGGAAGGGGCCGACGCCGGAGCCTACATCGTCGTTGATTATAGCGCGATCTTCTCGCGCCTGCTCAAGCGCCTTCATGCGGGCGGCTACGCGATGGAAAACCCGAACAGCAACGTCTGACCGGCGCACTCTTCGCTCCGCCATAGAAACGCAGCAAGGAGAACTGCACATGGCCTGCAAACCGACCAGCTTCACCCAAGCAGACGTGGCGCGCGTGCTCAAAGCCTGCTGCGGCGCCGAAATCCCGATGGGTTGGGGCGAGATCGACCCGCGCACGGGCAAGATTGCCGTAATCGCGCTCGATTTGGGGGAGGCATGACGATGGTACGCCGCCCCGCCACAATCCGCAAATATCTCGCTGAAAGCGGGGAGAGCGACGATTGATGACTTCGCCCGTGCTCTTCCCTGACTACACCACGCCCGCCGATTTGGCGGCGCATTTCGGTGTGTCGGAGAGGACCATGAAGGGCGAGGCGCGGGCGCTTGGCGCGTTTGCCAAGCTGGGCCAAAAGATGATCCTCTTTCCGGAGCATGTCGAAAAGATCACGGAGGCCATGAAATGTCGCTCAAGCTGTTCCAGCGCAACGGCGCCTGGTACGTCCGAGGGACTGTTGCCGGAAGGAAGTTTTATCAGTCTACAAAAACGACTGACCGAAAAATCGCGGAGCGGATCAAAGCGGAAACCGAAGCCCAAGCGTGGCAACGTCGTTTCGATGGGCCGGGGGCCGGGTTGACCATGGCGCAAGTCTTCACGGCATATTTGGACGCGGATAAGCCCGCACGGTTTCTTCTCAAGCTGGCGGAGCACTGGAAAGACACTCTCGTTGAAGACGTGACACCGGAGTTGATCAGGCAAGCGGCCAAGAAAATATACCCAAATGCGAACGAGCCGACTTGGAACCGGCAGGTGATCAAGCCAACGCAGGCTGCAATAAACCACGCGGCGGGGTTCGGATGGTGCCAGCGCATTTCGGTGAAACGCTACACCGAAACGCCCGAGGTGAAGACGCCAGCAACGTTGGAGTGGGTGCGCGCCTTCTCGTCACAAGCCGAGGAAGACGGGCTCGCGCATCTTGGCGCGCTCTGCCTGTTCATGTTCGGCACGGCGGCGAGGGTTGGGGAGGCATGCAACCTGACTTGGCGCTATGTTGACCTCAGCGCGGCAAGGGTCGAGTTGCACCTGTTCAAGCCGACACCTTGGAAGCGCATCGCACATCTGCCGCCCGAAGTTGTGGTCTCGCTAGCGAATATTCCTAGCAACCGGAATCCGGATGAGCCCGTGTTCGGCTACGCCGGGAGGGGCAGCGTTCGGGGGCCTTGGAACAATGTTTGCAAGCGGGCGAAGATCGAGCGCCTTACACCGCACTGCTGTCGGCACGGCTTTGCCACTTCCATGCTGCAGGCCGGTATCGACGTGAAGACCGTGGCGGATATGGGCGGATGGAAGGACGCAACAACGGTGCTGCGCACCTACGCTCACGCGATGAAAGACCCGAGCGTCACCAATGTGCTTTTCGGTGCAAAAACGGTGCAAGAAACGAGCAAGAAGCTATCAGCCATTTGAAAAAGAAGGAGAAAATAGAAATGACAGCGCCCCTCGTTGGGAGGGGTGTCCCACCGCCGGACATACGCTTCCCCAGAGAAAACAGCAAGCCTCATTGAAGCGGATCATGCAGGATGGGGCCGCTTGCCGCGGAACGAGGCGCGGCGCGTGTCGGAAGACTGGCTCATATCCGGCACGATCCGCTCCATGCAGGGCCACCCCAGGACCACGCCGAAAGACGCCCGGGAATACCCGTCGGGCAAAGGAAAGCGCCGCTGCGACTCACCGCGCAACAGCGCTCCGATGCCATTTCGAGCCCCGGAATTCCGCATGAAGCCAATCATCCAGGACAGGCCGAAACATACCGCGCCGCCCTGCAATCGGGCGGCGCGAATGGCGTGCCGGCCAGCCCGCCGACGGCCGGAGCGGCCGCCGGAAAACCGGCCGGCCCCCTCTGGTCAGCCCTGTTGCAGAAGCCGGGAGGGACGCGTGGACCGGCATCGGAGGCAGGTCGCTGAGGCGCCGGCGCGGCGCTCGACGGCCGCGCCGCAGCGGCGGCAGGAAACCCGGATGAGAAAGGGCCCGCCGTCAAGGACGTGCCGGCAGCTGGGGCAGCGATGTGCGGCCGCGCGGGGAAGCGGTGCCTTGCAGGACGGGCAGACAGGAGGAAGGGGACGGTTCATGAGAGCCTCTTTCGATGGGAGGTAAGGACGCCAGAGCATTGGCAGTCGATGTCCCGGAAGGAGCCTCCTGGCGTCGTCAACGCATCGCGCGACCCCTTCCGGGCCGGTCATGGGCCTCGGCCAGCCCTCGGGAACAGCGGATCATCCTGCCGCCAGCCCCTCGGCGACCTCTTCCGGCGCGACCCGGAGCACCGTCAGCACCCGCCGCTTTCCGTCCCTGGTATCCCAGGGCAGCGATGCCCCCTCGGCCAGGCCGATCAGCGCGATCCCGATCGGCGTCAGGACCGAGACCCGGCCACTGGAGATGTCGGCCGCCTCGGGAAAGACCGGCGTGACCGTCTTCTCCTGACCGGTCGATTCGTCGCGATAGGTGACCGCGCGGCCGATCGCCACCACGTCCGGGGGCAGTTTCGCGACGGGAACGATACGGGCCCGGCCAAGCTCGCCGAGCAGCCGGTCGGCCAGCTCGGGGTTGCGCTGGATCGCGCCCTGCGCAAGAGCTTCGAGCCTGTCCAGGCTGTCGGCAGAGATGACGACCCTGGGCCGCCGCCCGGTGCCGCGTGAGGGGGTATGTTGCTCGGTCATTGAGCTTTCCTTTCCGCCACTGAGGGCGCTGATATGTCGTGAAACGGCGATTACTCGGTACGCCGGTGGCGGAAGGGCGCTCAGGCCGCGTGGCGACCCGGCGGCAGGCCGACATCCAGCACGACGACCGTCTCGATCCGGCCGTCATCCCGCAAGAGCGGAACCTTCTGCAGCTTCCGCATCCCCATCAGGGTCGCGCCGAGAAGCGACGCAATGGAAAGATGCCCCGGCCCCGGCACCGGGCTGATGGTCAGCAGGCCCGAGCGTGCGCCCTCGCCGCTGATCATGTAGGTGACATGGCAACCGGCGACGACAAGCCCGGGCGGTGCCGGCTCGGGAGCCGCGCGCGAGATCCTCAGCTTGTGGCGCAGGAACCCGTTCAGAAGCGCGGGATTTGCCGCATTCCTGGTGCCGTCATGGCGAAGCAGGCGTTCGATGCCCAGCCGGTCTGCAGCCATGAGAAGAAAACCGGTCTCGACAGAGGAGCGCGGGAACAGCTCCCGAAAGTCACTGCCAGGAGGCAGATGCGTGATCCTGGTGATGGTCATGATGTGTCTCCGAGGGCGGCGAAGGCCGCATTCTCAATTCAAGGATGTGAGAAAGCCCCGGAAGGTCGAAGACGCGCCTAAGCGCAGACCGCCCGGGGACCCGGGCGGTTCAGAAGCAGAAACCGGAAAAAGAGCTCATGCGTGACCATGAGGAGAACCTAGCCATGGAATGCAAACTGTCAATCCTGGAGGCCGGACCCGATCCCGAACGGTGGCCTTTATGCAGCAACCGCCCGCCTGCGGCCTTAAGGCGCCGGGGCGGGGATCGCAACGCCCGGCACCCGAAGGCAACCCTGTCGCGGCGTCCGGGCCTGCTCCGGCCCGATGCTGGCGGCGACGGTCCTCGTCCCGGGCCCCGGACCGAGACACTGCCGCGCACCGGCGAAGGATGCGCGGCCGGGCGATCCGTGCTAGGCTGTATCTTCCGTCCGACCGTGCGGATCCCGGGTCCGCCCTCCGAAAGCGCGCGCATGACCGTCCCCTTCCTCCGCCCGATCGTCGCCCTGGCCTGCCTCGTCGCCATCGCGGGGCAACCGGCTGCCGCCTGGACGCTCTGGGAGGCCAAGCCCCCCGGCACCCCGCTCGAACAGCATCTCGACCGGCTGATCGAGGGCGGCGAGAACCTCACCGAGTTGCATGACCGCATCGAGGACAGCCGCGCGCAAGGCGGCTTCCGGCTGCTGGGCCGCTCGACCAAGGGCCTCGAACGCGATGTCGACGCGCTGGTGCTCGAGATCGAGAAGGCGCTTCTGCAGGACGGCAATGTCGGCGCCATCGAGGAGATCCGGCGGCTGAGGGCCGAGATCGCCGGCCTCGGGCGCGAGATCGAGGTGCTGCGCCGCGATCTCTATCTCGCCCGGAAGGCCCCCGCCCCCGATCCCGACGAGACCGACCGGATCGAGGAGCGGATCGCCAGCCGCGAGGCCGAGGCCACCGCGCTCGACGGCGAGGTCGCCGCGCGCAAGCAGGCGCTGCAGCAGAGCTTTGCCGAGGCGGGCGCCGCCCTTGGCCCCGACGAGATCGACAGCCTGACCTCGCGCGCCGATGGCGACGATCTGCTGCGGATGTTCGCGGTCTTCGACATCACCCGCAAGATCACCGACGAGCTGAAGGCGCTGATGGCCGAGACCTCGCCCTCGCCGGCGATGCAGATCCAGTATTACGGGGTCTTCGTGGTGATGGCCGAGCTGCAGGTGATGGTGCATCGCGAATACATGCGCCGGCTCGACGAGGAATATCTGCCCGCGCTCGGGACCATCAAGGGCGAGATCGACGCCACCGTCGCCTTTGCCCGCGAGCGGATGGCCACGGCCACGCCCGAACAGCAGGACATCTACGCCAAGAACATCGCCGCCAACGCGCTCTCGCTCGATGTGATCGCACGCTACGAACGGATCCTCGACCGCCAGAAGGCACGCTCGGCCGAGGCGATGGAGAAGGCCCGGTCCTGGCTCGACGTCACCTATTCGACCTATGACACCGCGGTGAACTCGATGAACGTACTCAACTTCATCGACGAGACCGACCGGTTGTTCGGCGAGATCATGACCCGGCAACTGCCCGACCTCGAACCCTTCGACGACACGGTCCTGCGCCAGCGCTTCGAGGAAATCTCGGACCGTGTGGCGGAAATCGTCGGAAATTCCTGAACACGGAACCTGAGGGCAGGCGCGGCCCGACCGCAGGGCGGCGGCACCCCTCGGCCGATCCGGCGGGGCAGCGCTGGCCGGTTGACCGCCCCCCCTTCGCCCACTACCTGCGCAGGGAGCCAAGGAGTGCCCCATGCCGCCAGCCCCCCAGCCACAGGACGACCGCGCAAGATCGAAACGGATCGGCGCGCTTGCCGCGCTCTGGCCCTTCGTCGCGCCCTATCGGCGGATGCTGGCGGCCGCGCTTGCCGCGCTGGTCCTGACCGCCATCGTCTATCTGGCGATGCCGGTGGCGGTGCGCCAAGTGGTCGACGCCTTCGACACCGACACCGCGGCGCTGCTTGACCGCTATTTCGGGCTGGCGCTCGCGATCGTGGTGCTGCTGGCCGTCGGCACCGCGCTGCGCTACTACCTTGTCACCCGGCTGGGCGAGCGGGTCGTGGCCGATATCCGCAGCGCCGTCTTCGACCGCATGATCGGCATGAGCCCGGCCTTCTACGAAAAGACCATGACCGGCGAGGTGCTGAGCCGGATCACCACCGACACAACGCTGATCCTGTCGGTGCTGTCCTCCTCGGCCTCCTTCGCGCTGCGCAACATCCTCGTCTTCTTCGGCGCGCTGGTGCTGATGCTGGCGACCGCGACCAAGCTGTCGGGGCTGGTGCTGCTGCTGGTGCCCGCGGTGATCGTGCCGATCGTGCTTCTGGGGCGCCGGCTGAGACGGCTCAGCCGCGAGAACCAGGACTGGATCGCGGCCTCGTCGGGCAATGCCTCCGAGGCGCTCTTGTCGGTGCAGACGGTGCAGGCCTTCACCAACGAGGCACGGGCGCGGGCGCAGTTCCGGGGCGTGACCGAGCAGAGCTTCATCGCGGCCCGCCAGCGGATCGGCACCCGGGCGGTGATGACGGTGATCGTGATCTTCCTCGTCTTCGCGGGCATCGTCGGCGTGCTCTGGGTCGGGGCCCATGACGTCCGGGCGGGCGAGATGAGCGTGGGCGAGCTGGTGCAGTTCGTGATCTATTCGGTGATGGTCGCGGGCGCGGTCGCGGCGATGACCGAGATCTGGGGCGAATTGCAGCGCGCCGCGGGCGCCACCGAGCGGCTGGTCGAGCTGCTGACCGCGCAGGACAGCGTGACCGATCCCGAGGCCCCGGCGCCCCTGCCCGAACCCGCGCAGGGCGAGATCCGCTTCGAGAATGTGCGCTTCTCCTATCCGACCCGGCCCGACAGCCCGGCGCTGAACGGCATAGACCTGACCGTCCGCCCCGGCGAGACGGTGGCGCTGGTCGGGCCCTCGGGGGCGGGCAAGACCACGGTCATGCAGATGATCCTGCGCTTCTACGACCCGCAGCAGGGCCGCGTGCTGTTCGACGGCGCCGATCTGCGCAGCCTGGGCCGCGAGGCCTTCCGCAGCCGTCTGGCGCTGGTGCCGCAGGACCCGGCGATCTTCGCTGCCAGCGCCCGCGAGAACATCCGTTTCGGCCGTCCCGGCGCCTCCGATGCCGAGGTCGAGGCCGCCGCCCGCGCTGCCGCCGCGCATGATTTCCTGAGCGCGCTGCCGCAGGGCTACGACACCGAGGTGGGCGAGC
Organism: Rhodovulum sp. MB263; assembly: GCF_002073975.1. Taxonomy (NCBI): domain Bacteria; kingdom Pseudomonadati; phylum Pseudomonadota; class Alphaproteobacteria; order Rhodobacterales; family Paracoccaceae; genus Rhodovulum; species Rhodovulum sp. MB263. Next base: position 278,558 of record NZ_CP020384.1, on the reverse strand, counting down.
GCGGGCTGATGCTGTCGGGCGGACAAAAACAGCGCATCGCCATCGCCCGCGCCATCCTGCGCGACGCGCCGGTGCTGCTTCTGGACGAGGCGACCTCGGCGCTCGACGCGGAATCCGAACGCGCGGTGCAGGAAGCCGTGGACCGGATGGCCGCGACCCGGACCACGATCATCATCGCCCACCGGCTGGCCACGGTGAAGAAGGCCGACCGGATCGTCGTGCTGGACCGCGGCCGGATCGTGGCCGAGGGCACCCATGACGCGCTGGTGGCCGAGGGCGGGCTTTACGCGCGCCTTGCAAGGCTTCAGTTCACCGCCGGGGTCGAGACCGCCGCCTGAGCCGGATCTCGCCGGCCCGTCCGACCCGGGGCCGCACCTTCGGCAAGGCACCGGAGACAAGGAACAGAGCGTCGCGGACAGGCAGAATGAGGCTGCTGCCGGTCGGACGGCCCCGGATCGGACGCCGAGTTGCCGCAGCACGGGCATCTTGCGGAGGGCGGCATTTCGCCCCATCCTTCCGCGCCATGGGAGAGCAGGCCCGATCACAACGGGCCGCATGGGAGGACGACATCTTGAACAGCATGAGCATGGAGGCCGCCAGGAGCGACTGGCTGGCCATTGCCGCCGAGGCGCCGTGGAACGAACGCGACCGGCCGAAGACCATCTATTCCTTCGTCACGCGCACCGCGGCGGCCTTTCCCGACCGCCCGGCAGTGTCCTTCCAGATCCTGTCCGGCCCGAAGGATCCGGCCGAGACGCTGACCTGGACCGAGTTCCGGGGCCGCATCACCCAGGCCGCGAACCTGTTCCGCCGCCTCGGGATCGGCCCGGATGACGTGGTGGCCTATATCCTGCCCAACTGCAACGAAACCGCGGTCTGCTTCCTGGGCGGCGCAGTGGCGGGGATCGTCAACCCGATCAACCCGCTGCTCGAGGCCGAGCAGATCGCCGCGATCCTGCGCGAGACCGGGGCCAAGGTCGTGGTCACGCTGAAATCCTTCCCCAAGACCGATGTCGCAGAGAAGGTCTCCGAGGCGGTGCGGCACGCTCCCAGGGTACAGACCGTGCTGGAGGTCGATCTGGTCCGCTACCTGACCGGGGTCAAGCGGCTGATCGTGCCGCTGATCCGCAGGAAATCGCCCGGCCACTACCATGCCGACGTGCTGGATTTTCACCGCGCGCTGGCGGCCGAACCCGCCGACCGGCTGAGCTTCGACGACCCCGAGGAGGACCGCTTCGCCGCCTATTTCCATACCGGCGGCACCACCGGCATGCCCAAGGTCGCCCAGCACCGCGTGTCGGGCATGATCTACAATGGCTGGCTGGGCCACAGGCTTCTGTTCCGCGAGAATGACACGCTGATCTGTCCTTTGCCGCTGTTTCACGTCTTCGCCGCGTATCCGGTGCTGATGTCGGTTGTCGCGGCCGGGGCGCATTTCGTGATGCCGACGCCTGCGGGCTATCGCGGCGAGGGCGTGTTCGACAATTTCTGGAAGCTGATCGAGCGTTGGGGCGTGACCTTCGTCATCACCGTGCCCACCGCCATCGCCGCGCTGATGCAGCGCAAGGTCGATGCCGATGTCTCGACGCTCCGCTATGCCTTCTCGGGCTCGGCACCGCTGCCGGTCGAGCTTTACAACCGCTTCGAGGCCGCGACCGGCGTCACCATCTGCGAGGGCTACGGGCTGACCGAGGCCACCTGCCTCGTCTCGATCAACCCGCCGGATTCGCAAAAGAAGATCGGCTCGGTCGGGCTGCCCTTCCCCTATACCGAGATCCGCATCCTGAAATGCGACGGCGACGGGACTGTGCAGCGCGAATGCGAGACCGACGAGGTCGGCGAGATCTGCATCTCCAACCCCGGGGTGGTGCCGGGCTCGACCTATACCGAAGAGGCGAAGAATCTCGGCCTGTTCGCCGATGGCTACTTCCTGCGCACCGGCGATCTGGGCCGGATCGACGAGGATGGCTATCTGTTCATCACCGGCCGCGCCAAGGACGTGATCATCCGGGGCGGGCACAATATCGACCCGGCCGAGATCGAGGAGGCGCTGCTGTCCCATCACGACGTGGCCTTCGCCGGCGCCATCGGCCAGCCCGACAGCTTTTCGGGCGAGCTGCCCTGCGCCTATGTCGAGCTCGTCGACGGAGCCAGCGTCACGCCCGAGGATCTGATGGCCCATGCCCGCGTACATATCCACGAGCGCGCCGCGATCCCGAAGCATATCGAGATCCTCGACGAATTGCCCAAGACCGCCGTCGGCAAGGTGTTCAAGCCCGGGCTGCGCAAGCGGGCGATCCAGCGGGTCTATGACGCGGCGCTGGCCGAGGCGGGCCATATGGTGCGGGTGCGCGAGGTGGTCGAGGACCGCAAGCGCGGCCTCGTCGCCCGGCTGGAACGCCAGGGACCGGTGGAGGACGAGGCGGTCGTGCATCTTCTGGGCAATTTCACCCGCCCCTGGGAATGGACAGACGACTGAGCCCCGGGGCCCCGGCCTCGCCGTCTCCTCGGGTGCCACGCGCCGTCCGCTCCGGATTGTGTTGAAAAACTCTGCGAACCGAAAAATGACTCGAAATCTTGGAATATTGCCCCTGCAGACCGCCCCTTGGCAAAACGCATTTGCTCAGGAGGGGCTTCGCGGGAGGTTGTTCTGCTGATCTGCCCGGTCTCGCCCGTTCAGAGACTTTTTCAACAGTATCTCCGCCCTGCGGCAACAGGATATCCGGGAGCCCGAAACCGGCCGCGCCAGTCGCCCCCGGAAAGCGCCGCGCCCGACTGGACACGGCCTCGGAGAGGGACACGGGATCCCATGCGACATGACAGATACATGGGGGCAAGATCGACCCGCAGCGCGCCCGAGTCGGGGGCCGGAGAGCCTCCCGCATTGGCCGGCGCCAATCGCCCCCCTCAACCGCCCCGGCGCATTTTCATCCGGCTGTCGCAAGACGGTGACCCGGGCGTTTCAATCTCCGCATAAGGCCGGAGCCACATCCAAATCACACCCGAAGTCATTCAACGCGACGAACAGGATCTTCGACATGAAACGCATTCTCGCGACCCTCTCCCTGGGGCTGATCTCGACCGTGCCCGCCGGGGCCGCCAGCCTTTACAACACCCTCGACGGAAACGCGCCGCTGATCATCGCCCATCGCGGCGCCAGCGGCTACCTGCCCGAACATACGCTTGGCGGCTATGAACTCGCCCTCGAAATGGGCGCCGACGTGATCGAACCCGACCTGCAGATGACCGCCGACGGCGTTCTGGTCGCCATGCATGATGCGACGCTGGCCCGCACCACCAATGTCGAAGCGCTGTTCTCTCCGCGGAACGGCGATTACCGGGTGTCGGATTTCACCCTGGCCGAAATCAAGTCGCTGACGGTCGAGCCCACCGGCGCCACCGCCTCGACCGACTATCCGGGTTTCGCGCCCTCGATGGCCGATCCCTACAAGGTGCCGACCTTTCAGGAGGTGATGGATCTGGTCGCCGCGCATAACGCCGCGACGGGCGCCCAGATCGGCATCTATCCCGAGGCCAAGACCCCCAACAGCCTGGCGATGAACCGGCAGATCCTTCAGGAGATGAAGTCCAACGGCTTCGACGGCTCGGTGCCGAACACCTTCGTGCAGACCTTCAGCCATGAGGGCGCGCGCCAGCTCGCCGCGCTTCAGACCGAGGCCGGCATGGACAATGCGATCGCCGCGCTCGGCTATGCGCTGGATCTGGGCGACGGCTTCGGTGTCTATGACGCGACCACCGGCGAGGTCACCGCGCTCGAGGATCTCGCCGGGTTCGCGGACGGGCTGGGGCTTTATCTCGGCTACGATCTCGATGCCGCCTTCATCGCCGCCGCGCATGAGCTTGGGCTGAGCGTGCATGGCTGGACCTTCCGGCCCAGGACGGACGAGGCCGCCTGGGAGATGTTCCTGCCCTGGATCGAGGCCGGGATGGACGGCTTCTTCACCGATTACCCCCTGCGGGGCGTCGAAGTGCTGCAACGCTACGAAGCCGCCGAGGTGCCGGTTCCGGCGACGCTGCCGCTGATGCTGGCGGGTCTGGGCGGGCTCGCCGCCCTGCGCCGCCGCCGCGCCGCCGCCTGATCGGCGATATGTCGGGGGCCGTGCCGGACGCGGCCCCCTGCCAGACCCGGTCAGGCCGGGCGGGCCGCGTCGAGCGCGGGATAATCGATCAGCCCCTCGGCGCCGCCGCCATACATGGTCTCCCGGTTCGGCTCGGCCAGCCCGGCGCCCTGCCGCAGCCGCGCGACCAGATCGGGGTTCGAGATGAACGGACGGCCGAAGGCCACCATGTCGGCCGCACCGCTTTCGACCGCGTCGATCGCCGAGGCCCGGTCATAGCCGTTATTGGCGATATAGGGGCCTTCGAACAGCGCCCGCAGCTCGGGGATGCCGCGGCCCTCGGGCCAGTCGCGCGGCCCGCCGGTCTGGCCCTCGACCATGTGCAGGAAGGCGAGGCCAAAGCGGTTCAGGTCCGAAATCGCCTGCGAGAACACCGCGAAGGGGTCGCTGTCGGAAATGCCGTTCGCGTTCGAGAACGGGCTCAGCCGCAGCCCGGTACGGCCCGCGCCGATCTCGTCCGCCACGGTCTCGACCACCTCGAACAGGAACCTGCAGCGATTCTCGATCGGGCCGCCATAACCGTCGGTCCGGCGGTTGGTGCCGTCGCGCAGGAACTGGTCGATCAGATAGCCGTTGGCGCCGTGGATCTCGACCCCGTCAAATCCCGCCGCCATCGCATTCGCGGCGGCCTTGCGGTAATCGCCGAGGATGCGGGAAATCTCGGAGGTCTCGAGCGCACGCGGCGCCGACACCCCGGTAAAGCCCTCGGCGGTGAAGGTCTTGACCCCGTCGGCCGGGACCGCGGAGGGCGCGACCGGGGCCTGACCGCCGGGCAGAAGCGAGACATGCGACACCCGCCCGACATGCCAGAGCTGGATCACGATGCGTCCGCCCGCCGCATGCACGGCGTCGGTGACCTTGCGCCAGCGCTCGACCTGCAGATCGGAATAGATGCCGGGCGTGTCGAGATAGCCCTGCCCCTCGGGCGAGATCTGCGCGCCCTCGGTCACGATCAGCCCGGCCCCGGCCCGCTGGCTGTAATAGGTGACATGAAGATCGGTCGGCGCCAGCGTCTCGCGTTCGGCACGGTTGCGGGTCAGAGGCGCCATCACGACACGGTTCGCCAGCGCGATGTCGCCGGCGGCGAAGGAAGTAAAGAGCTTGGGCTGGGTCATTGAAAATGTCCTTTGACATTCGAAGGGGTTGGCTCGGACGTAGGCATCGGCCGCGACCGGGCAAGAGGGCGATGCGGGAACAGAGCCCTGCGCGCTCATGCACAGTCCCGCCTCAGGCCAGCGCCACATCCTCGCCGTCGCCCTGCCGGTCGGGGGTTCGCACCAGATCGGTGGCGATGACGACGAAGCCCTCGATCACGGCGCCGCGATCGCTGCGCAGGGCCGCCCGGTCGAGCCGGACCGCCCCGAACCCCGCCGCGGCCAGCACCGGCCGCAGATGATCGGGCGCATGGGCGAAGCGGCGGCTTTCGCGCAGCGCCAGCGGCCCCTCGCCCGGCGCCGCCGCCTCGACGGTGAAGGCCAGCACGCCCCCGGGCGCCAGCGAGCCCGCGCACCAGCCGAGGATACGCTCGAGAGCGCCGAGATAGACGAAGACATCGGCGGCAATGATCAGGTCGTAGCGCTCGGGACCGATCTCGAGCGCGGCGAGATCGCCTTTCGTAAGCCGGTCATAGAGCCCCTTGGCCTCGGCCTGCGCCAGCATGCCGGCCGAGATGTCGATGCCTTCGAGACGCTCGCAGATGTCGCGGAACGCCGCCCCCGCCAGCCCGGTGCCGCAGCCCAGATCCATCGCCCGGCCGAAACGCCGCCCGTCCAGCGCCCGGCGCAGGAGTTCGGGCGCGCAATAATCGAGCCGCTCGACCAGCGCCCGGTCGAAGCGCGGCGCGTAATCGTCGAACAGCGCCTCGACGAAGGCCGCCGGCATGGTCTCGGCCACCGGCGCCGCCCGCACCAGGTCGCGCTTGAGCCCGGCGCCCAGCAGGTCCTGCGGATCGGCCGCGAGCGCGCGGTCCCAGGCCTCGGCCGCCCGCTCGGGCGCGCCCGCCGCCTCATGCCATTCCCCCAGTCGAAACCAGCCGGCCGCCCAGCCGGGCACCCGCTCCATCGCCTCGCCCAGCACCTCGATCGCCGCCGACAGATCGCCGCCGAGGGCCAGCCCCTCGGCGAAATCGAACCGCCGATCCACGATCAGGTCGCCGGAGGAAAGACCTCTCGCCGCCATCATCTGCAAAGTCCAAAAAGGGGCCGTATCGCCGGGGGCAGCCATTGTGCCTCCCTCGGTTTCGGGCTCGGATTTCGGCCGGGCCGAGGCGCTTTCGGGAGGCTCTGTCCCGAAGGCGGCGCCGACCCTGCCCGCCGCTGCATTTAGGGCCGCACCCGCCCTGCGTCAACGGGCGCGTGCAGACCCGCCAACGACGCCCCGTGCGAGCTTTGCGCCGCATGGCTTCAGGGGAGCCCTCGGCACGCATTGGCGGGGGGCCGGCCCGGCCCCCGCGGGGGCGGAACGGGGGACCGGCTGGAGGCCACCTTCCCGACCCGCGCCCGGCGCCACCCGGCCCGGAGAGGCCAGCGCCGGGGTGACAGGGCGGCATTTGCCTGACCGGGCCGGGTGGCGTACATCCGGGCAGAGCAACCGATCCGGAGGCCCCATGCGCTGCGTTCCGCCCGTTCCGAAAGCCCGTTCCGCCGGTGGCGGGGGCGCTCCCGCCCGTCCTTGCCGCTGCCGCGGCGCCTCCGGTTGGGCCGGGCCGCGCAGCCTGCGGCCGCGCGGCGTCCGCGCGGAGCGGAGGCCGACGCGATGATCCTCGGCATCGGCACCGATCTGGCCAATATCGACCGCATCGCCGCGACGCTTGAACGATTCGGCGACCGGTTCCGGACCCGCGTCTTCACCGAGGCCGAGCAGGCCAAGGCCGAGCACCGGGCCGACGCTGCCGGAACCTATGCCAAGCGCTGGGCCGCCAAGGAGGCCTGCTCGAAGGCGCTGGGCACCGGGCTGAGAATGGGCATTTCCTGGAAGGACATGGCAGTCACCAACCTGCCGACCGGCCAGCCGGTGATGGCACTGACCGGCTGGGCGGCCGAGCGTCTGGCCGAGCTGACCCCGCCAGGCCATGAGGCGATCGTTCATGTCTCGCTGACCGACGACCACCCCTGGGCGCAGGCCTTCGTGGTGATCGAGGCGCGCGCAAAACCGCCGGCCTCCCGCAGGCGATAATCCGCCAGCGCACCGCCACCTGTGCACCGCCACTCCTGGACTGCCGCATCCGGCAGGGTCGGCGCAACAGGACCGGGCCCCGGCCTGGCGCTGACAGGGAGGTTCGAACCCCGCTCCCGGCCGGCCTCGCACTGGCGCGACCATGGCAGATGTCATCGGGCGTTCGACAGAAGGCTTCCACCGTTTTTCCGAAGCCTCCGGGCGGCAGCGGCATCGAGGTTTCCTCTGCATCCGCCGGAGCGACGGCGCCTGCATCTTGCCGGCGGTCATGGCCGGATCCGCGCGCAAGCCCTCCGGCCCCGCTGCCTTGACAGCCCGCAGCCGCGCGCCCATGAAGCGGGGGCATTTTCCGGCGCCGTCTGGCGGCGCAGCTACAAGGCAGGACCGGGCATATGGCGAAGACGGACGAAAAGGCGGGCGGCGGTCTCTGGGAGACGGTCAAGACGATCTTCTGGGCATTGCTGATCGCGGGCCTGTTCCGGACGCTGTTCTTCCAGCCGTTCTGGATTCCGTCGGGCAGCATGAAGGACACGCTGCTGATCGGCGATTTCCTCTTCGTCAACAAGATGGCCTATGGCTATTCGCGCTATTCCTGCCCCTTCGGCCTGTGTCCCTTCTCGGGCCGGCTCCTGAGCTCGGAGCCCGAGCGCGGCGATGTCGTCGTGTTCCGCCACCCGGTCAGCAATTCGGACTATATCAAGCGGCTTGTCGGCCTGCCCGGCGACACCGTGCAGATGCGCGAGGGCGTGCTTTACATCAACGGCTCCCCGGTCGAGGTCGAACCCGCCGGGATCTTCAAGGAGCCCTACGAGAAGCAGGGGCCGATGGGCTATTATCCGGAATGCGAGAACGCGCCGGTCGGCATCGGCGGCACCTGCATGAAGGCACGCTCGATCGAGACCCTGCCCAATGGCGTCAGCCATGGCATCCTGAACATCACCGACCGCGGCGCGCGCGACACCACGCCGGTCTATACCGTGCCCGAGGGCGAATATTTCGTGCTGGGCGACAACCGCGACAACAGCCGCGACAGCCGCTATGCCCAGGCCAATGGCGGCGTCGGCTTCGTGCCCGCCGAAAACCTGATCGGCCGGGCCGACCGGATCATGTTCTCGTCGGCCGGGCGGTCGCTGTTCTTCATCTGGACCTGGCGCGCCGACCGGTTCTTCAAGGCAATCGACTGAACCGTGAGACTTGCTGCAGATCTGATCGCCTTCTCGCAGCGGCTGGGCCATGACTTCGCCCGGCCCGAGCTTCTGCTGCGCGCCGTCACCCATTCCTCGCTGTCGAGCCCGACCCGGCCCGACAACCAGCGGCTGGAATTCCTCGGCGACCGGGTGCTGGGCCTCGTCATGGCCGAGGCGCTGCTGAAGGCCGACAAGGCGGCCTCGGAGGGCCAGCTCGCGCCCCGCTTCAACGCGCTGGTGCGCCGCGAGGCCTGCGCCGATGTGGCCCGCGAGATCGGGCTTGGCGACGTGCTCAAGCTCGGCCGCTCCGAGATGATGTCGGGCGGACGGCGCAAGGAGGCGCTTCTGGCCGATGCGATGGAGGCGGTGATCGCCGCGGTCTATCGCGATGCCGGTTTCGAGACCGCGCGGGACATGGTGCTGCGGCTCTGGGGCGCGCGGATCGAGCAGGTCGAGCCCGATGCCCGCGATGCCAAGACCGCGCTGCAGGAATGGGCCCAGGCCCGTGGTCAGCAGCCGCCGCGCTATGTCGAGATCGCCCGCGAAGGCCCCGATCACGCGCCCGTCTTCACCATCGCCGCGCGGCTTGAAACCGGCGAGGAAGCCACCGCCACCGCCGGCGCCAAGCGCCAGGCCGAACAGACCGCCGCGGCCGCGCTGCTGGCGTCACTGCGCCGCGCGCCGTCCTGACCCTTCCCTCATGCCGCTGCCGCACGAAAACCGGGCAGCAGACCGGGCGACTGCCTGCCATCTGAGCGCTCGGACCGGTTCGGCCACGGTTCGAGCGGCCCTAAGCCCTGCTGCGACAACCTGCACGGCTGCGGGCGCGCCGATCCGTCCTACATGCGTCTCGAAGGCGGGGCGCGCCCAGCCCCGGCAACCATGACAGGAAAGGCTGACCTCATGTCGAATGACCAGACCATCAAGGACCTTCAGACCGCGCTCGAGATGGAGATGACCGCAGGCCATCAGTACCAGCTGCATGCGCAGGTGCTCGACGATTGGGGGCTCGATCTGCTGGCCGCCAAGATGCGCGAGGAGATGCAGGAGGAAATCGGCCATTCCGACCTCTTCATGGAACGGATCATCTTCCTCGGCGGCACGCCCGAGATCCGGTTTCAGAAACAGCCGGTGCGGGCCGAGAGCCTCGAACAGATGTTCGAGATGGATGCCGCCGACGAGCAGGAGGCGATCGACGTCTACAGAAAGGCCGCCCAGCGTGCGATGGAGGTGGGCGATATCGGCAGCCGGACGCTGTTCGAGAAGATCGTGCTGGACGAAGAGGGCCACAAGGGCTGGCTCGACACCCAGCTGGCGCTGCTCGGGCGTCTGGGTGAACCGGCCTACAGCGCCAAGCAGGTCTCGGGACCGGGCGCCGGCGAGGACTGACGCCCCCTTGCCCGCATCCGGCTGGCGCCGGGAGCACTTATCGCGTAAAGCCCGGGCCTGAGCCGGAGGTTTACACGCATGAGCACACGCAGCGGATTCGTCGCCCTGATCGGAGAACCGAATGCGGGCAAGTCCACCCTGCTGAACCGGATGGTCGGGGCCAAGGTCTCGATCGTCACCCACAAGGTGCAGACCACCCGCGCCCGGATCCGTGGCGTGGCGATGGAGGGCGAGGCACAGATCGTCTTCGTCGACACGCCAGGCCTGTTCCGCCCGCGGCGGCGGCTCGACCGGGCGATGGTCGCCGCCGCCTGGGGCGGCGCCGCCGATGCCGATATCGTGGTGCTGCTGATCGAGGCCCATCGCGGCCGCACCGAAGGCGTCGACGCCATTCTCGAGGCGCTGCACGAGCGCGCCGCCGGGGGCCAGACCGTGGCGCTCGCCATCAACAAGATCGACCGGGTCAAGGCCGAGGCGCTGCTGGCGCTGTCGGCCGATCTGAACGCGGCCTATCCCTTCGCGCGCACCTTCATGATCTCGGCCGAGAAGGGCCACGGGGTCGACGACCTGCGCGGCTGGCTGGCCGAGACCCTGCCCGAGGGGCCGTGGCTCTACCCCGAGGACCAGATCGCCGATCTGCCGATGCGGATGATCGCGGCCGAGATGACCCGCGAGAAGCTGACGCTGAGGCTGCATCAGGAACTTCCCTACGAGCTGACCGTCGAGACCGAGAACTGGGAGGACCGCAAGGACGGCTCGACCCGGATCGACCAGGTGATCTATGTCGCGCGCGACGGCCACAAGGGGATCGTGCTGGGCCACAAGGGCGAGACCGCGAAGGCCGTCGGTCAGGCCGCCCGGGCCGAGATCGCCGAATTCCTCGGCCGTCCCGTGCATCTGTTCCTGCATGTGAAGGTGCGCCCGAACTGGCTTGAGGAATCCGAACGTTATTCCGAGATGGGCCTCGATTTCCGCGACGGCGACTGAGCGCTGCGAGACGACCGGGCCGGGCAGAAGGACCGCCGGCCATGACCAGGGACGCCCGGGCAGGCCCCGGGTCGCGCCGACGATCTTCGGAGCTGCGGGCGGCAGGGAGGGGACATCCCGGCTCTCGTCATCGCCGTGGGAACCTTATCGCCGCACGGACCGACGCCCTCGGGCGCCGGGTTCGGCGGCTCCGGACGCCCGGGTCCAGGCGTCGCGCCTTCCGGCCAACGCCTTATGGCCGGAGCCCCCCGGCCGGGGGGGGCACGGAACGCCGGGCAGCAACGCGGGTGCGGGGGCCGCAGATCTAGCCGCGCGCGGCCTCCATCCGGCGGCGCATCTCCGCGATCGAGGCGCCGAGCCCGAGGAAGACCGCCTCGCCGATCAGGAAATGCCCGATATTGAGCTCGCGGATCTCGGGCAGGGCCGCCACCGGGGCCACCGTCTCATAGGTCAGCCCATGGCCCGCATGCACCTCGAGGCCCAGCCCCTGCGCATGCCGCGCCATCGCCGTCAGCCGGGCAAGCTCGGCATCGCGCTCGGCCAGCCTGCCCTCGTGGTGGAAATCGCAATAGGCGCCGGTATGCAGCTCGACCACCGCCGCGCCGACCTCTGCCGCGGCCTCGACCTGGGCCGGATCGGCGGCAATGAACAGCGAGACCCGGCAGCCGGCCCCGGCCAGGGGCGCGATGAAACGCGCCAGCCGCGCGGCGTCGCCTGCCACGTCGAGCCCGCCTTCGGTGGTGCGTTCCTCGCGCCGTTCAGGCACAAGGCACACCGCATGCGGGCGATGCCGAAGCGCAATCGCCTGCATCTCGTCGGTCGCCGCCATCTCGAGATTGAGCGGCACCCTCAGCCCCGCCATCAGCGCGTCGATATCGGCATCCCGGATATGCCGCCGGTCCTCGCGCAGATGCGCGGTGATGCCATCGGCCCCCGCCGCCTCGGCCAGCAAGGCCGCGCGCAGCGGATCGGGATAGGCCGTGCCGCGGGCGTTGCGCAGCGTGGCCACATGGTCGATGTTCACGCCGAGCCGAAGCCCGTTTCCGGTCGCTGTCATTCTCTCTCCTCCCAGCCCCCCCCCGGAGACCTCTCCGTCCCGGTTCCCTGCCACGGTCTTCAGCCCCAGCCCTGAGCCGCAGTCTTCAGCCCCGGTCCTCGGCCTTGGCCGCGGCACTGGCCCGCAGCTCGCTCAGCTTCTTCTTCAGCCGCCCGCGGCGGCGGTTCTGATAGGCGGTCAGCACCGGCACGCTGGCATAATAAGAGATCAGCCCGGCAACGATACCGAGAATGCAACCGCCCACCATATAGGGCAGGAACACCTCGTGATAGAAGACCGACAGCCGCGCCCAGTGCGGCACCGCATCGGTGAACAGCGCAATCAGGTTGTTCTTGAGATCCGAGGCCGCCCCGGCGAATTTCGCCACCAGCGTCTCGTCGACATTCTCGTCGAAGCGCGTCCCCAGCAGGAAGTGCCCCAGCTTGAGCGAGGCCACCCCGATCGGCACATAGGTCAGCGGATTGCCGACCAGCGTCGACAGCAGCGCGGCCAGGATATTGCCGCGCATCGCCTTGGCCAGCAGCCCCGCGATCAGGAAATGCAGGCCGTAGAACGGGGTAAAGACCGTGAAGACACCGGCGAAGATGCCACGCCCGATCTTGCGCGGCGTGTCCGGCAGGCGGCGCAGGCGGTGCGATATGTAATAGGCCGCCCGCCCCCATCCGCCGCGCGGATAGACGCTGTCGAGCAAGATCTTGCCGACGCTTCTCTTGTCGCGGCGCTTGAACACCAAGCCTTGGGTCCTTTCCAGCGGGTGGCCCCTTACATCGTGCGCGCGGGGTCTCGGTATCTCTCCAACTCGGCCACGTCGCTTTCAGCCTCAAGAGCTGTCATCACGGTGTGAAGATGCTCGACGTCCCGCAAATCCACTTGAACCAGCAAGCGGTAAAAATCGGGCTTCTTGTCGACGAATTCCATATCGGAAATATTGGCCTTCTGTTCGCCGATCAAGGTGCAGATCCGGCCGAGCACGCCGGCATCGTTCCGGATCGTCAGCAGGAAGCCGACATTATGCACCGCCGGATGCTTGCCCGAATGCCAGTGCAGATCGACCCAGCGCTCGGGCTGTTCCTCGAACTTCTCCAGCACCGGGCAGTCGATCGCATGCACGATCACGCCCCGGCCGCGATAGGTGATGCCGACAATGCGCTCGCCGGGCACCGGCTGGCAGCAGGGCGCCCGGGTGAAGGATTCGTCGGGCGAGAGACCGATCACCGCGCGGGTCGCGTCGATCTCGTCGCCGGTGGTGTTGGCCAGCTCGGGATAGAGCGCCTCGACCACGTCCTGGGCCCGCATCTCGGCCGAGCCGAGCCGGGCCAGCAATTCGTTCGCGCCGGCCAGGCCGAAGGTCTTGGCGGCAGTGCGCAGCGCCTTGTCGGTCGCCTTCTTGCCCAGATGCTCGAACGCCACCCGTGCCAGTTCGCGGCCGAGCTTGATATAGCGTTCGCGGTCTTCCTCGCGCAGCGACTTGCGGATCGCGGCCTTGGCGCGGCCGGTGACGACGATGTCGATCCAGGTCGCCTGCGGGCGCTGGCCCTCGGCGGTGATGATCTCGACCGACTGGCCGTTCTTGAGCCGCGTCCAGAGCGGCACGCGGATGCCGTCGACCTTGGCACCGACGCAGCTGTCGCCTATCCGGGTGTGGATCGCATAGGCATAATCCAGCGGCGTCGCGCCCCGGGGCAGCTTGATCACATCGCCCTTGGGCGTGAAGCAGAACACCTGGTCGGAATACATCTCGAGCTTCACATGCTCGAGGAACTCGTCATGGTCCTCGGTCTCGAACCGCTCGGTCAGCGAGGCCAGCCATTTCGCCGGATCGACCGCGAACGGGTTCGAGGCCCTGACGCCATCGCGATAGGACCAGTGCGCGGCGACGCCCGATTCGGCCACCTCATGCATCTGCCGGGTGCGGATCTGCACCTCGACCCGCTTGCCGTCGCGCCCCGACACCGTGGTCTGGATCGAGCGGTAGCCGTTCGACTTGGGCTGGCTGATATAGTCCTTGAACCGGCCCGGTACCGCCCGCCAGCGCTGGTGGATCGCACCCAGAACCCGGTAGCAGTCGCCCTCGCTCTGGGTGATGACGCGAAAGCCGTAGATGTCCGACAGCCGCGAGAAGCCCTGCCCCTTCTCCTCCATCTTGCGCCAGATCGAATAGGGCTTCTTGGCCCGGCCGAAGACATCGGCCTCGATCTCCTCGCGGTCCAGCTCCTTTCGGATGTCCTGGGTGATCTTCTGGATCACGTCGCCCGATTCGCGCTGCAGCGTGATGAAGCGGCGGATGATCGAGTTGCGCGCCTCGGGATTGAGCACCCGGAAGGCCAGGTCTTCCAGCTCCTCGCGCATCCACTGCATGCCCATCCGGCCCGCAAGCGGCGCGTAGATATCCATGGTCTCGTGGCTCTTGCGCACCTGCTTCTCGATCGGCAGCGACTTGATCGTGCGCATGTTGTGCAGCCGGTCCGCGAGCTTGACGAGGATCACCCGCAGATCCTTCGACATCGCCATGAAGAGCTTGCGGAAATTCTCGGCCTGCTTGGTCTCGTTCGAAGTCAGCTGCAGATTGGTCAGCTTGGTCACGCCATCGACCAGTTCGGCCACCTCGCGACCGAACAGCCGCTCGATCTCGGAGAAGGTCGACTTGGTGTCCTCGACCGTGTCATGCAAAAGCGCCGTGACGATGGCCGCATCGTCCAGCCGCTGCTCGGTCAGGATCGCGGCGACCGCGACCGGATGCATGAAATATTCCTCGCCCGACCGGCGCCGCTGCCCGGCATGCATCTCGCGCCCATAGGCATAGGCGCGGCGGATGAGATCTTCGTCCGTGCGGGGATTATAGTTGCGGACCAGCGAGATCAGGTCTTCGACGTCGATCATCTGGCCGCCATCTTGAAGGGGGGCGCCACGAGCCGACAGGCCCGCCCGCGCCCCGGCCGTCCTACCTTTGACCCTGGGCTTCCATCAGCGCGCGCAGGAGCTTCTCTTCCGACATGTCGTCATCCGACGGACGGTCGGGTTCGCTGGCCGCACCGCCCATCAGCAGCGCCATCGAATCCTCTTCGGGCTCGTCGACCTCGATCTGGGTCTGATGCGCCTCGATCATCCGCTCGCGCAGATCGTCGGCCGACTGGCTCTCCTCGGCGATCTCGCGCAGGGCGACGACCGGGTTCTTGTCGTTGTCGCGATCCACGGTAAGGCTGGCACCCGAAGCCACCTCACGGGCGCGATGGGCGGCAAGCATCACCAGCTCGAACCGGTTCGGTACCTTGTCGACACAATCTTCGACCGTCACGCGGGCCATGGGTCTCTCCGCTCCATTGGAAAGTTGAACCCCCTATCTATTGGCTTGGATAGGTCTTGACAAGAGCGGATACACCTGACCATGGCCCCGAAAACGGCGAAATGCCCGCGATTTCGGCCGCAGGCAGGGCCGCCAGCATCTCCTGCGCGGTCTGTCCCGACACCGGATGGCGCCAGTCCGGCGCGATCTCGGCCAGGGGGACCAGCACGAAGGCGCGATCCTGTATCCGCGGATGCGGCAGGATCGTGCGGTCGGGGACCTCGCGGGCCTGCGCCTCCGGCGCCAGCCCCATCCAGCGCGCCTGCACGGCGGCATCGGGCAGCACCGCGCCATCCAGATCGAGCAGATCGAGATCGAGCGTGCGCGGCGCCCAGCGGATACGGCGTTCGCGGCCGAATCGCGCCTCGATCCCGTGCAGGCGAGCCAGCAAGGCCGTGGCGGAAAGATCGGTCGCGATCTCGACCACCGCGTTCACAAATTCGGGTCCCGACCCTTCCGGCATGCTCGGCGTATGATAAAATCTGCTGATTTTCACGATTCGGACCGATTCGGCCTCGAGCGCGGCAAGCCCCGCCGCCAGGGTCGCTTCAGGCGCGCCGGCTCCGGATCCCATATTCCCGCCGAGGGCAATCAGGCCTTTTGGCCATGCTGGTATTGATTTTTCAGGTTGCGGCATATGGCGCGATCCTTACATGTTCATTTGACGGCCCGCAGGACTAAGTTTTTCAAGAATGCCCCCCTCATCAAACCACTCTCGGCGTTCATCCGGCGGGCGCTGACCAGAAGGACCAACGATGTTTTACAGAGACGAGCGCTTGGCGCTGTTCATAGACGGATCGAATCTCTATGCCGCCGCGAAGGCGCTGGGCTTCGACATCGACTACAAGCTCCTCCGACAGGAATTCATGCGCAGAGGCAAGCTGCTCCGGGCTTTCTACTACACTGCGCTGCTCGAGAATGACGACTACTCTCCGATCCGTCCGCTTGTCGACTGGCTGAACTACAACGGCTTCACCATGGTGACGAAGCCCGCGAAGGAATACACCGACAGCCAGGGCCGCCGGAAGGTCAAGGGCAACATGGATATCGAACTGGCCGTCGATGCCATGGAGTTGGCGCCCCGCGTCGATCATGTCGTGCTGTTCTCGGGCGATGGCGACTTCAAGCCGCTGATCGAAAGCCTCCAGCGTCAGGGAGTCCGGGTCTCGGTGGTGTCGACCATCCGCAGCCAGCCCCCGATGATCGCCGACGAGCTGCGCCGCCAGGCCGACAACTTCATCGAGCTCGACGAGCTGAAAGAGGTGATCGGCCGCCCCCCGCGCGAGCCCCGCGCCGAACCGCGCTCGGAAACCGCCCAGAACGACTGAGCCCGACAAGCGCCGAGACCGGCACGGCCCGCCCCCCCCCCTGCGTGCCTGAAAGCCGGTCCGACATGCTTGAAACCCGGGCATCGCACCGCATCTCAAGGAAGCGATGCCCGTCTCGCCCCTCGTTCTTCAGCTGTTCGCGCTCTTTGCCGCCGCCTTCGGCGCGGCCACCATCCTGCCGTTCCAGTCCGAACTGGTCTTTGTCGGGCTGCAGCTGGCCGGGCAGATCGGCATCGGCTGGCTGATCCTGGTGGCCAGCATCGGCAACGTGCTGGGCGCGGTCGTGAACTACCTGCTCGGCCGCGGCATCGAGCGGTTCCGCCACCGCCGCTGGTTCCCCGCCAGCGAGGCCCAGCTCGACCGGGCCCAGCACTGGTACGGGCGCTGGGGCGTCTGGACGCTCTTGCTGAGCTGGGCGCCCTTCGGCGATGCCTTCACCGTGGTCGCGGGCATGATGCGCACGCCGGTCTGGCTGTTCGTGCTTCTGGTCACGCTGGCCAAGACCGGGCGATATGCCGCGCTCGCCTGGGCCACTGCGGCGGCCTCTGGCTGAGCCCCGGACTTTACGCGCGGCCCGGCCGGGTTTACCTCTGACAGTCGAACAGGAGACAGAGCCCATGACCAAGCCGCCGCTGACTCTCTTTCTCGCCGCCCCCCGGGGCTTCTGTGCCGGCGTCGACCGCGCGATCAAGATCGTCGAGGCCGCCCTCGCGAAATGGGGTGCCCCGGTCTATGTCCGCCACGAGATCGTCCACAACAAGTTCGTGGTCGACCGGCTGCGCGACATGGGCGCCGTCTTCGTCGAGGAGCTGGAGGACTGTCCGCCCGACCGGCCGGTGATCTTCTCGGCCCATGGCGTGCCGAAAGCGGTGCCCGCCGAGGCCCGTCGCCGCGAGATGGTCTTCGTCGACGCCACCTGCCCGCTTGTGTCCAAGGTCCATCTCGAGGCCCAGCGCCATCACGAGAACGGCAAGCAGATGGTCATGATCGGCCATCGCGGCCATCCCGAGACCATCGGCACCATGGGCCAGCTGCCCGAGGGCGAGGTGCTGCTGATCGAGACCGCCGACGAGGTCGCGGGGCTCGAGGTGCGCGATCCCGACCGGCTGGCCTATATCACCCAGACCACGCTGTCGATCGACGACACCCAGGGCGTCGTCGCGGCACTGAAGGCGCGCTTCCCGAATATCGAGGGGCCCCACAAGGAAGACATCTGCTACGCCACCACCAACCGCCAGGGCGCGGTCAAGACCGTGGCGCCGAAGGTGCAGGCGCTGCTGGTGGTCGGGGCGCCGAACTCGTCGAATTCGCGCCGTCTGGTCGAGGTCGCCGCCAATGCGGGCTGCGACTATGCCCAGCTGGTGCAGCGCGCCGCCGATATCGACTGGCGCGCGCTCGAGGGGGCCTCGGCCATCGGGCTGACCGCCGGGGCCTCGGCCCCCGATGTGCTGATCGAGGAAGTGATGCAGGCCTTCCGCGACCGCTTCGATCTGACCGTCGAGGAGGTCGTGACCGCCGACGAGAGCATCGAGTTCCGCCTGCCGCGCATCGTGCGCGAACTGGCCTGATGCTGTCGACGCAGTTCCTGCTGACCGCGCTGGTGGTGGTTCTGGCCCCGGGCACCGGCGTCGTCTACACGCTGATGATGTCGCTGGGGCAGGGACGCCGGGCCGTGCTGCCCGCCGCGCTCGGCTGCACCCTCGGGATCCTGCCGCATCTGGCCGCCGCCATGCTGGGGCTCGCGGCCCTTCTGCATTCCTCGGCACTGCTTTTCCAGATCGTCAAATTCGCGGGCGTCGCCTATCTGATCTATCTGGCCTGGCAGGCGGTCCGGCAGGGCGGCGCGCTGCAGATCGGCGAACGGACGGGGCGCGACGGGGTCTTCCGGATCGCCCTGCGCGGCGCGCTGATCAACATCCTCAATCCCAAGCTCTCGCTCTTCTTCCTGGCGCTCCTGCCGCCCTTCCTGTCGGGCGACCCGGCCACCGCGACGGCCGAGATGATGACCCTTGGCGGGGTGTTCATGGGCCTGACCCTTGCAGTCTTTCTCGGCTACGGGCTGTTCGCCGCCGCCGCCCGCGACCGCCTTCTGGCCAGCGCCCGCGCCATGGCCTGGCTCAACCGGGGCTTTGCCGCGGTCTTCGCCGGGCTGGGGCTGAAACTGGCCTTCGAGACAACATGACCGACATTCCCCGCACACCGCTTCTTCTGGGCCTGACCGCGCTTCTGCCGCTTATCTGGGGCACGCTCAGCGCGACCGTGCCGGGCCTGTTCGACATCGGCATCCAGACCGTCGGACCCCGCTTCATGGGGATCTACCTGCTGAACTTCTACGGCACCGTGCTGCTGGTCTTCATGTCGGGCATTCTCTGGGGCTTTGCCGGCCGGGCCGACGGGCCGGTCGCGGGCCCGGCCTGCGGGCTGTCGGTACTGCCCGCGATCTGGGCTTTCCTGATGGTGGGGGGCGGCCCCGAAGGCAGCCTCGTCGCGCTGATCGCGGGCTATCTGGGTCTCTTGCTGCTCGATTTCTTCTTCTGGAAGCTCGGGCTTGCCCCGGGCTGGTGGCTGCGGCTGCGCCTGCCGCTGGCCGCCGTGGCGACCGGCTGCCTCGCACTGCCGCTGCTGCTGTGAGCGACGCCGGAACGCTGGCCGTCTATGCGGCCCGGGCCGAGGCCTATTCGGCGATCCATCACGGCCGGGTCGCGCAGGACCGGCTGGCCGCCTTCATCGCCCGCCTGCCCGCGGGCGGTGCGGCACTCGATCTCGGCTGCGGGCCGGGCTGGGCTGCGGCCGGGATGGCGGCTGCGGGGTTGCGCGTGACGGCGCTCGATGCCTGCCCGGAAATGGCCGCCGTCGCCCGGGCCCGCCACGGGATACATGTCGAGGTCGCGGGCTTTGCCGATCTCGAGGCCGAGGCCGCCTTCGACGGGATCTGGGCGCATTTCAGCCTGCTGCACGCCCCGCGCGCCGCCCTGCCCACCCATCTGGGCGCCATCGCCCGGGCGCTCCGGCCCGGGGGCGTCTTCGCGGTCGCGATGAAACAGGGCGAGGGCGAGGCGCGGGACCGGCTCGGGCGGTTTTACACCTATGTCACACCAGGAGGCTTCGGCGCCGCGCTAGAGCGCGCGGGCCTCGCGGTAGAGACCGAAGAGACAGAGCCCGGCACCGGCTTCGACGGCAGGCCCTTCGCCAGCCTCTATCTGCTGGCCCGCCGCCCCGACTGAGCAGACCGGCCAGTGACCCGGGCCCGATTGACCCGGCGCGCGACGCGCCCTAAACCCGCCCGACCCTGACCTCTCCGTGGCCAGGAGATCGCCAGACGGCAGCCCAACGGAGGCCAGACGGGACCAGACCGGGAAGGACAGCATCATGACCGAGCTTTTCGCCTATACCGACGGCGCCTGCAGCGGAAACCCGGGACCGGGCGGCTGGGGCGCGCTGTTGCAGGCTCGCGAGGGCGACAGCGTGCTCAAGCAGCGCGAGCTTTCGGGCGGCGAGGCAGCGACCACCAACAACCGGATGGAGCTTCTGGCCGCGATCAACGCGCTGGAAAGCCTGAGCCGTCCCTCGGAAATCACCGTCGTCACCGACAGCGCCTATGTGAAGAACGGCGTCACCGGCTGGATTCACGGCTGGAAGAAGAATGGCTGGAAGACGGCGGCGAAGAAACCCGTGAAGAATGTCGAGCTCTGGCAAAGGCTCGATGCGGCACAGGCCCGCCACAAGGTGACCTGGACCTGGGTCAAGGGCCATGCCGGCCATCCCGAGAACGAACGCGCCGACGAACTGGCCCGCGCCGGCATGGCTCCCTACAAGCGCTAGGTTCTGTCTGCATTCACCTCGGCAAGTCGAGAGTTGAGGCGAGACAGAGGCCACCCAAGAAGGCGGCGGGACGGATCAAAGCGCGCTGGGTGCGAAGACGGCCTCGCCCATCACTGCCAGGCGGCCATCCTCGCCCCGGATCCAGTAGCGGTCGCCCGCCCGGCAAAGCTGCACCGTCTCGAAATCGAAGACCGGTGCATAGGCGCGCATGCTGAAATGCCGGATCGTGCCATGGGCATTGGCCCTCAGCATCAGGAACTGCGCCAGCAGCTGGCCCTGCACCACCAGCCCCGGATAGCCCTCGACCCGCTGGCAATAGTCGCGGTCGTAATGGATGCGGTGACCGTTCAGCGTCAGCGCCGAATAGCGGAAGAGAAGCGTCGGCGTGAAGGTCATCTCGACCGCGTCTTCCCAGGTTTCGGGCGCGGCGGGCGCGGGCGGGCGCGGCCGGGCGGGGTCGGGATCGGGCAGATAGACCAGATCCTCGTATTCCGTGAGCCGCAGCATGCCGCCCTCGACGATATCGTGGCGCAGCGTGACGAAGGCCAGCGGCCCCGACCGGCCCTTCTTGATCTGAACCTTCTCGATGGTCGAGGTCTTCTGTGCCGGCAGCCCCTGGCGCAGCGGGCCGTAGAAGGTCAGCCGCCCCCCGGCCCACATCCGCCGCGGCAGGCCCAGATCGGGAATGAACCCGTTGCCGCCGACATGCGGAAGACCGTCCCGGCCAAGCTGGTCGGGACGGTGCACATCCCAGAAATAGACCTGGTGGAAATAGGGCGGCAGCGGATCGTAATGGCCCGGCGGCTTGCCCTCGAGACCGAGGGCGACGAACAGCGCCACGATCCGGGTGGGATCGAGCACATCCGTGGCGACCTGTGACTTCCCGACGGCCTCTTTCGGGGCGTCCGTACCTGGGCCGCTGATGTCGGCGGGCTCTGGCATTCTTCGCGGTCTCTCTTCCGGCCTCTGGACTGACAGGGGCGGTCACGACGACAGCCCGCCTGCGCAGGGACTATGCACGAGACCGATTAACGAGATATTTCCGCCTTCAGAGCCTGCATCAGCGCCTCGAGCGCCTTGAGGTTGATCTCGTTGGTCAGCCGCCCGGCCGCGTCGAACTGCTCCGGGGCCAGCCCCACCAGGACCTCGGGACCGGCCAGCACCCGCGCCCGGAACGGCACCAGACACAGCCTGAGCGCGAATTGCGTCCGTTCGCCCCCGGCCCGGCCGCCCGTCGCCGAGACGATGGCCACCGGCTTGTCGGCCCAGGGCGTGCCTCCGGTCCGGCTGACCCAGTCGAGCGCGTTCTTCAGGACGCCGGTGATGCTCTTGTTGTATTCGGGCCCCGCGATCACCACCGCATCGGCCGCGGCGATCTGATCGGCAAGGCACTGAACCCCGGGCGGAATGCCAGACGCGTCCTCCAGATCCTGATCGAACAGCGGCAGCCTGAGATCGGCCTCGACGAATTCGGCCGGGTCGAAGATCCGCGCCGCCTCGCGCAGCAGCATCCGGTTATAGGACCCCTTGCGCAGAGCCCCCGCGATTCCCAACAGCTTGTGATCGGACATCTTCTTTCTCCGTTCCGGTTCCGCCCGACAGTCCTCCGACGCAGTCCTGCACGCGGCGCGCCTTGCTCCTGCCGCAGGCTTGGCGCAGGCTGCTCCCGATGGGGATCGGAGGAAAGGGAAAAACATGCGGCGTCATGGCGGAAAGATCCTGGCCGACCAACTGGCGATCCAGGGGGTCGAGCGGGTGTTCTCGGTACCCGGCGAAAGCTTTCTGGCCGCGCTCGACGGGCTTTACGATGCCGGCATCCCGAATGTGGTCTGCCGTCACGAGGGCGGCGCGGCAATGATGGCCGAGGCCCATGCCAAGCTGACCGGCCGGCCCGGCGTACTGTTCGTCACCCGCGGGCCCGGGTCCTGCAACGCGGCCAGCGGACTGCATGTCGCACGGCAGGATTCGACGCCGATGGTGGTCTTCGTCGGCCAGATCGCGCGCAGCGACCGCGACCGCGAAGCCTTTCAGGAACTCGACTACCGGCGCTTCTTCGGGCCATTGGTCAAGTGGGTGGCCGAGGTCGACGAGACCCGTCGGCTGCCCGAATACATCTCGCGCGCCTTCCATACCGCACAATCGGGGCGCCCGGGGCCGGTGGTGCTGGCCCTGCCCGAGGACATGCTGAGCGGCATTGCCGAGGTGCCCGACATTCCGGCCCGGATCTGGCCCGAACCCGACCCGACCCCGGCACAGGTGGCCGCCGTCCTGACCGCGCTGGACGAGGCCGAACGGCCGCTGGTCGTGGTGGGCGGGCCGCACTGGTCGGCGCAGGCGGCAACCGATCTGGCGCGCTTCGCCGAAAGCCATGACCTGCCGGTCGCGGTCAGCTTCCGCCGTCAGGACCGGCTCGACAACCGCCACCCGAACTATGTCGGCGATCTCGGTGTCGGCATGAACCCGGTGCTGGGCCAGCGCCTGCGGGATTGCGATCTGGTGATCGCGCTGGGCACCCGGCTGGGCGATACCGCGACCGCGGGCTATTCGCTGATGGACCCGGCCGTGCAGGACAAGCGCGTGGTCCATGTCCATCCAGACCCGGACGAGCTTGGCCGGATCTGGCGTCCCGATCCCGGCATCGCGCTGAGCGCGCCCGACGTGGTCGCGGCCCTGGCCCGGGCCGGCGCGCCCGCAACGCCGCCGCGCTGGTCGGCCTGGACCCGGGCCGCCCGCGCCGATTACGAGGCCTGGACCACGCCCAAACCGACCCCGGGGGCGGTCCGGATGGAAGAGGTCGTCACCCACCTGTCGGAGGCGTTGCCCGAGACCGCGGTGCTGACCAACGGCGCTGGCAATTACGCCGCCTTCCTGCACCGTTATTTCCGCTATCGCGGCCCCGGCACCCAGCTGGCGCCGACCTCGGGCTCGATGGGCTACGGCTTTCCCGCCGCGATCGCGGCCAAGCTGGCCCGCCCCGGGCTGCCGGTGATCTGCCTCGCGGGCGACGGCTGTTTCCAGATGACCCTCAACGAGATGTCGACGGCGGTGCAAAACGGCGCCAATGTGGTGGTGATCGTCGCCAATAACGGCCGCTACGGCACCATCCGCATGCATCAGGAGCGGAAATATCCCGGCCGGGTCAGCGGCACCGATCTGGTCAATCCCGATTACGCGGCGCTGGCGCGGGCGTATGGCGGCGAGGGCGAGACCGTGACCGATCAGGCCGCCTTCGCCCCCGCGCTCGAGCGGGCGCTGGCCTCCGACCGGCCCTTCGTGATCGAACTGCGACTGGACCCCGAGGCGCTGGCCACGGGGCTGACCCTGTCCGAGGCGCGGGCGCTGGGCGAGGCGGCGCAGTCGAAGGACTGAACAACCGCCCGGCGCCGGGTCTCAGGCGGCCAGCGCCAGGTCCAGCGCGGCCGCGCAGTGAATTTCGGTCGTGTCGAAGACCGGCAGCGGCGCGTTCGCGGCATTGAGCAGAAGCCCGACCTCGGTGCAGCCGAGGATGACGCAATCGGCCCCGCGCTTGGCCAGCCGCCCGGCGATCTCGACATAGCTCTGGCGGCTCTCCTCGCGGATGGTGCCGATGCAGAGCTCGTCATAGATGATGCGATGGGTCTCGGCCCGGTCCTCGGGGCCGGGCAGCATCGGCGCGAGCCCGGCGGCGCGCAGCCGGTCGGTATAGAAGCTCTGCTCCATCGTGTAGGCCGTCGCCATCAGCCCCGGCCGCTTCAGCCCCGCCGCACCGATCTGATGCGCGGTGGCGTCGGCGATATGCAAAAACGGGATCGACACCCCTTCCAGCATCGGCTCGACCAGCTTGTGCATGGTGTTGGTGGCCAGCATCAGGAAATCGGCACCGCCCGCCTCCAGCCGCCTGGCCTCGCGATTGAGAAGCGCGCTCGCCGCCTCCCAGTCGCCCGCCGCCTGCATTTCCTCGACCAAAGCGAAATCGAGCGAGCGGATCAGCAGATCCGCCGAATGCAGCCCGCCCAGCCGCGCCCGCGCGCCCCGGTTCAGGACCTCGTAATACAGCGCCGTCGAGGCAGCCGACATGCCGCCAAGTATGCCAATGGTCTTCATCTGCCCGCTCCTCGGTCTTTTCTCGCATGCTCGCGCCGGGCAGGCCGCGGCGCAAGACGACAGCGGGTCCGGGGCCGCGCTGGCCCGGGGACTTGGCCCGACTGTGGCGCCAATCGCACGTTTACCTTTCGTAAAGGATGTTCGGATGGGATGGGGCGATGCTTCGTATCCTGGCACTTGCCCTGAGTCTCGCCATATCGGCCTGCGACTCGCCCGGACCGGATTATGCCGGCATTCCGCCGGTCAGGGTCGAGGTCGACGGCTCGACCTTCGCCGTCCGGCGCAAGGGCCTTGAGGCTCAGGCCATCCGGCTCAATCGCGAATACCGGAAGGGCGCGATGCTGCGGGCCTTCCGCGCGATCGAGACCGCCACCGGCTGCGCGATCCGGCCCGATACGCTCAGCGGCGATCCGGCGATGGCCTATGCCAGGCTCACCTGCTCCGGGCCCTGACGCGACAACCGCTTTTCCATGAAGAGAGCCGACGCGATGTCGGGCGAACCGCCGAAGGCGCCGCACCCGGCAGAGCCGCATCGCGACAGCCAGGTCGGGGCCGGTTCGGGACCAGGTCGGCGCCGGTTTCCAGCCGCAGCCAGGTCAGCCCCCGTGCCGCCGCCTCGGTCTCGAACGCGCCCATCAGCGCGCGCCCCACGCCCCGCGACCGCGCGCCCTCCCGTCCCCACGCAAAACCGCCTGATCTCGCCATCCCCGTCCCGCTTCAGCAGCGCCGTGCATCCGACAGCCCGGCCGCGCCACGAAGCACGACATCCCCCGGGGCCGGCCAGATCCCCGGCCGTCATGGGACAGCATTCTTCGGGCGGACGGACCTCCGGAAGCGTCGCCGCGCTGCCCGCGATCCGCGCGCGCCTCGGCCGAGGCCGGTTTCGGATTGCGATGCTCAGCCACATGCCCGCATTCCGCTGTCGACCCTGCCCTCTGTGCGAAGCCCGCGCCCGGCGCGTCAAGGCGCGTGGCGATCACGCAATATCTTGTGGACAACCCTTGGCCTGCCTCGATATCAGGGGCACCCGGCTTGACAGGCTCGGCCCTTGGCCGAAGGATCGCGGAACCACGCGGAATCAGGAGACCCGTTTGCATTTCACCCGGCTCAGGCTGAACGGCTTCAAGAGCTTCGTCGACCCGACCGATCTGGTGATCGCCGGCGGCCTGACCGGCGTCGTCGGGCCGAACGGGTGCGGCAAGTCGAACCTGCTCGAGGCGCTGCGCTGGGTGATGGGCGAGAGCCGTCCGACCGCGATGCGGGGCGGCGGCATGGAAGACGTGATCTTCGCCGGCACCTCGACCCGCTCGGCACGCAACTTCGCCGAGGTCAGCCTGCAGATCGACAATGCCGACCGGCTGGCGCCCGCGGGCTTCAACGACAGCGACCTGATCGAGGTGATCCGCCGCATCACCCGCGATGCGGGCTCGGCCTACAAGCTGAACGGCAAGGACGTGCGCGCCCGCGATGTGCAGATGCTGTTCGCCGATGCCTCGACCGGCGCGACCTCGCCCGCGCTGGTCAGGCAGGGTCAGATCTCGGAACTGATCAACGCCAAGCCGCGGGCCCGGCGACGTATCCTCGAGGATGCGGCCGGGATCGCCGGGCTCTATCAGCGCCGCCACGAGGCCGAGTTGCGGCTGAACGCGGCCGAACAGAACCTCGCCCGGGTCGATGACGTGCTGGAACAGCTGGCCCAGCAACTGGCGCAACTGGCGCGGCAGGCGAAACAGGCCGCGCGCTACCGCGCCATCGCCGGCGATCTGCGCCGCGCCGAGGGCATGCTGCTGTTCCGCCGCTGGCAGGAGGCCGATACCGGCCGGGCCGAGGCCGAGGCCGCGCTGACCGGACATGCCCGCGAGGCCGGCCGGGCCGAGACCGCCGCGCGCGAGGCCGACCGGCTGCGGACCGAGACCGAGACCGCCCTGCCCGCGCTTCGCGAGGAAGAGGCCATCGCCGCCGCCGTGCTGCAGCGGCTGAGCGTGCAGCGCGACGCGCTGGTGCAGGAGGAAGAACGCGCGCGCCAGTCGATCCGCGCCCTGACCGGCCGCATCGAGCAGATGAGCCGCGATATCGAGCGCGAGGCGGCGCTGAACCGCGACGCGGGCGACACGCTGGAGCGTCTCGAGGCGGAGGCCTCCGAACTTTCAGCCGAGCATGAGGGCCATGATGCCGCGCTCGACGAGGCGGCCGAGGCCGCCCATGCCGCGGCCGACGTGCTGCGCGACCGCGAAGAGGCGCAAAGCCAGATGACCGAGGATCTGGCCCGGCTGGTCGCCCGCCACCAGTCCGCCCAGCGCCTGCGCGAGGATGCCGCCCGCACGTTGCAGCGCAACGAGGACGAGGCCGCCAAGGCGCGCGCCACCGTCTCGGCGGCCGAGGCGAACCTGTCTGCTGCCCGGTCCGCGATGGAGGAGGCCGAGGCCCGGCAGGACGCGGCCCAGGACAGCGCCGAGGAGGCCGAGGCGCGGCTGATCGCGGCCGATGAGGCCCGGGCCGAGATCCAGTCCCGCGAGGCCGAGGCGCGGGCGCAGAAATCCTCGGCCGAGGGCGAGGCCGGGGCATTGCGCGCCGAGGTCGCGGCGCTGGCCCGGCTCGTCGAACGCGACACCACCGAGAGCGGCCAGATCCTCGATCTTCTGGGCGTCGACAAGGGCTATGAAAAGGCGCTGGGGGCCGCGCTGGCCGACGATCTGCGCGCGCCGGTGGTCCGGGACGGGACCGCCTCGGGCTGGCTCGCGCTGCCGCCCTACCCGGCCGAGCCGCCCCTGCCCGAAGGCGCCGCGCCGCTTTCGGACCATGTCGCGGTGCCCGAGGCTCTGATCCGGCGGATCGGTCAGATCGGGCTGGTACCCGATGCCGGGACCGGCGCCCGGCTGCAGCCGGCACTCGGGCCCGGCCAGCGGCTGGTCAGCCCTGATGGCGATCTCTGGCGCTGGGACGGCTTGCGTGCCTCCGCCGCCGACGCGCCCAGCGCCGCCGCGCTCCGGCTGCAACAGCTCAACCGGCTGGCCGAGCTGCGCCGCGATCTCGATGAGGCCGAGGTCCGGGCCGAGACCGCCTCCGAGGCCCATGAGGCGCTGTCGCGCGAGCTGCAGGCCGCGACCGAGGCCGACCGCGCCGCCCGCGAGGCCCGGCGCGAGGCCGACCGCGCCCTGGCCGAGCTGGGTCGCGCCCTGTCGCGCGCCGAAGCCGACCGCGAGATGGCCGAAAGCCGGCTTGAAACCGCGCGGATGGCCGTCGCCCGCCACGAGGACGAGGCGACCGGCGCCCGGCTGCGGCTGAGCGAAGCCGATGGCCAGTTGGCATCGCTGGGCGATCTCGACGCGGCGCGGGCCCGGCTCGACGACGTGCGCACCACCGTCGAGGCCGCGCGGATGACCATGATCGCGCGCCGCGCCGCCCATGAAGAACTGAAGCGCGACGGCGAGGCACGGACCAAGCGGCTGACCCAGATCGCCCGCGACGCCCAGACCTGGCGCCAGCGGCTCGACACCGCCGGAACCCGGGTGGCCGAGCTCGAGGACCGCAAGGCCGCCTCGGAGGAAGAACTCGACCGCGCCGCCGCCCTGCCCGAGGAGATCGCCGAGCAACGCGAAGCGCTGGCCGCCCGGATCGAGACCGCCGAGACCCGGCGCGCCACCGCCGCCGAGACGCTGGCCGCGGCCGAGAGCCGGGCCCGCGAGGCCGATCATGCCGCCCGCGAGGCCGAGCGCCGGGCGGGCGAGCTCCGCGAGGCCCGCGCCGCCGCCCAGGCCCGGGCCGAGGCCGCGCGCGACACCGTGGCCCAGGCCGCCGCCCGCATCGCCGAAGAGCTGGAAACGACGCCCGCCGACCTGCTGGAAAAGCTCGGCGACGATCCCGACCGGATGCCCCCGGCCGAGGCGATCGAGCATGAGGTGACACGGCTCAAGCGTCAGCGCGAGGCGCTGGGCGCGGTCAACCTGCGCGCCGAGGAGGATGCCCGCGCGGTGCAGGAGGAACATGACACGCTGGTGGTCGAGAAGAGCGATCTCGACGAGGCGATTCGCACGCTGCGCGCCGGCATTGCCGGCCTCAACCGCGAGGGCCGCGACCGGCTGTTGACCGCCTTCGAGCAGGTGAACGCGAATTTCGCGCTGCTTTTCACCAATCTCTTCCGCGGCGGCGAGGCCCGGCTGGTGCTGGTCGAATCCGACGATCCGCTGGAGGCGGGGCTCGAGATCATGTGCCAGCCGCCGGGCAAGAAGCTCTCGACGCTGTCGCTGCTGTCGGGGGGCGAACAGACCCTGACCGCGCTGGCGCTGATCTTCGGTGTGTTCCTGGCCAATCCGGCGCCGATCTGCGTGCTCGACGAGGTCGACGCGCCGCTCGACGACGCCAATGTCACCCGGATGTGCGACATGCTGGACGAGATGACCCGGCGCACCGATACCCGCTTTCTCATCATCACCCACCATGCGCTGACCATGAGCCGGATGGACCGGCTGTTCGGCGTCACCATGGCCGAGCAGGGGGTGAGCCAGCTGGTGTCGGTCGACCTGAAGAAGGCAGAGGCCCTGGTCGCCTGATCGGTGCCGCCCGATCCGCCCAGCCCGATCCGCGTTCCCTGATCCGCCGCCTGTCTCGGCAGGAGATCGCCGGCCGCAAGCCCCCGGCTTGACACTCCCGGCCTGCCCCCTCACTCCCCGGCGCGTGCGAACGAACAAGGAGAGAACCGATGAAGCGCCTCGTCCATGCCCTCTGGGCCCTTCCCCTCGCCGCCCAGGCAGCCTCGGCCGATGTGATCGCGTCGGATCCCGACAGCGTGCTGAAGGCGCTTCAGTCCAAGGGGCTTGCGGCGACGATGGAGACCGACGATCTCGGCGACCCCAAGATCGTCAGCCACCTGACCGGCGACTCGAATACCGAATTCATCGTTCTGTTCTATGGCTGCACCGACAATGTCGACTGCAGTTCGGTGCAGTTCTATGTCGCCTACGACATGAAGGATCCGGTGACCGCGCTGAAGATGAACCAGTGGAACCGCGAATGGCTGTTCACCAAGGCCACGCTTGACGACGAGGGCGATCCGGGGCTGGAAATGGACGTGATCCTGGCCAAGCCCGGCATCGACAAGAAGCTCTTCATGACCACGATCGACATCTGGCAGCAATCGATCGACGCTTTCGAAGACTATATCGACTGGTAACGCCCCGGCGGCCCCGGAGGCTCCGGGGCGCGCGGTCAGAGCCGGTCGAGAAGCGCCCGGGTCGGCCAGGAATCTGCGGGAAAGCCAAGCCGGATCTGTTCTTTCTGAACGGCTTCGCGGGTTTTCTCGCCGAGAATGCCATCGACGCCCCCGACATCATGGCCGCGCCGCACCAGCTTTTGCTGCAAGGCCTTCATCTCGGCCCCCGCAAGCCCCGGCTCGGGCGCACGCGGATCGAAGATCGGGGCGCCCTCGAAGCGGGTCGCCAGATAGGCGGCGGTGGTGACGTAGACGAGGCTCTGGTTCCACTCGAACAGAACCCGGAAATTCGGATAGGCTAGGAAGGCCGGGCCGTTCCGGCCCATCGGCAGCAACACCGAAGCGCGCAGGCTGGCCGGGCCCAGATTGCCGCTGCGCGCCCGCACCCCCAGCCGCGCCCAGTCCGAGACGCGCTTGCCATGATCGAGCCCGGTCTCGGCCCAGTCGAGATTTCCGGGAATGACGATTTCCTGCAACCAGGGCTCGTTCGCGCGCCAGCCAAGCCCCTTCAGCATCTTCCCGGCCGACATCAGCGCATCGGGCGCCGAGCTCTTCAGCCGGACATGCCCGTCGCCGTCGCCGTCGACGCCGTTTTCCAGGATGTCGGCGGGCAGCATCTGGACCTGGCCGATCTCGCCCGCCCAGGCGCCGGTGGTGGTGGCCGGGTCGAAATCGCCGCGTTCGTAAAGGCTCAGGGCCGAGAAGACCTGCGGCCGGAACAGCTCGGGCCTGCGGCAATCATGGGCCAGCGTCACCAGCGCGTTCAGCGTGTTGAAGTCGCCCTGAACCGCCCCGAAATCGGTCTCCAACGCCCAGAAGGCCAGCAGCACACCACGCGAGACGCCATATCTGCGCTCGACCTCGTCGAAAACGGCGGCGTAACGGTCGGCATTGCGCTGCCCGTTATCGAGCCGCGAACGGCTGATCAGGCGCCGCGCGAAATCGATGAAATCCCGCTGGAACACGCCTTGCGCCCGGTCGGCCCGGATCACCGCCGGGTCCTGCCGGACGCCCGCGAAAAAGCTTCGCGCCGCGCCCGCGTCATGGCCCCGGCGCACCGCCTCGTCGCGCAGCCCGGCGACGAAACCGCCGAAATTCCCGCCGCAGGCCGCCCAGGCCCCGCCGGGCACCCCGGAGACGAGGGCCAGCGACAGCAGACAGAGGGCAGGGAGGGACGGCGAAGGGCGCATGAAGGGCTCCGGGACCATTTCAGACAAAAACGATTTACGGCCGCCACCTTACCAAGCCCCAACCGGCAGGCAAGCTGGCTCAGGCGGCTTTCAGCCGGTCGCGCCCATGCGGCCCGGTCCAGTCGATCCGCGGGTTGATCGGGATGATCCGGTTCGGATTGATGGTGTCGTGGCTGTAATGGTAGTGCCGCACGATATGGTCGAAATGCACGGTCTCGGCCACGCCCGGCCATTGATAGAGCTCGCGCGCATAGCCCCAGAGATTGGGCATGTCGATCAGCCGGTTGCGGTTGCACTTGAAATGCAGGTGATAGACCGGATCGAAGCGCAAGAGCGTGGTGAAGAGGCGCCAGTCGGCCTCGGTGAGGCGCTCGCCCATCAGGTAGCGCCGCGTCGCAAGCCGCTCTTCCAGCCAGTCGAAACTGTCGAACAGCGCCCGGACCGCCTCGTCATAGGCTTTCTGCGAGGTGGCGAACCCGGCCTTGTAGACGCCGTTGTTGACGGTGTCATAGACCCGCGCATTGACCTCGTCGATGCCCTCGCGCAGCTCTTCGGGCCAGTAATCGTCGCGATTGCCGGTGATGCCGTCGAAGGCCGAATTGAACATCCGGATGATCTCGGAGGATTCGTTCGAGACGATGGTCTCGCGCTGCCTGTCCCACAGGACCGGCACCGTGACCCGGCCCGACACGTCGGGTTTTGCCTTGGTGTAGATGTCGCGCAGGAAAGGCAGGCCGTAAAGGCCGTCGCCGGTCGTGCCGGGGAAGTCGGTGGCAAAGCTCCAGCCATCCTCGAGCATGTCGGGATGCACCACCGAGAGGCCGATATGCGGCGCGAGCCCCTTGATGGCGCGGAAGATCAGCGCCCGGTG
This sequence comes from Rhodovulum sp. MB263, assembly GCF_002073975.1. Taxonomy (NCBI): domain Bacteria; kingdom Pseudomonadati; phylum Pseudomonadota; class Alphaproteobacteria; order Rhodobacterales; family Paracoccaceae; genus Rhodovulum; species Rhodovulum sp. MB263. The sequence continues at coordinate 246,779 of NZ_CP020384.1, read as the reverse complement.
CGCCCAGGGGCAAGCATAGGAGACGTAAAGGTGATAGCGCCCGCTTTCGGCCCTGAACCCGCCCTCGCCCTCGGGGCCGGGCGCGCCGTCTGCCGTGATCCAGTTGCGGAACCCGGAGGTCGAGCGGACGAAGCGGCCGCCATGGCTTTCGGTGTCGTACCAGCCGCTGTCCCAGCGGCCATCGATCAGTTGTCCCATGAACTCCTCCATGTGTTTGATGGAAGAGATAGCGGGATGAGCGGCGGGCGCATCGCCTCTGACCGCGCATCCCCCCTGCGTCAACGCACCGCTATTGCAGATCGGCGAAGGCCGCCTGCAGCCGCTCGACCGCCTCGACGATCCGCGCCCGCGGGGTGGCGATGTTGAAGCGCAGGAAGCTCTCGCCGCCGGTGCCGAAGCTGGCGCCGTGGTTGACCGCGATCTTCGCCTGCTTCTCGACCCGGCGGGTGAACTCGTCGGCGGCCATGCCGGTGCCCGAGAAATCGACCCAAGACAGGTAGGTTGCCTCGAGCGGCATCGAGCGCACCCCGGGGATCGCGGCGATGCCCTCGTCCAGGAGCTTCCGGTTGCCGTCGAGATAGCGCATCAGCGCATCGATCCATTCGGCGCCGTCGGACGAATAGGCGGCGGTCGCCATGATCATACCGAAGGAATTGGGCGACATGCCCATGGCCGCGAAACGCCCCGCGAAACGCGCCCGGAGCCCCGGATCGGGGATGATGACATTGCCGTTATGGATACCCGCGATGTTGAAGCTCTTCGTGGTGGCCGAAAGGATCACCAGCCGGTCGCGGATATTGTCATCGACCAGATCCATGACGATATGGCGGTGGCCCGGATAGACCAGGTCGTGATGGATCTCGTCCGAGATCAGCACCAGATCGTGGCGCCTGGCGAAATCGGCGACGGCCTGAAGCTCGTCGCGGGTCCAGACCCGGCCGCCGGGATTATGCGGCGAGCAAAGGATCACGACCTTCTCGCGGCCGGTCATCTGTGCGTCATAGGCCGCGAAATCCATCTCGTAGCGGCCATCGCGCGTGACCAGCGGGCATTCCGCCACCTCGCGGCCCGCGGCACGGATCACCCGGGCGAAGGCGTGATAGACCGGCGTGAACAGAACCACCCCGTCGCCCGGCGCGGTGAAGGCCTCGATGCAGAGCGCGGTTGCGTTCACAAGCCCGTGCGTGGTGAAGATCGCGGCCGGGTCCACCTCCCAGCCATGGCGGGTCTTCATCCACCAGCCGATCGCCGCCTTGTAGGCGGCGTCGTCGCCGAAATAGCCGTAGATGCCATGATCGACCATCGACTGCAGCGCCTTCGAAACGCAGGCCGGCGGGCGGAAATCCATGTCCGCCACCCACATCGCCAGCCCCTCTTCGGGAGAGACGCCATAGATCGGCTCCATCATGTCCCATTTCGAGGAATGGGTGCCGCGGCGGTCGATGATCTCGTCGAAATTCATGGCGGGTCTCCTGTGATGCGCGCGCCAAGCTAGCGTCTTGGCCGCCGGGTGCAAGACACGCCGCATTGCGCGGGCCCCCGGCTTCGCCTAAATCCATCGATCATGAGCATTCGACCGATCCTGATCCATCCCGACCCGCGCCTGAAAACGGTGGCAGATGCCGTGCCCGATATCTCGGACATGCTGCAGAAGCTTGCCGAGGACATGCTGGAAACCATGTATGACGCGCCGGGCATCGGGCTTGCGGCGCCGCAGATCGGCGTGCTCTCGCGGCTGATCGTGATGGATTGCGCCAAGGACGAGGGCGCCCGGCCCCAGCCCTATGCGATGTTCAACCCCGAGGTCGTCTGGGCCTCGGAGGACAGGAACATCCACGAGGAAGGCTGCCTGTCGATCCCCGAGACCTATGCCGAGGTCACCCGTCCCGCCGAGGTGATCGTGCGCTGGACCGACCCGTCGGGCGATCCGAAGGAGGACAGGTTCACCGGGCTCTGGGCGACCTGCGTCCAGCACGAGATCGACCATCTCGACGGCAAGCTCTTCATCGACTACCTCAAGCCGCTCAAGCGCCAGTTCATCACCCGCAAGATGGTCAAGCTGAAACGCGAACGGAGCCGGTCGTGAGCGAGCTGCCGATCCTGCGCTGGCCCGATCCGCGGCTGGCGACCCGTTGCGAGCCCATCGGCCATGTGACGCCCGAGATCGCGCGGCTGGCGCAGGAAATGCTCGACACCATGTATGGGGCGCCCGGGCGCGGGCTGGCCGCGCCGCAGGTGGGCGTGCTGAAACGGCTGTTCGTGATGGATGTGAACGGCGCCGCCGGGCCGCGCAACCCGCGTATCTTCATCGATCCGGTGATAGAGGAACGCGGACCCGAAACCATGACCGGCCCCGAGGGCTGCCTGTCGCTGCCCGGGATCGTCGCCGAGGTCGAGCGCGCGATCGAGATCACGCTGCGCTGGACCGATCTCGACGGCACCCGCCGGCGCGAGGTGTTGTCGGGCATCTCGGCGGTCTGCGCCCAGCACGAGATCGACCATCTCGACGGCATCGTCACCCTGAACCGGGTCGATGCCGACCAGCGCAGCGAACTGGAAGCGGCCTACGGCGCATGATCCGGCCGATCCTGCCCTGGCCCGACCCGCACCTTGCCACCCCGGCCGTGCCGGTCGAAACCGTCACCGACGAGATCCGCGCGATCTGGGCCGACATGATCGACACCATGGAGGCGATGCCCGGCCATGGCGTGGGCCTGGCCGCCAACCAGATCGGGGTGCTGCTGCGCCTTGCCGTGCTCGACTGCAACGAGACCCGCGGCGCGGCCATCCGGCTGGCCAATCCCGAGATCGTGACGGTCTCGGACGATCTCTCGGCCCATGACGAGGCCAGCCCCTGCCTGCCCGGGGTCGATGCCACCATCACCCGACCCGCCCGGGTCACGCTGCGCTTCCTGAATGAGCAGGGCGAACCCGCGACGCGCGAATTTTCCGGTCTCTGGGCGACCTCGGCCCAGCACCAGCTCGACCATCTTGCGGGCCGGATGTATTTCGACAATCTTTCGAAGCTGAAACGCGACCGCCTTCTGAAGAAGGCCCGGAAACTGGGGGCAGGCCGATGCGGGTGATCTTCATGGGAACCCCCGATTTCTCGGTGCCGGTGCTCGACGCGCTGGTCGCAGCGGGTCACGAGATCGCCTGCGTCTACACGCAGCCCCCTCGCCCCGCCGGGCGCGGCAAGAAGGACCGCCCGACCCCCGTCCATGCCCGCGCCGAAGAGCTGGGACTGATGGTCCGCCACCCGAAATCGCTGCGCGCGGCGCCGGAACAGACGGCCTTCGCGGCACTCGACCCCGATGTCGCCGTCGTGGTGGCCTACGGGCTGATCCTGCCGCGCGAGGTGCTCGAGGCGCCCTGCCGGGGCTGTCTCAACATCCATGCCTCGCTCTTGCCGCGCTGGCGCGGTGCCGCGCCCATTCACCGTGCGATCATGGCGGGCGACCCCGAGACCGGCGTCTGCATCATGGAGATGGAGGAAGGCCTCGATACCGGGCCGGTGCTGTTGCGCGAGAGCACCGCCATCGGCCCCGAAGACACCACGGGCGGTCTGCATGACCGGCTTTCGGACATGGGCGCTCGGCTGATTGTCGATGCGCTCGAGCGGCTGCGCGAGCAGCCCCGCGAGCCGCAAGCCGCCGAGGGCGTGACCTATGCCGCCAAGATCGACAAGGCCGAGGCCAGGGTGGACTGGACCCGTCCCGCCGCCGAGGTCGCACGCCATATCAACGGCCTCTCGCCCTTCCCCGGCGCCTGGTGCGATGTGGCCGGAGAACGGCTGAAACTCCTGCGCGCCCGCGCAGTGACGGACAACGCAGTGAACGGCAGCGCCGCCCCCGGCACGGTTCTGGACGGGCTGACCATTGCCTGCGGCGAGGGCGCCGTCGAGATCCTCGAGGCCCAGCGCCAGGGCAAGCGCCCGATGGGCGCCGCCGAGATCCTGCGCGGCTTTCCCCTGCCCGAACGGCTGAGCTGACGCCGCCCTGGCGCAGCCTGACCTGCCCCTAGCTCCGGGGACACTTTCGCCCGCCCGCCCCACGCCCCTTTTCGAGACACCGCCCGGGCCGCGCGCCTGTCCCTGCCAGGAGCCCTCCCTTCGACGGCGCGGCGTCGGGCGGGATCTCTTTCAGCTCCTGAACATGTTTCCCCGGCCATGCTTCCCCGGGGCCGGCCGGGCGCGAAAGCGCGGCAATCCGATCCGGCCAGAGGCGGGGTGTTTCTCGACGGCCCCTCCCGCCCCGGACCGTCTTCCGGCCGGCACGCCGCCCCCTGCAAGACAGCCCCCTGCAAGGCTGGACCCAGTAAGACAGGCCCCAGCAAGACAGACCGCGTCAGAGCACCCGCGCACCGCCTCGGGCGATCACGCCCCCAAGCTCTGCCGGCAGCGAGGCGTCGGTGACCAGCGTCACGCCCGGACGGAACGGCGTGACCAGATCGCAATCGGTGTGGCCGATCTTGCTTTGATCGGCCATCACCACCAGCTCGTCGCTCTGCGCCATCATCGCGCGCTTGATCGCGGCAAAGCCCGGCACCGCCTCGGTCACGCCGTTGCAACTGACCGCCGAGGCGCCGATGAAGGCGCGCCCGACATGAAAGCGGCGCAGGAAATCGACCGTGTCCGGGCCGATCACCGCCGCCTCGCGGGCCAGGAAATCGCCCGGACACAGCCGCACCGTCGCGGCCGCGCTGCGGCCGAGGATCATCGCGACATTCAGGCTGTTGGTCAGCACGGTGACCGGGGCGCCACCAAGCGACAGCCGCCGCGCCAGCTCCTGGGTGGTGGAGCCGGCATCGAGCATGATCGTGTCGCCGGGCGCCACCAGCGTGGCGGCCTGTCGGGCGATCTCGGCGCGCTCCTGCTGACGGTCGCGGCTGCGCGCATCCACATCCGGGCGCTGCCCCGGCCCGACCGGGATGACGCCACCGAAGGCCTTCGTGACCTGTCCGGCCGCCTGAAGCTCGGCCACGTCGCGCCGGATGGTCTCGGTCGCGACATGGAAATCCCGGGCCAGATCGCTGATCCGAAGATGCGATCTCAGCTTGAGCTCCATGAGGATTCTCTCGTGCCGGTCGGCTTTGCGCAGGCGCGGGTTCGGGTCGGTCATGGTCTGTCCTCTTGCGCGAGGTTATCACAGTTTGGCAACAAACATATTGCAGTTGCCACAAATTAATGCTGATCATGTGGGAGATGCCACATTTCTCCGGAGGAGCGGAGGGATGAGGACAAGGGAGGAAAACATGTTCGACATCACGTTCCGCGGCCTCGCCGCGGCATCCGCCATCGCCATGCTCGCCGGAGCGGCCCAGGCCCAGGACTGCCCGCGCGGCGATCTCGACCCGATGTATTGCGACCGGGACGGCGATCTGGTCGCCGACGCGCCCGCCGAGGGGCTGCAGGATCCGGGCACGCTGGTCTTTGCCTATACGCCGGTCGAGGACCCGGCAATCTATGCCGATATCTGGGAACCCTTCATCGAGCATCTCGAGGAGGCGACCGGCCGGGACGTCAGGTTCTTCGCCGTGCAGTCGAATTCGGCCGAGGTCGAGGCCATGCGCTCGGGGCGGTTGCATATCGCGGGCTTCTCGACCGGCCCCACGCCCTTCGCCGTCAACCTCGCGGGCGCCGTGCCCTTCGCGATCATGGGCTCGGACGAGGGCGAATTCGGCTACAAGCTGCAGGTCTATACCCGCAAGGACAGCGGCATCGACAGCATGGAGGACCTTGCCGGCAAGCGCGTCGCGCATACCTCGCCCACGTCGAATTCGGGCAATCTGGCGCCCCGCGCGCTGTTCCCCAATCTCGGGGTGACTCCGGACGAGGATTACGAGGTGGTCTATTCCGGCTCGCATGACCAGTCGATGCTGGGCGTCGTCGCCGGGGATTACGATGCCGCCCCGGTCGCCTCCGAAGTGGTCGACCGCATGGCCGAACGCGGGCTCTACGACCCCGAAGAGGTCAAGATCATCTGGGAATCGAAACCCTTCCCGACCACCTCCTTCACCTATGCCCATGATCTCGACCCGGCGCTGGTCGAGAAGATCAGGCAGGCCTTCTTCGATTTCGACTTCTCGGGCACCGCGCTTGGCGAGGAATTCGCCGGGGTCTCGAAATTCGTGCCGGTGACCTATCAGGAGGACTGGGCGGTGATCCGCGAGATCCAGGCCGCGAACGGGGTCCGCTACACCCCCGAGGGCCTTGCCGCCGAATGAGGGCATCAGCCCCCGGGCGGGCCCGCGCGGCCCGCCCGCCGTTTCCCGACCCCCGCCGTCCCGACGGAGCGCATGCATGCTGAAGATCACCGATCTCGTCAAACGATACGGCACCGGCGACCCGGTGCTGAAGAACCTCAACCTGACCATCGAGGGCGAGACCGTCGTCTCGGTGATCGGCTCCTCGGGCGCGGGCAAGAGCACGCTTCTGCGCTGCATCAACAAGCTGGTCGTGCCGAGCTCGGGCAGCATCGTGCTGAACGGCACCGAGCTGACCGGGCTGCATGGCCGCAGGCTGCGCGAGGCGCGGCGCAAGATCGGCATGGTGTTCCAGGGCTTCAACCTCGTCGACCGGCTGACGGTGATGGAGAATGTGCAGTCGGGCCGGCTGGGTTACCTCTCGACCTGGGCGGCGCTGACCCGGCGCTACCCGCGCGAGGAAATCCGCCACGCCTATGAACTGATGGAGCGCGTCGGCATCGCCCATTACGCCGACAAGCGCGCCGACGAGCTGTCGGGCGGCGAGCGCCAGCGCGTGGGCGTGGTGCGCGCGCTGATGCAGCGCCCCGAGATCCTGCTGGCCGACGAACCGACCGCCTCGCTCGATCCCAAGACCTCGGAACAGATCATGCAGCTTTTGCGCGATCTGGCGGGCGAGCTGAAGCTGCCGGTGCTGATCAACATCCACAATGTCAACGAGGCCAAGGCCTATACCGACCGCATTGTCGGCATGCGCTATGGCCGGATCATCTTCGACAGCGTGCCGGCCGATCTGACCGATGACGCGATGGACGAGATCTATTCCGGTATCCCGTCGCAAGACCGGGCGCAGGACCGGGCCGCGGAGGCCGCGCCCGCCGCAGACGCGAGGCTTGCCACATGAGCGCGCCCGCCGATCCCGCATCCCTGCCCGACCGCTGGTCGAAACCACGGATGATCCGCAACCCGCTGCTGCGCTGGGCGCTGTGGCTGGCGGTCGCCGCCTATATCCTGGGCACCATCGCCACGCTGCCGATCGACTGGGCGCGCGTGTCACAGGGCTTCGGCCGGGCCGCGCGGATCTTCGGCGGGTCGATCCCGCCGAATTTCGAGCGCAGCGGGCTGCTGATCGACGGTTTTCTCGAGAGCCTCAAGATCGCGGTTCTGGCCTCCTTCGGCGGGGTCCTGATCTCGGTTCCCGCCGCCTTCATGGCCGCGCGCAACATCGCGCCGCTGCCGGTCTTCTATCTCGGTCGGGCGCTGATCATCGTCGCGCGCAGCTTTCATCCGGTGATCGTGGCCATCCTCTTCGTCAAGGCGGTGGGCTTCGGGCCGCTGGCGGGCGTGCTGACGCTGATCGTCTATTCCATCGGCTTCGTCGCCAAGATGCTGGCCGAGCGGATCGAGGAGATCGATTTCGGCCAGGTCGAGGCGCTGCGTGCCACCGGGGCGCCCTATCTGTCGGTGCTGTTCTACGCCATCTTCCCGCAGATCCTGCCACGGCTGATCGGGCTGTCGATCTACCAGCTCGACAGCAACCTGCGCGCCTCGGCCATGATCGGCATCGTCGGCGCGGGCGGCATCGGCGCGACCCTGGCCAATGCCTTCGGACGCTACGACTACGATTTCGCCCTCGCCATCACCATCGTCATCGTCGGCGCGATCCTCCTCAGCGAGGCAATCAGCGGACAGATCAGGAAGCGGATATGACCGATCAGGACATGACCCGGCCCGCGCCGCTGCGCGAGGCCTTCCCCGAGGACTGGCACCGCTACACGCCGCGCCAGCAGATCGCGCGCTATCTCGGCCTGCTTTTCGCCGCGCTGGTGATCGGCTGGTCCATCACCTCGATCGACGTGATCTGGGAATGGGTCTGGGATGCGCCGGTGCAGATGGCCGATCTCTTCGGCCGCATGGTCCCGCCCGATGCCACCAATCTCGGCACCATCCTGCTTGTGCTCTGGGAGACGGTGAACATCGCCACCATCGCCACCATCTTTGCCGTCCTGATCTCGCTGCCGGTGGCCTGGCTCGCGGCGCAGAACACCACGCCGAACCGCGCCACGCTGTGGCTCGGCCGGATCATCCTGGTGTCGTCGCGCTCGATCAACACCATCATCTGGGCGCTGCTCTTCGTGGCGATCTTCGGCCCCGGCATCGTGGCCGGCATCGTCGCGATCATGCTGCGGTCGGTCGGGTTCGTCGGCAAGCTTCTGGGCGAGGCGATCGAAGAGATCGACCCGCGCCCGGTCGAGGCGCTGGAAGCCACCGGCGCCTCGCGCGCCAAGGTGATCCTCTATGCCATCGTGCCCCAGGTCATGCCCACCTTCTGGGCGGTGGCGATCCTGCGCTGGGACATCAACCTGCGCGAATCGACCGTGCTGGGGCTGGTGGGCGCGGGCGGCATCGGCCTCATCCTGCAATCGGCCATCGACACCTTCAAATGGCAGGAGGCGGCGACGGTGCTGCTGTGCATCCTCGGGCTGGTCCTGCTGGGCGAGATCGTCTCGGCCTGGCTGCGGCGGCGCATCCTCTGATGCGGGCCGCGAACCGCCTGCTGACCGATACGCCGGAAACGGACGGCCGCGATGCGGCCTGGGCCTTCGCCGCCTATCAGGCGATCCGGCCCCGGCTGCCCCAAGCCCGGGACGCGGGCGCCGCACAGCCGGTCGCCTCGCTCTCCGAGGCGGTCGGCGAGGTCGACCTGGTCCTGCTCGATGCCTATGGCATGCTGAATGTGGGCGAGACGCCGATCCCCGGCGCCGCGGACCGGATCGGGGCCCTCAGGGCCGCGGGCAAACGCGTCGCCGTGGTCTCGAATTCGGCCGGCTACCCCAAGCGCCACATGATGGCCCGCTGGCAGCGGCTCGGCTTCGATTTCACCGCCGCCGAGGTCTCCTCGAGCCGCGAGGCGCTGCTGGCCACCCTTGCGGGCGACCGGCGGCACTGGGGCATCATGCTGGATGACGGGCATGGCCGCGAGGATCTCGGCGATCTGACGGTCAGCTTTCTCGGCGACGATCCCGAGACCTATGCCGGAGTCGACGGCTTCCTGCTGATCGGTGCCTCGGGCTGGAACGAGACGCGCCAGAGCCTTCTGGCACAAGCCCTTGCCGCCCGGCCGCGCCCGGTCTTCTGCGGCAATCCCGATCTGGTGGCCCCGCGCGAGACCGGGCTGTCGCTCGAACCGGGCTATTGGGCTCACCGGCTGGCCGATGCCACGGGGCAGCTGCCCGTCTTCTGCGGCAAGCCCTTCCCCTCGGTCTTCGATCTGGCCCGGCTGCGCGCCGGAGCGGGCATTCCGCCGGACCGGGTGCTGATGGTGGGCGACACGCTGCATACCGATATCCTGGGCGGCCGGGCGCTTGGCTATCGCAGCGCCCTAGTGACCGATCACGGCGCGCTGAAATCCCTGTCCTGCCAGTCCTGCTGTCGCGCGGCGGGCATCCATCCGGATTTCGTGATGGCCTCGATCTAAGGCGGGACGGCACCGCTCGCGCGCGCGGTTTCGGGTGTCGGCAGCCGGAGCCTGCCAGCCTCTCTCTTATTCGGGCGGAAAGCCCCCCCGCGTCGGTTCTTGCGCGGGGGCGCCCCTGTAAATTGTGGCAGGCCTTCCGGAAAGTCCCGTGACGGTGGCATGATGCAGTGTGGCGATCAAAGCCGTCCGGATCTTCCCCTGCCGCAGGGCGGCGCGGTCGAAGGGAATGGCGGGCAGATCCGTCTTCGCCGCGCGTCCCGCCGCACCGCTCCCGGATCTGCGCAAGGGCTCCGGGTCTGTGGCCGGGACAGTGGGCCAGCTCAGCGCCGACAGCCCCGGCGCAGGGACCGGCGGAGGGGATCGGCGGACCGGGGGGCGCGGCCGAGAGACGAAGCGGAAAACGGCAACGCCCGCCACCCGGATGACGACAAGGCCCGGGCAGAGGCCCGATCCCTGCGGATCTTCCCGCGCTTGCGCGACGAGCGAGGGGCGAGGATGGTCTGGACCCCGGGATGGCCGCGGTTTTGCCGCCACACCTGGCCCATGCCGCAGAGCCAGAACCCCGTCTCGCCGCCCGCCTCGGACCCGGGACCGGACGCGCCATGGCCCGAACAGGGCACGTGTCCGGCCACGCGTCCCGAGGCGCCGTTCGGCGTTCTCAGGAACCGAGGCCGGGGCAGGACGGAATGCGGCCGACCGGGCCAATGTGTCCGATCCGGGGCGGCCGAAATCCCGCGGGTCCCTGTCCCGGGACACGGATCGCAACGAACCGCTCTGGCAAACGCCTGGCGCGCGCCCCATATTCAGGCCATGGGCATGGTCTTTCTTCTCATCATCGGGGCTGCGGCCGGTTTCCTCGCCACCCGGATCATGCGGGTCGAGGCCGATATGCTGACGACCGTCGCGCTGGGCGTTTTCGGCGCTTTGATCGGCGGACTGCTGATCCGCCTCCTGCTGGCCATCACCGGCGCGCTGGCCGGTCTTGTCGGGGCGGTGCTGGGCGCGATGGCCCTGATCTGGGCCTACCAGACCTATATCGGCCGGCGCTGAGGCTCAAAGACTCGCCTCGATCCGGAAGCCTTCGGGGATGTCGTCCCGACCCTCCAGAACCAGCGCTGCCATCAGCTCGCCCACCTTTGGCGCCAGCCCGATCCCGATCTTGAAGCCGCCATTGGCCACGAAATGCCCCGGCCGCCCGGGCCAGGGACCCAGCATCGGCGCGATGGTCTTCGCGCGCGGGCGCACGCCCGCCCAGCGCTCGATCACCTCGGCGCCCGCAAGCGCCGGACAGACCGCCCGCGCCCGGTCGATCACCGCGTCGAGCCGCGCATCGGTGCTGTAGGGATCGTCGAACTCGCGTTCCGAGGTCGAGCCCACGGCGACCGTGCCATCGGCATGGGGCACGATCAGCACACCATCGGCATAGACCTGCGGCACCGCGCCCGCATCATGCGCAAGGATCGCCGCCTGTCCCTTGACGCCGCTGCCGACCTGACGGTCGAGATCGGCCGAGAGCGCAGCCAGCCCCGGATAGCCCGTGGCCCAGATCACTCGCCCCTCAATCGGACCCTCGGCACCGCAGGACACCTCGCCTCCCCGCACGCGGATGGCCTCGGCCAGAGCCGCGCAAGCGGCGCGCGGCGCGATCCGGGCCGACAGCGTGTCATGGACCAGCCAGCCCGAGGCCGTCTCGGGCACAAGACCCCCAGCCTCGGCCGCCCGGATCACCCGCCAGGCCGCGCGCCCCTGCCAAAGCGTTTCGGCCTCGACGGCACGGTCCCGGGCGCGGGCCAGCGCTTTTTCATCCGCGAGCGGCTGATAGCGCCCGACCCGGCCATAGCCGGTCTTCAGGCCGCTTTCGGCCTCGACCTCCGCCCAGAATGCCTCGGAGGCGATCAGGCTTTCGAACTGGAACTGCTTCTTGGGGTTCCATTGCTCGGGCACATGCGGGCTGAGTGCGCCGACCGGCGTGCCGCTCGCCCCCGCGCCGGGATGCGACCATTCGACGACGCGCACCCTTGCGCCGCGCCGCGCGCAGGCATAGGCCGAAGAGAGCCCGAACACCCCTGCCCCCATCACAGTTACATCGACCCGTGCCATCCGTTCCGCCCCCTTGCCCCGAAGAATCCGCCAGCGGTCTAGGCGATCCGCTGCCCCGTGACCAGCGCGCCGGGATCGAATGGCGCGAGGGTGGGGTGCCGGTCTCGACCCGCTTCGACGATCCCTATTTTTCGATCGCCGACGGGCTGGCCGAGACCCGCCATGTGTTTCTAGACGGCAACGGCCTGCCCGGCCGCTTCGCCCCGGGCTTTCACATCGCCGAGCTGGGCTTCGGCACCGGGCTGAACCTGCTGGCGGCGCTGATCGCCTGGCGGGCGGCCGGAACGGAAGGCCCCTTGCGCTTTACCAGCTTCGAGGCCTTCCCGATGAGCGCCGAAGAGATGGAGCGCGCGCTGTCGGCCTTCCCCGAGGCCCGTGCCGTGGCCGACCCGCTGATCGCCGCCTGGGCGGAGGGTGCGCGCCGGATCGAGACCGACGGGCTGATCGCCGAGATCGTCGAAGGCGACGCGCGCGAGACCCTGCCCGCCTGGGAGGGCCGGGCCGATGCCTGGTTTCTCGACGGCTTCTCGCCCGCCAGGAACCCCGAACTCTGGTCGCCCGGGCTGATGGCCGAGGTCGCCCGCCACACCGCCCCCGGCGGCACCGCCGCCACCTATACCGCGGCGGGCTTCGTCCGGCGCGGCCTGGCCGCGGCGGGCTTCGAGGTCAGCCGCCGCCCGGGCTTCGGGCGCAAGCGCCACATGAGCGTGGGACACCTGTCATGACCCGGCAGAACACCCGGCTGGGGATCCTTCTGATGATCGCCACGACCTTCGTCTTCTCGGCGCAGGACGTGCTCTCGCGCCATCTGGCGGATCACTACAACATCCCGATGGTGGTGATGATCCGCTACTGGTTCTTCGCGGCCTTCGTGATGGTGCTGGCGCGGCGCAACGCGGGCAGCCTGTCGGCGGCGGCACGCACCCGGATGCCGGTGCTGCAGACCCTGCGCGGGCTGGTGCTGGTGGCCGAGATCTGGGTGATGATCGCGGCCTTCACCCATCTCGGCCTGATCGAGAGCCATTCGGTCTTCGCCTCCTATCCGCTGATGATCGCGGCGCTGTCCGGCCCGGTCCTGGGCGAGAAGGTCGGCTGGCGGCGCTGGTGCGCGATCGGCGTGGGCTTCGCTGGCGTTCTGGTGATCCTCGCGCCGGGCGTGCGGGTGTTCTCGCCGCTGGCGCTGATCCCGCTGGCCGCCGCGACGCTGTTCGCCATCTACGGGCTTCTCACCCGCTATGTCGCCCGCGAGGACAGCGCCGCGACCAGCTTCTTCTGGACCGGCACCACCGGTGCGGTCGCCGCCACCCTCGTCGGGCTCTGGAGCTGGGAGCCGATGACGGCAGCCGACTGGGGCTTCATGGCCGGGCTCTGCGTCTCGGGCGCGCTGGGACATTTCCTGCTGATCAAGACCTATGAGGTGGCCGAGGCCAGCGCCGTGCAGCCCTTCGCCTATCTGCAGCTCGTCTTCGCCTCGGCCTTCGGGCTCGCGGTCTTCCACGAGACGCTGCACGCCAATGTCGTGGTGGGCGGGACCATCGTCGTGGCGGCGGGGCTTTTCACCGCCTGGCGCGAGCGGGTGCGGGCAGGTCGGGCGGGCGGAGCCGGGCCGGTCTGAGCGCCTGAACAGATCCGGGGCAGCTCCGGGGCAGCACGAAAAACGGAACGGCGCCAGCGGGCCGCCCGGCGCGATTCACGGGCGATCCAGGCGGGTCCGGCCCTTGCAGCGGACGGACGCCCCCATGAGGCCATAGTCCCGGCAACTGCGCCCGGGGGCGGCAGCGCGGACCGGGCGCGCGTCAGGCTTTCACGCGTCAGGGCTGGGCAGGGATGCAAAGCCAGCCGGGCAGGAGCGACAGCCCCGCCCGGCACCGCGCCAGACGACCGGCGCTCAGTTCGACTTCAGCTCTTTCGAGAGGCTGAGCGCTCCGGTCCGGCCCGCCAGCCGCGCCCGGTAGATCGGCAGCGATTCCGTGACCCGCATCACGTAATTGCGGGTCTCGGTGAAGGGGATCAGCTCGATCCAGTCGATCACGTCGACCCCGGCCGCGCGCGGATCGCCCTGTTCGGCGACCCAGCGATGCGCCCGGCTGGGCCCGGCATTATAGGCCGCGGCGACCAGTACCGGATTGGACCCGAACTCTTCGACCAGATGCGCCAGATAGGCCGCGCCGAGACGCGCGTTATAGGCCGGATCGGCGGTCAGGGCCGAGCTGGAATAGCGCACCGACAGCTTGTCGGCCATCGCCTTGGCCGTGGTCGGCATCAGCTGCATCAGCCCCAGAGCCCCGGCGCCGCTGGCCACCGTCGGGTCGAACTCGCTTTCGCGGCGCACGATCGACAACACCAGCTCGGTCGGGACCGGATGGCGGCTGCGGGCGATCGTGGTGACCGGGAAATAGGCCTCGACCATGACATTGCCGGTCTCGGCCGCGGTCTTGGCGATGCGCAGCGCGACATGGTGGTCGTTCAGCTCCAGCGCCAGCCCGGCCAGCGCGCGCTGCCCGGCCGGATCGGCGGTTTCGGCAAGATGGGTCAGGAACATCTCGACGAGGTTCTGCTCGCCCGCCTCATGCAGCAGCAAGGCGGCCGCGATCACCGAGCCGCGGGCAAAGGGCTGGGCGCGCCAGTCGGGGTAATGGTCTTTGCCGGTCAGCGAGGGGTCCATGGCGATGCCGCCCCGCTCGGCCGACAGAAGCCCGTAGAAGCTGGTCTGGAACTGCGCCCCCGTCGCATAGGCGGCGCGGGCCTCCTGCGGATGGCCCATCGCCTCGAGCGCGCGCCCCTCCCAGTAGCCCGCCCGACCAAGGCTGATCGGGGTCCGGACCGCCGCCTCGAAGGCGCGGAAGTGCTTCAGCGCGGTCTCAGGCCTGTCGAGGAAGCGCAGCGCGATGAAGCCCGACAGCCATTCCAGCTCGGCATAGCTTGCCCCCGCGCTCAGATGGTGGCGCGCGGCAAGCCGATAGGCGAGCTTCGGGTTGCCCTCGCGCAGCACCTGATGGGCATAATAACGCCGCCACCCGGCCCAGCGCGCCGGACGGCCGAGGCTTTCGGCCGATCCGCTGCGCTCGTCCAGAAGCGCGATCGCATCCTCGCCCCGGCCCTTGCGGGTGCGCCACATGAAGCGCTCATAGGCCAGCCCCGGATCGTCGCGCAGCGCGGCGGGCACCGCCGCGATCAGAGCATCGACGCCGGGGCTCTGGTTGCGCAGCGCGATCCGTGCCGCGGCAAGCTTCTGCCAGCCCTCGGGCACGAGGCCCAGCATCCGACCGGCCGAAATGTCATGCCCGTCCCAGAGCAGCGTATCGAGCCGGGCCCTGTGATGGCCCGCAAGCGCCGCGCCATAGCGCGCCAGAAGCGCCGCCTGCACCGGCTCGGCAAGCGGCAGCCTGCGCCAGGCCGACACCGCGACCTCCTCGGCCTTGCCCCTGCGGCCCAGCGCGGCCTCGGCCTCGGCCAGCCGCAGCGCGCCCTCGCCGGTCACCGGATCGCGGGAGCCGAAAAAGGCCACCACCGCGGCCGGATCGTCGCTGGCCGCGATGACGCCCTCGGCCGCGCTCCGGACCTTGCCGAGCCCCGGCCAGTCGGGATTGCGGGCCAGAAAGGCGCGGTAGTCGTCAAGCCGGCCCTCGCCCGCGCGCAGCCGCCGCCACTCGACGATGTCGAGCGCGACCTGACCGGCCGGGCGTGCCAGCTGACGGGCCTCGGCCCAGCGGTCGGCGCGCACCGCGACCATGGCCTTGGACAGCGGGCCCGGATCGGCCGCGAGGACGGGAGAGGCCAGCAAGATCAGGACGGTCAGGATCAGGGCGCGCATGTCGGAACCGGTTCGGCAAGAAGGGAGGGGAAAGGTCTCACACGGTGCTCCATGCAGGCGATTCACAAACTTGGCAACGGCCCGCCGACGCTATAGGGTCCGGCGCGCTGCGCGGGCGCGCGACTCGCGCCCCGATGAAACACACAAGTGATAAGGAGCGTGTCATGATACAAGGGTCCCTTCCAGCCCTGGTGACGCCGTTCAAGGACGGCGCGGTGGATTTCGACACGCTCAAGCGTCTTGTCGACTGGCAGCTGGCCGAAGGCAGCCACGGCTTCGTGCCCGTCGGCACCACCGGCGAAAGCCCGACCCTGACCCATGCCGAACACGAGGCGGTGATCGCGGCAGTGGTGAAGACCGTCGACGGCCGGGTGCCGGTGGTGGCCGGCGCGGGCTCGAACAACACCGCCGAGGCGGTGCGCTTCATGCAATATGCCGAAGAGGTCGGGGCCGATGCCGCGCTGGTGGTCACGCCCTACTACAACAAGCCGACCCAGGCCGGCATGATCCGGCATTTCACCGAGCTGCATGATTGCTGCACCCTGCCGATCATCATCTACAACATCCCCGGCCGCTCGGTCGTCGACATGACCCCCGAGACCATGGGCGAGCTGGCGAAACTGCCGCGCATCATCGGCGTCAAGGACGCGACCGGCGATCTGGCCCGGGTGCCGAAACAGCGGATCACCTGCGGCCCCGATTTCGTGCAGATTTCGGGCGAGGACGGCACCGCGCTGGGCTTCAACGCCCATGGCGGGCGGGGCTGCATCTCGGTCACCGCGAATGTGGCGCCGCGGCTTTGCGCCGAGTTCCAGGAGGCGACGCTTGCGGGCGACTACGCGAAGGCACTGGAGCTGCAGGACCGTCTGATGCCGCTGCATATCGCGATCTTCCTCGAACCCGGCGTTGCCGCGGCGAAATACGCGCTGTCGCGGCTCGGCAAGTGCAGCGACGAGGTCCGCTCGCCGCTGGTCGGGCTGACCCAGGGCACGAAGGATCGGATCGACGCCGCAATGCGCCATGCCGGCCTGCTGAACTGAAGGCCTGCTGAACTGAAGGGGCCGGACGAGTTGCGCCCGGGCGAGGTGGTGGCCGGGGATCTTGGCCCCGCCGAGGGCCCGGCGCTGCGCGTCATCGGCCGGGCCCGGACCCCCTGGGGGCCAGAGGATTGCCCGAGGAATATCTGCCGGGCGCGCGAACGGGGCGCGCCCGCCACCCTCGAGATCGACCCGGCCTTCGCCCCGGCGCTGAAGGGGCTTTCTGTCGGCCAACCGGTTATCCTGCTGTACTGGATGGACCGGGCGCGGCGTGATCTTCTGGTGCAGGCGCCCCGCCATGTCGACGGTCCGCGCGGCAGCTTCGCCCTGCGCTCGCCGAACCGGCCCAACACGATCAGCCAGTCGACGGTCAGGATCACCGCGCTCGACGCCGGGGCCGGTCGGGTAGAGGTCGATGCGCTCGACTGTTACGACGGCACGCCTCTGCTCGACATCAAGCCCTGGCTGGCCTCGATCGACCTGCCGCCCGGCGAAACCGGCTGAGCCCTATTCGACCGTCACCTCGATCGGCTCGGACATCACCGGCGGGTCATGCGGCACATGGTTCGCGTCGCCCAGAAGCAGCCAGAGGCGATGCTTGCCGGGCGCGAGCTCGACCGTGGTCTCGGTCTGGCCGCCGCCGAAATGGATGTGATGATCGTCGGCGGGGATCGCATGCGCGACATCGACCTCGTCCTGCGGCAGATCGACGATCAGGTGGTGATGGCCGCTGGCGGGGGCGTCGGTGCCGGCCGGCACGACCTCCATGCCCTCGATGCCGAAGACCACCGTCACCGGCGACGAGACCGTGGCACCGTCTTCGGGGCTGATGATGAACACCCGTGCCCCCTCGGGCGAAGGCGTGCGGGGATCCTCTGCCAGCGCGGGCAGCGCAAATGCCGTCAGCGCGGCGAATGCCAGAGACGGGACAACGAATGAAACGGCGGGGCGAGCGTGCATGGGGTCCTCCCTTCCAGTGCATTCCGACGGACGATCCGGTTGGCCGGACCGGCCTCCGGACTCGAGCTAGCCCGGAACGGGAGCGGATCAATCCGAGGCGCGATTCGGAAAGGCGGGAGGAAACCCTTGGGGCGCGCCGGTCACACCAACCGTCTGCCACCATTCACATGGCGCGCCCCAAGTAACATTGCACCCGTTACAGGGCCAGATACGCGGCCCTCTACACAGGATCGGCAACACCACGTCGATCCATGACCGCCATATGGCACGTCGATTCGGACTTTGATCGGGAATAATTATGATCAAATTTGAGATGCCTTCTAAGAACCGACGGCCATGACCTTGCGTCACGTCCGGCAGCCATGCCTGCGGCTGGAGAGCCGCGCGGGCCGGGGCGCCCTGTCCGGGAGGCCGGCACGCGTCGGCCCCGGAAGCGGCGCGCCCGGCCGGGATGCGGTGCCGTTCCAGCAGCGAAAGACCGCCGCCGATAGCCCCGTCCCGCCCCTTCGCGAAATGCGACAGCCGCCTTGAGGACGGATGCGCGCCCTTTCAAGCCGGACCGCGATAGCCTATATCGCCTCCACCATGGCCAAAGCGAAGACAGATCCGAATTACAAGGTGATCGCCGAGAACCGGCGGGCCCGCTACGATTACGCCATCGAGGACGACCTCGAATGCGGGATCGTGCTGCAGGGTTCCGAGGTCAAGTCGCTGCGCGAGAACGGCGCCAACATCGCCGAGAGCTATGCCTCGGTCGAGGATGGCGAGCTGTGGCTGGTCAACGGCTATGTCCCGCCTTTCGAGCAGGCCCGGACCTGGGGCCATGAGGAACGCCGCAAGCGCAAGCTTCTGGTCAGCCGCAAGGATCTGGCCAGGCTCTGGTCCGATACCCAGCGCAAGGGGTTCACGCTGGTGCCGCTGGTGCTGTATTTCAACCACAAGGGGCTGGTGAAGCTGAAGATCGGCATCGCCAAGGGCAAGAAGACCCAGGACAAGCGCGAGACCGAGGCCAAGCGCGACTGGCAGCGGCAGAAGGCCCGGCTTTTGAAGGATCACGGCTGACCCGCCTTGCCTCGGCTCTGGCGCCGTTCTAAGGAAAACGGTGTCTGCGCAGCCGGAGGGGGAGGTCATGAGCTACGACGATCCGAAAACGCTGGTCTCGACCGACTGGCTTGCGGCGCATCTGAACGATCCCGATCTCAGGATCCTCGATGCCTCCTGGTATCTTCCCGGCTCGGGCCGCGATCCTCGTGCCGAGTATCAGGAGGCCCATATCCCCGGCGCGCGCTTCTTCGATATCGACGAGATTTCCGACCAGCGCTCGGACCTGCCGCATATGGTGCCGCCGCCCGAGAAGTTCATCAGCCGGATGCGCGCCATGGGCGTGGGCGATGGCCATCAGGTCGTGGTCTATGACGGCGCCGGGCTGTTCTCTGCCGCCCGGGTCTGGTGGACCTTCCGGCTGATGGGCAAGACCGACATCGCGGTGCTGGACGGGGGCCTGCCGAAATGGCGGGCCGAGGAGCGCCCGGTCGAGGACATGCCGCCGGTCGTGCGCGACCGCCACATGACGGTGCAGCGCCAGGCCGGGCTGGTCAAGGACGTGACCCAGGTCGCCGCCGCCTCGAAGCTCGGCGATTACGAGATCATCGATGCCCGCGGGCCCTCGCGCTTCGAGGGGACCGATCCCGAGCCGCGGCCGGGGCTGCGCCCGGGCCATATTCCGGGCTCGAAGAACGTCCCCTTCGCCAGCTTGCTGAATGCCGATGGCACGATGAAAAGCCCCGAGGCACTGCGTGCGGTCTTCGAGGCCGCCGGGGTGGACCTGCGAAAGCCGGTCATCACCTCCTGCGGCTCGGGCGTGACCGCCGCCATCCTCAGCCTCGCGCTCGAGGTGATCGGGCATCGCACCCATTCGCTCTATGACGGCTCGTGGTCGGAATGGGGCATGTATGGCGATCTTCCGGTCGAGACGGGACCTGCACGATGCTGACCCGCCTTTCTCCGCAAAGCCCCGACAAGATCATCGGGCTGATGCAGCAGTTCCGCGCCGATCCGCGCGCCGAGAAGATCGACCTTGGCGTCGGCGTCTATCGCGATGCCCAGGGCCGGACCCCGGTGATGCGGGCGGTCAAGGCCGCCGAGGAAACCCTGTGGCGGACCCAGGACAGCAAGGCCTATGTGGGCATCGAGGGCGATCCGGCCTTTCTCGACGCGATCCGGACGCTGGTCCTGGGCGAGGCCCTGCCTGCGGACCGCGTCGCCGCGGTGGCGACGCCGGGCGGCACCGGCGCGGTGCGGCAGGCGCTGGAGCTGGTGCGCCTCGCCGATCGCAAGGCGCGGGTCTTCATCCCGGCGCCCTCCTGGCCCAACCATGCCGCCATCGTCAATTTCCTGGGGCTCGGCGAGGCGGCCTACCGCTATTACGATGCCGAGGCCCATGCGCTCGACATCACGGGCCTGCTGGCCGATCTCGAGACCACCGGCCCGGGCGATGTGGTGATCCTGCATGGCTGCTGCCACAACCCCACCGGGGCCGAGCTGACGCCGGCGGACTGGGCCGCGATTGCCGAGATCCTCGGCCGCACCGGCGCGCTGCCGCTGGTCGATCTGGCCTATCTGGGCTTCGGGGACGGGCTAGAGGCCGATGCCGCCGGGCTGCGGCTGCTGGCAGGGGCCCTGCCCGAGATGCTGATCTCGGTCAGCTGCTCGAAGAATTTCGGGCTGTACCGCGAACGCGTGGGAGCGGTACTGGCGCTGACGCCCGATCAGACGGCGCGCGATCTGGTGCGGGGGAACCTCTCGAACCTCAACCGCCAGAATTTCGCTTTCCCCCCCGATCACGGCGCCCGCGTGGTGACCGCGATCCTCGGCGATGCCGCTTTGCGGGCCGACTGGGCGGCCGAGCTCGAGACCATGCGCAGCCGGATCGACACCCTGCGCCGGACGCTGGCCGACAGGTTGCGCGAAACCAGCGGGTCGGACCGCTTTGCCTTCCTTGCCGGTCAGAAGGGGCTGTTCTCGCTGATCGGTGCGACCCCTGATCAGGTCGCAATGATGCGCGAGACCCATGGCGTCTATGTGATCGGCGACGGGCGGATCAACCTCGCCGGACTGTCGGAAACCAACATCCCGAAAGTCGCCGGGGCGATGCTGGCCGCCGGGCTCTGACAGGCCCCAGAACACAGGCACCGGGCAGCAAAGGCACAAAAGGAAACGGCGGGGAACTCCCCGCCGTTCGCATTTCCACCCCAGGGCGTCCGGCTCAGCTGTGATAGGCCGCCTCGCCGTGGCTGGTGAGATCGAGGCCCTGACGTTCGCTGTCGGTATCGACCCGCAGGCCCACGATCATGTCGACGATCTTGTAGGCGATCAGCGAGACGACGGCGCACCAGACGATGGTCACGAGCACGGCCTCGGCCTGGATGATGGTCTGGCCGATCGTGCCGACACCCTCGGCAAAGCCCTGGCCGCCCAGCGCCTCGCTGCCCAGCAGACCGGTGCCCAGGGCACCGACGATACCGCCCACGCCATGCACGCCGAAGACGTCGAGGCTGTCGTCATAGCCGAACTTGGTCTTCACAGTCGACACGAAGAAGTAGCAGATCGGCGACACGGCGAAGCCGAGGATGATGGCGCCGACCGGGCCGAGCTGGCCACAGGCGGGCGTAATGGCGACGAGGCCCGCGACCATGCCCGAGGCGGCCCCCAGCATCGAGGCCTTGCCGCGGGTCAGGCCCTCGACGGCGGACCAGGACAGGATGGCGGCGGCGGTCGCCACGAAAGTGTTGATGAAGGGCAGGCCGGTGAAGGCATTGGCTTCGAGATTCGACCCGGCATTGAAGCCGAACCAGCCGATCCACAGCATCGAGGCACCGACCATGGTCAGGGTCATCGAATGGGGCGCCATGTTTTCCTTGCCGAGGCCGATGCGCGGCCCGATCAGGATCGCGCCGACCAGGGCCGCGATACCGGCATTGATGTGCACCACGGTGCCGCCCGCGAAATCGAGAGCGCCGAGGTTGTACAAGAGGCCCGCGCCGTCCCAGACCATGTGGGCGATCGGGAAATAGCAGAAGGTCGTCCACAGAGCGACGAACAGCAGCACGGCCGAGAATTTCATGCGTTCCGCGAAGGCACCGACGATCAGCGCGGGCGTGATGACGGCGAAGGTCATCTGGAACGCGATGAAGACATATTCGGGGATGACGACGCCATCGGTGAAGGTCGCGGCAGTCGAATCGACGGTGACGCCCGACAGGAACAGCTTGCCGAAGCCGCCCCAGAACGGCGAGGTGCCGCCGCCGAAGGCGAAGGAATAGCCCCAGAACACCCAGATCACCATCATCATGCCGGCGATCAGCGTGCTCTGCATCAGTACCGACAGCATGTTCTTCTGGCGCACGAGGCCGCCGTAGAACAGCGCGATGCCCGGCATGGTCATGAACAGGACGAGGATGGTCGCAGTCATCATCCAGGCGGTGTCGCCCTTGTCCATGATCGGTGCGGCCTCGGCGACCTCCTGAGCCAGCGCCGGAAGCGCCGCGGCCGTCGCGGTCAGCGCCGAAAGGCCGAGAATATGTTTGATATTCGCCATTTTCGTTGTCTCTCTATCCCTGATACGTCCGCGTCACACCGCGTCTTCGTTGGTTTCTCCGGTCCGGACCCGCACCGCCTGGTTCACGTCCAGAACGAAGATCTTGCCGTCGCCGATCTTGTCGGTCTTGGCGGTCTTGGCGATGGTCTCGACGACCTGATCGGCCATGGCCGAGGTCACCACGATTTCGAGCTTCACCTTGGGAACGAAATTCACGGCATATTCCGCACCGCGATAGATCTCGGTATGTCCGGACTGCGATCCGAACCCCTTTATCTCGGTCACCATCATGCCGCGCACGCCGATTGCGGTGAGAGCTTCCCTCACCTCCTCCAGCTTGAACGGCTTGATTGCAGCAATGATGAGTTTCACGTTGTGCCCCTTCCGTTGAGCAGGTCGCCCCTGCGGGTTTCCACAGAGGCAAGGAAGGGCCGCGAAACCGCCGTGAGACAAGCGGATCGAGGCCGCAAACCGGTCGCAAAACGAGAGTTGTTGCACAACTTTTGCACAGATCAGGGTAAGTGCACTTTTTTAAGGCAATTCGCGGACCGGTCACATGACGCCTTCGACCTCCACAATCCGGCGCGGCCGGGATAAGGTGCCGCGAAAAGGCAAATGAGGCAGTCGACAGTTATGGGCAGCACGGGACGCAGGCCGCCGCCCCTGGTGGCGGATCGGCGCTATCCGAAGAAGACGAAACGCAAGCCGCAGCAGCCGCGCAGCCGCAAGCCCCGATCCCGCAATGGCAGCGGGGGCGGGCGGCGCGGCGGGGCCGGGCGCGGCAATCCGATCCTGCGCGCAATCCGGGCCTTCTTTCGCGGACTGTTCCGCTCGCTCCTCGGGACCGGGATCCGGCTTGCGGTTCTGGGCGCGCTCGCGCTTGGCTGCGCGGTCTTCTATTTCTACCAGCAACTGCCCGAGATGACGGCACTTCTGGACGGGCGCAACCGCGGCTCGGTGACCCTGCTCGACCGCGACGGCAAGGTCTTCGCCTGGCGCGGCGAGCAGTTCGGCGGCCAGATCACCGCCACGACCGTCGCCCCGGTGCTGAAGAATGCCGTGGTCGCAACCGAGGACCGGCGCTTCTACGGCCATTTCGGCCTCAGCCCGCGCGGCATCGCCAGCGCGATCCGCATCAACCTCTCCGAGGGCCGCGGCCCGCTTTCGGGCAATGGCGGCTCGACCATCACCCAGCAGACCGCCAAGCTGCTCTGTCTCGGCGTGCCCTATGATTCGACGACCTGGAAGAACGAGACCGCCTACGAGGCCGACTGCCGCCGCACCACGCTGGGGCGGAAGGTCAAGGAGGCGCTCTATGCAATGGCGATGGAGGCCAAGTATACCAAGGACGAGATCCTGACGATCTACCTCAACCGCGCCTATCTGGGCGCGGGCACCCGCGGCTTCGAGGCCGCCGCCCAGCGCTATTTCGGCAAATCCGCGAACCAGGTGAACATCTCCGAGGCGGCGATGCTGGCGGGGCTGTTGAAGGCGCCCACCACCTATGCCCCGACCAACAACCTCAAGCGCTCGCGCGACCGGGCCAATCTCATCGTCGGCCTGATGCAGGAGCAGGGCTATATCACGCCCAAGCAGGCGGCCCTTGCCAGGGCCAACCCGGCGCAGCTCTCCGAAGCCGCCGAAGCCCGCGCGGGCGGATATTTCGCCGACTGGGTGATGGGGGCGGGACCCGACTTCCTGACCCGCGACACCACCGAGGATGTCATCATCCGCACCACTTTCGACCCGCGCATCCAGAAAGCCGCCGAGAGCGCGCTGAAGGAGGTGTTCGAGACCAAGGTCAAGGAGGGCTCGAAGGCCGAGGCGGCCATCATCGTGATGTCGGCCGACGGCGCGGTCCGTGCCATGGTCGGCGGCCGCCAGACGGCGATCGGCGGGTTCAACCGGGCAACGATGGCGCTCCGGCAGACCGGGTCGGCCTTCAAGCCCTTCGTCTATGCCGCCGCGCTCGATCTCGGCTACACGCCCAATGCGACCGTGGTGGACGAGCCCTATACCATCAACGTGCCGGGTTCGGGGCCCTATTCACCCGAAAACTACGACCGCCGCTTCCGCGGCCGGGTGACCCTGACCGAGGGGTTGCAGCATTCGCTGAACATTCCGGCGGTCAAGGTTTCCGAGGCCGTGGGCCGCGAGAACGTGCGCCGGATCGCGCATGATTTCGGGCTGCAGGCCGATCTGGCCGAAGGGCCGGCCCTGGCATTGGGCGCCTCGGAATCGACGCTGATCAACATGACCGGCGCCTATGCGGGCATCCTCAACGGCGGCTCGAGCGTCACCCCCTACGGGTTGACCGAACTGAAGCTGAAAGGCGACCGCGAGCCGCTGATGGGCCAGGAGGGCGGCATGGGCGAGCGGGTGATCTCGGAGCGCGCGGCCCGCAGCCTTGTCTACATGATGTGGCGCGCCGTCGAGGCGGGGACCGGACACCGCGCCAAGCTGGCCGACCGGCAGGTCGCGGGCAAGACCGGCACCACCTCGGCCGCCCGCGACGCCTGGTTCATCGGTTTTTCGGCCGATTACGTGGCCGGGGTCTGGATGGGCTATGACGACAACACCCCGTTGCGGGGCGTGACCGGAGGCGGGCTTCCGGCCGAGATCTGGCACGAGACCATGCAGCGCGTCGAGGACGGCGTGCCGCCGCATCCCCTGCCGATGCTGGTCCCGGAAGAGCCGTCTTCGGCGGTCGCAGCAAGGGGCGACAGCGATCAGGGCGGCAATGTCGCCGAGAACATCCTGCGCAGCGTGCTGGGCGCCTTCACCGGGCGCAACTGACCCCGGTGAAGGCCGGGGAAGGCCACAAGGGTGGGGGGCAGAAGATGCTCCCTGGCAGAACGGAAAAGGCCCCGGCGCACAAGCCGGGGCCTTTCCTGTCTTTCGGAAGCGGAAAGACGCGTCAGCCCGCCGAAGCCAGGTCGCGGGTCAGCGCACCGATATCGCCGCGCCGCTTGTCCAGCATGGCGCCGATCTCGGTCCGCTCGCTGGCCAGCATGTTCACGCCTTCGATGAAGATGTTGAAGAACTTGTCCTTGCCCGAACGGTCGGAGACCAGGAAGACGACCTCGACCGGCGACCGGCCGCGCAGCAGCGCGGTCGTTTTCACCTCGTAGAAGTTCTTCACCTGGCGGGCCTCGTTCACCTTGATCTCGCCGCCGATGAACTCGCGGAAACGACGGCCGTATTTGCGGGCGATATAGCCCTGGAAGGCCTGGGTGAAGGCGTTCAGCTCCGACTGGCTGGCCTGCCGGGCCGCCACGCCCAGCACGGAACGGGCAATCACCGGCACATCGGCATAGCGCGAAAAGATACGTTCGAATTCCGGGAACATCTGGGCTTCGGACTTGCCGGAATTGATCACGCGATTGATATCGCCGATCACGCGGTCGATCAGCTGCGACGCCTCGCCGGTGGTCAGCGCAAGCGCGCGTCCGGATGTCAGGCCGGTCACGGTCAGAGCAGCCCCGGCAGCCAGACCGGTCATCAGAAGACGGCGGCGGGTCGGGGCGGAGGCCTTACTCGGCGTTGGGATCTGCATAGGGGTCCTCGTAGGGGTCGAAATACTCGGTCTCTTGGTTACGGTTCAGCTTGTGCCGCCGGGAATCCAGATAGATCTGGCGCGACTGGGCGTAGCTGTCCGCGCTGTCATATAGGACCGAATCTACGAGATCCGAGTTTTCATAACGTGCATTTGCGCCGCGCAGCACACCGGTGCCCGCCATCACGTTGCGTTCTTCGGAATTGGCCAGCGGCCTGAGCGGGTTCATCGCGAAGTCGACGGCACGGCCGATCATCGCCCGTTCCGTCATCGGGCCGAGCACCGGGAACTCGACATAGGCGCCTTCGCGCATGCCCCAGACATAAAGCGTTTCGCCGAAATCGGTATTGACCTTGGTCGCCCCCATCCGCGAGGCCGGATCGAAGATCCCGCCCAGACCGATGGTGGTATTGATCAGGAACCGCGTGGTGTTCTGCGCCGCGTCGCCCGGGCGGAACTGCAACAGGCTGTTGATCACGGCGCCGGGCAGCGACAGGTTCGAGGCGAAATTGCTGACACCGCTCCGGACCGGGTGCGGCACGGATTGGCCATAGGCGGTCGAGACCGGCCGGAACACACCACGGTCGAGCGCCTTGTTCGCCTCGTGAATCTGGCGGTTGCGCGCCTCATAGGGATCGCGGATCGTCCCGGGCGCCTCGGGGCGCGCACAGGCGGTCAGAAGAATAAATGAGGAAAGAACCGCGAGACGGCCCGTCCACAGGGTGGCTTTCCGCAAAGACGACACGAGCAGGATCCTGTCTGATATCGAGACTCTGCCAAGGAACCACGCCCGGGCCCGGATCACAAGGGCCCACGGGCCCGGAGCCTCCCGGCCATGGCCCGAATTTTACGGTCTCCGCCCGGCTTTTACGGCTTCCGCCCGGCGCGGCGGGGCGCTAGCCTCGGCCCGAACCCCTGATCCGCACCATATTTTCCTTCGGAGAGACCCAATGAGCGGCAAATACGAGGCCAGACTGGCCGAGCTTGGCGTGACCCTGCCCGACGCCCCTGCCCCTGCGGCAAATTATGTGCCCTATGTGATTTCGGGCAATCTCGTCTTCGTTTCGGGCCAGGTTTCAGCGGCGGATGGCGCGCTGATTCTGGGCAAGCTCGGGGCCGATCTCGACGTCGGGGCCGGTGCCGCGGCAGCCCGGGCCTGCGCGATCTCGCTGCTGGCCCAGCTTCGGGCGGCCTGCGGCGGCGATCTCGACCGGCTGGTCCGTGTCGTCAAGCTGACCGGCTTCGTGAATTCGACGCCCGAATTCGGCGATCAGCCCAAGGTAATCAACGGCGCGTCGGACTTTCTCGTCGAGGCCCTGGGCGATGCCGGACGGCATTCGCGCTCGGCGGTCAGCGCGGCCTCGCTGCCCTTCGGCGTCGCGGTCGAGATCGAAGGCATCTTCGAGATCGCATGAACCCGCTGCCCCCGGCCTTCCTGACGGCCCCCCTCGCCCATCGCGCGCTGCATGACCGCAGCGCCGGGCGACCCGAGAACTCGGTCGAGGCGGTCCGCGCCGCCATTGCCGGGGGCTACGGCATCGAGATCGACATCCAGCCCTCGGCCGACGGCGTGCCGATGGTGTTTCACGATTACGACCTCGCCCGGCTGACGGGCGAGGCCGGCCCGGTCGCGGGCCGGAGCGCCGCCGAGCTGGGCGCGATCCCGCTGAGGGGCGGCAACTTCGGCATCCCGACGCTCGCGCAGATCCTCGAAGAGGTCGCGGGCCGGGTGCCGCTGCTGATCGAGATCAAGGATCAGGACGGGGCGATGGGCGCCGCCGTCGGCCCGCTGGAACGGGCGGTGGCCAGGGTGCTCAGGGGCTATGACGGCCCGGTCGCGCTGATGTCCTTCAACCCGCACAGCGTGGCCGTTCTGGCCGAGGCCGCACCCGAGCGGCCGCGTGGCCTGACCACCTGCGCCTACGAGGCCAAGGACTGGCCGAGCCTGCATGCGCCGGTGCGCGAGACCCTGCGCGAGATCCCCGATTACGACCGGGTCGGCGCCTCGTTCATCTCGCATCTGTGGCGCGATCTGGCCCGGCCCCGGGTGGCCGAGCTCAGGGCCGGTGGCGCCGCGATCCTGTGCTGGACGGTGCGCAGCCCGGCCGAGGAGCGTATCGCCCGCAGCGTCGCCGCGAATGTCACCTTCGAGGGCTATGCCGCAACCCGGCCCGCTTGACCCCGGTCCCGGCCGCCCCACCTCAAGGGGAAAGCCGGGGCAGGAGCGATGCGCGCGGATCACGTCGAGGCAGAGCAGGTCGAAATCGCGGTACTGAGATCGATCGACCGGATCGGGGCAACCGAATGGGATGCCTGTGCCTGCCCCGAGGCGGCCGATGGCGGGCGCCCGAAAGACCCGTTCACCACCCACCGCTTTCTCGCCGCGCTCGAAGACAGCGGCTCGGTCGGGGCCGGCACCGGCTGGCAGCCGCATCATCTGGTGGCCCGCGACGAAAGCGGCATCTTCGCCGTCGCCCCGCTTTATGCCAAGTCGCACAGCCAGGGCGAATATATCTTCGACCATGGCTGGGCCGATGGCTACGAGCGCGCGGGCGGGCGCTATTATCCCAAGCTGCAGATCGCGGTGCCTTTCACCCCGGCCACCGGCCGCCGCTTCCTGACCCGCCCGGGGCAGGAGATGCGCGGGCGGGCGGCCCTGCTCGAAGGCGCGGTGCGGCTCGCCGCCGAAAACGATCTCTCTTCGGCCCATGTCACCTTCTGCACCGAGGCCGAGGCTGAGTCGGGCCGCGAGATGGGGCTCTTGCACCGCGTCACCCAGCAGTTCCACTGGGAAAACCGCGGCTATCCCGATTTCGAGACCTTCCTCGCCACGCTGTCCTCGCGCAAGCGCAAGAACATCCGCAAGGAACGCGCCACCGCCCGGACCTTCGGCGGCACCATCCGGGCGCTGAGCGGCGACGAAATCCGGCCCGGCCACTGGGACGCCTTCTGGCGCTTCTACCAGGATACCGGCGCGCGCAAATGGGGCAGGCCCTACCTGACCCGCGCCTGCTTCGACCGGCTGCACGAGACCATGCGCGACGACATGCTGCTGGTGCTGGCCGAGCGCGACGGCCGCCCCGTAGCGGGGGCTCTGAACTTCATCGGCCGGTCGCGGCTTTACGGGCGCTACTGGGGCTGCGTCGAGGACCATCCCTGCCTGCATTTCGAGCTGTGCTATTATCGCGCCATCGACTTTGCCATCGCCCATGGGCTCGACACCGTCGAGGCCGGCGCGCAGGGCATGCACAAGCTCTCGCGCGGGTATCTGCCGATGCCCACGCATTCGCTGCACTGGATCGCCGATCCGGGGCTCCGCGCCGCCGTCGATCATTTCCTGCGGGCCGAGCGCGAGGCCGTGGCCGAAGAGATCGAGGTGATCACCGCCTACGGGCCGTTCCGCAAGACCGCGAAAGACCAGGAGGAGGAACAGGAATGACCGGAAAACTGACCGAGGACGAACGCAGGCTCGAACTGTCGTCGCTGTTCGCCCATGGCTGGGCCAAGACCGAAGGCCGCGACGCCATCGTCAAGACCTATGAATTCGGCGACTTCGTCTCGGCCTTCGGCTTCATGACCCGTGCCGCGCTCTGCGCCGAGAAGATGGATCACCATCCCGACTGGACGAATGTCTACAAGACCGTCGAGGTCACGCTCTCGACCCATGATGCCGGCGGGCTGACGATGAAGGATGTCGAACTGGCGCGGAAGATGGATGCGCTGGCCTGAAGGCATTGGCCTGGGATGCGGCCTCATGATGCCTCGGCCACAGGCAGGAACAGGCGATGAGCCCGGCAGCGAGGTGGTTTCGCGCAGGTCTCTCGTCGCGCGGGTCGATCTTTCCGAAATGCCTGAGCCTGTTGAAGGCCCTATCGACCAGATTGCGCTGACGACAAAGCGCAGGAATGGCCGAGCTTCCGGCCGGCCGTACCGGATGGGGATATGGCCGCGGGCGTGGTCGCGCCTCATCGCCTGGCGCGGGATCGACCGACAGATCTGCCCCCGCCGCCCTGCCCAAGGCCTGGCCCGGCAACGGTGTGATCTCCAAGGGCAGGCCGCGATGATCGGGCGTGGCGTTGATCCTGATGCTCACCCCCGAGAATGGCCAGGGGTGTGATCCGCCCCGCCCTTTCGAGCCGCCGCCTGTCGGTGGGCGCGGATGACCGCGCCGTCGATCAACGACATGTTATCCGGTTGATTTTCTGAAAGAGCTTCAAAGACACTGGCCCAGCCCCTCGCTTTGGTCCGACGGTTGAGGCGGTAACAGATGGTGGTGTGGGGAAACATGCAGTCCCCGGAAATGCCGTTCGGCAGGCGCCGGTCATCCATCCGCGCCATCCCGCGCCGCTTGCTTGGAAGAAACGCCGGATCCGCCCCCATTCGAAGCCGGTCCGAGCAGACCCCTGTCATGGCGGCCTCTTGCGCTGGAGGCCGTGAAGCGCGCGCCCCGCATTACACGAAACCCATTCAGGGGGACAGACCCCGGGTGCATTGGCCCCGATGTGCCGATCCGAGCGCAGGGGCCTGACTATGCCGGATTGAGGACAGCGGGCTGCGTACCGGACCGGGGCCGTTAAAACGCCCGCCCCTGATCGGGGACGGGCGTCATGCCGCGGGCGCGGGCCCGCCGGCCCCGGTCTCAGATCTGGCTCAGATCTGCTCCAGCAGGGTCTCGCCGGCCGAGATCGAGCACTCGCCCGGGCTCGCCTCGACATTGAGCTTCTTCACCACGCCGTCCTCGACCAGCATGGCGTAGCGCTTCGAGCGCGAGATCAGCCCGGCCGGCGGGGCGTCGAACTCCATGCCGATGGCCTTGGTGAAGCTCGCATCGGCATCGGCCAGCATGGAGATGCCCGCCGCATGCGCGCCGGTCGCCTCGCCCCAGGCCTTCATCACGAAGGGGTCGTTCACGGCCACGCAGACGATCTCGTCGACGCCTTTCGCGGCCAGCTTGTCCTTCGCCTTGATGAAGCTCGGCATATGCGCCGAATGGCAGGTCGGCGTGAACGCGCCGGGCACTGCGAAGATCACCACCTTGCGGCCCTTCAGCTTGTCCGACAGGGACACCGCGCCGGGTCCGTCCGCGCCCATTTCGGTAAAGCTCGCCTCGGGCAGCCGGTCGCCTTCGGAAATCGCCATGACTTCTTCCTCCTGATCCATTGCATTGCGTTTCGGGGCTCAGATAGTGTGAAGGCCGCATCGTGCCAGAGCGGAACCCCAAAGCGGAACCCCCATGTCCCACATCGTCATCATCGGCGCCGGCCAGGCAGGCGCGGCGCTGGCAGCGAAACTCAGGGCGCTCGGCCATGACGGCCCCCTGACCCTGATCGGCAACGAAACCGTGCCGCCCTATCAGCGACCGCCGCTCTCGAAGAAATACCTGCTGGGCGCGATGCCGGTCGACCGGCTCTACCTGCGCCCCCCGGCATTCTATGCCGAGGCCGGGATCGATCTGCGGCTGGGCGAGCGGGTGACCGGCATCGACCGTACCCGCCGCCGCTTGCACCTTGGCAAGCACGAGATCGCCTATGACATGCTGGCGCTCGCCACCGGCGCCGCGCCCCGACGCCTGCCCGCCGGCATCGGCGGCGCGCTCGAGGGCGTCCACGTCGTGCGCAGCCTCGCCGATGTCGATGCGATGGCCCCCGACTTCAGGCCCGGCGCCCGGGCGCTGATCGTCGGCGGCGGCTATATCGGGCTTGAGGCCGCGGCAGTGGCGGCCACCCAGGGGCTGCAGGTCACCCTGATCGAGGCCGCGCCGCGCATCCTGCAGCGCGTGGCCGCGCCCCAGACCTCGGACTGGTTCCGCGCGCTCCATGCCGCCCATGGCGTCAAGATCCGCGAGGCGACGGGGCTCGTCCGCCTGCTGGGCAAGACCCGCGTCACCGGCGCCGAGCTGGCCGATGGACGCGTGATCGAGGCCGATTTCGTCATCCTCGGGATCGGCGTCGCGCCAGAGACCGCGCTGGCCGAAGCCGCCGGGCTGGCGATCGAGGCGGGCATCGCGGTCGATGCGATGGGCCGGACCGCGGATCCGGCGATCTGGGCCGCGGGCGACTGTACCAGCCTGCCCTATCGCGGCAGCCGGATCCGGCTTGAAAGCGTGCAGAACGCCATCGATCAGGCCGAGGCGGTCGCGGCCAACATGCTGGGGGCCGAGGCGCCCTATGTCCCGAAACCGTGGTTCTGGTCGGATCAGTATGACGTCAAGCTGCAGATCGCGGGGCTGAACTCGGGCTATGACCGCGTGGTGGTGCGCCCCGGCGACCGCGAGGGCAGCGCCAGCCACTGGTATTATCGCGGCAGCGAACTGCTGGCGCTCGACGCGATGAACGACCCCCGCGCCTACATGACCGCCAAGCGCCTGATCGAGGCCGGGCGCTCGCCCGCCCCCGAGACGGTCGCCGCCGGCGATCTCAAGGCGCTGATGGCGGCATGAGGATCGTCGCGGGCCGGTTCCGTGGCCGGGCGCTGGCCTCGGTCGGCAAGGGCGATCCGGCAGCACATCTGCGCCCGACCACCGACCGGGTGCGCGAAAGCCTGTTCAACCT
This sequence comes from Rhodovulum sp. MB263, assembly GCF_002073975.1. Taxonomy (NCBI): domain Bacteria; kingdom Pseudomonadati; phylum Pseudomonadota; class Alphaproteobacteria; order Rhodobacterales; family Paracoccaceae; genus Rhodovulum; species Rhodovulum sp. MB263. The sequence goes on along the minus strand of NZ_CP020384.1, from coordinate 214,482 downwards.
TCTCATGAACGGCGGCTATGGCGATCCGGTCGAGGGCGCGCGGGTGCTCGATCTTTTCGCGGGCACCGGTGCGCTGGGGCTCGAGGCGCTGTCGCGCGGTGCCGCGCATGTCTGCTTCGTCGAGGATGGCAGGAAGGCGCTGGCGCTGATCCACGAGAATGTGGGCCTCTGCCGGGCCGGGGCCGAGTGCACGGTCCTGCGCCGGAACGCGACCCGGCCCGGCCCCGCCCCCGATGCGCCCGCGACGCTGGTCTTTCTCGACCCGCCCTATGGCAAGGGCCTCGGCGAGAAGGCGCTGGCCGCGATGCTCGCGAATGGCTGGATCGCGCCGGGCGCGCTGATCGTCTGGGAAGAAGGCGCGGCCATCGATCCGCCCGAGGGGCTCGCGCTGCTCGACAGCCGCCGCTACGGCGAAACCGCAATTTCCATTCTCGAGGCTCTCTGAGCGGCTTGCCGAACGGATCGTTTCGCCCCATCTGATCGGCCATGACCGACGCTTTGTCCCGCGATGCCGATGCCGCGCTTGTCGAGGCCGCCCGCAGCTATTTCGCGGCGCGGCGCGCCCGCGTGCACGACTTTGCCCGCCGCCGGTTCGGTCTGGCGGGCACGCTCGCGCTGCACCGCCACGCGCTTGGCTGGGATGTGCTGAAGGCACCGGTCAACGTGCTGCTCTCGCCGGTGCTGATCCTGACCCGGCTTGCCGCCGCGGCCGCCGCAGGAAGCCGCGCACCCAGGCTTGCCGCCTGGCTGCGCGCGCGCCGGATCCTGCTGCCGACCGATGTTGCCACCGCGGCCGAACGCGCCGTGGTGGTGGATCTGCTCGAACTGCCCTGGGAGGGCCCCGGCGGCACCAGCGGCAAGGACGCGCTGGCCCGCGCGATCCTTACCCATCCCGATCTCGCGGCCCTGGTCGAGGCCCGCAGCGATGCCCCCGCGCTCAGCGCCCGCGCTTTGGGCGATTATGGCGGGACCCGCTCGGCCGTGGCCGAAATGACCACGGCCTTCGGCACGATGGGCGCGGGCGCGCTCGCCTTCCAGTCGCTGACACCGGGCATGGTCTCCTTCGCGCCCGGGCTTGCCGCCATCGTCGCGCATCAGGCGGCGATCGCCGCCTTTCCGCTGGGCGGGCTTCTCGGCACCGCCTGGTACGGGATCTTCCCCACCGCCGCGCCCGCCTGGATGACCCTGACGATCACGCTGCCGCTGATCGGGCTCGGCGCGCTGGTGGCAGCCTTCGCGGGGGTCATCGCCGACCCGGCGCAGGTCGCACTGGGAATGCATCAGCGCCGCCTCACACGGCTGATCGACGCGATGGAGGATGCCTTCACCGGCAGCGGCCGCCGCGGCTTCGCCGCACGCGAGCATTATTTCGCACGGCTGCTCGATCTGTCCGATGCCGGGCTCGCCGCGATCCGGCTGATGCGGGGCTGAGCCGCTCCGGGGTCCGCGCCCCGTGACAGCTGTTGCGTCATGGGTATTTGAGCCAGGAAGAAGCACGAACGTCTCTTCTTCTTGGTAAAAATACCCCCGGCACGCTCTCCGTCCCGCGATACGGCCGGATCAGACCGCCTGGAACATCGGGAAGGTCACGCCCAGCGCCCATGCCAGGAACAGTCCAAGCCCCAGTCCGACGCCCGCGGGCCGGTTGGTGGCGCGGCCGATCCAGCCGCCCATGGTGCCGAAGAGCAGATAGAAGATCAGGATGATCGGCAGGATCAGCAACAGGAAGAACAGCCTGTGGAAGTCGAGCGCGGTGGCGATCCCGAGCGAGACCAGGAAGGCGCCGCGCGACACAAGGCTGCGCCAGGCCGGCGCGCGGCCGCCTTCGACCATCAGCGCGTCCGACAGCATGTAGGGCACCGCCCCCACCGCCATCGCCGCGATGATGAGGCCGCGGATCGGGATCGGGTAGAACGAGGTCACGTAGCGATCCATGGCGAAGCCGAAGACCCCGATGGTGTAAAGCGCCACCAGCGCCGCCAGCGCCAGGATCCGGCCGGTCTCACGCCAGCCCGCCCAGCGCAGTTCGCCCCACCAGGCCAGAAGCGCCAGCACCATCGCGCCGTAAAGCGCGAAATGGACGGCGAGGTAATCGGCCACCAGCACCGGCAGGAACTGGGTCCGGAACGGCGCCAGGATCAGCGGCACCGCCACCGCCGGAAGCAGCGCCACGATCAGGAAGCGGCCGCGTGGCAGCGGCGCGGGCCGGGGCGCCCCGGTCTGGCCGCGCATCCGCGCCAGAGGCCAGGCCAGCGCCACGATGCCAACGAGCAGAAGCGCGATCCAGCCGCCGATCCCGACCACCGGCCCGCCGCTTGTCCGCCCGAAGGTGGCGTCGAGCCAGGCCCGCGTCTCGCGAAGCGCCGTCGGCGACCAGATCACGCCGATATGCTCGACATCCGGCGCCAGCAGCGCCCGCCGCCCGGTGCCCTTCGCCGGGTCGCCCAGGGTTTCGCCCAGCTGCGCCGAAGGATCGGCCAGTCGCAGCGCCTCGAGCGGGGCGTCGGCCAGCCGGGTTTCCCATTCACCATTGATCATCAGCAGGTTCGGCGGCTCGGTCGCGGTGATCGAGTCATTCGCCGCCGCGATCCCGATCGTGGCGGCAATGCGCGGGTCCTCGCGCGCCTCGCGGACAGCGATATAGCTGCCCATGGAATGGCCGAGGATCGCGACCCGCCCGTCGGCCCAGGGCCGGGCCAGCGCGGCATCGGTCACCCGCCGGGTCTCGGCCATCAGCAGAAGCGCCGTGCCCTCGGGACTGTCGAGATCGCCCGACATCGGCACCGGGTTGCGGCCATGCCCCTCGTAATCGAAGGCAACCGCGGCATAGCCCGCACGCGCCAGCGTCAGCGACCAGGCCTGCATCAGCTGGCGCGATCCGGCGAAGCCATGCGAGACGATCACCACCGGGGCGGGCGGGGCGTCCTTCAGCCGATAGACCGTGGCGGGCGTCGTCCCGGTGCCCGGGACCGGCGCGATGACCACGCCCCGGCGTTCGGCCTCGAGCTGCCAGACAGAAACCGCGATCGCCAGAAGCGCCGCGATGCCGACAATCCAGCGCATCGGCGTCAGACGTGCGAAGAGTTCGATCATGATCCGCCTCCCTCGCCGCCCTTCCGGCAGCAGATGTTCCGGGGTTGTGGTGCGCCGCGCCGCGCCCCGGAAGGGGGCGGCTCAGCCGAAGGTAGGGTGGAACAGCCCGCCCGGCGAGAGCGTGAAGATCTCGCAGCCATCGGCGGTGACACCGATCGAATGCTCGAACTGGGCCGAGAGCGACTTGTCGCGGGTCACGGCGGTCCAGTCATCGGCGAGGATCTTGGTCTCGGGGCGGCCCAGATTGACCATCGGCTCGATGGTGAAGAACATGCCCTCTTCGAGAACCGGGGTCGGGTCGCGGGTCGGGTTGCCCGAGATCGTGATCTTCCGGCCCTCCTCGTTCAGCCGGAACGGCGCGTAATGCAGCACGTTCGGCGGTGCGTGGAACACCCGGCCCAGCCCATGGCCGCAGAAATCGCGCACCACGCTCATGCGGTGGGATTCCACGAAGGACTGGATGGCCGCGCCGATATCGCCGAAGGTGTTGCCGGGCCGGACCGCCTCGATCCCCTTGAACAGCGAATCATGCGTGACCTGGATCAGCCGCTCGGCCTTGCGCGAGAGCTTGCCCGCCACATACATCCGGCTGGTATCGCCATACCAGCCATCGACGATCACCGTCACGTCGACATTGAGGATGTCGCCATCCTTCAGCACCTTGGGTCCCGGGATCCCGTGGCAGACCACATGGTTCACCGAGATGCAGCTGGCATGCTTGTAGCCCTTGTAGCCGATGGTGGCGGACACTGCGCCCTTGGCCTCGACCAGATCGGTGATGACGCGGTCGATCTCGGCCGTTGTCTGGCCGGGGAAGACCAGAGGCGCGATCTCGTCGAGGATCTCGGCCGCGACACGTCCGGCGGCATGCATGCCGGCGAAATCCTCGGGGTCGTAGATGCGAATATTGTCTTTCGTCCGCCTGCCGCGGGTCTTCTCGTCCAATGCCCACTCCTTCATGGTCTGGCCCAGAGATACGCCCCAAGCCCGGCAAAGGCCAGAGGGCGAAGGGACGCGCGGCCAGCCCCCCGCCGCCGGACGCATGAGAGGGCTTTGAAAGCCGCAGGCAGGCTCCTATACCCTGTCCGGGGACAGGACAATCCGGGCAAGGAGAGAGCCATGAGCAATCCCACCGCGGCAATGCTGGTGATCGGCGACGAGATCCTGGCGGGGCGCACCCGCGATGCCAACATGCATTACCTCGCCGGCGAAGCCATCAAGCACGGCATCCGGCTGTCCGAGGTCCGGATCGTTCCCGACCGGCAGGACCGGATCGTGGCCGCGCTGAACGCGCTTCGGACCGATTACGACATCGTCTTCACCTCGGGCGGGATCGGACCGACCCATGACGACATCACCGCCGATGCGGTGGCGGCGGCCTTCGGCGTCGGCATCGGGGTGCGCGAGGATGCCCGCGCGATTCTCGCCGATTACTGCGCGCGGATGGGGCGCGATCTGAACGAGGCGCGGCTTCGCATGGTGCGCATCCCGGACGGCGCCACTCTGATCGAGAACCCGATCTCGGCCGCTCCCGGCTTCGTGCTCGACAATGTGCATGTCATGGCCGGGGTGCCTAGCGTGTTCCAGGCGATGGTGGCCGTGGTGCTGCCCCGGCTGGCGGGGGGTGATCCGCTGATGTCGCAGACGCTTTGCGTCGAGCGGCCCGAGGGCGATATCGCGGGCGAGCTGCGCGGGCTGGCCGGGCGCTTTCCCGAGCTTTCGATCGGGTCCTACCCGTTCAGCCGCGACGGCGTCTACGGCACCAATATCGTCGTGCGCGGCACCGAGGCCCGCCGGATCGACGCTGCCATGGCCGCGCTTTGCGAGCTCTTTCCCGAGACGATGGCGTGACGGCCGACCGGCTGTTCGCGGGCCAGGAGACGACCTGGCCGCCGGCCTTCCGTCACATGACCGGGCCCTGGTGCCTGCGCGACGGACAGGGCGGCGGCAAGCGGGTCTCGGCCGCGACGCTCGAGGGCGCCTTCACCCCCGAGGCGATCCCCGAGGCCGAGACCGGCATGGTCGGGCTTGGCCAGACGCCGCTTTTCATGGTGAAACCGGGAGAGGACGCGCTGGACGCCGCGCTGGACGCGCGCGGCTATCTCAGGGTCGATCCGGTGAAGATCCTGTCGGGGTCGGCCGCCGCCATCGCCGCCGAGCCGCCCCCGCCGCTTGCGGCCTTCACGGTCTGGAAGCCGCTCGCGATCATGACCGAGCTCTGGGCCGAGAACGGCATCGGCCCGGCGCGGATGGCGGTGATGGACCGCGTGCAGGGGCCGAAAACCGCCGTGCTGGGCCGCCGCAAGGACCGCGCCGCGGGCACCGCCTTCGTGGCGCTGGAGCGCGACATGGCCTTCGTGCATGCGGTCGCGGTCTCGCCCGGGCATCGTCGGCAAGGAACCGCCGTCAACATGATGCGGGCCGCCGCCCAATGGGCCCTAGATCACGGCGCCAGCACGCTTAACGTGCTGGTCACAGAAGACAATCACGCGGCACTTGCGCTCTATGCTTCCCTGAACATGACCAATGTGGGACAGTATCATTACCGAATGATTGCGCCGCAAAAGGCCTGAGCAGTGACCCATGACATGCCGCGCCCGACGGCGCTCGATCTGCCGATGGTCGACCCGTTGCCGCCCGAGACGCAGAAATATTTCGACCTCTGTGCCGAACGGCTCGGGCTGCTGCCGAATGTGCTGGCGGCCTATGCCTTCGATATCGGCAAGCTGAACGCCTTCACGGCGATGTATAACGACCTGATGCTGGGCGAGAGCGGGCTGTCGAGGCTCGAGCGCGAGATGATCGCGGTCGTGGTCTCGTCGATCAACCGCTGCTGGTATTGCCAGGTCGCCCATGGCGCCGCTGTGCGCGCGCTGTCGGGCGATCCGGCGCTGGGCGAGGCGCTGGTAATGAATTACCGGGTCGCGCAGCTCGAGCCGCGCCAGCGCGCGATGCTTGATTTCGCGGCGAAGCTGACCGAGGCCAGCCACCGGATCGAGGAGCCCGACCGCCAGGCGCTGCGCGAGGCGGGCTTTTCCGAGCGCGAGATCTGGGACATCGCCGCCGTGACCGGGTTCTTCAACATGACCAACCGCGTCGCCTCGGCCTCGGGGATGGAGCCGAACCCCGACTATCACGGGTCGCATAGATGAGGGCCGGACCCCGGCTGCTGGCGCTGGCGCTGCTCTGGCCGGGGCTCGCCGGGGCGATGGTGCCGCAACTGCCCGAGACGGCGACCGTCGTGGCCGATGAAACCGAGGCCGCGTCGAGCCTGCGCATTCCGACCGGCCCCTATGACGGCCGGATCGTGCCGAGCGAACGGGCCGAGGGCGCGATCCGGCGGCTGGTCTGGCAGGCGCCGCTCGAGGGGCGGAGCACGCTGCAGGTGATCGAGCCGCTCAAGGCCGAACTGATCGCGGGCGGCTACCGGATCGCCTTCCAATGCGCGGCAGCGGGCTGCGGCGGGTTCGAGTTCCGCTTTGCCACCGACACCCTGCCAGAGCCCGCCATGCATGTGGATCTGGGCGATTTCCGCTTTCTCGCCGCCGAAAAGACCCGGCCCGACGGCACCGATCACGTCACGCTGATGGTCAGCCGCTCCGAAGAGCGCGCCTTCGTGCAGATCACCCGGGTCGGCCGGGCCGAGCCCGCGCCCGCGGTACAGTCGACCAAATCGCCCGAAGCGGACGCCCCTCTGGGCATCGAGGCCGGGAACGGGCAGGACACCCCCGCCGAGGACGAGGCGGGGCTTGCCGAGCGTCTCGCCCGGGACGGGCATGCGGTGCTGGCCGGGATCGACTTCGCGACAGCCGAGACGACCCTCGGCACCGGCCCCTTCCCCGCGCTTGAGGCCCTCGCCGACTATCTGCGCGCCCATCCCGGCAGCAAGGTCGTGCTGGTCGGCCATACCGACACCCAGGGGGGACTGGCCGGCAATATCGCACTGTCGAGGAAACGGGCCGAAGCGGTGCGCGACCATCTCGTGGGCAGGCTGGGCATTCCGGCCGCGCAGGTGGCGGCCGAGGGCGTGGGCTTTCTGGCCCCGCTTGCCAGCAACGCGACCGACCGGGGCCGGACCGAGAACCGCCGCGTCGAGGCGGTGCTCGACACGCCCCGATAAGGCCGGAAACGCCGGTGGGAGCGGGCCTCCGGGCCCGGCTCAGATCATGATGTCGTCGCCTTGGAAATGCGTCAGCAGGAAGTCGATGAAGGCGCGCACCTTGGGCTGGGTGAACCGTCCCGGCGGATAGACCGCATAGATGCCCAGCCGTTCCAGCGGCAGGCCCGGGATCGCCTCCTCGACCAGCCCCTTTTCCAGCGCGTCCCGGAACAGGAAGCTCGGCAGATAGGCGATGCCGAGCCCGGAAATGGCGGCATTCAGCAGCGACTGGCCGTCATTCACCGTCAGCCAGCCCGCCGTGCGCACCTGCCGCTTTTCGCCCGAAGGCGCGGTGATCTTCCAGACATTGCCGCTGGCCTGGTTGGAATAATGCAGGAGCTTGTGTTCGTTCAGATCGTCGATCTTCTGCGGACGGCCGAATTTCTCGAAATAGGCGGGTGCGCCGATCATCCGCCTGGTGGTATCGGCCAGCTTGCGGGCGCGCAGCGTGCTGTCTTCCAGCTCGCCCACCCGGATCGCCATGTCGAAGCCTTCCGAGATCAGCTCGACGAAGCGGTTGTTGAGCACCATGTTGACGGTGATGTCGGGATATTCATGCAGGAACGCGCCCAATAGCGGCGACAGGTGATTGACCCCGAAATCGGTCGCGACCGAAATGCGCAAGAGCCCCGAGGGCGCCGATTGCATCGCCGAGACCAGCGCATCGGCCTCGCCCGCATCGTTCAGCACCCGCCGCGCGCGGTCGTAATAGGCGAGACCGATCTCGGTCGGGCTGACGCGCCGGGTAGTGCGGTTCAGAAGCCGCGCGCCCAGCCGCGCCTCGAGCGACGAGACATGCTTGGAGACGGCCGATTTCGAAATGCCCATCTTCCTGGCGGCATCGGTAAAGCCGCCTTGATCCACGACGGTGGCAAAGGCCTCCATCTCGGTCAGTCTGTCCATGCTTTCTTCCTTGCTCGCGGGCCCCTCTCACCACCGTTTCGCAAGTTGCCGCCGGAATAGGGCAGGATTGGGGAAGGCCCCAGACAATACTTTGATAACAGACCGAATCGTCATCCCAATGGAAACAGGCGCCCGGGCCCTGATCAGAGCGTGGCGGCAAGCCGCGCGCCCTGGTCGATGGCCCGCTTGGCGTCAAGCTCGGCCGCCACATCCGCACCCCCGATCACATGATGCGCGATGCCCGCCGCCCCGAGTGCCGACGCAAGGCCACGCTCGGGCTCCTGTCCGGCGCAAAGCACCACGGTATCGGCCGCCACCAGCCGCCGCTCGCGCCGTTCGGGGCCGAGGCTGATCTCGATGCCCTCGGAGGTGATCCGCTCGTAGGTGACGCCCGACAGCATCGTCACCCCCTTCATCGCCAGCGCGGCACGGTGAATCCAGCCCGTGGTCTTGCCCAGCCGACGCCCCGGCTTCTCGGCCTTGCGCTGCAACAGCGTGACCACGCGGCGCGGCGGCGCGGGCCGGGGGCCTTCGGGCGCAAGCCCGCCGCGATGGAGGGCCGGATCGGCCACACCCCATTCGGCGCGCCAGAGCGCGGGATCGCAGGTCGGACTTTCGCCCGTCACCAGATATTCGGCAACGTCGAAGCCGATGCCGCCCGCGCCGACCACCGCGACGCGGGCCCCGGCCTCGGCCCCGCCCGCCAGCAGATCGACATAGGACAGGACATGCGGCAAATCCTGACCCTCGATGCCCGGATCGCGCGGCGAAACGCCGGTCGCCAGCACCACCGCGTCGAAGTTCCGCAGGTCCTCGGGGCCGGGGGCCGTGCCCAGCTTCAGCGCGATGCCTTGCCGCGCGACCATGGTCGCGAACCAGTCGACCAGCCCGTCGAACTCTTCCTTGCCGGGAATGCGCCGCGCCATGTTGAGCTGCCCGCCCAGCGCCCCGGCCCTGTCATAGAGTGTCACCGCATGGCCGCGTCCGGCCGCGACCAGCGCCGCCGACAGCCCCGCAGGCCCCGCGCCCACCACCGCGATGCGGCGCGGAGTCCGGGCAGGATCGTAGCGCAGTTCCGTCTCGAAACAGGCCCGCGGATTGACGAGGCAGGTCGAGACCTTGCCGCTGAAAGTATGGTCGAGACAGGCCTGGTTGCAGGCGATGCAGGGCGCGATCTCGCGGGCTCGTCCCGTCCGCGCCTTGACCACGAAATCGGGGTCGGCAAGCAACGGGCGCGCCATCGACACCATGTCGGCCGCGCCCTCGGCCAGCAGGCGCTCGGCCGTCCCGGGGCTGTTGATCCGGTTCGAAGTCACGACCGGGATACCGACCTTGCCCATCAGCTTTTGCGTGACCCAGGCGAACCCCGCGCGCGGCACCGAGGTCGCGATGGTCGGCACCCGCGCCTCGTGCCAGCCGATGCCGGTATTGAGAATCGTGGCGCCCGCCGCCTCGACCCGCTGCGCCAGCTCGACCACCTCGTCGAAACTGGAGCCATCGGGCACGAGATCGATCATCGACAGCCGGTAGATCAGTATGAAATCGGCGCCGACCGCGGCCCGGACCCGGGCCACGACCTCCAGCGGCAGGCGCATCCGGTTCTCGTAGCTGCCGCCCCAGCCATCCTCGCGGCGATTGGTGCGGCGCACGAGGAACTGGTTCAGGAAATAACCTTCCGAGCCCATCACCTCGACGCCGTCATAGCCCGCCTCGCGGGCACGGGCGGCGGCGGTGGCGATATCGGCGATCTGCTTCTCGATGCCCGCCGCATCGAGCGCCTTCGGCGGAAAGGGCGAGATCGGCGATTTGAGCGCGCTCGGCGCGACGCAATCGGGGCTGTAGGCATAGCGCCCGGCATGCAGGATCTGCATCGCGATCCGCCCGCCCTCGGCATGGACGCGGTCCGTCACCCGGCGGTGACTGGCGATGTCGCCGGGCGAATAAAGCCCGGCCGCGCCCGGAAACACGCCCCCCTCGGGGTTCGGCGCCATGCCGCCGGTCACGATCAGCCCGACGCCGCCCCGCGCCCGCAGCCCGTAGAATTCGGCCACCCGGTCCCAGTCGCCGCGCTCTTCGAGCCCGGTATGCATGGACCCCATCAGCACCCGGTTCGGCAAGGTCGCGCATCCGAGATCGAGCGGCGCAAGAAGATGCGGATAGTCGGTCATGTCCTCGGTCCTCCCCAAAGCCTGTCGCGGGCCGTCTTTCCGGGCCTTCTGCGGGCCTGTCGCGAAGCTGTCCCGTGCCACCGCCAGAACGCAGCCTGTCGCGCCGCAGGACCGCTGTCACCGGGGACGCGACGTAAGGCCGGCCGGGCGCGGGAGGACCCCTGCCCAAGCCGCACCCGCATCATTCTAGCCCTGTCGATCCCGGCAGGCGAGCGGCGGTCTCCCCTCTAGCGCCGCGCGCCTTCCCACGCGAAACGGAACCAGCGCGCCAACATCTCGCGGCGCGCTGAAAGGCCGTGTGTTGCCGAAGCGAAAAGCCCACGCGCCCGCGGAGAAGGGTCCCGCAAGGCCGCGTCATGGCAACGCGACAGCCCGGCGCGGGGGGCCGGGCCTCTCGACGGTCCGGCCCTTCAGGCAGGCTTCGGCCATTCGAGCGGGAGGAACCCGGGCCGCTGCACCCCGGCACGGCATCGATCACGGAAGATCCCTCCGAGCGGCCCTATCCCCGCCCGCATCCGGTCGAGCCGCGCGCACCTATCCCCCACCCTGCAGAGATCGCGCCCTGTGCAGGTCCGGGACCGCTGCCAGGGTCTAATGCTGCGGCCCCTGTCCGCGCCGAGCTCCGGGCATGACCGGCACCGATAAACGACAAGGGCTGTCGGCCTCATCCGGGACGGTCCGGGTCCGACATGCGCCCGGCAGAACCGGGCCGCGATGCGGCGGCTCAGGCCAAGGCGGCGGTCCCCCGGGCGACGGATCCCCGCAACCCGGCCTGCAACCGCTCTCCGGGCGGTTTCACGCCTCGGCCCGAGGGCGGCGGCTCAGCACGATGTCGGACAACAGGATGCGGTTCATACCGGGCCCGTCGAAGAGCAGATCAAGCCACATCCTGTCGGCGCGATGGCCGTGCAGGTCGCTGGCGGCAAGATCGAAATCCAGCGCGATCCGGCCTGCGTCCGGCGGCACCGCGCGCACCAGCTGGGCGAGGTTGGGTCCATGGCGGATGCTGATACGGGCGAAGACATCGACCGGCGCCTCGGTTTCAAGCGCGGCATCCAGCCGGATCAGATGATGCCGCCCAAGCCCCTCGACCGAATGCGACGGCAGTTCGAACACGACCGAAAGAAAGCCGCCGTCGAAACCGGATACCTCCAGTGCCAGGCCGAAGGGGGCACCCTCCCCGCCATGGCTGTTGGCGACCTGGCGAAACGCGATCCCGGCCCGGGCGGCATCGTGGAGCAACGTGACCTGCGGCCCGAGCCGAAACGCGGTGCCGATATCGGTCGCCGCACAGGGCGTGACGCGCTCGGCGAAGGGCGCGGGCCGGAACCCCCAGTCGGACCCGAGCGGCAGTCGCGCCGTCGCGGCCGCGGCATGGAAGGCCGCGCGCCGCGCATCGGCGCCGTGGATTGCCCGGTCGCGCCGGTGCCGCAACCGCCAGGCGCGGCCGGGCAAGGCGGCGAGATCGGGGATATCGAGCCGTTCGGCGCCCCCGGCCCGGCCCCAGGCGGCCAGGGCTGGCCGGAACAGCAGACGGCCGGCAAGAGAACGGTCGGCAAGGGAATCGCGCTTGAGCAATATCGGCATCGGTCCACTTCGCTGGTTGTGACTGCGACAGCCTAGTCGCGGGCTTCATTCCGCTAGGTTAACGCAACGCCGATTCGCTGCGGAGCGCCCCCGGCTGTCTGAGCCCAGGGTTTGATGCTGCGATCCATTCGGGGGGGGATGGAAGGAAGCCCCATGGGGCAAGTTCGTCGCGGCTGCGCCACGATCACGCAGGCCGTCAGAGCCGCAATATGAGCCGATGGCAAGCATCGACCGTGGCCGAGAGCCGGAAGTTCGAGATCAATCGGAGGACGGTCGCCAGGTGACGGAAACACGGGACAGACGGAGCCGCAGGAACAGCGCTCCACCCTGCCCGGCGAAGCTGAAGAAGCGATGGTCGTTGCTTTTCGGCGCCAAATGTTGCCGCCCCCCCCGACGACCGTCCTTATGCCTTGCAGCAGACAGCCCCGCGCCTGCCCGAGGACGGGGACGGGGACGGGGACGGGGACGGGGACGGGGACGGGGACGGGGACGGGGACGGGGACGGGGACGGGGACGGGGACGGGGACGGGGACGACAAGCCAAAACGGCAGCGCTTCAAGCGCTATCCCATCGGCCCCCGCCTGTCTCCGAGTGACAATGGCGAGGGGCATCCGCCGAGCAGGCTCGCAACCGCAACACCGGCTATACCCGACGGATGCGCTTCGACTTGATCTGTGAGGCCAACGGGATCGGGCATCGACCACCCGAACCCAACCATCCGTGGTGTTTGGAGGATCAGAAGAAGCCCGGGGGGCTTTTCCTGAGCGGCAGCCATGTCGAACGGATGAACCGCACAATCAAGAACGGTGACGCGGATCAGGAGAGGCGCCAGTGGCGCGCCTCGCCGCCGAATGCCAGGCGCATCCATGACGACAGCAACCGCCAGCTCCGCCCCCGCGCAGCAGATTACAGCTTCGCGCGCAGGCTCAAGACCTTCAGCGGTCTCGCTCCCCGCGAGTAGCATTGCAAAGTCCGGACTTCAGAGCCGGACAGATTGATCGCCGATCCGCCCCGCCAGATGCCGGGACGCCCCTAGTCGCTGCGGCCGCCAGGCACCGGAGCCGCACCGGAGGCGGCAGACGGCGCCATCGTCGGATCGGGCAGGCTTGCGGTTGCGGCACGGCTGCGCCCGGCCAGATCCTGCAGGAGGGCGCGGGCGGACTGATCGCCGATCGGACGCGACGCGAAGCCGGTGGCGGCCGCGGTCACGATCCGCCCGTTGGCCTCGAAGACCGCGCGCCAGCTATCGGGGCGCAGCCCCTCGGCCAGACCCGGCCCCCGGTCTACGGAATGCACCAGGAAAACTGCGCCGCGCGTGTCCGTCCCGAGCAGTTCGACATCGGCAGGGTCGCCGCTTCGCGCCAGCACGGCGCGGCCGAGTTCGGAGGCGAAATAGCGGCGCAGCACCAGGGCGCGATCTTCGGGACTGCCGCCCGGACCGGGGCTCGGCGCAACGGAAACCGTCAGAATCGCGTCCTCGGCCGGCACGGCGGCCTCTGCCCCCCGGGTCAGCGCGGCGCAGCTTGCCAACAGCACGAAAGCGCCATCCTCGTCGTCACGGCTGGCGCTTTCATCGACGCAGAAGCCGTAAGGCGCGACAATCGCGACACGCCCATCGGCCACGATGGTGCGATGCACGCCGCCGCCCTCGGTCACACAGCCCGGCAAGGCCAGCAACACCGCCGCACAAAGCCCGCGCCGCAGGGCCCGCGCGACGGTCCGGCGCGGGCGGAGGATCTCGCGGAAGATCTCGCGGAAGATCTCGGGGGTCTGCTCTGGCATCATCTCCTCGGCGGCTTGCTTGCGCCCCGGGATAGAGATGGGCAGACCGCGAGACAAGCCATTGAAGGACAGCCTCCGGCCGGTCTAGGGTCGCGACGGAAAGGGCCGCCCGATGCGTTACGACCCGCATGAAACGCTTGTCTCGACCGCACGCGGCCAGTCTGGCCTGTGGCGGCTCGCCGCTGGGCTGGCGGTGATCGCGGCGGTGCAGATCGGGCTGACCTACACCGTCTACGGGCTGATCTCGGCGCTGCGCGGGCCGGGCATCGCCGAAGCGGCGTTCCGCGGGGTCTTCGTCACCACCGCCACCGCCTCGGACACGCTCTGGCTGCTGGCGTCCTTCCTCTGCCTGATCTGCGGCACCGCGGTCGCAGCGCAGCTGATGCAGGGCCGCAGCTTCCGGTCGCTGACCGGCCCGCCCGGCGCGGCAATCGGCCAGTTCGTCCGGGTGCTGCGCGCGGTGGCGCTGCTTTACCTGGTGCTCTGGGCGGTTCTGCCCTCCGGCCACGAACCGGTCCCGCATCGCCCCTTCGATGCCTGGCTGGCGCTGCTGCCGCTGGCGCTGCCGGCGCTGGCGATCCAGACCTTCGCCGAAGAGCTGCTGTTTCGCGGCTATCTCCAGCAGCAGCTCGCCGCCCGGTTCCGAAGCCCCGTGCTCTGGATCGGGCTGCCCGCCCTGCTCTTCGCGCTGGCCCATTACAGCCCCGACACCGCGGGCGGCAATGCCCTGCCCGCCGCGCTCTGGGCCGCGGCCTTCTCGGTCGCGGCCTCGGATCTGACCGCGCGGACCGGGACGCTGGGCCCGGCGGTGGCGCTGCACTTCGTCAACAACGCCATGGCCGTGCTGATCCTCGCCCTGCCCGGACCGGTCTCGGGGCTTGCGCTTTACACTTACGGCTTCGGCGCCGACGACCCGGCGCTCGGGCCGCTGATCGCGGTCGATCTCGCCGTGCTGGGCCTATCCTGGCTGGCGGCGCGGGTGGCGCTGCGGGTCTGAGTTGAAGCCGCTGCCGCAAGGCACTAGCTTGAGCCCCGAAGCGGACATTGCCGACGCACCGCCCACCTTCACGAAAAAGAAATTACCGAAAAGACATAAAGACGAGAGAGAAAGCGATGCGGTCCCCCCTGTTCGAGGCCTATATCGAGCCCGCCCGGCTCTATCCCGAAACCTGGCGCCTGATCGTCGGCCTGCTGGTGGTCCTGCTGGTCTATGTCGGAGTGTTCTCGACCATGCTGGTCGCGGCTTATCCCGCGCTTGGGCCGATGGCCTATTTCGGCTGGATCATGGGCCTTGCCGCGCCCGCGACCCCGGGCCAGACCCTGTTCGTGCTGACCAGCTTTCTCGGCATGGGCCTTGGCGTCCTGATCGCGACGCCCGCGCTTCATTACCGCGAGCCGGGCTCGCTGTTCGGACCGGCGCGCGACTGGGCGCGGGGCTTCTTCGGCGCGCTGAAGGTGCTGGTTCCGGCCTATGCGCTTCTGTTCGGGCTGGCCTTTGCGACGATGCCGCTCGAGGCCAATCTCGACCCGGCCACGTGGGCGCGGGTGCTGCCGCTGGCGCTTGTGCTGATCCTGATCCAGACCGGATCCGAGGAGCTTCTGTTCCGCGGCTATCTGCAACAGCAGCTGGCCGCCCGCTTTGCCTGGCGCGCGGTCTGGATGGGTCTGCCCGCGCTGATCTTCACCGCGCTGCATTACAACCCGGCGGCGGGGCTGAACAACGCGATCAACCTGATCGGCATCCTCGCCTTCGCCCTGGCCGCGGCCGATCTGACAGAGCGCTCGGGCAGCCTCGGCACCGCGATGGGCTGGCATTTCGTCAACAATGTCAACGCGCTTCTGTTCACCTCACTCAAGGGCACGATCACCGGGCTGGCGCTGTTCGTCACCCCCTTCGACGTCACCGATACCACGACCGCGCCCTGGGCCATGGCGCTCGACCTGATCGCGATCCTGCTGCTCTGGCGGCTGCTGCGCGCGCTGATCTGACCGGGCAGCCCGCGCGCCCCCGCGATTGCAATTCCGCCCCGCGCGGCTTATCTGACGGCCCATCCGTGCGAGAGGCCCCCGATGAACTGGATCAACAACTACGTCCGGCCCAAGATCAACTCGCTTTTCTCGCGTCGCGAGATGCCCGAGAACCTTTGGTCGAAATGCGATGCCTGCGGAACGATGCTGTTCCACCGGGAAATGTCGGACAATCTGAATGTCTGCACCTCCTGCGGCCATCACATGGCGATCCTGCCGCGCGACCGCTTCACCACCCTGTTCGATGGCGGTGTGTTCACCGAGGTCGAGGTGCCGGTGCCGGTTGCCGACCCGCTGCAGTTCCGCGACCAGAAGCGCTATCCCGACCGGATGCGCGGCGCCCAGCGGATGACCGGCGAGAAAGAGGCGATGCTGGTCGCCGAGGGCGAGATCGGCCGCACCCCGGTCGTCGCCGCGGCGCAGGATTTCAGCTTCATGGCCGGGTCGATGGGCATGTATGTCGGCAATGCTATCGTCGCGGGGGCCGAGCGCGCCGTGGCGCTGGGACGGCCCTTCATCCTGTTCTCGGCCGCGGGCGGCGCGCGGATGCAGGAGGGCATCCTAAGCCTGATGCAGATGCCGCGCACGACCGTCGCGGTGCAGATGCTGAAAGAGGCCGGCCTGCCCTATATCGTGGTGCTGACCCATCCCACCACCGGTGGCGTCACTGCCTCCTATGCCATGCTGGGCGATGTGCAGATCGCCGAGCCGAACGCGCTGATCTGCTTTGCCGGCCCGCGGGTGATCGAACAGACGATCCGCGAGAAACTGCCCGAGGGCTTCCAGCGCGCCGAGTTCCTGCTCGAGCATGGCATGCTCGACCGGGTGACGCCGCGTGGCAAGCTGCGCGAAGAACTGGTCACCATCATCCGCATGCTGATGGGGCTGCCGCCCGCTGTGATCGCCGATTTGCCGCCGCCTGCCAGCTTCTCGCACGGGCCCACGCGGGACGATGCCGATAGCGGCGCCGAGACCCAGCCCGATCTGCCGCATCGCGCGCCCGCGCCGCCCGATGCCGTCGCTCCGGCCGGAGGCGCAAAAGCGTGACCCCGGCCTCCAGCGACGTCCTCCTCGAGCGGATGATGGCGCTGCATCCCAAGGTGATCGACCTGGTCCTGGACCGGGTCTGGCGCCTGCTGGCGGCGCTTGACCATCCCGAGAGCCGGCTTGCCCCGGTCATCCATGTCGCGGGCACCAACGGCAAGGGCTCGACTCTGGCGATGATCCGCGCCGGGCTCGAGGCCGGGGGCGCCCGGGTACAGGCCTATACCTCGCCGCATCTGGCGCGGTTCCATGAACGGGTCCGGATGGCAGACGGGCCGATCGCCGAAGCCGCGCTGGCTGCGGTGCTCGAGGAGTGCGAGCGCGCCAATGGCGGCGCCCCGATCACCTATTTCGAGATCACCACCTGCGCGGCCCTTCTGGCCTTCGCCCGGGAGGCGGCCGATTACTGCCTGCTCGAGGTGGGCCTCGGCGGGCGGCTCGACGCGACCAACGTGATCGAGACGCCTCGCCTGACGGTGATCGCGCCGGTCTCGATCGACCATCAGCAATACCTGGGCGAGACCCTGGCCGAGATCGCCGGTGAAAAGGCCGGGATCCTCAAGCGCGGCGTGCCCTGCGTGGTCGGCCCGCAGGAGGAGGCGGCGATGGAGGTGATCGAGGCCCGCGCCGCCCGGCTGGGCGCGCCCCTGATCGCCCATGGCCAGCACTGGCATGTCTGGGAGGAACGCGGGCGGCTGATCTTCCAGGACGAACGCGGCTTGCTGGACCTGCCGATGCCCCGGCTCATCGGGGCGCATCAGGTCGCGAATGCGGGGGCCGCGCTGGCCGCGCTGCGCGCGCTCGGCCGGGACGAGACCGCCTGCGAGGCCGCGATGACCCGCGCCGACTGGCCCGCCCGGCTGCAGCGGCTTCGTCACGGGCCGCTGGTCGACGCCGCGGGCCGGGCCGAGCTTTGGCTCGACGGAGGTCATAACCCGGCCGCCGGAAAAGCGCTGGCAGAGGCCGTGACGCGGCTTTCACCAAGGCCGCTGCATCTCGTCTGCGGGATGCTGAACACCAAGGATGTGGCGGGCTTCCTGAAACCGCTCGCGGCTGTTTCCGACAGCCTGACGGCCGTGTCGATCCCGGGCGAAACCGCCACCCTGCCCGCCGAGGCGACCCGTGCAGCGGCCGATGCCTCAGGGTTCCGGGCCGATACCGCCGCGGACGTGGCCGACGCGGTCGCCCGGATCGCCGCTGCCACGCCCGAAGCGCGCATCCTGATCTGCGGCTCTCTTTATCTCGCGGGCCGGGTCCTGCGCGAAAACGGCTGACCCCGACCCCGAATTTTCGTTGAAAATTCGCGCCCCGCCCTTAGCCGCGCGCCCAGTCCGCGCCTTGCATCTCGCGCAGACGGCTCGCCGTTCGCTCGAACTCGAAGGTCCCCTCGCCTTCGAGATAAAGCATCTCGGGCGCCGCCGCTGCCGAGGCGATCAGCCTCACCTTCCCCTCGTAAAGCGCATCGATCAGTGTCACGAAGCGCCGCGCCTCGTTGTAATTCTCCGACGACAGCCGCGGGATGTCCTCGAGGATCAAGACCCGCACCGCCTGCGCTATGGCCAGATAGTCGGCAGGCCCCAGCGGCCTTGCGCAAAGATCCCAGAAGGTCGCCCGCGCCACCCCGTTATGAAACAGCGGCAGTTCGACCGGACGCCCCTGCACCCGCAGTACCAAGGACCGACCCTCGCCATGGGTGAAATCCTCCCAGATCGCCGCCATCCGCGCCCGTGCGGCCCGGTCGGACGGGGTGAAATAGACTTCTTCCCCGGTCAGCCGGTTCTGCCGATAATCGGTGGCCGAGCCAAGCTCCATGACCTCCAGCCGCTCTTCCAGCATCCGGATGAAGGGCAGGAACCGCTCGCGCTGCAGCCCGTCCTTGTAAAGCTCTGCAGGCACCCGGTTCGAGGTAGTCACGACCGTCACCCCGGCCGCGAAGAGCAGCTCGAACAGCCGGCCCACGATCATCGCATCGGTGATGTCGACGATCTGCATCTCGTCGAAGCAAAGCAGCGTCAGGCCCTCGGCGATTCCGGCCGCGACAGGCTTCAGCGCATCGTCCGCCCCCTTGGACCGCGCCGCATGCAGCCCGCGATGCACCTCCTGCATGAAGGCGTGGAAATGAACCCGCCGCTTGCCCCCGATCGCGACCGCCTCGAAGAACAGATCCATCAGCATCGACTTGCCACGCCCGACGCCGCCCCAGAGATAAAGCCCGCGCACCGGCTCGGGCGGAGGCGCCTTGCGGAAGAACCCGCCCCGGGGCGCCGGCGGCGGGTTTTCAAGCGCCTGCCGGATCCGCTCGAGCGGCGCCAGCGCCGCGATCTGGGCCGGGTCGGGGCGCAGATCGCCACGGACCGCGCGCGCATCGTAAAGGTTTCTCAGTGTCTCGCTCATGGCCCGGATCTAGAATGCCGCAACATGGAAGGAAAGCGGAACGCATCGCCTCAATGCGTGCAGGCGGCAGGAATTTCATCCAGGATCGCGGCAACATGGGTGACCGGCAGGCCATGGCCAGCCTCCGGCAACAACAGCTGACGGGCGCCGGGATTGAGCGCGGCCAGCCGCGCGCGCGCCCCCGGCGCGATGACCTCGTCCTGCCCGCCCCAGATCGCCTGGACCGGCATGGTCGCCTCCGCCAGAGCTCGATGCGCGCCCGACAGGTCCTCGGCCAGCATGTGTCGCAGGCTCGACAACACCGCAGGCAGGAAGCCGCGAAACCGGGTCTCGGCACTCTGGGCCGCGCTCAGGGTCCCGGGCAGGCCATAGGCCCTGTCGGCCGCCCGCGCCATCCGCCGCAGCACGACCCCGCCGATCACCGCCATCAGCCAGTCGCCGATCCCGGGCAGCCGCACCGCCAGATCGGCAAGCCGGGGCGGGGTCTGGCCCAGACCGGCCGGCGCCAACAGCACCAGTCGCCGCACCCGGCCGGGATGGGCCGCGGCAAAGGCGGTCAGGATCGCGCCGCCCATCGAATAGCCGACAAGCGTCAGATCGCCGCCGAGCCCGCGCGCCTCGAGAAGCGCCTCGAGCTGGGACAGGAAAAACGCCCGGTCCTGCGCTCCGCGCGGCCGGTCGGAAAAGCCCCGCCCGTAAAGATCGTAGCGCAGCACGCGGTAGCCCCTGGCAGCGAGCCCCCCGGCCAGCCGGTCTAGCATATGGCTGCCGATGGTCAGCCCGTGCAGCAGGACCGCGACCGGCCCGTCTGCCGGGCCGTCCCACACAAGATGGGTCCGCCCCTCCGGCAGAGAGCAGAACTCTCCCGGGGCCTCCGAGCCGTCGCGCGCCGCGATCGGGCGGCGCAGCGCCTCGGCCAACGGCCAGGCCGCCACCAGCAGAACAGCCGTCAGAAGCCCCCAGATCATGCGCCGTACCAGCTGTCGAGGATATGCCGCGCCGTCATCAGGTCGAGATGGGCACCGCCGCCATTCTTGAACAGCGTAATCTCGTCCCTGTCCTCGCGCCGGAACCGGCCCGCAGCCAGATCGTAGTAATCGGCCAGCACATCTTCCGGCCCGATCGCCCCCGAGGCCAGCGGGATCTTCAGCTCGCCGATATGCCCCAGCACGGTCTCGCGGCTGTCGACAAAGACCCGCGCCCGTTGCAGCGCCCGGTCGTCGGCTTCGCGCATGTCGGGCCGGAATGCGCCGATCAGATCGATATGCTGGCCCGGCCGCAGCCAGTCGCCGCGGATCAGCGGCTCGGTCGCCATCGTCGCCGAGGTCACGATATCGGCCTCCCGCACCGCCGCCTCGAGATCGGTCGCGACGGCCGCACCGAGCCGCCCGGCCAGATGCCGGGCGCGCGCCTCGGTGCGGCTCCAGATCGCGAAATCCGCCTCGGGAAAGGCGCTCCGATAGGCCTCGACCAGAGACCGCGCCACATTGCCCGCACCCAGCACCAGAATCCGGCGGCTGTCGTGCCGGGCCAGCCGGGTGGCAGCCAGCAGGCTGTCGCCCGCGGTCTTCCATTTCGTCACCAGATGGAAGTCGACCATGGCCTCAAGCCTGCCATCGGCATCGGAATAAAGACAGACCCCGCCATTGACCGCAGGAATGCCACGGGCGTCGTTGCCCGGAAAGATCGTGGCCGTCTTCACCGCAAGCCCCAGCCCGTCGATCCAGGCCGCACGGTTCAAAAGCGTATCCGCTCCGCGATAAAGAAAGCTGTCGGCGATTTCGGCCCGGGGCAGGGCATGGCCCCGCGCGAGCGCGTCGCAAAGCCCCGGCCAGGTCAGGACCCGCTCCCCCTCTTCGAAGCCGATGGTATCAGGCATCGGCCAGCACCCCCTCGGCCAGAACGGCGGCATCCAGCACGCCTTCCGAAACCAGCCGCGCGGCCCAGCCCCGCGCGCCCTCGAAAAGATGCGTCTTCCAGCCCCGGGCAGCGGCCGCGGCGATGTTCTCGGCCTTGTCATCGGTGAAGATCAGCCGCCCGGGCGCGACACCGCTGTCGGTTTCGAGGATCTCGTAGATCCGGGGAGCGGGCTTCATCGCCCGCAGCCGGGCCGAGACATAGGCCCGGTCGAAAAGATCGAAGAACGGATAGGCGGCGCGCGCGATGTCATAGGTGGCATCGCCGAAATTGGTCAGCGCAAAGACCGGCAGGCCCCCGGCCTTCACCGCCTTCAGAACGGCAACGGCGTCCGGGAAGGCCGGGCTGGCCATCTCGAGCCAGTCATCCTGCCACATCCGGATCTCGGCCTCCCAGGCAGGGTGACGCGCCGCCAGCGCCGCGACCGCTTCCCCGAGATCGTCGCCCCGGTCGACGCCCTCGTTCATGCCGTAGAGATCGACCTCGGCGAACAGGGCACGGCGGCGATCCGGGCCGATGCGGTGGTCGTAGAAGGCTTCGGGCTGCCAGTCGATCAGCACACGACCGATATCGAAAACGACGGCGTCGATGGGCATGATGTCTCCTGTCGGCGGGATCTTGGCGGGCAGCCTAGCCCCGGAGCCCGGATTGTTGAAGCCAGCCGCCGCCGTCTAGCGCCGCGCCGCCGCTGTCAGCTCGCGTTCCAGCGCATCGAGAAAACGCGAGCGGTCGGCCTTGCCGAAGCCCTTGCCGCCGCCCTGCCGGAACGGATCGGCGGCGCGCAGATCGGCCATCAGGTCGCGGGTGGCAAGCTTCTGGCCGATATTGGCCGGGGTGAAGGCCTCGCCCGTATGGTTCAGCACCCGCGCCCCCGCCGCCACGGCCTTCGCGGCCAGCGGGATATCGGCGGTGATCACCACATCGCCGGGCCCGGCGCGCTCGGCGATCCACTTGTCGGCCTCGTCGGGCCCCTCGGGCACATAGACCATGCGCGCCAGCGGGTGATCGAGGGGCCGCAGCCCGCCATTGGCGACATATAGCACCTCGGCGCCATGGCGCTCGGCCACGCGCAGCACCTCGGCCTTGACCGGGCAGGCATCGGCATCGACATAGACCGTCACAGCCGCCCCTCCGCTCCCTCAGCGATACAGCGCCTCGGCATGGAAGGCGACATGGTCCTCCATGAAGGTCGAGATGAAGAAATAGCTGTGATCATAGCCCTTCTGCATCCGGAAGACGCCCGGATGCCGGGTCTCGGTCATGGCCGCGGCAAGCGCCTCGGGCATCAGTGCATCGATGAACTGATCGCCGGTGCCCTGGTCGATCAGCATCGGACCGGCAAAGCCGTTGGCGCGCAGGGACAGGCAGGCATCGTGGCGGGTCCAGTCGACCCTGCCCTCGCCCAGATAGGCATAGATCGGCTTCTTCGCCCAGTCGGACTGGCTGGGATGGGTGATGGGGGCAAAGGCCGAGACGGCGGCATAGCGCTCGGGATAGGCCATCGCCAGGGTCAGCGCGCCATGGCCGCCCATCGAATGGCCGCAGATCGACTGGCGTTCGGCGTCAATGGCGAAATTCGCGGTCAGGAGACGGGGCAGTTCCTCGGCGATGTAATCCCACATCCGGTAATTCGCGGCCCAGGGCTCTTCGGTCGCGTTGACGTAAAAGCCCGCACCGGTTCCGAGATTGTACATCGGGTCGTCGGCGATGCCCTCGCCACGCGGCGAGGTATCGGGAAAGACCAGCCCGATCCCCTGCTCGGCCGCCCATTGCTGGGCCCCGGCCTTGGTCATCGCGTTCTCATGGGTGCAGGTCAGCCCCGAAAGATACCACAAAAGCGGCACCGGACCGGTCCCGGCCTCTTCCGGCAGGAACAGCCCGAAGGTCATGTCGCAGCCACAGGCCTCGGACGCATGGCGATAGACGCCCTGCACCCCGTTGTAACATCTGTTCTCGGAAACGGTTTCCATTCGTCATACTCCCCAGGCTCGCTGCCAACAGGGCTAGCGCGGCAGGCCATGCAGGGCAAGCGCGCCGCCGCCCTGCGGGCAAAACGCGCATCGCGGGGCCCGACTTTTCGCAGAAAAGTCGCCTGCGCTCAGCCCGAGCCGATCAGCACCCCGGCGGCGAAGACCAGCGCACCGCCCAGCACCACCTGGAAGGCCGCGCGGAAGAACGGCGTATCCATGTATTTCTTCTGGATCCAGGCGATTGCCCAGAGTTCGCAGAACACCACCGCCATGGCGATGCCGGTCGCGGTCCAGAAATGCGGAATGAGATAGGGCAGCGCATGGCCGAGCCCGCCGACCGCCGTCATCACCCCCGAGGCGATCCCGCGCTTCAGCGGCGAGCCCCGCCCCGAGATCGCGCCGTCATCCGAGGCGGCCTCGGTGAAACCCATCGAGATCCCGGCCCCGACCGAGGCCGCCAGCCCGACAAGGAAGGTCGTGCCGGTATCCTGGGTCGCGAAGGCGGTGGCGAAGATCGGCGCGAGCGTCGAGACCGAACCGTCCATCAGCCCGGCCAGCCCGGGCTGGACCCAGGTCAGCACGAACTGGCGATGGGCGGTCCGGCGCTCGCGCTCGACTGCATCGCTATCGAGCCGGGTGGCGACCAGCCGGTCGGCAACCGCCTCGTGCCCGGCCTCGGCGGCGGCCAGATCGCCCAGCAGCTTGCGCGTCACCGCATCCGTCGCCCGCCCGGCCGCGCGCAGATAGAAGTCATGCGCCTCGCGCTCCATCCTCTCGGCCTCTTCGCGGATGCGCTCGATGCCGAGATTGCGCATCAGCCAGACCGGTCGGCGCGCATAATAGCCCGCGACATGCTCGCGCCGCAAAAGCGGGATCGCCTCGCCGAACCGGGCGCGGTGGGTGTCGATCAGGCGGCGGCGGTGGTTGTCCTCCTCCCTGGCCATGGCCTCGAAGACCTGCGCGGAGTCGGGATAATCGCTGCGCAGCTGCTCGGCATAGCTGCGGTAGATGCGGGCATCATCCTCTTCGGAGGAAATCGCGAGCGCCAGGATTTCCTGTTCGTTCAGGTCTGAAAAGCGGCGGCGCTGGGAAAAGCCGGGGATCATCGGAAGGCTCCAGTTTATAATAGTTCTAATCTATAGCAGCAATCCGAGCCCCCGCAAGAGCGGGAATGCCGCAGCCCGTCCATGGGGAACCAGAGCCGCACAGTCCGGCACGCGCCCGAAGGCCCAGGGCCCCATGACCGCCAGAACGGACCGGATCGGCAAGGGACGCAAAGCAGACCAGGGGCGCGAAGGCGTCCGGGAGGGGGCTGCGCGACAGCGTCGCACGCGTCCCGGCAAGGGACCATCGCGGGCAGGGACACTGTCTTGAACGCCACGCTTTACAGTGACGTCCCCGACAAGCAGTGCCTGTTCTTCACGATGCTGCGGACTTAATGCGACCGCTCGGCCGGAGCTGCGCCAGACCTGATCGAGCCGACCTCCCCGGCCGAGACCATGCTGAAGGCGGCGCCCCGGCATATCGTCCCGAACCTGCTCTCCGAGATCAGCCAGTCAGTGTTCCGGATCTGTCTGCTCGAATCGGATCGCCCCCAGGATCTGGGCATGGCCTACCGCTGCTCCGATGCGCTTGCGCAGCGGGAGCGCGTTCGACGCGGCGGGGCGGGGCGGGTGAAGGCAGGGTGGCGATGATCCCCCTGCGCGCTCCGGGCACAGACCGACGCTGACGGCCGGATCTCAGTCCAGCCGACGGACCAGAAGCTGGTTGCCGACCTGTCTGGTCTCGAAGCGTTTGAGCTCGCGCACCAGGTCTGACAGCTTGCGCTTTCCATAGGTCCGGGTATCGAAATCGGGATTGTCCGCCGTGATGAACTGGCCGATCTGACCCAGCGTGAACCAGTCGTCCTCCTGGTTGATCTTGTCCATGGCGCGGACGATCAGCTCTGACACTTCATGCGGCGGCCGTTTGCCTGCGGGCGTCGGTGCCGGTTGCGCCTTGTCGCGGGGGGCGGCGGGCGCGGGCTCTTCGACGATATTCTCGATCAGCACGAAGCGGTTGCAGACATTGCGCAGCGAAACCGGCGTCTTGGCCTCGCCGATCCCGATCACGTCCAGCCCGTGTTCCCGGATCCGGCTGGCCAGGCGGGTGAAGTCGCTGTCGGACGAGACCAGCACGAACCCGTCGAAGCGGCCCGAATGCAGAATGTCCATCGCATCGATGACCAGCCCGATATCGGAAGCGTTCTTGCCCTTGGTATTGGCGGTTTCCTGATGCGCGACCAGCCCGAGGGTCAGGACCTTGTCGGCCCAGGGCTTGAGCCGGTCCGAGGACCAGTCGCCATAGACCCGGCGCAGCGCAGGCTCTCCGAAACCGGTGATCTCCTTGAGAATCGGCTCGGCATGGCGGGCAGGGATATTGTCGGCGTCGATCAGGACGGCCAGAAGCGGCGGCTTGGTCTCGGGCATGGCTGTCTCTGGGTCGGGGTTGCGGTCCGGGCGACATATCGCCCGGACCGACCTATAGCCCAACCGGCCCGGAGACGAAAGCAGGGACCGGGTCGGTCCCGGTGCCGGCGGTCAGTTCTTGACGCGGTAATCGTCGTGGCAGGATTTGCAGGTCCTGCCGATCTCGCCGACCGAGTTCCGCAACGCGTCCAGCGAGGCCATATCGGCCGATCCGGCCGCCGCCTGCAATGCTTCGGCCTTGTCGGTGAAATCGCCGAAATCTTTCCAGATCGCGGGCTTGGCTTCCGATTCCGGATCTTCGGCCTGCGTCTCGAACAGGCCGGGCACCTTGTCGGCGGTCTCGGCAATGACCGCTGCGGCCGCCCCGGCCGCCTGGGCGTCGAAGGCAGCCTTTCCCTTGGCCATGTCGGCGATGGACTTCATGTTCTTGCCGATGGTCTCCATGGCTTCCTGCCGGGCCTTCACGGTCGGGTCGGTGGCATCGGCCGCATGGGCCAGCGTGGCCGCCGCGGCAGCCAGCGCGAAGATCGTCACTCGGGTCATACGCCTTGTGGTCATTCGGGTCCTCCTGATTGACCTGCCCAGCCTAAGCCGGAATTGCGACAAAATCCGGTCACAACGCCGTGGGGTCGGCCCGAAGAAGGAGGGAGAGCGCGGCGGAAGAGGCCCGAGCCTCGGGAGCCCCGACCATTCCGACCCGGCAGGGTGTCACCGCGCAGATCAAGGGAGGAGCACGAAGGGACCGAAAATTCTTGCAAGGAATTTTCTGCCCGCGGATCGCTATCCGGGACCTGCAAGGCGGATGCGAGGCAGCGCCCGGGATCTGACCGCATGAGGAAGAGAAGCGGTCGACCAGAGGACAAAATTCTTTGCAAGAATTTTGACTTGGCCGACCGGAGTGGGAGGTATTCCCCGGTGCCGCAGGCTGGGTGGGGGCTGTATCGCCGCGGCACCGGGTCTAGCTTTTCGCTATGCCCCTTTATGGACAGGGTTCCGGGCACCGACAGGATGCAGAGAGGCCGAAGCCCGGGTCTTTTCGGGGCAAAACCCGGGCGGCTCTTGATTTGCGCGCCGGGGGGCGGCACCTTCGGGACATGAGCGCCATTCCTCCCATGCCGGCCCCAACCGAACGTCCCGCCGAACAGGTTGCCTTCCACCGCAGCGAACTGGGGGTCATCCTTCCCCTTTACGGCCGGATGGTTGCCGCGGGCGAATGGCGCGATTACGGCATTTCCTGCCTGCGCGACGCCGCCATCTTCTCGATCTTCCGGCGCACTGCCGAACATCCGCTCTACCGCATCGAGAAGCGCCCGCGCCTGCGCGCGCGACAGGGGATGTATTCGGTGATCGCGATGGACGGCCGGATCCTCAAGCGCGGCCATGACCTGCCCGGCGTGCTGCGGGTGCTCGAACGCAAGCTGATCCGGCCTGTCGACTAGTCCCCGCCAAAGGGCATGCGGCGATGCGCGGTCGGGCGGCCTTCGCCCTGGGCCTCGATCCGGACCACGGCATCGGCGATCCGCTCATAGGCCACCGACATCGTGTGCCCATTGGCATGGATCAGCACCTCGGCATCGACGGCCAGCGCGACATGACCGCGCCAGAACAGCAGATCGCCGCGCTGAAACGGCGTGCCTTCCGGCAAAGCCTCGCCCAATCCGCGCTCCTGCTGATCGCTGTCGCCCGGACAGTCCAGCCCGGCGGCGCGCCAGGCAGCCTGGACGAGCCCCGAGCAGTCGATCCCCCAGACCGAATTGCCGCCCCAGAGATAGGGCACGCCGAAAAAGAGCTGCGCCACCGTCACCGGATCGCGGAACGGCACGTTCAGCGGCCGCAAATGGACCTTGGGCACGAACCAGCCTTGCGCAGTCTCGAAGAACCCGCCCGCGGCCGAGACCACGCGCAGCTCGGAACCGAAGGACAGCCCCATCAGTTCGGGCCGCTTTAGATCGGGCGCGGAATAGGCGTGGCTGGCCGGCACCGCCACCCGGTGGGTGGGCGCCGGAGCATCGGCGGCCAGCGCCCCGGCCGCGACATAGCCCACGAACCCGTCGCGCGCGGCCCAGCCGAACCCGACCCCGTCATGAACATCGAGCAGCTCGAAGGCCTCGCCCAGCACAAGCTGGCGCTCGCGCGGGCCATTGGGCGCACGCAGCAGATCGATCACCGGCCGGATGACCCGCCAGCGCTCGGGCTCTGCATAGCGCGGCGCCTCGACCACGCCCCTCAGCCGGGACGCCGCGACCCGGTCATTCGCGGGCGTCTCGCGCCGGTCGCGGTCCGCCGGACCGCTCACAGCCCCGGACCCTCGGCCCGCCCCCCGGGCAGAATGCCGGGCAGCGCCCCGAGGATCGCGCGCGCGCCCTGCCCGACACCCCCCTTGGGGCGGGCCGGGGCATCGGAAGGCTGCCAGCCATAGATGTCGAAATGGGTGTAGCGCGTCTCGCCGACAAAGCGGCGCAGGAACAGCGCGGCGGTGATCGACCCGGCAAAGCCGCCCTTGGGCGCATTGTCGAGATCGGCGATGCCCGGCTCGATCATCGCCTCATAGGGGGCATGAAACGGCATCCGCCAGACCGGATCGGCCCAAAGCCCCCCCGCCTGGGCAAGCGCCCCGGCCACGGTCTCGTCGCCGGTATAGAAGGGCGCGATATCAGGCCCCACGGCCACCCGCGCGGCCCCGGTCAGCGTCGCCATCGAGATCAGGGCGTCGGTCTCTTCCTCGGCGGCATAGGCCAGCGCATCGGCCAGTACCAGCCGCCCCTCGGCATCGGTATTGTTGATCTCGACCGTCAGCCCGTTGCGCGCGGTCAGGATGTCCTGCGGCCGCATCGCATTGCCCGCGATGCTGTTCTCGACCGCCGGGATCAGCACCCTCAGCCGCAGCGGCAGGCCCAGCGTCATGATCGTCGAGGCCAGACCCAGCACCGTGGCCGCGCCGCCCATGTCCTTCTTCATCAGCCCCATCGAGCTGCCGGGTTTGACGTTCAGCCCGCCGGTATCGAAACAGACCCCCTTGCCGACCAGCGTCAGCCGCGGCCCGGCCGTGCCCCAGTGCAGATCGAGCAATCGCGGTAGCTGGGCGGCGGCGCGGCCCACGGCATGGATCATCGGGAAGTTCCGCGCCAGAAGTGCCTCGCCCCGGATCGCCTCGAGCGTCGCGCCATGGGCTGCGGCCAGCGCGGCCACCGCCTCTTCCAGCGCCTCGGGGCCCATATCCGAAGCCGGGGTATTGATCAGATCGCGGGTCAGCACCTCGCCCGCCGCCATCGCCTCGAGCCGGGCCGGATCAACGCCCGCAGGCGCCTTGAAGCTGGCGCGGGGCGCGGCGGATTGCGCCCGGTAGCGGTCGAAGCGATAGCCCGAGAGCAGAAGTCCCAGCGCCTCGGCCTCGAGATCGGCGCCGGTCAGCGCCGTGTCGAGATGCCAGGCGCCCTCGGGCAGGCGCCCCGCGACCGCGGCAAGGTGGAACCGGCCGCGCGCCCGGGCCGCTGCCGTGCCATGGCCCGCGACCGCCCCCGCGACGGTACCGTCCGGACCGGGCAAGAGCTGGAACTCGCCCAGACCGGCCGCGAACCCCGTGGCGTCGAGCCAGGCCATTTCGGCCTCGGTCCGGCCGGATCGCCAGGTCTCGAGAGCCTCCTCATCGACGACGAAAAGCGGGCGCGACGGCGCGGCGGAGTCGGCAAAGCGGGGGCACATGGAGCGGTCCTTCGGGTCTGGTCGGAATGTGCCCAGAGCCTAGTCTCTTCCGCGCGGCCCGCAAGCCGGTTCAGCCCGAGCGGTGCTGAAGCGCTTCGGCCAGCCGGAACGACCGCACCGCGACCCGCTTGAGCCGGGCCAGCGTGGCGTCGATGGCGACCGGATCGCCCGACTGCGCCGCGCGCGCGACATTTCGCGCGGCCGAGGAAAGACTGATCATCCCCATCGTGTCGCCAAGGGCGCGAATTTGTCCGGTCAGATCGATGCAATCCTTCGGGCATATCTGGCCGACCGCCAGATCGAGCCCCTCGATCAGCGTCTCGAGCCGATCGATCGACAGGACGATCAGATGAGACGCCCTTACCTCGCCCAAATCGACGAACATGTCAGCCAGGCGCTCGGAATCCAGCCGCAAGGGCTCCTCCTGGCGCATCGTTACGACGTTGGACACCTTGCGCACCCTCCGGTCACCACACCTCTGGCGGGCACCCTCGCCCAGCAGCGTCAAGAAAGCGTTGCCAGCGGCGCGGGAAATAGCTCGAATTCCCGCCAATTGCAGCTTATGCAGCCGGGTAGGAAATCGGGGAGAAGCCGCAGAGATGAAGAACGCACGCCCGCTGCCCAGCTATCTAGTCCAGCGCTATCACGGCTGGAAAGCCACCACCCATGCCGAGAACAAGGCCTGGTACCGTCGCCTCGCCGAGGACGGTCAGCGCCCGCGCGCGATGATCATCTCCTGTTGCGACTCGCGCATCCATGTCACCTCGATCTTCGGGGCCGACGAGGGCGAATTCTTCATTCACCGCAACATCGCCGGTCTGGTGCCGCCCTGTGCGCCCGATGGCGACCATCACGGGACCTCGGCCGCGGTCGAATATGCGGTGACGGTGCTCAAGGTCGCCAACCTGCTGGTGGTCGGCCATTCCAATTGCGGCGGCGTCCGCGGCTGCCATGACATGTGCGCGGGGCTCGCGCCGCAGCTTGAGGAAAAGACCAGCTTCATCGGCCGCTGGATGGACCTTCTGCGCCCCAGCTACGAGCGTCAGGCCGGTATCGCCGACGAGGCCGAGCGGCTGCGCGCCATGGAGAAGGAAGCGGTGCTGGTCTCGATCGAGAACCTGATGACCTTCCCCTTCGTCAAGGCTGCGGTCGAGGCCGAATCGCTGACCCTGCACGGGCTCTGGAACGATATCGGCGAGGGCGCGGTGGAATGCTACGACCCCGAGTCCGGGCGGTTCCTGCCGGTCTGAGCCCGGCGGAACCGGCCCTGCGGGCCTGCCTCGGTGCGGGCCTGTCCTAGTCGAGAACCTTGCCCTCGGGCCAGACCATCCGGTGGCTCAGCGTCACCTCGCGGGTCGCGCCGGGGGCAAGCTCGAAACGCCATTCCAGAATGCCGCGCCGCCCGTCGCGATCAGTCGCCGCAGGTGCCGGATCGGCCTGCCAGGTGATTTTCAGATCCTCCTGTTCCGAATAGGGCACCCGGTCGAGAAGCCGCACCGGCCAGGTCTCGCCGGTCAGGTTCTCGACCGCGATCCGCACCGCCTCGGACTGTTCGTTCGACTTCTTCAGAACGCCCCGGTCGCCCTCGTTGCGCTCGCTCACGGTGCGGGTCAGCCGAAGCCCGTCGATCGGGCCGAAGGGCAGGTCGGCCTTGCCGCCCGCCGGTATCAGCCCGGTCGGATGCTGGCCGACGAAGCGACCGTCTAGATAGAACATCGCCTGCGCGCTCGGCAACACGATCTCGTCCGTGCCATTGACGATGGAGGCCACCAGATAGGCGCTTTCATCGCGTTCGGGCACCGCCTCGGCCAGCAGCTCGGCGGGCATCTCCAGATCGTCCAGCGCAAGCCGCAGAGTATCGGCCCCGGTCGCGATATCGACAGCCACCGGATAGTCGTAATGGACCGCGAGCCCGTCGAAGGCAGTCGCCTGGCCCCGCACCGGCGCCGACGCTGCTGCGATCGCCCCCCTGGCCGGTGCCAAGCGCATGATGTCGCCGCCCCGAACGACCGACGCTTCGGCCTCGGCCGGATCCGAGATCCGGCGCAAGAGCGGCCAGAGTTCGCTCGGCGCGGTCCTTCCGCCGGGACGCGCGGTCGACAGGCCCAGCGCGACACCTGTCCAGTTCTCGCCGGTCTCCTGCGCCACCAGCGCCCCGCGCTCGATCCTGACCCGGCTTTCCGCGCGGTCGAGCCGGATATCGTAGACCGGGGCCCAGCGCGCCGTGTTGACGGTATAGCCGACCGTGACCCTGCCCCCCGTCAGACCCCCGGCCGGGTCATCGCCCAGTCCTTCTGCGGCCGTCACCGTGATCGCCAGCATCGCCCGCGCCCCATCCTCGGGCACCAGCGCGGCCAGCGCCTGCCGGGCCTCGTCCAGCGCCTCGCGCAGCGGCTGAAGCCCCCGCTCGGCCGCATCGGCGCGGCCCCGGGCGGCGATGGAGTCGGTCAGCGCCGTCTGGGTCTCGGACCCGATCATCCGCGCCAGCGCCTCCAGATCGCCGACGGTCATCGCCGCGGCGCCCTCGCCCTGGCCGAGCCGTCCGAGGAAGGCCGCGCGCGCCTCGGCGCCCTGCGCCTCTGCCCGGATCCGCGCCACCCCGGCCTCGGCCGCCTCGAGGGCCTGACGCCGGCGCTCGACCTCGGCCTCGGCCTCCGAGATCTCGGGCGGCGTTGCCGCACCGCGCGGCATCACGAAATCGCGCCGGGCCGAAACGCTGCCCAGCCTGGCGCCCTCGACCGAGACCCGGACCGTGCCCAGCGGCGTGGTTCTGGGCAGATCCGCCAGGATCAGGCGGTGGGTCCCGGCCGGAAGCTCGAAATCCGCGCTGCGCGTCACCGCCGCGCCGTCTGGAAAGAGCGTGACCGCCTCGACCCGGCTGGAAACGAGGATGTCATCGGCCCAGCTCGGAAAGGGGATGAGGATCAGGCAAAGGGCAAGGGCTCGCATCTTGTCGCTCCGAAGGCTTGGGAATCCGAAAGCTGAGGATCTTGGAGGAAGATTGCGGACCGGCGGGCGCGCGCGCAAGCGAAACCCAGGCATCGGCAACGCGCCGCCGGCAAGACGGGCCGGATCACGGCCGCGTCGCGCGCAAGACGCGCCCTCTGTCTGACGCGAGCCCCCTCACGGATGAGACCGGAGGCCTGGCCGCACCACAGGGAAAAGGGATGACACTGTAAGGCGTGGCCGGGCGAGGGCGCGGTATTGCCGGGGCTGCCACCCCGTCTCCGCCCAAGGGCACCATCCCACCAGAGCGGTTGCCGGGGCTCGCGCGCCCCGGATCACTTCCTGGCCGGGGCTCCGCCCGTTCGCAGCTCAAACGCTCCACTAGAGCGGTTGCCGGGGCTTTCGCCCCGGATCGCTGCTCACCCCTTCTTCAGCACCCGCTGGCCGAGGACTTCGGCGATCTGAACCGCGTTCAGCGCCGCGCCCTTGCGCAGGTTGTCCGAGACGCACCACAGGTTCAGACCGTTCTCGATGGTCGAATCCTGCCGGATCCGGCTGATGAAGGTGGCGAAATCGCCCACGCATTCGACCGGGGTCACGTAGCCGCCATCCTCGCGCTTGTCGACGACCATGATCCCGGGCGCCTCGCGCAGGATGTCGCGCGCCTCGTCCTCGTCGAGGAACTCCTCGAACTCGATATTGATCGCCTCGGCATGGCCGACGAAGACCGGCACCCGGACGCAGGTCGCGGTGACCTTGATCGCGGTATCGACGATCTTCTTGGTCTCGGCGACCATCTTCCACTCTTCCTTGGTCGAGCCGTCATCGAGGAAGACGTCGATATGCGGGATCACGTTGAAGGCGATCTGCTTGGGATAAACCGAGGGCACAACCTCCTGGCCCGGCACATACATGCCCTTGGTCTGCAGCCACAGCTCGTCCATCGCCTCCTTGCCCGAGCCCGACACCGACTGGTAGGTCGAGACCACGACACGCTTGATCTTCGCGCGGTCATGCAGGGGCTTCAGCGCCACCACCATCTGCGCGGTCGAGCAGTTGGGGTTGGCGATGATGTTCTTCTTCGAATAGCCATGGATCGCGTCGGCATTCACCTCGGGCACGATCAGCGGCACGTCCGGATCGTAGCGGTAGAGCGAGCTGTTATCGATCACGACACAGCCGGCCTTGGCGGCCTTGGGCGCGTATTCCTTCGTCGCATCCGAACCGATGGCGAACAGCGCGATATCCCAGCCGGTGAAGTCGAAGGTGGCCAGATCCTGGGTGGTGATCGTCTTGTCGCCAAAGCTGCATTCGGTGCCGAGCGAGCGGCGCGAGGCAAGTGCGGCGATCTCGTCCACCGGAAACTCGCGCTCGGCGAGGATGTTCAGCATTTCGCGGCCCACGTTCCCCGTGGCGCCGACGACAGCGACCTTGTAGCCCATCTCTGGCTCCCTTCAGGCAAGTCCTGATTTCAGTGCGTGGGAGCCATACAGGAAAGCCGGATGAGGCGAAAGGCCCGTTCAGGGACGCGCTGCGGCAAGGATGCGGGCCAGCGCGGCCGCCTCGATGCGGACGCCCCCCCCGGGCGTCTCCTCGAGTTTCGGATAATAGACCCGGTCGAGATAGCTCATGAAGGCGGCCCGCAGCGCCGGGTCGAACCCGAGATCCCCGGGCGCGGCCAGCAGGGCAGTCAGCGCGGCCTCGCTTTCGGCCGGCGTGGTCAGCCCGGGAATGGCGAAGAAGGCCTCGCCCAGCACGATCACCGGCTTGTCGTGGAAGAAGGCCTGCAGCCCCATCGAGGAATTGATCGTGATGACGGCTTGCGCGGCGGCAAGCTGGGCGAAGCTGTCGGTGGCATTGTCGATCACCAGCCTCCCCCCGGCCGCAGCCACCGCCTCGGCCAGCAGCCGGGCCAGCGAGGTCTTCGCCGAGGGATGCTCCTTCAGCCGGATATGCCAGCCGCCGGGCAGCGCCGCCGACGCGCGGGCAAGCGCCGCGATCATGCCCTCGACGCTTTGCACCCAGCCCGCGAACATCGTGATCTGGCTGTCATTGGGCACCTGCAGCGGGCAGAACAGGAACGGCCCCGCCGCGCTCAGGGCTTCGGCGCCCGCCTGCCCGACATCGGCCCGGCGCGAGGCCCGCGCCACCAGCCCCTGCCCCAGCGCGCGCCACGCCTCGCCCTGCCGCGACGGGTCGGCCGCGGCCCAGTCGAGATAGAAGCCGGGATCGCGCGGCAGGCCATTGCGCGCATTGACCCCCACCGGGTCCAGCGTCACCCGCCCCGGAAACGGCGCCAGTTCCGCGAAGATCCGCCCGGCACCGGCATCGGCCGCGCCCTCCATGAACGCCCGGCGCGAGCCGGTCAGCCCGTTCCAGCAGACCGCGAGCCGGTCGGGATGGCGGGTGAAATAGCGCCGCGACCAGTTGTATTGCGCCGCGATAAGGGCCCGCTTCAGCGCGCGGCCCAGACGGCCCTTCGGCTGGCGCTTGGCGACGGCCAGTGCCTCTCTGGTGCGGGCGCGGGTTTCGGGAAAGCCGCGAAACGACAGCCCGATCAGCGGCAGCCGGTGGCCGCCCCCGGCGGCAGCGGCAATGGCGCGGAAGATCGCGTCCTTGCGCCGGGTCCAGCCGGCCAGATAGGCGATCATCGGCACGGCTCCGGACCTGCGCGTCTGTCGGCTGTCATCGGGGGCCCCCTTTCAGATCCTCGCGCCCCGGGCATAGACCAGCTCTGGCACGGCAGCAAAGGGTTGCGCGCCGGGAGGACGGCTCCGGCGGGACCTGGCGGGCGACGATCCGTCGAAAACGGTCGGTGGGGAATAATCGGGACAGACGATCAGCGGGAGACGCAGCGCGGACGCTGGCCGAAGCCCGCGGGCGAACAGATATGCGAGCCCCGCCCCTGCCGACGATCCAAGGCCAGAACGGCGGCCTTGCGCGCAGCCTTGCCCGACCGCGGCGGTTCCGGTTTCGATCCCGGTTTCGGCGCGAGCCAGTGCAGGACCGACGTGCCGGGAATGGCCTTTTCCGAACGGAAGCCCTCGGCCGAAGCCGCACCGCCAGGGCCTGAGACCGCCATCCCGACCGAAACCGCCATCCCGATCAGAAGGACCGCGCAAACCGTGAGCCAACCCGCCCTCGACCAGCCCGCCGGGCGCAGGAAAGAAGCCTATTCGCAATGCGACATGACTCGTCCCCCTTGCCGTCTCGACACCCCTGCCCCGTGGCTTGCCCTTGCCCCCCTGCCCCGTGCCCCCTCCGGCCCCTTGACCTTCTCCTCCGGAACAGACAGGCACGCAGCGCGCCGGACCCGACTCAAGGCCCAATTGAGAATCCACGGACGCGACAAAGACTATCCGGCAAGCGGTTCCTTTCCGTGGCATCGCGAGGGCAAAGAGCGGATCCCGACCGCATCCGCGCCTGCCCGGTCGGGTGCGGCGCAACGGGGCCGAACCCAACAAGGACCGACCCCGTCAGATCTTGCCGAAAACGGTGCCTGAACAGGCGGCTGACAGCAATTCAGGGCGCGATGATGCGGTCGCCGACCTTCCAGTCGGGCAGGCCATAGCCATCGGGCCAGGGATAGACCTCGATCTGATTGAAATAGATCACCGCCACCAGATTGGGGAATTCGGGAAAGATCTGGCGAACCTCCGAGGTCCATGTCGCGACATAGTCCTCACGCCCCGGATAGCCGAGTTCGGCCACCACCACCGGTTGACCGAAAGGTGCGACACGGGCATGGCGCGGCGCCAGGATCGACCTAAACGACTGTTCCTCGCCGAGGATCGCGGTCTCCCAGGGCTGAAGCCCGAAGACCGAGAGCCCGACGATATCGACATAGTCATCGCCCAGCGGCGACCACATATGGGCCACCTCGGGCGCGGTCTCGCGGCAGATGTCGACCATCCGGCGATAGGCGGCCTTGTATGTCCCGGGATCCCAGCCCGCCCAGATGAACTGGCCGCTCGCGTCTTCCATCTCCTGCGCCCAGCGCACGGTGACCGGGCTTTCGAACAGGTTCAGAACCGCGCAGATCGAGGCCATGTAGCTGTCGTACTCGCCCGAGGCGATCCCTTCTTGCAGCATCCCGGGGGTGCTGCGCTCGGACCGGTTCCAGGTCCAGGGCTCTATCGTGGCCAGAACCGACCGGCCACGGGCCCGGGCATAGGCATCGGCATCGATCAGGCTGGGCAGGTACACGTCCTCCCAGGGCAGGAACAGATGCTCGATCGACACTTCGGGATCGTCGGCAAAGGCACCGTCGGGATCGTAGACCCCGAAGGGCATCTCGCCGGGAGGCGCCTCGACCGAGTCGGCCGGCCGGCCCGGCCGACGCCGCGACGGCAAGGCCCAGGGCGGCGATCGGGCCGCAGAAGGCGATGACCGGGTCAGGTCTCATGGATGCTGCTCCTCATGGTCGGCGGGCTTTGAAGCTGCGCCCGAAATCCACAACATAATGCAGCCTCTTGCGTCTCCCCTGCCCCGCCCCCGAGACGACATGCTGGGCCGAGGTGACCTGAAACCGGCCGAGACCGACAGTCAGGAAATGCAGACTCTCCCCCCCCGCGCCCAGACTGCGCCCGCATTCAGCACCACCCATATGCCGGCATGGGGGCCATAGAGCCGCCATCACCTGGCCGGCCCCGGTTCTCGGCCAGGTGATGGCGGCGGATGGCGGCAACGAGGACGACATAGATCCCGCCATTGAGCAGCGACAGGAGATAGAAGCCCGCGGCCTCCTGGACATGCGGCCGCGCAAGCACCGGCGCCAGCGCCCCTAGCAGGAAATAAGGAGCGATCAGCCGCAGCGGCAGCCTTGCCTCGGCCGCCGTCCCCTTGGGCGTGATCCGGCAATCGACGAAGCCGCCCCATAACCGGTCGCGCAGCGCCATCAGCGCGCCCCAGGCCGCCCAGGGCCATTGCGCGCAGGGAAACAGGATCCTCTCCCATCCCAGCACCGGGGCATCGGCGGGCCGGGAATGCCCGTCGCGGCGCAGCATCGCGGCGATGCCGAGGAAGGTGACCAGGATCGGCAGGCTGTGGCCGAGAAAGGAGGGATAGGTCACGCCGACGAAGCGCATGTCTAAGGCCAGCGTCGCGGCCGGGATCAGGCTTCCGGCCAGCATGAAGGCGACGAGCCCCGGATAGATGCTCTGGGTGAAGAGGAATTGCAGCTTCAGCCGCGGCGGCAGGCCCGACAGGCAACGCGGCGTATGGCGCAGGAGGATCGTCACCAGGCTGCGCGACCACTGGAATTCCTGGGTCAGCATGTCGGCGAAACTGGCCGGCCCCGCGCCAATGGCGATGGCGTCGATGGCATGGCCGACATAGGCGGCGGCCGCGAAATGGATGACCGCGACCGGCGCATGGGCCCGGATCGCCCGCACCAGCGCCGCGCGGTCGCGGGTATCGCCCTCGACCAGCGGCCTCCAGCGCACCGCATCGGCATGGCCGGTGCTGAGATTGTCGAAGACGACAGGAAGGTATCCGGCCCCCGACAGGCACCGACAGGTGTGACTGCCGATATATCCCGCCCCACCCGTGACGAGAACGGGTATCGCCTTCGACACAGCGCGTCAGGCTCCGGCAATGGTCAGCATCATCGCTTCTGCGAAGCAGGGTATCGTGCGGTCGAGCCCCGCGTCGAGAAAAATCCTCGGCCCGCCGGTCGACGGCCGCCGACCCGACCCGAGCCTGCCCTCAGCCGCACCGGACCGCCGACCGTATCCCCGGCATGGCAGAAGGCCCGGCTCGGGCGTCCCGCTTCGGCGACAGCACCTGCGCCGCCGATGGGGATCGACCGGCCGGATGCAGACCATCGGAAGGTGCTTGCCACGGACAGATCCTGGAAGCGGCACGGCGATGGGCCGCTTTCGCCTGGGGCACAGGGGGGCGCCCGCCCGCGCGGCGGGCGGGCGATTGCAGGGATCAGGGCCAGCCCTTCATCCGGGCTGCGACGACAGAAATCCCAGCAGCCGGGCCGTGAATTCATCCGCGGAATCCGCATTGGAGATATGGGCGGCCCCCTCGATGACGCAGAGCGTCGCCTGCGGCGTCTTTTCCGCCATGCGCCGGCTCAGATCCGGCGGAGACATCCTGTCGAGCGCTCCGGCGATGAAGAACACCGGCATGGCAAGCCCGGCCATCCGTCCGGAGACGTCGAAACCGGCGATGCCACGCGCGACATGCGCGAGCGAGGGGCCATGCGAGGTCGCGGCGATGCCGTGCCAGACCTGACAGGTCCGCATCCCCTCCGGGCTCTCCCGGAAGGCCTCCGAGACCGAGACCTGCCAGTTCTGCTCGAAACGCATCACCGGGCCATGCGGCTCTTCGAAGAGGCGGGCCCAGCCCTCGCTCATCGCCTTGAATTCCTCGGTGGCAGTGTTTTCGAAACTGTTGGCGACCACGAGGCGCCCTATCCTGGCCGGGTGCCGCAGCGCCAGCTCGAGCGCGACCATCCCGCCGAGCGAAAGCCCCACCACATCGAGCGTCCCGATGCCAAGCCGGGAAAGCAGGTGTTCGGTATCGTCGGCAATATCCGCGACCCCGAAGGGCGCGGTCAGGGGAGCGGAGGCCCCATGACCGGCATGATCCGGGACGATGACGCGATATCCCGCCGCGACCAGTGCCGGAATTTGCGGCCCCCAGGCACGGCCGGAATTGCTGATCCCGTGCAACAGAAGGATCGGCCGACCTTGCCCGAACTCCATGTAGTAGTTGCTCCGCCCCTGAACCTCATAATAGGCCATAGGAAGCCTCCTCGTGGATTGTTTCAGAATGTGATGCGTTGGCCGGGCCGAAGCCGGGCAGCAATCAGCCAGAGCACGAGGCAGAGCCCTGCCATCAGGCCCCAGGCCAGGGTGAGATCGGACAGGTATTCGCGCAGAAGACCCGCGATGAGCGGAAGCGCGGCCGCGACCAGGTAGCCGCCGCCCTGGACGAAGCCTGCAATGGCCCCGGCAGCGCTTGCATCGTCTCCGTGATCCATGGCCACGATCAGGCTCAGGGGGAAAAGCGCGCCGATCCCGAGGCCTGCGAAGACCGCAGACGGCCAGGCGAGCGCAAGCGGAGCGAAGATCAGTCCGAGCAGGCCCGCGAACAATGCACCTATGGCGGTGAAGATGGCCGGGCGGCGGTCGGGGGAGCGGCCGACCCAGTAGGAGACGGCAATCCCGGCCACGACCTCGGAAAGCGTGACCACACCCAGCATCAGCCCGGCCATTTCCGCCGACCGGCCCAGGCCGGTATAGAAGGGGGGCAACCATGCCAGCACCAGCGTATAGGCCCCTGTCCCCAGCCCGAAGAATGCCAGCAGCAGCCATGCGCGCGGCGCCCGCGAGACCGGAAGACGCGCCCGGTCCTCCGGAACGGTCTCGGCCGGGTCGGTTGCGCGCCACCAGATCAGGCATCCGATCAGGGAGGGGATAGACCAGATCCCCAAGGCCACTTGCCAGTGAGAGGCCTGGGCGATCCAGGGGCCGAAGGTTCCCGACAGGAAGGCGCCTCCCATGATCGCCGTCGAATAGACCCCCATCAGCCCGGCGGCCGCCGCGCCCGAGCGATGCTTGATCATGATCGGCAGCAAGGCCTGCACGATGGCGATGCCGATCCCGCCGAGAATGGCGGTCATCAGCAGCAGGGCGGCGCTCGACCAGTGCCAACGCAGCAGGTTGCTCAGCAGGATGAACAACAAGCCGAGGATGATGCCGTTTCGCGTGCCCAGAATGCTTTTCAGCCGGGAGGTGAAAAGCAGGCAGACCCCCATCAGGGCGACCGGCAGGGTGGTCAGCAGGCTGGCCCCCGTATCGCTCAGGCCGGTATCGCGCTGGATGGCATCAAGCATCGGCCCGATGGCGGCCATCGTCGGCCGCAGATTGGCCCCGACGACGACGATGGCGGCCGAGAACAGGAGCGTCTCTGAGAATTTGGACAAGTTACCTCCTTCCGTGGCCGCTTGCCACGGAACAGAATGCCGGATATATCTCTACGTAGAGATATTATTATCTTGATGTCAAGACAGGTGCCGGAATGGACAGAGCAAGGAAGGCTGCCGAGCAATGGGCCCGGGAGAAGCCGCATCTCGATATCGGACCGATGGTCCTGCTTGGCCGGCTGGCAGAGGCAGCACTGGTCATATCCCGCGACCGGCTCAACCCGGTCTTTGCCGAGTTCGGCCTTCAGCCGGGAGAGTTCGATGTCCTGGCGACGTTACGGCGAAGCGGGGCGCCCTATGCCGTCACGCCGACCCGTCTTTACGAAGCGGCGATGATCTCGTCCGGAAGCATGACCAACCGGCTGAACCGGCTCGAAGAGGCCGGCCTGGTTAAACGGCAGCCAAATCCCGGGGACAGGCGGGGAACGCTTGTCGCGCTGACACCGGAGGGCCTTGCCCTGATCGAGACGGCGGTCGACATCCATGTCGCCAATCTGCACGCCATCCTGTCCGGTCTGACGGAGCGAGAGCAGGACCAGCTCTCCGATCTGCTGGAAAAGCTTCTGGCGTCCCAGGGCGCCTGACGGGTCGGTCCCGGCAGTGGGCGGAACGGCCGGGCAGCGAAGCTGTGCCGAGGGGCCTGGCCCTGCGGGCGAGGGCGGACCAAGGCGACCGCTCCGTGGAGGACTGCACCGACACAAGGCGAGCTGCGCAGGATGGGGACGAAGCCGGCCATGGCCGCGGTTGTGGAAATGCCCGGCGAAGGCCGTCTCGATCCTCTGCCGGATCCGCTCGGCCGCCGCCCGGTCCCGTGTCAGCCGACGTCGGAAACGACCCCCGATCGGCGCGGGAAGACACCCCTTGCTCACGGTGGTGCACGGCCTCTGACGTGCAGGCTTTCATCTCCGGTCCCGATAATCTCGCGGCGACGGCTTGGGCTGTCGGCAGCCCGACCCGACGGCAAAGGCAGCGGCCGCAGGACGGTTGCACCCGAACCGAAGGCGGCGGGACCCCGAGACCGCGGAGGGCACGGCAGCTCCCCAGAGACCGGGCAGACATAGGTGACGGGCCCGGGCGCGCACCGCCTCGAACGTCCTTCGGATCGGCCCCGGCCGGAACGCGGGCGGGGCCCCTGCCGCCATGGCCGGTCCTGTCGCAGGTAAACACGGCAGCCCGGCCGGGGATGTCGCCGGTTGGCCCTACCCGGCACCGCGACACAGCCGCCGCCGGGTCTTCGCGACCGACTGAAAAGCCCCGTTGCCTGCCCGCCGCCGCAGGGACGACAGACGGCCCGCATGGTCGGCCGTCCTCGATGCGGCATCCGGCGCGGTGCGGGCCTGCCCGCAACCGCGCTGAGGCTCGGCCGCGATGGCTGCGGCATCGACCTGCCCCTCAGGCAGGAAGGCCGGGACCATGGCGCCAGATAATTGACATGACCGCATCGCGGTGAAAAGAAAGTATGAAAATATTTGTCGTTTGTCATACCGGAGAAGGCCGTGCCGTCCCGTCGCTCCCTTCTGGCCTTGCCCCTTTACGGCGCCTGCCTGACCTCTCCGCTGACGGCCCTGGCCGCAGGGCGCGCCACAGATCCCGTGCTGCGCTTTGCCTGGCCGCTGAATGCCGGACCGCTGAACCCGCATCTTTATTCGCCGAACCAGATGTTCGCGCAGAACATGCTCTACGACCCGCTCGTGCGCTACAGGGCCGACGGGCGCATCATGCCCTGGCTGGCCAGCTCATGGATGGTCTCGGAGGATGGCCGGGACTATACCTTTGCGCTGCGCGAGGATGTCGTCTTCTCGAATGGCGAGCCCTTCGACGCGGCCGCGGCAAAGGCCAATTTCGACGCAGTGCTGGCCAACCGGTCTCGCCATGCCTGGCTGGAACTGGCCAACCAGATCGTCGCGACCGAGGTGCGCGCGCCCTTCACGCTGAGGCTGCGGCTGAAGGATGCCTATTACCCCACGCTGCAGGAACTGGCCCTGCCCCGCCCCTTCCGATTCATCGCGCCCTCGCAATTCCGGGACGGCGGCACGAAGGACGGCATCCTGGCCCCGATCGGCACCGGGCCCTGGGTCCTGACCGAAACCTCGCTGGGCGAACGGGACATCTTCCGCCGCAACGACCGCTACTGGGGCCCGCGCCCGGCCTGTGCCGGGGTCGAGGTCAAGGTCATCCCCGACCCCAATACCCGCGCCATCGCGCTCCGCACCGGGCAGATCGACATGGTCTACGGCACCGACGGACCGCTCTCGCCCGACATGTTCGAGGACCTCGCCCGCTCGGGAGATTTCAGCGCCGGCCTCTCGGCGCCGATGGAGACCAGCTCGCTGGCGCTGAACACCGCGCGGGGCGCGACGCGGGATCTGTCCGTGCGCCGGGCCATCAACCATGCCGTTGACAAGGACGCCCTGATCGCGGCCGTCCTGCACGGCACCGAACAGCGCGCCGATGCGCTGTTCGCGCCCAACGTGCCCTATGCCGATATCGGGCTTTCCCCCTACCGCTTCGACCCCGCCGCTGCCGCCGGGCTGCTGGAGGCCGATGGCTGGATCGCGCGCCGCGCCGGGCAGCCCCGGCAGAAGGAGGGCCGGCCGCTGATGCTGGATCTGTGCTTCGTCGGCACCGATGCCGTGGCCAAGGCCAAGGCCGAGATCCTGCAGGCCGCCCTGGCCGCCGTGGGCATCGGCGTCAGCCTGATCGGCGAGGAGGAAAGCAGCGTCTATGCCCGCCAGCGCGACGGCCGCTTCCACATGATCTTCAACCGGACCTGGGGCGCGCCCTACGACCCGCATGCCTTCCTCAGCTCGATGCGGGTGCCCGCGCATGCCGATTACCAGGCGCAGTCGGGCCTGCCCGACAAGGCCGAGATCGACCGCCGGATCGGCGAGGTGCTGGTCTCGACCGACGAGGACCGGCGGCAGGCGCTCTATCGCGACCTGCTGGGACGGTTCCATGAGGCGGCGGTCTATCTGCCCCTGACCCATACCACGGCGATGGCCGTGGCCCGGCCCCGCGTCGGGCCGCTGCGCTTCGGGGCGATGTCGAGCGAGATCCCCTTCGAGATGCTGACCCCGGACGCCTGAGCCCATGAAAGCCTTCATCCTGCGACGATTGCTCTTGCTGATCCCGATGCTGTTCGGGGCCTCGCTGGTGATCTTCCTGATGCTCAGGCTGGGCCCGAGCGACCCGGCGCTGGACTATCTGCGCCTGTCGAAGGTGCCGCCGACGCCGCAGGCACTGGCCGATGCGCGCGAGATGCTGGGGCTCGACCGGCCGCTGGCGGCACAATATCTCGACTGGATCGGCCGCGCGTTCAGGGGCGATTTCGGGATCTCCTATGCCCTGCAGCGTCCCGTGCTGCCGGATATCCTGCATTTCCTGCCGGCGACGATGCAGCTGGCCGGGACGGCACTGGCCTTCACCTTGCTGGTCTCGGTCCCCTTGGGGATCTGGGCCGCGCGCTACCGCGACCGCTGGCCCGACCATGCGGTGCGGCTGGTCGCCTTCCTGGGCGTCTCGGTGCCGAATTTCTGGCTGGGCTTCCTGCTGGTGCTGGTCTTCTCGGTCCATCTGGGCTGGCTGCCGCCGATGGGCCGCGAGGGTCCGGCCAGCCTGGTCCTGCCGGTCGTTGCCGTGGCGCTGATGTCGCTGGCCGTGAATGCCCGGCTGCTGCGCGCCAGCATGCTCGAGGTCGCGGGCCAGCGCCATGTCCGCTATGCTCTGTTGCGCGGGCTGCCGCCACGCATGGTCGAACGCCGCCATGTCCTGCGCAATGCCTGGCTGCCGGTCATCACCGCGACCGGCATGCATATCGGCGAGCTTCTGGGCGGCACCCTGGTGATCGAGAGCATCTTCGGCTGGCCCGGGCTCGGGCGCTATGCGGTCACGGCAATCCTGAACCGGGACTATCCGGTGATCCAGTGCTTCACCCTGCTGATGGTGGTCATCTTCGTGTTCTGCAACCTCGTCGTCGACATCCTTTACGCCCTGGCCGATCCGCGCATCCGTCAGGCCACGGAGGCGCCGCAATGAGCCTCGCGCTGCGCCGCCGACAGGCCGGGCCGGTCTGGCGCAGGCTGCGTCTGGGCGCGGCCTGCCTGATCGTCGCGCTGCTGGTTCTGGCCGCGCTGATCGGCCCCGCGCTCGCCCCGTTCCAGCCCGACGCGGTCGACATCGCCCACCGCCTGCAACCGCCCGGCGACGGTCACCTGCTGGGGACCGACCATCTCGGGCGGGATATCTTCTCGCGGCTGATCGCGGGCACGCGGACATCGCTTGGCTGCGTCGCCGCGACGCTCGCGCTGATCCTGGTCATGGGGCTCGGACTGGGCGGGCTGGCGGGCTATGCCGGCGGGCGGATCGACCAGGCGATCATGCGTGTCGCCGACATCTTCATGACCTTCCCGACGCTGATCCTGGCGCTGTTCATGATCGGCATGCTGGGCACCGGGCTGGTCAATGTCATCATCGCCATCGCCCTGTCGCACTGGGCCTGGTATGCGCGGATCGCCCGCGGCATCGTCATGTCGATGCGCCACCGCGATTTCCTGCTGGCGGCGCGCCTGGCCGGGGCGAGCCGCGCCCGCATCTTCGCCGAGCACCTGCTGCCCGCGACCTTCTCGCAGATGATCGTCCTGGCCACGCTCGATGTCGGGCACATGATGCTGCATGTCTCG
The DNA here is from genome assembly GCF_002073975.1 of Rhodovulum sp. MB263. Classification (NCBI taxonomy): domain Bacteria; kingdom Pseudomonadati; phylum Pseudomonadota; class Alphaproteobacteria; order Rhodobacterales; family Paracoccaceae; genus Rhodovulum; species Rhodovulum sp. MB263. The sequence continues at coordinate 169,703 of NZ_CP020384.1, read as the reverse complement.
GGGCTGTCCTTCCTCGGGCTGGGCGTTCAGGCGCCGACCGCGGAATGGGGGGTGATGATCGCCGATGCCCGCCAGTTCGTATGGACCGCGCCGATGCTGATCTTCTGGCCCGGGCTCGCGCTGTTCCTCACCGTCATGGCCTTCAACATGCTGGGCGACGCGCTGCGCGACCGGCTGGACCCCGGCCTGGTCGGGGAGGCCGCGCATTGAGCCGGGTGCTCTCGATCGAGGGGCTGAGCGTCGCAGCCGGCGGCCGCCCGCTGCTGCGGGATCTGACGCTCGAGATCGCACAGGGCCGCACGCTCGCTCTGGTCGGCGCCAGCGGATCGGGCAAGTCCACCGCCTGCGCCGCGGCGCTGGGGGTTCAGGCGGCCAACCTCGCCGTCCGCGGCCGGGTCTGTCTCGATGGCAGGCCGGTGGCGCCCGGGCAGCTGCGGGGACGGGTCGTGGCCTCGATCCTGCAGAACCCGCGCAGCGGCTTCAACCCGCTCCGGAGCATGCGCGACCACATGCGCGAAACCTGCCGGGCGCTGGACCGGCCCTGGTCCGAAGCGGCCGCGCAAGACCTGCTCGCCGAGGTGGGGCTCGAAGACCCCGGGCGGGTGCTTGGCCTTTACGCCTTCGAGATGAGCGGCGGCATGCTGCAGCGCGTGGCCATCGCACTGGCCCTGCTCGGCGGGGCGCCGTTTCTCTTCGCCGACGAGCCGACCACGGATCTCGATCTGGTGGTGCAGGCGCGCATCCTCGATCTCATGGAACGAAGCCGGGACCGGGCGAGGCTGGGCCTCATGCTGATCACCCATGACATGGGCGTCGTCGCGCGGCTGGCCGATGAGGTGGCCGTGCTGGAGGCCGGTGCCCTGGTCGAGCGGGGACCGGTCGGACAGATCTTCCACGCCCCGCGCCATCCGGTGACGCGGATGCTGGTGGCGGCGCATCTCGCCCTTTACGGACAGGAGCTTCCGGCATGAGCCTGCTTGCCGCCCGCGGCCTGTCGCATTGCTATCGCAGCCGTCCGCTGCTGGGTCCGGCCAGAACGCATGCGGCGCTGTCGGAAGTGTCGCTCGAGATCGACGAAGGCGAGACCGTCGCCCTGCTCGGGCGCTCGGGCTGCGGCAAGAGCACCCTCGCGCGGCTTCTCTGCGGGCTGGAGAGGCCCACGACAGGCGAGGTGCTTTTCGAGGGCATGCCGCTGGAGGCGTGCCGCGGCGCAGCGTGGCTGAGGATGCGCCGCGCGGTGCAGATGGTGTTCCAGGATTCGCCCGATGCCACCAATCCGCGCCAGACCGTCGGCCGGATCGTCGCCGAGCCGCTGCGCCATCTGACCCGGCTGGACCGCAAGGGCCGCGAGGCGCGCGTCGCCGAGCTGCTCGATCTGGTCGAGCTGCCGCCCCGGATCGCCCGGATGCGCCCCGGCCAGCTCAGCGGCGGCCAGTTGCAGCGGGTCTGCATCGCCCGCGCCCTGGCCCCCGAGCCCCGGCTGGTCATCCTCGACGAGGCGGTGTCCAATCTCGATCTGCATCTGCAGGCCAGCACGCTGGCCTTTCTGGGCGAGATCCGCCGCAAACGCGGCATCGCCTGCCTCTTCATCACCCATGACCTGCGTCTGGTAAGCCGCTTCGCCGACCGCGTGCTGGTGATGGACCGGGGCCGGATCGTCGAGGAGGCCCCTTCCGCGGAACTCGCCACGCTCTCGCATCCCGCCTCGCAGGCCCTCCGCGAGGCCATCCTGCCGCCTTTTCCCGGCCGCCCGGCCGTCGGCAAGGCCGCGCCTCTGCCTGAAAACGCAGCCGAAATCCCGCCCGAGGCCCCGACAACGCCTGCCGGCATCTCCGTTATCCCCGTTCCCGGGGGGCGAACGGCCGGGGCGGAGATCCTATCCCCAGAATCTGGGGAAGAACCTGTGGGTAACCCGCGGCAAACGGCATCTTCCTTAACCCTTTCTGGCCTGCCTAAAAATTAGGCGGTTTTCGGGACGCAGCCGCCGACCGCAACCGGACCGGGCCCCTCGCGCCGGACCCTCGCGAAAATCCCGGAAATTCGCCTCGGACGGGCCTCTCTCTGCGCGCCGCAGCGGACCCGCCTCATCCGCCCGTGGGCAAGAAGCGCCCGACCGTTTCCCGACCGGGAAATACAAGTCGACCCGGCCCGCGCGGAAACCGGATATGCTTGAAACGCGGACAGGCCATCGCCATCAGGGTAGGTGAAAAGGTCAGGGCGCGGCCCCGGACCGTTCGAGCCGGATGGCCGCCAAGATCGCGGCGACAGAAGCCGGGGCCGCGGCGTGATGGCAGAAGCGTCTCGCCCGCCGCCCGACGGTCCTTCGGAACGGCCGCGCAAGGCAGGACCGCGACCCGGCCCGCCCGGGCAGCGCGTTAGGGGGCAAGTGTCCCGGCCGGGTGCGCTCCGCTTTCATCCTTCAGCGCGACGCCGGTCCGGCCCAGCTTGCGGGCAGCCGCGATCAGCCAGGCGATGCGCGCGGCCGCCGCCTCGGGCGAAAGCCCACCCGTGCGGTGGATGTTCGAGACGCAGTTCCGCGCACTGTCCCTCGTGACGGGCACGGGGTTGGCGGTGAGATAGGCCCCGAGGCTGTCCGAGACGCTGAGCCCCGGGCGCTCGCCGATCAGCATCAGGCACATCGCGGCCCCCATCCGCCGGGCGATGTCATCGCCAAGCGCCACCCGCGCACCCTCGGCCAGGATGACGGGCGTGGCGTCCAGCTCGGGCAGCGCCGCGCGCAGGGCCGCGATCACCGGCGCGGCATGGGCCAGCGCCGGGGCCGAGAGCCCGTCTCCGACCACCACGACGAGCGGAGCGCCGGTGCGCGGCAGATCCACCGGCCCGGCCAGATGGCGGCCCAGATCGGGGCGCCGCAGATAGATGCTGCGCGCGACCGCCCGGCTTTGCACCCGGATCGTAGCCAGCGGGGTCAGCGCCGCGGCAAGCGCGTCCCAGTCGGGCCGGGCATGGATCGCATCGCGGGCCGCGGCATGGGCCTCCTGAAACGCCAGAAGCGCATCCAGCGGTGTCGGGCCCGCCGCCGCATCCAGCCGCACCCGGGCGGGCGTCATCGCCCGCAGCCGTCCGAACCCCGTGCTGACGCTGCCGCTCATGTCGGAATCCCCATCCGCTTGCCCAGCGCCGCCGCATCCGGCAGCGCGGCCGGGCCCGCCGCGCCCTGCGCCAGCCCCGTCTTCGCCAGCCAGGCCTCGAATTCCGGCGCGGGCCGCAGCCCGGTCACCTCGCGCAGATAGCCGATATCCTCGAAGGCGAGGCTCTGATAGCCCAGCATCACGTCATCGGCGCCGGGCACGGTGATCAGGAAGGTCACCCCCGCCCGGGTCAAGAGCGTCATCAGCACGTCCATGTCGTCCTGATCGGCCTCGACATGGTTCGTGTAGCAGACATCGACCCCCATCGGCAGGCCCAGGAGCTTGCCGCAGAAATGGTCCTCGAGCCCGGCGCGGATGATCTGCTTGCCGTCATAAAGATATTCCGGCCCGATGAAGCCCACGACGGTGTTGACCAGCAGCGGCTTGTAGGCGCGGGCGACACCATAGGCGCGGGCCTCCAGCGTCTGCTGATCGACGCCGTGATGGGCATCTGCCGAAAGCGCCGCGCCCTGCCCGGTCTCGAAATACATCAGGTTGTCGCCGACCGTGCCCCGGCCGAGACTGCGCCCGGCCTCCAGCGCCTCGGACAGCATCGCGAGGGTGACGCCGAACCCCTCATTGGCGGCCTCGGTCCCGGCGACCGACTGGAACACCAGATCGACCGGCGCGCCCTCCTCGATCAGCCGGATCGCGTTGGTAACGTGGGTCAGCACGCAGGTCTGGGTCGGGATGGCGAGACCGGCGACCATCTCGTCCAGCGCCGCCAGAAGGCCCGCGCAATTCGCGAGGTTGTCCGAGGCCGGGTTGATCCCGATCACCGCATCGCCCGCCCCGAAGAGCAGCCCGTCGAGCGTCGAGACCGCGATGCCGCGCGCGTCATCGGCCGGGTGGTTGGGCTGCAACCGGGTCGACAGCGTCCCGGTCCTGCCGATGGTGTTGCGAAAGGCGGTCACCACCTCGACCTTGCGCGCCACCCGGATCAGGTCCTGATTGCGCATGATCTTCGACACCGCCGCGACCATCTCGGGCGTCAGCCCCGCTGCTGCGGCGGCAAGGCTTGCCGCATGGGCCGCGGGCGACAGAAGCCAGTCGCGGAAATCGCCCAGCGTCATCGCCGCGAAGGGGGCGAAGGCCGCAGGGTCGTGACTGTCCAGGATCAGCCGCGTGACCTCGTCCTCCTCATAGGGCACGACCGCCTCGGTGAGGAACTCGGCCAGCGGCAGATCGGCCAGAACCCGGCGCGCCGCGACCCGCTCGGTGGCGCTGGCGGCCGCGATCCCGGCCAGCTGATCGCCCGAGCGCTCGTGCGTGGCCGCGGCCAGCAGCCTCGCCAGGGACCCGAAGGTGAACTGCTCGCCACCCGCGGTGGCACTGTATCGAGGCATCTTTCCCGCCTTTCCCGGTCAGACCGTCCGCAGATGCTTCGGCCAGTCCTGATGGCCGGTGATCTGGCGAAACCGCATCAGCTTCCACATCCCGTATTTGTGAAAATCGAAGGCCAGCCGCGACACCCTGAGCTGCACCATCGACCACAGTGCCCATTTCACATCGGCCAGCGCCTTGTGGACGATGACCCGCGACAGGATCTCGGGGCGGACCTCGCCGAAATAGGCCTCGATCAGCTCCAGCTCCTGTTCGGGGGTGAAGAACATCTCGCCGAAGAACAGACCGAAATCATAGCAGCGATCGTTCATCGAGGCATATTCATAGTCGATCAGCATGATCGAGCCGTCCTGGCCCATCATGAAATTCCCCGGCATCGGATCGTTGAAACAGGGCACCAGATCGAGCCCCGAGGCCATCAGCGCCGCGCGCGCCATGGCCTCGTTCAGCATGATCCAGTCATGGTCGGGAAAGCGTGGCGCGCCCAGATCGGCGGCCTGGGCGGCATGTTCGTCGATCATGTCGAAGACGGTCTTGGTCGTGGCCAGCAACGGCAGCGCGTGCAGCTTGCGATAAGCGGCCATGGCCGCGCCGCGCCTTGCAGGATCGGCGAAATCGCTGTGGGTGGCGGGGCGGCGGTCGGCCATGAAATCGTTGATCTCGACGCCCTCGGCCGCCAGATCGCCATAGACCCGGGGGCCGAGCCCCGCCGCTGCCGCCTTCTGCGAGGCCTCGAAGGCCGCGTTGCGGTCGATGAACATCTCGGTGCCGTTGCCGGGGATCTTGACGAACCAGTCGCCGCTGCCATCGGTCGCGGTCACGCGCCAGTTCTCGTTGCTGATCCCGCCCGAGACCGGGCCATAGACCATGCCCGCGCCGCCGCGGAACAGGGGCGCCTTCGCGATCACCGCCTCGATCGCCTCTTCCATCGGATGCGCGGCCTGGCCCAGTGTCTTCATGCTCATGCCGCCCCTCCTGCCAGCCGGATCTTCTGCTCGAATTGCGGATGGTTCAGCGCCATCCGCAGCCGCATCAGCCGCCATTCGCCGTATTTCAGCCATTCGACCCCGCCCCGGACCGAGGTCTGCGCCTTCAGCCGCGACCAGAGTGCATGCAGCATGTCATCGACGAAGGACCAGAGCCGGGCACGGGCGAAGCCCGCCTCGTCGACGCCCCCCGCATAGGCGGCAAAGCCCGCCTGCATGTCGCGCTCGAAATCGGTGGCCTCGGCCAGCAGGACCCCCAGATCGTAAAGCGGGTCGTTCATCCCCGCGCGGTCGTAATCGACCAGCCGCACGGTGCCCACGGGCCCCAGCATCAGATTCGAGGCCGCGCCGTCATTGCGGCAGGGGGCCAGCGTCGCGCCCGTCCGCAGCACCGGCTCGGCGGCACCGATCAACCGGCGCAGCCAGTCGATATCGTCCGGCAGCAGCGCGCCGATCCGGCCATGCCCGGCAATCAGCGCGTCGATCTGCGCGAAGGGATCGAAGCGGGTGGCGAGCGCGGGCGTCCTATGCAAGGCCTTCAGCGCGGCCATCGCGGCGGCCAGAACCGCAGGCTCCTGCAAATCCTTCTGCATCGCGCGGCGCCAGCCCCCGGCCTCGGTCAGGGCCTCCATGGCGATGGCGCCCTGCGCGGCATCCGCCCACAGCACCCTGGGCCCGACCCCCGCCGCGCCTGCCTGGTGCGCCAGCGTCATCGCGGCGTCCAGATCGAAGCCCTCCCGCATCTCGGGATGCATGACCTTGAGGAAGACCTCGCCCGTCAGGATCGAGGCGCTTTCCAGCGCCAGATAGCTGGGCGAGGCCAGCGGCGCAGGCCCGGGGCCGGCCCCGTCGCAGGCCAGCCCGGCAGCGGCACAGGCGGCGGCCATCATCTCGTTTGTAACAAGCGCCCCGCTCATGCATTCGCCCCGAGGGCAAGATCCAGATCGCCGCCCGCGCGGTCGATCCGGCGGACCATGTCGGTCAGCACGTCGCCGCCCGCGGCCAGATCCTCGGGGCTCGTGTATTCGTCATTGCGGTGGATCACGCCGCCGACCGAGGGCACCGCGAAGACGAGGCTCGGGAGGATCGCGTTCACCGCCACCGCGTCATGCCCGCCGATGGTGTCGAGCTGCATCCTCGGCAGCCCGAAATCGTCTGCCACCCGCTCGGTCAGCATCGCCAGCCGGGGGTCGAACTTGCCCGCCGGTCGGCGGTCGACGGACATGATCTCGGCCGTGGTCCGCGCGCGTGCCGCCAGTTCCGGCAGGGCCGCGCGCAGGCTGGCCTCGGACCAGTCCAGCATCGCCTGTTCCGGCGCGCGCAATTCGCAGAACAGGATGGCCTTGCCGGGCACGATATTGGGCGAATTGGGCGAGATATCGACCCGCGCGACCGAGGTGAACAGCGTGTCCTCTGCCACATCCGCCAGCCGCCGCACCTCGGCGATGATATGGGCCGCGCCCAGAACCGCATCCTTGCGGTCCTCCATCGGTGTCGGGCCGGTATGGTTCTGCTCGCCCGTGACCTCGATCCTGACCTTCAGCGCGCCCCAATGGCGCAGGAAGGGCGCGATGCGGGCGCCCGCCGTCTCCATCCTGGCGTCGCCCTCGATATGGATCTCGAGATACAGATCGGGGCGCGGCGCCGCGTCGGTGCCCTTGTATCCGGTGCGGACCAGTTCCTCGCCCACGCTCTTGCCGTCGCGGTCGCGCCGCGCCAGCGCCCAGTCGAGATCTAAAAGCCCCGCGAAGACCGACGAGCCCAGAAGGCTGGGCTGGAACCGCGCGCCCTCCTCGTTCATCCAGTCGGCGATGACGTAGTTGCAGCGCGGCGCCGCGCTGTCCTTGCGAAAGCTCTCGACCGCGGCCAGCGCCGCCATCACCCCATAGGCGCCGTCGAACCGCCCGCCTTTGGGCTGACTGTCGAGATGCGAGCCGATCATCACCAGGGGCGCGTCGTGCCCCGCAAAGTCGATCCGGCCGAAGAGGTTGCCGATGGCATCGACCAGCACCGTATAGCCGCGCGCGGTCAGTTCGGCCCGGAACCAGTCGCGGGCGGCCTTGTGGGCATCGGTCAGCACCGGGCGGTCGACCCCGCCATCGCCGGTCGATCCGAATTCCGACACCTTTTCCATCAGCTGGTTCAGAAGATCCGCGTCGATGCGGGCAAGGCTCGGGGTCTCAGGCATGGGTCGTCTCCGTGGCGGTTTCATGCAGCGCGATGTCGGGGTCGGGGTTGAGGAAACAGGCGGCCAGCGCGTGATCGCCGCGGGCGCGGAGCGCCGGGTTCTCGGCCCGGCAGCGGTCGAAGGCCTGCGGGCAGCGGCTGGCAAAGGCGCAGCCCGGGGGCAGGTCGATGGGGCTTGGGGGTTCGCCCTCCAGCAGGCAGTCCTCGGGGCGGTAGCGGCGCTCCTCCAGCGTCGGCGCGGCCGACAGCAACGCGCGGCTGTAGGGATGGCCCGGGTCGAAGAAGAGCCGCTCATTGGGCGCGACCTCGACGGTTTCGCCGAGATACATCACCGCGATCCGCGAGCAGACCTGCCGCACCATCGTCAGGTCATGCGAAATGAAGATATAGGTGAAGCCATGCTGGGCCTGCAGCTTGTCGAACAGATCCAGCAGCTTGCCCTGTTCGGTCTGGTCGAGCGCCGACAGCGTCTCGTCCATGATCAGCAGCCGGGGTTCCAGGATCATCGCGCGGGCGACGTTCAGCCGCTGGCGCTGGCCCGCCGACAGCCCGGTCGGCAGTGCGCGGTACAGACTGTCCGAAAGCCCGACCTCGGCCATCACCGCCCGCGCCCGGTCGCGCCGCTCGGCGGCGTTGCCGATCCGGTGGATCTTCAAGGGCTCTTCGAGGATCGCGCCGATCGCGGATTGCGGCGGCAGGCAGCCGTAAGGGTCCTGCAGCACCAGCTGGAACTTGCGGCGCAGCGCGCGCAGGCGTTTGGGGCTGGCGGCGGCGACATTCTCGCCCTCGAAGAAGACAGAGCCCGCATCGGGCCGTTCCAGCCCGGTTAGTAGCCGCATCAGCGAGGATTTCCCGCAGCCGGATTCCCCCACGACGCCGAAATTGTCGCCCGGGAAGACGTCGAATTCAACATTGCGCACGGCCTGCACCCGCGACACGCCGGCCTGGCCCCGCGCGCGGACCTCATAGGCCTTGGCCAGCCCCCGGACCGACATGATCGCGCGCCGGTTCCGATCGATCCCGCGCCCCGCGCCGGTCTCGCCCCCCTGCCAGAGCGTCGGCAGCTCGGCGATCAGATCCTTGGTGTAGGCATGTCCGGGGCGCGCCACCAGCGCGGCCGGGGTCTGGCGCTCGACCACCCGCCCCTCATGCAGCACCATCACCTCGTCTGAGGCATCGCAGGCCACCGGCAGCGACGAGCAGATGAACAGGATCGCGGTCGAGAAGTCATGGTTCAGCTCGCGCATCAGCTTGAGGATCTGCGCGGCCACGGTCACATCGAGCGGCTGGGTGATGTTGTCGGCGATCAGAAGCGCGGGGTCCGAGATCAGCGCATCGACAATCATCGCCCGCTGCATCATGCCGCCCGAATACTGGAACGGATATTCATGAAACCGCCGCCCGGCCGAGGGGATATGCACGGCCTCTAGAAGCCGGATCGCCTTGTCCCGCGCCGCATCGGCGGACATGTCGGGCCGGACCGCGCGAAGCTTTTCCACCAGCTGTGCGCCCACCGTCATGGTCGGATCGAGCGCGCCCGCCGGGTTGCCGCCGACATAGGCGATCTCGCGACCGGCAAGGCTGCGGGCATGGGCCGGATCGGCCACCAGATCGCGGCCGCGAAACCGGATCTCGCCGCCTGTCACCCTCAACGGCGCCGACAGCCAGCTGGCCAGCGCGCGGGCCAGTACGGTCTTGCCCGAGCCGCTTTCCCCGATCACCGACAGGATCGAGCGCGGCGCCAGATCGAAGGAGATATCGGTCAGGATCGGTTTCTCGCCCGCCGCGACGCTCAGGCCGCGCACGCAGAGAAGGGTTTCGGTAGCTCCGGTCGTGTCCAAGGCCATCTCACGCCCCTCCATAGATCGCGTTCCGGGCGCGTTCGAGCGCGGCGCCCATCAGGTTGATGCTGGTCAGGGTCAGCACCAGGAAGACGCCGGGCATGGTGGCGATCCACCAGGCGTTCATCAGGTACTTGCGCCCGTCGGCGATGACATTGCCGAAGGTGGGGGTGGGCGGCTGGACCCCGAGCCCGAGGAACCCCAGCACGCTTTCGAAGATCATCATCCGCGCGATATCGAGCACCGCGACGAAGGCCATCGGCGGCAGCACCAGCGGCAGAAGCAGGGTGAACATGATCCGCAGATCGGTCGCCCCCAACACCAGCGCGCCGCGCACATATTCCTTCTTGCGCTCGGCCATCACGGTCGAGCGCATCACCCGCGCATAGACCGGCCAGCCCGCCAGCCCCAGCACCAGGATGATCGAGGGGATGGTGGGCCGCGAGACGCCGAGGATGGTGATCGCGAGGATGATCATCGGGACCGAGAGCTGGGCATCGGTCAGCCGCATCAGCACGGTATCGGTGCGCCCGCTGAAATAGCCCGCGAAAAGCCCGATCATCGCGCCCGCCAGCAGCATCAGGACCGTGGTCGAGACCCCGATCAGAAGCGAATAGCGGAGCCCCACGAGAGCCCGCGAAAGCATGTCGCGGCCGAGCTGGTCGGTGCCCAGCGGATGCGCCCAGTTCCAGCCCTCGCCCATGAACAAAGGCGGGGTCAGCTTGGCGCGGATGTTCATCTTGGTCGGGTCGATGCCGCTGAGCTCGGGGTACAAAAGCGCCGCCAGCAGCAGCAGAACGAAGACGGCCAGACCGATCCGGAACTCGACCGAGGCGAAGGCGGTCTGCCAGATCCGGGTCGAGATCCGGCGCCCGGCCTCGGGGCCGGCCGTGGCAAGGGGCATGTCGGTGCTGGTCATCAGTAATCGAGCCTCGGATCGATGGCGGTGGCCAGAAGGTCCACGGCGATGTTGATCAGGACGAAGACGGCGGCGGTGACGATGGCGATGCCCTGGATCAGCGGGAAATCGCGCTGCATCACGGCATTGATGGTCAGAAGCCCGAGCCCCGGATAGTCGAAGATGAACTCGATCACGAGAACCCCGCCCAGAAGCATCGAGAACTGCACGCCCAAGAGGTTCAGAAGCGGCACTGCCGAATTCTTCAGCGCATGGCGAAAGACGATCTGGTTGCGCGAGAGGCCGCGCACCCGGGCGATGTCGATGAAGCTCTGGCCCATCACGCCCGCGACCGAGACGGTCAGGGTGCGGATGATGAAGGGCGCGATCTCTACCGCCAGCACCAGCGCCGGCAGAATGGTGTAGGAAAAGCCCCGATAGCCGATGGCGGGCAGAAGGTTCAGCTTTACCGACAACAGGAGCGCCAGAACGATCCCCAGCCAGAAATTCGGCAGGCTCACGAACAGGGACGAGGTATAAAGCGCAAGCCGGTCGGGCAGCCGTCCCGGATAAAGCCCGCCCCAGACGCCGATCGGCACCCCGATCATCAGCGCAAAGACCATGGCCAGCAGCGCCAGTTGCAGGGTCATCGGCGCGGTCTCGGCGATCAGGTCCAGTACCTTGGCGCGCTCGCCCCGGGTGGAATCGTCGAAGCTCGCGCCTCCCACGGCCGCACCGCTGGCGGGCCGCACGAAGGATTCGCCCAGATCGCCCTGCAGCACCTTGCCCATGTAGCGGCCGAACTGGACATGGATCGGATCGCGCAGCCCCATTTCGGCGGCGATCTCCTCGACCAGGGTGTCGGGGGCCATGCCCCCCACCATCAGCCGGACCGGATCGCCCGGCACGACGCGCAACAGCGTGAAGATCAGGGCAGAGACAAGGAAGATGATGATCGCGCCCTGCCCCAGCCGTCGCGCGAGGAATCGTAGGATGAACATCGGCAAGCTCCCGGATGCGTGGCAGTCCCGTCAATGGCCGGAGCCCCCAAGGAGGAGTGGCGGGGCTCCGGCCGGCCAGTCAGCCGAGGGTCGTCATGGACGCATCGGACTGGCCGTCGGGATAGATGAAGAGCCCGTCCACATTGGCCCGCATCCCGTGGATCAGGACCGAGGTGAACAGGCTCAGCGCCGGGACCTTGTCGGCCAGCATCGGCATCAGGTTCGTTTGCAGGCTTTCCTTGCGCGCCTCAAGCGAGGGCGCATCGCGTTCGGCATCCAGCGCCGCGTCGATCTCGGGATCGACGATGCCGCAGATCCGCTTGGAGCTGGAATGGAAATGCGTGCGCAGGACCAGATCGGGCTCGGGCGAGCCCGTCGACCAGCCGCAATCGACCATATGGCCCGGGCCACCGCCGGGGCGGTCGTAAAGCCGCTCGTTCCAGGCCGCGACCTCCATCACGTTCAGCGTGACCGGGAAGCCCTGTTCCTGCAGCAGCGCCGCGATCAGCTCGCCATATTCCTTGGTCTTGGGATAGAAGCCGGTCGAGGTGATGTATTCCAGCTCGGGCAGACCCTCGCCGCCCGGATAGCCCGCCTCGGCCAGCAGGCGCTGGCATTCCTCGGGATCGTATTCGGGGTAATTCTCCAGATCGACATAGCCGAACTTGATCGGCGAGACGAAATTCGACGAGGCCTCGCCGGCCGAGCCCATGATCTCCATGATCATGCTGCGATCGATGGCATGGCAGGCGGCCTTGCGGACGCGCCAGTCATCGAAGGGCGGCTTCGAGCAGCGGAACCACAGGTACTTGTTCTCGACCGAGACCAACCGCGAGATCTTGATGTCGTCGCGCGCCTCCAGCGTCTCGACCTGTTCGGGCTCGAGCCGTTCGATGACATCGGCCTGCCCGTTCATCAGCGACAGCATCCGCGTCGTCGCATCGCCCACGAAAGAGAAGGTGACGCCCGTCACCTTGGGGGCGCCGCGGAAATAGCCCTCGTAGGCTTCCATCACGGTGTCGTTGCCGCGCTGCTCGACAAAGCGGAAGGGGCCGGTGCCGTTCAGCCGCTGGCTGAGCACCCCCTTGGGACCCTCGGCCACGTCCTTCGCGGACAGGATCGGCAGATAGGAGGCGAGGAAGATGAACAGCGAGGCGCCATAGCCGCCCTTCGAGGTATCGACGATCACGGTATGATCGTCGGGGGTCTCGACGGCGAAGGTGTCGGGGCCGCCGGGATAGACCTGCTTGGGCCGGTCGAGCTTTGCGCCGTATTCGAAGGTCGCCTTGACGTCCTCGGAGGTGAAGGGCTTGCCGTCATGGAAGGTGACGCCGTCCCGCAGCCTGATCTGCAACCGGTGGGCATCGAGTTCGGTGATCTCGGTCGCGAGTTCATAGACCACCTTTTCGGGATCGTCGGGGCGCATCGGCGCCCGGGTCAGATAGCCCATGACGAAGCCCTCGATATTGGTCTGGGACAGCGTCGTGTGAGCGGTCGGGTCCCAGTTGCCGGTGATGTTCTCGGCCGAGAGGAAGACCAGCGGGCGGGCCTCCTGCGCGAAGGCCGAGCTGAAGAAGAAATCGGGGTTGATCCGCGCCGCCCCCAGCGCCGCCCCCGCCATCGCGCCGTATCGGAGAAAATTCCGCCTATCCATGGTCGTGCACTCCTTGTTGGTCTGTCTGTTGTCGTCATGACGGCAGGCCCCGGTTGATCCGGGATCGCTGCCTCAGGCCGCCTGGCCTGTCCGCAATCTTTCGATCCGCTCCAGCATCGCGCCGTGCAGCCCGGGCGTGGCCGCGGCCAGCACCTCGCCGCTCGAGCCGACGCCAAGCGGCTGTCCCTGCCAGTCGGTGATGACCCCGCCCGCGCCGCGGATGACCTGCACCAGCGGCAGGTAGTCATAGGGCTGCAGCCCGGTTTCCAGCACCAGATCGCAATGCCCCGAGGCCAGAAGCGCATAGGCATAGCAATCGCCGCCGAAGCGCAGCATCCGGACCGTCCGGCGCAGCATCTCCAGCACCTCGGCATCGGGGCCCGCAAACAGCATGGGGTCGGTCGTGTAGGCGAAGGCCTCGGCCGGATCGGTACAGCCGCTGGTGCGGCAGGGCCGGCCGTTCAGGGTGGTGGCCTGCCCCGCGACCCCGCACCAGCGTTCGCCAAGCGCGGGCATGTCGATCTGCCCCAGACAGGGCGCGCCATCCTTCAGAAGCGCCATCAGCCCGCCGAACAGCGGATTGCCGGTGACATAGCTCTTGGTGCCGTCGATCGGATCGACCACCCAAAGATGCTCGCTGTCGGGGCGCAGCGGCGCCTCTTCCTCGCCGAAGATGCCATGGGCGGGGAAGCGCGCCATGATCCGCTCGCGCATCAGCGCCTCGACGGCGCGGTCCGCGAGGGTGACGGGGCTGTCATCGGCCTTGCTCTCGACATCCAGCGCCTGACGGAAATGCTTCAGCGCGATGCGGCCCGCCTCGTCTGCCGTGTCATTCGCGAAACGCAGCGCATCGCCCAACTCGTTCATACCTGCCAACCCCGGTCCTGCAATTCGACTTGTTCCGCCTCCAGCCTCCACAAGCAGGGGCTCGAATGTCAAGAAAAACGCACATAAATCCCCAGAATTCACAAATCGCCCTAGCAGAGAGCATGTTTTACGCCCAGAAGATCGCGAAGTATGCGGCTTTACGGACAAGAGAGCGGCATTTCGCCGCCAAAACACACAAATTTCCCTCGTAAATGTGGCGAATCCCTCAGGACCTGCTAAAACCACACAACCGACACAGGAGACCCGACAGGATGCAGCCTTACGAAAGACATTCGAAGATCCTGGAACGGCTCGGCCATGACCGCCGGGTCTTCACCGCCCAGCTGGCGCGGATGTTCGACGTCTCGCATGAAACCGTGCGCCGCGACCTGCTCGAGATGGAACAGAATGGCAGCCTGACCCGCGTCCATGGCGGCGCCGTCGCGACGGAGCGCGAGATCCTGCCAGAGCCCGCCTTCTCGGAACGCCGCGTCGCCCATGCCGACAAGAAGGCCGCCATCGGCACCCTGGCCGCGACCCTGATCCCGCCGGGCTCGACCGTCTTCATCGATGCCGGCACCACGACCTGCGCCTTCGCACGGGCGCTGGCGCGGATGGGCGGGATGCGGATCATCACCAATTCCATAGAGATCGCACAGCTCGCGGGCCCCGCCCGGGACTGCGACACGCTTCTGCTGGGCGGACGCCCCCATACAGACGTGCCCGCCACCTATGGCGAGATGACCCTGTCCGAGATCGACCGCTTCCTGGCCGATTACGCCGTGCTCTCGCCGGTCGGGCTGCATGCGGATCGGGGCGCGACCGATTACGCGCTGCACGAGGCCGAGGTCGCCCGTGCCATGATGCGGCGCTCGCGCGACTGCATCATGCTGTGCCATTCCGAGAAGATCGGCACCGAAAGCCGGGTCTCGATCTGCCGCCTCGACGAGATCGACCATCTGGTCACCGATGAGGCCGCCGACCGCGGCCTGCGTCTGCCCCGGGGCCAGGTCCATTACGCGGACACGGGGGCAGGCTTCTGAGCCCGGGCCGGTCGCACCCCCGGCAACAACGCGGGAAATGCCAGAGAGGTCAGGTTGTCGACAGCCCAGGCAGGCGCCCGGCTGTCATCGGACCCGGCCGGTCCGACCGGATACCGCCCCGTTGGCCCTTCGCCGGGTCGGTCGCGTTTCCGGGGACGGGCCGCGCCCCTTCCCAAAACGAAAGGGCCGCCCTGCGGGCGGCCCTTGAACCGTGAAGATCGGACTGAACCCGGTGGCTCAGCCGTTCACGCTGTCCTTCAGGGCCTTGGCGATGGTAACCTTCACCACCTTGTCGGCGTCCTTCTTGAACTGCTCGCCGGTGGCGGGGTTGCGCACCATGCGCTCGGGGCGCTCGCGGCAGTAGATCTTGCCCACGCTGGGCAGGGTCACCGAACCGCCGGCCGCCACCTCACGGGTGATGATCGCGGTGATCGCGTCGAGGGCGGCAGAGGCCGTTTTCTTGTCGGCCTCCATCTCCTCGGCGAGGGCCGCAACCAGCTGGGTCTTGGTCATGGGTTTGGCCATGTATGGTCTCCTCGTTCCTGCCCTCTATGGGGGCGTGTCGCGTGTATTTAACTCAGTATTGCGGACCCACACAACCATTTGTGGGGCAAACAACCGTATTTCATAGCGTTCTGCGACCGTTTTTCCGCCCATCGGCGGCAATGCGCAAGCCGAAGCCGACCGCACCGGCGCTTTTCCCCGGTTCCCGGGCCCAAAGGCCTCACCCGAAACCGAAAACGAAAACGACGGCGCATGCGCCCGGACCCGCCCTATCCCGAACCGCATCGCCCGGGCGATGCGCATGGGTCAGAGAAAGGCCGTCTCCTCGAAGCTGCGCAGCTTGCGGCTATGGATGCGTTCCAGCGGCATGTCGCGCAAAAGCTCCATCGCCCGGACCCCGATGGCCAGATGCCGCGCAACCTGGGTCTTGTAGAAATCCGAAGCCATGCCGGGCAGCTTCAGTTCGCCATGCAAGGGCCGGTCCGACACGCAAAGCAGCGTGCCATAGGGCACCCGGAAGCGGAAACCATTGGCGGCGATGGTGGCGCTTTCCATGTCGAGCGCGATGGCGCGGGACTGCGACAGCCGCTGCACCGGGCCGGTCTGGTCCGACAGTTCCCAGTTGCGGTTGTCGATGGTGGCCACCGTGCCGGTGCGCATGATCCGCTTGAGCCCATAGCCCTCGAGCTGCGTCACCTCCTCGACCGCATCCTCCAGCGCGACCTGGATCTCGGCCAGCGCCGGGATCGGCACCCAGAGCGGCAGATCGTTGTCGAGCACGTGATCCTCGCGCAGATAGCCATGGGCCAGCACGAAATCGCCCAGCCGCTGCGAATTCCGCAGGCCCGCGCAATGGCCCACCATCAGCCAGGCATGCGGGCGCAGCACCGCGATATGATCGGTCGCGGTCTTCGCATTCGAGGGGCCGACGCCGATATTGACCAGCGTGATGCCCTGCCCGTCGGGGCGCTTGAGGTGATAGGAGGGCATCTGCGGCAGCTTGAGCGGCACCGGCAGCTGGGTCTCGGGCGCCCGGATCTCGGCATTGCCGGGGCCGACCAGCGCGGTATAGCCGCTGTCCGGATCGGCCAGCGCCCGCCGCGCCAGCGCCTCGAATTCCTCGACATAGAACTGGTAGTTGGTGAACAGGACATGGTTCTGGAAATGCTCGGGCGCGGTCGCAGTGTAATGCGCGAGCCGGGCCAGAGAATAATCGACCCGCTGCGCGGTGAAGGGCGCCAGCGGCCGGGCCACGCCCTCGGGCATCGACCAGGTGCCGTTGACGATGTCGTCATTGGTCGTGGTCAGGTCCGGAACATCGAAGAGATCGCGCAAAGGCACATCCAGCGCGCCGTCCTGGGGCACCGTGACCCCGGCGCTGCCCATCGCGAAATGAATCGGGATCGGCGTGGTCGAGGGCCCGATCACCACCGGCTGACCGTGGTTTTCCAGAAGCAGGCCGATCTGCTGGCGCAGGTAATTGGCGAAAAGATCGGGCCGGGTGACGGTGGTGACATAGGTCCCGGGCTCGGCGACATGACCGAAGGACAGGCGACTGTCGACCAGGGCATGGGTGACGGTGGAAAAGCGGATCTCGGGATAGACCGCGCGGAATCGGGCGCGGGGGGCCGATCCGGCCAGCACCTCGTCGAAACGAGCCCTGAGAAAGCCGATTGCGGTTTCGTAGATCTCGACCAGCCGCTCGACCGCCCGGGCCGCATCGGTGAAGCTTTCGGGGGCGGGCAGGCTGGGGCTGGAAAGCGGCAAATCGCTGTGGTCCGGCATGGGCGGGTCTCCGGTCGGCTGGGTCGGGCTCGGGCCAAGTGTCACGCTTTGCCCGCGAGGCGCAAGCCTCGCTCTCTGCAAGCCCCGGGCGCAAGCCTCGCTCTCGGAAAGCCCGGGGCACAATCCTTGCCCTTCGCCGATACGGGGCGCTGCGCCGCAGACCCGACCCCGCCCCTTGCCACTGGCGCCGTCCGGGGCAATCTATGGGGCATGACAGGTACCCTTCTTTCCATCGGGCATGGATATTCGGCCCGCGAGCTTGCGCAGAGCCTCGGACCGGGCTGGCGCGTGATCGGCACCAGCCGCAGCCCCGAGGGCGTCGAGGCCCTGCGCCGAACCGGCATCGAGGCCCGGATCTGGCCCGGCGAGGATCTCGGCCCCGATCTGGCCGCAGCCACGCATCTCATGACCTCGGTGCCGCCCGGGGCCTCGGGCGACCCGGTGCTGGCAGCCCTGGGCGAGACCCTGCGCGCGGCCCGCCATCTGCGCTGGGTCGGCTATCTCTCGACCACCGGGGTCTATGGCGATCATGGCGGCGACTGGGTCGACGAGAGTGCAGAGCTGACCCCGGCAACCTCGCGCGGCGCGGCCCGGGTCGCGGCCGAGGCGGGCTGGGCCGCGCTGGACCTGCCGCTGCATATCTTCCGGCTGGCTGGGATCTACGGGCCCGGCCGCTCGCCGCTCGAGCGGGTGCGCGAGGGCCGCGCCCAGCGCATCGTCAAGGAGGGCCAGGTGTTCTCGCGCATCCATGTCGAGGATATCGCCCAGGTACTGGCCGCCTCGATGGCCGCGCCAGATCCCGGTGCGGTCTACAACCTCGCCGATGACGAGCCCGCCCCGCCCGACGAGGTGATCGCCTTCGCGGCCGAGATGCTGGGCCTGCCGGTGCCGCCCGCCATCCCCTTCGAGAAGGCCGAGCTGAGCCCGATGGCCCGCAGCTTCTACGCAGAATCGAAGAGGGTCCGGAACGACCGGATCAAGACCGACCTCGGGGTCCATCTGCGCCATCCCGACTATCGTGCCGGGCTGGCAGCCTTGCTGGAGGCCGAACGCGCCGCAATGATCCGCTGAGTTCAGCGCTTGCATCGGCCCGGGCGCCCGCGTCGGGGCGCCCGACTTTCAAGCAACGTCTCAGGCCCGATTTTCGCAGGGCTTACTTTCCCGGGCCCTGCTTTCGTCAGGCCCGAAGCGCGGCCTGCGCCGCACCGCCGGCCAGAACCTGGCGCACCTTGGCCTCGATATCGGCCGCGTTCAGCCGGGCATCGGCATACATCGCCTCGGCGCTGGCATGGTCGATGAAGGTATCGGGCAGCACCATCGAGCGGAACTTGAGCCCCTCGTCGAAGACGCCCTTCTCGGCCAGAAGCTGGGCCACATGGCTGCCGAAGCCGCCGATGGCGCCCTCCTCGATGGTGATCAGCGCCTCATGCTCGCGAGCCAGCTGCAGGATCAGCTCCTCGTCCAGCGGCTTGGCGAAACGGGCATCGGCGATGGTAGGCTCGATCCCTTCGGCGGACAGCGCCTTGGCAGCCTCGCGGACCTCCTTCAGCCGGGTGCCAAAGCTCAGAAGCGCGACGCGCTTGCCCTCCTGGACGATGCGGCCCTTGCCGATTTCAAGCGGCACGCCCTTTTCGGGAAGCTCGACGCCCACGCCTTCGCCGCGCGGATAGCGGAAGGCGATGGGGCCTTCGTCATGGGCGACGGCGGTCGCGACCATATGCACAAGCTCGGCCTCGTCGGCGGCGGCCATCACCACCATCCCCGGCAGGTTCGCGAGGAAGGCGGTATCGAAGGCCCCGGCATGGGTCGCGCCATCGGCGCCCACCAGCCCCGCGCGGTCGATGGCAAAGCGCACCGGCAGCCGCTGGATCGCGACGTCATGGACGATCTGGTCATAGCCGCGCTGCAGGAAGGTCGAATAGATCGCGCAGAAGGGCTTCTGCCCGCCCGCCGCCAGCCCGGCCGAGAAGGTGACGGCATGCTGCTCGGCGATGCCGACATCGAAGATGCGTTCGGGGAAGCGCTCGGCAAAGAGGTTCAGCCCGGTGCCGTCGGGCATCGCCGCGGTGACGGCCACCACCTTGCGGTCGGCGCGGGCCTCGCGGATCAGCGCCTCGGCGAAGACCTTGGTATAGCTTGGCGCATTGGCGGGGGTCTTCTTCTGGACCCCGGTCTCGATGTCGAATTTCGAGACGCCATGGCCGCAATCGGGCGCGTTCTCGGCCGGGGCATAGCCCTTGCCCTTCTTGGTGATCGCATGGATCAGCATCGGGCCGGTGGCGCGGGTCTTGACGGTGCGCAGGATCGCCAGCAACTGTTCGAGATCGTGGCCGTCGACCGGGCCGACATAGGAAAAGCCCAGCTCCTCGAACAGCGTGCCGCCGACGGTGACCTGCTTGACCAGATCCTTGGCGCGCTTGGCGCCCTCCTGGAAGGGCTCGGGCAGGTGCTTGATCGCGCCCTTGGCGATGGACTTGAATTCCTGGAACGGCGCGCCCGCGTAAAGCCGGTTCAGATAGCGCGACATGGCGCCGACGGGCGGTGCGATCGACATCTCGTTGTCGTTCAGGATCACGATCAGCCGCTTGCCCAGATGGCCCGCATGGTTCAGCGCCTCATAGGCCATCCCGGCCGAGAGCGAGCCGTCGCCGATCACCGCGATGGCATCGCCCACGCCGGCCTCGGGCGCGGTGCCCAGATCGCGGGCGACGGCAAAGCCCAGCGCGGCCGAGATCGAGGTCGAGCTGTGGCCCGCGCCGAACGGGTCGAATTCGCTTTCCGAACGCTTGCAGAAACCCGACAGCCCGCCCTGCTGGCGCAGCGTGCGGATGCGGTCGCGGCGCCCGGTCAGGATCTTGTGCGGATAGCACTGATGGCTCACGTCCCAGATCAGCTTGTCGCGGGGGGTGTCGAAGACCGCATGCAGGGCCACGGTCAGCTCGACCACGCCAAGCCCCGCTCCCAGATGCCCACCGGTTTCGGAGACTGCCGAGACCACCTCCTGCCGGAGCTCCTGCGCGACCTGCGCGAGCTGGGCATCCGAGAGCCCCTTCAGATCCGAAGGGCTGGCGATCCCGTCGAGAAGCGGGGTATTCGGGCGGTTATTCACTGGGACAGCCCTCCCTGGGCGTTACCTGGATTATGACTCGCGGGAAATGACGAAACGGGCGGCGGCCTTCAGCGGATCGGCCTGCCCGCCAAAGGAAGAAAGTGCGGCCTCGGCCTCCTCGACCAGGGCGCGGGCCCGGGCGCGGGCACCGTCGAGCCCGAGAAGCGACACGAAGGTCGCCTTGCCGGCCTCGGCATCCTTGTGGACCCGCTTGCCGGTCTTGGCGGCGTCGCCCTCGACATCGAGAATGTCGTCGGCGATCTGGAAGGCAAGGCCGAGCGCGGTGGAATAGGCGGTGAGCGGGCCGGTATCGGCGCCGGCCAGACGGGCGCCCGCCTCGGCCGACCAGCGGATCAGCGCGCCGGTCTTGTTGGCCTGAAGCGCGGTGATCTCGTCCAGCGTCAGCGGCCGGCCGGCGGTCTCGGCGGCGATGTCCTGAGCCTGGCCCAGCACCATGCCGTCGATGCCCGAGGCCTTCGCCAGCGAGGCCACAAGGTCGATCCGCACCGCCGGGTCCGGATGGCAGGCGGGCGCGGCCAGCAGATCGAAAGCCAGCGTCTGCAGCGCATCGCCGGTCAGAAGCGCGGTGCCCTCATCCCATTTGACATGCAACGTGGGCTGGCCCCGGCGCAGGTCGTCATTGTCCATGCAGGGCATGTCGTCATGCACGAGGCTGTAGGCATGCAGCGCCTCGACCGCCGCCGCGGCATCGACCGCCGCCTCGGGCGCGATGCCGTAAAGTGCGGCCGACTCGAGCACCAGGAAACCGCGCAGCCGCTTGCCGCCCGAGACGGCATAGCGCATCGCATGGGTGACGGGCTGGTCGGCGGCCCCCGCAAGCGCCTCGGTCAAACGCGTCTCGATCCGCTCGGCGGCGGATTTCAGGCTGGACTGGAACATCGCTGTCAAAGACCTTCGGCCGGTTTCGTCCCTGTGGGGTTGCCCGACGCGTCAAGCGTCATCGCCTCGATCTTGGCCTCGGCATCGCGCAGCTTGGCTTCGCAATGCTGCCGCAGCTTCATCGCGCGTTCGGAGAGCGCAATCGACTCTTCCAGCGGCACGTCACCGCGTTCAAGCGCGGCGACGGCCTCTTCCAGAGCCCGCATCGCATCCTCGAAGGTCATTTCCCCGATGGTTTTTTCCGTCATGCCCCCCGCTCCATCAGCACCGCCACATGGGCCGCCGCAGAGGCCCCCAAGGCTTCAAGATCATATCCGCCCTCCAGTGTCGAGACCAGCCGCCCCCCCGAATGGGTCTCCGCGATGTCGCAGAGGCGGTGGGTGATCCAGGCGAAATCCTCGACCCGCCAGGCCAGTTCGGCCAGCGGATCGGCGGCATGGGCGTCGAACCCGGCCGAGACCAGAACAAGATCCGGGGCAAAGGCGTCGAGCCGGGGCAGCGCATGGGCCTCGAAGGCCGCGCGGAAGGCCCGCCCGTCGCTGCGGGGTGCCAGCGGCAGATTCAGCACATTCTCCGCAATGCCGGTCTCGGCCGCCTCGCCGGTGCCGGGATAAAGCGGCATCTGATGGCTCGAGACGAAGAGCGTGCGCGGCTCGTCCCAAAGAACGTCCTGGGTGCCGTTGCCGTGATGCACGTCGAAATCGACGACCGCGACGCGGCACAGCCCATGCCGGTCGAGCGCGTATTTCGCGGCGATGGCGATGTTCGAGAACAGGCAGAAGCCCATGGCGCGCGCCGGTTCGGCGTGATGGCCGGGCGGACGCATCGCGACGAATGCATTGGCGGCCGTGCCTGCCATCACCATGTCGACCGCCCGCAACACGCCGCCCAGCGCCCGGAGCGCCGCCCGGTACGACCCGGGCGAGACATGGGTATCGGGATCGAGCGGCGCCGTGCCCCCGGCCGGGATCGCGGCCCTGACCGCGTCGATATGGGCCTGCGGATGGGCGCGCAGCAGGTCTGCCTCGTCAGCCAGCGGCGCCTCGGCGCGCAGAAGCCCCGCGAAACGCCCGGCCGACAACGCCCCGGTCACGGCGCGCAGCCGGCCGGCACATTCGGAATGGCCGGGCGGGGTCGCGTGATCGAGCCCGTCCGGATGGGTCAGGAACGCCGTGGTCATGGCCCAAGGCTACGCGGGCACGCCGCCTGCGGGCAAGCCCCGCGCTCAAGTAGCCTCCGCCGGGCCGGAACGGACGCGGGCGCCGGGCGCCGGGCGGGATTAGTGTCGGGATCAGTCGGGCGCCAGCATGTAGCCCTCGCCCCGCACGGTCTGCAGATAGCGGGGCTGTTTCGGGTCGTTCTCGATCTTGCGGCGAAGCCGGGTGATCTGCACGTCGACGGCACGTTCCTGCGCCTGCCCGCCATCGCGGCCCAGCTCCTCTACCAGCCGGGTCCGGCTGACCGCCTCGCCCGGACTGGCCGAGAAGATCTTCATCAGCTGGGCCTCGGTCGCGGTCAGCCTGACCCGCTCCTCGCCCTGCCACAGCTCACCCCGGCCGACATCGTAGCGGACCGGGCCCAGTTGCAGCACCTGCGGCAGCTCGTTCTCGGGGCGCAGCTGCGGCACCCGGCGCAGGATGGCGTTGATCCTGAGCAGAAGCTCTTTCGGCTCGAAGGGCTTCGGCAGATAGTCGTCCGCCCCGGCCTCGAGCCCCCGGATCCGGTCCGAGGTCTCGCCGCGCGCGGTCAGCAACAGGATCGGCGTCGTGATCGCCTGCCGGAGCGCGCCGGTCAGCGCGATGCCATCCTCGCCCGGCATCATCACGTCAAGCACGATCAGATCGAATTCGAGCCCCTGCAACAGCTTGCGGGCATGATCGGCATCGCGTGCGGTGCTGACCCAGAAGCCCTGCCGCATCAGGAACTTGCGCAGCAACTCGCGAATCCGCTCATCGTCGTCGACGATCAGAAGGTGAAGCTCGGCCTCGCCCATCATGACCCGCGCTCGGTGATACGGTGGAAATGGCGGCGCATCTCGGGATCCATCATCGCCTCGAGCACCTGGCGAAAGCCCGCCACCGCGGCAGGGCCCGCGGCGCGATAGGCATCGCGCATCCGCGCGCGCTGCGCGTCGGAGAGATGATGTTCGAGATCGAGCCCGGCCTCGGTCAGATAGAGGTGGCGTTCGCGCTTGTCGCGATGCCCGACCCGGCTTTCGACCAGCCCGTCCTCGATCAGCGACCGCAGCACACGGTTGAGCGACTGCTTGGTCACGCCGAGGATCGAGAGCAGGTTGTTGACGGTGGTCCCCGGCGCCCGGTGGATGAAATGGACCGCCCGGTGATGGGCCCGGCCGTAGCCCCGTTCCTCGAGAATCCGGTCGGGATCCGCGGTGAAGCCGCGATAGGCGAAGAACATCGCCTCGATCCCCTTTCGCAACTGTTCGTCCGTCAGAAACAGCAGGCTTTCGCCGCTCTTCTGGGCAACCGCCGGGGCGATCTGGGCCATCGCAACCTCCCGTCTTTCGCATCGTGACCGAAATTTCAGCAATCTTATGTCAGCCTTGTTGACTTTCCAAGACTCAACTGGTAGCGAGCGGTGAAATTTGCGCAACATTATGTCCGATGCGGACTTAAGATCAGCAATTTTCAGAAATCAGGACCCCAGAGGGGGAAAAGAAGAGGACGAAGGCCATGACTGGCTACGATGACCGCGACGGCGTTATCTGGATGGATGGGAAACTGGTGCCCTGGCGCGAGGCCAATGTGCACATCCTGACCCATGCCCTGCATTACGCCTCCGCGGTATTCGAAGGCGAGCGGGCCTATGGCGGAAAGATCTTCAAGTCGCGCGAGCATTCCGAGCGCCTCAAGCGCTCGGCCAACATGATCGACTTCGAGATCCCCTATACGGTCGACCAGATCGAGGACGCCAAGGCCGAGGTGATTAAGGCGAACGGGCTGACCGACTGCTATGTGCGTCCGCTGGCCTGGCGCGGATCGGGCCCCGACATGGGCGTGGCCTCGGAACAGAACCCGGTCCGGATGGCGATCGCGGTCTGGGAATGGGGCGCCTATTACGGCGCGGCCAAGATGAAGGGCGCCAAGCTCGACATTTCCAAATGGAAGCGGCCGAGCCCGGAAACCGTGCCGAGCCAGGCCAAGGCGGCGGGGCTTTACATGATCTGCACCATGTCCAAGCACGCGGCGCATGCCAAGGGCTGCACCGATGCGATGATGTTCGACTATCGCGGCTATGTGGCCGAGGCGACCGGCGCGAACATCTTCTTCGTCAAGGATGGCGAGGTGCATACGCCCAAGGCCGACTGCTTCCTGAACGGGCTGACCCGTCAGACCGTGATCGGCCTGCTGCAGGAGAAGGGCGTGACCGTGCATGAGCGCCATATCGAGGCCGCGGAGCTGGAAGGCTTCGAGCAGTGCTGGCTGACCGGCACCGCCGCCGAGGTGACCCCGGTGGCCGAGATCGGCGATTACAGTTTCGAGGTCGGCGCGCTGACCCACGACATCGCCGAGACCTACGAGAAACACGTCCGCGCCTGAGGCGCAGACCGGGCCGCGCGCCTCAGCCCTGGGGGGTGACCCCCTTGCGCGCGCGGCCTCGTTCCAGACCCAGCTGGCGTTCGCGCCAGATGATGACGACGCCGGCCGCGATGATCAGGCCGGCGCCGATCAGCACCATCGGCGTCGGGACCTCGGCGAAGACGAAATAGCCGATCACCAGCGCCAGCAGCATCGAGGCATAGTCGAAGGGCGCCACCAGCCCGGCCTCGGCATAACGATAGGCAGAGGTCAGGCAGATCTGGGCAAACCCGCCGATCAGCCCGGCCAGGATCAGCATCGCCGCGACCGGCACCGAGGGCATGACCCAGCCGAAGGGGATGGTGAACAGCGACAGGACCGTCGCCACCACCGAGAACCAGAACACGATGGCCGAGGTCCGTTCGGTCTGGACCAGCCTGCGCACGAAGACCTGGGCCAGCGCCGCAGAGGCAGCCCCGCCCAGCGCAACCACCGCGCCAAGCGTCGCGCGCGCATCCGTGGCATCGGTGCCGAAGGCGGACAGCCGCGGGCTGAGCACCACCACGACGCCAAGCAGCCCCAGCGCCACCGCCGACAGCCGGAACAGCCGCACCTTCTCGCCCAGGAACATCGCCGCGAAGATCACCACCAGCAGCGGCGCGGAATAGCTGATCGCCGTCGCCTCGGGCAGCGGCAGGATGCCCAGCGCCGCGAAGTTCAGCACCATCGCGGTGCCGCCCACCAGCCCGCGCCAGAACTGGCCCAGCGGGTCCTTCGTTCTCAGCCCCGCGCCCAGCTGCCCGGTCCAGACCAGCCAGACCAGGATCACCGGCAGCGCGAAGAGCGAGCGGAAGAACACCGTCTCGCCGGGCGGGATGCCCTGTTCGGAGGCAGCCTTGATCAGGGCCGACATCACCACGAAAAGCGTGACGGAGGTAAGTTTCAGGCCAATGGCGCGGGACGGGTTCATGAACGGCTCGGGTCTTGAGGGGGGTCGGCCCGTCCATACGCCCCCGCGCGGGTTTTGCAAGCCCCGGACCGGACCGGGAGCTTCAGGCCGGCGCCGCCCCGCCCAGCCGCGCCAGCGCCCAGCCCGCGGCCTCGGCCACGTCCGGGTCGTCATCCGCGCAAAGCGGCCGGAGCACGGCGGCAAGCCCCGGATCGCCCGAATTGCCGATCGCGTAGCAGACGTTGCGCACGAAGCGGCCGCGCCCGATCCGCTTGATCGGCGAGCCCGAGAACCGCGCGCGGAAGGCCGCGTCGTCCAGACCGGCCAGCTCGACCAGGGGCGGCTCGATCAGATCGGGGCGGGCGGCATATTTCACCTCGGTCGCGGCGACGGCGAACTTGTTCCAGGGACAGCTGCCGAGGCAGTCGTCGCAGCCATAGATCCGGTTGCCCAGAAGCGGCCTGAGCGCGGGATCGACCGGGCCCTTGTGCTCGATCGTCAGGTAGGAAATGCAGCGCCGCGCATCGAGCTGGTAGGGCGCGGGAAAGGCGCCGGTCGGGCAGGCATCGAGACAGGCGGTACACGTGCCGCAATGCCCGGTCTCGGGCGGATCGGCGGGCAGCTCGACGGTGGTGAAGAGCGCGCCCAGAAAGAACCAGTTGCCAAGGCTGCGGCCCAGCAGGTTGGTATGCTTGCCCTGCCAGCCCAGCCCCGCGGCCTGGGCCAGCGGCTTTTCCATCACCGGGGCGGTATCGACGAAGACCTTGATCTGGTGGCCCGGCGCCTGGTCCAGGAACCAGCGCCCGATCCGCTTGAGCCGCTTCTTCAGCACGTCGTGATAGTCGCGGTTCTGGGCATAGACCGAGATCGCGGCACGGTCGGGCCGGTCCAGCGCGGCCAGCGGGTCATGGTCCTGGGTATAGGGCTCGGCGAACATCACGACCGAGCGTGCCTCGGGCCAGAGCGTCGCGGGATCGCCGCGCCAGGACATGCGCTCGGCCATCCAGCCCATCTGGCCGTGACGTCCCTTTGCCACGAACGCGGCCAGCCGTCCGGCCGCCTCGGGGATCGCGTCAGGGCGGCAGACCCCCATCGCCGCCAGCCCCTCTTCGCGGGCCCGGGCGGCGAGGCGGTCTTTGAGCGCCGCGCTCAAAAGTCGAGATTCGCGTAATGCCTGGGCGGCGGGAAGCCCGGCACCTGATCGGCCAGGATATTGCGGAAGGCCGGCCGCGACTTGATCTTGGCATACCAGTCCTTGACCGCCGCATTGCGGTTCCAGTCGACATCCGAGATGTAGTCGAGGCAGGACAGATGCGCCGCCGCCGCGAAATCGGCCAGCGTCATCACATCGCCCGCAAGCCAGCGCCGCTGATCCAGCAGCCAGCCCATGTAGTCGAGATGGTACTTGATCGCCGTCGCGCCCGCCTTGACGTTGCGGCTGTCGGGATAGCCCGACTTGGTGACCTTCTTGTTCACCCGCTCATAGAGCAGCTTCGAGGTCACCTCGTGGTGGAACTTGTCGTCGAACCAGAATACCAGCCGCCGCGCCTCGCAGCGTTCGGCCGGGCTGCCGGGCAACAGGCAGGGCTCGGGGAAGGCCTCGTCGAGATATTCGCAGATCGCCTGGCTTTCGGCCATGGTGCGCCCGTCCATCCGCAGCACCGGCACCTTTCCGGCCGGATTGCGGCGCATGAAATCGGCGTCGCGTTCCCAGTAACGTTCCTCGACCAGCTCGACCTCGATGCGCTTCTCGGCAAGCACCAGGCGAACCTTGCGGCAGAACGGTGACAGCGGCATGTGGTAGAGGCGGTTCATGCGGACTCCCTGACGGTTGACCTGTCGGTCTTCATGACCTCTCGGCCGCGAATTTTCAATGGTCGAAACAATCCGACCGACCGTCGGCAAGAATCGTGGCAGCGCCCTCCTCGATCTGATCGGCCCGGCGCAACAAGGTCGGCGACAGGTGGTTCGGATCGCGGTCCTTCGGGTTCGGCAGAAGCACCGCCAGCCGCGCGGCCTGCGAGCGCGACAGCTTCGAGGGCGGGATGCCGTAATAATGCCAGGCGGCGGCGTCGATGCCGAACACGCCCTCGCCGAATTCGGCCACGTTGAGATAGACCTCGAGAATGCGCCGCTTGGACCAGGTCAGCTCGATCATCGGCGTCAGCAGCGCCTCGAGAGCCTTGCGCGGCCAGCTGCGCCCCTGCCAGAGATAGACATTCTTGACGGTCTGCTGGCTGATGGTCGAGGCGCCATAGCGCCCGCCCGCCTCGAGCGCGCCGCGGATCGCACCCATGTCGAAGCCCCAGTGCCGACAGAAATTCGCATCCTCGGCAGCGACGGCCGCGCGCGGCATCGCAGGAGCGACATCCCTGAGCCGCACCCATTTCTGGTCGATATCGCCAAGCCGCATCCGCTCGGACATCATGGTGGGCGTGGTCGGCGGGTTGATGAGACCTGGCGCGATCAGCACCAGGGCCACCAGCCCAAGCGCCGCGAGCGCCCCGCGCCGGGCGAGCCGGCGCAGCCTTTGGCGCAGCGGCAGGGGGGAGGCCGCGGCCTTGCTGTCGCGCCGTGCGGTCTTCTTTCCGGAGTTTTTCGCCCCGGCAGACCTGGTCCCGGCAGTTTTCGCCGTCGTTTTCGAGCCGGTCGTTTTCGTCGGTTTCGCCATGCCCGCGTGATAGCCGAGGCCGCGGCGCTTGACCACCGCCCCGCAGCCCCGGAAGACCCCTGAAAGCTCAGCCGGTCCGCGCCCCGGCGTCGCGGCAGGCGGGCCGGATCACTCTGCCGTCGCGTGACCTTTCTCGAGCACCTCGCGCAGCGTCGCCTCGTCTTCCTTCGACAGCGAGGTGCGCAGGATGCGGCCCTCGGCATTGACCTCGCGCAGCCGCTCGATCACGCGGTCGCCGGTGGCCTTGCGCACGAGGACGAACAGCGCCGAACTGCCGGGAGTCAGCTTCTCGCCCAGCTCCTTCATGAAATCGTCCTCGATCCCGATATCGCCGAGCGCGCCGCTGATGGCGCCCGCACCCGCCCCCACGGCAAGCCCCAGCAGCGGATTGAGGAACAGGAACCCGATCAAGAGCCCCCAGAACGACCCGCCCACGGCGCCGGCCGCGGTCAGGTTCACCGCCTGGTGCAGCTTGACCTTGCCCTCGTCGTTGCGGGTCACGACGACCACATCCTCCATGTCGAGCAGATAGTCCTTCTGCATCCGGACCAGCTCGCCCCGCATATCGAAGGCCTTGCTTTCATCGTCGAAGGCCACGGCAATCAGATCGGCCATATCCCTCTCCTTTCCTGGCTACGGTTACCCGGTAAGGTGGGGAGGCGCGGTCCGCGGAAGAACCCCGCCAGGGTTCAAGAACGAGTGACCCCCGCGCGCCCTTCGGCGGCGGGGGTCGGAGCTTTCAGGCCGGAACAGGCCTTATTCCGCCGGAACCGCGCGTTCCTCAATCCCCAGCGGGTGGGACAGATGCGGCAGCATCTCCTTCGGACAGACCTGCAGGAAGTTGCCTTTTTCCAGCTCCCAATGGGTGAGGATGTCGCGCGCCTTGGGGCTGCCGGTCTCGTCGACATGCCGCGCGATCAGCGCCTTCAGCTCGGCTTCCCAATGCTGCACCGTGATCTTGCAGGTGACCAGCGTCTCGGGATTGACCTTCTCGGCAACCGCGCCCTCGGGATCGTAGAGATAGGCCATCCCGCCGGTCATGCCCGCGCCGAAATTGGCGCCGATGGTGCCGAGGATCACCGCGATCCCGCCGGTCATGTATTCGCAGCCATTCGAGCCGCAGCCCTCGACCACCACCTTTGCGCCCGAGTTCCGCACCGCGAAACGTTCGCCCGCCCGGCCCTTCGCGAAGAGATACCCGTCGGTCGCGCCGTAAAGAACGGTGTTGCCGATGATGGTGTTCTCGGAGGCCACCAGCGGCGAGCTGAGCGGCGGGCGCACCACGATGGTCGCCCCCGACAGACCCTTGCCGACATAGTCATTGGCATCGCCCGCGACGATGATCTTGAGCCCCGGCGCGCCGAACGCCCCCAGCGACTGCCCGGCGCTGCCCGCGAGTTTCACGGTCAGATGGTCGGGCTGCAGCTTGTTGCGCATGCCGAAGCGCTGGACGATGAGGCTGGAGACCCGGGTGCCGATGGTCCGGTCGGTGTTCCGCACCGCGTAGGACACCTGCATCTTCTCGCCATCCTCGAAGAAGGGGGCGGCATCGCGCAGGATCTCGGCATCGAGCGTGTCCGGCACCTCGGTCCGTGACCGGGTGCGGTCGAGGGTCGGGCGGTCATTGGCATCGACCTGGATCAGGAGCGGATTGAGGTCGAGATCGTCAAGGTGGGCCGAGCCGCGGCTGATCTGGTTCAGGAGATCCGAGCGGCCGATGATCTCGTCCATGGACCGCGCGCCGATCTGGCTGAGCAGCTCGCGCACTTCCTGGGCATAGAAGGTGATGAGGTTCACCACCTTGTCGGCATTGCCAGTGAACTTGCCGCGCAGCTTTTCGTCCTGGGTGCAGACGCCCACCGGGCAGGTGTTCGACTGGCACTGCCGGACCATGATGCAGCCCATGGCGATCAGCGCGGCGGTGCCGATGCCATATTCCTCGGCCCCCATCATCGCGGCCATGACGATGTCGCGTCCGGTGCGCAGCCCGCCATCGGTCCGAAGCGTCACCCGCTCGCGCAGGTTGTTCATCGACAGGACCTGATGCGCCTCGGTCAGGCCCATCTCCCACGGGAGACCGGCATATTTGATCGAGGTCGCGGGCGAGGCGCCGGTGCCGCCATTATGGCCCGAGATCAGGATCACGTCGGCCTTGGCCTTGGCCACGCCGGCGGCAATGGTGCCGACACCCGAAGAGGCCACCAGCTTGACCGTCACCTTGCAGCGCGGGTTGATCTGCTTGAGGTCGTAGATCAGCTGGGCCAGATCCTCGATCGAGTAGATGTCGTGATGCGGCGGCGGCGAGATCAGGGTCACGCCCTTGGTCGAGTGCCGCAGACGCGCGATCAGGTCGGTGACCTTCATCCCCGGAAGCTGGCCGCCCTCGCCGGGCTTGGCGCCCTGGGCCACCTTGATCTCAAGCTCTTCGCAATGGTTCAGGTATTCGGCGGTGACACCGAACCGGCCCGAGGCCACCTGCTTGATCTTGGCCGAGGGGTTGTCGCCATTGGGTTCCGGGTAGAAATGCGCCGGATCCTCGCCGCCCTCGCCCGAATCGGACTTGGCGCCGATCCGGTTCATCGCGACATTCAGCGTCTTGTGCGCCTCGGGGGAAAGCGCCCCCAGCGACATGCCGGGCGTCACGAAGCGCTTGCGGATCGAGGTGATCGATTCGACCTCTTCCAGCGGCACCGGCTTGCCCAGCGACTTGATGTCGAGCAGGTCGCGCAGATGGATCGGCGGGGTCGCGCGCATCGCGGCCGAATACTGCTTCCACACCTCGAAGGACGCCGTGTTGCAGGCCTGTTGCAGCATATGCATGTTGCTGGCTTCCCAGGCGTGACGTTCGCCGGTGCGGCGGGCCTTGTAGAAGCCGCCGATCGGCAGCACGTCCTGGCCGCCCTTCCAGCCCAGACGGTGCACCTCTTCCAGCTTGCGCTGGATGCCGGTGACGCCGATGCCCGAGATGCGGCTGTGCATGCCGGGGAAGTATTCGGCGCACATCGCGCGCGACAGCCCCACGGCCTCGAAATTGAGCCCGCCGCGATAGGACGAGATCACCGAGATGCCCATCTTGGACATGATCTTGAGAAGACCCAGATCGATGGCCTTGCGGTAATGGCCGACGGCCTCGGTCAGGCTGCAATCCAGCAGGCCGCGCCTGATGCGGTCGGCCAGCGTGTCCTCGGCGAGATAGGCGTTCACCGTGGTGGCGCCGCAGCCGATCAGCACCGCGAAGTAATGCGGGTCGACGCATTCGGCCGAGCGCACGTTCAGCGAGCAGAAGGTCCGGAGCCCCTTGCGGGTCAGCCAGCTATGCACGGCCGAGGTCGCGAGGATCATCGGCATCGCGACCTTTTCCTCGCCCTGGTGATGGTCGGTCAGCACGATATGGCCCGCGCCCGATCGCACCGCGTCCTCGGCCTCGTTGCGGATCCGCTGCAGACCGAGGCGCAGCGCCTCGGGCCCCGCGCCCGGCGGGAAGGTGCAGTCGATCTCGGCCATCGGCACCGAGAAATGCTTCACCAGCTCGTCGAACTGGGAATTGCCGAGGAACGGGCTTTCCAGGATCACGATCCGGGTCTGGCTGCCATCCTCATCGAGCACGTTGCGCAGGTTGCCGAAGCGGGTCTTGAGGCTCATCACCCGGTATTCGCGCAGGCTGTCGATCGGCGGATTCGTGACCTGGCTGAAGTTCTGCCGGAAGAAATGGCTGAGCGGGCGGTATTTCTCGGACAGCACCGCCGAGGGCGTGTCGTCGCCCATCGAGGCCAGCGCCTCCTTGCCGTCCTCGGCCATCGGCATCAGGATCGATTCGATTTCCTCGATCGTGTAGCCGGCCGAGATCTGCCGCCGGCGCAGGTCCGCCCCGTCGAAAAGCGGCTTCTCGGGCAGATCGCCCAGCACCTCGTCGATCTCGGACACGGTGTCGAGCCATTCGCTGAAGGGCTGGCTCGCGGCCATCATGTCCTTGATCTCGCTGTCGCGGAACAGCTTGCCGCTCGCCATGTCGACGCCCAGCATCTGCCCCGGGCCAAGCGCGCCCTTCTCGCGGACGGCGGCTTCCTCGGTCGGAACCATGCCGCTTTCCGAGCCTGCGATCAGCAGCCCGTCGCCGGTGACGACATAGCGCAGCGGGCGCAGGCCGTTCCGGTCGAGCCCGGCGCAGACCCAGCGGCCATCGGTCATGGCCAGCGCGGCCGGTCCGTCCCAGGGCTCCATCACCGAGTTCACATAGGCGTACATGTCACGCCAGGCGGGCTTCATCTCGTCGGTGGTCTGCTTCGAATAGGCCTCCGGCACCAGCATGGTCTTGGCCATCGGCGCGTTACGCCCGGCGCGGACCAGCACCTCGAACACCGAATCGAGCGCGGCCGAATCCGACGAGCCCTGCGCCACGATCGGCTTGATGTCTTCGGCCAGTTCGCCGAAGGCCGAGGAGGCCATCCGGATCTCGTGGCTTTTCAGCCAGTTGAGGTTGCCCTTCAGGGTGTTGATCTCGCCGTTATGGGCCAGCATCCGGAACGGCTGGGCCAGCCACCATTGCGGGAAGGTGTTGGTCGAATAACGCTGGTGATAGATCGCGAAGGCCGACTCGAAGCGGTCGTCCTTGAGGTCGGGATAGAATTCGGCGACCTGCTCGGCCAGCATCATGCCCTTGTAGATCAGCGACCGGCAGCTCAGCGAACAGATATAGAGCGAGGGCACCTGGGCGGCGGCGGCGGCCTTCTCGATCCTGCGGCGGATCACGTAAAGCTCGCGCTCGAAGGTCTCCTCGTCGACATCCTTGGAATTCGAGATCAGGATCTGCTCGATCTCGGGCCGGGTCGCGTTGGCCTTCTCGCCCAGAACGTCGGTATTCACCGGGACGTGGCGCCAGCCGTAGATATAGTAGCCCATCCGCAGCACTTCAGTCTCGACGATGGTCCGGCAGACCTCCTGCGCGCTGAAATCGGTGCGCGGCAGGAAGACCTGTCCCACGGCGATCAGCCGGTCGGCATGGGGCTCGTGGCCGGTGCGGCGGATCTGGTCGTAGA
Source organism: Rhodovulum sp. MB263 (assembly GCF_002073975.1). Lineage (NCBI taxonomy): Bacteria > Pseudomonadati > Pseudomonadota > Alphaproteobacteria > Rhodobacterales > Paracoccaceae > Rhodovulum > Rhodovulum sp. MB263. The sequence continues at coordinate 136,237 of NZ_CP020384.1, read as the reverse complement.
AGAACGGCACCGGGATCTGCACATGGATGCCCGCGCCGTCGCCGGTCTTGCCGTCGGCATCGACCGCGCCGCGGTGCCAGACCGCCTTCAGCGCGTCGATCCCGTTCTCGACCACCTTGCGCGAGGGCTTGCCGTCGATGGCGACGACGAGGCCGACCCCGCAGGACGAGTGTTCATCTTCGGGGCTGTAAAGACCGTTCTCGGCCACGAAAGCCCGCTTGGCTTCTTCCCGGGCAACCCAGGCGGCATCGTATTTGGTCATTGCTGTTCTCCTTCGGAGCCCGTCGAGCCCATGCTCATTCCGTCTGCGGCGGCGGCCATCATCTGGGCCTCGGTCAACCGCACGTGATCGCCGGCGAAGGCATAGCCGGCAGGTTTGCTGTCGATATAGACCTCCGAGCTCAGCGGCAGGTCGCGGGTGCCCTCGAAGAGCCCCGCCGAGACGAAGCAATGCCCCTTGTGCGCGCCTTCGGCGGTGAAGGCGTACCAGAGCGACGAGCCGCATTCCGGACAGAAGGCGCGCTCGGCCCATTGCGACGAGGCATAGGTCTTGACCGGGCCCTCGGCCCGGATCGGCTGCGTGGTATGGACCGCCATCAGCGGGCCCGAGGTCCATTTGCGGCACATCGCGCAATGGCAGGCGCCAAGCACCTGCTGCGCCGGCTCGATCTCGACCGTGACGGCGCCGCAGAGACATTGCCCCTTCAGGGTGGTGTCGGACATCGCCTGGCCTCCTATTCCGCCGCGACCTGGGCGGGCTGCGCCAGGAAGTCGAGGATGCTGTCGGCCGCCTCGCGCCCGTCGCGGATCGCCCAGACGACCAGGCTTGCGCCGCGCACGATGTCGCCGACCGCGAAGACGCCCGGCAGCGAGGTCTCGTGGCTGCGGAAATCGGCCTTCACGGTGCCCCAGCGGGTCACTTCCAGCTCGTCCTCGCCCCACATCGCGGGGAGGTCCTCGGGCTCGAAGCCCAGCGCCTTGATCACCAGATCGGCGGGCTCGGCATAATCGGCGCCCTCGATCACCTCGGGCGATTGCCGCCCCGTGGCATCCGGCGGGCCAAGCCGCATCTTCTGCACCATGACCGAGCTGACCGGATCTCCGGCAAAGCCCTTCGGCGCCGAGAGCCAGACGAAGTCCACGCCCTCTTCCTCGGCATTCTGCACCTCGCGCTGCGAGCCCGGCATGTTGGCGCGGTCGCGGCGGTAGAGGCATTTCACGCTGACCGCACCCTGGCGGATCGCGGTGCGCACGCAGTCCATGGCGGTATCGCCGCCGCCGACCACGACCACCCGCTTGCCCTCGGCATTGAGTTCGCCCGACAGGTATTCCGGCACCTCGTCGCCGAAGCTGACCCGGTTCGAGGCGGTCAGGTAATCCAGCGCGGCAACGATGCCCTGCGCGCCCGCGCCGGGGCCGGTCAGATCGCGGCCCTTGTAGACGCCGGTCGCGATCAGGACCGCGTCATGCTTGCCGCGGATCGCGTCGAAGCTGATATCGGTGCCGACATTGCAGTTCAGCACGAATTCGACACCGCCCTGTTCGAGCTGCGCCACGCGGCGCATGACGATGTCCTTTTCCAGCTTGAAGCCGGGAATGCCATAGGTCATCAGCCCGCCCGCCCGGTCGTGCCGGTCATAGACGGTCACCTGCAGGCCCGCACGCCGCAGCCGGTCAGCCGCCGCCAGCCCGCCCGGGCCCGCGCCGATGATGCCCACGCTTTCGCTGCGCTCCTCGGTCGGCGCGATCGGCGGCACCCAGCCCTCGTCCCAGGCGGTGTCGGTGATGTATTTCTCGACCGCGCCGATGGTCACGGTGCCATGGCCCGACTGCTCGATCACGCAATTGCCTTCGCAAAGCCGGTCCTGCGGGCAGATCCGTCCGCAGATCTCGGGGAAGGTATTGGTGGCCTGGCTCATCGCATAGGCCTCTTCCAGACGGCCTTCGGCGGTCAGCCTCAGCCAGTCGGGGATGTTGTTATGCAGCGGACAGTGCGACTGACAGAACGGCACGCCGCACTGGCTACAGCGCGAGGCCTGCTCGGCGGCCTTCTCGGCCGCGAATTCGGCGTAGATCTCGCCGAAATCCTTCGCACGGTCTCCAGCCTCGCGTTTGTCCGGCGTCTCTTTCGCCACGCGGACGAACTGAAGCATCTTTTGCTGCGCCATTGCCTTTCCTTCCAGGATGGGTCGGGACCTTCGGAAAATTTCTATACGGAGGAAGCCCGGCCATGAAAAGTCAGTAGTGCTGTCTTATTTGCAAGAAATTTAGGGCTCGCCACCCCTTGGGGCACTGAAAGCTGCATTTTTAGGTCAATAATTATGACCTATAGCGAAGTCTTCCCTTTCCGAATCACGTCCCTATGCTGGGCGCCATCCTGAACCTCCGGGCCATTCCATGACGCTTTTCCACCTGTTTCTGATCGCGGTGATCCAGGGCATCACCGAGTTTCTTCCGATTTCCTCCTCGGGCCACCTGATCCTGCTGCCGGGCCTGACCGGCATGGCCGATCAGGGCCATATCATCGACGTGGCGGTGCATGTGGGCACGCTTGCCGCCGTCGTGCTCTACTTCCGCAAGGACGCGATGCTGGCGCTCGGTGGGCTGACCCGTGTCGCGCGCGGCCAGATCGACACACCCGGCGCCTTTCTCGCGCTGTGCCTGATCATCGCCACCATCCCGGTGATGGTGGTCGGGCTGGTGCTGGAACTGACCGGGCTCGAGGACATGATGCGCAGCATCGCGGTGATAGGCTGGACGATGCTAATCTTCGGCCTCGTGCTCTGGGTCGCCGACACCCGGTTTCCCGCGACCCGAAAGGCCAATAGCTGGACGCTGAAACACGCCGTCATCATGGGGCTCTGGCAGGTGCTGGCGCTGATCCCGGGGACCTCGCGCTCGGGCATCACCATCACCGGGGCGCGGATGCTGGGCTATGACCGGGTGGGTGCCGCGCGGCTGTCGATGCTGATGTCGATCCCGACGATCCTGGCCTCGGCGGTGCTGGTCGGCGGCAAGGCGGCGGCCGAGGCCGACATGGCGGTGCTGCGCGACGGCGCCATCGCCGCCGGCTTCACCTTCGTCGCGGCGCTGGCCGCGCTGGCCGTCATGATGCGGCTTGCGCGGTCGGTCAGCTTCACGCCCTATGTGATCTACCGGGTGATCCTCGGCCTCGTCCTGCTCTGGATCGCCTACAGCTGATCAGGGCTTGAGCCGCCTGGCCGCCTCGCGGATCTCGTAGAACTGGCCCGCGGGGCGGTAGCGCCACAGGTATTCCGGCAACACCGCCTCCATCGCGGTGGGCTGGATGCCAAGCTCGGCCAGCCCGGGCAGCCCCTCGCCCACGACATTGTCGCGCCCGAGATTGCGGACCTGATCGCGGGTCACGACCTTGTTCTCGAGCAGCCCCAGCGACAGCGACTGCACCAGATCGAAGGCCCACCCCATCGCGGCGCCCAGCGCCAGCGGCAGCGGCAGCACGATCCGGTTCGGGCGACCGATCACCTCGAGCATCTCTTCCATGAGTTCGCCGAAGGTCCGGATCTCGGGACCGCCGAGTTCATAGATGCCGGGCGCAGCCTCGCCCATCGCCGCCGTCGCCGCAGCAGCGGCGACATCGTCGACATAGACCGGCTGGAACCGGGTATAGCAGCCCACCACCGGCAGCACCGGCGAGAAGCGGGCCATCTGCGCGAATCTGTTGAAGAAGCGGTCCTCGGGGCCGAAGACCAGCGAAGGCCGCAGGATTACCGCATCGGGGAAGCTCTCGCGCACCGCCGCCTCGCCGCGACCCTTGGTCTCGGAATAGGCGCTGTCCGAGTCGATATCGGCGCCGATGGCCGAGATCTGCACCAGCCGCGCCACACCCGCAGCCCGCGCCTCCTCGGCGATGTGAAGCGCGCCGTAATGCTGCACCAGCCCGAAGGTGTTGCGCCCCGATTCGGCGAGGATGCCGACGCAGTTCACCGCCGCTTCGGCGCCCTGAAGCGCCTGCCGGACCGAATCGCGGTCGCGGACATTGCACAGCACGGGCTCGACCTGCCCCACCGCGCCATAGGTGCGGACGAACAGCGCCTCGTTGGGGCGCCGCACCGCCACGCGCACCCGCCATCCGGCGCGCGCCATGCGCCGCGCGACATAGCGGCCGACAAAGCCCGACCCGCCGAAGATGGTGACAAGCTTGGACATGGAGATACGCCTCCCTGGCATATGATGGTATGCAACCGAATATAGGGGCCGGGCGCCCCAAGCAAGAGATCGTATCGAAATGCGAAAATCGTCGTTGACACCGTCTGCGGGCACCTATAGATCACCGCCTCACGACACCTGCCCAGGTGGCGGAATTGGTAGACGCGCTAGCTTCAGGTGCTAGTGTTCGCAAGGACGTGGAGGTTCGAGTCCTCTCCTGGGCACCAACCCCAATAGCCGGGGGATTTCCCCTAAAGTCAGGGGAAGACGTGGCGAATTTCCTTCATAAGCATGACCTGCCCGACGATCTCGATCTCGGGTCCATTGTTGCCATCGACTGCGAGACGATGGGGCTCAACCCGCATCGAGACCGGCTCTGCCTCGTGCAGATGTCGGCGGGCGACGGCGACGCGCATATGGTGCAGATCGCCCAGGGCCAGACCGAGGCGCCGAATCTGACCCGGATGCTGGCCGACCCGGACACGCTGAAGCTGTTCCATTTCGGCCGATTCGACATCGCGATTCTCGAACATACCTTCGGCGTGACCACCGCGCCGGTCTATTGCACCAAGATCGCCTCGAAGCTGGTGCGCACCTATACCGACCGGCACGGGCTGAAATACCTGCTGCAGGAACTGCTCGAGATCGACATATCGAAACAGCAGCAAAGCTCGGACTGGGGCGCGGCCATGCTGAGCCCGGCGCAGCTCGACTATGCCGCCTCGGACGTGCTCTACCTGCACCGTCTGAAAGAGGTGCTGGACGGCATGCTGGCCCGCGAGGGCCGCAGCGAGATCGCCCGGGCCTGTTTCGATTTCCTGCCCACCCGGGCCCGGCTCGACCTTTCCGGTTGGCCCGAGACCGACATCTTCGCACATTGAGACCATGACACCCGAAACCTGCCTGTCCATCGGCCGCCGCGTCCTGCGGATCGAGGCCGACGCCGTCCATCGCCTAGCCGAGGGCCTCGACCAGGAGTTCATCCGCGCCGTCGAGACCATCCTCGGCGCCACCGGCCGGGTCATCGTCTCGGGCATGGGCAAGTCGGGCCATGTGGCGCGCAAGATCGCGGCGACCTTCGCCTCGACCGGAACGCCCGCCCATTTCGTCCACCCCGCCGAAGCCAGCCATGGCGATCTGGGCATGGTGGCGCGGGGCGATGTCTGCCTCGTCCTGTCGAATTCGGGCGAGACGCCCGAGCTGGCCGATATCGTGGCCTATACCCGCCGCTTCGGCATTCCGCTGATCGGGGTCGCGGGCCGGCCCCGCAGCACGCTGTTGCGCCAGGCCGATGTGGCGCTGCTGCTGCCATCCGCCGACGAGGCCTGCCCGATGGGCCTGGCCCCCACCACCTCGACGACGATGACGCTGGCGCTTGGCGACGCGCTGGCCGTGGCGCTGATGGAGCACCGCCAGTTCACGCCCGAGCATTTCCGCGAATTCCACCCCGGCGGCAAGCTGGGCGCGCGGCTGTCGAAGGTCGCGGACCTGATGCACAAGGGCGAGGACATTCCGCTGGTCGCGACGGGCACCGGCATGGCCGAGGCGCTGATCGTGATGAGCCGCAAGAGCTTTGGCGTGGTCGGCGTGACCACCCCTGACGGCCGGCTGGCCGGGGTCGTGACCGATGGCGACCTTCGCCGCCACATGGCGGGCCTGCTCGAACGCAGCGTCGACGAGGTGATGACCGCCAACCCGCTGACCATCTCGCCCGACGTGCTGGCCGAGAAGGCGGTGGCGCTGATGAACGAACGCAAGATCACCTGCCTCTTCGCCGTCGGGGCGGACGGGCGGCCGGGCGGCATCCTCCATATCCATGACTGCCTGCGCGCCGGGGTCGCATGACGCATGCAGGCCCATGACAACGCCTATTCCCGGTTCATCGCGGCGGCCAAGATCGTGCTTCCGCTGGCCGCGCTGGGTCTGTTGTCGACAATTTTCATGATCTCGCGCGACCATGGCAAGGGCGGCGAAGACGGGCTGCCGCCCTATGCGAAGGTCGAGATCGAGGGGATCCTGCGCGACCAGCGGCTGGGCGCGCCCAACTATGCAGGCGTCACCCGCGACGGTACGGCGATCTCGGTGCGGGCCGACACGGCCAGGGCCGATCCCGACAGCCCCGGCCGGAGCGAGGCCTCGAACATGCAGGCACGGCTCGATCTGCCCGATGGCAGCTCGGCCGAAATCGAAGCCAGGACCGGTTCGGTCGACACCGCCGATCAGGTGGCCGTGCTGGAGGGCGATGCCCGGATCTCGACCTCGACTGGCTACAGAATCGAGACAGACCGCCTGCGCTCGGCCTTCGCGGATACCGATGTCGAGGCCGACGGGCCGGTGAACGCGGACGGGCCGCCTGGCCGGATCGAGGCAGGACGCATGACGCTCCGCGCCGACCCCGATCACGAGGGCAGGTATCTTCTGGTTTTCAAGGATGGCGTGAGGCTGGTATATGAGCCCGAAAACTAGCGGAAAGGATCCGATGTTGTCGGTACGCGCAGGTCTGGCGGCGCTGGCTCTGGTCCTGGCGATCCCGGCAGGGGCCGGGGCGCAGGGAGCCGAAATCGCCTTTGGGGCGCTCGAACACGATTCCTCGCTGCCGGTCGAGGTCACCGCCGAGAGCCTCAGCGTCGATCAGGGCGACGGCACCGCCGTCTTCACGGGCGATGTGGTGGTGGGCCAGGGGCAGATGCGCCTCGCGGCCGAACGGATGCTGGTCGTCTATGGCGCGGGCGGCGCTGGCAGCGGCAAGATCTCGCGGCTCGAAGCGTCGGGCTCGGTCGTGCTGACGCTGGGCGCCGAAGCGGCCGAGGCACAGGAGGCCGTCTACGATATCGGCGCGGCGACCGTCGTGATGACCGGAAATGTGCTCCTGACCCAGGATGGCAATGCGATCGAGGGCCAGAGGTTGGTGGTCGATCTCACCCGCGGCACCGGCGCCATGGAGGGCCGCGTGCGCACCGTTCTGACCCCTTCGGACAAGAAGTGATGGCCGACGGCACGACAGCCTTCGACATGCCCGGCCCCACCGGCGGATTGCGGATCGTCGATCTGCGCAAGAGCTATCGCCGCCGCCCGGTGATCCGCGATGTCAGCCTCCGGCTCGACCGCGGCGAGGTGGTCGCGCTGCTCGGCCCGAACGGCTCGGGCAAGACCACCTGTTTCTATGCCGTGGCCGGGCTGCTGACGCCCGAGGGCGGCAAGGTCCTGCTCGACGGCCGCGACGTGACCATGCTGCCGATGTATCGCCGCGCCCGGCTGGGCATCGGCTACCTGCCGCAGGAGGTCTCGATATTTCGCGGGCTGAATGTCGAGGACAATATCAGGGCTGTGCTCGAGATCGTCGAACCTGACCGCCACAAGCGCCGCGAGCGCCTCGAGGAACTGCTGTCGGAATTCTCCATCGAGCATCTGCGCCGCGCGCCCGCGCTGTCGCTGTCGGGCGGCGAGCGGCGCCGGGTCGAGATCGCGCGCTGTCTTGCCGCCAACCCCAGCTATCTGCTGCTCGACGAGCCCTTCGCCGGGGTCGACCCGATTGCGGTCGGCGAAATCCGCGCCCTGGTCGCCGATCTCAAGACCCGGGGCATCGGCGTTCTGATCACCGACCACAATGTCCGCGAAACGCTGGAAATCGTCGACCGCGCCTATATCCTGCACGACGGCAGGGTGCTGATGAGCGGGACCACCCAGGAAGTGATCCGCGACGAGAACGTGCGCCGGGTCTATCTCGGCCAGAGTTTCCGCATCACCTGACCCCGCCCGCGACCAGATCGAATCATCTGCTTCTGTCTGCCGCAGCCGGGCGCGGCCGGGCGTCGCGCCGGGGATCTGCCGGGGGTCTGCCCGCCTCTCCCGGCCGGCCGCGACGGGCGCTGTTGTCCGGCGGCGACATCACCGGCCGGCGCCATGGCGGGACCGTTGACATCGCCGGGCGATCTGGCGCCAAATGCGCGTGACGCCAGATCCTTCCGCCATGCGCCGGCCGCAGGCGCGGAACGGCTGAACACGGTGACCGAACTCCTTGTTCCCGTTGACCCCGCCGCGCCCCGGCCTTAACGGAGGGCAACCCTGCGTCTGCAGGCAATCTCAGGAGGAACAATGCTGTACCAGATCAGCGGCAAACAGATCGATATCGGCGAGGCTCTGCAGACCCATGTCAAGGACGAGCTGAGCGCGGCGGTCTCGAAATATGCCGACCGGGCAACCGACGCCAATGTCGTCTTCTCGCGCAATGCCCATCAATATGTCTGCGAAGCGACAGTGCATCTGTCGACCGGCCTGACCGCTCAGGCGAGCGCCCAGGCGACAGAGATCTATGCCGCCTTCGACAGCTGCTGCGACAAGATGGAAAAGCAGCTGCGCCGCCACAAGCGCCGGCTGAAGGACCATCACCGCGACCGCTCGGAACCTGTGGAGCTTTCCGGCGGTTCGGCCTATATCCTTGCCTCGACCGAGGAAGGGGACGAGACCGACAGTCTCCAGCCGATGATCATCGCCGAGATGGAAACCCAGATTCCGTCGATTTCCGTGGGCGAGGCGGTCATGCAGATGGAACTGACAAGCGCTCCGCTTCTGGTGTTCCGCAACGAAAAGACGGGCAAGATCAACGTCGTGCATGCCCGCGAAGACGGGAATGTGGGCTGGATCGAGCCCTGACCCGCAGCTGACCAGGCCGCGCCCTTATCCCGGGCGCGGCGCGTCCGAAGCGAGAGTGACATGCAGCTATCCACGCTCATCACCCCCGAAGCCGTCCGCGTCTTTGGCACCATGTCCAGCAAGAAGCGGCTGTTCCAGGAACTCGGAGAGGTCGCCCACGCGGCCTATGCCCTTCCCCCTGGAGACGCGGTCGACGCCTTGCAGGAACGCGAAAGCCTCGGGCCGACGGGTGTCGGCCAGGGCGTCGCCCTGCCGCATGCCCGGCTCTCCGGAATCGACCGGGTCCGCGGCGCCTTCATCCGGCTGGAAAAGGCGATCGATTTCGGCGCCGTCGACCGCCAGCCGGTCGACCTGATCTTCGCCTTGTTCGCGCCGCAGGATTCCGGCGTCGATCACCTCAAGGCGCTGGCGCTGGTCTCGCGCACCCTGCGTGACAGCACGATCTGCGCCAAGCTGCGCGCCAATACAGACCCGGCCACGCTGCATGCGGTCCTGACCGAGGCGGCGGCGTCTCAGGCAGCCTGATCGATCGGCCTGCGGGCCGACCTCTGCCCCCGAAGACCCGGATCGTTGCAGCTAGAGACCGCTGACGATGGCCCCGATCATCGGGGCGCGTCCGGCATGCCTGCCCTGTCGCGCCACGGACCGGGACTGGCGGATTGGAACGACCAGTCCGTCGCCCGGCCCGCAGGCACCGGATCGGCGCAAGCGGCCCTTACGGGATCGGGGCGACCCGAGCATGCGCGGCGAAGCGAAGGCGGGGGCACCGGCCCCTCGCCCCCCGTGTCAGGTTGCATAGCCTCCGCCGCGGAACCATTTCCAGGCATCCTCGATCATGGTCGGCAGGTCCGAGCGGGTCGGGCTCCAGCCAAGCTCTGTTTCGGCGCGGGCGCTGCCCGAGACCAGCCGCACCGCGTCGCCGCCCCGGCGCGGCCCCTCGGAATGGGGCACTGAACAGCCGGTGACCGCCTGCGCCGCCTCGATCACCTCGCGCACCGAATAGCCGGTCCCGGTGCCGAGGTTGAAGACCCGGCTGCCCTTGCCCGCCAGCAGCCAGCCCAGACCAAGAACATGCGCCGCCACCAGATCGCTGACATGGATATAGTCGCGGATGCAGGTCCCGTCCGGCGTCGGATAATCGGTGCCGTGGATCGTCAGCGCCGGGCGCCGGCCCTCGATCGCCTCGAGCATCACGGGGATCAGATGGGTCTCGGGGTCGTGCGCCTCGCCGACCTCGCCCTCGGGATCCGCGCCCGCCACGTTGAAATAGCGGAAGATCACCGAGTTCAGCCCGTGACTTGCCTCGAAGTCGCGCAGCATGTCCTCGATCGCGCGCTTGGACGCGCCATAGGCGTTCAGCGGCGCCTGGGCGCTGTCCTCGTCCAGCGTCACCCCGTCCTGGTCGCCATAGACCGCGCAGGTCGAGGAAAAGACCATGTCGAGGCAACCCGCCGCCACCGCCGCCTCGATCAGCGCAAGCGAGCCTCCGACATTGTTGCGCCAGTACTTGCCCGGGTCGCGCATCGCCTCGCCGACCTGGCTGAAGGCCGCGAAATGCATCACGCCCACGGGTCGGTAGGCCGCAAAGACCGCGTCAAGCCGCGCCCGGTCGGCCAGATCGCCGCGTTCGAACGGGCCGAACTTCACCGCCTCGGCCCAGCCGGTCGAGAGATTGTCATAGCACACCGGCACATGGCCCGCGCGCGCGAGCGCCTTGCAGGCATGGGCGCCGATATAGCCCGCCCCGCCCGTCACCAGAACATGCGCCATCGACCTATTCCGCCGCCTCCGGCCGGGCGAACCGGGCGCGCAGGTAGTCCTCGAACTCGCCCTTCAGCTCGGGCCGCGCCAGCGCGAAGGATACCGTCGCCTGCAGGAACCCCGCCTTCGAGCCGCAATCGAAGCGCTGCCCCGCGAAGCGGTAACCGTACACCCCCTGCCCGTCGATCTCCTCTGCGATGGCGTCGGTCAGCTGCAGCTCGCCCCCGGCCCCGAACCGCTCGCGGCGCAGGTTCTGGTCGAGATTGTGCAGCACCTTCGGCGTCAGGATATAGCGCCCGATCACCGCCAGGTTCGAGGGCGCCTCCTCGAGGCTCGGCTTCTCGACCATCCCCTTGACCAGCACCCTGTCGCCCATGTCCCGCGCGACATCGAGAATGCCATAGGCCGAGGCCTTCTCGGGCGGCACTTCCATCGCCGCCACCATGTTCGCGCCGGTCTCGCGATAGGCCTCGGTCATCTGCTGCAGGCAGGGCGTCTCGGCCGCGATCACGTCATCGGGCAGGATCACCGCGAAGGGCTCGTTGCCGATCAGCCGCCGCGCACACCACACGGCATGGCCCAGCCCCATCGCCATCTTCTGGCGGATATAGGCGATCGCGCCGCTTTCCATGTCGGTGCTGCGCAGGATCTCCAGCAGGTCGTCCTTGCCCCTCGAGCGCAGCGAGTCCTCCAGATGCGGGGCGTGGTCGAAATAATCCTCGAGCGCGCTTTTGCCGCGCGAGGTCACGAAGATGAAATCGGTGATCCCGGCCGCCCGCGCCTCGTCGATCGCGTATTGGATCAGCGGCCGGTCCACCAGCGTCATGATCTCCTTCGGAATCGATTTCGTCGCGGGAAGAAAACGCGTCCCAAGACCCGCCACGGGAAAAACCGCCTTCGTCACTTGCCGGTTCATGATCTCACTCGCTTGTCGCTTTCATTTCATCCCGGCCCATATTGACCGGGCCGGCGCGTAACATCGATATTATTTATTAAAAAACCCGACAATTCGGCGGGGTTATTCCGATACTGGAAACATTTCATGACGCTCGCCGGTTTTCGCGCCATGCGGCGAAGCGGTTGGCAGAATCCTGCCGCACCGGTTCGCCGCCCTGGCCGCCAAGGCGGGCCCCATCTCAGTCGATCCCCATCGCGGCCATCATCGCCTCGATCCGCGGAACGTCCGTGGGGTTGTTCAACTCCCAGAACTGGCGGCCGCGCGCCGCTACCTCGACGCAGAGGACCGGCCGGCCATGTTCGAGGAAGCGCAGCTGTTCGAGCCCTTCGAGCCCTTCCAGCGGCCCCGGCGCAAGCCGAAGGTAGGTCTCGAGCGCCGCGGGACGGTAGGCATAGACCCCGACATGGTGAAAGACCGGCGTCGGCGCGGTGTCGGCATAGTTCTGCCCGGTATAGGGGATGACCTCCTTCGAGAAATAGAGCGCCCGGTTGCCCGCGCCGAAGACGGCGGTGGTGCCGCCGACCCGGCCCGCGCGGCGATCTTCCAGCAACGCGTTCAGCCCCTGCCCGTCGCAGCGCAGCACCGGGGTCGCCAGATCGGCACCGGGATCGGCGCGCAGCCCCGTCACCAGATCCTCGACGAACCAGGCGGGCGTCAGCGGCGCATCGCCCTGCAGGTTGACCGCGATCTCGACCTCGCCGCCCAGCACCCCGAGCGCCTCGGCCACCCGCTCGGTCCCGTTGGCGCAGGTCCCGGAGGTCATCACCACCTCGGCGCCGAAAGCCTCGGCCGCGGTGCGGATGCGCTCGTCATCGGTCGCGACCACCACCCGGTCGATGCCCGAAACCGCCTGCGCCGCCTCCCAGGACCGCTGGATCAGGCTCTTTTCCTGCCCGGAGGCGCCCTTCAGAAGCGCCAGAGGCTTGCCCGGATAACGCGACGAAGCGTAGCGCGCCGGGATCACGATGACGACGGACATCAGACGCCTTTCAGCTCGACGCCCGGTGCAAGGGCGATGAAGAACGGGTTCTCGTAGCCCGGCTTGCCATAGCGCAGCGGGCTGTGATCGTCGAAACGCACGACCTCGCCGCCCGCGCCCGCCAGCACCGCATGCCCGGCCGCGGTATCCCATTCCATGGTGCGCCCGAGCCGCGGGTAAAGATCGGCCTCGCCGGTCGCGACGAGGCAGAATTTCAGCGAGGATCCGGCCGAGGTCATGTCGCGCACGGCATATTTGCCGATGTAATCGTCGGTGGCCTGATCGCGATGCGATTTCGAGGCCACGACCATCAGCGCGCCATTGTCGGGGGTCGAGACAGAGAGCGGCGTGACCGGCCCGACCGTATCGAGCGCCAGATCGCCGGTTTCCTCGACGGTCGCGCCATCGGCCCGGGTATAGAACAGCCGCCCGCGCGCCGGGGCATAGACCACGCCGCGCACCGGAACCCCGCCCTCGATCCAGGCGATGTTGACGGTGAAATCGCCCCGGCGCTTGACGAATTCCTTGGTGCCGTCGAGCGGATCGACGATCAGGAAATCGGCGGCGTGCTCGGCATGGGTCTCGGCCTGCTCCTCGGTGACGATCAGCAGGTCCGGAAAGGCCTGTTTCAGCTCGGCCGTGATCAGCGCATCGGCGGCCTCGTCGGCCTCGGTCACGGGGCTGGAATCGGCCTTGGCGCGCACCTCGAAATCGGGCGCAGCGTAGATTTCCATGATACGTGCCCCGGCCAGAAGCGCTGTCTTGCGCATCACGGTTTCAAGCTGAGCGTAATCCAAATTTTCCTCCTGACATCGTCTCGCGCGACGAAACAAATTCGCAGTCACGTTATGCGCGGCTTGCCGGGCGACGGCAAGAACACACGGAAAAGGTGATTTTCCCCGGGACCGAACGAGCGTTTCCTTGCCGGGCGGGACCGGGGTGGAACCGGGGCGGGACTGCGGCGCGACCGGCCGTCAGTCCACCACCCGGAGCGTCAGGTTGATCCGGCCGCCGCCCTCGATCAGGGTCGAGCTGCCGCCCCGCACCCGGTCGATGCCGTGATGGATCAGCCGGGCCGCGCCGCGCATCATCAGAACGTCGCCGGATTTCAGCCAGAGGCTTTCGGTCGGCCCGCCCCGGGTCACGTCGCCGATCCGGAACCGCGCCTCGTCGCCCAGCGAGACCGAGACGATGGGCCAGGAGAAATCGGCCTCGTCGCGGTCCTGATGCAGGCCCATCTTCGCGCCGTCGCGATAGAGGTTCACGAGACAGCAGTCGGGCGCGCGCGCAAACCCGGTCACCCGGTGCCACAGCGCCAGCACCGGCGCCGGGATCGGCGGCCAGGCCACTCCCGACGGGTGCCGGGTCTCGTAGCGGTAGCCGCGCCGGTCCGAGACCCAGCCGTATTTTCCGGCCGAGGTCATCCGCACGCTCATCTTTCGCCCGAACCGGGTTTCGGGCTGGACCGGCGGCGCCGCGGCCATCACCGCCGCGATCTCGGTCATCAGCCCGGCCCGGGCCGCGGGATCGAGCAGGCCGGGAAATATCTCGACTCCCCGCACCACCAGCCCCGGCACCGGTTCCTTCGGTCTTTCCGTCTCAGACATCGTTCACCACACCCACATTTCTGCAATAGGCTCCGCTTGCAGGGTCTCACACCCCTCCTTATATACGCCCGAGAAACGGGCCCGGGCGACCGTGGCCCATGGGATCGGGGCGCAGAGGCCTCCTGAGGGTCTGCTCCCCACAACATCGCCGAATGAAGAGGTAAGATATCATGGGTAAAGTCATCGGGATCGACCTCGGGACCACCAACTCCTGCGTCGCCATCATGGACGGGGCGCAACCCCGGGTCATCGAGAATGCCGAAGGCGCGCGGACGACCCCGTCGATCGTGGCCTTCACCGACAACGAGCGCCTGGCCGGCCAGCCCGCCAAGCGCCAGGCCGTCACCAACCCCGAGAACACCGTCTTTGCAGTCAAGCGGCTGATCGGCCGCCGGGTCGACGACGCCGAGGTCGAGAAGGACAAGAAGCACGTCCCCTATTCCATCGTGGACGGCGGCAATGGCGACGCCTGGGTCAGCGTCCGCGGCGAGAAATACTCGCCCAGCCAGATCTCGGCCTTCATCCTGCAGAAGATGAAGGAAACCGCCGAAAGCTATCTCGGCGAGGACGTGACGCAGGCCGTCATCACCGTTCCGGCCTATTTCAACGACGCCCAGCGTCAGGCCACCAAGGATGCCGGCAAGATCGCCGGTCTCGAGGTGCTGCGCATCATCAACGAACCGACGGCCGCCGCGCTGGCCTACGGGCTCGACAAGAAGGAAACCCGCACCATCGCGGTCTATGACCTCGGCGGCGGCACCTTCGACATCACCATTCTGGAAATCGACGACGGCCTGTTCGAGGTGAAATCGACCAACGGGGACACCTTCCTCGGCGGCGAGGACTTCGACATGCGCATCGTCGCCTACCTGGCCGACGAGTTCAAAAAGGAACACGGCGTCGATCTGACCAGGGACAAGATGGCCCTGCAACGGCTGAAGGAAGCCGCCGAGAAGGCCAAGATCGAGCTGTCCTCCTCCAGCCAGACCGAAATCAACCAGCCGTTCATCTCGATGGACCCGCAGGCCGGCACGCCGCTGCACCTGGTGATGAAGCTGACCCGCGCCAAGCTGGAAAGCCTCGTCGGCGACCTGATCAAGCGCTCGATCAAGCCCTGCCAGGACGCGCTGAAGGATGCCGGGCTCTCGACCTCGGATATCGACGAGGTGGTGCTGGTCGGGGGCATGACCCGGATGCCCCGGGTCATCGAGGAAGTGACCAAGTTCTTCGGCAAGGAACCGCACAAGGGCGTGAACCCCGACGAGGTCGTGGCCATGGGCGCCGCGATCCAGGCCGGCGTGCTGCAGGGCGACGTCAAGGACGTGGTGCTGCTTGACGTGACCCCGCTGTCTCTGGGCATCGAGACCCTGGGCGGCGTCTTCACCCGGCTGATCGACCGCAACACCACGATCCCGACCAAGAAAAGCCAGATCTTCTCGACCGCCGAGGACAACCAGAGCGCCGTGACGATCCGGGTCTTCCAGGGCGAGCGCGAGATGGCGGCCGACAACAAGATGCTCGGCCAGTTCAATCTCGAGGAAATCCCGCCCGCGCCGCGCGGCATGCCGCAGATCGAGGTGACCTTCGACATCGACGCCAACGGCATCGTCTCGGTCTCGGCCAAGGACAAGGGCACCGGCCGCGAACAGAAGATCACGATCCAGGCCTCGGGCGGTCTCTCGGATGACGAGATCGACAAGATGGTGCGCGAGGCCGAGGCCAATGCCGAAGCCGACAAGTCGCGCCGCGAACTGGTCGAGACCAAGAACCAGGCCGAAAGCCTGATCCACTCGACCGAGAAGTCGATCGAGGAACATGGCGACAAGGTCGACCCCTCGACCGTCGAGGCGATCGAGCTGGCCGTGGCCGCGCTGAAGGACGTGCTTGAAAGCGACGATGCCGGCAAGATCAAGGGCGGCATCCAGAACGTGTCCGAAGCCGCGATGAAACTGGGCGAGGCGATCTACAAGGCCCAGCAGCAGGACACCCCGGACAACGACGAGCCCGAGGCCCGCGACGAACCGACCGGTGTGGATGACGAGATCGTCGATGCCGAGTTCGAGGATCTGGACGACGATCGCAAGCGCTCGTGACGCGCGACCGGACCCAAAGCGGCCGGTCCGGGAAACCGGGCCGGCCAGCGTGTTTCGGGAAGAGGGTTAGCTGATGGCAAAGCGCGATTTCTACGAGGTTCTCGGGATTGCCCGCGGCGCCTCGGCCGAAGAGATCAAGAAGGCCTATCGCAAGAAGGCCAAGGAACTGCACCCGGACCGCAATGCGGACAATCCCAAGGCGGAAGGGCAGTTCAAGGAGGTCAACGAGGCCTACGAGACGCTGAAGGACCCCGACAAGAAGGCCGCCTATGACCGGTTCGGCCATGCCGCCTTCGAACAGGGCGGCGGGCGCGGTCCCGGCGGCATGGGCGGCATGGGCGGTGGCTTCGGCGGTCAGGGCGATTTCGCCTCGGCCTTCTCCAACGTCTTCGACGACCTGTTCGGCGATTTCATGGGCGGGGCGGGCCCCGGCGGGCGCCAGCGTGCCACGCGCGGCTCCGACCTGCGCTACAATCTCCGCATCACGCTCGAGGAAGCCTATTCGGGCCTGCAGAAGACGATCAAGGTCCCCAGCTCGGTGGCCTGCGATGTCTGCAACGGCACCGGGGCTGCGGGCGGCGCCGAACCGGCCACCTGTCCGACCTGTTCGGGCATGGGCAAGGTCCGGGCGCAGCAGGGCTTTTTCACCGTGGAACGGACCTGTCCGACCTGCGGCGGCATGGGCCAGATCGTCAAGAACCCCTGCAAGTCCTGCGGCGGCGCAGGCCGGATCGAGCGCGACCGCTCGCTCTCGGTCAACATCCCCGCGGGCGTCGAGACCGGCACCCGGATCCGGCTTGCCGGCGAGGGCGAGGCCGGGCTCAGGGGCGGGCCTGCGGGCGATCTCTACATCTTCATCGAGGTGGCGGGCCATCCGCTCTTCGAGCGCGACGGGCTGAACCTGTTCTGCCGGGTGCCGGTCTCGATGACCGCTGCCGCGCTTGGTGGCGAGATCGAGGTGCCGACCATCGATGGCGGCCGGTCGCGGGTGAAGGTGCCCGGCGGCAGCCAGTCCGGCAAGCAGATGCGGCTGCGCAGCAAGGGCATGCCCGCGCTTCGCGGCAATGCCCAGGGCGACATGTTCATCGAGCTTGCGGTCGAGACCCCGGTCAACCTCACCAGCCGCCAGAAAGAGCTTCTGCGCGAATTCGAGGAGCTGAGCGAAGAGAACAATCCGGAAGGATCGTCCTTCTTCACCAAGGTGAAAAGCTTCTGGGACGGGATGAAAAGCTGACGCGGGCCCCCGGCCCGCGTTTTCCCTGCGCTTTCGGCGTCACGCTCGACGGCACTCTCGGCAATAGCCCTGCCCTTTAGCCTTAACCTTTCATTCACCTTGAATCCGGTAGCGTCGGATCATGCCGCGCCCGACGCCACCCTCCTCCTCCGAAGATCCGCCACTGCCGCTTTTCGCAGAGGCGCCGGTGCGCACCCTCGCCCCAGGCGAGCGCCTGCCCTCCTATATCCGCGACCATCGCAGGCGGCTCCGCGACCGCTTCATGGCGGGCGGCGCGGCGGCGATGCCCGATTACGAACTGCTCGAGATGGTGCTGTTCCGCGCCCTGCCGCGGCAGGACGTCAAGCCGCTGGCCCGGCTGCTGCTCGACCGCTTCCGCGACTTCAACGGCGTGCTTTCGGCCCCGGTCGCGCGGCTGCAGGAGGTGCGCGGCGTCGGCCCCTCTGTCATCGTCGAGCTGAAACTGGTCGAGGCGGCGGCACAACGGCTGGCCCGGACCCGGGTCATGCACCGGCCCGTGCTGTCGAGCTGGGACGCGCTTCTGGACTATTGCCGCACCGCCATGGCCCATCGCGAGACCGAGCAGTTCCGGGTGCTGTTTCTCGACCGCAAGAACGTCCTGATCGCCGATGAGGAACAGGCGCGCGGCACCGTCGATCATGTCCCGGTCTATCCGCGCGAGGTGGTCAAGCGTGCGCTGGAGCTGAACGCCTCGGCCCTGATCCTCGTCCATAACCACCCGTCCGGCGACCCGACTCCCTCGCAATCGGACATCTCCATGACGACCCAGATAGAGGCCGCCTGCGCCGCGCTGGGGCTGGTGCTGCACGATCACCTGATCGTCGGCAAGGCGCGCGAGCTCAGCTTCCGGTCGGAAGGCTATCTATAAACGGCCCCGCGGTTCAGCGCAGCCAGAGCTCGACCCGGCGGTTGAGCCGCGCTGTCCAGTCATCCGGCACCCCACCATGGCTCTGGTCCGGACCGTCACCGTCGCCGCCATTGCACATCACCGGCAGCAGGTCGCCGAAGCCCGCCACCTCGATCCGGACCCGGCCGAAATCGGCGGCGGTCGCGGCTGCGCGTATCGCATCGCGCACCGCCTCGGCATCGCGCCGGGCCTCTACGCCACCGCCCTCCGGCCCGGCCGCCCCGTCGGAAAACCCGGCCAGGATCAGCCTGCGCCCGTCGAATTGACCTGCCTCCAGCGCCGCGGCCACCGCCGCGATATTGGCCCGCACCTGCGCATCCGCGCCGCCGGGAGCGCTGCGGAAGGTCTCGGACAGGCGAACCGCCCCGCCCAGCGTCGCAACCAACCGCTGCAATTCCCGCAGACCGTCCCCGGGGCGCGCCCGAGCGATGGCCAGGGCCAGCCGGTCGCCCTGCCGGTCAAGCGGGATCTCCTCGCGCAGGAGATCGACAAACCCCGCCCGGCGGATCGCGATCTGGGCGGCGGGCGTCTTCAGATAGTCCAGAAAATCCCGCCCGAACCGGGGCAGCCTGGGGCTGCCGAGATAAAGCGACAGCGGCGCCACATAGGGGTAATCGCCGGTCTTCACGGTCTGCGCCGATGCCACAAGCCGCGTGCCGCAGCCATCCGCCAGCGGGACCTGCAGCGCCTCCCCGAGCGTCGAGAGCCGCGCCAGACCAAAGCCCATGGGATCGGCCGCCACCGCCGTCGCGACCGCTGCCGCGCTTTCATGGCGCCGCGCCGAAGCCACCGGCATCCGGCCTTCCGGCACCCGCGCCTCGGGCCACTGGCGCAGCCCCGGCCCCCGTCCCGGCAGATGGATGATGACCGGCGCCGGGGACCCGCCGAGCCCGGACCACTCGGCGATCTCACCGCTCAGAAGCCCCAGAATGGACGCGCGCGAAAGCCCGCGCTCAGGGGCACCCAGCCGGCTATCGGGGGCCACCACCGGGACGATGGCGTCAAGCGCAAGGATACGGCGCCGAAACGGCCGTGACAGATCGCCAAAGCCCGCCTCGCGGATACGGGCGATCTCTTCGGGCAGGATCTCGCGGTCGGCCATCACGATCCGGGCCGCGCCGGTCAACAGGTCGGCAACCCCCTCGCCGGTGCTGCCCGAGGCCAGCACGATCTCGGCCCGCAGCGGGCCGCCCTCCGGCGCGCGCAGGCGGAACAGCCGGTTCCGCCCCTCGGCCCCGCGCTCGACGACAAGCCCGCGCGCGGCGGCAAAGCCCTCGATCAGCGCGGGCATCAGCCTCTCACCCAGCACCGGGCTGCCAGACAGCGCGATCCGCGCCACCCGCGCCCCGGGATCCGGACAGGCCGCACCCTTGCAGCTCACGCCGGCGCCGTCGACCGTCAGCTGTCCGTAGATGGTGTCGAGCCTGTAGAGCTCGCCATCGAAGCCGAGCAGACGACCGCGGATCCCGGCCGCGCCCTCTTCACGCGGCAGCAGCGTCACCTCTCCGGCCGAAGCGGGCCGCGAGGCAGGAGGGAAAAGCGCCGCGCAGAGAAGGACAGCGCCAATGAGAAACCGCATCGCGACCGGACCGGAGTGATTGCCTCTGTTCGGGCCGAGTGTCCGATCTGGCCGCGCCGATTTCAACCGTCCGGCAGGACGGCCGCCCTGCTCAGACCAGTTGACCGTGGCAATGCTTGAACTTCTTGCCCGAGCCGCACGGGCAGGGATCGTTGCGGCTGGGATTGCCCCAGGTCTCGGGCCGGGTCTCGTCGAAGCCCGACTGCGCTGCGGCCAGGGCCGCCGGGGCGGGTTCGGTTCCGCCCGCGGGCGCCTCGGCATGCGAGGGCTGGGCCTGTGCCGTCGCCTCGGCCAGCCGGGCCTGCTGTTCGGCAAGCTGGCGGATCATGTCGTTGCGCTCGTCCTCGGTCAGCGGCCGGATCTGTGCAAGTTTCTGGGTCACGTCCTCGCGCAGGCTGTTCAGCATCGATTCGAACAGCGCGAAGCTTTCCGTCTTGTATTCGTTCAGCGGATCGCGCTGCGCATAGCCGCGGAACCCGATGACCGAGCGCAGATGTTCGAGCTTGAGCAGATGTTCGCGCCATTTGGTGTCGATGGCCTGCAACAGCATCTGTTTCTCGATATTGCGCATCGCCTCGAGACCGAACTGCGCCGCCTTCGCGGCCATCGCCTCATCCGAGGCCGTGGCAATCCGCTCGGTGATAAGCTCGTCGTCGACGCCCTCTTCCTCGGCCCAGTCCTTGACCGGCAGGTCGAGATTGAGGGTCTCGGCAACAGCGCGCTGAAGGCCCTCTACATCCCACTGATCGGCATAGGAGCGCGGCGGAATATAGGTCTCGACCAGTTCGTCGATCACCTCCTGGCGCATGTCCTGCACGATATCCGACAGGTCGTCCGCCTCCATGATCTCGCGGCGCTGACCGAAGATGACCTTGCGCTGGTCGTTCATCACGTCGTCGAATTTCAGCAGCTGCTTGCGGATGTCGAAGTTGCGGCCCTCGACCTTGGCCTGGGCCTTTTCGAGCGACTTGTTCACCCACGGGTGGATGATCGCCTCGCCTTCCTTCATCCCCAGCGTGGAGAGAACCTTCTCCAGACGCTCGGAGCCGAAGATCCGCATCAGGTCGTCTTCCAGCGACAGGAAGAAATAGGACCGGCCAGGGTCGCCCTGACGGCCCGAACGGCCGCGCAGCTGGTTGTCGATGCGGCGCGATTCGTGGCGTTCGGTACCCAGGACGTAAAGCCCGCCGGCCTCGAGGACCTTCTTCTTCTCCTCGGCATGCTCGGCCTCGATCCGGGCGCGCACGGCGTCGGGATGGGCGGTCGGATCTGCGTCGAGCGCCTCCATCACCTTGATCTCGGCATTGCCGCCCAGCTGGATGTCGGTGCCGCGCCCGGCCATGTTGGTGGCGATGGTCACCGCGCCGAAGCGGCCGGCATCGGCGACGATCTGGGCTTCCTGCTCGTGGTGGCGGGCGTTCAGCACGTTATGCGGCACGCCTTCCGCCTTGAGCATGTCCGACAGCATCTCGGATTTCTCGATCGAGGTGGTGCCGACCAGAACCGGCTGGCCGCGGTCATGGGCCTCCTTGATCGACTCGACGATGGCGGCGTATTTCTCGGCCGCCGTGCGGTAGACGGCGTCATGCTCGTCGATCCGGGCGACGGGCCGGTTGGTCGGGATCTCGACCACGCCAAGCCCATAGATCTGCATGAATTCCTCGGCTTCGGTCGCCGCCGTCCCGGTCATGCCCGCCAGCTTGTCGTAAAGCCGGAAATAGTTCTGGAAGGTGACCGAGGCCAGGGTCACGTTCTCGGGCTGGATCTGCACGCCTTCCTTGGCCTCGATGGCCTGGTGCAGCCCGTCGGACAGCCGCCGGCCGCGCATCATCCGGCCGGTGAATTCGTCGATCAGCATCACCTCGCCGTCGCGCACGATATATTCCTTGTCCTTCAGGAACATCTTGTGCGCCTTCAGCGCCTGCTGGGCGTGGTGGACGATGGTCGTGCTTTCAGGATCGTAAAGCGACTGCCCTTCGGGCAGGATGCCCAGTTCATGAAGCCGCTTCTCCATGAACTCGTTGCCTTCCTCAGTGAAGGTCACGTTGCGCATCTTCTCGTCGAGCGTGTAATGCTCGTCGGTCAGATCGGGCACGACCTTGTCGAGGGTCATGTACAGCTCGGACCTGTCCTGGCTCGGACCCGAGATGATCAGGGGCGTGCGCGCCTCGTCGATCAGGATCGAGTCGACCTCGTCGACGATGGCGTAATAATGCCCGCGCTGCGCCATGTCCTTGAGCTCGGACTTCATGTTGTCGCGCAGATAGTCGAAGCCCAGCTCGTTATTGGTGCTGTAGGTGATGTCGGCGCGGTAGGCTGCACGCTTCTCGGGTTCGGGCTGCCACGGATAGACGACGCCGGTGGTCATGCCGAGCATGGCATAGACCTTGCCCATCCATTCGGCGTCGCGCTTGGCGAGGTAGTCGTTCACGGTGACGATATGCACGCCCATGCCGGTCAGCGCGTTCAGATAGGCCGGGAAGGTCGCGACCAGCGTCTTGCCCTCGCCGGTCTTCATCTCGGCGATATTGCCCCGGTGCAGGAAGATGCCACCCACCAGCTGGGTATCGAAGGCCCTCAGCCCCAGCGCCCGGCGCGCGCCCTCGCGGCAGTTGGCGAAAGCCTCGGGCAGCAGCTCGTCCAGCGTCTCGCCCTCGGCGAAGCGGCGCCTGAATTCCAGCGTCTTGGCCTTCAGCCCCTCATCGTCCAGCGCCTGGAATTCGGGCTCCAGCGCATTGATGCGGGCGACCAGCGGACGCACCTTCTTGACCGTCCGGTCGTTCCGGGTCCCGAAGACCTTACGGGTGAGTGTTCCGATGCCCAGCATGTTCTCTCCGCGCGGATGCGTATCTGACAGGATCTTGTACGACGGACCGCTTGCCCGCCTGAGAATGCGGCAATAGAAGTGGCCAAGGAAATAAGGCCGACCCCGAGAACCAGTTGCGATGTAAGGGGAGGCCGGAATGGTGTCAACGCCACCAAGCGCCCGCCGAAAGGAGTGCCCATGTCATTTGACCTCAGACCGCTTGCCGTTCTTGCCCTCGGGGCGACGCTCGCGCTGCCCGCGCTGGCCGACGAGATCGGCCCCGACACGGTCGTCGCACGGGTGGGCGATCAGGAGATCACGATCGGCCACATGATCGTGCTCCGCGCCCAGCTTCCGGCCGAATACCAGCAGCTTCCCGATGACGTGCTGTATCAGGCCGTGCTCGACCAGCTGATCCGGCAGACCGCTGTCGGCGAGGCCATCGGCGAGGATCTCTCGACCGGCGCCCGGCTGGCGCTGGAGAACGAGCGCCGCTCCTTCGTGGCGGGCGAGGCGCTGTCGCGGCTGGCCGAGGCCGCGGTGACCGACGAGGCGGTCAAGGCCGCCTATAACGCCACCTATGGCGACGCCGATCCGATCAACGAATATCACGCCGCCCATATTCTCGTCGACACCGAGGACGAGGCCCAGGCGATCGAGGCCCAGCTCAAGGACGGCGCCGATTTCGCCGAACTCGCCAAGGAGAAATCCACCGGCCCCTCCGGCCCGAACGGCGGCGATCTGGGCTGGTTCTCGGAAGGCATGATGGTCCAGCCCTTCGAGGAGGCCGTGACCGTGCTCGAACCCGGCGAAGTCTCGGCCCCGGTCCAGACCCAGTTCGGCTGGCATGTGATCAAGCTCTACGAGACCCGGCTGAAGGATGCGCCGCGGCTTGCGGATGTGCGCGGCGAACTGGTGCAGCAGATCCAGCGCGACGCAATGGAAGCGGCGCTTGAGAAATATACCGAGGAGGCCGAGGTCTCCCGCACCGAAATCGAGGTCGACCCCGCGATCCTGAAGGACCAGTCGGTACTCGACCGGTAAGAGCCAAGCGAAGAGGGACAGATGGCCAAGGACAAGAAGAAGAAGGTCGAGACGGAAGAGCCCGGCAAGAAGAAAAAGAAGAAGGCCAGGATCAAGGCGCTCAAGCGCGAGGTCGACCGCATGCGCTCGCAGCTTGTGGCGCTTTCCCAGAAGGTCCCGGCCAAGACCCCGTTGATCTCTCCGCTTGCCCCCGCCGCCGGCTTCCCGGCGCTGCCGGTGATCGAGGGCGCCGAATTCGCGGCGGTGGAAGCGGGCGTGCGCTATCAGGGGCGCCTCGACGTGATGCTGGCCCGGCTTGCCCCCGGCACCGCGATTGCGGGGGTCTTCACCCGCTCGGCCACGCGCTCGGCGCCGGTTCTCGACTGCGAGGCAAAGCTTGCGGCGGCCGCCGACCCCGAAGCGGGTGCGGCGATCCTGGTCAATTCGGGCAATTCCAACGCCTTCACCGGGGCCGCCGGTGCCGAGGCCGTCAAGTCGATTGCGGCCGGCCTGGCCAAGGCTGCGGGCGTGCCCGAGGCGCGGATCTTCACCGCCTCGACCGGCGTCATCGGCGAGCCGCTGCCCCATGAGCGGATCACAGCCGCGCTCGGCGATCTGACCGAACGGCTCTCGCCCCAGGCGATGCCGCTGGCCGCGCGCGCGATCATGACCACCGACACCTTCCCCAAGGGCGCCACGGCGACCATCGAGGTCGAGGGCCAACCGATCCGGATCGCGGGCATCGCCAAGGGCTCGGGCATGATCGCGCCCGACATGGCGACGATGCTGGCCTATGTCTTCACCGATGCGAAGATCGCGCAGCCGCTTCTGCAGCGGATGCTGGGCAAGCTCTCTGACGAGACCTTCAACAGCATCACCGTCGACGGAGACACGTCAACCTCGGACACGCTGATCCTGGCCGCGACCGGCAAGTCGGAGGCCCCCGAGATCACCGATCTGCGCAGCGCCGCCGGACGCGCCTTCCAGGAGGCGCTGAGGGGCGTGATGCTGGATCTGGCGCATCAGGTGGTGAAGGATGGCGAGGGCGCGACCAAGTTCGTCGAGGTCGCGGTGACCGGCGCGGCCAGCCCTGCCGATGCCCGCAAGGTCGCCATGGCCATCGCCAATTCGCCGCTGGTCAAGACCGCCGTCGCGGGCGAGGACCCGAACTGGGGCCGGATCGTGATGGCGATCGGCAAGTCCGGCGCGCAGGCCGAACGCGACCTGATCTCGATCCGCTTCGGCGACATCCTCGTCGCCGAGAAGGGCTGGGCCGCCGAGAGCTATGCCGAAGAGGTCGGCGCGGCCTACATGAAGCGCGAAGAGCTGGTGATCAACGTCGATCTGGGCCTTGGCAAGGGCGCCTCGACGGTCTGGACCTGCGATTTCACCAAGCGCTACATCGAGATCAACGCGGATTACCGGTCGTGAAGATCGTTCTCGTGGCCGCCGTGGCCCTGATCGACGCGGATGGGCGGGTTCTTCTCGCCCAACGCCCCGCAGGCAAGTCGATGGCCGGTCTCTGGGAATTTCCCGGCGGCAAGATCGAGCCGGGCGAAACCCCCGAAGCCGCGCTGAAACGCGAGCTGAAGGAAGAGCTGGGCATCGACACCTGGGAAAGCTGCATGGCGCCGCTGACCTTCGCCAGTCACTCCTATGACGATTTCCACCTGCTGATGCCGCTTTTCGCCTGCCGCAAATGGCAGGGCCAGCCGCAGGCCCGCGAGGGACAGGTGCTGAAATGGTCTCATGCCAAGGATCTGCGCGATTTCCCGATGCCGCCCGCCGACATTCCGCTGATCCCGGTCCTGCAGGACTGGCTCTGATCCCTGCGACCGGCGGTGCGTGACGGCAGAGCCGCCGGTCAGATCGCTTTCTTAACGGCAAACGGAAGCCGCGGACTGGCCGCACCGGACATTCGCGGCCATGCGACCGGGTATCCGGCCACCGATCACACAGGACGAAACGAAAAGAGGCGCCCGCAGCAGCAGGCGCCTCTTTTCATGTTTCCGGTCGGGTCGGACCCGATCAGGCCAGGGTCCGGACGACTTCCTGACGCTCGAAGATCTCGATGACATCGCCGGCACGGATGTCGTCGTAATTCTCGAAGGCCATACCGCATTCCTGGCCCGACTGGACCTCGGCGACTTCGTCCTTGAAGCGCTTGAGCGTCTTCAGCGTGCCTTCGTGGACCACCACGTCGTCGCGCAGCAGACGCACCCCGGCCGACCGGCGGGCGACGCCCTCGGTGACCAGACAGCCCGCCACCTTGCCGACGCCCGAGACCTTGAAGACCTCCTTGATCTGGGCATAGCCGATGAAGTTCTCGCGGATCTCGTTCGACAGAAGGCCCGAGGCCGCCGCCTTCACGTCGTCCACGAGGTCGTAGATCACGCTGTAATAGCGGATCTCGACGCCCTTCTGGTTCGCGGCGCTCCGCGCCGGTGCATTGGCCCGGACGTTGAAGCCGATGATCGGCGCGCCCGATGCCTCGGCAAGGCCAACATCGGTTTCGGTGATGGCCCCGACACCGGCATGCAGAACGCGCACGCGCACCTCGTCGTTGCCGATCTTCTCCATCGCCTGGACGATGGCCTCGGCAGAGCCCTGCACGTCGGCCTTCATCAGGATCGGAAGCTCGGCCACATTGGCATCTTCCTTGGCCTTGGCCAGAAGCTGGTCAAGCGTGGTCGCGGCACCGGCGGCGGCGCGCTTGTCCTTGGCGCTGTGCTCGCGGTATTCGGCGATCTCGCGGGCCTGGGCCTCGGTATCGACCACGTTCAGAACGTCGCCTGCCTCGGGCGTGCCGTTCAGTCCGAGCACCTCGACCGGCACCGACGGACCGGCGGTCTTGACCCGCTCGCCCTTGTCGTTGACCAGCGCGCGGACCTTGCCCCATTGCTCGCCGACGACGAAGATGTCGCCCTGCTTCAGCGTGCCGTTCTGCACCAGAACCGTCGCGACCGGGCCGCGGCCCACATCCAGCTGCGCCTCGATCACGGCGCCCATGGCGGCGCGTTCGGGGTTGGCCTTCAGCTCCAGGATCTCGGCCTGCAGCGCGATGGCCTCGAGCAGCGTGTCGAGCCCCTGGCCGGTCTTGGCCGACACCTCGACATCCTGCACATCGCCCGACATCGCCTCGACGACCACCTCATGCTGAAGCAGTTCCGTGCGGACGCGCTGCGCGTCGGCGGCGGGCTTGTCGCATTTGTTGATCGCCACGATCATCGGAACGCCGGCGGCCTTGGCATGGTTGATGGCCTCTACCGTCTGCGGCATGACCGAGTCGTCGGCCGCGACCACCAGGACCACGATATCCGTCACCTGGGCGCCGCGCGCCCGCATCGAGGTGAAGGCCGCGTGACCGGGCGTGTCGAGGAAGCTCAGCACCGCCCCGCTATCGGTTTTCACCTGATAGGCGCCGATATGCTGGGTGATGCCGCCGGCCTCGCCCGCCACCACCTTGGCGTTGCGGATCGCGTCCAGCAGCGAGGTCTTGCCGTGGTCGACATGGCCCATGATGGTGATGACCGGCGGACGCGGCTTGAGATCTTCGGCCTTGTCCTCGACGGTGTCGATCACCTGTTCGACATCGGCATCGGACACGCGCACGACCTTGTGGCCGAATTCCTCGACGATCAGTTCGGCAGTATCGGCATCGATCGACTGGTTCTGCGTGACCATCATGCCCATCTGCATCAGCGACTTGACCACGTCGGCGGACCGCACCGCCATCCGGTTGGCCAGTTCCTGAACCAGGATGGTCTCTGGCACCTGCACGTCGCGCACGACCTTCTCGTGCTTGTCGGCGCCGCCCATCGCCTTCTGGCGCATCCGTTCCTGCTTGCGCTTCATCGCCGCCAGCGAGCGCTGACGTCCGCCCTCGCCACCGGTTAGCGCCTGGCTCACGGTCAGCTTGCCGGAGCGGCGGTCGCCCTTGCCCGGCGAGGTCTTGCCACGGTTCGGGCGGTCGGCGCCGCCCTCGCGTTCGCGGTCGACCTTGCGCGGAGACGCGGTCTTGGCAGGAGCGCGAGTCTCTTCGGGCCCGGCCGCAGGGATGGACTTTGCGGGCGCGACGGCTGCGCGTTCGGCATCCGCCGCCTTCTTCTTGGCGGCTTCCTCGTCCTCGCGCTTCTTGCGCTCTTCCTCTTCGGCCTTGCGGCGGGCGGCCTCTTCGATCTCGCGCTGCTCGCGCTCCTTCGCCTCGGCTTCCTCGCGGCGGCGCTGGCGCTCTTCCTCGCGCTGACGCTCGTCTTCCGCACGCTGCCGGGCCTCTTCGGCCTCACGCAGCTTGGCGGCCTGCAGCGCCTTCAGCCGACGCTCCATCTCGGCATCGGAAATCCCGGCCGGGCGCCTGGACGGATCGCCTCCGGCATGCCCGCCCCCAGCCCCGCCAGATTTCGCGGCTCCTGGCTTGGGCACGACAACGCGCTTGCGCTTGGTCTCGACGACCACGTTCTTGGTGCGGCCATGCGAAAAGCTCTGCTTCACCTGGCCAGACCGCGAACCACCGCGCAAACCCAAAGTCTTCTTGCCGTCAGTATCGTCCATAAGGTCTTCAACCCTTTCCGGGGGTCCCTCCCCCGTCCTTCTTGCGCACGCCCGAAAGCTTGGCGGCATCCTCTACTACACGTTCGGTGAGTCCGCCAGCCGCAAGCGCGCCATGTATCACATGTTCCCGGCCGAAAGCCAAACCCAATTCCAGGGCCGTCAGACAGCCGATGAATCCATCGTCTTCGCGGGGCGGCCGAAGCTTGGTCTTGCCCCGTTCCGACCCGTCGCTGGCCTGGATCAGGACCGACGCCTGCCCGCTGTCCAGCCAGCCTTTCACCTTCTCGTAGCCCGCCACCGCGCAGCCCGCCTTGCGGGCCAGTGACAGGCTGTCGACCAGCCGGCGCAACAGCCCCGCCTCGACCTGCGCCAGCAGGTCCTCGGGCACCGCCACCGGCCGTTTTGCCGCACGCGAGAACAGGCGCTTCTTCACCGCCATCTCCAACGCGTCGCGGTCGGCCGCGATCCACATGCCGCGGCCCGGCAGCTTGCCCAGCAAATCGGGCACCGCCGCATCGCCGGGACCGACCACGAACCGGATCAGCCCTGCCTTCGGCGTCACCTCACCCGTGGCGATGCACCGCCTCTGCGGCTCGTCGGCCGATCTGCCTGCACCTGCTCGGGCCATGGCCGCTCTCCGGGGCCGGGCCTCAGGCCCCGGCCTCCTCCTCGCCGCCCTCTTCTTCCTCGGGCCCGGCTTCCGGCTCGAGCTCGGAGGGATCGACCCAGCCAAGCAGGACACGCGCCGTCATCACGAGGGTCTGGGCTTCTTCCAGAGAGACGTCGAATTTTTCGAGAATACCCTCGTCCTTGACCCGCTCGCCATTGACCGTGGTCCAGCCACCGGCAAGCTCCCAGTCGGCACAGGTCGCGAAATCTTCCAGCGTCTTCACGCCATCCTCGGCCAGTGCCCCGATCATTTGGGGTGTCAGGCCCTCGAAGTCAACCAGGCTGTCCTCGACGCCAAGCTCGCGCGCATGTTCCAGGGCCTTGCGGTTCGCCTCTTCGATATGGTCGCGGGCCCGGGCCTGCAGCTCGCCGGCGGTATCCTCGTCGACCCCGTCGATCACCAGAAGCTCGTCGATGTCGACATAGGCGACCTCTTCGAGATTGGTGAATCCTTCCGAGACCAGAAGCTGGGCGAAGAACTCGTCGAGATCGAGCGTGTCCATGAACAGCCTGGTGCGTTCCTCGAACTCGGCCTGGCGGCGCTGGCTTTCCTCGGCCTCGGTCATGATGTCGATGTCGAGCGCGGTCAGCTGCGAGGCCAGCCGCACGTTCTGGCCGCGGCGCCCGATCGCGAGCGACAGCTGCTCGTCCGGCACCACCACCTCGATCTTGCCGGCCTCCTCGTCGATCACGACCTTCGAGACCTCGGCCGGCTGCAGCGCGTTCACGAGGAAGGTCGCCTGATCCTCATTCCACGGAATGATGTCGATCTTCTCACCCTGCAATTCGTTCACCACGGCCTGCACGCGCGAGCCGCGCATGCCGACGCAGGCCCCCACCGGGTCGATAGAGCTGTCATAGGAAATGACCGCGATCTTCGCGCGCGAGCCCGGATCGCGGGCCACTGCCTTGATCTCGATGATGCCGTCGTAGATTTCCGGCACTTCCATCTTGAACAGCTCGGCCATGAATTCCGGCGCGGTCCGGCTGAGGAAGATCTGCGGGCCGCGGGTCTCGCGGCGCACATCCTTGATATAACAGCGGATGCGGTCGTTCGGGCGATAGCTTTCGCGGCCGATCTTCTCGTTCCGGCGCAGGATGCCCTCGCCCCGGCCGATATCGACGATGACGTTGCCGTATTCCTCGCGCTTGACCTGACCGTTGATGATCGTGCCGGCGCGGTCCTTGAATTCCTCGTACTGGCGGTCGCGCTCGGCCTCGCGGACCTTCTGCAGGATGACCTGCTTGGCCGATTGCGCGGCGATCCGCCCCAGCTCGACCGGGGGCACCTCATCGACCACCGTGTCTCCGATCTGCGGATCTGTCAGGTATTGTTTCGCCTGCTTGACGGTCAGCTCGGCCTGATAGTTTTCCAGCGCCTCGTCCTCGACCACGGTGCGGACCCGGGTGAAGGTGGCGCGGCCGGTCTTGCGGTCGATCGACACGCGGATGTCCATCTCGGACCCGTAGCGCGACTTGGCGGCCCGGGCGAGCGACTCTTCCATCGCCTGCACGACCAGATCGGGGTCGATCATCTTCTCGCGCGCCACCGCCTCGGCGGTCTGCAACAGTTCGAGCTGGTTGGCAGAGGTAATCGCCATGTCTCAGTCCTCCTGCGGGACGGACCCGTCGTCCGTCTCGATCTCGTCAAAGTCGCTCTCGTCGATGAGGCCCGCATCCTTGCGCGCCTTCAGCATCTCGCGAATCAGCTCTTCGGTCAGCACCAGCTTGGCATCCGAAAGCCAGTCATATTGCAGCCCGATGATCACCGGCGTGCCTTCCGGGCCGTCGATCTCGATCAGAACCTCGCCATCCTCGACGCCCTGCAGCACGCCCTTGAAGCGGCGGCGGCCGTCGATCATCTCGGCGGTCTCGAGCTTGGCCTCGTAGCCTTCCCAGGTGCCGAAATCCTTCAGCCGGGTCAGCGGCCGGTCGATCCCGGGCGAGGAGACTTCCAGCGTATAGGCCTCGTCGACCGGGTCCTCGACATCGAGCAGCGCCGAGATCGCGGTCGAGATCTTCGCGCAGTCATCGACCTCGATCCCGCCATCGGGCCGTTCGGCCATCACCTGCAGGGTCTTGGTCTTGCCGCCCATCAGACGGACGCGCACCAGCTCGAAGCCCATCCCCTCGATGGCAGGGGTGAGGATCTCGGCCAGGCGCCGGTCGATGGCGGTCTTGGCGATGAGTTCGGACATGGGCAGCGTTCCAGAAACAAAAAAGCGGGCCAACGGCCCGCACATACCTATCCGGTGGAGGTTCGGGTTTGGACGCCGAACCACCGTTGTTGATCGGTCATATACGCCCGGATCGCGCGGAAGGCAAGGGATAGTCGCGCGGGCGCCGGCTCAGGACGGCTTGCGCGCAATCAGGAACAATACCGGCACCCGGCCGCCCTCGGGGCGCCAGTCCTCGATGACCCCGAAGCCCGCCGCCGCGATCTCGGCCCGGAGCCCGTCGGCCGTCAGCGGGTTGAAGAGCGGCAGAAGCCCAAGCGCATGTCCGGTCCGGATCGCCCCGCGAAACAGCCACGGCGCCCCGGCCGCGCAGGCGGTGGAGGACACGAACACGCCGCCCGGCTTCAGCATCCGCCGGACCCGGGCCAGCGCGCCCGCCCGGTCGGGCAGAAGATGCAGCACGTTATGCGCCATCACCATGTCGAAGGCGGCAGGGCTGTCGGGCATGTCCGACAGATCGCCGACCCGGAACTCGACATTGCCGATACCCGCCTCGGCCGCCTTCTGCCGCGCGATCCCGATCATCGTCGGGGCACAGTCGATGGCGGTGACATGGCCCGCATGGGGCGCGTGCCGCAGGGCCGTCGTGCCGGTGCCGCAGCCGAATTCGAAGACCTGCGCATCCGGCCCAAGAAAGGCCCGCGTCATCGCAAGCTTCTTCTCATAGGCGTCGGGATCGCGAACCGTCATCCGGGCATAGCGGGGCGCCAGCCGGTCCCAGAAGCGGGCGTTGACATGCATGGCTAGAACCCCAGCGCCACGGCGTGACGCTGGACGGTGCGCATGGTGCGCACCAGCTCGGCACTGATTCCCGGCTCGGACAGGGCATGCCCGGCCATCGGAACCATCTTCAGCTCGGCCCGGTCCCAGCGCTCGGCCAGCCGAAAGGCCGAGACCGGCGGGCAGACCATGTCATAGCGGCCCTGCACGATGGTCGCGGGCACATGCGAGATCCGCGACACATCGTCGATGAGCTGACCGTCGCGCTCGAGAAAACCGCGATTCATGAAATAGTGGTTCTCAAGCCGGGCGAAGGCGCGGGCGTAATCGGCGGGCGCCTCTCCGGCCGGGCCCTCATGCCCGATCGCGGCCAGCGCGTTCTCCCAGGCAGACCAGGCCCGGGCATGGCGGGTCTCGGTCAGCAGATCCCCGGAAAACAGTCGCCGGTGATAGGCCGCGATCATGTCGGACCGCTCGTCGGCCGGGATCGGCGCCGAGAAGCGGGCCCAGAGATCGGGCCAGAACTGCCCGGCACCGCCGCCATAGAACCAGTCGAGCTCGGCCCCGGTCATCAGGAAGACCCCGCGCAGCGCCATGTAGGCGACCCGTTCGGGATGGGTTTCGGCATAGGCCAGCGCCAGCGTCGCGCCCCAGCTTCCGCCGAACAGGACCCAGCGGTCGATGCCCAGCGTCTCGCGGATCTGCTCGATATCGGCGATCAGATGCCAGGTGGTGTTGTTCTCGACACAGGCATGGGGCCGCGACCGGCCGCAGCCGCGCTGGTCGAACAGCACGATCCGGTATTCCGTCGGGTCGAAATAGCGCCGCATCGCCGGGCTGCAGCCGCCGCCCGGCCCGCCATGCAGCACGATCACCGGAATGCCCTGCGGATGCCCGCATTGCTCGACATAGATCCGGTGGCCGTCGCCGACATCCAGCATGCGCTGATCGAACGGGTCGATCGGCGGATAAAGATGCTGCGATGCGCGCTTTTGGCCTGCGGATTTGTCCATGACCCGTCTATATAACTCTCGAAAACCGGCCCCCGAGGGGGGTGCAGACAGAAGACAGGAACGGAGCCCGCGATGCAAGCAGCAGAGACAACCGTCGACCCTTCCGAAGTCGCAAAATTCGAGGCCATGGCCGCCGAATGGTGGGACCCGACCGGCAAATTCAAGCCGCTGCACATGCTGAACCCCTGCCGGCTGGACTACATCACGCGCCAGATTGCAGCGGAATTCGACCGCGACCTGAGCGCCGAGGCGCCCTTCACGGGGCTCAGGCTGCTCGATATCGGCTGCGGCGGCGGGCTGCTGTCCGAGCCCATGGCGCGTCTCGGCGCCGAGGTCGTGGGCGCCGATGCTGCCGAGCGCAACATCCCGGTGGCGCGGATCCATGCCGAACAGTCGGGGCTCGAGATCGATTACCGCCACACCACCGCCGAGGCGCTGGCCGAGGCCGGCGAGCAGTTCGACGTGGTCCTGAACATGGAGGTGGTCGAGCATGTGGCCGATCCGCTGGCCTATCTGACCGCCTGCCGCACACTTCTGAAACCGGGCGGGCTGCATCTGTGCTCGACCATCAACCGCAACCCCAAGGCCTTCGTGATGACCATCCTGGGCGCCGAATACGTGATGCGCTGGCTGCCGAAGGGCACCCATGAATACCAGAAGTTCATCACCCCGGACGAGCTGTGCGGCCTGCTGGAGCAGTCCGGGCTGAAACTGCTGGACCGCAGCGGCTTCGTGTTCAATCCGCTGACCTGGGACTGGTCGATCTCGAGCCGCGACCTGTCGGTAAACTACGTTACCGCCGCCCGCAAACCGGCCTGACGCCTTTTTTTGGGGGGGACCGACCCGGCCCCCCCTAGCCTTCCAGCTTCTGGCGAAGCATACGCAAGACCGTCAGCGCCGCCTTCAGCCGGTCCTCGCCGATATCGGCCACCGCCTCGGCCAGGACCGGTGCAACCGCCTGGATCGCGGCCTCGCGCGCCGCACGTCCCGAGGGGCTGATCGAGACCATCTTGCGCCGCGCATCGTCCCAGTCGGGCCGGATATGCACATGCCCCGCCCATTCCAGCCGGCCCAGCGTGTTGGTCATCGCGCCCCGGGTGACATGGAAGGCGGCCGCGAGCTGCGCCGGGCTGCGCTCTTCGTTCAGCCGCGCCAGATGGTTCAGCACGGAAAAGTGACTGATCTCCATGCCCTTGGGCAGGGCCTTCGAAATCCGGTTCCGTGCCAGCTGATCGGCCATGAAGATCTCGCTGAAGAGCGTCACGACCAGGCTCTCGCTGATCTCGGTCACGGCCCCTCGAAATCCCGGTCGTGGAAGATCGAGGGCACCCGCGCCCGCGCCCGGGCGACCTCCTCGCGGTCAAGCTCGACATAGACGATGCCCGGTGCCTCGCCGCCATCGGCCAGAACCTCGCCCCAGGGCGCCACCGCCAGGCTGTGGCCATGGGTTCGCCGCGGCTGGCCTTCCGAGGCCGGATGCAGCCCGCATTGCGCCGGCGCCAGCACATAGCAGCCGGTCTCGATGGCACGGGCGCGCAGGAGCGGCTCCCAATGGGCAGCCCCCGTCACCGGCGAGAAGGCGGCGGGCACGGTCAGGATCTCGGCGCCCGCCTTGGCCATCGCCCGGAACAGATGCGCAAAGCGCAGGTCATAGCAGATCGCCATGCCGACCGCGCCGAACGGCGTCGGCGCCACGACCGCGCGCGTGCCCGGCCGGTAGCCGTCGGATTCGCGGAAGGTCTCGGTCTCGCTGATCTCGACATCGAACATGTGGATCTTGTCATAGCGGGCGACGATGCCGCCGCCCGGCTCGATCAGGACCGAGCGGTTGGCAAAGCGGCCATCCCCGTCCGTCGTCTTCAACCCGATCGAGCCGATCAGCAGCCAGATCCCGAGCGACGCGGCCTCGTGCCGCAACGCCGCCAGGGTCGGATCCGCGGCCTCTTCCGTCAGCACGTCCCGCTGCCAGTCCCGGCTGGTCGAGAGGCAGTTGGTCACCTCTGGGGTCAGGACGAAGCGGGCATCGCCCGCCGCCGCCTCGCGCACCAGCTCGCGCACCTGGCCGATATTCTCCTCCGGCAGGTCCGAGGAGGTCATCTGGATCAGCGCCGCGCGCATCGCCCTATCCCGCCAGCAGGCGGTCGAGGTCTCCCGCCCGGTCAAGGTCATAAAGATCGTCGCAGCCGCCGACATGGGTCCCGCCGATGAAGATCTGCGGCACGGTATGGCCGCCATCGGCCCGCTCCATCATCTGCTGGCGCAGGCCCGGATCGGCGGTCACGTCGATTTCGGCATAGGACACGCCCTTGCCGTCGAGCAGCCGCTTGGCGGCATGGCAGTAGCCGCAACTGGACGTCGTGTAGATTTCAACCGTTTGCATGAGGGCTCCTGAGGTTTTGGCGAGACTATAGGTTTTCAGTCGGCTTTCGCAACGCGGGCCAGAACCAGCACCCGCACCTCGGCGGCGCCGGAGGCCAGACAGGCCGCGGCCGCGGCACCAAGCGTCGCGCCCGAGGTCATCACGTCGTCGATCAGCAACACCGTCCGGCCATGAAGCCTGCCGCGATGGCGCGGCCCGACCGCGATCGCTCCGGCCTGATTGGCGGCACGGGCCTCGGCTGTCATGCCTTCCTGAGGGCGGGTGGCCCGCAGCCGGACCAGCAGGTCGGGGCAATGCTCGGCCCCGGCGCCCTCGGCCACGCCTTGCGACAGCAGCGCCGACTGGTTGTAGCGCCGCCGCAGAAGCCGCCAGCGATGCAGCGGCACCGGCGCGACCAGCATCCCCGGAACGAGGATCGGCCGCCCGGCGCGCAGCATCCAGCCCGCCGCCGCCCGCGCCAGATCGGTCCGGTCGCCATGCTTGAAGGCCAGCACCAGCCCGCGCGCCCGGCCGCGATACAACAATGCCGCCCGCCCCCGCGCCCAGGGCCGGGGCGCGGACAGGCAGTCATCGCACCAGACCGGCTCCTCCGCCTCCTCGCCGGGCAAAGGCAGCCCGCAGGCGTCGCAGACCAGCCCGGTCACGAAGTCGAGCTCGCCCCAGCAGCGGGCGCAAAGCGCGTGGTCGCGCTCGACCGGCTCGCCGCAGGCCACACAGCGCGGCGGGTAGATGAGTCGCATCGCGCTTTGCAACATCGTCCCGGTCCCCTACATAGCGCCGGGCAACCCGCCGGAGCCCAGATGACCCGACCGCCCGACCTGACCGACCGCCACGCCCTTGCGCTACACCGCGCCCGGGCCCTGAAGGCGGGGCCCGCCCTGTTCCTGCACGAGGCGGCGGCCGACGAGATCAAGGAGAGGCTGATCGAGGTTAACAGAACCTTTACGGCCCCTGCCGTGGTCACGCCTTTCGCCGAAGCCTGGCAGGGGCACCTGCCCGGGGCACGTGTCGTTCCGGCCGAAGAGACGCTCGATCTGGCCCCCGGCGCGCACGATCTCGTGATCCATGCCCTGGCCCTGCACTGGGCCAATGATCCGGTCGGCCAGCTGATCCAGTGCCGCCGTGCGCTGAAGCCCGACGGGTTGTTCCTCGGAGTTCTGTTCGGCGGCAACAGCCTGCAGGAGCTGCGCAGGGCCCTGGCCGAGGCCGAGTCGGCAACGCTGGGCGGGCTTTCGCCCCGGGTGCTGCCGATGGCCGAGATCCGCGATCTGGGCGCCCTTCTGCAACGCGCGGGCCTTGCCCTTCCCGTGGCGGATTGCGTAGAGATGTCAGTTACTTACAAAACCGCCTA
Source organism: Rhodovulum sp. MB263 (assembly GCF_002073975.1). Lineage (NCBI taxonomy): Bacteria > Pseudomonadati > Pseudomonadota > Alphaproteobacteria > Rhodobacterales > Paracoccaceae > Rhodovulum > Rhodovulum sp. MB263. Next base: position 99,507 of record NZ_CP020384.1, on the reverse strand, counting down.
TCACCTGATGCGCGATCTTCGCGCGATGGGAGAGACCAATGCCCTGGCCGCGCGCCACCGTCGTGCCGCACCGCGCGCTCTGTTCGCAGAAGCCGCCCGGCGCTATGCGGAATTCCATACCATGCCGGATGGCCGCATCCCCGCGACCGTCGAAATGATCTACCTTACCGGGTGGGCGCCTGCCGAAACCCAACCGCAGGCATTGAAACCCGGCTCGGCGCGCATGCGCCTGGCCGATGCGCTGAACCGGACCGCACCCGCCACCGGCGAGCGCAACGGCGGTGGTTCCGATTGACCCGCGTTGGAATCCGTATATTTCCGGGAGGATTCAGAGTTTGAGGCTCGACAGAAGCGATACCGGGACCGAGAAAATGTTCGATTCCAAAGAGGGCGGCTCCAGCTCCGCGACCTCCGGCCTGACAGAGGCCCGGCCCCTGCACGGGCCCGAAGACCACCCGCCGGTTCCCCCCGCGCGGATCGGCGTTCTGCTGGCCAATCTCGGCACCCCGGACGGCTATGATTACTGGTCGATGCGGCGCTACCTGAACGAATTTCTCTCGGACAAGCGGGTGATCGACTATTCGCCCTGGATCTGGCAGCCGCTCCTGCAACTGGTGGTGCTGACCAAGCGTCCCTTCGCCTCGGGCGAGAACTACCAGTCGATCTGGAATCACGAGGCCGACGAAAGCCCGCTGATGACGATCACCAAGGCCCAGACCGCCAAGCTCGAGGCCGAGCTGAAAGCGGCCTATGGCGACCGCGTGGTGGTCGATTACTGCATGCGCTACGGCAATCCCTCGACTCGGGCCAAGGTCCGCTCGATGCTGAAGAAGGGCTGCCAGAAGATCCTGTTCTTCCCGCTTTACCCGCAATATTCCGGCACCACCTCGGCCACAGCCTGCGACAGCTTCTTCAAGGCGCTGATGGACGAGAAATGGCAGCCTGACGTGCGCACCGTCAGCACCTATTTCGACAACCCGCATTACATCTCGGCGCTGGCCGCCTCGGTCGAGCGGGCCTATGCCGAGGCCGAGCACGAACCCGACATCCTGGTCTGTTCCTATCACGGCGTGCCGCAGCGCTATCTGACCGAGGGCGACCCCTATCACTGCCATTGCCTGAAGACGACGCGGCTGCTGAAGGAGCGACTCGGCTGGGATGACAGCCGCATCACCACCACCTTCCAGTCACGCTTCGGCCCCGAGGAATGGCTGCAGCCCTATACCGTTGAGGAAGTGGCGCGGCTGGCAAAATCCGGCAAGAAGCGGATCGCGGTGATCGCGCCTGCCTTCTCGGCCGACTGCATCGAAACGCTTGAAGAGATCAACGAGGAGATCTGCGAGAGCTTCGAAGAGGCGGGCGGCGAGAAATTCACCTATATTCCCTGCCTGAACGATGACGACGCCCATATCCGGGCGCTGAGCGAGATCGTGAAGGTCAATCTGCGCGGCTGGGCCGACTGAGGCCCGCGCGACCCGGCATCCGGGTCAGGACGCGAATGCCCGGCGACCGAACAGGGACGGCGGGCAAGGACAGGAACAACGGAATCGGCAAAGAAAAAAGGCGGTGGCACGCGGCCACCGCCTTTTCCCGTCCTTTCGGACCGATCGATCTCAGTTCGACGCGACAGCGGCGACGAGGATCAGGGCCAGAAGCGGCACGAGCACGCCTTGGGCCGAGGACGAGGTGTCTTGGACGATCACTTCCGGCTCGATCACGGGCTTGGAATAGCCGCCGGCGAAGGCGGTCGAGGCGGTCGCGGCAAAGGCGGCGGCGAGGGCGAGTTTCTTCATCTGTCTCTCCTGTAACAGCAGCGCAGTGGTTTTTCTCTGCGCGGCATCCTACACATGTAATTACTCTTTAAGGGATGGGCCCGGATTTTAGCAATCGGCCGGAACGGCTTGGCCGCAAGACATCGGCGGATGTCGTCAAATTAGCAACACCTGAGTGCCCACCTTGGCGAGACCGAAAAGCTCGGCGATGTCCTCGTTGAAAAGACCGATGCAACCATTCGACGAACGCCGCCCGATCTTGCGGGTGTCATGGGTGCCGTGGATCCGGTAATAGGTCCAGCTCAGATAGAGCGCATGCGTTCCCAGAGGGTTTTCCGGGCCCGGCGGCACGAAGTCCGGCCATTCCGGATTGCGCTGCTTCATCGCCGGGGTCGGCCGCCAGCTGGGGCCCTCGACTTTGCGCACGACGCTGGTGCGCCCGAGCCGGGTCAGGTCCTCGGACAGCGGCACCGAGGTCGGGTACAGCTTGTAGATCGTGCCGTCCTCGGACCAGAAATGCAGCGCCCGCGACTTGATGTCGACCAGGATCGCGCCGTTGTTCAGGCTCGAGAAATAAGGGCGCCAGTCGAGGGCCCTGAAGCTCGAGATGTTGCGGCGCACCATGTCGGTGAGCTCGGGTTCCATCTCGGTGGTATTGGCCAGGGCCGGTCCGGCAGTTACGGCCAGGGCCGTCCCGGCAAGGAAGTTGCGGCGGGTGAGGCCGCGGATCGAACGGGTCGTCATCTTGCGCTCCGCATGTCGCGTCATTTCTGGCAGTCCGGTGCGACCATAAGGTCACGCTCCGGTCTGGGCAATTCAATCCGGCGTCAAGACCGGCGGATCGTCGCGCGAAGCGTTTGAACAGACACCCCTAAGCCGCTAAAGACCGAAGGAACGTCTCTTGGGGTTTTTCTTATGATACGATCGGCTCTGGGCCTTGTGGCCGTTCTCTTAGCGCTCTCTGCCTGCACGACCGGAAACGAGGTCCGGATCGGACCGGATGGAAAGCCTCTGCCGCAGGTCTACCGGATCTCGCGCACCGACCAGGGCAAGATCCAGTACCGGATGCTCGACTCGATCAACGCGCTGCGCCAGGCGCGCGGGATCGCGCCGCTTGAACTCGATTCCCGGCTGAACGCGGCCGCGGCCACCCATTCGCGCGACATGTCGGTGCAGAACCGGCCCTGGCATTTCGGCTCGGACGGGTCCTCGCCGCTCGAACGCGTGGCGCGGGCGGGCTATCCGGGCCAGCTGCGTGGCGAGGACATCTCGGAAACCTACGAGACCGAGCTCGAGACGCTGGCCGCCTGGATGGAGGAATCCGATACCCGGAACATCATCCTCGATCCGCAGGCGACCGATCTGGGCTTCGCCTTCTATCAGGAAATGAACGGCAAGATCTGGTGGACGCTGGTCACCGGCAAGCGCGAGGCAGCCGGGTCCGACGCCTGATCGCGGCGTCCCGAGGCGGGGCGGAGACGGCCCCGCCGCCTTCATCCCGCCGTCCCGGCGCCGCGATCACGGGAAGATGTCGATCACCGTCCCGTCGCGCACCATCGCATAGATGTCTTCCATCTCGCTGTCGCTCACGGCGATGCAGCCCGCCGTCCAGTCATCCTTGCGGCGGCGGTTTTCCTTCGCCCGGCCATGGATGAAGATATCGCCGCCGGGTTTCATGCCCAGCGCCTTCGCGGTCTCGATATCGGCCTCGTTCGGGTAGTCGATCCCGACCGACAGGTGATACCGGCTGTTGGGGTTCCGGCGGTCGATGTGATAGCGCCCCTCGGGCGTCTTGCCGTCTCCCTCGACCTGTTTCGGTCCCGCGGGCGCATATCCCAGCGAAATCGGATAGGCCTTGAGCACCTGATCGTGATGCAGCAGGTACATCATCCGCTGGCCCTTCATCACCACGACACGGGTGACCTCGGGGCCGTCATAGGTCTTGAATTTCGAACTGCAGCCCGCAAGGGCCGCCATGGCGGTCAGCGTCAGAAACGCGCGTCGGTCGATCATGTGGGTCTGCTCGCGCCCTTGGTGTTTTGGCATAGTCTAGCCGATACGTCCGCGCTCAGAAAGCCGGTTCAGCGCGAGAACTGCGCCACCAGCTCGACATGGCCCGACCAGCGGAACTGATCGACCGGCTGCACCCAGTCGATCCGGAATCCGCTGGAACAGAGCCTTTTCGCATCGCGGGCGAAAGTCACCGGATTGCACGACACCATCGCCACACGGGCCAGATCCGACCCGGCGATCTCGGTGCATTGCGCCTCGGCCCCCGCGCGCGGCGGGTCGATCGCCACCGCCTCGAACCGGGACAGCTCGGAGGCCAGAAGCGGGCGGCGGAAGAGGTCGCGGACCTCGGTCGTCACCCGTTTCAGCCCCGGCGTGCCGCGCCAGCCACGGTCGAGCGCGGCCAGCATCGGCGCCGATCCCTCGACCGCATGGACCTCGGCGGTGGCGGCCAGCGGCAGCGCGAAGGTGCCGCAGCCCGCGAACAGATCGGCCACCGACCGCACCTGGCCCAGCGCCGCGCCGACCGCCTGCGTCAAGGCCGCCTGCCCGGCCTCGGTCGCCTGCAGGAAGGCGCCCGCGGGCGGCACCACATGGGCGCGCCCCATCGCCTGCCGCGGCGGCCGCCGCTCGGCCAGCTGCTCGCCGTTCCAACTCAGCCGCGCCAGATCATGGGTCTCGGCAAGCGCCGCCAGATCCATCCGGAGCGCGGTATCGAGCGGCTTTGCATCGGTCACCGCCATGTCGACCCCGTCTTCCGAACGGGTCAGCGCGATCACCAGCGCGCCCTTGCGCGAGGCACCCAGGACGGTCGCGGCCTCGCAGGCAGGGAAAGCCGCCATCAGGTCGGAATGCAGCAGACGACAGTCGGGGATCTCGACCAGCACCTCCGAGGCGCGGGCATGAAAGCCGACCAGCGCGCCCTTCCTGGTCCGCCTCCCGGCCAGCACCGCACGGCGGCGGCTGGCGGGGGGCGAGGTCAGGATCGGCCGCAGCGGCGCCTCGAGCCCCTGCCCGGCCAGCGCCCGGTCGACCACCTGCGTCTTCCAGCCCGCCACGAAGGCGTCCGAGCCGTGCTGCAGCGCGCAGCCGCCGCAGGAGGCGAAATGGCGGCAGGGCGGCCGCACCCGCTCGGCCACCGGCGTCACGATCCGCGGCCGGGCGATGCGGCCATCCTCGGGCACGCCCTCGATCTCTTCGCCGGGCAGAGCCAGTGCCACGGTCAGACCGTCCGCCGTCAGCCCCTCGCCGCGCAGCGACAGCCGTTCCACCAGATGACTCATTCCGCCGCCTCCGTGCCGATGAAGCCCCCCGATTGCCGCGCCCAGAACCGCGCGTAAAGCCCGTCTTTCGCCAGCAACTCGGAATGGCTGCCATCCTCGGCGATGCGGCCGTCCTCCAACACCACGATCCGGTCCATATGGGCGATGGTCGACAGCCGGTGGGCGATGGCGATCACGGTCTTGCCCTCCATCACCCGGTAAAGCGTCTCCTGGATCACCGCCTCGACCTCGGAATCGAGCGCGGAGGTCGCCTCGTCCAGCACCAGGATCGGCGCGTCCTTCAGGATCGCCCGGGCCAGCGCCACCCGCTGCCGCTGGCCGCCCGAAAGCTTGACGCCCCGCTCGCCGACATGGGCGTCATAGCCTCGGCGCCCCTCCGGATCCTTCAGATCGAGGATGAACTCATGCGCCTCGGCCCGTTTCGCCGCCGCGATCATCTCTTCCTCGCCGGCCTCGGGACGGCCATAGAGGATGTTCTCGCGCACCGAACGATGCATCAGGCTGGCATCCTGACCGACCATGCCGATCTGCCGGCGCAGGCTTTCCTGGGTGACGCGGGCAATGTCCTGACCATCGATCAGGATCTGCCCGCCCTCGGAATCGTAGAACCGCAAAAGCAGCTTGACGAGGGTCGTTTTCCCGGCCCCCGAGCGGCCCACAAGTCCGACCTTCTCGCCCGGCCTCAGGGCCAGGTCGATCCCGTCGAGCCCGCCCGTGCCGCGCCCGTAATGATGGGTCAGAGACCGGAACTCGACCCGTCCCTGGCGGAATTCCAGATCGGTCGCGTCGGGGGCGTCGACCAGCGCGATCGGTTGGGCGATGGTCTCCATCCCCTCGGCAACGACACCGAGCGAGCGGAAGAAGCTCGACATCGCCCACATGATCCAGCCGGTCATCGAGTTCAGCCGGAGCGTCAGAGCCGTCGCCGCCGCCACCACGCCGACGCTGGCCTGCCCCTGCATCCAGAGCGCGATGGCCCAGCCGACGACCCCGACGATCAGAAGCCCGTTCAGCACCACCAGCGCCACATCCATGGTGGTGATGATCCGCATCTCGGCCCCGAAGGCCTTGCGCAGCCCTTCGATCGCCTCGCGGGCATAGGTCAGTTCGCGGTCGTGATGGGCAAACATCTTGACCGAATGGATGTTGGTATAGGCATCGACCACCCGCCCGGTCAGGGTGCTTCTTGCATCCGAGGCGGCCTTCGAGGCCACTCCGACATTCTTCATGGTCCAGCGCACCAGCGCCGCGTAAAGCCCCAGCCAGATCAGCAGGGGCAGCATCAGCCGGAGATCGGCCTGACCCAGCAGCACCAGCGCGCCGCCGAAATATGCCAGTGCATAGGCAATCGCATCGAAGATCTGGAACACCGCCTCGCCCGCCGCGGGCGGGGTCTGCATCTGCCTGTTGGCGATGCGGCCGGCAAAATCGTTCTCGAACCAGCCGACCGACTGGCGCAACACATGGGAATGCGCCCGCCAGCGGATCAGCGCGCCGAAATTCGGCATGATCGCGTTGTTCAGCACCGCCGCGTCCAGAGCCTGTATCAGAGGCCGGAGGATCAGGATGAACAGCGCCAGACCGATCAGCGCCGCGCCATGCTCGTGCCAGACCTGCTCGGGCGCGCCCGAAGACAGCATGTCGACCAGCCGCCCCATCACATCGATCAGCCAGATCTCGACGAAGGCGCTCAGCAGCGACAGAACCGCGGCCACCGCGAAGATCTTGCGGAAGGGCCGCATATAGGTCGCCAGGAACGGCCATAGCCGGTTGGGCGGCGTGTCCGTCTGCGCATGGGGCGCATAGGGATCGATCAGGTTTTCGAAATACCGGAACATGGGATCAAGCCTTGCGGAAACTCGCCGCACTCTATCCTCGCCCCCGCTCCCGGGAAACCATGTTCCCGGCCCTAGTCGCCGCGCCCGGCCGAGGCGATCAGCGCGGCGCGATCCAGCCGGAAATCCGACGCGATCCACTCCGCCTCGAGCCGCTTCAGCATCTGTCCCAGCGCGGGGCCGGACACCCGCGGCATCAGATCCGCGGCCGCGACCGGAAAGCGGGCCTGGGCGCCGCGCGCGATCTCGTCCCCGAGCCCCGGCGGCAGTTCCGTTCCCAGCGATGCCGCGCGCAGCAGGACCGCGTCCCGCGCAGCCTCGGACCCGATCCGATAGGCCAGAACCGCCGGCCCCTCGCCCGCCGCAGCCCCCTCGGCGAGCCGCCCGAGCCGCCTGGCCTCGGCCTTGCCAAGCCGCAACCGCCCGGCCACGTCCTCGCCGCCCAGCGCCGCCAGCCGCCGGATCGGATCGGGGCCAAGCCCCAGCCCGGCTTCGAGATGGATCATGACCGGCAGCGCCCGCGGATCGGCGCCCGGAAGGCTTCGCGCCAGAACGCCCGCTGCGGCCATCGCCGCAATGCTGGGCCCGGGATCGGGCGCAGCCAGAAGCTTCTTCAGCTCGGCGCCCAGCCTTTCGCGCGAAAGCGTCTCTATTCCGGCCGAATTCGCAGCACAGGCCGCCAGCCCCTCGGCGTCGAGCCCATTCGACGGATCGCCATACCAGGCATGGAACCGGAAGAAGCGCAGGATCCGCAGATAATCCTCGCGGATGCGGGCATCGGCATCGTCGATGAAGCGCAGCCGCCGCGCCCGCAGATCGGCCATGCCGCCCAGCGGGTCCAGCACCTCGCCCGCAGGCGTGGCGTAAAGCGCGTTCATGGTGAAGTCGCGGCGATGGGCGTCTTCCTCGGGGCTGTCGGCAAAGGCCACCACCGCCCGGCGCCCGAAGGTCTCGACGTCGCGGCGGAAGGTCGTCACCTCATGCGGCACCTGCCCGGCGATAACCGTCACCGTGCCATGCTCGAACCCCGTCGGCACCGCCTTCAGCCCGGCCGCCCTGGCCAGGTCCATCACCGTCCCGGGGCGGGCATCGGTGGCGATGTCGATATCGCTCACGGCCGCACCGAGCAGCGCGTTGCGCACGCAGCCGCCGACGAACAGCGCCCGGTATCCGGCCCCGGTCAGAAGCGCACAGACCGCCTGGGTGTGATCGGCGAAGAAGGCCTCGCCCGAGACCCGGATCACGCCGAGACCCGCTCGGCCAGGGCGCGCAGGATGCGCGCGGTCGCGCCCCAGATGTAATAGGGGCCGTAGGGCACGGTGTAGTAATAGCGCCGCTGGCCGCGCCACATCCGGTACTGGATCGAGAAGCGGGCCGGGTCGCTGACATGCGCGAAAGGCACGTCGAACACCTCGTCGACCTCGCCCGCCTCGGGGATACGCGGGAAATCCTCGGCGATCCGGCCCAGAACCGGGGTCACGGTAAAGCCTGTCACGGTCTCGTGCGGCGGCATCGTGCCAAGGATATCGACGCTTGCCTCGGGCAGGCCGATCTCTTCGCGGGCCTCGCGAAGCGCCGCCCGGGGTGCATCCTCACCCGGCTCGAGCTTGCCGCCGGGGAAGGCGATCTGGCCGGGATGATGCTTGAGCCGGGACGAGCGCTTGGTCAGCACCAGCCGCGACCCGTCCGGTGCGGGCCAGAACGCCACCAGCACCGCTGCCGGGCGCAACACCCGGCCCTCGGGCAGGACGAAACCGGGGTTCAGGTCATGATCCGAGGTCTCGCCTCCCGGCCGGGCCAGCGCCGCGGCGAGCCCGCCAAGCGGATCATTCGGCATCGGGATCCTTCCCGGCCTCGAAACCGAGCGTCGACGGGTCGAGTTCGTAATGCGCACCGCAGAACTGGCAATCGGCGGTGACGATGCCCTCGGGCGTGGTCATGTGGCCGATATCCTTGGCCGAATAGATCGACAGGCTCTGCCGCACCCGGTCCTCGGAACAGGTGCAGCCGAACTGCACCCGCTGCGGGTCGAAGACGCGGGGCCGCTCCTCGTGGAACAGCCGCACCAGCAGGTCGGTCGGATGCACGCGCGGGCCGACCAGCTCGATCTCCTCGACCGTGTCGAGCAGGATATTCGCGCGGCTCCAGTTCTCGGCCTGATCGCCTTCCAGCATGTCCTCGGCCTGCAGCAGCCCCTCGTCGCCGCTGCCGCCCTCGGGGGTCTGCGGGATCGAGGCCCTGGGCATCATCTGCAGCATCACCCCGCCCGCACGCCAGTGCTCGTCCTTGCCCGAGCCGGGCAGCATCGCCCGGCCGAAGCTGAGCGCGAAGCGGGTCGGCAGCTGTTCGGATTGCGCGAAATAGGTCTCTGCGCAGGCCGAAAGCGAGCCCCCGGAAATCGGCGTGATCCCCTGATAAGGCACCATCCCCGCCCCCTGGTCGAGCAGCACGGCGAAATAGCCCTGGCCGATCTGCGAGAACGGATCGGCCCCGGCATCGAGCCGGTCCTGATCGAAACTGGCATAGGCGCGGATCCGCGCCGGGGCGCCGTCTTCGGCGGGCGCGTAGTAATCCGTCGCGATCAGCCGCGCCGGGCCGTCGCCGCGCACCTGCAGGCTGAGCTTCCAGCGCAGCTTGATGGTCTGGCCGATCAGCACGGTCAGCAAGGCGGCCTCGGCCACCAGCGCCTCGATGGCGGGCGGGTAGTCATGTTGCGCCAGCACGCGGTCGAGCACGCCGTCCAGGCGGGCGACCCGTCCGCGAACATCGCTGCGGTCAAGCTGGAATGGCAGGACGGTATCGTCCCAGGCGATCTGCGATCCGATGGACATGGGGTTTCCTTGGGCTCTGGGCCTTGGCATACCCGCCTTATATAGACGCGGCAAGGCAAGCACAAAGAGGCGGCGATGATCCGGAGATACGGCGAGGCGGTGCAAAGGGACCGGCGCTACAGGTTCCGGCCGGGCGCCTACGCGCTGCTAGAACGCGACGGAATGCTGCTGCTGACCCACCAACAGGCGCCGGTTCCCGAATACCAGCTTCCGGGCGGCGGTATCGATCCGGGCGAATCGTCCATGCAGGCGCTGCATCGCGAAGCCTTCGAGGAAACCGGCTGGCGGGTCTCACTGCGGCGCAGGCTGGGCGCGTTCCGCCGTTTCACCTTCATGCCCGAATACGAGATCTGGGCCGAGAAGCTCTGCACGGTCTATCTGGGCCGTCCCGTCCGTCCCCTCGGCCCGCCGGGCGAGCCCGGGCACAGCGCCGTCTGGATGCCGCCCGACCTGGCGCTCCGGCGATTGGGCAATGCCGGCGACCGGGCGATGCTGCAACGCTGGCTCGGACAGGTCCGCTAGCCGAACTCGAACAGGACGGCCGAGACGTCATCGGGAAGGTCCTTTCGCCCTGCAAAGGCCGTCAGCCCCTCGCGGATCGCATCGAGAAAGGCCGGACCGCGGGCCGCGGCATGGGCCCCGATCAGGTGACGCAGCCCGTCATCGCCCAGTTGCGTCCCGTCCGGAGCCGGGCATTCGGTGATTCCGTCCGACACCATCAGCAGCCGGTCGCCGGGCCGCAGGCGAAGCTCGCAGCGCTCGAATGTGGCGCCCGGGATCAGCCCGAGCGGCAGCCCCCCCTCGCCGATGAAATCGAGGCCGCCATCGGGATGACACAGCACCGGATGCGGGTGGCCCGCCTGGACAAAGCGCATCTGTCCGGTATCGAGCGCCACGATGGCCAGCAGAAGCGTGAGGTAATGCTCGGTCTCGATATCCTCGAGGAACAGACGGTTGAGATGCGCGGCGACATCCTCGGGTGGTCGGGCGCGGTACTGCCCGCCAGGCGCAGGTTCCAGCGCGATGTTCTGGTCTGGCGAGCGCGACCCCAGAAGCCCGGCCAGACGCGCGGTCAGCATGGCCGAGCTGATGCCATGGCCCGAGACATCGGCCGAAAACAGCCCGACCTCGCCGGGACCGGCGGGAAAGAATCCGACCAGATCGCCACCGACATGGCCGCAGGGCCGCAACAGCAGCGACACTTCGGAGGCGCCGAACCGGCGGTGGCGTTCGGGAACCAGCGATTGCTGCAGCTTGCGCGCCTCGGCCAGATCGCGGTCGAGCGCGTCATAGAATATGCGCAGCTCGGCCAGCGCATCGCTGAGCTGCCGGTTGTTCTCGCGCAGCTGATGTTCGGCCTTTAGGATGCGTTCGCCCGAGGCGATGCGGGCGCGCAGCTCGCTGGCATTGACCGGCTTGGTAAGGAATTCGTCGGCCCCGACATCGAGCCCGTGGATCATCTCGACGGTTTCGGATTTCGAGGTCAGCAGGATGAAATAGCCGTAGCTCTCGCGCGGCAGCGCCCGGAAGGCCCGGCAGAATTCGGGCCCGTCCATGCCCGGCATCATCCAGTCGCTGATGATCAGGTCGACCGGCCGCTCGCGGCAGATCGCAAGCGCCTCCTCGCCCGAACCGCATTCGACGACCTCATATCCCCAGCGTTCCAGCAAAGCGCGCAGAATGCGCCGCTGCAGGCGGCTGTCATCGACCAGAAGCACCAGCCGGACGAGGCTGGACCCGGTCGGGTCGAGAGGCTGTGACTCTGGTTGGGCGTTCACGGGAGTCCCCGTCCTGATCTGCACATGTTCATAGAGACGCCGACTTAACGCCCCATGAATGCGCGAATTCGACCAATCTGACCGGGTAGTTTCAGGCAGCCGTTAAGCCGTGTTCGTCAGCGTCTTCGCCCGGGGCGGATACGAGAAGCCGATGGAGCAGGTTCGCCGATGGAGCAAGTAAGATGATTAACTGGACCCGCGTTGACGAATTGCGTTGCGAAGTCGGCGAAGAGGCCTTCGCCGAGGTGCTGGAGCTTTTCCTCGAAGAGGTCGACGAGGTGATCGGTCGTCTGGACCCGGGGCGCGCCCCGGCCGATCTCGCGGCCGACCTGCATTTCGTGCGCGGCTCGGCGCTCAATCTCGGCTTCAGGGATTTCTGCAGGCGCTGCCAGGACGTCGAGCATCAGCTCGCGGAACGCGAAGATATCGATCTGGCCCCTTTGCTTGCGGCCTATGCCAGCGCCAAGGCCGAGCTTCTGGCCAAGGCCTGGATCCGGCGCGACGTCGCCTGAGCTTCCGGCCCCGGTCAGATCAGGAAATCGGCCAGCGTCGGATCGTCGGTAATGTCGCGATAGCTCAGGCCCTGAGCATCCATGCGCGCGAAAAGCGCGGCGAAGTTGCGCGCATCGGCGGTTTCGATCCCGATCAGGACAGTGCCGAAATTACGGGCCGATTTCTTGAGATACTCGAAGCGGGCAATATCGTCCTCCGGTCCCAGCAGGTCGAGAAAATCGCGCAATGCGCCCGGCCGCTGCGGCATCCGCAGAATGAAATACTTCTTCAGCCCGGAAAACCGCTGGGCGCGTTCCTTGACCTCGGGCAGCCGCTCGAAATCGAAATTCCCGCCCGAGGTGACGCAGATCACCGACTTGCCCACGATCTCGTCGGCAAGCTGGGGCAACACGTCGACCGACATCGCGCCTGCGGGCTCGAGCACGATCCCCTCGACATTCAGCAATTCGAGGATGGTGGTGCAGATCCGGTCCTCGGGCGCGCAGAGCACCTGGGCCGGATCGATGCCGCGAAGCCGGTCGAAGGTCCGCGCCCCGATCCGCGCCACCGCCGCGCCGTCGACGAAGGTGTCGACCTTCGGCAGCGTCACCGGCGCGCCCTCGGCCAGCGCCGCAGTCAGCGAGGCGCCGCCCACCGGCTCGACAAAGCGGAAGCCGATCTCGGGCGCGGTCTCGCGCAGGAACGACACCACGCCGGCCGCAAGACCGCCGCCGCCCACCGGCAGGATCACCATGTCGGGTGTGTGATAGAGCACCGACATCATCTCGACCGCGACCGAAGCCTGGCCCTCGATCACGTCCTCGTCGTCGAAGGGAGCGAGGAAATGACCGCCCGCCTCGCGGCAATACTCCTGGGCCGAGGCCAGCGTGTCGTCGAAATAATCGCCGGTCAGCCGGATCTCGATATTGTCGCCGCCGAAGACCCTCGTCTTGCCGATCTTCTGCTGGGGTGTCGTCACCGGCATGAAGATCACGCCCCGCACCCCGAAATGGCGGCAGGCAAAGGCCACGCCCTGGGCATGGTTGCCCGCGCTCGCACAGACGAAGACCGGCGCCTCGGGCGCACCCGCCAGCACCTTGCGCATGGCGTTGAAGGCCCCGCGCAGCTTGTAGGAGCGCACCGGGCTGAGATCTTCACGCTTGAGCCAGATATCGGCCTTGTAGCGTTCGGACAGATGCAGGTTGTGCTGCAGCGGTGTGGGCGGGAACAGCGCGCGCATCGCCTTTTCGGCAGCACGCGCCTTTTCGGCGAAATCGGTCATGGCGCAGCATTGGCGCGGATCGGCGCCGGGTGCAAGCGGCGCCGAAGCCCGCAAATCGCGGGTTCCCTTGCCCTGTCGGCGGAAAAGGGCTATCCGCCGCGCGTTGTCCGACAGTCGAAAGGTGGCTCCATGTCCACGCCGAAATCCGCGCCCAAGAAAGTTGTCCTGGCCTATTCGGGGGGGCTCGACACCTCGATCATCCTGAAATGGCTGCAAACCGAATATGGTTGCGAGGTCGTCACCTTCACCGCCGATCTCGGTCAGGGCGAAGAACTGGAGCCCGCCCGCAAGAAGGCCGAGATGATGGGCGCCTCCGAGATCTTCATCGAGGATCTGCGCGAGGAATTCGTCCGCGACTTCGTGTTCCCGATGTTCCGGGCCAACGCGGTCTATGAGGGGCTGTACCTCCTGGGCACCTCGATCGCGCGTCCGCTGATCTCGAAACGGCTGATCGAGATCGCCGAGGCGACCGGCGCCGATGCCGTGGCCCATGGCGCCACCGGCAAGGGCAACGACCAGGTGCGCTTCGAACTGGCCGCCTATGCGCTGAACCCCGATATCAAGGTCATCGCCCCCTGGCGCGAATGGAACCTGACCAGCCGCACCAGGCTGCTGGACTTCGCCGAACAGAACCAGATCCCGATTGCCAAGGACAAGCGCGGCGAGGCCCCCTTCTCGGTCGATGCGAACCTTCTGCACACCTCCTCCGAGGGCAAGGTTCTCGAAAACCCCGCCGAGGACGCGCCCGACTATGTCTATCAGCGCACGGTCAACCCCGAGGACGCGCCGAACGAGCCCGAATACATCGAAGTGACCTTCGAGAAGGGCGACGCGGTCGCGATCAATGGCGAGGCGATGTCGCCTGCCACCGTTCTGACGAAGCTGAACGAGCTGGGCGGCAAGCACGGCATCGGCCGGCTCGATCTGGTCGAGGGCCGCTTCGTCGGCATGAAGTCGCGCGGCATCTACGAGACCCCCGGCGGCACCGTCCTGCTGGAGGCCCATCGCGGCATCGAGCAGATCACGCTCGACCGCGGCGCGGCGCATCTGAAAGACGAGCTGATGCCGAAATATGCCGAGCTGATCTATAACGGCTTCTGGTTCAGCCCCGAACGCGAGATGCTGCAGGCGCTGATCGACAAGAGCCAGGAGCATGTCTCGGGCACCGTCCGGCTGAAGCTTTACAAGGGGTCGGCGCGCACCGTCGGCCGCTGGTCCGAGGCCTCTCTCTACTCCGAGAGCCATGTCACCTTCGAGGACGATGCGGGCGCCTATGACCAGAAGGACGCCGCCGGCTTCATCAAGCTGAACGCGCTGCGGCTGCGGCTGCTGGCGATGCGGAACCGCAAGCTCAAGGGCTGAGCCCCTCGCGGGACCGGCCCAACCGTGCCGGTCCCGCCTTCGTGACCTCACGCGCTTGTGGGTTTCACGGCCGATCTCCGGATGCCTATCCTCCGCCCCGAGACGGAAAAGGACGACAGGCCATGGCGATGTCCCTCAAGGCGATGAAACCGGTTCTGCTGATGCTCGCGCTCGTGCTCGGCTACATGGTCAAGGGCGGCAGGGCACAGGCCACAGAGCCCGAAACCGCGATCTTCGCGGGCGGCTGCTTCTGGTGCGTCGAGGCCGATTTCGAAAGCGTTCCGGGCGTGAGCGGGGTGGTCTCGGGCTATACCGGCGGCACCCTGGAAAACCCCACCTATCGCGATGTCTCGCATGGCGGCACCGGTCATTACGAGGCGGTCCGCATCACCTATGATCCGGAGCGGGTCAGCTATCCCGAACTCCTGTCGCTGTTCTTCCGGTCTGTCGATCCGACCGATCCGGGCGGGCAGTTCTGCGACCGCGGAGACAGCTATCGCACGGCCATTTTCGTCTCTGATCCGGCCGAAAGAGAGGCGGCAGAGGTTGCAAAGGCCGAGGCCCGGAGCGCCCTGTCGCAGGAGATCGTGACCCCGGTCCTAGAGGCCGGGCCGTTCTACGAGGCCGAGGCCTATCACCAGGACTACTACCGGCAGACCGGCCTGATCCTGACCCGGTTTGGACCGAAATCGAAGGCCGAGGCCTACAAGCTTTACCGCAAGGCCTGCGGCCGCGACGCCCGGGTCAAAGCCCTCTGGGGCGACGCGGCAGCCTTTTCAGGGTCCTGACGGCTCAGCCGACCTCGCAGGCGGCCAGCAGGGCCATGTTCAGGATGTCGTTGACCGTCGAGACCGTGGAGCAGATCTGGATCGGCTTCTCGACACCTGCGAGGATCGGACCGATCACCGTGGCCCCTGCCATTTCCTGCATCAGCTTGACCGAAATCGAGGCCGAATGCCGGGCCGGCACCACCAGCACATTGGCAGGCCCCGACAGGCGACAGAACGGATAGCGCGCCATCGCGGTCGGGTTCAGTGCCACATCGACCGTCATCTCGCCGTCGAATTCGAAATCGACACCGCGTTTGGCCAGCACCTCGGAGGCACGATGCATCTTGGTCGCCCGCTCGCTGACCGGATAGCCGAAGGTCGAGAAGCTGAGGAAGGCCACGCGCGGCTCGATGCCGAGGCCACGCGCCACTTCGGCCGCATGGACCGCGATATTGGCCAGATCCTCTTCCTCGGGCCATTCATGCACCAGCGTATCGGCGATGAAGACGATCTTGCCCTTGTGAAGAAGCGCGGTGACGCCGACCGCCCCGTCCTGGGCGCGGGCGTCGAAGACGTGGTTGATCAGCTCCAGCACATGGGCCGATTTCCGCGTCGCGCCGGTCACCAGCGCATCGCCATGGCCATGCGCCAGCATCAGCGCCGAGAACACATGCCGGTCGCGCGCGGCAAGCCGGTTGATGTCATGGGTGTCGAAGCCCTTGCGCTGCAGCCGTTGATAGAGGAACGCGCGATAGGA
This sequence comes from Rhodovulum sp. MB263, assembly GCF_002073975.1. Lineage (NCBI taxonomy): Bacteria > Pseudomonadati > Pseudomonadota > Alphaproteobacteria > Rhodobacterales > Paracoccaceae > Rhodovulum > Rhodovulum sp. MB263. Next base: position 83,335 of record NZ_CP020384.1, on the reverse strand, counting down.
CTCGAGATGGCGGGTATTGGCGGCATTGACCACCTCGATCTCGCGATAGGCATCGCCCAGACCGGCCTGTTCGAGCTTTTCCCTCACCTCGGCCTCGCGGCCGACGACGATGGCCTGGCCATAGCCCGCACGGTGATAGCCGACCGCGGCGCGCAGCACCCTCTCGTCATCGCCCTCGGCAAAGATCATGCGCGCCTGTGCGGCCTTGGCGCGCGCCGCGATCCCCGACAGGATCGAGGCGGTGGGATCCATCCGCGCCTTCAGCCGCTGTTCGTACTCGTCCATGTCGACGATGGGCCGCCGCGCCACGCCGGTATCCATCCCCGCGCGCGCCACCGCCGGCGGAATGGTATAGATCAGACGCGGATCGAAAGGCGTCGGAATGATGTAATCGCGCCCGAAGGTCAGTTTCTTGCCATAGGCCATGGCGACCTCGTCAGGCACATCCTCGCGCGCAAGTGCGGCCAGCGCCTCGGCGCAGGCGATCTTCATCTCGTCATTGATCGCCCGGGCATGGATGTCTAGCGCGCCGCGGAAGAGATAGGGAAAGCCCAGCACGTTGTTGACCTGGTTCGGATAGTCCGACCGGCCGGTCGCGACGATGGCATCGGGCCTGACCTCCTGCGCCTCTTCGGGCGTGATCTCGGGATCGGGATTCGCCATCGCGAAGATGACCGGATTCTCGGCCATCGAGGCCACCATCCCGGGCGTCACCGCGCCCTTTGCGCTGACGCCCAGGAACACGTCGGCGCCCACCATCGCCTCTTCCAGCGTGCGGGCATCGGTATGGGCGGCATGGGCCGATTTCCACTGGTTCATGCCCTCGGTGCGGCCCTGATAGATCACACCCTTGGTATCGCAGGCGATGCAGTTGTCATGCTTCGCCCCCATCGACTTGACCAGTTCCAGGCAGGCGATCCCGGCCGCACCGGCGCCGTTCAGCACGATCCGGCATTCCTCGATCTTCTTGCCCGACAGGTGCAGCGCGTTGATCAGCCCCGCTGCGCAGATCACCGCGGTGCCGTGCTGGTCGTCATGGAAGACCGGAATGTCCATCTCTTCCTTGAGCCGCTGCTCGATGATGAAGCACTCGGGCGCCTTGATGTCCTCGAGGTTGATGCCGCCGAAGGTCGGCCCCATCAGCCGCACCGCCCGGATGATCTCTTCGGGGTCCTCGGTATCCAGCTCGATATCGACCGCGTTCACATCGGCAAAGCGCTTGAACAGGACCGACTTGCCCTCCATCACCGGCTTCGAGGCCAGCGCGCCCAGATTGCCCATGCCGAGGATCGCGGTGCCGTTCGAGATGACGGCGACCATGTTGCCCTTGCATGTGTAGTCATAGGCGGTCTCGGGCGCATCGGCGATGGCCTGAACCGGCACCGCCACGCCCGGGCTGTAGGCCAGGCTGAGGTCGCGCTGGGTGGTCATGGGCTTGGTCGCCACGATCTCGTATTTCCCCGGCACGGGATCGATATGATAACTCAGCGCCTCTTCGGGGGTCGGGCGGGTCGTCTTGCTCAAGGCGCAGATCCTTATCTAACGGCGCGGAAGGCCGAAAACGCGGTCTTTCGCATCCCAGGTCAATCCGGTCACGCGGCTCGTATCCTCAAAGCGTTTGCACAGGCTTCGCTCGTTGAGGTGGCTGGACCAGGTTCGTAACGGAATTAGATGACTGTCCCCGAGGCCGTCAACAAGCACGAATTGGGGAACCCCGGCCCTCTGACCAAAAAGAATATTGCTCGGGCTCAGGTCATTCGCGCGAACGCGCCACGCAAAGATCCGCCGCACGAAATCGTTCAACAACTCCAGATGGTGCTCCTGGAACTCGTTGCGCAGGATCATCTCGCGCAGGCTGGTGCCCAGGTTTCCTTTCCCATCCGTGATCCGTTCCGCGATCATCCCCGGGCCCAGATCGGTCTGCACCAGACCCCGCAGCTCGACGATCGGCAGAGCGCCGGACTGGCCGGCCTGCGCCAGTTTGGCCGCCAGGTAGCATTTGTATTCGCGAAACAGAAAGCGATAGTTGGTCGAGGGCAAAAAGCGGCGCAGCAAGCGTTTGTACCAGGTCATGTTGGTGCCGCCCTCGCGGGGCAGAACCACCTTGACCACGACATCGGGATAGCCGTCGATGAGAAACAGCGCGCGCTTGTTGCCGCGTGCGACTTGCGGTTTGTCCCGCAGGATAAGGGGCTTTCGATTCAATAGCATACCGGTACCAAATTCATCGTCTCGCTGAGACCGCATGTACCTAACGGACTGACAGACCTGTCACAATATGGAACTGGCTCGCTCCTTCCGGGCGATGGCGCGACCAATCGCTCTTTTCCTCGGTTGTGACGTTCTCTAGGGTGCAGCAGGTCAGCCGAGGGAGAGATCGGGTGAGCGATACGCCCAACACCGTGACGCCGATGATGGCGCAATATCTGGAAATCAAGCGCGCCCATCCGGGCGCGCTGCTGTTCTATCGGATGGGCGATTTCTACGAGATGTTCTTCGATGATGCCGTGGCCGCGGCCCAGGCGCTGGACATCGCGCTGACAAAGCGCGGCAAGCATCTGGGCGAAGACATCCCGATGTGCGGCGTGCCCGTCCATGCCGCTGAAAGCTATCTGCTGACGCTGATCCGCAAGGGGTTCCGGGTCGCGGTCTGCGAACAGATGGAAGACCCGGCCGAGGCCAAGAAGCGCGGCTCGAAATCGGTCGTGAAGCGCGACGTGGTCAGGCTGGTCACGCCGGGCACGCTGACCGAGGAAACGCTGCTGGAGGCGCGGCGCCACAACTTCCTTGCCGCCTTCGCCGAGGTCAGGGGCGAGGCCGCGCTGGCCTGGGTCGACATCTCGACCGGCGCCTTTCGCACCATGGGCTGCCCGGGCGTGCGGCTGGGCGCCGAACTCGCACGTCTGGCCCCGCGCGAAGTGCTTCTGAACGAGGCAACAGAACGCGATTGGGCCGAGATAGTCTCTGAATCCGGCGCCTCGGTCACGCCGCTCTCGCGCGCGAGTTTCGACAGCAGCTCGGCCGAAACCCGTCTGACCGGGCTGTTCTCGGTGGGCACGCTCGAGGGCTTCGGCACCTTCTCGCGCGCCGAGCTGTCGGCGATGGGGGCGCTGGTCGACTATCTGGAGATCACCCAGAAGGGCAAGCTGCCGCTCCTGCGCCCGCCGGTGCGCGAGGCGATGGGCGGCACCATGCAGATCGACGCCGCGACCCGGCGCAATCTGGAACTGACCGCCAGCCTGTCCGGCGGCCGCGAGGGCAGCCTGCTGGCGGCCATCGACCGCAGCGTCACCGCCGCAGGCGCGCGGTTGCTGGAACGGCGGATCTCCAGCCCCTCGCGCGATCTGCCGACGATCCATGCCCGGCTCGCGGCGGTCCGGGCGCTGGTCGAGGATGCCGGGCTTTGCGCCGCCCTGCGCGACAGCCTGCGGAAATGCCCCGATATCGACCGGGCGCTGTCGCGGCTGGGGCTCGACCGGGGCGGGCCGCGGGATCTGGCGGCGATCCGCAACGGGCTGACCCAGGCCGCGGACGTGGCCGGGCTTCTGGACGACGGGCTGCCGCAAACGCTAAGCGATGCGCGGGCGGCGCTGACCGGGCATGACACGCTTTGCGATCTGCTCGACCGGGCTCTGGTGGCCGAACCGCCGCTGTTGGTCCGCGATGGCGGTTTCATCGCCACGGGCTTCGATACCGGGCTGGACGAGGCACGCACGCTGCGCGACGAGGGCCGTGGCGTGATCGCGCGGATGCAGGCGGGCTTTGCCGAAGAAACCGGGATTTCCTCACTGAAGATCAAGCACAACAACGTGCTGGGCTATTTCATCGAGGTCACCGCCACCCATGCCGAACGGATGCTGTCGCCGCCGCTGTCGGATACCTTCATCCACCGCCAGACCACGGCCAATGCGCTGCGCTTCACCACGGTCGAGCTGTCGGAACTGGAAACCCGCATCCTGAATGCCGGGAACCGGGCGCTGGAGATCGAAAAACGGCTCTATGACAGCCTGAAAGGCGCCATTCTTGACTGCGCGGGCCCGGTCGGTCAGGCCGCTTCGGCCCTGGCCGAGATCGACCTTGCGACCGGGCTTGCCGATCTGGCCCGGGGCGAGGACTGGTGCGAGCCGCTGGTCGATGACAGCCGCGCCTTTGACGTGGCGGGCGGACGTCACCCGGTGGTGGAACGCGCGCTGAGGCGTCAGGGCGGCGCCCCTTTCATCGCCAATGACTGCGATCTGGCCCAGGCCGAAAGCGGCGCCGCGATCTGGCTTCTGACCGGGCCCAACATGTCGGGCAAATCGACCTTCCTGCGGCAGAATGCGCTGATCGCGCTGCTGGCACAGGCGGGCAGCTTCGTGCCCGCCGCCTCGGCCCATATCGGATTGGTGTCGCAGCTTTTCAGCCGGGTCGGCGCCGCGGACGATCTGGCGCGCGGACGCTCGACCTTCATGGTCGAGATGGTCGAGACCGCCGCGATCCTCAATCAGGCCGACGACCGGGCGCTGGTGATCCTCGACGAGATCGGACGCGGCACCGCCACCTATGACGGGCTGTCCATCGCCTGGGCGACGCTCGAGCATCTGCATGACGCGAACCGCTGCCGCGCGCTCTTTGCCACCCATTACCACGAGATGACGGCGCTGACGCAAAAGCTCTCGGGCGTCGAGAACGCCACAGTTGCGGTGAAGGAATGGGAAGGCGACGTGATCTTCCTGCACGAGGTGCGCAAGGGCGCGGCGGACCGGTCCTACGGGGTGCAGGTGGCGCGGCTGGCGGGCCTGCCCGACAGCGTCGTCGAGCGCGCCCGGGTGGTGCTTGACGCGCTGGAACGGGGCGAACGCGAGGGCGGGCGGACGCCCTCTGCGCTGATCGACGATCTGCCGCTGTTCTCGGCCGCGGCGATCCCGCAACCGCCGAAGCCCGCGCCCGCAGGTCCCTCGCCTCTGGCAAACCGGCTGTCGGCGATCCATCCCGACGAGTTGAGCCCGCGCGAGGCGCTGGACCTGATCTACGAGCTGAAAGCGCTGGCCGGGCCGGAATAGAGCCTTTTGCAAACAAGAACGCCCGACCGGTGGGTCGGGCGTTTCCCGTGAAACGGTCCGCTCTCAGGAGGCGGGTGTCGAGGACACACCGACCTGTGCCGGACGCAGCAACCTGTCATGCAGCATGAAGCCGACGGCCATCACCTGGATGATGTCGCCGGCCTTGGTCTCGGGGACCGGAGCCTCGAACATCGCCTGATGCAGCTGCGGATCGAATTTGTCGCCCGCCTCGGGGGCCACCCGTTCGATGCCATGCTTGGCAAAGACGTTCAGAAGCTCGCGCAGGGTCAGCTCGACCCCTTCGAGCAGCGCCGCATTCGCCTCGCGTTGTTCGTCGGTGACGACCTCGAGCGCGCGGGAAAGGTTGTCATAGACCGGCAGCATGTCGCGGGCGAGTTTCGAGCCGCCGTAATTCTCGGCCTCGCGGCGGTCGCGGTCGGCCCGTTTGCGCGCATTCTCGGCATCGGCCAGCGCCCGCATGAACCGGTCGCGGAGCTCGTCCCGTTCGGCCTTCAAAGCCTCGATTTCCTCGGCAGTGAGCTCGGGGGGGTCGATTTCGGCTGCGGTCTCGGTCTCTACGTCGTCGAGTTCGGTCTTTTCAGGTTCTGCCATCTTTCATCCCTTGCCGCGGTCGGCGATCAGCTTGCCCACCAGCTGGGCGGTGTAATCCACGATCGGTACGATCCGTCCGTAGTTCAGCCGGGTCGGCCCGATCACCCCCACGGCGCCAATGATCTTCCGGTCAGCGTTCATATATGGAGAGACCACCAAAGAGGAACCCGAAAGTGAAAAAAGCTTGTTCTCGGAGCCGATGAAGATGCGCACGCCCTCGCCCTCCTCGGCCAGCTCGAGAAACTCGGCGATGTCGCGCTTGCGTTCCAGATCGTCGAACAGGCTCCGGATCCGGTCGAGATCGGCGGCCTCTGCCGGATCGGACAGAAGATTGGCCCGGCCGCGCACGATCAACCGCGCCTGATCATGGCCATCGTTCTCCCACACCGCGAGCCCGGCCTCGACCATGACCCGGGCCAGATCGTCAAGCTCCTGCCGGCGCCGCGCGATCTCGACCTTCATCGTGTCGCGCAACTCGCTCAGCGTCCGTCCTTCGGCCAGCGCGTTGAGGAAATTGGCAGCCTCGCGCATAGAGGAGGGCGTCTGCCCCGGCGATGGCTGGAAAAGTCGGTTCTCGACATGACCGTCGGCAAAGACCAGAACCGTCAGCGCCCGGTCAGCGCCGAGGCTCACGAATTCGATATGCCTGATCGGCGCCTCGTGCTTGGGCGCGAGAACCAGGCTGGCGCCATGGGTCGCCCCTGACAGCGCGGCCCCCACCCGGTCGAGAAGCGCACCCACATCGGAGGTGTTCGCCCCGAGCGTCGCGTCGATCTTCTCGCGATCCTCCTCCCTGAGGTCGCGGACCTCCAGAAGCCCGTCGACGAACATCCTGAGCCCGAGCTGCGTCGGGACCCGCCCGGCCGAGACATGCGGACTGTTCAGCAGACCGAGAAACTCGAGATCCTGCATCACGTTGCGGATGGTGGCGGCGCTGACCTTCTCGCTCATCGTCCGGGTCAGCGTGCGCGACCCCACCGGGTCGCCGGATTCGAGATAGCCCTCGACCACGCGGCGAAACACCTCGCGCGAGCGATCGTTCATCTCTTCGAGAATGCCTTGGGTGCTCACCTGCCGCGCCTCCGTCGAAGCGGTGCCATTAAAGGGAAGATCCCGATCTCGTCAATCGGGCCCGTCAACAGGACCATCAATCGGGGTTGCATCGGCGTCCGGCTCATGGGAGCAAAGCTTCAAAACCAATAAAAGGACAGTCCGATGCGCCCATCCCGTCGTGATGTAAGCGAACTTCGCCCGGTTTCAATCGAGACCGGCGTGACCAAGCATGCCGAAGGCTCGTGCCTGATCCGCATGGGCGATACCCATGTGCTTTGCACCGCGACGCTGGAAGAGCGGGTGCCGCCCTTCCTGAAGAATTCGGGCCTCGGCTGGGTCACCGCCGAATACGGGATGCTGCCGCGGGCCACGACCACGCGGATGCGCCGCGAGGCGGCCCAGGGCAAGCAGGGCGGCCGTACCGTAGAGATCCAGCGCCTGATCGGCCGCAGCCTGCGCGCGGGCGTCGACCGCGTGGCGCTTGGCGAACGCCAGATCACCATCGACTGCGACGTGATCCAGGCCGATGGTGGCACCCGCTGCGCCTCGATCACCGGCGGCTGGGTCGCGCTGCGGCTGGCCGTGAACAAGCTGATGAAGACCGGCGAGGTGATCTCGGACCCGCTGATCGATCCGGTCGCGGCCGTCTCCTGCGGGATCTATGCCGGCCAGCCGGTACTGGATCTGGACTATCCCGAAGACAGCGAGGCCGGCGTCGACGGCAATTTCGTGATGACCGGCTCCGGCAAGCTGATCGAGGTGCAGATGTCGGCCGAGGGCTCGACCTATACCCGCGCGCAGATGAATGCGCTGCTCGATCTGGCCGAAAAGGGTGTGGCCGAGCTTGTCGCCGCCCAGAAAGCCGCGATCGGAGGCTGAACCAATGCGCCGGTTTGACGGAAAGACGCTGCTGGTGGCGACCCATAACAGCGGCAAGCTCGAAGAGATCGCGGACCTGCTGAAGCCTTTCGGCATTTCCGTCACCGGCGCGGCCGAACATGACCTGCCTGAACCGGACGAGACCGAGGATACATTCGTCGGCAATGCCCGGATCAAGGCCCATGCCGCGGCGAAGGCCACCGGGCTTCCTGCCCTGGCCGACGATAGCGGGCTTGCGGTCGACGCGCTCGGGGGCGCGCCGGGCGTCTATACCGCCGATTGGGCCGAGACAGGCTCTGGACGCGACTTCCCGATGGCGATGGAAAAGGTCTGGACCAGGCTCGAGGAGGCGAATGCCCCCGAGCCCCGGAGCGCGCAATTCTGCTGTACCTTCGTGCTGGCCTGGCCCGATGGTCATGACGAGGTGTTCGAGGGCCGCATGCCCGGGCGCATCGTCTGGCCGATGCGCGGCGATCAGGGCCATGGCTTCGACCCGATCTTTCAGCCCGACGGCCATGACATCACCTTCGGCGAAATGGACCGCTGGGAAAAGAACCGGATCAGCCACCGCGCCCGCGCCTTCGAGAAACTGGTGAGCCTGTTTGACCGCTGAAGACTGGCAGGAGGGCGGGTTCGGGCTGTACGTCCACTGGCCGTTCTGCCTGTCGAAATGCCCCTATTGCGACTTCAACAGCCATGTTTCGGCCGAGATAGACACGAAACGCTGGCAGAACGCCTATATTTCGGAAATCAGCCGCCTCGGCGCCGAAACCGGCCCGCGTGTCCTGAACACCGTCTTTTTCGGCGGCGGCACGCCCAGCCTGATGCCGCCCGAGCTGGTCGGCGCCATTCTCGAGACCGCCCGGTCGGTCTGGACGCCCGCAAATGACATCGAGGTGACGCTCGAGGCCAATCCGACCTCGGTCGAGGCCGGACGTTTCACGGGATTTGCCGAAGCCGGCGTCAACCGGGTCTCGCTTGGCGTCCAGGCGCTGAACGATGCCGATCTCAGGCGGCTCGGGCGCACGCACAGCGTGGCCGAGGCCCGCGCCGCCTTCGACATCGCCCGGACCCGCTTTCCGCGGGTCAGCTTCGATCTGATCTATGCCCGGCAAGCCCAAAGCCTCGCGGCCTGGCGCGCGGAACTCGACGAGGCTCTGGCGATGGCGGTCGATCACCTTTCGCTTTACCAGCTCACCGTCGAGGCCGGCACCGCCTTTGGCGACCGGCTGGCACGCGGCGGGCTGAAAGGGTTGCCCGACGAGGATCTCGGCGCAGATCTCTACGAATTGACGCAAGAGAGATGCGACGCCGCCGGACTGCCCGCCTATGAGGTCTCGAACCATGCCCGGCCCGGCGCCGAGTCGCGACATAACCTGATCTATTGGCAGGCCGGCGATTATGCCGGGATCGGACCGGGGGCACATGGCCGCCTGACGCTTTCCGGTCGGCGCCAGGCCACCGAAACTCCGCTCGCCCCCACCGCCTGGCTCGAACGCGTCGAACGCACTGGCACCGGCGAGCTGTCCCGAGCCGCGGTTTTGCCTGCAGATCAGGCTGCGGAATATCTGATGATGGGCCTGCGTCTTGCCCGCGGTCTGTCACTGTCGCGGCAGGAAAGAATGGCAGGCGCGCCACTAAATTTCAATAAAATCAAGGAATTGTCTGAACTCGGCCTGATCGTGGTCGATCACGGTTTCCTGCGGGCCACATCGGCGGGCCGAGCAGTGCTGAATGCGGTGATCCGCGCACTGCTACCCGATTGAGTCTCAGTCCAGGCTGCCCGACGGCCCGCTCAAAGCGGCACAAAGCCTGTCGAGTTCTTCAAGCGACGCATACGACAGGACAAGATCACCCGATCCGTCGGCGCGGTGTTCGATCGAGACGCCCACCCCCAGATTGGCCGCCAGGTCCTGCTCGAGGGCGCGGGTATCGGCGTCCTTGGCCAGCGGCGGCGGCGGACGGCGCGTTTTCGGCGCAGAGCCTGACTTGGCCAGCTTCTCGGTCGCACGCACCGACAGTTGGCCCTTGATGACCTGCCGCGCCAGCTTCGCCGGATCTTCGGTTGTGATCAACGCCCGGGCATGGCCCGCGCTCAGCCGCCCTTCACGCAGATAGCCCTGCACCTCGTCCGGCAATTGCAGCAGACGCAGCAGATTGGCGATATGGCTGCGACTTTTACCCAGCGCTTCGGCGACCTTATCTTGTGTGTGGCCGAAGCGATCCATCAACTGGCGGTAGCCCATCGCCTCTTCCAGCGCGTTCAGATCGGCGCGCTGGATGTTCTCGATAATCGCGATTTCCAGAACTTCGGTATCGTCCAGCTCACGGACGATCACCGGAACCTCATGCTGCTGAGCCAGTTGCGAGGCGCGCCAGCGACGTTCGCCAGCGACGATCTCGAAATGCCCATCGCTACGCTTGCTGGGCCGGACAATCAGAGGCTGGATCACGCCCTTCTCGCGGATCGAGTCTGAAAGCTCCTTCAGCGCCTCTTCCGAAAATTGTCGCCGCGGCTGATCGGGATTGGGCTCAAGCAGATCCAGCGCAATCATCAAATCGGCCTTGCTGCGCGGCGCCTCGCCCCGCTCGGCTTCCGGTTCGATACGCACATCGGCCATAAGCGCCGACAGACCACGCCCCAGGCCGCGTTTTTCAGGTTGCTTCATCTTTCGTCCCCCAGTGCCTTAGTGCCTCAGGCGCCCACCGGCACTTTCGGCTCGAGCATTTCCTGCGCAAGTGCGCGATAGGCTTCGGCCCCGCGTGAATTCGGGTCATAATCGAGCACAGGCATCGCATAGGACGGCGCCTCGCTGACCCGGACGTTGCGCGGGATGACCGTTCGGAACACCAGATCGCCCAGATAGGCCCGCGCATCGTTTTCGACGGCTTGCGAGAGGTTGTTGCGCCGGTCAGCCATGGTCAGCACCACCCCCTCGATCCTGAGATTCGAATTGGCGGTCTGACGCAATTCCCGGATGGTGAGCATCAGTTGCGACAGACCTTCCAGCGCGAAAAACTCGCTTTGCAGCGGCACAAGAACCGAATGCGCGGCCACCATCGCATTGATGGTCAGCAAACTCAGCGCTGGCGGGCAATCGATCAGCACGAAATCGAAGCAATAAGCATCCATTGCCGGCTGGCGAAGCGCATCATGCAGCAAAAAGCTGCGTTTCTCATTGGCGACCATCTCGATATCGGCCGAACTGAGATCTGTGGTCGAGGGCGCGATATACAGGTTCCCCTTGGGCGACTTGACCACAATATCGGCCAGCGGCGCGTCATCCAGGATCAGATCATATGTCGTCTTGACCCGCGCTTCGGGCGCAATGCCAAGCCCCGTCGAGGCATTTCCCTGAGGATCGATATCGACAATCAGAACCGTCTTGCCAAGCTCGGCCAGGGCAGCGCCGAGGTTGATCGCGGTTGTAGTCTTGCCGACGCCGCCCTTCTGGTTTGCCACGGCGATGATTTTCGGGCCTTTCGGGCGCGTGGGGTCAGACACGGGCGATGCCTCCGAGTTTCAGAACAACGGCCTGCGGGTCAGTCTTGCTGGGATGGTTTTGAACCTCGAACCGCCAGGATGCAAGCGCCCGCTTCACTTCATCGGCGTAACGGGCGCCTTTCGGGAATAATGCGACCCCACCCGGGGCAAGATGCCGCTCTGCAAAACCCAAAAGCCGGTCAAGGGGCGCCAAGGCACGGGCCGAAAGCACATCCGCCCCTTGCGGATCCGCGGTCTCGAGGCGCTCATCGATCACCTCAACCCGGTCCAGGCCGATTTCCCGGGCTACGGTCCGCAGGAATGTCGCCTTTCGTTGGTCGCTTTCAATCAGCGTGACCCGAAGATCCGGCGCCCGCTCGTCGGCGAGAATTGCGATCACAAGTCCCGGAAAGCCGCCACCGCTTCCCAGATCAACCCAGTGCCGCGGCTCCCCCGGGGCAAGATCGAAAAGCTGGGCGGAATCCGCAAAATGCCGGGTTTCGAGCTCCTCCAGTGTGGCGCGCGATATCAGATTTATCACAGGGGTCCATTTGCGCAAAAGGGATGCATAGCTGGCCAGACGTTCCGATGTTTCACGTGAAACATCGGTCAAATCTCCTATTGAAATTGTCATGCCGACCGCCGCTCCATCTGGCGCAGGCGTGCGAGAACCAGAGTTGCCGCAGCCGGGGTCATGCCGTCGATGCGTGCCGCCTGCCCCAGCGTTTCCGGGCGCACCCGGGAGAGCTTTCCTTTCAGCTCCGACGACAGCCCGTCGAGTCCTTCATAATCGAAGTCGTGCGGAATGAGCTGTGCCTCGTCCCGTCGCATCGCCTCTACATCTTGTGTCTGGCGGGCAATATAATTGACATATAACGCGTCTCGCGCCAATTGAACCCGGGTTTCGCTGTCAATCTCAGCAAGCTCCGGTGCAAGCGGGATCAGGTCTTCGAACGTGACATCAGGGAAGGCGAGAAGATCGATACCAGATCGGCGAGTACCATCAGCGTTCACTTTGATCCCGACTGCGGCCACCTGTTTCGGCGTCACTGAAAGCGCCTCGAGCCGCGCACGGCCAGTTGACAGACGCTCCATCTTCGCCTCGAAAGAGGTCCGGCGCCGCTCTCCAACGCAGCCTATATCGATCCCGACCGGCGTCAGGCGTTGGTCGGCGTTATCCGCCCGAAGGGACAGACGAAATTCGGCGCGTGAGGTGAACATGCGATAGGGTTCGCTGACACCGCGCGTGACCAGATCGTCGATCATTACACCGATATAGCTGCTGGTCCGGCTGAAGATCGCGGGCCTCTGCCCCGCCACGGCCCGTGCCGCATTCAGACCTGCGACCAGACCCTGCGCAGCCGCCTCTTCATATCCCGTTGTGCCGTTGATCTGTCCGGCCAGGTACAGTCCAGGCACATCGCGCAGCTCGAGAGTCGGCCGCAGCGCGCGCGGATCGACATAGTCGTATTCGATAGCATAGCCCGGTTGCAGGATAGTCGCGTTTTCCAGCCCCTTGATAGACCGGACATAGGCGTGCTGCACCTCTTCAGGAAGCGAGGTTGAAATGCCGTTAGGATAGACGGTCGTATCGTCGAGACCTTCCGGCTCGAGAAATATCTGGTGCGACTCCTTTTCCGCAAATCGGACGATCTTGTCCTCGATGGACGGGCAATAGCGGGGCCCCACCCCTTCTATATGACCGCCGTACATCGCGGAACGGGACAGATTTTCCCGAATGATATCATGGGTTTGCGAATTCGTATGGGTAATACCGCAGGCAACCTGACGCGCCTCGACCTTGGTCGAGAGGAAGGAGAACAACACCGGTTCGTCATCACCCGGCTGGTGGTCGAGGCGATCCCAGTCGATCGTCCTTCCGTCGAGTCGCGGCGGCGTGCCGGTCTTGAGCCGCCCCAGCGGCAGCCCGAATTCGTCGATCCGCTCGGCGAGACGTACAGATGGGAGGTCACCGATGCGGCCTCCGGGGCGCTGACGGTCCCCGATATGGATGACACCGCGCAGGAAAGTGCCCGTGGTGAGAACCACGGCCCCGGCGGACACTTCGCTTCCATCAGCCAGAACGACCCCCGCAATGCGGCCATCGCACTGAAGAAAATCAGCGGCCTCACCTTCGACTATCTCGAGAACCGGCACAGCGCCGAGAGCCGTTTGAACCGCCTGGCGATAGAGCTTTCGGTCGGCCTGTGCCCGCGGCCCCTGTACGGCGGGGCCCTTGCGGCGGTTCAACAGACGAAACTGGATACCAGCCTGATCGGCAGCCCGGCCCATTACCCCGTCCATTGCATCGACCTCGCGTACGAGATGGCCCTTACCGAGGCCACCAATCGCCGGGTTGCAGGACATGACGCCGATTCCGTCCCGTCGCAGCGTGACCAAGGCTGTCCGCGCGCCAAGACGCGCCGCGGCATGGGCCGCCTCGGCACCGGCATGGCCACCACCGACCACGAGAACGTCAAAAGCGCGATGTTTCACGTGAAACACTCCTCACTTTCCAAGACAGAAGCGCGAAAAAATCTCGTCGAGAAGAGATTCGACATCTATACGGCCCAGCAAGGTTTCCAGAGCCCGCGCGGCACGGCGCAAATCCTCCGCAGCCAGTTCTGCCGTTTCCATGCCGAGAGATAGCTGATTCTGTGCCTCGGCGATAGCACCGCCGGCCCGTCGCATTGCCTCGGCATGACGTTCTCTCGTAGCCGTGACAGTCCGCGAGGCGCGCCCTTCCAGCGTCCTGGATATCCTGGCCACCAGCTCGGCGACGCCCTCTCCGGTACGACCCGATACCCCTTGCCCGGCACCGTCGCCAAGGTCCGACTTGCCCCGCAGGACGATATCTTCGGGTCCGGGCGCCAGTCCCTGAGTCTTGCCGGTATCGTCGAGAAGAAAAACACGCAAATCAGCGGCTTCGGCGCGGGCAACGGCGCGGGCGATACCGATCGTCTCGATCTCATCCGTGCTGTCCCGCAGACCGGCGGTATCGAGAAAGGTCACGGGAAGACCGTCAAGATCCATCCGGACCTCGATCACATCCCGGGTCGTGCCCGCATGTTCCGACGTTATCGCCGCCTCGCGCCCGGCAAGGTGATTCAGAAGCGTGGATTTGCCAGCATTCGGCGGGCCGACGATGGCAACTTCGAATCCGTCGCGGATACGCTCCGCCACCGATACGCCATCGATCTCTGCCTGCAGGGATGCCGCAACCTCGGCAAGCAACCCCGTCACTTCCGGGGTCACGTCGACCGGCACATCTTCGTCGGCAAAATCGATGGTCGCTTCCAGAAGCGCAGCCGCCCTGACCAGGGCCTCGCGCCAGCGATCGACCTTCTCCCCGAGCGCCCCTGACAGGACTCGCAAAGCTTGACGCCGTTGCGCTTCGGTTTCCGCCTCGAGAAGATCGCCCAACCCTTCGACCTGCGCGAGATCGAGCACGCCGTTTTCCAGCGCGCGGCGCGTGAATTCGCCGGGCTCGGCCAGCCTCAGGCCATCGATGCGCCCCAGGGCCGAGAGCAGCGCCGAGACGGTTGCCGGGCTACCATGACATTGAAATTCAACGACATCTTCGCCAGTAAAACTGGCACCCTTGGCAAAGCACAGAACCAGGGCCTCATCGAGCGGCACGCCATCGGCATCCGCGAGACGCCGCAGACCCGCCTGCCGTGGTGCAGGCAAAGACCCCGCCAGCGCGCGCGCGGCGGAACAGGCCCGAGGGCCGGAAATGCGGATAACGGCGACGCCCGCTTTTCCGCGCGCCGTCGCCTGAGCGAAGATCGTGTCCAGGGATCACCTCCGGGCGTTGCCGCCTCAGGTGTTCATCGAATCGAAGAATTCGGAATTTGTCTTGGTCTGCTTGAGCTTCGAGATCAGGAACTCGATGGCGTCGGTGGTGCCCATCGGGTTCAGGATCCGGCGCAGAACGAAGGTCTTCTGCAGGTCCGACTTGTCGACAAGAAGATCCTCTTTCCGGGTGCCGGATTTGAGGATGTCCATGGCCGGGAAAACGCGCTTGTCGGCGACCTTGCGGTCGAGCACGATCTCGGAATTGCCCGTGCCCTTGAATTCCTCGAAGATCACCTCGTCCATCCGCGAACCTGTATCGATCAGCGCGGTCGCGATGATGGTCAGCGACCCGCCCTCCTCGATATTCCGGGCGGCACCGAAGAACCGTTTCGGCCGCTGCAGCGCGTTGGCGTCGACACCACCGGTCAGCACCTTCCCCGAAGACGGCACCACAGTATTGTAGGCGCGACCAAGTCTGGTGATCGAATCGAGCAGGATAACAACATCTCGCTTATGCTCGACCAGGCGCTTGGCTTTCTCGATGACCATTTCGGCCACGGCCACGTGACGCGTCGCCGGTTCGTCGAAGGTCGAGGAAATGACCTCGCCCTTCACGGACCGCTGCATGTCCGTGACTTCCTCGGGACGTTCGTCGATCAGAAGGACGATCAGATAGGTCTCGGGGTGGTTGGTCTCGATGGAATTGGCGATGTTCTGCAACAGGACCGTCTTACCGGTCCGCGGAGGCGCCACGATCAGCGCACGCTGCCCCTTCCCGATCGGCGCAACCAGATCGATGATCCGGGCCGAACGGTCGCGGATCGTCGGATCCTCGATTTCCATCTTCAGCCGCTCGTCCGGATAAAGCGGCGTCAGGTTGTCGAAGTTGATCTTGTGCCGGGCCTGTTCGGGGTCCTGGAAGTTGATCTTCGTGACCTTGGTGATCGCGAAATAGCGCTCGTTCTCGCGCGGCGCCTGCATCACGCCCTCGACCGTGTCGCCCGTGCGCAGCGCATGCTGGCGGATCATCTCGGTCGAGACGTAGATGTCGTCCGGACCGGGCAGATAGTTGGCCTCGGGCGAGCGCAGGAAGCCGAACCCGTCCTGCAGAACCTCGAGAACGCCGTCACCCGAGATTTCCCAGCCGTCCTCGGCGCGCTCCTTGAGGATCGAGAACATCATCTCGCCCTTGCGCATCGCCGACGCGTTCTCGATCTCGAGCTCTTCGGCCATGGAGAGAAGGGCCTTGGGGCTCTGGGCCTTGAGATCGGCGAGGTTCAGGCATTCTTGGATCATGGCAAAGCTTTGCGGAAGACGGCGCTGACGGAGTGCGCACACGTTATACGGGAAGCCTCGGATCGGACGACCCGAGTTAAGCCTGCTCCTTAGTCCTGTGCGGCCCGTGAGTCAACTCGCCACCCACGGACCCGCAAGCCGGATCAGAATTTCATCACCACCGAGAAGACGATGACCAGCATCAGGAGGGTCGGCAACTCGTTCATCATGCGGAAGGTGCGACCGGTCCGGGTGTTGCGCCCGGCCACGAAATCCTTGCGCCGCGCGCCCAGCCACATGTGAAACCAGGTCATCGCGATCACGCAGGCGCCCTTGGTATAGGGCCAGATCGTATCCCAGTAGACGATGTTCGGGGTCAGAACCAGAGCCAGACCGAAGACCCAGACGGCGATGATCGAAGGGTTCATGATGTAGCGGTAGAGCTTCATCTCCATGACCTGGAACAACGCATCGGTCTCGTGCCCCGGGGTCACCTTCTCGGTGTGATAGACGAAGATCCGGGGCAGATAGAACAGACCCGCCATCCAGGTCAGCACCGCAATGATGTGCAGTGATTTGGTCCAAGGATACATGTTGGCCAGAAATTCCGACATCGCCGTGCCTCGCTACGCTTGGTCGCCTACCGCGCCTCTTCTAGAGCAATAGGAAAAGAAAAGAAAAGATGATGATTTTGTAGGGCCTGTGGAGGATGTGGATTACTGCATATTCCACGATCTCATCCACAGCAGGAACGCTTGTGGAAGAAAGTGACGATAACTCGTCAGGATTTCATGGGGCGACACGCAGGTAGTTGTACTGCAATTGTTTTTTACCTCTCTGGCCTGCTCACGAGTTGTGGATAACTTCTGAATAATCTGTCTGCGACGATTCGTTCACAGCCAGTGATGAAGACAGTCCACGGTGGATTTGAGGACCCGGATTCTTGACATTTCCACGTATGAACGGCACCCGGGGATGAAAGAGGCTTCTTATCCTGAAACCGTGCAACCGTCTCACCTGGGTTTATCCACAGGGTTGCCCCGAATGCGTGATCCGATGTCCGACCGTGTGATCCTTGCTTCCGGCTCTGCCATCCGCCGCCAACTTCTGACCCGGGCCGGGCTCGTTTTCGAGGCGATGCCCGCGCGCGTCGATGAGGAGGCGATCCGCGCCGCGATGGAGGCCGAGGGCGCCGGACCGGACGACATCGCCGAGGAGCTTGCGGCCTTCAAGGCCAAGCGGGTGGCCGAAAAGCAGCCGGGTGCGCTGGTGATCGGCTGCGATCAGGTGCTGGCCCATCGCGGCAAGGTGCTGGCCAAGGCGGAATCCCGCGAGGACGCACGCGATCAGCTTCGCACGCTGCGCGGCGGCAAGCATCAGCTTCTGTCGGCGGTGGTGGTCTATGACGACATGCGCCCGCTCTGGCGCCATGTCGGCAAGGTCTCGCTGACGATGCGGCCGTTTTCCGATCTCTACCTGGACGAGTATCTTGACCGCAACTGGCTCGCCGTGCGCGATGCGGTTGGAGGCTACAAGCTTGAAGAGGAAGGCGTGCGCCTGTTTTCGGCCGTCGAGGGCGACTATTTCGATGTTCTCGGTCTGCCCCTGCTGCCGCTGCTGACCTTCCTGACGACCCGAGGAGTTTTGATGGCATGAGTGACAGAATCCCGCTGGCCGGCGTCATCGGCTCTCCTATTGCCCATTCCAAGTCACCGCTGCTGCACCGCCACTGGCTGGAGCGCTACGGCTTGCGCGGTTTCTACGTGCCGATGGATGTGGCCCATGCCGATCTGAAACAGGTGCTCGAGGCGCTGCCGCGGATGGGATTCGTCGGCGTGAACGTCACGATCCCGCATAAGGAAGCCATTCTTAGCCTGGCCGATTCCGTGTCGGATCGCGCGGCGCTGATCGGCTCGGCCAATACCCTGATCTTCCTGGCCGACGGCAAGGTCTATGCCGACAATACCGACGGGATCGGGTTTATCGAGAACCTGCGCCAGGGCGCGCCGGGCTGGGATCCGACATCGGGGCCGGCGGCCGTCCTGGGGGCCGGTGGCGCCGCCCGCGCCGTGGTCGCGGCGCTGTCCGAGCAGGGCGTGCGCGAGATCCGGGTGTCCAACCGCACCCGCTCGCGGGCCGAGGCGCTGCGGGCCGAGTTCGGCCCCAAGATCGTGATCCATGACTGGGTGCAGGCGGGGGCGATGATCGACGGTGCCGCGACCGTGGTGAACACCACGTCGCTGGGCATGGTCGGCAAGGCCGAGTTCAAGGTGCCGCTTGATGCGCTTTCGTCCGACGCTGTGGTCTGTGATTTGGTCTATGTGCCGCTCGAGACCCCTTTCCTGCGCGAGGCGCGGGCACGGGGCTGTGTCGCGGTCGACGGGCTGGGGATGCTGCTGCATCAGGCCGCGCCCGGGTTCGAGCGCTGGTTTGGCCGTCGGCCCGAGGTCGACGACGCCGCCCGCGCGGTGCTGCTCGGACAATGAACCGGCCGCGTCTTCTGGGGCTGACCGGCTCCATCGGCATGGGCAAGTCGACCACCGCCGCGCTGTTCCGCGAGAAGGGCGTGCCGGTCTGGGATGCCGATGCCGTCGTCCATGGCCTGTATGCCGAGGGCGGCGCCGCGGTGAAGCCCATCGGCGATCTCTGCCCCGAGGCCATCCGTCACGGCGCCGTCGACCGCGACGCGCTGAAGGCCTGGATCGCGCGCGAGCCCGAGGCCCTGATGCGGATCGAGGCCGTAGTGCATCCGCTGGTCGCGGCCGACCGGCAGGCCTTCATCGCGCGGCACCGCGAGGCGAGGCTGCTGGTGTTGGACATCCCGCTTCTGTTCGAGACCGGGGCCGAGAAATGGCTCGACGCGGTTCTGGTGGTGACCGCGCCGCCCGGGGTTCAGCGCGCCCGGGTGCTGGAGCGTCCGGGCATGACCGGGGCGCAGCTGGACGCGATCCTGGCCCGGCAGATGCCCGATGCCGAGAAACGCGCCCGCGCCGATCATGTGATCGAGACGCTGACGCTCGACCAGGCCCGGGCCGGGGTCGCGGCGCTGATCGACAAGCTGGGGACCGCAAATGCGTGAGATCGTACTCGATACCGAAACCACGGGCTTCGAGCCCGAGACCGGCGATCGGATCGTCGAGATCGGTGCCGTCGTGCTGTGGAACCATCTGCCGACCGGCGAGACGTTCCATGTCTATATCAACCCCGGTCGCGAGATGCCCGACGAAGCCTTCGGCGTGCACGGGATCGGCCCGGACATTCTGGCCAACCCGCGACCGGCAAAGCCCGGCGAGGTCACGCTGCGCGACAAGCCGCCCTTTTCCGAGGTCGGGCAGAAATTCCTGGATTTCGTGCAGGATTCGAAGCTGGTGATCCATAACGCCAGCTTTGACATGAAATTCCTGAATGCCGAACTGGGCTGGCTCGGCCTGCCCAAGCTGCCGATGAGCCAGGCACTCGACACGCTGGCCATTGCGCGCAAGAAGTTTCCGGGCTCCCCCGCGACGCTGGACGCGCTCTGCCGCCGCTTCGGCATCGACAACACCATGCGCGACAAGCACGGCGCCCTGCTCGATTCCGAGATCCTGGCCGAGGTCTATCTGGAACTGATCGGTGGCCGGCAGCCCGATTTCATGCTGGCGACCCGCTCCCGGGCGTCGCGCGGCGGCTCCGAGACCGAAACCGAGGCCTGGCGCCCGCGTCCGCGTCCGGCGCCCCTGCCCTCGCGTCTGACCGAGGAGGAAGCCGCCGCCCATCGTGCCTTTGTCGAGACGATGGGCGACGGCGCGCTATGGAAAAGCTTCGACTGAACGGTCTCAGGCGGTGCCGCTCGGGGTGTCTTGCTTCTGAAGATCGGCGGCGCGGCGCGCGATTTCCTGACGATACAGCGCGACGAAATCGACCGGCTCGAGGTTGAGCGAGGGGAAACCGCCGTCACGGGTCACGTCCGAGACGATCCGGCGCACATAGGGGAACAGCATCCGCGGGCATTCGATCAGCAGGAAGGGATGCAGCTGGTCCTCGGGCACGTTCTCGATATGGAACAGGCCGGCATAATCGAGTTCCATCAGGAAGAGCTGGCTCTGGTCGGCCTTGTTCTTCGAGGAAACGGTGAACTTGGTGATGATCTCGTATTGATGCTCGGCCGGGCGCTTGCGGGCGTCGAGCGCGACCTGCACCGTCACGTCAGGGGTGACCTCGCCCGAGGCGCCCTTCTGGACCAGAATATTCTCGAATGACATGTCCCGGATATACTGGCCCAGGATCTGCATTCTAACTTGCGGCGGCTGCGCGGCTGCGCCGTTGCCCTCGGTCTCGCTCATGACATGCTCCTGCGAAAGGTTGCGTTGGGTCTTCGCTTAGCAGGTCGCCCCCGGCCGCTCAATGCTGTCGCTGAATGCGGTCCTTCGCTGCCCCTCAGTGTCGGGTCCAGCCAGAGGGCGGCAATGTGCCGTCCTGTCCGTCCTGCTCGTCGCGGGGCGTGAGATCCTCGAAATCGCCGTCGATGATGTCGTCGCGTGCCGGACGCGACTGCCGGGCCGCGCCGCCAGAGGGACCGCGAGAGGCGCCGGCAGAGGCGGTGAAGCCGGTCGAATGCACGACCACGCGTTTCGACAGCCAGCGATAGGCCGCCGCGCGCACCGGCGGGATCAGCAGCAACAGCCCCATGGTGTCGGTGAAGAAGCCCGGCGTCAGCAGCATTGCCCCGGCAAAGAGGATCATCGCGCCATGGGCCAGCGGCTCGGTCGGGTCGCGCAATTCGTTGAACGAGCTGCGCACCTGCGACAGCGCCAGCGCGCCCTGTTGCCGCATCAGCCAGGTGCCCGCAGCGGCCGTCGCCAGCACGATGCCAAGCGTCGGCCAGAGCCCGATCAGCCCGCCCACCTGGATGAACAGAGCGATCTCGATCAGCGGGATCGAGAGGAAAAGCAGAAAAAGCCCCATTGCATTACCTCATTTGCGCTTCGGCTGGCCCGGTGGACTTGATTGAAGGCGTGCCTTACATATGTCCGGTGACGCTTCGATACAAACGCTTCCCGCGACCCGCGAGGTTTTCATGAGCTCTGCCATCATTCAACTCCTGGTTCTTGCCGGGATCGCCGTGTTTCTGATCCTGCGGCTGCGGTCCGTTCTCGGAACCCGGGAAGGGTTCGAGAAACCTCCGGTGCAGATGCCCGATCCGGCGGCGCGCCGGGCCGAGAACCGTCCCTCCTTCGAGGTGATCGAGGGCGGTCCCGATACCGACATCACCGATCATGTCGATGATGGCAGCCCGGCCGCCAAGGCTCTGGCCGCGATGAAGCTGGCCGAGCCGGGCTTTTCGGTCAGCGAGTTCCTGCATGGCGCCCGCGGTGCCTATGAAATGATCCTGATGTCCTTCGAGCATGGCACGCTCGATGAGGTCGCGGGCTTCCTCGCCCCCGACGTGCGCGAGAGCTTTGCCGAGGTGATCCGGCTTCGCGAAGAACAGGGCCTGTCGGTCGATGCCAGCTTCATCGGTGTGCGCGAACTGGTGCTGAAGGATGCGACCTATGACCGCGACAGCGGCGAGGCCGAGCTGACCGTCCGTTTCGTGGGCGAGCTGACCTCGGTGGTGCGCAACCAGAACGGCGAAGTGGTCGAGGGCAGCCCGAGCGAGATCAAGCGTCAGCGCGATGTCTGGACCTTCGCGCGGGTGATGGGCTCGGACGATCCCAACTGGCAGCTCGTCGCCACCGACGCGTGACGCGTCGCGATCGTCCGGATCTTCAATCCGGTTTCTGGAAGGACGGCCTGTGCCGTCCTTCTTTCGTTTGCGGGGAGATGGACCCCTGCCGGTCAGGCGCGCGGGGCGCCGGGGACCCGCTTCGGCTCAGTCCTTCGAGCGTTCCACATAGGTGTTGTCGGCGGTGTTGATGACGATCCGCGTGCCGACATCGATATGGGGCGGCACCATGACGCGCACGCCGATATTGGTGATCGCGGGCTTGTAGCTCGACGAGGCGGTCTGCCCCTTCACCACCGGCTCGGTCTCGGTCACCTCGACCACCATCTTCTGCGGCAGTTCGATCGAGATCGGGTTGCCCTCGAAGGTCTGCAGGAAGACCCGCATGCCGGGTTCGAGATAGGCGGCGGCATCGCCCACCACGTCGGGCTGGGCCGCGACCTGGTCGAAGCTCTCGGGGTTCATGAAGTGGAACCCTTCGGCATCGTCATAGAGAAAGTCGTATTCGCGCTCGTCGATATTGGCCTTTTCCACCTGTTCGGTGGTCTTCCAGCGCTCGGTGGTCTTCACCCCGTCCGAGATCCGGCGCATGTCGACCGAGGTGGTCGGCGTGCCCTTGCCGGGATGGAAGTTTTCGGCCTTGAGAACGACATAGAGCTGGCCATCCTTTTCGACGACGTTGCCCTTGCGGAGCGAGGAGGCGATGACTTTCACTGGGGGCTTCCTTGTGGAGTGTCGTGGTGCGGTATATCCGCCGGATCGGACAACGCCCCTAGCTGAACTTGGCGCAAAATTCCAGAAGAAAGAAAGGCCGCGCGGATGACCGATACCCCCTGGTGGACCCCCGGGCGCCATGCCGATCGCCGCCCCGCCCTGCTGGCGCGGGGCCGGATTCAGGCCGCGATCCGGGGTTGGTTCGCGGCCCGGGGCTTCGTCGAGGTCGACCCGCCGGCGCTGGTGACAAGCCCCGGGAACGAGACCCATCTGCATGCCTTCGCGACCGAGGCCATCGGCAATGACGGCGCGGCGCGGCGGATGTATCTGCATACCTCGCCCGAATTCGCGATGAAAAAGCTGCTGGCCGCGGGCGAGCCCCGGATCGCGGCCTTTTGCCATGTCTGGCGCAACCGCGAGCTCGGGCCGCGTCACAGCCCGGAATTCACCATGCTCGAATGGTATCGCGCGGGCGAGGACTATGCCGTACTGATGGCGGATACCGCGCGGATGCTGCAACTGGCCTGCGAGGCGGCGGGCACCCGGAAGCTCAGCCATGCCGGGCAGGACTGCGACCCTTTCGCCCCGGTCGAGAGGCTCTCGGTGGCGCAGGCCTTCGAAAGGCATGCCGGGATCGACCTGCTGTCCACGCTTGGGCCCGGAGGCGCTTGTGACCGCGCGGCGCTGGCGGTTCAGGCCGAGGCGGCCGGGATCGGTTTCGCGGCCGATGACGGCTGGTCCGACATCTTCAGCCGGGTGCTGGTCGAACGGGTCGAGCCGCATCTGGGCCGGGGCCGGATCACCGTTCTCGACCGGTATCCGGCCGCTGAAGCCGCGCTGGCAAGGGTATGCGCCGACGATCCGCGCGAAGCCGAACGCTTCGAGGTCTATGCCTGCGGGGTCGAGCTGGCCAACGGTTTCGGAGAGCTCACCGACCCTGCCGAGCAGCGCCGCCGCTTCGAGGCCGAGATGGACGAGAAGGAACGCCTGTATGGCGAGCGCTACCCGCTGGACGAGGAGTTCCTCGCGGCGCTGGCCTTCATGCCGCCGGCCTCGGGCATCGCGCTCGGTTTCGACCGGCTGGCCATGCTGGCCACCGCCGCGCCGCGGATCGAGGATGTGCTTTGGGTGCCGGTTTCCTGAGCGGCCTCCTGAGCCCGGGTTCCGCCTTTGCCCGGACGGCCGGGCATATTTGTTCCGAAAAATGAGACAAAAGCCCGCTTCCCGAAACGTTCTTGCGTTTTCGACGGGGCGCATGTTCAAGTTTTCGTGATTTATTCCGTTTTGAGGGGCGGTCGTGAAGATCGGTTGTCATGGACTGGCACTCTCCGCTGCGCTGGTCCTGTCAGTCTCGGCCTGTGCCAACAGGCCCGATGCGATTGCGCCCGTCGCGATGCCTGCGGGCATGTATGACAGGATGAGCTGCGCCAGGGCGCGCTGGGGACCTCATGAACGTCAATGCCGAGATACAGGAGCTGTCGCGCCGGCAATCGGGCGCGGCAACGGCCGATGCGGTCGGCGTGTTTCTGATACTGGTGCTGATGTCGACGGTTGCGGGCGGCGACAAGTCGGGCAAGCTGGCCGCGGCCAAGGGCAGGAAGCTGGCGCTGGAGGCCCGGCTCGAAGGCTGCGGCTGAGGGCCGAAGGCCTCTGTTTCCAGCGGTTCCGATGCGCGGGTCGGTCTGAAATCGCTCTATCCGCTCTGGGAGTGCCGCGCATTTGGGGCTATCACGGCCCTGCCCCCGACGCGCGCCCGGGGCGTGTCCGCCCCCGGAGGAACTGGCCCCGGGACCGGCCGGAGCGAAGGCGGCGCGACGCCGACCGCGAGGACAGGACCGCCGGTGGAACAGGAAGACGCGAGATCGACCGGTGGCCGTGACGGCACGCCGTCGCGCGCGGGCCGGATGCGCGGCCTTGGCGCGGCGGTCTGTCTTGCTCTGGCCCTGGGCGGTGGTGCCTCGGCTCGGGCCGCGCCATCGGTCGAGCTGCTCGATTTCGACGATCTCAAGGGCTGGAAGACCGACAATCATGCCGAGGCCCTGGCCGCCTTCCGCGAGACCTGCCCAGACCTGCCGGATCCGCCCTGGACCGCGCTTTGCGCCCTGTCCGAGCGGCAGTCGAACGCCCGCAGCTTCTTCGAGCTGTTCTTCCGTCCGGTCTTGATCGGTGGCGAGCGCCCGGCGCTGTTCACAGGCTATTTCGAACCGGTGCTGAAGGCCGCCCGCGCCCCCGATGCCCGGTTCCGCTATCCGATCTACCGCCTGCCGCCCGATCTGCCGCCCGACCGGCCCTGGTTCTCGCGTCGCGAGATCGCCGAGAACGGGCATCTCGACGGGCTGGGGCTTGAAATCGCCTGGCTCGAAGACCCGGTCGACGTGTTCTTCCTTCAGGTCCAGGGCTCGGGGCGGCTGAGCCTGCCCGACGGGACCCTGCTGCGCGTCGGCTATGGCGGCAGGAACGGCCATGATTACCGCTCGATCGGCAAGGAACTGGTGCGGCGCGGAATCTATCAGGCCCATCAGGTTTCGGCCCGGGTGATCCGGTCCTGGGTCCGGCGCCATCCCGAGGCGGGGGCCGAGCTTCTGCTGCACAACCCCTCCTTTGTCTTCTTCCGCGAGCTTGACAGGCTGCCGCCGGGCAAGGGGCCGCTCGGGGCGATGAACCGTCCGGTCACGCCGATGCGCAGCCTCGCGGTCGATCCGTCCCTCGTGCCGCTGGGGGCGCCGGTCTGGATCGAGAAGGGCGGGCGGCATCCGCTGCACCGGCTGATGGTGGCGCAGGATACCGGCTCGGCGATCAAGGGGCCGCAGAGGGCCGATATCTTCTATGGCACCGGGGCCGGGGCCGGGCGGCTTGCGGGCGAGGTGCGCGACCCGGGCCGCATGATCGTGCTGCTGCCGATCGATCTGGCGCTTGCGCTGGTGCCGGGGGGCTGAGCGATGCGCCGCCGCCGCCTCAGCCGCGAGGATCGCGCCCTCTGGGACGAGGTCGCGCGCCGGGTTCGCCCGATGCGCGACGCGCCCCCCGATGCCCTGTCCGAGCCCCCGCCCGAAAAGACCTTGCCCGAAAAGATCCCGCCTGCCCCGGTTCCGGCCGCGCCTCTGTCAGTGCCGCCGCCGCAGAAACCCTTCCGGCTGGGCGCGAAGGCGCCCGCCACCGCCGCGCCGACCCCGTCCGGTGCGCCCGCGATCCGGATGGACCGCAAGGCCTTCCTGCGGATGAAGGGCGGCAAGCTCGATCCCGAGGCGCGGATCGACCTGCATGGCATGACTCTGGCCGAGGCGCATCCGGCGCTTATCGGCTTCATCCTGCGCAGCCAGGCCGAGGCGCGGCGGCTGGTGCTGGTGATCACCGGCAAGGGGCGCGGGGCGGAATGGGACCCGGCCCTTGCCGACCGGCGCGGGGTGCTGCGGCGCCAGGTGCCGCACTGGCTGCATCAGGCCCCCTTGTCGGGCGCGGTGATGCAGGTCACGCCTGCCCATCGCCGCCATGGCGGCGAGGGCGCCTTCTATGTCTATCTCCGGCGGCCCCGCTAGGCGGGATCAGAGGATATAGCGGGTGACATCGGCCGATTTGGTCAGTTCGCCGAGGTTCTTGTCGACGAAACCGGCATCGACCCTGACGGTGTCGCCGGCCCGGTCGGGTGCGGTGAAGCTGAGCTCTTCGAACACCCGCTCCATCACCGTGTAAAGCCGACGCGCGCCGATATTCTCGATGCTCTCATTCACCCCGGCCGCAACCCGGGCCAGCGCCGCGATCCCGTCCTCGGTGAATTCGACCGCGACCTCCTCGGTGCCCATCAGCGCGGTATATTGCCGGGTCAGCGCATTGTCCGTCTCGGTCAGGATGCGGACGAAATCGTCCTCGGTCAGCGCCCTCAGTTCGACCCGGATCGGCAGCCGGCCCTGGAGTTCGGGCAAGAGGTCCGAGGGCTTGGCGATATGGAACGCACCCGAGGCGATGAACAGGATATGGTCGGTCTTCACCGGCCCGTACTTGGTCGAGACCGTCGTGCCCTCGATCAGCGGCAAGAGGTCGCGCTGCACACCCTCGCGGCTGACATCGGCGCCGCGCATGTCGGAGCGGGCACAGACCTTGTCGATCTCGTCGAGGAAGACGATGCCGTTTTCCTGCACCGCCTCGAGCGCGGTCCGGTTTACGGCCTCGTCGTCGAGCAGCTTGTCGGCCTCTTCCGAAATCAGGATCTCGTAGCTGTCGGCCACCGTCATCCGCTTCTTGACCGTGCGCCCGCCGAAGGCCTTGCCGAAGAGATCGCCCAAGGACATCATCCCCTGCTGGCCCTGACCCGGCGCCATGCCCGGAATTTCCATGCCCTGCAGCGGGTTCGAAGTATCGGCGATCTCCAGCTCGATGATGGTGTCGTCCAGCTCGCCCTTCTTCAGCTTGGTGCGGAACATCTCGCGGGTCTGCTCGCGCGCATCCGTTCCGGCGATGGCGGCGATCACCCGGTCCTCGGCGGCCTTGTAGGCGGCGGCCTTCACATCCTCGCGCATCCAGTCGCGGGTCTGGACCAGCGCGGTATCGACGAGATCGCGCACGATCTGTTCCACGTCGCGGCCGACATAGCCGACCTCGGTGAACTTGGTCGCTTCGACCTTGATGAAGGGGGCACGGGCAAGCCTGGCCAGACGGCGCGAGATCTCGGTCTTGCCGACGCCGGTCGGCCCGATCATCAGGATGTTCTTGGGATAGACCTCTTCGCGGATGTCGTCGGCCAGCTGCTTGCGCCGCCAGCGATTGCGCAGGGCCACGGCGACTGCGCGCTTTGCCTCCGCCTGCCCGATGATGAACCGGTCGAGTTCCGAGACGATTTCGCGGGGGGTCAGGTCGGTCATCGTCTTCTCACCTCTGCACTTAGGTCATATTTTTCGTCAGGGCTGGTTTTTTCTTCAAATGATCCAATCGGATGGAGTGTCCAGCCTTCCTTTCCGCCCTTAAGGAGGGAACCACGCGCCCCAAGCTCTACAAGAAGAGTCCTGCATTCCTCCGGGGTAGTCCCAGACACAAGACATAGCATTTCCAAGGTTCGGAAATTCTGTCGGTTAAGGAGTTCGGAGAGTTTCTTCTTGCGTGGTGCTGCCCATTTTCGTTCTCTTTTCCACGTCCTATATTCCTCCAGAACAATCGGCGCCACTACGCCACCGATGAGGCCACCAAGAATGGCAATAAAAAGCTCACTGGTTTGAGCATTCGTCATCGGGTAATGCTCTCCACCGTCAGGTTGCCGTTCGTGTAGACGCAGATATCGGCCGCGATCGCCATGGCCTTGCGGGCGATCTCCTCTGCCGGAAGCTCGGTATTCTCGATCAGACCGCGGGCTGCGGCCAGCGCGTAGTTGCCGCCCGAGCCGATGGCTGCCACGTCATGCTCGGGCGCCAGCACATCGCCTGCGCCGGTGATCACGTAGAGCTCGGCGCCGTCGCTGACGATCAGCATGGCCTCGAGCTTCTGCAGGTATTTGTCGGTGCGCCAGTCCTTGGCCAGTTCGACCGCTGCGCGCTGAAGCTGGCCAGGGGTTGCCTGCAGCTTGGCCTCCAGCCGTTCGAGGAGTGTGAAGGCATCGGCCGTCGATCCGGCGAAACCCGCGACGACGTCATAGCCGCCGGGCGACAGCCTGCGTACCTTGCGGGCGGTGCCCTTGATGACGGTCTGGCCCAGGCTGACCTGTCCGTCGCCGGCGATCACCACCTGTCCGCCGCGGCGGACGCCGATGATGGTGGTCCCGTGCCAGCCGGGAAAGTCGCTTTTCGACATGCCGTTCTCCTGCATTTGCCGGGTCCGATATATGCGCCCTGTGCTGCCTCGCAAGCCGGGCATGAAAAAGGGGCGCCCGGGCGCCCCTTTGTCTCAGCCGGAACGGGCCGGTCAGACGGATTCCTGAATCCAGTTCTGCAGCGCGGCCTTGGGCGCGGCGCCGATCTTGCTGGAAATGACTTGCCCGTCCTTGAACAGGAAGAGCGCCGGAATGCCGCGCACGCCCAGTTGCGCCGGGCTGGTCGGGTTGTCGTCGACATTGACCTTGACGATCTTCACCTTGCCTTCCAGCTCGACCGAGAGCTCTTCCAGGGCCGGGCCGATCTGCTTGCAGGGGCCGCACCATTCGGCCCAGAAATCGACGACGACGGGAATGTCGGACTGGCGCACCTCGGCGTCGAAGGTGTCGTCCGTGACGGCATGGGTGGGCATCTGGGTCACTCCTTGGAACCTGGGATCGAGGCCGGAAAGTAAGGAGAGGGGCCAGCAGCGTCAAGCCAGCCCGGTCCGCACAAGGGCTGCGCGCCCCAGCTCTCGCGGGATCGTCATCAGCCTGCCGGTCCGGGTCCATAGAACGGCTGTCCCGACCTCGCGCCCCGGATAGATCAGCGCCAGTGCCACGGCATAGGCCCCCAGCTGGCGCAGGATGCCCTCGGGCGTGTCCTCGGGCCGGTCCGGCACGATGGCGTTGGTCTTGAAATCGACCGCCGTGACCCGGCCGGGCGCAAGGATCAGCCGGTCGACCGTGCCGCTCAGCCGCCCCTGGCCCAGGGGCGCGGTCAGCGGAACCTCGGCCAGCGTGCCGGGCGCGAAGACCGGCGCCAGATCGGGCCGCGCCATCAGGGCCCCGGCTTCGTCGGCAAGGGCCGGGATCGCGGCCTCGGGCGCGGGCGGGTCGGCCGCGGTCAGAAGGGCGCGGGCCAGCGCCGGGCGGTCGGCCGGATCGGTGCCCGGCAGATGTTCCAGCAGAAGGTGCATCCAGGTGCCCCGGGCGCGGACATCCTCGGCCTCGGCGGGCACCAGCGGATCGCCCGGCAGGGCCTTGGCGCCGCCCAGATCCGAGGGAGACAGCGGCTGCGGCGGCCGGTCGGGGCGCGGGGCCTCGCGGAGCGCCCAGTCGGGCAGCGCGGTCTCGGGCGGGGCCGTCTCGGGCGCGACCGCGATCCGCTCTCCGGGCCAGAGCCCGCGTTCATAGCGTAGCCCCTCGCCGAAACCGAAATCATGCGGCACCGGCCCCAGCGCCTCGGTGCCGCGACGGATGCGGCTGTACCAGTCGCTGCCATCCTTCGCGAGCTTTCCGGCCGCCGCCACGATCAGCCATTGCTCGGCCCGGGTCATCGCGACGTAAAGCAGGCGCGAGCGTTCCTCCTCCTCGCGCTGCACCCGCGCGGCATGTGCGGTCGCCAGCGCCTCTGGCCGCTCGTCCGATCCGGTCTTCCAGGCGGGCAGGCCGTTTTCCAGCGTATAGATCTGGTCGCGGATGGTGATATTGCGCTGCGCCGTATGCGGCAGGATCACCACCGGCGCTTCGAGCCCCTTGGCGCCATGCACCGTCATCACCCGGATCCGCCGTCCCGCTGCATCGAGCTGGCGCTTGATCTCGACCTCGCCACTCGACAGCCAGGCCAGGAACCCGGTCAGCGAGGGCACCTCGGTCGTCTCATAGGCCAGTGCCTGGGTCAGCAGCGCGTCGATCCCGTCCTCGGCCTCCTGCCCGAGCCGCGCCACCAGTCTGCGGCGCCCGTCATGGCGGGTCAGAATGCGTTCGACAAGGTCATAGGGGCGCAGGAAATCGGCCTCGTCCAGCAGCGCCTGCAGCACCGGAACCGTCTCTGTTCCGGCCCGATCCGCGTGTCGAAGCGCCTGCCAGAGATAGCCCTTGCGTGGCGCTGCCAGTCGGAAGAGCGCATCCTCCGACCAGCCGAACAAGGGCGAGCGCAGCGCCGAGGCCAGCGACAGGTCATCCTCGGGCAGCGCCAGGAAGGACAGAAGCGCGGTCAGGTCGCGCACCGCAAGCTCGCCGCCGATCTTCAGCCGGTCGGCGCCCGCCACCTCCAGCCGCTCGGCCTTGCAGGCGCGGATGATCTCGTGAAACAGATCGGTCCGGCTCTGCACCAGGATCAGGATGTCGCCCTCATGGATAGGGCGGCGCCCCCCGCCCTTGACGGCGATGGTCTCGCCCCGGTCGATCATGGCGCGGATTTCCGAGGCCAGCCGACGCGCCAGCCGCACGCTGTGATGCGAGGCGCCCAGCATGTCGACCGGATCGGCCCAATGGCCGAGATCGGCGGCTTCGCTGTCCTCGACCACGGGCCAGATATCGACCCGGCCGGGCAGGTCCGCATGAAAGGCGCGGTGCCGCATCTCGCGGTCGAGCCCGGCGCGGGCGCCTTCGGGGAAGGTCCGGTCGACCGTGCCGAGGATCGCGTCGGAGGAGCGGAACGAATATTCCAGCGTCAGGGTCGTGAGGCCCCGGTCGACATCTTCCAGCCGGTCGCGGAACAGCGCGCGCATCCGGTCGAACCCCTCGGGATCGGCGCCCTGGAAGGAATAGATCGACTGTTTCTTGTCGCCGACGACGAAGATCGTGCGCTCGACCCCGCTGCGCGCGCCCTCGCCCGCCGTGAATTCCTGCGCCAAGAGTTCGATCACCTGCCATTGCACCGGGCTGGTATCCTGCGCCTCGTCGACCAGGATATGATCAAGCCCGCCATCGAGCCGGAACAGCACCCATTGCGCGACGCCCGGATCGGTCAGCAGGTCGCGCGCCTTCAGGATCAGGTCGTCGAAATCGAGCCAGCCCTGCAGCTGCTTGCGCGCGGCATAGGCGGGCAGGAAGGCTTCGGCGAAGCGGTGGAGCGCCAGCGTGCGTTCGGCCGCATCCAGCGCCAGCCGCCGGGGCCGCGCGGTCTCGACCCGGACCATCAGATCTTCGAGCGGCGCCAGATCGGGGCCAAGCGCGGTCCGGACCGCCTTGGTGGGAAAAGACCCTGTCTTGGCCGAAAACGGCTGTTTCGCGCCCGCGCCGGTCAGCAGGATATCCTCCAGCCCGATCAGCAGGGCACGGTCGGCGCCGCCAAGATCCAACGCGGCAAGCTTGGCGGCGGCGGTCTGATCGGTCTTGCCACCCCCAGCCAGCGCGGTCTTCAGCCGGGTCAGCAGGGCCTCTTCACCCCCGGTGAAGACGCCGCGCAGCAGAACCGCCCTGTCGTCACCGGGGGCAAGGCCGAAGCTCTTCCAGATCGCCTCCGCCTCGGCGGTAGCCGGAAACCGGTCGCGATGGCTGGCGATCTCGGCGGTCAGTGCATCGAGCTCGGCATCGGTGTGAAACCGCGCCAGATCGGCAAAGCGCCCGGCCTCGGGGCCGTCGGCCAACGCATCGACCAGCTCGGCCCGCAGGCGGCGGGCGCTGCGGTCGTCCATCTCGACGAATTGCGGCGAGACCCCGGCCTCGAGCGGAAACCGCCTCAGAAGCCCCGCACAGAAGGAATGGATGGTCTGGATCTTCAGCCCGCCCGGCGCCTCGATGGCGCGGGCGAACAGGCGCCGGGCCTCGCGCAGGGTGTCCTCGCCGATGGCGGTCTCGACGCCCAGCTCGTGCAGTGCCTTGCGCAGATCGGCATCGGCCAGCATCGCCCAGCCGCCCAGCCGGTCGAACAGCCGGTTCTGCATCTCGCCCGCGGCGGCCTTGGTATAGGTCAGGCACAGGATCCGCTGCGGCGGCACCCCCGCCAGCAGAAGCCGCGCCACCCGATCGGTCAGAACCCGGGTCTTGCCCGAACCCGCATTGGCGGAGAGCCAGACCGAGCCCGACGGGTCGGCCGCCTGGATCTGCCGTTCGCTCGCCTCGTTCCGGGTCATCCCACATCCTCCGGTTTTGGCGGATCGGTCTCGTCCCATTCGCCAAAGCGCGACAGCAGATCGTAATCGGTGATGTCGCTGCGTTTCTGGACCCGGTTGCGGGCGGTATAGCCCTGTTCGGGACGGGCATAGCGGTCGATCAGCCGCCCAAGCTCGGCCCAGCTGCGCGCGACCAGACCGTCATCCAGGCTGTTGGTCACGGTCTTCGGCGGCTGGCCGAGGCCGATATAGGTGACGTGATCGACGGGCGCGGCCGGGATCTCCTCGAAGCCGCCGCGTTCGGCGATGCAGGCCTCCAGCAGCAGCTGCTTGTCGAAGGCCTCCATCGCCTTCAGGCTGGGCGGCGTGCCGGTCTTGTAATCATAGACGATCAGGCGGCCATCGGGACGGCGGTCGATCCGGTCGGCCTGCGCGGTGAGGGTGAAGCCGCTTTCCAGCCGTGCCGCGCCCGGGTGTTCGCGGGCGATGCAGGCGGCCTCGGCCTGACGTCGCGCCTCGTCGCGCAGGAAGCTTTCGGCCGCGCGTCCGAGCCGCGCCCGCCAGAGCGCGCGGGCGGCGGGCCAGGGCGCGTCGGTCGCAAGAACCTCATCGGCGATGGCCATCAGATCGGCCCGGGCGCGGGCCGGATCGGGGTCGATGGGCCGGTCCAGAAACCGCTCCATCACCTTGTGCAGGACGGTGCCCCGCAGCGGCGCATCGGCGCTGCGCACCAGCGGGTCGAGACGCTTCAGCCGCAGGATATGGCGGGCATAGACGGCATAGGGGTCGCGGATCAGCCGCTCGATCGCCGTTACCGACAGCCGCTCGGGACGCTGCTCGACGGGGGGCCGGGGCGAGGGGCGGTGCGCGGCGGGCAGTGGTGCGGTTGGCCGGTCGAGCGCCTGCGCCATCGCAAGCCAGCCTTTCCCCCGCGCCCGCATCGCGGCCAGCGCCTCGGGGCCGCCAGTGCTGCCCAGCCCCTCCATCAGGTTGGTCAGCCGGTTCAGCCAGCGCGCGGGCACGGTCTGGGCCTCGGCGGTGCGGATCGCGCGCGAGATCACCACCTCGGGGGCGCAGATCGCCTGCTGGAAGTCATGCGCGGCCAGTCCTATCTGACGTTCCGGCAGCAACAGGCCCGCCTCGGCCCGCATCTGCCGGTTCAGCCAGGGATCGGGCGGCGGGGTCTCGGGCCAGATGCCTTCGTTCAGCCCGGCGAGGATCACCAGGTCGGCGCCCTGGACGCGGGCCTCGAGCGTGCCCCAAATCATCACCCCCGGATGCGGTGCGACCGCGCTGCGGACCGAACCGTCGCGCAGGACCGAGTCGAGCAGGGCCGAGAAATCGGCCGGGGTCATCTCGCCGCCCGCATCTGCCTCGGCCTCGAGCAGGTCGAGCGCGGCCCGCGCCTGCAGGCCGGCCTCTTCCAGCCAGAGCGCGCCGCTGCCCTCGGCGTCCGGCCCGGCGGCGAGGGTTTCGGCCAACTGACGGTGCCGCGCGACATGGGCGCAAAGCGGCTCTGTTCCGGCCCGATCCGGTCCCTCCAGAGCCTCGGCTAGCCAGGCGGCCCAGGCCTCGCGGCCATCTTCGTGGCCTTCGGCCCAGCCTGTCAGGGCCGGGCCGTCGGGAAAGGCGGGTCCGTGCCGCCGCAGATGCAGTTCAAGCTCGCGGGTCCAGCGCAGGTGATTGGCGCGCAGGCCTGGGCTCGAGGCGGTCAGCGGGTGCTTGAGCAGCGACAGCAGGGTCTCGACCGTCAGCGCCCGGCCGAACAGCGCCGCGACCTGACGCAGGAACCGGCCCGGCGGCGACAGCGGCAGCGGGGTGCCGGCGCTGTCATCGGGCCGGATGCCCCAGCGGTCGAGCGCGGCGGTGACCTGGCGGGTCAGGGTCCGGTCGGGGCTGACCAGCGCAGCGCTTTGCCCGTCCTCGGCGGCACGGCGCAGCCGCAGCGCGATGGCCAGCGCCTCGGCCCGCGGCGAGGGCGCCTCGATCAGCGTC
Source organism: Rhodovulum sp. MB263 (assembly GCF_002073975.1). Lineage (NCBI taxonomy): Bacteria > Pseudomonadati > Pseudomonadota > Alphaproteobacteria > Rhodobacterales > Paracoccaceae > Rhodovulum > Rhodovulum sp. MB263. The sequence continues at coordinate 49,164 of NZ_CP020384.1, read as the reverse complement.
AGCGCCTCTGTTGCGCGGTCGAGCCCGGTCAGACGGGGCCCGTCCTCCATCCACTGATCGGTGACCGGGGCGGGCCGGAGCGCGAGCGAGATCAGCCGGGTGCGCGGCGGGTTCGGAGGTCCGGCCTCGGCGCGCCATGGCTGCACATCGCCCGGCCCAAGCCCGCTGTCGTTGAGGATACGGCGGAAGCGGTATTGCGGGTGGTCCTCGGCCGCCAGCGCATCGTCGAGCCCGTCCCAGATCGCGGCGGGCATGTCGAAATCATAGCCGGGCAGGACTGCGGCGCCCTGCGGCAGCCGGGCGGCCTCGCGCAGGAACAGCGCTGTTGCCCCGCGCGAGCCGGTGGTGCCCGCGACGATCACCGGATGGCGGGGCGGATCGGCGCGCCAGCGCTCGGTCAGCCGCTCGACCGCGAGGCGCTGCCTGGCGCCGCCGCCGGGACGCCCCGACAGGTCGGGGCCGAGCCAGGTCTCGACCAGCGTCACGAATTGCCGGGCCCGGGCCCAATGCGCCGAGAGGTTACCGACATCGAGATCGTGCAGCACCCGCGGCGGCACGCCCTCGGCCTGCATCTCATCAAGCAGGGCGGCAAGGCTGTCGGCCAGATCGAAGGCCGAGCCGCGCGCGGCCAGATCGGGGGCGCGGTCGAGCAGCGCCCGCACCAGTTGCCCCAGTTCCAGCCGCCGTCTGAGCGGCGAGACCGGTGCCGGAAGATCCGCGAGGATCGGATGGCGCGCAAGGTCGGTCACCAGCCGGATGCGGGGCAGAAGGCGCGGCGGCCCGGCCTGGAACAGATCGACGATCCGGCGCCGCATCCGCTCGGTATTGACCCAGATCTCGACCTCGGCCCAGGCCTCGGGAGGGGCGCCGGACAGTCTCTGTTCCAGCCCGATCAGCAGCTCGCGCGGGAAATCGGCGCCGGGCGGCAGGCCGAACAGGCGGGGCGCCGGTCCTTCAAACATCGCCCTGCCCCGCCAACAGTGCCTCGGCCTCGGCGATACCGTCCGGATGGCCGACATCGCACCAGCCGCCGGGATGCAGGATGCCGTGAAGCCGCCCCCCGGCCAGCATCCGGTCCCAGAGCCGGTTCAGCGAAAAGACCCGTTCGGGGATTTCGGCAAGACCGTCGGTCCTGAGGATCTGGGCGCCCGAATAGACGGCCCCCGGGCCACGCTTCAGGCGGCCCTCCGGGTCGATGAGAAAATCGCCCCGGCCCGAATGGCCGGTCGCCTGCCCGCGCGGGATCAGCAGCAACAGGCCGTCCATCCGGGCCGGGTCCCAGGCCTCGGCAAGCATGCAAAGCGGGTTCGGCCCGGTCCAGACCGCATCGCTGTTCAGCGTGAAGACCGGATCGCCGCCCAGAACGGGCAGCGCATTGCGCAGCCCGCCGCCGGTATCGAGGATGGCGTCGGTTTCATGCAGGACGGTGAGGCCGGGCCGGCCCGCGAGATACGCCGCCAGCTGCCCGGCGCGGTAATGGGCGTTGACAGCGATCTGGCGGATGCCCGCATCCGGGGCCAGCGCCAGCGCATGGTCGATCAGCGGTTTGCCCGCGACCTCGATCAGCGGTTTCGGGCGGTCGTCGGTCAACGGCCGCATCCGGGTGCCGAACCCGGCCCCGAAGATCATCAGCGACGCGGGGCGCATCGGCTTGCGATCCGGTCGAGACACTCGGGCTCGGGCGGCGGCAGCAGGCGCAGCAGCGGCGCGCGCAGTGCGGCCAGCGCGGGATGCGCGAGATCCTTCATGAGGTGGCCCCAGACGCGCGGTATCATCGGCAGATAGCCGGGCTTGCCGTCGCGCAGGCAGAGCCGGGCGAAGACGCCCAGGATGCGCAGGTTGCGCTGGGCCCCGGCCACGGCATAAGCGCGCTCGAAATCCGCGGCATCGGTGCCGGTTGCGGCGACATAGCGCGCGCGCATCCGGGCCTGCAGCGCGGGGGGCACGTCGCGTCGCGCATCCTCCAGCAGCGAGACGAGATCATAGGCCGGGTGCCCGATCCGGGCATCCTGGAAATCGAGCAGCCCGACCCGCGCGACCCCGTCCCGCGCGGGCAGCCAGAGCAGGTTCTCGGCGTGATAGTCGCGCAGGATCAGGACCGAGGGCGGGGCGGCTTCGGCCAGAAGCGTTTCCAACCCGGCCCGGATCCCGGCGATCTCGTCCTCGGGCGCGGTGAGGCCCAGCCCGGAGAGGTACCAGCGGCACGGCAGGCAGCCGAGCTCGGCCATCTCGGCGGGGCTGTAGGGCGCGAGGCCCTCGGGCAGCGGCGCCTGGTGCAGCCGGACCAGAAGGTCGGTCGCGGTGGCGTAAAGCGGTTCTTCGAGCCCGGGCGCGCGGGCGGAAATGCGGACGAAAAGGTCATCGCCCAGATCCTCGAGCAGAAGCAGGCCCGCAGCGCTGTCCTCGGCGAGGATCGCGGGGGCCGAGAGCCCGAGCGCCGAGAGATGGCGGGCGATGGCGACGAAGGGGCGCACATCCTCGCCTTTCGCCGGGTCGGCATCCATCAGGACGGCGGTCGCGCCGGTGTTCTGCGCGAGCCGCTCGTAGCGGCGGTTCGACGCGTCGCCCGCAAGGGCTGCGCGGCGGGCCCCGGCCCAGCCGGCACGGGCGAGGAAATCGGTGATTGCGGTGTCACGCATCGGGGGCGGTCCCGGTCTGAATTTCGGTCTGGAGTTCGGTCAGGATCGGCGACAGGCGGTCGGCCCAGACGGAGCCGGCGGCGGTGAAGCTGGCATGGCGCAGGGTCTCGGTCCCGCCCGGCGCAAGGGCCAGGCGCAGCGCGCCCGGGGGGGCCAGATCGCCCAGCCGGTCGGGCCATTCGATCAGGCAGAGCGCGGTGTCGAAGGCCTCGTCCAGCCCGAGTTCCATCACCTCCTGCGGATGGCCGAGGCGGTAGAGATCGGCATGCCAGATCTCGAATTCCCCGGCCTCGTAGGTCTGGACCAGGGTGAAGGTCGGCGAGGGCACGTCTTCGGGGTCGCGCCCGGCCCTGGCCTGTGCCGCCTGGATCAGCGCCCGGGCGAAGGCGGTCTTGCCCGCCCCGATCGGGCCGTCGAGCAGCAGCGTATCGCCGGGCCCGAGCCGGTCTGCGAGCCGGTCTGCGAGCGCGCGGGTCATGGCCTCGGAGGCCAGCGTGAGGGTGAGGCGGGTGGCGGACATGGGGCCCGTTGTAACGCCTGCCCCGCTTGCCGCAAGCGGGATCAGGCGGAAGAGGCGCGCGGGATGGCGGGTGTTTCGCGCGCTTCGGTGCGGGCGGCGGCCGGACGGAATTCGACCAGCATGCAGCCGCCTGCGATGGGCTTGAGATGACAGTCCAGCCTCTGGCCGTCGCGGCGGAACAATTCGCAGCTCCAGGCCTCGCGCTGGCGGATGCGGCGCGGCAGCTCGGACCCGGCCTCGGACGGGCCCGGCAGGCATTGCGCCTGCCATTGCGCGGTGGCGCCGGAGATGTCGGTATTGCCCATCACAAGCCGCGGGTCCTCGCCCCAAAGTTTGGCATAGGCGCTGTTCGAGAGCGTCAGAATTCCGGCGCTGGAGAACACGGCCATGGCCTCTGGCAGCGAGTCGATCACCGCCTGACCGGTTTCGATCTCGCTGCGGAAGCGCCGGGTCATCGACATTTCGGTGCTGATATCCTCGAACAGGAAGGCCACGGCGCCATCGGGATGCGGCCGCCCGGTCACCCGGTAGACCTGCCCGCCGGGCAGCGTCCAGGTATCGGAATAGACGCCGTCGCAGGCATCGCGTTCCAGCCGCAGGATCTGTTCGCGCCAGGACCGGAAATTCTTGGGCTCGGGCATCATCCGGGTTTCGCGCAGCCGGTCTAGCAGGTTCAGAAGCGTGGGCCGGCCGGTCAGGAATTCGGGCTCGAGATTGAACAGCTCGGAAATGGCCGGGTTGAACAGCACCAGCTCGCGCGTGCGGTTGAAGACGGCAAGCCCGATGGGCAGCTCGGCGAAGGTCTTGGTCAGGGTCTGGACGAAGTTGCGCAGTGCCGTTTCGGCCCGGACCGTGGCATCGGCCGGAAGCGCGAAATGCAGCGAGGCCCCGTGAGCCTCGACCGAAACGCAATCGAACCAGCGGTCGCGGTCGGCGCCGATGTCGATGGCCTGGCGCCGGGGCGCGCCGCTTTCGCCGAAGTCCTGCGGGAACAGCACCGGCAGCGGCCAGACGATCTGGCCTTCGTCATGGCGGCCGCGCACGATGTCGAGATAGGCGCTGTTGGCCCAGGCCACGCCGCCCTTCTCGTCGCGTTGCCAGGCCGGGGTGGGCATCGCCTCGACCACGTCGCGCAGGGTGGCCAGCTCGGCGGTCAGGGCGGCCAGGCTTTGGGCATCGGTCAGGTCGGCCCGATCGTCGAAGCGCGGCATCCGCAGCGTCAGCCGGATCACACCGTCAAGCCAGACGGCGGTCAGCTGGGCCTCGCCCCCGGCCTCGGCAAGCAGCGCCGAGCCGTCCTTGGGAAGCCGTTCCATCCGTTCGGGAAAGCCGGGAAAGCGCGGCACGATCAGCGCACAGAAGCGTTGCCAGTCGGTCAGGCCCTTCGGCCCGCCGGCCAGAAAGCGGCGGCCATCCGGGGTGGCATCGACGAGATGCTCGCCATCGAAGAGAAACACCATGTCGCCCTGGGCCTCGGCCGCCGGATCGCGGGGCCTCCGGGGCAGAAAATGCAGCACGAACAGTGCCGCCACTGCGCTCGTCAGCGAGATACCCGACAGAACCAGCGCAAATCCCCAGTCGATGTCCATGGTGCGGCGAGAATCCTTCGTTGATCCTGTTCAGTAAGCGGTCACCTTGGTTAATTTCCAGTTAATTCAACCTATGCGTGTTTATCTGGAATTGCTATGGCCTCATGCTTCGATCGGGGCATTCTCGCCAAGTGCCGCAAGCTGGGCCTCGGCGCTGACGCCGATCTTGGAGGCGGGCCATTCGACCTCGACCACGGCGCCGCGCTGGTCCGAGCGCTCGGAGGTCAGCATCGGGTCGCGCCCATTGGCGAAGCTCAGGGTCGCGCCCGAGCGCTCGAGCATGGTCTTGGCGATGAACAGCCCAAGCCCCATCCCTTCATATTCGGGACGTTTCTTCTGCTGTTCCGGGTTCTTGCGCTGCCGGACGAACGGGTCGCCAATGCGGCCCAGCAGATGTGGCGGATAGCCCGGGCCGTCATCCATGATCCGCACGCTGATCTCGGTCTGGGTCCATTGTCCCACGACCCAGACCCGGCTTTCGGCGAAATCCACGGCATTCTGGATCAGGTTCCTGAGCCCGTGGATCACTTCGGGGCGGCGGTAGATCACCGGCATCCGCGGGCTGCCGCCATGGATCGGATCGAAGCTGAAGATGATCTCCTTGCCGCGGTCCAGATGCGGCTCGGCCGCCTCGTCGATCACCGCCTTCAGCGGCGCGGTATGCATATGCAGGTCGTCCTTGCCCGCGCGCCCCATCGAGCGAAGGATGTCGCGGCAGCGATCGGCCTGCTCTCGCAGCGTCTCGATATCCTCGCGCAGGCCGGGCTTGTCCTCGACCTCGTCCATGAGTTCCGAGCTGATCAGCTTGATCGTGGCCAGCGGCGTGCCGAGCTCATGCGCGGCGGCGGCGACGACGCCGCCCAGATCGGTCAGCTTCTGCTCGCGGGCCAGCGCCATCTGGGTCGCCAGGAGCGCGTCGGACATCTTGTTCATCTCGGAGGTGATGCGGTCGGCATAAAGCCCGAGGAAGGAGATCCCGATTACCAGCGCGGCCCAGAAGCCGAACAGGAAGAGATGCGGCAATTCCTGGATCTCGCCTGCGGCATCGATCAGCGGCACATGGTAGAAGGTCATCAGCGTGATCAGCGCGAAGGCGGTATGGGCGATGAACAGCGTCGACATCCGCCCCAGCGCCGTCGCCGAGATGGTGACCGGCGTCAGCAGCATCAGCGCGAAGGGGTTGTTGAGCCCGCCGGTCAGAAACAGCAGTGCCGAAAGCTGCACCACGTCGAACAGCAGCGTCAGCATCGCCTCGTTCTCGGACAGGCGCCGGTTCTCGGGATAGATCGCGACGGCGATCACATTGGCCAGCACGCTGACCCCCACCACCAGCAGGCACAGGCCCAGATCGAGCTGGATATGGAAATAGAGATTGGCAACCGCGATGGCGACGACCTGACCGGCGACGGCGGCCCATCGCAGCAGGATCAGGGTCCGCAGGCGGATCCAGTTGCTGCGCTCCGTCGGCGGCAGCAGGCCGGTTGCGATATCGGACATCGGACCCCCAGGTTCAGGCTTGCCTCTTGTTAATCGGGGCGAGACGGTCGATCAATGCGACATGCACCTGAAGGCCGGCGGCGAAGGAGGCGCGGATGAAACGGATCGTTCTGGCGGTTGCGGCCGGTGTGGCGCTGGCGGCGGTCGCGGTGCCTGCGCTGTTCATCTGGGGCCCCTGGGCGCCCGAGGACCGTTTTGCCTCCTGCCGCAACGGCGGGCCGCGCCCGGGGCTGTCCGAACTCGGCGGTCCCTTCACCCTGACCGACCAGACCGGAACCGCTCTGACCGAGACCGACGTGATCGCCGGGCCGACGCTGATCTATTTCGGCTATACTTTCTGCCCCGATGTCTGCCCGTTCGACAATGCCCGCAATGCCGATGCGGTCGATCTGCTGGAGGGACGCGGCTATGAGGTGCGCCCGGTCTTCATCTCGGTCGATCCGGCCCGCGATACGCCCGAGGCGCTGGCGGCCTTCGCCTCGATGATGCATCCGCGGATGCTGGCTTTGACCGGGACGCCCGAGCAGGTGCGGACGGCAAGCCGGGCCTATCGCACCTTCTACCGCATCCGCGACCCGGAAGACCCCTATTACCTGATCGATCACTCGACCTTCACCTATCTCGCCTTCCCCGAAACGGGTGTGGTCGAGGCCTTCGAGCGGGACGTCACGCCCGAGGACATGGCGGCGCGGGTTGCCTGCTTTGTCGATCGCGTCCGGAGCCTGGACTGAGCCGAAACGAGTTAAATTGACCCTGCCGCGTTAACATTCTAGAACAACCGGAATATTACGCTCACCAGGAGGGTGTCGCATGGCTGAGCAGGAGTATGAAATCGGGGAAGACCCGTCCTTGTTGATTGTCGACGATGACGAGCCTTTTTTAAGGCGTCTGGCGCGGGCGATGGAAAAGCGGGGGTTCCAGCCCGAAATGGCCGAGACGGTCGCGGCAGGAAAGGCCATCGCTTCGGCGCGGCCCCCGGCCTATGCGGTCGTCGATCTCAGGCTTGAGGATGGAACCGGCCTCGACGTGGTCGAGACGCTGCGCGAGAAGCGTCCCGATGCCAAGATCGTGGTGCTGACCGGATATGGCGCCATTGCCACCGCCGTGGCGGCCGTGAAGATCGGCGCGACCGACTATCTGTCGAAGCCCGCCGATGCAAATGACGTCACGGCCGCGCTTCTGTCGAATGGCGAGGCGCTGCCGCCGCCGCCCGACAATCCGATGTCGGCCGACCGCGTGCGCTGGGAGCATATCCAGCGGGTCTACGAGCAATGCGACCGCAATGTCTCGGAAACTGCGCGCCGTCTGAACATGCACCGGCGGACGCTGCAGCGGATCCTGGCCAAGCGCAGCCCGCGCTGAGACCATCGCCGAGATCAAGACCGGGGCCAGGGGCGCGGACCGTCAGGTCCCGGCCTGCGGCCCCGCTGCCTGCCGCAACCAGCCGATGAAGGCGCGCAGCCGTGCAGGATGGTGCCCCGGCCGGGTCACGATGTGATAGCCGAGCCCGTGCGAGTCCTGCTCGAACAGCGCGGCCAGCCTGCCTGCGGCCAGATCGTCCTCGACCAGGGTGATCGGCTGGATCGACAGCCCGTAACCGGCGCGCGTCGCCGCCAGCGACAGGCCGGTCGTCGGGAAGGAGGTGGCGCGAACCCGCGTCCAGCTCAGACCCGCGCTTTCCGCCCATAGCGCCTGTTCCGGGGAATCCTGCGCGGTCAGCCAGGTGAAGCGGGTCAGTTCGGCGAAGCTCTCGGGCCGCGGGGCGCCCGTCAGTTTCGGCGTTCCGACGACGACGAAGCGGGTACTGGTCAGCAATTCGGTCGAAAGCCCGGGCCATGCGCCGGACCCGTAGCGGATCGCCAGGTCATAGCCGCCGCTCAGCAGATCGACCAGCGCGGTCGAGGGGATCAGGGCCAGCTCGATCTCGGGATGCGCCGCCCAGAAGGTGCCAAGCCGCGGCATCAGCCAGTTTTCGGCAAAGGCCGGAGTCAGCGAGATCTTCAGTGGGCTGGTATCCTCCGTTGCCCGTACCGCGTCTACGCCGTCCTGGATCTTCCGGAATGCCTCGCCCAGAGCCTCGGCCAGCCGGGCGCCCTCGGGCGTTGCGGTCATGCCGCGGTTGTCGCGCCGGACCAGAGCCAGTTGCAGATGATCCTCGAGTGCCCGCACCTGCTGGGCAACGGCGGCATGGGTCACATTGAGTGACCGCGCCGCCGCCGAAAAGCTTTCCAGCCGCGCGGTCGCCTCGAAGGCGCGCAGCGCCGTCAGGGGCGGCAGGCGGGTCCAGTCGATATCGGCCATCTGTTAGCTGAACTTACAAGGCAAAAGAATTCCTGACTCTCGGATATTCCCTGCTGAGCTTAACAATAAAGGGGAGAGCTTTGTAAGGGAGGACCCCCGATGTTTGCCATCCTGTCAGATATGCTTCTGCTGGCCTCGCGCCAGGAACACCGGATCAATCACCGTCTGCCCGACCGTCCGGTGGTGCCCGAGGTCCATCTGCCGCGCCGCCGTTCCGTCCCGCGGTGGCGCTAGAGGCGCGCCATCAGCGCGGCATGGCGCGCGGTATAGGCCGTGCGCACCTCGACCGGCGGGCGCAGCCGGATTTCGAGCCCCTCGATCAGGTCCGGCCGGGGCCGGCCGAAAAACCGGTTCGCCTCGGCAGGCTCGAAGCCCGCGATCTGGGTCGCCTCGAGCCAGGCCGACAGGCTGTCGGCCCGCTTGATCCTTGCCTTGACGGTCTTCGGCACCGCGGCGGGCAGGCCGAAGCGGATATGGATCGCCGAGGCCAGCCGGGTGTCGAGCTCGCCATAATTCGGGCCCACGGCGGCCTTCACCGGCGAGATCATGTCGCCGATCACGTATTCGGGCGCGTCATGCAGCAGCGCGGCCAGCCGCCAGCGCACCGGTGCCTCGGGCTGGATCCGGCCGAAGATTTCCTCGACCAGCAGCGAATGCTCGGCCACCGAATAGGGATAGTCGCCCCGGGTCTGGCCGTTCCAGCGCGCGACGAAGGCGAGCCCATGGGCGATGTCCTCGATCTCGATATCGACCGGCGTCGGGTCCAGCAGGTCGAGCCTGCGCCCCGACAGCATGCGTTGCCACGCGCGCGCTTGTTTCATGGTGATCCGTTTCTCCCGGGACGTTCGATTGCCACGGAGCAGTCGCATTGTCGAGCCATCTGCGTGATGGTATGTGCCGTTCTAGCCGACAATTACGAGGAGAGTAGCGCCATGGCGCCGGACTACATTGTCAAGGACATCGCGCTGGCCGGGTTCGGTCGCAAGGAACTCGACATCGCCGAAACCGAAATGCCCGGCCTGATGGCGCTCCGCGAGGAATATGGCGAAGCCAAGCCGCTGAAAGGCGCGCGTATTGCGGGCTCGCTGCACATGACGGTGCAGACCGCCGTCCTGATCGAGACGCTGGTCGCGCTGGGGGCCGATGTGCGCTGGGCGTCCTGCAACATCTTCTCGACCCAGGACCATGCCGCCGCCGCCATTGCCGAGGCCGGGGTCCCGGTCTTCGCCATCAAGGGCGAGACGCTGCCCGAATACTGGGACTATGCCGACAGGATCTTCCAGTTCGGCGAAGGCACGGCCAACATGATCCTCGACGATGGCGGCGACGCCACGCTTTACATCCTGCTGGGCGCGCGGGTCGAGAATGGCGAAGAGAACCTGATCGCCGTCCCGACCTCGGAAGAGGAAGAGGCGCTGTTCGCCCAGATCCGCAAGCGGATGGCCGAAAGCCCCGGCTGGTTCACGAAACAGCGCGACGCCATCAGGGGCGTCTCGGAAGAGACCACGACCGGCGTGCACCGGCTGTACGATCTGCACAAGAACGGCCTGCTGCCCTTCCCGGCCTTCAACGTGAACGACAGCGTCACCAAATCGAAATTCGACAACAAGTATGGCTGCAAGGAATCCCTGGTCGACGGGATCCGCCGCGCCACCGACGTGATGATGGCAGGCAAGGTCGCCGTGGTCTGCGGCTATGGCGATGTCGGCAAGGGTTCGGCCGCCTCGCTTCGCGGCGCCGGTGCCCGGGTGAAGGTGACAGAGGTCGACCCGATCTGCGCCCTGCAGGCCGCCATGGACGGCTTCGAGGTGGTCGTGCTGGAGGATGTGGTGTCCTCGGCCGATATCTTCATCACCACCACCGGCAACCGCGACATCATCTGCATCGAGCATATGCGCGAGATGAAGGACATGGCCATCGTCGGCAATATCGGCCATTTCGACAATGAAATTCAGGTGGCCGCGCTGAAGAACCACAAATGGACCAATATCAAGGACCAGGTGGACATGATCGAGATGCCCTCGGGGGCGCGGATCATCCTTCTGTCCGAAGGCCGGCTGCTGAACCTGGGCAATGCCACCGGCCATCCGTCCTTCGTGATGTCGGCTTCCTTCACCAACCAGGTTCTGGCGCAGATCGAGCTGTTCACCAAGGGCGAGCAGTACGAAAACCAGGTCTACGTGCTGCCCAAGCATCTGGATGAGAAGGTCGCCCGGCTGCATCTGGACCGGATCGGCGTCAAGCTGACCACATTGTCGCCCGAACAGGCCGCCTATATCGGCGTGACGCCAGAAGGCCCGTTCAAGCCCGAGCATTACCGCTACTGATCCCCGCGCGCCTTGCGCGAAGATGGCGCCGTCCGGATTTCCGGGCGGCGCTTTTCGTTATCGGGGGCCGGCGGTACGGCTCAGAGCGCCTCGCCGAAGCCGAAGGTCTCGGTCACATAGTCGATATCCTTGTCGCCGCGGCCAGACAGGTTGATGAGGATCGACTTGCCCGGATTGGCCTTTGCCTCGCGCATCGCGAAGGCCACCGCATGGGCGCTTTCCAGCGCGGGAATGATGCCCTCGCGGCGCGACAGCTCGAAGAAGGCGTTCAGCGCTTCCTTGTCGTCGGCCGAGGTATAGCTCACCCGCCCGGTCTTGTGCAGATGCGCATGTTCCGGTCCGACGCCCGGATAGTCGAGCCCCGAGGCCACGGTATGCACCGGCGCCGGCTCGCCCTTCTCGTCGGTCAAGACCAGCGTCCGGAAGCCGTGAATGTCGCCGTCATGGCCATAGGTGATGGTCGCGGCGTGATCGCCCAGATTGGACGAGGTGCCCGCGGGCTCGACCCCGTAGAGCGCAACGTCATCCTCGATGAAGCCCGAAAAGATCCCCATCGCGTTCGACCCGCCGCCGACGCAGGCCGCCACCATGTCGGGCAGCTCGCCGGTCAGCTCGAGGAACTGCTCGCGCGCCTCGACACCCACCACATGCTGGAAGTTGCGCACCATCATCGGGAAGGGATGCGGACCCACCACGGACCCGATGGCAAAGAGCGCATGATCGGCCTGGGCGATATAGCTTTCGAAGCAGCTGTCGACCGCCTCTTTCAGCGAGCGCCCGCCGAAGGAGACCGGCACCACCGTCGCGCCCAGAAGCTTCATCCGGGTGACGTTGGGCGCCTCCTTGGCGATGTCGACCTCGCCCATGTGGATCTCGCATTCCATGCCGAAATAGGCCGCAGCCGTGGCCAGCGCCACGCCATGCTGGCCCGCGCCGGTCTCGGCCATCAGCTTGGTCTTGCCCATGAACTTGGCCAGAAGCCCCTCGGCCATGCAATGGTTCAGCTTGTGCGCGCCGGTATGGTTCAGATCCTCGCGCTTGGCATAGATCTGCGCACCGCCGCAAAGATCGCTGAGATTCCTGAGGTAAGAGACCGGCGTCGGCCGCCCCTGGAAATGGGTGCGGATGTAGCGCAGTTCGCGGATGAAATCGGCTGATTTCGAGATCCGGTCATAGGCCTCGCGGATCTCGGCGAAATGCGGCTCGAGCGGCGGCGGCAGCATCGCGCCGCCATAGTCGCCGAAGAAGCCGTCGCGCGTCGGTGTGGTCTTGAGATAGGTCATGTCGTCTTTCCACTCTGTCCTGGGCACTCTTTCCTGGGCTGGGCGCGATCAGACACCCTGTGCCCGTCGGTCTCAAGACGCGAAAGCGACACATAGGGCGGTGCCGGCCCGGATTTTTCTTGCCCGGCGGGCGGGCGGGGCTAGGCTCGAAGCTGGCGAGGAGGCCAGAGGAGGAAGACGGATGGGAAAGCGCGCTGCGTTGATCGAGAAATACGCACAGGACCTCAGGACGAAATGCGGGATGGAGCCCGATATGGATCTGCTGACCAAGGTCACCATCGGCTGCGGTCCGGCGATCTACGATGCCGATGCAGAACTGGTCGCGGCGGGGCAGCCGGGCGAGATCGAGACGGTGCGGACCAATTTCCTGATCCGCAAGCTGGGCTTGACCGACGGCCCCGATCTGGCCGAGGCGATCCAGGCTGCGATCGAGACCTATGGCGTCTCGAACCCGCACAAGTACCGCGCCGTGCTGTATTACATGCTGGTTCGGCATTTCGGAAAAGAGCACATCTACGGCTGACTTCGCCCCGGTCGGACTGCAACAGATCCGTCCTGCCCCGGCACTGTTTCCAGCAAGTCGTATAAAATGCCGAGAACATTGGGTTTGTGGACGGGGCGTGGTCGGCGTATGGTCAATTCATGCCCGCCAGGACGGCAGGGCCCTCATGGAATTCACGTGTGGTGCGCCAGGGTGCACGTGGGGTGATGGAGGGTTCTGCGCTTGCGGAACCCTCCATTCATGACCTCCCGCTCCGGCTCTGCCCATCGTCTCTGGCGGAACCCTCCGCCCTGTCGGTTGTTCTCGTCCATGGGGATATGATCCCCCGAAAGACCAGAATTACCGGAGAATTTCCCATGACAGCTTCGCCCGTTGTGACGCCGTTCCACGATGAGGCCACAGGCAGCCTGCAATATGTGATCCATGACCCCGCCACCCTCGAAGGCGCCGTGATCGACCCGGTGCTCGATTTCGATCCGGCCGAGGCCCGGGTCACGACCGCGAATGCCGACCGGATTCTCGACCATGTCCGGGCCGAGGGGCTGCGGATCGGCTGGGTGCTCGATACCCATCCCCATGCCGATCATTTCTCGGCCGCGCATTACCTTGGCCGGGCGCTGGGCGCGCGGCGGGGCATCGGCGCGCGGGTGATCGAGGTGCAGGCGCTCTGGCGCGATCTTTACAACCTGCCCGAGGCTTTCCCCGCCGGGGCGCGCGACTGGGACGGGCTGTTTCGCGAGGGCGACGAGATCGCGCTGGGCAATCTGACGCTGCGGGTGCTGGCGACGCCGGGCCATACGCTGGCCTCGGTCAGCTATCTCGTGGGCGATGCCGCCTTCGTCGCCGATACCTTCCTGCGGCCGGATGCCGGGACCGCGCGGGCGGATTTTCCGGGCGGCAGCGCTTCGGTCCTCTACGACTCGCTCGGGCGGCTCTTGTCGCTGCCGGACGAGACGCGGCTGTTCATCGGCCACGATTATCCCGAGGAGGGTGCGGCGGTGCAGCCGATGGCGACGGTGGCCGAGCAGCGCCGGAACGTGCATCTGGATGGCGTGACGCGCGAGGCGTTCATGGCGACCCGGCAGACGCGCGATGCGACCCTGTCCCTGCCCGACCGCATGCTGGCCGCGCTGCAGGTCAACCTGCGCGGCGGTCGCCTGCCAGAGCCCGAGTCGGACGGGCATTCCTATCTCAGGATCCCGCTGAACCGGTTCTGAGCGTCGGGCGGGTGCTCAGAGCCCGCCCATCTCGCAGACGATCCGCCATTCCTCGTCGGTCACCGGCTGCACCGAAAGGCGCGAATTGTTGACCAGCACCATGTCCTTCAGCCGCGGCTCGGCCTTGCACATGTCCAGCGTCACCGGCCGGGGCAAGGGCGTGAGCGCCTTGATGTCGACGCATTCCCAGCGCGGGTCGTCGGCCTTGCTGTCGGGATGGGCCTCGGCGATCACCTCGACGATGCCGACCACGGCCTTTTCGCTGAGTGAATGGTAGAAGAAGCCCCGATCGCCGGTCTTCATGGCCCGCATGTTGTTGCGGGCCTGATAGTTGCGCACGCCGTCCCATTCCTCGCCGGCCGCGCCTTTCGCGACCTGATCGTCCCAGCTCCAGGCGTTGGGTTCGGATTTGAACAGCCAGAAGGCCATCAGCCGACGACCTTCTTCCAGGCCTGCACAGAGACGCTTTCGAACAGGCCCGCCCCGGCATAGGGGTCGTTCGCGGCCCAGGCCTCGGCCGCCGCCTTGTCCGCGACATCGAGGATCACCAGCGAGCCGCACATCTCGCCCGCCTCATCCAGGAACGGCCCGGCCTGCACCACCACGCCGGTTTCGGCGACATAGGCCAGATGCGCCTCGCGATTGGCCTTGCGAGTCTCCAGATGGCCGGGCTTGTCCCGGCAGATCAGCGCGAAATACATGGTCATTCCTCCTTCAGGGGGCGGCTCAGCAGGATCTTGACCGCCTCTTCGATGCTGCGATGGCCATCGATGACCTGGGCTACGCTTTGGGTCACCGGCATGTCGATGCCGCGTGCCCTGGCGATGGCCGCGACGGCGCGGGCGGTGGCCGCGCCCTCGACGGTCACATCGGGGTCGAACCAGGCATTCCGCCCCAGCGCCACGCCATAGCCGAAATTGCGCGATTGCTGCGAAGTGCAGGTCAGTACCAGATCGCCGAAGCCCGACAGCCCGGCCAGCGTCTCGGGCTCGGCGCCATAGCTCTGGGCAAAGCGCTGCATCTCGGCAAAGCCCCGGGTGATAAGCGCGGCCCGCGCGCTTTCGCCGAGCCCCGTGCCGATGACGATGCCCGCGGCGATGGCCATCACGTTCTTCAGCGCGCCGCCCAGCTCGGCGCCCACGGTATCGGTGCTGCGATACAGCCTGAGCGTCGGCGTCGACAGCCGTTCCTGCAGCACGAGCCCTGCATCGGGATCGGCGCAGGCCAGCGTCAGCGCGGTCGGCAGTCCGCGGGCGATGTCGGCGGCAAAGCTGGGGCCGGTCAGGACGGCAGGCACCACCCCGGGACAGGTTTCGGCGATGATCGCGCCGGGGCCCCGCCCGGTGGCCAGATCGACGCCCTTGCAGCAGGCGACCATGTGGCGGGCCTTCAGCACCGGTCCATGGGTTTCGAGAACGCTCGCCAGTGCCTGCATCGGCGTGGTCAGCAGCAGCAGGTCGCAATCCGCGATATCCGCGATCTCGGAGGTGACAGAGAGGTCTTCGGGCAGGGTGACGCCCGGCAGGCGCGGGTTTTCGTTGCCGTTTCGGATCTTGTCGGCAAAGTCCGCCTGATGCGCCCAGATCGTCGCCTTGCGCCCGGATTGCGCCAGAACGACGCCAAGCGCCGTGCCGAAGGCCCCTGCCCCTGCAATTCCGATTCCCCTCATGCCTTGGCTCCTTTCTTGCCGGCCCCGATCAGCGCAGGGCTTCTTTTGTCAAGCGGCCAGCGCGGCCGGGCGGCAAGCGCCATGTCGTCGCGGGCGCCGAGGCGAAAGCGCTCGAGCCCGGCCCAGGCGATCATCGCGGCATTGTCGGTGCAGAGTTTCAGCGGCGGCGCGACGAAGGGCAGCCCGGCCGTTCCGGCCAGATCCTCCAGCGCGGCCCGGATCGCGCGGTTCGCGGCGACCCCGCCCGCGACGGCCAGAGCCGTCGCCTCGGGACAGGCCGCCAGCGCCCGGGCGGCCTTGCCCGCCAGCACGTCGCGCACCGCCGCCTGAAATCCGGCGCAGAGATCGGCGCGGTCCTGCACCGTGATCCCGCCCTTTTCGGCGATGATGCGGTCGCGGGCACGCAGGAGCGCGGTCTTGAGGCCCGAGAACGACATGTCGCAGCCCGGCCGGTCCATCAGCGGGCGCGGGAAGGTAAAGCGCGCCGGATCGCCGGTTTCGGCCGTGCGTTCCACCGCCGGGCCGCCGGGCTGGGGCAGGGCCAGCAGCTTGGCGGTCTTGTCGAAGGCCTCGCCCGGCGCGTCGTCGATGGTGCCGCCGATCCGTGCAAAGTCTTCGGGGCCGGAAACGGCAAGAAACTGGCAATGCCCGCCCGAGGCCAGCAGCATCAGATAGGGAAAGTCCAGCCCGTCGGTCAGTCGCGGCGTCAGCGCATGCCCGGCCAGATGGTTGACGCCGACCAGCGGCAGCCCGGTCGCGGCGGCGATGCCCTTGGCGACCATCACCCCCGACAGCACGCCGCCGATCAGCCCGGGCCCGGCCGTCACCGCCACCGCGTCGAGATCCGAAAACCCCAGCCCGGCCTCGGCCATCGCCCGCTCGACGCAGAGATCGAGCCGTTCGGCATGGGCACGCGCGGCGATCTCGGGCACCACGCCGCCGAAGGCCGCGTGCAATGCGGTCTGGCCCTCGACCACCGAGGCCAGGATTTCGGGGCGCCCGTCGGCATTCTGGCGCACCAGGGCGGCGGCCGTATCGTCGCAGCTGCTCTCCAGCCCAAGGATCGTGAGTGTTTCGGCCATGGCTCCGCCGTTGCGTACCCGTCGGTCGGCAGGTAACACCACCGGGACCACAGGCACAATCCCGCGAGGAGGTTCGCCTTGCCCCAGCATTCCCCCCTGCTTCTGCTCACCCGCCCGCGCGTCCAGTCGGCCCGCTTCGCCGGGGATTTCGTCCAGCGGTTCGGTCCCGGCATCGCGATCCGCACGGCGCCGGTCCTCGACATCGTGCCGCGCCCCGATCCGGTGTCGCTCGAGGGCTTCGCGGGGCTGCTGTTCACCTCGGAGAACGGCGTCGCCGCGCTGGCGGCCGCCAACCCGGCGCGGGATCTGCCCGCCTATTGCGTGGGCGAGCGCACCGCCGATGCCGCCCGTGCCGTCGGGTTCCGCGCGACCGCGGCCGAGGGCACCGCGGCCTCGATGATCGCGCATTTCACTGCCGATCCGCCCAAGGCCCCGCTTTTGCACCTGCGCGGCGAACATGCCCGGGTCGAACTGGCCGAGGCGCTCAGCGCCATCGGCCTCCCGACCGAGGAGCGCATCGTCTATGCGCAGGAGGCCCTGCCCTTCCCGTCCGGCATCGCGGCCGAGATCGAGGCCGCGCCCCTGACCCTGCTGCCGCTGTTCTCGCCTCGGTCGGCTTTGCTCGTCGCCGAACGGCTGCGCGGTTCGGGCGGCCGGTTCGCGCTGGTGACGATGAGCCCGGCGGTCACGGCCTCCTGGGACGGGCCGCAGCCCATTGCCCTGATCGAGGCCGAACGGCCCGATGCCCAGGCCATGATGGACGGTCTGGCTGCGGTAATGGGTGCCGTTGGCGTGCCTTGAGGACGTAACGGCTAGTCTTTAATGTGCGAGGGGGTGCGCGACGCGCGGTCTCAGACAAAGCGAATCGAAAGGCGGGTTCCCGTGGCAAAAACCGAAGACGAAACCGATTCCGAGGACACCAGGACGTCGCAACCCGAAGGCGGCGGAGAGACCGGCGAAGGTCGGCTGGAAACGGCGATCCGCACGGCGCGCGACCGCGACGAGACGGACGAGGACGCCAATACCGAACCGCCGCGCGACGAACCGGCGGCCGAAGACGACAGGCCGGCCAAAGAGGTCCCTGACACCGGGCCCTCCGAACCGGCAGCGCCACTCTCCCCGGCGGCGGCACCGGTTCCGCCGAAGCGCGGCCCTGGCGGGATCGTCGCACCGGTGCTGGGCGGCGTTCTGGCGGCCGGGATCGGCTTCGTCACCGCGCAATACATCCAGCCCGAGGGCTGGTCCTTCCCCGGCACCAGCGCCGGGCTTGGCGAGAAGGGGCTGGCCGTGCTGACCGAGACCGGTGCGCGGCTCGACCGGATCGAGGCGGCGCTGGCCGAGCGCCCTTCCGGGACCGGGTCCGACGACACCCTCGCCCCGCAGATCTCTGCCCTTCAGGAGCAGATCGGCAAGATCGCCGATCAGCTTGCCGGGATCGACGCCCGCGTGACCGAGCTTGCCGAGGCGCCTGCCGCGGCGGCCAGCGGCGAGGCGGCGGCCGCGCTCAAGGCCTATGAAGACCAGATCGCGCAGATGCGCGAGCAGAATGCCGAACTCAGCGCCTCGGTGCAGGAAGTGGCCGAGAAGGCCCAGGCCGATATCGGTCAGGCGATGGACCGTGCAGCCCAGGTCGAGGCCCGCGCGGCATTGATGCGGATCGACGCGGCGCTGGCCGATGGCGCGCCCTTCGACAGCGCGCTGGGACAGTTCGGTGCGATCGAGGTACCCGAGGCCCTGACGGCGGTGGCAGCCAAGGGCGTCGAGACCCTGCCCGAGCTGCAGGATTCCTTCCCGGCCGCGGCGCGGGCCGCGCTCGAGACCTCGCTGAAGGAACAGGCGGCGGGCGGCGCCGGCGACAAGTTCAAGGCCTTCCTGCGCAGTCAGCTCGGCATGCGTTCGCTGACCCCGCAAGAGGGCGACGATGCCGATGCGGTTCTGTCGCGGGCCGAGGCGGCACTGCGCGAGGGCAATCTCGACGCCGCGCTGTCCGAGCTTGACGGGCTCGATGACGATGCCCGGGGCGAGATGGCGGGCTGGATCGACGCGGCCCGCGCCCGGGCCGATGCCGTGGAGGCCGCGCAGAGCCTCGAGCAAACGCTGAACAGCAACTGAGGACGCGCGAAACATGCTCTGGTCTCTTCTCAAGATCCTCTTCTTCGTGATCCTCGTCGCGGCGCTGGCTTACGGTGCCGGTCTCCTGATGGAGACGGGGCCGGGCCTCAGGGTCTCGGTCGCGGATAAGGAATTCGTGCTGGGCCCGCTTCAGGCGGTGATCATGGCGCTCCTGACCGTCGTCGGCGTCTGGCTGCTGCTCCGGATCGCGGGGTTTCTGGTGGCGCTGCTGCGCTTTCTCAATGGCGACGAAACCGCGATCAGCCGCTATTTCAGCCGCTCGCGCGAGCGCCGCGGCTTTCAGGCGCTGGCCGACGGCATGCTGGCCCTGGCCTCCGGCGAGGCCCGGCTGGCGATGTCGAACGCGGCCAAGGCCGAGCGCTTCCTCCGCCGGCCCGACCTGACCAACCTTCTCTCGGCCCAGGCGGCCGAGATGCTTGGCGACAAGGGCCGTGCGCGCGACATCTACAAGAAGCTTCTGGGTGACGACCGCACCCGGTTTGTCGGCGTGCGCGGGCTGATGAAGCAGAAGCTGGCCGAGGGCGACAGCGAGACCGCGTTGAAGCTGGCCGAGAAGGCCTTCGCGCTGAAGCCGCGCCATGCAGAGACCCAGAATGCGCTGCTGCAGCTGCAGGCCAGCGCCGAGGACTGGAAGGGCGCGCGCAAGACCCTGAACGCCAGGCTCCGCCATGGCAATATCCCGCGCGATCTGCACCGGCGCCGCGACGCGATCCTGGCGCTTTGCGAGGCGCGCGATCTGATGGTCGATGGCGACGAGCCGCGCGCGCGCGATCTGTCGATGGAGGCCAACAAGCTGTCGCCCGATCTGGTCCCCGCCGCGGTGATGGCTGCGCGGGCCTATAATGCGCAGGGCCGCGACAAGCAGGCGGTGCGGGTGCTGCGCCGCGCCTGGGAGGCACAGCCGCATCCCGATCTGGCGGCCGCCTTCGCCGAGCTCGTGCCCGAAGAGACGCCGCAGGACCGTATCCAGCGTTTCGCCCCGCTGACAGAGCTGCGCCCCGACGATCCCGAGACCCGGATGCTGTCGGCGGAACTCGCGATCGCCGCCGAGGATTTCCCGGCCGCCCGCAAGGCGCTGGGCGATCTGGCCGAGACGGCACCCACGGCGCGCGCGCTGGCGCTTATGGCGGCGATCGAGCGTGGGCTCGGCGCCGATGACGAGGTGGTGCGCGGCTATCTGGCCAAGGCCATCGGCGCGCCGCAGGGCCCGCAATGGGTCTGCGAGAGCTGCGGCACGGTGCATTCGGCCTGGACGCCGGTCTGCGCTCAGTGCAGCGGCTTCGACACGCTGGCCTGGAAGCCGGCCGCGGCAGGTCCTGCCGGGCTTGGCGGTGCGTCGGACATGCTGCCGCTGCTGGTCGGCGGCGGGGCCGAAAAGCCGGCGCAATAGAACGGAACGTGGCTGTCCTCCCTGCCGGGAGGGCCGCCGCGCGCGCCGAACCGCCGGTGTCGTCCGTCCGGCAGGCTACGCCATGCGTGAGGGCCTCTGCCGCGAGACAGCCGGGCATCGGGCCGCAGAGATCTGAGATACCCGCCCCGCCAGCGCATATAGGCCCTGCTGTCTTGCAGCCCGTCGTATGACGGATGCCCAGCCCACCCTGCGATCCGGGTCATACCCGGCCGGCGAGATCGTCCGCACGCGCATCAGATAGCCCCGGTCAGAGCGGCTTTCGCATTCTTGTTCGGCGCGCAATATTGCCCGACAATCAGGTGATCCGACGATGCAGGGAGTGGTGCCTCAAGAGGGACTCGAACCCCCGACCTTGTCCTTACGAAGGACCTGCTCTACCAGCTGAGCTATTGAGGCGGACCGAGCGTGCGTTTAACCGGATCGCCCGAGCCGTTCAAGTGGAAACAGGACGGCCTGTCCTCTTCCGTGCAGAAGATTGTGCCAGCTCTTTTCCGCGAGACCTCGGGTTCTCCGCATCTGCGAACCGGTCCTCGTCGCCCCGGCCGCAGGGTCATCTTCCGGAGAGTGGCACGCTCGGCTTTCCCGGTCATGACCTGCCCCTGCCGGTCCCTCATTCCTGGCGAGAGTCTGCAGGTTTGATTTTGGTATTCTGGTGCCTCGTCGGACGCAGGCGCGCCGGGCGCGGAGTCCTCAAATTGCTCAAGCGCTCGGCGCGCTCGTTGCGGTGTCTGAGCTACCCCCCGAAATTCGGACACTGACATAAGCTAGGATTTGCAGTCTGCTGATCTTCGACGAGAAGGAGATCAGAGATGTCGAAACGCAAGCGGCACGCGCCTGAGTTCAAGGCGAAGGTCGCGCTGGAAGCCCTGAAGGGTGAAGAGACGGCGGCCGAGCTGGCGAGCCGGTTCGGGGTGCATTCAACGATGATCCATCAATGGAAGCGGGCCGTGCTCGAAGGCACGTCAGGCGTTTTCGAGCGCGGGGGCCGCAAGACGCCCGAGATTGACGAGGAGCAGGTGAGGGAGCTCCACGCCAAGATCGGGGAGCTGGCGGCGGCCAACTCTTTTTTGGAACGAAAGCTGAAGCCCTGGGGCGGGAAGTGAGGCGCGGTATGATCGAGCCGGACCACCCGGATCTCTCGATCGGCCGGCAGTGCGAGCTACCGTCGATCGCACGCTCATCCTATTACTACGAGCCGAAGGGCGAGACCGAGCGGAGGCGCAGAGCCTCGAATGCGAGGCCGGCCGCGTCCTTCATGTGCTGTGCGAGCCTGACGAGGTTAGGAGGGCTCTGGTCGGTCTTCGCGGGGTTCTGCCGGGCGCAGGCCGCCTATGGGCCCATTACCTCGGGATCCGGCTGCACCCCAAGACCGTCAGGATCGAGATGCTGCGGGAGCGGTTCGAGATTAGCGGCGACGACGATCTGGACCTGCGGACCGAGGACGAGAAGGCCCGCGCGGCGGTCACCCGCTGGCTGGAATGGCAGGGGCATGTCGGGCACCTGGACCGCCGGGAGCAGGGCGCGGTCTGGGATGCGGTGCGCGCTGAAGGTTGCTCTTATCGCCGGAGGCGCGGCAACGGAGGCGGGGCGTCTCTATGTGAAGGCCATGCGCAAGCTGGCTGACGTGGTGGAGCGCCGATAGCGGACGGTATTACCTCTGGCGACCACAGGGGCCACCCGGGTTAATTCCGTGCCGCATTCGCGCGGCCGTCATCAAATATAAAGCGACTTGGCGTTCACGAACTCCTTCATGCCGAAGCCGCCATGTTCCCGGCCGTAGCCCGAATCCTTGACGCCGCCGAAAGGCATGTTGGGGATCGAGACATTGTAACTGTTGAGTATCCGTCATGCGCAGGCGGGTTTTTTGACCCATAGGCGGTCGGCTTTGACGAGTGCGTTCGCAACCTAGATCAGCCAGCGCATGAGCGCGACGAGCGCGATTTTCGCTGGCTTTCCGGCTTCGCGCAGCTGCAGATACCTGGCCTTGAGATCCGGGTTGAACCGCATGGCGACGAGAGCAGGCATGTAGAGCGCGTCACGCAGCGGCTTTCGTCCGCCGCTGATGAAGGACTTGCCTTTCCATTGGCCCGACTCCCTGTTGTGCGGCACCAGCCCGGCCCGACTCCCGGCCTGCTTTCGCCCCAGCGCACCGATTTCCGGGAGGAAGGTGAAAATGGCAGCGGCGGCAATCTGCCCAATTCCGGGGATCGAGCTTAGGATGTCGCGCTTGCGCGCGCACGTCGTGTCCTCGGCAATGCGCCGTGCGATCTCGGCGTCGAGTTCGCCGAGCTGCCGTTCGATCAGGGTGAGGTGTGTGTTCGTCCGACGCTTCAGCAGGACACTGGTCAGGATCAGGCGGCGATTGCGCAGACGGCCCCGCTCCTTGATCAGCGCCGCTCGTGGCGTCTGCAAGTCATCGAACTCACGCAGATTCTCCAAAACGGGCTCGTCGGGTTCCAGGCCCAACGCGGCCCCCATACGCGCAAGACAGCGGGCGTCCACCGCATCCGTCTTGGCATGTGTTCCGACGGCTTGCGCGAAGCGTCGCGTCTGCAGAGGGTTGACCTTCACGAGCGGGAACTCTCCCGAGAGAGCCGTCTCCACGCGATGCCGCGTTCACCAGCCTTGCCATCAATGTCGGCGTGGCTGGCGCGGGTCGATCCACCGCGACCCGGCGCCTGAGCGAGGGCGACGTGCCGGGCGCCTGCGAGGCCCTGACCTGGTGGAACAAGGCGGGCGGGCGCGTTGTCGCCGGGCTCAGGAACCGCAGGACCGAGGAATACGGTTACCGCATGCGCGAGGCATCGTGATGGGATGGCTGATGCAGCTCCTCGGCGGCGGGCTGGCGGGCCAGCTGCGCGAGGCCTATGAGGCGCGGCTGCGCGCCTCCAATGATGCCGACCGGATCGCGGCCGAGATCCGCATTGCCGAGCTGCAGGAGCGTCAGGCGAACCGGGCGCTCGGCGGGCGCCTGACCGCGTGGGTGCAGGCCGCCTGGGCGGCGCCGTTCATCCTCTACAACGCCAAGCTGCTGATCTGGGACAAGGTGACTGGGCTCGGCGTCACCGATGCGCTGTCTGCCGACCTGCTGGACCTGCAACTGCGGATCGTGACGTTCTATTTCGGCGGCGCCGCAGCTATCGGGGTCGTGCGGGCGCTGCGGCGGTAGGCTGTGGGGTACCGCCCGGTGCAATGCCGGGCGGAGCGAGGGCATCGCGGAAGCGGCGGGTTAACTGGACACTGATCTAAGCAGGCGTGATCGGATCAGGCGGTCAGATGTCCGCTGTGGCTTCGCCTTCGTCCCCAATTCAACTTGCCAATTTCTTGCCACTAGACGACGCAAATTCATGCTTCGTTCTGCATGATGTGCGGCTTTAGGTTTCTTGGGGAAATATCATGTTTTCAGTGGTTTAGGCGGTGCTGCTGGACGGGATTGAACTGTCGACCTCTCCCTTACCAAGGGCTAGCCTCGGCCGCAGAACAAGGGAAACTGCGCAAAATAATCGCTCCCTAAGCAGGCGTGTTCCCCGTTTGTACAGGGAAATCAGGTTTGCGCAGGTTCAGCGAACCAAAGAGCACTCCCCAAATCCCGAGAGCGGGCATGTCTGATTCCGCCGCCCTCACCCGCTGCCACTGGCAGCGCGACGAAGACGGGCTCGAGATCCTGATCCCGATGTGCTGCGTATCCACAATAGGTGATCCGGGCGCCTGCGCCTGTGGAGCGCCAGAAAACCGAATCCAGGCGGCCAGACCTGGGAGGCTGAGCGGCAGATCAGGCGCGGTTCGGGACGCCGGGAAGCTCTCCCTTATGGCTTCCGAGGAAGATCTCGACACATGATCTTGCTAGGGCTCAGCCTTGTCGCCTCATCAGCCGCGCCACTCTGCCTCTCGGCATGATGTCGCCAATGACCATGCGTCCTAGAACGCAGACGGCAGCCTAGGGTTGCCATGACAGGATCCGCGTTACTACCTTAGCGATATTAAAAGAGGGTATTTCATGAGTGGGTTCTTCCGTCAGGACGCCCGCATGGGCCGGATTTCCACGGTTCTGGGGCAGGATGTCCTGGTGCTCCGCCGGTTCGAGGGCGTCGATCATCTGAACGCGCTGTTCGACTATTCGGCCGACTGCCTCGCCGCCTCGGCCGATGTCGATTTCGACCGGCTGATCGGGACGCATGCCACCGTCACCCTCACCACGAAGGAAGGCGAACGCCCCTTCGACGGCATCGTCACTGAGGCGCGCTGGCTGGGATCGGGCGACAATGGACATCGCTACCGGCTGCGGCTCCGGCCCTGGGCCTTTCTTGCCAGCCTCCGGCGTAACCAGCGGATCTTCCACAACAAGACCGTGGTCGAGATCCTGACCGAGCTGCTCTCGGCCTATGCGGATGCGGGCGCGCTGACGGTTGAACTCGCGAACGACTACCCCGAACTCGAATACACCGTGCAGTATCGCGAGAGCGACCTGGCCTTCGCCTGCCGGATGATGGAGCGCCACGGCATCAGCTATCACTTCCGCCACGCGGATGGCGCCCATGAGATGGTGCTGACCGACCAGGTCGAGGCCCATGACAGCATCGGCGCGCGGCCCTTCCGGCCGGCCGAGGGCCACCACCAGGAGGAGATCTCGCATTTCCGTACCTGGCGGCCCGCGCGGCGGATCACGACGGGTGCAATCCGGCTGACGGACTACAATTTCAAGACCCCGGTGGCGGCGATGGAGACCGACCATCTGGGCGACGCCGCCTACGAGCAGGGCCAGATCGAGAGCTTCGTCTGGCCGGGCGATTACCTCGACCAGGGCCGCGGCAAGGTGGTGGCCGAGCTGCGCGCCGCGGGCGAACGCGGCCAGGACCGGCGCTTTGAGGCCGAGGGCGATATCGTGGCGCTTGGCGCGGGGTTTCGGGTGACGCTCTCGGGCGATCCTGTGCCCGGGACCGGCGGCGAATACATGTGCCTGAGCGCCCGGCATTCCTACACTGCCGACAACTATGGGTCGGGCGGGTCGGACGATGGCGACGGGCGCGCCTATGACGGGCAATACGTCCTGATGCCGGTCGAAGCGCCGCTTCTGCCCGAACAGAAGACCGCGCGGGCCGATGTGCGGGGTCCGCAGACCGCGACGGTGGTCGGCGAGGGCGAGATCGACTGCGACGAATACGGCCGGATCCTGGTGCGGTTCCACTGGGACCTGGACGAGGCCTGGTCGATGCGCTGCCGGGTGTCGCAAAGCTGGGCGGGTGCTGGTTGGGGCGGGATGGTGATCCCCCGGATCGGGATGGAGGTGGTGGTCGAGTTCCTCGACGGCGACCCGGACAAGCCGCTGGTCACCGGCTGCGTCTATAACGGGCGCAACCCGGTACCCTATGATCTGCCCGCCAACAAGACCAAGTCCGTCTTCCGTTCTGACACGCACACAGGAGTTGGTTTCAACGAATTGCGGTTCGAGGATGAAACCGGGCGCGAGGAGGTATTTGTCCATGCCGAACGCGACCTTCATGTGGGCGTCGAGAATGATCACAGAACCTCGGTGGGCGGCAACCTGCACCGGCAGGTGCGCGGCCATGAAACCGCGCTGACCTATGGCGAGCATGTTTCGCATTCGCTTGCGCTGCGCGGCATCACCACTGGTGACACGCTGCTTATCGCTTCGGGCAATTCGGAAACCGTCCGCCCGGTATCGCCGCGCGCCTTTGTCTTCGGCGACGGGAACCTTCGCGACCAGAAGCATCCTCGCATGAACCTCGGCCATGCGCGTGGCGTGCAGCGCGGATCGATGCTGCTACACGCGGCAGCGGACATGATGATTTCGTCGGACGATGAATTCCAGATCCAGTCGGACAAGAGTTTGAGGTTGGCTTCCCTTGACACGCTATCGGTGACAACGCCCGCTGACCTGAAGATGTCATCACAGGAACGCGTGATCGTCGAGGCGAGCAACGGCATCGTTTTCAACTCGGAA
Organism: Rhodovulum sp. MB263; assembly: GCF_002073975.1. Taxonomy (NCBI): domain Bacteria; kingdom Pseudomonadati; phylum Pseudomonadota; class Alphaproteobacteria; order Rhodobacterales; family Paracoccaceae; genus Rhodovulum; species Rhodovulum sp. MB263. Next base: position 23,032 of record NZ_CP020384.1, on the reverse strand, counting down.
AGCGGCATCGTGTTGCGCAGCGGAAAGTCGCGAATCCGGTTGAGCCCGAGTGGAAAGATCGAGATCGACGGAAGTGAAGTTATCGTGAAGGGAGACAAAATTTGTCTGAACTGACATTGCAGCGCTCGCGGTGGCCGAACAGCATACTTGCCGGTGTGCTTGTTATGGGAGCTCTGGTTGCGCCGGTTGCCGAGGCCCAGCAAAGCTTCTCCCTCGACCAGCTAAGTGCGTTTGCACATGAGCACAGCTGTGTGCCGGATCACCAGATAACCAACAATACACAGTATCTTACCTGGATTGAGGCTCTTGCATCGTTAGTGGACGGAAGCCTGCCACCGGCAGCCTTCCTCGATTGCGACACGCCTCTTTACGGCTTTGCGGAAACGTTGAACGAAGCGCCTTTGAACCCGGATGACTGGCGTGACCTGCGCGAAACCCTGATTTCCCGGATCACGCCTGAAACGCCTGATACCGATCCGGTGCAGGCGCGTATCAGCCAAGGCTACGCCGCCGCAGATTACGCAGCGACAGTCTTCCTGCTGTGCCAGGCGGATCAACCCTGCTTCGAAGCCGTAACGCAAGCGGACGGTTTCGAGGAGAGGATTTGTCCGGAGCCGGTGCCTGACGGTTTCGACAATACGAGCCCTGATGCCTTCGAGCTCAAATTGTTCAAGCATGGTGGGGACATGCGTCAGTTCCTGCCATATCTGCTGACCAACTGTCGTTTGATGGCCGCCGCCGAAAATCGCGGCGACATGGCTCCAATTCACAACACACTCATGCAGGCGCTGCGCCTACGATGAACCGCTACCTATCGAGGGCGGTATCAGAGCTGCGGAGAGGCGCGAAGCCGATTCAGCCCATGCTTGAAGACCAAGATCGACGGGACCGAAGTTATCACCAAGGGAGACAAGATTTGTCTGAATCAAGTTGCGTCCGGCGACGGGCACTGGTCTGCTTGTTTTCATTCTGGAGCCTTCTTGGAACATCTGCCGTCCAAGCGCAGGAGACCTTTTCCTGGAGCGATTTGCGTGCATTTGGCGAGACCCATGTTTGCAACCCGGAGCACAGGATCGTGAACAATCGCGAATACCTCGCCTGGATGGACTTCACCCAACAGGTCGTGCAGGGCCTCGACGCCGAGGACGTTTTCGCCTCCTGTCCAGGTAGCCGATGGAGTTTCCTGCCGGGCTCTTTGGCCGGTGGCCTTGGCCCCGACGCCGAAACCCGTGCCGCCTTGCTGGCGCGGGCTGCGGTGGAACCGGATGTCGCGGACATGGAGGAGCGACGCGTCCGCCAGGGCTATGCCGCCACGGAGTACCTTACGGCGGCCTATCTGGCCTGTCCGGACCAGACATGCTTTGATGACTTATTGCGGGACGATGGGTATTTCGGCGTGATCTGTCCGGACGCAATTCCGGACGGAGCCGATGTGACGAGTCCGGACGGCTTCGAGCTCAACCTGTCCACGCATGACGGAGATATGCGGCAGTTCTTGCCCTATCTCGCCACCAATTGCCGCCTTCTGGCCCGGTCGCAAGCGCGCGACGGCACTACGCCGCTTTTCGTGGTGATCGGCCAAATCGTGAATCCCGAATGACTGACGCTGGCGTGGTCGCAGCAGGGCGAGACCTAGGGAGGCATAGATGGGAACTGAAGATCGGTTGAATTTTCAGGGCGAACCGCGGATGACGTTGGGACTGGACACGGGAGATCAACCGATCCTCACGACTCCTCCCACTGGTCCCAAGGCGGCGAAAGCCTCTACGACATATGCGGAGGGATCGGCGCTACCGCAGTCGGGTCGCCGTGCGCGACACATCTTGGGCCGCGTCGATATATCTGACGTGATTTCGCCGAAGCGTTTTCGGCGGGTGTCGCAGTCGGTGCGGATTCGGTCGAATGACCTCTATCCTGGCAAGATCACCATTGTCTTCCAGACACATGTGGGTGCTATGATCGCAGAGGAACTCGGAGCGATGGCCTCAGGTGGCACGTCCGGTCGTATGCCCTCGCGAAACCAAACCGTGACGACCCACGCGGGCGGGCGGATCACCCGCCACGGTGCGGCGCCGAGCGCACCGCCCCGCCGCGTGACGCAGACCGTTCCGGCGCGCGACTTGCCGTTCGACAGAACTGCCGCGGATCGATATGCCAACTGGGAAGCGCTTGGCGGACAGGTCGGCAATGCGGTCGATATCGAGAACATCCCTGATACTCTCAATGGCGAGGGCACCGACGATGCGCTCAGCGACCTGGCCGAGATCATCCGGCCCCGTTCTTGGGCGCGGCATACCGTCCTGCTGATCCGGTTTCGCTACCCGCTCATGGAACCCATGCCGCCCGCCATGAGCTGGAACACGGATGCGATCCCGTTTGGCGACACGATGCAGGACAAGATGCGAAACGCCGCCAAGCAGAACGAGGTCGAGCCGTTCACTCTCATGGCGGGGTCGACGCATAGCGTCGAGATACCCTATCCCGTTGGCACATCCATGCCGGTGCATTTCGATATCATCAACCCCAATCCAATCTATGCGGCCAATGTGAATATGAGTGCCATCGTTTATACGAGCAAGCAATGAAGGACTTTTACGACACACTTTATGGCAAGGCGCTTGGCGGACGGCACGGTCCGCTGCTGGTGGACCTTTGGCGTGAGATACTGCGCTTGGCCGAAAAACACTCCGAGGGGCGCGATCTGCAGGTCTGCGACCAGCTGACGCTGGAGTTTTTGCACGACCTGCGTGAGGTGGAGGCCGAAGACTGGCGGCAGATGTGCTGGGGCCTCGGCCCGACGGTCTATGGCGCAGTCGGACTGTCGTGGTGTCGCGGTGTCGATCTGGCAATGGTCTGGCAGGATTGGGAGGCCTCTGGCTTTCCGATCCTGCCCGATGCACGACATATGCGGCCGGCGCGTCTGCTCAACCCGGAGCTCATGCCTGTTACCGAAAGTCTGCAGTCCATTGCGCAAATCAGCCGCGGTAATCTTGTGGCGTTCTGCGCCATCGTCGCATTCAGTGAGGGGCGGATCTTCATAGATGTGCCCGAAAGCGATCTCGCCCGTTTGCCAACCCATGCGCAAAGCCTAGTGGAGGTCTGTAGTCGGCCGCGTTCCTCATCGGCCAATTCCTCCGGGTTCGGCTCCGTTGTAGCCACCTGATAAAACCCGGCGCGAAATCGATGCAACCTTTCCCGAAATCTGCGCATCTCAGGATGGAAACGCTCTACGGACACCCCCGTAAAACGAGCTTGAGGAGATTTTATATGCCACCTGCGACACGCAAAGATGATATCGGCAGCGGCCACGACTGCCATTTTCCACCCTCTCCTGCAACCAGTGCTTCAGACGACGTCATCGTTAATGGCCGCGGAGCCGTTCGACAAGGCGACAGCTACGCGGCGCATGGCTGTGGGACTTGCCCGAAGCCTTCGCATGAACGCAGCCTGTCGGGCGGATCGGGAACGGTGTTCATCAACGGCAAACCTGCGGCACGAATTGGAGATGCAATTTCCTGCGGTGGAGCGGCGGCATCAGGATCGGGAGACGTGTTTTTTGGAGATTGATTTGACTGAAATCACTTTTCCCATCCAACTTTTCGATCATTTTTCTAGGGCTGCGTGGTGAGGCGTTGTTGGCGCACCGCCTCACCACGCCCGAAAGCGGGGAGACTTTCAGGCCCGGCGGCGCGTGACCGCCTCGCCGATCCGCCGCCCGATCTCGCCTGGCGAGGGCGCGATCCATCCGATCAGGGCGACCAGCACGATCCAGGCGGGGATGACATTGACGATAACGGTGTCGACGCGGTCAGCGCGGAGGCGGTTCTCGGATTGCTCCTGGCGGATCTCGCGGGCGCGGGGCCGAAGGATGGAAGGCGCGTTCTCGACCTTCTGCCCTTGCACGTTCTCGGCCCCGGCCTGGACATTGGCCGCGACCTGCGGCCCGAGCGGGACCGGCAGCCCGCCGCAGCCTGCCATCAGCAGCACCAGGAGGAGCGCCCTCATGCGCCCGACCAGCGGAACGGCGCCCCGGCCGGCACGCCGTCGAGCCCCTCATGGCAGAGCTGGCGGGCCTTGTTGCGGCGGATCGCGAGGCCGCGCACGCCCTTGCCGCCCGCAAAGCGCCAGCGCGGAAGCTCGTCGCAGGCGCCGCGCAGATCGCCCGCGTTGAGCTTGCGAATGAGCGTCGAGCGCCCGGCCGCGCCGAGGCCCACGTTATAGGCCCAGTCGAGGATCGCGACATAGGTCCGGTCGGGGATGCGGGCCTCGAGAGGATCCGCGATCAGCCGGTCGAGCCCGGCCTCGAACCCGGCGAGCCGCCCGGCGAACATCGCCCGGCACTCGGCGGGCGTGTAGCTGTCGCCTATCTCCACATCGCGGGTCTCGCCGAAGCAGACGGTCGGCACGCCGACGATGTCGAGATAGGCCTCTGTCTTCAGGCCCTCATTGCCGCCGACGAAGCTGAGCGCGAGGGCGGTGGCGGCGGCGCCGCGCTTCAGGATCCTGCGCATGGGCTCACTCCATCCTCTGGGCGATCAGCCGGGCGGCGAAGGCGGCCGCGGTGACCAGCGCCGAGAGCCCGGCGAAGAGCCCACGCGGCAGGCCTGTCGCATCGGGCGAGGCCAGCGAGAGCCCGGCCTCGAGCCCTGACAGCAGGCCCGCGAGCAGGATGAGACGGATCGACCAGGCACGCCGGATCAGCGCGCGCCAATGGGGCACGAGGTGCATGGGGAAACTCCTGTGGCTGGGGGCTCAGCGCGGGACGCGCTGCAGGACGGTCTTGATGTCGGCACGAAGCTCGCGGAGCAGCGCGTTGGTCTCCGCGCGGTCGCGCTGGCGGGCGGCGAGATCCTCGGCGCGCTGACGCTGCCAGCGGGCCTCGAGGGCGCGGATCTCCTCGGCCAGCCGGGCGGTCTCGCGGTCGAGCGCGGCGGTGTTGGTGCGGGCGCGCGCCTCGAGCCGGACCGACCAGACGGCCAGCCCGAGCAGCGAGAGCATCACCCCCCACCAGTCCCGGATCTGCGTGGTCAGCTCCTGCATGGCGGGCTCCTTCCTGGGCGGCTCAGAAGTCGGCCGCGGGCGCCCGGCGGCTCCGGGCTGCGCAGTGGCTGAGGGCGATGCCGATCATGGTCATGGCCAATCTCCGGGCATGAAAAAACCCGCCGAAGCGGGGGGATCGAGACGTGGGGCCGGTAGGCGGTCAGCCGGAGATGTATTCACGGCGGCGGTAGAGATAGACTGCTCCAGATCTTAGGGCTTTCCTGTTGCGGACAACAATTCGGAAGGCTGTCGCTGTAACCCTCCTGTAGGTGATATGGGTGTAAAGAGTGGCCTGCTGGTCCACCGTGAAATCTACTGGGTCCGAGTAAGCGCCTCTGCCTTTAGCCGCCCCGCCCTCGAAAGTGTGGAAGCTGGTATAAATCCCCGGAGGAAGAACAGTCCTTACGTAACCGATGTTCCATGCAACCGAACCAAGTTGCCCCAGAAGAATCGAGAACAAGTCTTGGTAAGAGCCGTTAGAGTACCCGACCCGAACGTCAGCGGTGGCTGATTCGTCGTTCCACGAGATCCGATCCCAATACAGCATGTACTCATACCCTGCTTCGAGAGTAGGAGTAATCAGGTCTGATATCTGCCCGTCTTCATCGTAGCTCCAGATTTTCCCCGTGGCCACGTCGCCGACGCTGACCTTGTCGAAAGGGTGCCAGCCTGCAGCCACCACAGGTGCCCCGGGCGCGCCTTCGGCGATAGCGACGGGGTTGTCACGAAGCGCCCGGCCATCGACCGCGCGGCCCGGCTTGCCCGCCTCGATGACATTGTTCGGAATGGTCGTCCAATCGGTCATTGCCAGAGATATCCTTCTGATCCGTCGGGCATGAGCCCGTCTTCGTCTGCCCACCAAAAGCCGTCGAGCTTTTCATCATCGGTCGCGCTGCCAAAGTCGGGGGCGTCACCGTCCATCCAGACCAGATAACGCGTGGCCTGGTAGATGAACTGCTGCAGCAGGTATTGCGTGACCTCGCCCGGCTTGACCTGCTGCGCATTGATGACCTGCCAGCGGCGCGTGACCGGCTGACCTTCGGTATCGACATCGAGCCGGGTGGTCAGATCTGCGACCTGACCGATCCGCAGCACGCCATCGGCCAGTGTCGCCGTCAGATAGCGGGGCGTCGTCCGGAACCGGGACAGCAGGCGCTGGCAGAGCTCGTAGGCCTGCGCGTCGGTGGTGATCCAGCGCGAATAGATGGTCTTCGACCGGACATCCGCCCCGCCGGCCTCCACCTCGAAATCCGGCTCGACCCGCCCGCGCATCGAGCGGTAATTGTCCGGATCGTCCGATTTCGTGGGGTCCTCCGGATTGTAGTAGATGAAGATCCGGCTGATCCTCTCGTCCGGTTCGCGCGCCTGTGCCAGCGATCCGGCGACGATATGCGCATCCCCGGTGATTGCGACGGAGGACTGCTCGGGCCGCACCGCCTTGAAATCGATCAGCTGCGCCCGTTCGTTCCACCAGATATAGAAGGTCCCGTCGCGCACCAGCTCGCCGAGCAGCTTGTTGACGGCCGTGGGCTTGTGGACCGTGCGCGAGAAGGCATAGCCGTTGAGATAGGTGGAGGCCTCGGCCTGCCATGCGTCGAAATCCACGAACTCTGCCGGAACCGGCGTGTGGCCCGTAAGCAAGTCATGCGCGATCAGGTAGCCGTCCAGAAGCTCGTAGCGGCCGACCCGCTGGGCGCTGGCATCATCGGAATGCGAGGCGGCCTTCGTGCCGAGGGCGGCGCGTGTGACGCCCGACAGCGCCCAGACGCCCTCGCCACCGGAATAGCCGGTATAGCCGATGATCTCGGACCCGAGGCACAGATAGCGGGTCGCGGTGTTGCCGAATGGGTCTGAAAGGTCGGCCTCGCGCGCGGCCTCGATCACGATATCGGTCGCGTCAGACGCAATGTCACCGGACAGGCGCATCTCGGTCTCGCGCGGAAACTGGGCACGGGATTCGTCGGTGAGCCGGAGCGGGTCCACCCCCTTGAGCGTGACACTCCCGTCGCTGTCCGGGCCGTCGACGCTGTCGAGCACATAGAGCCGCCGGTCCATATCGGCCAGGGCGTCGCCCGCGAACCCCTCGTAGATCCGCAGGAACATGTTGGCATGGAACGGGTTCCGGGCGCACCACTTGGCCCAGAAGAATCCCGGCCGGGGGCCGCGTGCAGCCCTGTACCAGTCGCCGACATAGTCGTCGAAGGGCGCATCGGTGAGGGTGACGGTCACGCCGCCGGTGACGCCCAGAGGCTTTTCGCCGTCGCGGATCGAGCCCACGTTGATCTTGCTCGACCGGACCGAGACCGAGCGCAGCATCGGAAACGGGTTGGTCGCGACATGTTCGCCCGTCCGCTCGTAAAGCGGCACCAGCGCCTGCGTCGGCTTGACGAAACGCCAGGCGATCGAGCCGTCGCCGCGGTAATGTTCGCGGTCGAGGCAGGTGCCCCAGCAATTGTAGCAGCGCGGGCCATCGGCCATCGTCGCCCTGCAAGGCGCGACCCCGAACCGCTCGGCACAGCGTGGCTGCCAGAGCTCGACGATCTGGACCGGTTCACGCAGAGGCATCGGCATGCCCCGTCGCCGTGAAACCGACGCTGACGAAGTTCCGCACGCCCTGGCGGGCGGGCAGGATCGGATCGTCGACCCAGGCATAGGCGCAGTCGGTCGGATAGCCCTCGGGTCTTGCCGCGATGAAAAACGGCTCGGTTCGCGCGGCCCTGGCGAACGGGTCGAAGGCCTGCCGATACCAGTCCTCGGGCAGGTTCTTCCACTCAAAGGCCCCGGAAAGTCCGGCGCGCTGGATGAACCGCCCCATCAGCTGGCCGCCTTCACTGATATAGCTGGTCAGAACGGCGGTGCGCCCAAGATCGGTCGGCCCCAGGTTCGTGTACCCCATGCGGGGCATTTCGAGAGCCTTGCCAGTGTACACGACCCCGATGCGGCATTCCTTGGACACGGAAATGCCGATCCCGGTCTCCTCTCCGGGCTCGAACAATTCAAGGATGGCGCCATCATCCTCGGGCCAGGTCCAGGCGTCAGACATCGCCTCCCAGAAGGACGTAACCGGGGCCGACGTGGTCCTGAGATACGAGGAGGGAGGGCCGTCCTTCCACTGCAATTGCGCCCCGAAGATGTTCACGAAAGAAGACCCGTCCCCGGTGTACGCACTGCCGTAATTCTCATTCAATATCAGGACTCTGGCTGCAGCCACTCCAGTGACTTGAGCCGGGGCGGAAATGCTGACCCTGAACCAACCCTCGCCTATATCCACCGAAGTAGCGTTAGAAACCTTATCATTGAGGGATAAAACCGCTCCGCTGTCGTCGAAGTTGACCAAGGCGAGGGCGGGATACCCCGCATTCACAAGGGCCAGCCGGAGACCGCGCCCGGGAATTGGTTTGTAGTAGACGGAGAAGGTGTACGTGCGGCCCTCGACGGTGTCGAAGTCCTGCTGAACGTAGTGACCGCCCGTGTTGAGGTCCTCGATCAAGCGTGTTGCGCTATTGGTCCGATCGGGGGCCGGAAATCCCATGGAAACGGCCACTCTGGCTTTGTAAGTCCAGAGGCCGAAACTTTCCGAATAGGGCAGGACATTCTCCTGCTGGTCTTCTGTAAGGCGCTCCAGGCGATACGCATTCTCAGTAGAGCCGAGGTTATGCGCCGCGATGCCGATTGAGTCCACCAAAGCCGGTCCATCGAAGACCAGCCTCCAGCTGGAGGGAAGAGAAGCCGGTTTCCACCAACTATTGGTCTCGACGGTGTCGGCCAGCTCGGCTTCGAAGCCCTCGGTTTCGCTGGTCGCGGAAACTGTACCGGTCAGCCGGTCCCAAAGGATGCGGGCATGGGTCATCGGATAGGGCGACGCCGCCGCGTGCCCGGGCGTGTAGCTCACTGCCACTCTGGTACTCTCCATGAAAAAGGCCCCCTCGCTATGAGGGGGCCGTGTGGTCATTCTGTCGTTCTCTCAGGCCGCAGCAGAGGCCATGAAGTCCCTGAGATTGCGGAACATCACGCGATCCGCGCCGAAGTATTCGCCGCCAACAAGCTCGTCCTCGATGGCGAAGTCGAGTTGGGCGGCGGCGCCAGCCATGGAAACCGGCCGCGCTGCCATGATCCGCGTGCGGAAATGGTCTTCTTTTGCCTCGGCCGCTTCGAATTCATGTTCCAGCCTGGCATCTTCCGCCGCGTGGATGGCCTTCCGGGCGCGCCGCCATTCTTCCAGCAGGCCAACAAGCGGATCAGCCGGGGCGGCACCCGCTGCCAGAGCCGGGACAGAGGCCAGAGGCGCGGCGGTGAGAAAGGTGCGACGATCCATCACTGCACCTCCTTCGCGACGCCGGGGATCAGCTTTGCGAGGCGCGAGAGGCCCTTCGGCGTCACCCGGACCTGTTCCGTGATCTTCTCGGACCCGTCCGCGCGCAGGACCGTCGTCGTCTTGTGTTCCAGCAGTCCCATATTGCATTTCGACTGGTAGCCCAACCAACTGGCCGCGCCCGGCCGCTTGTAGAGCCAGCCGTTCTCCGAAAGCCACGCGAACAGGTCTTTCGGGCGCACCCCGAGGGCCTTCGCTGCCTCCGTCACGTTCAGCGACCCATCCGCCTTCGTCAGCCGCTCGTGCGCCTCGACATCCTCACGCATCGCATCGGCCTGCGCTTCAAGGGCGATCACCTTCTCTGTGTAGCTCAGCAAGAGGCCGCGCATTGCTGCCGGGCTTTCGAGGATCGTGGACGGATCGAAAGTCTCGCGGGCCGCTTCCAGTTCCTGCCAGCGATCCACGACACGGGCGGTGAACTCGGGAGAGAGCTGGGCGACCACCACGTAGCTGTCGCGCTTTTCCAGATGATAGATCCGCGTCATCCGAGTCCGGCCCATTCCGTCGGTGCTGGGTTCATCCTCCATTGGAGGACGGACAATCACGCCTTTCTCGGCCAGCCGCTCGACGGTGCGTTTGACATTGTCGTGCCGCACCTCCAGCAGTTCTGCGATCTCGCGCGACGACATGGTAAGCGGGGCATCAGATGCACCGGCTAGCATTTGGGGCATTCTCTGGGTATGCTCTTCTGTAAGCATCTTCGGTTCCTTTTCAACCGTTGGTGTTGACGCTTGCCGCTTCACCGAGCAGCAGTGTTATCTTCGGCAGCGGGGAGCTGAGTTTGGCGACCTGCCCCCGCTGCCTTCCCCACCACACTCTCAAGCGCGGCGAGAACTTCACTGTTCATCGACCGGCGGTTACGCGCAGCTCTCGCCTTGAGCGCGTCGCGCCAACCGGCAGGCAGGCGTATGTTGATGCATTCGGCAAGCTGGCTCGGGTACTTCTTCACTGCGATCTCCATGGTTGCGACTTGCATCTATTGGGTAGCACTCGGCGGAAATGGGTGCAAGTCGCATCTATTGCTATTTTGGGTGCGAGTCGCAATTACCGCTACATGAGCGATAGCGATTCCAAATATCCGAGCGAACTGGCGGAGAGGTTTCAGGTGAGGCTGCCTCGTGGCATGCGGGACCGGATCAAGGCCGCAGCCGAGGCGAACAACCGTTCGATGAACGCCGAAATCGTCGCCGCGTTAGAAGAGAAATTCCCGTCTCCACTCGACGAAGGGCTCGAAAGACTTGTCGCGTTCTTTGACAGAGTTCCAAAGGAGGAAAGGGACGCCTTCATCTTCGATATGCTTGATCGGCTCGGGGTCACGGATCAAGATATTCAAGACGGTTTGATACGCGGCATATCCATCAGAGAGGAGCAGGTCTCAAGCGACCTCCCTGATCCCGCATCCCCAGAAAAGTGCGATGACGACGATTCGCGATGAGAAGACCAAACTGACCGCCAACTACGTGAATGGGCTCGCATTGGCCCTATTTGCCGTGGGTGGCTTGGCGTCCCTGTTTTCAAACGCTTACAGCGAACACGGGCTTACGACACAGGTCGTGCTTGCAAGCGCCGTTTGCTTTGTGGCCTCGCTGCTCCTACATTTATTGGCACGGCTCATCCTGAAAGGCTTGAAATCATGACCACTCCGGAAGCCCTTGCGTTCCTCATGATGCCCGCCGCCGGACTGATCATCGGCGCGATCATGCTCTACGTGGTCCGCCACTCGAAATAGCCCCAAGCTCGCCTCTAACAGTTCTGCGGCGCTTCGCCCGTTGCGATCCTATCGCTGCGCTGACAGGTTGCCGGAGTTTAAGTAGCCGGAGCCAGTCATGCGCACACTGTCCGCGATCACGATGCTCACCGTCCTTGTCGGATGCGTCGTATCCCCCGACAAAGAGGGCGGGGTCTACGAAATCACTGATCATACCGTCACGATCCGCGGGGCCTATAGCCTCGACGGCACCGCTGCGAAGCCCACACCAGCAATGGTTGAGCAGGCGAAGGGCATCTGCCCGAAGGCAACCTACCTGTCCGCCACCCCGTTCGATGAATGGACGATGCTTTACCTGTTCCGGTGCTGATCACGCCATCAGCCTGCGGCGCCCTGCCAGTCGAGATTGAGCCGATAGCCGTCGCCGAAGGCCTCGTTCAGCGCCTTGACCAGCGCCTCGCCGCTCTGGCGGCCGATCACGTCGCCCTGCACATTGATGGTAGCGGTACGCTGTGGCGCGGGGGGCGCTGCGGCGACTCCTGAAGATGAGGTTGATGCCGAGCGTTTTCCGCCGCCGCCTGCCCCCTTGATCGCACTTACCGCTCCGAGCCCTGCCGAAAGGACCGCCATTGCTTTCGGAATACGGGCCCACCACGGCAGCAGCGGGTCAGCCAGTGTTGCGGTGTAGGCTCGATAAGCATTGATCGTGGCCTCTGCTGCGCCGAATATTCTGGCTGCCCTCAGCATGCCTTCGTTTCCCGACTGCATCGCGGACGCCATATCACCAAAAAACGCCTCTGCCTGTTGCAGCCCGTTGCCATAACGATAGGCGTCGATCTGGGCCATCCGGTCCTGGTGCTGCTGCCGGGTCTGCTCGATCAACGCATCATATTCCTGTTGATCAATAAGCTCCTGCTGGCGTGCTTTCAGAAGCGCCTCCCGTTGGCGGTCATAGCTCGCGATCTGCATTTCCTCTTGCGTCATCAGCGATTGCCGCAGGGCGTCAAGTTCAGTCTGCGTCCTGTTCGCGCCGCCGCCGCCCGATTTGGGGGGCGTGCCCCACTCGACGCCGCCGATGCCGGTCGGAGCTGCACGCGGTCTGCTTGTTCGGCTCACGCCGGGCTGGATCGGGTTCCCGGCCGCATCGCTATTGGCGGCGCCTTCGGCCGCCGCCCGCGCCTTTGCGGCATCCCAGAGCGCCGTGGCGAGGGTCTTCGCTTCGGCGATGGCACCAGACATCCACCCCGCCTTGGGGGCGGCCGCAGCCAGCTCCCGCATCGCGCCCTCGGCGCGGACAAGCTCCCTGAACACCGCGTCGGTTTCGAGCTTCGTGCCCTCCATCAGCGACAGGATGCGGGCCATGGAATTGGCCTGGTCCTCGAAGGTCTTGGCTGCCGCCAGCTGGTCGAACGCGATGACCAACTGCTGGGCCTTGCCGAGCGTCAGGCCGAACTTCTCGTCCAGCGTCTCGATCGGCGAGAACTGGTACTCGGCGCGTCTCACCAGATCCGAGATCCGGGAGAGCTGGTCCGCGAAGCCCTTTGCCGCCGCATCGGCATCGCGCACGGCATCGGCGATCGCCACCTGTTTCTGACGCTCGATCAGCGTCAGGATCTCGGCATTGACCTCGCCATACTTCGCCTTCAGGTCGACCAGTCCTTTCGCGGAATAGATGCGCGTCACCGCGTCGAGCGCGGCGACCGAGCTTTCAAGGTCGTCCAGCACCTCGGAGAACTTGCGGCCATCCTTCGTGGCGCTGGTGAGCGCGATCGACAGAAGTGGCAGCCCGACCGCCGCCAGCGTGCCGACGACAGCTCCGACCGGCCCGAACATCGAGGCGATCTGCGAGCCCTGGGCAGCGAAGACCGTGGAGGCCTTCGCCCCCATCTGCAGCTGCACCGCGATGTCCTGCACCTGATACCCCATGTTCTGGATGCGGTACCTGGTCTGGCTGGACATGTTCCCCAGCGCCCCAAGGGCACCTCCGGTCGCCGCAGCCTGTTTCTCGCCTTTCAGATAGGCCTTCTCGGCCAGGCCGAGGGTCCGGTTATATTCGGTCTGGGAAATGACCCCGTGCTTCAGCGCCTTGTCCAGCTGGGCAAGCGCGCTCTCGTAGCGCTTGCTGCCGGCATAGAGCGGGTCGAGTGACTTGCGCAGGCGATCGATGCTCCTTTCCTGCTGTCGATAGGCGCGCTCGATCGCCCGGGCGGACTTCTCGGCATCATTCTTGAACTTGCCCACCAGCCCGACCGCCTCGGCGATACTGGCCTTGAGCGAACCGGCCTCGCCGCTGATGATCGCCTCGACTGCCGCAACTTTCGTCATGTCCGCCCGCCCCGCTTCACCCGCTCGATCTCCTCGGCGGTCCATTTCACGCGAGGGCCGCCCGCAGCGGCACGGCTCTCGCGGATCTTCGCATCGGCCTCGGCCCACCACTCGGCCGGGCTCATGGCCCAGAATTCAGAGGGCTGAACGCCCCAGTCGCGGGCCGCCTGATAGGCCTGCCTCTCGAAGGCGGCCCAGGTCACTCCCCCGCGGGGGCATCCTCTCCGGGCGCGCTTTCCTCGGTCTGCGGGATGCAGAGCAGGTTGATGTAATCGCGCGCGACCGCCGCCGCCGCGAAGAACCCGGCGTCGAAGACAATCTCCTCGATCGCGGCCTGATCGCGCCTGTCGTCCGCCGCCCGGGCGCCGATCAGCAGGATCGGGGCGATATTGGCGACGGTGAAGCGGAACTTCGGCTCGCGCTCGACGCCCTGGCTTTCCAGCATCGCCGTCACCGCAATCTCGCGCGCGATCAGCAGCGGGTCCGCGATCTTCTGCCCGATCTCGGCCGCCGCCCTGAAGGTCGCAGCCAGTTCGATCTCTTCCCCGGCCAGCCGGGCCGTCATGCTGCGCTTCATCGTCATGCCCCCGCCGGCGTGTAGACGGGAATGCCGCTCGACATCATGGTCGCGCTGAACTCGAACGCGCCATCGGTATTGCCGGTGATTTCCAGCTGGCTGAGGAACATGGTGATCTCGACCTTCCCGCCGGTCGGCAGGTTGATGGTGACGGGCGGGGTCTCGTAGGGCGCGCCCGCGAGGCAGGCAGCGATCAGCGTCTCGTCGCCGGTGATGCCCTCGACCGACCATTCGGACGAGATCACGCCCGGTTCGGGAAGGAAGGTCTGGAAGCCCTGATCGTCGTCCGAGGTGATGTCGATCCCCTCGCGCGAGAAGCTGGCGGTCTTGTTCTTCACGCCCTTGATGATGGTGCCGTCCCACTCGATGGTGAGCTGACGGCCGGAAAAGCCTGCGGTTGCCATGGGGCCTCACTCCTTGTGCATGATGATCCGGTAGCGCTGCACGCCATGCCGGGTTTTGCCGTCGGGGCCGACGGAAACGGTGGAAAACTCGCGCAGGCAATCGAGCAGCTTGAAGCCTGGCGCGGTCAGGGCGGCCCGGTGCAGACACCCGAAGGCCTCGCCCATCAGCGCCTTGACCTGCTTGTTGCCGGGCGCGCGGGACCAGAAATGGATGGTGATCGTCGCCTGGGCCCCGATCACGTCGTCTGCCTCGTCCGCGACAAGGGTGTCGTCGCCGATCACCACATAGGGGAAATCGCTGTCGGGCAGTCCTTCCGGCAAGGGGGGCGGGGTGTCCTCGACCGGGCAGGACATCGCGCCGTCGAGCGCGGTGAAGATGGCGGCCTGTGCCGCCGTCTCGAAGCCCATCTCAGCCCGCCATATACTTCAGGCAGGCGCCGATGATCAGGAGGGTTTGCGCATAGCTCAGAGCCAGGCGGATGCCGAGGCCGATCCGCCGCCCGAGGCGCCGTTCGGGGCTTTCCATCCGGCGCAGCATCGCGTCTCTCTGATTGGGGATCATCCGATTTTCTCCTGCAGTTTCGCGGCCAGCGTCTGTTCGGCTTTGGCGGTGGCCTCTTCGAAGCTCGGCACCAGCCAGGGCCGCGCCTCCATGCTTTCGGTGCCGAATTCGAGGTGATAGCCGTGGATCTCGTCCGACCCGACGCGGGACTGGCGGGGCTCGTGGGTCGCTGTGACCGACTCCGCCAGCCGTCCGCTTTGCTGGTGGGGATAGGACCCGGCCGGCGCCGACCCGGCGGCAGCCTTCATCTCGCGCCTGGCGATCTCGGCGGTATCCTCGGCCAGCTCGCGCGCCGTTTCCCGCAGCGCATCCTCGCCATCGGCCAGCAGATCGCGCAGCATGTCCTGCAGGGCCTCGAAGCGCCTCAGCTCGACCTTCACTCTCACGACACGCCCTCGGAAATCCCGATCTCGATGAAGCGCTCGCGGCCGCCATAGGGCAGAGCGCTGTCGATATTGTAGGTCCGGCCGCGCCAGACCAGCCGGTCGGCGGGGGTGCAGAAGGGCTGGCCCGCGGCGTCGCCCTGCCAGTGGATACGGACCTTCATCCGCGCTTCGGGCGAGACCCGCATCGCCTCCCATTTCTCGGTGCCGCGCACGGGCAGGATCTGCGCCCAGACCGTGGCGATGGGTGCCCAGGTCTCGGTGGCGCCGCCCATGCCGTCCGGGGCGCGGGACACGCGCTCGATGGTGACGCGCTGGTCGAGTGCGGTCACCGTCAGACCGCGCGCCATCTGAGCGCCTCCATCATCGCGCCGAAGGCCGGTGACAGGTCGGAGCCGTCATAGAGATGCGCGATGTAAAGCTTGACCGCGACCTCGGCCGCGCGGAGCTGCGCGGCGGGCAGCCCGCAAGTGTAGCGCAGCGTCACAGCCTCCACCGGCTCGGCCAGCGTCACCAGGGGGCCGAGGGCGGTCGTCTCGACGCGGACCGCGCCCCCGGCCGAGGCCGTGACCTCGGACACATCGGGCATCGCCAGCAGATAGGGGCCCGGCCCGACATGGGTTTCCTGCCAGATCTGAGGCATGATCGCCCGGCCGAGCACCCCGCGCCAGCCGTCGAGATGGGCCGTCGCGGCCAGGACCAGCCCCTCGATCATCGCATCCTGATCGGCATGGTCGATCCGCAGATGCGCCTTGGCCTCCTCCAGTGAGACCACCGGCACCGCGGGCGGCGTCACCAGAACCGGGATCGCCCTCATTTATCGGCCGTCTTCCGGGGGCGGCACCCCTCGTCCAGGGCGCCAGCTTCGCGCGCGGCCTGCTCGAGAGCGGCAGGGCATTCCTCGCCCGCGGGGATCTCGCGCGGATAGATCTCGCCGGGCGGTGCGGCGAACAGCGGCTTCGTCAGTTTCATGGCATCCTCCGGTCGGCTCATGAAAGGGGCGGTTGCCCGCCCCTCAGAGAACCGATCAGGCAGCGATGTTCATCGCTTTCATGGTCTCCGGGTTCTGGAGCCCGCCGCCGACGCGCTTCGTGGTGTAGAACATCACGAACGGCTTGTTGGTGAAGGGGTCGCGCAGCACGCGGGTTCCGACACGGTCGATGATCAGATAGGTGCGGGCGAAATCGCCGAAGAGGATCGGCTTCGTCCCCGCCGCGACATCCGGCATCGCCGCGATCTCGGTGAGGTCATAGCCCGCGAGCGTCGCGGGCTGACCGGCAACATAGGACGGCTGCCACAGGTAGTTGCCCTGCCCATCCTTGAGCAGGCGGGCGAGCTTCTGCGTGTTCCTGTTCATCGCAAAGCCGGCACCCGCCGTGAAGGCGGACGGCAGGGCATAGATCAGGTTGATGATCCCGTCCGCGGTCAGGGCCGCAGCAGCTCCGCTGTCCACGGTTGCGATCGCGCCCCAGGGGTGCGCCGCGGCATTCGCGCCGCCGGTCACATAGGTCAGGATGCCGTTCGGCTTGTTCGTGCCGTTGCCGCTCACGAAGGCGATGCCTTCCTGATAGGCGAACTCGGTCTCGACCTCCCCGGCCAGCCAGGCCTCGAGGTTGATCTCCGCGTCGTCGAGCATCTGCTGCGTGGCCGACGGGTTGGCGTAAAGCTCCCCGGTCGCGTAGCTCATCTGCCCGAAGCTCGCCGTCGCAGTCTCCGGGCGCGCCGCGGTCTCGCCGACCCAGCCCGAGGCGGTGCCACGGTTGTTGAACAGCTTGGTGAACCCGGCGGTGCCGATGCTCATCACAGTCGCCAGTGCGCGCATGGGAGAAACGGTCACCAGCTTGTCGGTGATGGTGCGATCCCATTCGACCGGCGCCAGGTAGCCGCCCTCGGCCGCGGTGCCCTTGTTCAGCGATGCCTGGACGGCGCCGGTCTTGAAGTGAGCGCGGAAGGCCTCGCTGTAGTCCGGATCGCGCAGGCCGCCCGCCGCGCCACCGCCGATCTGCGCGGCCGCCAGCTTGGCATTGATCGCGTCGAGCGCGGCCTGAAGATCGCCGACCGTCGCGTTGACCTTGTCGAGCTTGTCGCGGGTCACCACGTCGTCGAACTTCGCCGAGACGCCCTTGATCTGCTCGGCATGCGTCGCCTTGAACTCCTCGAACGCCTTCTGCAGTTCGGCGAAGATCGCCGGGGCGCCAGCGTCGGCCCGTGCGAAGATGATCCCGCGGGCGGGGTGTTTCAGTGCAGCCATGATTTTCCCTCTCAGGCTTTGATGGTGGAAATGAGGGCCCGCAATGCGGCCTCGTCAAAGCCAGCGCTCGGCGTGGCTGTCCCGGCAGCGCCTGGCGTGCCGGCCGCTTCCCGCAGGAGCCGCCGCCGCTCGGAGCGCGGCAGGCCGGCCCGTGCAAGGGTCGCATCCAGTGCGGCGCGGGCTTTCATGCCCTTCGCCTGTGTCTCGTCATAATCCGGTGCTTCGAAAGTGCCGTCGGCAAAACCGGCCTCGATGGCGGCCTCCGCCCGAAGCCACGTCTCCGCATTCATCATTTCGGAAACCGCCGCAGCATCCATGCCGGTGCGGGCCGCATAGATGTCGGCCATTGCCGCATCGAACTCCGCGAACGTCCCGGCTGCAGCGCGCATGTCGTTCTGGTCGCCGACCACGCCGCCCCAGGAGTTGTGGATCATCAGGAAGGAGCCAAGCCCCATCTCGATCCGGTCACCGGCCATGGCGATCACGGACGCGGCCGACGCCGCCAGGCCCATCACGCGCACCGTCACTTCGGCCGGGTGCTCGCGCAGAAGGTTGTAGATCGCCAGCCCCTCGAACATGTCGCCGCCCGGGCTGTTGACGTTCACCGTCACGGGCTTCTTGCCGATCGAGCGCAATGCGCCGGCAATCCGGCTTGCGGTCACCCCCTCGCCCGTCCACCAGTCCTCGCCGATCACGTCATAGACCGAGATCGTCGCGGCATCGTCCGCTTCGGCAGCGCGGGGAGACCATCGTTCCAATGCGTCGACCGGCGCGTCGCCGTGATAGGCCTGCGGCCGCGAGATCTCAGCGCTCGGGAGCTTGCGAAGCGACATCTGCGCCTCCTGTCTGGCCCGGCATCGCGGGCAGGTTTTCACTATGGCCGAGATCCAGCCAGCCCCGGACCTCATCGACCTCTAGGAATGGCTGGTGCCCGCCCGAGCCGAGACCCTTGGCGAAGAATTCGGCCTGATCCTTCATCGAGCCGCGCAACAGCGCGCCAGCATTGAACTTAGCCTCGTAGATTTCGGCCTCGGCATCCGTCAGCAGGTCGCGCTCGATGGCCTGTTGCCACGCCTCGAACCATGGCGAGAGGCCATAGCGCACGAAGAACTGGCCCAGCACGTCAATGCCCGAGCCCCAGGAGGTATCGTCCACGCCCAGAAGCGGGCGCGGCACGCCGAACGGGCGCGCGATCTCTTCGACCTGGTGCTTGCGCTGATCCAGCGCCTCGGCGTCCTTGCCGGTCGTGCCGCCCGGCGCCAGGGTCATGCCCTCTTCGAGGATCTTCGGCCGATGCGCATTCCCGGCTCCGGACGCCTCCTCAAGGGACGCCTTGAGGCGGGCGAAGGCTTCCGGCGTCAGTTTCCCGGGATGCTGGAAGGTCTGCCCTATAATGAGACCGTTGCGGAACAGCCGTGCCGCAGCCTTCTCGGTCTGGATTGCCAGCGCGATCGCCTCGGCGGCCTGTCGGACCAGCGAGACCCCGCGGAACCCATCCTCGCTGATCCCGTAGCGCAGATGGAACACATCGCGCTGCGGCAGCACCGTCATGCCGCCTGTCCTGCGCTGAACCTTGTAGACCAGCGACCAATCGTCGGTTTGCTCCACCGTCACGCGCGCATTGTCGAGCGGCACCAGCTGCGTCACCCGGTTTCCTGTCCGCACGATCATCGCGAACGCATCGCCATGTGTCAGCGCCCGCTGCTGCATAAGCGACCGGAACTCGAATGCCGTCTGCCAGCCGTTCGGGCGCCGGTGGAGCACCCGAAACAGAGGGTGATCGTCCGCCTTCGACTTGTCGGCCTTCCGGTGCAGATGGAGCGGCAGCATGCCGATGCTGAACGCGATCAGCGAGATGCAGCGAATGACGGTCGTGTTTCTCAGCGCCACTTTCGGCGACACGCATAGCCCCGCCTCGGTCATTCCGCCCGCGCCGCCGGAACGGATGAACTCGTAGAGCCGCGGGTCATCCAGTCCATCGAAGGACGCCACATCTCCCGCCATGGCACGGGGCGCGGACGTTTCCTGCGCGCGACGGAAAGAGGGGAACAGTTTCACAGGAGGAGCACCCCTCGTTCTTCATAGACAGACGACTGTTCTCCGGCCGTGCGCGCCGTCGCAGCCCCGACCGCCATTGCCAGGGCCACCGCCATGTCGATCCGCGCTGTCGCCTTGTGTTTGGTGAACCGCCGCAGGTCTGCCGGCGAGCGGTCGAACGTGGCAGACGCCACCGCAGCCCGCAGCGCCGGGTTCACATGCACGCGCAGCCGCTTCTCGAGGATCAGCGTTTCTAGCTCGTCGACGCTGCCCGGCATCCAGAGCGTGATTTCCTCGCCATCCCCGGTCTCGCGCTTCCGCTTGTTCCAGCCCTGCGGGTGATCGAGCATCGGCAGCGTCGCGCCCATATCCCCGAGGATCGCCTCGAAATCCGCGATCAGGAACGCATCGTAGGCCACGAAGTCGAGGTCGAACCTGTCGGCGTCGTCCAGCAGATCTTGCGCCACGAAATCGAGACGGGTCTTCTTGCCCGGCGTTGCCGTCAGGAACCCCGCCTCGACCCACAGGTCATAGGGCGCGCCGTCCCGCTCGGCACGCGCCCGCAGCGTGTCGGCCGGGGTGTAGCCCTGCACGAAGGCCGCGAAGAGGGGCTTTCCATCCTCGGCAAACCCGTCCTCGAAGATCAGCGCCTTCGCCGTCAGGTCCGCCTTCGCCGACAGGTCGAGCCCCGCGCAGCAGCGCTGCCCGGCGAAATCGTCGAGGTCCAGGCTGTGGTCTTCGATGGCCTCCCACGCCGCCCGCGAGATCCACGCGCTCTCCGCATCGGTCCATTCGCAGAAATGCAGGCGGCGGATGCCGTTGGCCTTGGCCGGGATGTCCCGTGCCTGCTTGACCTGGATCGCCAGGTATTCCTCGGTGATCGTCACTCCCAGCAGCGGGTTGGCCTTGATCCAGCAGCCCGGGTCGGTGAAGGGGTCGTCCCCCTCGTCCAGCGCGCAGACATAGCTGAAGGTCGTGTCGTCTTCGACATCGCCAGCCGCAACGGCAACCGCGTGCTTGCGCTCCTGCCAGCAGATGCTTTTCCGGTCGCTGCCGGAGTTGGTGATCATGATCAGCAACGGCTGGGTCCGGAACTTGAAGCCGCGCTCGAGGATCTCGATCACGCCGCCATCCGGGTGCTCGTGAACCTCGTCGCAGAGCGCGAAATGCGGGCGGGGCCCCGAACCCGTCTTCTTGGTCTCCCGCGACACGGGCCGAAAGAACGACCCGCTCTTCAGGTGGGCCAGGTTGTATTCCCGGCCCGGGCCGCCGCTGCGCCGGATCCGGCGCCGGTTCAGAGCAGGGGCCTTGTCGCACATGTTGACCGCATCGCGGAACAGGATGCTTGCCTGCTCCTTGGTCGCGCCCGCGGCATAGATCTGGGCCCCGGCCTCGCCGTCGGCCACCAGCCCGTAAAGCCCGATGGCCCCGACCATCGGCGATTTGCCGTTGCCCTTGCCCTGCTCGATATAGGCCCGCCGGAACCGGCGGACCCCGTCCGATCGCTTCCATCCGAACAGCGAGCCGCAAATGAACTTCTGCGACGGCTCCAGCTCGAATGGCGTCCCGTCGAACTGCCCCTCGCTCAGGCGCAGCACGTCGCGGCAGAACCCATAGAACCGGTCTGCCGCCGCCCTGTCCCAGATCAGCCCGCGCGCGGGCCCCTCCTCGAGGTCGCGCAGGTGGCGCCTGCAGGCATCCCGGACATGCGGCCCCGCCACGATCCGCCCGGCCACCACATCGCGTGCATAAGCCGTCGCCGGGTCAGTTGAAGTAGGCGTCGGCCGGATCGTCATCAGGTTCCTCAGGTGCAGCCACCTTGCTGCGGTCGGACGGCGTGCCGCCCATCGCGGACAGGCAGAGACGGAATTGCGCGAGCGCGTTCACGCCCATGTTCGGGTCCGCCATCATCCGGGCGCGCAGGCGTGACGCGGTCTCGGTGATCGCCCGGTCGCTTGCCCCGAGCCACGGCATCTCATCCGCGAACATCCGCCAGGCCTCCTGCTCGATCTCGCCGAGATACGCTGGCGGGTCGCCGAGGCCCTTCACCATCGGCGTCGCGCGCCCCTTGTGGCGCTGCGGGTTCTTCGCGGCAGCGCCCGTTACCGCCGCCACATCGGCCGGCAGCCGCGGGTTTGCCATGGGATTGCCCTCATTCGTGGAACTGTGGATGCGAGAAGAAAGGCCCCCATGCCGGTTGCCGCCTCCCCAGCCGGGGACTTTCAACACCCCCCCCGGGGGCTGCTCACTCCGGCAGGAGCGGCCACCCATCCTCACCGAAGCTCGGCCGCAGCCTGCGCCCCTGCGCCTCGGCAGCCTCACGCTCTGTCTTGGCCTTGTGGCAGTCCGCACAGATCGCCTGCAGGTTCCCCTCGTCATCCGTGCCGCCCTGCGCCTTGGGCACCACGTGATCGCACTCGGTGGCGGGCGTGACGCGCCCCGTACGCAGGCAGGGCTGGCACAGCCAGCTGTCCCGCTGCATCACCCGCTTGCGCAGCGCCTTCCAGCCCCTGCCGTAGCCTCGCTCCGACGCGCTCGGCCGGTTGCGCCACTGGCCTGCCATGGCTCAGCCCTTGTCGCCGGTGACGCGCCTGGCGGGCTGTCTTCTGCCGCCCGGGATGACCATCGGCTCTCGGAACCGCCAAGGCCCGCAGCGACCGCAGGCGCACTCCTCCCGCCATATGCTGCTGAAAGGATGACGTCTCACCAACATCATCAGCTCGCCGCATTCGCATTTGCCTGAGGTCTCTCGCATCACAGCACCATGCGCAGCGTCATCCAACGCGGTGGCCATCCCGATCATGAACGCCCATGTCGACACCTTCGGACTTGATGTGCAAGCTGAGGGTATCTGTCATGCCGGGCTCCTATTGGACGACGGAGCTCTGCGATTGGCGGCCAAGACTGGTGAGAGAGCCGACATGAGCGATATGGTCACCATCCCGCGGGACGAATACGAGCGACTGCGCGAAGCGGCAGAGGACCTCGAAGACATCCTTGCCTATGATCGGGCAAAGGCCGACATGGCAGCGGGGCGCGCCGAGTTGGTCCCTGCAGAATTTGTCAATCGGATCATCGACGGGGAGAGCCCCGTGCGGGTCTATCGTGACCTGCGAGGACTGACCCAAGCTGCCCTGGCCGAAAAGGCTGGGATCAACCGCGTGATCGTGGCCGAGCTGGAAACCGGCCGGAAGCAGGGCTCCGCGCAGACCCTCAAGAAGATTGCCGATGCGCTTGGCGTGACGGTGGACGACCTGATCTGAAACCGGAGGCAACCATGCCTATCGAAACCAAGCGCTTCGACGCGGCCGAATACCTCGATACACCGGAGGCGCAAGCCATGCTGCTTTCCGACGCCTTCGAGACGGGTGAT